>NZ_BNJK01000001.1:4800000-8906807 GCF_016587455.1 Reticulibacter mediterranei | reverse complement strand
GGCACCATCAGGAGCAGACGGCATGCTCTTTCTTCCGCAGAGAGAGCAGAAAAGCAAAGCAGGACATTCCAAATGAGTTGGACCGAAAGGACATACCATCATGTTTCCAAAATCACTTGACTCCCTCTACGTTGCTCGTACACTCACCATCGGAGCCGCTGCGGCCACCATCTTTGGAACCCTCTGGGTTGTTCAGGGGATCAACGCGTCGCACGCACCGGCCCAGGTGGCGCTCCCGCTTTTCGCGGCCCAGACTCTCCTGGCACTGGGCATGGCAGTGGCCTGTATCCGTCTCTTCACAACGGCACGCCTGTTCACCCCCGACGGTGATCAAGGGGCGATGAAGCAGGCAGACCGGTACATCAACATCGCGACCGTCGTGCAGATCGTCGCCAGTGTCGTTGGGCCTGCCCTCCTCACGCTGTGGGGACGCGCGAACCTCGCGTTGCCGGTAACCATCGTGAGCGTCGGTCTCTTCATGCTCGCCCTCGCCCCGATCCTGCGGATCCCCCATTACGCTCTCGTGGGCGCTCTGCTCTGTGTTCTCCCCATAGTCAGCGTCTTGTGTGTGCCTGCGACTATTATGGTGGCGGGAGGTGAGATGCAAAGCTGGACGGTCATCAATGGGATCGCATGTGGTCTTATCAACCTGGGTTCAGGATGTATGAATATACTGCTCACCATCCGCATACGTCGTGGTCAGTACCGAGAGAACAGGCCGTCTCAAGAGGTCGTCATCCAGCGTTTGGCCTCCACGCAACCCCTTATACAACAGTAAATTTATGAAAGAGAGGAATCTGGTATGTTAGGGAAAAATACTGCACAGAAGAGAAAAAAAGGGTGGAGATCTCGGAAATTTGTTGCGGGCTGCCTCCTCACAGTGCTGGTTCTCCTGCTTGTCGGAGGTGGTTACATAGCATGGGGGGTATCGAGTACCCGGCTTCCCGCAAGCATGAACATGGGAACGGCGGGCAATATGACGATGGATCATGCACATATGCCATCAGGTAGGGCGACCCCCATTGCCAGTTTGCAGGCTCCACAAACCGCTGCTCACATCCGACACTTTCGTTTGACTGCCCGAGCGGTCAAACTGAATATCGGCGGAAAGATGATTGAGGCCTGGACATATAATGGCACCGCTCCTGGCCCGACGTTGCGGGTGCGACAGGGCGATAGTGTAGAGGTCAAGCTGACGAACACTTTGCCGGAAGGCGTGACCATTCACTGGCATGGCGTGGCCGTTCCTAACATTGCCGATGGGGTGGCTGGCGTGACTCAGAATGCCGTGAAACAAGGCGAGACCTATACCTATCGCTTTATTGCCAACGACCCTGGCACCTACTGGTATCATTCTCATCAGCAGAGCAATGAGCAGGTCAAACGCGGCCTCTTTGGTATGCTGATCGTCGATCCAAAACAGCCCTCTCAGCACGATGATGTTGATGCTGGCCTCGTCTTCCACGATTGGGGGCAGGCGCGAAATGATCATCCAACCGTGATCAAGGCCAGACCTGGCGATTGGGTCCGCTTGCGCCTGCTCAATACGGACAACGATCAGCATCAAGCAACGTTGATCGGCGCACCTTTTACCATTTCTGCTCTCGATGGACACAATCTCAACGGGCCACAATCCTTGCATGAGGTGCTTCTTCCCATCGGTTCCGGTCAGCGCTATGATCTCCGTTTTCGCATGCCCGCACAGGGAGCCGTGCGTCTGGTCGAGACAGGAAAAACTGGCGAAATAAGCAGTGGCTTATCGGCTCTGATTGGTGATGGTGCGGCTCCCAATGCGCTCTCTACGCCCCATCCTGCCCAATTCGATTTCACTGATTATGGACAGCCGCGATCCAACGCCATCACATCCAATGCACATTTCGATAACGAGAATACGATGACGCTTGGTTCCTATCCTGGCTTCTTCAACGGTTCATTTGGCTCGGTCTATACCATTAATGGAAAAGCTTTTCCCGATATTCCGCCAATTGTGGTGAAAGAGGGCCAGCTTGTCAAAATTCGCATTGTCAATGAAACCAGCACAACACATCCGATTCATCTGCACGGCCATACGTTTGCGGTTCTCACCCATAATGGCAAGCCGCTCACCGGTAGCCCGGTCTACCTTGATACCATCAACCTGCACGATGGCGATAGCTATGAAATCGGGTTCCGTGCGAACAACCCGGGCCTCTGGATGGATCACTGTCATAACCTGAGTCATGCCGCGCAGGGCATGGATATGATGGTCGTCTATCCTAACATCTCTACTCCCTTCAATGTAGGGCAGGAGTTGGGGAATATTCCCGAATAACCCTTGCCAGGGTAGTGTTGCAAAAAATGAAGCTCACAAAAATGATGAGCTTCATTTTTTGCAACACTACCAGAAAGTCCTCATCTACTCAGAGACCAGGAGCCTCCTCCGCACTCATCTGCTCTGCACCCCTACAGCATGGGTTTCTTCAACAGCAAAAAATGTCTCCATTGTTTTTTAACTCATCAAGAAAGAAGTGCATGAACATCGAAACCATAGCTGTTGCCTCAAGTAGATTGCATAAAGCAGGAAGGTATCAATTTCCTTCCCTTTATGATATCCTAAATGAGGAGATGGTTCTTTGATCTTAGGGTGTAGACTCATTTCGTACGAAACAACTTCTAGAGCGGGATGAGGCCATCTCACAGAAAATTGAATGCAGCCTCTTCCTGTCTCGCTTCGCAAGAATTTAATCTAACCACCAATTGATAAAGTGATCGAAAAAGAGATAGTTCTAGTTCACCTCAGCCCATATATAGAAGATTCTTTGGAGGAATCTCGTGAAGAGAGATTCCCCTGCTACAATGTCCCTCTCAAGAGAGGGACGAACAACAAATAAAGGGGAAACACCATGGGACCATCATCCTTGCTTTTCTGTGACACATGTGGCGCGGCAAACCAACCCCGTGCCTTTTATTGTCGTGCCTGTGGTCACTCCTTGCAGGGCATTCAATCACCCCTCTATCATTCTGCCACCGGCCACTTACTTACTACGATGTTACTCAAACAACATTATCGCATCATAGCACCGATTGCCAAAGGAGGAATGGGAGCTGTCTATAAAGCTGAAGATACCCAATTGGGCAATCGCCTTGTCGCTATTAAAGAGATGAGCCAGAGCGGCTTGAGTCCGCAAGAAATCCAAGAGGCTGCCAATGCTTTCAAACAAGAAGCTATTCTGCTCGCTAACTTGCAACATCCCCACCTCCCCAGCATTTTTGACCACTTTGAAGACAATGGCCGCTGGTACTTGGTTATGAGCTTTATTGAGGGTGAAACCTTGACTCATTACCTCGGTCGAAAAAAAACGGGAAACCTCCCACTTGATGAGGCTCTCAGTATCGCTCTGCAGTTGTGCGAGGTCTTGTGCTATTTACATACACAGCACCCCTCCATTATCTTTCGCGACCTCAAACCGTCCAATGTCATACGGACGGCTAGTGGACATCTCTACTTGATTGATTTTGGCATTGCTCGTCACTTCAAGCCGGGGCAGACAAAAGATACTGTGTACTATGGCACCATGGGCTATGCACCTCCAGAGCAATTTGGTCGAGCACAAACAACACCACGTTCCGATATCTATAGTCTAGGTGCACTGCTATACCAGCTTATCTCAGGACACGATCCTACTGCCTCTCCCTTTCGGTTTCCGCCATTACAGTCCTTCATGCCAACAACACCTCGTGGGTTGTCAAAGCTCCTCACACAGATGCTGGAATTGGACGAAGCCAAACGCCCTGCAAATATACTCATAGTCAAGCAAAAGTTGCAAAGTATTGCAGGCCAAGCGGTAACTCCTTCGTCCCCTCCACCTGTGCGAACAGCAGCGGCACCAAATTCAAATCCACCCGTACCCCCTACTCCATCACACCTTGTTCAGAAGACACCCCTGCCAAAACCGGCGCAACCTCGTGTTCCGAGACCAGCTGCAACTCCCACTCCCTCCTCCACAAATCAGTTTGGACCATCTAAATCAAGCATCATGCTCAATCAACCACCACGCATCCCAAGCCGTTCCTCGAACTCCATGCCAAAACCGGTGCAGTCTCGTGCTCCGAGACCAATTGCAACTCTCAATCCCTCCTCCACAAATCAGTTTGGACCATCTAAATCAAGCATCATGCTCAATCAGCAGAAGAGTCAGAACTGAAAACAGAACAAGCCACCGCACATGCCAATGGCCTCAGTGTAGGCGCTAACGTCCTGCTCCACCTGGGCGATCCTGCCTGGCTCTCTCTGCCGCTGAGCAAGGATAGCCGTACGAAGAGCAAGCCTCCACCTTGGCACGATGGGCGAGATTGTTGCCAACCCCCTGCATCGTGAAGGCAAGCTTGCCCAGGCGCTGGATCGCCTCATCCTCATAGAGCCTGGGCAAGCTCTTGATCTCGTTACGACTCTCTAACAGCGTTTTGGTGACGGCTTGATACAGTTCGACACGCCGCTCCGGCAGACGCGTGCCATTCTGCAGCATGATCGCCATCAGCGTCAACAACAAAGGGGTGCCAGCCAGATGACGAACCGCCTCATTTTTCTGAGTAGCTGCCAGCAGTTCGTCGATCAACTGCTGGGTGCGTACGGCGGATGCTGATGCGGTGCCCTTCCCCAGAGGAATGCTGATGCCATACCAGCGCGGCAGAAAGCCGCGGATCTGCTCGTAAGAGAGTTCAGCGACCAGGAAATAGGGTTCTCTCGTAAATCGCCATTTTCGTCCACTTGGATGTCGGGCTGGCATCGTGCTTGTATTGCAAAAATGAGAAGACTATGATAAGCTCTGCATTACTTCGAGAAAAACAAGGGGACATCCTTCATGATCACCCAGAACCAGCCCCCATTCAAGTGGCGTCACTTTCATTCCCCTCTCATCCTTCTCTGCGTGCGTTGGTATCTTCGGTATGCTCTGAGCTATCGCGATCTCGAAGAAATCATGCGGGAACGTGGACTACAGGTCGACCATGCCACGATCTCTCATTGGGTCCAGCACTACGCTCCTGAGTTTGAACGACGATGTCGCTCTCATTGGAAATGAACAACCGACTCATGGTTGGTCGATGAAACCTCCATCAAGATCAAAAAAGAGTGGGTGTACCTCTGTCGTGCCGTAGATTCAACAGGAAACACGCTCGATTTTTGGCTCAGTTCGACACGGAATGGAAATGCAGCGAAGCAGTTCTTTCTCAAAACGCTCGCAGCTTCTCATAGCATGGAGCCACGAGTCATACATGTGGACAAAAACGCCGCTTCCCCCAAAGCGTTCAGTGACATCAAAGCGGAGGAACTTGTCCCCAATGGTTGTGAATGACGACAGGGGAAGTACCGGGGTAATCTCATCGAGCAAGATCATCGGTTCATCAAGAGATTGACCAAACCTGGGATGGGCTTCTTTTCTGATCTGACAGCAAACAGGACGTTCCCCGGGTATGAAGCCATGAACATGATTCGCAAGGGACAAGTCAACGGTGTGAGGAAAGGAGATATTAATGGGCAAGTCTCCTTCAAGCCTCTTTGGAATGACTGCCGAAGCTGAGCAAGAAGAGAAGCTTCATCCTTTTGCATTCTCTCTGATTTTTGCAACACAACCGTCGTGCTCGGACCAATCCCAATCGATGACATTCCTGACGGTATTGTCAACTTCATGTTTTCTCTTGATGAGTTTTCCCTACTGAACCCTTCTTTCAGCGATTTGACAGCCTCTTTTCCTGGAGAAGATGTGGGTTCGTTCCCCACTTTCGCCTTCAATTTGCCAATCATAGCTCTGAAATTCCATGAAGTTGACAATACCGATGCAGATGCAGGCTTCTCCAGGGGAGAGATCACTATCAAGGATGAGATAGATGTCAACATCAGACAGATGCCACAAGATGGTCCACAACTTCTCAAATGCGAGTTTCTGATACTCTTTCCAGCCCAGATAATCCCCTAATCGATGGCAAAGGGACCTGTGAGGCGCACTGAGAAAAATGCTTTTTGCCAGAGGAATGCTAACCTCTACGATACAAAATACTATAGATTAGTATATACTATCTTTTAGTACCTCTCCAGTAATATGTAGCATCTTTCATCTCAAAGGAGGAATCTGTGAGCCTTCTCTCTCTGGCGGTAAAAACGCTCATGATCCTTGTCATGTTATTTCTCTTATCCCTTGCAGGAGCTATCAGCTTTCCAATCCTCTTTAATGGAGCAGGGTTAACAAACTTCCTTCTCCTTATCCTCACCATATTGGGCCTCTCTGTTATTGGTTACCTTCTTGGGAAAGGGGTACGAACGGTGAAAAAACCTCTTGAAGCATTTCTCGCTACTTATGTTGGCTCTATCTGTCTGGGAGGAATTCTTGCGCTCTTTGCGGTATTAAATGTTCCTACTGTACGCGTGAATCTCAATTGGCTAGGAACCAGTTGGTATAGTCCACTCCTTGCCTTGTTGTTTATTGGAACTTCTCTCATGCTCGTCTTTCTCTCCAGTGAGTAAATCCATTAGACCAGAAAGACACCTAGCAGATGATGCACTACTCCAAATATTATGTGTGTACACTGGCGTAACAGATGGTCGCATCTTCTATGTCGGGAAGGGACAAGGAGATTGTATCCATCAGTATGAGAGAGAAGCCGATCGCTATCGTTATCCAGAAGCTGTTCCCTGTCTTTCAGAGCCAAGTGCCAAAATTCGGGCGATTCACAAAACTTGGGCCGCTAAAGGCAAAGTCGTCAAGACAAAGGTGCTTGAAACAGATGATGAACAAGAAGCAAACGACTACGAAAAGCTGTTTATTGGGATGTGTCAGAACTGAAGGCAAAGCTTCAAGCAGAAAGCCTCTCTTTTTGTGATAGACTGATACTCATCCAGAACATCTCTAGAGGAGTACCTAATGAACTGCCCACATTGCACATGTCCTACCACCAAGGAACAGAGGAAGAAAACCACGCTGGGCTACCGAGTCTTCCACTGCTCAACTTGCCAGCGACGCTTCAATGAACGCACCAACACCCCTTTTAACTATTTAGAATATCCCACCGATCTCGTCCTGCTTGTCGTACTCTGGCGGTTGCGCTATAAGTTGAGCTTGCGTGATGTGGCTGAGATCTGTTTGCAGCGGGGTTGGGCAGTGACACATGAGACCGTTCGCGACTGGGAAGCTCGTTTTGCCCCGCTAATTGCAGATCGCCTGCGGAGAAAGCGGCGCGGACAAGCCGGAACCTGCTGGCATGTCGATGAAACCTATGTCAAGGTGCAAGGGAAGTGGTGTTACCTCTCTCGTGCTATTGATCATGATGGGAACCTGGTTGACTCCATGTTGAGTGAGAAGCGCAATATGGATGCTGCCCAGAGGTTTTTCAAACAAGCTCTGGAAACGGTTGGTCATGCTCCTAAACAAGTGATAACAGACGCTCATGGCTCCTACCCCCGAGCGATCCGAGACATTCTTGGCAGCGAAGTTCTCCATCGCAGGAGCCATTATCTCAACAATAGAATAGAATAGGATCATCGTGGAATCAAGCAACGCTACTATCCTATGCAAGGCTTTGGAAGTGTTACTTCTGCATCACGATTTTGCAGAGCCTTTGATGAACTTCGCCACTTCTTTCGCTTTCGCACCACCATGAGGCAATTTGTCTCCTTGGCACGCCAACGTGATCTGTTCCGCCAACAATGGGATATCCTGATCATGATGTTGTTGGTCGCCTGAGAGAGGTAACACATGGATGATTTTTAACCTCCTGATGAACTCCTGTATCCCCAGTTCTGACACATCCTATCATCTGGACCCAGCTTATGGTGCGACAAAGGCTGGCCTGGATAAGATGACGTGGGACATGGCGCAGGATTTCAAGTCACACAAGGTTGCGGTTGTATCGATCTGGCCTGGCCCAACCACGACGGAGATGGTTATCTCCCTCGTTTCACAGCTCCCAGAAGGTCATGAAGCTCATGAATTGATGGAAACCGCCGAGACGCCGCAGTTCACGGGGCGCGTGATAGAGGCCTTATACGGTGATCCCGAACTCATGATGAAGTCTGGTCAGGTCGTCATCGGAGCTGAAGCGGCTGTTAACTATGGCTTTACTGACATCAATGGTCACCAGCCTCCTAGTCTGCGTCATAAACTAGGTTCACCACACCAGTATGTCAGCGAAATTTAGCATTGATTAGAGAAGCATCGGTTTAGCAGTCAAATGAGCATCAAGGGCGCTGGTAAGCCTGTTACACTTGTCGGCACTCTTGATCGCTGAAAAATCCAGGTCGCATTTTTGGAAGCCTCTCACCCTCTTCTGTTCTCAAAGAGAAGCTTAAAAAATCATTCACTTCTTCTCAACTGGACCTCTAAGAAAGCACCTTTTCCCTTCTAGCGAAACCCACCTATTTAACGTT
This sequence comes from Reticulibacter mediterranei, assembly GCF_016587455.1. NCBI lineage: Bacteria > Bacillati > Chloroflexota > Ktedonobacteria > Ktedonobacterales > Reticulibacteraceae > Reticulibacter > Reticulibacter mediterranei. Next base: position 8,898,409 of record NZ_BNJK01000001.1, on the reverse strand, counting down.
GCAGTAGGGTAGATCGGGCACGAGTGAAGGTATTCATGACACGACCGATTCCAGTTACGTTGTAACAGTCGGTGATTTCCCTATGAAGCGCTTTATTGCCTCACCTCCCTCACTTTTCTCGGTAATATTGCAATCGATTATGTAAGAGCGTTTACTGTAGCCGTTACAGCCTCAATAAGTGCCTCGCGGTGCTGTTTCAGTCGAGTCTGATGGCTACCGTTAGACTCTCGTATAGATGTGGCGGTTGTATTCCATGCCTGCGCCATTGCCAATGTCAGCATAAAAATATCCATGCCCCTTGCTGGATCAACGCCAACTGCCTCTGCCAACTCACTAGCTTTCGTGAGGTGTGATTCTCGTTCTTGTTTTGTAGCTTCAGGCCTCTCCAAAGACTTCCAATGAGTCAGGCGCAGAAGATTTGGGTGTTCGACCATGTAGTCAAAGAGTGCACCGATGTAACCTGTGAGGTTATCAGGTGTAAAAGATACCATGTCGGCTAGGATTCCCAATCGGTTTTCCAGTACCGCGTCGAATAAACCTTCTTTTGACTCGAAATATAAGTAAATGGCTTGCTTGTTCGCTTTCGCTTGGGCGGCAATGCGGTTAACTCTTGCATTTGCAAAGCCACGATCTGCAAACTCAACGTATGCAGCATCAAGGATGCGTCGACGGGTAGCAGCGGAATCATATGACATATTACTTACTATACCTTTGCCTCATGCTTTGTAGCAGTTAGCGAAGCGGGTAGTGGCAGAATAGCATGACCTCTTACTTAGTATAAACCAACGGGTTGGCTTTAATCAAGATGTTGTCTGGTATGCAGCATCAAGGATGCGTCCATGGGTAGCAACGGAATTGTATAGCCTCTTCACCAAAATAAACCAACGGGTTGACTTTAGTGAAGAAGTTGCTTATAATAAAATAAACCATATGGTTTAAACCACTTCATAAAAAAGGAGTACCACGTCATGAGCACATGGCTAGTCACTGGTGCTACCTCAGGCATCGGCCGAGCAGTTACAGAGCAATTATTAGAAGGCGGTGCGAAAGTTGCAGCCTTTGGGAGGCATTTGGATGGAATCAAAGATCTAATGGAACAACATGATGATCGGCTATGGGCCCGTCCTGTAGACATTACCGATACAGCCGCGTTGCGCGACGTTGTCGAGCAAGCTTTTGAAGCATTTGGAAACATCGATGTGATATTCTCTAACGCTGGTTCTGGTGCCGTTGGTGCGGCAGAAGAACTTTCAGACGATGCAATTCATCAGCAGATAGCGCTCAACATGGTGGCACCTATTCAACTTATCCGTGCTGTTTTGCCTCACTTGCGCAAACAGGGTGGTGGCAGGCTTATCCAAACCTCCACGATGGGTGGGCAGATAACCTCACCTGGTGGCAGTATGTATCATGCATCAAAATGGGGTCTCGAAGGATTTGTTGAATCAATCATTGGTGAAGTCGCACCATTTGGCATTGGTATCACAATGATTGAGCCAGGCAGTGTTCGCACACAGTTTGGGGCCGCGCTGACAATTGCTGAACCGATGGCAGAATACGCCAATACGCCAGTTGGTAGTGTTCACCGAGCCATCAAAGCCATGGGTAACTTAACAGGGACCGCTCCCAGAGATCCTGAACGGGTCGCTAAAGCTATCATTGATGTTGCAGATCACTACCCAGCGCCGCGCCGTCTTGCATTGGGGAGTGATGCATATGAGGCTATACAGCAGGCGTTAACTGGCAGGCTTGCTGAGTTAGAGGAACATAAGTCGATTACATTGAGTACCGATTTCCCGGAGGGTGAGTAATGTCCAGAGAAACTACTGCGCAGAGCAAACAGAAACGGTGGCTGATTACAGGTGTCAGCACCGGCCTTGGTCGTGCCATGACAGAATTGTTATTGGAAAGAGGCGATGTGGTTGCTGGCACAGTCCGTGACGAGACAGTAGTCAGCGAATTACAGAGCAAATATGCTGAAACTTTCCATGTTGAGAAGCTTGACTTAACTGACTTTGCTCACATAAAACCAACCGTAGACCATGCGTTTTCAGCACTTAGACGGGTTGACGTCATCATCAATAACGCCGGTTATGGGCTATTTGGTGCTGCTGAAGAATTCACGGATGAACAAATCCTGGCCGAACTCGCGACAAATCTCACAGGTTCCATCCAAGTTACGCGGGCATCTATTCCCCATTTGCGCGCACAACAAAGCGGACGAATCGTCCAGATATCAACGTTCGGCGGGCAAGGCGCATGGGCTGGAGGTTCCATGTACCATGCAAGCAAATGGGGAATCGAAGGCTTCACTGAAGCACTCATTGAAGAACTCGCTCCATTCGGTATCGGTGTTACTATCATTGAGCCCGGCTCAGCGCGAACGAATTTCCGTTTCAAAAGTTCCCAGATGTCAACTCCTATTCCAGCATACGACGGCACGCCTGCTGATGCTGTTCGCAAGCGCATGCGCGATACAAGCTCACTTCCTATCGGAGACCCGGTAAAAATGGCTGCAGCTATCATTCAGGCCTCCGAGCAAAAACCTGCGCCTCGGCGTGTCGTCCTTGGCTCTGACTCATATCAGGCTATCCATACACAACTTATCGCTCGGTTGAAAGATATTGAGCCCCAAGAACAGTCTGCGAAATTGACGGACATTGGCCAAAAAATGAAGGAGAAAGAAGCATGAAATTAACTAGCAACACGGTGTTTATCACTGGCGGTGGAACGGGTATTGGCCTAGGTCTCGCTCAAGCCTTCTTGACCGAAGGTAATACGGTTATTATCAGCGGACGTCGTAAGGATGTCCTCGATAAAGCAGTCAGTGAAAATGAAGGCCTGATTGCTGTCGAGCTAGATGTCACCAACCAAGATCAAGTGGCAACCGTTACGGAACAATTATTTCGTGACTATCCCAATCTCAATGTCCTGATGAACAATGCTGGGTTTGCAGCTAGCGAAGATCTACTCAAAGCCGACTATATAAATACGAGTGCTCAGATTATGAACACAAACTACCTCGGCACATTACGAGTCACTGCCGCGTTTACACCACATCTGCTCAAACAAAAAGACAGCACCATTATAACCATGTCCTCCGGCACTGGATATGTTCCTGCTGCTTCAGTACCTACGTATTCTGCTTCTAAGGCCGCGATTCACTCGTTTAGTGAATCGCTCCGTTGGCAGCTACATGCAACAAACGTTCAGGTCATTGAAATTGCGCCACCCGCAGTCAGCGATACTGAATTTCTAGAGAGCTCTGTTCGAGGTTTTGGGATGAACCTTGATGCCTTCATCAATGAGACAATGCACATCCTTAAAACCAACCCTGATGCTAAACAGGTGTATGTTCATGACGTACATATATGGCGATTTGCCGAGCGTGACGGCAAATACGACGAGGCATTTCAACTCATGAATGAACACTGATCAAGCAGTAGTTAGGCAGCTCAACCTCACTGTATGGGTAGCGGTTGAGCTGCTTTTTCATGAAACACACAACTGACATGTTGTGTGCCAAATAAGGTTCTCTCGTAAATAGCCATTTTCATCCTCTTGGATGTCGGGCTGACATCGCGCTTGTGTTGCAAGAAGGAAGCTGATCTGCTACAGTTGGGGAAAAGCAGCATAAAGAGGATCCCCCATGATCGAACAGAACCCCTTCAAGTGGCATCATTTCCAATCCGATATCATTCTCTTATGCGTAAGTAAGATGGTACTTACGCTATGCCCTCAGTAGTTCCACACATTAGATTTGTAGTGAACCCCTTAAACTGGGTCTGACGCACTTTTGAAACGTCATGCGCTCTGCAGCGCACCACTCCGCATGAAAAAGGGTAGAATCGAAGTGGCAACGTCCTGGAGAGAAGACGACCAGCGGTATACGGTGTAAGAACGTGCCTTCGAAACTGTACTGAGGTGTCTGGGCGAACCACTCCATGTGGCCTCACCGCTCAATCCGCGTGTGAGAGCACGAAGAAGATACTGAACAAGAACAGACACCCCTCCGGGGATTGCCACTGTGACAGAAAGGAGAAAGTTCCCCAACAGAAAGGAGAGTTGATCATGCAGGTGATGTATCCTCGGTGCGCAGGCATTGATGTGCATCTGCGCTTTCTCGTCGTCTGCCTCAGTGTCGTTGAGGCGGGACGACGGCGCAAAGAGATCCGCAGGTTCGGCACTGAAACGGCAGAGCTGTTGGCTTTGCGTGCGTGGTGGCTGTGTTGCAAAAAAGGAAGCTGATCTGCTACAGTAGAGAGAAAAGAGCGAAAGAGATCTTCTCCATGGGCACCCAGAACCAAAATCCCTTCAAGTGGCGTCATTTCCAGGCCGACCTCATTCTGTTGTGCATCCGTTGGTACTTGCGCTATGCGCTCAGCTATAGAGATCTCGAAGAGATGATAGCTGAGCGAGGGCTACACGTCGATCACACGACCATCTACCGCTGGGTGCAACGCTACGCCCCCGAACTGGAAAAGCGCTGTCGTCCGCATCTCAAAGCCTGCAATGACTCCTGGAAAGTGGACGAGACGTATATCAAAATCAAGAAAACATGGGTGTACCTCTACCGAGCCGTGGATTCCGATGGCCAGACCCTGGAGTTCTTCTTGAGCCCAACACGTGACGCTGAGGCTGCCAAACGCTTTTTCTGCCTCGCGTTGCACGTCACTGCTGGGTGCGTGCCTCAAGAATGTCCGGTAGTGTTGCAAAAAATAATAACCTCATCAAAATAAACTATAGACAAAAATATTCACCGGTAAAAGAAGTAAAAGAAGCACTCATTTTATTGTAAATACTTTTCTTTTACTTCTCTTACATGAGCCATTTTGATGAGCTTATAATTTTTTGTAACACTACCCTTTGAGGAGCTTGCGGAAAAATCGTTTGGCGGCTTTCGCGGTTCGCGGCGACTCTGGACCAGGATGTCAAGCACATTGCCGTCTTGATCCACCGCTCTCCACAGATAGTGGATCTTCCACTGATCGTGAGAAACACCTCGTCCAGATGCCACGTGTCGCTACAACGAGGGCGACGACGACGTAATTCATTGGCGTACGTTTGCCCGAATTTGAGGCACCACTGCCGAACCGTTTCATAAGTCACCACGATCCCTCGCTGTGCCAGAAGTTCTTCCACAGAGCGTATGCTGAGAGAGAAACGGAAATAGAGCCAGACCGCGTGACTGATGATCTCCGGTGGGAAGCGGTGACCTTTGTAATCGGGAGCAATAGTGCGTATTTTCATGAAGCTCTTCTAACACATTGTTCAGCTAGGTTGCCAAGTTGACAATACCCTTGCTGATGAGAGATGTGATAGTATGAAGAGAATGGACATGTTTCCCAGAAACTCGGATTGAGTTGTACTCGCGCAGTATGCAGCTCTCTGAGAGCAATCACCCAAACTCGGCTTCTGGGGTAGGTGTCGTCTCACGTTTACAGAGTGTGAAGGGGTATTCATTATGCAAGAAGTTGCAGCATCGCCGCTTTCCACCTGGGAAAGCTTTTACGTCATCATTGGCTCCTCTGCTGCTGTGCTGGTGGGATTGATGTTCGTGGTGATCACCTTGATGGCAGGGGTGCAGCAGCGAATGTCGTCGCCCGGTGAGGTGTTTGGGGCCTTCAACACTCCAAACGTCGTGCATTTTGGCGCTGCGCTCCTGGTTGCTGCGCTGCTCAGTGCGCCGTGGCAGGCACTCTGGCATGTTAGCCTGCTGCTCGGCCTTGCAGGTCTCGCAGGGATGAGCTATGTCGTTATCGTGCTCCGGCGAGCGCGCCATCAGCATGACTACCAACCGGTCCTGGAAGACTGGCTCTGGCATACGATCTTTCCCCTGGTCTCCTACACGGCCCTCTTCGTCGCAGCGATGGTGCTTCCAGGTAATCCGGTGCCGGCACTTTTCTTCATTAGCGCTGCAACAGTGCTGCTTCTGTTCATCGGCATCCATAACGCGTGGGATAACGTAACCTACATTGCCTTTGATCTCTCCCGGTCGGAGAACGAGCCTGCGGAAAAGTAGAGAGCATCGCACGTCTCTGATGTTCATTCATCTGTCGTGACCTCGATAGGAGAAGAAGCATGACCCAAATCGCTGTCGTTGGAGCTGGTATTGCGGGACTCAACGCAACTCTCACCTTGCAGGATGCCGGTCTCTCATGTACCATCTACGAAGCATCCCACCGCATCGGCGGTCGCATGCACTCTGACACCAGAACCTGGACGGATGGCATGGTCAGCGAGTGGTGTGGGGAATTCATTGGCACTGATCATGAAACCATGCATCAATTAATCAAGCGCTTTGGCCTTCGCACCGCCGATCTGGGAGGAGGCAGAATTGACCAGGCACGAAGCGTTTTGTATTTCCACAATCGTTATTATCCTGCGAAAGAACTGGCCGAGGACTTTGAGGCCTTGGCACCACTTTTACAACAGCAGTTCCAGGAAGTGGGTTTCCCAACGACCTATACGCACTTTACCCCCGAAGGGGTGAGGCTCGATCATCTTAGTGTGTATGAGTGGATTGAGCAATATGTCCAGGGCGGTCATGAGATACCAATGGGTCATCTGTTGGAGACCACCTGTACCGGTTTCTACGGTCTGGATACCCGTGAGCAAAGTGCTCTCAACCTCGTGTACCTGTTTGGTTCGCCAGATGTAGCGAGGGGTTTGCTCACATCTGGACCGATAGAAGCCAGCTGCAAGATTGTGGGAGGCAACGAGCAACTGCCCCAGGCGATTGCCCACAGCTTGCCGCAAGGCTGTATCCATTTGGGGCACCAACTGCTGGCCCTTGAACGGACGAGTGATGCTTCGCTTATTTTGACCTTTGCTGCTGCTGGTGGCACTTTTGAAGTGCACTGTGACCATGTGATTCTCGCTCTCCCGTTCAGCGCCTTACGTCACGTCGATTATCGGCGGGCCGGATTTGATCCGCTCAAGCAAATCGCCATCCAGGAGTTGGGCTACGGCACGATTTCCAAGCTCCTCTTACAGTTTGATCGGCCTTACTGGTATGAGGAAGGCCCCTGGCCTCAGCCAGACAATGGCTTTGTCATCACCGACCTCGATATTCAGACGCTCTGGGACACATCCCTTGGTCAAGCCAGCACAATGGGATTGCTTGTCGATTATACAGGCGGGAAGAGAGGAGCAGCTTATGCCCCTCCGACACCCTATTCCACGACGGATGACACTCCAAACCTTCAGCAGTATGCCCAGAACTGTCTCCAGCAGTTGGAGTCTGTCTTCCCTGGCATCAGCACCCATTATATCGGCAAGGCGGCGCTGAGCTATCCCACCGGCGACCCCTTTCTTCTAGGCAGTTACGCCTGTTGGCGTGTTGGACAGTATACCCGCTTCGCTGGCTACGAGGGCGCGTGCCAGGAACCCATTCACTTCGCGGGTGAACATTGCTCAGTCTCATTCCAGGGCTATATGGAAGGCGCAGCTAGAGAGGGTGCGCGTGCCGCTCTTGAGATTGTGCAGGATGTGGCACGAGGGAAAGGTTAGACGCGCGGAAGAAAAAAAGTACAAATTCTTCCTCACAAACGAAGCGCGCATCTCATCGCCGCTCAGTATGTTACCTTATGGTTTTCATCCTATGAATTGAAGTTCTGACGGTAGAGGTTAGTGCGATGGGGGAGGTTTGGCTCACATACTTCTGCTTTATTTTGATAGAATGACCAAGAAACGACGCATAACGATCTATCAGTAAAACATCAAGAAAGATATGCCAGAAAAAGCGGAATAACAGGATGTGTCAGAATTGAGAACACAAAAGATCAGATGCCATGTTGAATCTACTGAACCCCTTGTTAAGCTACTAGGAACATGGATTTCAAGACATGCAATCGATGGCAGAAGAGACGACGTTGATCGGCAAGAGAAATGTATTGCTTCATGGTCGTACGAAATCGGAAGAACTGGCGTACTTCATCAAACGCCCTGCAGAAGCGTGAGGCTGACGCGAAGCTTCCCGCATCCGCGCATCGGGTAGTAGCGCTGTTTGATGCCACGGTGATCTTGTCCCACTCGGTTATTGAGGTAGGGATTGCAGCGATGGATGACATCACTGTCAAGCGTCTCACGGATGGCCCGTGGGTAGGAGTCATGTCCATCGGTTGTTACCCGTTCTGGGGTATGGCCGACCGTCTGGCACGCTTGCAGGAAAAAGCGTCTGGCTGCCTCCATATCTCGCTTCTCACTCAGCCGCGAATCCACCAGATTGCCATTTGAATCAATAGCACGATAGAGATAGCACCATTTCCCATGGACCTTGATGTAGGTCTCATCGACATACCAGGAGATTCCTGCATACCCACGACGTTTGGCCTGCAGTTGCTCTGCCAACAACGGAGCAAACCGGGCTTCCCACTCACGAACAGCCTCGTGCGTGAACACAAAACCTCGCTCCAAAAACATCTCAGCCAGATCCCGTAAGCTCAACTTATAGCGTAACCGCCAGAGGACGACGAGCAGAATGATCTCAGTAGGATATTCAAGGTAGTTGAAAGGGGTGCCGCTGCGTTCATTGAAGGAGCGCTGACAAACGAAACAGCGGAACGTTCGATAACCCAGCGCCATTTTCTTCTTCTGTTCTTTGGTTGCTCTAGACAGACAGTCTGGACAGTTCATGCGGCACATCTCCTCACAATGTGTGTGTAACCATGAGTCTATCACACAAGGCAGGGATCTCTGCCTTGTGCATCGTTCTCAGTCCTGACGCATCCCTCTATCAGGCCCAGAGATTTATGGATAGCTCTGAGATTCCCAATTCTGTGGAGGCCAAACAAGTGGATGCGTCAGAACTGAGAACACAGGAAACCAACACATTGTGTTGGCCACTTCTCGTCCAAACTTCTCTCTGTTAGGATATCTGCACCAGAGCCTGGAGGGCCGCCAATCGTTGGCGAAACAGCTCGCGTTGGTGGGCAAGAGGTACCGATTGGTTCATAATGGTGCGAAAACGGAAGAACTGGCGTAGCTCATCAAAAGTGCGACAAAAACGAGCAGCCGAGGAGAAGCGGCCAAACCCTCGCATAGGATAATAGCGTTGTTTGATGCCTCGGTGATCCTGCTCCAGTCGATTGTTGAGATATGGATTACAGCGATGGAGGACGTGACTGCCAAGCGTTTCGCGGATTGCCCGCGGATAGGAGTCATGTCCATCGGTCGTCACCTGATCAGGCGCGTAGCCAACCATCTCGACAGCTTGTTTGAAAAACCGTGTGGCTGCCTCCATATCTCGCTTCTCGCTCAGCATGGAATCAACCAGGTTACCATCCGAATCAATGGCGCGATAGAAATAACACCACTTCCCATGAACCTTGATATACGTTTCATCGACATACCAGGACGTTCCTGCTTGCCCTCGTCGCTTGGTCCGCAACTGCTCAGCGATGAGTGGAGCAAACTGGGCTTCCCAGTCGCGGACGGCTTCATGGGTGAAGACCCAACCACGCTCCAGAAACATTTCAGCGAGATCCCGCAAGCTCAACTTATACCGTAGTCGCCACAGAACAACAAGGAGAACGATATCGGTGGGATATTCGAGAAAGTTGAACGGAGTTCCTGTCTGCTCGTTAAAGGCTTGCTTACAATCTGAGCAGCGGAACGTTCGATACCCGAGCGCGGTTTTCTTGGTCTGTTCCTTCGTGGTAGCTGAAGCACAGTGCGGACAGTTCATGAATTACTCCTCATCAGGTGGGTCTTCGCCATCAGCATACCTCATAAACCATCCTCAAGCCAAATCTTCTTCTGAATTCTGACGCTTCCGACTGAAGCACCGATGCCTCCGTCATCGTGGAAGAGTCCAACACGAATAGTCCCAAAGGGTCATACGCCTCCCTCAGCAAAAATGACTCCAAATGATCACGCTTTTTTGTGGAACCCGCAGTATACTGTCATTGTCGCCGACAAGAGGCAATGTTTCCTCGGCTGAAACCGAAAGAAATACAGAGACAATAATGCATATGGACAAGGAGAAATCAATGACTTCCTCATCATCGAATCGTGTCTGGTTGATTACAGGGTGTTCAAGCGGATTTGGACAGGCTTTTGCCCGGGCCGTGATTGCACATGGAGATCACCTGATCGCTACCGCCCGTCATGTTGAGCAGATCGAGGCTCTGGCAGGTGCGCAGCCAGATCAAGTGCGAGCGCTCGAACTCGATGTCACGAACGCGCGACAGGCCCAGGAGATCGTGAAAGCCGCGCTGGACACTTTTGGACATATTGATGTGCTTGTGAACAATGCTGGCTATGGACTCTTTGGGGCTTTTGAGGAACTCTCGGAGGCACAAATTCGCCAGCAACTGGAGGTGAATTTGTTGGGAGCCATGAACGTGACGCGGGCAGTCCTGCCGTCTATGCGCGCTCAGGGCTGGGGACATCTGGTGCAAATCAGTTCACTGGGAGGGCTGGCTGGCTTCGCTGGAAACTCTGCCTATAGTGCGAGCAAGTTCGCTCTGGAAGGGTGGTCGGAGGTACTTTCCAGGGAACTTGCGCCATTTGGCATCAAAGTGACAATTGTTGAGCCTGGTGGTTTTCGTACCGAGTGGGCTGGTCGTTCTATGATCAAGGCGGCACCGCTAGCACCATATGACGTCGTGATGACAGAACGACGTGCGGGCATGGAGCAGGCAAATGGGAGGCAGCCTGGCGACCCTGCTCGTGCGGCCCAGGCTCTCATTGCGGTGGTCGAGTCGGAGCATCCTCCCTTGCGGCTTCCTCTGGGGACCGACGCCGTCACGATCATTCGGCAGCATATCCAGCAACAACTGAGCGATCTTGATTGCTGGGAGTCTTTATCGTATTCTACCGATTTTCCTCGCCACTGAGAAGGTGGAAATTGTTTCACGCAATAAGGGACTTTTTGGAAAGGAAAAGACCGTTAAAGCCTCAGATAATAAAGTAGAGGGTCCATCTAAAGAAAGGAAAGGATGCTATGAGCACACAACAGGGAAAAATCGCCTTAATTACTGGTGGAAGCCGAGGACTCGGGAAAGAGATGGCGATCAATATCGCCGCCAAGGGGAATGATGTTCTTCTGACCTACAACAGCAAAAAAGAAGAAGCAGAAGCAGTGGTCGCTTCGATTGAGAAACAGGGCCGCAAAGCGGTCACACTGCAGCTGGACGTATCCGATACGAAGTCGTTTGCTGCCTTTGCAGAAGCGGTCAAGCAGACGCTCAAACAGAAGTGGAACAGGAACAATTTTGACTTCCTGGTCAATAATGCGGGGTTTGGCATCTACGCGCCCTTCGTCCAGACGACCGAGGAGCAGTTTGACCAGGTAGTCAACGTGCAGTTCAAGGGGACGTTCTTCCTCACCCAGACCCTGCTCCCCTTGATCGTCAATGGTGGTCGCATCATCAATATCTCCACCGGACTCACGCGCTTTTCCCACCCGGGCAATAGTGCCTATGGGGCCGCCATGGGGGCCAAAGAGGTGCTGACGCGCTACCTGGCCGTGGAGCTTGGGGAGCGCGGCATCGTGGTCAATACCGTGGCTCCAGGTGCCATTGCCACGGACTTTGAAGGGGGCGTCGTTCGTGACAACAAAGAAGTCAACCAATGGGTGGCCTCACAGATCGCTCTTGGTCGTGTTGGTCAGCCAGAAGACATTGGCGGGGCTGTGGCGGCTCTCCTCTCCGAGGAGACCCGTTGGGTGAATGGGCAGAGAATAGAAGTGTCAGGCGGCATGAATCTTTAGAGGCGCGTGTTCACGAGAGCAGAGAGCACACAAAGATGTCAGCGTCGCCAAGGAGTCCGAGGCCGTCCAGATTTCTGATGGGACGCATCGGAAGGCTCGTTCAGGAGGAAGTAAGTGTTGAATCTCGATACCGTTATACCGAACCCGCAATTTCGCATGTGTCACTCCCATGTCATCGCTGCCCCGCTCGCCGATATCTGGGATGAGTTGAACACGGTGCCGATGTCCGCACTCCCTCTTGGACTCGTGTTCGAGAGCCTGCGTCTCCTGCCAGCCACCCTCATCAGCCAAAGGCATCCACGCTTGGCAGGGCGCACCTTTCTCGATATCACACCCATTCCCGTTCTGTTCCGCGAGGCTCCCCATGTGGTCATCTCGGCAGGCCTCAGTCAGGCCTGGCGCCTGCTGGGAGGATCGACACCGCCTCTTCTGGACGCAGCGGGTTTGCGAGAGTGGACCGGAACGGGATGGCTCAAGGTAGGGATGGAGTTCCGCCTGGAATCCACCCCCAAGGGCAATCTCCTCAGTACCGAGACCCGCATTCAGGCGATGGATCCACAGACCCTGCGGGCCTTCACAGCATACTGGTTCGTCATCCGCCCGTTTAGCGGGGTGATTCGTCGGGAGGTCTTGAGCGTCATCGCGCATCGAGCAGAAACGAGGGAAAGGCCGCGTTGATGTGTAGCGGCCTGTCCGTATCCGTAATGCGGCTCCTCTGAGTGACCGTGATGACGGTCAGGAATGCGTGAGGTCATGCCCTAGTTGCACCGTAGCCACACTTCTGGCTTGGTCGTCAGATCCACTTAATATCAAAATTTACAATATGAAAAGGAGAAGATACCATGAACATAGCAAAAGAACTGCACGTCATTTTCGGAACCGGCCCGGTCGGGATCTCGCTCGCTGAAGAACTGCTTGCCCGAGGCAAATGGGTCCGTCTCGTCAATCGAAGCGGAAAGGGAGAGATCCCCACTGGGGCAGAGCTGGTTGCTGGGGATGCCTCCAGACTCGACAGTGCTCAGGAACTCAGCCGAGGAGCGGCGGTCATCTACAATGCCACCCATGCCCCTTACGAGCAATGGCCGGAGATTCTTCCCCGCTTACAGGAAAATATGATTGAGAGCGCAGCTGCTGCTGGAGCGAAGCTGGTCGTGATCGATACGCTCTACCTGTATGGAGAAACGCATGGACAGCCGATGACAGAAGCCACACCTTATGCGGCCACCTCACGCAAAGGCCGTCTGCGTGCCGAGCTCGCCTGGGGCTACCTGCAAGCCCATCGCATCGGCAAGGTCCGCGTCGCACTGGGACGAGCAGCTGATTTCTTCGGGCCGCGTGTCCTCAATTCGTCGCTGGGCCAATATGTCTTTCCGGCAGTCCTCTCTGGTCAGCCAGCCTTGACGCTTGGCAACATTGATCTTCCTCATAGTTACAGCTATATGCCCGATGTTGCCAGGGGCCTCGCAGTGCTTGGGGAGCGTGAGGAAGCACTGGGACGAGAGTGGCACCTACCCGTACCACCAATCATCACAACACGCGACATGCTACGGCTCATTGGTCAGGAGATTGGGCAGTTCCCACAGATGACACCAACCGATATGATTGTTTACAAATATTGAACCTATCCATTGCGATAAAATTGTGCCTTGTCCTTCCTTCAAAGATCAGATAATATTAGGAGTGACTGCAAATAAACGATCTTCTATGTATTTTTAGCGCGTTCTATCGCCCTATCATCATTAATATCAGATAGAGGCATTTCTCTTTCGCCTTCACCAATACACCAACCTAATGTCTCCAAATACCAATCTCCATAAGCTTGCTTTCCATCCCAGCGCCTTCCTCTTTCCCTCTTATATGAATTAACTACCAAGTAGAGACGAATTTGCCATCCCAAGTCCGTGAAACCTGCAAAATAAACTCTCATGTTATCGTCTACGAATAGCCTATTTGGGCTTAGCGCAAAGCCTTGTACGTAGTAAGAAACGCTTGCGGGGTCCGAGTCAGGTTGATGGTCGTCATAGTGAGCCGTAATTATGTCCGCTACTAGTTTTACTTTGGGCATTATCATCTGCCGATAAGTTGCTACATCTACTAATCGATTCCGTACTTCCAAAACTTCTAAAAGGCGTTGCCGCTGTTCGAAGGCAGCAACAGCTTGCGCACGCTTTGCTTCTTCTTGTAACTTGCGCTCTATAGCGTTCTGCTTCTCCTTTTCAGCCAGACGCTGTGCATCTACTTTGGCTTGCCTGCCTGCTTGGATTAATCTATCTAATAATCTTGACATATTGATGCACTCCTGATGAGTATCGAGGATCCTCTCTATGCAATATACAGGATGAGTATAATCCACCTGTTTCCCTCAACCGTGGTCTGGCTACAGATTTTATCGCAACAGATAGGTTCAATATTTGTAAACAATCATATCGGTCGGTGTCCCACAGATCTTGAATGTGCCTACGATAGAACAGGCCAAAGCGCTTGGGATCTTTGATGAGACCTTTGCACGCGAATATGTCGAATTGTTCTACCAGTATACTGAACCGCAAATCGTGGCCTCAAGCGCATTTGAACAGGCATTCGGCCTGCACGCGACTCCTCTGGATGAAGCGATCCATACGACCGTCCAGTGGTATCGAGAGCACGCGCACGCTTAAAATAAGAGGTTTGTGGAGATAGCATCCTCCATTTCCCACGTTTTCGATCTTGCATTGCAAACAGACTTGAGGGAACCGCAGAGCGGCCCCGTAACTGAAAGGCAGAGAAGAAATGGCAAACACTCAGGAGAGCAAGCCACGGGTAGCCATCATCACCGGCGGTGCACGAGGGATCGGTCGCAGTTGCGTCGAGCGGCTGGCGGCTTCCGGTTTTTCCATCGTCGTCAACTATGCATCCAACGACACCGAAGCCAACGGCGCCGTTGCCAGCGTGGTCGACCAGGGAGGGAAAGCGATGGCTGTGCGTGCAGATGTCGCTGACGAGCACGCCATCGAGGAGCTTTTTGATCTCACCGAGCACACCTTTGGCGGGGTCGATGTCGTCGTACACGCAGCGGGCGTCATGTTTCTTGCTCCGCTGGTCGAGCTGGATCTGGACGTCCTTGATGATCTGCTGCGGACCAACATCCGAGGCACCTTCGTCGTTGACCAGCAGGCCGCCCGCCGCCTGCGCCCTGGTGGGTCGATCCTCAACTTCTCGTCCTCGGTGATCGGCAGAGTTCTCCCGACCTACACCGCCTACGCGGCCAGCAAGGCTGCGGTAGAAGCGATGACATTCATCCTGGCACATGAACTAAGAGGCCGCAACATTACCGTCAACGCAGTGGCTCCGGGTCCGACCGCGACGGAGTTATTCCTGAAAGGCAAGGACGAGGAGACCGTCGCCCGGTTTGCCAATGCTGTTCCACTCGAACGCTTAGGCACCCCAACCGACATCGCTGAGACCGTTGCCTTTCTCACCAGTCCCGCTGGCCATTGGATCAACGGGCAGACGATCCGAGTCAACGGCGGCATTATTTGACATCCCTTTTCACAGAGATGGGAGGCGGAAAAGAAGGCTTTTCGGTGTATTTTTACACGGAAGAAGACATCGCGCGAAAGAAGGAACCATGTTATGTTCATAGAGCGCTGCTTTTCTTCACCAAGAACTGTCACAATAGTCAGATCACAGAGTCTAACTTTTTGGGAGGCATATGATGCCTCAACTCAAACTCTCTTTATGTGACTGAGGATGCCATGAATAATCCGTTTCGTGAAACAACAACACTTGAGATTCCTGATGAGGAGTTGGTTGCCAAAGCCCAGAATGGGGATTGGCAAGCTTTTGAAGAGCTTATTCAACGGCATCAAGCCTGGATCTTTAATATTGCAGTACGCATGGTGGGCAGACGCGAGGACGCAGAAGATGTCACGCAGGAAGTCCTGCTCAAAGTCCTTATTCGGCTGAGTACGTTTCAGGGCAAGAGCCGTTTCCGCACGTGGCTCTATCGCATCGTGGCCAATCACGTGCTCAATTTGAAGCAGCGCCCGGGCGAAATCTCCTTTTCTGAACTGGGCCAGCAGATTGATCAGCTTCCCGACCAGCATCTGTCCGATCCCAGTGAAGCTGACCTTCCAGCACCTGTCCTGATCGAAGAAGCCAAATTAAGCTGCACAATGGGCATGTTGCTCTGCCTGGATCGGCGTCAACGCCTGGTCTATATTCTCGGCGAGATCTTTAAAGTCAACAGTGAGATTGGCGCAGAACTGATGGATCTCTCTTCCGCGAACTTCCGCCAGTTGCTCTCGCGGGCGCGCCACGATCTCTCCAACTACATGAACAATAAATGCGGCCTGCTCAACCAAGCTAATCCCTGTCGCTGCGCCCGGAAAACACGCTCCTTTATCGAACTGGGCGTGGTTGATCCCGCACGCCGCCAATTTACTCGTGAATATTTGGGACAGGTTTCCACCATTGCTCCAGAGCGAACAAAAGCCCTGCACAATCTGCTTGCGGAGCAATCCGCTGGTATCTATCGAGAGCATCCCTTTCTGGTTCCTGTGGATCAGAGCAGAGCCTTGCGTACCTTGATCAACCAACCTGCGTTCAAACAGATTTTTACCCTGGATTAGAGGGCTTCCTGGGTTCCTTGGGCGAACTGTCACAAGAGCGTTTTGCCCCTGTCTAAGTGAGTGAAGAGAAGAAAATCACCTCTCGATCGTCGGGATAAAGGCGTTTTTCTTCAAACATCTAGAACACAGCACGAGGAATTGTTCAATGATCAATGCAAGTATGCCGTACACGAAAAAATATTGTACTGTTCTTGGCCAGCGAATGGCGTATGTTGAGGTGGGACAGGGAGATCCTATCATCTTTATGCACGGGAATGCAGCATCTGCTTATCTCTGGCGCAACATTCTCCCCTATGTCCAGCATCAGGCGCGCTGCATCGCCCCTGATCTGCTGGGTATGGGCGATTCCGCGAAACTTGCGACAGCAGGGCCGGGTGCCTATTCCTTTTTTGAGCAGAGTCGCTATCTGGATGCC
The DNA here is from genome assembly GCF_016587455.1 of Reticulibacter mediterranei. NCBI lineage: Bacteria > Bacillati > Chloroflexota > Ktedonobacteria > Ktedonobacterales > Reticulibacteraceae > Reticulibacter > Reticulibacter mediterranei. The sequence continues at coordinate 8,881,668 of NZ_BNJK01000001.1, read as the reverse complement.
CTGCTTGAAGCCCTGGATGTCACGAGGAAGGTCACCTTTGTGGGGATGGACTGGGGTGCGGCTCTCAGCTTCTACTGGGCCTATCGCCACCCCGAGGCTGTCAAAGGGCTGGTCTACATGGAGGCGTTGGTGCAACCGCTGACCTGGGAGCAGTGGCCGGAGCTGCCGCGCCCGGCCTTCCGGCAGGTGCGAACGCCCGCTGGAGAGCAGATGATCTTGCGCGACAATTTTTTTATTGAGGAGGTCATACCGAATATGACTGTGTTGCGCCATCTCACCGCCGCAGAAATGGAGGCGTATCGCGCTCCCTTCCGCGAACCAGGCGAGAGTCGGCGCCCCATTCTGACCCTGTTACGCTCGTTGCCCATGAATGGAGAGCCAGCCGATATCGTGGTCATCGTCCAGTCCTATAGTGAATGGCTGGCACGAACTCCCATCCCGAAGCTCTTCATCAATGGCGAGCCAGGTGGAAACCTGACGGGCAGCCAGCGCGAATATTGCCGAACCTGGCCCAATCAGACGGAGATCACCGTGGCTGGCATTCACATGCTACCTGAGGATGCTCCCGATCAAATTGGCGCGGCTTTAGCGCAGTGGTATTGCACCATCTAGGGGTCGGTATATCAAAACCTGAAAACTGTACGCTAAGTAGGCAGAACAAAGAGATCGCAAAAGAATGATAAATAGCTTCCAGGAAGGAAAGTTTTTCTCATGAAAGTATGGTTTATTACCGGCACGTCAAAAGGTTTTGGTCGCGTCTGGGCGGAGGCTGCCCTGAAGCGCGGCGATAAGGTGGTGGCGACCGCGCGCAACCTGGAGAGTCTCAAAGCGCTCAACGATACCTACGGTGAGAATGTCATGACGCTGGCCCTGGATGTCACCGACAGGGCCGCCATTTTTGCGGCAGTGAAGCAGGCTTACGATACCTATGGTCGCCTGGATGTTGTTCTCAATAATGCCGGCTACGGTCAGCTTGGCGCCGCCGAAGAGATCAGCGAGCAGGAGGCTCGCGACCAATTGGAGACCAATCTGTTCGGGGCGATCTGGGTGACGCAGGCGGTGCTGCCATACCTCCGAGAGCAGGGCAGCGGACACATCGTCCAGAACTCAAGTATCGGCGGCGTCAACGCCTTCCCCTACGCGAGCCTCTATAATACCAGCAAGTGGGCGCTTGAGGGCTTCAGCCAGGCGCTTAGCCAGGAGGTGCAGCCCTTTGGCATCAAGGTCACGCTGATCGAGCCCGTCGGCTACGCAACTGACTGGAGTCCCTCGGCAAAGGTTGCCAGGCCGCTGCCAGCGTACGAGCCTCTCCGAGAGGCCAGAGCTGCTAACCCTCGCCCGTTTGGTGCTGGAAATCCAGAGGCGACTGGTCCGGCTCTCCTGAAGCTGGTCGAGATGGAGCAACCCCCACTGCGCATCTTCTTTGGCAAGGGAGCGCACGAGATGATCCATGCCGAGTATGGGAAGCGCCTGGCGGAGTGGGATGCCTTCAAAGCACTGAGCGAAGAGGCATATGGCGCATAAATCCACGCCGGGAACTGGGTCTACCACATTGCTGCTGGACTCAAAGGAGACGGCGAAAACCTGGCCGGGACATCTCGTCCCGGCGTGATTGAAACCAAACGAGGAGGTTATGATGAGAGTTGTTTTCGTGCATGGGGCATGCGTCAAGGACGGGTCCTGGTGGTGGCACCGAACGGCTGAACTGCTGGTCGAGCGGGGCATCGAAAGCCTGGCACCTGCCCTCCCGAGTTGCGGTGAGATGGGTGAAGCGCCCAGCGCAGGAGGACCTGGGCTCGCCGATGATGTCGCCGCCGTCCGGCAGGTTTTGACCGCGAGCGACGAGCCGACCGTCGTCGTTGCGCATAGCTACGGCGGGATCGTCACCGCCGAGGCGGCGTCGAGTGTCGGCTCCGTGCACCATCTGTTGCTCGTGTCCAGCTATCTGCCCGAGGTTGGGCAAAGCCTGTCCTCGTTCAGCGGTGAGGAGCCGGCCCCGTTTCTCGACATCGATCCTGTGGGCGGGACATTCACCGTCCGGCTGGACGCCCTGGCCGAGACGTTCTTGCAGGACTGCGATCAGGAGATCCAGCGAGCGGCCATGAACAAGACGGCTTGGCAGAGCCTGGCGGTCCTCCAGCAGCCGGTGCAGTCAGCGGCCTGGCAGCACATCGCCTCGACGTACCTCGTGTGTGCCAAAGATCGGGGAACCCCCGCCGACCGGCAACGCACGTTCGCTGCTCGGGCAGGCCGCGTCGTAGAACTCGATGCCGGCCACCACCCGTTCCTTTCTCAGCCCGCTGTCGTACGCGACCTGGTCCTTGGGCTATGACAGCGACCAACGACGTGCAGGCGGACCACCGAGAACTCCTCCTCCAGGCGTATGCGGCTTACAATCACCAGGACGTTGATGCCCTGCTGGCACTGGTCAGCGACGACGTCGACTGGCCCGACGACGGGGCAGGCTGCACGGCAAAGCGGCGCTGCGCACCTACTGGACCGAGCAGTGGACCCGCACGCACACGCACGACGAGCCGGTACGCTCGCTTGACGGCTCGATCGTCTCGCAAAGCGATGGTCTGCACCTTCACCGCATCGAGGGCATGCGTATCTCGCGCTTGGATATCGAGGCTCCCCTCAAGCCGTAAGCTGCACTCAGATGATCACATTGATGTGAGCCTCTTCCTGCTTACCTATGGCCTGGGTCAGGTGCTGAGCAACTGGATCGCTGGTTCGATTGTTGATCGTGTTGGTTCTATTCGCCCGATCTACGTATTCCTGGTCGCTGTGCTGATTGTCGAGCCTTTACTCGCTTTGACAACGCACACGATACCAGGGGCATTGATTATGCTTTTCCTGTGGAGTTTCTGTGTGCCAATGCTCTTCACTCCACAGCAGCATCGCTTGCTACAACTCACGCCCGAGCATGCTAATGTGATTCTCGCACTGAATAACTCGACGTTCTATCTGGGAGTTGGTGGCGGGGCCGCGTTGGGTGGCCTGGCCTTACGTGTTGTTGCGGTGACGCAACTCGGTCTGATTGGCGCTGCCTGTCTTCTGCTTGCCCTGGTGTTGTTCGCGTTCAGCGTGCGCCTGAGTGCGCGTAAAGTGAAGAGATATGAGGGCGAGAAGGGAGAAAAAGAAGAAATGCTCGTCGCGTCTGAATAAAGCTTTTATCGATGGGGAACGCAGAGAGGCCATTCCTGCGATGCTTCAAGGAAGAAGTATATCCTGTCCCCACGTCGTCATTACCAGAAACAAGATAAAGAGGGTGATTCTATGCCTGTGTGTAAATCATTTTGCTCTGTGGCGAAATTTGGATAATTATGTGGGCGGTAAAATAGGCAAAAGCAGATAGAAGATGACGAGAGCCACGAGAGACTTCGTCCCTTATGGCTCTACTGGCTGATTCCTACTTGCTGACTGCTTGCTCATTTAATTATCCAATTTTTTAGCAATCTGCGGCTCTCCCGCACTTTGCGTGATCGGGCAAAAGTGATAGAATAGAGCAAGAATAACATTTCTCGAATCATTGCTCCTCAAGGATCAGAATCTACCAACCGATGACACACCCACTTTTACTCGATCTTGCAGACTTTGCCGTAGAACAGATTACCCTCGTGGATGAGAGAATTACTGTGCGGGCACACTCACAAGCAACGAGTGGACTTTGCCCCGATTGCGGTCACCTTTCTTCACGAATCCATAGCCACTACCAGCGCAAACTGGCCGATTTGCCCTGGAGCGAATATTCCGTTCGGCTGGTAGTGCAGGTGCACCGTTTCTTCTGCACCCATGCGAGCTGTGCTCGCAAAACTTTCGCGGAAGCTCTTCCTACTCTCGCCGAGCGTTTTGCCCGAAGGACCATCCGGCTCAAAAAGGTGTTGGAGCGTCTTGGTCTGGCTCTTGGTGGAGAAGCCGCTGCTCGTCTCAGCGTAGTCTTAGGGATGTGTTCTAGCCCGGATGCGCTCCTGCGTTTGCTTCGTCGCTTTCCTGACGAGCCGGTCGAGCCACCTCGCGTGGTCAGTCTTGATGATTGGGCATGGCGCAAAGGGCATCGGTACGGGACGCTGATCTGTGACCTGGAACGGCATCGCCGACTCGATGTGCTGCCTGATCGGGATGCTGCTTCGGCTGCCGCCTGGCTCAGACGATACCCTTCTATCGAAATCATTAGCCGGGATCGTAGTGATACGTATGCAACAGCTGCCAAGCAAGGTGCCCCACAAGCCATGCAGGTGACAGACAAATGGCATCTGCTCAAAAATCTTGGTGAGGCATTGCAGCGCTGTCTTTCTCCCCATCTGACAGCTCATCAGAGGCAACAGACGAAGGAGCTTCTTGAAGCTTCTCCTGTGCTGCCGGGCAAGCACGTTCCACGTCTCTCTCCACAACAAGAGCAGGTTGTGCAGCTTCATCGAGCAGAACGGGTAGCTCGCTACGAACAAGCGATGGCATTGAGGAAGCAAGGATTGAGCTATCAAGCCATTGCTGAGCGTGTAGGAGTGGGCCACAGCACCGTCCGGCGGTGGATAGAGGCTGGAGTCTTTCCCGAGCGCAAACGGCGCGAACAGGCCAGTCAGCTTGATCCTTACCTCTCTTTCATCCGTGAGCGATGGGCACAAGGCTGCCACAACATGGCACGCATCTATCGAGAGCTCACTACGAAAGGATACAAAGGCTCGTATGAAAGTGTGCGTAACCTAGTCATCAGCCTCCGGTCAGGTGATCGTCACGCTCCTCTGCACAGCGGGACTCCCATTTCTTCCCGCCAAGCTACCTGGTTGTTTCTACACCGACCAGAAAAGCTGACGCGAGATGAGCAGCAAACGCTTGCACACCTTCGCAACCTGGACCCAGAAGTCGATTTGGCCTATGAGCTGGTACAACAATTCGTCGCCATGATGCGTGATCGAACGGGAGCAGAGCAACTTGATGGCTGGCTGGAGACGGTCGCCAGCAGTCCTCTGACCGCTTTACACCCTTTTATCAAAGGGGTCTATCAAGATAAGGCTGCGGTGCAGGCGGGCCTGACCTTGGCTTGGAGCCAGGGTCAGACCGAAGGCCAGATTACTCGCCTCAAGCTGATCAAGAGGCAGGGATATGGAAGAGCCAAGTTTGATCTCCTCCGGCAACGGGTCTTACATGCAGCTTAACAAAGGAGTTTCTCATGCAATTTGCCTTGAAAAAGATGCAACAAGAGGATGCCCATCAGATTGCATCCTGGCACTACCCACCTCCTTACGACTTCTATGATGTGGAGCAAGATCAGGAGGATTTAGCGGAACTGCTTGATCCGCAGAGCTGGCAAGTGTCCTACTACTCCGTCTTCAATGAGGCGAATGAACTCGTTGGTTTTTTCACCTTCAAGCAAGAGGGTCAAACCATCGAGGTGGGACTGGGGCTGCGACCAGATCTGACTGGCAAGGGCCTGGGGCGGGCGTTCCTGCTCGCGGGATTGACCTTTGGTCAAGAACACTTTTCCGTCAGCGTGTGGAGCTTGAGCGTAGCCACCTTTAACCGACGCGCTATTCACCTCTACGAACAGATCGGCTTCACTCCTCTCGACACGTTTATGCAACACACCAATGGTGGAGAGTATGAATTCCTGCGCATGGTTCGACCTGTGTAACCAGCAGAGAGGCTCTCTCCATTGTCTCTCATCACGCAAAGTGCGGGAGAGCCATTTAATTGGTTCTCCGTCATCTTCCGTGCAAAAAGCTCATCAATAGAGAACCTTGAAACCTTTATCTGCTCTGAAAGCCAATAGAGAAAAGGAGAAAGGTTGCTTATAAGCTCATCCTGCACTAAAGATGGTGGAGAACCATTTAATTCACAAATTTACATCAACGAGACAAAGCCTCTTCAAACCGCATGACAGGCCATCTTTTCCCTCCTCCTCATCTCGTTGCACAACCCGTGGGCGACGGGCGTCCAAAGAGGCCAAGGCGATGAGAGCGATCCATGCCAAAGCATCTCGGATTGCTCAGCCGTCTGAGCTTGACCCGGTTTGAAAGAGTCCCAAAAGCTGAGCTATACTAGAGCAAGCATGGGAAAGGATCAAACATGGGAAAAGTTCAAAAAGTCTACACACGAGAGTTCAAAGAGGAAGCCGTCCGCCTGGCAGCAACCAGTGGCAAGCCCATTGCCCACGTCGCCCGAGATCTGGGCATCTCCGACACCTCGATTCACCAGTGGCGCAAGGAATTGGCAGAGAACGGCTCTGAAGCGTTCCCAGGCAAAGGACATCAGACAGCGCTTGAGGAAGAGAATTGACCTTGACCCGTTTTCGTAGAGCCTCCAACGATTTGGAGCTGAGAGGATAGAAGACGTTTTGACGTGACGTCACGTTGACGTTGCTATTCTACCAGAGTAAATATACTACGTCAAACAGTACGTCATGTACGCTGATCTCAAATTTGCTCGTATATGAGCGGACTTACATAGCCGAGAGTGGAATGTCGTCTTTGCCGATTATAGTAGACTTCCAAGTACACAAAGAGCGAGCGTCTAGCTTGCTCTTGAGACGAATAAATGCTGCTGCCCATGCATTCCTCTTTAAGTGAACCGAAGAAGGATTCCATCGCTGCGTTATCCCAACAATTGCCTTTCCGAGACATACTTACTACCATTCCCATTTGCTCAAGTTGTCGGCGATAGGCCCGGCTCGTGTATTGGCACCCTCGATCACTGTGATGCAGCAGCCCCGCTTTGGGGCGGCGTCGGAGCACAGCCATCTTCAATGCGTTTGCTACCAACTCTTCATCACAACAGGTTGACATGGACCATCCGACCACTGCCCGCGAATAGAGGTCCAGGATCACGGCAAGGTAGAGCCAGCCTTGTGTTGTAGGAATATAGGTGATATCTGTTACCCATTTGGTGTTCGGTGCTTCAGCACGAAAGTCCCGATGTAAGAGATTGGGTGCGACAGGATGAGAAGGATCTCGCTGGGTGATGAGTACCCGTCTCCGTTTGCGCTTCGCACACAACCCTGCCTCACGCATCAACCTGGCAACACGTTTGCGAGCGATGCTTCTTCCCCGATCCCGCAATTCAGCATGCAGGCGTGGGCTGCCATATCTGCCTTGATGAACATGAAATTCCTGTCGAAGCTCTTCTGTAAGTTGGGCATCTTCTCGTTGGCGAGGACTCGCAGGACGCTTACGCCAGGCGTAAAAACCACTTTCCGAGACCTCAAGGACACGACACATGATGACAATGGGAAATTCTTGCTTGTGTTGGTCAATAAACTGATATTTCATTTGGATTCTCGTGAAAAGATGCCCGCAGCTTTTTTAATATATCACGCTCCTGCTGGACTCTTTCCAATTCACGTTTGAGGCGGCGGTTTTCTTCTTCCAGCTCGGTTTGATGCCCTTTGCCTGGAAATGCATCGCTCCCATGTTCTGCTAATTCCTTGCGCCATCCATGAATGGCCGAATCGGAGATCCCCAGTTCACGGGCAATCTGGGCAATCGGCTTCCCACTGGTTTGGGCGAGCCGTACTGCTTCCTCTTTGAATTCTCGTGTGTAGGTTTTTTGTACCTTTGCCATGATGATCCCTTTCCTGGTTTGTTAGAGTATATCTCAGCTTTTGCGACTCTATCAAATCGGGGTAGGATCAAATCGTCGTCTCAAGCGAGAGAACGAGATACTTCGGCAAGAGAGGGAAGTACTAAAAAAAGTGCTGGGCATCTTTTCACGGGAGTCCAAATGAAATACCGGTTTATCGAAGAGCACAAGCAGGAATTTCCCGTGGTGGTGATGTGCCATGTCCTCGACGTGTCAGAGAGTGGCTTTTACGCCTGGCGCAAGCGCCTGCCCTGTCAGCGAAAACGAGAAGATGCCCACTTGACCGAAGAAATACGACAGGGCTTCGCAGCTCATCAGGGACGTTACGGCAGCCCCCGCCTGCAGGTGGAGCTGCGCGATCAAGGACGACAAGTCTCCCGCAAGCGGGTGGCTCGGTTGATGCGGGAGGCAGGACTGTGTGCGAAGCGCAGACGACGTCGAGTCCTGACTACGCGCCGAGATGCAACTCATCCGGTAGCTCCGAATACCTTAAATCGGGAATTTACGGCAACCGAGCCCAATAAAAAGTGGGTAAGTGATATCACATATATTCCGACGAAACAAGGATGGCTCTATTTGGCGGTCATTTTGGACCTCTATTCACGAACGGTAGTAGGGTGGTCGATGTCAGGCACCTGTGATGAAGAGCTGGTGGAACGCGCGCTCAATCTGGCTCTCGCTCGCCGCCAAGCCTTCGCAGGACTCTTGCATCACAGTGATCGGGGCAGTCAATACACTTCACGAGCTTATCGCACTCGTTTAGAGCAAGTAGGGATGGTAGTGAGCATGTCGCGGAAAGGGAATTGTTGGGATAATGCTGTCATAGAGTCATTTTTCGGGACACTTAAAGAAGAATGTGTAGGAGAGACGGCTTATGCGTCTCACGAAGAAGCTCGTCTGGCCCTCTTCACCTACCTGGAAGTGTACTATAATCGTATTCGGCGACACTCGACGCTTGGATACGTCAGTCCAGTTTTCTATGAACAGAAGACTCTGTAAGAGAAAAATAAAACATTTGACGTTTAACATTTTTTCTCGTATACTAAAAATGTTAAACGTTACGTGACGTCAAAACGTCTTGCATCTCCCTCAACTCAAAGCATCGGAGGCTCTACAGAATCGGGGCAGGCTCAGCCGTCAGCAACAGTCACCTCATTGACTTTTAATTTAGTTCATCTCAGTGGCCTTTGGCGCATGCCTCTTACCAATTGGACAAGAGCCGAGTCAGAAGTGGCAAATTTATGGTCTTTCCGACACGATGGACTGTGCTTCGGTGATCTGCTCGGCGTTCATGTTGCTCACCCCGAGGTGCTTGATCGAACCTTCTTGTTGCATTTGGAGGCAGGAAGGCGAGCCGTGAAGCAACGCCACTATTCGTTCAATAGTGTCTCAGTTCTCCTTTGCTATCACAGGCGTTTCGAGTTGACCCAGCCCTTCAATGGCTACAATCATCGTATCTCCTGCCCGCAGGTACTCCGGTGGCTTCTTCCCATGCCCAACACCTGCCGGAGTTCCTGTAGCGATCACATCTCCTGGTTCCAGAGTCATAATGGAAGTCAGGTGCTCTATAATTTCTCGAACAGAAAAGACCATGTTTGCGGTCGTCGAGTCTTGTTTAATCTGTCCATTCACCGTAAGAGTGATATGCAGTTGTTGTGGATCTGGCACAAAGAGGGCGGGCGTGAGAAGTGGACCCATGGGCGCGAATCCATCGAACGCCTTCTGCATGACCCAATCGATCCCGACAGGGGGCGCGTCCGCAATCCAGTCGCGGGCTGAGACATCGTTGAGAAGACTGTAGCCCGCAACGTACTGTAACGCGTCTTCTTTCTGGATATCGCGTACTCTTTGACCAATAACGACCACTAATTCTGCCTCCCAATCGACCAGTTTTGCCCGTTTTGGCAACTGAAGAGGAGTGCCAGACCCTATCAACGTCGTTGTCGGAGGCTTTAAAAAGCTGTATGGATACTCTGGAAGCCTGGCAACGCCCATTTCAGCGAGGTGGTCACGATAGTTTGTTCCAATGCAGATAAGTTTCCGTGGAAACATTAATGGAGGTAACCAATGCAACTCTTCTTGCTGCAAAAGAGCATCAGCAAACGCTTGTTCTGAGCGATGAGCAAACAGCGTCTTTACAACCTGCGCCAACGTCTCATTCCAGTATGACCAATCTTCTATCAGTTCGAGCAGCGAGTCTGATAGCTCACGAATTTCAGTGGAGAGCGTATTCTTCACCCTTGCGTGCTCTAAGCTCGACTTTGTACATTTCCAACTAAAAACAGGCCGCATCGAGAAGCCGATCAAGCACAGAAGGAGAGAGGAGTCCAACATCAGGTGCGCAAGGGGATGTCAGACTGCTCTGCTGTTTCCAGATCAGCCGTCGCACACTGGCAAGAACATCATGAAAGGTGGCAGCAGATTTGTGATACCAGGCGGCCTGCTCGACGACGATCTGCGCGTGAGCAGCCAGATGGGTTCCCATCAACGTCACCAAACTGTAGGTACACGAGCCTCAGTGGAGTGGTGCGCTCGATGGCAAGATCAGACCACTGTCGCTGGGTTTGGATGCCCAAATGCGCACGCGCTTCCTCAAAGGTGCCTTCCAGACTCCAGCGCTTCATGTAGGTGGCAATGATGAGAAGCGCCTGCCAGTTGGGATTGCTACACACCAGCACTTTGGGCTCGTACTTGCCGCTGGGATCACGGACGAGCACCCAGCGGATAGGCAATGGGGGGAGTTTGGCACGATGCCACCATGCGGTTCCGCTGCACCATTGGATCACCCGGATACCTTGCCCATACCATTGGACCTCGTTCTCTTGCCACTGGGTGCTTGGATCAACTAGGACCTGATCCAGGTTGGGCTGGCGTTTGCCTACGATTCTGGGCTTGCCTCCTTTGGGACGGTGCTCAGCGGGAAGAAGCGGGTCGTGAAAGGCGTGATCCAACTGACCAGGTGTAATCAAGGTCACGGAGCGCTTCGTTGCCTGCAAGCCCAATGCCAGACAATTGTAAGCCCCATCCCCCAGCACGACAATGTCGCGATCTGGAAGCCAGCGATGCATCAGGCTGAGCATCAGGCTGGCCCACATGGCAATGGTTTTGTGTCGTTTGCCTTTGAGTACGCTGAAGGCGGGAGCCGTGGAAAGCACAACCAGAAAGGGCAGCGACCAGGGCTGCTTGCTCCACGCAGGCGTCACGACCACCGCCATCACGATCCAACGTAATCCGGTGCTACCCGACTTCCCGCTTGCGGCTGGAGAGTGCACTATCGCGATAATTGCCTCGCTTGCTGATCTGAGGACCCCATCGTCGTTCCAAGGTCTCATCAATGACGATCTGGATGCAAGCGCCCGGGGGAAGCAGTGTTTCTATGATGAGCAGCAGCAAACACTGGCTTGCTGCCAGTGGAGACCAGCGAGCACGGTTGAGCACTTGATGGTACAGACTCCAGTGCCCGTTGTTCTGTTCTCCGCTGAAGCGCAAAGCCCTACAGACCGTCCGTCGTCCGTGAGCCAAAAGCGTTCCAGTCAATAGGGTCATCAATTTTCTCCAGGTCGGAGCCGTAAACAGTGGCCGAAAGGGGGCCACAACCGTTAGAATAGTTTCTGGAAGGGGCATGAGCTTCTCCTTGTGGAAGATTTTGCTTTGGTAAGCTTCTATCTTACTTCAAGGGTAGGCTTTTGCCTTCCTCTCTAGCAAATTTGTACAAAGTCGAGCTTAGAGAGTGTGTAAATTGAAAAACTGCTCTTGATGAGCGAGGACAACGGTTTGTTTCCCCGCCACAAGAGCAGTTCCAAGTTGATATTTTATAGCGCTATGTTGACTCATACAGATTCTCTCCTCTCGTTTTGCTTGATTGTCTTCTCAAGGAAGGAGGACATGGCTGCAACATCCTCTTTCCCCATTCCACCTGCTTGCTCAAGCGAGCGCCTGGATTGCTCCTTGGCCTCCATCGCAAGCATACTAATATCGACAACAGTTAACCCTGGATGCGCTCCGTGAACGCGTCCATTCTCACCCGAAGCTGCATCGAGGAATGCACTATCCTCTGGAAGACAGGTAATCACCACATCGTATTGCTGAGCAACCTCTTTGCTGGAACGTGCAGTTGTGTCACCCATTGTAATGAAATCGCCGATCATATGGCGGCGATAGCCTACCACTGTAAAGCCATGTTCGAGCAGGTTTGCTGCAATGGGTAGGCCCATCTTCCCTAAGCCAATGATACCGACCGTCTTGTTCATTTTTCTGCGGCCTGTCGTGCCATAGAGAATGTGGTACGGGCAACTACAAGGGCGCTGCCCGTACCAGATATGCTTACTCTAAAATTTCGGGTGGTGGCATAGCTCCCCAGTGATTGGTTGCATATAGGTCTGCTTTCCACACCTTGGGTTTTTGTGGAAATTCTCCGTGCCATGGTCGGGGTTCAAAGTATCCCAGGTCTTCATTCAGCATGATATCCAACTCGGTGAACAGTTCGACAGTTTGTCCATCAGGGTCATGGTGATAGGTAAAGATGTTGTGTCCAACGCCATGGCGACCTGGTCCCCAAACAAGCGGAATGTTGTGTTTGTAGAGGTGATCGCAGGCACGTTGCACATGCGCCCAATCTTTTAGCTGGAAGGCAATGTGGTGCATCTTCCGATACTTAGTGCGCAGGAAGTTCATCGTGTGATGATCAGGGCCGCAGCGCATAAAGACAAAGAAGTCCTCGATCCAATCTGACACGCGGAAACCGAGCACATTCTGATAAAAGTCAGCGCTCTTTTGGACATCATGAACGGCGAGCGCAACGTGTCCCAGCTTCTCAGGGACAATCCCTGCCTCTGGAAAGTTATCATGTACCTGTTCCATTGTCTCGTAGAGATGGATCGTCGTGTCCGAAGGGTCCTTGAACTGTAGCTGTTCCGCTATGCCAGGCTGTGCATCTGATTGAGTCTCCACAGTTATGCCCTGCTCACGCAGTTGTTCTGCCGCCTCTTTAAGCGTTTGACCGGCCCCTATTTGAAAGCCGATATGACGGAGGCCATTCTCCTGCGCAGGATAGAGGGCAAGTGTGTGATGGTCCAATACGCTACGCAAATAAGCTGATCCATCACCGCCACGCTCCACAAGCGTAAAGCCAATAACATTGGTGTAGTATGCGAGCATAGCTTCTACATTAGGGGTGTTGAAGCCAGCGTAGCCAAGTTTTGCGATCTGCATTCTCGTCACGTCCTTTCCTCTGATCTTTGAGGCACTTTTTTCCGAATGAGCATGGCAGCATGTCTCTCTACCATGCTCTGCTTGACTAAATGGGTCCCATGCCGCCAGCTACGTTGAAGGCTGAGGCAGTTTCATGAAGTTAAGATTCTTGATTGGATACCCACATAGGCTCGTAATCTTTTTCATAGGCTCGTCCGTTTGGGAAGCTGACAAGTTCGAACATCGCTCCCCAAGGGGATTTGAAGAGGACAAATGTGGAGCCTTCTCCTGACTCCGGTCCGACGCCGTCCTTGACTGGACCGAGTACCCTTATTCCTTTGCTCTTTAAGTAGGCAACGGCGGCGTCCATGTCATCAACATAAAATGCTATGTGATGTCCATCATAATCGCTCAATTTGGGCATCGTTTTGTTCTGGTCAGGTGCGATGAATGAGAGGAGTTCAAAGTGTGCACCATTCTTGAGCCGTAAAGTACGGATTTCAGGTACCTCAGCTCTTGGGTGTACATCGAGATTATCTGCCATCCAGGTGCCTTCATCTTTAAATGGGCCTATTGAGTAGTAGACTTCGGCACCGAGCACGTCTACGAAGAAGCGTGTTGCCTCTTCGAGATCCGGCACGTTAATCCCAATATGGTCTGTTCCACGTATTCCTGGGATACCGCTCTTATTTGTCTGTGCTGTAGTCTCTACTTTGTCAGATGCCATGTCTTTTCCTCCTTGACTATATTCTGACGACAACGAAATGAGAATGTTTTACGATTTATCTGGTAAGATCCCATGCATCCAAGATGCACCACCCTGAATGAAAGTCATCCATTCGAGACTTTCAGAAGAAATGCCCTGGAAAGTGGTTCTGGCTCGCTTTTAGTGATTTAAGCTCATAAACAGCACGGTAGGAACAGATTCGACCACTCTAGAAGCGAGTTCCTGAGACCCGAACATCGCACTGTACTCTCCAGATCACCAAAAGCGAGCCAGAACCAGAGGCTCTTGACCACTTTGGGTACTGGTGGCGAAGTCAAAAACGACGCTCGCTTTGAGCTTGAAATCGTTGAATGCCAAGCGTGAAAATCGACTTCGCCACCAGTACCACTTTTGGTGAATGATAAGCGTATCTGACGACCAAGCCAGAAGTGTAGCTACGGTGCAACTGGGGCATGACCTCACGCATTCCTGACCGTCATCACGACAACGAGGCGGAGCTGCATGACGGACACGGACAGGCCGCTCCACATCAACGCGGCCTGTCCCTCGTTTCTGCTCGATGCGCGACGACGCTCAAGACCTCCCGACGCTGAGCCCCACTCAACGGGCGGATAACGAACAGTACGCTGTGAAAGCCCGCAGGGTCTGTGGGTCCATCGCCTGAATGCGGATCTCGGTGCTGAGTCGATTTCCCTCTGAGCTGATGCTTTACGAGAGAGCTTTTTTCAAGTTCTCTGCGTCGACCTCTGCCGCTGGCGTGTCGCGAGAAAAGGCGGCTAACAACCTGTTTCTCAGGGGACGACGCCCATCCCCCGAGCCTCGCCAGCATTCGACGAACGCGCGAGACTCCATCACCACGGGAGCGGGCCGTCCTCATTGGAGAACGTGCCCGTCGGACCGCTCGCGTCGAGAAGCGCAAGGCGTACAGGCTCACGTGCAGCCTGTTGGACGGTGCGCGTGCCCTGGAAGTTGGTGAGGTCCGTCGCGGTGAAACCAGGGTCCACAGCATTGACCTTGATAGGTGTCGACTCCAATTCGATGGCGAAGGCGAGTGTGATCGCATTGAGGGCCGTCTTCGACGGGCCGTAAATGACACCGAACGACGAGTGATGCGGATCAGCCGGGTCCGCTTTCATCGTCAGCGAGCCGGAACCGCTCGATAGGTTGACAATGCGTGCTGCTGGCGCGACGCTCAGCAGGGGCAGCATCGCTTGCGTGACGGCAATGACGCCAAAGACGTTCGTCTCGAACACCGCACGCATCTCGTCGAGAGACGCGATACTCGGTCGGCTCGCCTTTGAGATCTCCTCAAGCGACCTGCCCGGCTCTCCCGCATGCGAGATGCCCGCGTTGTTCACGAGGACGTCGAGACGGCCAAACTCGTTGCGGATACGCTCGGCTGCGGCGGTGATGGAGTCCCGCTTCGTGACGTCGAGCTGGAGGGCGTGGGCATCCGCTCCGACACTCGAGGCCGCCTCCTCCCCCAACTCGCGGTTGCGCGATCCGATGAGCACAGTGAAACCGTGCGCCGCGAGCTCCTTCGCGATTTGAAGACCGATTCCTTTGTTGGCCCCGGTGACCAGGGCGACGGGTTTGTCTTGCATGGTCATCTCCTTTCCTGAGACAAGCATACGACGATGGTGTGTATTTGACTTGCTCTTCCTCCTTGGCAGCGTTTGCCGACAGGAGAAGCGTTGCGGGAGAGTCTCTTTTCTCTGGGTCAAGATCAAAACCACCTGATGACGCGCATCTGAGCGATGCGGCTGAACATTCAGCAACCAGAACACGTGCCCAGCGCAAGGTTTGATCCATCTCTGCGCATACAAGCGCTGTCATTTGACCACTTGCGTGTGAACAGCCCCTTTTCCGCTTACGCTGAGAACGGGTAGAAAGGGCTGAGTGGGAGAAGAACATCAAGAGATGTGAGCGGTTGGCCCGATAACGAGTTCGTTCACATCCACATCATCTGGCTGCGCGATGGCATAAGCGATGGCACGAGCGATAGCAGACGCCGGAATGATCTGGCGACGATACACATTCACCACATAGTGTTTCGTTGCCTCGTCCGAAATGTTCTCGGCCAGTTCGGATTCCGTGACACCTGGGGAGACGAGTGTGACGCGAATATTTTGTTGCCCAACCTCCCGTCGCAATGCTTCGCTGATCGCTCTGACCGCATATTTGGTCGCGCTGTACACCGCAGTCGTTGGGCTTGCAGAATAGGCTGCGGTGGAAGCGATATTCACAAATTGACCGAACCCTTGCTCCGTCATGATGGGAAGCCCAGCGGCAATCCCATGCAGGACGCCGCGAATATTGACATCAATCATGTGGTTCCATTCATCGATCTTCAATGCCGCAAGGGGTGAGAGCGGCATCACACCGGCATTGTTCACGACGACATCAAGGCGTCCGAACTGGCTCAGTGCCAGCTGGATGATCTCCTGCACCTGTTCAAGCTCCGTCACATCGAGCCTGTGATACACAACCGATCCTCCCTCTGGAGGTGGTCCCACCTCTATGACCCCATAGCGCTCATTGACGCGCTGAAGCGCTTGTTGGTCAACAGGCTGTGACCGTAAGAGCGCAGAGGCTTCCTCAAAGTACTGACGCATTCTTCCTGCTGGCAACGCGAGGATGAGCAGCTGGCCATTTTCTGTGCCTACATTGCGGAAGGCATGGGCGATCCCACGAGGAACGAAGATCCAGGCTCCCTCCGAGGCTTTCGAGGTGGTACCTGCCACTTTGATCAGAAAGGTTCCTTTCACAATCCAGAAACACTCATCGAAGTGGGCATGCAGATGTTCTGGCGGTCCCGCCGCAGGTGGGACGACTTCAAACCAGGTGTCCACGACCCCATTGGTCGTCTCTCCCGTCGTTTTCCACACCTGATACCAGGTCTCAGAAAGAAACACTCGCTCTCCCTGCTCGAAAGCTCGAAGAATCGGATTCGTCACCTGCTCTGTCATCTGGTTTTTCCTTTCGCTCCCTTCTAGGGAGCAACCATCTGCTCAAAAATGTTCTCGGGCCTGGACACTACGCGATATGAAGAATAATGCGACCTCTCCCATGCCCACTCTGGCTCAGTTCCTGCGCTTTGGAGGCTTCGCGAAGGTCGAACGTGGCAGCAATGGAGGTGCGCAACTGACCCTCATCGATCAGGCGCGAGATGGCGGTGAGAAGCTGAGCCGTATCGCCCAATTGAGCGCTGAAGAACGCGGTCCGCACGCCCAGGGTCTGTGCTTGCCTCTCGTCGAGTTGTCCCGCGATGGTCAGCAGCGTCCCACCCGGTTTCAACGTGACCAGGGCACTCGCTGTTCCCTCCTCACCCACGGTATCGAGGACCAGATCCACCTGGTGAACCTCATCCTCTACACGAGTCTGGGTGTAGTCGATGACCGTATCTGCGCCAAGTGAACGCACAAAGGCGACATTGCTGGTCGAGGTGGTGGTGATCACCTGTGCGCCCTGCCGATGAGCCAACTGCACGGCAAAGAGGCCGACCCCACCGGAACCGCCCAGGACCAATACCCGTTGTCCGGCCTGGAGCTGTCCCTGATCAAAGAGCGCCTGCCAGGCAGTAACCGCGCCTATGGGAACCGTTGCCGCTTCATCAAAACTGAGCGCTGTCGGTTTGGGAGCCAGCGTCTGTGCAGGCACAAGACAATACTCTGCGTAGGTTCCTCCTGCCATGGTATGACCAAAGACGGCCTGACCAGGCTGAAGCGTCGTGACACCAGGACCAACGCGTTCAACCACCCCTGCCAGTTCGATGCCAGGCACATAGGGAAACCTGGAGGGCATGATGTCCTTTAACAAGCCCAAACGAATTTTCCAGTCGAGGGCATTGACGCCTGAGGCCTGGACACGGACCAACACCTCACCCTCTCCAGGCACGGGCTGCGAGATCTCTTCCAGGCGAAGCTGAGCAGCATCGCCATAGGCATGAACTTGTATGGCACGCATGATTGTCATAAGAATAGTCCTCTTTCATTTCAGGTACATAAAGCTGTTCCAATCATGGTTTATCATCGTCTGAAAGAACCGGCTTCTCCATTATTGTCTCTGTATTTCCATTCGCTTGAGCCGAGGAAACATCGCTCCTCGTCGGCGACAATAGACAGTATAATGCGGGTTTCACAAAAAAGCGTGATCATTTGGAGTCATTTTTGTTCAGGGAGGAGTATGACCCTTTGGGACTATTCGTGCTGGACGCTTCCACGATAAAGTCGGCATCGGTGTGTTTTTTCAAGTGAAATGTGGCTCTTCGGCAAATGAAGTGAGCCACATTTAGCTTACATGAAACATCGGTGCTTCAGTCGGCTTTGTGGGGAAGGAGATCAAGCTGTTGCGCGCGTGCGAGGGCCTGCGTGCGATTGCGTACCCCCAACTTGGCTAAGATGGCCTGGACGTGCCGCTTGACGGTGTTTGGCGCGATCACCAGGGCGTGCGCGATCTCCTGATTGGAGGCTCCTTGCGAAAGCAGTTCCAGAACCTCTTGTTCACGAGACGTGAGCGGATCAATGAGCACTTGCGGGTTCGCGGAAGAGGAAGGGCCGCTCTTCTCATGCATGCGCTTCTCTTCTTGCAGAAACGCTTCAAGCAAGCGATCCACATAGGGCCTGCGCTGCTGCTCCAGGCTGCGTTTGAGCAGAGGCACCAGCTCTTGACCTTCATCGAGAAAGTGACGCAGATAGCCTTCCGGTTCCCCGATCAAGAGGGCCTCTTCCAGCGCCTGCAACGCTTGCTGTTCTTGCTGCATCTGCTGAGAGGCCAGCGCCTCCAGCAGGCACATTTCTAACACCTGCTCCCGGCGCTCTGTCAAACGAGCCTGGGGCAGCCAGGGAGCAAGCAGATGGCGGGCCTCTTCGCTTTTCCGTTCGGCCAGCAGGACCCGCACTCCTGCGACCGCCTCTCGCTCCTGGGCAAACACCGAAGGGAGGGGCACCTGTTGTTGAGCGCGCATCCACCACTGCACGGCGACGTCCTGTTGGCCCACCGACAGCCAGAGCCGCACCTGCAGACCGGCGAGGCGCCAGGTCTGGGCATAGCGATTGTCACGGTAGAAAGGAAGAGTGAGCAAGCGCTGCAGGGCGTCTTCCGCTTCATCGAACTGCTGGCGCGCCAGGAAGATCTGCATCAGGACCACATAGGCTCGATCCACAATATGCCCTGCACCCGCTTGCTCCAGCAGGTGCAGGGCTTGTTGTGCCTGGTCAAACGCTGGTTCCAGCTGATTCTGTTCGTACAAGAGCACCGCCTGAGAGGCAGCCAGATATCCCCGTGCGAGCGGATGCTCCCAGGGTTCCAGGGCAAGGCGGGCGAGCTCCTGCTCAGCGTGCTTCACCTGTCCCAGCATGAGCAGATAGGACGCAGCGATACAGGACATACAGGATGCGATGACCAGCACCCCCGCTTGCTCATAGGCAGCCATGGCCTCCTGCAGGGCTTGCCATAACGCGCTGGCCTCGCCGCGAGCCAGCAATGCGTGCGCCTGAGCATTGTGCACAAGCGCACGAACATAGCTATTGTCATCGTCAAGCCATTGCTTTGCCTGTTCGGACAGCGCAATGCACTCCTGCACATTCCCATAGAATCCTTTGATCACGGCTCGGAAGGCGAGGGTTTCTGCGACGAGCTGCCCACGGGTGTTCCCCTCTGGCATCTTTTCGAGCGCGCTTGCTGTCCGGTCCAACCATCCCTCAGCGGTCCGAAAATCCCCCCAAATGTACCACAACCAGGCAGCAAACAGGCCGAGGCGAGGGTCCTGAGCAAACAGGTCAGCGGGGAATTGTTCGATCCACCGCTCCATCATGCGGATCTCGCCTGGTCGCCCTTGCAGGTCGCGGAGAAAGCGCCCAAACAGTGCGATGACGTGGTGCCAATCACGGCTGCGCACCGCATAGTGCATGGCCTCATACGGCAGCCCTTGCTGGGCATACCAGGCGCTGGCTGATCCATAGAGGGCCTCGATCTGCTCTTGCGACGTGGACTGCTGGAGGCGACGGCGCAAGGCTTCTGCAAATAAGTGATGATATCTGTACCAGGTTCCTTCCGCGTCCAATGCCACCACAAACAGGTGCAGACGTTCCAGCTGCTCCAGCATCTGTTGGCTCTGGCCCTCTTCCCACAGCGCATCACAGAGCGGCACACAGAACTGGTCCAGCAGGCTACTGAGCAGCAAAAACGTCTGGAGTTGTTCTGGTTGTTGCCTGAGCACTTCTTCGGTGAAATAGTCCAGAATGGAGCGCTGCGTACCAGAGGCACGGGTTAACACATCAGAGAGGCGGGCCTGACCCTGTAAGGAGAGGGCGATCAGTTGCAATCCGACCAACCAGCCCTCGGTGCGCTGTGTGATGGCTTCGACCTCGTCGTTGGTCAGTGCAAGTTCCATCACCTCCTGCAGAAAGGCGCTGGCTTCAGCAGGCGTGTATTGCAGGTGCTGCGCCCGCACTTCCAACAGCTGCCCACGAGCCCGCAGCCGATGCAGAGGCAATGGGGGGTCCACACGGGTCGCAAGATATAGGCAGAGCTGTGGAGGGAGCCGCTCGATCAGCGAGGTCAGACTTTGATGGATGGCAGGTGCCGTGATCAGGTGATAGTCATCAATGACCAGCACATAGCGAGCCTCTGGTGCTTCCAGCAGCCGATTGATCAGCAGGGAGAGCAGGTCCTGCACAGGAGGCATGTGTTGCGTCTGCAGCAGGGAGAGCAGAGGGGTCATCAGATCGGGAGCACAGCGGTGCAGGGCCAGGAACACGCACAGCCAGAACCGATGGACCTCATCATCAGAGGCATCCAACGAGACCCAGGTGCAGGACCTGTGAGCCCGCGTGGTCAAGACCCACTCAGACAAGAGACTGGTTTTGCCATAGCCAGCAGGAGCCGAGATCAGCGTCAAAGGACACCGAAGACCCAGAGTGAGCACCTCATGTAATCGCTGCCGATGAACGAGGGCATGCAAAGACGTTGGCGCGGCAAATTTGGTACCCGCGATGACAAAATCGAGAGACATACTGGTAGTGATGATTTCCTTCCTTCTCTTACGAGCCAGTCTACCAGGGATCATCTGCAAAAGCAAGAGGGACGCAGGATAATCGAGAATCACCATATTGTAAATTTGGGAACTCCGCGGGGTCTGGCACAAACTTGGTGATGCCCGCTTGCTTTCCGTGAGGTGAGAGTTCATACCTCCCCCTTTCGTTTTACAGGGCGTGGAGCACACGCTGACGGAGTAAAGGAAACGAGTGATCGAACAGGACCACCTCCAAAAGAGACTGTTCCCCGTCCACCAGGGTCAAAAGCGGCGATGGGGCAAGGTATCTGCTTCCTTCTTCCGATCGAAGAAGGAAGACTCTCGATCCAGTATGAGTTGACGCTCGCCCTGGGTGGCCGGAATTCCCGTTGCCTATGAAGATCCTGTTGATATCCTGTAGACTCATCAAGTAGCCAAGGAGAGAGAGGTATGAGCCAAGCAGAGACGCCGTCTTCTTCAATCGATGCTTCAGTGTATCAGTACGTGGTCGGTATTGATGTGAGCAGCCAAACGTGTAGTTATTGCGTGCTGAAGCCAAACAAGAGCCAAGTCATTAAGCCAGTGGAGTTTCCCAATACGCTGCCTGGATTCACCTTTCTGCAAGAGAGATTAGAAACGCTGGGTGTGAAGCCTGAGCAAATTCTCGTCGGACTTGAAGCGACTTCGCGAAACGCGAGAAAATCTCTATCGTTTTCTCAACCGGCAGGGCTATCACCTGTGTCTATTGCATCCACGGCAAACCCATCAATTTGCGCAACAACGGGGACTCCGAGCCAAAACGGACAAATTAGATGCGAATACCATTGCACGAGTGCTCCTGAGTGGAGAGGCTCGTCGGGGCTATGTTCCGACCGAACAGATTGCGACGTATCGCGAATTGGTGCGGCTGCATACCCAACTCAGCGATGACATCGCCCGAGACATCAATGAGATCCACGCCTTGCTCATCGTCCTCTTCCCCGAATTTACCCAGGTGTTCGCTGATCCCAGCCGCCCAACCGCACTGGGCCTGCTCAAGCGCTATCGAAGTCGCGCAAGCCATGGCCGCAGCAGGTCTCCAAGCGATTGTTGCCACTCTGCAAGAGTTGGCTCCTCGACACTTTGGGCAGAAAACCGCACAACGTTTGCTCCAGGTGGCCCAGCAATCCATCAGTAGTGGCGTGGCGACATCTGCTCGTGCTCGGAGCCTGAGCGTGCTCTGTGATCAGCTTGAACACACACAAGCGAATCTAGCGCAGTTAGAAGAAGAATTAGATCGTCTTCTGGATTCCGACGATGAGGCGAAAAAGCTACAGGGGGTCCCTGAATTCGGGCGCAAGATGGTCGCCGTTTTGAGAGCAGAGTTGGGAGACATCACGCGCTTTCAGCGAGCTGAAAAGGCTGGTGGCTTATGCAGGACTCGATCTCCAGGTCCGGCAGAGCGGCAAATGGAAAGGAGAAACGAAGCTTTCCAAAAGAGGGAGCGGTCGGCTCCGTCGGCTCCTGTATATGACTGCCGTGCGCTGCACTCGGCTTAGGGGTTCTGCCTTTGGTCAATACTACCATCGTCTGGTTGAGCGTGGGATGAAAAAAATGGAGGCATTGATAGCGGTCATGCGCAAGATTCTTCTGGTTGCGTATCACTTGTTACGAACTCAGGAGACGTATGACCCGACGAAGGTGTGCGCAGCGCCGGCGCTGCGCACACCTTCGTCGGGCAAATTGGTGACCAGCAGGGGTTGACAAATTCTATGGCTTCTCTTGGTGCATCCGGCTGGCAGGCTCATATAGGTATTTTTCCTCTCTGCCTTCTCGCGTGTCTACCGCTGATTCTCCTTGCACTGCTCACTTGACAGGCAATGGTACAGTTTTTCTCGAAAAACTGCCCCCTTGTCTGCTGGTGAGCGATGTGAGGCTGTCATGGATGCTACACGGCTCTTTCCCTCCCTGAAGGAATGCTTATTGAGGAGATTCAAGCGACAGAAACGAGCTTGAGTCTCACAGTAAGAGCCACCTACCCAACATCTTGTTGTCCCTTGTGTGGAGGAGTATCTTCCTCTATCCATAGTCATTATCGGCGCAGGCTCAGCGATGCCTCCTGTGTCGGACGCAAGGTTCAGCTTTGCCTGACCATTCGGCGATTCTATTGCCGCAATCGGCTCTGTGAACGCAAAGTGTTTACAGAGCGGTTTCCACGGTTCGCGAAACCGTGGGCACGCATGACCATCCGGCTGAGCGAGCACTTGCAGGCGGTGGGGTTGGCAACCAGTGGCCGAGGCGGGATCAGACTAGCCGTTCGCCTGGGTATGCAGACTGATCGCCAGACGCTTTTACGCCGAATCATGGCGTTGCCTGACCTCCCAGAGGAGTCAGTGCTCTATGTCGGGATAGATGATTTTGCGTTTCGGCGTGGGCAGCGCTTTGGGACAGTTCTAGTGAATCTCGAAACGCACCATATTGTAGACTTGCTTCCCGACCGCCAGGCCGTAACCGCTGCAGCCTGGATAAAGCCTCACCCTGAGATCATGGTGGTCAGTCGAGATCGTGGAGGAGAGTATGCCAAAGCTGCCGCGATGGCGGCCCCTCAAGCTACAGATGTGGCAGATCGCTTTCACATCCTCAAGAACTTGACCGAAGCGCTCCAGCTCCTTCTGGGGCGAAGCCTTGAGGAAATCAAGCTGGCCAGTCAAACGCCAGAGCCACATCAGGATACGTCGAGCAAAGCGGTGATCACCGTGGAAGAATGGCGTCCGAAGGAGCCTACTCACGTCCAAAGAGCCCGTTTGGCGCGGCGGTCCGGGCGCTATGCCCGTTATCAACAGATGGTGGAGTTGCGCGGAACTTGCGGATGAAACCGAAAGAAATTGCTCGACAACTGGGGATGGGAGAACGAACGATCCATCGCTGGCTCGCGTCTGCCTCTTTTCCAGAAGCGAGAAAGCGACGAAAGAGGGAGAGTCCTTTTGACCCATTCGCTTCGTATGTCCTTTCGCGCTGGGAAGCTGGGGAGAGAAACGGTCTGACCATCTTCCGAGAAATCAAGGAGCAAGGCTACACCGGATCAGCTCGCAGCGTCTATGGGCATCTGCCAACCCACAACGCATCCTGAAATACACGCCCAATGCTGCCGTCTGGCTTTTTGTGCGCGATCCCAAGGATCTGGATGAGGGAGAGCAAGAGGCTCTAGCAGCTTTTTGCCAAACCAGCACCCAACTCCGCTTGGCCTATGATCTTGTTCAGGATTTCTTTTCGATAGTTCGCAAACGAGAAGGACCACGATACTCTTTTATGCGGTCGTCGTAGGTTGCCATACGAGGGAGCAAACGGCGGTAGATCCGTGCCCATTCGCAGTCAAGCGTGGTTGCCCGCACAGCCATGAGATACAGCATCTGTTTTACTGAACGCACCCCTCCTTGAGCAAGCTTCGTCCGATCAAACGAGACACCTGTCTGCTCCCTTCTGGGTGCCCAGCCAAAGTACGATTTGAGTTCAGCCGCTTTCTCGAAATTGTTGATATGCCCTATCGTTGCAATGATGGTTGCAGCCTGCACCGGACCAATGGGGGGCATCGAGAGCAAAATCTGTCCTTCACGACAGGTCTTCACAATGTCAGCAATTTCCGCGTCGAGGCGTTCTAAGTGCTCCTGGACCAGACGCAATTCCTTGATCAACAACTCTTGCTCAACCTTCATACCGCGCAAGCGATCTACATTGGTAATACCGATAGTCTCCCTGGACAATTGCTGGAGGCGCAGCAGGTTGGTTTCGGATGGGAAATATTGCACCCGCGTTTCTCGGAGCGCTGAAAGACTGGCCGTGGCAATGTCGTGCGGAGTAGGGAACTTTTCTCGAAAGGCAAGAGCCACTGCCAGATTAGGATCGTGAAAAATTTGGGTAAACTCAGGAAAGAGTTCATCACAAATAGCGGTCAACTTGTTTCTCAGTTGGGTACGCTGATGCGAGAGGGCGTCTCGATGTTGCATAAAACCTCGCAATTGCATGGCTGCCTGCGTTGGAGGCACAGTCCGTCGAACCAACTGCAGTTTCTCTTCAACTTGAGCCCCCAGTTCCAATTGGGTGTAGAGCCTGTTGGCGAGGTTAAGAGCATCGCGCTTATCTGTCTTCGTCATGCCTTTGGGGCGCTCTTGAACATGGATGCGGTAGACGGTAATATCCAACTCCAGAAGATACTGCTCAAGATTTTTGTGATAATGCCCCGTGTGCTCAATCAGTACCGTGGCCTGTTCAAGAGGCACGTATTCTCGGATGCGGTCTACCAAGGCACGAAAGCCTTCGCGTGACTGCTCAAAGGCAAAAGCTGGACATCCCTCGAAACGCTCATGCCGCTGGAGCAAGGTTCGTGAAAGAAAGCCTGCCACATGCCGGAATTTGCCCACATCGACCCCAATGTAGAGCGTTTCATGAGGAAGCATCGGAATAAGTGCCAGGTCTGGACGTGCTTTCTTCGTTCCTGCCATCTGAAGAACCCTCCCACACGCAACTGGGAAACGTCACTACGTTGTGAGTGCTGGGTGAGAGAGACCGGGAGCTGTGAATGTGCCTTACCCAGTTACACACAAAAGGTCTGCACTGGCGTCCTCATAGGTTCATGAAGGATCGTAACACATTCCCCACTTATCTCAAAAGAGTCGATCTCCATAGCGCTTGCCGGGTTCTTCAACTCCTGCCCTCAGAGTAGCTAGCCCTAAGTGTCTCCCTCAATAAGCAGGTTACCCAATTTCTTAGCAAATAGCAAGGCTGTTGTGTGTACCGCTTGATAGTTGCTCGTGAAACGGCAAACGTCTCTGCGACCTCGCCTTGGCTGGCTCCTGCGTCGATAGCTCGCAGAAATCGTTGCCGCAAATCTTGGGAATAGGCTTTCATGCCCGTCGTCTATCATAGACGACGGGCATGAAAGCCTTGGAGGAGATAGCTTCTCAAGGGGTAAGTCTGATGGAGTTGATCGGAGTGAGGTTAACCACTTCATAATCAGGGGAGGAATACCTACCCGCACTGTTATTGCCGTTCCAGTCAGTGCACAACCAGACCCAAGCGCGAGACGTCTGGTTGTTGAAGATGTAGTGAGTACCGACTTGATTATGAAGTTGGTAAACGCCATAGCGGTAGTACTTCAGGGAGGGGCGATCACCGTTCCAGCCTTTGTCCTGCGGGTAGATGCAGAAGTACCCCACTGGACATCCATGATTGAATCCAGGTGCAGGAGTAATCAGGGAAGCACTAGCCACCTTATCGGAAGACAGAGCTGCCCGCGCAGGAGAAACAGGAAAAAAGAAGTAGCTTGCTGCCAGGCTGAGAAGGCAAATAGTCATAAAGGTCGGGACGACAACCTTCAATGCTGAACGCACGCGCTGAATATGAGCATTCACGAACTATATCCTTTCTTAAAAAGAAGAGAGCATCACTCATTTCATTTACTTGTGTATTCCATAATTTATGGGAATACATTCATATGATGGGCCGTTCTGTATCATTCAGTACTCTTTGTATACACAAAAAAAGTATATCTGGATGAAACGAGCGAACAACAATGAAAAGATCACAAAGCTTCTCTATCTCATTACTGTATTTATTCCGTTTCTCTACCATTTTAGAGCAGATAGGGAACGAAAGCCAGGACAGTGTCGGACATTTCTGTGACATTTGCCTCTGGCTCAATTTTTGTGAACACCGTTGTAGCGCTACTTTGTTGACTTGGGATTTTCCCTTGTTTTAAACCGATCAATTCGTGACGATTTGTGCTCACATTGCTCAGGATATCTACCCGAAATCAGGCCCAATTTCCCGAGTCAACAAAGTAGCGGTAGAACACACCGACCTCTCACAGGCACATCTAGAACACGCCAATCTCTCCTGGGCGCACTTATCTGGTGCCAACCTCGCTGGAACACAGTTGACCGGTGCCGACCTCTTCAGGGCGAAGTTAAGCAATGCCAACCTCTCAAGGGTACAGTTAGATGGAGCCAGCCTCTCAGAGACGCAGTTAAGCAATGCCAACCTCTCACAAGCACAATTATCCGATACCAATCTCTCTGGGGCCAAATTGGAAGGGGTTCAGCTCAGCGAGGCCATCCTCATCAATGACCAGCACGTTGGCCCTTGTCTCGTCGATGTGTCCTGGGCCGGAACGGTAGTGTTGCAAAAAATTATAAGCTCATCAAAATGACTCATGTAAGAGAAGTAAAAGAAAAGTATTTACAATAAAATGAGTGCTTCTTTTACTTCTTTTACCAGTAAATATTTTTTGTATACAGTTTATTTTGATGAGCTTATAATTTTTTGCAACACTACCTGTGAAACTCCATAGGAACCTGTTGCTGAGCACTATTTCTGCGGGAGAACTATTATATCAGGTACTCGACAACACTCTGATCTTGAGTATGTAATACCGAGACAGGCCGTGGCAAGGATGATCAAAGCTGTCTTGGTGATTACCCACGTTCCCAGTTCTGACACATCCTTACAAACGTCGTTTCGCAGCTTTTACCACCTAACTCCAATTGTAGTAGTAGACAAGCAGAGTACCAGCTAACAGGGAATTTCTGCTGTTAGCCGGTACTCTGTTCCATTTCAAGTCTGCAAGCGACCTGGAAAGTACTGTCATCAGTGGGAAGAGAAAAATCTGTTGTTCCCATCTCTTGTTGATTCGTACAATTATAGTTAGGGCACCAATAGAGAGTAACGGTGCCATCTGCATATGAAGTATCGAGAAAAGCAGTCGTTGATACTGTCTGAGATCCCGGCGTCATCTCTTTCGTATCCAGTGTCTGGCTATCAATTATTTCACCGGCAGTGAAGAACTGTACCTTGATATCTCCTTGCGTATTGCTAGGCTGATAATCGAAACCGATTTCAATGACGCTCTTTGAGAGAACAGGAGTGATCGTGTGAAGATTTGTGATCGAAGGTGGGTTTGTCAACGCTCTTGTCAACGCCCCGAAAAGTGGGGGTCCAAGAGCAAGAGCTATAATGCCGCCGACTACTATCCAGAAACCAATCAAATTCCTTCTGCGTCTTTGTCGCTGCCATTCCCCAGGCTCTGACACCTGACGGTACCTCTCTTCTCTCCTCTGTGTTGCTGCTCTTCTCTCCGCTTCTCCTTCCTCACTCTGCTGCTTCTTCCAATCATCCAGCTTCTTTTGTGCATCTCGCACGCGCTTGGCTTCGGCCTCTCTCTGACGTTTTTCATGTTTCTCATTGGCGGGACACCAGTTGAGGGCATCACAATGTGGGCAGAGTGGATAAAGGTCATAAGGAAAGTAGAGGATGCCAATTCTGGTGCAGTCTCGCTGGCTTGCAAAAAGGGCATGGCAGTGGATGCAGTACATGAGAAGATACTCGATCTGCTCTGAGAGATGGCCGCGTACCATTCCATCCTGCATCAGAGTATCGACTTTGTCGGTGCTAAGATGATACGTAGTGTTTCCCAGGACAACATGGGCAGCCTGCCCTTTCGTGAAGTGGAGAATGATATAGACTGGATCGCGCGTAGGTCTGGGCGACACGTTGCGGGCGGCTCCTGTTGGTTGCCTGAATGATGGCTCTTTGTCGCTCCCTGCACCTATCGATTTCTGCTTATGGCGCCTGTATAATCTATCGTAATCTTCTCGCTTTTGAGGATCTTTTAGCACATCATATGCCTGTCTGATTTTGATAAATTGGGTGCTAGCATCCTGGCTTTTGTTCCGATCAGGGTGGAATTTCAAGGCCCCAGCACGAAATGCCTTTGTGATATCTTCAGAGCTGGCGTCGAGTGAAACGTGTAGAAGAGCATAGTAATCAACAAATGATTCCATTCATATATCTCCAGATGAGGTGTCAAGTCGCTTATTATGAAGAGAGAATATCCGTTCTCGTCAGTTCTAGAAAAACTCTCTTCCCTATCCGGGAGTATCTAGAACATATGATTTTGCCAGACCATATCTTTGTAAGAAGAGTAACATGTCTATTTCTGCTCATCAATGAAGGTACACTCAACGTAGATAGCAGACCCCGAACGAGAGCGCTTCGCCTAACAGTTTCACCCGCTTGCGGGGTAAGCAAGATAAAGTGACTTTGCTGTGCTGATCTGCTGGCCCTACAGCGACCCTTAGACCAACACAGAGCATTTCCAGGTCGAACCAGAACCTATGCATCCGACTTTGATTATACCTCAGAAAGCGAGAAGGTAAGGTTGGAAATGAGTTGGAATCTGATTGGAAAGTCGAGACTTATTTAGGAGCGCAAATCTGCGGAAAAAGCAGAGCAAAAAGCTAAAGTCTGGGATATGTGGCTAGACTGTTATACACAGCAACAAATTGCCATTGAGACCGGTATCCATCAGACAACAGTGGGAGAATGGATTAAACGGGTTGTGTCAGAATTGAGAAGACAGAACTCATCCAGAGAACCACTGCGGAGTCTTCTCCCTCGCGAGGAGACTATTTGCAGAGCTTCCTTCAACGCATCAAGCCGATGAAGAAAAGCTTGTCGCCACTCCTTCGGAGTGGCCAGTTCTTCCTTAGTCGAGTGGGAACGTAGATAATTACGCAATTCGTCAAAAGCAGAGCAGAAGCGGGCAGCCGAGGTAAGGTTTCCAAAACCACGCATGGGATACTACCGTTGTGCGGATCCCCCGGTGATCTTGTTCCAGACAATTGTTGAGATACTTCTTGGTTCGATGGAGCACCTGATCACCCAGTGTTTCGCGCACGGCTCGCGGGTAAGAGGCATGTCCGTCTGTTATTACCTGTTCCGGGGTATGACCAACGACGGCAAGAGCTTGCATGAAAAACAGCAGAGCTGCCTCCATATCTCGTTTTTCACGAGAGAAGAGAATCAATCAGGTTCCCATCTCTATCAATGGCCCGATAGAGGTCAGCCACGCCTCTTTGATCTGGCACCGTTGCCGATGCGGCAATTACTGACACACGAACAGGTCAAGAACAGTCGGACATGGCAGACGATCATTCGTAGTTTGTATCTGCCTCCTGGAGCTGACTTTTTGCCTACTCCATCTATCTTGACTCACCTTTGACACCACACATAGAAACGCTGTTGCTCCAGCACCCTGATAGGGATGCATTCATTCAGTGGCAGTCGGAGTTACGTGCGTTGACACTTCAACCTATGACACCTGAAGCAAGAGACGCAGCGCTTGTGTTGAGCGTATGTGGCGATACCCAGTGGATTGATGCGTGCATCACCCAGGTGGGTTCACAATTCACGAACGTGCTTCTAATTGCTGCCGCACTTGCATTTGGATGTACTGCCATGTTCACCGACACCCGCGACCTTGCCCGCACCCTCGCCGACGCCCGCGCCCTCGATCTCGCCCCCAACCTCGATCTCGCCAGCGCCCTCGACCACATCCACGCCCTCAGAGCATCCCTCCAGTCTGCACGCCAGCGTTGGGAGCATGATGGGGAAGTGACCGAAGCCATCGAGAGAGCACTTGAAGCTCTCCAAGATCTAGAACACGTTCTCGGTTCTCCCCCCGCCATATTTCTGCAATTTCTCGCCGCGTGCAATAAACGATGGCCTTTACTCCAACCACAAACAGAGGGAGAGGATATCTCATCCACGCCAGAAACCATGTCGCTTGCGTCGTTGGGAACGCTGGTCAAGAACCTTTTCAGTAGCGATGATGAACAATGCGAACAGGCCCGCCGCGTTTTGCGTACGAAGCAGAATGCATCAGTTCTGGGAAAGGAAACCATTGAGCAGCTGGCACAGCAAGCGGTTCTGCACGCTTCCACACCATGCATAGGACAGCATTTGGAGTGGATCCTCCACGAGATTGTCCATGATAGACCAGACTGGATACAGCAGCGGGTTGAGCAATTGTGGGCTGAGCACGAGCAGGATCATCACATTGGAGAGAGAATCCTCTCCAACGTTTATCGTGTGACGCCAGACGCTTTTGAGGCAACGCTGCATTGACGTGCTGCCTCATACGAGTCGCCACGTCAATGCAGCGTTGCTCCACGCCTTCGGTTGGCAACTCCGTCTACAATCCATCCCAGAAGGCTGGCAGGGCAAACTCCAAACACGGTTGCTCTCCTGGTTAGAGCAAGAGAACCAGCCAGAGACGTGTGTGGCGCTCATTGAAACGCTGGGACATTGGCGAGGTGAGAAACCGGTCGGTATAGCAGATGCATTGCTGAAAAGAGTCGAGGGAGAAGGGCGTAGCCAGGAAATACCATCCCTTTTGATGGCGTTGGCCCGACTGGCCTCTTAGGATGCCACTGCTGCACTGGCACGTTTGGAGGTTGGTTTCGAGTGGAAGCAGAACAAACAAAACCGCACCTCTGATGATGAACGAAGCCGCCTCCGTCATGAGATGAGTGTGTCCTACCGAACAAACTGCTCGCGCTTGTGCCAGATGTCTCATCATGCTTGAGGGCACTGCTGGAGGTTGTGTTGCAAGAATGATGAAGAAATCAAAAGAGTTATGGAGTTCCCTTCTGGTTCATGTGAGATGGCCACTCCAAACAGATTGGCAACGAAGGCCATCTGGCCTCTCACATCACCTTTGCCGACCTCTTGTAGTTGCCCTTTCCGTATCATGTTCATCATCTCAAAACCTTGTAACGTCCGCCATGCGGTCTCAAAGGAGAAGAAGCCCATCCCTGGCCTCGTTAAGCGTTTCATAAAACGGTGATCCTGTTCGATTGGATTGCCCCGGTATTTCACGCGGTCGTCAGTTCCACGCTTTTAGGGAGGATCCCGATTGTTTTGAGGAAAGCCTCCGCTTTGGGATACGCAGCGTTCTTATCCGTGGGGCAGACTTAAGCGAGGATAATTCCGCTTTCCTCCTCATTTGCTCGTTCTCCAGCTCAGGTGAAGCCGTTGAGCAAGCTGAGGATTGGAGCGCTTTGACAAAGAAGCGTTTGGTGGGATCACGCATCGCGTGTTGGGCGCGTGGAGAAACTCCAACGTCTGGCCATCAGAATCAACAACTCGATACAGATACATCCACACTTTTTTGATCTTGATGGAGGTGCGCATCGACCCAGCCCGCGAATCGTTGATGGCTCTCAGATGAGGCCGACAGCGTTTTTCCATCTCTGGTGCATACTGTTGAACCCAGCGGAAGATCGTGGTGTGATCCACGTGTAGACCGCGCTCCATCATGATCTCTTCTCGCGTCACGAGAACTCAAAGCATACCGCAGATACCAGCAGATACACAGGAGGATAATCTCGGCCTGAAAATGACGCCACTTGAAGGGATGTTGCTGATTCATGAAGGAGCTTCCTCTGCTTTTCTCGAATTGAAGCAGAGCTTACCAGAGCTCCTTCTTTTTTGCAACACAAGCACGATGTCCAGCCGACATCCAAGGGGATGAAAATGGAGTATGATAGAGGCATGGTCGTGACAGCAAGGTCGGAAACGGGTTGGAGCATGATGCCCGAAACACAAGCTGACCTGTGGGGAGTCCAGGATCCATGAGTGTCGCCGCCCGAAAGGGACGAGCACGAGAGAGAAACTTGTCGTTTTTCCCCCCCGCCTCGACCTTTCATTCAGAAAGAAGGAGACCAGGATGCAAATCGTTTATGAGAGATGTTGTGGACTGGATGTCCATAAAAAGAGTGTGGTGGCCTGTGTACTGATCACTGGGGAAGATGGAACAGTGCAGCGGGAAGTCCGGACGTACGCCACTATGACAGCTGATTTGCTCATGCTGCGCGATTGGCTAGAGTCTTTAGGCATTCAACATGTAGCAATGGAGAGCACAGGCGTATTCTGGCATCCCATCTACAATATCTTAGAAGACGATCATCGGACAATCATTCTGGTCAACGCCCAGCATATGAAGGCGGTTCCGGGGCGCAAGACAGATGTGAAGGATAGTGAGTGGTTGGCTGATCTCTTACGTCACGGTCTGCTTAAAGCCAGTTTCATTCCCCCATCTCCTATTCGGGAATTGCGTGAGTTGACCTGTTACCGTAAGACGTTGGTGCAGCAACGAGCCTCCGAGATTAACCGCCTCCAGAAGGTCTTGGAGTCGGCCAACCTCAAGTTAGCTGCCGTAGCAACGGATATTCTCGGAAAAAGTGGACGAGACATGCTCGATGCTCTTGTGAGTGGGCAAGAAGATCCCGAAGTCTTGGCGGCTTTGGCCCGGGGGCGATTACGTGCCAAGATCCCAGAACTCCAACGAGCCCTGGAAGGACGAGTCAAAGCCCATCATCGTTTCCTTATTGAGCAAATCCTGTCGCATATTGACTTCCTCGATCAAGCCATTCTCAAGGTATATGAGGAAGTGGAGCACTGTTTGGCTCCTTTTTTAGAAGCGGTGACCTTACTTGAGACGATCCCATGTATTAATGCCGTCACTGCGGCTGTCATTGTGGCTGAGATTGGTATTGATATGTCGCGTTTTCCTTCTGCCAAGCATTTAGCGTCTTGGGCTGGGGTGGTGCGCTGTATCACGCGCTTGAATATCCCTGGTACAGCCAGGAAGAACTCGAAAGGAGGTTCTTGGGTCAATGGCTTACCTCACATCGAAAGATCGTGGGGGACAGTAGCATGCCACTGAAAGCGGGAGAAGACCGAAGACGCTTAGGGATGAGTCCCGCAAGACCCGCACAATATGGTGAGAGCTAGACTGCTCGAAGTCTAATTCCCAATCGGTGTATGCCCACACCCACCGCTACAGCGTCTAAGAGCGATGTCGCCTCATAGGGTGAAATCACATTCCGACACCCTACCTTTCGTGGGGCGAGATGAGAGACAGCGAGTCCCTTGAAGGGAATGAGTGGACCACCTACGTTGTGCTCGCACGTATTCAAGCGACGGAATACAGGATTGTCTAAGGGTGGAGACACCTATGATAACGGAGTTCCCATAGTAGTCAGCGGTAGGGAAAGCCTGCTACACGGCGAAGGGGAACAGGTGATACGCGATAGTGAAAACAGGGAGGTACGCGAGATGCGATCAGCCGTAACTGTGCTCAGTATCATTCATGAACGTGGGAAACAAGGATTGCCGCTGGAAGACATTTATCGACAACTCTACAATCCAGGACTGTACCTGATGGCCTACGGACGCCTGTACGCGAATACAGGTGCGATGACCCCCGGCTCAACCCCTGAGACCGTGGATGGGATGTCGATGGCGAAAATTGAGAAACTCATAGACGATCTCCGTCATGAACGTTATCGCTGGACGCCAGTTCGACGAACCTACATCGCCAAAAAGAACGGCAAACTCCGCGGATTGGGTTTGCCCACCTGGAGCGACAAACTGTTGCAGGAAGTCATACGCCTCATACTAGAGGCATATTACGAACCGCAGTTCAGCCCCCATTCACACGGCTTCCGATCTGGGCGAGGATGTCATACAGCTCTCACGGCCATACGAGACGACTGGAGCGGAACGAAATGGTTTATCGAGGGCGATATCTCCCAATATTTCGACACCATCGATCATACGGTGTTAGTCGCCATACTGGGAGAGAAACTCAAGGACAATCGTTTTCTGAGATTGATATCCAACCTACTCAAAGCCGGATATCTGGAAGAGTGGAAATTTCATCGAACCCTCTCTGGAAGCCCACAGGGTGGGGTGGTTTCTCCAATTCTTTCAAATATCTATCTGGACAAGTTTGATAGGTATGTCGAGCAAATGCTCATCCCAGAATACACACGCGGAACCGAAAGACGTTTCAACCCAGAATACGAGCGACTTCGGGCACAAGCCAAACGCAGGAAACGTGCGGGGAAACGAAAAGAGGCACGAAAGCTCTGGACACAAGTTCAGCGCCTCCCCTCAAGAGACCCACAAGATCCTGACTTTCGGCGTCTGAAGTACGTTCGTTACGCCGATGATACGCTTTTCGGGTTCATTGGCAACCGGGCAGAAGCCGAGGAAATCAGGGAAAAGATAGCGAATTGGCTCAGGGATAATCTCAAGCTCACCCTCTCTATCGAAAAGACGCTGATTACCAATGCTAGCTCAGACGCAGCTCGCTTCCTTGGCTATGAAATTGTCGCCCAACGCGCCAACGACAAACACCACCCGAAATCGGGACATCGGACTGTCAATGGCAAAATGGGATTACGAGTTCCTGCTGATGTCATCACCTCGCGGTGTGCCAAATACATGCACAAAGGAGTGCCTGCACATCGTAATGAGCTGATCCAAGATGATGAATTCACCATCATCAATCGCTATCATGCTGAATATCGTGGCCTCGTAGAGTATTACCTGTTGGCAATCAATGTCTGCTGGCTTCACAAGCTACATTGGGCTATGCAAGCCTCACTGTTGAGGACGCTGGCACGCAAACATCGGAGTAGCCTGAAAGCCATGTCTGAGAAATATCGGGCGACAACGGAGACGCCCTACGGAACATTGTCTTGCCTACAGGTGGTTGTCGAGCGAGCAAACGGAAAGAAACCACTGGTAGCGCAGTTCGGAGGCATTCCGCTGAGAAGACAAGAAAGAGCAATTCTCGCCGATCTTGACCCAGACTTCTCTCAAAAGCGAGGTCATGAACCCAATGACCTCGTCAAACGACTGCTCGCGGAGACATGCGAACTCTGTGGGTCAAAGACAAACATAGAAGTGCATCATATCCGCAAGCTCGCCGACCTGAAAGAGAAAGGACGGAAAGAGAAGCCTCGATGGGTCCAGAAAATGGCTCAAAGAAGGCGCAAAACGCTGGTGGTTTGTGCCTGCTGTCATGACAGCATTCATCGAGGGGAAAGAAAACCACAGTCACGAAAAGCATCACTGGAGAGCGGAGTGCAGTGAAAGTCGCACGCTCCGTTCGGCGGGGGCCAGACGGAAAAGGAGTTGCAAAACCACCTCGTCGGCTGGCTACCCGACTGTCCAGGCAACCGACAGAGCGGAGGGAAGCGACTCAGTGGAACGGCCACAAAAGGGGATGTATGGCTGCGTGCGGTTCTCGGGGAAGTCGCCGTGAGCATTGGCCGTTCTCGTGGAACCTATTTGCATGCCCAATATCACCGGATTGCCCGTCGCCGAGGCAAGCAGAAAGCCGCCTGGGCAGTAGCACACAGCATCATCGTCATTATCTATCATATCCTGCAGAGCAAGCGGCCTTATCAAGACCTGGGAGAGCACTATTTCGAGCAGCTGGAGGCTCCTCGCTTAGAACATCATCATGTTCGACGCCTCGAGCAATTGGGTTACACCGTCACCTTGACGCCCCAAGTTGCGTAATGGCTCGCTGGTTTGGGGCGATTTACGAGAGAAGCACAATGTCACATGGTGACACAGATGGGGATGAAAATGAGATACACTAGCAGAGGAGTGAGCATGGAGAGGTCGTTATCGGTTTGGTGCCTTGTGCCCGTGAGAGAAGCTGACCCGGGTGTGCCCAGAATGGATGATTGTCGCCACGTCGGAAGACCTGAGCACGCGAAGGAACTTTGTTGTTGATCCACACCCCCTGCTCATTTCTCCCAGAAAGAGGACCAAAGCCGCAGAGGAGACAGGGACACATGCAAGTACTCTATGAACGTTGTGCTGGACTGGATGTGCATAAAAAGACGGTTGTCGTCACCGTCTTGATCACTCAGAGCAAGGGAACCGTGCAGAAATTGACCCGGACCTTCTCAACAATGACCGCTGACTTGCTGACCCTTGATGAGTGGCTCCGTGGGTTACAAGTGATCCATCTGGCCCTCGAAAGCACGGGGGTATATTGGCATCCGGTTTTTAATATTCTGGAAGAGGGGCGCAGCATCCTGCTGGTGAATCCGCAACATATGAGGGCCGTTCCCGGGCGCAAGACCGATGTCAAGGACAGTGAGTGGTTGGCAGACCTGCACCGGCATGGGCTGCTCAAGGCGAGTTTTATCCCACCCAAACCGATCCGAGAATTACGAGAACTCACTCGCTACCGGAAAACGTTAGTTCAGGAGCGGGCGCAAGAGGTCAATCGTCTGCAAAAAGTGTTGGAGGGAGCCAATGTAAAGTTGGCGGCGGTGGCAACTGATGTGTTGGGTAAAAGCGGGAGGCAGATGCTGGAGGCATTGATTGATGGCGTACAGGATGCTGAGGCCCTCTCAGCATTGGCGCGAGGTCGTTTGCGAGCGAAGCTGCCGGAGTTGCGTAAAGCCTTAGATGGACGGGTCCAGCCTCAGCATCGCTTTTTGCTCACGCGCATGCTGGCTCATATTGATTTTCTTGAAGAGTCTCTTGAGCAGGTGAACAAAGAGATTGAGCAACAACTTGCCCCTTTTGAAGAGGCAATGACACTGGCACAGAGTGTGATCGGCATTCAAGAAACTGCTGCCGCTGCGATCTTAGCTGAGATAGGAACGGACATGAGTCGCTTTCCCACAGCCTCGCATCTTGCCTCATGGGCTGGCGTGTGTCCAGGCAACAAACAGAGTGGAGGCAAACGGCACAATGGAGCAACGACACTAGGGAATGCTCATCTGCGAGCAGTCTTAGGAGAGGTGGCCTGGGCCATTGCTCATACTAGGGATAATTATCTCTCGGCACAGTATCATCGCATCGCTCGACGTCGGGGGAAACAGAAAGCCATTGTGGCCGTCTCCCACAGCGTGCTTGTTATTCTCTACCATGTGCTGCGAAACAAGCAACCTTACCACGACCTGGGAGCTGACTACTTCGCCAAGTTGGATACCGCCCGCACAGAACGTCACCATGTCCATCAACTCGAGCAACTTGGCTATCGGGTCATTCTTGCTCCTAAGGAAGTTGCTTAGAAACCTGGGGTAAGGTGATTTTCGAAGGAACCGGATCTAACCACACTACCAGGTTGACAATACCCGTCAAGATTACATCTCTACTACAGTCTCTTCTTCATCTTTCAGTTGCGAGATTTGCTCGTTGTACAACTGGGCGTATAACCCACACAATTCCAACAGCTCGTGGTGTGTTCCACGTTCCACTATCTCACCCTTGTCTACTACCAGGATGACATCCGCCGCCCGGATGGTTGAGAGACGGTGTGCGATTGCCAACGTTGTGCGGCCCTTCATCAGCGGCTCCAACGCCGTCCGGATCAGACGCTCGGAATGGGTATCAAGCGCGCTGGTGGCCTCGTCCAATATCAAGATGCGTGGATTTTTGAGCATGACACGGGCGAGGGCAATGCGCTGCATCTCACCACCAGAGAGCTTATAGCCGCGTTCCCCTACAATCGTATCATAGCCCTCGTCGAGTTCTGTAATGCGATCATGGATGGCAACTGCCTTCGCAGCTGCCATCATCTCCTCCTCAGTTGCATCTCTCCGTGCGTAGAGCAGATTTTCCCTGACTGAAGTGTGCAAGAGGTATGTTTCCTGCGTGACAACACCAATCACCTCGCCGAGCGAAGAGAGCGCGATGTCTTTGACGTCGTGTCCATCGATCTCTACTACTCCGCTGTCCACATCGTAGAGCCGGGACACCAGATATGCTATAGTCGTCTTGCCCGCACCACTTGGACCAACCAGGGCAACCAATTGCCCCGGTTCAATCGTAAACGAAATATTCTTGAGCGTGATATGTGGTGTTTCATCCTCGCTAGTCGAAGTCACTGGCTCTGGTAAGACTGAATCTTTCACTTTGTCACGACCACTGCTCTCTGTGCCGAACAGCCCTCTCAACACCCTCTCGTCATGCTTGTAGGTAAAAGAAACGTTCTTGAATGCAACCTCGCCACGTAGCTCTTCAGCTTTGAGGCGCAGTGCTCCATGTTTATCCTGAATCTCAAGCGGCAGATCCAGGTATTCGAAAATTCTATCGAACAGCGCTAGCGCTCCCTGGATCTCTATTTGGATCGTCAGCAATTGTCCAACTGGGAAGAACAGTCGGCTCTGGAGCGTTATGAAGGCCACAATCGTACCGAAGGTCACACCTGCACCCGGCGTATGAATGATCTGCCAACCTGCAATCAAATAGACGATGGCAGGTGTCACTGAAAAAAAGGTGCCGATAAACATGACGAACCAGCGCCCGATCATCTGTTGGCGTACTTCTAGATCCGTAAACTTCTGATTTTCCGTTTCAAACTGCTCCTGGGCATATTTTTGTCGCCCGAAGGTCTTTATCAGAAGGATACCACTGACTGACAGCGTCTCTTGCATCATCGCAGTCAGAGATGCCATACTCTTCTGCGTCTCTTTGCTGGTAGCACGACGTACATCACCTATCTGCTTCGTAATCCAGAGGAAGAGCGGCAGCAAACCAAGCGAGACAAGGGTAAGAAGAGGACTAAGGTACGTCATCGCAATGATGGTACTCACTACTGTTGAGACATTGGTGACAATGGTGGTAGCGGTGGAGGTGACGACACCCTGCACGCCACCCACATCGTTCGAGAGGCGCGACTGGATCTCGCCTGTACGCGTTGAGATAAAGAAACGTAGCGCCATGCTTTGCATGTGTGCATACAACCTGTTGCGGAAGTCGCGCATGATGTTCTGCCCGATCACATTGTTGAGATAGGTCTGCCCAACACCAATAATCCCTGAAACAATAGGAGTGATAGCCATAAGGATGACGTACATGATGAGTAAGGTTGTGTTGCCTTTCTGGATGGCGTCATCAAAGATGCGTTGAATCAAGAGAGGATTCACTAGCCCCAGGAGCGTGGTGAGTAAGATCGCTATCAGGACCAGCACAACCTGAAATTTGTAAGGGCTGAAGGCTTGTATGATACGTCCAACTGTGCGGACGTCTGTTATACGCCCACGTCTTTTTTGTTCTTCCGCATACGCAGTCATGCTATGAAATGCCATAGGAGGCTCCTGAAATGTGATTTTGCGGGTATGGAAATGGCTGTCATCGCAGAACCGAACGCAGGGCCGTTTGAGCTGCGAAATAGCCGCACATCCCATGCACTCCACCACCTGGCGGAGTCGATGAAGAACACAGGAAGATATGTTTCGCCGAAGTCGTGTAGGGCACAGGACGGATAGCTGGACGCGTAAAAAGCTGCCAGATATCCTGGACACCGCCACTGATATCCCCACCGATATAATTCGCATTGTAGCGCTCCATCGCTGCCGAATCGCTGCTATGGCGCGCCAGAATACGGTTACGAAAGCCGGGAGCGAAACGTTCGATCTGAGCTTCAATGCGCTCCGTCATATCGAAGGTCGAGCCATGAGGAACATGACAATATGCCCAGGCGGTATGCTTGCCGGTTGGAGTACGCGTCTCATCAAAAAGACTTTGCTGAGCCAACAGCACAAAAGGCTTCTCAGGATGCTGGTTATGCGTGACCTGATATTCAGCAGCCGCAATCTCTGACAGCGTCCCCCCCAGGTGGACCGAAGCGGCGCGAAGGCACGACTCAGCCTTCCAGGGAATAGGACTATCGAGAGCATAATCGATCTTGAAAACCCCGGGACCATAGCGATAGCGTTGCAATGCACGGCTGTATCCATATGACAAATGGTCACCAGCAATACGCAGCAACTGGCGGGGAGTAACATCAAACAACAATGCACGAGCGGGGGGCAAAGAAGCAAGTGTTTTGACCTCTACACCAGTCACAATCTCGCCCCCAAGAGCCTGAAAATAGGCCGCAAGTGCATCCACAATCTTTTGTGAACCGCCACGAGGAAATGGCCAGCCGACAACATGACCAATCACTCCCAACACTATTCCAGCAGCAGCACTGCTAGGCTGGTCAAGAGAGAGCATCGAGTGTGCGGATATCCCGGCGAAAAGTGCGCGGGCACGTTCACCTGTAAAGCGTTGCCTGGCGAGACCTTGCGCCGACCGCAATGCCAAGAGTCCAAAACGACCAAGTGCAAAAGGATGACGAAGGAGCGGAGAAACACGTAATGGCCCCAGAAACGCCTGCTCGATTAGAGACCAGCGTGCGACAAGTGGAGCCATCAACCGATGGTAGTTCGCACCATCACTTTCCAACGTGTCACCTGTTGTGTCAAGAGATCGTTCCAGGAGTACAGCACTGCCATCATCAAGAGGATGTGCAAGAGGGACAGGTGGATGAATCCACTCCAGACCATAGTGTGCCAATGGCAATGTCCGCAAAAAAGGTGAGTTGAAAGCGAGGGGATGAATAGCCGAACAGAGATCATGGACAAAGCCCGGCAGGGTTAATTCCAGCGAACGGGAACCACCGCCAATGGTTTCCTTTGCCTCGAAAACCACGACAGAGCGGCCCGCCTGTGCCAGCGCAATAGCAGCCGCCAACCCATTTGGCCCTGCACCGATCACGATAGCATCATATTTGTGATGTGTAACCATGATCTCACAACATCCTTCTTACATGTTTATTTGCTAGTTTCATTTCTCGACACTCATTGCCTTGTGGCACCATCCAGCAATACCGCTGGCATGTTGAACTCTCTGTTCCCATGCCTTCTTTCCTACCACCCCCGTACTTGCAGACAGTACAGGACAGCAGGGTATGTCGCCAGAAAGGACCACACAAAGTCATTGAGGCCCATAATATACGCCATCATCAGGTGGAAGACGATTCCACCAATAAGCGGTACAAGCGCCAGCGGCAGTGGGAGAAGAAGCACAAGAGGAAAGAAACACTCCCAGATAATGACTCCGCGTGAGAGCCATTTGGAGAGTGTCGGTCTTACCAGAAG
This sequence comes from Reticulibacter mediterranei, assembly GCF_016587455.1. Lineage (NCBI taxonomy): Bacteria > Bacillati > Chloroflexota > Ktedonobacteria > Ktedonobacterales > Reticulibacteraceae > Reticulibacter > Reticulibacter mediterranei. The sequence continues at coordinate 8,840,597 of NZ_BNJK01000001.1, read as the reverse complement.
GAGATCTCTCAGCCTGGCATTTCCATACGTGCTGGTGCCACAGATTCCGACCAGATACGTTCCATCACGCCAGCCCGGTGCAACCGCCTTCGCAAAGCCTGCCATTGCATAGGCAAGGCATGCCTGAAAAGTGAGAAACCAGAGGTAGACATTCATGGTAAGATGCGTCGTCACAATGCCCACCACGGCTAAGCCAACAAACAAGAGGTCTCCCATCTGATCAGCACCATCCGTTCCAAAAGTATTACGGAAAGTGAGTAACATGGAGACAAGAACAAACACACAAAGAAGCCAGGGATTGAGAACGATGGTCAACGGACCAAAGAGAATAAGCAGAGCAATCACTGCTCGCAGGGCGATTAGACCTGAGATGCGAGGATAGGAGAAGAGCCAGTCCAGAACTCTTCCTGTTGCCCCTTTCACCATCAGAGGCTGGCGAAGCCTCCCCACCTCCCAGCTCATGAGTCCACCATTTTGCAAGGGGTGAGGGAATACCAAGTATTCGGCGCAAGCAACTACAATTGCCAGCGCTGCGAACTTTGCAACCAGAAGGATTGCCAGTTGCTGGTTGATCACAGAGAAAAGAGTCATAGCTCATGAACTCCCGAAATGAACAGAATATCAGGCTCCTTCTCTGGAAAAGCTCCATGAGATTTCATCAGAAGAAAGCGCGTGAATGCAGGCGACAATGATCGTGGAAGAGATGAGATGTAATTGAGTAACATCAGGTAGGCAATCGAGCCTTGCAGTGCTTTGTCAGAGACAGAGAGACGCATATTGAGCATATTCACAACATCGAATAACGCTTTCCGCTCCCTTTTACCTGGATTCCAGACGATGTTCCACCAGGAGCGCTCAAGCATCGGCCTGGCTTCTGTCCAGTTCGTACAACTTCCATCGTGAAGCGTGTCCTGATAGAGAAGATGAAAGTCTCCCTGTGCTGGCCTGGGTGCGAAGAAGCGCCATTCAGGGACTAACTTAAACCAATCCCGTTGACGGATGGCCTTTTTGAATCTCGGGATATAGACGAGGACACAAAGCAGTGCCCAGATGCCGAAAAATCCGCTAACCAAACCCTCACTCATATGTATAAGCTCCTCATTTTAAGGTGATCAGGGCATAGGATACGCCAATGTGTTGTAATCGCACGTGAGTACGTCGAGTAGAGAGGGCAACCATATGAGCGTAGAATGCCCTTTTCACTCTTTATTCTCCACCATCGACGCTAGCAACCACACGTATCCTATGCATTGAGTCAACGTGTTCCTCGGTTATCGAGAAAGTCCGTTGAAAGTATTTACCGCCGCGTCTTGAGCAGTTCGTTGACAGAGGTTGCTGCCTCTAATGGTTTGACCTCTCTCCTCGGATTAGCAAGGAGATCATGGCGCATTGCAAGCAGTTTGCGTACAGATGCCGCAGGCCCTAATTGTTCGAGCGCCTCTTCAGGAATATCAACACGCTCAGCTTCTATGCATTCACATATCGTCATGTAGGCACAATAACATGCTGTTATTAGTTCTTCTATACGACCTTCTTTTGTGTTGGAAACAGTTGTTGCTGCTACCCGGGTAGTATCACCCCTTTTGTTAGCGCTCACGCTGCTCATAGCTTGATCAACCGAAACCAGTTGGAGGGCCGCCATTTCTGCCGGGGTGATTCCCTGCGAGGGAGTGACTTCACGGCTTCTCAATTGAATCATGTGTTCCTCCAGGTAAGTGATTACATGCCTTTTCAAGGTGTCTGTAAATTCCAACAGTACCAGGCTCAATCGTGTTAGCGAAAGTATTTACCGCCGCGTGTTGAGCAGTTCTCTGACAGAGGTTGCTGCTCCTGATAGCCCAGCCTCTCTCCTCGGGTTAGAAAGGAAGTCACGACGCATTGCGAGCAGTTTGTGAACGGATGCCGTAGGCCCTACTTGTTTGAGCGTCTCTTCAGTAATATGGAACTCCAGATCATACGGTGTTCTCCCCACGAGAGCTATCAGTCCTACTACTACCTCATCAACAGTTACGGCTGCGACTCCGATCGGAGTAGCTGCTACTGCTGCCACCGTGAGCGCAATTGCCGCCACATCCGCCGCTACAACAGTTTGAATTGGTTCTGAGTTGTTAATAGCTAGATCTGCTGGAACAAGTTGGAGAGCAAACTTTTCAGCTGGCGTGAGCGGTGGATCGACTCGTACCACCAGTGCCTCCAAAGCAACGTCGGAACCTTTGGTGAACCGTTCAGCCAGGATGAGGCCCTCCGGCGCTAAGCGTCCACCATTGTAGGGAAGGAAGAGCATCCTCATATCAAGCCCTTGCAGGACACTGAGTCCTTGAGCCAGAGTGGTCTCGCCATAGCGCAGATCAGCAAAGACGGATTGCTGGATGGTAGCCTGAACGGTTTCTTCCGGGGTCCAGCCTCCGATCTTCGCTACCGTCTGCTCAACGATCTTGTGATATACCTGTAACAAATCTTTCCCGCCTGAGTTGAGAGCCTGGCGAAGCTCGTGAAGGGCATCAGAACCTTTCCTGGCAATGAAGACGGTTAATGTTCCAGGGACACCAAAAAAGGCGTTTTGAGCCGATGATGTCTTGTCAACAACCTCAATAGTTGTAAGGCGGACCTGCCGCGCCCGTGTTTCGACAACGTAAGCATGACTCTGATCAAATGCCATCTGCCGCCCGGTCAGGTGTTCCTGAGAAAGTGTCTCTTCCTTCCTTCTTACTTGAACCATATGTTCCTCCTGGTATTTCATTTCTTTAGCAATCACAATAGTTGCGGAGGGAGTAAAAACGCCCAATGCCTTTTTACTCTTGCGAGAATTCCAGTCTTCTGTGGCTCTCAACCTCCTTGCCTTGATTGTACTCACAAGCTGTACCGCCAGGAAAGATCGTCAATAATCGGCGAGTGATCTTTTGGCGTTAAAAATGGTCGGCTTGCCCGTCTATCTTCTTGAACACGCTATCCCCTTTCGCTTTTCTCTTATGGATGAAGAACAAGGAGCAGCAAGATGCCACCCTCTGATCGGTCTCATACCACCAACCGACTCCGGCAAGAGCGCATCGCGCGGAACTGGCGGCAACGTGATCTGGCGGAGCAACTAGGAACTACAATTGTGAGTGTCACACGCTGGGAACGAGGCATCCAACAGCCCAGCGCCTATTTCCGGGTGAAACTTTGCGCCCTCTTTGGCAAAAGTGCCGAGGAACTGGGCCTGCTCGCTAGAAACCCATCATCGCAGAGGACGGTCTCACAACCGCCTCCACTCGTTTCCATGCCCCCTCTTCCCGTCCAGATACGCTTCTTTCTCGGACGCAGTCGTGAACTGGCGGAAGTGCAGCGCTTGCTGCATGCCTCGCGGCTGTTGACCCTGACTGGCATCGGAGGCGTGGGCAAGACGCGGCTGGCGTTGCGGGTGGCTGAGGAGATGGCTCCCACCTTCGCTGATGGTGCCTGCTTCGTGGATCTTGCCCCCCTCTCAGATCCGAGGTTGGTTGCCAACGCCATCGCCTCCGCGCTTGGGGTAATGGAACATCCGACAGAAGCACTGTCGGAGACGCTGAAACGAGCGCTGGCGCGGCGAGAGGTGCTGCTACTGCTTGATAACTTCGAGCATGTACTCAAGGAGGCTCCACTGGTCTCCGAGTTGCTCTCGACCACTTCGCGTCTCAAAGTCCTCGTCACCAGTCGAGAGCCGTTACGCCTTGTCGGAGAGCAGGAATACCTCGTCCCCCCACTCTCTCTTCCAGAAGTTGAGACACCTTCCGCCCAGAACCTCATACAATCGGAGGCCGGGTTGTTCTTTGTGCGCTGCGCGCAATTGGTCTCACCCCACTTTGAGGTGAGTGAGGTGACCGCTCCGGTGATTGGACGCATCTGTACGCGCCTTGACGGGATTCCCCTGGCTCTTGAATTGGCTGCGGCACGCTGTAAATTGTTCACCCCACACGCCTTGTTGGAACGGCTGGAAGGGACGAGGGAGGTCTCCCCTTTGCGTCTGCTCACCGCTCGTTCACGCAACGTCCCCTCGCGTCAGCAAACTCTGTATAGCTCCGTGGCATGGAGTTATACTCTGTTGAATGAGCAGGAGCAACGCTTGTTGGCACGTCTGACCGTCTTTCGTGGCGGCAGTACACTCAAGGCCATCGAGAGCATCTGCTCTGAAGGTCTCTCTCTTGATGTGATAGACGCCCTTTCGTCTCTGGTGGATAAACATCTGGTGCAGCAGAAAGAGATGCCAAACGGTGAACCGCGTTTTTTCATGCTGGAAATGATCCAGGAGTATGCTCGTGAGCGCCTGCAAACCAGCGGTGAAGAGGAACCTATGCGCAGACGGCATGCCTCCTATTTCGTCGAACTGGCCGAACGTGCTGAATCCGAGTTACGACTGGCAGGCTTCGAGCGGTGGTCTGGACGGCTTACACAGGATCTGGAAAACCTACGCACGGTCCTTTCCTGGTCATTAAGCGGGGGAAATGTGGAGTTGGGGATACGATTAGCGGGGGCTCTGTGCCTGTTCTGGTACGGTAATGGACATCACATGGAAGGCCGCCGTTGGACTCAACAGCTCTTCACTCGACTTAATGAAGTCCCTCTGGTGTACCATCCCAAGCTCCTGCTCAGCGCCGGACACTTTGCCTTTCTCTACGATCTCGATGCGGCAGCCTCCCTGTTCAGAAGAGTACTTGAAGTTGCGAGCGCGTTAGGGGATCGGCTTCAGGTGGCCTGGGCGCTCCTTTTCCTGGGCTACACGCTCTTTCGTGATCGTACGGTAGCCATGCCGCTGGTTGAGGAAAGCCTGACCCTGTTCCGCGAACTGGCGAATCCGCCGGGGATAGCCCAGGCACTCAATATCGTGGGGGAAATCGCTCGTTATAATAACGATGACGATCAAGCCAGGCAAGCGTATGAAGCATGTCTCGCCCTCTGCCAGCAGACAGGAGAAATCCGCCGGATCGGCTTGATGTACAAGAACCTCACCTTCCTTGCCTTGCATGAAGGGGATGCTGAACGTGCCAGAGATCTGGGACGCCAGGGGCTGCAGGTAGCTCGTACAATGAACCATCAACTTGACCAGGCAAAAGCGCTGGTAATTCTTGCAGGGGCATTGGGTGCGTTGGGCCAGCCCAAGCTCGCGACAAAGTTGTTTGGCACATCGGAAAGAGCCTTAGAGAGACTGGGAGCTGTCACCGTTCCGATCCCGAGCGATGCATCAGAAATAGCTGGCATGATCGCCACTATCCGCGCTCATCTCGATGAGGCAACGTTCCAGGCTGCCTGGACAGAAGGACGCGAGATGACACTCGAACAAGCTATGACCCAGGCACTTGATGCGTGAGAAGGTTGTTTAGTTGCTTGCCAACTGGTATCCCACCGGCCCAACGATGGTCAGGAGTTGAGCTTGATCAAGATAAGGGTTCGGCCCTACCTGCTGATGAGGAAACAGGGTATTGTCAACTTGTTTGTAGGAATGCAGTGTATTACTGAGGTATAAAGAGAAGAGAGACTGAAGGCGGTGAAATAGTGGGGAGGATTGACTGTTATGCGATGAGCTTTACTGCGGTGATCTCGTCCCATACCAGAAATCGGCCCCGTAAAATGGCACGGTATTCCCTAGCACTCAAACGGTGTCGTCGCGGTTGAAACTGTCCAGCGATGGGGCCAAAGGCCGAAAGAAAGCGTTGTGCATGTTTGGCTGATTTGAAGCGCCGCATCTTCTTTTCTCGCAATCGCGTGGGTTGATGTGAATTTTCTGCTCGATTGTTGAGTCCTTTGTGCTGCCGATGTTCCACTCCAGGCAGGATCTCGCGTTTGGCCGCGCCATAGCTTTTCAGTTTATCAGTAATGAGCACGCGTGGGATGTACTGGAGTCCTTTGAGGAGTTTCCGAAAAAAGCGTTTGGCTGCGTGTTTGTTCCGTCGGCTTTGGACCAGGATATCCAGCACATTTCCATCCTGGTCTACAGCCCGCCAGAGGGAATGAGTTTTCCCGTTGATCTTTAGATACATTTCATCTAGGTGCCACTTGTCACCGCAACGAGGACGACGACGGCGCAATGTATTGGCGTAGGTTTGCCCAAACTTGAAGCACCATTGCCGCACCGTTTCATAGGTCACGACGATCCGACGTTGCGCCAGAAGCTCTTCCACATCGCGAAAGCTGAGTGAGAAACGGAAATAGAGCCACACTGCGTGGCTGATAATTTCAGGCGGAAAGCGGTAGCCTTTGTAATCGGGAGGAGGAGTGTTTGTTTTCATGCAGCTATTGTAGCAGAGTGTTCAGCTACATTACCAAGTTGACAATACCCCTGGAAGGTTCACTTGACAGCAAGCCAGCCACCTCGCACCCTTCCTCACGTAGGGGTCGGCACCAGCCAGATCCTACCTCTGCTCGTGATGGGCTTGCTATCCCCTGAAGGAAGTTTGCTCGTCATTGAGCAGCCCGAGTTGCACCTGCACCCACGCATTCAGTCACGGCTGGGTGATTTCTTTCTCGGCCTTGCCCACTGCGGCAAACAATGTGTGATCGAAACGCATAGCGAAAACCTCGTCAACCAACTCCGCTATCACATGGTGCAAACTAGTGAACAGAAGCAAAGCCGATGTGCCATCTACTTTGCCACACAGGACGAGCAGGGGACGACCACCTTTGAGCCAGTGCAGATTTCGCCACGAGACAACATCCTTAATTGGCCGGAGGGCTTCTTCGATGAAACGCTCCTACAACAAGAACAGATCACAGAAGCCGTGTTACGCAAGGAGGCAGAACAGCATGAAAGCGATCCTCGTTGATCCCATCATCCTTCTTGTCCCTCCCCCTTCTGCTGGTGAGCAAGAGATTACGCAGTGGATTTCACACCTGCAACGCTGGTTACGCGAGGTGGACACATCTCCGTTCCAGTGGTATCATTGTGCCGCGCTCATCCTCAAGCATCTCCCTTACACTCATCTGCCCAATCTTCAGACCTTGCGCCTGTGGCAGCGGCGCTATCACCTGGACATCGATATTCACGCCATCATCCACGTGTTCACCACCTTTTCCCTCCAGGACTCTCGTTCCCTCAAGGAGGCGCTCGAACGAGAGATCCTTGCGGCTGGTTCGCTTATCGAGGCCACGTGTAACAACATTGTCCCTTCCCAAGCGATTACGCGTGAACCCACTCCTCTCCAAGGGGATCTTGCCGGGCTTTTGGCTCTGGCAGCAGCCAGCAAATCCAAACAGATCCCGCTTGCCTGCACCCTCGCCATTGCAACTGCGATGCTCCCCTCGCCAACAAAAACACTGGAGGTTTTTGGGGAGGCTTCCTTCCTCTCTCCGAGGGAGGAGTTGTATGAGCAGCGCTTTGGGGAAGCCTTTCCCCTGCTCTTTACCCCCGAGGAGATGGAACCGCTTCCCATTATTGCCCTCTGGAAGTTGGGCGAAACTGGAGTACGTCAGGCCATAGCAGCGCAAGGGAGCAAATATTGGTCAGAGCGTACGTTGCTCTCCTTCACCTTTGGCCCACATTTTTTTGCCTCGATCCAGCAGCACCGACTCGAAACTAACCGGATCGTCCTGACGAAATTTATCTATTTTGCCGCTGCCATCGCGGCCAACGCCATCAAAGATCTCAACTGTCACCTGCACCCCCTCTATGAAGCCGATCCTCCTTCCCCTCCACGCATCAGAAAACGTGATGGGGCAAAGGCCTGGAGGCTAGAGCTTGTGCCAAAGGGAGCTGGCTGGCGCCTGCACTACTGGCACATTCCTTCCCCAAACGGAGGCACGATTGAATTCGACAGAATTCTCAAAAAGCACGATTCAGAGGAGATCGAATGATGTCGCTCCTGGTCCCCGAGAGCGCCAACTTGCAGGCTTGATAGAACACGCCCCATCCTGTGAGATGAGAGCGAGCCCGGCGGTAGAACGATCTTCTCCTACCATTCGTAGAACGTCTGGCTCTGAAAGGAATCTATGCACTCCTAGCAAGACACATGCGAAGCACTCTACAACTCACAATTCCCTGCCTCCTCTCACCTTGTCCGACTGCGTGCGAGATTCTCGGACATACCGTTAGACAATTTCGGCCACTTGAGGAACCGTTTTAGGAACAAAAATCGCTTCAATAGGTACATGGTCGCTCAATTGATGCTCTTGGAGCAAATTTAGGTAGGAGATGCTCAGAGGAACAAGTGCTTGTGAGGCAAAAATATGATCATAGCGATACGTTCTCCAACTGTATACTTTTTCCGATCTGTACCCATGAACTCGCCGATAAGCATCAGACAAATCATAATCAGCAAGCCCCCGCAGGACACGGAATTCAGCCTTGTGTCGCTCTACTTCTTTCCTTCTCACATAGTAGCAGCCCTTGCTCTTGCTGTAGCTCTGTCCCCAGGTAATAGTTTCCCCTGTGATTGTTTCTTTTTGTGGTGTATTAAAGTCGCCACACAGGATACGAAGCCGGTCAGAAGGTGTGGCAAGCGTATGATAAATGCCAGTGAGCAAATCCAGTTTAATCGACGAGTATATTTTCCGACCTGCAGAAGTGCCCTCCTTATGTAAACCTGGAGTGACATAAGCGTTGTAGAGATCTATCTTCCCCCAGGGGCTTTGCAACGTAGCAAACAACATTCGCTTCGCCCAATGCTTCATCACTTTCTCTGGATGGGGTGACAGCATCCCTTCTGGCCAAAGCGCTGATGATGGGAGGTGAGGAAGCCGTTCAAGCTCAAAGCAACTCGCTATGAGAACTCCAGTAGGAGTTGCTTCATCAGAGGGATCTTGGAATGTATGGAGGATATAGCGCAGGCCAATTTCCGCAAAAGCTTGTTCGTACTGTCTTACAGAGGTCGCTCTGACATCCTGGAAAGCCACCACATGCGGTTTTTGTTGGCTCAAAACGTTCACTTGCTTTCGTCCATCTTTCACACGAGCATTCACATTCCATGAGATGAGTTTCACTATAGTCTCTCCCTCTTGTTTTTGGCCACCTTAGTAAAGGCCACTCCTCTGTTTTTGGCAGGAAATAATCCCTAGGTGGCATTCCCAAATGGTCCACTTTGGCGGGCTGAAGTCAGGGCCGAGGCCCACATCTTGTACATCATCTTGGATTGTTGGATCGGCGATAAACACACATAAGTAGTTTGGAGGTGCCACGGCTTTCTCCCTTCAGTAATTCTAGGGAACTGCGATCTGACGAATTATTTCAGCAGACGTCTCTCAAAGAGCAAAGATTGAATCTATTAAGGATGCGTATGAAGAGCAGTAAGTAGTTCAGCGAACTGGTTAAAATAGGTGGTTGCTTCCAGGAGAAGATGCCCCGTTTCATCATAGGTGAACCAGAGTTCATCTTCATCAGCATCCTTGTAATGCATCGCATAGTTGCGGCGCTCACGGAGTCGCTCTGCATACAGCCGAAACTTCTGCCGCTCCCCATTATGTCGAATGCCCCTTTAACAAAGTGCTATGCGTCGTTAGCAGAAGTTCCGGGCTATCTCTAGTGAGTTTCCAGGTATCGTCGTAATGGGTTACTCGGCGGAGCTAACGTCGCTACAGCGGAGCGAAAGCCGGGCATATCGGTCAAAAACAAGGGCAACCAGAACGCGTGCCGTTTGTCTCTCCCGTTGACCTGCAAGTACTGATACCCAGGAATCAACCACGGCTCGACGGACTCGATTTCCGACCAAGAAAGATGATGGTAAACCAACGCGTTGTTTCTGCCGCCAATCCCTGCTGCGGAGACGTGCCAGCGACTCGCTCTAATGCTCAAGCCGATTAGCAGGAGCAAGGCCACTGCAATGGCAGCAAAGCCGAGCAGGACAGAAGCCGCTACAGCGAGCGAGCCTGCAACAACGGAGACGATCACGCCCAAAGCTGGAAGAGGTGCTAACAGTATTATGGCTAGCAACCATGGCCGCCAAAGGCTGATCCGAAAGATGAGCTGTGAAGTTTCCTCCATGGACTTTCTCCTCAGAAGATCTGCTGGTCTCTCGCGTCCTTGAGCGTCTGGCTCCGCAGCCAGCTTGTGATGCCATCGCTCTCTCAGAATCGAGAGGGATTCACTGCTATGAACGCCGTCCATCATGGGATTTTGTGAGCGAACATTCTTTCGACCCTCTTCAATGATTTTGTGTACTTAACGTCAGCAGCATCACTGAAAACGGTGGAGTTCCACTTTATGGTAAAATTGCACGCTGAGTCCACTTTTCCTTCCTACCCGATACTGTAAATTTTGAATAAGGATCTGGCACACTCTCGGTGATTCCACTCGCTTGCTTCCTGTGATATGATCATTTCCACCAACCATAGAACTCCCTATGCTCCCCTGTTTGATCAGGCTGGTCGGCCTTACTGTTACAGCAAGAGGATGGTGTCATGAAGCGAATTCTTTTGACGGGAATGTCTGGAGCCGGCAAGTCCACGGTCACTCGCGTGCTTGCTGCTCGTGGATACAAGGCGGTGGATGCGGATGGTGACGAGTTCTCCCAGTGGGTGGAGGTCGAAGGCGACGCCTCTGCCGAAGTCACGCCGGTGGACGGGAACAGGGATTGGGTATGGCGAGAGGACTGCATACAAGAGCTCTTGTCCACGGAGGACACCGATGTGCTGTTTGTCAGCGGATGTGCGGAGAATATGCCGAAGTTCTTTCCCCAGTTCGATCTCATCGTTCTGCTGAGCGCACCAGCTTCGGTCATCGTAGAACGATTGCGTATCAGAACCACCAATCAGTACGGCAAGCGGCCCGAGGAGGTCGCTCGCGTGCTGAGTTTGGTGGAAAGCATCGAACCAAGGCTCAGACGCGCTGCGGGATACGAGATCGATACCAGTGCCCCTCTTGAAGAGGTCATGGCGACCTTGCTTCAACTGATGCAGTCACAGCCCTGATGCTTGATTTTCTACAGACATGGACTAGGCAAGGGTTGGGTTGCGCGTCCAATGGGGAGGAATCACCTCAACCAATCGGACTATGATGAGGTGGGGAAGATTCTTTCTGGCCTCCTACAAGGCATGGAGGACGCGTTGGTGCGAGCCGTAGGGAAGCCTGCCTGGCCATAGCTCATACGCTTGATCAGCTTCAGCTTATTGACTTTGCCCTCGACGATCCCATTACTTTCGGGCCGCGTCAGGCCCGCTTGCACCGCAGCTTTATCTCGTCCAATCCCCAGAACGAAGTTCTGGAATTCGGGGATCTGACTGGCAACGCTTTTGGCCAGCCAAGCATCAAGGTTTTCTCCGGTGTGCGTGCGCAGCATTTTGGCAAACTCCTGCACAAGAGTATACGCCAAGTCCAATTCGGGATGGCTTTGGCGGAGTTGAAGAATGGCCCCTCGCTCCTCTTGATCCAAGTCTTCAGGTCGGCGCAGGAAAAGAAGCATCACCTGCCGCACTGGAAGAGGAGCTGGGGAGAGCTTGGCTCCTTTACATGTGTTCTTTTTGCCTCCGGGAAGCCGACGAATCAGGTGATCCTGCACACTCGCATACGATCCCTTGTAGCCTCGCGCCACGATCTCTTGATGAAGGCGAACCATAGCGTGGCATCCCGACTCCCACCGCTGAAACAGAGACGGCAGATAGGGGTCGATGCGGCTGACATAGGAGCCGCGCGTGGTTTCAGAATATGCGCCAACAGCAAGCCAGTTGCTGACTGTGCTCGAACTGACGCCCACACGCTCAGCAATTGCGGCTTGGCTCATCCCAAGCTTACGCAACGCAATTACCTGCTCATACCGGGCAAGACGCTCCTCCCAGTATGCTTGTTGCAGGTGCTCAACTTTAGGAGAACGTCTGACTGCTCGGGAAGCTTATTCGAGGGGTTGATGTTCCTCAAAGATGTCCTAGGTTTGGGTTTTGCGCTTCGCTGCCAGATGGCGTGCGACGCATCCTTCTACTGCCTCCCCTAAATTCTTGAGGATATGGAACCGATCGGCACACTGAACCGCCTGGGGAGCACCAGTCGCCGCAGCAGAAGTGTAGTCTCTCCCGCAATCCCGGCTCATCAGCTCAATTTCCGGGTGCGTCGCCATCCAGGCAGCAGTTATTTCTGCGGTTCTGTCTGGCAGCACTTCGAGCATCTTATGCGTTTTGAGTTTCAAAATGATCGTTCCAAATGTATGTCCCCGCCTAAAGGAAAAGTCGTCAATGCCAATCCGTGGGACCTGGCCAGCTGGTTTTGTGGCCAGGTCCATGACGCGTCGCAGAATGGTCTGACGACTGGTCTGGATGCCTAAGCGATCCGTAACACGCACCCCGAGCCGACCGCCGGTTGCCAGACCAATGATTTGCACGATCTGACAGAGCCGCTTGATCACACGCGCGAACGGGTCAACGAACGGGACGAGACGCTCTGCAAAGATTTTTCGTGGGCAGGTACTCTCCTCGCAAAAGTATTTGCGGACCTGGATGAGCAAACGAAGAGATTGCCCGCCGCAGGGTTGATCGGCCACGCGACGCGTGTAGCAGCTATGCACCCGCCTAGCGGCGCTTCCACACAGTGGACAACAGGGAGATACCTGCGTAGATACAAGGGTCATTGTCAGCATATCATTTCGTTTCTCGAATCCCACGAACTGGAATCCTTCGGGTAGGGCCAGGACTGGCTTGGCGTCCCTCATCGCAGGTCTGATCCTTCTCTGAAACACGGCTCTTTCCAGAGAAGCATATGTCAATCGATAGGTTGAATCAAGCAAACAAGCGGAATCACCGGGAGTGTGCCAGATCCATTAAGTTGTTGATTTGTTGGCAATTATTCTGCTAATTGGATATACTACTAGAGAAGATAGTGTTGTTGACTTTTTTCGCGCGGGCAGAAACGTATCATGACAGAACTGTTATTCCCACTCACAACACGCCCTAATGCTCAAAGAGCAAAAGCTTTAGAACGGTTTATCATTATCCGTACGGCTCTCGAAGATGGAATCTCCCAGGCACAGGTGGCGAGTGCCTCCAAGAAAGCTCCCAGTAGGATCCGACTCTGGATTAAGCGCTATCAAGAGATGGGTCTCTCTGGACTGGTCAACGACGTCTCGTACGCTAATAAAGGAAAATCTCGCAAACTGGAAGGCACAGCGATCCAATTGATTGAGGGGCAGGTCCTACAAACCCGTCCGCGCTTGATGGTCGCTATTCGCCGTCAAATCACGTCTATTGCCCAGCCGCAGGGATGGCCTCCCCCTAGTTATGATCGTGTTCGCCACATCATCAAGCATCTCGTTCTGATACTTGTAACGCTGGTCAGCCAAGGAGCAGCTACCTATCGTGAGGAGTTTGATTTCTTATATCGGCAGCAATCATTTCATGCCAACGCTATAACAAATCGCTTATTGCATAGTTGTGGATGAGTCTTCTGCAGAAAGATTTTCATTTGGTTCAGGCGTCGAAAGAAGTGTATATTTATGCCTTTCATCAAGAAAAATCAGGCTCAAAATACTCAACCTTCTTCACTTTTCATTGGTCGCACTGGTGAATTACTCTTTTTTATTCATAATATCCTCACTCCCTCATCTCCCACTCACAATATTCTCTCTATATTTGGACAGGGAGGCCTAGGCAAATCAACTCTGCTGACTCGCTTTATGGAGGAAGCTCGGAAGCCTCCCTTCAATGATTATTGCCTGACAGCCATCGTTGATGAGCGCCAAGTAGCTCCTATTAGCATCATGGAGAAATTGTCCCAGCAACTGCATCTGACAGGGGCATTCGCCAAGAAGCTCAACCAGTACAGAGAGGCTTTACGTCGGGAGCAAGCAGAACAGGAGACGCTCCATCAGACGTTTGTCAACAGCGTTCCTGATTTGGCAGGAGCTGTAGTCGAAGGAGTGCCAGTGGCGGGTCCCCTCTTACGAGAGGGAGCCAAGGTCGCAGCGGTACATCTTCTCAAAAAGAGCCATACATCTCAGCTCTGGAAAGAGAGCGAGCCTTTAGAAACTCCCATCGAGGATCTCACTAAAGCTTTTGTCACTGAACTTAATCGCTTGGCTGATGCGAGAGTCCCACTCGACTCGGCTCAGACTAAGCGCGAGCGGCGTATCGTACTCTTCTTTGATACCTTTGAGCAACTAGCTTCAGAAATCACTCCCTGGCTCCTGGATTGCTTCCTCCAAACTCAGGTGAGCAGTAATGTGGTGCTGGTTATAGCGGGTCGTGATCCCATTGAGCGTACCTGTCTTGATGACCCCAAGCGCTGGCTCCCTTACTGTGACGATGGCACGATCTACTGGATCTCTCTCAAGAGCTTCACGGAAGAAGAAAGCCGGATGTACTTATTCAACAAGGGGATCACTGACGCTGACCAGATGACAGCTATCTGGCAAGCCTCTGAAGGAATACCGCTCTTCCTAAGTTTGCTGACCTTCCGACCTCAGGATAATGTTGATCCGACCAGTGATGTGGTCACTAACTTCCTGCATGGCATTCCTCAGCAGGAGTCGGCCAAACGACAGCTGGCTCTCGATGCAGCGTTGCTCTCTAGGCCCTTTAATCAGGACGACCTTCAGGTCTTTACGTATGTGTCGGAGTCTGATCGACCTTCTCTTTACCAATGGCTCACAAAGCAGCCCTTTGTGCGAAGCAGATTGCAGGATGGACGATATCTTTATCACGATGTGGTACGTAACCTCTTTAGTCGTTATCTGTGTCAACGCTCCCAGAAACACTACGAAGGGATTCGAGGAGCACTGGCAATCCATTATCAGGGACTGCTTGAGAAAACCGAAGAGGAAAGAGGAAAAGAGGCATATCGTTCGGAAGAATGGTTAGAGCAATTGGTAGCAGTCATCTCCCAATTGCTGTTGTTGCCCGACCAAGCCTGCCACATCAAAGCTCTTGAGCGTATTTTACATGCTAGCTATGAACACACGGACAAAGAGCAAAACCGAGAAATCGTGAGAGCGCTTTCTGATCTTTCTCAAAAGTCTACTCCTTATCCTCTGAGTCCCGTTGCCCATGAGATCATCATATATTTGCTGTGCTATATCAACGCTGATCACGGAAGTTACGAATGGCTAGAGGCCGGTAATGCTTTGCTCAAGAAAGTCATACATGCGCCAGCTTTTCCTTCAACAGTTCTTGCGAAAATGTACTACAAACGCGGGAGAGCATATAATAATATGGATAATAAATTTTTCGATAAGAAGCTTGCTATCGATGATTTCCAGCAAGCACTCACACTTTTTGAAGAAAAGAATTACTTTGATCGAGGATTTGCCTATTTCTACAGCGGAAACTACCGAGAAGCACTCGCTATATATGAGCAAGCGCTTGAAGACAACCCACAAGACGCAGATGCTTATTTCGGTCGGGGATGGGCGTATCTGAGACTACAAGAGTATCAACGGGCCGTTGACGACTTTGAGCATGTTCTTGAACTGGCTCCAAGTTATCAAAATCCAGGTGGGCTCTATAACGGCTTGCGACAAGCTTACTATGATGCAGGAAAATACCAACCAGCACTTTCTGCCAATGACCATTATATTGAAGAACATCCTAGAGAGTCTTCCCCCTACGCATTCCGAGGCAGTTGTTACTTCGCTTTGGGAAACTACCAATGCTGCATTGAAGCCTGTACTTATGCACTCGAACTGGATCCAAGCAATATCTACGCATATTATGAGCGTGGATTCGCTCGTGTCCATCTAAGAGAATATCAGTTAGGTTTAGCTGACTTTGATCACATCCTTGAACTGGATCCGAGATGGAGCGAAGCTTATAATGGTCGGGGATGGGCTTACTACTATGTTGGAGAACATCAACAAGCTATTGAAGCCTTTAATCATCTGCTCCAATTGAAACCTGCTTATACAGCGGCTATTCGTGGGCTAGGTCTAACGTATTATCAACTCAAAGAGTACTCACAAGCACTCACTCTGTTTGATCGTCGCATTGAGCTGAAAGTCCCTTATCCTAATGCTTTCACAGACCGAAGCCGTTGCTATCAGGCTCTCCAAGAGTATCAACGATCTATCCAAGATTGTAATGAGGCAATTGAGCTAGCTTCAAAGGGCAGCCAGGCATATTTCCAGAGAGGCCTTGCTTATCTCTGCTTAAAAGACCTTGAGCAAGCCCGAGCCGATTTTACCCAAAGCTATGAGCTAGAGCCCACCCGAATTGCCTCTGCCTTGATGGCGGAGTGGACAAGATTGTGCCTAGAGGCAACCTCTCTACCTATATTAGAGAGATTGAAAACAATTGCAACTGTTGATTCACAGAATTATATAGCACACATATGTCAGGGAGTAGCTCTCTTGCTCCATAGGAACTTTAAGGAGGCTCTTGTGGAACTGGAGAAGGCCCTTCTGATCAAACAAGACAGATGGGAGGTCTACTTCTGGAAAGGAATAGCCTCGGCATTTTTGGAACAAGATGAAGAAGCCATTCCATCAGTAGAAAAAGCCCTCGATTTCGGACTCCCACCAACATTACTTACTCCTCTGCACTGGTTTGAACAAGAAAGGCCGAAATTTTACGAGAAATTTGCCTTGCCCTTGCTGACAAAATATGAGTGAGTATTGGCTGTTTTCTGTTGCAAACTCAGCAAAATGCTGAGTTTCAGAATCGTCCGTGCTCGCTTATCGCTCTTACTCCTCGTCCGGCTCCAGATTCTCTGGATTGATCTCCCCTTCCGGGGTGAGCGAGACAGGTGTCACCGATGGAATAAGCGGATCAGGGTCAAGAAAGCGGGTAGTGTGCGCATCAAACTTGAGTACCACCTGCCCAGTGGGTCCGTTGCGATGCTTGGCGACGATCAAATCGGCGAACCCCTTACGCTCCGTCTCAGAATTGTAAACTTCCTCCCTGTAAATAAAAATAACAATATCTGCGTTCTGTTCTATCGCACCCAATTCGCGTAGATCAGACAATTGCGGTACTTTAGACATGCGCTGTTCAAGAGCACGCGACAGCTGGGCCAGAACCAGGATTGGAATATTCAACTCGCGAGCGAGCAGTTTCAGATTGCGGCTAATCTCATCGATGATTTGAACGCAGTTCGCCTGCTTGCGGTTGCCTGCACCGGACTCTTGCATCAACTGCAAATAGTCGATCACAATCATATCCAGGTCATACTCGACCATCCACTTGCGTGCCCGGCTACGCATTTGGATCGGGGACATGACCGAAGTGCCATCCAAGCGGATCGGCAACGCGGAAATCCGCCCCAGGCCAGCGATTACCTGCTCCCACTCATCATCTTCGATGTCACCTGTGCTCAAGCGCTGCAAGTTGATGCCCGTTTCTATCGCCAACAACCGCTCTCCCAGTTGCTCGGCACTCATTTCCAGGCTAAAGATGCCAATGCGTTTTTGATAGCGCATCGCTGCCTGGTGGATGATGGAAAGCGCACAACTCGTTTTTCCTACAGCGGTCTGGCCGCCAGCACAATCACATCCGACTTGCGAAATCCCCCAGTTAATCGGTCCAGGTCCGTGAACCCGCTCGGCACCCCTACGATGGTGCCACGATGTGCAGAGAGTTCTTCCAGTTTCGCCATATACGCAGTCATCACCGCTGAGATACTCAGGTCATCTCCCTGCTGCGTGGCCCGCTGCCCGACCTCAAACATCAGTTGCCCGGCCCGCTCCACCAACGCGCCAGCTTGCTCGTCAGAAGCTTGATAGGCTTCTGCCGCGACGACGCCTGCTGCATGGATCAACCGGCGCAACATGGCGGTTCGTTCTACGATCCGACCATAGAAGGATGCATTGCCAGAGGTCGGCACGTAATTGGTCAGGGAGGTAATATAGCTTGGCCCACCGACGTTTTCGAGTTGCTAGTAAATACATCCAACATCCGAGAATTGCCAAAAATGAGATCCATCTCGTCCTTGATACATTACCAGAAATCAAGTATGAGCGTTTTGCCATGGAAGAAGGAGTATGGTAGGCTGCAAGAAACTGTCTCTGAGGAGAGGAAACTTGATGAAGCAAGCCTTACCAGTCATCACCTTAGTCGTCATGGCTCCTGTAGTTGCAGAGCTGTTTTCCGCTTCGACCCCTCTGGCCGATGTTGTCTCCTTGCTCTTTTTCCTGCCGATGTATGGTGCAGGCGCGTTGCTTGTTCGAGAACTGGTCTGGCGGAACAGGCGCGGATGGCTTAGTATTCTCTTGCTTGGCCTAGCCTATGGTCTGGTCGAAGAAGGTTTGGTCGTGCAAGCCATTTTCAATCCCACCGCCGTGCAGGCCGCAAGTTGGGGGGCGCAAGCCGGAGGATACCTCTTGGGCATCTATGGTGTCTTTGCACTGGCCGTGATCAGCTATCACGCGATCTGGAGCATTGCCTTGCCCATTCTGCTCACCGAGTTGCTTTTTCCGACCCAATGGAACCAACCCTATCTCGGACGAGGGGGCCTGATCGCGACCGCCATCTGCTACATGCTCGGTGTGCTCATCGTCGGCTCTCTCGTCCACACTAGAATCGCACCTGGTCCCTTCGCATCTCCAATCTTACTTGGCGCTACCGTCTGTCTCGTTGTCGTCCTTGCCGTCCTGGCACTCCTGGTTCTGCCGAAGACTGCCGCCAGGCCGGAACCTCCCCGCGCCCCGTCCCCGTGGATCGTGCTGCTCATCAGTGCTCTAGGCAGTTTTACCTTTCTTGCCTTGCTCATCTTTCCCGGACGTGTCATCCCAATTATGACACACGGTGCCCTCGTCCTCATTCCCATCTCGAGTGCGTTGGCGGTGATTCTCCTCATCGGTTGGAGGCTCTCGTATTGGACGGCTGCCCACAACTGGAACTATCTTCACGCTCTAGCCCTGGCTTCTAGCCTCCTTCTTGTCAACCCTCTCATCGCTCTCCTCCAGGGTGGAGGGTCCACCCAAGAGAGCATGGGTCTTGTGGTGCTGGAAGGGGTCGCCATCGCCTTTCTCAGTGGGCTTTTGATCCGCTTTCGGGCGCAGGAGACACGGTAGCATTGAATACCAGCCCTTTTTCCAATGGAGCAAAATGAGAGGCTTGAAACTGCATCCCTCTTTGCTCTAGAGTGCGTCCAAACGGTCTCTTCTTTTGCTGAGCTTGATGTTCAGATGTTAGAACCCTTAGCGTGAATGTTCGACGATTTTTAGGATGAAACCTGGGAAATCAGCGCGAAACTTGGGAATCGGTCAGGAAGAAGCCAGAGAAACCGCTCCTTCTCAGGCTTCTTCCATTACCATTCTGGAAATTGTGGTTACACTCTAACAGAACAGTGCTGAAATGGCCATTCAGTGCCAAATTGACGGTAGGATATGACGTGTGATTAGGAGTAGCCAGTTCCTTGAGACTTTCTGCATCCTACTCGACTGGGCCGGGGACCAGGAATGCTTTCAAGAAATGCATCGCAGGGTCGGCAGCTGGATGTGCTGTCCGATGCCGTGTCCGCAAGGGGATCTCTCAGCAGGCGCTGCTTGAGTGCAGCGCTTTCTCGATACCTCACCGATACAGTGCTCATGGTCGAGGAACACGACGACCATGAGCACTGTATCAGGACTGTCGGGGGGTGGATCAAGGCTGCCGGTGTGATTCGCGCTCCTCTTTGGGCGCGCCGTTGAAGAAGTCGATGAGTCCGAAGGGTGCGCGGTCGCCGAGGCAAAGATCGAGGAGTACATATGCGTCCGCAGCTTCCGACTCGCTGCGGGGGAACAGCGCTTCTTCATAGGCGGTGAGTGCCGCTTCGAGGTTGTCGGGATGCGCGGCGATTGCTTTGCCGAGTTCGAAGCCATCGAACATCGCCAGGTTCGCTCCCTCGCCAGAGGGCGGCATCAGGTGGGCGGCATCACCCAGGAGCGTCACCCCTGGTACGCGGTCCCAGCGATGGCTTTTCGGGAGTGTGTAGATCATGCGCGGAACCGGTGGGGTGTCGGCATCAGTGATCAGCGCGGTAAGCGCAGGTGCCCATCCATCGAACTCGGCAGCGATAGTGCGAGTCGCGGCGGTGACATCGGTGAAGTCGATGCTGGCGATCCACTCTGCGGGGCGGGTCAGTTCGACATATGTGTGAAGAACGTTTCCTGCCTCGCGGTGCACGACGATCCCTTTTCCCGGAGTAAGCGCGGACATCGCGCTGCTGCCGACCGCTTCGGCAGTTGCAGGGTGACGCTCGTCGACGTTGCACAGGTAAGTCTCGATGAAGGTCGCGCCAACATACATGGGCTGCGCGTCCGACAGTAGCGGCCTGACCTTTGACCAGGCTCCATCGGCACCCACGAGGAGTTCGGTGGGAACACGCGATCCGTCCGCGAAGGTCAGTTCGTGCCGACCCGCGCCGAGAGCCACGACGCCGGTGAGCTTCTTCCCCCACTGGACCGTCCCAGCGGGCAGAGATGCCAGGAGAATTCGCCGCAAATCGCCTCGCAGCACCTCGGGGCGTGTGCCAGTTCCGTCATCGAACTCTTCATACAGGACCGTACCATGCTGGTCAAGCATCCGCAAAGCCTCGCCGCCCTCGCGGATGATCGCGCGAAACTCGTCGGTGAGGCCAGCCGCTTCGAGCGCGCGTTGCCCGTTGTGTTCGTGGATGTCGAGTTGGCCGCCCTGCGGACGGGCCTGCGCCGAGGGGTCCGCCTCGTAGATCGTTGCAGGGATACCGTAGACGTGGAGGACGCGTGCGAGAGTGAGGCCGCCGAGGCCCGCACCGATAATAGTAATGGGGTGTTCCAATATCATTTTTCCTCTTCTGACAAGTTAACGATATATCGTTATTATTACTTTAACGATATATCGTTAACTTGTCAAGCCTGGGCTTGCCTCGTATCAGCGTGCCGAATTTACAGCAACGATGTGTAGCAATCCGCTTCAGAAGCGGATTGCTACAGCTTTGAATGAGTGATTTCCAACATTCGCGCCGATTTCCCATATTTCGGCTTAAAAACCGTCGAACATTCGGTTCTTACACACTCTCGGTGAAGCTTATTTGCGCCTGTCACACGAATAGATCGTTCTACATAAATAAAGAGACTGTAGAAGGATCGTATGAAGAAGAGAGAAGTGCTCACACCGCTTGCCTTGCCAGAGGAACTGGAGATTACAGAGATCGAGATGAATGATGAGATCTTCACCCTTACCGCTCATTGCACGCGGAAATACCCCTGCTGTCCCCTCTGCGGTACACCAGCACAACGGTTCCATAGCCATTACTTCCGCCGAATCACGGATCTGCCCTCTGGTGGAATGCGCGTGTGTTTGCAGGTTCTGGTGCGCAAATGCTTTTGTGATGTCAACACCTGTGTGCGCAAAATCTTCGCCGAGCGTTTGGCTCCTTTTGCGGAACCGCTGGCACGAGTCACGACTCGTCTGTTTCAGGTGGTTCAAGCTCTCGGCCTTGCTACTGGTGGCATGCTTGGAGCGCGTCTAGCTGAGCGGATAGGGATCAAGACCTCCTGGATGACGGTTCTTCGCCGCATCATGGCATTGCCATTTGAGCCAGTTGAGCCAGTGCAAGAGCTTGGGATAGACGACTTCGCTTGGAAACGTGGACGGAAATGGGGTACGATTCTTGTCGATATGCAAAGTCACAAGGTCATCGATATTTTGCCTGATCGGTCAGCAGAAACTGCTGCTGCCTGGATAGCAGCCCACTCAGAAATTGAGCTGATAAGTCGAGATCGAGGAGGGGACTATGCATCAGCAGCCAAGACTGCTGCTCCTCAAGCTATCCAGTGTGCAGACAGGTTTCACGTTCTCAAAAACCTTGGCGAGGCTCTGGAGGGCCTTCTGGCCCGCCACCTCGCTGCTCATCGCAGAGGCCAAGCAGAAACATCCTCGGCTACCCCTCTCTCTGATGTGCAAGGGAAACAGCCGCCGAGATATCATCGATCTCATCCAAAGGCAGCCGAGCTGAGCCAGGCAAAGCGAGAAGAGCGCTTGGCTCAATACGAGCAAGTCGTGGCTTTACGCAAACAAGGCTTCTCGCAGACGGCTATTGCCAATCGGATAGGGATCGCTCACTCCACCGTCTCACGCTGGTTGAGGTGTGATACGTTTCCTGAACGACAACCGCCTTTGCGCAAGACTGGTGTTGATGCTTACCTTTCCTTTCTACGCGAACGCTGGGAAGCGGGTTGCCATAACATCATGCAGGTGTATCGGGAATTGCTGGAGCGTGGCTACAAGGGGTCATATCAGTCAGTCTATGATCAGGTGTTTCGCCTGCTTCCCGGAGGAACGAAGAACGCGACAATACCATGCAACCTTTCTGCGGCTCCTCTCTCCTCCAGATCTGCAGCTTTCCTCTTCCTTCGTCAGCCTGAAGCCCTTTCGACCGATGAGCAACAAACACTCATCACCCTCAAACAGCTTGATCTAGAGATCGAACTGGCCTACAACTTTGTTCGGCAGTTTGCCCTGATGCTACACATGCGGACTGGAGGAGAACAGCTTGATGCTTGGCTTGAGAGCGCGAGAGGGAGCCAGGTCCGTGAACTGCAAGGGTTTGTCAAGAGTGTTGAGCGGGACAAAGCAGCCGTACTCGCAGGATTGACCCTTCCCCAAAACAATGGATTAGTTGAGGGTCATGTGAACAAGCTGAAGCTTCTCAAAAGGATGGGATACGGCCGCGCCAGTTTCAAGTTGCTGCGCCAGAGAGTTCTTCATGCTCTCTGACCGAACTGGCTTCACCGAGAGTGTGTAAGAACCAACATTCGCGCTATTTACCAGTTGCTTCCTGCGCTCCAGACTGTTACAGATCGTAATATGGTCTGCCGGTTCACGACGGGTGTAGAGGTCCAAAATCACCTCGATGATCGTCCGATGCGCATCGCCAATCGCCACTTCAAGACGCTAGATGAGTTGCAAGAGGTACAAACACAAGGTTGTATCACTCTTCAGAACGATCGAATCGGTATTCATCGTATCACTCTCTTCCACTGGTGGCCTACTGTGTTCTCCCGAAGGAAGAAGATTTGATTGTGTCACAAATCCAATCTTTCAATAAACTCATCTGTTTGTCTGATTTACTTACCTGCGAGGCATTTCTTTGAGACCTTGATTTTGACACGGCTTTTGAGAAAACTCAGCAATATCCTCCTTTCTATAACCTGGTCAGTTTGTACAGCTTAATGGTTAATTTGGAAAAAGATAGAGCCTTCTCGAGAGGAATGCAGAGACTTCACAATAGCAGATTGAAGCGTGGAGGCTCACGCACCTCTCTTGCAACAGCAAGCGAGGAGAAGTTTTGTGCCGTGCTAGAGTGCTATGATCATTGTGCATCCCTGTGTGTTGCATCGGGATGCAGCAGAGCCTTTTGCAACATTTGAAAGGAGCAACAGATGGCGATTACTCCATATACCGTCATTATTCCACAAGCAGACCTCGATGATCTCAAAGCGCGACTCGCTCGTGCTCGCTGGACCAATGAACTCCCCGGTGTGGGCACCGACTACGGTGTGCCTCTCGACTCTGTCAAGCGCCTGGTCACGTACTGGCAGGAGGGTTACGACTGGCGGAGATGGGAAGCGAAGCTCAATGCCTATCCGCAGTTCACCACCACCATTGATGGAGAAAACATCCACTTTCTGCATGTACGCTCCAACGTCGATGACGCTTTGCCATTGATCCTGACCCACGGCTGGCCCACCTCGGTGTTTGATTACCTTGATCTGATTGGCCCACTTACCGATCCTCACTCTCATGGAGGCAAGCAGGCCCAGGCTTTCCATCTGGTTATCCCCTCGCTTCCCGGCTTTGGGTTCTCTGGACCCACACGGCAGCGGGGCTGGGATCGCTACCGCGTCGCTCGTGCGTGGGCGGAGTTGATGCGCCGCCTGGGCTATGACCGCTATGGTGCCCACGGCATGGATTGGGGTTCGGTGATTTCCCCAGAGGTGGGTCGTTGCGATCCTGAGCACGTCGTTGGGGTCCATGTCACGGAAATTTTCCCTGCTCCGTCTGGCGATCCAGCTGAGATGGCGGCTTTATCTTCGAGGGAAAAAGAACAGTGGCAAGCGTTGCAGGAGTGGGTGGAAAAGAAGGGGGCTTACGCTCCCTTGCAGTCCAGCGTCCCCCAGACCCTGGCTCATGCCCTGGCCGACTCGCCAGTGGGTCAGCTTGCCTGGAACTACCAGATGTACGGAGACGAGCTAAGTGACGACTACATCCTCACCAACGTGATGATCTACTGGTTCACGGACACGGCGGCCTCCTCAGCCCGCTTATACTACGAGGACGCTCACGCGAAGCATGCCCCAACTGAACCAACCACGATTCCGCTCGGATTGTGCAATTTTGCTGATGTCCTTCAGTCCATCCGACGCTTTGCAGAGCGCGATCACAAGAACATCGTCTCCTGGCATTTCTATCCCCGAGGCAACCATTTTGCCACTCAGACAGCTCCCGACCTGCTCATCAACGACCTTCGGACCTTTTTTGAGAAGCTGCACTGAGAACGAGAAGCTCGACGCTGATTGAGAGGGGAGGCACTCCCCTCTCAGGCGGCACGCCTGACTGCTGCTCTCTCCCAGATCCGAAGATGATGTGCCGAGCGTCGGTCAGATGTCCGTTTGGATCTGGGTACGCGTGCTGGTGTCTGCTGATCGCAGATTTCTCACCAAACAAACGATTTTGGCATAAACAGTTGAGATTTTCTCAGGGCCCTTATCCTTTTTTGAGCAAAAAGAGCAAGGTGTTTAACTATTAGAGATCAATCGTGGTAAATGTCCTACGAAGTGAGACAATCTGGCCCATAAATGTGGAATATTGCCCTCAATTGCGGAACATAAGGCACATGTTTTTAGGTAAAACAGCTTCCCATCTGGCTTCTTTCACCGTGCATCTTGTAAATGAGCTGACGTTTTGGAAGGCGCGACAAGCATTTGGCAGAGGGGAGTACAATCAAAGAGAGATCTTCGGGCTCCTTACTCATATTTGTACGTTGGCCTGGCAATGATCAGCCAACGTACAAGGAACGACTTGCCAACTCCTGCGTGTGTTGTCACCAAACTTTCGCAGTCAAACGTCTCCTGGAATGGCCTGTTCCTCCGTTCTGATTCGCTGATCACTTCTCATCAATGATGATGGGGAACAGCGTAGCATCGTTGCGGTCATGGCGAGAGGAACAAGGGAACAGGCTGGCACGAGGCACGCGCCTGTGCCTCCGTTCCCATTCATTCTGAGCACGATGATTTCTCGTTGTGGGCAGACCAGGAAGCACAGTGGATATCGAGAGCGGCAAGCAGATCATGAAACGTGCGAGCGATGAGGTGATCTGCGATACGATAATAGATACTCGTTCCTTCTCGACGCGAACTGACGAGTCCGAGAGCAAAGAGCTGGCTCAGATACTCGGAGGTGGTCGCAGGGGAAAGACCGATCAGCTCAGCAATTTCACCGGATCGCTTTTCGGTGAGACCATGTGGTGTAAATATGATTACTACATGTCTCATGACCACTTTTGGTGGTAAGCTCTTCAATGAGAGGGAAGACAAAAATTGTGCTGCCTCTCCAGGCGGATTGAGAAAAAGGCTTTCTCCTTGATAAGCTCATCTAGCACCAAAAGTGGTCATGAGGCGGCATCTTTTGAAAAGACCGAGGTTATTAAGGATCGTACATTTCAAAGGTTGTTTTTGATCATCTCAGAGAGATACCAATGCTCATTTTTGATCGTATTTCTTTGTAAAGTCCGCCTCCATTGTCTCCATTCCTCTCTTGCCTGGTGGGGATTGTGCTGGGGAAACATGGTGGGACCCCTTGTCAGCCTAGCAAGAAACATCACCCTCGGATCATGCTGATCGCGGGCGTTGTCGAAACGTCACAGGAAGATGCTTGACGCCGTGCATCAAGATACTTTCCCCCGGTTCCAATGGCACCTGGGGAACGCGACGAATGTCTTGAAATCGTTCCAGCAGCAGGGTGAGCGCGATCTTTGTCTCCAGGCGTGCAAGAGGCGCACCAAGACAAAAATGAATACCATGTCCAAAGGCCAGATGGTGATTGGGCGAACGTCTGATGTCAAAGCGATCAGGATCGGGAAACTGAGCCTCGTCGCGGTTGGCGGAACCGATATTCGCGACGACACGCTGCCCCGCCTGTATGTGCTGGTTACCAAGTACTGTATCTGCCAGAGCGATGCGTCCGGTGAGCTGGACCGGGGAACGATAGCGCAGCACCTCCTCAACGGCTCCCGGGATGAGATCTGGCGCTGCGTACAGTTGCTCCATGCTATCAGGCTGCTCATCCAGGCAGAGGAGCGCGTTTCCAATCAGATTGGTCGTCGTTTCATTTCCCGCAACAAGTAAGAGAATGCAGAAGCCAAGCAGCTCTTGTCGGCTGAGATGGTGCCCATCAACCTGAGCATTGAGCAGAGCGCTCATCAGATCGTCTTGTGGCTCCTTGTGCCGCTCTTCGATCACCTGTAAAAAGTAGTCGCTCATTGCTGGCTGAGGACGGTTCTGGCCTCGGCCATCGACGCCATTGACCACAGCATCCGACCAGGTTTTAAAAAGCGCACGGTCTTCGCGCGGAATGCCCAATAGTTCAGCAATCACGATCACTGGTAAGGGATATGCCAGGTGATCAATGATATCCATTGTTCCCGACCCTGTGACCTCATCGAGCAGGTGGGTCACAATACTCGTAATGCGGTTTGCAAGCTGCGCTACTGCTCTGGGTGTGAAGGCTTGTGTCACCAAGCTCCGAAACTGACGGTGTTGGGGAGGGTCCATGTTGAGGATACTGTTTTGTAGAGGTCGCTCCTGACCTCGCTCTCTGTTTCTGACGGAAGAAAACAACGCAGAGTTGTTGAGAACTTGCTCAGCCTCTGCATAACGAAACACCTGCCATGTCTCATCTTCTGGACGATAGAAGAGAGGGCGCGACTCGCGCATGCGGCGATAGAAGGGAAAAGGATTGAGCGCCTGTTCAAGAGGTGACGATTGCATACTGTATTTCTCCTCATCATGTAGGTTCTCTTTTTCTCTGGACGAGTTGTCTGTTTTTCCTTGTTAGGGGTCCCAACATTTTTTTCAGCACAATTCCCACCAGGCAAGAGAGGAATGGAAACAATGGAGGCGGACTTCACGCTGTTGGGACCCCGATTTACACTCCTTGTTCCTTTCCATTCACTTGAATGGCCTTTTTCTCAAGAAGATCATCCATGGTGTCTCGAACCATCTGAGCAACGTCAGTATAGTGGTAGTGATAGACCTCTGGAGAGTTCGTTTCGCGTACTGTCTCCCGGCCCAGGAGAGGATACACTGAGGCGACGCTCGCGATGAAGTGCTTCAGCATCCACATCAGGAAGCGTGGGTAGGTTCTCGCACCAGGAGAGAAGCCCTGCGCGGCATAGTTGTTTCGGATGGCGATGGGCAGATCCACGTACCTCCCGTTCCTGCTGAAGCACAGATGGCGATGTCCGTCCGTGCCAGGGTCATTCATAATGGCAATATGCATTGACGCACAATCACGGACATCGACAAACGGAACCGACATATCGGGCGACATCCGTGCTTTCCCCTCCGCGATGTTCTTCACGGTTGCGTGACTGTAGCGGACCCAGGGAACCAGCGATGGTCCCAAGATCATGCCGGGGTTGATCGTCGAGAGAGGCACCTGCCGAGGATTCTGGGTCCTATCGCGAGCCAGTTCCCAGGCCAGCTTCTCTGCAAGCGTCTTACTGCGCATGTAATCTGTCGCCCCCTCTGCATTCGTCCAGTCGTCCTCGGTAAAACGCGTTTGGGAGGCCGGATGGTTGTAGGACACAGCCGCTTCGGAACTGGTGACCACCACTTTTTCGACTGTCTGCGTTGCAAAGGCAGTCGTCAATACAAAGCGGGTTCCACTGATTGCCCCGCTTGTGCGATCCTTTTCGGAGGGAACTGCCTGAGGACTGGCGACATGGAACACCCATTGACATCCCTCGATCGCCTCTTTCCACCCTGCGCCGCTTCGCAAATCAGCCTCGACGAACTCCACTCCAGGAAGGAGCGTAGACATCGTGTGGATTTTCTCTCGATCGGTCACGCTTCTGACGGTTCCCCGAACGCGATATCCTTGCTCAAGCAGTTTCTTACCAATCCAGGAGGCGACATATCCGGTGATCCCTGTGACCAAGCACAGATCTCCAGGGCGCATGCGTTGATTCTTCATGATTTTGCTCCTCTTACTGTCTATTTGCTGCCTGGTTGATTGAGGTCTGATTATTCTTCTGCTGCGTTATTAGGTTCTCGTCGCGTATATGAGCACGAACGCGGCGTCCGTAAGCAAAGATCCAGATGATTGCAAGTACGATCAAAGTCATGATTTTGCTCCTCTGTGACGAAATGGATGTTCATTTTGTGAACCAGAAAAAAATTTAGGGATACTCCAGTTTGTGCTCTATGGGGTTCTTACTGTCTATTTGCTGCCTGGTTGATTGAGGTCTGATTATTCTTCTGCTGCGTTATTGGGTTCTCGTCGCGTATATGAGCACGAACGCGGCGTCCGTAAGCAAAGGTCCAGATGATTGCAAGTACGATCACACCATGACTGATCAGTGAGCCAAATGCGACTACAGTAGCAAGAGGAAGGGTAGAGACCATAAACACGCGCAGCAGGAATTCTCCGATACAAACAAAGCCCCAGACAATGGTGACGATACGGCTCGTTCGGTGGACATGCGGGTTACTCCAGAGGGTATTGTAACCCTCAATTTGCTCCTGGTTACTGCTTGCGATGAAAGAGCGTCCAATTAAAAACATAAGTGGTTGAGGGAAGAGCAACGAGAGAAAGTTGACAACGCCAAAGAGACCAAAGATGATCGACTCACGAAGCAGGAGTACGTGTGGATCGCCACTCATCAATGTGAGTACGATACCGACGAGAAGGCTACCCATGACGAACAGAGAGGGAACATGAAGCCGTCGTCCTCTGATGATGCTTCCAATCGACTCAAGCGCGGGGGCAACGGCAGCCACAAGGAGTGCGGTTGTTACAGGCACGTGGTTGGCCGTGAGAATGGTATAGCAGGCATAGGGAATTGCCGCATTAACAATAAGCATCCTTATCATTGTGCGGATAAATGAATGGATGTTATTTGATGAATGTGTCTGTCTATTTACCATGAGATCCTTCTTTCCAAACGTTTTGTTGAAGCGGTAACCGTAGCTCTTGTTGAAAGAAGAGCTGAAATGCGTTATTCAGAAACGTGATACTGGTCATGTCCTCAGGACATAATTGGTGACCACAACTTTTTCGACTGTCTCCTTCGCAAAGGCAATTGTCAACACAAAGCGTGTTCCACTGATTGCTCATCGTTTACAAAATGAACATTCATTTTGTAAACCAGAAAAAAATTTAGGGCATAACAGCCTGATAACAGGCGTCAGCAATGGCTTCCAAGGTAGGTTCATCAAGTGCCGGGAGGCCGGCGCTCCGGTGTCTTGCGATGCGAATTGCGACCCCTATTGTTAGTTCAAACAGCGCATCAACGGGCAACGCTTTTGTCACCGGATGCCCCTCATCATTGACCATCAGGCGGGACAGGGCGGGAAGGTTTTCTTCCGCTTTGGTTGCTTCTCCGACTGATGGCGTTGGACGATAATATGGCGAGTGTTCATAGAGATCCAGAAAACGAGCCTCTACCTGGTGCGTCAGGTAGAAACGATAGGTGTTCAACCACATCTGCCGAAAAGAGTCCCGACGCGGCAGTGTGAGCGTGTCTCCTGCCACCATCGCTCGGTAAAACGACTTCTTCACATGACGGTAGAGTGCATGAATCAAATCATCTTTGTCGGCAAAGTAAAGATAGATCGTTCCGGCGCTCACCTCCGCTTGCTTGGCCAGGAGTGACATCGGAGCATTGTGAAAGCCACGCTCAGCAAACAAAGTCAGCGCAGCTTGAAGAATGGCTTCTCGTTTCTCTCCCGTTGGCATGAGGCTTCGTCCCTTTCTCTAAATGAATGTTCATTTAGAGAATACATGAACAGCGATGAATTTGTCAAGAGGCGAAAGTGGTACATGGGCTCAATCTTCGACACAACTTTCACTTATCTTCCTTATTTCCCGATAATAGAGTATTTTCAGGAGAAAAGAAGCAAGGCAGATTCCTATTGCCTCATGACCACTTTTGGTGGTAAGCTCTTCAATGAGAGGGAAGACAAAAATTGCGCTGCCTCTCCAGGCGGATTGAGAAAAAGGCTTTCTCCTTGATAAGCTCATCTAGCACCAAAAGTGGTCATGAGGCATCAAGTAATCACATTTACACTCAAGCTTATCAAGCGGATGATGTATGGCCGGGCTAAATTTCCGTTATTACGTCAGCACGTCCTGCGGGCTTTGTAATCTCTCTTTCTTCAAAGGAGGTCTTGTAAGCTCATCCTTCACCAAAAGCGTGTATGAACCTCCGTGGGTTCTGTCTCACTTTTGGTGATGCTCATTAGCTACAAATAAATCGACAGATCGCTCTACAAGAATAAAAAGATTTCTATAGAAGACTCGTGTAGAAACAATCAAATGATGAGCTAATGGTGAGGCAGTTCAGTCAGCTTGGGTAGCCTCTCCAGAGATGGAGATCGGTATTGTCCAGTGCGATGCTGATGATGAATTTCTGGATCATAGAGCACTGGGGGAGGCAGCGGAGTCCCAGGAACCAATTTCGCCATGATTTCCTGATCCGATTTCAGTAAAGCATAGATCACCGAGAGCATCTGTCCGGCAATGCGGCCAATGACACGCCCTCGGCCAACGTAGGCTCTTCTTCTCTCATCACAGTAGCATTTGATTGGCACCAGCCGCTCGTAGAGTTTGGCCCATTCACAGTCCAGACGAATCGCTTTCCAGACCGCCAGGTAGATGGTGGGCTTGAGCAAGCGCGAGCCGCGCGGAGAGAGTCGCGCCTGGTCCAGGCTGGTTCCAGACTGAGCGATGGCGGGAACCCATCCACAATACGATTTGAGTTTGGCCAGGTTTTTCAAAGTTAGCAATATTGCCAATCAGAGCAATAAGATGGCGGCTTGGAGCGGACCAACCTCTGGAATAGAGGTTAAAATCTGGCCTTCGCGGCAGTGTTCTACCAGATGCTTACCAATGGGAAGTGTCAGAACTGAGAATACTGTCTGGTTCTTGTGGTAAGCTAAAAGTCATCCAGAACCCCTTCAGGAGGCACATTCCATGACCTGTCCACACTGCCAGTCAACAGTGACCAAGGAACGCAGCCAGAAAACGACACCGGGCTATCGAACGTTCCGCTGCTTGTGCTGCCAGCGTGTTTTCAATGAACGCAGCCGGACGCCCTTCAATTTTCTGGAATATCCTACTGATATCGTCCTGCTCGTCGTTTTCTGGAGGCTGCGCTAGAAGTTGAGCCTACGGGATCTGGCTGAGATATTTTTACAGCGTGGTTGGGTGTTTACACATGAAGCAGTTCGAGACTGGGAAGCTCGTTTTGCCCCACTGATGGCGGATCAGTTGCGAAGCAAACGACGTGGTCAAGCAGGACGATCGTGGTACGTTGATGAAACGTACATTAAAGTACAAGGGAAATGGTGTTACCTCTCTCGTGCCATTGATCGTGATAGCAACCTCGTGGCTTCCATGCTCAGCCAAAAGCGAAATATGGATGCAGCCAAGCGCTTTTTTCAGCAAGCTGCCCGGACAGTGGGTCATGCACCAAAGCGCGTCATAACGGATGGACATGACTCCTATCCACGTGCCATTCGCGAGACGCTTGGTGGTGAAGTTCTCCATCAGTGTAATCACTATTTGAACAATCTTTTGGAACAAGATCATCGTGGCATCAAACAGCGTTATTATCCCATGCGTGGTTTTGGAAACTTCACGTCGGCAGCTCGCTTCTGTCGCGCCGCGGGATGAGGTTCGCCAGTTCTTTCGATGTCGTAGCACCGTGAGACAATTTGTTTCCCTGGCGCGACAACGTGACCTCTTCCGTGAGCGGTTGAATGCCTTCACGACGCTGATTTTGAGCGCGTAATCTCAGGACAGTAGTGGCAAGGATGGGCGAAGCGCCCCCTGATTGATCCCTGTGTTCCCAGTTCTGACACATCCGTCAAGAGCCCCGAATTGACAGTAAACGGACTCGGCTATACCGCAAATCGCATGGAACAAACTCAGTTCCCTCTACAAAATATCGATGACCTCTTGCGAAAAAGAAACGTTTCCTTTCATCTAAACTCAGCCGCGAGAATCTTGGTGCAGCCCATGCCAAGGCGTAGACTATCGCAAGGCTCAAGAAGCGGAAAGAGATAGGTTGTGGACAGAAATTGACAATCTGCTCAATCAGGATTGGGTCACTCCTCCACGGTTGCGCTCCTTTCCTTAATCCAACCCCGCCTTTTGGGTTGACCCCCACAATACGGCGCGATGAGAGAAGACAAAGCGCCGGGCAATCTCCGCATTAATTGTCCGGCGCTTTGTCTGGCTGGCGTGAAATCACTAGTCCCAGCGAACTCCTGTCAGAATGATGCCGGGGTGCGCTGCCAGCTCCTGACGTAGCGTCTGAGCTTGGTCGCGTAGATCGGCATTGGTGAGATCAGCACGGGCGAACTGCGCCCCGCGCAGGTTGGCCCCGCGCAGGTTGGCCCCGCGCAGGTTGGCCCCGCGCAGGTTGACAGCCCTTAGATCGGCCTTGCGCAGATTGGCTTCGGCCAGGATAGCCTCTTTGAGTACAGCTCCCCGCAGGGAGGCGTTGGTCAGGATGGCCTGGCTGAGGTCTGTTTGGTGCAGGTCGAGGTAGTGTAAATGAGCATTGCTGAGGTTGGCTCCTGAAAGATTGACTTCATACAAAGCATTATTCGTGGTGAGCTTAAGCCCATGCAGGTCTACCCCATGCAGGCCCGTGCTGGACAGCTCTAAGCTCTGCAAGCGGGAACCCGACAGATCGAGGCCAAGCCCTCCCCGTGTGGACTGGCAATTATACAGTCCCAAATTCTGCAATTGGGTCAACTGGCTCAAAGGCGAGAAATCCTCAACGTTGCAGTGACCCAGTTGGACCTCCTGGAGGTGAGGGAAGCTGGCTAAGAGAGAGAGATCCAGGGCGTCAAAATGCCATAAGTGTAGCCTCTGGAGTTGGGTGAGACCTGCCAGAGGGGAAAGATCCGTGACTCCGCACACGCTTATGTGCACCTCCTGGAGTTGGGTGAGACCTGCCAGAGGGGAAAGATCCGTCAGGTTCTGGCAATTATAGAGCGTTATCTGCTGAAGTTCAGAGAGGTTGGCTAAAGGGGAGAGATCCGCAACGTCAGAACTCCTTATATACAATTTCTGGAGTTGAGAGAGGTTGGCCAGGGGAGAGAGATCCTTGACTTGCCAGCAGCTTGTCAGACTCAGTGTTCGGAGTTGAGAGAGGTTGGCCAGGGGAGAGAGGTCTGCTAAGTGAGGATAGGAACACAGTTCGAGGAACAGCAGCTCGGAATAGTACTCTATCCCTGCTAATGCCTCTCCTTTCAACTGCATACCCTTGAGTTGGCTGGAGGAAGCTTCCTCCTGTTGGGCAGAGTCTTGAGCTTCCTCCTCTTGTGTGACCTCTGGCTGATTCTCCTCACGCTCCTGGTGTTGGACTGTCTTCTCATTGCGAACTAGTTCCAGGAGCTGTTCCTGAGGATGGTCGTGCAGGATGGCTCCGGTGAAATCGGCCCCGGCGAGCTGAATGTCGTGCAGGATGGCTCCGCGCAGATTGGCTCCCCTGAGGTTGGCTTCGGTAAGATTGGCATTACGCAGATCAACTTCGATCAGGGAGGCGTTGGTGAAGGTTGCGTGGCTCAGGTTTGTGTTGTCCAGCTTGATATGATCGAGCTGAGTATCGCTGAGGTTGGCTCCTGAGAGGTCGGATTTATAGAAGGTACCCT
This sequence comes from Reticulibacter mediterranei, assembly GCF_016587455.1. Classification (NCBI taxonomy): domain Bacteria; kingdom Bacillati; phylum Chloroflexota; class Ktedonobacteria; order Ktedonobacterales; family Reticulibacteraceae; genus Reticulibacter; species Reticulibacter mediterranei. The sequence continues at coordinate 8,806,893 of NZ_BNJK01000001.1, read as the reverse complement.
CAGTGGTAAGTTTGAGGCCATGCAGGTCCACCCCAGGCAGGTCGGTACTATATAAGCGCAAGGAGTGCAAACGTGTATGAGACAGATCCAGGCCCCGTCCTCCCTGTGTGGCCTGGCAAGTATGCAGTTGCAGGAGCTGCAACTGAGTCAACTGGCTCAAGGGCGAGAAATCCTCAACGTTGCAGTTCCATAAGTGCATCTCTTGGAGTTGAGAAAGGTTGGCCAGAGGGGAGAGATCCGTCAACTGGCGCGATGGCAGGGAGGGATCTCTGCACTCATCAGGATACCGTAGGTGCAGTTTCTGGAGTTGGGAGAGATTGGCCAGAGGAGAGAGATCTTTGTCACGAGAAGACTCTATATACAGTCTCTGTAACCGGGAAAGGGTGGCTAAAAGGGAGAGATCCACGACACCTCTTTGAATAGACAACTCCTGCAATTGGGTAAGATCTGCCAGAGGGGAGAGTTCTACGCTGGCAGATAGACACAAATCGTGTAACCGGGGAAGGGTGGCTAAAGGAGCGAGATCATTCAGGTACGAACATGAGATGACCAGCTCTTGCAGTTGAGGATGATGAGCTAAAGGTGTGAGATCCGTCAGATGCCAACATTGGTTCAGGATCAACTTTCTTAACTGAGAGAGGGAAGCCAGAGGGGAGAGATCCGTCAGGTTCTGGCAATCATCACAGATCAGTGTCTCCAGTTGAGAGAGGCCAGCCAGAGGGGAGATGTCTTGTAGGTTGCTGCAGCCCGTCAGATCGAGGTGACGCAGTCCAGAGAAGTGCTCAATCCCTGCCAACGACGTCACATACCAGCTGCCTCGCATCTGCTCCTGCAAGTCTAGGGTCTCCTGTCCGTCGAGGAGAGGAGCCAGCACATATTGGGCGTAGGTCTCTCGATTAGTCGCCAGCCGCCAGTTCTCCCAAAGAGTCTCTCTGTCTTCGAAGAGGGCTTCCTGGTGCAGGATCTCCAGGGCTGGCGTTGTTCCCATGAGGGCCAGGGCCAGGAGATAGACGTTCCGCTGCTCCTGCTCGGTGCTCTGTCGTAGAGCACCCTGTAGCTGTGGCAGGGCCGCCTCCCCCTGTGCTATGAGACTGGTGGCTTGCTGCTTTCTGACCTCAATTGCGTCATCATACCAGAACATAATAAGCTCCTTACTTATAGAGAGTACAGCCAATCATAAATTCGTTCCGACCTTTATTGGTCCAGAGGGTCGTCGACAAACAAGCGTTCGAGTTCGAACCTCGCTTGTTCGCTGACTTCGTGAAATGGATGTTGCAGAACCTCTTGAAGAAAGAGGCGACGTTCTCCCATTGAGAGGTGTTTTGCCATCTTCACAGACGCAAAACGACTTTGAAAGGTCCTTCGCTCAATTTCAACTGTTTCATTCCTTTTGCTGTTCTTCTCCATTCGTTTTCTCCATCCTCTTTTGAGCAAGAAACCAGCAGGTATGTGCTCGTCGTGAGTTTGCATTGCAGCTTCTCGATGGTATAGGACCACTTGATCGGCTTCGCATCCTGATTGTAATACCCGATGAAATCTGAGATTGCCTGCTCCAAGGCGCCGACGCTGAGAAAATGGTTGGGTTGCAGAAGTTTGCGTTGCAAAATGCTCAACCAAATCTCAATCTGATCGAGCCAGGAAGTGTTCACAGGCAACCAGGCGACTTGAATGCTCAACTGACCATCCAACACACTCGTCTGTTCTTCCAGAAAGCGCGCCAACTGTTTGGACGCGCGAGTCGGTCCATTGTCTATGATCAAGATCACACGCAGAACTTTTCTGCGCAGCGCTTCGGGAATGATCACCTCCTCCAAGAAGGCCCGAAAATCCACAAAGCGCTTACGAGTCAGGCATTGTCCATAGACGTGTCCATCGGCCACCGAGAGGCCAGCAAACAAATGTCGTGCCCCACAACGATGGTAGCGTGCTTCGTACAAGGCGGGCTTGTCGGAACACGCAGGACGAGGAGGCTGCTCTGCCTCGCGAGTTTGAATGGATGTTTTCTCATCCACGCACACCAACAGCATCCTTCTTGCAACAGACTCCGCCTCGTTCGTACCATTGCAGTACCGGGCGAGCACGTTCCAGAAACGCCTCTGGATTCTGGATGTGTTGCCACGCATGGTAGCACCATGGCCGAATGCGCTTGGCTTTCAGCCAGTGGCCAATAGTGCTAGCCGAGATCGTCGGCAACTGAGGAGATGCTGCTACGACGCGCGCTAACTCGCTCCAGCTCCATCGTGCCAGCGGAACTTCTTGCGTCTGTGGCAAGCTACAAGCCACGGCGGTCGCTTGCGCACGGACTTCAGCCTCGGCGCTCCCGAACGGGGCGCGTCGGCCAGCGAATGGGCGGCAGTCCACCTTTGGCGCCATTTGCACACCAGTCGATCGCTGATACCAACGGTTTGGGCAATCTGTTGATTGCTCCACTCAGGATGCTCGTTGACGAACAGGACAATCCGTGCGCGAACCGCCAGACTTTGCCCGGTGGTATGAGCACGGATCAGGCTGCGCAGATGCTCCTGTTCCTCGCTTGTCAATTCTATCGGATGGCTTGGTTTGGGTCCCCTCACAGTCTTTTCCTCCCAAGCCGAAACTACCTCGCTTTCTGACTATCGTCAATCTCGGAATGAATTGTGATACTCAGTACTTAGAATGAGAAAGCCCTGTGGTGCTGAAGCAGCTACTGATCCAGGCAGCAGCCTCATCTCCAACACCATCCTCTAACTGGTTGATCATTGCATCTGCGACTTCGGCGGGAGTCGTATCCCCCCTGTTAAGATCAACCAGAGTGCGAAGAGAAGAAAAGGAACGAGTGTAAAGAGACCGAGAGGAGCTTCCAGATAGCGATTCTGCGTCGAGAAGCTTGCGAAGAGAAACGAGACGCAGGTGTTCAGCACTGCGTGCCCAAGGGCTGCGGGCCAGATACATCCGCTGCCAAGACGGAGCCACGCCAGGAAGATGCCATAGAGCATGATCACCAGCGTAAATGCTGGAATGCTTACCCAGGGAAAAGCCGCCCCAAAGCCGTGATTGTTCAGCAGGATGGTCGGAATATGCCACAGTCCCCACAGCAAGCCTGTGAGCAGCGTGGCCTGGATGCTACCCAGGGGAAGCAGACGCAGTAACAAATAGCCACGCCATCCTACTTCCTCGCCAAACGTGGTGATCGTGACCAGCCCGACAATCACGATTGGCAATGCGATCAGCACGCCAGCCAGCTGTGGAGGTGACAGATGCAACTGCCGCACTGTTTCAGGCAGAATCCACCGCTGAATGCCGAGCAAGAAAGAGGCAGCCATGCCACTTCCTAAGAGCACGAGAGGAATCCCATAGGCCGCCACATACCAGCGCCATGGCCACCGTGTTCCAAGAGTAAAGAGGCAGAAGCCAGCGTCAGCGAACCCTTCACGGCGCAACAGACGCACCAGAACACTTGCAAGCCCCGGGCCAAACATGCTGATCGTCTCGGCCTGTGAAGTGAAGGGATACAGGCCAATGAGCAGCAGCCAACTGATGAGAAATGCCCCAATCAGATACCAGACGACACCATCCCAGTTTACGTTCTGCCGCTTTGAAGGTTGTATATGCATAAGTACTTTGTCTCCTCATCCACATGTTCAAAAGAGAGGCTTGCGCTCTCACATGAAGGCCAGCATCGAACATCGGTCGATCCCGCTCCACTAGCACCTGGATAGGACATTGGCGGCATCGGCTTGCTCATCTGGTAAGACAGATGGGATATCGCGCAGGAGAGCGATGAGCAGACAAACGAAACTTAGCACGGACAACACGGAGCTAGCGGCGTGGAACCTGTCCCAAGCATCACGGACGACGCGCCAGTCCCTCGGCAGGGTCTCAGGCGTCCAGGAGGCGATCTGTTGATTGAGCGGGTGATTACCAAAGGTAAATAGGACAAGCATCCCAGCAAAGCAAAGTGCTGCGATAAGTGTCACTCTCAGGGTCGTGCCCTGTCCACGCAGCAGAAAGGCCAACAGCCCTGTCGAGAGCAGACCGAGGACTTCGGCACTTCCTCCCACGATCGCAAAGCCTCCATAAAAGGTATGTTGTACGGTGAGCCAGTTTGCCCCGCTGAGCATGTGCTTGCCAGCAATCTCCAGATCATGCGTGAGCGTTAGCCCCAGTACCAGGGCCGCGCAGATCAGGCTCAGGAAACGCAGTGTTTTGAGCATAAGTATTCCTCATCGTTGTTCTTCTCAGAGGCGAGCAGGGTGCATGAGCATCCATGTGGACCACACGCCAGTGCGACTCGCGCTCTGGCAAGGTATGGTACAGATAATGAATGGTAACAACTTCAATTGGCCGTCGTCATCGCTGCTTGTTTGATTGAATGAGAAATCCTCTGGTTCGTGCTTTCGATCACGTCACAAGCAAGTGTTTAGTGATTGTTCCCAAACTTGGTCGTTACCATTCAGTATCTGCATCCACGCGATACCTCTTTTTGCACCACGACGATATGTACGAACCAAGCGTAGCAGAAAAGCAGCCGGAAGACATCCACCTCACGTCTGATTCTCCATCCGTCTCCGGTCCGATGACAACTACATACTTTTTGTGTACACTTATCTTCAGACCGATGTCTGGAAGAGAGGTGAGCACCTCACTCGCACCAAGATGATGGTCACGAGAAGCATCACGAAGAAATCATGGCAGGAGAGAGTCGATATGCATGCACCATCTGGGCTGGTACAAAAGCTCCTCTCTGTTCTCGAGCAGTCCGCCTCAGACGAGGAAGAAGATCGTTCAGCCGCATCTATTCTGATACTGGCATGCCTGTGGCTGGTCTTTCTCATCTACCCGTTCGTCGGATTGCTTCAACATGCTCCCCTGCTCGCAGCTCTGGTGCTGGCACTGGCTGGGACGCTCGTATTTTTCAGCCTTTACTTCTGGACGCTCTGGCGCATTGCTATGAAGAGCATGGCACGACCTCCTTGGGGTGTCCTTCTCCTCATGAGCACACTCGGGCTAGCCTTGCCGCTCCTGCAGGGTGCAGCCTGGCAGGGCTTCTTCATCTACACAGGCCTGCTCGCAGGCTTCACCCTGCGGCTGCGGGGCCTGCTCGCAGCCGTGACGATCATGGTAGGATTGACCATCCTGATTGCTGCTGTCACCCAGGCTCCTTGGTGGCAGACCGTTGCACTCATCACAGTCACCATCCTCGGGAGTGCTATGGCATCGGCAATCCGCCGTTTCCGTGAGATGAATCAGCAATTGCGCGTGGCCCACAAGCAGATTGCAACCCTGGCGGCAAGCGAGGAGCGCCTGCACCTGGCGCGCGAATTGCACGACTCGATCAAGCAGCAGGTCTTTGTTACTTCGATGGAGATTGGGGCAGCGCGTGTCCTGCTTGACCAGGATCGTGCGGAGGCACGGACACATCTGCAGGAGGCGGAAAGCACAATTGACCAGCTCCATCAGGATCTGAAAGCGCTTGTACAGACGTTGCGTCCGATACCTCTGGCCGGACAGAGCCTGGCGCAAGCTCTCCAAGTGCACTGCACCGCCTGGGCACAGCGGACGAAGATCACTGCTACTCTATCTCTGCACGGGGAGCAACCTCTCCCTCACCCCAAAGAGCAGGAGCTCTTTCGTGTGGTGCAGGAGGCACTAACCAATATCGAGAAGCATAGCGCGGCCTCGCAGGTGACCATCGCGCTGCATTGGAGCAAGAAACACCTCAAGATGTGTATCAAGGACAACGGACGTGGTTTCTTCCCAGAGGAGGCACGTAGCCGGGGCTATGGCCTCTCGCACATGCGCGAACGCATAACCGTGCTCTCTGGTGACCTGCACATCACCAGCGGACCATGCGGCGGGACAACCATCACCTGTCTCTGCCCGCTGCCCCTATCTGGAAGAGGAACAGAAGATGATAGAGCCGATTAGCGTCCTTTTGGTCGATGACCACGCCCTCGTGCGTAAGGGGGTACGCGGATTTCTCGAAACGCAACCAGGGATTCTGGTGGTGGCCGAAGCGAGCACGGGACAGGAAGCGGTCCGCTTGGCAGAGCAGTACGCACCAGATGTGGTACTGATCGATCTGCTGATGCCGGGGATGGATGGCATCGAAGCCACGCGCCAACTGCTGATGTGCTCACCGCGTAGCCGAGTAGTAGTGCTGACCTCCTATCACGAAGACGAGCATATCTTTCCAGCTATTCGCGCCGGAGCCCTCTCGTACTTGCTTAAAGATGTTAAGCCGGAAGAACTGACGGAAGCCGTGCGCAAAGCCGCCAGAGGCGAAGCCATCCTCCATCCGCGCATCGCGGCCCGCGTGGTACAGGAGTTCCAGAACGGACGCGAGATCCCGCCCCATCTGTTTCACGGGTTAAGTGAGCGTGAATTGGAGGTGCTGCGTTTGGTGGCAACAGGCAGGAGTAATGCAGAAATTGCAGGTATGCTCAGTATCAGTGAGAAAACAGTCAAAAGCCATGTGGGCAATATTCTCGGGAAATTGCACGTGGCGGATCGGACGCAAGCTGCTGTCTATGCCTGGCGTGAGGGTTTGATGCATCGAGAATAGATGCCGAGTCCTCCAGTAAAGAAGGCACCCACCCCGAACGTCTCTCGCAGACGTACCACGGGATCACTACTACGAAATTTGAGGAGTAATAGAGTGCGTGTATTCGCTCCTCATCCATTTGACTCATGAGCTCTTATTAGGGTACTGCAGTTTTGCATACCCAACTCGAGGACAGGACCTTCCCGTTTCTGCCCTTCCTCCTACGGTGGAAAGAGGAAAGCAGCAGGTCACCAGCGCTCCCTGGCCTTGGGCTACCGCTCCTGCACTCCCAGAAGTGTGCCTATTGGCTTTATGCAATGAAAGGAATGATGACGATGGCTACTATCAAAGCATTGGGGGATGCCAACGCTTTTCCAAAGCTGCTGGCATCCAGTCGAGAGACGGGATGGGAAGGGATAGAAGTGAGTGCCTTCCACGAACCCTCTCAGCTTGAGGAGTGGCAAATTCCAGGTATCAAAGATACCTCGCTGGCCCTGGTCATCCGAGGATCCCTCCATCTGGAACAACGGCCTGTCAATGGGGCGTGGAAGCAATACGTTCTTGCGCCTGGCCACCTGTTGCTCAACCCGGGGGAGAACATTGAGCTTCCCCCCGTTTGAAAGAGTCGGGAAATGTGGAATATACTAGACTCAATCAAACGAGGGAAGAAAGATGACCAAAGAACAAAAAGCCTACACGAAAGAGTTCAAAATCGAAGCTGTACGCTTGGCCGAGACCAGTGGCAAACCTATCACCGAGATCGCTCGTGATTTAGGGATAAGCGACAGCACCATTCATAACTGGCGTAAGCAGTTTTCCGAGCACGGCGAGCAGGCATTTCCAGGCAGCGGGCATCAAACACCCGAGGCCGAAGAACTGCGCCACCTCAAACGCGAACTGGAAGTCGTGAAACAAGAACGAGACATTTTAAAAAAAGCGCTTCATATATTTTCACGACAATAGCGGTGAAGTTTCAGTTTATCGAAGATCACCGGCAAGAATATGCGGTAAAGACGATGTGCCGAACACTTTCCGTCTCAGAATGTGGCTATTATGCTTGGCGCAAACGACCAAAGAGCGAGCGTGAGCAGAAGAACGAAGAACTCACGCAACACATTCAGCAAATTTTTGAGCACAATCGGCAGATCTATGGGAGTCCGCGCATTCATGTGGAACTGAACGATCTGGGGGTGAAATGTTCGCGTAAGCATGTGGCTCGTCTCATGAGAGCGGCAGGCATAAGTGCAGGACAGAAACGTCGCCGGGTTCGGACCACCGATAGCTCACATAAGAATCCAGTAGCGGACAATCGCTTGAATCGAGAGTTCAATGCTTTTGCCCCAAACACCAGATGGACAGGCGACATTACCGGCATTGAGACGGGGCAAGGCTGGCTCTATCTGGCGATCATCCTGGATCTGTATTCGCGGAAAGTGGTTGGATGGTCCATGTCCTTGCATCGTGATGAGGAGCTGGTCGAAAAAGCCTTGAAGATGGCACTGATCCAAAGATGCCCCAAATCAGGATTGATGCATCATACAGATCGAGGGAGTCAATATACTAGCCAAGCATATCAAGGTCTTTTAGCTAGTGCAGGAATCACCTGTAGTATGAGTCGAAAAGGCAACTGTTGGGATAACGCCCCTACGGAGAGTTTCTTTGGCACACTCAAACGAGAATGGACTCATCGACACCACTACCAAACTCAGACCCAAGCCAGGCAGTCCATTTTTGACGACATCGAAACGTTCTACAACCGCAAACGTCGGCATTCGGCACTCGGCTATCTCAGCCCTGTAGCCTATGAGCAGCTAAATAGAAAGGAGCTTGAAACAACTGTTTAAAACGTTGACGTAACGTATTTTTTCTGATAGAGTAAAAGTATCTTAAACGTTTAACGTAACGTTCTCTACGTTTTCTTCATCGAAAGCAAACTCATGAGACGTGGAACGCTCAGACGTTCTCCACACTCCTCGACTCTACGAAACGGGGTCAAGCTCAACTGAAGAAGGGAGAGAGAGCTACCATGCAAATCGGTCTTCAAGTCACGAATTTCACCTGGCCCGCTGGTCAGACTCATCTCGGTGACAACTTTGGTCTCCTTGCCCAACGAGCCGAACGTGCTGGCTTATCCAGCCTCTGGGTCATGGATCACTTCTTTCAAAATGTCGGCCCGGCTGAGAAGGAAATGCTCGAAGGATGGAGCGCCCTTGCCTTTGCCGCCGCTTGCACCAATCGTATCAAACTCGGCACCCTGGTTACCGGCGTCACCTATCGTCATCCCGCCATCCTGGTAAAAACAGCGACGACCCTGGATGTCCTCTCACATGGGCGTACCTACTTCGGCATTGGCACTGCCTGGCATGAGCAGGAACATCGTGGATTAGGCGTGCCTTTCCCGTCGATGACCGAGCGTTTTGAACGATTAGAGGAAGCGCTGCAGATTGCTCTTCAGATGTGGGCTGGCGACGAAACTCCCTATCGTGGCAAGTACTATCAGCTTGACCGACCGCTGAATTCCCCACAGGCCGTTCAGAAGCCTCACCCTCCCATACTCATCGGAGGCACAGGTGAACGCAAGACGCCGCAACTGGTTGCTCGCTACGCCGATGCCTGGAACATCCCGAATGTCCCGATGCTCGGCGATGAGCAAGTGAAGCGCAAACTGGCAACTATGCAGGAGTATTGTCAGGCTATCGGTCGGCCTTACGAGGAGATTGAGAAAAGCATACTTGAGACCATGCATGTGAGTCGTGATGGTCGCCCTGGAACCGTCACTCCAGCGGAAGCCATTGAGCGATGCGCCTTCCTGGCCTCTTTAGGTATCGATCAAGTCATTCTCTGTATGTTTTCAGAGTATTATGATCTGGAGACGTTCGACCTGCTGGCAAACGAAGTCATTCCAGTGGTAGAGAAGATCGAGGTCGCAGGTCGCTGACAGCACCTAGGAAATGGCTGGACATCATTGTGCGCGCGTCGGCACAATTGGATCATGCAACGCGTGAGTGGTTGGGGCGCTTGAAACGGGAAGCCTAGCGGAGGAGGCTCTGTTCCTTTGGGGACATATCTCTTTTCCCCGTTTTACTGCCCACTTACCTATCCAATTTCCGCCCAACGCGCACAATGATGGACACGATTTCTTCTCTTCTTGTAGGAGAAAGATTGGTCTTGACCCAGAAAAGTGTGGAAGGTAAACTAGAGAGAATGGACTTCCACAGAAAGGGAACAGACCATGCAAAAGAAACAAAGGACATTTACACGAGAGTTCAAGAGAGAAGCAGTCCAACTCGCAAAAACCAGTGGAAAGCCGATGATCCAAATTGCAAGGGATTTGGGCATTGCTGACAGCACGCTGCATCATTGGTGTAAGGAGTTTGACGAGCATGGGGTGCAAGCATTTCCTGGAAGTGGGCATCAAACACCTCAAGAAGAAGAAATGAGACAATTAAAGAGAGAAAACGAATTATTGCGCCAAGAACGTGATATCTTAAAAAAAGCGCTGGGCATCTTCTCGCGCGGCCAGCTCTGACCTTTCCTTTCATTGCAGAGCAGAGCCAACACTATGCCATCACGATGCTCTGTAAGACCCTTGAGGTGTCGGAGAGTGGCTACTATGCCTGGAAAAATCGAGAGCCTTCCCAGCATTGTCGAGAAGATGCCCGTCTCGCCGCCGAAATTCAACAACTGTTCCTGGAGCACAGAAAGCTTTATGGGAGTCCACGCATTCATATGCTGCTCAAAGAACGAGGGATCAGCACAGCTCGCAAGCGAGTTGCACGTTTGATGCGTGAGCTGGGCTTGTCAGCGCTGCCCAAACGGTCGCGCAAACCGACAACGAAAAGCGACCCTCATGCTCGTTTTGCTCCTAATCTCCTCCAACGAGAATTTCACGCGGATGCACCCAATACGAAGTGGGTCTCGGATACCAAAGCCGTCGAGACTGCTGAGGGGTGGCTGTATCTGGTCGTGATCCTGGACCTCTTCTCGCGCATGGTGGTCGGCTGGGCGATGGGGACATCGGAGGATTCGGAACTGACTGAGCTGGCTCTGCGTATGGCGGTAGCGCACAGGCATCCTGGATCTGATTTGCTTCATCATTCTGACCGAGGAACTGAATTTACTTCCGAGCGGTATCAGGCAGCTTTGCGTGAGGAAGGCATTGAAGTCAGCATGAGTCGCACTGCAAATTGCTGGGATAACGCTGCAATGGAATCGTTCTTCGCTACTCTCACGAAAGAGTGTACCAATCGAATACGCTTCCAGACAAGGCAGCAAGCTCGTACAGCCATTTTCGAGTATCTCGAATGTTTTTATAATCCCATTCGTTTGCATTCGACATTGCAGTATGTCAGTCCGCTTGCTTTCGAGCACACTTCCGAAAATAAGATGAGATAACCTCCCAGTTTATCATCTACATTTTTCTGGGTGAATTCCAAGTACGTTTCAATCATACGGGAAAAGGAGAACATCTAGAGTCATCCCTGTCCCGCCGTTATGATAGACCAGCAGGAGAGAGAATTCTGTCGTATTTTTGTGAATCTTGTTGAAAAGCGGGGGAGTTGTCAGGATTGACGACGATACTGACGTGGAGTCATGCCAAGACGGCTTTTGAATGCTTGCGTAAAGTGGCTCTGATTCTGAAAGCCGACATCTAATGCTACCTGGCTTAGTGGCAGATCAGTCGCTTTGAGCAATTGCCGGGCCTGTTCAAGGCGTTTGTCCAGCACGAACTGATGAGGAGTCTTCCCCGTGGTTTGTCGAAAGAGCTGCGCAAAATGATAGGGGCTGTAGCCGACCTGTCGAGCAAGTAGCTCCAGTGAGATCGGCTGGGCTAGGTGAACCAGAATATACTCGGTGACTCGTTTCAACTGCCGAGGGGTAAGCCTTCGCAGAGATGGCTTGACCGTGATGTCCGTCGTCAGGTAGTGGGTCAGCAGATGAACCACCAACATCTGCGCCGCTGTCTCCGCGTAGAGTTGGCCGCCAGGGGTGAGCTGCTCTAGCTCCCGCCGCAACGCCAATCCCATTTGTGCCAGCAGTGGGTCTCGGAAGCCAGAAAGCTCCTTGAGCGTGAGGCGGGCCGGATCACGATCCGCAAGCTGCTCGGCACTGCGAACAAAGAGGTCCGCGCTCAGATGCAGATGGAGTGCCTCAATAGGCTCGCGGGACTGGCTATGCCAGCGCAGTTCATATGGGTCTCCCCCTCCAGGAGTCAAAAACAAGTCCCCTTCGTGGACGGAAACCGCTTCCCAGGAACCATTGACCGCTCTGCTTTCAAAATCCATGGCACCTTGTGTGACCAGCACGAGATGAATATCGGGAACAGCTGGCAAGAGCACACTCTCTACCTCCATTGGCTCATGAAACTCGCGGACCACGACCCCTTGCCAACCAGCGCTCCAACTGGAAAGAACTGGCACCGTGATGGTATAGCGTTCAAAGTCATGTGTTGATGTCGACCGAGGAATATCCTGCATGCTGCTTATCCTCTCTTTCGTCAGAGGTGAGAACCTGCTTTGACACACCTTCCAGAGTATAGCACAAGCGACACGACATGAGGTGCAGTCTTAGATCGTTCGTAACACAGGCCACCCTTCTACCAAACCTGGACATCATTTTCTCCTCTCTGGAAAGACAAAACCTCTACACAGGATTCGGAATGGTGTCTCTGATTCAGGCTAGGCAGCCACCCCAAACAGTTTGGCAATCAAGGTCACCTGGCCTTTCACATCTCCTTTGTCCACCCCTTGGACTTGTCCTTTTCGGAGCATGTTCATCATCTCGAAACCTTGCAGTGTTCGCCAGGCGGTCTCGAAGGAAAAGAAGCCCATCCCAGGCTTCGTCAACCGTTTGATGAAGCGATGATCTTGCTCGATCAGATTGTTGAGGTATTTCACCTGTCTGAGTTCGACTGCTTCGGGAAGGAAGGATACCAACAGCTTTGATCTCAGCAATTGCCTTGGGATACGCCGCGTTTTTGTCAACATTGATCACGCGAGGGGCTGACATGGTGGAATCGGGGTCAGGTAGAGGTGTGGGCGAAGTCACATGCTCTTCGAGCGAACATGCTTGGAAAGTTGAAAATGTCAAAGAGTGCAGCGCTTTACAGAAAAAGCGTTTGGCTGCTTCAGCGTCCCGTGTTGGACTGAGGAAGAACTCGATCGTGTTCCCTGCGGAATCCACAGCTCTGTACAAGTAAAACCAGACTTTTTTGATCTTGATGTACGTCTCATCCACGCGCCAGGAGTCGTTGCATGCCTTGAGGTGAGGTCGACAACGTTTCTCCAATTCAGGAGCATAGTGCTGAACCCAGCGATAGATCGTGGTGTGATCCACGTGCAGACCCCGTTCGAGCATCATCTCTTCCAGGTCACGATAACTGAGTAGTCCCCCACACTGAAGGTGATGCCTGGTTCTCGTTCCCTTAAGAAGGAATTTCCTCGCGTGAGGGATACAAGTGTTTCAGTTTGATGCGTGCATCGGGAGGAGTAAAGCGCCACTGCACCATGGCTTTTTGCGCGTTGCGTGCGTGCTCCCATGCAGCAATTTCTTGACGGAGTTGCTCGATATTGCTGATACGCCTCTTCAAACATTGGTTGACTAAGACCGATAACTCAATTTCCACCATATTCAACCAACTCCCGTGGAGTGGTGTGTAATGCCATTCGATCCTTTTTGCCAAACGGAGTGCTTCTGGGAAAGGAAACGTTTCATACAGAGCAGCAGGCGTATGTGTATTCAGATTATCGAGGACTAGCCGCACTTTGGAAGCAGAGGGATATTTCTCATCAAGCAGGTATTTGAGACAGTCGGCGAAATCTCGCTTCGTGCGGGTGGCTTTGACCAGAGCATGCCGCCAACCCGCTTGTGGCTCAAACATCAAGAAAGTGCTACACGCACCATGGCGCGAAAATTCCGTATCCTCGCGAGCCAGGCGACCCGATTGCACTGGTTGGGGTGGTTGCAGGTGTCCAATCAGTTGACAAGGACGCTCATCGATGCACACAACAGGGAACGCTGGATCGTAGGGCTGCATGTACAAATCCAGGAGATCTTCCATCCGCCAGACGAACTCCGCCCCGACTTTCGGAATACACCACTCTTCTTTCAACCAGGGCTTGAGTTCCTTTTTTTTAAGACGCGACGAACTGTCTCATCAGAAATGCTGTCCACGATGTGCAATTGCACCAGTCGGTTCGCGAGCAATTCGAGCGTCCAGCAAGTGCGGCCTTCGGGAGCATCACTGCAAGCAAGCGCGACCAGATAGGCTTCTTGCTTCCCATCGAGTCGAGGCTTTGCGCCAGGACGAGGGAATTCAGTGAGCGCATGATCTAACCCTTTTTGACAGTACCGTTTGCGAACCCGTTGGACCGTTGCCCGACCGACTTCCAGCGTCTGCGCAATTTCGTCGTCCGATTTGCCTTGATGGGCTAGTAATAAGATGTATCCTCTGGCGATGGTTCGGGCGGAATGTTCCCCCACTTTCAGGAGGTCATGCAATGTTGTCCGATCTTCGTCGCTCAGACAGACTTTGTGGATGAGGGCCATGCGGTTCTGCTCCTTTTTTTCTCAGCATACCTTAAGGAGCAGCCAGGCATCAACTTTACTGTGGTGGACTACTGAGCGCATAGCACAGATACCAGCGAACACACAGGAGAATGAGGTCAGCCTGGAAGTGACGCCATTTGAAGGGATTCGGGTTCTGCTTGCTCATAGACGGGACCTTTTTCGCTCTTTTCTTTCCACTGTAGCAGATCAGCTTCGTCTTTGCAACACAGCCCGTGCCAAGAAAGAGAGAAACCCTCCAGAGACATTTAAACCTAAATGACCAACATCATCTTTACATGGTTCTCTGAGTAAATTGCTGTATTAGACTTCGCTCATTATGCTAAGATCCGGTTCCTTGATAATGATTTTGCCCAACTTGCCAAAACATGCATGTTAATGTGAACAGACTTAATCCGACAAGGGGCGTTATATAGGCAAACATGGGAGTAAAAGGAATCTCATTTGTCCGACTCAAAAAAGCGGTTGCAGGATAGTAGCTAATAAATCCTACAGGTATTATAAAAGTAAGTAAAATTTTGATGAATGTATTGTAGATCGTTAAGGGGTAGAGCGAAAAGTAGTCATTAAACATCATTACGATAGGAGCAATACGCTGTGCATCCGTTATCCAAAAAGCTAACACGTGAACAATGATAAAGAGAGAGGCCTCTATCAGGCATCCACCAATTACAATTAATAACAGGTAGCCTAAAGACAACAATGTCCAATGTATATCAAGTAAGTTACTTGCAGATATCAGGCAAACAATACCTGTACCTAAATCCCCAATGCTAGCTGGGTGGTAGTACCAGATAAGTATCTGAAAGAGAGGGTTTAGAGGACGCAAAAGGAAACGGTCGAAATCTCCTTGACGGACATAGAAAGACAAGCGCTGAACATTAGAGAAACACATCACTCGTAAACCATGAGCTACCAAACGTAAACTGAACAGAAAGAATACCTCCTGAAAGCTCCACTGTTGCAAGCTTTGAAAGCGAGATAATACTGACCAGATAAACAATAAAATAATCAGGTTAGAGGAAATAGCGCTAAAAATATATACAATGAAATTCACTTTGTATTCCATACAGGTTTTTCCATTGGCTATCAGTAGGCATTTCATAACACTCAGCCAGTACATAATATCATCCTCCTTGTACGACAAGTTTATGTTGCGCAGCTTTCCAGATCCATGAAACCGTTATTGACAAAATACCAATCCAGAGTAATTGACTAGAGATAGCAAACCACATTACTGATCCAGTAATTTTTCCAATATAAATAGATATTGGAATATAGATAATACCCTGGAAGGGGAGTAAGTTAGTGATCTGTTGTACGGTGGGTGGCAGAAACCAAAAAGGAATAAGCGCACCAGACAAGAAACCTACAAGTAAATTAGACGCCCAGTTGATGCCAGAGAGTTCAAGTGTCCAGAATGCTGTAAGTCCAATAATGATAGAGATGAGGAAGTTCAACACAAAACCTAGAAGTAAACTGATTAGATAGACAAATCCTGCTTCTGGAGATGAAGGTAATTGCATACCTTTAAATAAAATAGCTATGACAAGAGTTGCCCCTGCTATTGGTATAGTTGATATTAAGCCTCCTATAGCTCTTGCAAACATTGCATAGAGAAACTTATAGGGGCGAAATAAATCGATGATAATATTGCCTTCGCGAACACGATCTAGAAGGCTCTGTCTAATATCACTATAAGTAATACAGTTTAGTTGTATCATACTGAGTGTAGAGTAAGTGATCATTGCGGTTAGCGTTATCCCATTATATGTCTTATTACCCTCATAAACTGCAATCCAGAAGACAAGAAGGAAATAAATACGTAATAGCATGCCAACGATCCAGACTATGGATGCAATACGGTATGCAAATACCATCCTTAACTCTGCCTGCATCAATTTAAGATAACAGTGTAACATTTGAGGCCTCGATTCACTGCTAGTTTTTTCGTTCGTATAACTCTCGAATCACTTCTTCCAAAGGAGGTTCCTCAATGATAAGATCATTAATCACATACCGTTTGCTGAGATCGATAATAATCTGCTGAGGATTCACTGTACGTTCGAAACGAAATGTAATTCGTGTTGCTTCTTGTTGCTCAATTTTAGCCTCACTAGCCCAAATATCAGAATATCCTTCTGCCATATGCACTGTGAGTCTCCGATGGGGTGCAAAACGACGTTTAATTTCTTCAATTGTGCCATCATAAAGCAATTTTCCTCCGTCGATGATGAGTATTCTTTGACACAATCTTTCCACATCTACCATATCATTCGAGGAGAGGATAATTGTAGTACCAAGTTTACGATTGCTTTCACTAATGAATTGACGCACACATTCCTTTGCAATGATATCAAGCCCTAATAGAGGCTCATCTAAGAAGGCTATTGTTGGATTGTGTAAGAAAGCAGCAATAAGTTCTCCGCGCATACGTTGGCCTAAAGAAAGTTGACGAACCGGTATATTAAGCAATTTATCGATTTCAAGTATTTGCATATACTCGGCAATATTGCGCTTATATATCTCCTTTGGGATCTGATAAATTGCACGCAAAATTTCCATTGAATCTCGTAATGGTAAGTCCCACCAAAGTTGTGAGCGCTGCCCAAATACAATCCCCGTACGACGTGCAAGTTGCTGTCGATACCTAAAAGGATTAAGCTCATCTACTTTTATAGAGCCGGAAGTAGGAACTAGCACCCCAGTAAGCATCTTGAAAGTAGTTGATTTTCCAGCCCCATTTGGACCAATATAGCCAACAAGTTCTCCGCGTTTGATAGAGAAACTAACGTCATCTACTGCATGTCTAATGTCATATTCTTTGGAGAAAAAAGAATGTAATAATCCTCTAGCCCCAGGAAAACGTTTAAAAGTTTTATAATCTCTTGATAGATGCTCTACTCTTATAATATGCTTTTCCATTATTAAATCCTTTTGCCCTAGCTAGTTAAATGTTTGGTGTAAGTTACGGGAGCCTTCTACCAGTCAATAAGATCAGCAAAAGCTAAAGGGAGCCATTGCAGATCAGTCAGGTCTCGCATCAAGCGCTACATTTCTTGTTAAGTAGCGGAGACTGTGTTGCTAGTGGAGAGTTGAGCGAGTTGCAATTGATAAATTGTTCCTGGGTTGAGAGGGTGGCGCTGCCCAATCAAATCTCACTTACTATGATGATCAGTACTTTGTTGAGGGGTCTTTGGCAGCAAGCGATTCAAATGACATATAAATACGATTTCATCAATAACGGTAAAAACAGATAGACATGAATTTAGAGAAATGTGACCCCAAGATGACCGCCTTTCGTCCTGGGAATTTTTTCCCCTTCCTGCTATGCTTTGTCTACAAGAGCAACATTACTGTTATGAGCAAAACGTCGTTCACGTTTTTAGATGAAATTTCCAGAAAGCGCCAATCGCAGTTTAACTAACGCGATGTGCAAGTTTGCCTTGCCAAAGAAAAAGCTCATGGGGTATTCTCAGAAAAAACCTAAACCACTTTCTGAGGAGAAACCACATGAACTTGGACGATTTTATTATCACATGTTTTTGTGTGATTGACGAGATGATGCCAATGATACTCACAGACGATCGGCTGCGAACACGAGGGCCAGCCCCAAAGTTGTCGGATAGCGAAGTGATCACGATGGAAATCGTGGGAAGTTATCTGGGCCTGAGTCAGGATAAGGCCCTGTTGACCTACTTTCAACGTCATTATTGCCACTTCTTTCCGGCACTTGTGAGCTTGCATCGCACGACCTTCGTGCGGCAAGCAGCCAATCTGTGGGGCATTAAAGAACGTGTGTGGTGTTGGCTGCGTGATGAAGCGATCAGCGACGATCCGAGCTTGTCCATCGTGGATAGTGTCCCGGTTCCGGTCTGTCGTTTTGCTCGTGCGCCTTGGTGTGTCCGCTTTCGAGGCGAAGCCAGGTATGGGAAAGACCACGCAGATCGGCAGACGTTTTATGGCTTTCGGCTGCATGCCCAACTCAGTTGGCCTGGACTGCTCACGCGTCTGTTTTTGGCTCCTGCCAATGAAGCGGATGGGGAAATCGTCCCGCTCGTGTTGGAAGGAGTAACCGGCGTGGTGTTGGGAGATCGCAACTATTGGCTTCCTGACCTGCAGACGTTTTTGCGCACGAAGGGCATTCTGTTGCAAGCGCCGTTCCGAAAAGCCCATTCGCCTAAAGCTGCTGCCTCCCACAGTCCTGTTTTGGGACGCGTCCGCTATCTCATCGATACGGTCTTCGGTCAGTTGACCGACCGTTGCCAGATGAAGCGGGTCTGGGCCAGGGATCTGTGGCATCTGCTTTTTCTTCAATCAGCAAGAGCAGGCTCCTTTGCTTCAATTTGATCGGCTGGTTGTTTGAGAAAACTTGCACATCGCGTTAACTAGGATTAGGTACTGACATTGGTTTGTACGCAATCATGAGGCTTGCCAGAAATTCACTGAGATTTTATCAAGACCTTGTCCACTCTATGCTCACCGGGTTAGTTCTCAACTCTCATTCGGATACTGGCAAGTTGTAAGTTATACTATGAAGAAAGGATGTCCTGTCTACATGTATCCTCAACTTCCTTCTTTCGATGGCCACAATCATTGGTATTTAGTTCAATGTAGGTTAAAAAAGGAAATTTTAGCAAAAGATTTATTTCAGCGTATTTATAATATTAAAGCATATTGTCCAGAATATAAGATTAAATCTGCAGGAAAGATACAACATGTTCCTTTCTTTCCTGGATATATTTTTGCTCAGATTGACTTGCAGAAAATCTCTTTGAGACAAATAAATACAACTCCTGGGGTTATACGCCTCGTGAACTTTGGCGGTGATCTCTCTCCCATACCTTCAAGTATTGTGGAAACAATTGCTCAGCGATCACTAGATCTCGATCCTCTTATGCTGACAGATTTTGCGCCAGGAGATTTAGTAAGATTTAAACAGAATGGGGCGCTCCAAGATCTAGAAATGATATTTGTTGGACCAATGAGTTCAACCCAACGGGTGCGTGTTCTTCTTACATTCCTGGGACGCTTGAAGGAAACCTATGTAGATGTCGCCTCTATAGAAAAAAATCCTATCCAGCAAGTATATCAAAGAAAAAGAGGAACTAGAGGGAAAAGACGTAATATCAAATATTCTGAATAAATCGATCGATTTTTCTGTAAGAATCTGGCTTGTTTTCCTTGACCCACCTGAGCCTGATCGCTAGCAAATCACGCGTAGTTGGGCAGACGAGAGCACTGCTCCAACCAAAAGCCATGAAAAAGACAAGATTCTTCTCGGAGGTAGGGTAGAAGTACGACTTACCAAAAGCGAACAAGCGTTTCTCATCGGCTGTGCACAGTTTGCGGGCTACAGCTCAGCGCTTTGACAGTGCTTCTACCTGTTTGCTATCTCAGTTGCCTACGACAATCTAATGCAGATACTATACAGGCTTAATCTTGTGCTCTACCCATTCGTGCAAAAAATCTAATTCTCTTTTAAAAAATGCCTCATCTGCTCTGTTCCACCCCCAATAATCCCAGTTAGCTGTATTGGCTCCTAGAAACCAAAAGTGTCTGGCAATCACCAAAAGTGGTATGGCCTGTTTATCGATTTCTTTGAGTGGCCTCCGTTCCTGATAGCCTGCAAGATATGCCATCCATAGCTGTTCTACCTCTTCAGCGCTTTTTCCCAGTCGATTTTTCCCTAATGCCGCAGCCCAGTAAAAGACTGCCAGTTCGTATGCTCTCCAACCATATCCACAGCAGTCGAAGTCAAAAAAGGTCAATTTCTTTTCTCCGCTCAGACTGGCGTTTCCTCCTTGAGCATCGCCATGACATGCCCCTGTTTCTAATCCCTGCTGTACGAACCACTCAAGACGCTCCTTTACTAATTGTGCAGTTTGTACAAGGTACTTCCATTCCTTTTGGCGTTGTTCAACAAGTAGAGGTCGAGTCGCATTCAGTGATGCCTCGATCAGAAATACCTGATCCAATGAAAACCGCGCATGCGTACTAGTAAAATCATCGGCTGCATTGTGAAGCTCTGCTACTGTGCTACCATAAAGTCTGCTTCCCATTTCATCAATGCTGGCAGGAGAGAGCTCCACGCCTTCTACGTAGGTAAAAAGGACGGCCTGTCTTGGCCCTTCAGGTGCTTGTAACGTTTGGAGCAATGTACCATCCTTACGTGCGACGGGAACTGACACGGCAACCCCTTTTCGATGTAGATGCAATAATAGGTCAATCTCATAGAGCACATCTGAGGAGGTTCGCCAGGTGCGCCCTATAGAGCGTGGAGCCTGATAGACACGCAGCATATATTTGCCATTTGCTGTTTGCACAAGGTAATGATCATGAAAGCCATGAACAAGCAATCTGCATGTTATGGGAGCTTCAAAAGCATAATGGGAAAGAACTCTTTCCTGTAGTATATCGGACGAAAGTACCGAATATGTGACTGGGAAAATATCAGCGTGTTTTTCTTGTGATGATGTTGAACTGGTTGTCATATTAAATCGTTTCCTGCTTTAACAAATGAAATTCCTAGAAACTGCTGTTAGTATTTGGCGGCTTTTCATTATACCTTCAACTTGAGGACGTTCCCAGGGCATAGGATGATATTCGCAGTCCAGCCAGAGCGGAAGTAAGTCATCGTAGTGTTTACTTGCCAGATGGCCCGATTGCCCAGGTACATGCATACTGACACTCTGGCCCCAATTTGCGAGATTACAGATTTGCCGATAAGAAGGCCCAACATAAGCCGCTGTACGTCCCGTCTGGCGTGGTATATATCCCATGCAAACGGTATTAATATCACCACCAGTAGCAAATGCTCCACGATTAAATACGGCATCCAGAAAGAATCCTGCTCCTAAGAGATGACGTAGTGTCAATTGATGCCACCTTCCATAGTGCCATTGTGTGATATCGTCGCCGTATAGCTGCTGGATTTCAACAATTGATGTATCCCATGCTTTGTTGATGATGTCGTCCCATTGCCTCCCTTCGGGAAGCCAGTTATCTTCACGTAAGCTTGCACGCTGTAAGATATCTGGCACAGCATGTTGAAGATAGCTCATTCCAGGGACAGCACCAGGACCAATAACAATCTTCTTGAGGAGAAATCCAATTTCATCATATGCCTCTTCTGTAAGATTGTCAATAAAATACGCATAAATCGTGGCTCCAATACTATCTGAGTTAACTTCTCCGTTCCATGAGAGCAATATTTGGCGCGCCTCCTCTGCAATTCCCAGTTGCGGAGGTAATGAAGCAACCAGTTGAACCAGAAGTAAACCGGACAAGCTTAATTGATCCCTCTGAATTGTTGCTGTTGTCGCTATTGTATGCGTTGTTTGCTGCTGTAGTAGTTCGTGGATGCGTTTTGCACGATAGCCAACGTCCCATTCAGCCGATATCTCAGATGGAACGTTAAGCTGGTTATTTGCAGATACGATAAAACCTGTGTCTGGATTAAGCAAGTGAGGTAGTTCCGTATGGGGCATTATCCCAACCCACTCATATTCTCCTGTCCACCCTGGTACAGGCAAGCGCCCGTCTCCTCGTGTGCGAAAAGGGATGTCTCCACCTAAAACCTCACCGATGTTATCATCTACATCGGCATAGACAAAATTTTGAGATGGAGAAGTCCAGTGGGCAACTGCTGCCAGAAAACTCTCCCAGTCATGGGCCATATTCATTTTAAGGATTGCGCTTTGTAGGTCGCCAGGTTGGAGGGCGGTCCATTGCAGAGCAAAAGATATCACCGTATCTGCATTGTCCTGCAATTCAGCAGGAAGAAATGCATCCATAATCGGACCATGCCGGGTAATACGAACTTCTTCGACGTGAGGGGTATGCTGCCCTCTTATGCGAATCTCCTCGCGCCTGACCTCGGCTTGTTTCCAGTTATCCTTAAAGCGATAACGGACTATATCTTCAGGGTCAAATTTCTCAAGGAAGATATCCTGTGTATCCACCATGCTGTTTGTAATACCCCATGCGATCTGGTCTGTATGCCCGATGATAACTCCAGGAGCACCAGGAAGACTAACACCAGTTACATGGTAGTCTCCACCCACAAGATGATTTTCATACCAGGTGGAAGGAATTTGCAACGGGAGATGTGGGTCATTGGCTAGAATAGGTTTGCTCTCAGCCGTGTGCGCGCTGCCAACAACCCATGCATTGCTTCCCTTCCCGATTCCATTCTCTGTTATAAGGTTTGGTAAACCGGAGATAGGTGAAATTCCCTTCGAGAAAAGCCAATATTTTTCATCATCAGGCGAAAGTGTTTTGCCCTTGCGAGGTTCTAATTGTTCTGCTCGTTCTGTCCCTACTGCTGCAAGAATCTTTCCCCGTAAAAACTCCTTTGTCCAATTTTCGGACAGGTTGAGGGCAAAAATCTTACCCAGTACCAACACGTCATTCTCTTTCCATGGCTCTGGTCGCAAGTGTAAAAGTTTGAATTCGATGGGGGATTGATGCCTTATTTGCCGGATATACGCATTTATCCCATTTACATAGGCATGTATCACCGCGCGTGTCTCATAGGGTAGCTTTTCCACCTCCTGCTGCGCTATTGTTCCAAATCCCAATGTTCGCGAAAAGCGATCAAGCGTTAATGTGCGCGATCCAAAAACTTCCGAAAGTTTTCCATGTCCTAAGCGGCGCTGAAACTCCATCTGCCAGAGTCGATCCAGGGCATGGACATAGCCCTGTGCAAAGAAGAGATCATGGTTGTTAATAGCATAAATGTGTGGGACACCCCAATGGTCCCACACAATTTCTACATTTCCTTTCAGACCCGGCAAAGTGCTTTTCCCTTTACGCGCTGGTAGCGAAGAGCGTAAAATGGCAATCGCGCCCAGACTGATGAGTTTGGCAAGACCTTTTTTCATTGAGCTTGCAAGGCTGGTACGGTTGGTTGATGCTGTCATAACAATCTGGAGTCCTTTCTATCATGAGAGTGAGCGCTTTGTTGCATTCTTTAAAAGACAGGAACGAAGATGGTCCGCTAAGACCTGAATATTAGGTGAAGCAAACATAGAGTAATGGTCGCCCGGAACGTCAATGATCTGCATTGAGCCAGAGACCAACTTTCCCCAGCCTAGTGTCGGGTCAGTCGAGAATTGCTGCGCTCCCTCGTGCGCACGTATCAAGGTTACATTTCCTGAATACACCTGCGGTCCATACTGGCTGATAGTTCGGGCATGGATTCTCAACATCTCCTGGCGGCGCCGAATGTGTTCTAACCCTATCTCATGCGGTAGAATATTGTTTTCGTGTGCATACCGAATCTCGGCATGCAAAGTGTCCTTCGGTGTTTTTGCATCTCTTGTTGGAGATATCTCACCATCAAAATGCATTCTCAAGTTTTGTAAAAAGGAAATGAGAGCTGTTGTATCATCCTCTAGCAAGGGATTCTTTTGCTCAAAGTATAGCTCTGCAGAGCTATCTAATAGAGCTAGCATGGCAACCTCCTGTTTCATTGCCAATTGTTGCGCTATTGCAAATGCAACAGCGCCACCAATTGACCAACCTCCTAGGAAGTAAGGGCCAGCTATTTGAATCTTCTCTATTGCCTGGATATAGCAACTGACCAGTGCATTTAGATCGGAATAAAGATCTTGCTCATTCTTGAGCCCGACCGCTTGTAAACTATAGAAAGGTTGATCACTTCCAAGTTGATGAGACAAGTTCATATAGGGGAGTATTCCACCGTTTACAGGGCAGATACAGAAAAAGGGATATCTAGAGCCAGTTGTGGAGAAGCCAAGAATCGGACTATGTTCATACTTCTGCTGGCATTTATGTTCAGCGGTTGCCTCTTCAAAGAGCACCGATAATGGTGAGATCCGGGTGGACTGAAGTTCGCTACGCATCATATCGATTTGCCGTGCAAGATCGGCGACACAAGGGGTTTCAAGGATATTCAATACGGAAAGCTCTACTTGAAGCTCATGCTGGACTTGGGCAGCAATTCTTGCCACGTGTAGGGAGTGACCACCATGATTGAAAAAGTCGTCGTAGATGCCTAACGTCGGCACCTCGAGAACCTGGATACAGATATCAAGCACCCTTTGTTCGGTCCATGTCTGCGGAAGTGCATGTTTTGTTATCTCATCCCGTTGCAGGAGTACAATCTCAGTGAGTGCCTGGTAATTTACCTTTCCATTTGGCGTCAGGGGTAGTGCCTCTAGAGGAATTATCTGCGCTGGGATCATATAATCGGGGAGACGCTCCGTAAGGAAATTGTGTATGTTACTCTCAATTTCTGTTTGCAGTGTTTTCGCAACGATATAAGCAATGAGTTTTCTATCACCAGATATCTCATCCTTCACAAGAACGACGGCCTTTTGGACTATGGGATGTTGAGCCAGAACCGCTTCAATTTCCCCTAATTCAATACGAAACCCTCTAATCTTAACCTGATGATCCATGCGCCCTAAAAATTCGATTGTACCATCTCGGAGATAACGCCCTCTATCACCAGTTCTGTATAAACGCCAGCCTGACTTTTTACTAAAGGGATCTGGAATGAATTTCTCAGCGGTCAAATCTGGCTGGCATAAATAGCCGCGAGCAATGCCTTCGCCTCCAATATAGAGCTCACCTGGAACTAGAACTGGTACGGGATTGAAATACTCATCCAGTATGTAGGTTTGTGTGTTCGCTATGGGATGTCCAATCGGTAACGAACCACGATTTTCAAGTGCTTCCAGCTTTAATGGTTGTTCGTACATAGTAGAAAAGATGGTTCCTTCAGTTGCCCCCCATACATTGAAGAAACTTGAAGGATGTTGTAGCATGCTGGTCCAATCCTTCAACCTCTCGATAGAAGGGCGTTCTCCCCCAGAAACGAGAAACTTGAGCGAGCCAGGTATAGATTGACGAAAGAGTTTTGCATCTAGCGCTAACTGGTGCCAGTAAGAAGGAGTAGTATTCAGCTTTGTAATCCCGAATCGTTGGCAGGCTGCCAAAACTTCGATTGTTGATTCGTCTTTTGCCGTCCTATGAAGTAATAAACAGGCACCGCTACAGAGGGTCGGAAAAATTTCTTCCACGGAGATATCAAACGAGATTGAACTGAGTTGAAGTTGTCTGTGACTTGCATCTAAGGAAAAGATATCTATAAAGGCTGCAATCCGGTTTACAAGAGCCCGGTGCTCAATCATAACCCCCTTTGGCCTGCCAGTCGAACCAGAAGTATAGATAACATAAGCCAGATGCTCTCCACTGATCTCCTTGCCTGGATTGTCCACCCTTTCCTTTGCTATTTGCTCTGGCTGCCCATCTACACAGATTATCTCGACTCCGCTTCTTCTGACCGCGTTTTTCAGATGCTCCTGCGTCACCACCAGGGTAATCCCTGCATCCTCAATCATCAGTCGCAACCGCTCTTCTGGATAGCCTGGGTCCAGTGGCACATAGGCTCCGCCGGCTTTGAGAATGCCGAGCATGGCGATCACCATCGTCACCGATTTGTCCATCCACAGCCCAATACATGTTTCTGGCTCAACCCCTTTTTTGTTGAGGTAATGAGCAAGTTGATTGGCTCTGCGGTTCAACTCCTCATAGCAGAGAGTCTGTTCCTCGGCAAGCAAGGCCACAGCCTGCGGGGTACGAGAGACTTGCTCCTCGAACAACTGGGGGAGGCTTTTTTGCAGCGGGTAAGCGCGCTGAGTCGCATTCCAGGTTCTTGTGAGTTGCTGGAACTCTTCCTGGGTCAGCATTGGCAAATTGGCGAGTGTTCTGTTTGGCTCCTCCACCATCCCTTCTAACAGCGTGCAATAGTGTTGTGCCATTCTAATAATGTCAACTTCTTCAAAAAGGTCTGTGTTGTACTGAAAGGCCCCTAATAGACTGTTCTGATCCTCCCACATGTTTAAGGTGAGGTCTGCTCTGGCTGCAACAACTGCGTCATCCAGTTGCTTGACAGTAAGATCAGATATAGTACGGGTAAGAGGAGGAACATTCTGTAACACAAATGCAATCTGGAAGAGTGGGCTGTAGCTTAAATCACGCTCTGGTTGTAACACCTCAACCAATTTTTCAAATGGGAGATCCTGATAGGCGTATGCGTTTAAAGCGGTCGTTCGCACTCTGGCTAACAATTCCCAGACGGTAAGTTCTCCTGAGATCCGTGTACGGAGCACTACTGTATTGACGAAAAAGCCGATCAAAGCTTCTAACTCTGTATAGGCCCTGTTTGCTATAGGAGTTCCCACTAAGATGTCTGTTTGTCCGCTATAACGGGCCAGAAGAAGCTGAAAGCCGGCAAGAAGTACCATAAACAGGGTGGTGCCAGAACGTTGACTTAATCGCTGTAGCAGCTCCAGCATCCGAGGGGAAAGTCTGAATATATGTTGTTTCCCTCGGAATGTTTGGATTGCAGGTCTGGAACGAGCAATAGGTAACTCAAGAAGAGGTGGCGCGCCTGCAAGTTGCATCTGCCAATATGCAAGACGTTGATCCAGTAATGTCCCCTGCATCCATTTTCTTTGCCAAATTGCGTAATCAGAGTACTGAAGAGGTAATGCTGGCAGTTGCTCTGAGGTATCAAAGGCAATATGTTCATATAACACTGCCAGCTCGTCAACAAGTACTCGGTATGACCACCCATCACAAATAATATGATGCATTGTAAACAGAAATATATAGTCTTGTGAGCCTACCTGTAAAAGTGTTGCTCTCAAAAGTGGCCCATGCTTCAGGTCAAATGGCATTAAAGCATCGTTTTGCGTGGCAAGTTCTATTTGCTTTTCCTGCTCCTTTTTATCGATATTTCGGAGATCGACAATCGGTATAGGGATACTCATGGCCGGTACTACCTGTTGTACTGGCTTTCCTTCCCTAACGACAAATGTGGTACGTAGAATCTCATGGCGCTCGACAACTTGATTCAAGCTCTGCCTTACTGCTGAAACATTCAAGTTCCCAGATAGATGCAACCTAACCGAGATATTATAAGCTGGATCGTTGGGATTCATTTGGTCAAGGAACCACAATCGTTGCTGTGCAAAGGATAGGGGAGCATTGCCCTGGAAGTGGGTGGGGTGGAGTGAAGGGATCAGGGTATCTTGCTGTTGTTGTAAGGTAGTTTGCACGATATGAGCAAAGCTTGCTATTGTGGGCGCTTCAAACAGGCTTTTCAGTGGAATCTCGACATGCAAAGTTCGTCTTAAACGAGCAATAATTTGAGTCGCAAGAAGAGAGTGACCACCCGCCTCAAAGAAATCATCGTCTACAGACAGATGCGTAACACCTAGTATGTCCTCCCATATTCCTAGTAGTATGTCTTCCAATGGAGTTCGTAGGCCTTTGGTATCCTGCGGCAATCTGTTCTGCACATCTTGTGGAACTGGTAAGCTCTGACGGTCTACTTTCCCATTGGGGGTCAGCGGTAACGTATCTAGAAAAACAAATACGCTGGGAACCATGTGCGCTGGGAGCACCTGTTTCAGATGCTCACGAATAGTGGTAGGTGCTATCGGTTCATGGCCTTTCTGAAGGATGATATAAGCAACAAGGCGTTTATCCCCTGGTATATCTTCTCTTGCAGTAACAATACATTCTTGCACTGATAGATGAAGACGTAATGCGGCTTCAATTTCGCCCAATTCTATGCGAAAGCCACGTATCTTTACCTGAAAATCAACTCGCCCCAAGAATTCAAGGTTCCCATCCGGAAAATAGCGAGCTAAATCGCCTGTTTTATAGAGACGCGACCCCGGTTCATCACTGAACGGGTGGGGGATAAACCGTTCAGCCGAAATATCTCCACGATTGAAATAGCCCCGTGCTAACCCCACACCTCCTACATATAGGTTTCCGGCGATGCCAACAGGAACAGGATTTAAATCTTCATCGAGGACATAAAGCTGAGTGTTTGCAATTGGACGACCTACTGGCACACTCCTCATTCCAACAAATTCGTAGGGAACTTCGTATGTTGTAGAGTCCATTGAAACCTCTGTAAATCCTCCCAGATTAATGATTTGTAAATCCTTTTTGATCCTTCTAATGCTCCTGGGAAGATGGATAGGTAGCCAATCACCCCCTAAGAGTGCTAACCGTAATGCAGGAGGATAGAGTTCCTCTCTGTCACCGATGTAATCAATGAGCATCTCCAGCAAGGCTGGTACTGAATGCCAGATAGTGATCTGGTGTTGATGGAGCAGCTTAATCCATTGTGCTGGATCGGGGCCCGCTCCAGAAGCAGGCAGGACAATAGTTCCGCCTGCCAGCAGCATTCCAAAGATATCATAGGTAGACATATCAAAACCTGCTGGTGCCAGCGCAAGCAAGCGGTCTCTGGTGTTAACATTGAAGCGTTCATTGAAATCACAAAAATTGTTGATGCGTCCACGATGGTCGAGGATCACCCCCTTTGGCCTGCCAGTCGAACCAGAAGTATAGATAACATAAGCCAGATGCTCTCCACTGATCTCCTTGCCTGGATTGTCCACCCTTTCCTTTGCTATTTGCTCTGGCTGCCCATCTACACAGATTATCTCGACTCCGCTTCTTCTGACCGCGTTTTTCAGATGCTCCTGCGTCACCACCAGGGTAATCCCTGCATCCTCAATCATCAGTCGCAACCGCTCTTCTGGATAGCCTGGGTCCAGTGGCACATAGGCTCCGCCGGC
Source organism: Reticulibacter mediterranei (assembly GCF_016587455.1). Taxonomy (NCBI): domain Bacteria; kingdom Bacillati; phylum Chloroflexota; class Ktedonobacteria; order Ktedonobacterales; family Reticulibacteraceae; genus Reticulibacter; species Reticulibacter mediterranei. The sequence goes on along the minus strand of NZ_BNJK01000001.1, from coordinate 8,778,168 downwards.
TTTGAGAATGCCGAGCATGGCGATCACCATCGTCACCGATTTGTCCATCCACAGCCCAATACATGTTTCTGGCTCAACCCCTTTTTTGTTGAGGTAATGAGCAAGTTGATTGGCTCTGCGGTTCAACTCCTCATAGCAGAGAGTCTGTTCCTCGGCAAGCAAGGCCACAGCCTGCGGGGTACGAGAGACTTGCTCCTCGAACAACTGGGGGAGGCTTTTTTGCAGCGGGTAAGCGCGCTGAGTCGCATTCCAGGTTCTTGTGAGTTGCTGGAACTCTTCCTGGGTCAGCATTGGCAAATTGGCGAGTGTTCTGTTTGGCTCCTCCACCATCCCTTCTAGCAACATACTGATATGTTTTAACACCAGCATAATATCTTCTTCTATGAAACGATTGCTATGATAGTCCATGACAATTGTAATCTCTCTTTCCGGGGCCGCTACTATGCCGAGAGAGAGAGGATAGTTATTTCTTTCAATTGGTTGTGGTTCTTTGATCGTCAGCTTTGCGTCTAAATCTTGGTATGCGGCCTCTGCAACAAAATGCTTAAAAATAAGCACGCTTTCAAAGAGAGGCTGGTGGGCAGGAATCTCGCTCCATTGCTTGATATCCACAAGGGGGATATAGTTAAACTGCTGTAGTGAACTTTGTTGTGCCTGTAATACTCTCAACCACGGGCCGAGTCGCTGATTACTTTCTACCTTGACGCGTAAAGGCAACGTGTTCAGGAAAAGGCCAGCCGTTTCTTTTAACTCTGCTGGACGAGCTGATACTACCATGCCAAAAAGCACATCACGCTGTCCACTGTAACGGCTTAGTACAATTGCCCAGCATGCCTGCATGATAGTATTAAGTGTTATTCGTTGCTGACGGGCCAGGGCATGAAGGCGCTTAGATAATGTCATTGAGAGCGAGAGCGATTGGTGTGCGTATTCCTGTAAATCTGTTTCTTGTGCTGCAACACTCCGTTCTATACTTAGTTGCGTAGGAGAGCGTAACCCGGCTAACTGTTTTCGCCAAAAGTCCTCCGCTTGCGCATGCTCCTGGGCCTGAAGCCAGGTAATATACTCGCGATATGGGCGAGGCAATGGCAAATTGTCGTCTTCTCCCGCACAAAGAGCCTGATAGGTGTGTAGAAGGTCTCTTAATAGAAGAGAGAGCGAGAGTCCATCCAGTAAAATATGATGAAAGCTAAAAAGGAAGCGGTAATTAACTTCTGTTCGTCGTATCAAATGTAAGCGTATTAATGGCGCACTGGACAATTGAAAACCTTGTTTTGCAGTTGCCGAAATAAGCAGTTCTAGTTGGCTTTGTTGCTCTGCGTCTGAGCAATCACGCCAGTCCAAGCATTCTAACACCGGGCTTGCGCTTTTATAAACGACCTGGAGAGGTTTGTCCAGTTCTTCCCAATAAAAGGCTGTGCGTAAAATCGAATGTTGCAAAACTACTCGTTTCCACGCTTCCTCAAAGGCTGCAACATCAAGATCGCCTTCTAATGTGCAGCAGAGCTGCTCTATATAAATACCTGTCCCAGAGGAGCGAAGTGAGTGGAAGAGGATTCCTTGTTGTACCGGCGATAATTCGTATATATCTTCAATATTTTCAATTTTCATAAAGCTCCTCCTGATTGATCTCTTTTGTAATCTTACGTAGAAAACGCTCTAATTCCTGTTGTTCAAGACGAGCAGCAGGAAAGTCAGAAGTGTTGAATTGTTGAGATGATAATTGCTTTTGCTCTGAAGTCTTTAAATCTGTTTGTTTATTCTCATCCTCCTGCACCTTTTCAATTGCTGCGGCCAGAGATGCTGCTGTGGCATATTGAAAGAGGTGTCTGGGTGTACAGGCAAAACCCTCCTGCACAAGAATGGCGGCAACCTGGACTGAGAGGATCGAATCACCACCTAGAGCAAAGAAGTCATCGTAGACCCCAATCTGTTCCAGACCCAATATCTGTTTCCAGACGGCTATTACACGTTGTTCTGCCTGTGTCCTCGGCTGTATGAATGCCTCTTCTAATATTGGTCGTGAACCATCAGGTGCAGGGAGAGTTGAACGATTGATTTTACCGCTTGGGGTCAGAGGCAGTTCTTCCAGTATTGTGAAGCTTGCAGGTATCATATATTCAGGCAGCCTTTGCTTGAGAAAACTGCGCAGGCTGTTAATCGAGATTCCCGAGAAATCTCTATTCTTCTTTTCTACCAAAATATAAGCTATCAAAGATTTATTACCGGCATTGTCTTCTCGTTGGAGAACGACGGCATCTTGCACGGCAGGATGTTGGCACAGGGTATATTCGATTTCCCCTAGCTCGATCCGAAAGCCACGTATCTTCACCTGCTGATCCACTCTTCCCAGATACTCTATGCTGCCGTCTTCCCGATATCTGCCAAGATCTCCTGTTTTGTAGAGCCGTCCTCCCTCTCCCTCACGAAAGGGATCGGGCACAAAGCTGGCGGCTGTGAGATCACTGCGTCCATGATAGCCTCTTGCCAGCCCTTTTCCCCTGATATAGATTTCGCCCGTTGCCCACAGTGGTACAAGGGCCATCTCTTGATCCAGGATCAGGATGTCAGTGTTGGCTATGGGTTGGCCTATAGGGATGGAGTCCTCTGCTGCTTCGCGTGAACATTCCCAATGGGTGACATCCACTGCCACCTCAGTCGGTCCGTATAAGTTATGCAGTTGGCCTGGCAAACGTTCAAAGAAGGTCTGAGCCACCTGTGGGGAAAGAGCTTCCCCACTACAGATCAGTCGGCGTATGCCCTGGCATTGTTCAAGCCCCGGTTCCTCCAACCATACTTTCAACATCGTTGGTACTAGCTGTAAATGCGTTATTTGATAACGCTTGATGGCTTCTATAAGATACTGTGGGTCCTGGTGTCTTCCTGGATACGCCATAACAAGCTGAGCACCTGACAAGAGCGGTAAGAAGAATTCCCAGATAGATGCATCAAAACTGTAAGGCGTCTTCTGTAACAACCGATCATCTGACACCAACATAAAGATAGTTTGTATCCAGAGCATATGATTGCAAATGCCAGCATGGGTATTCATGACGCCTTTGGGCTGTCCGGTCGAGCCAGAAGTATAAATCACGTAGGCCAGGTTCTCCCCTGTTGTCACCACATGCAGATTCTCCCCACTATGCTTCCACAGGCTTCTGACCTTTTCCACACACACGATGCCTGCTTGCTCTTCGGGCAATCTCTGACGTAACCCTTCTGTGCTGAGTATGAACGGAACTGCGGCATCTTGTATCATGAAGCGCAAGCGTGCAGCGGGATAGGTTGGATCCAGGGGCACATAGGCTCCTCCCGCTTTGAGGATTGCCAACAACGCAATCACCAGCTCTAGTGAGCGTTCAAGAAAGAGGCCCACGCGCACTTCCGGGCCAACACCTTGTTGCTGCAAATAGCGGGCGAGCTGATTGGCTTGTCGGTTCAACTCCCCATAACTGAGAGCCGCGTCTTCATAGACCACCGCCACTGCTTCAGGAGTCCTTTCCACCTGCTCCTCGAATAAGGCGTGTAAGCTCTCCTTCGCTCTATAGTCTTTACAGATAGAATATTTATCTAGTGGGGAATGAACAGGTAGTGCAGAAAGGCGTTGGCGGGAATCATAAGCGATTCCCTTTAACAACATCTGAAGACTAAGAGTGAAGCTAGCAATAAAAGCCCGATCAAACAGATCGGTATTATATTCTATTGCTCCCTTCAATTTCTCGGCTTCATCCTCAATATAGAGGGTAAGATCAACCTTTGCTGTATGCGTGTCCAAAACCAATGGACTCAGTTCTAAATCAGGAAGCGCAAAGGTTGGCAACGCCATGCTGTGATGAACAAACATTACTTGTACAAGAGGGTTGCGGCTTACATCTCGCACATGTTCAAATTGTTTTACCAGATGCCCGAAAGGTATATGTTGATGTTGATAGGCACTTGTGGCTACTTCTTTAACTCTGGCTAGCAATTCTAGGAAGGTAAGATCTCCAGAAAGTCGTGTACGTATAATGAGTGTGTTGATAAACACACCGATGAGAGATTCTAACTCTGGGATATCTCGATTTGCGATGGGGCAACCTACTAAAATGTCCTGTTGACCTGTATAGCGAAGCAATAGCGTTTGAAATGCTCCTAACAATAGCATAAATAAAGTGACCCCTTCTTGCTGGCTTAGAAGACGAAGGGAGCTCAAAAGCTCAGTAGGGATCTCAAATTCGTAAGTAGCGCCGCAAAACGTTTGTAGCATTGGTCGCGGCTTCATAGTCGGAAGCTCTAAAGCGAGGGGGGCATCGGCCAATTGTTGCAGCCAATAGTCTCTTTCTGCCTTATGTGCGTCTCCTTCCCAGGAAGCACGTTGCCATTCTGCGTAGTCGATAAACTGAATAGGTAAAGGCTTCAATGCTGATGCCTCTCCTCGTAGAAAAGCTAGATAGAGAGTACTGATTTCTCGTACAAAATTTCCGAGTGACCATCTATCAGAGATGATGTGATGGAGCACAAGGATCAGGATAAAGCTTTGCTCATCTAAGGATAGAAGGGTTGCGCGTAAAAGGGGACCAGAAGCCAGGTCAAAAGGATGCTCAACTTCATTTTGTATGAGTTTTAATGCCTCATCTTCTCTCGCTGCTTCTGGACTACTACTCAGATCTATAGAACGTAGGGAGATTGGGGCCGATGGGAGAACCACCTGCTGTACCCGCCCGGCTGTATCAGGAAAAATACTCCGCAGAATTGCATGTCTTTGTACAATCTCATTTAAACTCTGTTCAAGTACCTCTTGTTTAAGTGAGCCTCTTAAACGAAGCGCAAAGGGGACATTGTATACTGCGCTTTCTGGGTTCAGTTGATGTAGCAACCACATCTGTTCTTGGGCGAACGAGAGGACAAACGGGCCATCATAGAGTTGTGCATGAATTGTAGTTTCTTGTTCCCGTTCGACTCCTTCATCAGCAAGGAGATACTTAAATAACTCAAAATGGCCCTGAGATATTTCATGTATACGGATCCTTTTTTCTTGCTTCATTAATCATCTCTCCTATTGCTCTTTTTTAACTTCAATATATTCTCTCTATCTTTTTCTGACATATCTATTATTTTTAATAAAACAAGAGATATGCGTTCTACTTGCCCCTTGTACTTTTCATGTTCAATCAGTAATTGTGCCATATTCTGAACGGTCGCAGCTTGCATGATGCTTTGCATCGGCACATCTACCTGGAAGAGCTTATGTGTATGTGACAGGATCTGTATGAGATGTAACGAGTGACCCCCAATGGCAAAGAAATTATCCTGTAAGCCGACCTGGTCCAGTTGTAACACACCTGCCCATAGGTCCGCGATAACGACTTCCACAGGCGTTTCAGGTGCTACATAGTTGGATTGTAAATCGTTTCTTTTGCCCTCTAGCATGGGTAACTGGTTGCGGTCTACTTTCCCACTGGTAGTATGTGGTAAGGCTTCAAGGAACAGAAAAGCTGAAGGAAGCATATATTCTGGTAATCGTTGAGAGAGGAACAGATGCAGTTCTTCCGACGAAGTGGGCGCAGGAAGGGAACTATCCAATACAATATAAGCGATGAGGCTCACAATATCAGAGTTATTTTTTCGTTGGAGAACGACGGCATCTTGCACGGCAGGATGTTGGCACAGGGTATATTCGATTTCCCCTAGCTCGATCCGAAAGCCACGTATCTTCACCTGCTGATCCACTCTTCCCAGATACTCTATGCTGCCGTCTTCCCGATATCTGCCAAGATCTCCTGTTTTGTAGAGCCGTCCTCCCTCTCCCTCACGAAAGGGATCGGGCACAAAGCTGGCGGCTGTGAGATCACTGCGTCCATGATAGCCTCTTGCCAGCCCTTTTCCCCTGATATAGATTTCGCCCGTTGCCCACAGTGGTACAAGGGCCATCTCTTGATCCAGGATCAGGATGTCAGTGTTGGCTATGGGTTGGCCTATAGGGATGGAGTCCTCTGCTGCTTCGCGTGAACATTCCCAATGGGTGACATCCACTGCCACCTCAGTCGGTCCGTATAAGTTATGCAGTTGGCCTGGCAAACGTTCAAAGAAGGTCTGAGCCACCTGTGGGGAAAGAGCTTCCCCACTACAGATCAGTCGGCGTATGCCCTGGCATTGTTCAAGCCCCGGTTCCTCCAACCATACTTTCAACATCGTTGGTACGAAATGCAGAACTGTGATTCCATGCCTGATCACGTGCATTACTAATGCAGCAGGATTACGATGCTCTTCCGGAGGAATTACTACAAGTCTTGCTCCTGACAAGAGCGGCCAGAAGAATTCCCAGACGGAAACATCGAAACTATAAGGTGTCTTCTGCAAGACGCGATCATCCTGCTCCAGCTGATACACATCTTGCATCCAGAGCAAGCGGTTACAGATGCCAGCATGGGTATTCATGACGCCTTTGGGCTGTCCGGTCGAGCCAGAAGTATAAATCACGTAGGCCAGGTTCTCCCCTGTTGTCACCACATGCAGATTCTCCCCACTATGCTTCCACAGGCTTCTGACCTTTTCCACACACACGATGCCTGCTTGCTCTTCGGGCAATCTCTGACGTAACCCTTCTGTGCTGAGTATGAACGGAACTGCGGCATCTTGTATCATGAAGCGCAAGCGTGCAGCGGGATAGGTTGGATCCAGGGGCACATAGGCTCCTCCCGCTTTGAGGATTGCCAACAACGCAATCACCAGCTCTAGTGAGCGTTCAAGAAAGAGGCCCACGCGCACTTCCGGGCCAACACCTTGTTGCTGCAAATAGCGGGCGAGCTGATTGGCTTGTCGGTTCAACTCCCCATAACTGAGAGCCGCGTCTTCATAGACCACCGCCACTGCTTCAGGAGTCCTTTCCACCTGCTCCTCGAATAAGGCGTGTAAGCTCTCCTTCGCTCTATAGTCTTTCTCTGTTGCATTGATAGCGGAGTATAGGGCGTGATGTCGGGCAGGCACGAACTGTCTATTCAGGGTACTCCAACTCTGTTCTTCAGATGCTAAGAAATGGAGCAAGCGCATATAACTATCGAACATATCATCAATCATCCCTGCCGGGAATAAAGCTTCCACAGCATCCCAACGTACGAGGAGAGTATCCCCTATTTCTTCCACAACACAATCAAGCCAAACCTGTGGAGTTTGCGCTATCGAATAAACAACACTGCCTAGTTCCTCTAACGGAGAACCCCCTTCTACAGCAGCTCCCAGATTCAGAAAGCTTGTAAAGACAATTGGCATTGCCTCACTTCTTCCCTGCTGTCTCATCATTTCTCGTAGTACGCGTACACCGCTTACATATTCATGTTCCAGGTCCTTCCATAATTGCTTTTGAATACGTTGTACCCGAACTTCAAACGTGGCTAACTCACAATGATCGACCTCTAATAGCGTAAAGGAAGCAAATTCGCCAACAATTCTTTCCATTTCAGGATGGAGAGGTAAGCGATTGAATATAGGCACATTAATGGTAAAATGTGGGGATTTGCTCCACCGCGAGAGAATTTCTGCATAAGCAGTGAGTAGTAAACTGGTAGGCGTAAGACCACGACGAGTTGTTTGGGTCTTCAAATGGGTCCATGTACCGCCTGTAAGTCTGGCGCTTTTACGAATAAATTGATACTGTTTTAAGGTCGTAGGAACAGCCTTCAATGGAAGTTGTGGCGCAGGTGGTAATGTAGGGATACGGGCAAGCCAGTAAGCCAGCGTTTGTTTATATACCTCTAGTTCCTCAAGTTTACTCAACGCCTGAACGTAATCACGAAACGAGAATGTCAGTGGTTGCAGTGTATAGCCAGGTTCTTTATACAGGCGAACAAGCTGATGAAACAGAATGTAGTAGCTGCGCCCGTCAGCAAAAAGGCCATCTATACTGAAGCAGAGCCGAACGCGCTTCTCGTCAAGCAGCACCGCACATATATCAAACGGAGGCCATATATCAATAGAGAGTCTTTGATGAGACATACGTTGACGAATGGCCTGCAATTCCATACGAACAAGATCATTATCTCTTTTGCGTAAATCAACCATATTAATTTTGTAATATGGTGTCACTGGCAGTATCTTCTGCCTGCCATCAGGTAACAGGACAGCACGAAGCATATCATGATAGTTGATCAACCGGTGCCAGACCTGGTTAAACCGTTCTATATCCAGTGCTTCACTTTCAAGCTCTATGTATAAATGGATCGACACATTACTTATTGCGAGTGCCCCACTGCGTCCAATCCAATAGGCTTGTTGCATCTCGGTAAGTGGAAACGGTTCGTGTCGGTGTTCTGGTTCTGGTTCAATAGTGAGCGAAAGCAACGACTCATCGAGTGTCTGCTGGTTCTGATTCTGAATAACCTCTGCCATCCCTGCAATTGTTGGTTTTTCAAATATTGCGTGTAAAGGAATTTTTACGCCAGTTACAGTACGAACCCTGAATACTATCTGGCTCGCCAGGAGAGAATGACCTCCTAGTTCAAAAAAGTTTTCATGGATGCCAATCCCCTTCAGCCCTAAAAGCTCCTGCCAGATCGTTGCTATCTTCTCTTCCAGTTCACTTTGAGGAGCGTCCGAAAAAAGAGCATTCTGTCCTGCCTGTTCCACTCTGAGAAGGTGCATCTCCACGATGCTCTCTTGCATCTGTTTCTGGACTTTCATCAGCAACCATTGTTCAATGCGATCTTGTAAATTGCCCGTGGAGATGATAATGTGCTGAAATTGGGGCCAATGGAAGAGGTAATCAAAAACAGCAATTCCTTCCTGTGTTGTCATAGCTTGCTGCTCTGTTCTCGCCTCAATCTCAGGTGGCAGAGTGCGAGTCTGACTGCGCCAGTAGTCCATATTGAGCGTTATCCACGGTGTCTCGTGGTACATATTGTGCCTCTGCACAAAAACGTCCACAAAGTTACTGACCGCAGTGTAAGATGCCAGCCCCAATCCTCCAAGTACAGAGGCTAATGAGGAAAGAATCACGCAGAAATCCAGATGAAGACCATGCAGCACAGATTCAAGGACAGAGAGCGCTTCTACTTTTGTTGCCAGAAGTGCTTCAAATTGTACTTGATCGGTTTCAGCGATGAGGCGAAATGCATCTCCTTTGTTGGGACCAGCCGCATGAATGACACCGTGGATTTCTCCATAGCGCTCAAGTATCGAGGAAATTGTCGCCTTCATTTGAGCAGCATCAGCTACATTTGTTGTATAAACACTTACTTCGGCTCCGGCTTGTTTCAGTGCTAGCAGGACACGCAATTTGCGCGTCTGCATATCCTCTTCTTCGTGTTCAATGAGCAAATCTTTCCACTCATTTTCAGGAGGGAAAGGAGAACGTCCTATGAGGACAAGTTTTATATTCATATGCGCGAGGGTAGCTACATGTGTTGCCAGTTTTAGACCGATTCTACCAGTCCCCCCTGTTATAATGTAGACACCACCACTACGTATCCATAGATTTCCTCGCTGAAGAACATCTTCTTGTTTCATTTGGATGAAATTTTGTACCCACCTGTGTTCCCCACGATAAGCTACTATTGTCTCATCAGCAGAGCTGCGCGACAGTTCTCCAATGAGTTGCTGCACAACCCTCGTTCTCTTGCGCGGGTTTTGCTCTGGTAGCTCAATATCAATGTAGTGGCAGCGTATATTGCTATATTCCTGTGGCACAACCTTACATGGTCCTAAAATCGTCGCTTTTTCGGGGAGCAATATTTCATCCCCAGTTACTTTACAGATGCCATTTGATACAATGATCATCTTTAATGGATTTGTAATTTTTTGTGTTATAGCCTGGACAAGAAATAAGAGGCCATAGAATGCATGTTGTTGCGCTGTCGGGAAGGTGTCACAGGAAGTTACACGATCAGATGCAGGCGAAAGACTCCAACAATGTACAACTACATCAGGGACCATATGCAAAAGCTCAAGCTCTTGTAATAGGAGTTGGTAATCCGCGAGGGCATCAGGTGCGATATAATAGGCATGCTCATCTAAACGACTATATTCCTTACCTGCGGACACCGTGACTATAGTATGTCCTGTATGCTGAAGGTAATCCGTCAATTGAGAGCCTATTTCTACATTATCTAAGAAAAGTAACCAGCACTGTTTGCTATTACTTGCAGTATCACTTTTGTCAATAACAGGAATGATTGATTGGTTCCAGGCCGAAAAATAGAACCAGCGAGTAACATCAGATAGTTTTCTGCCTGCAATCTGAGGCAGCATAGTGGATACATCTGATTGTAAAGAAGGCTCGATCCAATGACGCAGCTTCTCAAAGGGATACGTTGGCAATGGCACACGTTGATATTGCCCCTCTTCATAGAAGTTTGTCCAGGATATCGGCCTGCCAGCCTGCCACAATTGCCCTACTGCTTCCAACAGGGCAGCATTCCCAGAACGGTTATTCTTTAGAGATGTAAGTGATGGTACAATCTTATGTGATGGTTGTACCTCTTTATAGCGGCGCACCAACTGGCTTAATGTGCGCCCAAGTCCGACCTCCAACAGAATAAATTCGGGGTCCTTTAATAAGAGCTGACACATCCCTTCATAAAAGCGCACTGGTTGCCGTAAATGACCAACCCAGTATTCTGGATCAAGTGTCCCATGTTCTGTAATCCAGGTTCCGCTCAGGCCAGATACATATGGTATCTGAGGCCGCCCCTGGTATCGCTTCCTTATCTCTTGCGCGAAAGTTTCAAGAATCGGATCAAGCATGGCTGAATGAAAGGCATGTGAACTTGCGAGTTCTTGACACGGTATGCCTGCTACGCGGAGACGATCATGTAAGTCTTCAATAGCCAAGCAGGGTCCAGAAACTACACACATTTCCGGGCTATTGACGGCTGCCAAAGAAATGTGTTCGCTTGTATATTGCAATATATGTTCTTCTGAAAGCAAAACAGCTAGCATCTTTCCCTGTGGAAGCATCTCTACTAAACGCCCACGTTCTGCTACTATAGCAAGGGCATCTTCTAGCGAAAGGACGCCAGAGAGACAAGCAGCTACATATTCACCCAAACTGTGACCAACCATTGCTGCCGGGCGCACCCCCCAATGCATCCAGAGTTGGGCCAGAGCATACTCAACACTAAACAGGGCTGGTTGTAAAATTGAAGCACGTTGCAATTGTTCGTGGCTCTTCTCTTGCGATGCATAGAGAAGATTGCGTAAGTCGATGCCCAGGTATGGCTGAAGGATCTCAGAACAGCGATCTACGTGTTCACTAAATACTTTCCAGGTAGTATAAAGCTCCTCTGTCATGTTTGCGGTAAGAACGCTTTGACCAGGAAATAAAAAGGCAACAGGGCGCTCATATAGAGATGAGGCGTATTGCCAATCGCGTTCGGACTCCATCTGTTCTAGTGCGAGAATAGTATGCTCGTGGTTTTTGCCGACAACGAAGCCTCTTTGCTCAAAACTCCTTCGTCCAGTTTGAAGTGTGTATGCAATATCTGACAGCGGAATATCTAAATGCTGACTCAAGTAATCTTTTAGTTGCGATTGTGTTGCTGCGAGAGCCGATGCTGTCTTTGCTGAAAACGGCAAGATGCTCCATTGGGGCGTCTCTTCCTGTTGAATTGTGGATGGTGCTTCTTCAAGGATAACATGCGCATTTGTTCCTCCAATACCAAAAGAGCTTACTCCGGCCCGCCGAAGGCTGCCATTTGCTGACCAGTCTACAAGTTTCGTATTGACATAGAAAGGACTATTGACGATATCAAATGTAGGATTTGGAGTATTGTAGTGCAGAGTAGGCGGGATCTGCTTATGTTGCAGCGCTAATACTGTTTTAATCAGGCCGGCAATCCCGGCAGCAGCATCGAGATGACCTATATTTGTCTTGACCGAGCCAAGAGCACAATAAGCATTCTCTCTAGATGATGAGACTGCTTGAAACGCCTGTGTAAGAGCTGTTATCTCTACAACATCGCCTAAAAGCGTTGCTGTTCCATGTGCTTCCACATAGCTAATTGTTCGTGGGTCAATATCAGCAAAAGTGAGAGCTTCTGTAATAACATCCTCCTGACCTTGAACACCTGGCGCTGTATATCCGACCTTTGCAGATCCATCGTTATTAACAGCAGATCCCTTGATAACTGCATAAATAGAATCCTTATCATTGAGGGCATCGGCAAGCCGCTTTAAGACGACAATACCAGCGCCGTTTCCTGGCACCGTTCCCTGAGCGTTAGCATCAAAAGCGCGACAATGACCATCAGGAGAGAATATCATGCCTTCTTGATAAAGATATCCTCTTTTTTGGGGAACAGAAAGTGACACACCCCCAGCTAACGCCATATCACATTCATAGCGCAACAAACTCTGGCAAGCCATATGCACCGCAACCAGGGAAGTGGAACATGCTGTCTGGATCGTCAGGCTAGGACCTCTGAGGTTAAGTTTATAGGAGACGCGAGAGGAAAGAAAATCTTTATCACTGGCAATTCGTGCCTGATAATCTCCTATAGATTGTATTATTTTCTTATTTGTAAGCAAGTTAAATAAAAGGTAGGTATTTATATTAGTTCCAGCATATACCCCTATTGAACCTTTGTAGCGTTCTGGATCATAGCCAGCCATTTCCAGTGCTTCCCACGCGCATTCCAGAAATAGACGTTGCTGAGGGTCCATCACTTCTGCTTCTCGTGGCGTGTAGCCAAAAAATGATGCATCAAAACAGTCTGCATTCTCTAAGAGACCTTCTGCTCCCACATAATCTGGCTGGTGTACTATACTGGAAGGTACACCAGCCTTCTCTAATTGGTCCCTGGAGAAAAAGGTGATAGACTCAACCCCATTGCGCAAGTTTTCCCAGAATGCAGTGACATTGGGTGCTCCGGGAAAACGACAAGCCATACCGACAATTGCGATATCAGAGGAATTGAACGTTAGCATTTTTCTCATCTCTTCCCTTTATTTCAGCTCAGGCGAATCTTTTTTCAAAAGTGCAAGAGATCTTTTGCGGGCCTTTGCTCTGGTAATCCCTTCAGACAGGCGCGCGCTGTCTCGTTCTGTAAAATATGTTGCTAGCGCTTGTATGCTTGGATAGCGAAACAAGTCGGCGAGTGTGATCTCTTGTCCGAGAGTTTCCATAAGCTTTTGCCTTACCTCTATCAAAAGCAATGAGTGACCTCCTATATCAAAGAAGTTCTCATTGATGCTGACGGTATCGCAATGCAGCACTTCCCGCCAGATCTCTACTATTGTGTGTTCTAAAGCACTGTGGGGTGGTATCTGCGCCGAAGACAACGAAGCCTTAGAAATTTCCAAACGGGAAAGCGCCTTTCTGTCTACTTTGCCGTTTGGAGTCTGGGGGAAGCTCTGAAGAGCAACAACTGAGGTTGGTATTGCATAGTCAGGAAGCTTGCTGAGTAAAAATGTACGTAGCTCATGCTGTGAAACTTGCAGCTCACTTCTCGGAATTATATAAGCAACAAGGCGTTTGTCTGCTGGTCCATATTCCTTTGCTAACACAACTGCCTGTCTAACCATAGTGTGCTTTTGTAATGCGGCTTCAACTTCTCCTAGCTCGACTCGACAACCACGAATTTTTACTTGAAAATCACTCCGTCCTATAAACTCAATGCAGCCATCTTCTCGGTAACGAGCCTTATCGCCAGTCTTATACATACGCGAACCGGGAACAGAGCTGAAAAGATCAGGGATAAACTTCTCGGCGGTTAGAGTGCTTTCTCCATAATATCCTCGTGCAACCCCAGCACCACCAATATATAAATCTCCGACTGCTCTAATTGGTACCTGTTGTAACTGCTCGTTCAAAAGATAAATTGATGTGTTCGAGATTGGATACCCAATCGGTATCGTTTGTTGCTCTTCTTCCATACAAGGCCAGGCGGTAACATCAATGGCGGCTTCTGTTGGACCATAAAGGTTGTATAACTGCGCTTTCAATAGTTTTAAGCATGCCCGTTGAAGCTCAACTGGTAAAATTTCCCCGCTGCAAAATATTCGCTGTATACTCCTACATTGTTTAATATCCTGCTCTTTTAAAAAGGCATAGAGCATTGAGGGAACAAAATGAAGTGTTGTAATAGATTGCTGCACAATCAATGATAATAAATATCTACTGTCACGATGACCTTCTGGACGAGCCAGGATCAGCTGGGCTCCAGTGAGTAGAGGCCAGAAGAATTCCCAGACGGAAACATCAAACCCAAAGGGCGTCTTTTGAAGAACGCGGTCGGTTTCTTTCAGTTCATAAGTATCTTGCATCCACATCAAACGGTTGTATACACCGCTATGTGTATTCATTACACCCTTTGGCGCTCCTGTTGAACCAGAGGTATAAATAACATATGCCAGGTTATCGCTTACTACCTTGTAAGATGGATTTTCTTCCGTGTATTGCGCAATAGCATCCCGGTTCTTATCAAGGCAAATAAGCGGAAGCTTAATCTCTTCAAACAGAGGAATGAAACGCTCCTGAAGCAGAAGAAGTTCCATTTCAACATCTTGCAACATAGAGAAGAGCCGTGTCACAGGTAGTGTAGGGTCAAGAGGAATATAGACACCACCGGCCTTGAGAATACCCAATAATCCAATGACCATTGCGAGAGAACGCTCCATACATATCCCAACACGCATTTCTGCATGCGCCTCGAACATGTGCAAGTAGTGCGCTAACTGGTTTGCTCGTCTATTCAATTCAGCATAGGTTAGTTGCTGCTCCTCAAAAGCAACGGCGATAACATCTGGCGTTCGAGCAACCTGAGCTTCAAAAGCTTGATGCAAACAGATAGTGGAAGGATAGGAGCGAGCAGTTGCATTCCATCCTATAATCTGTTGTTGCTCTTGTGGCGTAAGCAATGGTAACTCAGTAAGCCTCTGTGTTGGATCAGCAACAGCACTTTCAAGAAGTAGCTGAAAGTGTGTAATGAGGCGCTGAATCGTCGTTTGTGTAAAAAGATCCGTATTATATTCCACGGTTCCTTTCAATCCTCGCTCACACTCTTCTAGCGAAAAGGTAATATCAAATTTTGCCGTTCCACTGTCGACAGTGAGAGGAGTCAAGCTCAACGCCGGGAGGGAAAAATCAGTTTCGTATGATTTTTGTAAAATAAATAAAATCTGCACAAGAGGGTTTCGGCTCAGGGCGCGTATAGGACGTATCAAATCTACGACTTGCTCAAAAGGCAGATCCTGATGCGCATAAGCTCTTAATAGAATCTCTCTCACTCGCTGCATCAGCACGCGCAATGGTGGCTTCCCTGCCAGATTCAAACGCAATGCCAACGTGTTGACAAAGCACCCTATTAAGTTGCCAATGTCTTTTCTTGCACGATTTACTGTTGGTGTACCAATAATAAAATCATTCTGAGCAGTATAGTTGCAAATAAGTATGGCAAATATTGATAAAAGGGTTACGAACAGTGTGCAGTTTTCTTTCTGGCTAAGTTCTTTACACCGTTGTAACAGGCGAGCGTCAAGCAGAAAGGGATATAGTGCTCCCCGAAAACGCTGCACCGGTAAACGAGGGCGATCAGTAGGGAATTCCAGTACACCGGGAGCATCGGAAAGATATTTTTGCCAGAATGCAGCATGGCTTTTAAAGTGCGTTTCTTGCAGATATTCTCGCTGCCAGCGTATATAATCCGAGTATTGAATAACCAGCTCTGGCAGCTTAGGGGTGGTATCTGTTACAGAACATGTATAGAGAATCTTCAACTCTTGCAACAGGATTCCCATAGACCAGCCATCAGTAATAATATGGTGCAGAACTAAGAGCAAAATATGCTCTTCTTCCCAAACTGCGAAGAGTGTTGCCCTCAAAAGTGGGCCTTGCTGGAGATCAAAAGGTGTACGAGCTTCTTTCTGAAGCAGCCTCGCAATGCTCTCTTCTTGTGCGGCAAGCTCATGCACGTCCCGTACCTGTATAGTGCATTCGAGTGAGGGTAAAATGCAGGAACGTAATTGTCCTTCTACCATGCGAAAAACAGATCGCAGAGTTTCATGGCGACGGATGATTTCGTTCAAGCTTTGCTGTAAAGCTGCCACTTGTAGCTTTCCTTGCATCTTAATCGCTACTGGTATTGAGTGTACTGCTTTTTCCGAGCTAAGTTGTTCAAGAAACCAAAAACGTTCTTGTGCAAAGGACAAGGGAGCCTCTATAGCTCCATATCTTTGTAAAGGAAGGGCCACTTTTTTTTGCTGAAGGCTATCTACAAGGTGCTGAGCAAGCTGGACAATGCAGGTTCCTTCAAGGAACTTCGTGACAGGAATTTCGATTTGAAAATCGTGTTCGATGCGATGCAGAAGTTCAAAAACCATCAGAGAATCCAGACCCAGGCTTGTAAGAGGCTTCTCTTTCTCTATCGTATGTGATGCAATACTTGCAATGTTGGCAATCTGAGTTTGAAGATACCTCTCCAAGAGAGTTTGTCTTGTGCTCTGTTCGTCATAGGATAAGACCATTTCACGGTTTAAAGTGAATACCTCTTCAGTAATAGTCTCATCTTGCAAAATACTGGAATAGAGTAGCGGGAGGCTTCCATCAAGGAAACCTTGATGGCACAGATAACGTTGCACCTTCCCACTTGAGGTTTTAGGTATGCGACCTGGTTTGAGTATCAGAACGGCATAGGCATGTATACCATGCTCTTCTGCAATTCCCTCTCGAATGCACTTAACCAGTTTTTTCATGTCTGTAGTACGGTATTGTCGCTTGATTTCACAGGCCAGAACCAGGTGCTCTGTATCCTCTCTCTCCAGAGCAAACGCTGCACTCGCACCGATCTGCAATTCCGGGTTGCACTTTTCTACAGTCTCCTCGATATCGGAGGCTGAGTGATTACGACCACGTATAATAATCAGGTCCTTTATCCTTCCTGTGATAAAAAGCTCACCAGCATAGATAAACCCTAGATCTCCTGTGCATAAAAAGTCTTTTTCTGGTATGTTTTCCTGATGTTGACCGAAGACCTGCTGAGATTCCTCGTTACGCTGCCAGTATCCCTGAGCTACACTTGGACCTGTAATCCAGATTTCTCCTATTTCATTAGCGGTACAAGGAGTCTTTGTTTCAGGATGAACGATAAGAATTTGTTGTTTATCTATTGGTTGTCCACACCCAACCAGTGTACGGGAACCCTTTGTGGCAAAAGCAACTTCACGAACGGAACCAAGAGAAAGCAATGCATTATCAAAGATACGAGGCTGTGGTGGATCAGTTTCCTTTCTCCCTGTAACAAGAAGGGTTGCTTCAGCCAATCCATAGCAAGGGTAAAAAGCTTGCCGACGAAAGCCATATGCGGCATATCGTGAGGAAAAGAGTTCTAATGTACTTGCTCGTACCGGCTCAGCCCCATTAAATGCTAAACTCCAGCTAGAAAGATTCAGCCCGTCTTTTTGTTCTTGAGATATCTTCTGTGAGCATAGCTCATAGGCGAAGTTGGGGCCACCACTCACCGTGGCGCGATAGCGTGAAATAGCTCGCAACCATCGCACCGGACGTTGCAGGAAAGCTGCCGGAGCAAATAGGACAACAGGGAACCCGCTATATAATGGCTGTAATATGCCACCGATAAGGCCCATATCATGATAGGGGGGCAACCAGATTACTCCTAGGCTATCCGCATGTGTTACAAATCCCCTTTGAATTTCTGCTAGATTGTGCAATAGATTGACATGGCTAACCATAACTCCTCGTGGAGTGCCAGTCGAACCAGATGTATATTGCAAAAAGGCGAGCGTATCCCTTTCCGGGCGAGGCGCATACCAGCCTGAGACACCCTGCTTGATGGTATCAGTAGGTATAACATGCGCCTTTTCAGTGTATTCAAGAAAGTCCAGGATATCCTGGACTTGTGATTGCATCACTGAAGTCGTTAAAACTAACGAGGGTGTTGCATCTTGTAAAATTGCCTTCAAACGAGCTACCATATGAGTTGATTTCGTAGTGGATACTGGATATGTAGGTACCGCAATAATTCCTGCTGATAAACATGCATAAAAGGCGATAATAAAGTCGAGACCAGGAGGATAGAGCAATAAGGCTCTACTGCCAGATTTCACAAGTTTTTGCAGATGGGATGCTAATACACGTACCCTTCGATTTAATTCGGCATAGGTTAGACGAAGCTCTACAGCTTCACCATCCTGTAAAAATATGTACGCAACTTTCTCTGGCTGACTTGCTGCGCGCTGATAGAAGATATCTATCAGCGTAGTATTGTTCTGAAAGGGAGGCTTAAAATCGTTCATAGAGTTGTACCTGAGCCCCTGAAAGCACTATGCTTCAACAGTGGCATCCTTTCCAGTTGATAGCGAGGGATGAAAACAAGTTTGAATATGTACGTTTGCGGCGTGCGGAGTAGCTTTGTTGGGGTATCTTCATCAAAGATGATGCATAATCGACCAGATCAAGAGATAGGACTGGTGCTAAACGTTCCTGGCCTATTAATCGTAGTGCGTAAATAAGGGGTACTAGCGTGAGTTAATCACACTTCTCTATTACAAAATTATCCATAACCAGTACGTCAAGTTCGCTGCGAGAAAATGTCGAGATAGCATCATCAGGGCTATATACTATAGGTTCTCCTGCTAAATTAAACGAAGTATTTATTAATGCCGGTATCCCAGTTGTTTGTCGAAAAGCAAACAAAAGATCCCAGAAAATTGTATTTGTCTCTCTGTGTACGACTTGAGGTCGAGTAGACTCGTCAATATGTACGACTGCTGGTAACAATCTTTGCATATCGCGACGAATATTATAAGCAGCAAGCATAAAATCTGAAGGATCAGATAAATTTATTCCAAATAAATCACCAATAGAATCTTCTAAAATGCTAGGAGCTAGAGGTCTCCAAATTTCACGACCTTTTAGCGCATTGATACGCGGCAGGTTCGCACGATTGCGCGGATCACCCAGGATGCTTCTTGCTCCAAGAGCCCGTTGACCCACTTCAGCGCGACCTTGAAACCACCCAACTAAATGCCCACTTTCTAGATGAGTTACAATACGAGAAATAAGTTCTCTATCAGTTAATTGATGTGCATGCATGCCTGTCGCCTGGATTGCTACACTTATTTCTTGTTGGGAATTTGGAGGAGCCCAGTAGGCATGATGCATACGAGGCATGATGCTTCGATTTGGATGTAGCTTGTGATCTACAACAAGAGCAGCACCTAAACTTACCCCAGCATCAAAAGGTACAGGAGGAATATAGAAGTCATTGACTAGTTTGGAGCGAGCTATACGACCGTTTAATGTACAATTCATTGCCACCCCACCTACCAGGATCAAATCGTTACATCCAGTCTCCTGACAAGCAACGCGTATAAGTTGCAGGACCACTTCTTCCAGCGACCGCTGAACAGATGCCGCGAAATTAGAGTACGCCATCACTTCTGTTTTGTCGCCCTGAGAAAATGGGTAATTATTCTGTTTAAAATAATCTCGTAAAAACTTTTGCTGCGCTTTTTGCTGTATCCTTTCCTCGTCAGGTGATGTAAAATCTGCAAACCTGTATCCATAGTGAGTAGTAGTAAGTGGTGTAGTTTGGTTGGGAAGACCATATGGTGCTAATCCCATAAGTTTTCCTGCATCCCAATGCGTGAATCCAGCCCAACTAGCACCCTCTTCATAAAAAGTTCCCAATGATTGCGCAATATCCCATGTATCTCGCAGCTCAATGCCAGCAGGAGTTCCCTTAGCAATTGTTGTTGACTCAGATTCTCCCTGTCCATCAATAACTAATATTGTGGCTTGCTCCAAACTGCTCGTCCAGAAAGCGCTAGATGCATGTGCTAGATGATGAGGAACAAAATAGAGAGGTGGCGTATGTGTGCGTGGTACACGATCTTTTGGTATGACCATTCCCAAGAATTCTTTTTCATTATAGGGAAGATTGCGAATCGCTCTTTTCTTAGGTATATCCCACCCGAAGGCCATAGCTTCTACTTCATCTAATGTAATACCAGCCCATTCAAGACAAGATATAATTGCATCAGTAGGCCATTCGTTCAATGCCCTTTTTTTTCGGCTCAAGCGTTCTTGCTCGATCATACAGAGTAATTGCCCATCTTTCAGCAAAGCGGCGGAACCATCATGAGAAGCCGAGTTTATTCCCAAAATATACATGTAAATATCTCCTTTTCGCCTCTTTACCCTTTAAATTGTTATGAATAATATTTTTTACTCTCTATCCCTGTATTTTGATAATCGCTGGCCCGACGCAAGTTGCATCAGATAATCACTCGCTGGATGTTCAACGCGTTGAATCTCTGCAATTACCGCTTCTAGATCATACTCAACCTGCCTTATTTCCAGTTGATAACCAGTGCTATCTGCCTCCAACATTGCATAACTTGCCCGTAGATCTGGGGTTGCGGGATTGCCCACGCTTCCCAAATTTACTACCCGTATGTTATCTACCTTACGATCCATCACCACATGAATATGCCCTGCTACTACCAGATCTGCACTACAACCGGCCAGTATATTGCGCAGTTCCTCATCGCTCTGTCTAGGGTGGATCCCTGGTCCATCGTCCATTCCTGGTGATGCGTGTACTCCCAGTAACCTGGTTCCATCAGGCAGTATTAATCTTTGTTCGAGCGGTAACTGTGCAAACCATTTTAATGTCCCAGAGGCTACCAGTACCCCCTGGGTCCATGCGATGCTACGTGCTAATGATAAAAAATCCGCCAGCAACTCGGGTTTTTGTTGTACATCCTCCAGTTTCCAGGGTAGATCTCCCGCAGAGACATAGCGATCTGTATTACCACGCACAAAACGCGTTTTTGGCAACTCCATTATCATTTTTGCGGCTCCCACCGCGTCGTATCCCAGCGCAACCATATCCCCCAGTACCCAATACTCTTCAGCACCGCCCATTGCACCAATATCTGCTATCACTGCTTCTAACGCTATTGGGTTCCCATGAATATCAGAGAAAAGAGCTATCTTCATACTGTTCTCTCTCCTTTGGGGTGAGACTCCTCTGTGCTTCGATAACACAAATATACTAAAAAGCCATTCAAATGATACTTTTTCTGAGAATGTGTCTTACTCCCATCAAACAGGGAACGGTGGAGCGAGCCTGGTTAACATGCCGATGCTAGCCGAGAGCGTGATGAAGGCCTCCGAGCTAGCTGGCAAGCCCTCGTGATCGCGACACAGTCGGCACCAGCGCGTGATCCAGGCGAAGCTGCGCTCGATGACCCAGCGCCGTGGGAGAGGACGAAAGCCCGTGGGAAACCGCTGGTCCCAGTCGACATCCTCTCCCTCAATAACCAGGAGGCCGCGTTTGGGCACACGTAGTGCCTTGACGGTCTGCATGATCCAGCCCAGATGCACCTTGAGCCAGGTAATGAAGTGCCCACCATAGTGGCTGTCTCCCCAAACCAGTTGCATGCGAGGGAAGCGGTCTTTCAATGGCTGCAGCAGCAATTGGCCTCCTTGCTGATCGGAGCAATCGGCTCCGGTCACTTTCACGCTCATCAGATGGCCCTGGCTATCGACGAGGGCATGACGTTTACGTCCCCACATTTTTTTTCCCCGCATCGTAGCCTTTCTCTGGGCCACGCACGGCGCTGGTTTTGATCGATTGGCTATCAATCGCGGCCGCAGACGGCTGAGGATCACGTCCCTGTTGCGTGCGCATCTGCCCCCGCAAGGCATCAAGCACCTGATCCCAGACCCCTTGCTGTCGCCAGATCCGGAAATAATGGTGCACGGTCTGCCAGGCCGGAAAGTCATGGGGGAGTGACCGCCATGGACAGCCGCTGCGCAACACGTAGAGAATCCCGTCGACGATCGCGCGCCGTTCGTGCAGGTAAAAGGCGGCATCCGGCTTGATCGCTGGGATCAAGGGTTCCAACAGCTTCCACTGCTCATCAGTGAGATTGGAGGGATACGCTCGATACAGTCGTGTCTTAAACATCGTGGCATGCTCCTTTCCAGTCACTCTGCCATACGTTCTATTCCCTCTTGTATCATCCCACAAGATAGTCGTCTCCCCAAGCTCGTCCACACCAAATATCCCTTTTCTCTTCTTTCTCCTTTTTCTCCGCTTCATCTACCTCATCTGCGAGTGGTCTTGCGCCCGATTACCAAGGGAGTAAGACACATTCTGAGACATCTGGTAGCCTGTCTACACCTGAAGCCAGGTCGTACTTTAGGGAATTCTCTAGAAAGGGGCGACAGAAAAGAAAGAAACGTCTTCCATTCCAGCCAGAGATATTGGTTTGAATGATTCAAGATCGGGGTTTAACTCACAGGGAGGAATGCGTTGCCATGTCAGGGGTGATCCCTAAACTGAATTGAACCCGATTGGCTATCATGGAGCATAAGCTACGACAGGATAGCATTTTTGACAGAGGAACGGCAAAGATGCGCTAAACCTACAAGATCCCTGTAGAGCGAAGCCTGATAATTGGTTTAGATCGCACGCATATGCAGTTAGCAGACTTGGTATGCATTAAGGTTAGCATCAAAATCTCTAATTGTCAAGCCTGCGTGTCAATGCTCCAAAAAGTCTTTGAATGCATTCGCGCTTCGTTTGCTTGCCTAACCACTATGAGAAAAAAACAAGAGATGAGGAAAGAAACCATTACCTCATTTGTTGTATCAAGCATGGGATAAGCCTATTTTCGTCTAACTTGACACGCAGGCTTGACAATTAGAGATTTTGATGCTAGCCTTAATGCATACCAAGTCTGCTAACTGCATATGCGTGCGATCTAAACCAATTATCAGGCTTCGCTCTACAGGGATCTTGTAGGTTTAGCGCATCTTTGCCGTTCCTCTGTCAAAAATGCTATCCTGTCGTAGCTTATGCTCCATGATAGCCAATCGGGTTCAATTCAGTTTAGGGATCACCCCTGACATGGCAACGCATTCCTCCCTGTGAGGTGTGAGAGCGCCACTATCATTACCCATTAATAAGCCTCTCCCATCGAAATCAAATGCATCATTGCTGGAACGGCTGAATTTAAGCATCTGACGGTTCTCCATCGTTGGCAACATCACACTCAATATCAATCAACTAGATAGATCTGTGTGGTCGGGAGCAAGCGTCCTGAGAGAAAGTTTCAGGCATCATCGTGCTCTCACACCCTTGATCTCATACTAGTTGATGGATGGACGTGGTTGGCAACAGCATTGACCCATGTTGAATAGTAAACAGGAGGAAAAATGACTTCAAGAGCATGGCAAATAGAGGTTTCGCCTATTCAAGAATTGACAATGCAAGCCAGGAGTATGAAAGATGTGGTGTCTTTCGGTTGGGGCGTTCCATCTTTTGTAACGCCACTGCACATTAGGGAAGCGGTTCAGAAGGCGCTGTTCGAGGATGCAGAGGCAGGTATATATAGTCCAGTACAAGGACTATTCGAGCTAAGAGAGGCTATCGCCGCAAAACACGCACAGCAAGAAGGTGTTGCACTTGATCCGCAGCGCGAAATTGTAGTGACTGTTGGTGCAATGGAAGGTCTCTTTGCAATACTGATGGCATTGGTGAATCCTGGTGATGAAGTAATTCTCACCTCTCCTGGCTTTGGACCACACGCTACGCAGGTGCTACTTGCTGGTGGAACGCCTCGATATGTGAAATTGCTTGAAGCAGATATGTGGAAACTAGATGTCGATCAAATAGAGCATGTGATCAACTCCCGGACAAAAGCAATCGTACTGGCTAACCCCTTGAATCCAACAGGCTGTATTCTCAAAGAAGCAACGCTTAGAGCGATTGCTGAATTATCTTTAAAATACGGATTTTATATTATTATGGATGAAACATATAGATTTATCACATATGATGATAAAGCAGTTTTTAATTTATTTCTCATTCCTGAAATAAGAAAAAAAATGATAGTATGCTATAGCTTCTCGAAAGAGTATGCAATGACGGGGTGGCGTGTTGGTTATTTGCTAGCCCAAACAGAACTGGTTCAACAGGTAGTAAAAATACACGATGCTATGGTTGTAAGTACTCCTAGAATTTCACAGATAGCAGCTCTAGCAGCACTACAGGGTCCTCAGCATTGTGTTACTTTTTTTAAAAATGAATTTGGAAAAAGAAGAGACCTGGTCTGTAAGAGGCTAGATAATCTGAATAAATTCTTTAGTTACTGTAGACCAGAGGGAACTTTTTATATCTTTCCCAGGCTACAACTATTTGATATTGATGCCATGCAGTTTGCTCTTGAGCTTCTTCACGAGGCACAAGTATGTGTTATTCCTGGTTGTGCTTTCGGTCCCGATGAGAACTTGCATATAAGATTGAGCTTCTCTATAGGGTTGGAAGACATACAGATAGGATTCGATAGAATCGAGCGATTTGTTTCCCTGTACGGCTAATAGATTGCTCTTGATACAAAAAGGTTAAAGGGAGGTTTTATACTGTCATGACTATTCAGACGTTTGGAGAAGAGAGAGCGAAGCGCTATAACAGAGCCTTGCAGCGATGTCCATACGCACGTGTGCGAGAAATTATACCTATCTTATTTCTGCTCTATGAAGAAGATCGGCGCAAACAGACCTTGATAGATTTAGCATCTGGCACTGGATACCTGGCAGATGCTCTAAAACCGCTTTTCGAGCGAAGCATCAGAGTAGATAAGTCGCCTGCATTTCTTGCAGCCTCTCAAAGTAATAGAGACCTGATTTATGCAGATATAAGAGAAGTGTCCAATATATTACCTGATACATTGCAGGTGGATGCAGTAACTTGCCTTGCAGCTCTTCACCACATCTACCGGCTCGGTAAGGACAAGATCAATGTAAGCCTATCAGATAAAGTTCAATCAGAGTCACTAATGCGTTGGACGCGTTTATTGGCTCCAGGTGGTAAGCTCGTTCTCGTTGATGTCGGTGTACCGGACCTGCAGACCATAGGCAAACAGAATTACTCTCTAGCTCAAAGTTTAAAATATTACTACGAGCAGAAGCAAGCATTTTTTCAGCAGAAGCATTTTTCTATTCATACTCATCTTTTCGATGCAATCAATGAGGATGTACCTGGCTATCGCGTCAAGCGTGTAATTCAGCAGCTTCTTTCCACATGCCAAGATGGAGTTGTTTCTCTGGCATCTCTGATTAAGCAGCAAAATTTAATATATCGTGTGTTACCTGAAAAAATGTTGACTGTTGATTTTTTTGATGAGGTTGTTGCTAACTTTTCTATTGATGGTCATATCTCACATTTCCCTCGTGAGTCCACAATACAGGCAGTTTTAGAGAAAAGTGGTTTAGAAAATATCCTCATCACATGTCTGCCAACGCCCTGGGTATTTGACACGGAGGCGGAGGCTGTCTGGTTTGTAAGAGAGTTGTTTGGGCTAGGAGAGGAAGCTGTGTTGGACCCTGATGATCTTCTAAAGCGGCCAGACTTTGAGAAGATTAAAGCATATATTCATCAATTCCTGGGGATGGTTACTGAGGAAGGAAAGACCTATGTCAACTGGCAACTCCTGTTTGCTTATGGAGAAAAGCCAGATAAGTAATGAACGCTTCTTCTGTGAGAAGAATACATTGCTTTGCTCTTATCAAGAGGAGTACTTCATGGCCCAGACTACGACTATCACATTGCGCGACATAGAAACAGCAGCACAGAGAATCGCCGGATATGCGTGTCCTACTCCCGTCTTAACATCTTCCCGGCTAGACGACCAAACTGAGGGGACCATCTATCTCAAATGCGAGAATTTACAGCGTACAGGTGCATTCAAGTTTCGAGGGGCTTTTAATCGCTTGAGTGTTCTTACATCAGAAGAACGCCAAAGAGGTGTTGTCGCCTATTCTTCTGGTAATCATGCATTGGCGGTTGCGCTTAGTGGAAAACTACTTGGTATTCCAGTAACGGTGATTTTACCAGATGATGCTGTTAGCAGTAAAATTGCAACTGCGAAGCTATATGGTGCTCATGTTCTTATTGCTGACCCCAGAACGGAAGATCTTGAGGAGATTGCTCAATCTTTAGCGCGCGAAAGAGATCTCGTTTTCATCTCTCCGTATGATGATCCATACGTTATTGCAGGGCAAGGAACAGTCATGCATGAAATGTGGAAGCAGATACCTCATCTTGATCTTCTCGTGTTGCCATGTGGAGGAGGGAGCCTCATTGCAGGAAGCTGTATTGCGGTCAAAGAGTATAAACCCAAAATACATGTGATAGGAGTAGAAACTGTAGATGGAAATGATACCTTCCTTTCCCTCTGTAGCGGGCATCCTGTACACATTTCACGGCCAACGACGATTGCTGATGGCATTCGTGCGCAATCACCTGGTAGGCTGACATTTCCCATAGAGCAAGAATTGCTTGAGCAGATAGTACTTGTTACAGATGAGGATATCAAGGCAGCTCTGCGTTTTTTGCTATTGGAGGTAAAAGTGCTTGTTGAGCCGACTGGGGCAGTTGCTCTAGCAGCGTTGCTCAGCGGGAAAGTTGACACCAGAGGTAAACGTGTTGGAGTTGTTCTATCTGGGGGAAACATTGATTCTGAGATTTTACTAAATATCATGTCCAGCGGCCTTGCTAAAGATAATAGATATCATAGAGAGGATGACTTGTATGAAGCCTGATCTGAAAACTGAATACGATATAGTGATTTGTGGTGCGGGCTTAGCCGGACTAACGCTTGCCAGACAGTTGACAATGACGATACCTAATCTCTCTCTCCTGCTTGTGGAAGGTCTGGGCGACAAAAGCCGGACAGGAGCCCTTCAAGTTGGCGAATCGACGATTGAAACTTCTGCCCACTATCTGGCTGATACATTGAATTTGCGCGAGTACTTAGAACTGGCTCATTACCGCAAGTGGGGACTACGTTTTTTCTTTGGTCATGGAAAGTCTGCTTTTCAAGACAGGCCAGAATTTGGGACTTCTCATGCATCGCCCCTTGACTCTTTTCAATTGGATCGAGCGCTGTTGGAAACAGACCTCAAAAAGTTCAATACTGCACTGGGAATACAGATGCTCTCAGGGTATAAAGTAGATGAGGTTAATCTTACATCACAAGGTGGTCTTCATAAGATTTTTGTCTCTAGTAAGGCGACCGAGCAGCGCTATTTACTTCGATGTCGCTGGGTGATAGATGCAATGGGGCGCAGGCGCTATTTGCAAAAGAAGTTGAATCTTATAAAAAAGCAAGATCTTCATCATAGCGCTTCATGGTTTCGGCTCAGGGGAAGAATTGATGTCTGTGATCTGGTTCCCCGGACAGAAAAAGCCTGGCATGAGCGTGTCCCCGATAATAATCGCTATTACTCAACAAATCATCTTATGGATGATGGAAGATGGGTTTGGTTAATTCCTCTTGCTTCTGGACATACCAGCATAGGCATTGTCACGCATGAAGGGTTTTTTCCTTTTTCTGAATATAATACCTACGATAAAGCTATGCTGTGGCTTCAGAAGCACGAACCGTTGCTTTGGAAGAGGATCGAGAAGATCCCTCCTGTTGATTTCCAGGTCTTACGGCACTATAGTTACAGTTCCAAACAGGTATTTTCGCTACAGAGATGGGCATGTACAGGTGACGCGGCTGTTTTTGCAGACCCTTTTCTTTCTCCGGGCATAGATCAACTAGGATTTGCTAATACTATCATTACCGAAATGGTGAAACGTGAACAGGAGGGGCAGCTAGATGCGCGAGGTGTTGAGTTGTGGAATGAGACATTTTTGGCTTTCCATAATGGAACAGTGTGGTCTACTCATCCAGCATACGTTTTTTTCGGTAATGATCTAGTGATGGGTATCAAGCTAATGTGGGATTTTGTAAGAGGGTTTTCCCTGAATGCAGCTCAGAAATTCGGTGCTTGGTATCTAAATGAGGAAAAAAGCACCGCCTTGCAACCTCTATTATCAAGAATATTTGCTCTGGTAACACGGATGGAAAGGCTATTTAAAACGTGGGCAAAACATACAAGCGGAAGATATTCATACAAATTTATCGATTATTTTGCTATTCCAGAGATGTTAGAGTTATATCATCGCAATTTTCAGAGGTCAAAAAGTGCAAAAGCACTGATTTATGATCATCAACTAACATTAGAATATCTCGAAGAACTCGCACAAATTATTTTTCTGATGGCTCTAAATGATATCATGCCTGAAACACTTTCACATTTACCATCACCACTGTGGCTGAACGCCTGGGGAGTTAGTCTGGATACGAATCGCTGGACATTTGACAGGCTATTTTCACCAGCTTCACCTGCTCGCCCATTCAAGCTTGCTCGCATTCCAGCTCTGTTTGGTATGCACGATCTTACTCAACACCTTCAGGCACTTGCACAGAACTAGTACAAAAGCCCTTCCCAGAGGAAAGACGACAGATGGTTTTAAGATCCGTATCATTGAAAGCGAAGCTTACTTACTATGAAAAAGGAGAGGGAGCATGGACCAAGAAAAACAGGAAGAAACCGCTATGTACAAAGTTGTTCTCAATCACGAGGAGCAATATTCCATCTGGCCTGTTGATCGCGAGAACCCACCTGGCTGGAGAGATGCGGGGCAACGCGGAACCAAGAGCGAATGCCTGGCCTATATCAAAGAGGTTTGGACAGATATGCGCCCGTTGAGTTTACGCAAAAAGATGGAAGAACAGGTCAAAAGGATTGAAGCCGACAGGGAGATCGAAACATGAGAAAGTATTGCAAAGCCTACTATTTGAAAGACCGGCTTGTGACATTCGATAAAGAGGAAGGAGTGTATCTCGATGAATGATCTGGTTAAGCGACTCTCGGAGGCGAAACACCCTGTATGTGTCGGTGGCCCCAGTCCCTCCTTAGAGGAGTTGCAAAAGCGCTTGGAAGAGATAGAATATGTCTTTATCAAGTTTCCTGAAACGAGTGGAGGAACTGACTTAGGCGTAAGAGTTGACAAAGCTGCTACGAACGTCAGCAAAGCCGATTTTAAGCAACGAACTGGCGTGGTTCATGTTGAAGGAGCTCTAACACTCAACTATGTCAAAGTACGTTGTGTAGCCGATATTGATCTGGCCACCCTTCAGGGGAAAGGCCATCTTATCGTGCTGGAAGAGATATAATCTGGTTGTGTTGCGAAAAACAGCGGTCCTTCAGGTAAATTGTTGTCAACAGTTCAAAGCCGTCCAGGTCCATGAGAATCCTCCCCAGAATGGTGTTCAGGTTTTTCTGAGGATACCTCGTGGACTTATTCTTTGAGAAGGTTACTTGCACATCGCGTACTACTCTGTTAGCTTCGCCGAGGACGAAAAGTTTTGATTTGTTCGGTTTCAATGAGCCATAAAACCACTTCAAGCATAAGAAAGGATTCTTGTAGATGCCATATTCAAATAAATCTATGATAAGTTTATATCATCCGCAAAAATATGCTGATCCATATCCTTTTTATCGTAACCTCCAGGCATCTGAAGCTATTTATTGGGACGAACCCTTGCATAGCTGGGTAGTGACAAGGTATACAGGTGTGATAGCTACTCTCAACAATATTCATTTGTCCAGCAACCGTATTGCTTCCTTTCTCGCTCACGTCCCTCCTCATGAGCGTGAGAAATTGAAGCCACTTTCTCAAGTGCTTACTAGGATGCTCCCTTTTCTAGATCCTCCAGTACATACGCGACAAAAAAGGTTTATCAGTAAAATTTTTACTAATCATGTAGTCAATAACGTATGTCCATATATTCAACACAAAGCGGATGAGCTGCTTGATGGTGTATTAAAAAAAGAATCTATGGATGTATTGCATGATTTTGCACTCCCATTATCAGCAGCAGTGATCGCTGAGCTGCTGGGAGTGCCAGAAGAACATCGCTATCTTTTCAGGCATAGGACTGGTCTCTTGCAGGGATTTTTTAGCCGGTCTATGCAGGAAGTTGCAAGCATTATCGAGCTCAAGGAGTATTTTTATAATGTTCTGGCAGCTCGTCGGAGCAATCCCGGAACAGATTTACTTAGTAAGTTTGTCCAAGCCAATGAAGTAACTTCTCAACTGAATAACGAAGAGGTCTTTGCTATTTATTTATCACTGTTCGACGCAGGACAGTTGACTACAGCTCATTTGATAGGAAACAGCATGCTTACCCTTTTGCGTCATCCTACTCAGCTACAAATTTTGAAAGATACTCCTGAAGTAAGCGCAACTGCTATTGCAGAATTATTACGCTACGAAGGACCAGTGCAATTAATAGGGCGCATTGCTCTTTCTAACACCTCTATTGAAGGCAAAGCAATCAAAGCAGGACAGAATATTGTTTGTGTTATAGGGGCGGCAAATCGTGATCCCTTACAATTTTCATATCCTGATCAGCTTGATATTGAGAGAGGGAAGAATCGTCATGTAGGCTTTGGCTATGGTTTGCATTTTTGCATAGGAGCTACGCTTGCGCTTACAGAGGCACAGATAGCCATTGAAACACTATTGCGCCGTCTTCCAACCCCTATATTTCACGAGGCTGCCGTTCAGTGGCAAGAGGACATTAATTTTCGCTTACTGAAATCATTACCTATCACCTTCGGAGCAACCCCAACTACATATTTATAAGGGAAAACATGCTTTAAATGAATTTAGGTAAAAAATACAAGAGGACAATATATGGAGTTTGATTTGCACCGTGCTCGGCTTGACACTCCTGGTTGTGAACATGTCATCCATCTAAACAACGCTGGAGCTTCTTTAATGCCCAAACAGGTACTTAACGCCATCACAGCTCATCTTCAGCTTGAGGCGCTGATTGGAGGCTATGAAGCTGCAGAACAACGTAATAATGCAATAGAACGTGTATATGATTTAGCAGCATGTTTACTTAACTGTCAACGCGATGAAATCGCTGTTACCGAAAATGCCACACGAGCCTGGGATATGGCATTCTACTCCATCTCTTTCCAAAGAGGTGATCGTATCCTTACATCTCGTGCTGAATACGCTAGCAATTATATTGCTTTTCTACAAATAGCACAGAAATATGGCGTGGAAATTACTGTTATTCCCAATGATGATCATGATCAGATTTCTCTTGAAGCCCTGTATAATGCGATTGATAAACATGTGAAGCTTCTCGCCATTACACATGTTCCCATGAGCCACGGTCTCATTAATCCAGCAGCAGCTATAGGTCGGATTGCTCGTCAGGCTGGCATTCTCTATTTGCTGGACGCCTGCCAATCGGTCGGGCAAATGCCAATTGACGTAGAACAGATAAACTGTGATTTGTTGTCTGTTGCTGGACGTAAATATTTACGTGGCCCGAGAGGAACAGGGCTTCTCTATGTACGCAAAAGTGTTCTTGACCAGTTGGAACCACCCATCTTAGGGTTAGATGCCGCTCGCTGGATTTCTAAAGATTGCTATCAGCTCGCACCAGATGCTGGTCGTTTTGAAAGTTGGGAAGTGAATTGTGCAAGCAAGATAGGCTTGGCCACAGCCATTGATTATGCTCTTCAATGGGGAATCGATGCTATATGGTCACGTATAACAAGCCTTGCGAGTATGCTACGTGCAAGGTTGCGAACATTACCACGTGTAGTTGTACAAGATCAAGGAACAGAACAGTGTGGCATAGTCTCTTTTACTATTGCTGGGAAAGATCCGATGGAAATTCGTCAAATTCTGGCAAAGCATCGTATTAATGTCTGGGTTCCACTTCTCAGTTCTAATCGTCTAGATATGGAACCGCGAGGACTAAGTAGTCTAATACGAACCTCTGTACATTACTACAACAGCCACGAAGAAATCAATCAGCTTTGTGAGGTCTTAGAAGCGGCAACAACTGACCACAAATATGCCTTTAATCAATATCCCTTGCACAGATCAGATATCTGATCTGTGGCAAAAAAGGTTCAAAGCGACTAAAATCGAGGGCGAACAGGGATTGAAGAAATTTCCCACAAACAACTCGTATTACCTGGATTACGAGATTTCGTTCTATTGGCTTTAAAAAAGCATCTCCAGCTTATACATTCAAAAGTAGCAACCAATATTCTTCGCTTCATGCAATGGTGAATGGGGCTCCCTGGGCGAAACTGTTTTGCTACTCTAGCTGCTTGACGGAGGGGATTCGCCAACAGTATCTTCTGACCAAGTGAGTTCTGACCGAATCTTCTGGCGGTGAGCTTTGGTCATGCGGTGTAGTGCGAGGGCCTCGCATGACGTTTCGTATTCACGTTATCTTGCATTAGGAGTATGCATATGAAAAAAAATAGCTGGTATTCTGCTAAACGTCTTCTCATTATACGCTCAGGAAGGATCGGTGATATATTAGTAACGACTCCTGCTATACGTGCGATCAAAACAAAACTGCCACAGAGTAAACTAACGTTATTAACAACTGAAGCTGCATCACCAGCTTCTTTAGTAAGTGCCGATATTGATGATGTAATTGTTCATCGGATGCCGTGGGAGTATGACTCATTGCAAGATAGCCAACAAGAGTTTCAGCTAATTGAGCTACTGAGAGAGAGCAATTTTGATGGTGCTTTGATTTTCACTACGTTTCGCCAATGCCCGCGTACATCTGCTCCTGCGTACTTATGTTATCTTGCAAATATCCCCTTGCGTGCAGCAGCTTCAGCATATCCTACACGCTCTTTACTTACAACTCGATATAACCCTCCAAAAGAGACCATACATGAGGTTGTGCATGCATTAAATCTTGTGGAAGCAGTAGGTATTCATACAGCAAAGGAAGAAGCTAAGCTTGTTGTACAGGTTCCTAAGAGTGCGCAAGAGGATATAAACGTACTTCTTTCTTCTTATGAAATTGATCATCAGCTTCCCCTGGTTATTGTTCATCCTGGCTGTAGTAATCTCGCGAGAGCATATCCGTGGGCATTGTATGCAGAAGTAATTAACAAATTAGGAGAGAACTTTAGGCTAAATATAGGAATCACTGGCTCAAAAGAAGAAAAGGAATTGGTAGGAAAAATAATGGGTAAAATCCGAAAAGAAAATCGTCAGAGAGTATTTTCTTTTGCAGGAAATTTGTCTTTTCCTTCTCTGTGTGCTCTCATAGAGGCCGCAGACATTCTTATTACTAATAATACTGGACCAATGCATATTTCAGCGGCTGTTCAAACTCCTGTTGTTGTTCTATCTGCTCGCATAAACCTTCCTCAACAATGGGGTCCGTGGAAAGTAAAAAATTGCCTTTTCTATGATGATTTACATGCAATATCTCCAGTATCAGTAGTCAATTCAACTATCGAAATTTTGGCACACTGTAAATCAATGAAATAAGTGTGTAAATATAAAGAAAGTAGTTAGAATGGTGGAGCATGCCCATCTTTGAATTTACCGTCACCACACTAAACTTGCATTTTAACCATGAGGGTCTAGCCGAAAGTCGCAAGAAACTATCAGAGAAAGCAGCGACTGAAGAAAAAGGAGGGTTTAGACAGCCTTTTTAACAGCAGGATAACAAGGAGCATGACCAGAAAGACGACCTTTGGGCCGTCCAGGTGATCGTCCGCAGGGTTTTGGTAGGTTTGCGAGCACTGGGAGGCGCCCTAAAAGTGACGAAAACGCTCGACGCACACAGTACGGAGTCGACTTGCCTTCGGTCAGAGGTTTTTTCCAGGGTAAACGATGATCGACAACCAGCGGGCGAGCTAGACGCAGTTGCGTGTAAGCGAGCACGACCAGCCAGGTCCAACGATCGGCTTGTTCGGGATGACGCACCCGGGGCAGCGTCCAATTGAGGAACTGTTTGATAAAACGAAAGGTATGTTCGAGCTTGAAGCGACCCACATAGGCACGCCACACCTGAGCTAATTGAGGAAGCTCCGGACCATACCACCACA
Organism: Reticulibacter mediterranei; assembly: GCF_016587455.1. Lineage (NCBI taxonomy): Bacteria > Bacillati > Chloroflexota > Ktedonobacteria > Ktedonobacterales > Reticulibacteraceae > Reticulibacter > Reticulibacter mediterranei. The sequence goes on along the minus strand of NZ_BNJK01000001.1, from coordinate 8,744,426 downwards.
GCCACAGATGTTTGGGAAGACGCTCGACCTCGACAAGAAGCAGCGTTCCTCACATCAGTGGTCGCTGGCCTCGAATTCCACGCTTGGGATGAATTTGCGGAATGGCATGCAAGTTGTGCCAAGCGCGCACATGCATCTGACCATATTGACTATCTTCAGGAGCATACTCCTGCTCAGGTTCGAGCCAAGTGGCAGGGTCGGCACAAGCGCGAATTTATGCTCATGCCGTGGAGGTCGTCCTCTCGGCGCTTGGCCCGTAGGATCAGCATAAAAGCAACGTCCTGCACGTAAACGGTTGAGAGCAGCAGCCTACAAGGAACCCCAAGCTTGCGCCAATTGCCCTGGCTCGTAGCCAGCATCAAAGACAAAAATGGGAAGAGGGGCATCGTCGGGATACTCTTGCAACAACTCTCTGATTTGTTCCACAGCAACAAGATTTAGGTTGTCATCAGGCTTGAGGCACCGCGCAAGATCCGGCACCGTCCAGCTCATGAGCAAAGCTGATCTGAGCAATCCAATGGTAGGCCCAGCCCGCCACTATTGGTTTTCCCGCTCAATGGCGGGAGGAGTGATGATAAAAGGCACGCTCAGGACTGGTTTCAGCATCACAACGTGCCCACACGCTGGCATCTACGGCATAGATCAGCACCCCACCTTCCAGGGAATACTGAGCCAAGAGTACATCGACCGCCTGACCGTCGATGTAGCCCTTAACCAGAGCATCATAGACACTGCCCCGTAGAAGCTCTATATACAGAGATAACCCGGCTTAATGAATACAATTGTGCCCCTGATCAAGATTTTCGTCCCGGTGATGTTTTATATATGGTAGACGGGCCGCTCCGTGGATTGGAAGCTGTATTCATTGGCTCGGTTGCCCCCAGGAAACGGGTGCGAGTATTGCTGAATTTCCTGGATCGCTCCCAGAAAATGGTTGTAGAAGTAAAAGATGTTGAAAAGCGTACAGAAGCTAACGAGTTTAAGCGTGCATGCACTACGAGGGGTAAAGGAAGAAAAATTCGCACTAAGGAGAAGAGATGACGAACCTTGATTATGATGTGGGTATCATTGGTGGTAGGTCAGCAGGAGCAGCGACGGCGGCGTATCTGGCGCGAGCGGGGTTTCGTGTGTAGTCTTTGAACAGGCGCTGTTTCCTCGTCCTCGCGTTGGCGAGCCGCTGGTGCCTTCTTCGACGCGAGTTTTCAAAGGACTGGATTTTCTGTCCAAACTGGATCAAGCTGGCTTTCCCAGAAAGTATGGTGCCACCTGGACTGCCAGTAACCAGAGAACGGTTTATACCCATAGCTTTGAGGGGCTAGAAGCTGATAGTCACATGGACACTAGTTTTGCGGAGCGGGAGCAGGCGGGAGTGGATCGCCCCTATACCTTCCACGTGGATCGCGGCAAGTTTGACCTGCAGCTCCTGCAACATGCTCACGAAGCAGGAGCGGTGGTCTATGAGGGCGTGCGCGTCCAGAGGGTGTTTTTTTTCGAGCCAGGCCAGCCCGAGATTCTATTTTCGGTGGCTCGTCGTCAGCAGAGCCGGACAAAGGTGCGGTTAGTTGTGGATGCCAGTGGACGACGGACACCGCTGGGCAATCAACTCAAACTGCGTGTGCAGGATCCAGTCTTTGATCAATATGCCATCCATACTTGGTTCGAAGGGTATGATCGCCGTTTGCTGGCTCGTGATCAGAAGCAACTGGACTATATTTTCATCCACTTCTTGCCCCTCACCAATAGTTGGGTCTGGTAGATCCCGATCAGCGAGACGATCACGAGCATCGGGGTGGTTACCCAGAAGAAGAACTTTGCCAGTGCCAGGCAAGAGCGCGAGGCGTTTTTCTGGCAGGCTCTACAAATTCGGCCAGAACTGGTAGCGGGACTGAGAGTTGCTCGGCAGGTGCATTCCTTGCGTGAAGAGGGCGATTACAGTTATGCCATGAAGCAGATCTGTGGCGAGACCTTTGTGCTGGTGGCGATGCCGCTCGTTTCGTGGATCCGATCTTTTCGACGGGAGTGAGCATAGCCCTCAATAATGCTCGTTTCGCCAGTGCCGACATCCTGCAAGCGGTAGAGATCGGCGAGTTTGGCAAGGCGGGCTTTCAGCGCTTCGAGCAGACCTTACGATGGGAAACGAGCAACCGGTACAAGTTTATTTCCGTCTATTATCGCTTGAATGTGCTCTTCACCGCTTTTGTACGGAATCTCGTATCTATGGGCGGTGCCCAAGTTGCTGCAAGGGGATGTCTACGATGAAAATGAACCTGAAGTCCTCAGCCTGATGAAACAGCGAGCAAGTAAAATGGAGCAGAATAAAAATCACATCTAGCATCATTATCTAGGTGAGCTCACCACATCCGCTTTCAAGCCTGATTTTTGAAGTAGACAAGCATAGCTCCAATCAATGGGCAATTTCAGGAAAGATACCTCACATGGAATGGTTCCGTTAATGGACATCATTTGTTGCAACATTGGCAAGGTTTGACGCTGCAGGCTGTGGATTTGGAATTTCTTATGAGGAGACATGATGCTTACAGGGTACATCTTACTCCAGCTGAACGTCATCATACTGACAGTACAGGTGTTTGGCAATCTTTGTCGGCGTATCGGGCAGCAATGGGTCATTGGTGAAATCCTGGCTGGGCTTGCCCTTGGACCATCGTTGCTTGGCGCTATCTTTCCCGATCTTGAGATATTATTGTTCCCACAGAGTACGCTCCCAATGTTGCAGACATTAGGAGATATCGGACTGGCTCTTTATATGTTTTCTCTAGGGGCACGGCTTGATACACACTTGATAGCACGTCAGAGCCCCAAGGCTATTTTCATCTCATTAAGTGGTATCCTTTTACCTTTCGTACTGGGTTTTTCCAGTGCTTTTCTTCTGTATCCAGACCTTAGCGGCTCAAAGGCAACCCTGTTTTCATTTATGCTCATTGTCGGAGTGGCAATGTCGATTACTGCCTTCCCTGTATTAGCGCGTATTTTATCAGAAAGGCGAATACTCCATACAAAGATTGGTATGTTAGCACTGGTCTGTGCTTCAGTCGATGATGTACTTGCTTGGTATCTGCTCGCACTTGTCGTCGCGATTATCCATTCGCTCAATGGACTGTTAGCAGGGGTGACGGTAGGGTTAACTATCATTTTTATTGCTGTGATGGTGTTAGTTGTGCGTCCGCTGTTGAGCTACGTTGTACAACATATCCAATCCAGATCTCTGCAGATCGCATCTGGTATTGTGATACTTCTTCTCGCGGCGTATACAACCAATGCGATAGGCATCCACCTTGTCTTTGGCGCGTTTCTCACGGGCGTTATTCTCCCACGGAACGTTGCTTTTGCTGAGCAGATTCGTAGCCTGGACCAGGTCAATAATTTACTGTTTTTGCCCCTCTTTTTCGTCTTTAGCGGACTAAGAACCCAGATAGGGCTTATTCAAGGACCTACAATGTGGCTCATCTGCCTGTTTCTCATCGCTATTGCTTGCCTGGGAAAAATCATAGGAGGAACCCTTACCGTACGTATTCTGGGAGAATCCTGGAGGGAGGCGCTCTGTCTTGGAGTGCTGATGAACACACGAGGCCTGGTTGAACTCATTGTTCTCAACATTGGATTTGAACTGAGAGTCCTCTCTCCAGCAATATTTGCTATGCTCGTTATCATGGCGATCGTGACAACGATGATGGCATCCCCGCTCCTGTTGTTGCTCGGATATTCCTCATCTAAAAATACGGAGGCAACTTCCGAAGAGGCGGTCGAAAAAGCGGCAACATGAGGAGATGAGATAGATAACACGATCTGTAAATGGTTTGTTTGTAAAATGACCCAGGATGTCAAGACACAAAAGTCATGGTTGCTAAGGTGCGACTTCCTTTCTTTACGAAATCAATCTTCACCATTTTCGTTGCGAAACAAGCCCCAGAGACATTTTTGTGCCTGATGACTTTTTTCCGCTGATGGATGGGTTGTCCACATTATTTGCGTCAGTGCGCCAAATCCGTGACTTATGAGCCAAAGTCAGGAACATGATCAAATGGCTGGGTAAAACTCTGAAAAACAATCTTCTCGATATGTGTTTGCTCTTCGGCTGTAGGCTCATACTGGAGAGCAGACCAGATAGCTTGGATGGCAGCTCCACCAACAATGGAAGGGTTCGTGTCTGTGGTCAAACCAGCAATGTACGTCACCGTCACGTTGCAAGGATGATCTGAACATTTTCCCAACGCATAGGTGATACCTGCCAATGCCCCATGCTTCCAGTCATCGTAGCCTTTTGCTGGAACTACTTCGATATACCCCTGTGAGATAAATCCTTCTCCATGACAATCAAAAGTAACAACCATTTCGTCAGCAGAAGAAACGGTGAGTTCAACTTCAGCAAAATGCAGCAGGCCGTGACGTACGCGCGCTATTTTCCCTTTACTCTGTATCATAGGCTCTCTCAAGGAGTTCATCACCCTTCTCTTGCTCAAAGAGTCTCAAGAGAAGAGGATTCCTCCCTTGATGACAAAACATGCTCGTTTCTTTCTGCAGTCAACTCATCCATATGCCTGCGTGATGGAAAATATACCTCTGCTGGTGTTCGGTAGTCAAGCGCTTGATGGAGCCTCTGCTCGTTGTAAAAGCGGAGATAGGTTGTCAGCTCTCGGCGTGCGTCGCGAGGACTGGCGTAATCTTTCAGATATACTTCCTCATATTTTATGCTGCGCCACAAGCGTTCCGTAAACACGTTATCTAGCGCACGCCCTTTGCTATCCATGCTGATACGCACGTTATGTGAGAGCAACAGTTGGGTATACTGCGAACTAGTAAACTGACTGCCTTGATCGCTATTGCAAATTTGTGGCTTGGCTTGTGCCAGAGCGTGTTGCATGGCCTCAAGAACAAAGGCGATCTGCATCGTTTGATCCAGCTCCCAGCTCAGCACATACCGCGAATACCAATCCAGGATCGCGACCAGATACATCCAGCCGCCTCGCAAGCGTATGTAGGTGATGTCGATACCCCAGATGTGGTTGGGTTCCTTCGCCGTGATGTTCGCCAACAAGTAAGGGTAAATCGCTGATTGATGCTCACGTTTACTCAGATTCGGACCCGGATATACCGCAGCCAGTCCCATTTCTTGCATATACCGCGCGACCGCTTTCTGGTTGATTGCCAGGGACTCGCGATACAACTGGGCGGCGATGCGCCGGTAACCATAATACGGATGAGCTGTGTAAATTTCGTCGATTCGATGCTTCAGCGCCACTTCTTCTGCTGACGGAGGCACCGGCTGATAGTAAAGACCTGAGCGGTTGAGACTCAAGAGCCGGGCCTGCGTGCTCATGGGGAGTTCTCTATTCTCCCACTCCACCAGTTTGCGCCGCTCCTCTCTACTTAAACAGGCCACGAGATTTTTTTCCAGCCACGCCACCTGCGTGGTTAAGCGGCCAATCTCGGCATATAACGCCTCTCGTTCTTGCTGCCACTCGGTCTCTTTCTGGGCTAATTCCTGGCCCACCTGGTCATTGAAAAGGCTGGGCAGACCGGCTAATGCTTGATCCCGCCAACGATACAGCATATTACTATGCACTCCGTATTCGGCAGCCAGCTGCCCAACGGTCTTTTCCTCTTTCAGCATCTCCTTGACGACTTTTGCCTTGAACTCTGCACTATACTGTTTCCGGGTTTTCTTCTGCATACTTTTATTTACACCTTACGAGCCAGGTCATTTTTGTCCGAAATCGCAGGATCATTATATTTGTGTAAAGGTTTTAATATAGACTCTCCTGAGAAATTTGAAGCCTTTGCACAAACGGTGGCAACAGATGGTGAGTTATTCGATGAGTATGGAGACTTGCCACGTGATACACTAGGTGCGAAGGTCTATCATTCAACACCTTACCTTGCAGATAAATCTATACTCTTCCACAATGAAAGTTCGCATATGCATTGTTGGCCGATGAAGATCTTCTTCTACTATGTCAAGGCAGCAGCAATTGGGGGAGCGACGCCTATCATTGATTGTCGCAAAACCTATCTGGTCATTGATCCAGCTATTATCAAATGTATGACTGAGAAGAAGTTGATGTACGCGCGAAATTTTATCAGTGGATTAGATGTTAGTTGGCAGCAGTTTTTTCAGACTGAGAACAAGAAAAGCGTTGAAAATTATTGTCGGAGGGTCGGTATTGATTTTGAATGGAAAGGCGAGAATAATCTGACAACGCGTCAGATCTGCCAAGTAAACGGCACGCCTGCGTAAAGGCATTCTCCTGGCGAACTTCGCTCAACCAGAGGTTTGCTCTCGCAGTGCAACGCAATTTCCCATCTTCGCGGCCCTCGCATTCGCTGAGCCTGCAATTTGATCCTGTGCTCGACCTACATCTCCGGCAAGGCCCGTGTCCATACCCTCCTGGGGCAGGTTCTGGGTCGGGCAAAAGAAGTATTGCTTCTTTGGGAGCTTCCCACAATATAGAGCGTTTCTTCAATCCTTTTTCATCGGGAGCGGTGCGCCGACAGGCGCATGACGTTTCAGAATTAGAGATGGTGTCGGATAGAAAGAATTACCAGGATGTTCACACTCTCGTTGCCACATGTAACGGCCACTTTACATGAAGTATTTTACAAACCTGGTTTCTTCTTTATATAATATACTCATATCAAAAAATCTTTTTTCCTATCAATAAGAACAAAAAAAGGGGAAACCAGGCAGCTATGTTGAGGTTTGGTGCACGGGTACGCCAGCAACGGCTGCGGCTACATCTCTCTCAGGAGGCACTGGCAGAAGCACTAGGGATCTCTGCACGCAGCATTCGACGTTGGGAGCAGGAGCAAGCCATTCCACAGGTTGCTATCCGATTGCAATTGAGTCGCTTCTTTGGTCTGCATCCTGAAGACTTGTTTGAGTCTGTCGAGGAGCAGGAACCTGCTCTCTGGGGAGTTCCGTATCCACGCAATCAAATCTTCATCGGTCGAGATGCAATTTTACATACTTTACACGCCCGATTAAAAGGGTCGCAGTTAGTCGCACTGACCCAGTCGTCGGCAATCACTGGATTGGGAGGCATTGGTAAAACGCAGGTCGCAATTGAGTATGCCTATCGTTACCGGCATGAATATAACACCATCCTCTGGTTGGCCGCAGAAACGACCGAGAGCTTAATGAATAGCCTGCAACAGATGGTAGATCTTCTACAACAGCCTCAATTCCAGCAGAAAGAGCAGGCACAGATAGTGAAAGCTGTGCAAAACTGGCTGGGTACACATTCCGAGTGGCTACTGATCTGCGATAACGTCGAAGACCTGAATCTGCTCCAAGCGGTGTTGCCTCCCTTACGGCAAGGTGCTATGTTGCTGACCACGCGTCGGCAGGCGCTTGGTCCTTTAGCTGAGCTGCTGGAGCTGCCTGCAATGGACGAGAGCGAGTGAGCCGCTTTGCTCTTGCGGCGGTCAAAAAGGCTATCTGCTACCACGACAATGGATCTCCAGAATGAGCCAGATGCGGAAAAGTTAGCCAAACTACTAGGAGGACTTCCTCTCACATTAGATCAGGCGGGTGCTTATCTGGAAGAGACAGGATGTAGCGTGGCGGACTATCTTCAACGGTATCATCAGCAGCGTCCGCTGGTACTAGCGCGTCGAGGTCTGCATGGAGGTGCCCATCCCTCATCAGTCACGACTACACTCCAGCTCTCAATGGAGCGAGTCGAGCAGGAACACCCAGGGGCCATCCACCTGCTACGAGCATGCGCATTGTTGCATCCTGATGCCATTCCTGAAGAGTTGCTAGCCGCCGGAGCATCTTACCCGGGACAGCGCTTGCAGCAAGTTGTGACTGATGCCTATCAGTTTGATGTCATGCTCTCGGCTTTACGGAGCGCCTCATTGATAGCACGTTCCCCTGAAATACATGCTCTTTCAATGCATCGGCTGGTCCAGGCGGTCATTCAAGATCAAATGGAACCGACGGAAATACAACTCTGGAGCGAACACATGATGCGTGTGATCGCTACATGTTTTCCTGAACCGGACCCCACCGTCTGGTCGCAGTGTGAGCGCTTGCTCCAAAGCGCTCTGACATGTCTGCAATGGCTTGAAACAACGGAAAGCGATTTGCCAGAGGCTAGCGAACTCTTCTCAAGAGTAGGGTCCTATTTGATAAGACGAGGACGTTTTGATGAGGCTGAACCACTACTAGGGCAGGCAATAACGGTGACTGAAAAATGCTATGGACCTGACCATGCAGCGCTTATCCCTCGATTACTACAGCATGGAGAAGCTCTCTATTGGCAAGGGAAGTATGGGCGATGCGAGGTGGTGTGGTTCCGAGCACTGACACTTTGTAAGCAGTATTTGGGTCCTAGTCATGTCAAGACTGCTGAAACAATCAATAATCTAGCACTCGCATACTATGGGCAGGGAAAGTATGAGCAATGTGAGCAGATGTTTTATCAAGCACTGAGTATTCAGGAGCGACAATTGGGACCAAAGAGTCATGATGTAGCCTCAACACTGAGTAATCTAGGACTCCTCTATCGAGACCAGAAGAAGCTTGAGCAAGCCGAGAAGTTATTCCAGCAAGCACTGCATATCTTTGAACAACTATTTGGGGCAGAAGAGGTGCATACAATCTATATGCTCAACAATCTAGCAAATGTGTATCGTGATCAGAGAAAATACGAACAGGCGGAGCCCTTATATCAGCAAGTATTACATGCTCGTGAGCATATATCAGGACCAGAGCATCCTGATACAGCGATTACTCTTGCTGATATGGCAATGTGCTATCGGGAACAAAAAAAATATGAGCAAGCCGAGCGCCTCTATCAACAGGTTCTCTCTCTGCGAGAGCGTATTCTAGGGCCAGAGCACCCAGAGCTAGCAAAAACGCTCTACGATTTCGCCGTTTTGCGAGAGGCTCAGGGACCCACGGGATGCGCAACGAGTGAGAAGCAAGTAAGCAAGAACAAAAGAGACTGAAAAACAAAAATAGAGAAATATCGATATCGAAGGGGTGCTCGGCAGAACGGGGCTTGAGGGATGTTCACGAAACCGTCAAGGAGGAACGAGTCTTAGAAGGAATTTGAAAGTTCAAACCCATAGATTTGAGCAAAAACAGCAGGGAGGCCATGAAGTGTGATCGTCACCGGGGACGAAGAGGCTGAACGGGCATTGCGTGAGAGCCTCTGTTCCCAGGAGAAGCGCCAATGAGCACGTTGGGGACGAGTGAACAGGGACGAGGGAGGATCCTGAGACGGATTGAGGGGAGGTGCTGCCTCTCTCGTGATGGTCACGCTTTGCGCTCGAACGATCTTCATCCACTGACGCCTGATAGAACGCCGAGGCCAATCCCTCCACAGCACTGGAGAACTGGCTGGAGGTGGGGGCTTAGGGACAGGAAGCGAGGGAGACGACACAGGCCAATAGACTGCACTCACTCGTCGAGCACGGTGGGTGCGACGTTTTTGACAGTAGAGACGTAAGTGACAGGAACGACAATCATCCAAGCTGGCCGAATACGATACCCGTACCGACCCGGCACGTTCTCGTCGGTATTCGATCAGGGTGAGTACCCGTCCTGCAGGGCAAAGTAATGTTCCATCTGCTTGCGGGAGAAATGCTGATCCCGGAAACCCACCGGTAAACGAAGGCTGCGCCCATTGCGCAGGGCCATAGACGAGTTCGTTGTCCCACACTGCTGAGCTTCCTCCCGCTGGACGGCTCACTAGAACCGGTTTACGCTCCGGCTGCGTTGCATTGACCTCTGTCGGTTCGTTTCCCGGCACAGATTCGTTCGCCAGGGCAAAGGTGGTGGTGCGAAGCGAGGTGGGAGAGTAGTGTTGCCCGCATTCCAGACGAAGATTCCAGATCCACTGGGAGAGGATTTGCCAAAACTCCTGCCCACAAGAAGTTTGAGAGCACCAGCGGTCAGGATCTTGCTCCCAGTCTTCATCTGCTAAGACTGTTTCAAACGATCCACGATGCAGATACAGATCCAGCAGATCGTTCGCCATCATCGTTGGGGCAAGGAGTGTGCTGACAAAGAGTTCGTACACCACACCGTCACGCTGTTGTCCCACTTTTGGAGGATCATCGGTCCCAGGGTGCGTTGCGATGACCACCCGAACACCTGCTCCCCCACGCAGTAGACGGATGGAGGCGCAATCATACAGATCCCGGACCATCCCACTTTCTGGATGGCTCCAACGAACTACGGGAGGGCGCGAAAGCACTGCCAGCACTTCTGGACGACCCAGCAGGGCATAATCCCGACTCCGTGCAATCACGCCTATCCCCATCTCCAGCACGTCGCTGAGAACCGCTGTATCTCCATACGCGCCATCTAAACGGAGCAGCATTTGGGATGGGAGAAGCTGCTGCTTGGTTGCATAGCTGATGACTAACTGGCAAGCACGCTCAAGCCCGCCACGGAGATCTCCATTGCCCGCTCCTCCGAAGGTGCCAAGCCATTGATGAGTATGGGCCTGCAAGATAGTCGTGCGGGTCCGTACCACTTCTCCGCGCTTGCGACCCGTGTAGCCAGGTGCTGCCACCTGCGTCAAACGACGATGCGGTTCTGGGAGGGTTGGCAGGTGGGGAAGAGCGCGTTGGCGAGCCGCTTGTCGAGTTCCATCCACGTCCACCACTACGTACTGCTGATCACGCCGATCCCATACTCCGCCTGGATGAGAAAAAGGTGTTGCTCGCTCAAGGAGATCCTCAAGAAATTGAGTGCGCAATGCCTCAACGGTTTGCTCATTGAGTGCAGCGAGAAAGCGGGAAAGAGCGGAACGCGAGGGGAGGCGATGACGATGAAACAGAGCCGCAACGTCGTGGGAAAAAGGAGCGAGGCGATCATAAAACGAGGCCAGAGTGGGTTCTCCGCTGAGCGCATAGCTCATCAGCACGATCACAAAATCAATGGTGTCATACGTTCCAAAGCGAGCACGAGCAAATCGCACGTGTTCTTCGAGTGCTGCGATGATCCCGGTCTGCTTGAGAATATGAGCCACAGCAGCTACTTCCTCCATCCATGAAGGGAGAGAAGGAACGGAGGTGGGATTCACTTGAAATCGGACAGGGGAATGCGTCATACTGGTTGATGTCCTCCTTGTGTGAAAATGACGATACAGAACACTTTCTTACAAGGAGTCACATTTCTTCAGCTTTTTGCCAGGGTTTTCCCTTTTCCGGTTCTGTTAACACCTCGTTGCGCATCCCGTGGGAGGGAAAGCGTCAAGATGCGATTTCTCTTTATCAACGTGCACTGCTCATCCGAGAGGCCACGCTCGGTCCACAGCATCCACAAACCAGCGAAACTCGTGCTCATATGCAAGCTCTGCGACAGAGCATGGATGGTTCTGAAAAAGCTACACCGGAAGAAGGGCAAAAGACAGATCAGGATGAATAATGTTGAGGAAGCCTCACTTCAGCTCAAACGGTCTATAGGTTGGTTCAGGACCTTTTGACGGTAACGCACAAGCAAGAAGGAGAACGGCTCGATACATGGATCGAAGCCATCCAAGCACGCCAGATCCCCAAACTACAACATGTTGTTACTGGCATCTTGAAAGACAAAGAAGCTGTGTTCGCTGGGTTCACGCTTACTTATACAGCAATGGGTCCGGGGGGCACAGGTCCAGAAGCTCAAACTGGTCAAATGCTCGATGTATGGTCGTGCGGAACTTCCTCTGCTTCGGCAATACTTGCTCAACGCAGTCTAACCTTCCCTGACTCTTGTGAGGATACGCGAAGGCTCTCGTCTTTCTACAGTGGGAGTCGCTGCAACTCTGTCAGCGCTTTGTGCAGATCTGCATCCACCACCACCTTCTGCTGCATGAGATGGAGTCGCTGCAACTCGTTGAGCACATTACAACAGTGCAGGCTGTGTTGCAAAGACGAAGCTGATCTGTTAAGGTGGAAGGAAAAGAACTGCGGAGGAGCCACTATGAGCGAGCAGCATCCCTTCAAATGGCGTCATTTTCAGGCCGACATCATTCTCCTGTGTGTGCGCTGGTACTTGCGGTATGCCTTGAGCTACCGTGATCTCGAAGAAATAATGCTGGAACGTGGGCTGTATGTCGACCATACCACGATCTTCTGCTGGGTGCAGCACTACGCACCTGAACTAGAGAAGCGCACTCGGCCTCATCTCAAAGCCTACAATGACTCGTGGCGCGTTGACGAGACGTACATCAAGATCAAGAAAACGTGGATGTACCTCTATCGAGCAGTAGATTCAGGTGGCCAGACGCTGGAATTTCTCTTGAGTCCAACGCGCGACGCTGAAGCCGCCACACACTTTTTCTGTAAAGCGTTGCACGTCGCAGCCTCTTCAACACTTCAAACTCGCCCCCGCGAAGCGCAGATAGTCCCGCCTACGGCTCTGACTGATCCTCGCGCTCTCACCATACTGATTCCTCGTGTGGTCAATGTGGACAAGAACGCAGCTTATCCCAAAGCTATCGCTGAACTCAAGGCCTCTGGAATCCTTCCAGCATCGGTCCAGCTGAGACAAGTGAAATACCTCAACAATCTGATCGAACAAGACCATCGCTTCATTAAACGGTTGACGAAGCCAGGGATGGGTTTCTTCTCGTTCGAGACGGCCTGGAGCACGTTACAAGGCTACGAGATCATGAACATGCTACGCAAAGGACAAGTGCAAGGTATAGCAAAAGGAGATGTGAGTGGCCAGATTGTATTCGTCGCTCATCTGTTCGGAGTGGTCGCTTAAGAACGATTGAGAGGACCGCTCATGCTCAAAATAGTTTCTTCCTCCTTCTTGCAACACAACCCACTCTTATCGTTCCTGTGTGAATCTTTGCAACACAGCCCAACGCTTTTCCAACTCAGGAGCATAGCACTGGACCCAGCGGTACATCGTGCTGTGATTGATATGCAGCCCCCGCTCCCTCATGATTTCTTGAAGACTCGCGATAGCTGAGTGCATATCGCAGATACCAACGAACGCAGAGCACAATGACCTCGGCCTGGTAGTGACGCCATTTGAACGGATGCTGATGACTCATAAAGGGAACTCCTCTGCGACCCTCTAAATAAAGAAGAGTGTACCATCGCATCTTCATCCTTGCAACACAACCGTGTTCCGCATAAATGACCATACGATGTCATAAAAGGTGGCAAGATCTTTTTTTCTGTTATCTTCATAGATAATCTGCTCTCCTGCTCATGGGTATCCCATCTATTCCCCTCTCTCACCTCATCAGCAGGTCACCCCCTGCAGGCTTCTTTCTCCCAACCCGGCGATCCAAAGCATGAACACGCAGCTCAACGCTTCATTGCTATGGCCGCAGCCTCTCTCCATCCAGCTTAAACAGTGCTCAGACAAAACCTGCTACATATTGACAAAAGTGTCCAATTTTGGTAGAGTAAAAACAGCAGGAATCTTTAAGACGTGCATCTCGTTTTCATCAGAAAGAGGTGGAGAACATAGAACAATCCTTTCAGGCAGAGAAGAGGTCAAGGGAACGCTTTGGCGTCACGCCTGCTATCCTCAAAAAAGCTGGACATCTTCGCGACACCGTCTTTCCACAAGCAGGTGTGACGCTTTATCTGGAAAAACAACATGCCTACGCTGTCACAGACCAGCAAGACCTGGTCAGTCTTGGCCCATTGCAACTCTTGACTGAAATGTCTGACAATCAAGTCCTTCAGACGATTCGCCATGCTTTAAAATCACATACACACCAAAAGCGCTCTTTACATGAACTAAGAGTAAGGGCAGGACTTTACTCTCAAAAGGCGTTAGCAGATTACATCAACGAAAGGTTTGCCACCGAGCATAAACCTTCCGTTATCAGCGCTCGCACCATTTGGAGGGCTGAAAACGGTTCTCCTATCGCCCAGACGACCGCACTGCTCATCGTCGCGGCCCTCCAAGAGCGAGGTGTGCAAGCGACAATAGATCGCATCGATTGGGTGATAGGACATCAGGGCAAACGGGAACAACCGCCAATGGAGAGCGCTTCTTCGTCCTGACACCGATACTCAGTCCCAACATCTTATCTCCTTGCTCCCATTGGACAACAATTTACACATTGTAAAGAGTTGCTGTAGAAAAGAAGGAAGAATGATTATGGTAGATTCTCAGCAGGGCAAACAGAACATGGAATTGATCCCCATTCCGCACGAAGCACTCGGAAACCAGGACACCGAGGAACTCGTGGAAGTCCGTCGTGTCTGGAATATGGACGATCAACTCTGGTATTATTCCGTGATCGATTTTATCAAGCTGCTTACTAGATCGAAAAACCCCGGGGTCTACTGGTCTGCACTCAAGAAACGCCATCAGGAGGATCAAGGTTTTACTGACATCCTGGGAAAAATCAAAGAATTACCCTTGCGTGGAAAAGACGGACGGCTCCGTGGGGCCGAGTTCGCAACCCGCGAGGTGATGTTACGTCTCGTGCAAACGATTCCCAGTCCACAAGCCGAGCGTGTACGACTCTGGCTGGCACAAGTGGGTGAAGAAAAACTGCAAGAAGTGGAACAGCACACCCAAGCTGAACAACTGCGGGCCTCCTACATTCGTCAGGGGCGCACTCCGGAATGGGCAGATGCGCGTATCCAGAATCTGCTCAGCCGCAATGCGTTGACCGACGAATGGCTTGTACGTGGAGCACAACAACATCTCCATTTTGGCTTGCTCACAGGAACGATCCATCGAGGAACCTTTGGGATCACTTCCGATACTCATCATCATACGATCAAACAACTTCCCAAGAAAGTGAAACATCCACGCGACCATTATACGGAAGAGGAATTGGGAGTCCTGACCTTAGCAGAATTGGCAGCACGGCGCATGCACGAGCAACATGATAGCCAGGGAGTCCCACAACTCCTACAAGATGCACAAGCAGCGGGAGCCTTTGGAGGCCAAGTGCGTCTCCAATTTGAGGCACTCACCGGCCAACCTGTCGTCTCTTCGCAAAACTTTCTTGACCACCCCAAAGAGAAACGGAAAAAACAACGGACTCAGGTCTCACCACAACCCTCTTTGTTTGATCAGCAAGAACAGGACCAATGACCCGAAAAAGAAGCAGAAACAGAATTACATGGATGAGATAAAAGTTGTTTTTGGGGGCCTTTCATTATTCAGCAACAATTGCAGAATCATTGACACGTTGAATGCAGTGTCTCAGGCCAGTTTCCATCTTGAGAAGCATGCTTTTCTTGGGCTTGGAGCCGTGAATTATTTGGACGAGGTGACGATTCATTCAATCAGCCAAAGCAAGTGTCTGTTTACCGGAAATATTATTTCGATCAAAGAGGAGCCAAACAATGAGGTAGTGATCACCCTCCAGAATGGTATCGAGCTGACCGAGAAGGGGGTTTCGGCCTTAACCGTCATCGGGGTTGATCCTCCAGAACAGTTCTATTCCCTCGCTCGGCTAGCTGGCATACGAAAAGAGAAACTTTCTGTATACGGGCTCAATAGCTCCATGAAGGATATGGCGGCCTTTATCCCTTTTAAAGGGCTGTTCATCGAAGAGGACGAAAACGTTGGCGAGATTCAATTTCTCACCCGTAAGAGTGTCCAGGAACAATTACCTGGGGTGGAGAACCAGAAAAGCGAAGTGTGGAAGGGATTTCTTGATGCTGATGGGTGGATTTCTTTTCGTTTTCAGTCCGCACATTTTGCTGATGCAGAAGAAGCCGCCACAGAAAAGGCGGATGTCTTTCTTTCGGCCTACAGCGGCTTCTTGCAATATGGATACTCTCAATTTGATGGAGATTTTATTGCGTGGGAAAGAACCCGTGAGCTGGTGAATCTCCAGCGTCAAGACCATCTCCTCCTAGTCATGCTGCACACTGGTGCTATCTGGCTCAGAGATCTTTCCCCCTACAGGCCAATCCAAAGCCGACTCCTACGGCCTGCGATCAACATCGATATGAAAGCGGTCATGGATGCCGGTGAGGAGGCCCAACTCCCTTTGCTGGTGTGGAACAGGTTTAGAGACAGCGAAGATTATTACGTTGTGACTATCGGCCTTTGGCAAGTGTTTGAGTTGTTGTCATCTGATGATAAGTTGCCAAAGAGATTTACCAAAGAGCAGTTAAAAGCTCTCATCGTCTCATCCCATGCAACAGCGAATCTTACTGAGGAGAGCATAAGTTTGTCGAAGATGCCATCAAGAAGTTCAATCTCAGAGCGTTAATGGAGAAATTCGACAAGCATCTGAGCACAATTGGCCTGGTACTCAGCGAACAAGATCGTGATCTCTTACATACATTTCGAGAAATACGAAATGCGATAGAACATGGACGGAAGCCAGAGGAGCCATCGGTCCAGGAAATCAAGCGAGTCAAAGCGCTCACAAACAGGATTATTCTCACATCTCTCAAGCACATCAAAGCCACCATCTAGAGAACTTATATCATTTTCGGTAGTGGTTCTGAGTAGGGTATGAAGAAGATCGATTTGCTCTGCTGCTAGCCAGGACTAATGAATGACATCCCAACCGAGTTGCCCATGTGCCTCTCGCCACACTTCTTCGGGTTCTCTCGAAAATCGCCCAAACCAGTGAGGCATTACGCAACCTGGGGCGTGAGAATAACAGTGTAGCCGAGTTGCTCAAGTCGACGAACATGATGACGCTCTAAGCGGGGAGCCTCAAGCTGCTCAAAATAGTGCTCTCCCAAGTCGTGATAAGGCTGTTTGGTGCGCAAAATATGATAGATAATAACGATGATGCGTACGCGCCACAGCCCAAACTGCTTTCTGCTTGCCTCGACGGCGAGCAATCCGGTGATATTAAGCATGCAAGTAGGTTCCGCGAGAGCGGGCAATACTCACCGCAATCTCTCCCAGGATGGCTCTCAACCAGACATCGCCTTTGGTGGCAGTTCCACGGAGCCGTTTGCCTCCACTCTGACGATTTCCTGGACAGTCGGGTAGCCAGCCGACGAGGTGGTTTTGCAACTCCTTTTCCGTCTGGCCCCCGCCGAACGGAGCGTGCGACTTTCACTGCACTCCGCTCTCCAGTGATGCTTTTCGTGACTGTGGTTTTCTTTCCCCTCGATGAATGCTGTCATGACAGCAGGCACAAACCACCAGCGTTTTGCGCCTTCTTTGAGCCATTTTCTGGACCCATCGAGGCTTCTCTTTCCGTCCTTTCTCTTTCAGGTCGGCGAGCTTGCGGATATGATGCACTTCTATGTTTGTCTT
Organism: Reticulibacter mediterranei; assembly: GCF_016587455.1. Classification (NCBI taxonomy): domain Bacteria; kingdom Bacillati; phylum Chloroflexota; class Ktedonobacteria; order Ktedonobacterales; family Reticulibacteraceae; genus Reticulibacter; species Reticulibacter mediterranei. The sequence goes on along the minus strand of NZ_BNJK01000001.1, from coordinate 8,727,244 downwards.
TGACCCACAGAGTTCGCATGTCTCCGCGAGCAGTCGTTTGACGAGGTCATTGGGTTCATGACCTCGCTTTTGAGAGAAGTCTGGGTCAAGATCGGCGAGAATTGCTCTTTCTTGTCTTCTCAGCGGAATGCCTCCGAACTGCGCTACCAGTGGTTTCTTTCCGTTTGCTCGCTCGACAACCACCTGTAGGCAAGACAATGTTCCGTAGGGCGTCTCCGTTGTCGCCCGATATTTCTCAGACATGGCTTTCAGGCTACTCCGATGTTTGCGTGCCAGCGTCCTCAACAGTGAGGCTTGCATAGCCCAATGTAGCTTGTGAAGCCAGCAGACATTGATTGCCAACAGGTAATACTCTACGAGGCCACGATATTCAGCATGATAGCGATTGATGATGGTGAATTCATCATCTTGGATCAGCTCATTACGATGTGCAGGCACTCCTTTGTGCATGTATTTGGCACACCGCGAGGTGATGACATCAGCAGGAACTCGTAATCCCATTTTGCCATTGACAGTCCGATGTCCCGATTTCGGGTGGTGTTTGTCGTTGGCGCGTTGGGCGACAATTTCATAGCCAAGGAAGCGAGCTGCGTCTGAGCTAGCATTGGTAATCAGCGTCTTTTCGATAGAGAGGGTGAGCTTGAGATTATCCCTGAGCCAATTCGCTATCTTTTCCCTGATTTCCTCGGCTTCTGCCCGGTTGCCAATGAACCCGAAAAGCGTATCATCGGCGTAACGAACGTACTTCAGACGCCGAAAGTCAGGATCTTGTGGGTCTCTTGAGGGGAGGCGCTGAACTTGTGTCCAGAGCTTTCGTGCCTCTTTTCGTTTCCCCGCACGTTTCCTGCGTTTGGCTTGTGCCCGAAGTCGCTCGTATTCTGGGTTGAAACGTCTTTCGGTTCCGCGTGTGTATTCTGGGATGAGCATTTGCTCGACATACCTATCAAACTTGTCCAGATAGATATTTGAAAGAATTGGAGAAACCACCCCACCCTGTGGGCTTCCAGAGAGGGTTCGATGAAATTTCCACTCTTCCAGATATCCGGCTTTGAGTAGGTTGGATATCAATCTCAGAAAACGATTGTCCTTGAGTTTCTCTCCCAGTATGGCGACTAACACCGTATGATCGATGGTGTCGAAATATTGGGAGATATCGCCCTCGATAAACCATTTCGTTCCGCTCCAGTCGTCTCGTATGGCCGTGAGAGCTGTATGACATCCTCGCCCAGATCGGAAGCCGTGTGAATGGGGGCTGAACTGCGGTTCGTAATATGCCTCTAGTATGAGGCGTATGACTTCCTGCAACAGTTTGTCGCTCCAGGTGGGCAAACCCAATCCGCGGAGTTTGCCGTTCTTTTTGGCGATGTAGGTTCGTCGAACTGGCGTCCAGCGATAACGTTCATGACGGAGATCGTCTATGAGTTTCTCAATTTTCGCCATCGACATCCCATCCACGGTCTCAGGGGTTGAGCCGGGGGTCATCGCACCTGTATTCGCGTACAGGCGTCCGTAGGCCATCAGGTACAGTCCTGGATTGTAGAGTTGTCGATAAATGTCTTCCAGCGGCAATCCTTGTTTCCCACGTTCATGAATGATACTGAGCACAGTTACGGCTGATCGCATCTCGCGTACCTCCCTGTTTTCACTATCGCGTATCACCTGTTCCCCTTCGCCGTGTAGCAGGCTTTCCCTACCGCTGACTACTATGGGAACTCCGTTATCATAGGTGTCTCCACCCTTAGACAATCCTGTATTCCGTCGCTTGAATACGTGCGAGCACAACGTAGGTGGTCCACTCATTCCCTTCAAGGGACTCGCTGTCTCTCATCTCGCCCCACGAAAGGTAGGGTGTCGGAATGTGATTTCACCCTATGAGGCGACATCGCTCTTAGACGCTGTAGCGGTGGGTGTGGGCATACACCGATTGGGAATTAGACTTCGAGCAGTCTAGCTCTCACCATATTGTGCGGGTCTTGCGGGACTCATCCCTAAGCGTCTTCGGTCTTCTCCCGCTTTCAGTGGCATGCTACTGTCCCCCACGATCTTTCGATGTGAGGTAAGCCATTGACCCAAGAACCTCCTTTCGAGTTCTTCCTGGCTGTACCAGGGATATTCAAGCGCGTGATACAGCGCACGACTCCTACCCAGGAAGCGAGGTGCTTGGCCGATGGAAAGCGTGTCATATCGGTCCCAATTTCCGCCACAATGACTGCCGCCGAGATCGCGTTGATACAAGGAATCGTCTCAAGCAACGTGATCGCTTCGGCGAAAGGGGTCAGACAACGCTCTACCTCCTGGTAGACCTTCGCGATAGCTTGATCAAGGAAATCGATATGCGACAGAATCTGTTCAATCAGGAACCGATGATGTGCTTTCACTCGCCCTTCCAACGCGCGTTGCAACTCTGGGATCTTTGGACGGAGGCGACCACGAGCCAGAGCAGCCAAGACTTCGGGATCCTCTTGTCCATTGGCAAGGGCATCGAGCATATCTCGCCCACTTTTCCCCAGAATATCGGTCGCCACTGCTGCCAGCTTGAGGTTAGCGGACTCTAAAACCTTCTGGAGGCGATGAATCTCGGAGGCTCGTTCCTGGACCAAGGTTTTGCGGTAACGGGTCAACTCCCGTAGCTCTCGAATAGGTGCAGGAGGAATGAAACTGGCTTTGAGCAATCCATGGTGTAAGAGATCAGCAAGCCATTCACTGTCTTTGACATCGGTGTCGGGTAACAGGATAGCGTTGCCGCCATCCCGTCCCCTAAGAACTGCTCGTGAAACTTTCGCGTCAAGCAGCTCAAGCCTTTCTAACTCCTTTTGAGGGACGCGGTTTCTCTACGTGTAAACCCTGGTTGTGGAGTTGCTGGTGACAGTTGGGATGAAGGAGCACTCGGTTTTCTGCGGTGTCTGGACCACCTTTTGACCTCCATTCTAGGTGATGGCTGTGCCATCCTGTGATCTTGGTGATTTTCTGTTGACACATCGGGCAGCGTCCGTTTTGCTCTTTCCAGAGATGGAGAAGCCAACGTTTTCCTTTCAGGGTATCTGCGATGTGAACGTCGAGACGTTTCTCATAGTAGGTTTCCCATCCTGGATCATAAGGATTAGCTTGTGCTTTGACTTTGGCATGTCGTTTGATTGGCACGCTGGCGGTCTCTGCGAGGTGGTAGACCTGACCATTCACCTCTCCGTAGAAGACCCAGTTGTTTTCCCCAACGGTCTTGAAGTATTTCTTCGTGATCCATTGGTTCGATTTCTTGGGATGTCTTCGTTTCATCCACTGTCGGAGTCGTCGATAGATCGCGTCGTCTACATCGTGGAACACATCTGCGCTGACGACGTGTTGATGATACTGCGCCCATCCTCGAATAATCGGGTTGAGCATCAGGATCAGTCTCCCAGCCGACAGCGTTTGGTTCTTCTTGATGATGTCCCGCATCTTTTCCAGGTGAGCATGCACATTCTTTTTCGCTGGTTTGATCAGCAGCGTGTGCCGCTTTCCTGTTTTGTACTTGCGTACATTTTGACCCAGGAAATCGAAGCCATCCTCAATGTGCGTGATGCAGGTTTTTTCGCTTGAGAGTTCTAACCCACGTTCATTCATGAAAGCTTCCACCAGCGGTTTGATCTCTTGTTCGAGCAACTCTTTTGATGCTGCTGTGACGATGAAATCATCCGCGTACCTCACAAAATTCACTTTTGCTGCTATCCCTTTTACCGTTGTTTTTGGAAAGCGTTCCCTTAATCTCCTTTCTAGTCCATCCAGTGTCATATTTGCGAGTACGGGTGAGATGATCCCTCCCTGTGGTGTACCTTCTTCTGTGGGGTAGAGAGCATTTTTCTCCATATATCCAGATTTTAGCCATTTCTTGAGAACAGCCTTTTCCATTGGAATATGATTTAAAAGCCACTCGTGAGAAATTCCGTCGAAACAGCCTTTTATGTCGCCCTCAAGTATCCATTGTGCTGTGCTTTTGTTTCCCAGTGCCGTGAAGCATTGTTCTATCGCATCGGCTGTCGATCTTTGTGGTCGGAAGCCGTACGAGTTCGGGTCCGCTGTTGTCTCCGCCACTGGGTCAAGAGCTAGTAAGTACAGGGCTTGCATTGCTCTGCATTTCATAGCTGGAATACCTAATGGTCTCTTTTTACCGTTTTTCTTGGGTATATAGATGCGCCGAAGTGGCTGAGGATGGTAATCCTTTTGCCTGAGCGAATAGACGGCATTGATCTTCTTGTGTGGAGTGTTCCAGATGACCTTATCCACTCCTGGGGTGTTTTTGCCCTGGTTTTCCGTCACTCGTCGTACGGCAAGCGCCTTGCCGCTAAACGAGCGGGTTAAGAGTCGTTGCAAGGCTTTCACCTTGCCCCATTTCTTTTCCTGAGTTGCCTTGACGATTCTTGCTTGAAGCCGACGCACATTGTGATTGACTGCCTTCCAGTCGATGGCATGCCAGTCGGTTACTCCGTGGAAAGGCGCACCAGTCGAGCCTTCTTGAGGTTCTTCCGTCATCTGCTTTCCTTTCTTTGTCGTTTGGTCAAATCTTCTCGTCATGAAAGACTATAATGGGGGCGGAAAACTGGACAGGCCAATGAGATAAAAGAGCAGGAAGGAGACAAGTATCCGCAAGGAGGAACGCCGTGGCAAGTTCACCAAAGAAATACAGCAGCGACTTTAAGGCAAAAGTCGCGTTAGAAGCTATCAAAGGCTTGAAAACGCTTAATGAAATTTCTTCGGAATATGGAGTGCATACAACCCAAATAACGCAATGGAAGAAACAGGTGCTGGATGAACTGCCACAGATCTTTGCTCAACCAGGCTCGGAGCGAGCCAAGAACGAGGAAGCGCTCATCGCCACTTTATATCAACAAATCGGCCAACTCAAAGTGGAGTTGGACTTTTTGAAAAAAAAATCAGGCCCCTACCAGCACTGAGCAAAAGCGGCTTCAGGTGGAACCCGATCATCCACACCTCTCAATCGTGCGTCAATGTGAATTGTTGGGTTTAGCCCGTTCAAGTTACTCTTATGAGCCTGCACCTGAAAGCGAGGAAGATGTGCTGTTGATGAGGCTGCTTGATGAACAATACACGCGTCCCCCTTTTTATGGGAAACGCAAGATGGTCAAGTTCCTTCAGGATGAAGGCTATGTCGTGGCTCGCAAACGGGTCAGGCGACTGATGCAAAGGATGGGTTTAGAAACGATCTACCCGAAGCCTCAGTTGAGCCAAGCAGGTTCGCCATCTGTGCGCTATCCCTACTTGTTACGAGATGTGAGCATTGATCGTATCGATCAAGTTTGGAGCAGCGATATCACCTACATCCGCCTGGCACGAGGCTTTATCTACTTGGTCGCGATTATCGATTGGTTCAGTCGTTTTGTGCTCGCCTGGGAACTATCTACCACCTTGGATACCAGCTTCTGTTTGGAAGCATTGGAGCGAGCACTGCGAGCTGCATGCCCAGAGATTTTCAATACGGATCAAGGGGTCCAGTTCACGAGCCAGGAGTTTACAGAGCGTTTGCGGTCTGCACAGATTCGCATCAGTTGGGATGGACGTGGACGCGCATGAGACAACATCTTTGTCGAGCGCCTCTGGAGAAGCGTGAAATATGAGGAGGTCTATCTTAAAGACTATCAAACCGTTTCAGAAGCAAGATCCAGTTTGAAACAGTACTTTCAATTTTATAATCATGAGCGATATCATCAATCACTAGACTATCAAACGCCCGTCGCTGTGTATCGCTCCCATCGTTCACAATGACTTTTCCTTCCTGCTGAGTTCACTCTCAAAATTGGCCGATTAGTGTCTAGACAAACGGTACCACCATACCTGTTGAGAGTTTCCTTCTCATACAACATTCCTTCCTTTGCTACTCAGAGCATACCATTCGGCATAGTTACTTTGCCTGTTGTTTGGCATATACAGCATCTTTCTACTCCACAGAGATAGTGCAGGCAGAGAAGGGTATATATTAAATTTCTATAAGGATACCGCTATGAGTGAAAAATATGTCGGAAAAAGCTTCCTTTGATTGTCGTGCTTATGCTACACTAACAACAAGAGGCTGGCGCTCCCTAGAAGAGGAGCGACCGATACCACAAGAGCATAAAAGGACTGAGCAAGGAGTGGTAGGTACGAATTTTTGGTAGAATGGCCTTGTTAAGATCAGGGAGAAGGGGTTGCAGTTATGCCTCTTGGTCAGGACGAACAAGCAGTCGGCAAGCAATCTGTTCCTGATACATCAGGTTCACGTGCCTCGTCTGAGGCGAGTCGCAAACCGCTGCCAACGGTCTCTCTCCCCAAGGGTGGAGGGGCTATTCGTGGCATCGGCGAAAAATTCGCCGCCAACCCGGTGACCGGCACCGGCTCCATGAGCGTGCCCATTGCTACCAGCCCTGGTCGCTCCGGTTTTGGCCCACAACTTTCGCTTTCCTATGATTCTGGCGCAGGCAATGGACCCTTTGGCTTCGGTTGGAATCTGACGCTTCCCGCCATCACCCGCAAGACCGACAAAGGCCTCCCGCAGTATCGCGACGCCAAGGAGTCAGATGTCTACATCCTATCAGGCGCGGAAGACCTGGTGCCAGAGTTCAAAAAAGATGACACCGGCAAATGGATCATACAAGACAGCAAGTATGTCATCTTTGATGATCCACGAACAGTTGGTAGTGTCACATACCGTGTTCGCCGTTACCGCCCCCGCATCGAGGGTCTATTCGCTCGTATTGAGCGCTGGACCAACGAGGACAGCGGAGAAGTCCACTGGCGTTCCATTTCTCGCGATAATATCACGACGCTCTACGGCAAGACGGCAGAAAGCCGCGTCGCCGACCCAGCCGATGCGACGAAGCATGTGTTCACCTGGCTCATCTGCGAAAGTTATGACGACAAGGGCAACGCAATCGTCTACGAGTATGCGGCTGAGAATGACGACAATGTTGATCGCACACAGGCCAATGAGGGCAATCGCGTACGTGAAGCCAACCGCTATCTCAGGCGCATCAAGTATGGTAATCGCATGCCCAATCGTGATACTGCTACTTGGCAAGCTACTGACCCGGCTCTGCTTGCCAAAGCAACCTGGATGTTTGAGGTGGTGTTCGACTATAATGAGGGATATTACACGGAAGCCGTGCCAGATGACCAGGAGCGCATCTTCGCTCGTGCCCAGATTAAACCTCCAGTAGAATCATTGTGGCTCGTTCGGCAGGACCCCTTCTCCTCCTACCGCTCAGGCTTCGAGGTACGCACCTATCGCCTGTGCCGCCGTGTGCTGATGTTCCATCACTTTCCACAGGAACTGGGGACGGCTGACTACTTGGTGCGGTCTACCGAATTCTCATATGTGGAGAGTCCTATCGCATCTTTCATCAGCAGTGTCACCCAGTCGGGATACATTCGCCAACCGACCCAGACTCAACCCAATCGGTATTTGAAAAAATCTATGCCATTGCTGGAGTTCGAATACAGTCAGGTGCCGGATGCAAGCAAAATGGCTTTACAACCCATCCGCGAGGTTGATGGAGAGAGCCTGGAAAACCTTCCTATTGGTCTGGATGGGATCAGCTATCAGTGGATGGACCTGGATGGCGAAGGCACTTCTGGAATCCTCACTGAACAAGCAGATGGTTGGTACTACAAGCGCAACGAGAGTGCGAAAAATCAGGTCGCTCGCTTTGGTCCGATGGAACGGGTCGCAAGCCTACCAGCCGTCAGATTAGCCGGAGGCGCACAATTCCTTGATCTTGCAGGAGATGGCCAAGTTGACCTGGTGCAGATGGAAGGCCCGTTGCGAGGCTTTTATGAGCGTACTGTTGACGCCGGTTGGGGGCCATTTCAGCCCTTCGTCTTCTGGCCAAACCTCAATACCCGTGACCCGGACCTGAAGTTTGTCGATCTGACAAGCGACGGCCATACCGATATCCTGATCACGGAAGGCGAACACCTTGTCTGGTATCCGTCGTTGGCCGAGGATGGTTTCGGGCCAGCAGTCCGCGCGAGCCTGCCGCCCGATGAGGAGAAGGGACCACGTCTTGTTTTCGCTGATGGCGAACAGTCCGTTTACTTGGCTGATTTGTCGGGTGATGGACTGAGCGATCTTGTCCGTATTCGCAATGGGGAAGTCTGCTACTGGCCCAACCTGGGCTACGGCCATTTTGGTGCCAAAGTGACGATGGATCATGCTCCGTGGTTCGATGCGCCTGATCAGTTCGACCAGAGGCGCATCCGGCTCGCCGATATCGACGGATCGGGAACGACAGACATCCTCTACCTGCGGCGTGATGGTGTGCATATCTACTTCAATCAGAGCGGCAACCGCTGGAGCGATCCTGTTGTACTATCGCAATTCCCACCCATCGACACGATTTCCTCTGTACAGGCGCTCGATCTGCTCGGCAACGGCACCGCCTGCCTGGTCTGGTCCTCGCCGTTGCCCGGTGCCGCCCGCCGTCCGATGCATTACCTTGCGCTGATGGAAGAAAAGCCACACTTGCTCGTCGGAGTGAAGAACAACCTTGGGGCCGAGACCAAAGTGTATTACGCGCCATCGACTAGATTCTACCTGGATGACAAGCAAAAGGGCAAATCTTGGATCACCCGGCTGCCCTTCCCTGTGCATGTGGTCGAGCGCGTCGAGATCTACGACCGTATCAGCGGCAATCACTTCGTCACCCAGTACAAGTATCACCACGGCTACTTCGATGGTGTCGAGCGCGAGTTTCGTGGCTTTGGCATGGTAGAACAACTGGATACCGAAGCGTTCGCTGCTCTTACTGAAGGCGACACATGGCCCGAGGCTACCAATCTCGATGCTGCTTCCCACGTGCCGCCAGTGCGCACCTGCACCTGGTTCCACACCGGCGTTTATCTCGATAGGGAACAAATCTCGCGCCAGTTCGAGGGCGAGTATTACCATGAGCCGGGTCTGAGTGACCAGGAATTCCTTCCCGATACCATGCTGCCCACCGGCCTGACGTTGGAGGAAGAACGCGAGGCATGTCGCGCCCTCAAGGGTATGATGCTGCGTCAGGAGGTGTATGCCCTCGACGGCACGGGTAAGGCAGAACATCCCTACACTGTTACTGAGCAAAACTTCGCCATTGAGAGATTACAACCCAAAGGCGACAACCGCCATGCCATCTTCTTCACTCACGCCCGTGAGGCGATCACTTACCACTACGAGCGCAACTCCACCGACCCACGTATCAGTCATGCACTGACTCTGGAAGTCGATCCCTATGGCAACATGCTCAAATCGCTCGTCGTTGGCTATGGACGGAGACCAGGAAAGAGCCCGTTGCAAGGCAAGGACAAAGAGAAGCAAGAACAAGTACTCATCACCTATACAGAAAATGATGTCACCAACGCTATTGATGCCCCAGTAGACGATCCCAAATACGACCCTGATAACTATCGCACACCGCTCCCCTCTGAAACTCGTAGCTATGAAGTGACAGGCTTCGAGCTGGTCGGAGATAGAACTCGTTTCAGTTTCGACGACTTCGCTAAGGCCAGCTTTCAGCCGCTCATCACATTGCACCAGATCAATTACGAGGAACCTACGAATTACAGCAAGAAGCAGAAACGCTTGATCGAGCGCGTACGCACGCTTTACCGACCTGATGACCTCGGCGTTTCTCAGAACGATCCGCTGACGCTGCTTCCGCTAGGGATAGTTCAGCCACTCGCCCTGCCAGGCGAAAGCTACAAGCTCGCTTTCACACCGGGGTTGCTCGCGAAAATCTACCAACGTCCACTTGATGTCGTCCAACCTCCAGGCTCACCACCGCCTGAGAACCTGCTCCCCAACCCCTCTGACGTGCTTAGCGGGCAGGGGGCTGACGGCGGCGGATATGTAGACCTGAATGGTGATGGCCGCTGGTGGATTCCATCTGGTCGGACCTTTTTCTCTCCCAATCCCAATAATACCGCTGTGCAGGAACTGGCTCACGCATGCCAGCACTTTTTCCTGCCGCATCGTTACCGTGATCCGTTCCATACTAATGCAATCAGCACCTATGATGGTCACAACCTGCTAATGGTCGAAACCCATGATGCGCTCGGCAATATCGTGACTGTTAATACGGAGGACGATGATGGCAATATCGCGATTCGGAACGACTATCGGGTCTTGCAGCCCTATTGGGTCACCGATCCCAATGGCAATCGTACACAGGTAACATTTGATGCGCTTGGTATGGTGGTAGCAACAGCAGTGATGGGCAAGCCGAGAGAGAACAAAGGCGACAATTTGATCAATTTCAAGGCAGACCTCACGCAGACTCAGATGAATATGTTCCATGATACTCTTGACCCGCATACACTTGCCGCTACCCTGCTCCAAGGCGCGAGCACTCGCATCATTTACGACCTGCACCGCTTCTCTCTTTCACAACAGGCGCACCCGAAGGACTCGACGCAATGGGAGCCACCCTACGCAGCCACCCTAGCGCGCGAAACACATGCCAGTGATCCGTTGCCTTCGCAGGGTCTCAAGATACAGATCAGTTTCAGCTATTCTGATGGCTTTGGGCGCGAGATCCAGAAAAAGATCCAGGCTGAGCCCGGCAAAGTAGAAGTAGAGGATGCCGTAGGAAATGTCACCTTCGTAGATACCACGCCCAACGTGCGTTGGGTAGGGAGTGGCTGGACGATCTTTAACAATAAGGGCAAACCAGTTCGTCAATACGAGCCATTCTTCAGCACCCATCACCAATTCCAGTTCGGGAAAAAGGTCGGTGTCAGTCCTATCCTGTTCTATGATCCTGTCGAACGCGTCGTCGCCACGTTGCATCCCAATCATACCTACGAAAAGGTGGTCTTTGATCCGTGGCGTCAGGTGACCTATGACGTGAACGATACCGTTGCACCACAGGACAACGATACCGGAGACCCACGTACAGATCCAGATATAAAGGGCTATGTAGCAGCGTATTTCAAAACGCAACCTGCTACCTGGCAGACCTGGTATACACAGCGCCAGGCAGGTGCGCCAGGTACTCCGGAACAATCCGCAGCGACGAAATCCGCTGTTCACGCTGACACACCAACCGTTGCTTACTTTGATACACTAGGGCGCACATTTTTAACGGTTGCCCACAACAAGTTCAGGTATAGAGACACACCTTCGACCGATCCACCTGTGGAGGAGTCCTATCGCACGCGGGTGATCCCGGACATCGAAGGCAACCAGCGCGAAGTCATTGACGCTAAGGACTGCGTCGTCATGCGTTACGACTATGACATGCTGAGCAACCGTATCCACCAGGCTAGCATGGAGGCGGGTGAGCGCTGGATGTTGAACGATGTGATGGGCAAGCCCATCCGCGCCTGGGACGGTCGGGGCCATACCTTCCGCACCGAATACGATCCCTTGCGCCGCCCGCTGCGTATCTCTGTCACCAGCACCAACTCCGCCAATCCCAATCAGGAAATACTGACTGAGCGGATGGTCTATGGCGAGCAGCACCCGAAGGCGGAGCTGCGCAACCTGCGTGGCCAACTCTATCTACATCTGGACCAGGCGGGCGTGGTGCTTAATGAACGCTACGACTTCAAGGGTAATTTGTTGCGTGCCTCACGTCGCTTTACAAGCGGAACGCAATACAAGCAGACGGTAGACTGGAGTGCCGTGGATGCCAACCACGGTGCTCTGCCACTCAATGCTACGGCGAAGCTTGACCTGGGTATCTTGGAAGCGGCTCTCGCACTCCTGCTGGAGGTCGACACCTTCACCAGCCATACGTCCTACGACGCGCTCAACCGGCCAACTCAGTTGATCGCGCCGCGCAGCGACCAGCCAGGAGCAAAGCGCAACGTCATCCAGCCCGCATTCAACGAGGCCAACCTGCTGGAACGGGTAGATGTGTGGCTGGATCATCCAGCCGAACCCGCCGGATTGTTGGATGCGGCCACTGTACCTCCTTCCCCAGTAGGGGTGAACAACATTGACTACGACGCTAAGGGCCAGCGTCTGCGCATTGAGTACAAGAACGGTGCAACGACCCGATATAGCTACGACCCGGAGACGTTCCGGTTGATCCATCTCTACACCCGACGTGGCGCTACATTCACGGGGGACTGTGAGAACCCTCTGCCACCGCCACCGACGATTGCTGCCCCGGATATTCCACCATTGAACACTCCGTGCGGTTTGCAGAACTTGCACTACACCTACGACCCGGCGGGTAACATCACCCACATCCGCGACGATGCTCAACAGACCATCTACTTCCGCAATCGTCGCGTCGAGCCTAGTACCGAGTATTCCTATGACGCCATCTACCGACTGATCGAAGCGATGGGTCGCGAACACTTGGGCCAGAACGGGGGCGTTCCCCTACCACCTTCTTCCACATCCTACAACGACAAGCCCCGAGTCGGCTTGCTGCATCCAGGTGACGGCAATGTTATGGGCAGGTATTTTGAGCAATATCTGTATGATGAGGTTGGCAACTTTCGAGAGATGTATCATCGCAGTACCGATCCATCTGACCCCGGCTGGAGACGTGTCTATATCTACGACGAAACTAGCCTATTGGAGGTGGGCAAGAAGAGCAATCGCCTGACTCGCACGACGCTTAACCCGAACGGAGCTCAACCTCAAAACGAGGATTACACCCACGACATCCACGGCAATATGCTGACCATGCCACAGTTGCAAGTCATGCAATGGGACTTTAAAGACCAACTACAAATGACCCAACGTCAGGCAGTGAATGCTGGGGATACGGATGGTGTACAACACCAGGGCGAGAGCACCTGGTACGTCTACGACACTGCTGGGCACCGTGTGCGCAAAGTCACTGAGCTTGCCACAGGAGCAGTTAAGGATGAGCACATCTATCTAGGAGGCTTCGAGATATATCGCAAGCACTCGGGTGTCAATGCCGGGCTGGTTCGGGAATCGCTGCACATCATGGACGGCAAGCAGCGCATTGCTCTTGTAGAAACGCGTAATGACATTAACGATGGCACATCGAAGCAATTCATCCGCTACCAGTTCGGCAACCATCTCGGCTCGGCTAGCCTGGAGCTGGACGAACAGGCGCAGGTCGTTTCCTATGAGGAGTACACTCCCTACGGCAGCGCATCGTACCAGGCGGTGCGCTGCCAGACCGAGACGCCGAAACGCTACCGTTACACGGGCAAGGAGCGGGATGAGGAGAGTGGGCTGTATTACCATGGGGCGCGGTATTATGCACCGTGGCTGGGGAGGTGGGTGAGTTGTGATCCAATTGGGTTGGTAGATGGTGTGAGTGCGTACTTCTACGCTAACTGCAACCCTACCATTGCTATCGATCCGAACGGGCTGGCTTCGGTTCAAGCAGATTTAAACAAAGTTCAACCAAAAATACCACAACCTGCTCCAAGCAACACCATAAAAGATGCAACTGGACCACAGTTATCAACTGCAAAGCCAATAACCCAGGATGTCGCTGTTGGGCCTCAAGAACCTGTATTTGCCCAAGGAGAAACAGTTCTTGAACCAAGACTACCTAAACAGAGCAGCGCAACTAACCTTGCAATAGGAATAATAGCTTGGAAAGTGGTAGATCAAACGCTTGAACTACTAGAAACTCTATCAAGACAGGAATTACCAGGAGCAACCGAGGTCGGATCTCCTTGGATTCTTCCCGGAGGGCAATCACGTGGACCAGGATCATTTCCAGGCATCCATCCTGCCGACGAGAATTTTGAAGCACCAAGTGATGTAAACAAAGACAAGGTATCTGCACCTGGACAAGATACAGGTGGTACGTCGATGGAAGTGGGCAGACCCAACTTTGCCCGCCGTTCTGAGCATGCTGATTGGGGATATTACTGGAATCCGTTTACGAACGATATTGAGTTTACGAACGAGCGGATGGCTACAGATCACATCTACCCTGAAGTGTTGATTAGAAAACTTCCCGACTTTGATCTACTGACCCCTGAGCAGCAAAGTCAAGTGCTTAATCATCCCGACAATTTCCAGCCTTTACCAAGATCCTTAAACTCATCAAAGAGAGACAGGACCGCAGAAGAATGGCAGAACGCTTTTGGACAATCATTCCATCCAGATTATATTCGGGATGCGATTAAGTATGAACAAGCGATCAAGAAGCAACTTACCCAAATGATTGATACTTTCCGTCAACAGAATGTTTCACAGAAGGAAATAGATAAAAGCTTGATGAGAGGTGGAAATGCAAGATGGCGATAGGACATTTGGATGGAGCGCCAACTCCATATTCAGACTATCTATCTTTTGTAAGAATGACATGCACTTAACAAGTCAGTCGAGTGATGAAGCAGGCAAGAATGGCTGGATGTAGGGGCATACTCCATCTATTATGACCGTATGTACAGCGACTTGCGGATATGGCAAGAGTAATAGTGGCGTTGCACCGCCTGGCAGGTCACAGAAACAAAAGACTAGACAAGTAGGAGTAAGTAAGGAAATCTGGGAAGCACCGAAGGACAGGAGTCACGTGGTGCTCCTGGAGCAATTGGGTCGAACCGAGAAGGGGAACTTCAGTATGCATCACCAGGGCTGCGAACTCACAGAGGGCGACGATGTCTCCATCTAGATAGGAGCGACACGATGGACTGGAAAACCTTTATAGAGTTGGTGAATGTCCTGGCCTGGCCTGTAGTGGTTGTTGTTGGTTTGCTCTCCTTCCGCAAACCATTGACAGTGCTCATTGCTGGCCTGGGTGGGCGCGTCACCAAACTCTCAGCCTTCGAGATCTCTATCGAACTCGCCACCTTGCCAAATCCTCCTTCGCCTTGGTCTGATCCAAACATCCCTCAGAACTCAGAGATGGCTGGTGGAGAGGTCAGCAGCACAGCATTTATGACCCTTTTTGAAAGGATTGGGGTAACGACCCACTGGGACTACCTCATTGTTGATATTAAAAAAGGACATTCCTGGCTTATCTCGCGTGTCTTTATCTTCATGGTGTTTTTACAGACAATGCGAGGCGTCAAGTGTGTCGTTTTTGTGGAGAGCACGGGAGAGTATCACCGCCGTTTGATTGGACTGACTTCGCCCGACGCTGTACGTACAGCTTTGAATGAGACATATCCCTGGTTTGAACAGGCTCTTTTGAACGCTATGACTAGGAGTATGATCTACTTTCTGACGCCATCACTTTCTCCAGGGATCGCTGGTACCATTATTCGGAACTTTATCGAAGACCCAGAGATGCGAGCTGTCGTACAGCCTGGAGTACCTGATGAATGGACGCAACTAGGAACGCAATCCATCTGGGAACATAGCGAGTGGCTCACGAGAAAAAACTTCGATACGTATCTGAAAGAAGCGCTTTACGAGTGGGACTCATCACATTATGAGGATATACCCAACATCCAGACCGACAAGCGTATACGTGAGTTGATATGTCGAAAAGCGCCCTTCATTGCCCTGGTTAACAGCAAGGAAGAATTCCAACGCTTACTTGACCGCCAGCAATTATTAGAACAGGTTGTCCCATTAGCGCAAAACGAGCAGCAGACAGATACGACGACATAGATGGAGTAAGCATCATGAACCTACAAGGACGAGACCTGAAGCTAGATCTCAGCGGCGACGATGTGCGCCTGTTGCACAGCGAACTTGTACCGCTCGGCTTGCCGATACCCGATGACGAGCAACAGCGCGCCTTCTTCGGGAAGGGGACACACGAGGCAGTTGCCCGCTTCCAGAAGGAGCATCGGATCGAACCTACGGGCATAGTGGATGCCGAGACAGCCAGGGCTATCAACAAGGCCGTTGATGACATATTGCCGAAGGAGCGTGTTGTACGCGGTCAGGTGACGCAGAGCGATGGTCAGCCCTTCAATACAGGCATTGTGCGTGCCTTTGATCAGAATATCGATACCAGCAAACTGACACTACTTGGAGAGGTCCAGCTAGATGCGCAAGGTCAGTACTACATCACATACAAACTCGAACAACTTCAACAGCCTGGTAAGCAGGCCACAAACCTCGTCGTTCTAGTTTACGATGGCAGCAACACAATGCTAGTGAGAGGCAACCCCATTGTCAACGCGACCGCGGATGCTGTTATTGATCTCATTGTCCCTGATCCTTTCGTTGTTCGTGGACTGGTTCGTCAGATTGATGGCACGCCGCTTGTTGGTGCACTCGTGTGTGCCTTCGATAGAGATATGCGAAGCGAAGAACTGCTGGGAGAGGTGAGTGCAGATCAATTCGGGCACTATGAGATTACCTACACCGCCGAGCAATTCAGCCGCGCGGAAAAGGGTAGCGCCAACTTGGTCGTTCGTGTCTACGATCTAGAGGGTCACGAGCTGGCCGCTTCGGATATTATTTTCAACGCCAAGGAAGAAGTAACCGTTAACCTTGATGTAAAACCCTTAGATGAGAATTTGTCAGAATACGAACGCCTAACGGCACAGCTTATCCCTGTTCTTATGGATATTCCACTGTACGAATTGACCGACCCCGATATTGAATTTCTGGCTGGATATACCGGCAATGACAGGCAACAAATCGATTTGCTCCGCCAAGCCGCAAATCTCGCACGTGGAACACAGCTTCCACTCGATAGAGCATCCGATTCACCAAGGATCAAACCACGTGTACAAGTATCCAAAGGTCAAGCAAGTGGCATTCCTGCGGAGGTGTTTTATGGTTGGTTTCGAGACGGGCAGCCACAGGTGTTCAACGAAATCATTCACCGATCAACGGATGATCTAATGGTCTCGCTAGATCGGGCCATTGCGCGGACAGATATTCCCCCGCTTGATCAATCGAATAGAGATCAATTGCGTCATACCCTGGGCGAACTCCGCGTAGATGACGCTCTGCAACCTACCAGGGATGGAGAGGCAGCAAGTTTGGGGGACGTACTGCGTATGATCCCTCAAGCAGATCGCCTTGAGCTCGACGAACCAGATGGACGAGGCAGACGAATCGCAGCCATGGTGGTTACTGCAACACCTGAGAATGGACTGCCCTGGCAGGAGATCCGCAAAGTACTTGACGACGATGACCTTTTCAACTCGGTTCAGCGCATGCTTCGCCTGATGACATTGACGCGCGGATATATGCCCCTCATGCAGGCCATACCGCAAGTGGGCGACTCCTCGCTGTCCGATCTGGTCACGTATGATGCGAAGGATTGGATTGAATTTGCAAGACAGTATGGAGTTCCCGCTGAAATCGAAGCAGCGACAGAGGAGGAGCGCGCAATCCAGTATGGCCAGCAAATTGCGCGCACTGTCGAACTCATGCATCCCACGCCTTTCATTCAACATCGGATTGCATCAGATCGTATTCCTATTACGCCTGAACTCAAAGAGCCAATCAATGCCTTTCTCTCGGCTAATCCAGCATTGCGCTATAAGGAGCAACCCATTCTTGCCTTCTTGGCCTCAGACAACATCAATTGGGGAGAGCTATCGGACGAGACGATTAAAGCAATCACACTCGAGTTGTTGAAGATCGAGCGCATCGCAAGGTTGACTCCGAGTCTTGAATACATTGGTCCGCTCTTATCAAGCGGTTACGAGTCTGCCCGCGATGTTCTGCGCTTGCAATCACGCGAAGTCTTTATACAGGATATCCGACCCATGATTGAAGACGAAGCGGAATCAGGGCGCATATATGATCTCGCGGCTGGCATCGTCGCTACAACAGAGGCCCTGGTCTTGATGCATAGTCCCCGCTTTGGTGGGAGGAACCTACCCGTCATTCCTGCACCAAACGGTCAGATGTCCACTTTCTCCCTTGGGGTTGGTGGGGGAGCAGGTGGAAGCAGTTTGATTCTACCTGCCAATTTGCAGCAGCTATTTGGTAATCAAGACTATTGCGAGTGTGAGCATGGTGCCTCGCTCTATGGCGCTGCAGCTTATCTCGCGGATCTACTCCAAATGCTGGATCGCGGCCCGAAGATCAACAACAAAACGGCTCTTCAAGTGCTGCTCCAAAGACGGCCCGATCTCGCTGAACTTGATTTGAGCGGCGACAACACGGACATCACATTGCCATACATTGATCTGGTCTTGGAGATTTTGGAGGCACCGGACTGGGAGTCGGGACTTGGTTATAGGGTTATCCGCGGGGGAACCCCACAGAACCCGAATCCCGATTTCGACAACAATCTGAACCAAGGAGAGGTTCCAAATACACTGGCAGACGACTTGGCATCGTGGGGTCTCCCTTTGAGTGAGAACCGAACCGCCATGCGTGCGGCAGATGTACAGAACAGTGGGGGGGCTTCGTTCAATTCGTGGTTGATCAGAGATCTGCAGTCTGGAATGAAGTTGCGCCTGATTGGCGTTGTGTATGGTGCATATCGCATTCGAGCATATCCCCAATCTGTCTCTGGTGTCCTTAAGAGCTATCGGCCCTGGTCGAAACTGCTGAGTTCAACAGCAAACAATGTATCAAAGGCTCATTTTCCCTGGAAGCTGCCATTCGATGTCGTCAGAGATGAGGCGAACACCTGGCTGGATCATCTTGGTGCGACCAGAGAGGAGATAATGCTGGCCTTCGCTGGAAGCGCTCAATGGACGGATATAGATGCCGCATGTGAAGCTTTGAATATCAGCCCCGCAGAACGAGATATCTTGGTACTGCCAGCCAGCGCCTCAAAGCCAGACTATCAGGATTGGGGGTTTGCAAACTCTTCCGTCGGGGCGGAGGGAGTGTTTGACCCTATCGCCGGCGCACAGGGAACCTTCGATCCAGCGCTTGGTCAGATCCATTGGCAGGGAGCAGGCATTGATCGCTTTGACCCGCCAGATTGGTATATGTTGTTGAAGAATGTTTCGCTGCTGCGGTCACGAGCCCGACTCACGCATCGTGAATTGCTAAATGTGTTGGAAACGCGCTTTGTTCGAGCGGATGGGCCCCGACTCGAAATTACCGATGATGAATGCGATACAGCCTTAATGAGACTTGAGGCAATGGATGCCGCGCTTGTCCGACGCATTCATCTATTCGTTCGTCTCTGGAGACGACTTGGATGGACTACGACCGAACTAGATCAGGCGATCAAGACAAATCCGACATACACCACTGGCAACAACAATACCGTGGCGTTTACCGAATCCTTTCTCCTTTTCGTGGCGAATATAGCCCGCTTACGTGACATGACCGCCGTTCCTGTCGCGAATCTCATCGACCTGTTTGGCGTGCCAACCCTCGATACCACGCTTTACTGGGAGCACTCCGGTTCACGTCCCACGCGGGCGCTCTCGCGCTACCAGTTCTGGTTTGATAACCCCACACTCGGAAAACCTCGCCTTGCCGAGTTTCGGATCAATGCGGCAGGCAGTGGACTCGAACGAGTGACATCTCCAGCAAACGGTCTACCCAAGATACGCATCAGTGACCACCTGACCTATGTAGCGGCGGCGCTCGCCCTGCCTGAGAGCGAGTTCGCCTCTCTATTGCCCGCTGGTACGGTTTGTATTCAGCCGATGCAACTCAATGGTACATCCATGACTGGTGTCCCTGTTGATGTTGGCAGGGTGTCGCTCAAAGAGGTTGAAATTGTCATCGGGGTATTATCAGTGGGAGCGACATTTTCGCTTTTGATTCAACATTCTGATGATGGGATCACATTTACGGATGTCCCCGCTCAGGACATGAGCGTCCCGAACCCATTTGTCATCAATTCAGCGACACCTTTGCTTAGTCGTTTCAGCTATTCTGGTGTGAAACCCTATCTTCGCGCAACTATCGCGTCAACGGCAGGGGCCAATCCGACGCTGTGGGTAACGGTTCGTGTCTTGACAGCACCCGGCATGGTAAACGATGAGTTGTCTCTCGCCAACCTGACAACTCTCTACAAGTACAGCGTGTTGCGTCGCATCATTCGTAGACCAATCGCTGAACTGCAGATGCTTATGACATTGTCTGGGATCAACCCGCTGGCCGCCGCCAACCCTCATACAGTGCTGATGTTGTTAGAGGCACAGGAGACTCTCGATACACTTGGTCTTTCGATTTCAGAAGCAAACCAGTTACTTCGCGGACCAGGCGAATCAGCATCGGAAAATCTGGAACAACGCGCAGAAGCCTTGCTGACCACCACCAGAAGTGAGAGCCGCTCGATTCGCGATGAAACCACAGTCACAGCAGACCAGCGCAGTGCTTTGCTGATTAAAGTTCTGACAGGGCTAGGTTGGGATGAACGGCTGATCGCGAGCGTCCTGGGAGCAGAAGTCCTTGACGTGAGCTGGGGCGATTACGAAGCCCCCCTAGATATGATGCCACCTCTACCCGCTGGCGTAACGTTGCCATCACCAGTCACTTATGATGCCGCTTCCAAACGTCTCATTGCGCCACACTCTACGCGTCCAACAGCGTTACATGATGCTCTCGCCCTAATCCTGCCTGCCGTCTCAGGCAATCTGCAAGCAGCATTGGCGGCACTCGATTCTGAGGCCGTGCGCCGCGAAGCCTCCCTCAAGTCAGCGCAAGCCTTGCTTCGCGCAAAGAGCCTCCCCATACATCGGGCTAGTCTCGCAATCACGTTGAACCAAGCATTTGAAGTACCATCCGAATGGCGAGGACGCTTCTATTACGAACGAGCAACCAACGAACTCTGCTTTGTCGGATGGATGATGCAAGCAGATGTCGCGGGGCTGAAAGCTCTGGGAGCTTCACTACCTGCCATCGCCAACGTGTCAGGGGCAGTCGACGCCCTTTACACCTCGTCTAACACCTATGTTCCCTTTGCCGAGAACTCGCTCAGTGTTCGTGAAAATGCCGCATACGGCATAGCGATTGAAGAAGTGCTGCTCGATACTATTGGCTTACAGGAGCGCAGCGGACTGCTTCTCGAAATTCTGTTACCGAAGTGGCGCAGCCAAAAGCTCCACGCACAACTGAGTGCCGCGCTTGTTCAGGATCTGGGATGCCCCATTGAAACGGCCCAGGCCTTGCTCGACCTCGCTGCCATGCCAGCAGTGCCTGGCGTCGAAACTCCTGATTTCGAGTCCCTGCTTACCAGTACCCTGTTGCTTGCCAGTGACCCGGCCACGAGAGCGTCACGGGCTGCATTTCCGCAGGCTTTTGATGCGGCGGCACAATTACTCATTCTAGGAAATTTTGTAGAGAAGCTCGGCATGAGTGCATCTCAGGTGGCATGGCTCCGCGACAGCTGGAGTGGGCTTGACCTGACGCAGCTCCCGACAACACGAATCACAAGTATCCCACCCGGCCTATGGGCATCACTAACGGCATTGGCGAGTCTCTTTGCCTTAGTAAAAAATGCAGAAATGGGAGTCTCTGGCTTGCTTAAAACTCTGGCGGCAGCGCAGCGGGCCGTCATCGACTATCCACAGCTTGCGGCGGCGCTAAATTGCAGCGAATCAACCCTTCGAATACTCGCAAGTTCTGATGGATTGAATATCACTGCCTCGGCATGGTTCCGCGATCCAACACAGCTGTTGAAATTGGTCACCTGTCTCGAGTTGAGCCGAAAAACGAGTCTCCCTGCAACTCTTTTTGTGAAAGTGAAGCGTATGCAAATCGCAACACGTCCTGCCACCGAAGCAGAGACCGAGGTGCAGACTCTCCGCCAGATTGCTCTTGGGGGCTCCACCGAAGGTAGTTGGTCTGAGGATGAGGATAAGGTGCTCGATCAAATCCGACAGCGGCGGCGGGATGCAACCGTGGATTATCTTGTTCACGTACGGCAGGTTCGGGATGCAAACGATCTCTACGGCTACTATTTAATTGACCCTCAGATGGGGCCTTGCATGATGACCTCCCGTATTGTGCAAGCCATCAGTTCGGTTCAGCTCTTCATCCAACGCTGCCTCATGCAATTGGAGCTGGATGCGCCCCCCAATGCGATCAATAAGCAGTACTGGGCCTGGATGAAAAATTACCGTGTCTGGGAAGCCAACCGCAAAGTGCTTCTATATCCAGAGAACTGGATTGAGCCGGAACTGAGAGATGACAAGACCCCCTTCTTTGAAGATCTTGTCAGTAGTCTCCAGCAGGGAGATGCCACAAGCGACAAAGCTCAATTAGCAATGCAAACCTTCCTTGAAAAGTTGACCGATTTTTCTAAGATGGAGTTCGTGGCAACATCTTCAAGCTACGATGACGATAATCGTCTATTGGTCACGCATATCTTCGCCAGAACCCTTTCACAGCCTCACACCTATTGGTATCGCCAGTTCCGTAACCTCGATCCGCAAAACAGGTCGAACTCGACGGGCCTGTGGACTTCATGGCAGGCTGTCTCGCTTGATATTGAAGGTAATCATCTGTTTTCCATTGTCTGGCAGGGACGCTTGTTTCTGTTCTGGGCGATCTTTTCGGCTGAGTCCGATGAACCGTCGGCTGCCGAGCTCAAGCAGGACGCAGCGGACCCGACGCCGCCAAGAAAGTTCTGGCGCTTCAAGCTTGCCTGGAGCGAGTATAAGAGCGGCGCGTGGACCAGTCGGCGTCTGGCTCAAGATGATATGTTGAACGTGCGTGTGGATGCAGCAATGCCCACAGAATCAAGGAGAACAGCAGCCAACACAACCGACTTTTTCTTCTTCTGGCTCTCGGTCCAAGAAGGAGGGGTGACGATCACCGGCCTCTACAATAATAACTACTATAACGAGTATCAGCCGTTTACAACGCTGCTCTTTGACGGACAGAGAGTTGTCAGGGCCAGTGGCACATACGCATACGTCAGCAGTACATACACCTATCGCTTTGAGCAGACCCCTTCGCAAACAACGGAGACCCCTGTGGATGGAAGGGCACCAGAGAAGGTGGATTTTCACTACAGAATGAGTACCGGTTCGTCAAATGGCAATTCCATTTCCCTGAATACCGGAACGACGAATTCCCTCCTTGTACTCAAGAAGATACCGCGAAATGTGGAGGTTATGTATTCAGCGGAGATCCCCTCCCATCCGTTTTCTGCTCCCCCTCTCACACCGACCCTACCCATTACTGAGAGCGCCAGGGCAGCACCCTTCTTCGTGTCTGATCGCCTCTATCGTTTCTTTGTCTATCCTATACGGCAGCTCAGATTATCGTCAGCAGAGGAAGTCCCGTGTCTCCACTTCTACGCGCTCGATTGGCCCCAGGCGACTCGGCTGCGAAAGACTCTGGTCCGCTATGGAGTGGAGAGACTCCTATCATTCGAGTCGCAAAGCCGCACAGTGCATCCCCCATCAGAATACTTCAATGAATATCAGGCCGTTCCAACTGTGGTCTTGGCCAATCCTGACGGCGACCTGGAATATTCGCTCTACTCAGCCTCATCGACATACAACTACGAGTTGTTCTTTCACGTTCCTTTCGCAATCGCCTGCAGCCTCAGCAAGAATCAACGTTTTGAAGAAGCGCGGCAGTGGTTCCATTACATCTTCGATCCAACCGATGACTCAACGGACGAATCACCCGCACGCTATTGGCGCTTCCGACCGTTCCGTGAGTTGCCGGGCCTGCGCCTTGATGAGTTAGTCCAACGTCTGGCCGATCCGAAAGACCAGTCTCGCGAGAAGCTTGAGTTTCAAAGCATCATCGCCCAATGGAAAGATCAGCCCTTTAAGCCGCACCTTGTCGCACGGATGCGTCTCCGCTCCTATATGTACGCTGTTGTGATGAAGTATCTTGACAATATCATCGCGTGGGCGGATCAACTCTTTCGTCACGACACAATGGAGTCTCTCAATGAAGCGACGCAGTTATATATTTTAGCGGCGCAGATTTTGGGCCGTCGTCCCGAGGGGATTCCGCCTCGGACCCGGCCCGTGTTGAAGTCGTTTACAGAGCTTGCAGCATCGCAGCCGGATGATCTTACCAACGCCCTAGTCGAAGCCGAAAACCTAATTCCCAACGCATCATCGGGATCTGGATCACCCGCACCGGGAAACTTGCAGTCCCTTTACTTTTGCGTCCCGAATAACCCAAAGCTTGATGAATACTACGACCAGGTAGAGGACAAGCTCTTCAAACTCCGAAACTGTATGAACATTGATGGTGTTGTACGGCAGCTTGCGCTGTTTCAACCGCCTATTGATCCCGCCCTACTCGTTAGAGCTGCTGCAGCTGGTATCGATTTAGCAGAGGTACTTGCCGACTCGCAGGCTCCGCTACCGCTTTATCGCTTTAATATCATGGCTCAGAAAGCAAATGAATTGTGTGCAGAGGTGAAGTCGCTGGGTGCATCCCTCCTAAGTGCTATTGAAAAGGGTGATGCCGAAGCGCTCGCCCTGATGCGTTCCAATCATGAACTGCAAATGATGAAACAAGTACGGCTTGTCAAAGAAGCCCAGCTGCTGGAAGCCAAGACCAACATGGATGCTATTGGAGTCAGCCTCCAATCCGCACAGACACGCTTTACTCACTATATCGGATTGATCTCGCAATTGGGTCCTTTGTCCATACCGACAGGGCCAGTTGTAGGCCCAACCTTGGAAAGGCTCGGCGCGGTAGCGCTGGAAACCATTAGTACAGCCACTGCCTTCGCACAATCAGTCACAACGATGATCGACCCAATCACTGCCAAAAGTCTGGACGTTATCAAGCAGACAATGGCGCGTGCAGCGGAAGCATTGTCTACATCCCTTCCTTCTCAAGGTATGGATACCGCACAAGTGCCAATGAATGCTGCGGAGAAGCGCCAGCTCGATGAACTCAAGAGCGCCCATGACCTGCAGCAGAAAGCAGCGGACCAAAGACTGGTCGCGCAGATGCTGGCGATGATCCCGGACTTTACCCTTGGTGCACAGGGATTCGCGAGTAGTCCTGTGGTCCAGTTCCAGCTCGGGGGTACCTTGCTTTCTAAGGTTGCTAATTTTGCAGCTTCAGCCACTGATTCTAAAGCCAGTGAGCACACATATCGCGGGACCCTTCATTCCATGCTCGCTGGCTATCAACGCCGAGCTAGCGATTGGCTGCTGCAAGCACAGCTCGCCTGTTGGGAAATTGCGCAACTTAGCGAACAATTGAAGGCAAGCACTTTGCGTATGGCTATCGCGACTCAGGAACTGAGAAATCATGATTTGCAAGCCGCAAACGCGAGTGAAATAGAGAAGTTCATGCACAGTAAGTTCTCTAATCAGGAATTGTATACATGGATGAGTGGACAACTTGCGAACCTGCACTTCCAGTCCTATCAGTTGGCCTATGACGTGGCAAAACGGGCCGAACAATGCTTTATGCATGAGCTTGGTGTTGATACTACATTCATCAAGTTTGGCTACTGGGACAGCCTGAAGAAGGGTTTACTGGCGGGTGAAATGCTGTTATCGGACATCAAACGCATGGAGGTTGCTTATCTGAATCAGAACGCTCGTGAATTTGAGATTACGAAGCATGTATCACTACGAGAGCTAGATCCATTCGCCCTCGTCCAACTTCAAGAAAACGGCGAGTGTGAGTTCAAGATTCCCGAAGTTTTATTCGACTTGGACTTTCCAGGGCACTACTTCAGGCGCATCAAAAGCGTAAGTATTTCGGTTCCCTGCATTGTCGGCCCTTATACCAGTCTTAGCGGCACGCTAACTTTGTTGTCTAGCAAACTGCGTGTTAAGAGCACGGTAGCTAACAACAGCTACTCTGACGAGGATAACTTCAGGGCTTCGTACCTCCCTGCGCAGTCTATCGCGACCAGTACGGGCCAAAATGATTCAGGAATGTTCGAACTCAACTTCCGCGACGAGCGGTACCTACCTTTCGAAGGTGCTGGTGTCATCAGCACATGGCGACTGGTATTACCCGCCACCTTCCGACCATTTGACTACTCGACGATTTCAGATGTTGTTCTTCATATTCGATATACAGCCCGCGATGCGGGAGGATCACTCAAGATATTAGCAAAAAATGGACTTGATGATGCTGTCAATGCAATAGTTGCAGCACAAGGTGAACAAGGATTTGCGCATTTGTTCAGCTTACGTCAGGAATTTGCTACTGAGTGGCACAGACTTACAAGCACAGGGGTACAGGAATTCGTCATAACAAAAAACCGTTTTCCATTTTTACTTGACCGAAAACCGATCACAATTTCAAAAGTGGACTTGTATGTCTTACCAAGGTCAAACGCGACGAATCTCAGCGATACATTTCCGACATTAACGATCACATCGCCAGATAAAAACACTCCGTCAATAACCGAGGGAGCAGCGGTTGGCCGTTTGCGTAAGAAGACGTTGACTTGGACTAAAGCGCAGGTGGTTAATGCAATAGAAACAGATGCCAAGTGGCAGTTCACAATACCTCAAGCGGATGTCGTCAAGATAGATGATATATTGATGGTGTGTCATTACAGAGCCGGACAGATTACCTGAGCTATAGGGCTTCTGCCGTCATGCTCGTAGAGAGTGTTAAGACAATGTGTGATTTGCCAATCTAAATGTATTTACCTCTGCTAATTTATCATCTGCTGTACTAACGCTGACGCAGGCCACCGATGAGTTTACGTTCACGGATGGTCCTGCAGTGCCCACGACATGCGCAATGAGATAGACCCCTGTAGCAGATAAGCCGAGAAATGTGCCTCTTTGAAAGGGAAGAACGAATGTATTCCCATCAAGGAGGCAGACATGGTCAGTATCGCTAATGGATCGATCCGTATCCAGACCTCTTCAGAATCACAGCCTGCGACTCCATCCTGGTTGGGCGAAGTCGCACTGGTGGCTTCTCATCTTCAGAAACAAGGAATCCTCAACAAGATAGCCGAGCGCGTGCGTTTTGCGCGACGGCGCTTCGGACGGTACGACGTGCTGGATTTTGTCGCGGTGCTTTTCGGCTACGCCATCAGTGGCGAGCGAACCCTGGAGGCGTTTTACGAGGCCGTGCATCCCTTTGCGGTCCCCTTTATGGCCCTGTTCGGACGTGCCAGCTTGCCTGCGGCCTCGACGCTCAGCCGCTTTTTAGCAGCCCTGCCCGCCGAGCCTGTCGAAGCCCTGCGGACGCTCTTTCTGGAAGATCTGCTGGCCCGCCGCCTTTCCACGGAGGAGTACACAGCCGGACTGTGGGATCGGCAGGGGAACCGCTGGTTCGTCTTCGATGTTGATGGGACGCGAGAAGCGGCACGGCAACGAGCGTTGCCTCAGACGCCGGATCGACCTGCGCCCCAACGACGTTTGCGTCCTCTGTGCGCTCCCGGCTACACCAGACGCAAGCGCGGGGAAATCGTTCGCACGAGGACGACGGTCTTGCAGATGCATACCCATCAGTGGGTCGCCAGCATTGGCAATCCTGGGAATGGACAGTATCGCGAGGAACTGCGCCGGGCGAAAGCGGCCATTCAAACGTACATCAAAGCCCACGACTTTCCCGCCGAGCGAACGCTGGTACGCCTTGATGGCCAATATGGCAGCGGGGCGGTCGTGGCGGATGTGAGCGACTTATCGTATGTCACGCGCGGCAAAGACTACAAGCTTCTCGATCGCGCTGACATCCAGGCTCGCTTGCACTTGCCCGCCGATCAGCACCTCTCCAGCTGGTAAATGCTCGACGAAGTGAGCAGGTTTTGCCTTCTCACATGAGCATTTGCCCTCAATGTTGAGCACTAGTGGCTCATCAGTTGAAAGAATGGGCTCCACAGGCCAATCATAACCCTCAAGAAGTGTAAATGCGCGGTCAGGGTTTCAGGCCATAAGACGTTTCTGTACATCTAGAATGGGATCGAAGGTTATGCATCTGCTCAAGGAGGCCAACCAATCCCACGTGCAAAAGGTGCAAAGGATGCTGAAGTCCGAGACATTAGGAGTTTTGATGGCAAGAGAATGTTGAACCGTGCAGATAACTACTGACGGTAGAGTTGCTGTATTTGCGCAGGTGCAGCCATCTCCTCAGTATTGGCAGAGAAGACGCAATCGCACCGATGGCAGTAACAGAATTGCTCCCATTGGCGCACAAGATCTTGCCAGCGTTCCATCTCCTGCCTTTGTAATTCACGGCGGTGCTTGTTGGATTGACGGAAAAACACACGATGAGCCAAGACCCCAAGGAACACAGGCAGGCCGATGGAGAGACCACATGCACTAAAGATGACGAGGAGTATACGACCAACGCTGGAATTGTCGGGAAGGAGATGGGAGAAAAAATCAGAACCGAAAGTTAAGGAACCGAGATAAAGGGCAATGGCAAGGAAAGGGCAGAGCCAAAAAATGATTTTCTCACCAACAGGAAGAGGAACCGTTTTGCGCCGAGGTGGACGGAGCAGAGCGCCAAGTCTCGTCTGGCGAGTGACTGGAACGGTGGTAGCCTGAGGGATAGAGCTGTATGTAGCATTTCCTGCGGAGTCATAGGGGACAGAAACAGAGGGAGGGACTTGGGTTTCCATTGTAGTGAAGGAGCTATTGCGATGAATAGCTGGGACTTTCTGAACTTGGTCATCGCGTTTACAGATAGGGCAGTTGCTAGGGGGGAGAAGCATTCTTTTTTCCTTTCATCAGAGGAGGGCGTATCCATCGTTTTCTCTCTTTATTATGACAACGCAACATTACCACTCAGTATATCAGTATAAAAGTAGATTTTGTCTCTCTGTCTATGAAAAACGCCACACTTGTCAAAGTCTCGAGCCTCAGCGTCCTTTGCACATGAGATTGGCTTCCTTCCCTTGAGCAGAAACATGACCTCCATTCTGGAAAATACGGTTTCTATTTTGGCTCTGGTGCAATTTCTCACCGTACTTTACACATCCCATTCTTGATGTGCAAATGCGTCTTGCGGCCAGAAACTCTGGCGGTGGAATGGATGCAACACTGCGCTGGTGTGAGCTCAAGAGAGGACGAAAAATTGAAGGGCTATGCACTCTCTTGAACCACGAAGAAAGATACCGCATTTCTGGCAAGCCAAACAAGGAGGGCTTGAAGCGTTGTGCAACGTTTCTTCCATGGAAAGAACGTTCTGGAAACACGCGAGCAAACAAACACCGTGAACGGTGGCCTGGAGGGCGATGATCCATTGCAGAACGTTTTAGGGGGAACATGGCACAACGTTGCGCCATGTTGCTCACATTGTTTTTTCTACGATACTCACGTTGGAGAATGGCCTAGTTGTGGGAGAGATTGGCGTCCTGTTGAAACCTTCCCTCCGCTTACAGAGCGCTCAGAGGGGCAAAGGGCAGCTAGCTTCTTGCCCGAATTTACAACGACTGAGCACAACAAGCCGCTTGGGGAACCGATATCTTCGGCGACTGGACATCAGTGCTCAACATTGAGGGCAAATGCTCATGTGAGAGGGCAAAACCTGCTCACTTCGTCAGGCATTTACCACCAGCCCAGAAAGCGAGGTCTGCCGCGCGCTCTACGACTGCCCAGATCAGCGCCTCTCCGAGAACGGTCCTCTCGTGCGCGTTATTGTGGCGACGCATCCCGCCCCAACGAAGAAGAAAAAGAAGCGGCAGGTTGGGATCATCCGGGACGGCGTCGTCTATGAACTCTTCTTGACCAATCTGCCGCAAAGCGCTTTCACCGCCTCCGATGTGGTCTCCCTCTACCTGCATCGCGGAGCCTTTGAAACGGCCCTGGAAGACGAAGACCAGGAGCTTGAGCCGGACCGTTGGTGCAGCCATTCAGCTTGGGGCAAGAAGCCTGGCGGATCATGAGCCAGTGGACCTGGAATATCCGCCTCGAATTGGGGCACCAGCTCGCTCCTGAACCGGTGCGCACGACGGAATTTGCGCCTGCTCTTCCATCGCAGAACGAGCCCACACCTCCGGCCTCTCCTCCCACCTCGGGGTATGCTCCTCCTGCCATCGCGATGCCCTGGAAAGCTGGTCGCTTTACCGGCACTGACTTTCCCCTCCAACCGGATGGGACGCTGCGTTGTCCCGCTGGGAGCGCGCTCTTGCCGCATGAACACCGCCGAGAAGCCAATGGCAGCCTGCGCGTGGTGTATGGGGCCAGCATTCGTAGTTGCCGTCCGTGCCCGTTACGCGAGCAGTGCCAATGGAACGGCAGCGCAACAGACAAACTGCGCCAGGTCAGCGTCCTCCTCCATCCCCTGGCAGTGGGATCGTCTCCGCTCCTGTGGCGAGATTGGCACCGACGGCACCAGCGGCGCGCCTGCCTGCGTCTGCATCGCCAACGCCTGGAGGTCCAGATAGAGCCAGCTCTCAAGAGAACCGCTGCTTCTTCCTCTCCAACGATCTCTCGGGCCGAGCGAGCTCATTACCGCTTGTCATGGGATGAGCGGCTCGCTCGCAATGCCCGAAAAGATCAGGCTGGTCTACTCACGTTCAAGCTGTTCGGTATCCCAGAACGCTTTGCGAACTGGCTCGGCCTGAGCGTAGTGGGAAGAGAACAAACATCTGGATAGGTTGAGGTTTCGGAGCCACCCAGAAAAAGCCGAGGGAAAAGCCAGAGAGACGAGGAGAAACCACTAATTTCTTTCCTCTCTTTCCACTATACCGCAAACATGCCCAAAATACATCGTCCAAAGGGCCGATGTGCGTTTTCGCTCTTTCGCGTATGATGAGGAGCCGTCGGATGTTTCTCAATTCACCAGGCTTGCAGGGCCTCATCCTCTGTTGCTTCGAGAGCGCAGAGACCTGCAGAAAGCGAGACAAACGCATGCAAGTTCGACGGTTCAGCCCTGATCGCAAAGTCAAAATCCCCGGCAATCATCCAGGTCTCTATGGCGCTATGATCCAGATGAACCGCGCACAGATCCCACCCGAACAGCAGGAAGAGGTAGCCAGGCGCTTCAATGGTCTGCCATTGCTCATGGAGACTGGTTTTCAGGTAGAAGTGATGTACTTTGATCCACAGGCTTCAATGGAAGAACATGCGACTGACCATCCTATTCTCTTCCTGGTCATTCAGGGGTATGGACATGTGCGCATTGGTGGCCCTGATGGGGAAACGTGCGAGGTCCAGGCTGGCGATGCCGTTCTTTGGCCTGCTCACACCGACCACACCGTCTGGACAGGGGACCAGGAACTCCATGCGATTGTGATCAATGCCTTCCAGGACACGACTTCACGCTGACAGATGTGTCAACGTTCTTGCCTTTCGTCTCAAGAGCAGTTGTACGGCAAACTTCGCCGACTCTCTGAGAAAACAGGGGGGCGAGGTTTTCCCTCTGCCCTTCTGCGACAACTTCACTTCCTGAAATCACCTCACCTATGTCCCATCTGTCAACCACCTCATTGCGCATGTCGTGGGCAGTGGGAACAATGAAATCGTTCGCCATAAAAGACATTAGTTGCCCAGCAACGAACTGGCAATTGAAGATTCAAGACGTAAACACGAAGCTTGAGAAAATGTGGTAGTGTCAGAACTGAGAATGTAAAAACTCACCAAGGTATGATTGAAAACTTCCGGCTTACTTGTCTTATGACTATGGGGCGGCTTGTATCAGGACTTGCAGGGTTACAAGCCGATCGAGAAAAGCACGTCGTTGTTCTGGGAGTGAGACCGACTTTCTCATCGTGTGGCGAAAACGGAAATACTGGCGTAATTCATCAAACGCGCGGCAGAAGCGAGATGCGGCTTCAAAGTTTCCAAAACCATGCATAGGATAATAGCGCTGCTTTACCCCTCGATGGTCTTGCTCTAATTGATTATTGAGATATTTATTGGTCCGATGTACAACAGTATCTCCCATAATTTCTCGTACTGCGCGTGGATAAGAACGATGCCCATCTGTTGTGACATGCTCTGGGGTGTGACCACAGACCTCAAGGGCTTGCGTGAAGAACTGTTGGGCTGCCTCCATATCGCGCTTTTCGCTCAGCCGAGAATCGACCAGATTGCCATCAGCATCAATGGCTCGATACAGGTAGCACCACTTTCCGTGAACTTTGATGTAGGTCTCGTCCACGTACCAGGATCTCCCTACTTGCCCTCGTCGTTTGGTCCGCAATTGGTCCGCAATCAAGGGAGCAAATCGAGACTCCCAATCCCTTACAGTTTCATGGGTGAAGGACCATCCTCGCTCCAAAAACATCTCCGCCACGTCGCGAAAGCTCAGCTTATAGCGCAACCGCCAGACAACGACAAGAAGAACAATATCTGTGGGATATTCAAGAAAGTTGAAGGGGGTGCTGGTGCGTTCGTTAAAAAGATGTTTGCAAGCCGAGCAACGAAATATCTGATATCCGAGGATGGTTTTTTTGCGCTGTTCTTTTGCGGAAGGAGAGGTACAATGCGGGCAATCCATGGGTCACTCCTCATCATCAACTGTTTGTTTGTCAACAAGTATACTCTTTGAGCAATTTTCATACCATATCATATTCTCAGTTCTGACAGAACCATACTTCCCATCCTTTTATAATCTTGCACCGCAAATCAATGATATCTAGATTGCTATTCTTTGTTACAATTGTGCCGTTAGCCGTAAATGTAACGAGTGCAAGTGGGGCATAGTGATGGGCAATGTCATGCGGCGGCAATATGTCTGGCACTCGCTGATGATTCCCTTTGATAAAGGGCCACTCAAGTTCACCTCTGCTCGTATGGCAGGTATGAGCCAGTAATCACCTGCACGATAGTGAGACTCCTTCATCGCTAAAGAACTGTATCTGGATGCCATTTTCAAGTGTGAGCCAGCGGTTTTCGATGAGTAGAGCTGCCCTGTCATCAGCGATGGTGATGGGCCAGTTCTCATTGTCTCGACTCGTTGGGTCGCCAGCTTTGTAATCCCAATGGCGGAGCAAGAAGGGACCCTTGAGAGCACTCTCTGCGGGTGGTTCCTGCTCTGGACTGATGGTGAGCGTGACCTGCATTGTTGTACTATCCACGGTTTTGACCTGAAATAATTGACCAGGGGTCTCGCTCGGCACGAGGCTCAGATCGATAAGTTCAACCCAATTGCCTATTTGCAATGAGTAGCGGCTATCATCAGCACCGAGATTTTAAGGCGATAGCGCCGTTCTCACGAGACCACTTGAAGGTAGCACAACCCTGCTCTGGCTCCGTATCTGTGCGCTCTCCACCCATATTTCCATGACGAGAGGATGATGATCACTTACTTATCGTTGCATCGCCGCCGGAACATGCTGTGCTCTATACGGTACAGTTGATTTTCTAACCCGCGATAGGCCGATGAAGGCGGTGTGATACAGGGATCGGTCGAGGTAACATTTGGGCCGATGCATGCTTCGAGTAATCCAGACTTGCGTCGGGTGAACCGGTTATAGAGCAGCTGTGTCCAGACTGTGGTCAGCTCTTCTGCGTTTCCTCTGGGAAGTTTTTCGACAGCACCTCCTACCATGTCGAGTGATCTGATAGCCTTAACCTGCCAGACGATTTCGGCACGTGTAGCGGTATCTGGTCCACCCAGTGCACTCTCGCGGATCGCATCATCTTCTAAAGAGATCACTTCGAGCTCCCAGACATCCAGGTAGAGGAGGTATTGTGTATCCTCTCTATCACTACATCCCTCAATAGTACAGTCATGCCTCATCGTTGCACTACTAAGAATACCATCAACATAATAGCGCCTCGCGCCGACACCAACAGTATATTTCTGACGTTCGTCTGTCGGTTGGGCAATGGCAAAACCTAGCTCGTCGGCGGGTCGGTATAGGGGCCAATGATATCTGCCAGAGCAGTACGCTGCTGATAGAGAAGAATATAGACAAGCTCGTTCCAATCGGCGTCAAGTTCCACTCGCCCTTGCTGCTTAAGCACATGTGAGAAGCACCTGGGTCATTCGTTTGGCTTGAGTATATTTGTGATGTTAAAAGAATCACGGGTGGTATCTGTGTTGAAGTCGCCATCCATTACGGTATGCTCCTAATTGATATAGATGATCCCTGTCTCTATGTTGACAGGGGTAAAGTCATCGAGACATACACACAGATTTGCCTCGCGTTGTGTTTGATAGAGATCGTGGAAGACACTCATCTCTGACGCATCCGTCTGCTAAGCCTGAGATATATCTCGTAGCAGCTCATTCCTTGTTAGCTTTGTACTCTCAATTCTGACACAGTCCATGCGGCGTGGTGCGAAGCCCTCGCATGATGTTTCTTCTGACCCCCTTGAATTGTCATCTGATCTTCTAACCGCAGTGAACCCTGGTCATAGGGAGTAATACGAGGGCCTCGCGTGGCCTTTCACATTTGGGACGAGCCATGTCCCAGTAGCCCAAGGATGCTTTCAAGAACTCTCTTTTCTCCTCATATACTCTTCAAATCCTAATTTTCCCTCTTGCTTAGAGGGAAAATTAGGAGGAGAAAGTGTTGGGTATCCAATGAGGGCCTACCCCAAGTTCGCCTTACAGGGCAAACATTC
Source organism: Reticulibacter mediterranei (assembly GCF_016587455.1). Classification (NCBI taxonomy): domain Bacteria; kingdom Bacillati; phylum Chloroflexota; class Ktedonobacteria; order Ktedonobacterales; family Reticulibacteraceae; genus Reticulibacter; species Reticulibacter mediterranei. Next base: position 8,693,074 of record NZ_BNJK01000001.1, on the reverse strand, counting down.
TAACCTCTAACATATATCCAGTATCACTCTGCTTGAGCGGGCCAGTGATGGTGATCTCTTGACCGGCTGGCAGCTCGTGGACCCGCGTAGCAAGTCGTTCGTATGCGATGACCTCGTCAGGCTCGGCTGGCTGAGGCGCACCAGCGTGCCTGTCCCACTGAACCTTGTTGGAGGGGACGAGCGGTAAGAGCTGCACCGATGGCCGTGAGTCCGGACCCGCCAGGAACAAGATACCATTGTGAACTTCGAGTTGGCCCTGCAGGGTGACCTCGACTCCTCGTATGATATAGCTCCCGTTCACTATCCGGTGAAACTGGTCCTGCCATCGGTCCAATGCTGGTAGCCCAATGTCTTCGAGGAAGAGCTTTGCAGTCGAAGCCTCTGCGTCGGGGATTGGATCGACATCTTGCACGCCCTCTAGTGTAAGGAGAGCCTCGTGGGCGCCACCCCAACATGCACCAATGCCGTATGGACATGTACCTCTAATGCCGAGGACGACCGAGGTGCCATGTGCGGCCTTGAGCACCTCGTCCCGCCGCTCGAAAGCATCTGGGAAGTGTCCGCGATCCGATGCGTCTCGGCTGACGCTGAAGACTGTCGTCTGTTCGTGGGCAGCGGCCACCCTCGTCATACTGGCGTTGGCAGTCACCTGAATGACTGTGGCGACCGAAGGCACCCCCTGTGTGTTGAGAATGAACAGCATGTAGTGTCCGGGTGGGCAGACGTTTGGCGAAGGTGGAGCAGTGACCTTCAGCCCGACACCTCCAACCACAAAATGCGGGAAGTTGATGTACTGGTTCATGTTGAACGAATGGGTGACGGACGAGAGCTGAATGAGAGTTACGCGGCCGATCTCACTTGCTTGAGGCGTGCCAACCTCGAATATGACACCATACCCGACGGAAGCAGGCGTGGACGTGATCTGAGGTCGCACACCTTTGAACAAATAGGGTGGTGAGAAGATTTGGGCGTCGCGGTGCGTATCCTCGGCGTCATTTGGGATGTCTTGCCCATTAATTGGCCTGAATTCGCCGCCACCAGCGCTTAACACCGTTGCATCCGGCAGCAGGACGGCCGTCGAGTGGTAACAGCGATCGATCAGTTCTGCAGAAAGTTCCGTCCACACGTTGTTCACCGGGTCCCACAGCTCGGCAATATGCACCGGTTGCCCTGGAGTCAGGTCATTGAATCCTGGGGTAGGACCACCACCTCCGCGCGTCCCACCTGTGACCAGCACAGTTCCGTCAGGCAGGATCGTGCCGTTATGTTGGCGACGCGGAAAGTGCATCGAGGCGGCAGGCTGCCATTGAGGGGCTGCTTTACTAAGATCGATGATTTCGGTATTCGCTGTTGGCGTGAGCGTGGGTTGATCGTTGCCTCCGCCAATGTAGATGACCTTGTCGACATCGTACATGACCGAAGGGGCGTAGTCGCGCTGAGCGTTGTTGCGTATGGCGACCGGGGTCCATTGCCCCCCGTTGGAGATGTTCAGGAACCAGGTCATATTCTCGGAGCCTGACATGAAGACGAGGCCGTTGGACGCGACATGCATCCGTGGAAACAACGGAAATGCGGCCGTGTTCTGACTCGGGAAGCCAGCGATCTGAAGCCAGTGGCCACTACTCCAGACCTGCGGGATAAAGTTGATAATTTTCTGCATGGTGCTTCCGGAGAGGACGAGGACAGTGCCATCGGGCAGGCTCGTCGCGGTTGGATACCACCTGCCGTCGTTCATTAGATCGGTCGGGCTCCAAGTATCGTCAGCCGGGTTGTATATGATCGCCTGATTGACTCCCTGACTATCTGACCAGTGCCCACCTGCTACCAGCAGGCGTCCATCGGGAAGGAACGTGTGTCCTGAGCAGAAGAGATTAACTGTCGTGCCATCGGCCAGTTTGGGCTGCTGCGTGTTCCTCGTCGCGCCAGTGATCGGGTTCCAGACGAACGGTGTGCAGAAGTGTTCATCAAGGGATTCGTTCGGATCGATACCGGTACGCCTGCCCCACATCAGCACTTCGCCGTTTGGTAACACGTGAGCGTGGATGGCGACATTGGGCAGCTTGATCACCGGACCCCACTCTCCTTTCACTGCGCTGGACTCGACGATGAACGTGAATGGATTTGCCTGCGCCTGAGCCTCGTCAGCCGTCACCGCCGATGCGGTATCGCTGGCGAGGAGGAACGTCGTCTCATGGTCACTGTAGGCGATGCGCAGGTAATATTGCACGGTGTCGCCTATCTGAAACATGTGTGCCGGGATCGCTGCCTCGTAGTACTTGTTATTGCCTGTTTGATTTTGAAATATCAGAGGCAGCTGGGTCCAGTTCGCGTCAACTTGGCGCTTGAACGACATACTGCTGCCAACTTGGAGCTGGTTGCCGGAGTTGCCGTCGCCCTGAAATTGGTTGCCAGTGAGAATCGTGACCGCAGTTCCAGGTACAATGGCCCCAACCGGGTCGCGCATACCTGCGTGCCCACGAGGCTCAGGGTTGGCTGGAATGTGCCATGCATTTCCTAGATTCGCCATAGCTAGCCTTCCTCTCCTGTATAAAGTCCTGTCATATTACAAACGACAAACAGCTGGTCTGGGTTGTGGAGCGAAATCCGCAGGCAATAGAGAGCTACACCGCTCCCCCTACGCTGTAACAACTTGCATACAAGTATCTCCAAAGAAGCTGGCTCATGAAACCAGACGGCGAAATGTTGCTTCCCGAGGTAATGCAAAACCGTTTTCCCGCGATATGCAAGCGCAGTCATGCTTTGTGAGAATGACCCAGCCTGTTCCTCTATACTTGACAAGTGTAGAGAAAAAACTATGAAAAAAGCAATAAGCAAGCTCTATAATCTATCGCTACGCAAGGCCTCATAGGTCGCGAGAGATGCGCTTTTAAGAGGACCGACGAGCACCCAATTTCTTCCTGGAAAGGAACTGTGAGTGTTCCTTTCTCTTCGAGAACTACAATGGCCTCGCCTCCTGCTCAAAGAGGTCAGACGAGTGCCGACCCTCACAATCCTCACAACTCGTGCTTCATCTTTGCAGAAGGATGAGAGCTTACTTTACGGCTCATATCACCTTATGTTAACACCAGGCTAATTAGATGACCAAATCACTCTCTTTGATCCTACACGGTTGAAAAGCTGAAATACAAGCTTCCTACGAATTTTTGACCAGGAGTACTTAAAAGAGCCGTCATTTACTTACTGTTACGCACGTTCCATCGAAGCGTATGACAGAGAAGTTCATACACTCGTTATATGTCTGTACGTATTCTTGTAGAAAGTAAAATGCCACTTTTTCTCCTAGTTTGAGCAGCTCGGCTCTCATTTTTGCAACATAGTCCTTGACACAGCTCCTATACTATCGAAGTTCTTTTTTGCAACACTGTTCTCTAAGCTGTCACCATTGAATGTGTATTCAATGGTGACAGCTTAGAGAACAGACATATGAGAGATGTTATTGTGATAGTGTTCCGTCCAGAGCTTCGATAGACGGAGCGAAAAAGTAGCCGCCGCCAGTTGGAATAACCCACTCCTCATCCGCCTGTAGTTGCACCGTTTGATTTTTTTGCGGGTGAAGTGAGATCCTCGCCATACGTGCGTGGTTGCCCTGGTTGTTTTGTCCAATAACGAGATCAAAGCCTGCGCCCTGTTGACTGAAATCCCGATTATTTACCCAGGATTTTGTCACAAATTCAAACTGCCGTTCGATAGAGGTTTGGTAAGCAATGAAGAGCAATCCACGATCAACGTTATCAGAAACTGGATCATCGAACGTCGATGGAGAAACCTTTCCATAGGGCAACCCTCGACGCAATAAGCGATGCGTCTGAGTAGCTGGTTCACTCGCTTCGCTCTCTTCACCAGGTTGAGGATTTTTGGCTCTTCCTTCAGGCGTGATATCGTCGCGTGGATATGCCTTACGGATGTGTCCAGCAAATGGACAGATCTGTGCCCCTGGATCACCCGGTGAAGGAGTAAAACTTCTGTTAGGATCTTGAGGGATATGACATTGATCACTTGTGCCTGCAGGTGGAAGTTCATCGGGTGGAGATGGGGAAGGGTTCTGGGGATCAAGAGAAGGGTCCTGATGAACAAACTCGAAATCATTATTAGCGCAATCATCATTCCCAAGCATCGGTTGGTTCCCTCCCTGCTGATCACGCATAATTGGTTCACCATCTGGCCAGCGACCAATGATCTTCGCACCAAGGAATGCAGCAGGTACATCTAATTGCTGGGCTTGGTTTTTGAGAAATGTATGAAATGCTCCCACATCCTGACGTAAGCGACGGAACACAAGGTATGAACCGTTCTTCGCCCACTCCGGCCCAGCGCTTGAGTCGTCATCTGAAGGATCTTTGATCTCTTTGGCAGGGTCCTGGTGTTGATAACCGAACACAAACTCACCGGGCCACAGTAGATCCTGACCTGGTTTACCTTGATCAGGGTCACGAGGATTCTGACGCGGTGTCAGTACGTCGTGAGCATTCTCTGAGACACGACCACGAATGCCAGGCTGTGAGACACCATCGAGAAAACCAAAGTGCTCATGACCAGATAGGATTCCTGGCAAGTTGGCCCCTTGTTCTTCATGCATAAGCACGACACCGCTAGGTATACGTTTTTTCCCAGTGGACAAATTATAGATGGTTTGTTTGATATGTTGCACCTCGCGCTGTAAATCGTGCATATCATCGCTTTGCACGATTAAAAGAATATCGGCTTCGTTCCCTGGGCCTCCAATGATCCAATTGTTTGTATTACCTTCATCATCGTTACTGGTTGGGTCACCTAGATCTTGTGAGCGAGCAGCCAATCCATCTTTAAATGCTTGATCAGTAAACCTGTCAGCATCTTGTACTAATTGCCTCAGCCCTAGGAATGAAAAGGCGATATTGATCCATGTGGCCTTCAATATTTCTGGCTCGTAGCCACGCCGATACCGAATTTTCTTAAACAGGCGATTGAAGGCAAACACCTCCTGGGCAGTAGCGATCGAAGGCGTAATCTCTTTTAACCACTGTTTGCACTGACGAGGGTTAGTAATTTTCAGGAAAAGCAATGTCTCAAAGTCTTTGAGAAAGCCGGGAATGATATTTCCCTGAATCTGATCCATATCCAGCACACGCTCATTAGATGCATCAGGGAACGCAGGATTGGGTTGATTGGACTCTGCTGCAGGTGTTTCGCGTACTGGAATAGGTGGCTGAGCAATTGCCATATCTACCTCCTCATGAAGTTAATAGATCGTTGAAACGTCTGTCGTATGATGAGAGGGATGCGAATCGTGTTCGGAACTCACTTCCTTCTCTTTTTCCAAAATCTCTGCGCACTGTCGCAGAAAATTGGGCAGATCCGATATTATGTTCTCCTGATAGGATGGATGGAAGAGCTTTTCTACGTATTGGTTATACTCACGTTCATCCATTGTCACTTCTTTCGTGTTTGCGTCGAAATGCAACGAGGGTATTGGCAACATACTTTCAAGGAAAGCTTTATGTTGTCGTCGATCTAGAGCCATTGCCTGGATTGAGGGCCCCTGGCTCAGTCTGGGCTTAGGAGTAAACGCTTGGCCTAAGCAAAAAACGGCTCCGTTGCTGTTCATGTCATCAAACTTGCTATAAATCCGCTGTATTGTCCAGGTATTTGCGCCAACTGCGATAGTATCCGCCTCGCCATTACAAATGTCCCCATTCTCTCCCACTCGAGGATCGGGATCAAACCAGGCATTTAATTGTGGATCGGTCGCCATTTCGGCAAATTCGTGGCTAGTGACCTGGGTCAGGCGTTGCTCCACGGTTTGCATGAGATGCAACGAGCAACTGGTATCGTTGGAGCACGTCTCTTTCAAGCAAGTATTATTCAGCGCAGGGATTATAGCGTAGTAGAACGGATTGTTAGCCGCCGTGACAAAAAAGCTATGGTAGCCAAAAGCGTTATCATTTTGTGGTTCGCACAATACGAGATCCTGGTTAGGATCATTGACTCCACTTTTCTCATCAAGATAGATGATGAGAGCTGTATTTGACGTTGGCTCTGGCAGTATTCCCGCATCAATAGTGGATTGAAGGATTCCGTGAATCTCTTCTTCTGTCAAGATGGCAGGGATATTGTTGACAAAGGAAGCCCGGACGAAGTTACCAGATCCAGCACCGTTTCCAGTTCCATATTGGCTCAACACGTTCATAAAATCACTGTTCAAGAGATCTTGCAAGAAGTGGTTGAGCCGTATGGCACGTTGTTGATAAGCCAGGTCACTTTGCCACAGAGAGCCCCAAAAGCTCGTATATACCTGTGGATTAGTGATGATAGGACCACCATGGAAAGTGAAGTTGGGAAATGCACCAACGGATGGGAGAGCTTTCCGTGAAACAGTTGGTATTTCTAGACCATGTACTGCTGGTGCACCCAAGGTCGGATTTACTCCTCCCCGAGCTCTTCTACGCCCTTTTTTGTGAGCTTCTACTGATACTTGAGCTAACATTGAATTAACGCCTCTTTTCTTTCCCCTTTGCTTACACAATTAGCGTAACAAAGGACTTTTCCCCAACAATAATAATATTTTCGATCAGCTAACGACGGAAATATTTAAGAATATAAATATATTTAAGTGAGTACGGATTAGCTCATAGATAAATGATAAGGTGTATATCATCTATATAGAGAGATATATAACACAATAAAAAATACAAAGCAACTACATAATTAAATATCTATAAATAGGCTGGCAAAAATTTGCATTCGATTATATTGGCATTCTTCAGATTTTGGCAAGAGCAATATACTAGATAGAAAAGAGGTTAACGGTGACGCGGTATATGGGCGAAGAGACCAGAGCAAAGTTGATTTGCAACCTGCTCTGGCTTCAGAAAACTCGCTGGATCTCCTGCTTTTCGACCACTTTGTAGATTTAGAGCAGAGAAATTTCTCGTGAACTGTAAATTCCAACATTCCACGAACTTTCCTCGTTTTGCGTGAAATAAAAGAGTGTAAAGGAAGATATATTGAACACTGGATTACATATTATTTGTAACATAAGTCTCTAATGATATCATTGTCATGTTTCATAAAAATTTGTATATCATTAGTGAGAATTGCAATAAGTTATTTCAAGCAATAATCTTAGCGCAAAATTTCTATATTCCATCTAAATCCTATCCAGAAAGGTTTTTATTTTATGGTACAAGAATTATGGCTTTATCCCCCTCTTGCTTTCTCTCGTTTAGGCCGTTCAAAGATACCATGTGATAGTTTCCGCTGGGGACCAAATGACGTACATCCCCGAGGCACAGGCAAAACAACTATTGAACCAACGCAGACCCTTCTTGTTGCAGAAGATGGTACTCTGACCTCAAAGTTGCCGGATAAAATCGAGTTTAAAGATGCAGACGGATTTAAGCCTGTCTGCCCCTTTTTGGGTTGTGTTGCAAGAAGAAAGCTGATCTGGTAGAGTGAACGGAAACCAGCCAAAAAGGACTTCCAGTATGAGCAACCAGAGTCAGCATCCCTTCAAATGGCGGCAGTTCCAGCCCGAGATCATTGTGCTGTGTGTGCGTTGGTATCTTCGGTATGCGCTGAGTTATCGGGATCTGGAAGAAATAATGCTCGAACGGGGTCTGCACATCGATCATACCACCATTTATCGTTGGGTACAGCAGTACGCACCCGAGATGGAGAAGCGCTGCCGACCTCATTTGAAAGGGTTCACCGACTCCTGGAAAGTCGATGAGACGTACATCAAAATCAAAAAAGTGTGGGTGTATCTCTATCGAGCCGTCGATTCTCGGGGGAACACCCTGGAGTTTCTTTTGAGTCCGACACGCAATGCCGAAGCGGCCAAAGGCTTCTTTGTCAAAGCTCTCCAACCCTCAGCTTGTTCAACGGCTTCACCCGAGTTGGATAACGTGCAAATGGGGAGGAAAGTGGGGTTCTCCACACCAGAGTCTGCCCCACGAGTCATCAATACGGATAAGCATGCAGCCTATCCCAAAGCGATTGCCGATCTCAAAGCCGCTGGAGTCCTGCCTCAGTATGTGGAATTGAGACAGGTGAAGTACCTCAACAATCTGATTGAACAAGATCATCGCTTCATCAAACGCTTGACGAAGCCGGGCATGGGTTTCTCCTCGTTCGAGACAGCGTGGCGAACATTACAAGGATATGAGGCGATGAACATGATCAGAAAGGGACAACTGCGAGGAGTGGCGAAAGGTGATGTGAGAAGCCAGATGGCATTGATCTCTGAACTGTTTGGAGTGGCTGCCTAAGAAGGTCGAGAAGGCCTCATCCTACACTCAATTATTTCGTCCCATATTTCTTGCAACACAACCCGCAGATCTCCGCGATCTCGCGCAAAGACATAGTCGGTAATTCGACGCGCAGGTCAACAATCAATTGCCGCATATCTGGCGGCAAGCTCCGCGCCGTTTCCTGTGGCTGTTTGCGGGGCCGGGATGCAAACAAACTGACCATGCCCTGCTCGTCAAAAGCATCGGCTTTGTTATGCTTCTAAGATCAGAAGAATAATGCTTAAATAGAGGCTTGTGCAGAAGATACACTGTACAAACCTCTATTTGACCAAAGCTACTTGAAAGCGAAACATGAATATGTCACAAGCTTTTGTGTTTCTCTATTGGTCTAAGTCATAAAAGGTATTTTTGGAAGACAATATTACCTAATGATTTTATTATCTTTCCATATCATTCCCCTTCTCTTGTTACACAAATATCTAGCAGCTCTTCATGCAGAAATAGTAGCATATTCCTCTGCATTTGTCTAACCCTAGCCAAACCATCAATCAGGAAAGAGAAACAGTATCCTTCATCATCTGACCGAAGAGCGAGGTGAACAGTCTTCAGATGCATCTCAAACGCATAGGTAGTGTAGTTTCTCCTGAGAGGCGTTATCGCCAAGAAGATCTGCCTTATTAGAGAATAAAACGTCGCCGCAAGAAAATGGTTCACGTGGCAAGAGACGATGCTAGAACAGCGAAGTTTTCCGCTCACACTGCAAGGGAAACCCACGTTCTCTTGCTCCTGCTCGCTCACATCTCCCTTCTTCCTGGCGTCTGATCCTTAGATTCTTGGACACCTGTGCAGTTCACGTTTTCTTTGGCACAGCCAGAAGGGGTATCAGAGGAGCAAGTCACGCTGCTTGTGCGCTCGTTCTCCCTCTTCTGAGTGTAGGGAGCAAGCAGTATGCAGAGCAACCAGGAGGGGATCTCTTCGTCTCTATGTTAGGGCGAAGGTTCTTCCTCTTGGGGGTCATCGTACTTTTGTCGGACAAGCAGGCGAAGGAGTGCTTCGACATCTCCGTTGGTATGTAGGTAGAGAGCGTCAAATAATTCTCTAGAATCCGTTGACTCTGAGGATGCTCTATGTTTAAAGACGCAAGGCAAATCGTGACAGCCCGTAGCATGAATGGTTCTGCCTCAACGTAACGACCCTGCTTCGCATAGAGAGTAGCTAGATTATTCAGGCTGGTGACCGTATCGAGATGCGTAGTCCCCAACTGTTCCTCTCGGATGGCAAGCGCTTGCCGATACAACGGTTCTGCCTTGGCATAACGGCCCTGACGCTTATAGAGAGCAGCCAGATTATTCAGGCACGGAGCCGTATCGGGATGAGAGACTCCCAACTGCTCCTCAGAGAGAGCAAGCGCTCTCTGATAGTTACTTTAAGTTGAAGCATGATGAGTGGATTCCGCAGATCATTGATGATCCCAAACTACCAGCTTTGATTCTGGAGGGAGGAAAGCAACTCTCGCTCAAGCTGGTCTTGGCCCATTTTCATGGAGATGCCTGCCTTTGACGAAGGGAGCGCACCACAATGCTTGCTTGGCTCTGGCTTGTAGAGAGTCAGCTCTGCTCCCTTGCCCGTGCCACACGAGCGGCAGAGTGGCTCTTGACGAGCGCCAACCAGGACCGTCACGATCACGAAAAAACAGCAGGAAGAGCCGAGAAGAGAGAGAACCTTGCAAATCTATTGAGATGGTGTTTTGAGGAGGAACATGTCTCTCATCTGACTCGGCCAGAAATCGCTCATTACGTAGTTGAGGTGACAAAAGAGTTGGCAGATCTCCTTGGTATCTCCATTGATGAGGGGACAGGCAAGAGCGAAAACTGAGCCGAGAGAGAGTGTGCGTTCTATTGTAAGCGTGGAATAGAATGAGTGTCAAATGACGCAAAAGATCATCGCAAGCATGGAATAGCTCTACAGTCAACGTGGAAAAAGTCTGGTAATCTCTGCTAAGCGTGGAAAACATGCTATGTGTATCTTAAAGCCTTTCTTCGTTGTCTCCCTTACTAAGTGAGATTGTACTTTAAGGATTTTTCCCTGCGATACTTGAACTCGTTGATGCCCTTGGTAACGGAATAGCTCATAGTGTACCTTGCCATATTAGTCAGTCCCGTTGCCATAATTCTTTGTCATTAGCAAAGAATTATGGTAGTTTCATAGAAGAGAACCAATTCACGACCAATTTCGTGCTGCTGCAAGCTACTTGCACCACTCTCGCATTCTAAACTCAGGGTACTGTTCATTTCGTCATACTATTTACTTCATCTTTGCTATATCAAGCACGTATGACCAAGGGCTTTTGAGCTTTTCTGATGTTGCTTTCTTCCAATCTAGGAGCGATTTGGCAGCAAAGAGGGAGAGTGCAGCCCCAATCCCAACAGGAGCGAAAATACCCATCCCTAAGAGTGAGGCAAGAGAAGCAGCAAGAGCCGGAGGCGTGAGTGACAACCCAAAAGTACTGATGACCATCTCTACTTTAGCACGCGTATAGACCTTTTTTGTCTCCTCAATTCGTTCTTTTGCAATATCTATCACTCTCTCTTTGAGGACATCTAATTGTCCTTCAGAAGCCACATCAGCAAACTCATTCACAAGTGCTTGGATTTCCTTTTCATACTTGAAGCGTTGTGTCGCAAACTCTGTTCGAAATTCTGCTAGACGTTCTTGTTCCATAGTTAAGAAGTTTTTGGGAAGATACGCTTGAAGAACCGATGCCGCTACTTCTCCCTGAATAGTTCTAAAATCATGAAAAACGATATCAGTAAATTGTTCGCCATCAGCCACGAGATCGCGCTTTGCCTCAAGAGCCGCCTTCGATGCACACAGCGACAAATAATAGAGTGCAATATCTTTCGGAAGATGGATGATAGACTGGGTTTCTTCGACAGTGATAAGATGTTGCTGCCAAATCTGCTCTGCCTTTTTCTCGAACATCTCTGCGCCCCTAGAGTCACCAGCAACCTTTTTCTTCCAAGCTTGTTCCCGTAACTCTGCATATGCTTCATGCGCTGATCCAGGCTTGGGGCGTGATACCTCGAAAGGAGCCTCTATCGGCATTTTATTGTGCAGATAGGTTTCCTCCTCCCAATCGGGAATCTGAGCCTTAATAGCATGAGTCTCTGTCCACGCAAGGTTATGCTTCCTTAAAAGATCAAGAAAACCTCGCTGCATGCCCATCTTGCCCCCATGAATAGTAGTAAACATACTATCTACTGCTTTATGTTCAACAGATGCTTCAGAAGAGCGTGCAAGTTCTCCTGAAACAATGATGGGATTTGCTTCACGTAATGCTTGGCTTAGACTACGAGCCTCCGAATGGAGCGCTCCAGTTTTCAGTTTTTCTCCTCGCGCATCAATCCACTGTTCGAACTGTCTTTGGACTTCCAGGTCTGCTGCCTTCTCAAGGTCTATATCGACGAGAAGCCCCCCAAGAGCATTGTTCAAGTTTTGTATAGTTTGTGGGTCATGACGCCAGCCATGTGGTCGGAGTCTGTAAACCTTATCCCAGCAGAGCGCCGCAATCTTTAGCCATTCAGTGGTAGGGTAAATATGAGGGTAATAAACAACTGTGTTCATCAGCGTTTGCTCCTTCGATGGAAAGGATGTCAGTTCTATGATTACGGCATATTTACTATTATATCCTCTATTTTAGCAAGTGAGCCCGCCCCACTTTCGTGGAGTCGCGAGTGGTTGGAACTGAGAGGAGCCAATCTGACCAGAGCTGCTTTAGAATATCTAGCCCAAGAAGGAGCCGGGCGCTCCCGATGGACATGGTTTCCGCCCCTTCCTGATTACACCTTAGAAACAGAAGCATTATACTGGTGGCAGCTAGGAGACCTCTATCGGTACTCGGATGAGAGCAAAGCGATAGTGTACTATGAAAAGGCTTGCACGCGTCTAGAAACGGAGGAAATCGTCCAGCAATCACTTGCAGAGGCGTATTTGGCGTTTGCCCGCCAACGCTATCGTGAGAAAGCCTACGAGCAAATGCTTTTACCTCTGAAGAAAGCAATCAAACTGCGGCCAGCATATCAGAATCTTTACTATGAGCGGGGCATTACCTATAACTACTTACGCCGCTACGAGGAGGCGCTAGCGGATCTCAACCACGCGCTGTCCCTTAATCAGTACGATGATCGTTCCTATCGTGATCGAGGAATGATTTTACTCGGTTTAGAGAAGAGAGAACAGGCATCAAGTGATTTCAAACGCGCCAGCGAATTGAGACCGATGGATGTTGAGCTGAGGTGGATAGACTGCTGGGGACACATTGGTCTTGACCCAGAAAAATGTGGAAGGTAAACTTGAGAAAGTGGACGTCTCCAGAAAGGGTCAGGATCATGCAAAAGAAACAACGGACGTTTACACGAGAGTTTAAAGAAGAAGCAGTGCATCTTGCAAGCACCAGTGGCAAGCCCATGATCCCGCATTGCGCGAGAGCTAGGCATTGCTGATAGCACATTGCATCACTGGTGTAAGGAGTTTTCCGAGCACGGAGCGCAGGCCTTTCCAGGAAGCGGTCACCAGACTCCACAAGAGGAAGAAATCCGCCACTTAAAGCGAGAACTGGAAATTACACGACAGGAGCGCGACATATTAAAAAAAGCGCTGGGCATCTTCTCGCGCGGCCAGCTCTGACCTTTCCGTTCATTGCAGAGCACTGCCAGCAGTATCCAGTCACCGTGCTCTGCCAGACACTTGAGGTCTCTGAGAGTGGCTACTCTGCCTGGAAGAAGCGAGAGCCTTCTGTACACTGCCGAGAGGATGCCCGCTTAGCCGCCGAAATCCAACAGCTTTTTCTGGAGTACCGTCAGATCTATGGCAGTCCACGTCTTCATGCACTGCTCAAGGAACGAGGCATCCAGTGTGCTCGCAAACGAGTCGCACGCTTGATGCGCGAACTCGGCTTGTCAGCTCAGACGAAGCGTTCGCATAAACCGACGACGAAAAGCGATCCCCATGCCCGTTTTGCTCCCAATCTGCTCCAACGAGAGTTTCGCGCAGATGCACCCAATACCAAGTGGGTCACAGATACCAAAGCTGTCGAGACTGCTGAGGGCTGGTTCTATCTCGCAATTATTCTGGATCTGTTCTCGCGCACAGTGGTCGGATGGGCGATGGCAGCAAGCGAAGATTCCGCGCTCACCGAGCTGGCGCTGCGCATGGCTGTAGCCAGACGACAGCCTGGATCGGATTTGCTTCATCACAGTGATCGGGGCACTGCGTTTACCAGTGATCGCTATCAAACCGCGTTACAGGAGTACGGAATTGAAGTGAGTATGAGTCGCACGGCTAACTGTTGGGATAATGCGGCCATGGAATCGTTCTTCGCTACCCTCGCGAAAGAGTGTACCAATCGGATACGTTTCCAGACGAGGCAGCAGGCCCGTACAGCCATTTTCGAGTATCTCGAATGTTTTTACAACCCCATCCGTTTGCATTCGACGTTACAGTATATCAGTCCGCTTGCTTTCGAGCAGGCTTCTGAAAAATAGGATGAGTTAATCTTCACATTTATCAACTACATTTTTCTGGGTGAATTCCATTCTGCTGTCGTTCTGGTTGCTCGCTCTGCACCAAGCATGACCAAGCCCGTCAAGAGCGCTTCTCTATTGCTCATCTGGGCAAGAAACGGCTGAGTGCCAAAAACGTTCGTTTCCTGCAACAAAAGAGGAGTTGCTTCGCTCACATCGAAGCAACTCCCTTTCACAAAAGGGGAGGATCAAGGTGCGACTTGCACCGAGCGTGGGCCTTTAGGCGAACTGGATCACCATGAGCACTATGGATACCACGCAGATCGATGCACGCACCCAGTTCGCCATCTGAAGTTTCCGACGATCCTCCCTGAGTTGCTGAACTATATCTGGTTGAGACAGATCACGTTTTGCAAGAACAAGAAGCCGTCTGTAAATTGGGAGATTGAAAACCTTTCCAGCAACCGAGGACAACAAAAAGAAGATCAAGCCCGCTATGAACCACCAATGGTTGAAACCGTAGAAGATGAAGTAGGGGATCATAGCAACAAAGGTAATGCTCGATGTAACGACGGCATACACCGACCCGACCCCACGTTTGTACAACAACGGCATGAAACGTCCGAACGAGGCTTCGGCCAGATCGTTCATAATCTGCTGGAGCACGTCTGCAATCCACACCAGATACCCAGCGTTAAGGACAGATGGGGTCAAAATCAAGATTTCGGCAAATGTTTGAGTCATAGGGAAGTACCTCCTCTTTGCTATCTGCGCTATTTGCTTTCAACCAAAAAGATTGGATGGGTGAGTACCGCACGCTCAAATTCCTCCAGTGAAGAGTCTGCGGTGACACCATAGGAGCGAGCGAAGGGGTTGCCGCCCTTGATATCTTCTCGCAGCACGAGGGCCGCCTCATCTTTAGGCAGTTCTCTGATGTGGACTGTTTCAGATCGACGCCCACGCGTGAGTACTGCCTCTCCCGCTGCACGCAGATTGCGCACCCAATCGACGATTCCATACACCGAACCCACATAGCGCTTCCCATTGCGCTCAATAATCGCTAGCGCGACCGTGCGCGGCAGCCCGCTTTTGCGCCCCCGCACTGTGAGCAGATACATAGGATAGTTCCCAAAGAAAATGAAAGGTCCTACGAGCTTGAAGCCCGCGCGCAGCAAGGTCAATGTCAGAAGATTTCCCAGATGTACAAACATCGGGACTTTAGATGTTTTTGCCATATGTACCTCCTCTTTCTCTCCCGGAGAGTTACATCGTTTCGGGCTTTCCCGCCTGCTTCTCGCTGGCGAGGATCTGTTGCGCAACCTGGCGCGCGCTCCCCATACTGGGATCTGAGAGGAAACCGGAGCCGATCCAGTCACCGGCCACGTAGAGATTGGCAATGCCTGGGACTTCTGGCCCCGGTCGGCCTGCATAGCCGCCACCGCGAGCTGTGGGAAGCATGCCGACGGCCTCGATATGCGGAAGGAAGCTTCGCCTCACCAGCACCTCGCGCCACCCTGGCTGCACAGTGTCGAGCAGGTCTTCCAATTCTCGTTCGTCCTGCTTGGGATCGCTGAGTTGCATAGGATCAAGCATTTTGAAGGTGTAGATCATTGCTCCTCCTTCTGGAACTATGCGCGAGTAGACCGATTGCGCCGAGAGAAAGCGTGGACGCTCTAGATCCTGAACGACCGGGTAACGCGGCTCAGGAAGATGGCGCAAGGCGACATCCAGGCAGGCAACGCGGGCTGGAATGAGGGGATCAACGATGTCGCGTAAGGGCGCATAGGCTCCTGCCTCCACCAGTTTTGCCGCGTCATCCGGGCCAGTTGCCAGGATCACGCAGGAGGCAGCAACGACGCTCTCATCCAGGAGTTGCACTCCCTTGGCCTGACCATCCTGGGTGCGAACAGCGGTCACACGGGTGCCACTTCTGATGCATACTCCTGCCTGGAGAGCCGCCTGGTACAGCCCATCGACCAGCGTCTGCCAGCCGCCATCAATATAGAGGACCGGGTGCTTGAGCGAGAGTTGCAATTTGAACACAAACACTTCCGCACTCACCAGATCCAGATTGGAGCAATAGGTAAACACACGGGCAGTCGAAGCGAGAATCCGACGATCCACAGGATGCTTGATCGTGCGTTCCAGCCATTCCTGCACACTCATATGGGCGAGGCTCTCGGCTTGAATGCGTGACAAGGTGCCGAAGAAGCTCATCAGCTCCCACTTATCACCCAGCTTGAGCAGATGACTGCCCAAAAGCGCGGACGCACTGGCTGGAAAAGGAAAAATCTGGCCCTCATGCAGCAAAAAGGTCTCTTTCGGGCTTCCATACGTATAGGTGATCCCCAACTCGTTGAGGACTTCCTCTGTCGCTCCTCCAGTGTAGAGGCCGTGGATTCCTCGATTGAACAGATAGCCATCATGATTTGAGGTAGCTGCTCGCCCACCCAGGCTTGCAGCCTTCTCAAAGAGCGTCACCGATTTGCCTGCTCGCGCCAGATAGATAGCGGCGGCAAGCCCGGTCATACCGCCGCCCACAACGATCACATCGGAAGATGTCGGGAAAGATTCCATGAGAAGATCTCCTTATTGCAAAGTGTAGAGAACAGAGTTGGTTCCATATGCTTCCATCTTTTTCGCTATTTCCTCTTGCCCTGACTACGTGGTCTGGACCAGACCGGCTTCTGTCCGCTTGAGGACCCTGGCTTGCCGACTACACCCTATGGCGACAATCAGCAAGCTGAGCGCCAGGACCAGCAGCGTTAACGTTTGGGGCAGCCAGAGAGCAAAGAGCGGCGGTGTGCTGACAAAGAGCAGGTCATAGACGTGGTTCGTGGTATGCATGAGACTGGCAATGGTGCCGATCCAGATATGCGCGACCCTCCTGCTCGGATCAGGTAGCGCCCAAAGCAGGCCAAGACTCACCGCTAACTGGAAAATGCCAGCATCGCCGAGGTAGTGACGATTGAAAGGCACAAACTGAACGATGGACTGGAAGGTATGGGGCGAAAAGAGGATCACCATCGAGGTCCCCACAAAGAACAGCACGTTCACTGCAAGGACGAATTGAGCCAGTCGCGTCCACAGATCTGTGATTTTCATGCAATTCCTTCTTTCCTTGCATAGAGAAGATAGCAGCGCTAACGAGATGCAGGGGGCAGGGAGCGTTGTGTGCCTTTATCTGAGCTTTTTACGTTGTTTTGCTCCTTGAGCGCCTCAAGAGCCTGAGCAATGCCCTGGCGATAGGTCGGGGCAACCACCGGCCTCCAACCGAGATCGCGAGCCGCCTTCGCGTTGGAGACGTGCATGGAGGTGGCGAAGAAGTCGGTCGCGTAGGGGGCGAGTGGTCGCATCATCCAGGCTGGCAGCGTGAAAGGCTCGGGAAGATGAGCCTGTTGGCACAGGAACGCAAAGAAGCCCTTATTGCGCACCGGTTCGTCATCGACAATGTTGTAGGCTTCTCCAGCCCTACCCCGTTCGAGGGCTGCTACTGTGGCAGTGGCCGCATCTTCCAGATAAATCCAGGAGGTAACCGCGCGGCCTCCATTGGGTAGAGGCAGGCTCCGG
Organism: Reticulibacter mediterranei; assembly: GCF_016587455.1. Classification (NCBI taxonomy): domain Bacteria; kingdom Bacillati; phylum Chloroflexota; class Ktedonobacteria; order Ktedonobacterales; family Reticulibacteraceae; genus Reticulibacter; species Reticulibacter mediterranei. The sequence goes on along the minus strand of NZ_BNJK01000001.1, from coordinate 8,675,733 downwards.
CGGCGCAGCAATGCCAGAATAGGAACGAGAGAACCCGGCGCATAAAAAGCTCCATAGCGCAGAGATACGCCTTCGATCCAGCCTTCCCGGGTTGCCTCCCAGATCTGCCGCTCCAATGAGCGGAATCCCGCCACGTGCCGTTCCAGTTGGGAAGAGCTTCCAGCCGGTGCGAAGGGACAATCCTCAGTCATGATCTGGGCACCCCAGTCCCCATAGCCGTAGCCCATCGTCATCGACTCCGCGACGAACCTATGTGCGCCTACCTTCCTGGCGGCAGCAAGCAGATTCGTGGTGCCAACATCGTGCAGCGCGTCAGTGGCAGACATATCCTGGTGACGCAGAGGCGTTTTCTTGAGTGCGGTCAGCGCATGAATAACTGCGTCAGCTTGTACCCCCGAGACCGCTCTAAGCAGGTCGTCGCGATCCATCACGTTTGCCAGGATGGGATGAACGCCAAGGGAAGTGAGATGGTCCATGCTCTCGGGGGAACGGGCCAGCCCGAGCACCTCGTGTCCTCCTGCGATGAGGGCCTGGGTCAGGGGAGTGCCCAGAGCCCCACTTGCTCCAGCAACAAGTACTTTCATTGCTGTTCTTTCCTTTCTTCATTTGACTGAGCCGCAAAGGACTGAGAGACCCCGTCTTTTGCGGGTATGTGCAACTCTTCTGCCTCAACGGAGAGCAAGGTCACTCCTATCTGGCTAAGTTTGAGCATAATCCCATAGAGGGCTGGCTGATCGGGGATATTGCCGGAAAGCAGGGTGGTACCAGTTTCCTCGTGTTGGATCGAGAGATCGTCGAACCAGCTTTGCCAGGTTGCATCCAGGTGTTCTTTGATACGAATGAGATAGTACATATTCTGCTCCGTTTCGTGTGGTTGCTCTTTCACAAGGATACTGACTCACTTGCCTCAAGAGCATCGTCCGAAAAGCTACTTTCTCAAGAGGAGAAGAAAGCGGGAGGTAAACAAAGGGATACCATTGTGTTAGAGCAGGCCGTATTCCCGTGCACGCGCAATTGCCTGTGTTCTGTTGGCGGCGCTCAGTTTACTGAGAATACTGGAAATATGCTTCCTGGCCGTCGAAAGCTGGATTACCAGCGCATCGGCAATCTCCTGATTGGATGCCCCTTGTGCCAGTTGTTGGAGGACACGCTGTTCCTGTGCCGTCAGCGGATCAACAAGCCCGCAAGCTGCGTCAACGGGAGGCGCATCTGCTAGCGCCTCCGCTGTGACAAAGGCGCGCAAGAGAACCCGCACGTAAGAAGCCAGTGCTTTGTCTCGCAGATCTGGCAAGAGGCTTTTGAGCAGTGCCTCCATCCTGATTCCCTCATCAAGGAAGAGGCGTTGATAGCCCTCTGGCCGGGCCTGCGTGAGTGCCTCAAGCAGCGCTGCCCTGGCTGACTCTGCCACCCCGGCCTGCTCATGGGCAAGCGCTTCAAGCAGCAAAATCTGGAGTTCACTGTAACCGCGATGTGCCACCCTGGCCTGCTGTTTCCATTGGCTGAGCAAGTCAAGGGCTGCCTGCGGCTGACCTTCTGCGATCCGTAGACGCGCGAGCAGCAAGCTCTCCTCTTCTCGACGAACATGAGCAAAGGGGTGTTCTGCGGTTTGTGAGATGGATGAAGACCACTGCTCGACGATGGCTCTCTCTCCCATCTTGAGCGCCAGCCAGGCCTGCGCCATGCGGATCTCCTGGAGGATTTCCGGTCGAGACTGTCGTGAGGCTTCCATATGCATAAGGGAATGTGCTTGTTCAACTTCTCCCCGCGCCCACAGCAGACGTATCTGGAGCAATATCCCAGGGGTCAGGATGTGAATCCAGGGATGTGCTGCCCCGGTCAAAGCCTCTTGCAGATACTGCTGCGCCTTCTCAAGGTCATTCCATTCATAAAAAAGCTGAGTCAGCTCATAGTATGCCAGGCGCTCGTAATAGCTGCCTCTATTCCCCCACCGGACAGGGTCTTCATGCTCGTGGGAGTGAGCCAGCGCCTGCCGAAAGAAGCTTTCGGCCTGCCGCAGATCTCCTCGGCTCAGCGACACCTCCCCGAGTATAATGAGCGCCAGGATCGAGGCCGGGAGTGAGCCAGTCTTTACCAGAAGGGTTCTACACTGCAAGAGGAGAGGGTGGGCGTGGTCTGGTTGACCGGAGATGATCATTTCCAGGGCCAGGAGGCACAGGCAGTGCCCACGCCAGCGCTGCTCCTGCTCGGAAAGCAAAGGCAATGCCTTGTGGGCCAGAGCACAGGCTTCCGCGAATGCCCCCTGGAAGGTGAGCAGCGTTGCCCGCATGGTCAGGACTGCGCCAAGCCCAGCCTCATCAGCGGCTTCACGAAATCCCTGCTCTGCCCATCGCAAGGGTTCCTCTACCAACTCCAGAATCTGTGACGAAAGAACGCTCGTGAACACCAACGAATTGACATAGATGGAACTCAAGTATGGTCGCGAGCGTAGGGTTTCCGAGGAAAGAGCAGCCAACCAGCGGCGCAGCATGTGATATTCATTGCGAAAACTGTCCGGGTCAACGAAGCGCTCAATCAAGTCAGCGGCATAGCCTTCATCTCCGGCGGAGAGTGCATGAGGAATAGCCAGAGCCCAACGAGCCTTCGCAGCATACCAGGTGGCGGCGCGTCGATGCAGGGGTGGAAGCATCTCGGGCGTGGTGGTGCGAAGGTGGGTGAGTAAGGCTTCACGAAAGAGAGCGTGATAGCGATACCAGCGCCGCTCTTCATCCAGAGGAACGATAAAGAGGTTCGCTCGCTCCAACGCTTCCAGCACTCCCTGGCTCGCCTGCTCCCCGCCTGCCTCCCCGGTCAGCGCCTGACATAAGGCGGCGTTCAGTTCTGAGAGGATCGCCGTGTGAAGCAGAAATTGTTGGATGCCAGGAGGTTGCCGAGCGAGAATTTCCTCCTGCACATAATCCAGGATGAAGCGATGACTGCCACGAAATGAGCGAACCCAGATAGCCTGATCTGCGGTTCGTTGCAGTGCGAGCCCTGCCAATTGCACGCCGGCGATCCAGCCCTCAGTTCGCTCAAAGAGTTGCTGCACTTCTTTTTCCCACAGTGAGAGGCCCATCACTTGACTGAGAAAGCTGGCCGTCTCAACCTCGCTCAAGCGCAAGTCGGTATCGCGGATCTCAGCTATTCGTCCGCGCACTCGCCACCTGGATAAGGGCAGTGGGGGATCAACCCGGCTGGAAAGGACAACATGCAGCGAGGCGGGAGCGTGATCCAACAAAAACGCGAACGAGGAGTGGATGGCTGGCTCCTGGATGACATGATAGTCGTCCAGAATGAAGATCGTTTCTAACGGGCTCGCCGCCAGATCGTTAATGAGCGAGGTCAGGACGGAAAGAAACGGAGGCTGGCTCTGATGGCTGGCCCTGATCATGTCTCCAGCCGTCACAAGGGAACCTGCCTGGAGTGCGGTAACGACAGAAGCCCAGAAGCGCTCTGGATCATTATCCAGTTCATCCAGCGAGAGCCAGCAAATGGGTCGCGTACTTTGACTGGCCCAGCTAGACAGGAGCGTCGTTTTCCCAAAGCCAGCCGTGGCTGAAAGCAGGACCAGGGGAAGCCCGCAACTCTGATTGAGCTGCTCAATCAGGTGCGTTCGTGCAAGAAGCTGGGTGCGCAAAAATGGAACCGTAAACTTGGTCATAATCAGGTGTGACTCTGGCATGTTCTGGTTCTCTTTCCTGAAATGGAGTGCTCTGTATGTTTCGCGCGAATCTCTCCCTCGACCACTGATGCATGCACCAGCATTACCCCTCCAGGATCAGTAGAGGGAATTCGCCACCGATCAATCCAAGCCCATCATGGTCCCCTTTGAGGAGAAGTATACCAGATAGGCAGCGATTCTCCCAGGGCTATTTTCCTCGCATGAAGAGACAGGAGGAAACTCTCTCATTATCGACCGTTTTTCGGCACACATGGTTCAGCTTATTTCGTCGCAGCTTGCATGAGAGGCGTAAGCGTGAAGCCTTTTCTTGAGGAATCTCAAAACTCATGTCAAATTCAACATGTCAAAACCTCCAATCTTTTATGAGTAAATGACACAAATAGCAGAGCTTTTCCTCCGAAACAAAAAACTCCACAAGAGGCGTTAGATAGCCATAAATAGATATAGAGGAGATGACCATGTGTTCTCTGCACAAAAAGCTGTCTGGTTCTCCAAGCGCGATCTTTCTGATTTGGATGAGACCAAGCGTGCTGAACTCATTGCCATTCGCTAGGCCAGTCCAACTACTGACCGGGTGTATGAGCTGACTCAGAATTTTATGACTATCCTTCGCGATGGCGAAGGTGAACGATCAGACGCTTGGCTAGAGCAGGTTCGGAGCAGCCAGATTCGGGAACTGCACCGCATGGTTCGCAACTTTGAGCGCGACAAAGCTGCCGTCCTGGTCGGTCTTACCTTGCCTCACAGCAATGGAAGCGCGGAAGGTAGTGTGAACAAATTGAAGTACTTCAAAGGAGCGGGATTCGGTAGAGCAAGATTCGCCTTGCTGCTCTTTCTTGTAGGAATACTTGGTTCTTTTTCTCGGTCAACGTCGAACATTCCATCGATGGACCCAGATGCAGAGTTGTATGCAACTCCGCCAACGTCTGCAACGGCACGACATATCCGTGCATCCCCAACTCCTCCAATGGACATGGCACCACTATCGAGTGTCGAGATGGTACGTATCGTCATCCAGGTAGTCGGCGCGGCGCATGCCCGCATCATAGCGGTGAGAGGTATCCGTAAAAAGGATGTAATGACCAGAGGAGTTCCCTTATTATTGGTCCTATGCTATGGTGCTGGAGGATATTTCTTTTTGAAGCCTGCCGTCACTTCAGAACAAACAGCGGGAAGTGCAGCGTGAGCGCAAACGATCATCACGAAGCAAGAGGGATGCTCAGGATGGCTCCCCATCGTTGACCACGTGCTCTCGACCCGTTATCAGCCCTCTTGCGCGGCGCGCCCACCAGCTGCAAGTACGTGGCGAGAAGTGGTCTGTCTTGATGACGAGAACTGTTGAGATGGTGTTTTGGGGAGGAACATGCTTATCATCTGATTCGTCCCGAAATCGCTCATTACGTGATTGAGACGACCAAAGAACTCGCTGATCTACTTGGCATCTCCATTGATGAGGAGGCAGGCAAGAGCGAAGATTGAGCGGAGAGGGAGATGCTCCCTCTCCTCGTCTGCCTGGGTCACTGCTGCCTAGATTGGGAGACGTTACTTCCTGGCTTAGCAGCCTGTTTGGGAGTAACTGCCTTATGAGTGCCTCTGGTCTACGTCACGCCGATGATGTCGTGTTTTCATAGCGAAGGTAGACCAGACCTCGGGTACGGATCGGCACTTACTGAGCAAACGGATGCTGGATCGGAACGGCAGGCAATTGACAGCTTTGCTTCGTCGTCAGTGGGAGGCAACTCCTAGAAGCTCCACTTCGCCACAAAACCATCTAACTTCCTGAGACGAATAGGCCTTGAGCGCCCATGCTTCCATGTCTCGCTTCATCTTCAAAGAAGATAACTCCACGAAATCGGGTGAATACCACCCTCAGCTCGTTGCAAAAAAATGACTGACATCCAACCGTACACCACGGAAGTGGTCAAGAGCCGTTTCTTGACTCCACCTTTCAGTCACATAGATTTGCGTACTTGTTCCCATCTCCCTCCTCCTGTACATTCATTGTAGCAGATGCGCGCTGCTCTTGAACGCCTGCCTGCTTATGCGCCAGAACTCAATCCTCAAGAAGGAGTCTGGAATCTGCTCAAACGGGTCGAACTGAAGAATGTTTGTTGTCTTGATGTACAACGCGTCCAACGGGAAGTGCGTCGTGCCAAAGAACGGTTGAGACATCGGAAATCTGTCCTTCGCCAGTGTTTCGCCCACGCTGGCTGCTCTCTTTAGTTTTCTCGGTTCAGATCAATAATATTAAGCCGTAACGAAAGGAATTAAAATAATATGAAATGGTTTTTTAGCCTAAAGGCACTACTCATCGTATATGCATTTTTGGCAGGAATCAGCGGATTAGCAGAGGCGTTAGCCCCGCATCAGTTCGTAGGTAGCTTTTTAACTTCGCTGAATGCTGACGGCGCATTTATGGCTCAAACCACAGGCGTATTTCAAGCCGGCACAGCGATCATTGCGTTTATGGCCAGAAATGTTGGTGATAAGGTAGCGCTCAGGTCACTACTGGCCGGTTTTACATTTATTAACGCTGGAGTCGTAGCAGTTGCGGTGCAGCAGATGGTTTCTAGAGGAACAGTAAGCTCTGACGGCATCGGAGACTTAATAGTTCATGGGCTGATGGCGGTATGGTTTGGGTACTATCTGGTTGCAAATTTGGCCAAAAGATAGCCTGTACATCACAAAATTCCCTCATCGAATCTCAACATTTACAACAGATAACGTAACGCAGGCGAGAAAAGGAGCTTCATCATGAGGAAGAGAGAAAATGACAGCAGCACGCATTATTAACTGACGCAATGTGCAAGTTAGGCTTGCCAGAGAAAAAGTTCATGGAGTATTCTCAGAAAAACCTAAACAACTTCTGAGGAGAGGCTCCATGAACTTGGACGATTTTATGATCACATGTTTTTGTATGATTGACGAGATGGTACCTATGATTATCAAAGGTCAACGATTACGAGCACGAGGCCCTGCTCCCAAGCTCTCGGAAAGTGAGGCGATCACGATGGAGGTCGTAGGCAGTTACCTGGGCTTGTCGCAGGACAAAGCCCTCTTTGACTACTTTCAGCGTCACTACACCCACTTTTCCCCAGCATTGAAGGACCTGCATCGCACGACCTTTGTGCGGCAAGCCGCCAATCTGTGGGCCATCAAAGAGCGCGTGTGGTGCTGGCTGCGCGACGAAATGATCAGCTATGATCCCCATGTGTCGATTGTGGACAGCGGGCCGGCACCCGTCTGCCATTTTGCGCGCTCCCTGGTGTGTCCGCTTCCGTGGAGAAGCTCGCTATGGCAAAGATCATGCGGATCGACAGACCTTTTACGGTTTTCGTTTGCATGCCCAACTCAGTTGGCCCGGCGTGTTCACGCGTCTGTGTCTGGCTCCGGCCAATGAAGCCGATGGGACCATGGCGCCTCTCTTGCTGGAAGGTATCACAGGAGTCGTCTTGGGTGATTGCAATTACTGGCTCCCTGATTTGCAAGCCTTTTTGCGCAGCAAAGGCATGTTGCTGCAAGCGCCTTTTCGCAAAGCCCACTCGCCCAAGGCCGTAGCCTACCAAAGCTGTGTGCTGGGACGAGGACGCTATCTGATTGACGCCGCGTTTGTATCGTCTTGCAATCACCTACTCGCGATTATCATCGTTGCCACGCGATTTCCGTTCCTCTTTGCGAGTATTGCTATCTCCGCTTGCAATTGCCTACTCGAGGGGTGCAAGTAACTCATGAATAGAAATAGGGAATTTTCTCGATTCTGGATCGAGCAGTGTTTCCCCAAAAACACGAGCAAGTAACTTTCCAATGGAAATCCACTGTTTTTCTCGATCAGGACACGAACACGTCCCTCATTGCTTCATCTGCTGGTTGAGCAAGAATCGAGCAAGTAACTTCTCGCTGAAACGACTCCCGCTCCTGTAGCATAAACGTCCTTTCCCTCTTGCGAGAAGAAAAACCCTTCGTGCAGAGTATTAAAAAACCACATCCACCACACGAAGGAGTCGATAGTTCAGATACCTGCATCTGTTCGCTTTGACCAGTCCACTCTGGCCTCCATGCTCGATGTTGACCCACTTGTTCAAGAATACCGCGCCTTCTTTGCTCTCTTCGACTGGTCTGTCGTTGATCGTTGGCTTGCCTGCCGCTCAGCCTGCTATGGCTCTCACCACCATTCCCTCACGGCCTACCTCAAAGCCTTTCTGCTACGGATCAGAGAAGGCTTGATCGCAGCCTCGCAATTGCGTGACTTTTTGTGCAAGCATCCTCTGCTCATCATCGAACTGAGCTTTGACCTCCAGCTTGATCCAAGCGCCAACTACGGCTTTGATGTCGAGGCAACGCTTCCCACGCGCTATTGGTTTGGCGAGAAGCTCCGTCAATTGGACCGCACCTTGCTCACCGACTTGCTTGCTGCCACCGTTGCTGCGCTCAAAGAAGAGGTCCCTGGGCTGGGAGAAGTGGTTGCCTTCGATGTCCGCGCACATCTACGCCTGGGTCCGCGAGAACAATCCGTGCGGCATCGGCTCCATTCGTTGTCACTCCCACAGATTGAAGTGCTTCTACCAGCCGATCTGTCATCTGTGCATACCGCTGGACCGGTCCAGGGAGCCGTTCTGCAAAAATGCGTTGGGAACACGAAACCTCACAGCAGATCCACTTGCGCACCAACAGTTTGAGTATCAAGCGCCGTGCGCCAAAGGTGACATCGGCAATGGTGCGGACATAGCGGCTATGGACCCGAGAGCCTAGCGTCCCACATCGTGGGCAAAGAGCACGTAATGAGGCGGTCTGAAGATGGACGATGATGGTCTGATCCTGGACCTCGATGGTCTCAAGGCGTACCGTTGAAGGAAAGGCAAAAACAGGGGGTGAGATCGATGGAATGCCTCCAGATAACTCAAATGATTGGAACTGATGCTATTCTACCACAAAGTCAAGTCAGTAAGCACACCGAATATGTCCCAAAACCATTTTTTAACTTTGACTATTTGTGTCTGCGTATTGAATACTTCCCTCTATCCAGCCGTCAATGTATTCTTCAATCTCCCGCATAGTGTCAGTTTGCGTGAACCCATCGAGGTATGCGGTGAGATAGAAAAAGAAAAAATGATAGCAGTAATACGCCAGCCGCTCCAAACGAAGGGTGTGTCTAATGCCGTTCTGACACAGAGCCTTATAAAAAGCGTCCCTTGCCCAATCTCGGCTGCACATGACCCATGCGTCACGTTCCGGCGGCGCGAGGATGGGGGTGTCCCAATCCACGATGAAGTACCTGTCGCCGTTCACAATCAGATTTCCTCCGGCATCGCCGTGGGTGATGAAGAAGTCCGCTGTGTCATCTCGGCACAGCTCGGCAAAGTATTTCAACCTCTTGGCTCTCTGCTCCAACTTGGCGCGATTTTTCTCAAGCAGTGAGTGAATCTGTATGTTATCCAGCACGTTCCACTGCTCGAAGAACGTATCGGCACTTTTGCCCGAAAAATCTTCACGTCGAATGGGAACGCCACAAGACGGAACTGCATAGACCTTCGCCAGCATTTGATATTCCGGGATTTTTGTCGCGTCTGTTTCTCTGTTTTCACCGTCAATCCAGTCGAAAACGCCGAGTATTGCGCCGTCAAATCGTGTGGACAGGTCGTCGTCTTTTGTCTTTACGATTCGGCTGATGAAGTCAATGCCGTGGTCACATAGGTGCTGGATGAGAGAAAAGCTGCGTTCATAGACGGCTTTATGCGCGGCGGGGTAAACCAGTTTTAGAAAATAGCTGCTAGTCGTAGCGTCCAGCCGCCACGTTTCACCGTAATAGCCGCGTTTTGCGGGAGCTAGTACGGCGGCGCTTATTCCATATTCCTGCCTAATGAACTCAAGCAGACGATGTTGGTATTCCTCGGAACGGGGGATGTTGCTGTACAATTATTTCTCGCTCCTTTGATTGAAACTGGTGCTATTATAGCGCAAAATCAGGCCGAGGAGGCACATCGAATGTGTCGAAGAGCCGAATAGAGAGAGAGAATTGCAGATATATTGAGATGGTGTTTTGAGGAGGAACATGCGTATCATCTCACTCAGCTGGAAGTCGCTAGATACCTCCTTCAGACGACGAAGGAACTGGCCGAACTACTCGGGATCTCCCTGGACGAGTGGACGCACAATGGATAATATCAAATCCGTTTAAGTAGTATCTAAAGAAGAAGGCCACCAATGAAAGGAGGTCCGCCCACGAATGATTTCAGGATGAGCTTGGAGCCAGCGGCAGCGCTCTGCTTGAACGTCTTGCAACTCGTCAAGAGAATTGAAGACCCGATTGGCAAGTGGCTCATTGGAGAGCGGCCACAAGCGTTCAGCAGGCTGAAGTTCGGGCGAATGCGATGGCAAGAAGAGCAGATGCAACCCAGATTGTCCCCTTCTGACTGTGCCAAAGAAAACATGAACTTCTCAGATGTCCAAGGATCTCACGAGAAGACGCCGGGAATAAAGGCAGAGGATGTTGTGTGCAAGCACTCCCATGCAGTGGAAAAGGAGGCGCATCACCTTGTCAGGGCTTTCCAGTTCTCCGCTCAAAGGGGTGCAGGGGTCTCCCTGCCGGGGCCTGGGGCGTCCCCAGTTTCCTTCCCTCCTTCGCGCGCCGCCTGCGGCGGCGCGCAAAAGAGAAGAAAAAAGGTTTTTGCGGGGACACCCCGCACCCCGGCAAAGGGCTGCCGCCCTCTGCACTCCTGCTAGATGGGAGAATTGGAAAGCCCTGATCACCTTGTGGGGTTGTGTTGCAAACATAAAACTGATCTGGTACAGTGGGAAGAAACGAAGATCCCCGCATGAACATCCAAGATCAAAAGCTCTTCAAGTGGCGTCATTTCCAGTCCGAGATCATTCTCCTTTGTATTCGTTGGTACTTGCGGTATGCGCCCAGTTATCGGGACCTCGAAGAAATCATGCTTGAGCGAGGGTTCTCCGTCGATCACACGACGATCTACCGCTGGGTCCAACACTCTGCTCCAGAACTGGAAAAGCGAGCTCGGCCATATCTTAAAGCTTATAATGATTCATGGAGGGTGGATGAAACCTACATCAAGATCAAGAAAGCGTGGATGTACCTCTATCGGGCAGTGGATTCAGATGGTCAGACCCTGGAGTTTCTCTTGAGTCCGACGCGCGACGCCGAAGCGGCCAAACGCTTTTTCTGTAAAGTTTTGCACACCTCTGCCTCTTCAGCGCCTCAGACATGTCCGATCGAGGAGCTGGTAGTTCTGCTTATAGCTCCGGCTGAGACTACAACCTCCACCAGACTGACGCCCCGTGTGATCAATGTGGACAAAAACGCTGCGTATCCCAAAGCGATTGCTGAACTCAAAGCCGCTGAAATCCTTCCAAACGCAGTTGAACTGAGGCAAGTGAAGTATCGGGGCAATCTGGTCGAACAAGATCACCGCTTCATCAAACGGTTGACCAAGCCAGGGATGGGCTTTGTCTCGTTGAAGACGGCCTGGCGAACCCTTCAAGGATTCGAGATCATGAATATGATCAGGAAGGGGCAAGTGCAAGGCGTGGCAAAAGGAGATGTGAAGGGGCTGGTCGCATTGGTTGCCACGCTGTTTGGAGTGGCAGTCTCAACTCAACAAGCAGAGTCATTCCCTCCTCATTTTGTCCTCTTTTAACTTCTTGCAACACAACCATCCAGCGGATCAAGTCCAAACCCGGTGTCATATTGCCGGGTTTGGACTTGATCCGCTCGTAGGCGATGATGTAGAGATCTTCCTGATACATCAGTCGATATAGGTCGTGATTAACCCACTGTCGATTGCTATTCAATTGTTGTAGGCGCTCCAATCGCGCGATGGTCTTCTGGCTCATCCGAGCCAACCTCCTTTTGAATGAAGCGGACTCTCTAGTACATTGAGGTCGAAATAGATCCATGATAGAATAGGAGGAAAAAGCCAGGGAGAACAGACATGTCAAAACGGGCAAGCCAGGTCAAGCTCACTGAGAGACAGCAGGCAGAACTGGTACAGATCACTAGGCGTCATCGGAGTGAGCAGCAGCAGGTGTTGAGAGCGCGTATCATCTTAGCTGCGGCACAAGGTCACTCGAATGCACAGATTGCCCGGCAGTTCGCGATCAATGTGGATACGGCGCGCTTGTGGAGAGATCGTTGGGTCAGTCTGCAAGAGATTGATCTGGACACACTCAGTGGGGCCGACCGCTTGTGCGATGCGCCCCGACCGGGAGCCCCACCCAGAATTACGGCAGAGCAACGTTGTCAGATCGCCGCCCTGGCTTGCGAAGCCCCGATGAAGTATGGCCGCACGATAAGTCAGTGGACGGGGCGAGAAATCGCTACGGAAGTCAAAGCACGAGGCATAGTCTCAGAGATCTCTCCCCGACATGCTGCCTACCTGCTCAAAAAAGGGGGCTGCAACCCCACCGGTTCCGATATTGGTTGACAGCCGTCGCTGATGTGCACAGAGAAGAGAAAATTCTTGAAGGCTGTCAGGTGTATGCGAAAGCCGCTGAACGTGCCAAGCAAAGTGAACGCACGATCAGTCTGGATGAATTAACCAGTGTACAGGCATTGGAGCGCAAATACCCGACCTGCCGATGCTGCCCGGCCATGTGTTGCGGCGCGAATTCGAGTACATCCGGCATGGCACCTTGTCCTGGTTCATCAACTTTGATGTGGTGAGTGGTCAAGTCATTGAACCCTCTTGGGGGCCGACTCGTACTGAAGAGGACGCGCTTGCTCATGTGCAACGTCTGATTGGAAGCTCTCCCCATGCGACGAAGTGGCATCTTATGCTCGATAACTTGAATATTCATCAGTCGGAAGCGTTGGTATGCTGGGTTGCCGAGCAGGAAGGCATTGACCAGGAGACGCTGGGCGTCAAAGGCAAGAAAGGCATCTTGCGCTCGATGGCAAGCCGGGCGGCGTTCTTGCATGATTCAACTCATCGGGTCGTCTTTTACTACACGCCAACTCACGCCTCCTGGATGAATCAGGTGGAGATCTGGTTGAGTATTTTGGTGCGCAAGCTGCTCAAACGCGGCCATTTCACCTCACTTGAGGACTTGCGTGACCAGATCCTGGCCTTTATTGCCTATTACAATGCCACGATGGCAAAGCCTATCAAGTGGACCTACACCGGACTCACGTAATCGTGGCGAGATTGGACGAGCATATGACAATCTCCACGTTTGTAACAACTCCGTGTTTCCACCATTGCCTGCTCTCATATGACGCATCGCTGCCACCGAAGCGACCAAAGGTGCTCTGCTTGGTTGTCAGCGATGCATTGCCTTTTCTGTGCCCCCATCTGAGAATAAAGAAGAATGGATAAACTAAGGAGCGGGCATCTTGAAGAAAGGTGCCCGCAGTCGCGGAAAAGGGGGCATTATGCCAATATCATCAAAAGATCAAGAAGTCATCGCCCGGCTGCAACGGTTGTATGGGCAAGCATTCTATTGTGGATACAATGCTGAGGGACGGGTGAACACCTTCATGGCGCTTTCGCCACCTCTGGTTGAAGCGCCTCCCCCGGAGCCACCGAAGATATCAGGAGACGGTCAGACGCGGAGATTCGTCATGATCTCATCAGACTCACCCAGGAGGAGTTGGGTTCCGCTGACGGGATTCCCAGAGGAGATCTGCCAGTTGACGGAGTTGGAGGAACTCGAGCTGAGACATCATTCCTTCACCCACTTGCCAGCAGAGATTGGACATCTGGCGCGTTTGCGGACTCTCTCGCTCAGGAATAATGCGCTAGAGAAATTGCCTGTGGAACTCGGCCAGTTAACGAATTTGGACTTGCTTGATTTGAACGAAAACCAACTGACAGAGTTGCCAGGGGAGATTGGGCAATTGAGCAACCTGAAGTATCTGTTTCTGGCAGTTAATCGCTTGACCTGCCTGCCCAGGGAGATTGGACAATTAACCAACCTTGCCTCTCTCAACCTGTGGGGGAACCAGTTGAGAGAGTTACCTGCGGAAATTGGAGAGTTACGCAATCTCAGGGGTCTGGATCTGCGCCGTAACCATCTGATACGTTTGCCAGCAGAGATCAGGCAGCTACGCAAACTGGAGGATCTGGAATTGGAGAACAACCAGCTCACAGAACTGCCAGTGGAGATCAGCGATCTGAAGCGATTGCATCCGCTCAATCTGGATGGCAACCCCATCGGAGGGCTTCCCGAAGAACAAAAACACTTGCTCGGCATCGCCTTCGAGATTGGAGATTATGGGGGACTGGAGCCTTTACGGGCCCTCTATGACGAGGTACATGTCGATCATGGTCTCTTTAGCCTGGTGGATGTGGATGGTCCCCCACCCAATGAGGAGGGTGCAGGCTGGCCTTTTGACCGGGACTATATGGTTGAGACTGATTGGGTATTGACGAAACCCAACAGTGTTGTCTTTCTGAGTGCAGACTCCTATCACTACGCCTGGGTCCGCCTGGAAGCGTGGGAGCACGAAGCCCCACACGCTGCGGGCGTGTGGGATGAGATATGGGAGGGCTCTTTCAGCTCTTCCTCGGGGAGGGTGCAGCTCCTTCCACTGATGAATGCAGCGTCGCGTCACCTCTTCATGCTGGGAACAGCAGGGCAGGAATATCATTTGCGAGTATCTTGCCGGGGGCGACAAGAGGTTGCCAGAGTCGGCTGGGAGGACGGGAGTCCCCCTCGCGGAGTTGAGCAATATCTCATGCAGTTCTGGTTAGCGTAAGGGGTCTCTGCACAACCTCCGCCAGATGATACTGGACACCAGTGGGTTATGGGAATGGCACCGCTTCCTTGCTTATGCGGGATCGTTTTGAGCTGAGACGAGCAACTCTCGTCTCTCAAGTTCTTCATTTTTGTGCCATCCTCATAACCCGTAGGCGTCTACACACTGTTGGCGAGGTTTGCTCTGCGCGTATTCCAATGCCACGATAACCAAACCTATCAAGTGGACCTCTACAAGGCTCACACTTCATCGTGGAGGTACTTATGCCTTCATGTGCTAGAGTCCTTCCCCGTGTCTCTCCCACTGCGGAGAGCATTTGAGTACTATGACTCTTCCGTCGCCTTGCGCTTTACAGCGTGTAGGCGATCCCCGAGTTACCCCTGATTGTCGGTCTATCCGTAGGTGGCCCGTTCGTCCTTTCCTTCTCCTTGAAGGCTGGTTCTGACGCAGGCTAGATGAATGCGACTGTATCTTTCATTCATCTCGTCAGATGCGGGCAATTACACCCTCCCACAGGATAGGTAGTATCCACCGGGACTGGGCTTCAAACAATCAAGCTTTCACCATAGATAGCCTAGCTGCCCGCCCTCCGGTCCCTGGTGCTAGGACTTCAATGGGCTTTTCACTTCATGCTCCTGTTCCCCTGTACCTTTCGGTCAAAGGTAAGAAGCTGCTTTACTCACCTTGCCTGAGTGAGGCGGCAAACCTTGCCGCAGACAATCATGGGCCTCTTTGGGCGCACTACAATGTACCATATAACTGCGAATTTTGTGCTTACGCTGCACCGTTCATACCGTTTGAGCCAATTGCTGAAGCCTAGCTATCAAGCCATTTAGCAAGTATGAGTTTTCGTGCTGCGAGCGTGAGCGTACCATATGTGATAGCGGTTATGTGGTGCGACCGACCTTTTCGTCAGGATTACACCGACAGACCAGCTTGTCAAAAGCGGTTTGACAGAAGAATGTCAAAGAGAGCATAAAAGAAATGCTGGGCTTCCATTGCCCCTGATGACAGCTTCGCTCATTTCACCCCTATCAGGGTAAAGCATTAACCGCTTAAACTCCAGAAGATGTTACGCCTTCCTCTGCGAGAGCCGAAGGAACGCCGGCTTACATAGCACCGTGGTACGCGCCTCGCGCACCGCAATGTTATTTTTCCACAAACTTCTTGATTCCTGTGAGCATTATTCCCCAATTCTTTTCTGAATGCTCACGCTCCTCTTCGGTCGAGTTATTGTCTTGAGAGAGCTTGAGAAGCGTGTCTGTTCCCTTGGAGGGCAACTCAATCGTTACGGTATGGTAATGTTCTGGCACGTCTGATTGACCCGAAAGCGGGCTAAAATGGCTGTATTGAAGAACACGCTCCGGTTTCAGTGTCAAAATCACGCCCTTGTCCTCATAGGGCTTTCCTTCCCACTCTCCTTTCCAAACGATCAAACTCCCTTCTTTCCAATCCGAGACCACGTTCGTGCCGAACATGTATTGCTTGATCATTTCGGGATTCACGAGCGCTTCCCATACTTTGGCGATGGGGGCACTGATACTAATTTGTGCTTGAGCGACCAATGTGCCTTTCATGTTTGCTCCTATGATTTCTGCAAATGCAACTATTCTGTAGGGGGGTTAGAGGCTTGCGAAAGGAACCTTATCCACGTCGAGGAGGAACATGAGTCCAGATGAAGAGCTGCCGAACCCGAGCTAGGAACTGGTAAATGCCAACCTTCAAGGCATTTCTTACCAGGAACAATTATAGCACGTGAACAGTGCAAAGTCTTGTAAAAACGCGACATGCGAGAACTTTTGTACTACAACTACGGGCAGATTTCTGCCTTAGTGTACTAGTACATGAAGACACAAGTCCTTCTGTGGTAGAATAGGGCCAACAAAGTCAAGGAGGACAGCAGGATGCGAGGCCCCAAACCAGCCGTCTTAGCATTAAGCGAGAGAGAACGGGAAGCGTTAGAAGCGCTTGTGCGCAAGCACAGTATGCCCCAGCAGATCGCGCAGCGAGGACGCATGATCTTGTTGGCGGCAGAAGGGAAAAGCAATGCGCAGATCGCCAGAGAACTGGGAGCCTGCGTGGACACAGTGCGCAGTTGGCGCATGCGTTGGCTCGGCTGGCAGAAGCTTTCATTGGATGACTTCTCGGTGAGTGAGCGGCTCAGTGATACTCCCAGGCCGGGGCGACCGCCTCAGATTACGACTGAGCAATTCTGTCAACTGATAGCTTTTGCTTGTGAACAGCCCAAAGAGCGTCCCATTACCCACTGGACCGGACGCGAGATCGCCGAAGAAGTGATGCAGCGTGGGATCATCAAGTATATTTCGCCACGACACGCCTCACGCCTTTTAAAAAAGGGGATGTCCAGCCCCATCTGATCCGCTATTGGCTCACTCCACCTGCTGATCCTCATCGCGAAGAAACGATCAGGGCTATTTGTCGCGTGTATCATGAGGCTCCTGCATGGGCGAAGCAGGGCGAATGTACCGTGAGTACCGATGAGTTGACCGGCGTTCAAGCCATCGAACGCAAACATCCCGGTCTGTCTCTGGAGTCTGGTTATGTGCAGCGACGCGAATTCGAGTACAAGCGACATGGAACGCGGTGCTTCATTTTGAGCCGCGATGTCGTCACAGGAAAGCTTCTGGCCCCCTTTTGCGGCCCCACGCGCACTGAGGAGGATTTTCTGGCGCATGTGCAAGCTGTGGTCGCGACTGATCCAGAGGTCATGCGCTGGCATGTTGTCTGCGATAACCTCAACATCCATCAGTCTGAAGCACTGGTACGTTGGGTGGCCCAGATCTCCGGCATTGAACAAGATCTGGGCAAGAAGGGCGAGTATGGTATTCTGGCCTTGATGCCCCGTCGAGCCGCCTTTTTGAGTGATCCCTCCCATCGTGTGGTGTTCCATTATACCCCTAACCATAGTTCATGGCTCAATCAGATTGAGATCTGGCTGTCGATCCTGATGCGCAAGGTCCTCAAGCGTGGTTCTTTCACTTCTGTTGAAGACTTGGAGGCCAAGGTGCTGGCTTTCATCGACTATTACAACCAAACGGCCAAGCCCTTCAAGTGGACCTCGCAAGGTAAAGCGTTGACGATCTAAACCACAGAAGGACTTGTGTCTTCGTGTACTAGTCGTGGGTATTTCATCGATAATGGCACCTCTTGCTTTACATATGACCAACTGTTCTTTCGTCAGTCCTGTCACTCCGCGCAAATCGGTATCTTTCAGGGATTGGGCCCCTTCAAGGTTTGTCCCACTGAGATCAGCGTCTCTGAGATTAGCACCTCTGAGGTTGGCCTCCGCGATATAGACATCTGGGAGAATGGCGCTGCTGAGGTTGGCACCTCTGAGATAGATACGCCTAAGAATGGCTCCGCTGAGGTCGGCTTCGCGCAGAACAGATTCGCTAAGGTTGGCACCTGTAAGGTTGGCATTTGTGAGGATAGCCCGTCTCAGGTCGGCTTCACGGAGAATGGCTCCGCTGAGATCGGCATGGGCGAGATCAGATCTTATTCCTGGATGCTGTTTTCTCCATTGGTTCCACTCCTCAACGCTGTTTTGAAGTATCTGAAGCTGTTGTTGATCTGCCATCGATGCCTCCTCCGCTGGTTTATTTTTCTCCTAGATAAACGCGCCAATCCTTTACATTTGAGGCATCACGGTGATGTATCCCTTAAAAGAGGAGGCATCTCATGTCGATAACCTACACACAAAAGGAACTGCTCAACGCTATTCATCCCCTAGCTCCTCGCGTGGTCAACTTCGGGGTAGATACCTTTCTGGTCAATTTCAAGATGGCAGATGAGGAGGGCAAGCCCAACGGTGATGACTTACCTGATCCGGTGATAAAGCAGTTGGATGAATGGCAAGCAGAGGCGCGCAAAGAGCAGAAGCCCAGCTCTCTCGCGTGAGAAAGAGGATTGGTGAGGAAATGGAAGGGAGAAGAGAACTGCCGATAGTGAGACCTGGCCGGGTCTGTACTAAGGCAACCGCAATTATGTGCCACAGGTAGTCCTATCATGCTGGCTGATCCAAGTCAAGATATTTTCCCTCCAAAGCAAAAAGATTCACGCGCGAGAGAAAAAACATGTACCATCGATAATAAGAACTTATCCGAAACCCAGGAGCAGGAGCGGAACATTCACAAGCTCTGCCCGAAGCTGGGCAGAACCACTTGACGCGCATGGGCGGGTGCCCTATACTGCCTACTGACAGGTACAGAGCCGCATCTTTTGCATCAGAGAAGAAGAAAGTTCGAGAAGCAGAACGGGAGGGACCCATTCATGCACGAGAAAGCTGCACCTCGTTTTTCACATACTTCAGGAGATAAGATCCCCCAACACCCTCGTCGCTCTCGCCTTTCCAAGAGAACAGCCGTCCTGCTCTCTCTCCTGGTGTTCCTCATTGTGGGGGGGACTGGTGGGTGGTATGTGAGCAGACGCCTCTCCAATGAGCGCATCGCACAGTCTCATGTGCAGGCGACAGCGCAGGCCCGCGTACAAGCGACGGCAAGGGTTGCCGCCAATTCCTATGCCAGATTTGTCGCGATCAATGGTATCATGTCTGGCTTTGATGCTCAGCATACTGCAGTGAATCCCTATGAGCAGGTACTCAATCCAGCGACAGTGACCGGATTGACGAAGAAGTGGGCTTTTCGCACAGCGCATGATCTTGACCAATCCACTTCCTCACCTGCGGTGACCAATGGCATGGTGTACTTTGGAGCCTGGGACGATGATTTGCACGCACTGGATGTGGCATCTGGCAAACAGAAGTGGGCTTTTCACACGGGAGATTTCATCAACTCCTCGCCAGCGGTAGTGAACGGCATGGTCTACTTTGGGTCTCTAGATCACCGTGTATACGCGCTGGATGCCATCTCCGGCGCACTCAAATGGTCTTATCGCACGGGAGATAAAGTCCACTCCTCGCCAACAGTGGTAGGTGGAGTGGTCTATATTGGTTCAGCGGACAAGAACCTGTATGCACTGGACGCCACCACAGGCAAACAGAAGTGGGCTTTTCACGTAGGAGATGGCATCTTCTCGGGACCAAATGCTTTGTCAGCGGTAGACAACGGCGTCTCAGCTTCGCCCGCAGTGGCTAATGACGTCGTCTACATCACCTCCCTGGGCGCTACTGTGTACGCGCTGGATGCGACATCTGGCAAGGTGAAGTGGTCCTTTCAGATAGATGACAACGTAGACGCCTCGCCAACGATAGCCAATGGCATGCTCTACATCGGTTCCCTCGACCACGTTCTGTACGCACTCAATGCTGCTACTGGCACAGTCGTGTGGTCCTATCGGACGGAAGGTCAAATCGCTGCCGAAGCCGCAGTAGCCAAGGGGGTGGTCTACATCGGTTCCTGGGACAAGACCCTGTACGCGCTGGATGCCATCTCTGGTCAGAAGCTGTGGACTTTTCACACGGGAGATGGCATCACCGCTTCGCCTCTCGTGGCCAATGGCGTCGTCTATGTTGGCTCCGCTGACGCCTCCTTCTATGCGTTGGACGCCACCTCTGGGACGAAGAAGTGGTCCTTTCCCCCTTCTGGAGAGTTCCAGGGCATCTTTGCTGCGCCAGCAGTGGCCGACGGTGTCGTTTATGTTCGCTCTACAGACCGCACCCTGTACGCGTTCCATATTGCTGGGACGTAGGCGAGGGGTATGCCCGACCTGTCTGTCCCCTTTGAAACTTATCCGAAAACCGAGACGGAAATCTCCTCTTCTGGTTCCTACTGCTAAAGATTACTTAATGAATGACATGGTATTAAGCACTAATAAACCCTCAGAGACGTTCATGCAAAAGCCAACGATATCACCGATAGCGAGTAGTCTCCTTTTTCTTCATCATCAAGATCCCCTTAGATCTTGTTCAACGTCTTTCGGTGGCGTGGTAGGAAAGGCGAACAAATACACTCCAAAAGAGAAGAATACCAAACATCTTTGAACGTGAACACTCGGAATTTCGTCTATCTCAATCTCTCCAAACCGACGCGGGAAGAGGGCAGGAACCATATGAACGCACCAGAAAAAGGTTATACACTGACAACCTACCATAAATGAAAAACAGAAAAGAGCTGAGTGATGCTGCTATCTAATGTAGTGCCCAAAGATGATATCGATACGATTATGCCCGGAGGCATCTGCTCACTTCCTGGGCCGCAGCACGATCCAGATCCGGCGATTTCAGCCGTCCCTCTTTGGGCAGCAATGGGCGGTCAGAGAGCAACTCATACAAGTCTGGGCAAATTGCCGCCGGTAACTGTGAATATCGAGCGCACCAGAGATGCGATCAAAGACATGGACATCAGGCTCTTTGCCCTGGATCGCTGCATAGACCGCCTCTTCCCGGCCAGGAAACACTAGCACCTCGCGCCGCTTGCCGCCTTTGCCATTGACCACAAGGACCACCAGGCGCTCATCGCGTCGCCGGACGTAGATATCCCGAGTGTATACAGATCTCTCAGTTCTTCCCGGCGCAACCCACAAGCGAGGCAGAACTGAATCACATGCTGCCAGTTGTCCAGATTGATGTGCTGATCTCGTTTGGTAGGCAATCGTGAACGTTTAATGTCCTCCCGTCGGCGAGGCGGCAGCTCCACGCAGTCAGTGAGGCTGCAGTCCTGAAAGAACAGACGCAGCGCGGATCGTTCCGTTTGGAGCGTCCAGGCGCTCTACTGCTGCTCGATGCGCTCCAATAGATAGAGCGAGGCTAATTCATCGGCTTGCTCGTCGATCTTTGCCAGGTCACGGATGTTCTGCGTATCGCGCACCCAATCGATGAAGCGCATCACGATCTTCTGGTAGTTGTTGCGGCTCTCAAAAGCGTGGATCTTGCCATCAGAAAAAGCAAACAGGGATTCTCCGCGCTCGCGTGCAGCATCCTTCGCCACCGAGCGTTTCTCTCCGACAGCCATCAGTGCATCGAGGCGCTGCAAGGTAGTGTGAATTTCAGGCATACTTAGGTAAATTTAGAAGTTTCTTCTTTGTTTACGGAAAAGGAACTCTACCATTTTAGCCACATTGGTACTAGTTGTTGTGCTCTGACTTTGTCTTCGCTATACACCTTTCGCTGCCAGCACTTCCGACTCTGCCTATTTGTGGAACTGGCAGGCCATGTCGAAAGAGGCATTCAGCTCAGGCTGCAAGCTCCTACCGTGGATATGAGACATTCCGGTGTTGATGATAATGGTGGCTGGATCGAGATCGATTCAAACATCCCAAACTGCACCACTGCCGGGTTCCACCTTTGGAAGTATCATAAAAAAATAAGATGCAGCGGTCATTCTTACATTTGTGTAATCGCTGCCTCTGCGTCTCGGTAAACAACCGCAAGGCGGACAGGGCAAGAGGCAGAAGCACTCTTCCTTTTTGTTGATCAGACACGCGATAGACAGCAATAATCTCTCCCTGTGGTGTTGCCTGGGCCGACCGATATCCCAGAGCAAGAAGCTGATTGAGCATCGTGAGATCTGGTGGAGTAGTGGTCTGCTCTTCGACGAGAGTGCTACATAACAACCGCAATGACTGTCGAAACCTTTTTACCTCTTCAAGAAGGTCGATGGTCCAGGCAATGGGAGTTCCGTCTCCTGCTATCTCCTCACGCTCTGGGTGATGGGAGAGCGCTGCCTGCCACCACTGCGCAAGATCGTTGGGAGACGAGAGAAGATCCTGTTTTTTTCTTCGGACAATCATTTCTGTATTGACCAAATCCAGAGCCAGCGAGCCACTCAGGAACAAAGCATCTCCGGCTATTTTCTCTTCCACTCTCTTGATTTTCCTTTCTAAGGGCAAGCACACTCTCGCGCTCTCAATTATACGCAGATAAACCCCTATTGACAAGTATATTTTCTCTCTGATAGTATTATATACATTGCAAAACGTATTTTGATCTGTATATAGTTGAGATGAGAAAGAAGATCTGGCAGCGCTACGACAAGCTGATGGGAGCAGTGAAAACGGGCGACAACAGGGGCCGCGACGCCATGCAAATATATGGAAAGAAAAGCAAGGAAGGAGAACTGCTGTGCCAAACGACGAGCAAGCCCTATTTAGCAAGGATGACGACCGTACGATGGTGGCAAAAGTGCCGTGGATCGACGACGAACCGAAGGTTCTGGTGTTCGACGTCAACGAAACATTGCTCAACTTCGAGGTCATGAATCCGCTGTTTGAACACATCTTCGGGGACAAAAGGGTGCTGCGAGAATGGTTTGGGCACCTGGTTATGTACTCGATGACCATCACGTTGTCGGGCTTGTATGAGGACTTCTTCTCGCTTGGCCAGGGGTTGCTTCAGATGCTTGGTGCAATCCACCATGTGGACATCGCCCAGGCAGATGTGCAAGCGCTCAAAACGGGCATGCAGACCATGCCTGCCCATCCAGATGTGGAGACTGGTCTGCAAAAATTGAAGGATGCCGGCTTCCGGTTGGTGACCTTGACGAACTCTCCGCCGAACCCAGGTGGGCAAAGCCCACTTGAGCACGCGGGCATCGCGCATTTCTTCGAGCATCAGTTCAGCATTGACCGTATCCGCACGTACAAGCCAGCGTCGCAGGTGTATCATTTCGTTGCACGGGAACTGGATCTCCCAGCTTCGTCCTGCTGCATGGTTGCGGCCCACGTCTGGGACACGATAGGAGCACAAAGCGCCGGATTCACAGCGGGCCTGATCACTCGTCCCGGCAATGCTCCACTGCCCCTGCACAGGCTCCCACAGCCCACTATCATCGCCGCCGATATCCCGGCATTTGCCGATCAGGTGATTGCCCACTGGCGCTCGTAACCGAAGGCCATCCGCTGTTCTTGTTCGGAGAGGATCATGTCCACACGGTGACGGACAAGCCTCCCTAATGCGCGTCAACGCTATGTGCATGCACTCCAGATCGTTCGGGTTTGCATCATTGGCGGTGCGGATGAATCATGAGGGGCTGGTGGATTGCCTGAGCGAATTGTTCGCATTTGGACAAGATAGGAGGTGACTTCCATGTCACGACTTCTCTCAGTGAATGTTGGTCTTCCCCGCGACATCACATGGCATGGCGAAACGGTACGCACTGCTGTCTGGAAAGAGCCGGTTCAGGGCCGCAAGATGGTTCGGCGACTCAACATTGATGGCGATCAACAGGGAGATCTGGCCGGGCATGGCGGGGTCTATCGTGCCGTCTTTGTCTACCAGATGGATTCCTACCACTATTGGGAACGTCACTTTGGTCGCCATGACTTCGTCTTCGGACAGTTTGGGGAGAATTTTACGGTCGATGGTCTTTCTGACGAAGAGGTCTGCATTGGCGATCACTATCGGATTGGCAGTGCTCTCTTTGAAGTCACGCAGCCACGTGTGACCTGCTACCGGGTCGGCATCCGCATGAACGAGCCTCAGATGGCGGCCTTACTCGTCGCACACCGCAGGCCTGGCTTTTATTTCCGTGTGCTGCAAGAGGGTGAAGTAGGAGCTGGCGACGAGATCGTGAAGGTTGCTGATGGACCTGAACAGATGACGGTTGCCGAGGTGGATGGGATGCTCTATCTTGCTGGGCGTTCCCGCGAGCAACTGGAACGTGCGCTGCGTCTCCCGGCCTTGAGTCCAGGCTGGCAAGCCTCCTTCCAGGCGCTGCTCGAACAAATGCAAAGCGGAAACACCACAGGAGGAAATCCCGGCCTTGTCTCATCGAGTGGGGCGCCTCCAGCATGGCAAGGGTTTCGCACGTTGCGGGTAGCGTCCACCCAGCGCGAGAGCAAGAACGTCTCTTCCCTAGTCCTTGTTCCCACAGGCCATCAGCCCCTTGTCGCCGCCCAAGCTGGTCAGTTCGTGGTGCTCCGCCTGAAACCGTTGTCCGGCGCCCCTGCACTCTTACGTGATTACTCGCTCTCGGGTGCGCCAAGCACTGATCACTACCGTGTGAGCATCAAACAAGAAGAGCACGGTGCAGCCAGTACCTATGTACACAGTCAGGTCCACGTTGGCGATGTCCTGGAGGTGAGTGCCCCAAGAGGCAACTTTACACTTGGGCCTGGCACCCACCCCATCGTCCTGCTCAGTGCAGGGATCGGGGCGACCCCGGTACTGGCGATGTTGTATCAGCTTTCGGCTGAGACGTCACCACGGGAAGTCTGGTGGGTACACGGGGCGCGGAATGGGCAAGAGCACTCCTTCGCGCAGGAGGCTCGTCATCTCCTCCAGACCCTTCCCCACAGCCATAGTCACATCTTCTATAGCAGGCCAGGTCCTCTTGACCGGCCTGGCCTGGACTTCGATGCCTCTGGACGTCTCACGGTGGCGGCGCTGCAAGAGATCAGTGCGCCGAGAGATGCGGATTTCTATCTCTGTGGTCCACCAGCTTTTCTCCAGGATTTGACCAGCGGACTGGCTGGCTGGGGTATTCCCCGGGAGCGTGTCCATACTGAGATCTTCGGCCCTGGTGAAGCCAGTACCCCAGGTCTGGTTCACACAACAAGTCGGTCACCGCACCCTCCTGCTCATGCTTCCAGCACAGGACCGCTGATCTCTTTCGCCCGCAGTAGCCTCGTCGCCCACTGGAACCCGAAGTACCAGAGTCTACTCGAGTTTGCCGAGGCTTGTGATGTGCCGGTCAGATGGTCATGCCGGACAGGAGTGTGCCATAGCTGCGAAAGTGGGTTGATTACAGGCAGTGTCGATTACCAGCCAGAGCCACTCGAACCACCTGCCGATGGCAACGTGTTACTGTGTTGTTCCCGGCCTCGAGATGAGGTCACACTTGACCTGTAGTGCGTGCTGATGGAAAGAGAGCACATATGCAGTTACCTCCGCAAAAAGATCATGAGCGACCGCAGCCACCCGTAGTGGGGACAAAGCGGCTCGAAGCGTTCAGCGATGGAATATTTGCTATCGCTATTACCCTGCTCGCGCTCAATTTGCAGGTGCCCGTCTTGACCACGATCACTCCGCAGACGCTAGCGGGAGCACTGGGGTCGAAGTGGCCGACCTATTTGACCTTCATGTTCAGTTTTGTGACTTTGCTCATCGCTTGGGTCTACCATCATCGTCTGTTCCAATGGGCGGAACATGCAGAAACAGCACTCCTCTTTCTCAACGGAATGCTCTTACTCATCGTTTCGGCGGTTCCCTTCCCGACAGCCCTGCTTGGAGCGTATTTGACCACACCAGCGGCCTCGGTCGCGAGTGCTATATACGCTGGCTATATCGGGCTTCTGAATCTCACCTACAATCTGCTCTGGTGGGTGGTGGTGCAGCAACATTGCAGAAATCATCCGTCCGGCTGGCGACTTCCTGCGAACATGATCCTTTCGTTTCTCGGTTTCCCTTGCTATCTGCTCGCGCTCCTGATCGCCTTCTGGAGTCCCATCGCGGCTCTCGCCATTTGTGGCGCGTTATGGATCGTGTGGACTATCAGGGCACCGAGCATGGAGGCATTGCCGATGTCTTTCCGTCGAAAAGGGGGGATGATGAGACAAATCAGACGAAACGAAACGAATTAAACGAATTATCAGTGTCCTCGTAGGGTAACCTCTCTGGAAGGACAGATCGAGCTATTTCCTTCTGACCTAGCAGGACGCATAATCCTCAAGGGGATACAGCTCTTCATGGCAGAGAGGATGAAGGAAGGCGAGGCTGCGTCTGCACCCAGTCGATCACACGCCGAGCGTGATGGTACTGGTGTCGTCGTGGACATCATCCTCGAAGCGCTCAGCGACGTATTTCAGGATACAAAATGACAGGTACATTCAGACAGGAGAAAAACCATGACTGCTATAAAATACCGTTCTGCGGATGTCAACGGCCTCAGAGTTTTCTACCGTGAGGCTGGCACCTCGACCGCCCCAAAGCTGTTGCTGCTTCACGGCTTCCCGAGCGCGGGGCACATGTTTCGCGACCTGATTCCGAGGCTTTCTGATCGCTTCCACCTCATCGCGCCTGATTTACCTGGGTTTGGTCAGACAGACATGCCAGCGCGGAACGAGTATACATACACCTTCGACGCCATTGCCACTGTCATCGACCGTTTTACCGAGGTGGTCGGCTTCGACCGCTTCGCCGCCTATGTCTTCGACTATGGAGCACCTACGGGCTTTCGGCTTGCAGTGAAACATCCCGAACGCATCACTGCGCTCATCTCGCAAAACGGCAACGCGTATGAAGAGGGCCTAAGCGAAGGATGGAATCCCATTCGGACCTACTGGCAGGATGCATCACAGGCCAACCGGGATGCGCTTCGCCAACTCCTGACCCCCCAGATGACGCGCTGGCAGTACCTCCACGGCGTTCCTGATGAATCAATGGTGTCGCCCGATGGGATCGCGCTCGATAACTTCTATCTCGCCCGGCCCGGAGCCGACGAAGTGCAGCTCGATCTCTTCGGCGACTACAAGAGCAATGTCGCGCTCTATCCCACCTTCCAGCAGTATTTCCGCACATACCAGCCGCCGTTCCTGGCAGTATGGGGCAAGAACGACCCATTCTTCCTGCCAGCAGGAGCTGAAGCCTTCAAGCGTGATCTACCCAATGCCGAGATTCACTTCTTTGACACCGGACACTTCGCGTTGGAAACTCACGCTGAAGCAATCGCGACGGTGATCCGCAACTTCCTCGGACGCTAACGTTCACCCTTTCTGATCCCTCGGAGGGGGAAAGGACGTATCGCCATCTAAGCCTGTCATCCCTTACTAGACTCAGGCTTAATTAAGACCGACTACTGGGCCGATGTATCTTCGACCCTGGTAGCCTCATCCTCGTCGAGGCCCAACGCCTCGTTATCTTCTCGCACTTCCTGCGTGATCTCTTCATCAGAGTGTGGCAGTGGATACCAAGCGATGTATATTCGTTCAGCCTCTTGCTGGCTGATGGTCAGATTGGCAAAGAGCCTCTCTCGTGCGCGTCGAACGCGCCTGCGGATCGTTTTGGGGGCAAAGTACCAGATCTGGTCATACGGGCTTCGATCTCCGCGACTGAACTCGCGTGCAGTCTGGCGATCATACTCGGCTTTGCGGCGGAGATACTCTTCCCCCCAGAGCAGCTCTAACAGAATCTCCTCCAGTTCAAACGGTTTCTTCGCTGAGAGTTCCGCCTCGATGGCAACCGTTTTTCCATTGGGGAGCACGACCACCCCGTCTGGACGGTGAAGAAGCTTCTGGCCTTTGAGACGGATCTGCCCTTGTCGTAAGGCGCGTTCGCTGATCCAACGTGCCTTTGGTTCATCGGCCTCTATGTCCAGTCGGATCGCATAGATGTGTGTGAGATCCTCCCCTTTCACATCTTTCAGTT
This sequence comes from Reticulibacter mediterranei, assembly GCF_016587455.1. Classification (NCBI taxonomy): domain Bacteria; kingdom Bacillati; phylum Chloroflexota; class Ktedonobacteria; order Ktedonobacterales; family Reticulibacteraceae; genus Reticulibacter; species Reticulibacter mediterranei. The sequence goes on along the minus strand of NZ_BNJK01000001.1, from coordinate 8,648,064 downwards.
TCCTTAGATCCCGGTACGTATAGCTCAGTCCCATCCTCCGTAGTCCTTTGTGCGTGAGCCAGATCCAGAAGGGAGCATCGACTTCGAGCCGTTCGACCCGAACCAGCCCCTCTTCTGCCCAGCGCGTAATCACGTCACGGGCAGCGCTTTTACTGATCCAATTGGTGTAGGTCGCTCCACGACCAGGAAAGCGTCCCAGTACCCATTGCAGCTGATCGAGACGAATGCTGTACTGATGCCCGATCCAGATGAGCGCAAAGCAATCACGTTTGGTGAAGCGCCCCTTTCCGGCATCGCGGCGACGCCTGCGCGTCTTGGGATGAGGTTGCTTCGGTTGTGCCATTGGCAGTTTCTCCTCTGGCTGATACATAGGTGATCCCTCCTTTTTTGAGCATGGTTCGTTGGGCTATCTCTCTGTGCGCTGGCCTCCCCCTTGAGTATTATGGGGAGCGACAATATGATGATCCCCACCCCACCTCCAGCGCACGTCATCTCTCTTTCTCTTTTCACTTGATCTTATGTAATCCTCTCTTTCTCTTTTCTCTTTTCTCTTTCTCTTACTTACCCTTCTCTCTTTATCCTCTCTCTTTCTCTTTTCTCTTCTCCTATAGTACAAACCACAATTCTCCTGGTTGAAGATCGAGCCATCCATCCCCCTCGCTCCTCTTCTTTGGCTGCATCAGCGTTCTTCATCGTTGCACAGAATTACCCGAATAGAACCCGAATCAGATTCGGGTCGTTGTGGCGGCGAAAACCACTACGCGACTGCTCCTCCTTCTCCTGTTTTTCCCATTTCTCCCCCTTCATCTAACATGTCTGTCGTCCCCGCCTCTCTGTCATGAGGGCAATCGGGGCACGGCGTCCAGGTCTTGTTTTGGGCCTGCCAATAGTGGAGGAGAGGAGCTTGCTGCTCAGGCAAGAGCCACCATTCATGCTTCTTGGTGGTGGCATTGGGCCGTTCATAGATCGTTGCTAGCCCAGGCGTCTTTTCCGCATGCTGGCGCAGGGTGCTTGGCTCAATGCCATGCTGGGTGGCAAAGTGAACGAGCCGGATCGTGGCAGGGGGATACCCACGCTTTTCTTGCGGCAAGGGTCCTCGTGATGAGGAACGCGGGATGCATGTGAGCAACTGGCGTACAAGCTCAGAGAGGTTCTGGTTTCCTTCTGCCCCCGTTATCGTCGTCGAAAGTGCAGCAACAGCCTGCTCCAACGTCAGACGCGCCTCTCGTTCTTGCTGAAGCTGGGCCTTGAGCAGACGCAGGTGTCCCTCCAGATCACCAATGCGCTTCGACAAGGTGCTGTGACGCTCCTCCATCTCTGTACGCAACAGCGCTACTTGCCGCAGGATATCGCCAGCCACCTGTCACATCAGCGCAAGTGGAACAGGCGATGCAACGCATCTTGCGCACGGTCTTTGGTCATCCCTTCGACGATGGGTATAGCATACCAGCGAAGTTTCACACGACGGAACAGGGCCAACTCTTCCATGATGCCTACGCCAAAATGTACCACTATGAAGATCTCCTCACGATCCAACAGGCGTATCACGCAGTGGGAGTGGCCCGACAAAGCGTCTATGATCGGATTGCCGATGGTAAGCTTCATCCCATCTATGTGTACGGGGATCGACGGCTGTTGCGCTCGGAGATCGAGGCGTGGAAGGCAGAGCGACGCCTACGGAAGAAGGCGAAAGAGTGAAAGAGCATCTGTGGCAGGCCATGTCTTGCTTGCTCGAAGAGCAGATGAACCTGGATGCTCCTCGCTATCGCTTCCAGTCGTTCGCCTTCGATGGCTTGCCATGTCCTGGTGTGAACGGATTACATCAGGTGAGGCTCATCGCGACGACTGTTCTGGTGTCCTAGCAGATGGTCTGTCATGTCGTGCCAGACCGGGTGATGTCGCAGAGGATGGAGCGCTTCACTTCTTCTGCATAAAGCGTCTCTCTGTTTCAGGATGGCTTGCCACGACCGCCCTTTGCTTGGTCTCAGGATTTCCCACGTGCTGGCCGAAGGCTTGATCCTGGCCTGCCATGTCCGCTTTGTTCCTGGCCCCCTGGATGCTCAAAGCCTACATGATGGCCTGCCATGTCAAACGCTTTAGGCGCATCTATCGGGCAAGCGTCTTCTTGTTCTCGTTGTTTGGCCCAGATGTGGAAAGAGAGAGGGCGTGCCATGTCGTCCAGTGCATGCAATGAATCTCCTCTCCAATAAAGATCCCCACATGTCGTCTTCGCCGGGTTTGGCTTGCCATGTTGTGGTCATCACCAAAACCGACGTGTGATAACAAGGGAGCGTAGGAAGGTTTGCTCTGCCGTCGGTGGCCTGCAATGTCGTTGCACCGAGAGGATATCCTGCTGCTCTGAGTACTCTGATCCCCCAGAGCTACCTGCGTCACGTGATGATCGCGTATACTCCCTGTCCTGGGTGCCTCAATTAGCGTGAGGAACAACAGGCGATAAATGCCCTACGAAGGGATCTGTCTCACTCTTGGTGATACAGCTCGCTTGCTACTCATGCAGAGAGAGATCCGTGTAGTAAGTCATTTACCACTCCGTCTTTGCCCTCCTGCCACCCAACCAGGTGGGCCACCATGCCGATAAACGAAAGCGTGTCTCAGCTAAATTTGCCACATAGAGCGGAATATGCCGATTCTCAAGCAATTGCTTAACCTCCTCTGTCTCCAACAAGACCCCTTTCCCTCCACGGAGAAACAGGAGAATTCCCTCACATGCCATTTCTCGCGCGAAGGCACGAATACTCTGGACAGGATGTCGGGTGTGGATCTGACTCTGGCGAGTGGAGATCCCCATTCGCCTCGCTCGCTGCTGGGTATAGACCAGAAAATCGAGCGCTTGCTGGATATCCTCTGGCCGAAGCGCTTCCTGGCTTCTCCTTCTTCGGCGAGGACACACCAGCGGCACTAGCAGAAGATCTGCCTCACACTGGGCCGCAAGGGAGAGCGCACAACTAATCGCCTGCCCATCAATCCCATGAGTAAACGGTAAGAGAAGAGTTCCCATTGTCGCCTCCTTACCGGACCTCCTCACCAGTGTTTCAAGAAATGGGCAACTTTGCCATGAGGGGTCAACTCATAACGGATGCGGTCTGGGTTGATATCTCGCAACTGCTCTGCTAGCTGGGGAGAGACGATCACCTCGCTCGGTTGCAGGAATCTCCAGACCAGGGCAGGGTTGGTGTTCTTGCTCTCTCGATAGATAAAATGGCGTGGCACCTTGGCGGCTCGCGCCCACTTTTCGGCCTGAGCGAATACGCTGCGAGCGTCCTCGTCCTCCAGATACGGATCAACAATTTCCCAGGGGGTAGCGACGCGCTCAGGAAGCTGGTCACTCAGATAGAGAAAGATGAGCGGTTTGCCCTGCGACTCTTTGATAGCTGCTTTTATGGCCGTGAGGCTCTGTTCATCATGGGAGGCAAGCAGCACTAACAGGGCGTCGCGCTGACGAGGGCCAATCTGGGTCACTGCAATTGGAGGACGCCCTCTGCGCATATAGTTGATGGAGGCCACAGCCATCCCGCAGAGCGCCACCGTCCCTCCAAAGAGGGCCGCCTGGGGTTTGGAGACCACACTGATGCTCCAAGCAAGAGCCACCAGAGCCGTCGTGAGCACACCGAGCCAAAAATCGAGTTCCTTCCAGACACCTTTGCCCAAGCGCTCAAGGGCAGAAGGGCGTGTGCTGATGCCGGAGAGGGAAACAGCAGCAGCCTTCTGCCCATTCCGGGACGCCTGCGGGAGCGCGGTAACAGCCTCCGAGGGCAGTGTGGGGATCGTCAATGCCTCTTCATAGATGGCAGCAGCACGAGACATGTGACGAGCCTGGGAGCGGTCCCTGTTCCGAATCACATCGATCCCCAAACAGGTCAGGGTAAAGGCTCCTAGCAGGCCGAACGCATAGAGGTCACCAAGTTGATTGATTTCTCCCCTGACGGCGAGTAAAATGACAATGGGAATGCCTGTGGCAAGGACAATGGACCAATGAGGAGTATTACGAAAGGCGTTTCTTTTGAGAATGAATGAGGGAAAAAAATCCATGCGAGCAAGAGCCATAAAGACGTGGTAAGCTCCAATAATGGCAGTGTTGCTGGCAAAAACTAAGATCAGGCTCGCGCTGATGGCCACTTCGGTTTGGAGAAACAGATTCCCCCAATGTCCGCCGAGCAGCGAGATCAGTTGTGTCGAGAGAATGGGATCAGCCGCCTCTTTCGGTTGCAAAACGGTGGCAAGCAATGTCAGCAGAGGGCTAGTGGTGCCTATGGTCAACACCACCAGAAACAAAGCGATGCCAATCACTTTCTTGCGTGGAGACTTCATGACCGGGGACAGCTGGGAAATACTCTCCAAACCGGAAAATGCCAGGAAGGCACTGGCAAATCCAACCAGGATGGAAGTGGGAGTGAGGCTCTGGCGACTGAAGACATCCACGAAGAGCGACCAGACCTGGCCCACCGAGAGATGAGTAAAAACGGTCCAAAGGATGGCAAGGTCACTGCCAAAGGCGACGAGCGCTCCAATCAAGCTGACCTTCGCACTCTCATTGATGCCAATCCAGTTTAAGCAGCCAAGTAAGATGAGCACGCCAATGGTAATCCACAAGACGTAGGGCAAGACAGCAGGCACGACAACACCAAAGTACTGAAGTGCGGACAAACAACTGATGGCAGCAGTGAGAAAGTAACTGACCAGGATGAGCATGCCGCCCAGCGCTCCAGCCCAAGAGTTGATGGCCTGCGCAGCGACGGAGACGACACCCCCACCTTCAGGAAATCGTTGGCTCACCTCGGCATATTTGAGGGTAAGCAGAACAAAGACAACCATCGTCAACAAGACGAAGAAGCCAGCAAGCTCGGAGACTGAGGCATAGAGGATGCCTGGAACATAATAGATAGAAGAGCCGATATCAGCAAAGACGACGGCCCAGCACAAGAGCGGGCCAAGCGTGGCTGTGCCATGGGTCTGCTCCTGGGCATGCACAGCTTCCCTCGTCGATGCAGTTGATGTTTGTTTCATCCAAACTCCTTCAGAAGGCCCCATTGTCCTCCCGTGTAATACCATATATGAGAATCCATAATGGATTTTTCGGATTTGGCATGCAGTGTACCATATCTCTCAAAATTTTGTCAAAATGCTCCTACATTTTCTCAAAATTTGCTCAAAATCAGAGAGTTGGAGAGGACAAGTACTGTCGATAGCGGGGCGTCATACCTACCCCTTCGTTATTGATAGCCTCCCGTGCCAATCTCGCCGGGGAAACGCACCATCACGCCCCCTGAAGATGCTCCGGTATTTCGCTTCAGTGTAGCATAAGGGGCACTGGTTTACTATATAAAATGTATAAATGAGCGGTCTTTGCTCAGATTTTCGTCAAAAATGACAGTTTTTTCTCAAAATTCGCTCAAAAAACCGTCCATATCTCTCAAATTTTCCTCAATACTCTATCGCTTTTGTGCATAGTGCATAAATTCATGTCTCCGCAGATCATTTCATCGCGAACGTAGAGGAATGCGATATTTGTCACATCATTTCACTCACATATCAGGCATACTCATAGTGTCGCTACAAACGCAGCGAACAGGAAGGGTTTGAAGTTTTGAGGCTTTAAAGTCTTGAGGGTTTGTAGCGACGCCCGATTTCTCGCGATTACAGACAAAATCTATCTTTTTAGCTAAACACATAAGGAGATATACCGATGGCAGCTATCAAAACAACAGATCTCGACGTTCGTATCATTCCCCCTCGCGACAAGCACGCCACCATCTTCGCGAAGTTAGAAGCGCTGGCTTCCGGCGAGGCGCTACGCATCTTCAACGATCACGATCCCAAACCACTCCGCTATCAATTACAGGCAGAGCATGGTTCAGTTTTCGCCTGGGAACCGGAAAAAGAAGGCCCAGAAGAGTGGATCATCCGTATCCGCAAAGTCTGACCCTGTATACATCCGTTCATCCTGTGAGGTTATCTATGTCCGAATCTATCAAGGAGCAACGAGCCGCCCTGGAGGTCTTTGATGCTCCCTCCCGCGCTCGCTTCGATGAAAATCAACCACATGCTGAGCTACTCACCCAGGTAGCAGATACACGTGTGCTGCTCATTTCATTTCGAGCAGGCCAGCTCCTCAAAGAGCACCAGGTCTCTCATAACATTCTTGTGCAAACCTTACAAGGCACCGTCGAGTTTCGCACCGCCGAAAAGAGTGTCGTGCTGCGGCCCGGCATGATTTTACAGTTAGACGCAAACATCAGCCATAACGTTCTGGCACAAACCGAAGCGATCCTGCTGGTCACAAGGCTGTGAAGGAATAACATATGGACACAACGACGCTTAAAGACACCCAGGAACAGATCCATCAGTCGCTATATAACGTCTATGATCCAGAATTAGGGGTCAATATTATCGATCTTGGCCTCGTATACGGCATTGATCTCACCCCCGATGGTTTCGTTACTATCAGGATGACCTTAACCACTCCTGGATGTCCTATGCAACAATCGATCAGCGAGGGAGTTGGCGCGGCGTTGCAACATATTCCAGGTCTGACCGGAGGAGAGATCCAGCTGGTATGGGAACCTGCCTGGGAACCCGGTCGCATGACCGACGAAGGCCGCCGCCAATTGGGATTTGCTTAACGACCAACAAAACACCTTCTTACATTGGGAAAGAGTTTCGTAGTGGAGCGATTTATCGCGTTGGAACCGCACCACAGGCTGCCCCAACGCGATAAATCGCTCCACTACGAAACTCTTTATCGCGTCATTGGCAGATAGAAACGTTTGAGCTTCTCCTGCATTGAAGGGGCAATAGTTCTCGCTCTCGTTTTTGCCTCCTCCGCCACCGGGCCTGCAAACTGGCGATCCACCTCACGCTCAAATAACTCAAGCCAGCGCGCAAAATGCTGGCTTTCCAACAGCTTCTTCTGATGGAGTCGAATATGTTTTTGCATCATGCCACCATAATATGACCCCGTATGGAACAACAGGTTTTCCCAGAAATCATACATAATCGGCAAATGCTCTTCTAGATTTATTGCCGCAACCTCCGTAAAAAACGTGCCAATTAACTCGTCCTGCATGGCATGCGTATAAAATGCACGAATCAACTGTGCGATATCTTCACGGTTCTCAATATCTCTCTTTTCCTGCATGGATATCCCTTCTCATAGATAGTCGTGATCCTGCCCGTAGCATAAGTAAAAAAAACACATCAGAGCAGTGACTAAAGTTGCTTTCTAGTAATCATAACAATAGTTCCAGAAAAAAACAGGTGCTCCATCCATTTTTACAGGCTGATCTTCCCGGCGAACTTCCTCTGTTTTTGGCTCCTCTTTCTGTGTTTTACCTGCTCCAATTTGAGCATTTCAGCAGCCTGAATTCGCCACGCTTTTGCGGCTTCGATCTTCTTCAACTTCAGCATGTTTTTGATCATAAGTTCCGTCGAAACAGCGTGTTTTTCCTCGATCAATAAGTGCGGTGTTTGGCGATCAGCAGACTGTGATTCTCTCCAGCATCACAGTCTGCTGATCTTTCTTTTCCTTGCGCTCCCCGACCACTTCCTGAGCGCCCTCTTTGACCTCTTTGACGGCTTCTTTTGCACGCTGGACCCAGGACGTTCCTTTGTTCTGTCCTTCAAGGGCTGCAATAGACGAAAGCAGGCCAGCAGTCTCCTCAAGGTATTTTTTCTTCGCCTGTAACTCCTCTGTGGTGGGCGGTTTCGTGCCGAAGAACTCCGCAATGATCGAGTAGATCAGAGAGAAGATCGTAAAGCCTGAAGCCAGGATAGGATTAATCCAAAGCAGGCTCGTATTCGCACGCATCACTGGGACATGAGGAGTTAGATGAGGAGCTTCGTCAATTGGATCTGGAGTGATCTATCGGGCGAGCAACGGCGCTTCTCTCGTCCACCCGTGCGAAAGATGAAGCGGTTGCCGAGCGTAGGCGAGCCGAGGCGGGAAGTGGTGAGTACAGCGATTCTGACACTGATGACCAACTACCGACGTATTAAGCGTATGTGTTCATGAGGAAGGGAGGAATACGATGTCATCAGAAGGCGTCTCGAAACACGAAGCGCTGTTAAGCACCTTGCAACGGTTGCTCGAACTGCCCGCAACCTCAGTGAGCGGCACACTCCATCAAAGCGCCCAACTCGTCGCCGCCACGCTACATGCCGAAAAAGTGGATACGTTTCTCTACGAACCTGACACTGAAAGCCTGGTGGCCTACGGCACCAGCCAGACGCCAATGGGAGCCAAACAACAAGCACTTGGCTTAGATCGACTCCCTCTGGCCCAAGGTGGGCAGGTCGCCCACGTGTATCAGACGGGCCAGCCGTACAGGAGCGGGCACGTCCACCACGATCCTGCCGAACTGCCGGGGATAAAGGAAGATCTGGGAATCAAGTCAGAGATCCTGGTTCCCTTGTCAGCCGATGGCACCCTGCGAGGAGTCGTGCTGGCCTCTTCAAGCGCGGAGCAGCACTTTACCGAAGAGGATTTGCAGTTTCTGGAAGCGGTCACGCACTGGATCGGGGTGGTCATGCATCGGGCCGAACTGGTCGAACAACAGACACGTGAAGCGGTGGTCCAGGCGCACCGGCTGGCTGCCGAAGAGATCCTGACGGTGATGGCCCACGATTTGGGCAATATGCTCACTCCGATCAAAGGGCGGCTGGATCTGCTGGAACGACGAGCACGGCGCGAAGGACAGGTGGACTATGAGCGAGAACTGCTGCTCATCAAACAGAGCGTTGTGCGGGTCAGGCGCTTGATGACCGATCTACTGGATGTGGCCCGGCTCAGAGAAGGACTCTTCACCTTAGAAGTCCAGGCGTTCGATCTGGTGGAGATGCTCTCCGACCTGGTCTCCATCTGGAGCACCCCACAACACGCGATCCTCCTGCACGCTCCCGATTCCCTCCTCGTCACAGCGGACCCCAGCCGGATGCAACAAGCGCTGGAAAATCTCTTGTCCAACGCGACTACCCATGCAGAAGGCAAGACGGCAGTCCAGGCTACGGTGAAAGAGGAGCAGCACGATGATGGCCCCTGGGTGAGCGTCACCATCAGCAATCAGGGACCACCCATTCCAAGAGAACTGCTCACCACCCTCTTTCTGCCGTTTGCCAAAGGGGAGCAGTCGCAAGGCATGGGTCTGGGACTCTATCTGGCTGAGCGGATTGCCCATGCCCATCAAGGCCGACTCACGGTGCGAACCGAGGCGGGACCAACGACGCACTTTACATTGTCCTGGCCCAGCAGATCAGCATCCAGGAGTGAGTAGCTCTCTCACTCCTGGATGGTTCTCCAACACCCATGTCCATCCTTGCATGCAGAGACGTTTCACAGGCATGGAGTGCTTCATACGTCTGACGAGATCTTCTCCCTCCGAGGTCGGAAAATTGGTCACTTCCCTCACGCGTGGGGAGCCATCCAACAGAGACAAGCTCCTCCAGACACCCTATACGGCAAGGTGTAAACGATGCCACTATCTGATATAATGCTCGAAGATGATATCAATACGGTTATGTCCAAGACACCGGCTCACTTCCTGGACCGCTGCACGATCCAGGTCAGGCGATTTGAGGCGTCCCTCTTTGGGCGGCAAGGGACGGCCAGAGAGCAACTCATACAGGTCCTGGGCGAATTGCCATCGGTAACTGTGAATATCGATTAACCCTGAAATGCGATCAAAGACATGGGCGTCAGGCTCTTTGCCCTGAACCAACACGCAGCATTGCCGCTGACCTGCTCTTTCGCTAGGAAGGGTCAGGATGTGACAATGAGCAGCTATCCGTTCTTCTTAATCTATCCCTGTGGCTACAGCCGGGATGGAACACTGGTCTACCACCTGATGGCACGCCTTCTCCGCATGCTGCTCATCGATATCCGCATGATGCCTCACTCCCGCTGGTCAGACCGGTTGATCCGGGAGCAGACATCGCTGGGCTGCTCCGGTACTTACAGGAAGAGCACAGAAAGCGTCTCCTTCCTGCTCTTTTGATCCTGTCCGAAACGAACGGCTACGCCGTCGCGTATCAGAAGTAATGGTTCTTGCCCTCTGGAAAGAGGACTATATTTTTTCTACGTCGGTGAGGCATGATCCTGCTCAACGCTATGTGTCAACACGTGGTGTGGCAAAAACTCCACAGCCTGCTTGATCACAAGAAACAAGCCGATGAGGAACCCCTCCCGGTTCTTTAGGAAATCTTGATGATCAGCAAGCAAGAGGGTCTTGCAACTTTCTTCTGATGAGAAGAGCAGGCTTTCGATCTTCCTGGCACTAGAGGAGGCACCTTGCTGCTCAAAAGAGTCGCGGCCTGCCCTGGAACGTATCGAACAGGAGCATGCAGTTGCTTTGACCAGCGATCACGAAGAAACGTTCAGGCCATCTCTTGGGGCGTGTGACTCCTCTGAGACAACGGAGAAAGGAACCGCTCGTGCCTCTTATCTGTAGCAAGAGCCAGCATACCACTTGATCTGGAGGAGAAGATGAGTGAGGACCACTCGCCCAGGAACACGATCCTCTTTGTCGAAGATGATGCGGAGATTGGCTCACTGTTTTTTCACGTCCTTGTGGAGGAAACCCCCTATGAGGTCGTGCTGGCAACTCACCCATTGGAAGCCCTCAGCATCGTCAAAGACCCGACTCCTGTTCTTTTTATTCTCAACTACCAGCTCCCTGTCATGGATGGGTTGCACTTATGTGATCAGCTTCATCGGCACAGAGGGTTGGAGGATATCCCCACTTTGATGATCAGTGCCACGCTGCCGGAGCAGAAAGAACTGGACAGACGGGGCATCATCGCTCTGGAAAAACCGGTTGATCTGGATACCTTTCTCGCTACAGTTCACACCCTGATTGAGCAGTGAGAAAGCAAATAAGGAGAAAAGACAAGACACCAAGAGGGGAACACGGGACGGGGCATCTTTTCTTTCTTCGTCTCGCAGGTTGTGATATACTCATGCTATAAGCAAATGAGCGACCACGACACGTTGTACGAGCCTCGTCCCGCCTCCTGCTCTCGCAGATCACCCGTCCCGCCCCTCGCGTCTGTCGGCTGCTAACTACCAGAGGTTCTCTGGACAGCAGGTTCAGGAAGGAAGGGATTTGTATGCAGAGACATCAGCCAGTCGAAGAAGAATTGGGCATCTATGAGGCCATCATCGCCTCTTCTGATGATGCCATTGTCAGCAAAACGCTCGAGGGCATCATTACCAGTTGGAATCCGGCAGCAGAGCGGCTCTTTGGCTACAGTGCCCAGGAAGCGATTGGACAACACATTACCCTCATCATTCCGGTGGAGCGACATCCCGAAGAAGTGGAGATCCTTGCCAAACTGCGCGCAGGCCAGCACATTGAGCATTTTGAAACTATCCGGCAGCGCAAGGATGGCCGCCGCATCGAGGTGTCCCTGAGCATCTCCCCGGTCAAAAATCGAGCAGGCAGAATCATTGGGGCGGCGAAAATCGCCCGTGACCTCAGCGAGCGTCGTCAGGCCGAACGCGCTCGCTTGCATCTGGCGGCCTTAGTCAAATCGGCTGATACCTCAATTATTGGTAAAACGAGCGAAGGGATCATCACCAGTTGGAACCTGGCGGCCCAGCGTTTGTATGGCTACAGTGCCCAGGAAGCCGTGGGCCAACCGATCACCCTGATCTTTCCCGTGGATCGGCAACAGGAAAGCGCCACCATCATGCAACGCATTCGCCGGGGGGAGCGAGTCGAACTCTATGAGACGATCAGACAACGCAAAGACGGCTCCCTGGTCCCGGTCTCGGTGGTGGTCTCTCCCATTTACGATCAGGCAGGCAACCTCATTGGGGCCTCGGATATTGCGCACGACATCACCGATCGCAAGCGTGCCGAGCAGGAGCAGCGCCTCCTGGAACACCTCAGTCATCACCTGGCTTCCACCCTCGACGCCCAGGTGATGCTGACCAAAATAGGAGATCTGCTCGTTGGGCAGTGGGCTGATTGGTGGAACCTGGATCTGGTGGATGCGGCAGGGCAGATCACCCACCAACACGTCATGCATCGTGACCCCGAGCTGCTACGCCCGGTCCATCTGCTGCGGGAACGACTCCTGCTTGCGCCTTCCTCCCCACTGGGAGTACCTCACGTTGTGCGCAGTGGACAAGCTGAACTGTATCCTGAGATCTCCGACGAGATCTTCGTTACACGGAGCAGCCGGGAGGAACTGGCGGTCGCCCGTCAGGTGCGTCCTCGTTCCGCAATGTTTGCCCCGTTGCTGGCACGGGACCAGATTACAGGGATCCTCTCATTGGTGAGAACAACCAGCGACAAACCCTACGACGCACGGGATTTAGCTTTGGCCCAAGAAGTGGGTCGGCGGGTTGGCTTGGCGCTGGAGCATGCCCGGCTCTACCGCGACGTGCAGCAAGGCCGGGAGCAACTCGCCATTATCCTGCAAGGGGTGGCCGATGGTATCATCGTCTCCACACCAGAGCAGGACTTTCTCTATGCCAATGAGGTAGCCGCCCGGATGTGCGGGCTGAGCAGCGCGACTGAGCTGCAGGGCTGCTCAGAGGAGATCCTTCACAGGATCTTTCGCCCTGTGGACGAACAAGAGGATGGAACTGGTGGGTGGGAACTGCCTCATCGACGGGTACTTGCAGGGAAACCGGAAGCTCAGATCACCCTGCATGCTCAAGGGAAAGACCAGTGGGTGCAGGTCATTGCTCGTCCGGTGCTGGCCCCAGATGGAACCGTGAGCATGGCCGTCTCCATCTTGCATGATATCACCGAACGAATGCAGGTCGAGCGGCGCAAAGACACGTTTATCAGCATGACGAGCCATGAACTCAAAACGCCAGTCACCAGTCTCAAAGGGTTTAGCTATGTGCTTAAGCGCCATTTGAGCAAACGGGAGGATGCTCAGGCACTCTCCTATTTAGAGCGCATGGATGTCCAGTTTGAGCGACTGAGCAGGCTCATCAATGATCTGCTGGATATCTCCCGGATGCAATCGGGCAAACTGATGCTGCGGGTTGAACCTGTGGATCTGGATGCGCTCATTGATGAAACAGTAGAAACGGTCCAGGCGACTACCGCAACGCATCACCTGGCGGCGCAGGGACAAACCGGCGTTCAGGTGATGGGCGATCCTGAGCGGCTAGGGCAGGTGTTCATTAACCTGCTGACCAATGCCATCAAGTATTCCCCCCAGGCCGAGAGGGTCGTGGTGCATCGGCGGCTGGAAGCAGAGGGGCAACAGGTGGAGGTCCGGGTGCAAGATTTTGGTATCGGCATTGATCCAGTGCATCACAAAAAAATCTTTGAGCGCTTCTATCAAGTGACTGATCGCGAAGAGAAAACCTATCCGGGGTTAGGGATTGGACTCTATATCACCAGTGATATTGTCGCACGTCATCGGGGGCGGATGTGGGTGGAAAGTCGGAAAGGGCAAGGGGCCACTTTTGTCGTGACGTTGCCTCGGCTGGAGGCGTCTCTGTCAGCAACACAACCTGGTGGGAACGAAAGAGGGGAAAGGTTCGATGTCAGAAAAGACGGCTAAACGCATTCACGTGGTGGATGATGAGCCAGATATCCTGGAGTTTCTTGAGCTGATCCTGCGCGAAGAGGGCTATGAGGTCATCACCAGCGAGAAGGGAGACTTCCTTGACCATCTGGATCACAGCAAGCTTCCCGACCTCTTCGTGCTGGATGTGCTTCTTTCTGGCAAAGACGGACGCGAGATTGTGAAGATGCTCAAGAGCCAACAGGAAACACGACACATCCCCGTGCTGATGTTCTCGGCGCACCCGAGTGCCGAGGAAACGGTGCGGCAGGCAGGAGCCGACGCATTCCTGGAAAAGCCCTTTCAGATCGAAGTCTTCTTAGAGATGATTGCTTCCCTGCTCAGATCATCGCATGGCCAGACACCTGAGCAGGCATTAGGGTGAGAAGCAGCACAAAGAGCAACCAATTCCAAGAAGAGGGGTAGGTGCTATAGTTCAAGGATCAAGCAAGGCGTGCACAGTAGGAACGCGGGATGCGTGTGAGCAACTGGCGCACAAGTTCAGAGAGGTTTTGGCTTCCTTCGGCTCTCGTCATCGTCGTCGAAAGTGCGGCAACAGTCTGCTCCAACGTCAGACGTGCCTCTCTTTCTTGCTGGGGCTGGGCCTTGAGCAGACGCAGGTGTCCCTCCAGATCACCAATGCGCTTCGACAAGGTGCTGTGACGCTCCTCCACCTCTGTACGCAACAGCGCTACTTGCCGCAGGATATCGCCAGCCACATGTTCTTGTTGGTGCAGCCTGTCTTTCACTCGCTCCAGCAGATCAACGGGGCGACGATCATGCCTGGCGTTGAAGGCTTCGACGCTTGCTACCAGCACCTTGCGCAGACTGGCATTGACGTGGACGGCCTCCCATGCTCCTTTCTTGATGAAACGGTCGGTCTGACGCACCGCATAGCCAATGCGTTTGGCCGCCTCTTTGACCGTGATAGACAGTTAAAGAGTATCTGTGGCAGGCCATGTCTGCTTGCCAGAAGAGCAGATGGACCTGGATGCTCCGCGCTATCACTTCCAGTCGTTCGCCTTCGATGGCTTGCCATGTCCTGATGTGAATGGATTGCTTTAGGGGATGCTCGTATAGTGGTGGATCACCCCACTACAACACCACACCCTGATCGACTACTGCCAGCAGCGCCAGATCGCGTATACGCCCTGTCCTGGGTGTGTCGATCAGAGGAAGGAACAACAAGCTGGATAAGGACGATGTACCTATTGTTCCTCACCGAATACCTTCTCTACAAGAAGCAGGTTACGAAGATAAGGTTATTGATTACTCATCTTTTAGCAGTTGAAGACCATTCTTATTGCTATTACCACAAGAATGGTCTTCTTCATGATCAAAACTCTGCCATAAAAACTATCTATTTTCAAACATTAGTGTTAGATATACAAGGGCGGTTTTTATGCGATTGTAGCGTTCCTTCTTCCCCAGAATCCCCCTTTTTATTTCCAGGGAATCAACAGTAACTAACGAATAAGAAGCAATCAACAAACAACAGATTTTTCCAGAATATATGTAGTATTTCTCCATGCTGTTATGTAAAGTCCTCTATGAAATTTTTCCTATAAATGGGCAATAAAGTTTGACAAAGCAACATAACACCAGTATACTCACACTATGATAGAATCAGTATTTTGGCCAGAAATAAATATAAAAGGTAAGCTGTGTCAAGTCAGGTCAAGATACTTGAGGCGCAAACCATTTAACCTATTCTTTATTTTTGAAAGGGTGCGTTATGAAAATCTCTTCCACTCTCACTAAAGATACAATGGCTTCGCCTATCACTCTGGTCGAACCAGGTCGTACGAACAAACTCCTCCAGAGATGGTATCGTATCTCCTCGCCTCCCGAGCCAGCAAGTTCTGCTTCTTTTGAGCAAAGGGAACAGTTTCGTCGTGGACGAACAGGCAGTCAGGTTGCGCTTGTTGTCCTCGTTATATGCATTTCCGCTTTTCCAGCTGCGTTTCGTGGCACAAATCTCTTCCTTGCAGGCATTCTCAGCGTTGGACTTCTTGCGATATTTGCGGCAATCGCACTCAATCGAATGGGCTACGTTACGCAAGCAGGAATCCTTGTCGTCATTGCGATTACTGCGAGTCCTGCCACAGATATTTTAACGACTCCTGGTGGCTTAAACCCATCCGTCCTCCCCGTATTCAGCATAATGGTATTGCCATTAATGTGCGTAGTCTCATTGCTTCCTGCAAGGTGGGTCTTTGTGTTCGCCACAGGCAATAGCCTCTTCACTCTCTACGCCATGACACTGATGCCTCATAATGCTGAATTAAATGCAATACTCAAAGTTTCTTTTATCAGTATTGTGACGCCAATTATCCTCAGCCAGTTGATTGTCTCGGTCGTTGCCTATCTCTGGGTAACTGGTGCCGTACACGCTATCAGGCGCGCAGACCGTGCGGAGGAGATTGCTCAACTCGAACATGCCCTGGCAGTAAACGCAGAGATTACTGCTCAACAAAAAGAGCAGCTCGAAACAAGCATCCAGAAAATCATAGAGACGAATACGCGGGTGGCAAATGGAGACTTCGATGCACGCGTTCCTCTGACGAAGGACAACGTACTCTGGCAAGTTTCAAGTTCGCTCAATAATTTTTTGTCGCGCTTACAACGTTCGCGTCAAGAGCTGCACCAAATGAGAGTCGAACTCGAACAGTCTCGTGAAGAGAATAGCAGGCTCAAGGGTCTCCTTCGTTGAGCTTAGATACAGGGGTCCAGACAGAGAGGCGGCAGGTAGCGTCGATCGTGCTATTTTTGCCGCCGCTGTTCAGCTTCGGCACGATATTTCTCAACGGCGCTGCGACGCACATACCATTTGCGCCCGCGCTTGACTGCCTCCAAACGACTATAGCGAGCAAGCCAGCTGAGATATTCCGGCTCGTACCCGAACTCGCGCGCCACATCGGGTAGGGGCCGATAATCTTCTTCCACTGTTGTTGCGGTTGTCACGCACGCCTCAAGATACAAGTCAAGACAGGCCTCCACCGCCTGACCGATCAAATTGATGAGAGGACCATATTTGCCGGTATTCGCTTCGTTGAGTCCGTGAATGTAGCGGATGCGCCAATCCTTGAGGACCAGCGCCGGAGGATAGCCATCGCGCATCAGCATGAGATTGAGCAGGAGACGCCCGACTCGTCCATTGCCATCAACGTAGGGATGAACGGCCTCGAAGCCGTGATGCGCGATGGCGGCACGCGTCACCGCATCATATTGCCCGCCTTCTGGACCGTTAACCCATTCCAGCCACTCGCGCATCAGTCCAGGTACGTCACGAGCTGGCGGCGGCGTCATATTCGATCCTCTGATGTAGACTGGCACCACGCGCCATTGCCCAGCTTGCGTCTCGTCGAGGATGCTTTTCATCACGTGGCGATGTATCGTGAGCAATATATCCTGGGTGAGCGGCTTCCTTTTTTGCTCGTCGCTCAATAAAGATACGATATAATCATAGGCCAGAGCGTGGTTCGCGGCCTCCTGATACTCGCGCAAGCTGTGACCCCCCACCGTCATACCATAATCCACAACCATCTGCGTCTCGTGCAAGCTCAACGTATTGCCCTCAATCGCGTTGGAGTGATACGTACTCAACACTTTCAGGTCTTCGTTGAGCCGGGCAAGTGTACTCACCGGTAACGGCCTGTACTGATCAAGCAAGGCTTTCTTCTCGCGTAAACGCCCGGCCAAGCGAGCATCTATATGAGGCTTGCTACTCATCTCCCCCTCCACTCTCTTGCTAGATGTAACGGATCATTCAATTTTTCTTCTTCCGTTACCATTCCAAACAACATTGTAACGGATTACCCAAATGAATGCAATCCGTTACAATGTTGGCGTTTTTATTGATCGATGGTCAAAGTAGGTAAAAATTGTGGTGGGCGGCGGGCACGGGTGTGATATTCATAGGCATAAGCCAGCTTCACCAGCGTTGGCTCGCTAAAGGCTCGTCCGACAAACGTAATCCCGATGGGCAAGCCACGCGCCTCTCCCGCTGGAACACTGATGGCTGGATAGCCCGCGAGCGCCGCTGCTTGCGAACTACTCCCCATCGAGGGATCGCCATTGATCAGATCGATGCACCATGCAGGAACGGTGGAGGGCATCACCAGAGCATCCAGCTTGTAGCGCTCCAGGACCGCGTCGATCCCCTCCTGACGCGAGAGCTGCTGTGCTGTCTCCAATGCCGCATGATAGATTGGATCATCCAGCGTCGTTGTTGCCTCGGCCCGTAGCAACAACTCCTGTCCAAAATAAGGCAACACCTGTTCTGCATGCTCCTGATTGAATGCGATGATCTCAGCCAGCGTGCGCACTGGAGAGGATGCAAGCTCAGCCAGATAACGGTTTAAATCGGCCTTGAATTCATAAAGCAGCACAGTCATCTCGGCATCAGAGGTCTCCATCTGCTTCGCCGTTGGGATATCTGCCGGATCGATAATTTCCGCTCCCAGCTTCCGCATCTGCTCAATAGCAGAGTTGACTATCTGATCGGCGTGAGCGCTGTAACCACAATAGACCTCGCGTGGAATGCCGATACGTGCGCCTCGCAAGCCATCGGGATCGAGAAGCTGGGTGTAATCATGCTGAGATTGATTCGCGAGTGTGGCTGGATCATCTGGATCTTGCCCCGCCAGCACACTCAATACCAGCGCCGCATCCGCCACAGTTCGTCCAAAGGGGCCAACGGTATCCTGACTATGTGAAATAGGAACAACGCCAGCACGACTCACCAGCCCCACCGTTGGTTTGATGCCAACCACGCCATTCATCGAGGCCGGACTGAGTATCGAACCATCCGTCTCTGTACCCAGTGCAACGGCAACGAGGTTGGCGGCAACCGCAACCGCCGAGCCAGAACTGGAGCCACAGGGCGTGCGATCCAGTATATAGGGATTGCGACACTGGCCGCCGCGCGAACTCCACCCGCTCGACGAATGGGTTGAGCGAAAATTAGCCCATTCGCTGAGGTTCGCCTTACCGAGAATCACCGCGCCAGCCGCGCGCAATCGCCGCCCCACAAATGCCTCCTTCGCCGGACGCGAACCGAGCAGCGCCAGTGATCCAGCCGTCGTCTGCACCTGATCGGTTGTGGCAATGCTCTCTTTGAGCAGAATTGGAATCCCATGCAATGGCCCTCTCGCCCCTTGCTGAACGCGTTCCTGGTCGAGCTGATCCGCAATCTCTAATGCATCGGGATTGATCTCTATGACGGAATGCAGTTGTGGTCCCTGCCGATCAAGTGTGGCGATGCGCTCAAGATAAAACTCTACAAGTTGACGTGCCGTACGTTGGCCCGATTCCAGAGCCGCCTGTAGTTGCGCCAGAGTCGCTTCTTCCATAAGAAATCTTTCCTTCCCTGAAGGCTCGTATTACGTTTCCAGCATACCCGCCGTTCGTATATGTTCCGCCACCACTACCTGCGCTGCTGCGATTGCCTCGCGCATGAGATCAAACCAATCCTGCCCCTTCTTGCGTAGATCAGGAGTCGGACCGAAACGCTGGCCCCAGGCGGCAATGGCAGAGAGAAATGCCGTTCTCACCTCAGTATTGACGTTGATCTTCGCAACGCCAAGAGCAATCGCGCGCTGAATGCTCTCTTTGCCCAGGCCGCTCGCTCCGTGCAGCGTAAGTGGCACATCCACCCTGGCCGCGATCCGGGCTAGCAGATCAAAGTCGAGCGGTGGCGGCTGAGGAGTATAGCCATGCACATTGCCAATCGCTACGGCCAGCATGGATACTCCCGTAGCAGCAACAAATTCGCCTGCCTGCTCAGGATCGGTCAGCGACGCCCTAAGTGCCTCCACTGTGACACCATCCTCCATTCCCGCTAGATAGCCCAGTTCCGCCTCAATCGTCGCTTGATGGGCAGTAGCCATCCTGACGGCATCGCGTGCCAGCGAGACGTTTTCGGCAAACGAGAGGTGCGAACCATCGGCCAGCGCCGACGAACAGCCCCACGCGAGACATTGCTCGATCATCCCTCGCTCAGCACAATGATCCAGGTGAACCGCAACGGGAATGCTGGCCCTCTGTGCTGCGATCACCGTCGCTTTAACGAGCGGCTCCCCACCAGCTTTCATCGAAGCGACGCCTAGCTGAAGTATCACGGGCTGGTTCAATTGCTCTGCGGCCTGCACAATCGCCTGCGTCAATTCCAGACTATACGTGTTGAATGCCGCCACCGCTATGCCACACCGTCTCGCTGCGCTCACTAACTCAAGCGTATTCGCTAACATTACTACTTCTCTTCTCTCACGATAATGCCTGCACCGCCTCTTTCAAGCTCTCAGGCGAGCCAACGTTGCCCGGAAATACAATATAAGGAATACCCCCAAAACGTGAACCGCCTTCCAGCTTCCAGACTGGCACCCCTGGAAAGAGCTGACCGAGGACACGCGCCCGCTCTGCCCCCAGGCCGCGTTGCGCCACATCATGGCTCGTAATGCCGCCCTTCGCAACAATAAAAGACGGCTGTAAGCGGATAGCGTGTAATATCCCCGTCAATGCACGCGAGATGCGCCGCCCTATCGCGAGGAACTCAGCGCTATCTGTCCCGCTCTGCACAGCCCGGCTAGTGTAGACAACAGGCGTAACACCTGTTTGCAAGAGCGTATCCATCTGCTGGCCCAGTTCGCGGCTCAAAGTGTGAGCATCATCTTCGCTCTCGATGACACGCTGTACAGGCAGCTCGATTCCCTGCACAGTGGGCAACGCGAGCAAGGACTCTAGCTGCTTCGTGCTGCCAGGTACATAGGAGCCAACGATGACCAGGCCGCCGTTTGTTGCAGGTGTACTTCCCACGATCTCATGCGGCTGCAAGAGCGGACGTAGAGCAACGGCACCGCGCAAGCGTACGAAGCTGGCGGCGGTGCGATAGATAAAGCGTTTTCCCTCCGCCTCAGCCTGAAGCACGCCTAGCACAACCACCGCAAGATCACCATAACCGGTGGCATTGACCACAACCGGCACTCCTCCGGCAACGGTGCGCAATCGAGCCGCAACCGCCTCCGGCCCGCCTTCTCTGATCAGCTTCAGATCAAGGCTGACAACCTGCTCTGCTCGCCAATACCCCTTGCTCTTCTTCTCAACCCACTGCGGCAAAGACGATGTACTGTATCCGAACGCACTATCTTTTGCATACGGCGTCTCATGGGCTGGTTGCAGTGTTTCAGATGATGCAACGGGCGTGGCAACGTAGTGCGTGTCGTTGATCGTGTAGCGCCCACCCTCAAAAAAAGCTGGCACAAGCAGATGCCCATCATAGGTTGCGCCAATCCCATGTTCAAGCGCGAAGATCTCCGCTGGATAATGCCCGCGCAATGTGGAATCGCTACGGCTGGCAAGCACAAACTCGCCGCCGATACGCTCTGAGGCCGCTTTCAGTTGCCGGGCGGTCGTCTCATTCAGCGCAGACGCCTCCTGTTCAGGCATGCTACGTGAGTTCGTCAAAAGATAAAAGAGTCGCCGTTCTCGCTGTAATGTCTCCCCGAGCAGTGCCTCATCCCAGGCCAGCAGCAGTTCAACATCCGCGACGGTCTGCGTCCCCGTTGGATCATCGTCGATCACAACCAGCGTGCGCTTGCTTTGTGTCACCATCTCTCGAATGCGCGGGAAAAGCGCGGCCTCGTCTGGCTGTGGTGGCAGGCGGGCAGTTAATTCGGTCAGTGTTTCCATGTGTCGCCTCAATGCAGGTGCATACCGCCGTTGATGTCCAGCGTAACTCCGGTCAGATAACCGCTCTCGTCCGATGCCAGGAAGAGCAGGCACTTCACAACATCATCGACGTTGGCAATGCGTCCCATCAGCGTTCCTTTCGCCAGTTCCGCTTTGCGCTCCTCGGTCAGCAGGCCGCCGGTGATATCTGTATCAACCATAGAGGGCGCGACGCAATTTACTCGGATGCCACGCGGCGTCAGTTCACGCGCAATGGCCTTCGTAAAGCCCATAATTCCTGCTTTTGCCGCGCTATAGTGCGATGCGCCAAAGACGCCGCCGCCACGCTGACCCGAAACGGATGAAAGCGAGACAATCGCGCCTCCACCACGTTGCAGCATGGCAGGCACCGCAGCCTGAGTTGCCAGAAATGTTCCTTTGAGATTTACACCCAGCACCAGATCGTACTCTTCTTCCGAAATATCGAGAAGAGGCGTTGGGCGCGTCAATCCCGCCACATTGATGAGGATATCCAGGCCACCGAAGCGTTCGGTGATAGACTGTACAACTCGCTCCATTGCGCCCTTGTCGCGCACATCGGCCACTACGCCCAGCGCCGGACCGAGCGCCTGAAGCTCCTCCGTCACGCGCTCTACATTCTCCGCAACAATATCGGTAATCACGACACTCGCGCCCTCACGAGCCAGAGCCAGCGCCGTTGCACGCCCGATGCCGCGCGGAGAGCCTGCCCCCGTCACCAGCGCAACCTTGTTAGTAAATCTATCCTGCATGCTATCCCCTTCCTATTGCTTGCCTGCTATCTCTTCCATGAGCCTGATCAAAATAGAATCGTCCAGGTTGTCCCACCCCCTGGCGTGCGCCATTTTGTAGAGTTGATGCGTCAGGCCGCCCAGCAGCAGCGGATGGCCCATAGCGTTTGCCGTATCCATCACAAAGCCCAGATCCTTGACCAGAATCTTGAGCGCACTTTTGGGCGGCGTGAACTGTTCGGAAACCATGCGCTGCCCACGATCCGCAAATATCCAGCTATTACCGGCGCTTTTCGTGATGATTTCATGCAGCATTGCCTTGTCGAGTCCGGCACGCTCGCCAAAGACCAGCGCCTCAGCTGCGACCGCATTATGCACACAGACCATCAACTGATTGATCATCTTAACCGCCTGACCATCGCCGGGCCTCTCCCCCACATGATACACATGCGATCCCATCGCCTGCAACACTGGCTGACATTGCGCAATAATCTCACTTGCGCCCCCAACCATAATGCTCAACGTCGCATTGATCGCTCCCACCTCGCCACCGCTCACGGGTGCATCCACATAGCGAATACCGCGCTCCTGCAAACGTGCCGCCGCCTGCTGCACTGTGCGCACGCTCATCGTACTCATCCCCATTACAATCGCGCCCTCGCGCAACGCCTGAGCGGCCTCTCCAGGCTCAAAGAGAATCGCTGAAAACTGGGCATCATCGACCACCATCGTAATCAGCAGATCACTCGCCGCCGCCACCGCATGCACATCCTGCGCCGCACTCGCCCCCTCATTCGCCAGTGCTGCAACAGGTTGTGGGTTAACATCATAGACGGTGCAGGCATAACCAGCTTTCAACAGATTGCTTACCATTGGACGTCCCATCACACCCACACCAATAAAGCCAACACGCGGCTTTGCATTCTCTTCCATTGCTGTCTCCCTTCCGGTTGTACTGTCTACGTGTCTCACGTAGAGACCAACATCTCTATTCTACAAGATAATCAAGATCGTGACGGTAGTTCGTAGTGTAGCGATGTATCACGTTGGGGCAGCCTCCCAGACATACCCCCAACGCGATACATCGCTACACTACGAAAGAGATCCCGCTTTTGATTGGAACTGTTAGCGCGGCGGGGAAAGCGAGACCATCAATGCGGCAAGCATGAGTATGCCCAGCAGAGAACAGCCCTCCAACAGCCACCAGCGTTGGCGAGAATGGCGTTGACCAAGCAGGACAAAGAGGAGCGGAAGCAGCAAGGCCAGGATCTTGATCGTCAGCAAGCGACCATAAGGCGTGGTGAGAAGATCGGCCAGACGAACCAGATGCAACCCAGCCAGCACAACGCCTGTCAAAACCAGCTCGGCAACCGAGGCAAGGGCGAGCGAACCAAAGCGAGCAAGCAGATCTTGCTGATAAACCCTTGCCTCCTTGCGCCTCCAAAGCGCTAACAACGCGATCAAACCACCGATCCATACGCCCATCGCCACGATATGCAGCGCGGTGACGATCAAGCCTAACCAGACGATCGGCGAGGAAATTGCGTGACTGGCCTGGCTATCAATCACAGCAAGTGCTCCCCCCAACACAAGAGCAACATCCACAACTCGCCTGTTCCCTTGTTGGATAATACCAATAAGCACCCATAAGGAGAGAGCAGCACCTAAACGGAGTGCCAATGCGCGGCCAAAGCTGGATGCCAGGACCGTCACTAGAAACGTCAGGTCCAACAACGAATGGTTCCCCAGGCTTGCAGACTGTGCAATCAGCGCCACACCTTCCGCGACCAGCAGCACAATGATACCGAAATTGACAAGTCGCCAGATCGGTTTTGCAAGCGCGTCCTGTTTGAGTGGAGCGACAACCAGACGGAGAAATGCCAGCACACCAAAGGCGAGAGCGTAGCCAAGAAAATGCAGCAGATGCTCCAGAGCTTGCAACCAGAACCCCAGAGGAGAGGCGTTATTGCTCACCGTCCCGGCCCATGCACCACCTGCCTGCCCGACGCTAAAGACGAAGCTGCCACTGACGGGATCGGTATCTTGAGAGATGATCTGCCAGTTGACCAGATACGTTCCGGCAACTGCAACCTTCAAGGGAACACTGACCTCTCCATTGCGCTCCTGCACCGTTCCCAGCTCGACAGCCGCACCCGATGGGGCGAACACCATAATCGATTGCCCCACCAGTTGCACCGGCTCCGAGAACCAGAGCCGAATCTCACCTGGAGTACGAGCCAGCACGCTGCCATCAGCCGGATCAGAGCGTAACAGAGCGGCATGCAGCGATTGAGCCAGCGCCCGATCTGCCCAACCCGGCACGAACACGGTGAGGATCGTCAATAGCAACACGACGATCCGCACATAGCGATACATGCTGCCCCCGATGCGCTGGCTACCCATAACTCCCCTCCCATTTACGCTATTGCAGCGCGCCCGCCTGCTCTACTGGAAGCTCTAACGTCGCCATCTTGCCTGGCGCTCGACCAATCCGTATGACCATGCCAGCCGCAAGCAAGCAGAGGATACCAGCCGAAATGAAGCTGAGCTGATAATTGCCGATTGCTGTACGCAATGCTCCCGCTGCATACGTGGCGGTCGCAGCCCCTAGTTGATGGGCTGCGAAGATCCATCCAAACATGATACCGACCTGCTGCTTGCCGAAGATATCAGCCGCCAGTCGCGAAGTTGGCGGAACGGTCGCAACCCAATCCAGACCATAGAAGACGATGAAGACCAACAAAAGCAGGTAAGTGCTGCCCAGCGCATATGGCAAGAGCAGAAGCGACAGGCCGCGCAAACCATAATACCAGCAGAGCAGCCAGCGATTATCCATCCGATCCGACAGCCAGCCCGACACCGTTGTGCCGACCAGATCGAACACGCCAATCAGCGCCAGCATACTCGCCGCCGCCACCTCCGATATTCCATGATCCATCGATGCCGGAATAAGATGTGTGCCAATCAAGCCGTTGGTCGATGCGCCACAAATAAAGAAGCTCCCGGCCAACAACCAGAAATCGCGCGAACGCAGCCCACGAACCAGCCCCGCAATTGCATCGGAGAACGGATTGCCCGCTATCACTTTTGGTCCATTGTCCTCTTCGGGAGAAGCACCATAGGGACGTAATCCGATGTCGCGCGGGTGATCTATAAAGAAGAGAATAACCAGGGGGAGCAAGATAAGTGCGGCAATAGCAGTCGCCCAGGCTGCGGCGCGCCACCCAAAGGCAACAGCCAGAGATGCGAGTGCAGGCAAAAACACGAGTTGTCCCGTCGCGTTGCTGGCGGTCAGCAGCCCCATCACCAGACTCCTATTCTTGACGAACCAACGATTGGCAATCAGCGCCGCCAGCACTGATGCCAGTGATCCCGTCGCCAGCCCAACCAGGACACCCCATAAGAGATCAAGCTGCCAGGGAGCGCTCATAATCGTGGTCAGCGCACAGGCAAGCGCGATGAGAACCAGCGCACCCAGCATCACGCGTCGAATACCCAGCCGCTCCATAAGTGCCGCAGCAAAGGGGCCGCTCAGTCCGTAGAGCACGAGATTGATGGAGATGGCAAGCGAAATAGTGGCATTGCTCCAGCCAAAAGCATGTTCGAGCGGAACAATCAAAACGCTCGGTGTCGAACGCATCCCAGCCGATGCCAGCAATGCAAGAAATGTAATTACAGCAATCAACCAGCCATAGTGGAAGCGGAAACGAAGATATTTTGCCAGCACGAAATTTCCCTTTCAGAGCAAACAAGACGGGGTGGCAGACAGAACGGCCAACAGGCAAGAATCATCGCAACAACCCATCTGACAGTATTGCAAATGGGTTGTTGCAGACCATCTCCCCCAGTTCAATAGGTAAAATCAACTATACCAGATAGAACAGCAGTTGCTCTGAAAAACATTCCACAATCAAAGAGAAGATAATATTTCAGAGGTGATGTGACGACATCGTATCGTCTGATCCAGCACATATTTTGTTTCAACAAGGCCAAACCCACTGCTCCCCCGTATTTCCTGGCCCGCTCCACACTCTCTTTGTCGCAACAACACGTTCTCTTCTGCAACCTTGTAATGTGGCATGCGAAACGTATACATCCTGGTCAACAATTGATGTATCTCCTGAATCGAGCGCCGCTCCTCGCGATTGAGCGCGCTTCCCAACGTTATCCGCTCCTTGAGCAGCGAGAGCAGCGATTTTTGCCCCACAACCGCCTGAGTGATCTCCTGATACACGGTTGGCAAACGGATGATATTTGCTCTGAAGTAAGTAGTATATAGCTCGTCAGTACAATCGGCTCCCCATAAAATCTGATCGATATTTAGGATTGACATCTCCGCGCCGCTCGGTGCGCTGAAGCCTTTGCCTGCTATATGAAACGGCTCGAAAAATGGTCGAATATAATGGGTAAATGCTTCAGGTGTAATCTCTCTCTTGACCTGCACAATCGCGGCAATCATTGCCTGAAAGCTGGACGTTGCCGTATGTACAGAGGATGCAAATTCCTGGCTTGCAATAGGGAAAGTGCATGCTGTTAACAGGTGGATCAAACACAGATCAAGCGCTAACATGCCCTGCCGCAAGCTATTGAGAAAGATTTTCTCTTGAGGCGTCGAGGTAAAAGTGCGCTCTCTTGCCCCTGACGGATTTCTGGAAGTATAGTCGATAAATGAATCTCTGGGGATTTGTGCTCCAATATGAGTGGATAGGGCCAGCAATGCGTCGCTAAACCCCGATACACATTCCTCCGGCTCACGCTCAAAACGTATCAGCGCCGCGCCTAACATGCTGATATCGCGGATTGCTGCACTACAAGAGGTATAATCCCATTCCAACTGAGAAGTCACGTTCGCAATAATTCCCGCCAATGCTTGCCGAATTTCCTCGCTCTCATTACGCTCATTCCAATCCGGCAATCGTTGGAATACTACATCAGCATTCAAGGGGTCAGATGCGGCGATTCGCTGGTTTATTGCAGCTTCTTGCTCAAGCGTCGTCACAAGCTTATGCAGTGTCACTGGATTGTAAAACAACTCATACAGACAGTTCATAATAACTATTCCTTTAATTACATATAGAAGCATAAAGAGGGTCGAAACTTTTTCGTAAGGAGGATCGTTCTATCTAAGAAACACTGTACAAGGAGTCTTCCACCATAAATAATCTACTTCACGGACATCAGATGTGTTTAAAGCTGTACATTCATTTCGTAGAAAGAGTACAAAATAAATTTGCAAATGTCAATGTTATTATCAGACAAATAACATTTCTGCCACTCTCTTCCACCTGATGATGTCAATAAAGCACATTAAAAACGTGTAAGAAAAAGGAGTAGGAAATGCAAAGTGGGAAAAAGAGGACTCATTGTGGTGACAATTAAGTATCGCTAGCCGTTTTAAGTTGTGGTATGATACAACTATACAAGAAAGACATCAAAGAATCCACCGTTGAATAAGCACAGCATTTCCTATAGAATAATCTTGTGGTAGATGTGCTGTCAAAATATGGCAAAGAAGGTACGAGAAGAGGATGATTATCTTTACTCCAGTGGAGAGGTGAGGGGATTCGGGGAGCAAATAAGGAAAGGACAATTCATGTCGATTACCATTTTTCACGATACAACTGCTCAGGGAGACGTGACTGCATTTCCTCTGTCTTTAGCCCAGAAAGGACTCTGGATACTTGAACAACTGCAACCCGATAATCTTCAGCATATTCTTTCCACCAGCATTTTCATACAGCAATCGTTAAATATTCAACTACTTGAGCAGAGTCTCAATCTCGTTATTGATCGTCATAATGCCCTGTGTACAACCTTTCAATTCATCGAGGGTCAACCGCTCCAGGTAATCGCGCCAGCCCTGACCATCCCCTTTCCTGTAATCGATCTCCAACCTTTCTCCTATGACCAACGACAGGCTGAAATACAACGCCTGACACGAGAAGTACAACAGCCCTTCGACATCTCTCAGGGCCCGCTAATCCGCGCCTACCTGCTGCAATTGGCCGAAGAAGAGTACATCCTGCTACTGAGCGTCCATCATCTCGTTTGCGATAACCAATCGCTCGCGCTCTTTTTACGCGAACTTCTCAACGTTTATACAGCATTGAACAACGGCCAATCTGCACCCTTGCTAGAACCTGCCCTGCAATACACAGATTTTGTCTTACAACAACAAACATGGTTGGAAGGAAACGATGCTGCCGATCAACTCAACTACTGGAAACAGCAGTTGGGCGACAGCCCTGCCAGCCTGGATTTACCGACCGATCGACCACATACACAACTGCCGAAGTTGCACAATTCAACATTTGATCTCTCCTTGCCCCACGCACTCAGGCAGTCGTTGCAGGCGTTGAGCCAGCGCGAACAGGTAAGCCTGGATACCATCCTTGTAGCAGCGTTACAAACATTGCTCTATCGTTATAGTGGACAGCAAGATCTGCTTATTAGCACTATTGCTGAGGGGCGCACATCAGCAGAGAGCAAAGCGACAATCGGTCTCTTCGAGAATATCATGACGCTGCGCACTGATCTGACATGTGATCTCACCTTTTGTGAGCTGCTCCAACGCGTACAAAAGGTGATTGAGCAAGCCATGCAGCATCAAGAGCTGCCATTTGAATCTCTCATGCAAGCGCTACATCCCACACACACGCCAGGGGGCAATCCATTCGCTCAGGTGATGCTGACTCTGATCACGCCTCCCACCTTATTGCCCACCTGGATCATCACCGGCATGGATAATGGTACGGAAAGCTCTCTCTACAATCTCAACGTCACCGTTGAAGATCGGGCCGAAGGGCTGCTGGCCCATTTTACATACAACCGTGACCTCTTCGACGAAGCAACGATCATCAGAATGGCCGCTCACTGGCAAACGATTCTAGAGGCAGCTTCCACCAATCTCGCAACACCGCTTGCCTCTATTGCACTCCTGAGCAAGCAGGAGCGCAATCGCCTGCTGGTTGAGTGGAATACTCCGCAGATCGAGTATTTCCCTGATCGTTGCGTCCACGAATTATTCGAGATGCAGGCAGAAACCACTCCTGGAGCGGTGGCCGTCATCTGCGAGACGCAACAACTCACCTATAGCGAACTGAACCAACGCGCCAATCGCCTCGCTCACCATCTGCGACAGCTAGGAGTGCAAACAGAGGTGCCGGTGGGAATCTGCGTTGAGCGCTCGCTGGATATGATCGTGGGACTGCTTGGTATCCTCAAAGCTGGCGGCGTCCATGTCCCGCTCGATGCCGCCCTTCCTGCGGAACGACTCGCGTTTATCACCCGGGATGCAGGCATACCTATAGTGCTGACGCAGCACCATCTTTGCGCCCAATTTTCCACATCACATTCGCTGCTCGTCTGCCTGGATGCTGATGGTGAGCGCATCGACCAGCATCCCGCAGCCAATCCGATCCATACGACGAAGAGAGAACACCTGGCCTATATCATCTACACATCAGGTTCGACAGGCCAGCCAAAGGGAGTAATGATTGAGCATCACGCCCTTGCCGCTCACTGTGGAGCAATCATCCAGGCACTGGATTTGAGCGCCAACGATTGTACATTGCAGTTCAATGCTTTCAATTTCGACGCCTCATTGGAGCAGATGCTCCCACCGCTGCTGGTGGGTGCCAGGCTGCTACTGCGTGGCCCGGATATATGGTCTCCGATGGACCTGCTTGACCACGTGCAACAGCACCAGTTGACCATCATTACGATGCCTTGCGATTACTGGCACGAGGTGATAACAGAATGGATGACCATTCCCGACCAGATCGCGAATCTGCAACTCCGCCTGATTATTGCGGGTGGAGATCGATTCCCGCCAGAAGCGGTGCAGCTCTGGCGACAATCACCGCTACGCGCGCGCCTGTTCAACGTCTACGGTCCGACAGAGGCAACGATCACCACGACCATGCATGACATTCCGCGTCACGTCGAGCCAGAGCCGTCTGGGATGAGCGTTCCCATTGGTCGCCCTCTACCCAATCGTACCGTTTATTTGCTGGACAAGCAGGGCCAGCCGGTGCCGGAGGGTGTAGCTGGCGAACTACATATCGGGGGAGCACTCCTCGCGCGTGGCTATCTCAATCGTCCCGAACTCACAGCCGCGCGCTTCATTCCCGATCCCTTCAGTCAGCAACCACAGGCACGACTCTACAAAACTGGAGATCTGGCACGCTATCGACCTGGAGGAATTATCGAATTTCTTGGCAGGGCTGATCAGCAGGTCAAAATACGGGGCTATCGCATCGAATTAGGCGAGATCGAAGCTGCCATTAAACAGCATCCCGATGTGCAACATGTGCTGGTCATGGTTCGTGAGGACACGCCCGGCATCAAACGTCTGGTTGCCTACGTTGTGCCACACTCTGTTCAGGAGAGTCCTCAGCTTGCGACACAACTCCGCAACCTGCTCCAGCAGCAATTGCCCGATTATATGCTTCCCGCCGCCTTCGTCGTACTGGAAGCGTTCCCTCTTAATGCTGGCGGGAAATTCGATCGTCACGCTTTACCTATACCCGAATCGACAGACAACGAGCGGCAGGAACATTTTGTCGCGCCACGCACACCACAGGAAGAAATTATCGCTGGCATCTGGGAAGAGTCGCTGGGCATCGAGCGGATCAGTATCTACGAAAACTTTTTTGCCCTCGGAGGCCATTCCTTGCTGGCAATGCAGATCATCTCACGGCTGCAAACGCTTTTCCAGGTCAAGATACCTTTACTACGCTTTTTCGCCTCTTCTACTATTGTTCAACTTACGGAGATTATTACACAGTTGCAAACGACATCCATTCCATCTTCTCAACCTGTCTTGCAGCACAACGAGCAAGACCAGGACAGAACAATATTCCCTGTTTCTCTAACACAGGAAGGACTCTGGTTCCTGCAACAGGTAGAGCCGGAGAGCGTGAACTACAATATTTACGTTGTTCTACGTATTCGCGCATCGCTTGATATTGCAATGCTCGAACGCAGCCTCAACGCGCTTGTACAGCGCCATGACGCCCTGCGCACAACCTTTGGCACGCATGAAGGCCAGGCGGTACAGATTATCGCGCCCACCTTGTCGCTCACCCTTCCGGTGCTTGACTTGCAACATGTGCCCGAGCAAGAAAGGACCGCAGAGGCGCGACGGTTGGCGAGCAAAGAGGCCAGCAAACCCTTCCATCTGGCTGAAGGACCATTGCTGCGTGCTCTTCTCTTGCGTTTGAGATCAGAGGAATCGCTGCTGGTACTGACCATGCATCACGTGATCGCCGATGGCTGGTCGTTAAATGTCCTCTTGCCGGAACTGAATAGCCTGTACACGGCATTTGTCAGCAATCAACCCTCACCGCTGCCTGACATATCCCTCCAGCATACTGATTTTGCACTCTGGCAACGCGAGATGTTACGGGAGGGGCATTTTGCTGGACAACTGGCCTACTGGGAGCAAAAACTGGCCCATCTGCCCGATGCGCTCGATTTGCCCATCACACGCCCTCGTCCCGCACAACATACGACAAAGGGCGCAACCTATCTGCTCACTCTTCCACAAACGCTCACTCAGCAGCTTCAACACCTGAGCCGTCAACAGGGGGTCACGCCCTATATGCTCCTGGTGGCTGCCTTCCAGACGTTGCTCTATCGCTATACGGGACAGGAGGATCTCGTCATCGGCACCGTTGCGGCCAATCGACAGGCCGAGACCGAAGCGATGGTCGGCTTCCTCGTCAATACGCTGGTCTTGCGCACAGATCTGTCGGGCAACCCCAGCTTTACAGAACTGCTTACACGTGTGCGTGAGGTGGTATTAGAGGCCCAGGCACACCAGGAACTTCCTTTCGCCTCGCTGGTCAAAGCGATCAGGCCGGAGCGACATGCAGGGCGCAACCCGCTTTTCCAGGTCATGATGAGCTTCGACACACCACCGGCTCGCTTGTCCGAAGATTGGAAACCTCTCGACCTGGGCAACTTGACAGCAACAGTCCAGTTCGATCTATCCCTGGAGGTACAGCAGCTTCAGGAACAGTTTACATGCAGCTTCGAGTACAGTACAGATCTGTTTGACGAAGCGACAATCGCGCGCATGGCAAACCACTGGCAAACGCTGCTCTCAGGTATCATCGCGCAACCTGAGCAGGCGCTCTCCGCACTGCCCCTGCTGCCAGAGCAAGAACATCGGCAACTATTGATCGCGTGGAACGCCACACAGCGGGACTATCCATTGCAACGCTGTCTGCATGAGGTCTTCGAGGCTCAGGTTGAGCGCACGCCCGATGCGGTTGCGATTGTTTGCGAAGGTGAGCAACTCAACTATCGCGAGTTGAATGCTCGCGCCAATCAGTTTGCACATCTGCTACGTAAGCGGGGCGTGGGACCGGAGAAACTGGTCGCTCTGCTCTCTGAGCGGGGCATCCCATTCCTGATCTCCATGCTGGCCGTCTTTAAAGCTGGCGCGGCCTACCTGCCGCTTGATCCTCATCATCCAGCGTTGCGGCTCCGGCGCGTCATCGAGCATAGCCAGTGCAACATCATCCTGGCTTCGACGCCTTTTGCATCGACGCTCAACAATACGCTTGAAACAATGCCAATAGAGTTGCGCCCAGAGCTTCATTATTACGAGACAATAGAAGAAGCATTACAGCCCGGCCATGACGAAGAGAACCTCTCAACGACAAACACGCCCCAATCGCTGGCCTACGTCATCTACACGTCCGGCTCAACCGGCATGCCAAAGGGAGCAATGATCGAGCAGCGTGGTATGCTTAATCATCTCTATGCCAAGATCGAGGCACTGACGTTGACCAAGAAGGACATCATCGCACAAACGGCCTCGCAGTGTTTCGACATCTCTGTCTGGCAATTCCTGGCTGCTCTGCTCGTCGGTGGACAGGTGAGGATCTATCCTGATGAGGTTGCACACAACCCCGTCCAATTGCTTATGCAGGTCGAGCAGCACTACGTTTCGATTCTGGAAACCGTGCCATCCCTGCTTCGAGCCATGCTGGATGCTGATGAGATTACAGCTGCAAACGGACCGAAGCTGGCAGCCTTGCGCTGGTTAGTGCCAACTGGAGAGGAGCTGGCGGTCGATCTATGTCGCCGCTGGCTGAGCATATATCCCCATGTCCCCCTGCTCAACGCCTATGGTCCAACCGAATGCTCCGACGATGTGACCCATTATCCCATCTATGAAGCACCGGACGAGACGCGCAGTTCCATACCGATAGGGCGCGCAATCTCAAACATGCGCCTCTATGTGCTGGATCGTCGCCTGCAACCCCTGCCAATCGGGGTTAGCGGCGAACTGTATGTGGGTGGGATTGGCGTCGGACGTGGCTATCTCGGCGACGAGTCGCGCACAAAAGAAGCGTTCATACCTGATCCCTTCTCATCAGAGGCCGGAGCGCGCCTGTACAAGACGGGAGATCGAGCGCGTTGCCTGCCAGATGGCAACATCGAGTTTCAGGGTCGGCTCGACTTCCAGGTCAAGCTACGTGGCTTCCGCATTGAACTGAGCGAGATCGAAGCCGTGCTGAATCAGCATCCAGCGGTCAGTCACGCGGTCGTCATAGCACGAGAAGATACGCCCGGCGAACAACGGCTGGTCGCTTACATCGAACTGCAAAAAGAACAGAACACGTCCGGTGCCGAGCTGAAAAACCATGTAGCAGCGCAGGTTCCCACATACATGGTCCCATCGGCGTTCCTCCTGCTAGAAACGCTGCCTCTGACCCCTAACGGCAAGGTCAATCGCCGCGCGCTCCCTGCACCGGAACTGGGCAGCACAAGTGCCGAGAGCTACGTCCCCCCACGCCTGCCAGCAGAGCAACAACTCGTCCAGATCTGGGAGGAACTGTTGACGGCACGCCCCATCGGGATCAGAGATGATTTCTTTGAGCTTGGAGGAGATTCGCTGCTGGCCGTGCGGCTGTTCGATCGCATCGTGCAGATCTGTGGCAAGAAGCTCCCGCTCTCAACCCTGTTCGCCGGGACAACTATCGAGCACCTGGCACAAGCTATTACGCACGAGAAAAAGATCGATGGTCGTGTTCCGCTGGTCATCGTGCAGGAAGGAGGAGCGCGGCCCCCATTCTTCTACCTGCATGGCGAATGGAAGGGCGGCGGCCTCTATAGTCGCGAACTGGCTCGTCGCCAGGGTCCAGAGCAACCATTCTACCTGCTTGAACCCTACAAGTTTGACGGACTGACCACACTACCAACCTTTGAAGAGATGGCAGCGGCACACCTTGAAGTCATGCGCAGCATTCAACCCGAAGGTCCGTACTTTTTCAGCGGCTACTGCAATGGCGCGCTCCTGGCTTACGAGATGGCCCGCCAGATGCATGCACAGGGAATAGAAGTCGGTCTGGTACTGTTGATGGACCCCGACTTCCCGGCACGTCACGGTGCAGTTCGTAAAGCCATCAGCAACGTTTGCAACCTGCTCCATATTGGCCCGGAGAAGCAGTTCGAGGGCTTCCTCTGCCTGCAACACATCTACCGTTACCTGCGCTTCGCACATTACAGACGCACCACCAACGCTGCGCTACTGCAAAACAGCGAGAATAGCGAATCCAACGACAAGATGCCTCTGACCCTCAAGCTCAAAGCCTTGCTGCCACGAGTCGAGATCCTGCGCCACGACTGGTCCAACATCTACGACTGGCTGGTCTCAAACTACATGCCCGACATGTATCCAGGCAAGCTCACCTTCTTCTGGACCAGCGAGGAACCCAAGCGATCTGAAGGCTGGCAAAAAGTGATGGAAGCTAAAAAGGGGGAAGTGGAAATCTATATGAATCCGGGCAACCATATCAGCGGACGCACTGAATATCTCCCGGTGCTGGCCGAACGCCTGCGCCATTGTCTCACAAAAGCTCAGGAGGCCGCGAAACGTTAGATAATAAATCCCGCGTAGCGATAATTCCACAGACCCTGCGTAGGCATGGTTGCTACGCGGGGTCTTCTTATGCTCAAGAAACAATCAGGCGCTACCACAAGTTGCCTTAATCTTGATAAGGACCGATATCTATCTTGCCCTGTGGTCGCGGCTTGCCGTCAATATCGGTTGATGGCGCACCTACATTGGTGCCGGCACCAATGGCGGGACTGTCAGCCTTCAAATGATAATCGCCGCTGCCATCGTCTTTAAAATTGACAAACAACACATCCTTCGTGATGGTGCCAACATCCTTACTACCGACCGACGAGGGCCAATCGTAATTTTCATCACCAAAGGCGGCATCCCCGTTGCCATAAACGATATTGTTCAAAAACTGATCGTTCGAGCCAACGCCCTTGCGCTCGCGAATGCCCAGCAGCGCATTATTGATGCTGATATTGTTGGAGACAATAAAATCATTGCCTTTATCGCCGCCATTGTCGCTCTTATTCGTCCCAATGCTGATACCATGTTCTTTATTACCAAAGACAAGGTTATTAGAAACCACCGTGCCATCTGCCGCATGCCAGAGATTGATACCAACGCCGGCATTATCATAGGCAATATTATTGACAATATGGCCGTTCGCGTTGGAATGGTAGATAGCGTGGACATATTCGCACAATTTGGGGTACGTGTCACCAATATTGAAGACGACATTGCCAATAATATCGTTATCATGGGCTTTATAATTGCCATCGGTCACACCTGAACCACCGATATTATCGCACTTGCCGGGGATATTATGAATGCGGTTGCCAATCGTGCGGGTATACGAACCCATATTGACGATCCCATCGCGGCTATTATCGCTGCTGATATCAAAACCAACAATATCAATATAGTTAGCTTTAGTCATCCAGGGGTCATCATCGTTGGTCGTATGAATCTTTGCTTCCCATTTCTTGTCCGAGACAAAGGTAATCCGTGCCTTTGCGGTGCCATCCGTCTCGACCACGACCGCTTCATTATAGGTACCGGGCTGCACATGAACTGTCGTGCCCGGTTCCACCTTGTCAGCCGCTTTCTGAATCGTGGCAAAAGGATGCTCTTGAGAGCCATCATTATTATCGTTGCCTGAAGGGGACACGTAGAGCGCCTTGCCTCCTGGTGTGGGCGTTATCGGGATCGGCGTGCTGGTGCCACCTCCAGTGACGGGCGGCTGACTTCCTGGCTGCTTCTGAAGCATCAATATGATCACAGGGATTGCAATGGCGAGGGCCACTAACACAAGAGCGCTGGCTATATAATATTTTGTTCTTGATCTGCGCATATATCTTCTCTTTTCAATTTGTTTTTTCTCAAGAGGGAGAGGTCGATTTTTCGCTATTTATACTTAATTATAGGCGGTAGTTCTCTTGAAATTTTAAAAAAAAGCTCAAGATTTTAAGCAATTCGACAAAACGAAAAATCACAAAAAGAACTGGCGAGCTATCCAGCACGCCAGTTCGCCAGTAGGTCTTTAACAAATGCGCGGTAAGGGGTCTCCAACCAGCATATCCAGCACGCGCATCCCGCCGATATCGGTGCGCAGAAGGACCATCCCGGCAGGGTCAGCCTGCACAGTACCAATGAGAGATGCCTCACGTCCCAGCGAATGATTGCGTAACACGCTGAGAGCTGTTTCCGCCCGTTCAGGAGCCACGATTGCCAGCAATTTTCCCTCGTTAGCGATGGTAAGCGGGTCCAGTCCCAGAATCTCACAGGCTCCTCGCACTCCGGCATGCACCGGCACAGCATGCTCATCCAGCGCAATCGCGACCTCGGAACCCAGCGCCATCTCATTTAATGCCGTTGCCACGCCGCCACGCGTCGGATCTTTGAGGCAATGTACCCCTTCGCCAACCGCATCTAGCAGCGCCGCCACTAGTGTATGCAACGGGGCCGTGTCGCTCTCGACATCCGTTTCAATCTCAAGGTTCTCACGCGCCAGCATGATCGCAATCCCATGATCGCCAATGGGACCACTCAGTAATACCTTATCGCCCGGTTGGAGCTGCGTCTGTCCCAGGAGCCAGGAGGCACGCACACAACCGACACCAGCAGTATTGATAAACACCCCATCGGCCTTGCCACGCTGCACAACCTTCGTATCGCCGGTCACAATCGCAACGCCCGCCTCTCGCGCTGCCTCTGCCATCGACGCAACAATCCTTTTCAATTCGGCTATAGGAAATCCTTCTTCAAGCAAAAAACCTGCCGAGAGATAGAGCGGCTCCGCACCAGCCATCGCCAGATCGTTGATCGTCCCATGCACCGCCAGCTTGCCGATATCTCCTCCTGGGAAAAAAAGCGGACTGACGACATACGTATCGGTCGTAAACGCCAGCCGTTGTCCATCGACGTGAAACGTGGCGGCATCGTCCATCGCGTCGAGCAGGGGATTCGAGAAGGCGGGAGCAAAGACGCCTTCAATCAGGTTATGCGTGGCCTTGCCGCCACTGCCATGACTGAGCGTGACCTTCTCATCGCGCAGGTAGAATTTATGGCGGCGCGCCTGTCTGGTACGTTCGATCTTTTGTAGCACGCCATCAACAATATCCGCATTCTGTGTGTCCATGCCAACCTCCTGCTAGCGATGCGTGGTAATCTCTGGCCCAATATGCAGGCGTGTGCGCTCGGATGCCATCGAAAAACGACCATAATTGAAGTAAGCGGCACAGGCTCCTTCAGGAGAAACCATACAGGTACCAATCGGCGTTTCAGGCGTACAGGCTGTGCCAAAGACCTTGCACTCCCAGGGCTTGATCACTCCCTTCAGAACCTCACCGCACTGACACGACTTCGGGTCAGCCACTCGCAACCCCGGCACCTCATAGCGCAGTTCCGCATCCCAATCTGCATACTCCGAACGCAACTTTAACGCGCTATGGGTAATAAAGCCGAGGCCACGCCACTCAAAGAAGGGTCGCAGTTCCATCGTTCTCGCCATCGCCTCCAGCGCTTTGACGTTCCCCTCCGGTCGCACTACACGCGTATACTGGTTCTCGATCTCAGCCCGTCCCTCGCTGATCTGTTTGACGATCATATAAACCGATTGGATGATATCGAGCGGCTCAAATCCTGCAATCACGACTGGTTTATGATGTTGACGCGCCACAAACGTATAGGGCCGCATCCCAATCACCATACTTACATGGCCCGGACCGATAAAGCCATCCAACCGCAAATCAGGCGAATCGAGGATAGCCTTCATTGCCGGAATAATCGTGACATGGTTACAAAAGATCGAAAAATTCTTGATCCCTTCCGCACGCGCCCGCAGCAACGTCACGGCGGTCGAAGGTGCGGTCGTCTCAAACCCAATGGCAAAGAACACAACTTGCTTGTCTGGATACTGACGAGCAAGTTTGAAGGCATCGAGCGGTGAGTAGACAAAGCGCACGTCAGCACCTTCAGCCTTCGCATCCAGCAAGCTGCCATGTGAGCCGGGAACGCGCATCATATCACCAAAGGTCGTGAAGATCACGTTCTCCATACGCGCAATCGCGATGGCATCGTCAATACGTCCCATCGGCAAGACACAGACCGGACAGCCCGGTCCATGAATCAGGTCGATATTTGGTGGCAGAATATCTTCAACGCCATGCTTATAAATAGTATGAGTATGACCTCCGCAGACCTCCATTAGCTTGAGCGGCTTCCCCTCGCTCAGTCGCGCAATCTCTTCCGCAATGCGCTTTGCCAGTTCCGCGTCACGATATTCATCGACATATTTCATGCTCATCTGCGTGGCTCCTTCAATAGCGTGTGAATAACCTCAAGTATCGCATGATACACGGTCGCCTGAGCCTCCTGAATGCGCGGGATATGATCGCTGGGAGCGTTGATGCAAAAATCCACTGCCGGCGATTGCATCATCTTCCCGCCCTCATTGCCGGTCAGTCCAACCGTGAGCAAGCCCTGCTTTTTCGCCTGCTCTAGCGCCTGCAAGACGTTGACCGAGTTGCCGCTCGTCGAGACGCCCACCGCAATATCGCCCTTGCGCCCAAAAGCAATCACCTGTCGGGCAAAGACGTTAGCATAGCCAACATCATTCCCCACCGCAGTTATCACGGCAATATCGTTTGTCAGCGCAATTGCTGGTAGCGGAGGCCACTCTGGAAAGGGAGGGTTGAGTAGTTCCGTAACCAGATCTTGCGCATCTGTCGCACTCCCCCCATTGCCGAACGCCAACAAAGTTGCCCCCAGAGCAAACGCGCGTGCCATCGCCTCTGCGGTCGCTACAATTCGCTCTCCATAACTTATAAATGTGGCGTGGCGCAATGAGACCACCTCGCGGCATTTTTCCAGCGTTGAATGGCGCACCTGGGCCAGCACCTCTTCCAGATTGACCTTGCCACCCTCAAAGAGAAAAGGATAGAAAAGCTGATCGTATGCCGATCCCTGCTCATCACTCATGGTCGCCCTCTTCTAGACGCGAAATGGCGACCCCACCATGCACTAAGAGCAGGTCGCCTGGAATCACATGCTCCACCAGAGAAATATCAACCTCGTCCGTCGTCGTGCTATCCAGCGCTACCAGCGCCGTCTCTTGCTCCTGATCGATATGCAGCACTCGCGCCTCCCGCGCTTCATCAGAGCAGGTGATACAATGTTCAGCCTGACAATATCGCTCATTCATTGCAGCAATCCTTCGTGTTCAAAGAAGACGTGGACCAGTTCCCACAAAACATGATAGAGCGTTTCGTGCGTTTCTTGAATAACCAGTGGATCGCTTGCCTGTACAACAAAGCAGAAGTCAAGAGCGGCCTCTCTGAATAGTCCGCCATCGCCCCCGGCTAGTCCAAGCGTCAACAGCCCCATCTGTTTTGCCACGTCGAGAGCCGCCACCACGTTCATGCAGCGTCCATCGGGTGAAAAACCCATCGCGATATCTTGAGAGCGTGCCAGGGTCCGTAACTGATGCGCAAACTGCTCCGATTGGTTGCTGCGCGATAACAGGCCGCTCATGGTCGCACTATCGTTAGTGAAGGCCAGCGCCGGTAACGCTCGCTTGCCAACAATGACTGGATGAACAAACTCGACGGCGACGTGCTGCGCATCGGTTGCCCATGAGCCGTTGCCAAATGCCAGCAGTCGCCCTCCTTGATGGAAACGACGCGCCATCGCCCAGCACGCCTCGGCAATGCGCCCCGTCTCTACGTTAAAAAAATCTAGCGGAACAGATGTGCTCTGCTTGAACCGTGCCGCCACCACCGCCATTGGTGACTCGCGATCTTGCCATTCGCTGTGCATTGCGCTCCCTCTCATTCAATCTGGCTCTGATGCAGCATGTTTAGCTCATCAGTATAAGGTTGCCCCAGTAATTGAAGCGCTTTCGTCGTCTCCTGCGCTTCATGTTCATCGATCTTGCTCATGGCGAAACCAACGTGAATAAGCACCCAGTCGCCGGGCGCAATCCCATCAGGCCGCACCAAAGCAACGCTCACGTTACGTTTCACCCCATTGACATCAACTTTGGCAATCGAGTTCTCATCATCAACGATATCCACGATCTGCCCCGGAATCCCCAAACACATCTCGCTTCCCCTTTCTCTTTTTAACAGTCATCTCGTAAACGTGACGCCGCAATCGCCAACTGACCCAGGCTGATCCCGCCATCGTTTGGCGGCACCCGTCGATTGATATATACCTGCAATCCCAGCACTTTCAGTCGCGCTACAAGCAGTTCAAGCAACAGCCGATTCTGAAACACTCCACCGCTAAGCGTAACAACACGCAATCCCGTTTGCGCACCTACCTGCATACACGCCTGCACAAACATCTCAGCAAGCGAGCAATGAAATCGCCCAGCAATACGAGAGATGGGGATCTTCTGTTGCAGATCGTTCACAATGGCGCGGATCAGCGGTGCCACATCCAGCAGCGCGGGCTTGCTACCTGAATGAATCGCAAAGGGATAGGAGTCTACATCATCGGTCTCTGCCAGCACTTCCATCTCAATAGCAGCCTGACCTTCATAGACAACCTGGCGACGTATTCCCAATAATGCAGCAACAGCATCAAACAGGCGTCCCAGGCTCGAAGTCAGCGGGCTATTAATCCCACGCTCCATCATCTGCGCTAACAAACGCCACTTTGTGCGCTCTAACTGCTGCACAAAGGGAATATCAAGTGCGAGAAAATCATCGCCGTAGACTTGCGCCAGATAGGTTGCGGCCATGCGCCAGGGCTGATGGATCGCCTGTTCTCCTCCAGGCAACGGAACATAGGCGAGATGGGCCGCTCGCTCAAAGTCGCGCAGATCGGCAACCATGATCTCACAGCCCCAGATAGCCCCATCAGTTCCCCAACCGGTCCCATCCGCTGCAACGCCGATCACCGGACCCTGCAACCCATGTTCGGCAAGCACGCTGGCAATATGGGCATGATGGTGTTGAACGCCGATTTTGCGAGGAATAGAAGAGGTATCGAGCGCGTATTTCGTTGCCAGATATTCGGGATGCAGATCGTACGCGACGGCCTGTGGGGTGATATCGAACAAGCGTTGAAAATGCTCGATACCCTCGCGAAATGAGGTCAGCGTTTCCAGGTTTTCCAGATCGCCGATGTGATGGCTGACAAATGCCTGTCTCCCCTTGCCAAGACAAAACGTGTTTTTCAGATGTCCTCCACACGCCAGCAACGGCAGCGGCAAATCGAAGGGCAGCGGGATCGGCTCTGGCGCATAACCACGCGACCGCCGGAAAAACTGCTCGCCACCAGCTACCACACGCATTACCGAATCGTCGCAACGCATATAAATATCCCGGTTGTGCGTTACCGTCCCATCAGCGATTGAATGGAGACGCTGGCGGGCGTCATCATCTCTATAAGCAATCGGTTCGTCGCTCATATTACCGCTCGTCATCACCAGCACCGCCGGATGGTCGCTCGCCTCCGCAAAAGCTGCCAGCAATAGCGCATGCAGTGGTGTATAGGGTAACATGATCCCCAGAGTCTCATAGAGTGGCGCAACGGCAGGGGCGACAAAGTTTCTGGCACATCGCTGTAACAAAACAATTGGGCGGCGCTGTGACTGCAACAAAGCAGCCTCGGCCTCGCTGATATGGCAGAGTTGGCGCGCCGTCGCAAGGTCCGGCACCATCAGCGCAAACGGTTTGGCCTCGCGATATTTGCGCTGCCGCAATCGCTGCACCGCCTCCACATTGCACGCATCGCACGCCAGATGATAGCCGCCCAGTCCCTTAATCGCGAGAATGGCTCCCTCAGCGAGACACCGCGCCGCGTTTTCTATTGGCTCCGGCTCTTCCTCTAAAGATAAAGAGGAAGCAGACCAATCGATCAGACGCACCTGTGGGCCACAAACGGGACAGGCGTTGGGTTGCGCATGAAAACGGCGATTGCGCGGATCATTATACTCGCGCTGACAAGAGGAACACTGTGGAAAAATCCGCATCGTCGTTTTATCGCGATCATATGGCACGTCCTGAACAATGGTGAAGCGCGGACCGCAGTTGGTACAATTGATAAATGGATAGCCATAGCGCCGATCTTGCGGATCAAATAGCTCGCTCAAACAATCCTGGCACATCGCGGTATCGGGCGAGATGAGCGCTTGCCGCTCTGATCCAGACTCGCTATGCATGATCGTAAAACCTGCATCGTGGCACAGCGGGATCAAATCGGTCACGACCGTATCGATCCGAGCCAGTGGTGGCTTCTCCTCTCGCAAGGCGCGTTGAAAGCCGTCAAGCGCTTCCGGCGTGCCTTCAACCTCAATCGTGACACCAGCGCTATTGTTGAGGACAAAACCGACCAGCCGCCAGCGCAAGGCCAGATTGTAGACAAAGGGCCGAAAACCTACTCCCTGCACAATCCCCTGCACGAGACTGCGCTGTCTCTGCATTGTGGTCTCTCTCGTCGATGTCATCTCGTTATCTCTCGCAATGCACTATGAGCAAAAGTGAGCAGCCATTCGCACCACACATCAAGCCCTTCGCCCGTCCGACAACTCACCTCAAAAATACGAAGTCGCGGATTGATCGCCTGCGCCTCTCGTTTCACCTTCGCCAGATCGTAATCAACATAAGGCAACAAATCGAGCTTGTTCACGATCATCACCTGCGAAGCTGCGAACATCTGCGGATACTTTGCAGGCTTATCATCGCCTTCGCTCGTGCTGACGACGACGACGCGCAGATCCTCTCCCAAATCCCACGTTGCCGGACAGACAAGATTGCCGATGTTCTCGATTACAAGCAGATCTGTCTGTCCCACATCAAGCTGCTCCAGCGCTGAACGGATCATATGCGCTTCCAGATGGCACGCACCACGAGTGTTGATCTGCACCGTTTCAGCGCCCGCGGCTTCGATCCGCTCCGCATCATTGCTCGTCTCGATATCACCCTCGATCACCGCAATCGCCAGCTGCCCACGCAACCGCCTGATCGTCTGCTCTAACAGCGTCGTTTTTCCTGCTCCAGGCGCGCTCATCACATTGATCGTCGGCGCGTCGAGTGTTTGTCGCAGTTCCTGTGCGATGGCTTCGTTGGCGGCCAGGATATGTTGTGCGATTGTGATTTTCGTGGGCATACACTATTCCTCCATGACAGGTGTTGCAGTTTCGATCTCCATCTCCTGAATCTGCAATTCGGTGCCAGAAATAATATCGCCGCTCCACTGCTGGCAGAGGGGACACTGTGACACAAGATTGACAACGGCGAACTCCTGAGCACAGGTACGACAGCGCGCCACATGTGGGATGTTTTCGATCAATAATTGCGTCCCATCCAACAGCGGGTCCAGACTGGTGAGCATCTCGAAAGAAAATGTCAGCGAATCGGTCATAATGCCGCTGGCCTCACCGATCTGGAGCCGCACGGACTTCACATGAGTCGCCCGGCACTCGCTGGCCTGCGCCATTACCACCTCAACGATGCTCTGAGCAATGGCAAGTTCATGCATATGCTCTCCAGTACCCTGCTACATAGCTCGTATCCGCATATAGCGTTGAATATCGGGTAGATTCTGCCGGATCATCAGCGCTATCAGACCAGCAATCGCCACAATAATCAGCATTCTCGTCATGATCGTATTCCCTTCTATTTTTGTTTGATCCGTTCATAATATTTACGTTGTGGGCATGCATAGATCAGCGACGAGCGCATCGATCATCTTTATCGCTTCACCTACCGCCGTCTGCACCGGCTCACTCAATCCCATCTGCATTTCATCGATACTTGCTGGCTCGCAGCCAACCAGCAGCGTGTGTATGGGCGGAACACCAAGCGTACGAGCAAACGCAAAGACCTTCACCGGGTCCAGGCTGTGCGCATCCAGAGCAAAACTATCATCGGATGACGTGGCGGATAGATCCGGCTCAATCAGAAAGACCGTCCCGGGCGGCTCTCCTCGCGAAACGGTATCGACCAGCACCAGCG
Organism: Reticulibacter mediterranei; assembly: GCF_016587455.1. NCBI lineage: Bacteria > Bacillati > Chloroflexota > Ktedonobacteria > Ktedonobacterales > Reticulibacteraceae > Reticulibacter > Reticulibacter mediterranei. The sequence goes on along the minus strand of NZ_BNJK01000001.1, from coordinate 8,603,755 downwards.
TCTCGTAGCCTTCAAGCAAGCTATAGGCCAGTTCGATACCTCTAATGCCAAAATCGATAACATCTATCCCCTGTGGATACTTTTGCTCCCGCCGCAACAATCGCTGGGCAACCTCAACGCCGAAACCATCGTCGCCAAGAAAAATGTTGCCCACACAGGCAATGAGCGTCCGGCTCATGCTTCACGCTCCAATGGCTCAATTTCTTCAGGAAAGAAGAAGAAACGATGTCCTGGAAGCACGCGCTCGTCCCACTGCTCGCGTCCTGGGTCGTCATCCAGCGTGACAACCAGATAGAGCCGATCCTCAAAATCCTGCTGAATCGCCTCCACCCGCGCCGTCTTGCCCATCAGTAATTTATCGAAGGCGTCGGCCTGCGCCCTCGGTTGCAAGCGCACGTGCTGACCAGGGCGTATCTCCTGCCCCCTCACGACGATGGACACAGGCGGCGCGTCGTCTCGGTTAGTGTCGTTCATCACACTTCTTCTCCTTCACTAATGGGTCGCATACTACGAATCGTACCGTGCAATTGCATCAACTGTTCAGGCGAGAGCGACTCGATACGCTCTAATATCGCTCGTGCCTGCTCGTCTCCTCGCCTCATCTCCTCCTTCTCCACGTCGGTGAGCGTCATGATCCGCAACGTGAGTAGTTCATCAATTTCGGTGCCATCAAATAACGGACCCAGACTCTCCGGCGCAATCTGTGGATAGTCGTACAGAATGATCGGGGAAGACAGCATCACATCATGCGCTCCCTCATCGCCGATCAGCACTGGCCACGTGTGGCGGTTCTGACATGCGCGTGCAGAAGCTTCCAGAGCCGCTGGAGGATCTAACAGCGAGAGAAAGGCTCCCTGCCGCACCTGCATGATGGTATGAGTGGAAATAAAAGAGCGTAACAACACCGCATCCCGTCTGCTCATATCCAGGCCGGTGAGCGGTGTTGTATTCTTGATGCGTACATCCAGCTTATAGATGCCCTGCTCGACCCGGCTCGCCTCAAGCTCGACTATACCTGCCAACGGCTGTTGGGTGCGTACGACGCCATGCTCCCTGATACAATCCGCAGCAAAAGTAAGCTCAAACTGGAAGGGCTGAGAGAGCAAATCACCCAATTGCATCTTCTCCACGCCCACCTCACGTTCCATACCCTCTTCCCAGCTTTCTGGCGTCCAACCTTGCACCACTTCACCCTCAATATCAGTGGTCCGTTGCAACAGATGCAGAAAACGAACTGCGATAGTGAGCGTCGTCTGTGCGCTGCCGCTTAGCAAGCACTCGGTTTGCATGGTCCAGGGTTCAACGCCATCTTCAGCCTCGCTATAGGCTTGCGGATAGACCACACCCAGGGTCCAGCGCTGCCGATTCTTGATGGCCGAATGCCGATAAGGATACAACAGATACCCCTCATACAACACGGCATTAGCAATCTCCTTGACCTGTTCTATCCTCACCGCGACACCTCCTCTTCACCAACTGGCAGCAATTGTGCAAAAACCGCCTCCCAGGTCGGCAAGCAATGAGTCGCTTTATACTGATAGAGCCGGTCAAAGGTCTCTTTACGCAAATGCAGCCAGGCACTATCGGGGTAGTAGTGCGCCATCATCGTCTGCCAGAGCGCAATCGGCAGGCGGAACGTTGCTTCCTTCGACCACGAGATTTGCTCAACCCGTAGCGCTCCTTGCTCGCCTTCATAAAAGATGCTACCGCTAAAAAGGAGCAACAGCGGCACATCACCTTCACCCACCGCGTCAAAATATTTCGTGCTGACCATCTCAAAGTCATAACTGCACGGGATAGGCAGATCGAGCGTGGTGCTTGCCGAAAAGCAGGGCACCACCGTACTGATATACATCCAGTGGAGGTTATGCAACGTCTGGCCCCAGCGCTCAGGCTCACCAAATACTTCCAGCAAACGCGCCTGAGCAGCGGGGCTATACCGTCTCCGTGTCACAGCGATCTGAAGCTGACAGCGCAAGGCAACCGTATGAATGTATTGTTCTTCGTCGCGATTGGTGATGCGCAGTTTGAACAATAGAGTAGGAACTGCGGCAAAGGCCGGAACCTCGGCCCCAAGCACATCAAAGTTCAGATCCGGCATCGCTCCCTCCTTTCACCGACATTTGCTCGCTTGCGCGCCTGTTCATTTCGGCGAAAAAGCGCGCAATCTCCGACCAGACCTCTTCGCCACCGCTGAGTCCGCGCCATCTCATACGGATCAGACCCACCAGCCGATAGCAAGCATCCAACGGGACGATGTAATATTCGTGCCTGTCGCGCACACGATTGATCAACAACGCCTCAACATCCGGCTCCAACTCTTGCAGCACAGGATTGTTGCCAACCAGCTCTTCCCAGTTCTCCAGGCTCAACAGCGATTCCGTCGCTCCGGCTGGACTCGGATAAAAGGCCATGAGACGCTGCTCTACGCTGTTCTGGAAGAGATAGACCACGTTCACTGGCAACATCAGCGCCTCCCACTGCTCATCAGTCATGCGAAAATCGGGCAGGGCCACGTAACGCTCAGGAATGAGACGATATTGTCCACTGCCAGAGCCGCGCGCATTGAAGAGGATCGAACAGGCCTGACAGCTACACAGGATCGCTCGATTGGAGAGGTTTAATAGGTGACGATGCTCCGACGCAAGTGCTACACCGCATAGCTCACAGCGTTCTCCAGGCGATTGCACTGCTGGCTTCTGCTTGCTCGTGAAGCGCCGCAATCCCTTCAGCGATGATCGGACAGTATCAGAAGGGTGATATGCTGGCATGGTCGCTCTCTCGCTCTCTGTGTCGTCGTGGAGGAATAAACGTCACTGGCACGGCCTGCTTGACCGCTCCATCCTCTATCTGCACTCCCTCTAACTCCGGGGCCACCTGACTAACTGCCTCCTCGATAGCGGCCCTCAACATCTCTGTGGAGGCGCTACAGCCATGACAGTTGTTGCTCATGAGGCGCACATAGGCGGTCCCATCGGCTATACTCATCAATGTGACGCCAGCACCGTCTATGTGCAAAGAGGTTTCCAGGTCAGCCAGAGCATGCCGAATGCGCGTTTCCGGATCTACCGGATGCAATCCATGCAACAATAACAGCGAACTGACCAGACCATCGCTGACAAGTGGCTCAAGCGCTCCATCACCTCCCGCCTCAGCAATGATGGCAAGTATTCGTGCCAGCCCTTCGCCGTGCAGATCCAGAATAGCGCGAATCAACTCTTCAGTAGTCGCACGCATCTCCTGGTCAGAAAATAGACTCACCTGTTGAAGCAAGCGTTCGATATGAGCGGCTCGCTGCTCATGCTCCTCAATACTCAATGCCATAACGTTTCCTTTTCTCTTCGGTGCAACTCGCCAGCCTCTTCAGCTTCTTATTAAAGTCGGGTAGGAGCGATGTCCCGCTCCCTACCCGGCTTCCAACCCATTTGTTTTAGGGAGGAGGAATATTCGGACTTTGCGGCTCCTTCGGCTCTTCGGGGGTAGCGCCGCTGGAAGATCGACCAGTAGAAGTGCCGGTCGGACGATGCGCTCCCTCATGGCCCTTGTGATGACGGCCAACCTCTTTCCCTTCTTTATGCATCTTCTCTTCGCCTTTCCCTGTACCCGGTTGATGCACCGGCTCGGGAGGCTGTCCCGGCTTCTTCTCGTCTGTCATTGTTTTTCCTCGCCTTTCGTTGTCGGAGAATCTTGCTTGTCAGCACTCTTCTCCGGTAGCGTGACGCCAAACGTTGGTGAGTGAACCACCTGGAGCTGCTTTCCCTCGCCCAGATACATATGCACGCCACAGGGCAGGCAGGGATCGAAGCTACGCACCGTACGCATAATATCGATGCCGACAAAGTGATCTCGCTCATTCTCCTCAAAGATCGGCGTCCCCTGAACCGCATCTTCGTACGGCCCCGGCGTCCCGTAAATGTCACGTGGACTGGCGTTCCAGGGCGTCGGAGGATACGGATGGTAATTTGCAATCTTTTTATTCTCGATCACCATATGATGAGAGAGCACGCCGCGCACTGCTTCATGGAAACCGCAACCAATCGCCTCGTTAGGCACAGTAAAGTCGCTCCACGTTTTGGTATGACCGGCATGAATCTCTGCCAGTGCCTTATCTATACAGTGCAGCGCAACGGCGGCAGCGTATGCCTGGAAGTACGAGCGCGCGCGATCACGTTCGAGGGCATTGCTCCAGCGCGGGGTCTTCCACTCAAGTTCAACTTCCGGCTTCAGCGCGGTCTTTGGCAAACGAATTTTGACGCTGTTTCCGGTTGCCTTGATATAGCCGCCCAGATCCACCAGTCCAGCCAGTGCTGTTACCCACAAACGAGCAATAGGGCCACCACCAGTATCAAGGGCAAGATGATCGCCAGTGCGCTTGTCATACCAGCGAGGTGACATGACCCAGCTATAATTGCCGTCAAAATTGCGCTTCTGTGGCTTCGGGGTCGTCGTCTGATTCCAGGGATGGTGACGATCAATCGGGTTCCCCAGCGGGTCGCGATCAACAAACATGCGTTGATTCTCCCAATCGTCATAATACGAACTCCCCAGCAGAATACGCATGCCCAGATTGATATCAACCAGATTGGTCGTCACCAGTTGGCCATCAACCACGATGCCCGGCGTGACGAACATCGCGCGTCCCCATTTATCCATTGTGCGGTAGTCATAATCGCAGACATCCGGGTCTTGAAACGATCCCCAGCAACCAAGCAGAATACGGCGCTGGCCCACCTTCTCGTAGCCCGGCAATGCCTGATAGAAGAAGTCGAACAGGTCATCATGCAATGGAACGACCTTCTTCATAAACTCGACATATTTCATCAAGCGCACCAGATAATCGGTGAACAACTGGACGGTTGCAACGGTTCCGACGCCGCCCGGATAGAGGGTTGAGGGATGAACGTGGCGTCCCTCCATCAGGCAAAACTTCTCGCGGGTCAACCGGCTCATCTGTAACGCCTCGCGATAGAATTCGCCTGTAAAGGGATTGAGCGAGCGCATGATATCGGCAATGGTCCGATAGCCATGATCGCGCGCGTGGGGAGCTTCGGTTTTCTCCGCCAGATCCAGCACGCCGGGATTGGTCTCGCGCATCATTTGCTCACAAAAATCGACGCCCACCAGATTCTCTTGAAAGATGTTGTGGTCAAACATGTACTCCGCCGCTTCGCCCAGGTTCAGAATCCACTCGCCCAGCGCCGGAGGCTTGACCCCATAGGCCATATTTTGCGTGTAGACGGAACAGGTGGCGTGATTATCGCCACAAATGCCACAGATGCGGCTGGTTATAAAGTGAGCGTCACGCGGATCTTTTCCCTGCATGAAGATGCTGTATCCTCGAAAAATGGAAGAGGTGCTATGACACTCCACGACCTGACGCTTGCTAAAATCGATTTTGGTATAGATACCCAGGCTGCCAACGATACGTGTAATAGGGTCCCATGACATCTCTACCAGTTGCGATGGCGGCGTTGGGCCGGGTTCTCGTCTCACCTGTGTTGCCATGTTGCTAGCTCCTTATACAATCACTTCATCACCACGTTGATCGGTAGCCTGTTGTCAACTCTCTCCCTGTGTGACGCCAGGAGGGTTCTTTGTTCAAGGTATTGTTCGTTATCTTGCGCAACCCGCGCACCGCCGCGCCATAGACGCTGACCACGTTCGACGATACTTTCGATCCGGGTGGCTCATCCATAAACGGCATAAATTTATCCGGGAAGCCCGGCATCGTACAACCGATACAGATTCCTCCCACGTTAGGACAGCCGCCAATGCCAGACATCCAACCACGTTTCGGCACATTGCATTGCACGACCGGTCCCCAGCAGCCCAGTTTCACAAGACACTTGGGCGAGCTATACTCCGTCGCAAAATCGCCCTGCTCGTAGTAGCTGCCTCTATCGCAACCTTCGTGAACTGTCTTACCAAACAACCAGGTTGGGCGTAAAGCGCTATCAAGTGGGATCATCGGGGCCAGACCTGCTGCCTGATAGAGCAGATACAGGAGCGTCTCCATGAAATTGTCCGGCTGTACAGGACAACCTGGGACACAGACGATAGGCAGACCAGCCTTAGAGTGCCATTGCCACCCTAGATAATCGGGCAGGCCCATTGCACCGGTTGGATTGCCCTGCATCGCGTGAATGCCACCATATGTGGCACACGTTCCCGCAGCGACCACCGCCCACGCTTTGGGGGCCAGACGATCTATCCATTGACTGGTGGGAATGGGTTGATTGGAGATGGGATCAGTGCCGAGAGCTGCCCAGTATCCCTCTTGCTTGATCTGCTCGTTGGGGATCGAGCCTTCCACCACCAGCACAAACGGATCAATCTCTCCCCGTTCGGCTTTATACCACCACGACATAAAATTGTCGCCAACTTCATAGGCGAGGACCGGGTTATGCAGGTAAACTTTGGGGAGACTAGGTATGGCCCCCATCACAACATCTTCAATGCTGGGCTGGCTGGCCGCCGTAATGGAGACGGTATCTCCATCACAACTCAAACCAGCCGTGATCCAGACGATGTGAACCTCCTCCACGCGGACACGTGTTGCCATCATGTACCTCCTGAAAGTCGCTTATGGGTCACACATGAAATCACGCCCTGGGTCTGGCAAGCAAGGTTTTGCACAAATACGAGAGATCACACGATAATATATAGAGGCTTCGGCTTCTTCCGATCTTCTCCCCCACAATCTACAAACGATATATACGAGAACTCGACATCACTATCGAGGATAGAACACATTTCTCAGAGGTTGCGCTGAGAAATACTCCGTTCTTTCTGTGTCTGTTCTGTTTTCTTCTCTCTTCTCTACAAGATTTGCGGGAATGAGGTAAAAGTACAACCATCACAGGGAAAATAGATTGTTTTCATTGGAAGCGTATCATATATCTGCATTTTTATCAAGAGCCGAAACACAATTTGTTGTGTTATAAAATATATAGTGAGTCTATATATAGAGAAATGCTGGGTTTCCTTACAATATATAGATGAGATTGATAAAACGAAACTGTAAGCGAATTGGCGCTCACAGTTTCATAGAGGAATAGAATAGCTGATCGATCCTACTTTCATTACTCAAACGGACGCGCTGGTAGCCTTTTCGCTATCAGAAGACGCTGATGTCCCAGGCACGATTGGTCTGTCCCAATCTATTCGATAGGCATACATCCAGCGAGACGCCTTTGGATTGGCGAAGAGCTTGACAAAGATTGGCGTCATCAGATCACGAAACCATTGTTGCATGGGACGAACTGCATGCTTGCCCGCGTCGCCCTGCTCTCCTACTTTAAACATCCTGGCTGTACGCTCGCGACGAAGTTGTTCATAGGTCGCAAACGCCTGCTCTAGAGCGGGAATATCTCGCAAACACTTTGCCAGGATTGCAGCATCTTCCAGTGCCATCGATGCTCCCTGTCCTGAACTGGGAGAAATGGCATGAGCGGCATCGCCAAGCAGCACGACTGGCCCTTTGTGCCAGCTTGCAGGTTGGGTAGACAAGGCATAAGACGCAAAGTAAGGAAAGATTTCCTCTGCCCCTTGAATGATCTCGCGGATCAACGGTCGATCCTTGCTGAATAATCCTGATAGCTGCTCCCTTCTCTCTCTTTCGGTCATCCCGTCGAATGTACCTCTCTTCGGCTCGTCAACTAACGACCAGTTGACAAACCAGTAGATGTAACCAGTTTGACTAACATGGTAACCAAAAAAGGCACGCTTGCAGAAGTTAAAATGAATGGTCTCGGGCGGAGAAGACACCTTTACAGTAGAGGTATAGCCTCCACTGTTCATCAAACCGGTAAAGACCGCACCCGAGAACGTTGGATCGATCAGTTGGCGCGTACGCGAGTGAACGCCATCGGCCCCAACAAGAAAATCGCCGTGAGCGGTTGTACCATCTTGAAAAGTTGCAATGACGCTCCCGGTACTCGTTGTTTCGATGCTTTGCAGTTTCTTGCCGCGCCAGATCTTGATCCCCTGACGTTCGGCCTCATCAGCGATAATCAGTCCCAGAGGAACACGTTTGATGAACACGCTCTTGATTTCACCATCTGCCAGGATGCCTTCAACCAATTGCTTACCTTTCTGGCTCCACATCTGCCATCCTGTCACAGCAGAACCTTCAGCGAAAACAGGGCCGTCCAGCCCTAATTCCTGAAGCACGCCCACACCATTGCAAGACAATGACAAGGCAAATCCTTCTGCAACTTCTCTGGCCTCATATATCTCCGCCTCAATGCCTGCCCGTTTCAGAAACAGAGCAAGCGCAGGACCAGCAATACCACAACCAATAATCAATGCTTTTTTCATATTATGAATCCCTTCCTTTCAATGCTTTTATATCTCGTTATCCTCAGTTGAATCATGCTCCTGCTGCATCTCGCTACCCAGCAACGCAAGATCTAGACGCGTCACTCTCCATACTAGCTTGCCGTCTCGCATCTCTGTTAGCGTGCCGTCACTAACCTCCAATAAGAACTGTTGAATAAAGGTTAATCTGGCTTCAAGCAGGGCGAGCATATATCTATCCTCAGTAAGAAAGAGGCGATCAACGCCGATCTGCAAGCCTCGCTCAATGGACCCCTGAGTATCACGCATCTGTTTTTTAAGGTGTCGTGAATGCTCTTCAAGTAGCGCTACTACTTCTGTTGGCGAGAGATTACCCAGAAAAGCCAGCCCCGCCGCAAACTGCGAGTACTCCGTCATCGGCTGACGCAACAGCGCACGTAGCCAATCAAACAATTCGGATCGTCCGGCCTCCGTTGTCGTGTAGACGGTTCGCTCGGGATACCGGCCCTCTCGCTGCGTTTCCACTGGCACAATCAGCCCTTCACGCTGTAGCGTTTCCATGACGGAGTAGAGAGAGCTATAATTTAGCTTAATCACGGTAGACAGCTCTCGCTGCTTCATCACCGATGATATCTCATACGGATGCATAGGGCGCTCAGTCAGCAGAGATAACACTGCCAACGCTAACAGATTCGACATCTTACGTTTTGCCATCATTCTTCCTCAACAAACTATTCCAATTTAGACTAGTCTATAAGAGACTATAATCTAGAAATCACTTCCTGTCAAGCCCTCGCAAATTATTTGTTGGCAGACATCTTGACTTCGAGCGTGCTCGAATTTGTATACTGCTTGCCATCAATATCTCTGATTTAGATCAAGGAGGAAACATTATGGCGAAATCCTACTACAGCACGGTATTCGAGCAATCGGCAGATCAGGTCTGGGCCACCATTCGCGATTTCGGCAACTATACATGGGCAGGCACAGTCAGCGAGTGTCATATAGAAGAGGGCAAATCAGGCACAACGGTTGGAGCCATCCGCAGCGCGCGGCTCGGCGACACAAATACCTATCATCGTCAGCGACTCCTGGCGCATTCAGACCTCGATCGCTCCTATACCTACGAGTTCTGTGAACCATATCCATATCCCGTCCGCGACTGCATCATTACACTTCGGGTAACACCCATTAGCGATGGCAACAGAACATTTGTCGAATGGTCGGGAACATTTGATTGCGAACTCTCCAAACGCGACCACTGGACCCACTATTTTGCTCATGAGGTCTGGGCAAAATTGCTCCAATCATTGAGGGAACATCTGAAGGGATAACTGTTATGTGGCCTGGACAGGTATTGCAGAGGTAAAATACAATATCATCCAGGCCACATAGAGAGAGAGCAGAAGAAATCTGTAGCAGACAAGATTCTACCAGCATCCTATGGAGCGACCACAGTATGAAACTGCGCTGCCAGATCGCTCGCCCAGGCACGGATTGCTGTCCAATCACGAACATCGCTAGCTGACTGCCTCCCCATAAACAGGTTATAGGGGAATCTGAGCGTTTGAGGATCGAGCTTGCCGCCAAAAATCTTTGTTTCCTCTGGAACCAGCCAGTGAAACTTCGCCAGCTCTTTCTCAAGCTGTTGACTCGCGCCCTGAAATTCCTTCTCATCGGTATGAATCGGCCCAAGCGCAAAAATGAAGACAGGTCGCGCTTCAAGGGCTGCATGATGCCGCGTCAGAAAATGGAGCGCATCCTTGTGCAAATGGAACATATAAAGCGGCGCTCCCAGCACCACCACGCCGTACTGATCTAAGTTCTGTACCTCTAACACAGATCTGACAACGACCTCAATCCCGTGTTCATGGAGGGTCTCAGCGATGGTTTCGGCCACTTCTTCCGTTGAGCCATAACGTGTTGCATAACAGACAAGAACTGAAGTTGGCATACTAACCTCCTTTCAGCATAATATCTCTACACATTTTCAACAGGCTACATTATTTTCCTTCGAGAAGACCATACCACATGCATATCACACTTCTCTCATGTTTACCGACTTCTATATCTCACAAGCGTCACAATCTATCAGCATTGATTACCGGCTCTCTTCTGGACACTGCTTCAGTATCAGTGCTATCATTTTAGCGGCAACTAAATCTTCAATAGAAGAACAAAACTGAGAGGAATTTCACGATGCAAATAGGCGTCACCTTTCCACAAACCGAGATCGGTAGCGATCCTGCTGGCGTTCGCGATTATGCACAGGCTGCGGAGGCGCTGGGCTATAGCCATCTTGTGGCATTCGATCACGTCCTGGGGGCAGATCCAACCAATCGCCCGGGTTGGCAACGCTACAGCCACAAACATATGTTTCACGAGCCTTTCATCCTTTTCGGCTACCTTGCCGCGTTGACAAAGCTCGAACTGGTTCCGGCTGTGATCATCCTCCCCCAGCGGCAAACAGCACTCGTGGCCAAACAAGCGGCAGAAGTAGATGTCCTCACTGGTGGCAAGTTCCGCCTGGGGATCGGTGTGGGCTGGAACGAGGTCGAATACGAAGCGCTGGGACAGGACTTCCATAAGCGTGGACGCATCATAGAGGAACAGGTCGATGTCTTGCGTCTCCTCTGGCGACAGGAGGTGGTAAGCTATACCGGCAAGTATCACAAGATTACAGAAGCCGGGCTAAACCCTCTCCCTGTGCGCCGCTCTATCCCCATCTGGATGGGGGGAAGCACGGATGTATTGTTGCGACGTGTGGCACGCCTCGCCGATGGCTGGTTTCCCCAGGGTAACCCGGATGAGCATATGCATGCCACGTTTGAGCGGTTGCGCGGCTATATTCGCGAGGCGGGGCGCGATCCCAACTCTGTCGGCCTTGAGGCTCGCGTCACTATCACCGAGGGCAATCTCGACGAACTCGTACGCAGAACCAGAGCATGGCGTGATCTTGGCGTCACCCATATCTCTATTAACACAATGGGTGCTGGTCTCTCCACTCCTGATCAACACATCGAAGCCATCCGTCGCTATAAAGAGGCACTTGACCTGTAACAATTCATAAATACTCGCTGGGAGAAATACAAAAAAAGCGGCATAGAACCCCGCCGATATCATGGTCATTCGAGCTAGAACTGAGCCGATACGTTAGGGTATCGGCTCAGTTTGATTGGATTGTAGCGCTTGCATCCCTACCATAGAATTAAGAGGCGATATTTGACAAAGACTAACCGTGGCCAATGGCTAAAACCAAGAGGGGAGGGGAAATGGTTCCTTCTAACGAATCTCCTGGTACGCCGACACAGGGGCAGCAGCCAGCTCCACCCAGGCGTGGGGTTGCGAAACTGGCGACCTGGGCGCTTATCGTCTTAGGAGTGGGAATGCTTGGAGGCTGGCTGCTCGGCAGAAACGCCTCGACTGCTGGCAGTGCTTTCCCCTCTCTTACTGGTACTGATCAGGACGCGCTGCAAGTGAAGGTCATCGAAAAGTTCCGGCCTTCGGTGGTGCAGATCAATGTCACTACGCAGGATGGGCAGGGGAGCCTGGGGTCGGGAACGATCATCGATAGCCGCGGCTACATCGTGACCAACGAACACGTAGTGGCTGGTGCTACGAACCTCCAGGTCGAGCTATTTGATGGCACGAAGGTGCCAGCGCAACTGACAGGATTGTCTACGCTCGATGATCTAGCGGTGGTGAAGATCACGCCACCAGCGCACATGGCAGTGGCGAAGCTGGGAGACTCCTCGCAACTACAGGTAGGGCAGACGGTGCTGGCGATTGGTAGTCCCCTGGGCGTCACACAAACGGTCACCAGCGGGATCGTGAGTGCGCTGGGCCGCAACGTTCCCGGAGGGGAGGGCCGCGTCATCTTCAACTCCATTCAAATGGACGCAGCGATTAACCCTGGCAATAGCGGTGGAGCGTTGGTAGACTTGCAGGGTGATCTGGTCGGGATTCCCACGCTGACCATTGTGAACCCCTCGTTCAATGCGCCCGCCAGTGGCCTGGGCTTCTCCATTCCCGCAAACCGCGCGAGTTTCATTGTGCCGCAGCTCATCCGGTCGGGCAAGGTCACTGATGTTGGCCTTGCCGACCTGGGACTGGAAGGCACCACTATTGATGCGACGACAGCTGCCCAGCTCAGGCTGCCCGTCACCCAGGGGGTGCTGGTTGTCAGCGTGAATGCCAACGGCCCGGCGGCTCGGGCCGGGTTGAGAGCAGGCGATGTGATTGTGCGCCTCAATAACACTGCTGTGACAGATAATGCCGGACTGCTGGACAACGTGCTGAACAAGAGTCCCGGCGAGCAGGTGACGCTCCAGGTCTATCGCGGCAGCCGGCCTTCGACGGTGAACGTCACACTCGGCAAACTAAACATCTCATGACGGGGAACCAGTATTCCGGCTCTCGCTTTTGGTTGTAAAAACTCATTATACGCTACCTATTGCCTGGATCACATTCATATTGCAGATAAGTACCTGGAAAATTTAGAGAAAAATATATAAAATGTGAGAAAGCGTCTGAGACGCTTTCTACTAGAGAAGATACTGATTGCTCATCTTGGGAGGTATTTGCACAATGGCCTATCACAGTGAAGTGGTGGGGAGCCTGCTCAGGCCCACCTACCTGCTAGATGCACGACAACAGCTTGAGTCAGGCAACCTCACACCCGCCGCATTTAAAGCCATCGAAGACCGCGCAGTGAACGAAGCGATTGCTCTGCAAGAAGCGGTCGGCCTCGATGTCATTACGGATGGCGAAATGCGGCGTTACAACTTCTACGGCCACTTCGTCGAGGCAGTAGATGGCTTTGACAAGTTTGGCGGACGCGTTGTTCCCTTTCACGACGAACAAGGAGACAAGCTGATCCACAAAGGCCCGGTTGTGGTGGAACGGCTCAAATGGCGCAGGAACATGTGTGCTGAGGAGTGGGTATATCTGCGCGCACGTACTTCTCACTCTGCAAAAGTCACATTACCCAATATCATGATGACCGCAGCCTACTACGAGGCCAATAAATCGAATTCTGCCTATGCAACCCGCGATGCTTATCTGGCCGACGTTGTGGATATCATGCGCCGCGAGGTGGAGGAGTTGATCCGCCTGGGCTGCACCTACATCCAGATCGACGCTCCCAACTACACCAGCTTTCTCGACACAAAGATGCGCGAACGGTTCCGACGCAACGGCGAAGACCCGGACCAGTTGCTTGCCCGCAGCATCGAAATAGACAACGCCATCATTGATGGGCATTCAGGCGTCACATTCGCGCTCCATATTTGCCGGGGCAACAATCAGAGCATGTTTTACACTTCTGGCGACTATAGGCCAATCTCCGATGTCTTCAGACGCACCCATTATCACCGCTTCTTGCTCGAATACGACGATGAGCGCTCCGGCGGCTTCGAGGTCTTACAACATGTGCCTGATGATCGCTCGGTCGTGCTTGGCCTGATTACGACCAAAAAGCCACAACTGGAAGCCGCCGACGAGCTACGCCAGCGTATCGCAGAGGCCAGCCGCTACATCCCCTTAGAACGCCTGGCTCTCAGTCCGCAATGCGGTTTCGCCTCCACAATGGAGGGCAACAATATCTCGTTTGAAGATCAACGCCGCAAACTCGAACTGGTGGTGAACGTCGCCAGAGAAATCTGGCCCTCCTGATAGCGCAGCGTCCTGCCCGTCTCATAACTGGCAGGACGCTTGCAGCATACATATCTAAGACATAAACTCACTGGCAAAGCGGCGTATAGACTTCAGGCCGACCGCATCAGGGAATATGATAATTAACTCCTGAACGCCTGCCTCCTCGCACATCGCGATACGCTTGCGAATGGTATCAGGGCTACCGACGAGCGCGTAGGCCATAGCATCAGCAGGCAACTGAACTCTCCACCTTTCAGGGAGCGCAGCCAAAGCCTGCTCATCGGTATCGCCAATAATGCAGAATGTGGCGGCGGTACGGTGAATGCTGTCATAATCGCGTCCAACATCCTCGCAATGCTGCTTGAGAACGGCAAATTTACGTGTAAGCGTGGCGAAATCGCCACTCACATTACAGGCATCACCATATTGTGCTACCAGTTTGAGCGTGACTTTCTCACCTGCACCACCAATAAGCAGAGGAATGTGTGGTTGCTGCACCCCTTTGGGCTGATTAATAGCCCCACGAACCTGATAGTATTTGCCCTCGAAAGAGGCTTCTTCTTGCGTCCACATCGCCCGAATGACCTGCACTGCCTCGCGCAACTGACGCAAACGTGTTGGCGCATCAGGAAAATCATAGCCATAGCCGCGATACTCATGCTCATACCAGCCAGCGCCAATGCCAAAGTTGAGGCGACCATGACTCAGCACATCAACCGTGCTTGCCATCTTTGCCAGCAGTGCCGGGTTACGATAACTATTACACGTCACCAATTGCCCAATACGCACCCTCCTGGTATCGCGAGCAAGTGCGGCAGTAGTTGTCCAGGCTTCAAACGTGACTTCTTGCGATGGTCGAGGGACCGTGTGAAAGTGGTCTACAAGCCAGACCGACTCATAACCACACTCTTCCGCTGTTTGCGCTACACTGGTCATCGCTTCATATGCTTCGACAGGATCTTTCTTATCGGTCAGATCCATCGTCCAACCTTGCGGCAGGGAAACACCATATTTCAGAGCCATTATCGCTTCTCTCCTTTTCAAACATGAATGACTTACAACGTTCCAACGCGACTAATACGTACGTACTCATCTCCTGTCAAGCGCCAGTCCAGCACGCCGGCATTTTCACGCGCTTGCTGGGCATTCCTGGCACCTGGAATAGGAATAACACACTCATTCGCCAACCTTTCTCTCAAAATCGAGAATAATATTAGATCGATCGTTCATTCTATTTGAGATAAAAAATTTAACGCGCAATGGCATCCCAACACGCCCTGGCAACGTTATTCAATGCGGCCTCATCAAGCTTCACGAGGCCAGCAGCCGACTGTCGGGCCAGCCTGAGCGCGACGCCCATTGTAAACTCACCAATGACTTCCAGGGGCAGGTCTTTGAGCAAATCCTGGGCGCTGAGATCCCTCACCAGCCCATGCAACACCTGCGCTTCAAGATCATTCTCAGCGCCAAAGGGATTTTTCCGCTGCCAATCTTCGGCCATATCCTGCAACGTCTTCACCCCCTCATGCTGTTTTACACCTGGTATACTCTCATACTGCTCCAAAAACACCATTTCTTTTGGATGGGCAAGAGCATAATGGAACATGGATAGCCAGAGCGATTGAAACCGCTTCACGAGCGGCTGCTGCGGATCATATCTCGCAGCAATAGCACGACTCATCTCTCTTTTGATGCGCTGATAGAGCGACGCTAGCAGATCATCCTTACTCTCAAAGTAGTGGTAGATGATGCCGGCACTGGCCCTGGAGCGTTTAGAGATCATCGACATCGGCGTATGCTGCAAGCCATTTTCCGCAACCAGCTCCAGCGCCGCCTGCAAAATAGCTTCTCGCTTCTCGCTCTTCTGTACCTGCTCTTCCGCTCGCATAGACCCTTCTTTATTTAGCATCAACTGCAATCATTTTCTCTGGATCGAATGACCATTCTATTTATAACATAGATCGAATCTGTTTGCAAGCCATACTATTGAAATTCTTCTGCTTCAGAAAAATATGCTCAATTTCATCCCAAAAATAATCACTTCATGCGTATAACCAGGCGAAGAGGTTAGCAAGATCATGTGCAGGTCTGCACATTAAAATTAGCTCCTGCAACTATAGGCAGCGCCCTTTTCAGCATTCAATCAGACTGCACATTGTGATAATGGAGGACATACATTCATGGGATACGATCCAAATCAACCACCTTATGGTACGCCCAATCAACCGTCGTACGGAGTGCCTAATCAACCACCTTATGGTGTGCCACCACAAACACCACCGCCATATGGTATACCCAATCAGCCGCCTTACGGTGGAGTCCCACCGTACGCACAGCCTCCTGCCCAGAAAAGATCGCTTAAATGGTTGTGGATCACACTGGGTATCGTCGTTGGCATCTTTGTGCTTGCCTGTGGAGGACTGGCGGTTCTAGGCGGCACCCTTCTCGGAGGACCGAGCAGCGCCGCAGACTCATATTACAAAGCGATAGAAAGTCAGGATTACAACACCGCCTATTCATACATGAAAGTTGATACCTTCACGGTAGGCGGCCAAACTCTCCAGGCAAATGCAACCGTCTTTTCGCAAATTGGCAATGCCCTGGATAAAGAAAGAGGCAAAGTCACCAAACATTCAATAACCAGCGTCAATACCGATAATGATAACTCTACTGTAAAAGTTGAAGTAACGCGTAACGGTGCTCCTTATACTGTCACGCTTGAATTAACCAAAATAGGCAGCGACTGGAAGATTACCAAACTGGATAACGTCTAATAGCTCATTTTCTGCACGAAATGCGGGACTCTGTATTGAATAGAGCCCCGCATTCGTTTTTGAGCCTCCACACCTACTTAACCGCACCACTGGTAAGACCTGCCAGGAAGTAACGCGTCCCCAGCAGAAAAGCAATAATAATCGGCAGTACGCTAATCGCAGTTCCCAGCATCACAGCGGGTGTATCAGTAGCATAGAGCGTATTCAGGCTTGTAAGTGCCAGCGGCATGGTAAACAAGCTCTTGTCATTGAGGATGATGAGAGGGATCTGAAAATTGTTCCAGATTTGCAAGAACGTGAGCACGCCGAGCGCCGCCAACCCAGGCACGATCAAAGGCACGACGATCTGCCAGTATGTACGCAAATCGGAGCAACCATCAACTTTCGCAGCATCATACAGTTCGGAGGGAATTGTCTGTACAATATATTGACGCATCCAGAAAATACCAAAGGCGCTCGCCATCGTCGGAACGATCAGAGGCCAGTAGGTGTTGAGCCAGTGAAAATTCTTCATTTCGATAAACCAGGGAATTAACCCGACCGTTGGCGGTATCATAATCGTTCCCAGCATGATGTTGAAGAGCCAGCGATTGCCAGGAGCCAGACGAAAGCGGGCAAAGCCGTAGCCTGCCAGCGAGCAGAAAAAGAGCGTGAGCAGCGTAGAAGCGCCAGCGACGAAAAAGCTGTTCCACATCGCTCCAGGCAGGTTAAAAGCTTGAATGAGGCGCGAAAAGTTATCGAGCAGCGCCGAACCGGGCAGCACTGGCGGTGGAAACTGATAGACCTCTGTGCGCGTATGCGTCCCCAGCACAACCATCCAGTAAAGGGGAAAGACAAAAAGAAGCGCCAGAATCGCAATGCCAATGGTAATCAACAGGCGTAACGTGCGATTGGAAGAGAGTGCTTGCATAGTTGCTCGCTTTCTATCCTGTTCTCTCTGTTTGTTCTCTACTATTTACCGCTATCGTCGCTCCGCACCAGGCGGAAATTGAGGATGGCAAAGACAACCACCAGGGCAAAAATGATATAGGAAACGGCAGATGCCAGCCCGAAGTTAAAATCCTGAAATGCCGTCTGATACTGGTACAATCCCAGCGTCGTTCCCAGTTGCAGCGTGCCCCCTGTGCCATTTGTCAACACATATGGCTCATCAAACAGCTGCAAACCGCCAATCGTGGCCGTTACCGTGCTGACCAGAAAGACCGGCACCATCAAAGGTACCGTAATGAAACGGAAGATGTGCCGCCCGGCAGCGCCATCGACCCGAGCGGCTTCATAGACCTCGGTAGGAATCGTTTGCAGACCGGCCAGAAAGAGCGTAAAATGCCAGCCCGTCCAACGCCAGACGATCATCAAGATCACCAGCGGTTTGAGCCAGACGCCCGTAGCGAACCAGTCATATTCAATCTTATGCCCAACGATGAAGCCCAGCAATGTGTTTACCAGTCCCGCATTCGTGGAGAAAAGGGTGCTGATAATAATTGCCACCAGCGCAGGCGCAACCAGCTGCGGAAAAAGAAATACCACCCGAAAGGTTGTGCGAAAACGAGAGACGTAGTGGTTCACCAGAAACGCAAGCAGGAAAGCCAGGCAGAGCGTAGCAATAGTAGAACCGAGCCAGACATAGATGGTATTGGTCAGTACTTTCAGAAATGTTGGATCACGGAAAAGATTCACATAATTGGCACCACCTACAAAAATAGGCTGAGAGAGTCCGTCCCAACGTGTGAAGCTATAGTAGAGTGAGGCCAGAATGGGATAGGCACCAAAGATCGCGAAAAGGATAAAAAACGGTGCAACGCAAACATAAAACGTCCAGTTATCACGTATTCGCTTGAACAGGCGATCCCTCTCCACTCTCCGCTCTCGCTCCAGTGTCAATGATGATGTTGCCGCATATTTTTTTGTCTGCGTTTGCATCACCTACGTCCTTTCTCAGAAGCAAGCACAGGACATCCCACGACCGACGAGAAAGATCCACAAGCTATGGGACGCCTCATGCACTCGCTTCAACCAATTACTTACCGGTCTTGGCCTTGATTTGTTGTTCAGCCTTGTCTAATACCGCATCAACGCTTAAATTGCCCTGCGTCAAGTCCTGAAGGGCACTGGTCATGACGGTACTAACAACCGGGTCATTCGGGTTAGTAACGGGCGGCGTCATCTTTGCCTGCACCTGAGAGAAAATCTGATTGACCTGCTGACCGCTATAAAAGGTGTCGCTGGTATTGAGCCACTGCTGGCTGAGAGCAGGCGACCAGGCGGGATAGAGGTCGTTGGCGAGGTACATCGTCTTGAGGCTATCCGGGTCTTGCGTAACGAACTTGATAAAGTTCCAGGCCGCCCCCTTGTTCTGGCTGCTCTCTAAAATACCAATGAAATCGCCGCCACTATCATAAGCGCTACTCCCCTGAAACGCTGGAGCATCCGTCACCCCCCATTTGCCATCCGTTCCTTTTGCATAGACTGACTTCAATAAACCGCCGAACCAGTTCCCGTAAAGATATGTTGCAATCGTGCCATTCTGCATCGTGGCGGCCCACTCCGTTCCCCATTCCTTAAAAGGCGAGATGAAGCCAGCTTGCCAGGCATTCTTGGTGTACTGTAGCGCGGTACGATAAGCGGGATTTCTCAGTTGCAGATTGCCGCCCGCGTCGTAGTAGGAAAGGTGCGCCTGCGCCAGCATGGTATTAAATATCTGACCAGGCGTAGCGACCATCCATTGTTTACTGCTGATCGCCAGCTTTTTCGCCGCAGAGAGAAACGCATCCCAATCTTTCAACAGTGCATGGACCGCATCCGGCTCAGTGGGCAAACCGGCCTTTTGAAAGAGATCGCGACGATAGAACATCGCGCCTGGCCCTGTGTTCTTGGGCAGCGTGAATATCTTTCCGGTCTGCTCATCGGCGACATAGTTCCAAGAATAGGCGGCATAGTTGCTCTTGTATTGCTTGGCATCGTAGGGACTTTGCGCCAGATCGACAAAGCCCGGCTTGCCCTTAAATTTGGCAATGTTGCCGATCTCGACCATCGCCACGTCCGGGCCAGAGCCTGCGACCAGGGACGCCAGTAATTTGTCATGATAAGAGCTGGAATCGAATGCCTGCACTTTTACGGTGATCTTGGGGAATTTTTTCTCGAAAATAGGAATCGTCTTCTCAAATGTCTTGTCGTTGTCCGGCCAGGTCCAGACGGTAATTTGTCCTGAGCTATCGGCAGGGTTACTGCTTTCATCGCCGCCACAGGCTGCCAGGAAAGCGCTTACTGCACTGGCCGAAAAACCGGCAGCGATGGCTCGGGTGGAAAACGTGCGACGCGAGATCCTGCTAGCAAACAGGTCACGCGTCAGGCCTTGCATCTCGTCTCTGGACATTCCTCGTCCTCCTTCTAACATAGAAGATGTACATACGATCCGTTCAATGGAAGGACTATTAGCTCATTGAGTTGCCTCATAAGCTATTTCTGCATTGAATACCTTGTTCACGTGTTTCAGCCCATCGAGGTCGGGCCAGCGCGAATGCTCAGAGACAGGCAATGCCTCAGTTCGCACTGGCAAATAGGTTTACGGGGCCGAATCCAGCGTGAACTCTATTGCCAGCAATCCTTTTTCGGAGGACTGCACAGCATGCACTTCATTGTCGGTAACGTTCTGCCCTTCCCTGGGATGCGCCTGGCGCTTTGCATCGTACACCTCCAGCCACCACATCACATCTTCAAGATGCGCACGCATAAAATTCTCGGCGTGGCGTGCATCATGCATACGTATCGATTCTGTAATCTGAGGGTGGAAACGGAGCGCGCTATCTACCAGTTGTGGCACATGAGAGGTAATACTACGGCTCCCACGTAACTGGCTATGTACGCGCTCTAGAGCATCGAGTAGCAGAGTGTTGTGTGCCCCACGCACAATCGCCATGTGAAATAATACATCCTCTTCCTGAAGCGCACTCTGCTCTTGAAATGCCTTGAGGTTCTGTTCGTGTAATTCTTGCACGATGTTACAGCGGCGCTCTATCTCTCTGATGTCAGCTTCCGTTGCTCGCTCAGCTGCGAGACGAGCAGACATTGGCTCTATTGCGAGGCGTAGTTCCAACAAATGACGTAGAGAGGTACGATCACCTTCTGCCAGCAGATTGCGCGACTCGAAAACGCCCTCCTGGTCCAGCCGCTCGGTCACAAAAATACCGCCTCCATGTTTGACGCGCAACAGCCCCATGTAACTCAACACACGCACTGCCTCGCGTACCGAGGACTGGCCCACGCCGAGTCGTCTGGCAAGTTCCCTCACCGTCTCCAGTCGGTCTCCGGCCTTGAGCTTTCCCGATGCGATATCAGCACGAATATACTCCATCACCACTTCGTAAAGCTGATGTCGTTGAACCTTGTCTTGCATAGCGTATGCTACCCTCTCCGTCCATATTGCCAACAGGGATAAAAGTTCGCCCCCTATCTCTGGCACGAACGGAATAAAGATCAGATCACCATGTCTTTCATCTAGCGAATCAGGGGTAAATCTGGTATCAAACGGAGTATAACATCACAATAAAGCAAAAGTCAATCTTGCAAGAAGGGTATAATAATACAATATGCGCATACATTTTTAAAAATTGATGCGGTCATTGGACAACTAGATTGAAATTGATATGATTATATGGTACAGTGGTTTGCAGGATGCTATGGAGCAACCGAGCTGCTTGTACCTGAAAGTTTACCACCGGAGGAGATGACAACAGGATGCAGACACCTATTCCTGAACACCTGCCACGTAAATTGACTATTTCTCTATGGGATTTTTCATGGTATACCATGACAATGCCTGGAGAGCCTTTTGACGATCTGGACCGCGCCTTTTCCGAAGCCGTTGAGCGTGGATACAACACCGTGCGTATCTGCGCCATGCCATATCTGCTCTTCGGCAATGACGAGCGCGATACAAGTCGCCTGCAATTTGCCAATATGGGAGGAGACTTTGGGCAGCATACGCGCTGGTACAATGCACGCGGTGGCGCTCTCCTCGATGGCCGCGAGCATCTCCTACAGCTTTTTCAAGCGGCACAGCGCCATAATTGCTTTATCATTCTCTCTTCCTGGGAATTTCAACAGAGTTCCAGCTTTTTTGCCACGCCCGATTGGTATCACAGCTTGCTTGCTATCTCGCCAGAACAACGTTGTATGCAGTTAGCACAGGCAATGGGTCGTATGATCGCTTTTCTGAAACAGCACCAGTTTGCAGATCGTATCGCTTTTGTCGAGCTACACAACGAGGTCGAAGCTGGCATGCTCAAAGACGTGGCACAGGCAGGGGAAGATACTTTTGCGGCCGAAAAACCCTATCTGGAGGCTGCCCTGGAGACCCTGCGCAATCAGCACCCCGATATACTCATGACCGTAAGTTATGCCGGCATCCCACTCACTCATGTACGCCATGTTGCCACAAATATGCAAGTTGCACAGTTCCATATCTATATCTATGGCGTCCTCAATCAGCTTTTCCAGCAAGCAGGGCTAAGAGATACAGAGCAGCCCTTTCCCAACGATCTCACGCGCCAATTGCTGCGTCCAGAAGCGCCTCCCTTTGCAGAATGGCAACCTCCAACCGGCCAGGAGTGGCGATTGGACGCAACGGTCGTGAGCCGCCGACTTTTCTATTTGCACGATTGGGTCGATCCCGACAAGTGGGATCTCTGGCTCTACGAACACTATGGCGCTCATCGAGAAGCGATGCGGCAGGCGATTGATCTCCGTGTGGCAACCATCGCGGATTGGGCTGAAGAGCATCAAGTGCCAGCAGTCGTGGGGGAGGGCTACGTTGGCTATACACCTCTGTCCGCTCTTTTTGAAGAGGGGCCAGTAGGAAAGGATATCGCTGAATATGCAATAGCTGCATGCCAGCACCACAACTTCTGGGGCATCATCCTCTGCTCTAACTGCGCTCCACATCATCCCTTCTGGCAAGATATTGCCTGGCAGCAGCGCCTCAATGCCTCGATCTTACGAGGATAGATATCCACCGATAACAGGCGGATGACAGCAGTATTACCCGCAGTCATCCGCTTTCCTCCTGACCACTACTAGAGGTCATAATTCTTGAGCGTGATGGCATACTGTTGTTGAATCGCCTTGATGATGAGACCTTTCCAGGGCAGGTAGGGCAACATGCCGATATTCAAGTTGCGGAGCCAGATCATAAGGCGCGTCGGTGCAACAAACCACTGTCCACCCTCCTGTGCCGCCTTCTGGTTCCGCTCAACATATTCCCGCATCACCTCTTCATAACGCGCGAATGCCGTACGATAATCACCACTAGCTTCTTTGAGTTCTCCAGCCAGCACATAGGCTCCCACAAGCGCCAGATTTGTTCCCTGACCTGAGAGCGGCGATGGACAGTAGCCAGCATCACCCACCAGCGAGACGCGCCCCTTTGACCAGCATGGCATCTGAATCAGGCTAATCGAATCAAAGTAGAAATCGGGGGCATCCTGCATCGCCTTGAGCAACTGTGGGATCTCCCATCCCTCTCCCGCAAACATTTTCGCCACAATCTCTTTCTGCTCCTGGCTATTGTGGCGATCATAGGAGAGCGGCGGCGACGTGAAGTAAAACATGGCCTTCGCCTCGCTGTTCTGCCGGGAACTATAAATGCCAGCTAGCTTGCCGGGCATATTATAGACGAGTTGCCAGTGATCCAGATGCATGTGGTTGGCGGCGGTAAAGATCGAGACATAATAGCCGAGGTGACGGATAAACTGAGACTCATCGCCAAACGTCAACGCACGCACATTCGAGTGGAGTCCATCAGCCCCTATCACGAGATCGAATGTGCGTGGCTCGCTCCGCCTGAACGTGACTCGCACGCCGTCCTCATTCTGCACCAGCGAAGTAATCGAATCGTTAAAAATGTATTCGGTGGTATCTTTCGTGACTGCATAGAGGATATGGGATAGATCGCCACGCAAGATCTCGAACTCGCTGACGATACCCTCACCTCCCAACTGATCGACGGTCATGTTTGCCTGCACTTTATTCGCGCTATTAACATACGACATGCCACGCGCCTTCGTGGTTGCCTCTCGCACCGCCTCCATAATCCCCATACGCTCGGACACGAGTCGCGCTGCCCCTCGAATGTCGATAGCATAGCCGCCTTCACGCAGCGCTGGTGCCTGCTCGACCACAGTTGGATGAAAGCCATAACGAGCCAGCCAATACGCCAGCGCCGGCCCCCCAATACTTGCCCCCGAGATGAGAATATTTTTGTTTTTCATATTTTTATCCTTCATAAACTAATAATGCCTTATTTATCGCGATCAATCTTTAAAAACCCCTCAAGTCGCAGCCATTCGCCAAACTGCTCAATCCAATGATCACTGGTAAGCCCCTGTTTTTGCATACCGAAAGCGTGGCCACCTCTGGCATAGATATGCAACTCAACCGGACGATTGGCGGCTTTCCAGGCGCTATAGAGAGGCATATTGCCATCGGGAACTGCCATATCATCACCTGCAAGCGCGATGAAAAGCGGCGGGGCATCCTCTGGCACCGTGAGCGCCTGCCAGACAGGAGAATAAAGCGATGCGGCAAAGCTGGGGCGGCTCTGAGCATCATAGTGTGTGGCTAACGCAAGGGAGATAACTCCCCCACCAGAGAAACCGAGGACTCCAATGCGCTCCGGGTCTACCCCCCACTCATGCGCGCGTTCTCGTAATACTTTTAAAGCCTGTTTCCCATCAATAATGCCAACCGGAGCCTGTGCTTTCATTCTTTCCTCATCGTGAACGATATGCATAAATTGTTGCAAGAACTCTTCATCATTCACGGCTGTTGGCGAGAGCCGGTATTTGAGGACAAAGACTGCCACTCCCCACTTGTTCAACCAGCGCGCGACAGCCTCTCCTTCGATTTCAATGGGGAGAAAGGCAAAACAACCACCTGGACAGACAAGCACGGCGCTGCCATTAGCAATCGTGGGATCTGGCAGGTAGGCTAGCAAGGTTGGCTGCGAAACATTGCGTACAAATTTTACAGATTCAGAGCTGATATAAGATGAGAACAATGTCTCCTGCTCTGGCAGCACTTCATTGTTTCTCTCCAACACACCTTCAGGCCAGATGGGAACAATCTCTAATCGCTTCGTATATTGCATGACAACCTCATTTATAGATGAAATTTCCATTATTCATGCGATATGCAAGAGAAGTTATGCATATGCCTCACATCACTGCCATGAGTATACTCAGCGCCGGGGTGGTTGCGCGCCCTCCAATCGGGTTGTTCGGTGGGTGGTTTATCGGCAAATGAGGAAAGATATTAGACGAGTTTCGCGTGACGAGCGACCTCTCCGGCCTGAACGCGATTGGCGACGCCAAGCTTGCGATAGAGGTTTTTCACATGGCCTTTGACAGTATTGACAGAAACAACAAGCGCTTCGGCAATCTCCGGGTTACTGCGTCCGGCAACCAATAAGGCAAGGACGCGCTGTTCCTGCATCGAAAGCGGCTCGATCAGTGGCCCTTCACCTCTCCATTGGCTGATAGTATTAGAGGAAAATGCATGCAAAATGCGTTGTATATACATACGTAAAGGTTTCTCGGTCAATGCAGGCAACAGAGAACGGAGTAGCACGGCAACTGGCTCCCCTTCATCCAGGAACAACCGCAGAAAGCCCTCAGTCCTCGCTTGCAAAAGCACCTGGATCACGTCTTGCCGCGCTTGCTGTCCCTTCCTGCATACTGTACAAGCAAGGGCGATAAGAAGCTGAATTTCCAGAACGCGGATGAAGTGCTGGCCCTCTTGCGCTATGGGGAGCAGTTGTTCAAGCAAAGAGAGAGCCGCTTCCGCCTCACCTTGGGCAAGCAGAAGACGAGCTTGCAAAAGTGTACGTGTCTGTTGTTGCAGCGGCGATAGCTCCTGTTCGGGATGAGCAAGCTTGTCGAGAGTACGTTTTGCAGCTGCCAGATCACCATCTCTGATCTGTAAACGTCCCTGCCAGGCCAGCACATCGGGGAGCAGTTGCAGTATATTAAGATAAGTGCTGGCTCGCATACGTGCAAGCAGAGCAGTGAAGCGCGATTGCACCAGATCAGCCTCTCCACGCGCATGCAGCAAGAGCAACCTCAAAAGCTCCCCTCCCACATGTAGCTCCTCCTCCCAATGCGGAAAATAGCCTTCAAATGCATAAGACGCAGCCTTGCTCATCAGTTGCGCGGCCTGCTCAAGCTGATTCCACTCATAGGCTAGCCGCGCCTGTCCATAGAGGGCGAGCGGCAATACCACCTCCTCCCCGCTTTCAGTCTTATAGGCCTCGACAAGCACTTGCTGATAGTATTCGCTGGCCTGATGCAATTGTCCCGCTTCGAGGCACACCTCGCCAAGCATCCTGTTGATAATCGGCCTGAACACGTTATCTTTACTGTTCATCGCAAGAGCACGCGCCTCACGCAGATTTTGATGCGCGCGGTCAAAGGCACCCGCTTGCATAGCATCCATAGCCAGCCCGCACAAACAGATACAGCGCCAGTCGTGCCGCACATACATATGATCACCTGGTTGCTCTGCTGTCAACGGGAGCAATTGAAGCGATTGTTGAGCATATGTAACAGCCTGGGCGACATGCCCTTGCAGCAGCAGATACGAGGCGCGCAAGCCATAAAGCATTCCAATGCTGGTCAGATTGCCCTGACGACGCCATCCTTCTTCCGCCATTTGAAGCAGATCCTCAACCTGTGCCAGTTGCAGCGCCGTGCTATTCATCACCTCAGGAAAGAGCCGCGCCTGCGCATAGCGGAAACAGAGATCAGGATGCAAGCGCAACAGAGGCCGAGGGAACTGCTCCAACCAGCGCCGTATCGTGTGATGCTCGGAGAAATAAGCTCTGCCATGAAGTCTTTTAATCAGGTCTGCGACATGTTCAAATTCCTGGGCAGCGAGGAACACTTCAATGGCCTCTACCAGCATCTCATGCTCTTCGTACCAGCGCGCGGCCCGCATTGCCAGATCTCGCAAAGATTTCTCTCCCAGACGACGTTTTGCCTCGGTCCGCATGGCCTCCGCGAAGAGCGCATGATAACGATACCACTCGCCCTCATTACTCAACGCTTCCAGAAAGAACCCGGAGCGTCCAACCAGTGCCAACCACTCAGCGCTATCCTGTCTTCCCGTCACTGCATCACAGAGCGAGGCAGTCACACGATCAAGCATGCCAGTCTGGAGCAAGAAGAGTTGGAGCGGCTCCGGTTGCAGAGCAAGGATCTCGCTGAGAAAAAACTCCTGAATGGGTTGGTGTATGCGATCAGACGCGAAACCAGCATGCAGGCGAGTAAGTATTTCTTCGATTGCCTGTGGCGCCATCTGGCTCTGCAAGCTCAGGGCAAGCAAACGCAATCCGGCGGCCCAGCCCTCTAGATGAGCATGCAACGAGCGAATAGCCTCTTCCGCAAGAGGTTGAGGGATCATTTGCTGACAAAAAGAGGAGGTTTCTTCCGCCGAAAAGCGCAGTTGTGCGCTATGAACCTCCAGCACATCGCCACGCACATGCCAGCGTGCCAGCGGCAACGGCGGAATACTGCGCGTCAACAGCACCACATGCAGGTCGGTGGGAAGACGCTCGATGAAAAACGCCAGCGTCTCATGAATACGTTGCTGCTCGATACAATGATAATCCTCCAGGATCAGCGTTTCTTCACGAACAAACTGAGCCAGATCATTGAGCAGAGAGGTCAAAGCCATTTCTAAAGGAGATGCCATAAATGATTCTTGCGCAAGCAGTTCCAGCGCCTCCTGCCCAACGGAGGGGTGCAAACGCTGACAGGCAGCAATCACGGCGGCCCAGAAACGGACCGGATCATTATCGCCGCTATCAAGAGAGAGCCAGGCAGTCGAAACCTGACGATGCGCGATCCATTGAGCAGCCAGCGTCGTTTTCCCAAAGCCAGCCGGAGCATGCAACAGCGTGAGTTTATGTCGTTGTCCGTTATCAAGTAAAGCAAGCAAACGTTCACGGGGGACCAATACAGATGGAAGCCGGGGGGAATGGAGTTTGGTTGCGAGCAGTGGCATATCCCTCTGTGGCTGTTTTAGAGAAATAGCAGCAACCTCTGCGCCCTCCTGTCTCTTGCCATGCACACGTTTCGCTAATGTGAGCGCAACCTCGTTCAGTTGCGTCAGGGTCAGGTCTTCCGACTTACCAAGATACGCTCGATACAGCTTTCCCTGGTATGTACGGTAAGCTTTCCAGTACCAGCCTCCTCGACGACTGCCAGCACGTTCCTTGCGTGCTGTATAAGCACCATCAAGGACATGAAACGAGAAGATTGTGGAGGTCTCCTCGCCTAACCAGGCAAACCATTGCTCTGATCCAATAGCTATAGAGGCTGAGGCTGCCTGCTCTTCTGCATAAAAAAGCAGCCTCCCATCGCGTACCATCGGGGTTGATCTCGCCATATGTTTGCTTCTTGCTCATCCAATCACGGACAAAATTCCCTAACACTATAGCACAGATGTTAGGGAATTTGGAAGAGCCTATTAAGCTTCGCCTGTACCACCCGATTGCTTGCCAGAGCTGAGTCTCCCTCGCACGAGCGCTATCTCATCCGTAGTAGGAGGCGCGGTCTCGCTCAACGTCTCAGCAACTCGCACCTGCCATCCTATTTCGACTACAACGTCATCGAGCGTCACACCTGGATACAACGAAATCAGTTGCATTTCACGCTCGGCATTCTCAAAATCGAAGAGCGCTTTATCAGTAATCATAAGCTGCGGTCCCTTGCTAGCTATCCCCAATTCTTGAGCCGAGGTGCCTCCGTGAAAATGGCCCGGAGTGGTGAGGAAGTCGAGTTGCTCAACAAATGCACGCTTTTTGAGGTGCATGATGATAAAGACGCGTTGCGCATTAATAGCAATCTCACACGCGCCGCCGCTCCCTGGCAGGCGTACCTTTGGATTGTCATAGTTGCCAATCACGGTGGTATTCAGATTGCCATAGCGATCGATCTGCGCGCCACCTAATAGCGCCGTCTCCACCAGCCCGCCTTGCAGATAGAGGCCAAACAGATCAGCCATCGACGTTACCGAAATAGCACCTGTAACCAGCGTGGGATCACCAATGGAGAGCGGCTGGCGCGCTGGTTGAGCGCCGTAGACGCCCGACTCATAGATCAGTTCGAGATCAGGCGCAACCGTATAACGAGCGACATTGCAGGCAATATTTGGCAGGCCCACGCCAACAAAGACGGTCCGCACGCCCGCCAGGGCTCGCGCCGCCACAACGATCATCATTTCTGCCGGGGTATATTTCAGCACAGTGGAAGAATCGCTCATTGATATGCTCCATACTCTACGCCAGCGGCAGGCGCGGGGCCAGGCTTAATGCGTGCTAACGTCTCTGCTCCCAACTTCTGAACATAGGCGGCATGATCTGGCAGCCCATACACCCATTCATCAAGCCACGCCTGCACCTGCTCAGGATCACGAGAGAGCGCATCCCACCGCAAATAAAAGGCATTGTCCCGATCATAATAGCCCTGCACATAGGAAGGATGCGCCCCGTAGGGAACCTGCACCACTGCATCGACGACAAGACCCGGAATGAGTGTTCTATTAGGGTCAGCACGAATCACCGACTCGTCTACAATCTCTTCCACCACCACGATCACCTTCCGCGCGGCAAATGCCACCTCTTTTTGCACTCCCAGCAGCCCCCAGATATGGGTATTGCCCTGTTTATCCGCCCGTTGCGCATGCACGATTGCGACATCGGGATTGAGCGGCGGCACCACAGCAACCTTCCCATCGCCATAGGGACTCTCGATAATCTTGATCCGCTCATTGATCTGTGGCAGATCCGACCCAAGATAGCTGCGCAAAGGAAAGAACGGCAGGTGCGACGCCCCGGCCTGATAGCGAGCAACCATGCCGTAATGCGAATACTCTTCGATCTCAAGCGGCGTCGGCTGGCCCTTCTCAATGGCGCGGCGCAGGCAATGCAACGGCCCCACGCCTGGATTGCCCAGATAGCTAAACACCAGTTTACGCGCCACACCAGCCGCCACCATCTGATCATAAATCACATCGGGCGTCATGCGAATGAGCGTCAGATTACGATGTCGTTGACGGATAATCTCATGCCCGGCGGCAAAGCAGATAAAGGCGGTAAAACCTTCAATTGCCACCGAGAGATCATCCTGCACATATTCGGCGATGGCTTCTTGCAACGTGCAACGTTTATCGACCATGAAGACCTCTTTTCTTTCTGCAAAGCTGGCTACCAGGTGAAAGGCAGGCCCACATAATTTTCGGCAAGGCTGGTGGACGCTGCACGTGAGCTGACCGTATATTCAAGTTGTGCGCGCTGCAATCGCTGCTGAAACGCATCATCGTCTGGAAAACGGTGCAGCATAGAGGTCATCCACCAGGAAAAATGCTCCGCGCGCCAGACTCGCCGCAAACAGGTTGTGGAATATGTTTCTAACAGATCCGTTTGCTGCTGCTGATAAAATCTGGCAAACGCACGGGCCAGATGACGCACATCGGCAATCGCCAGATTCATGCCCTTCGCACCTGTTGGGGGCACGATATGAGCGGCATCACCAGCGAGAAACAGCCTGCCATGCTGCATTGGCTCGATCACGAAACTACGCATCGCCACAATGCCCTTTTGCGTAATCGGTCCCACCTGCAACTGCCACTGATCCTTGCTCTCCAGACGCGCCTGCAACTCTTCCAGAATCAGCTCATCGGACCAGTTCGCGATATCATCCAGCGGATCGCACTGGATATACATGCGTTGCAGCGTTGGCGAGCGCGTACTGATCAGAGCAAATCCGCGTTCATGATAAGAGTAGATCAGTTCTTTGGACGATGGAGGAGCCTGTATCAAGATGCCAAGCCAGCCAAAGGGGTATGAACGCGAAAATATGTGGTGTCCCTGTTCTGGTATCACAGCACGTGATACGCCGTGAAAGCCATCGCAGCCAGCGACAAAATCGCACTCAAGCTCCTTCTGCTCGTGTTCATGCTGGAAGTGGATGTGTGGTTGATCAGAAGTGATCTCTGCGATCTGTACGTTTTCAACGTTGAAAAGAATGGGTTGCTCTTCCTGTTTGAGACGAGCCGCGATTAAATCCTTCAAGACCTCGTGCTGCGCGTACAGCGTGATGCCACGCCCATTTGCCAACTCATGAAAATTAATGCGATGACCGGAGCCATCGAAGCGCAACTCGATCCCCTGATGAACGGCCCCTTCGCGCTCCATACGTTCGCCAAGACCTATCTTCTTCAATAGATCAACCGTTCCTTGCTCAAGGACGCCAGCGCGAATCGTCGATTCAACTTCCGCTCGACTCCGGCTTTCGAGCACAAGCGAATCGATCCCTTCTAGAGAGAGCAGATACGAGAGGAGTAAACCAGCCGGGCCAGCGCCTATAATGCCAACGCGTTTTCGTATGCTCATCATGCATCTGCCTTTCTAAATGTGTTCAAATGTATTTAACACATTGTCAGTGGCGGTGAAAACGTCTGCACACTGATTTTCGATTGCAGTGAAAACGTCCGCACACCGCACGGGATCGCCCGTATGTGGCCCCAGCCGGGCAAGGAACCTCATCAGAATATTGACGACGCTATTTTCGTCTTGATCCATAACGAGTCCACATTCTTTGCAGTAATAGGTTCGTTTCCAGAGTGGCGTAGACTGTTTTTGCCCACAATCACTACAGGTTTTCGACGTATCACGCTCATCTAAAATTTGGAGATCTTTTCCGTACAACTGGCACTTGTAAAGCAACATCTGGATGAAGGTGTACAAGCCCCACTCATTAAACACGGCTCGATGCAGGTGCTTGTTCCGTTCTCGATGCTCTTTCATGACAATTTGCCGTTGACTCAAGTCTCCAACCACAACGGTTCTCTCAACCAGTTTGTGGGCTATCAAGTGTGACACTTTATGTAAGCTGTCCCGTTGTTTGTTGCGCTTCTGCTGCGAAACACGGTTATAGACGTTGCTCAAGTAGCAATACCGACGCGATTTCTTCTTGCACTTGTCACGCTTGGAGCGGATTTTGTCGAGTTGGCAGTTATACCATTGAACCCCTTTGAAACCGCCAACACGGTACACCTTGCCCTGCTCGTTGACACCGGTTGCCAGTGTCTTCATGCCCAAGTCAAATGCAACTACGCTATTATTATCGCACGTTTCCTCCTCTCGTTCTACAATAAATGACGCGTAGTAATGTCCCTGCCCATCTCTAGAAATCGCCACATCTTTGTAGCCTGTTGGTGCTTCCTCAGTGAGCGTGGCGATGACATCAGGGTCGCGCTTGTTCTTGCCCCTGCCCCCTGTTGGGAGCCTGAG
This sequence comes from Reticulibacter mediterranei, assembly GCF_016587455.1. Lineage (NCBI taxonomy): Bacteria > Bacillati > Chloroflexota > Ktedonobacteria > Ktedonobacterales > Reticulibacteraceae > Reticulibacter > Reticulibacter mediterranei. The sequence goes on along the minus strand of NZ_BNJK01000001.1, from coordinate 8,571,682 downwards.
TGACAAACCTTCCACCTGGATGTACATAGCAGGATAGATAAGGGTGAAAAAGCAGTGTCGTGGGCGTACTCTCGGAAACCCCGGCTTTTCGCCATTCTTGACTCGTCGAAAGAAGGCTTTCATCGCGCTATCTAAGCGGAAATAGATCTCTTGCATCAACTTGCCATAGACCCATTTCAGTTCAGGGTCATGTTCACGGCTCTCTTGCAGTGTCTTCTTCGCCTCTGCCCATTCAGGCCATTGCTCCCCGTCTCTGAGGATGATCTGGCTTTTACCTTCCTCCCTTGGCCCTGTCTTGCCTAACGCGGAATAATCTGCCTGTGGATGACCCCAAGACGCGGAAACACGAACCATCATCGATAAACTTCCATCAAGTAGGATGCGTCTGGCACGCGCGAACCTTTTGTGGCTCTCGCTCGTAACGGAGAATAGTACACGACTGAAAGGAGCCGCAAAGCCGCGTTTGATGCAAGAGAGAAGCGATGAAGAGTTGATGACAGCTGTGATGACGGGCGACCAGGTGGCTTTAGCCTCGTTGGTTACGCGCCACCACGGCCCACTGCTTGGCTATCTCTATCGTCTCGTCGGCGGCGATCGGCAGTTGTCCGAAGATCTGGTGCAGGAAACCCTGCTGCATGTGCTGCGGCAGCGCACATACCAGGCCGCTCGCCCATTCAAGCCCTGGCTCTACGCGATTGCCACCAATCTGGTGCGCGACTATTTCAAGTCAGCCGCAGTACGCCAGTGCTGGCGAGAGGGTGACGCTGAGGACGTATTGCTCCACCTGTACGATAGTGAGCCTTCCCCGGAGGAACGCGCCCTGGCGGCAGAGCAGGGCAGCGAGGTGCGGGCGGCGCTCGCTCAGCTTCGTGAGGACTATCGCATCGTGATAGTCCTCCGCTTTTATCAAGGCTTCAGCTTACAAGAAATCGCTGAGACGCTGCAAATCCCTCTGGGTACGGTCAAATCGCGGCTCTCGGTTGGTGTTCACCGCTTGCGCAGCATGCTGGCCCCAGTACAGAAAGGAGTGGACTAGATGCTTGATCCCCAATCATCCTGGCCAATCGCGCGACCAGAGCAGTTGACTGACGCGCTGCGCGAGCAGGGAGCCACGCCAGAAGAGCGTGCTGATCTGCTCCCCGCCTTGCGTCGCCTGTCCGAGTGGCAAGCACCACAGCCGTCACCCTCAGACACCCGGCGTCTGCTCGCCGTGCTTTCGAGTGTGCTGCCTGCACACTCGCCCGTGCGCCAGGCCATTCGCGAGCAAAAGCTTCTCCAGCGCAGCTGCATCGCCTTTCTGCTGGCAACGGCCCGCACACAGGTCAGCCTCTTTGGCCTGGGCTTCTGGCTGGTGAGCGCACTTATCACGCTGATCGGTGCAGGAGTTGTCTTGAGCAAGGCGGTTCCAGATCAGGACGTGGTGTTGCGTGCTAGCGGACCACTGCTGGCCTACCTGGGTACCATCATTGCCTTTCGCGGGAGAGGAGCGCAGGTGCTGGAATTGGAACTGGTCTGCCTGCCCTCGCCGCTACAACTGGCAGTGGCGAGGCTAGTGATAGTGCTGGGCTACGATGTTGGCCTGGGCCTCGCGCTGAACCTGGTGCTCTGGGCGGGTGGGGCCGAGCAGGTGCTGGCGTTGACGCTTACCTTTCTCATGCCACTACTCCTGGTCGCGGGACTGGCTCTGCTGCTCTCGTTACGCCTCTCGATCCAGGCAGCAGCCTCCCTGGCCTACGGGATCTGGCTGGCCGTCCTGGCCATCAGCAGCACCTCCCATCTCCAGACGCTCCTGTTCGCGCCTGCGCTTTCGGCGCTGTTGGGTTGCATCGGCGTGGCAGGGCTTGCCATCGCGCTGTTGCGCATGCATACCGCCATGCACCGCTTGCTGCCTCATTCTTAATGTTTGCGAATGATTGCAGTGCGTTCGCGAACCTTTTCTGGGGCTAGCTCGTAAGAGGGCACGTGCAACACCCAGCTCGCACCTCCAAAATCGAACACACAAAAGGAGTGTCCCATGAATATAACTACGCTGACCGGAACTGGTCAGCAAACCCGGGCTATCGAGCGCCCGCATCCGCTCCTGAGCGTTATGACCTGGGAGCTTCGTCGCTTCTTCGCCAGCCGCCTCTTCTGGCTTCAGGCCCTCGGCTTCTTCTGTTTCTTGCTCTTCGTAATATGGGCTATGAAGATGCCATCCCAATTCGGCAGATCGACCATGCCCGGCCAGGAAGCGTTGGACGGCTTCGTTGCCGGAACGAGCGCCTGGGGGCTGCTTACAAACCTTCCATCAGCGTCTTTGCTGCTGCTGGTTCTCCTCCTGCCCTTTGTCACGGCTGATGGCGTGACGCGGGATCTCTCCCGACGCACCCATGAACTACTTCTGACGACCTCGCTACCAACCTGGGCCTATGTCTGGGGACGCTACCTGACGGGCCTGCTGATCAGCCTGGGGCTGGCCGGGCTTTTGCTAGTTGCCATCCTCCTAGTGGGCCTGCTGCTGCATATGACCGTCCCGACGTATCCCTTGCCTCCGACCGGCGTTGTGCTGCTCCTCTGGGTCGGCATGGTCTTACCAGCGACGGTTCTGGTGAGCAGCCTCGGCTTCGCCCTGAGCACATTGCTCCCCCACATGGCTACTCTGGTCAAGATCGTGATCCTCGTGGTGTGGGTCATAGGGGCGGTGATTCTGCCCAACGGGTTCCACGACACTCCTCCCCCTACCTGGTACGTCAATTGGGACCCGACCAGCTCGGTCACCGCGCTCGGACTGCTCCCCAAGTATTCCCTTCACCTCAGTACGATAACCAGTCAGGCTCAACTCCAGCAGATCCTCTTCACCGTTGAGAACCAGATGCCCGACATCACAGGCTGGTTTGTACCACACCAGTTGTTGGCCGTCCTCAGTCTGCTACTGGTACTGGTCGCGGCCCTTGCCTTTCAGCGGTCTCGCACCATGCCCAGCTAAGATGTTTGTGCGCGACTTCAATGGTCATAAGCAGAGAAATGGCATGTGAGGAAAAAAACACGAAGTTCCCCTTTGCTTTCGCCTTCAGTCGAGAGGGCTTGCAACGAGTTTACTGAAGAAGAGAGAACAGTGATGGAATTGACGATTGAACACCTGAGTAAGCGTTATGGGCAGCATTGGGCGTTGCGTGAGCTATCGCTGCGCTGCGGGCCGGGCATGCTCGGATTGGTTGGCCCCAATGGTGCCGGCAAGACGACCTTGATGCGCATGATTGCGACCCTACTGACCCCTACCGAGGGAACTATCTGTTGGAATGGGCAGGATATCCACGCTCATGGCAAGGCGCTCCGGCAGGTATTGGGTTATCTTCCCCAGGATTTCGGCGTCTATCCGGAGTTCACCGGACGACAGTTCCTGCGCTACCTAGCTTCAATGAAAGGGTTGCCCAGGTCGCTGGTCCACCGACGCGTTGACGAGGTGATGGAGATGGTGCAGGTGGAGCAGATAGCCGACCGCAAGCTGCCCACCTATTCTGGCGGCATGAAGCAGCGTATCGGTATCGCACAGTCTCTGCTCAACGATCCCGAACTCTTAATTGTCGATGAGCCGACCGTAGGACTCGACCCCGCCGAGCGTGTGCGTTTTCGCACCCTGCTTGCCAGCCTGACCAGCAACCGGATTATCATTCTCAGTACCCATATCATCACCGATGTGGAGGCTGTTGCCAACCGCTTGCTGATTTTGCAGGAGGGGCACATGCTGGCTGATACGACTCCAGAAGTGTTATTGGCACACGCCGCCGGAAAGGTCTGGAGCGTGACGACCAATCAGATCACCGCCTTGCAGTTACAGGCGAGCTACCAGGTCAGCACAATGGTCAACCAGATGAACGGCGTCACGCTGCGGCTCATCAGCGCTACGCGCCCGCACGAGGCCGCTATCGAAGTTTCCCCCAGCCTGGAAGAAGCCTATCTGCTGGCGACGGGCAGGCAAGAGGTTCGTGCCTGAGAGGAGGAAAAATGATGAAACCCAAAAGAACCGATAGCGTTGGCTTTGCGCAAGTGCTGCGCTCAGAGTGGACCACATTCTGTCAAGCCCGAGGCTCTTTGATCGCAATGGTAGTCGCGGCGTTGGTGACAGTGCTCTTGGGACTCGCGGCGACAGGACTCATGCATTGCGAAGGTCCAAACGGAAGTGCCTGCCCTCCTGTCCCAATTGGGCCAGGCGGTGAAGCGGTGAGGGACAAGTTCTACTTCGTGCATCAGCCCCTTGCCGGGGATGGCAGCATGACGGTACGCGTCACCTCGCTGAGCGGCCTGATCACCTACCCACCACCCAACCACGACCAGATTGTCCCTGGCGTCGTGCCGTGGGCGAAGGCCGGGATCATGATCAAGGAGAACATGAAGCAGGGGTCAGCCTACGCAGCCATGATGATCACCGGCAGTCATGGGACGCGGATGCAGTACAACTTCACTCAGGACACAGCTGGCAGCCCAGGCGGAGTCTCTGCGCAATCCCCACGCTGGCTACGGCTAACCCGTTCTGGTGACATACTCACTGGTTACGAATCAACTGACGGCACGCGGTGGACCCAGATCGGCACGGCTCATCTGGTCGGGCTGCCTGCCACAGTCCAGATTGGACTCTTCGTTACCTCACCGGGCGACGTGACTGTACAAGAGCATGCCAGCCGCCTCACTCAAGCCACTGCTACCTTCGACCACGTTAGCCTGCATGGCAATAGGTGGACCGGCACCAGTGTAGGAAGCCTCCAGGACAAATCAGCTCCGTCTGTGGGGAACCTCATCAATGGCGTACCAGCTTTGTCCATTGGAAGCTTTAACAGATCTGGCGATACGTTTACCGTGACCGGGTCCGGCGACGTCGCACCAGGGACTGAGGAGGGCTGGACCACCGAACGCTTCCTCATCGGCACAGTGTTTGGGCTGATCGTGGTGATCATCGTAGCAGTATTCTTCAGCACTTCTGGACGTCTGCCCGGCCGTATCTACGCCTCAGAGCAGGCGAATCCGAAACCTGGGCGGGTGTTGGTCGCGAAGGCTATCGTGATCAGCCTGGTCACTTTTACTATCCAGTTGGTGGCCGCCGCCATCACGGTCCAACTCGGCAAGCACATCATGCTCTCGAACGGCAAAACGGTCCAGCCGGTGGCCCCTCTCATCGAACTGCGTGTCGTGGTCGGTACCGCAGCGCTCGTGGGGGTCGTTGCCGTCTTCGCCCTTGCCCTTGGTGCCTTGTTCCAGCGTCGCGTCGTTGCCGTGATCGTCGGCTTCATACTCGCGGTCTTGTCCTTCATCCTCGCCAACCTTGCGCCCCTTGCCGTGTCCCAGTGGTTGCTGCGGCTCACACCAGCCGCTGGGTTCGCGATCCAGCAGAGCATTCCCGAATATCCGCAGGTAATCGGCCTCTACACGCCACCAGCCGGGTACTACCCGCTAGCCCCGTGGGCTGGCTTCTCTGTGCTCTGTGGCTACACAGCGCTTGCTCTCGGCCTGGCCGTCTTCCAGTTGCACCGCAGAGGTACTTGAGGCTGCTGTCGAGATTTTCCCTAGCCTGGGAGGTGCCTCCCGAAGGCAGGCCAGTTGTTCGGATCAGGCATCAGGAAACACCCATTGCCATCCAGTTCGGCGGTTTGATCCGCCGAACCGGAATCGGCACGCGCAATTTACGAACTCTATCAGGCTCCGAAGAGTTGGACCAAGCGCACCTATCCCAAACTCATATATTACAACAAGCTCGACAAAGGCGGCCGTTGGTAGCCTGCCTGTCGTTGCACCGAGAGGATATCCTGCCGCTCTGAGTACTCTGATCCCCCAGAGCTACCTACGTCACGTGATGATCGCGTATACTTCCTGTCCTGGGTGCGTCAATTAGCGTGAGAAACAACAGGCTGGATAAGAACGATCTCGCCCATTGTTCTTCACTGAACACTTTACTGCCTTATCGTTCTGCTAAAATTTTCAACCCTCGTGATTTTAAAGCTGCTCAAGTGGTTCTCCTACTTGAGCAGCTTTATCATGCTAAATTTTGTCTTTTGAATATGTTTGAATACACTTTGGAAAACAGTTGGCATCTCCTTGCATGGTAATTCGCACCTCGTGGTGATCTCCCAATTGCATTGAATCAGCAAGCAATTGGCAACACTCTCTCTTCTACAATGTTTTCAATGGCGATGTTTTAGCAACCCGTTCTCCTTTGGACAGGAAACAAAACAAGGGCCTTATTGGAGAGGTTGGAGAGAATCCAGGAAGGAGAGCCAGTCAGACGCTTTGCGTTCAATATTGTCTTCGGTTGGTGGTTCCCCCTCATCGGCTTCCTCTTCATGGTCCCAGAACCAGACCGAACCCAGGTCTTCACTGCGCAAGGAAATGGCGAACAAGTTCCCATACTCATCGCGTGCCACAGGCAACAGCCAAGCTGGAACGCGGTTGTGGTATGTATCGAGAATTCTCCACATACTTGCCGAGCCAGGAACGTTGCTCAACCCAAAAATATCTTTGACGGCTTCATGATTATTGTCTAACCGACCTCCATCCTGCTCAAGGAGATAGTTATGGTATGAAGGGGGTAATGACTGCCCAAGACGCTGCTCCAGTTGGGAAATCAGGTGAGGCGACGCTGGAAGCTCTTGGCGGAGATACGTAACAACCACTGTCTTACACCCTGCCTTTCATCGTTGGGTCATACGAGGAATCAGAAATCATGACGGCCTGCTCAAAGCATGGTGTGGTCAGTATATTCGTCGGCCATTTATCCGTCAACTCACTTAATTTCATTATTCATTCACCACCAGCCAGTCGAGATCGCGCGAGAGCTGCTGCGAAAGCAACTCATTGCCACTGCGACGAACTGCCACATTATCGTTGAGGCGCAGGCCACCTTTCCCGTCCAGATAAACGGCAGGCTCCATATTGTGAACCATTCCGCTCTGCAACGTCGCATTCGAGGCGGGGTGCAGCACCGGGGCCGCCGCGTGGTTAATCGCCTGGAAGCCAAAACCGTGCCCAAGCCCATGTTTAAACGCCGAGCCGAAGCCTGCCTGGCCCATGACATGGCGCGCGGCACCATCAACCTCTCTGGCACTGGCTCCCTCGCGAATATGCTGCAATGCGGCGTCCTGCGCGGCCACGCAAGCTTGATGAGCCGCGCGCCACTCCTCGCTGATGCTGCCAACAAAGAACGTCCGTGTCAGTTCCGCCCAGTAGCCATTCACGCCGATCTCCATCTGCACCGTCACGGTATCGCCCTGATTGATAGATGCGTGCGAGGTCAGGTTAAACGCTCGATAGGCGAATGCGGCTCGCGGCCCCGCCATCACGTGAACATGGGGCTGCACGTGATACGCTCTGGGTGCTGCATACCCCGCGCGCAACAAAGCGGCATAGGTTGCGGCTGCCACATCAGCCTCAGTTGCTCCGGGATGAATCGCAGCACGCGCCGCCGCAAAACCTGCACAGGCCACCGCCTCGCTCCGCCTGATCGCCGCCAGTTCCTCTTCAGTTTTGATCGCCGCCAGTTCGTCCAGCAAAGACGTTGCATCGCGATACTCTCCTCCCAACAACAGCAGATGGAGCAGATCGCGTGTCTCCGGCCCCGTCACGCCGACCTGCGTATATGTGGGGATGATCGGCGAGCGTCCTCCTTCGATTCCAACAACTGCGCCTTCGTTCAGTCCAGCCGCACGCAAAAGCTCACCAAGCGGCTTACGCACAGCATCAAGCGTGGTGCCAATATACGTCATTGTCTCTTCAGCAAACGTATTTACTTCCTTTATCCCCACTTGTGGCACCATATCCTGCTCATCGACTGGCACAGCGAGGCGCATTTCTAGCTCGTGTGCAGTATTGAGCGAGATCAGACAAAAAGTATTGCCGAGAATTGGCTGATAGCCGGTAAACATCACCACGTGCTGCGGCATGCGACAGAGCAGAGCATGATAGCCCTCTCGTGCAAACAGTGCCCTGAGCTGGTCAAGTCGTTGTATATTCATTGTGTGTTCCTCTTTTTATTTAATGCGCGGCACGCCCTTATTGGCTGTCCCTGCCGGAGACATATTTTGCCGGGCTGGTGGATGCGCGACGGAGACCGTTTCAGGATAATCTGAAAGGAGGTGCTTACCGTTTGAGATGATATAGTCGGCAGTGCGAGCTGCAAGCGCTTGAATAGTGAGACCAGGATTCGCCGATCCTTGCGTAGGTAGCAAGCTACCGTCACAAACGAACAGGTTCGCGATATCGTGCGTTCGTCCAAAGCTGTCTGTCACCGATGTACGCGGATCATTGCCCATGCGAGCGCCGCCGACCAGGTGAGCGTATCGCGGCTCCTCCACGACCTCTTGTGCCCCCGCTGCATACATGATCTCCGTCGTCTTTTCTACCCCGGCCTTCGCGACCTTTTTATCGTTGTCGTGCAACCGGAACGTCACCTTCGCCACGCGCAGACCGTAGTGATCCGTTTCGTCGGCCAGCGTCACTCTGTTCTCTTCCCAGGGTAGAATCTCGCCCAACACGCCCAGTGCGGCCCAGTGGTTATAGTCCATCATGACCCGGCGCATACCCCAGCCCCATGCGCTCTTCGCGACAAGCATTTGCTTGCTAAAGGCGATGGGCAACGGTCCAACCGTTTGAATGGCAAAGCCCCGCGCAAAATCGCGCTTTGGATCGGTCTCGTAAAACTCTTCGGTCAGAGCGTGGGCTGGCGGTGCTTTATACATGCGAACCGGATCTTCAAAGCGAGCCAGCACGACGTTGCCTATCTGCACCATCAGATATTTGCCGACCGTCCCGCTAGAGTTCGCCAGCCCATTTTCAAACCCTGGACAGGCCGAGTTCAACAACAGACGCGGCGTTTCAATCGCATAGCCGCTGACAATGACGACCTTTGCCTTCAACTCGCGCTCGTTGCCATCAGAATCAAAGTAGCTCACCCCTGTCACAGAGAATGGCTTTGCCTGTTCCGCACCCCCTTCATCTCCCTCGCCTGTGGCTCCACCCTGTCCTTCATGCAGCGCCATCTGGATTACCTGAGCCAGATGCAGAGCGTACCGATCTGTAGATTGTTCGATTTGCTCTCGACAGCTAAACCCATCGGCGATAATCAACGTCTCTGGTTCGGCCTGGCGCACTGCTGGAAGCAAGACACGCTTGCCGATCTGCATTGAGATGGCATAGTGACCCTTCTCAAAGCCAAAGGCTCCCGCCATCCCACAGCAGCCAGAATCGAGTGTCTGATAATCGAGGCCAAGCTTTGTCAGCAACGCAGACTCGCGCACTGACCAGATCAACGCCTCTTGCGCTGGATCATCAGACAGCCTCATTGCGGGTGAATGGTCCTGGCTCTTGAGGCGCTCCATTAGCTTGCGCGCCTGACCATTGGCCTCCTCTTTGCCGTTGCCACCAAATTCGACGATCAGCCAGCCCCGACCTTCGGGAAAAAGCGCTACCTCATCCTTATGCAGCCCTTTTTTGCGCTGGTCATCGATCAGGCCATCATCGAAACCCTCCAGCCCTATCGGGTGATACTGCAACAACATGGGAATTTGATCGCAACAGCTGTAGATATCAGCATAGCCAAACACAACAATGGTGCGTAACGGCGGACTCTGCACCAATCGCGTTGTTGCTTCCAGGACGACCACACAAGTGGACTCGCTGCCGACCAGAGCTCCAGCGACATTAAAGCCATTCTCCGGCAGCAGCTCATCAAGGTTATAGTCAGCGCATGCACTCCACACGAATTGTTGCCGATCATAACGCCAAGCGTGCAGTGATTATGCGTTGCGGGATCTGGTCCAAAGGTGAGATGATATTTTTCTGCGGCATTGCGCAAATGATCGAGAATAAAGCCGGGCCGCACACGGGCGCGCCGCTGCTCCTGGTCCAACTCAATGATATTATTCATATACTTGGGCATATCCAGCACAACCGCCACATTGCAGCACTGTCCCGCGAGGCTTGTACCACCGCCACGTGCCAGCGGCGGCACGGCATATTGGCGACAGGCAGCCACTGCAGCTACCACATCGTTGGTATCTTTCGGAATCACCACGCCGATTGGCACCTGTCGATAATTCGAGGCATCGGTGGTGTAGAGCGCCCGACTGCCCTCATCAAAAAAGCGCACCTCGCCGCGTACTTTTGCCCGCAAATCGCGCTCCAACGCCTCCACATCAATCTCGATCTTCGTCATCGGCATGCTATGCACGTTGCTGTTCTGCACAAACGTCTGCGCATTTTCGTTGAGAACCACGACCTGTTTCACCTGCTCATCTTCTTTCCGTTAATCCATACGATACCCTGGCAAGCATCATGAAACGGCATAGGCAGCCACATCAGAGCGTTTGAATTCAAGCCCCATGCCTGGACGCGAGAGGTCAGGGTGCAACGCTCCTTCAATGGGAGTAAGGACGCCGTCGAAGAAGAGGTGTTCGATGCGAACGTGATCGTGAAAGTATTCCATATGCCGGAAGTTCGGCACGGCACAACATGGATGTATATGCAAAGCTGGTCCACAGTGGGAAGACAATTGCAGCGAACGCGCCTCACAGAGCGCCCCAACAGCCAGGAACCCGGTGATACCCGCACAGCGCGTAGCATCGGCCTGAAGCACATCGACCGCCTCCGCCTCCAGCATGCGCCGAAAATACCAGAGATCATAGCCATACTCGCCAGCTGCAATATCCATTCCTGCCGGAGCGAGATCACGAATCAGATGCAACCCCTCCAGATCGTCAGAAGAAACAGGCTCTTCAAACCAGGTCACGCCAGAATCAACAGTGAAGATGCGCGCCAGAGCCAGCGCCTCCTTCCGGCTATAGGCTCCATTGGCATCGACAAAGAGTTCCGCGTCGGGACCAATCGCTTCACGGGCCTGAGCCACCCGGCGTGGATCGTCGTCCGGTTGCCGCCCGATCTTCATCTTGACCCGACCAATCCCTTGAGCAACCCAACCACCAAGTTGCCCCTGTAACTGCTCGGATGAATAGGAGGTGAAGCCGCCGCTGCCATAAATGGGTGCACTTGTGCGGACCTGACCCAGAAGCGTCACCAGTGGCAAATCAAGCAGCCGTGCCTTCAAGTCCCAGAGCGAGGCATCCACAGCTGCAATTGCCATCGAGCATATTCCGGGGCGGCCAAGATTGCGGATAGCCTGTACCATCTGTTTCCAGATACCCGGCACCGCCATTGCATCCTGATCAACGACGATCTCTTTGAGCATTTCATCGATCAGTTTGGCGGTGGCAGTATCGGCATAGGTATAACCGACACTGCGCTTCCCTCCAGCACTTGCCTCCACAAGCACAATCGTCGTTTTATCCCAGGTATAGGTGCCGTCCGACTCAGGGAAATCGGTCGGCACCGTATACGCTGAGACATCAAGCCGCTCGATGGGAACGCCTTTGTTCCCAAAACGTGTCCTTACCATCGCTATCGCCCCTTCTCTCCTACGCCGGGTACGACCCCTTCCACCAGACTCTTCACCGACTCCTTGATAATGCCACCCTCATCAGGGTCCATATGCAATAGGGCGGTGCTATAGTTCTTGGCCTGCTCGAAGGTGATATGCGGCGGCAGCGTCGGCACATTCGGATCGGTCGAGACATCGATCACAACCGGGCGATTGGCTGCCAGGGCGGTATCGATGGCGCGCCCCACATCCTCTGGCCTCTCAACGCGAATACCCTGGAAGCCGAGCGAATCGGCAAAAGCCGCATAGGGCAGATTGGGAATGCTTTGCGTGATCGGGAGTTTGGGATCGCCAGCCTCAATGCGCTGCTCCCACGTGACCTGGTTGAGATCCTGGTTGTTGTAGACGATAAAGACGATGCGTGGATCGCTCCATTCCTGCCAGTACTTCTTCACGGTGATCAGTTCATTCATGCCGTTCATCTGGAACGCGCCATCGCCGGTGAGCGCAACTGGTACGCGGTCGGGATAGGCAAATTTGGCAGCAATCGCATATGGCACCGCAGCACCAAGCGAGGCGAGACTGCCCGAAACCGATCCCTTCATGCCCTCGCGCATCTTGACGGTGCGACCATACCAGTTAGCAGTCGTCCCCGAATCGGCGCTCAAGATCGCTTTATCGGGCAGGCGTGGCGAGAGTTCCCAGGTGACATACTCGGGATTGATCGGATCAGCGCCCTCTTTTGCGCGTGCCTCCACAACTCGCCACCAATCGCGAATGTCGGACTCAATCTTCTTGCGCCACGAACGATCCTCTTTTCGCTTGAGCAGCGGGATTAGCGCTCGCAACGATTGCACGCTATCACCAGTCAAATTCAACTCCATAGGATAGCGAATACCAAGCATGCGTGGGTCAATATCGATCTGGATACCGCGCGCCTGCCCCTCTTTCGGTAAAAACTCGGAATAGGGGAAGCTGGAACCAACCATCAGCAGGGTATCGCAGTCCATCATCATATTCCAGCTTGGCGTGGTTCCCAGTAAGCCGAGACCTCCCGTGACAAAGGGCAGATCATCTGGCAGCGCTGCTTTCCCCAGCAAGGCTTTCGCCACCCCACAACCCAACAAGTCGGCAACCTGCGTCACTTCCTGCCCCGCATCCATCGCGCCAGCACCAATCAAAATCGCCACCTTCTTCCCGGCATTGAGGATGTCGGCAGCACGTTGCAGGTCTTCACGACTGGGAGTGGTGTAAGGATACGAGTAGCCGACGCTGGTATGCACCGTGTTGTGCTTGTGCGGCGGCTTATCTACAGCGTCCAGATCCTGCACATCTTTTGGCATAATAATACATGTCACTGTTCGCTCGGCCAGGGCAATGCGACAAGCTCGATCCACCAGTTGCCTCATCTGAACCGCATCTGTGCATGTGTGAACGTACTCACCGGCAACGTCTTTAAACAGGTTCATCAGATCAACTTCTTGCTGGTAATTGCCACCAAGCGCGGTCCGAGCGGATTGTCCAACGATGGCAAGGACGGGCTGGTGATCCATCTTAGCATCGTATAGGCCGTTGAGCAGATGTATCGCGCCCGGTCCCGATGTTGCCATACAGACGCCGAGCTGCCCGGTAAATTTCGCGTGCCCGGAGGCCATAAAAGCCGCCATCTCTTCATGGCGCACCTGCACAAATTGAAAGAGATCTGGCTGACGTTCCAGAGCGCTCATGATACCAAGAATACCATCGCCTGGATACCCGAAGATACGTTTGACTCCCCATGCTGAGAGCCGTTTCAATAGAAAATCACTGACTGTATCACCCATTGCTTCTCCTATCTTTCTATCGTTAGAATGAAGATTAACCAAATAATCCAGGTAAATTGTTAAAATTCATTATTCAGGACAAAGCCTTGTACTTCTTCACCTCGCTGTTCTCAGTGTAGCAATGTTTGGTTATAGTTTGGTAAAACTGTAATCCAGATCAATTTACGCTTTCAAAACGTAACCAACTCCGCGCACGGCATGAATCAGGTCGGGCTTCCCTCCGATGTTGAGCTTGGCGCGAATGTAGTTCATATACACTTTGATGACCTCTAACCCGGCCTCGCTGTCATAACCCCAGACGCGCTCAAAAATACACCCTTTCGTCAGCACGTGACCATTATTGCGCATCAACAACTCAAGCAGATCATACTCGCGTTTTGTCAGTTCAAGCGCCTTGCCGCCACGCCATGCCTGACGCGCCTCAGTATCCAGCACCAGATCATTAACCACGAGCTTATGCGTAACATGCTGTGTGTCCATTACGCGGCGCAACCCGGCTCGTATGCGCGCCACCAACTCATCGAAATCAAACGGCTTGGTGATATAGTCGTCAGCACCACTATCAAGCCCGGTGATCTTATCTTTCACCTCATCGCGTGCTGTGAGCATCAAAATGGGCAGTGCTTTATCTTCCATATCCCGCAAGCGACGACACACTTCAAAGCCATTCATATCCGGGAGCATCACATCGAGCAGAACCAGATCCTGTGGGCAGATACGCATATTTTCAAGCGCCGCCTCACCACTTGCTGCCACCTGCACAGCAAATCCCTGAAAGGTCAGGCCGCGACTCAATGCAGAAGCAATACATGGTTCATCTTCAACAACTAATATCCTTTTCATCTTTATCTCCTGAATCAGAAAGCGAAGCGGTAAGCTTACTCTCTGTTGTATATCTAAGGGCGAGGGGCAATACGAGCGCAAACTGAATATAGTCTCCGTCAGCCGAACGCATACTGAGCGTGCCACGATGGACAATGGCGATCCTGTGGGTCAGGAAGAGGCCCAGTCCCAACCCTCTTGAATGTGGACTTTTCACAAACGGCTGAAAGAGGCGCGGCAACAGTTCTACTGGTATTGCTGGCCCACGATTACTTACCGTCAGAACCGCCATCTGCTTGTCTTCATTCATCTCAATAGTCAGCTTGACCAGAACGAGCGTCTTTTTATACGCGTGGGCAACAGCATTGCTCAGCAAATTCTCCAAAGCCTGACTGAGCCGCTCAGCATCGCCAATAACCATCACTTCCTCGGGAGTATCCACCACGATCTCAATATCAGGCGTCTCAAAAGCGTTTGCTGTTTCCCGCACCAGATGAGCCAGATTGACGGGTTGTTCTTTGAGATAAAAGAAGCCTTGATCCAGACGGGCCACGTCGAGCAGATCTGAAATCAGGCGAACCAGACGATGCAGTACGCCCTTAACAGCAACCGCATCGTGGATATCCTCGCCTCTCTTTTGCTGCTGTGCGCGCATCTGTATCAGATCGACATGTATCCTCAATGGGGTAAGATAGCCACGCAGACTATGAGCCACCATTGTCAACAACTCTTCCGCCAGCATACGTCGGTTGCGCTGCACGGCTTCCTCTCTGAGACGCTCGCTCAACTCCGTTTTATGGATCACTGTACCAATCCATCCAGCAACCGCTTCAAGAAAGGAGAGATCTTGCTCCGAGAAAAAATCGGGAGCACGTGAAGAGGCCATCAGCACGCCTCGCCGCTCACCATTTACATCTAACGCGACTATCATCTCCGAACGCAGGCCCAGCCCCTCGGTGTTGACCATGCTGCTAATACGCTCTGGCTCCTGGTCTAGATGTCCTGTCAAATACGTCGCTCCTGTCAGAAAGACCTTCACGATATAACCACCATTAGTCAGGGGCAACCGATCTAAGCCAAGTGCGTGTTGTCGTTTCCCTAAAGGGGTATTGCTGGTTCCAAGCGCCACCAATATATCTATCGAGGCATCGTAGAGGAAAACATCGACCTTCTCCGCTTCAAGCACCTCTGCCACCAGTTGTGCCATCTCGTTGAGCATCGCTTTGACTTCGAGAGCCTCCATCTTCAGGAGCCGTTCAAGCGTGAGCAAGAGCCGATCACGTTTCCTGCCCTCCTGATCCTCATCGGAAAGCTGACTCATTTTTCTCCATCACAAAATCTCTCCGCCGATTGGGGAGCTTCCTCTGTCTTTCTTCCTTGTAATAGATCCTCCGTGCAATTGTTACACGCAGTTCTCCTCTAAAAAGTTACCTCTACTGCATGCGCATACAAATGCCTTCTTCACCTATTCCTTCTTACCGTCCCTTTACCATCGCCTCCTACACTTGAAACAGATTACATTCTCTTCTCTAGAAGATAAGCTCATGCTCAATACAGAAAGGATAGATCTTATGGGACAACTCGATCAGAAAGTTGCCGTTATCACTGGCTCAGATAGTGGTATTGGCCGCGCCATCGCTATTGAATTTGCGCGGGAAGGGGCAACAGTTGTCATCAACTATGCCCACTCGCAGCAAAAGGCGGAAGAAGTACTTCAGACGATTAAAAAGAACAACGGAAAGGCTATTGTTATTCAGGCTGATGTTTCACAATACCAACAGGTGGTCCATCTTATCCAGCAGACCATTCAGCAATTCGACCGCCTGGATATCATGGTGAACAATGCTGGCATGGAAATTCACAGCCCATTTCTGGAGGAGACGGAGGAAAATTTTGATCGCGTGCTGGGGGTTGATCTCAAAGGCACCTTCTTTGGCGCTCAACTGGCGGCCCGTGAAATGGTCAAGCGCAAGACATCTGGCCGCATTATCAATGTCTCCTCGGTCCATGAAGACCTGCCCATGCCCGGCAACGTTCCCTATTGTTGTGCGAAAGGTGGCATGCGCATGCTCACGCGCACAATCTGCCTAGAACTGGCCCCGCATAATATCACCGTCAATAATATCGGTCCGGGAGCAGTTCACACGCCTATTGATCGCGATGTCGAGGCCGACCCGGAGAAGATGAAGGCGCTGCTCGCTGAAATTCCGTTGCATCGTATGGCTCAACCGGAAGAGGTAGCAAAAATGGCTCTCTACCTGGCTTCAGACGCCGCAGCCTATGTTACTGGAACCACATTCTTTATCGACGGCGGCCTGATGCGCAACACTGGTGGACTATAGGGGGTCGGGCATGTCAGAGACAAGGACGCATCCATCGTTCCATCCCTCAAAAGAATATCAGCCTATTGAAGATTATGCGCTCATCGGCGATCTGCATACGGTGGCACTGGTAGGCAAAAATGGCTCTATTGACTGGTGCTGTCTACCTCGCTTTGACTCTCCAAGCATCTTTGGCACTGTTCTCGATGCGGAAAAGGCTGGCTTTTTCCGCATCTCGCCGGCCGAGATGTCAGGCGTGAAATGTCACCAACTCTACCTGCCGGAAACCAATATTCTACTGACGCGCTTTCTCAGCGTTGATGGGGTGGCAGAGCTAACCGATTTTATGCCCATTAAAGAAATAGGCACGTCTGAGCATCAACATATGCTCATTCGCTCCGTTTCTGTCGTACATGGCTCTCTCTCGTTCAGGCTTACCTGCCGACCGGCCTTTAACTACGCTCGCGACACCCACGAAGTCGATGTTTCAAAAGAGGGGGCAACGTTCCAACACGCGAGCTTTCGTCTGATGCTCGCCTCTCCAGTACAATTTGAGCAAGATGATCGCGGCGGCGTGCAGGCTACGTTTACGCTCTATCGTGGCGATACAATGCATTTCCTCCTGCAAAGCACAAGAGAGAACGGGCCAGCACCACACCCACTCTCGGAAGATGCCTATCAGACCGCCTTCCATGAGACCTCGCACTACTGGCAAAACTGGCTCTCACAGTGTCGCTATCAGGGGCGATGGCGCGAAATGGTACAGCGTTCGGCCCTCGTCCTCAAACTGCTCACCTATGCTCCAACAGGTGCTATCGTGGCAGCTCCCACCACCAGTCTGCCAGAGAGCGTTGGCAACGGGCGCAACTGGGATTATCGCTACACCTGGATTCGCGATGCCTCATTCTCGCTATACAGTCTGCTCACGCTCGGCTTGACTCAGGAGGCTGAAGCGTTTATGGACTGGCTTGATGAGCGCTGCCACGAGCTAAAAGACGGGGGCGCGCTTCAGCCCATGTATGGGATCAAGGGCGAACACGACCTGACCGAAACCACGCTCGATCACCTAGAGGGCTATCGAAAGAGTCGGCCCGTGCGCATCGGCAATGGGGCATATAAGCAAAAACAGCTCGATATCTATGGGGAAATGATGGATGCGATCCATGTATTCAATCGCTACGAGGCCATCACCTATGATCTCTGGGTCAACGTTCGTCGCCTCCTCGATTGGTTAAGTCAACATTGGGAGGAACCGGACGAGGGCATCTGGGAGGTTCGTGGCGGTCCCAAACAGTTTCTTCATTCGCGCTTGATGAGCTGGGTCGCCTTCGATCGCGCCATTCGCATGACTCGTCATCGCGGCTGGCCTGCTCCTACACAGGATTGGGTCAAAATCCGCGCACAGATTTACGAACAGATCATGCACAAGGGATGGAGCGATGAAAAACAGAGCTTTGTTCAATACTACGGAAGCGAGGCCGTCGATGCCAGTTCATTATTGCTGCTCATCACCAATTTTACTGGCACCAGAGAACCGCGCATGCTTTCCACCATTCGCCGCATCGAGCAGGAGTTGAGCGCGGGCGCACTGATCCATCGCTACAGCCCGCAAGAGGCCGCCGACGATGGCTTTCAGAGCAAAGAGGGCACCTTTAGCGCCTGTAGTTTCTGGCTCGTAGAAAATCTGGCGCGAGCCGGACGGCTGGATGAGGCCCGCTTGAAGCTCGAAAAACTGCTCTCGTATAGCAACCATGTCGGTCTCTATGCGGAAGAGATCAGCCCGACCGGAGAGGCGCTGGGCAACTTTCCCCAGGCTTTCTCGCATCTGGCCCTGATTACTGCCTGCTACCATCTGGACAAGGCGCTCAGCACTCAACGCGGCCATGCTCATTCTACAGCTCAAAGCTTGTACGACTGAGAGGATAGCTAGAGGAGCAATAGATACATGACAACCATTCAACGACAAGGAACAGCAAGCAGGAAGAATATACAGGAAAAGACAAAAATAGCGCCGCATGTCGTCATTGTTGGCGGCGGCTTCGGCGGTCTGCAAGCGGCCAAAGCGCTGGGCGATCAGCCCGTTCAGGTGACAATTATCGACCGCAACAATTTTCACCTCTTCCAACCCATGCTCTATCAAGTTGCAACCGCTGGTCTTTCGCCTGCTGATATTGCCAATCCTCTGCGGGCAGTTCTCGAAAAACAGGCCAATACCGGCGTTCTTATGGCAGAGGTCACAGGAATTGATATAGATCAGCAACAGGTCTTGCTGGGGGAGAACCAGGCGCTTCACTATGACTATCTCATCGTGGCGACAGGAGCCACAAGCAACTACTTTGGGCATCCAGAGTGGGAAAAATTAGCTCCCGGCCTGAAATCGGTGAATGATGCCCTCGTTATCCGTCGCCAGGTGCTCTCTGCTTTTGAGGCGGCAGAACGCGAACCAGACGAGCAGAAGCGCAAAGCACTGTTAACCTTTGTGCTGGTTGGCGGCGGACCAACAGGCGTCGAACTTAGCGGCGCTATCGCAGAACTTGCCCGACAATCGCTGAAGGGTGATTTTCGCCACATCGATCCAACCATGACACGTATTGTGCTAGTTCAGGGGCCGAAACGAATTCTGCCCAGTTTTCCCGCTCATCTGGCCGAGCAAGCCAACAAGAAATTGCAGCAGTTGGGCGTGGAGATCAGAACTGGCTTACATGTAAAAGAGGTTCGTCAGGATGGTGTCATGATCGGCGATGAGCATCTGGCAACCGAGAATGTCATCTGGACGGCGGGCGTCAAGGCTTCCCCGGCTGGCGAATGGCTCCACGCCGATGTCGATCATGATGGACGCGTCAAGGTGCAACAAGATCTGACGGCTCCCGGCCACTCAAACATTTTTGTGATTGGCGATACCGCACTGGCAACGCAAAATGGCAAGCATCTGCCGGGGCTGGCTCCCGTGGCAATGCAGGAGGCGAACTATGTTGCCTCTGTGATCGTCGGTCGTGTGAGAGGTGAAATGCCGCCAGCCCGCTTCCACTACTTCGACAAGGGCACTCTTGCCACCGTAGGACGCGGCTTTGGTATCGTCTCTATCGGCCCCGCTCGTTTCGCCGGTTTGCTTGCCTGGCTCATCTGGCTTTTCGTCCATATCCTGTTTCTCATTGGCGCTCGCAACCGCCTGCTCGTGTTTATCCAGTACGCCTGGACCTACTTCACCTTCCAGCGCGGCACACGAGTCATCGTGCCAGAAGAAAAGGGCCACAAACCGTAACAAAACAGGGCTTAACAACGTGAAAGCGTATAGCAGAGGATAAAGATTCAACTATGTGGAAAGCGCATTCTGAAGGAGAACACTATGCCCATTGAAATTAAAGTAGGTCCGCCAACTATTACCATTAGTCAGGGTAGAACCTTTATGGTCACGGATCGACGGGGCGAAATCAATCCCAATACCGTTCAGGGCGTCTATGCGATGGATACCCGCTTCCTGAGCCATTATCGGCTCTACATCAACCGCACGCCACTGGTCCCAATCAATTCCAGCCAGCTCAGCTTCTACGCCTCGCGCTTCCACCTGACCAACGACATTATCAATACACAGGGCGGCGTTATCGATGCACAGACGCTCCGTGTTACTATCAATCGCGTCGTGAGCGAAGGCATTCATGAAGAGATCGATGTCGCTAACTATAGTGGGAAACGTGTGCGCTTCCTCCTTGAAGTGTCATTACGCAGCGACTTCGCAGATATCTTCGAGGTGAAATCCGGCAACATTATTCAGCGCGGCAAAGAAAAAACGGAGTGGGATGAACAACATAGGCAAGTTCGAACATCCTATAACGATCAGGACTTTCATCGCGCTATTACTTACGCCGTTATCCGCGAGGTTCCTGTTGGATACGCCAATGGACGCATCTTTTTCGAGATCGACCTTGGCCCCAATCAACGCTGGAATACCTGCTGCGAAATGCTGCTTGAACATGGACAGGAGATCAAACGCCCCGGCCCTGACTCATGTCGCCACGAACAGCAGGGAACAGCCTCTTCAGGAGCTACTCCCGCTCCTGGACAGGAACCAAGCAGCAATATCGACGAGAGGCAAGCCCACTGGCAAGCACAATGCACAAAACTATATTCATCTAATAACAACGTCTATCGTATGTACCAACAGGCCGTCGAAGACATGGGAGCGCTGCGCATCTATGACATGGATGTCTCTGCCGACGCCTGGGTTCCCGCCGCTGGCGTCCCCTGGTTCGTGACCCTCTTTGGACGCGATAGCCTCACCGCCTCGTATCAGAACATGGCAGTTGCTGCTGGCTTCGCGCGAGGTGCCCTCAAACGTCTGGCGGAGCATCAGGCCGGCGAACGCGACGACTGGCGCGAAGCCCAGCCCGGCAAGATTTTACATGAAATGCGCTCCGGCGAACTTGCCCACTTTCAGCAGATCCCATTCACACCCTTTTATGGCACCGCCGACGCCACCATCCTCTACCTGATCGTCCTCTCCGAAGCCTACCGGTGGACCGGCGATATTACGCTACTCAAAGACAATCAGGACGTAGCGGAGAAGTGTCTGGCCTGGATTGACCAGTCCGGCGATCTTGATGGCGATGGTTTTCAAGAATACAAAAGCTATTCTTCCTACCATTACAATAATCTGGGTTGGAAAGACGCGACAGACGCGGTGGTCTATGCCGATGGCAGCCCGGTAAAGCAACCGAAGGGTCTCTGCGAGCTGCAAGGCTATGTCTACGATGCCTGGACGCGCATGGCCGAAGCATTCGAGGTACTGGGCGATCAGGAAAAAGCAAAAACCTTGCAACAAAAAGCTGAGACGCTGAAGCAGAAATTCAATCAACGCTTCTGGATGGAGGATGAAGGTTGCTTCGCCTACGGGCTTGATCCAGGCAAAAAGCAGATCACATCCATTAGCTCAAATGCCGGACAATGCCTGTGGAGTGGCATTGCCGACGCGGACAAGGCCAGGCGAACTGCGAAACGGCTGTTGCAGGATGACATGTGGAGCGGCTGGGGCATCCGCACCATTTCAAGCAATAATCCCTCCTATAATCCGCTATCCTACCAGCGCGGTTCCATCTGGCCCCAGGATAACGGCATTATCGCGGATGGCTTCAAACGCTACGGGTTAATCGACGAGTCAAATCAGGTCATTCAAGGCATCTTCGATGCTATCGAGCGTTTCGAGGGCTATCGTCCTCCAGAGGTCTTTGCTGGCGTACAACGCGAAGGAACGATAGACTTTCCGATCCTCTATCCTGCTGGGGCTAATATCCCACAAGCATGGGCGACGGGCAGCATCTTCCATATGCTTCGTACTGTCCTCGGCCTGCGGGCTGATGCTCCACAAAAACGACTCTATGTACATCCGACGCTGCCCGATTGGTTGCCTGATATCGAAATACAGCATCTACGCGTTGGTCCCTGCACAATTAGCATGCACTTCTGGCGGGAAGGCGATCATTCATGCTGGCAGGTCGATGAAGTCAAGGCCGACAAAGGGACCGCACAGGAAGATGAAATCCAGATTGTTGATGAGCTAGAGACAGACAAGTAAAACATTGAGAACGGAAAAGGAGCGCTTTTTTGGAATCACTCTTGAAAGTCTGGACGCAATATCTGGCGTCGGGCGTCGAAGGAATTGCGGGGTTGCTGATTGCCCTTGCCGCATTGCAAGCAACAGTACGAGCGCTCCAGCTCTTTGCCCAGGGCGGAGGAATCGGCTCGCAGGAACCAAAAACGGAGGCGATTCGTCTGCGCCTGGGACGCTGGCTGGCGCTGGCACTCGAATTTGAGCTGGGTGCCGACATCCTGCGCACCGCCATTGCCCCAACCTGGACGGAGATTGGACAGTTGGCCGCGATTGCTACGATTCGGACGCT
Source organism: Reticulibacter mediterranei (assembly GCF_016587455.1). Taxonomy (NCBI): domain Bacteria; kingdom Bacillati; phylum Chloroflexota; class Ktedonobacteria; order Ktedonobacterales; family Reticulibacteraceae; genus Reticulibacter; species Reticulibacter mediterranei. The sequence goes on along the minus strand of NZ_BNJK01000001.1, from coordinate 8,549,427 downwards.
GCTCAACTACTTCTTACAACAGGAGATTGATCGTGCAGCTGCGCGCCACCCTGATCTCGCACCCCAACCTCATACGCCGCCTGCCGCACAATCGGAAGGAACCAGCGAAGAACCTCGGAGCAGCGATCATGTTCTTCACTGATCTCTTCACCCTCCTTGCCTCTCTCATCGAGTTCATCGGAGCGCTGCTTATCATCGGCTATATGCTGGCGGCGCTGGTGATGCTTGTACGCACAGGGAACGTGATGACCGCACGCTTGCTCGTCGCCGATGGCGCGATTGCTGGTCTCAGCTTCAAGCTCGCCGGGACGCTGGTTAAAACCATCGCATTGCATACCTGGCAGCAGATTCTGATGTTCGTCATCATCTTTGCCCTACGCATAGTACTAAAACGCCTCTTCACCTGGGAACGCACGCGCTTGCAAAAATGACCGCACGCCGGAAAAATTACGAGATTATCTGGTATAGTTTCTTCATCTATTCAGCCAAAATTCAGCAACTTTCAGCGCTTTTTTAGTCGAGCGTGGCAAGATGCTTCAATCAGCATAACGAAAAGTGAGGAAAGAATTTTGGCAAGTGAATCATTACGTCGCCCCTATGTCTATGAGCTTGATCCTCTGCGTGTGGTGACGGCCTTCTGTGTCGTTGCGGTGCATGTGCTTGGCTTCACGCTTGGTCTCAATCAGGACGATATCGGCGTGTGGATACAAAATGCGTTTGTCACTATTTTTCATTTTACCCGCTACGTTTTTATGTTTGTCACAGCCTTCGCGCTGGTTTATGTCTATGCCGGCAAGCAGTTCTCAACAAAGAGCTTCTGGATCAAGCGCGGCGTCGCCATTCTTTTGCCGTATAGCATATGGAGCGTTATCTATACTATCTGGAACGCTTCATCACTATCACCACTCCCGCTGCTCCAAAACTCCATTCTCAATATCTTAACAGGTAGCGCTTCCTTCCAACTGTATTACATCCTCCTGACCATTCAGTTCTACATTCTGTTTCCTTTATTCTTGCTTTTCATAAAGCGCGTCGCCCACCATCCCTGGATCGTGCTGGGCATCAGCTTCATCATTGAGATGGCTGTCCTCTATTTTGATTTCTACATTCTGCGCTTAGGGCCATTGCGCCTGACCCCCACTGGCAAGTTCATCATTCAATATCAGGATCGCTTCGTCTTGATCTATCAGTTCTACTTTGTGCTTGGTGGTCTGACCGCCCTCTATCTGCCACAGATACGGGCCTTCCTGATGCGCTCCGGTCAGTGGGTTATCGCAAGCGCAATCGTCGGGCTGACGATTCTCCTGCTCAACTATACGTTTCAGGTACTTATCTATCATCAGCCTGCTACCGCCGTTTTGCAGCCGAGCATTGGATTCTTTAGCCTGATCGTGATTGTTTTTGCCTTCTGGCTCGCCTATCGCTGGGCGCTTTCCACGGACGAACAGGGCCATCCCAAAGGCCACCACTTCTGGCACACGCTCTCGGATGCCTCCTTTGGCCTCTATCTCATTCACGCCCTGACGCTTGGCATGGCGCTCAGATGGATGGTGCCATTTCTGCCCGTCGCGTGGCCCGTCGTTGTGCGTGTATTGCTCACCTATCTGGTCACAGCAGGTAGTGGCATACTGCTCAGCATCTTCTTCATGAAGACACCTTTCTTGAGCCGTCTGGTTGGTCGCATCCATCCCTCGCAGCGCAAGGCACCTTCGCCAACTCCGGCACAACCTATCGCCAAATTGCAGCCAGAAACCAGCGAGGCCAAGCGAGTGGAGGCTTCCTCTCTTCGCAGTCGCTAACGTCGCAAGATATCGATGGAGTGAACCCTTATCACAGGTTCACTCCATCTTGACATTTCTTCCTCCGTCAATGATGATGTTGCTAACCAATATGCCGGGTCTATGTTAGCAGACCCGACACCAACAAATGTAGGAGCAACATACCCTGACCACTTCCACCATTCGTCTCTTTGATGCCGAGACAATCGATCAGCTTCCCTGGCCCGCTACTGCCGATGGCGCTTATGCAAAAGCCTATCTGACACCGTTGATCAAAAACGGCCCAACCCACTATATCGCCAACGTCACAACGCGCTACATGGCCCTGCTCCTCGATGAACAGATCGTACTCCCGATCTCGATCAACGAGGAGGAGTACGCCAATTCATATGTTTGCTCACCCTACTCGCACTATGTCACTTACGCGAAAGAAGAACTGGTTCTCATTCAACAGCGCTGGCTCAAATTTGCCTTAAAAATACTGATCGATTGTTTCGGAGTGTTCTGTAAGTGGTGTCGCATCAACAAAACTGTGCATATCAATAATTGGCTGCTCTCCACAAACCTCTACCCGGCGTTGCGCCCCGAACAGCTCGCGGCGACCCTCTCATTTCTCCGCGAACGCTTCCCTCAGCATGCGCTGATTTTGCGCTCACTCAACGCCTATACCAATGCCTCTTTACTTGAAGCTGCCAGGCAATACGGCTGCCGCCTTGTTCCCAGCCGACAGATCTATCTGGTCGAGCCAGCCAACGGCGGCAGCATACCATCAAAGGCACGCTGGCTGCTCAAACGTGACAGGGCGCTGGTGCAAAAGCATGGCTATAGCGTTGTGGCCGCAAACGAGCTACAGGAGCAGGACATCCCACGCATCGTTGAGATCTACAATATGCTCTACCTGCAAAAATACTCGCTCTGCAACCCGATGTTCAACGAAGAGTTTATTCGCCTCGCCCTGCAAGGCCAGACATTGCATCTGGTGACGTTGCGCAAAGATGGCCGTGTCGATGCCGTACTAGGCTACTTCTGTCGCAACGGGGTCATGACTACGCCGCTCTTCGGCTACGATACCGAGCTTCCACTAGAGATCGGCCTCTATCGTATGCTCTCAGCCCTACTCTTCTTTATCGCACAGGAGAATAAGTATGTGTTGCATGAAAGCTCCGGGGCCGCGCAATTCAAGCGCAATCGTGGAGCGATAGCCGATATCGAATATAGCGCCGTCTACGATCTACACTTGCCCTGGTATCGCCGCCTCTGCTGGATCGTGCTATCGCGGATACTGGATGGCGTGGGGATACCATTGATGAAGAGGTACAGGCTGTGATTCAGCTTGCCTCTATCTATGTAAACACACCAGCTCACAAATGTTTATAATAGGCATTTAGACTTCTTTTCATTCCTCCTCCAAAATTTTAAGATCTTTTAACTCTTTCCTCGCTTTATTTAGCAAATCATGTGTTTCTGCATCTTTACCTCGATTTGCACCTTTTATAGCTACATCCATTATGCGATGCGCTTTATCCAATTTAGCTGCGACAAGAGATTCTCTTGCTTTCTCTGCATCTTCTATAAGTTTTTCTGCTTTTTCACTTTTAGCATTAAATGCTGACTTCGCTGCATGCGTAGCCTCAATAAATTGCTTTGTTAATACTCGTGTTTCTGCACCAAATGAACGTTTCTGATAAGCTTTGGCATCCATCAAAGCGTTTTTTACGCTCTCCGCATACTCAATCAACTCTTTCGCATTTGCATTACCGGCTTCATGTGCTGCTTTGGCTTCACTTGTAGATTTAGCAAGTTCGCTTGCTAATGATTTTATATCCATTCCACCTAGGTTTTTTGCTCTTTTTCCATCATGATCGCGAAGATCTCCGCTATCTTCAATTCCTCTCTTGGTCCCCTGTTGGGCTACATCGAGCGTGGCTACTTCTCTCCTTCCTGGCCGGTTTCCCCTTAGCTCTGAGCTTCCTGGCATAGACATCACTCCCTTCTTGATAGAAACACTGAGATGATTTTTAGCATCAAAGAATAGCTGCTAAAAGCCTGTTTTGGAAATAGATTGAAGCCGCCTTCCTAAATAGGCAAGACAGGGGAGAATGTACTCATGCTCGCTGCCCCGCTGTCTTAGCTTTCGCTCTGTGATGATTTCCCAAACACGCTCTCAAGGTACACGACACGCTCGCTTATTTCAGGGAAGAAGAGGGAAAATTTCCTGGAGATCTCTCCATCGGGAGCGCTTTCACTGAAAATCGATGAGCCACAAAATCGTCCGTTTAATGAGACTTATTGCTCTATTTGCTCCTGGCCGTTTCCTCTTGACGAATCCCAAAACTCATCTCATAATCAGAATCTCACAAGATCGAGCAATTGATGGAAATTCTGAGACAAAAGGAGACCCCACACCACCGATAAGGAGACGCTGAATGACCACCTACAGCATCGAACCGGAACAGGCCACGTTGCATGGCAGCTTTTCACGAGAGTTTGAGCCGATCCTCACAATTGCATCAGGCGATAGTGTATTATTTCGTACCCTCGACGCTGGCTGGAACCTCGCTCCCACATCCGAGGAGCCTCGACAGCGCTTCGAGCCACGCGACGAGCAGCGCGATAGCGGCCACGCCCTGTGCGGTCCCGTCGCTATTCGTGGAGCGCAACCAGGGATGACGCTCGCCGTGCATATCGACGAGATACAACCCGGCAGTTGGGGATGGACTGGCGCTGGCGGCTGGGAGAGCGCAGTCAACAAATATTTTGGACTGGTTGGAAGACGCGAGCCGCTCTATTGGAGCATCAACACTGATGCGATGACCGCGACGGATCAGTATGGGCATACCGTCACGTTGCATCCATTTATGGGTGTGATGGGGCTAGCACCCGATGAACCCGGCATCCATTCCACCAATCCGCCTCGCTTCTGTGGCGGCAATATCGATTGCAAAGAACTGGTGGCTGGAAGCACCCTCTATCTGCCAATCGCCGTCGCAGGCGCGCTCTTCTCTGTCGGTGATGGGCATGGCGTGCAGGGCGATGGTGAGGTCAGCGGTGTCGCGCTCGAATGCCCAATGGACCGCGTTACGCTGACCTTTCACCTGCACGACGACATGCATCTGAAAACTCCACGTGTGAGAACGACCAACTCCTGGTTGACGCTGGGCTTTCACAATGATTTGCACGAGGCATCGTTGATCGCGCTGGAAGCCATGCTCGATCTGATGGGCGAACAATATCAGTTGCCACGCTCACAGGCGCTCGCTCTGGCAAGCCTGGTAGTCGATCTACATGTGACTCAAATTGCCAACGGCGTACATGGTGTCCATGCTATTCTGGCAGACGGGGCAATTCAATAGAAGACGTGGCATGGGGAAAGCTTGCATACAGACGCACATACTCCAATAAAGGGGGATACAATCAATGGGTGACGATACCGATGTGATTATTGTTGGCGCTGGTCTGGCCGGGCTGGTAGCTGCTACAGAGCTTGTTGATGCTGGCCGACGCGTAACTATCCTCGATCAAGAGCCGGAAGCCTCGCTTGGTGGACAGGCGTTCTGGTCCTTTGGCGGCCTCTTCCTGGTCAATTCGCCGATGCAGCGCCGGGCCGGTGTGCGCGATTCATACGAACTGGCCCTGCAAGACTGGATGGGTAGCGCCGGATTTGATCGCGAAGAGGATCTGTGGCCTCGCCGCTGGGCAGAAGCCTATGTCGGCTTTGCTGCTGGAGAGAAATATTCCTGGCTGCATCAGCAAGGCGTGCGCATCTTCCCTTTCGTGCAATGGGCAGAGCGCGGCGGCTATCTGGCAACCGGACATGGCAACTCCGTTCCCCGCTTCCATGTAACGTGGGGAACAGGTCCGGGCGTGCTGGAACCCTTTATTCGCCGCGTACGTGAGGGAGAGCAACGCGGCCTCGTGACGCTCCTCTTCCGCCATCGTGTCACCGCTCTAACCATGACAGGTGGCGTCGTTGATGGCGTGCATGGCGACATCCTCGAACCGAGTTCGGTCGAGCGCGGACAACCAAGCTCACGAGTGGTCGCGGGCGAATTCACGCTCAAGGCGCAGGCGGTGATCGTCACCTCTGGCGGCATCGGCGGCAATCACGAACTGGTGCGCCGCAACTGGCCGAAACGCCTGGGCGAACCACCGAAACGGCTGATCACAGGCGTTCCCGATCACGTCGATGGCAGTATGCTAGAGGTCATCGCAGCCAGCAACGGCCACCTCATCAACTCCGACCGCATGTGGCACTACCCGGAGGGCATCAACAATTACGCGCCTGTCTGGAGCAACCACGCCATCCGCATTCTAGCGGGGCCGTCTCCGCTCTGGTTAGACGCACACGGTCAGCGCCTCCCCATTCCCCTCTTTCCCGGCTTCGATACACTGGGCGCTCTTGAGTACATCCTCGCCAGCGGCTACGATTACTCGTGGTTTCTGCTCAATCAGCGCATCATCGAACGCGAATTCGCCCTGTCCGGCTCAGAACAAAACCCCGATCTCACGGACCGCAGCATCGCCAAAACCCTCAGTCGCGTGCTGCCGGGTGCTCCAGGACCAGTTGAGGCATTTAAGCAGCGTGGCTCTGACTTTCTCGTGCGCAAGACACTGCCCGAGATGGTACAGGCAATGAACGCGCTGACCGGCAAGGAGCTGATCGATCTTGCAGCCCTGGAACAGGTTATTGTTGCGCGCGATCACCAGATCAACAACCCGTTCAGCAAAGATGCGCAGGTGACGGCCATTCGTGGCGCGCGCCGCTTTATCGGCGATAGGCTGTTCCGTGTTGCCAAACCACATCGCCTGCTCGATCCAACTGCTGGGCCGCTCATCGCCGTGCGCCTCTCGATCCTGACGCGCAAGACGCTAGGAGGTGTGGAAACAGATCTCTCGTCGCGAGTACTGCAAGCCAATGGGCAACCGCTGCCTAGCCTCTATGCTGCCGGTGAAGTGGCAGGCTTTGGTGGCGGCGGCATGCACGGCTATCGCTCTCTTGAAGGCACGTTTCTAGGTGGCTGCCTCTTCTCAGGCCGTACCGCCGGTCGCGCTGCCGCCCAGGAAGTGATCTAAGCTATCCGCGCTCCTCAGCCCAGGGCTGGAGCGTAGTCGATACAGGTTCGGCGGAAGTTATCGCACGTTCAATCATCAAATTGAGATAGTGATCCTGCGAGGCTTCTGCCAGACTGTACATGTCCGGTCCACCATCGACATAAGCATCCATCCCGACCAGGCAGGATGCAACGGCAATCTCATCATCGCTCAAGCGCGCAGGGACAAAGGGATTTCTGTAGACCCATTCGCTATCAGCTACGATACCCTTGTGATAATACCCTTCGATATTGCCGTTTGTTCCCGCATCCTGCCGCAAAAAATCGCAGGTAATGGGGGTGCGATAATCCCGCAAATAGCTGGCCTGCATGTCGTTGATCTCGCCACACTCGCCACGAACCAGCAAGCGGCGCGTGCGAATCCACGAACGATACTGATCAGTGGTGAAATCAAATATCCCCAGTTTATCGCCAAAATCCAGATACGCCATCTTTTGTTCGGATTGGGCGATGCGCTCCTGCATGGCCGGTCCTGAGCGGTCCGGGCCTGCCATGATGGGCGAAAGAAAACGATGGGCTGTAATCTTCACCGGCTCGAAGGTGATGCCCAGAAATTTGCGAATCAGGCTCACGCCATGATAGCCATGCGCGATAGAGATCTGAGCCTGCGTCACAGTTCCCAGTTTGCCAGAGTGCGCAAAGGCCAGACGTGCGACGTGTGCTGGCTGCAAGTGATATTGTTCTGCCACCTGAATTTTCGCTCCACGCCTGCCCAGATCGTTCAGGGCAATGAGGCCAGCCAGATCCGGTGCTGGCGGTGTCTCAGTTAACACCGCCAACCCGCGCTCAACAATTGCAGCGATGATCTGCGGGGCAGCCGATACAGCCACCGAAACAACGACGAAGTGCAGATCATTGATCGCCAACAATTCATCGAGCGTTCTATACGTTTTCACGCCCCACGCTTTTTCAATTTCCTCTCCCTTCGCCTGATCGCGCGTCACCAACCCGGCAACCGCAAAACGATCAGGCAACGCCTGAGCCACACGCAGGAAAAAGAACGAACGCCAGCCCGCCCCAACAATGCCAAAACGTATCGGATTCATTAATATCCCTTCAATTGTTATTTGCAAGCGCCACGCTATACAATTCCACAAGGCCACTCACGGGCTTCTTTTCTTGCGTGGATGGCTGCACCACCACCTTAACCCATCCGGGCTTTTGTAGCGTGAACATCTGCGCTCCACCGCCAGTGGACGAGGCTAATTTTACCGGAATCGTGGTCCATTTACCATCCTGCCCATCGATGCTATTCGTCGAAGTCTGCACGTTCAGGCTCTTTACCTGCCTGCCATTTTGATTCCACCAGGTCAGCATCACCATCTGTGGCCCTTTCACCTGCACAAGCAGCATGCAACCATCCTGCCCATTGTTCTGCTGCCCACTCGTACAATTGATCTGCTGAACGCCAAGTGGCATCGCCGTTTGCACCATCCCCGTTTCAGGTGCAATCGTGGGTACGGCAGTAGCTATAACAGTTGGAGTGATTTGCGCCGATGTAGTACTGGCAGTGGTTGGTGTGGCCTGTGTCGATGCGCCCTGGCTATATTGTTGAATCAGCGCTTTCATTGCATCTAGCTGCGGTTTGGCCTCGCCTGTCTGCGGATCAACCATGTCCAGTGCACCACCACCTGCATTGCTGGCAATATCAAACTGATTCGCCATCACAATTCCGGCTTGTGCCATTGCCTGAAGCGACTGTGTAGTGAACTGGCGCATAAATGGATTGTTGTTCGGCGTCTGACCAGGCTTCCAGGAGAAGTTATACTCTGTGATACACAGCGGCAGATTTTGCCCCAACACATCATTCACGGTCGCCTTGACCTTCGCGGCCTCTTTGGTGTAATCGGCAAAGTGAGATGGACAATCGGCAATTGAGGTGTCGGTGCAGGGGTACATATGAAAACTGACGGCGTCGGGCAGATTGCCAGCCTGTTTCGCCTGCGTCAAAAACGTTCTGATATAGTCGAGATCGGGGAAGGCAACAACCGGCCCGATAAACGACGCCTGGGGATTGATCGACCGCAAACCAGGGATGATCTTATTCCACGAGGCCGCATATTCAGTGGCAGAGGGACCACCATTATCTGGCTCGTTCATAAACTCATAGAGGCGGCAGCGATTGCCCAGCATCTTGACCACCTGTTCGGCATCTTCGGGTTGCAGGATACCCAGACATTGCGCGCCCGTTGACTCAATAGCTGCCACCCGTGCCTCGGCATCGTCGCTATGTAGCGGAGAGCGAATCACGGTAATACCCGCAGATTTCACCGTTGCTGCTATTGCCGGTGCATTGCCCAGATGCTTCTGTGACCATTGCCAACTGGCATCGTTCGTGCCAAAAAGTAGTGATGAGGTGCCTTGCTGCCAGTTCTTTTGGCCTGCAAGTGGCTTGAGAGCGGATTGAGCGCCAACGCCAAACGGATGCAGCGTGACAATCGCTCCCCCTCCTATCGCCAACAGTACGAGTAAAAGCACGCCTCCTATCCAGATCCCTGTGATCGTCCGTGATTGCTTCGATCTTTTTAAAAGCATCGATGAAGCGGATCGTCTTCTTGAGAACATACCTCTCGTGACACTCCTTACAGTACACAAATTTCATGCAAAAGCTGTCTAATTATTTCAGCTTTCGTCTTTGTGTATTCTAGCTGACTGGCCCGAGAAATCTCAACCAGATAGCCAGATCGTCTTGAGAGGCTGGAAAATGTATAGTTTTTCTTCACTCATACTCGTTCGATGATCGTCGCAATCCCCTGCCCACCACCGATACAAAGCGTGATTAACGCGGTTGTGAGGTTGCGCCGCTCCAATTCATCGAGGACCATACCAAGCAGCATGGCTCCAGTTGCGCCTAGTGGATGTCCAAGCGCAATGGCTCCTCCGTTGACGTTAACCTTCTGCGGGTCCAGTTCCAGGCTGCGCATTGTTTGTAGCGGAATTGCCGCGAATGCTTCGTTGATCTCCCACAGGTCGATATCACTCACCGTCATTCTCGCCTGGCTCAACGCCTTCCTCGATGCTGGCGCGGGTGCCGTCAGCATGATAATTGGCTCGCTGCCAACGGTTGCCATCGCTCGAATGCGCGCACGTGCTTTCAATCCATGCGCCACAATATATTCTTTCGAGGCGATCAGCACAGCAGCCGCACCATCAACGATCCCACTGGAGTTTCCAGCAGTGTGGACATGCTCAATCTGCTGCACTTCAGGATAACGTTGTAAGGCAAGCTGATCGTAGGTCTCGCCATTGAAGCCCACCACCTGCTGACCCAGCTTAACAAACGCGGGTTCAAGTTGCGCCAGCCCTTCCAGCGTCGTGTTTGCGCGTGGATGCTCGTCTCGCTCCAGCACGACCTCGCCCGTCTCTGGATCACGCACCGGGAAGAGGCTCATTTTGAAGAGATTCGCCTGTTGTGCCTGAGCCGCCCGCCGCTGCGACTCAAAAGCAAATTGATCGACATCCTGACGACTGAACCCCTCAATGCTTGCGATCAGGTCGGCGCTGATCCCCTGTGGCACCTGAAAAACCTTCTTGCGCAAATGGTCGTTATTGCCATCGTTATTGGCACCCTCAGCGTTGATTGGCACGCGCGACATGCTCTCAACGCCGCCGCCAACCACGAGATGCTGTATACCTGCCATCACGCCCATTGCGGCAAAATTCACTGCTTGCAGTCCCGAACCGCAAAAGCGATTGAGTGCCACGCCAGTTACCTCATCCGGCCAACCTGCCGCGAGCACTGCCATTCGTGCGATGTCTGCACCCTGATCTTTCGCCTGCGTCACGCATCCAGCAACCACATCCTCCACATCACGCTTATCAACTCCGGTTCGCTTCACAAGACTATTGAGTGTTTGCGCCAGCAATTCCTGAGGGTGAATGTGTGTCAGCGCTCCCTTCCCAATCTTGCCACGTCCACGAGGCGTACGCACAGCATCAACGATATACGCATTTGTCATTTGCTCCTCCTCGGCTCTTCAACTTCGCTCACCCGAAGCCAAAAGCCAGCGTTCACCATTCTTGCGATAAAAAGAGTATCTCACCTCTATGATTCGCTACTCCATCTCCTATAATGATACCAGACGAGCGAGAGAAGGTCTATCGCTTGACAAAGATACAGCCTCATGCTATCACTGTTTATAAGTATCGTATTTTTACAACCATTGTAAGGCGCACCACCATGATAACTACTCAAGATTATTTCATCCATCCAGAGGAACGTGCGGCCTCTCTCAAAGGCTATACCCTGCCTGCGATCTTCAACGAGGCTGTGACAACCGGTGGAGAAGGCCCGGCAGTTTTTGATGGCACAAGGTTGCGTAGCTGGCACGACTGGTCACACGATGCTTTCGCGCTGGCTCGCGTATTACAAGAACTCGGCGTCTCTAAGGGAGATGTGGTCGCCCTGCATCTGCCGAACTCCTGGGAATACCTCACTCTGCACGTAGCCATTGCTTTGACTGGTGCAATCATGTTTCCATTGCATATGGCCTATGGCGAGCTCGAACTTCGCGTGCTGCTAGAACGTGCTTCAGCCTCTATTCTTGTGCTGCCTGCCAGTCATGGACAGCGCGATCTGCTTACACTTGGCGAACGTCTCCTTACTACGCTGCCCTCGCTGCAACATCTGTTTGTCACCAACTCTCAAGCACATTCTGGCATCGGCACTATCGAAGCCCTGCTACAACAATATGCCGGAGCATCTCCACAGCCCGTATCGCTCTCTCCCACTGATCCCTTCGTCTTACTGCCATCCTCCGGCACAACCTCGCTGCGACCGAAAATCTGTATTCATAGCCACGATGGATTGCTCTCAAACGCAGCCGCCGTTGCCAGCGATGGCAACGCCAGAGCAGAAGATACGATCATCAGTGCCAGTCCCTTCACGCATCTATTCGGGCTGCTCTCCATCCACCTCAGCATCTTGAGTCATGGCAGACAAGCGCTTCTCCCAGGTTGGGGAACGGAACGGTTCTTCGAGCTTGCTCATCAATCGAAAGCAACGGTTGCCTTTGCGGTACCTGCACAGCTACGTGATGTTTGTCTCCATCTTGATACACAGCCAGAGACACCGCGCCTCCATCTGCGCGAGGTACGCACAGGCGGCGCAAAAGTCCCCTCCTCCCTCGTTGCCGATATACGACGCACGCTTGGAGCAGGCGTGATTGTGCAGTGGGGTATGTCTGAGGTAGGAGCCGGCACTTTTACCCGCCCGGACGATCCACCAGAAGCCGCCAGCACCAGTATTGGCAGGCCCGTAACGGGTGCCGAGGTGCGCATTGTTAACGAAAATATGCACGACATAACAAACGGCGAAACGGGAAATCTCTTATATCGCAGTCCTTCTATGTTTTGTGGCTATCTGAAAGATGAGCGGCTCACACGCGAAGCCATCACGACCGATGGCTGGCTGCGTACAGGCGATCTTGCCAGTTTTAATACTGATGGCACCGTCGCTTTTGAAGGGCGACGCACCGAACTTATTAATCGTGGTGGCTTGAAGTTTTCCGCTGTCGAAGTGGAGAGCCTGCTGGTTGATCTGGTGCAACTCAATCAACTCGCCATTATTGCGCGCCCTGATGAACGGCTTGGTGAACGCTCCTGCCTGGTTGCATCTCTCCGTTCTGGCTATAGCATAACCCTTGCCGAGATTACAACGCATCTTGCGGCCAAAGGGCTTGCGAAATACAAATGGCCCGAAGAGCTGCTGCTACTCAACGAGTTACCAGCCACACCAACAGGCAAAATCGCACGCGTGCGACTGATGGATCTGCTTCAGGTGGAAGACCAGAAATAGCTCCCAGGCATTATTTGTACTGATCCGGGGTGTCTTCATCTGTCAGATGTGCTACCCCGTGCAACAGCAACAACACAATACCATGGGCCATCTGCTCTGAGGCCATGCTGCCAGGCTCCAGGCTCCATTGCAGCGCCGCCCCCAGAATGGCCCAACTCATCGTTCCTGCCGCTGTTTGCAGCGACACAGTATCCTGAACGCCTTTTTTCCTCTTCTCTGTGAGCCATGCCAGCAACAGCACGGCCAGTTCCTCCTGAATAATGCGCTGGGTCAACGGATCGATGTCTCCCAACGGACGACAACGGCGCTGCACATCTCTGAAATTTTCGAGGACAAGCTGAATGAGGTGCTGCAAAACGCTGCTATTCCAGTACGATACGGGAGGGAGTACACAGACTAGATGGTGAAACTCATCGCGGATCAGCGTCTCCAGCAACGCATATTTATCGGCAAAGTGATCATAAAAGGTTCCTCGATTGACGTTGGCTCGCTCGGTAATCTCTTGAATACTCGTCGCAGGAACCCCCTTTTTCTGCATAATTTCAATAGATGCTCGCTTCAACAATTGGCGTGTACGTTGAATACGTCGATCCTCACGCCGGGGAGAAACCGCCATCATTCTTCCTGCCTTTCTATAATGTGTTCAAATGTATTCAACACATTGTCAGTGGTGGTGAAAACGTCCGCAAAGTTCCCACTGCATAGAGTTCGTTGACGGTAATGCCTTGCCTTCTCAAGTGACTAATGAAACGAGATGCCTCTCTAATGAGCCTTACTCCAAGTAGCCTCGCAACAGGGTTCGGAGCCTGCGGCAACAAAGAAAATAAGGTACGTCGAAAGTCAAGCCGCAAGCAGAAGAAGGGAAGAGAGGGCATTGGATTATTTACACACAAATACGGCCTAGCGCAAGCTGAAACCTTGCCTAAGCCCGACCCTGAGAGTTACTTCTGGATATGAGCATTGTACCATACCTGAAAGGAAACACAATGGAACAACAGTCTTTGCATGAAAGCGTATCGATCCTCCACGAACTGAATTTGGGACAGCACACCCTCTTCGCCATGAGTAATGGTAGTATCGATCTCCTCGCTAACGACGAACAGACGCCCTAACTTGCGGATAACGACTACATCTAGATAGTGATGAAACCGTACCGTTTGTTCATCTCTCTTCAAGAACAGTTTAAAGGGGTAACCAGTATCCATTGACACTGATGCAGTCTCCATGCTATCATCTGGCTGATGAGTAAAAGATATATGTTCCCCTCAAGCGGTGTGAAACCGCTTTTGACGGCGTAAGCCCGGCACAGATCGCGCTTACGTGGCTGTTTGTGAATAGCGCTCTTCTCACGCGCAGCGCTGATCGCGTTGGTGCGAGCGTGTGCGTTGCCTTCATCCTGAAATGTATCTCAGCCCCGTATTGATTGGACCCCTCCTATGTTGCCGGGCTCATTTTCCTTCCCTTCTTGCAGAAATAAGGCGAATGAAAGGATGTTTCATGGTCAACACCACATTCACCGCCGGAAGATTGAGCCTATTTACCATAGAGAAAGCGACCAGAATACATGGACACAGAAGTCATTTCACAACAGCCCGTTTCCCTTTGGCGCAATCGTGACTATCTGTTGCTCTGGCTCGGCCAGACCGTCTCCTCGCTCGGCACTTCATGCACGCAGTTCGCGTTTCCGCTGCTCATTGTGGGACTGACGCGTTCGATCGCTGCTGCCGGGCTGGCATATAGCCTGGGGCAGCTTCCCTACGTCCTCCTGAGCCTACCCGCCGGGGCGCTGGTGGATCGCTGGCCGCGCAAACGCGTGATGCTGCTCTCTACCTTCTGCTTGATGGTGTGCGTGGCGAGCATTCCCCTGACGCTGGGCCTTTCCAGTGGACCACTGCGGCTGCTTCTCCTCTACGCCATCGCCTTTGGCCTGGGAGCCATTTCACTTTTCTACGAGCTGGCCACATCGGCAGCACGGGCATGGGTCGTGCCAAAGAGCCAACTCCCCACAGCAGTCGCACAGAACGAGGTGATCGTCGGCTCCTGCGCGCTTGTCGGGCCAGCGCTGGGCAGTTGGCTCTTTAGCATCAGCAGGCTGCTCCCGTTCGTCACCGACGCGCTTTCCTCTCTGATCTTGCTCGGCTCATTGCTCTCCATCCGCTCGCCCATGCAAGATGAACGGAGGACGCAGCGTCACCACCTGCTCAGAGAAGTGCGCGAGGGACTCACCTGGCTGTGGGAGCATGAGGTCGTGCGCTCGATCCTCCTGATTTCCAGCTATATCAACTTCACCATCACGGCCAGCGTACTTCTCGTCCTGACTATTGTGCAACAGCAGCATATCCCGCCGATGCTCTACGGCCTGATCGTTGCCGCTGGCGGCGTCGGGAACCTGCTTGGCACGGCGCTCTGCCCGCCGATGCTTCGGCGCATACGCTTTGGCCGAGCGCTCTGCTGTGCCCTGATTGTGTTCGTGTTCGTCTTTCCTCTCTATGGCTTCATCACAACGCCACTGCTGTTGGGAGCCGTATACGCTACCATCGCTCTCTCCGACTCGATCCGTGCTATCTTCATGGACAGCTATCGCTTCGCTGTCGTCCCAGATGCCCTGCAAGCCCGCGTCAGTAGCATCTATCGCCTGATCTTATTCAGCGTCCTCACCATTGGCTCTTCCGCACTTGGGCTGAGCCTGGAGCATCTGGGCATTTTGCCGACCGTGGGCATCGTGTGGAGTGGCCTGCTTCTGATCACCGGATGGCTGTTTCTCTCTCGGCACATGCGGCAAGCGACATTCCCACAAGCGTAAACTTCACGCTGTGATGGGAGGGTTTTCGGCCAAAGCGGATAAAGCAAATGCCGGCGATCTCTCGCCAACTCATCGCTAGCATTTCGCAGTGGAGATCAACGATGAGTTGGCGAATCTCTTCTGGCAGGCTCTTGTCCTCGTTGTTTGTTCCAGATTTGGGAAGAGAGAGGTAGGCCCAGAATACGTGTAAAATTCTATCATAAGCTTTTTCATGTTTGATTTTTCCTTTCTTAAAGAAACCCTGTATCGCGTATACTCCCTGCCCTGGATGTGTCGATCAGAGGAAGGAACAACAGGCTGGATTGCGCACTCCATGACCTCTCTTGACAGATATCAGTTGGTAGGGTACTATCCATTTCTGAAACTGAAATCACTTTCAGAAATGGATAGAGCATGGATCAGGAAAGTTTGCAAGTGAAGCAGCCCAGAGGGGCGAGAAGACGAGCGCGCACCCGTGCCAACCTTCTTGTGGCAGCACGCAAGGTGTTTGCGACCTGTGGCTATCATGACGCCACGATCACTGAAATTACCGAAACTGCTGCGGTTGGTGTCGGTACCTTTTACCTGCATTTCCGCGATAAAGAGGCGATCTTCAATACCGTTCTGACAGAAGGACTCGAAGCCATACGCCAGCGGGTGGGGGAGGAGATGGCACACGAGGACAATCCTTCCCTGCCTGTGGTCGTTCGTGCCATTTTTCATCAGGTTTACGCGCAACGCGATATTCTTCGGATTGAGAGAACGGGAGAAGGAGTTGCGGCCCGATCTGGTGGACCAGGAATGCTTCTGGAGATGTTCACGCGTTTCCTTGAGCAGGTTCCCGACCTTTCTCCGTTCTCAGAAGAGGAGATTCCCTTGCTCACTGCACTGCTGGAAGGCCTGATGGACCGGGCCTTCCACTGCTGGTGGGATGAACAGGACGAACCAGATCCAGATCTCATGGCAGATCGTGTCTTGCACGTCATGCAGCATGGCTTCCCTGCCTCCTTGTTTGAGGAACCACAGCAATCATTCTTCAACCATTCTTCGCTCCCTCAGCTCTTTGAATAAAAAGGATCAAACATGTCATCACACGTTGAACGCACGCCTTCTCATGGTAAGCCTGCGACAGCTCAGGCCCTCAATGCGTCGTTGAAAGCACCCAAGGGGACGCGCGTCTTCTTCGTTGACAACCTGCGCGTGTCGCTGACCGCTCTGGTCATTGTGCATCATCTGGCGATCACCTATGGTGCTCTTGGGACGTGGTATTATCAAGATCCGAACAAGGATATGCTGGCAATGATCATCCTGAGTATCCTGGCCGCAATCGATCAAGCGTTTTTCATGGGTTTCTTCTCTCTGCTCTCTGGGTACTTTACCCCTGGATCTTATGACCGCAAAGGCGGGCGCACCTTTCTGTGGGAGAGATACTTACGTCTGGGCATCCCGTTGTTGGTCTATGATCTGGTGCTCGATCCTCTTAGGGAGGCAAGGCAAGAATAATTAATCATCCCGGGGCGAATATTCGAACAAAGGGTTCTGAGGCCAGTATTTGCGTTCGAATATTCGCCCAAATTACCACTAAAAAGGGAAGGAAGACGCAAAAGAAGTCGTCTGTGTCGTCGGGCGCACTCCTAGACTTCTTCCACCTCATACGCCATGCTCCGGAAGCTAGTTCCAGTGCTGCGGACTAAACTGGCGGCATCTTGCGCAGTTGCCTGGCCTTGAGGCGATTGGCGCGCCTTCTGGAGAGCGTCCATGGTGTCCCACTCTAACTCGGCTATCCAATAATAGGGTTCGCCTCCGCGAAGCGCCGTCACGTGACGGCCAATGGTGTAGCGTCGCAGGCCAGGCATTTGCTTGACCAATGGGATATGTACGTCGCGATAGTGGCGCTCAAAGGCCACGGGATCTTCCGGGGTATTCCAAAGTACAATGAATTTGACCATATTGTCCTCGCTTTCAATAGTCACTTATTGTCACTCTATGTTTGCACTTTTGTGAAGGAGGTAGCAGGAAAGGACACCATGTGGTATCAAACATGAGCCTCAAAGCGTGTGTATTTACACACAGGCTCCCTATCAGCGCCTGGTAGCCACCGGAACACTTCAGAAGACGTGCAGGCTTGCGTGCAAATCCTTTACAAGCAGACCAACCCTATGACTCGACGCTGCGGAGGTCTATCGGAGGCTTTCGGTTTTGTGGGAAGTCCCCTCTGCGGCCACCAGCGCCGCCTAAACTGTTCTGTTTTTCTCCATCCTGATAATCGTGTGCCCGCGCGCCTCACCTTTGAGGACGCGTTCCAGAGCTGCGGGCAGTTCCTCGAAGCTGATCTCGTGGCCGATAGCGCTCAGGAGGTGCGCTGGCTTGTAGTCATCAGCCAGATGCTGCCACAATTCGCGCCGCAGCTCCATGGGACAGGTGACAGAATCGATGCCCAGCAGGTTGACCCACGCAAGATAAATGGGAGAACAGTGGTGCTGAAATTGAAGCCGCCGGTGTTGCCAAAGGCTGCGATGGAGCCGCCGTATTGTGTGGTGCGCAACAGATAGGCCAGGGTTGAGCCGCCCACGGCATCGACGCAACCTGCCCAGAGTTCTTTCTCCAGCGGGCGCTTGCTCTCCGCCGAGGTGATGGCACGGTCGAGAATTTCGCTGGCACCTATAGGCGTGTTCGGCCTCTTTGCCGGTGCTGGCCGCGACCTGATAGCCGAGATTGTGCAGGATGCTGAGCGCGATACTGCCCGCGCCACCGGTCGCGCCCGTCACCAGAACCGGGCCATTCTCAGGTTTCAACCCATTTTTCTCCAACTGATGGACTGCCCGCGCGGCGGTAAAGCCTGCTGTGCCAAGCGCCATCGCCTCTTTGAGCGTTAGCCCTTGCAGTTTGGCGACGACCCAATCGGCCTTGACGCGCGTACTCGCTAAAGCCGCCATAGTGGCTGCCCCCCAGGTCGTAGCTGGTCACGATCACCTCGTCGCCCGCCCGAAAACGTGCGTCGCTGGACTCCTCAACCACGCCTGCCAGATCGATGCCCGGCATCATGGGATAGGTGCGCACGACGACCTTCCCCTCTGGGCTTGAGGCCAGCCCATCTTTGTAGTTCACCCCCGAATAAGCCACCTTGATCAGAACCTCGCCCGCTGGCAGTTCTGCCTGGCTCAGCTCTCCCAGCGCAGCGCTAAAACTTTCCTCTGTCTTGTTGACGATAAACGCATGAAACGTTGCTGGCATGTTTGCTCTCCTTCCAGGTGGCGCACCTCCGGCGCATAATGTCTTTGAACGTTTATGGAACTGGCCTAATCTTGGTGAAAGGCCCTCAGGAGCAGCAGTTTTGCTCTTCTTTCCATGCTTAGAATAAGGAGAGCAATTGTTAGACAAACTCATCATTCACCAAAATTGGGCAAGGCCCCAGCAATGATTACACAAGCTCTAAGGAGGCATCGAAACGGGGTGCGGAATGCGTCAACGCACCAAGTGAAATAAAGTCGACACCAGTTCCCGCGATCGCGACGAGTTGCTCAGCGTTTGGATCGATATTTCCCGACGCTTCGATCAAGATCTGCGGTGCTTGTGCACGAATAACGGTCACAGCGTGGCGCATCGTCTCGATGTCCATATTATCTAACAGGATGACGTCTGCTCCAGCACTCAACGCCTCCTGTACTTCCTCCAAGGTTTCGCACTCCACCTCAACCTTCAACGAATGAGGAGCCTGCGATTTCGCGCCTGTAACAACCTGTGCAATACCCCCGGCGGTGACAATATGGTTATCTTTAATCAACACACCATCACTCAAATTAAAACGATGGTTCTGCCCACCGCCGCACCGCACCGCTTCTTTCTCCAGACGGCGCAACCCTGGCGTCGTCTTACGCGTATCACGCACGAGGGCGTGTGTTTCCTCAAGGGCAGCCGCACAACGGGCAGTCAATGTTGCAATCCCAGAGAGATGCCCCAGGAAGTTCAAGGCAACTCGTTCGGCGCTGAGTACTGAACGCGCAGGTCCGGTAATACGTGCCAGCACATCACCAGCTCGTACAGGTGCACCATCGGAGACGACCGCGTCAACGGTGATCCGGCTATCAAACAGGCGAAACGTTTCTATGGCCACGGACAAACCTGCCACGACGCCATCTTCACACGCGAGGATTCGCGCACGCGCTTGTTGATCCTGAGCGACGGTACTCAAGGTGGTGATATCGTTGTAGGCACCATCTTCTTCAAGCGCCAACGTGAGCAAGTCGCGAATGGTTTTGTGCATAAGGGATGTTCCTCTCTTTCCTAAAGGACTGCCTGTCCATCAATCTGCTGTCGCTGCCAGGCGAAGTGGCGATACTCAAGGTTCTCATCGGTTGTCTGGTAGTCGAGACGCCAATGGCTACCACGACTCTCACGACGCTCCAGAGCAGCGACAATCACCAGTTCGGCGACCTGCAACATATTGCGTGTTTCATGCCAGCTACGGTTCATCTCATCCTCCCGTCTTCTGGTTAGCAGGGTCTGTAACTCTCGTACACGCTTCTGAACAGTACATAAGCCGTCGTGACTGCGCGTAAGAGAGACATATTCCCACATCAGCTGCCGCAATTTGCCACGTATTTGCGCGAAAGACATTTCCTTCATCGCAGATAACGATTGTACGTCCATATCAGAAGCCATCGCAGGCGTCTTGAAAATCGATGAAGTTCGTAGTGAAGACCATGGCATGGAGGCTCTCTGCTCGTCTTGCGCAGCCAGGGTATCGGCGACGCGCAGACCATAGACCAGTCCTTCCAGCAAGGAGTTGCTGCCAAGGCGATTCGCTCCATGCACACCAGTGCATGAGACTTCGCCAATCGCGTAGAGCGCGGGCACACTGGTTCGCCCATGGGTATCGACCATAACGCCCCCCATACAGTAGTGCGCGGCGGGCGCGATGGGGAGTAGATCCCACGCCAGGTTCAGGCCGTTCTCACGACAGAAGGCCGAAATGGTGGGAAAACGGGCATGCATCTTCTCGGCAGGCAGGTGCCGCAGGTCCAGGTACTGGCAATCCGTTTCCTCAAGCAACATCTCTCTGAGTATGGCCCGTGCCACGACATCACGGGGCGCGAGTTCTTCCTGCACGCTATAGCGGGGCATAAAACGCTCACCCGCGTGATTGCGCAGATACGCGCCCTCCCCACGCACCGCCTCAGAAATCAGGTGCGAGGTCCCGTTGGCGACGAGAACGGTGGGATGGATCTGCATAAACTCAAGGTCAACCAAGGCGGCTCCAGCACGCCACGCCAGTGCTAATCCATCCGCCGTCGCGCCAGAGGGATTCGAGGTATGGAGCCAGAGGCCGCCCGCGCCACCACTCGCAAGTACGGTCGCCTCGGCACGCAGTGTCAGCGTTTGTCCATCACGATCACTGGCACGTACACCCACACATTTCCCACCCTCCAGCACAAGGTCCTCGACAAATGCTTCTTCAAAGATGGTAATGGAGGAACGCGCACGCACAGCCATCGTCAAGGCTCGCTCGATCTCATATCCGGTCGCGTCGCCGCCCGCGTGCAGCACACGCCAGCGACTATGCGCCCCCTCTCGGCCAAGCAGAAACCCATCAGGCGTTACATGTGCCTCACTTCCCGCTTGCGCGCGGTCAAACTGGACTCCCTGCTCCATCAGCCAGCGCGCGGCCTCCGGTCCTTGCTTGACCAGAATACGCACCGCGTCCGCATCACAGAGACCTGCTCCCGCCGCCATCGTATCTTGAAAATGGAATTCCGGGCTGTCGTCTTGCGCCAAGGCAACCGCGAGTCCCCCTTGCGCATAGCGCGTGTTGCTCTCGCCGAGCTGACCCTTGGTCAGCAGGACGACGCGCATCGTTTCGGGAAGCCGCAGGGCCAACGATAAGCCCGCGATGCCTCCTCCTACAATCGCGACAGAAAAGGGTTGATTATCATCCAGGATAGGCATATCTCTTATTCTCCTTTCCAAGAAAGAGAAAAGGCAAGATGTTATGGAGATAGAGCGAAAGCATGAGAAGAAAGGTTAGCAATGTTCTTTCTTAGTATTTCTTCTCCTTCATGTTCCGCCCCTTGAGTACATTCATACTCAAGGGCGACCTTCGATCACTTAGTGGGGAATCAGGAGGCTTGCCCTGGCTCCAGGCGAGATGGCGGATACGCTCGTTGTAAATGTGTGACCATTCCATTCCTTTCTATTTCAGGCATACTGGGCAATCCCATTGTCATAGGACCCATGCTCTTGAATTATTTTCACCGTTTCCCCTTCGTCAACATTCCTATTTAGAAGAGAGGCTCGCGCTGTTGATGGAACACATTGTAGCTGACGGTTGCCTGGTGGTAGAATGGATATGCCTTCGTATTGACTGTTCGTCTCGTTTCGTATTGACTGTTCGCCTTGTTCCCCCAACTGGGTAGAGACAAAAAGGAGTGGAAAGACCTCGATGCCCCATGCCGAGTATGAGCGGGAACCAGCCTCCCCAGATCAACTGCTTCGCCTCTTTCGTTTGCGACCAGGAGTTGGAAACAAGAAAAAGCTCCGTCAGATCGACCTGGCTGCGCTGGTGGGGGTCGAACCCCGGACCTTGCAGCTCTGGGAGAGTGGCGAGCGTTTGCCTGGTCCCGATAACCTACGGGGCTTGATAGGTGTTCTTTTGGCTGAGCGCCTCTTGTTGCCGGGAGAGGAGGAACAGGAGGCTCGACACCTGTGGGAAACCGTTGCTCAGGCATATGAGGAGCGCCCAGGCACCTACCGTCGCTATCCCTCATTTGACGAGCGCTGGTTCCGTCGCCTGTTGCGAGAGGCCGCGCACACGTCAGGCGCGAAAGATGGACTTCACCAGGAAACACAGGCGGGAGAGCGCGGCGAGCACACCAGCTCCGGAGTCCCACACCCGCCTACCAATCTTCGTCCACACCCCACTGCTTTTATTGGACGTGATTCTGAACTTGCCGAAATCAAGCAACTCCTGGTACACACCCGATTCGTGACCTTGACAGGCGCTGGCGGCTGCGGGAAAACACGCCTGGCGCAACAGGTTGGCGAAGACATGCGTCACCAGTATGCCGATGGCGTCTGGCTGGTGGAATTGGCTACCCTCTCTGATGCTGCCCTGCTACCCGGCCTCATCGCGACCACTCTGGCGCAACAGGAACAGCCAGGACACCCGCTGTTGGAGACGCTTGTCGCGGTTTTGCAAACCAGGCGGATGCTGCTGATTCTGGATAACTGTGAGCATTTAGTGGAAGCCTGCGCCAGTATCGCGGAACATCTGCACGCCATCTGCCCATCGCTGGCTTTGTTGATCACCAGCCGCGAAGCCCTCAACGTTGCGGGGGAGACGGTCTGGCAGGTTGCGCCGCTGACAGTGCCTATCCGCTCTCTCCAGCCAGTAACAGCGGCTAAGATCAGAGAGATAGAGGCAGTCCAACTCTTCCTCGCGCGCGTGCGCCTACTTCTGCCCCATTTCGAGCTGACAGACCAGAATGCGTTGGTGATCGCGTCCATTTGTCAACAGCTTGATGGCCTCCCACTCGCGCTGGAACTGGCTGCCGCCAGGATGAACCTGCTTTCCCTGGAGCAACTGGCTGAGCGCCTGGAAGATCGTTTCCATCTGCTTACGGCTGGTCGGCGTACGGCGCTGCCCCGCCATCAGACGCTACGTGCCACGCTGGATTGGAGCTATGAGAGCCTGAGCCTGCAGGAGCGGCGGCTGTTCAGACGCCTGAGTGTGTTCGCGGGGGACTGTATTCTGGAGGCCATGGAAGCTATCTGCGCCTGGCCTGCAACGGAGACCGATTCTGCCGGGCTGACGATTGAACCGGGGGAAGTGCTGGAACTCCTGGCCCAGCTTGTGAACAAATCTCTGGTCCTGACCGTCTCAGCTCATGGAGGAACGGGCTCGCATACCCTCCGTTATCGTCTGCTGGAAACGATGAAGCGCTATGGGCAGGAACAATTAGAAGAGCGGGGAGGGAAGATCTCACAAGAGTCGTTTCTCTTGCAAGAGCGGCATGCTCGGTATTATTTGAAACTGGTTGAGCAGGCTGATCGCCAGTTGCGCAGCGGCGCGCGAGAAATCTGGTTGGAGCAGCTACGAGCCGAGCAGGAGAATTTGCGCGCCGCGCTGGCCTGGAGCCTCTCCTCCCAGGGAGAGCTGGAGGTGGGCATGCGCATCGCGGGTGTGCTTTACTGGTTCTGGTTACATGAAGGCATCTGGAGTGAAGGGCGCAGTTGGTTGGAAAAGCTGCTGGCAGGGGAGCCGCATTACGTTGAGAGTATTCCTCTAGTGAGAGCAATTCATGGATTGAGCATCCTGGTCTGGGTTCAGGGAGAACGGCACCTGGCTGAGCACCTGGCAAGAGAAGCAGTGGCCCTGGCTCGGCGCGGCGGCGATAACACCCTGCTCGCGAGCACGCTGCGGCTGCTGGTCCAAATTGAACTGAGCCAGGGAAACCAGAGAACAGCCAGGGAGCTCGCCGAAGAGAGCGTGCGCTTGGCACATGAGCAGGGAGATCACTGGAATCTGGCAAGTTCACTACGCGTGCTGGGAACCGTACTCCAGATGCAAGGAGACCATACTCAGGCTGAGCAGTTCTATCAGGAGAGCCTGCGCGGCTTCGAGGAAACGGGGGATCGCTGGGAGCAAACCGGCCCATTGCGCAGCCTGGGACATCTCGCCTGGATGCGAGAAGAATATGAGCTGGCTACTCGCTTCTATACCAGGAGCATCGCCCTCTGCCAGGGCATGCGTGGCACCTGGTTCCTTACTCGTAGTCTGGAGGGACTGGCCAGGGTGGTTTGTGCCCAAGGCGATTTTACACGCGCGGTCACCCTTCTCGCCACTGCGGAGAAACAACGCACCGCCCTGGGGGAGGTCGTCCCGCCCACTGCACGTGCCAATTACGATGATACGATCAGTTTTCTGCATACCTCCCTCAGCTCGCAAGCCTTTGAGGAAGCATGGCACCTTGGCAGTTCGATGAGCAGAGAACAAAGCATAGCCTACGCTCTTGGGAGTGATTCTGGCACCTTCTCCAAGCGTCCTCTGCGCTGATCCAATTCCTTTGTGTTGCTTTCCGTTCTGCTCGTGCTTAAGTACCTGTGTTCCTTGTAGAAAAACTCAGCAAAGAAAGATTACCGCCGTAGAAAAAACTGCCCGAAACCGATGCCATCTTTGCCCAAGTAAGGCAGATCAACGAGGAGGCTGATGCCGATGAGCAAACCTTACGGATCTCAATAGACGCCAAGGCTATCGTCAAGGTGGGCCCTTTTGCCCGGGGAGGTAAGAGTCGCGTTCTAACTAAAGCTGCCGACCATGACTTTGAGCCGATGGCCACCGTGACCCCTGTAGGCATTTTCTTGCCCTCCTCGGACGAGATCTTTTTCTATGGAGTGGTGTCCAAAGTGACCAGCGACTGCCTCGTAGATCGATTAGTCGACTGGTGGGAGACGGTGAAAGAGCGCTTTTCCCAGATCACGACACTCGTCATCAATTTAGATAATGGTCCAGAGAACCACAGTCGGCGCACGCAGTTTATGCAGCGTCTGCTCGATTTCGCTCAGCGGTATCAGATGACCATACGTCTCGCGTATTATCCGCCCTATCATAGCAAATACAACCCGGTTGAACGGTGTTGGGGCATTCTCGAACAGCACTGGAATGGTTCCTTGCTCGATACCATAGATACGGTGATGCAGTACGCGAGGACGATGACTTGGAAAGGGAAATCTCCCGTGGTTGCCTTGGTAACCACCATCTATCAGACTGGCGTCAAATTGACTAAGGAAGCGATGGGGGCAATGGAAAGCCAGATTCAGCGGCTGCCTTCTCTGGAAAAATGGTTCGTGGATATCAAGTGTTCTTCGCCTACTATCCGGGATGATTAATTATTCTTGCATCCCTAGTTACGCCATTCGTAAAATTCCCCTTGTGCACAAAATCTTATGAAAGCATTGGAAGAGCGAAAGATATATTCCATGGTACAAGGAGTTCCGCAGTGAATTGCAAGAAACGATCTAGTTCGCCAACAAATGCCCTCTTCTGTCGGCTAACCGACACTCCAGTCTGACTGCTCATTGTTTGTTGGACGCTTCCATTTTAGCATTATAGATGAGGGTTGCACGATCAAACAACCACGAATAAGAAACCATAAAGAGGATTTTTGATGAGTACGGAAATGATGAAAGCTATCCAGGTTTATGAAGACGGAGGACCGGAAGTCCTGATCTATGAGGATGTGCCGCGTCCTGTTGCGGGACCGGGTGAGGTACTGGTTCGCGTTCATGCTGTAGGCGTTAACCCGGCTGATTGGCGAGCACGGGCTGGCTTCCCGGATGTACCTGAGCAATTCCGACACGCCATTCCGCCAATTTCTCGACCTCATATTCCTGGCTTCGATCTATCTGGTACTGTCGAAACAACTGGGCCGGACGTCACAGCTTTTCGCAAAGGCGATGCAGTTTTTGGCATGATTCGCTTTCCTGGTGGTGGCAAGGCTTATGCAGAATATGCCACGGCCCCGGTCACGGATCTCGCACTGAAACCAGTGAGCATCGATTATATCCAGGCGGCGGCGATTCCGATGGCGGCACTAACGGCCTGGCAGTTTCTCTATCAGGATCTAGAGCCGGGTCAGACTGTCTTGATCAATGGCGCTGCTGGCGGTGTCGGCCACATTGCAGTACAACTGGCAAAGATCAAGGGAGCACATGTCATCGCGGTAGCATCGAGCCGCCACGAGACATTCTTGCGCGAATTGGGTATTGATGAGTTTATCGATTATACCGCCACGCCCACAGAGCAGGTAGTTCGCAACGTTGATCTCGTCTACGATACAGTAGGCGGCGCGAACGGAGATCGCCTGCTCTCCGTTCTCAAGCGCGGCGGCAGGCTGGTGGGAATCAATATTGGCAATTACCCTGCCAAACGCGCCGCCCAACTTGGCATCACCATTGGTACGGGACGTCCGAGCCTCCATCCCGATGCAGCACAACTTGCAGAGATCGGTCGCCTGATCGATGCCGGGCGTCTATGCGTCGGCATCGATACAGTTGTGCCACTTTCGCAGGCACGTCAGGCGCACATACGCGGCGAAAGAGGTCATCTGCGCGGTAAAATCGTGCTGCGCGTTGTGGAAGAAGGCCAAGCCACAATCTAGCCTTCCCCACAAAGGCTGTTCACCAGCGATTCCAGTGAACGACCTCTTCCAGAGGTACACGTGGGCCGCGCTGAAAATCTGTGCCTATCGTATATGCGACCGGGATAAGTGCGGCCTGCATAATCTCGTCATGAGGAATGCCCAGCAGTTCCGCAACTTCCCGATCGCAGAGGGGGCTGAGCGTTGTCCAGGCCGTCCCGAGGCCACGCTCACGAGCCGCCAGCATAAAGCTCCACACAGCAGGCAAAATCGATCCCCAGGTGTTGGCCTGTTCAAGCACCGAGGCACCCTCTGTACGGCCATGAATACAGGGGATCACCAGGGCAGGCACTTCATGCAAATGTTCCAGCAAATAGTTCCAAAAAAACAGAGCGTTTCATAGCGAAATCGAGTGTTCTCTTGATCGCTCGCTTCCGCCATTGCTCGTCTTCTGGCTTCGTGAGGGGAACGACAACCTCACGGGATGGACTACCAGGGGGACAACCCTTTTCCCATCCTCTACTCCCTCCGACCCGAAGGCATCAGGAGCTACTTTTCGTATAATATTGCCCGATCCATTGCAATCAGCATTGATGAGGATACCATCTTTGGAGCAGTACAGCCCGCGCTCAATGCGCTTGCCGCTAAACGTCGGTTTTGTTATCTGCTTGCGGTCATAGATCGGCATCTCATCACGATCAAGGAAACTGGCACGGCTGGTGTAGGACTCTTCGGTGAGAAGAACCGTAATCCCTGCTAGTTCCGCTTTGTAGGTCAACATCTGGATGAACCGCGCATGAGGAATGAACACAAAGTTCTGGTTAGTGCGCTTGCCCATGTTCGCTTCTTGCTTCCATCCGTCATTTTTGCCAATCACCAGCGTCCCTATCCCATGTGCCACCAGATCATCAATGATCCAACGGGATGTTGTGTGCATATAGTGGTCAATACGGCGGTTGCGTGTGTTGGTCAAGCGTTCCATCCGCTTCGTTGTGCCAGTATGCCCGAGCTTGCTCTGTAGCTCTGCTTTCCGCTTGTTGTAATATTGGTTCACGGATTTCACTGGACGCCCGTTAACCAGGACCGACACAAAGCCGGGTTGGTTTGAAGTTAGCGCCACGAGATTATCCATGCCAATATCGATACCAGCGTAGTAAGAAGCGTTCACAGAGGCGGGTATTGCCTCTTTGGTGTAGAGTAGGGTAGGCACCCCGGCGAGGTACTGTATCAGCCCTTTTCCGTGTGCCCCCCTCCGAACCGTGCTGACAATTTTCACTGTACACGGCTCTCCAGTAGTTCTTTCCAAGATGTGCCTCGTTCCGTCAGTCGTTGATCGATTGTTCCCTGATGGATCGCGAGATGACAGGTCCGGCAGGCCACAATGGTTTTTCTCCGGCGTGCTATCATGTAGCGTTTCCAGTTCTCCATTGTTTTTCGCCCTCTCTGGTTCAGATCTGCTAGTTTGTGGACATGGTGGACTTCAACCTTCTCCCGGCTCCCGCAAAGTTCACAGGTGTCTGCTAGTAGCCGTTCGAGTAGTTCGGTCCTCTGGTTCCAGGTTTTAGGCGGCTGGTCATTAAGAATTGCCAGGGGTTTTCGTATCAGTGACAGACCCCCAAAGCGCGCAATAAGTGGAGGTTTTCCATTGCGGGCGACCTTGACTTCCAAACATCTGAGAGTTTTCCCCTCTGGTGTGGTTGTTTTGGTAACATATCGCTGGTGGATTTTCTTGCTGCTGATTTTGTGCTTGTTCGCAAGCGTTCTCAGCAACGATCCCCACATCACCCACTGGAGCCGATACAAGGTCGAGACATTGTATGCCAGTTGATAATATTGCACGATGCCCCGATATTCCGCTTGGTAAAGGGCTACAATCGTGTAATCACTTTGAACGAGATGTTCTCGGCGGTCTACGATTTTTCCTTTGCGCATGTATCGGGCGATCTTCTTCTTGAGAACGTCTGTTGGTACTCGTAAACCAATGCGTCCGTTAATTCGGCGGCGTCCAGCGGTATGCTGGTTGTTTTCTTGTTGGTTTACGATGTCGTAGCCGAGAAATCGCGCAGTCCCGCTTACCGCATGCGTGATGAGCGTCTTTTCTTCGGAGAGGGTTAGTTTGAGGTGTTCATGTAACCATGCTCCGATGGCTTGCTTGATTTGTTCTGCTTCGGCTTTTGTACCTGCAAATCCTAGTAAGAAGTCATCTGCGTACCTCACATATCGGAGTCGTCTGTAATTTGGATCATTCGGATCTTTCGCCGGGATTTGGTTTCGTTGCTGCTTGAGCCGCTTCACTTCCTCTCGGTTCTCTTCCTTTTTCATACGCCCGATTTGCTTGGTCAGCTTTTTCCATTGGAGGTGTTCCTTGCGGGTTTTCCCCCGTGTGCATGCCGGAATGAGTGTTTGGACAATATATTGGTCCAGTTCGTTCAGGTAGATATTCGATAAGAGCGGGCTGACCACCCCTCCTTGTGGTGAACCGCTCAATGTAGGATGGTACGTCCATTCTTCTAAATATCCTGCCTGTAGAAGCCCCTGGATCAGCCACAAGAACCGCTCATCTTTGATGGTTTTGCCTAGTATGTCGATTAGAATACCATGATCTATGGTGTCGAAATACTGTGCGATATCCCCTTCGATGAACCACCGTGTTCCCGTCCATTGATGTTGTATCGTTTGGAGTGCGCTATGACATCCTCGTTCGGGCCGAAAGCCGTGGGAACAGTCGGAAAACTGTACATCGTAATACGCTTCGAGAATGCTGCGTATGACCTCCTGTAAGAGTTTATCCGACCAGGATGGAATGCCGAGCGGGCGCATTTTCCCATTCTTTTTGGGTATTTGTACCCGGCGTACAGGAGTCCATCGAAAGGTTTTCGCCTGGAGTGAGACGATGAGTTGTTCGATTTTCTTCTGTGACATCTCATCCACAGTTTCATCGGTGCTTCCTTTGGTCATTGCGCCATTATTGGCGTAAAGGCGTGCATAGGCACGCAGGTAGAGATCCTTGTTGTACAAGAGTCTATATACTCGTTCCAGTGGCAACCCTTGTTTTCCGCGTTCTTGGATGATTGTTAGGATCGTTTCGGCAGTACGCATCTCGCGTTTCCTCTTTCCTTTCAATCTGAACTACCTAACCCCCTTCACCCTGTCATCGGTTTTCCCGATGTCCGTGGCGGAGCGTGACTTCCGCGATTACTATGGGGTTTCCGTGACCTTGGGGGTCGCCCCCTTTAGGCCATCCCGCGTTCCGTTGGATAAAGACGTTTCGAGTCGTCCGTAGGTCGTCCGTTTGTCCTTCAAGTACCCCGTTGGTAGCTCCATCACCGTTAGGGATTACCCCGGCAAGTCGTCAACCCGATGGTAAACGGTGAAACTGGTTTCAGGCATTTTTCCAGCAACGTCGTTCTGCGTATGGACAGGACTAGACTTTAAGCAGTTTAGCTTTAACCTTAGACAACGGCTTTTGCGGCCCTTCGATACGCAATGCCTTTGTATCTTATCCGCTTTCACATCATGCTGCTTTCCGCCATTGGTTTCCCTCTGACGTTAGATGCGGAAGCCAACAACGTTTCCCTAGTTGTTGCCCTCTGCGAGGGCGATCTTTATCCGCGTGACGCGGCGCACTCACTTCTACGACATAAAACCCGTTACGGGGAACAATCCGTACTTGATCGACGTACGTTTGCTGTGTCTTGACTGTGATTGCCAGTCCTGATGGCTTGATCAGCCCCTGCTGTAACGCCCCTTTTCCTCGGCCACCGCTGAGTGCCTGAATGGTGTAGATGAGGATGTTACGGCCATCCATCTTGTCCTTGTAGCGTGGCAGTTTGGGGCGACCAAGAAATTTCGAGGGATCTTCGTTGTAGGCTTTGAGAGCCTCAAAGAACGATTTCCAATTCCTATCGAGCTGCATCAAGATTTGCTGACTGACTTTGGCGGGTAAGGCTTTATAGGCTTCATGTGCCTTCATGCGCCGTTGTACCTCATTGTAGTTGAGGTACTTCCCCTCGAAAATATAGGTTTGGCGAATGAGGTAGAGAGCAGCATTATACAGATTTTTCGACTTGAAGGCCGCCTCATCGATGACTGCAAAACGAGGATCGGCTCGATCAATGACGTGGCGTTCGGTTAACTGCATAACGTTGCTCCTCCCTTCTTTCTTTTGTTTGCTACCGAGTGGTTATTACTACTTTTCCTTCTCTAAACAACGCGCAACCGCCGTACGACCACAGATTGACTATTTTGCTGTAAATCGACCTTAAAGGGTACACGGTCTCCTCTTACTCCTTCAGGTAGATCCACTGGAGTCATCCCAAGTTCCCGGCACATGCGAATACCAAATGGGGAAGTTCCCACTGCATAGAGTTCGTTGACAGTAATGCCTTGCCTTCTCAAGTGACTAATGAAACGAGATGTTTCTCTAATAAGCCTTGCTCCAAGTAACCTCGCAACAGGGTCAGGCTTATCGGGATTAGGTTCGTTATCCTTAATGAATGCATCTGCATGCTTTACTGCCATCTCAGCAATGTACAGCGAAAGCGTTGTGTTAGGGATAAAAGGCATAATATCATCGACAGGGATTGTCCTATTGAGAAGCCTACCTCGTAGACGTAGATCAAGCGTCGCATCAGGCAACGGAAATGCTGAAATGTACCCAACGACCTCTGTTCCTTTACGCAAGATATGTACTGATTGCGGATTCTTGCGTATCCATGCTCTTAGCACTTCCTCTGGGACTGCATGGGCCTCACCACCTGAAACACTTGCAGTCAAGGCGTGAATAGCAGGAATGTCTTCATTGAGTGCTAGTCCAAATTGGAGTGTCTCTGTACTATAGGGCTGTTGAAGCGCCTTCAAGTTCCGGGCATAAGTATCAATCTCAGACTTGGAGTAGAATCCCTCTGTTCTACCCGGAAAAGTAATTTTCTTGATAGTTTTCTCCCTGACCAATGTGTAAAAGTTGGTGGAAGGGATACCGATCATGGCAATAGCTTCTTGAGCCGTGTACATTCCTGGTGGGGCTTTCTTTCTATTTGGCATATATTCTCCTTGTTGTTATTGGACTGTTTCCCCATTATAACATACATTTCGTAATCTTGGTAGTCTTGGTAGTCTTCGGCTTGACTTTTACCAATCTCTGTGGTATTCTTGTTTGTAGGCTTGGTATTCTTCGTAGTGTACGATGACTTTGAAGGGGCTTTCGAGTCACGATATCAAGCCTGCTTTCACGATGGTGAAGCGTATATTCTCTAGGAGTTGCCAACCAGATTAAAGAAGACTTTACATTGACGACTTTGGAATCTTTCTTGAAGGATACGTGAGGAAAAAGCCTGTAGCGCATTTTCTGTGCAGTGTGAATGTGGACTATCTTGCCGGACGGAACACATTCACACTATCTGCCACAGAGTTCGAACCAATGCGGCCCTCGTATGGTAACGAAACTTTGATGTGTAGTCAATCAGAACATTTGTTCATATTATTCTAAGCAAAGGATGATACACATGGACCCCCGACGAGCAGAACCTTAAAACCCAATCCCTGGAAGAAGTTCCCTCGTATGTCGAGGAGCAAGCCGCTGACTTTGTCCTGTTTTGTGATGCACTGGAGATTGACGCTCAACCTGACGACGACACGTCTTCTTGCTAAGACGGAAAGGAAGCATACCATATGGCAAACCTGACCACCACGAACAATGCTTTTGACGACGACGAGGAAGAGTACTTCGTGTTTCCGGTTCCTGAAGGCGGCGAGGAGGACGACGAACTGGTGATCCCTATTCTCTCAGAAGAGGAAGCTCACGCCATTCTCGATGCTGACGAGCAAGAAGACGAGTAGTGGTGTACGAACGTGCAATGGCAGGTGGGAGCCTTCTCGCTTCTGCTTGCCTCAGAAGGAGACAGAGAGAAATCATGAAAGAAGAGAGAAAGGATACCCCGCGCTATCAGGTCTGGCGGATGTACTGGATACAGAAGCTTCTAGAGCAAAACGAACAGTCCACCTATAAACCGATCTCTCCTCATAAGACGCCTGAGCAGTTTCGGGCGGAGATGCGAGCAGATTACGAGAGGCAATTGCAAGCTATTCGTCAGGAGATTACACCGGAACTCCTCTCGGCCCAGTAGCGCGGCCCTTATGGCACGGACGACCGACTATCAGTACGTCAGAAACACATACACATCGGCAGGTGGGAGCTTCCCGCTCCTGCTTGCCCCATGAGGAGTAACGTATTCATGACCCAACAGATCAATCCCGTGTGCAAGGCAACTGGCACCCATGACTGGCAAGAGACGGTCAGCCACACCTATCGCACGTGCAAGCGCTCTGGCTGTCGCGCCGCCCAGCGGCTCGTCGCTGGCACCTGGAAGCACGTCACCTCTTCCTCAACACCACGCGAGCAGCAAGACACAGTCTCCTCCTCGCTGCTGTGGGGGACGCAACAGTGGAACGCGCTCACCTTTCCCTATCCGGGCTACGATCCAGAGCGAGAGCGATACATGGAACAGCAATACCACAAGGCGGTCACGGAAGAACACCACTACCGCGCAACTCACCGCACAACGAGAGGAGGGATCTAATGCAACTCATTCACCTGCTGTGTCCACGCGAACAGACCTTCCCTCTGGAACAGTCCTTCAAAGACCAATTTCTGGGTCAGGACGCCTTTGGCGTTGTCGATGTCGGCTTTGTCGAGAAGCAACCGGTCGGATTTGTCGTGCTGATGGCAAAAGAGCAATTTGACGAAGAGTTTCTGGCGCAACTGCACGCTGATCCCGACGTCACTGGCTACTCCACCTTTTCGCTGACTGATGATGACGCGTTCTTGTATCCGTTCGGGTGTGAACTGGTGACTGGATAGAAAGGCTGGGATGCGATGAACCGGTGGCCGCGAGAAGCCATCACCGTTGGTGTGACGCTCCTCTTCCTGCTCGTAGCAAGCGTGATGCAGATCACCGTGCAGGATGCTGATTATGCAGAAGACCTTACGTCAGTAGAACCCATTACCAGCTTTACTGATGAAGAAATGAAAGAGGCTCTGGACGCTGGACGTCTCACCGCTGAACAGTGTGTCTGGATGGAGAGCCAGGGCATCAGTTGGGAAATCCAGGTTCACCATCTTCCCTGATCGTCTACTCGTCTTGTCGTTGTTTTGTCCTAAAGAATCGGAGAGATACGTAATGATTGCACTGCCCCTGTCGTATGACGTTTCACTTTCCACTGAGATCGGTCAATTGGCCGATCTCCCCCTCGATACACGACCCGCATCTGGGCAAGAGGACGGGGTGACTATAGACCTGCTTGGATGCTACTTGCGTGAGATCGACCGCTACCCGCTCCTATCCGCGCAACAGGAACGGCACCTGTTCGCGTGTCTTGCGCAAGGCGATGGAGCCGCCCGCACCCACCTCATTGAGGCGAATTTGCGCCTGGTCGCGTCCATTGCCAAGCATTACCAGGGACCGGACGGGTTCGGCACCCCGCTGCTCGACTTGATCCAATATGGCAATATCGGCCTCGTTCGTGCCGTAGACAAGTATAACCCAACCTTTGGAGTGCGCTTTGGCACCTATGCCACCTACTACATCAAAGCAGCGATCTGGCGGGCGCTCGATGAACACGGACGCCTGATCCGTCGCTCTAGCTATCAGATCGAGCAGTATCGACACCTCCACGCCCTCACCGATGATCTGACCCACAAGCTCGGACGGATGCCGACCATAAGCGATCTTGCGCTCCACACCGGGCAATCCGAGCGCTTTCTTCTCCAGGCACAGACCGTCGATCAACTGCCTCTGTCGCTGGACGCTCCTCTCTCACCCGTGAGCGATGAGGCCACACTGCATGAGACGCTTGCGAGCCAGCAGTCGCCTGATCCTGCGGAAGTGCTAGGTGAGCAGGAACGCGTCCAGGACATGCGGGAGGCAGTGACAATGCTGCTTTCTGCACTCACCCAACGCGAACGCGAGGTCATCACCTGCCTGTTTGGGCTGGATGGCAACGGGGAACGCGAAGCCCTTGCTGCGGGTTCGGAGCTTGGCATGTGTCGTTCTCGTGTCTACCAGTTGTTCCATTCCGCCATGCGCAAACTGCGCCGTGCCGCCGCTACGCATGGTTTCACCTCTCAGTTGTTTGAGTCGCGTGCCCCAAGCGCACACAGAAAGGAAATGCCTCTATGACCACGACCTACGTTCCCGAAACCTTTCAACGGGAGGGATTGCCTCCCATCCAGCTTGAGGCACTTCCCGGTCAGGTGGAAGGGGTCTGCTTTACCGTCGAACCGGAAGTCCATGAGGCACTCGTTGCCACCATCGCCCGCTGGTTTGAAGGGCGCGAAGAAGTCCGGCTCATTGATTACGGCACCACTGATAAACAGGGCTGGGGCTACCTGATGGTGGAATGGTATGAATGCCGGGTGGACCCGCTGTTCCTTGCCATCTTGCGTGATGAGGAAACCGTCATTGACTACACCGTCTACACCTGCGATCTGGATGAAGAGGGAGAAGCTCCAACAGATGATACAGCCAACTTCGATTATTCTACCGATGATGACGATGAGTATGGTGACATCTAAGAAGAGGAGGACGAACCGATGCCAACCACACGACGTGGCACGCGTTCCGCTGCAGTGAGCAGCCGCACCAACCGGAGCGTGAACAATGTGTCTTTTGTGAACCGATCCACCACGACCGGCCCGGCCATGCGGACCAGTCATCCCGCCCTCTTTATCGTGGCGGTGGGGATAGGCTTTCTGCTGTTATGGCTGGTGGCGCTGATGACGCAAATCCAGACCAACGAAGCCTTTATCACGAGTGCCGGGCAGGTCGATGTCTATCACCC
Source organism: Reticulibacter mediterranei (assembly GCF_016587455.1). NCBI lineage: Bacteria > Bacillati > Chloroflexota > Ktedonobacteria > Ktedonobacterales > Reticulibacteraceae > Reticulibacter > Reticulibacter mediterranei. Next base: position 8,513,986 of record NZ_BNJK01000001.1, on the reverse strand, counting down.
CAATTGGGCCGTGTTTCTCCAACTGCCGAATCTGATCCTGGGCAACGATACGCCACAAGATGCCATCGCCACCATCTTTGGCTGGGGTATTGAACTGGTGTACCTGGGCTTTATCATCGGGGCCGAAGTCCTGCATGACTCAGTAGCCCGCTCTGGTCAAGCAATGGCCCGTCTCTTCAAAACCTGTTCGTGGGTGATTGTCCTGTTTAACGGCTGGGCCGACTACAACTATGGCACCTTTGGGGGAGCCTGGGGCCATATCCTCTTTGCCGCCATCACCTCGTTTATCGTTGGCTACTTTGGCACCATTGGCATGTACCTCATCGAAAGCGGGTGGAGCCGTGCGTAAGAACGATGAACACGATCTCCTCTTTGAGGAAGAGGAAGACGACTTGCTGGACGAGCAACGAGACCGCGACGATCTGGAACCAGATGAGCAAGAAGATGACACCACAGCGGGAGGAGGCAGCAGCACGCTGCCCTCTCCCCATGTTCGTTTGTCCTCTCTCCGTCCCGATCAACTCTGGCTTACCGGTGGAGCACTGGTAGCCTCTGGTATCGCAGATGTGGCCATGCATTTCGACAAAACGGGCGTCTTCTTTGGCCTGGTGGCAGTCGGGGTCGTAGCCCGGCACAGCAATGACATCCTCGATCATCTGGTGCCTGGGCGCGATGTCGAGCGAGTACGGGCACTCACCGCACAGGTGGTGGACCGGGTGCTACCGGTGCAAGCCGACGAAGAGGAGGACGAGCGACACGAAGAGCAAGCGGTGGGGGCGAAACTGCAACGGCTCCTAGGTGTGCGACGCAGAAGAGAGGAACCAGAGGAGGAGGAAGAAGCGCAGCACACCCACCCACGTACGATGGCAGACGATCATCTCGACTTAGGGCCGAACTTTCAGCCCCATGCCAGCAGCATCCTCTCCAAACGCATTGGCCTCTTCGGGATACCGGGGAGCGGCAAGACCAATGGCCTGACCGTCTTTCTGGAAGAGTTGGGACGCTTGCGGCAGATTGGTGTTCCGTTTGTGCTGGCTGATACCGAAGGGGAGTACGACGTGTTGCATCACCCGGACTACCTGCTGCGTCCCTACAAAGCGGGTATCCATAACGTGCGGGGAGACAACGCCTTTGCCTTTGGGCAAGCGGTGTTAGAGCGGGGACGGCAGGTGATCCTCAACTTGCAGAGCTACGACGATGACAATGAAGCGGCCCTCGTCATGATCGAGATCATTCGAGGCATGCGCAGTTGGGCAGAGGCGAGGCCCAATGACGAGCGGGCCACCTGCATGTTTATTCTGGATGAGGCGTCCATCTGGCTTCCCCAGCGCCAGGAAGAAAGTAGTCTCTCCAAAGAGAAAGATGCCGCTGGGCAAACCCTGCTCGCGCGACTGCAACAAGCCTTCTTTGGCACGGTGGTCAGGCGTGGACGCAAACGGGGCATCGGCTTTCTCTTCGCGACCCAACGACCTGCTGATCTGGATAAGCGCTGCATCTCGTGTGACTGGCTTATCCTGTTTCGGCAAACCTTCCCTAACGATCTCAACAAGTACGCTGAGCTTGGCGTGCCCAAGGATGTCGCCCAGGCGCTTGCACCGGGAGAGGCGATGGTCATTGACCCGAAAGGTCGCCGTCACGTGCAGCAGTTTCGTCAGCGTCACTCCCCTGACCGCTCCCAATCCCCCGGTCTCGCCTCTCTTGAGCGGCATGCCACACGTTGGGCACAACAACCAGAACAAGAGGAGGACGATCGAGAGGAGCCAGACGCCAGCATGTCACAGAGACAGACAACCGGCGACGTTGCCCCACCTCCGTCCAATGTGACGCCACTGCCCACACCAGTCTTGCCGGAGAAGGGGCCACGAGCGGAAGAGATTGATCTGGCAGCAGCGATTGCCCTGTGGAATTGTGGCTACAATAGCGAACGCAAACTCATGAAAGCCTTTCATCTGACCCTGCATCAGGCAAGACGTTTGAGCAAGATGATCGAGGAACAAGCAGACAAACCAGCATCTGAGCGTGCCACTGATTGATTGATTGAATGATTGATGGCAAGAAGGGAGAAACATGAGCGTGAAACGGGGGCAAGGGCCATCAATCATTCAATCAATCAATCAATCACCAGACAAGGAGCAAGGAAGATGAAACAGCAACCAACAGGCATCCAGAACGCCATCAAGAAGACAGCAATCCAGGTCCAGAGAGCTGCTAGCATATTCTGGACGAAGAGTACCAGTCTATGGCACAAACTCCAGCCAGAACCACGCAAGCAAAAGCCAGCACGAGCCGTTCGTCATCAGTCCTGGATTGACCGGGCCGTAGATGGAGCCTTTCTCTTCGTGACCAGTCTCGCCTTTCTGGTGTTTCTGGTGGCCTCGCTGCCGCATGTAGCCTACTTTTTCGCCGCCTTTGAGCCACAAAATTCAGACGGCACGCTTTCGGACTGGTGGTGGTTCGTAGCGTACCTGATCGCTGGGGCCATTAACATTACCGAATTTCTGCTCTCCATTAAGTTTGCCCGTGAGTTACGGAACGCGACCTATGGGCTTCCCTGGTATCAGAAACTCTTGCCGATCCTGGGATGTGTGTTAAAGTTCTGGCCCTTCATCCTGCTGATTTCGGGTTTCAGCTGGGCTGCCAACTTACAACATGCTCGTGAGTTTCACAGTGACATGCTGCTTACGGCTGAAAGTGTGACCGTGACGATCCCTTTCATGCCTTACATTTCAACATGGCGCGATTTAAACCCGTACATCGTTTCGGCCTTTCCGATCTTAAATATCGCTTACACCTTAATGTTTGACAGTAGCCGTCATGAAAGTAACTTACAGCCTGAAACCCTGAAACCTGTAAGTCAACCCAGTACTGCCTTACAGCCTGCCCCTGTAAGTCAACCGATGACGCTTACAACCTTTCAAGCTGAAATGCTGAAAGGGTTTCAAGCGATGCAGGAAGCCCACGTGCAGGCCATGAAAGAGATGCAACGTGAAAGTGTGAAAGTGATGGTCGAAACCTTGCATCATCTGGCAGCGGCAAAGGCTCCCCAACAGACAGGCTCGCCTCATCTCAAAGCGGTCGGCAAGAAACCGGCCCATATCCGCAAGGGAGGCAGTAACTACGAGGAACCTATTCGTAAGTTACTGCAAGACAATCCCACCATTACGGCGACAGAAGCTGGAAGAAAAGTCGGTTGTTCGCATGTCACCGCTGGCAAAATCTTAGCCGGGTTACGGGTCACGATTACAGAAGTTCCTGATGAAAGTGCCCCGATTGAAAAGGTTGTAGCGAAGGTGACAGTCCCCTTACAGAGTGAAAGCGCGTAAGCCATGTGCGAGATGAAACCTGTAAGGCTGTAAGTGATGGAACTTACACGCTTTCACTTACAGACTTACAGAGCATCTCTTTCAGCCTCATCCGTCCAAGCGTGTGGTCAGAGTGCGACCCTCTGACGAGGCCATGTGAACTGGCGATGAAGTGCGTCATCATGAACACAAACAAGCAACACATCACAAGAAAGGAACCAGATCACCCATGCGTACCATTCGTGCTGAAATTATGGCTCATAAACTGCAACACAGCCGCACTCATTGTTGGCGCTGCTGGCAACGCAGGTCTTGTCACCGTCTCACCCTCTTGATTGGCAACCGATTGTATCATCACTGGTTCTGTTCTCGCTGTATCAGGTGTGTCTGGGGCGTCTGCCCGGCACCCCTGGTGCAGCAAGGATGGGAAAGGAGACATGTATGACCCTGGCCCCCTTTCAGCAAGGACAAGACCTTGCGCGGCGGCTCATCCTGCTTGGCGTCCTCTCTGGCTGGCCCATCACCGACCGCATCGAAGCCCATGAAGTGGCGATGTGCTACGCCCGCTATGTGGCCCCGTGTGCCAATCCCGAAACGGTACGCACCATTGCCGCTGGCCTGCTCTTTCGTTGGACGCTTTATGCAGCAGGAAGGGTCAGGATGTAACGATGAGCACCTATCCGTTCTTCCTTGTCTATCCCTGTGGCTATAGCCGAGATGGGGCACTCGTCCACCACCTGATGGCGCGTAACCCTCGCATGTTGCTCATCGATACTCGTCTGTCGCCTCGTTCTCGCTTGCCTGAGTGGAACAGATCAGCCCTGCACACCCGCTATGGCAAGCGTTACCGCTGGGCAGGTGCATTCCTGGGCAACCGCAACTATGCCACGAGTGGCCCTATCACACTTGCCGGTCCAGAGACGGGGATTGCTGGACTCCTGCGCTACACGCAGGAAGGACACTCGCTGATTTTGCTCTGTGGGTGCCACGACTACACCCGCTGCCATATGCAGGTGATTGTCTCCCTACTGCAACAGGCATGCCCAACCGTCCTTGCCGTCTTGCCAGAGGATGTGCGATACGTTGCTACACTGACCACATCCCATCGTTCTCAACCAGAAGAGGAGAAGCACCGAAGATGAAAACAACGATTGAGTGGACCCATCGACATTTGCCAGATGGCACTATCATTCCCGGCTACACGTTCAATATCGCCTGGGGCTGCATGAAGGTGTCGGAAGAGTGTCGCAACTGTTATGCAGAAGGCATTGCCAGCCGCTACGGGATGCGCCTGTGGGGACCGCAAGCAACCACCACGCGCCGGACCTTTGGCAGCACACACTGGCAGAAACCGCTCTCCTGGAACCGGGAAGCAGAGCGAGAGGGACATCGACGCAGTGTGTTTTGTAGCAGTATGGCCGATGTGTTTGAAGACCATCCAACGTTAGAACCAGAACGCGAGAAGTTATGGCGGCTCATTGCACGGACTCCCTGGTTGAACTGGTTGCTGCTCACCAAACGCCCAGAGCATATTCTCTCGATGGCTCCCTGGCAGGATGGAACATGGCCGGACAACGTGTGGATTGGGGTCTCAGCAGGCAATCAGCGACGGGCGAATGAACGATTACCCCTGCTCATCCAGATCCCAGCGGTGGTGCGGTTTGTGAGTTATGAACCGGCACTAGAGCGGGTCGATTTCACGCCCTGGGTACAGCAGATCGACTGGCTGATCTGTGGTGGGGAAAGTGGAGCGCTGGCTCGTCCCTTTGACCTTGATTGGGCACGCTCTGCACGTGGGCAGTGTCAGCGAGCCGGGGTGAAGTTCTTCTTTAAGCAAGTCGGTGGACGCTATCACAATAGCGGTGGACGCCTGCTGGACGGCAGAACGCGGGATGAATTGCCACCAGAGAAGCCTGAACACGTGATGGGAAATGTCACCACGAAGACTCGTATAGATACACGAAAGAGATGAGCTACTAGTAAGGAAGTTCGATCAACTGACGTAGCCTCTGCCCCAAAGACGGAGACGGTGATATTGCCCTGCGCAATGCTTGCGATGGATTTCTGAGTCAGAGAGCACCGGAGGAGGCAAGGGAACCCCCAGGGCCAATTTGCTGATTGTTTCCTGACCCAACTTCAACAGCACACAGACAACTCCGAGCATCTGTCCGGCGATGCGACCAATGACACGTGGTCGGACATCATATCTGGAACCCTTCAATTTTTACGGCGAGAAAGATGTAGAACGAGAGATGAAACTGATCGCGAACCTGATTGAGCAGTGCCTCCGCGAGATCGCCACTGTGATGCGTTCAATGTTGTTGTCCCGGGAGCATAAATTTCGGGAAGAGCGCATGGGCGACTCCAATGAGTTGAAAGAGATGAGACATCTTGACATGGTATCCTTTTCTGTCTATACTCAGTAATTGAGTACTCAATCTGTGATTAACCTCTAACATGTTCGACAAGTTGCGCGCTTCATCGTCATAGGAGAGGATAAATGAAAAGACAATCATTACATAATCGCAGACGAGTACTTAATCGTTTTATCGTTAAAACGATCAGCTGTATATCTTATGTCTGACCAGACACCGGCTTTCAGTGTATGTACTTGTATGTAAGAACGAGACACAGATGTCTTCACCCCATTATTACAGAGAAAGGTACAGATCATGGCCGTTTCCGACACAAGCGTCTCCGTAGCTCCTGAAGTGCTCCAGTTTCTCTCCCAACCGCGTCCCATGCTCATCAATGGACAGTGGGTACAGGCGGCATCGAGCAAGCATTTCCCCGTGTATAATCCAGCAACCGGCGAAGTGATGGCTCAAGTTGCTGAAGGCGACAAAGAGGATATCAACCGCGCTGTCCAGGCTGCACGCCATGCCTTCGATAGCGGCCCCTGGCACACCACGATGTCTCCATCCATGCGTGGTCGCCTCATGACCAGGCTCGCAGACCTTATCGAACAGCACGCGGAAGAATTTGCGCAACTGGAATCGCTTGATAATGGCAAGCCCCTTACCATCGCTCGCGTTGCCGATATTCCTCTTGCCGCCGATCTTTTCCGTTATATGGCGGGCTGGGCCACGAAGATTGAAGGCAACACGATCCCTCTCTCGCTCGCAAATCAGAATCAGTATTTCACATATACGCAGCGCGAACCAATAGGTGTGGTGGGCCAGATCATCCCCTGGAACTTCCCGCTGCTCATGGCTGCCTGGAAGCTTGGACCTGCGTTGGCAGCTGGATGTACCATTATCCTCAAGCCCGCAGAGCAGACACCACTTTCTGCCCTTCGGCTTGGCGAACTCATCCTGGAAGCCGGCTTTCCAGAAGGGGTTGTCAACATTGTTCCAGGCTATGGCGAAACAGCCGGGGCAGCACTGGCCGCGCATCCAGACGTAGACAAAGTGGCTTTTACCGGCTCAACGGAGGTTGGCAAGCTCATTGTCCAGGCATCTGCCGGCAATCTCAAGAAGGTTTCCCTCGAATTAGGAGGCAAATCTCCGAATATCGTCTTCAAAGATATGGATCTACAAACTGCTATAGCCGGAGCCGCCAACGCTATTTTCTTCAATCACGGTCAATGTTGTAGCGCTGGCTCACGCCTCTATGTCGAGAAGCCTGTGTTTGATCAGGTAGTTGAAGGAGTCGCAGAACAGGCCAAAAAGATTACCCTGGGATCAGGCTTCAATCCCGCTACTCGTATGGGGCCGCTTGTCTCCGATGAGCAGCTCGCTCGCGTCACTGGATACCTGCAATCTGGTATCGAACAGGGAGCGAAGCCGCTCTCTGGCGGTGGTCGCTTTGGCGATCAGGGCTACTTTGTTGAGCCAACAGTGCTGGTCAATGCACGACAGGATATGAAAGTGGTGCAGGAGGAAATTTTTGGCCCGGTCGTCGTCGCTCAATCATTCCAAGACCCGGAAGAGATTCTCCCGGTGGCTCACGACACGATCTACGGTCTGGCAGCCGGTATCTGGACGCGCGATATTGGCAAAGCACATCGCCTGGCGGCCTCCCTCCGTGCTGGCACCGTCTGGATCAATTGCTATAACGTCTTTGATGCAGCACTGCCATTTGGTGGATATCGTCAATCTGGCTGGGGTCGCGAGATGGGACATGAGGTACTGAAAAATTATACGGAAGTCAAATCTGTTTGTATTGGGCTATAAACTAGTGCAGGGCAGGTCCGAACCAGCGCGAAGAGCCTGATTCGGACCTGCTCTCTTTTTTTTCAGGCATAGGGAGCAATTTGCCCACGAATCGTGACCCATTGCGTCTCGGTGAAGGCTTCCATATTCCACTCCGCTCCTCCCAATCGCGCTCCATTGCCCGAAGCCCCCACGCCTCCAAATGGCACTACCGCCTCATCGCTGATGGTCTGGTCGTTGATATGAACAATTCCGCTGGGAATCCGTTCCGCCAGTTCCATCCCCTTCATCACATCACGCGTCAGGATGCCCAGCGACAAACCGTACTCTGTATCACGGGCGAGGGCCGCAGCTTCATCTAGCGACGAGAACTGGACAACCGGGGCGACCGGCCCAAAGATCTCGTTACTATAGACGGGCATCGATGGCGTCACATTAGCAAGAACTGTCGGCTGATAGAACAGAGCCTCGTACCTGCCTCCGGTTGCCAGTCGAGCGCCAGCATCAACACTTGTAGTCACGCATGAGTGAATTTTGTCTCTCTGGCGTTCGTCGATGATCGGGCCAAGCGCAACTAGCTGTGAGGCTGGATCTCCCACTGCCATGTGCTGGGCTATCGCGACAAGACCATCCACATAGCGCTCTACCAGGCTCTCATGTACGATATGACGGCTCGTTGCCATGCAGATTTGCCCTTGATGAAAGAACGATCCCCAGGCACCAGCTGCGACTGCTCGATCAAGATCAATATCGTCCAGTACGATCAAAGCGCTGTTGCCACCGAGTTCGAGATGGACACGCTTGAGATGTCTGGCGGCAAGCTCTCCCACTGCTCGCCCGGCCTGTGTCGATCCTGTAAAGCTAATTACCCGTACCTGTGGAGCAGTGATCAGCGCCTCGCCAATATCAGCGCCCCCAGGTAAGACCTGTAACACACCAGGGGGTAGCCCTGCCTCCTGAAAGACGCGCGCAAGTGCCACGCCTCCGCTTACCGTCGTTCGCGGATCTGGCTTGAGCAGAACCGCGTTCCCAAATGCCAGCGCTGGCGCAACTGAGCGGATAGAGAGGATCAGCGGCACATTAAACGGTGCAATGACGCCAACGACACCCGCAGGGAGGCGACGGGCAAGGCTCAAGCGCGGTTGTTCCGACCGTAAGAGACGCCCATACGCCTGTGTGGCAAGCGCGGCGGCTTCGTAGCACTCGCTTGCCGCAACATGTAACTCAAAGTCGGCCTTTGGTGCAATCGAACCCGACTCTCGTATGATCCACTGCTTGATCTCAGTTGCCTGCTGCTCCCAAAGCTGTCCAGCGCGACGAAGCACCTGCGCACGCTCATGGAATGGCGCACGCGCCCACGCTTTCTGCGCCTCTACCGCCTGTTCTGCCGCACGCTGTACATCATCAGGGCTTGCTCGTCCCACGACGCCGAGATGATCGCCCGTCGCAGGCTCTATGACTGCATACTGACCTCCAGTGGGAACAACCCAATCGCCGTTGAAAATCTTCCCTTCCCATATGTGCTGATCCATGAGTGTCGAAGAAGGTTCCGTAGCCATAGCAGTGTTCCTCCTTTGAAATATGTGCTTCATCGCATGGGTTAACACAGAAAAGAAGCTTCTCTGTGTTGAGGATACTTATGGACCCAGTTCAACAACTTGAAGTTCGGTGAGGTTAGAAACAAAACGTCCCTGTGCCTGATCGCCCGGGACAATCAAGCGTACAAATCCATCCGTATTAGTAAAAGGCTTGCCGTTCTCAGCAAGAGCTACCAATATCTGTGTATGGGCAAAACGTTGCTCGATCTCTCCTCCCACCACGATACAGCTATAGCCATCGGTGCCAATAGCGACGATACCTTTCCGCAAAAAGTCATTCTTCGCCTTCGCATTCAATTGCATTCCACCAGCGCTCGTCAACAGATCGCTCAAAAGCACCCCGCTATACATGGTGCTCACAGCTTTTCCGCTCTCATCCTTTCCTTGCACCGTTACTGTGGTCGTTTTCAAGGCTTTCAGCGCGTCCTGATCATAGCTGCTGGGAGTTTTAATCAGTCCAACGACATACAGACTTGAGGATGGGCTACGGCTGGCAAGTTTAGGCAGAGGTCCAGCGCTTTTCATCTCTATCTTGGCGATATTCGAGACGTAGCGGCCTGCCAGCGTATCGCCTGGGACAATCAGGCGAGCAAACCCATCTGCTTTGGGAAGCAGCTTGCCATCCTCCTCATAGGCGACCAGGATTTTCTTGCCAGCAAAACGTGGCGAGATTTCTCCCAGCGACACGGCAACGCTGTAGCCATCGGTCCCCGTCACCAGAACCACCTTGCGCAAGATGTCGTTTTTCCGCGAGGCATCCATGACAATTTGCGCCTTCTGGACCAGATCATAAAGAAGTGCTCCCGTGTATGTATGATTTCCCAACGGCCCATGCCCACTTTGAGGGTTGGTTGTCACAGAGATTTGAGGGAAAGCTTGCAGATCCGCTAATTTCAGTTCGCCAGGAACCTTGACCTGTCCGGTCAATTGCAAAGAAATAGAGGGAGTATTCGTGCTTGGAGAAGTGGAAACGGTGGCAGTGCTGGCCGCCGAGGTCGTCGTTGTGCCGCCACATGCACTCCATAAGCAGCTCACAAGCGCAAGCACGCAGAGGAACAACCATCTCCGAACAAGCCTTTTTGTCAACATGATGCTCTTCCTTCTTACTCAGGATGGATAAGCAACCAGGTCACTTTATTTATATTCACAGAAAGAGTACTCAATTATTGAGTATACTGGTGAAGCTGATGAATGTCAATTTTCGGTGCGGGGAAACACTGAGAGAGGATATCCCAGAGCGCGTCGGACGCTCTGGGATATCCTTGGAAGTTACTTACTCCTCATCCTTTCCAACCATCACTTCTGTTGATTTGACCATCACGACGACGTTATCTCCTTCTTTGAGCTTGAGCGTTTCAACGGAGGTTCGTGTAATCGCCGAAACGATCTCCTGTCCACCAGAAAGCGTCACCACAACTTCGCCCATGACTGCTCCAAGCTTGATCGATTTGACCGTTCCTTGAAGCTGGTTACGAGCGCTCAATTGCAGAGGCATCTGCTGTTCTCCTTTCTCTTCTCCATCTGATGACTGAGAAGTCAAACGACCTGAGACACGTTCATGAAGGAGACACGTGAAGTGCAAGCTCTCAGTTTCAAGATCCTCAAAAGAGGGAGCAGCGAGCAGACCTGGTCTCACTGTTCACGCTGAAAAAAAACTTTCTTGTTGCCCGCGCCACAGACGCGTTTTTTACGCTTGTCTTAGAAGGTTTCCCTCTCTAGAGAGATGGGAAACTGGATCGGCAGCACCAAAGCCTGTCCGCTTTGGAGATCTTCAAGCGTGAAGGAAACGGTCTCAATGCAATCTCCCGGAGCAATCCATCCTTCCGTGAGAATAGAGGCACCAAGCCAATGGTAATGGAGTCCATCGCACACATTGTGCTGTCCATGATCCGAGGAGTCACAGGATGCCTCACGAAGGGCGGCTCCACAGAGAAGAACTTCACCTATACGAAACAGGCATCCGGCAAAGGTCTGCAATGAGCACGAGCGAATTACAATATTCCGTCGTCCGCTGGGGTCTCTCACTGTTCCTGGTGCTCTCACGTTGAGGGCTTCAAGTGCCTCTTGCTCCACCAGAGTTACTTCATACGGGGTTTTTGTGCCGGGTTGGAGATACTTTGGACGCGTGTAATACCGATCACCTTCGATCCCCTTTCCAGGGACTAGATGCGCTACGGGGAGAGAAATCATGGGGACGTGGGACTGTGGTGCCGTATAAAGGGAGACGACGATGCCGGACATGAAAATTCCCTTTCTTTCTACCAGACGCTCAAAGTACACATTTCAAATAGCTCTACCTTTTAAGGATACGTAATGATCATCATCGTCCTGACTATGCAATAAGGGGAGTTGACCAGCGTTGATCTCTATCCAATAATTGACTACTCACTTATTGAGTATAGGCGAAAAAAGCGATTTGTCAATGTCATTCATAGCTTTATATAGCAGGGTTTGCTTGTAAAAAAATCTTCATCTGCACCAGACCCGCTTCAATCGCATAGGCAGTCTATAAAAAGAACATACCAGAAGGCCATCACGGTCTTCTGGTATGTTGGGGCGCGAACGTCTACACACAACCTGCCGCCGCCTGCCTGCCGCACCAGTTTATTGGATGAGCAGCAGGCACCCTGAAAGGCCCAGGACACTCGTTAGGATGACCATGAGGATCTTCTCAGGGATCTTCTTGATCACCCAGGCTCCGAAGAATACCGCTGGCAGTGAGCCGAGGATCAGCCCACCCGTGATATTCCAGTCGATAGACCCGGTTGTCAGCGTCCCAATCGACCCGGCGAAGATCACGCCGAGGGATGCCACCAGACCATTGCCAACGAGGTTCGCAGGCCGCATATTCGGGTACAGGAGCAGCAGGACCAGCATAAAGAGCGAACTGCTCCCGACAGAAGCCAGCCCCACGACCACTCCGACGACGGCTCCCAGCCCTGCCGTTGCAGCCAGGCGAGTTCGGGAGAGAGGCGTCTGAGCTTCTTCCTTGCTCTGACGAGTGCGCATGATCGTTGGCTTGATCCCGAAGAACGCTGCCGACACGATCAGGATGCAGCCCAGGGCATGTACGATGAGCGTGCTCGCACCATACCTGCCACCCATCAGCAATGACGTGATGAGTGTAGCCGGGACGCTCCCGAAGAACAGCGACCATGCCACCTTGCCGTCGATCTGGTCTTGCTGCTTGAGCCGCTGAGTTCCAACGGCCTTGATGGCCGCCGAAACCACAAAACTCACGCCTACCACGACGGGGGCTGCGACGTGCTGCACGAGGACCAGGGCCGGGGGTAACGCGACCACCCCAACACTCGTCGCACTGGTCAGCGCGCCAGTCAGTGCGCCAAGCCATCCGTAGTCCAGCATGAAGTGCCCGAAACGGCCCGGAGACCAGCTCCGACCGTGCTGCTGACCAGCTGCGAACACGGATGCAGCGATCAGCATCACCATGAGCATGATCTTCACCCCCTTACGGATGATTCGCATAGCATTTCCGTCAGACCATGCGCCTTGCCGACCGTGTTGAGCGATCAGACGGTGCCTTGCCTTGAATTTCACTGCTACCTCCATCGTTGTGCCCTACGGCGACCGTGGTTGAGGCGGACCTCTGGTAGCATCCAGCTCCTCACAAACCACTCGCATCCAGAAATCCGAGTCGAGTAGCAAATGAGGATCAGCAGTGAAAAGGTATGTCATGGACTCCCAGGAATGAAAGCGTTCGTACCCAGTGGTTCATTTCTTCTCCTTCGTATTATCCTGGTGCGATCAGATCGGAGAGATCTCTCGAAGAGAGATCAACTCACTCAGCCCTGCTCCTACGAGTCTTGCTGAACGATGATCTCCGCGCCACGTCTGCGCGAGAAGAAGCATCTGCCAGGTTGAACCGAACCTGAACGTGTCACAGAAGCATTATACTCACCCTCATCAATGCATTCTAGACAGCCCTGAGCTTACACGTTTCAGGGTAGTTGAGAAAGTGGAGGATGTTCGAGAGTTTCAAGTCAAAAAAGGTGGCTCTCGATGTCAAGGCGAAATGAAAACAAGTCTAGGCCGAGGGGAGTGTGCAACGCTCCTCGTTTTTGACCATGCCTGGTGCCAGCGCGGTCTGTGACACCCATCTAGCGTTCTCTGTCGCCCTCCCCTTCGGCATCAAGGCGTTCCTCCTCCTCATCCTCGTCATCAAGACCCAATGCCTCGTTATCCTCTCGCTCTTCCTGCGTGCTCTCTTCATCAGAGTGTGGCAGCGGATACCACGCGATATAGATTCGTTCAGCCTCTTGCTGGCTGATGGTCAGATCGGCAAAGAGCCTCTCTCGTGCGCGTCGGACATGCCTGCGAATCGTTTTGGGGGCAAAGTACCAGATCTGGTCATACGGGCTGCGATTTCCGCGACTGAACTCTCGTGCGGTTTGGCGATCATACTCGGTTTTGCGGCGGAGATACGCTTCCCCCCAGAGCAGTTCCAGCAGAACCTCCTCCAGTTCAAACGGCTTCTTCATTGAGAGTTCCGCCTCGATGGCAACCGTTTTTCCATCGGGGAACACGACCACCCCATCTGGACGGTGAAGAAGCGTCTGGCCTTTGAGACGGATCTGCCCTTGTCGTAAGGCGCGTTCGCTGATCCAGTGTGCCTCTGGCTCATCGGCCTCTATGTCCAATCGAATGGCATTGATCGCGTAGAGGTGTGTGAGATCCTCCCCTTTCACATCTTTCAGTTTCCTTAGATCCCGGTACGTATAGCTCAGCCCCATCCTCCGTAGTCCTTTGGGCGTGAGCCAGATCCAGAAGGGGCCATCGACTTCGAGCCGTTCGACTCGAACCAACCCCTCTTTTTCCCAGCGCGTCACCACGTCACGGGTAGCGCTTCCGCTGATCCAATTGGTGTAGGTCGCTCCACGGCCAGGAAAGCGTCCCAGGAGCAATTGCAGGTGATCGAGACGAATACCGTATTGATGTCCGATCCAGATGAGCGCAAAGCAATCACGTTTGGTGAAGCGCCCCTTTCCGGCATCGCGGCGACGCCTGTGGGTCTTGGGATGAGGTTGCTTCGGTTGTGTCAATGGCTGCTTCTCCTCTGGCTGATACATAGGTGATCCCTCCTTTTTTGAGCATGGTCCGTTGGGCTATCTCTCTGTGCGCTGGCCTCCCCCTTGAGTATTATGGAGAGCGACAATATGATGATCCCCACCCCACCTCCAGCGCACGTCATCTCTCTTTCTCTTTTCACTTGATCTTATGTAATCCTCTCTTTCTCTTTTCTCTTTTCTCTTTCTCTTACTTACCCTTCTCTCTTTATCCTCTCTCTTTCTCTTTTCTCTTCTCCTATAGTACAAACCACCATTCTCCTGGTTGAAGATCGAGCCATCCATCCCCCCTCGCTCCTCTTCTTTGGCTGCATCAGCGTTCTTCATCGTTGTACAGAATTACCCGAATAGAGCCCGAATCTGATTCGGGTCGTTGTGGCGGCGAAAACCACTACGCGACTGCTCCTCCTTCTCCTGTTTTTCCCATTTCTCCTCCTTCATCTGACATGTCTGTCGTCCCTGCCTCTCTGTCATGAGGGCAATCGGGGCACGGTGTCCAGGTCTTGTTCTGGGCCTGCCAGTAGCGGAGGAGGGGAGCTTGCTGCTCCGGCAAGAGCCACCATTCATGCTTCTTGGTAGTGGCATTGGGCCGTTCATAGATGGTTGCCAGTCCGGGCATCTTTTCCGCATGTTGACGCAGGGTGCTTGGCTCAATACCGTGCTGAGTGGCAAAGTGAACGAGCCGGATCGTGGCAGGGGGATACCCACGCTTTTCTTGCGGTAAGAGTCCTCGGGATGAGGAACGCGGGATGCGTGTAAGCAGTTGGCGTACAAGCTCAGAGAGGTTTTGGCTTCCTTCTGCCCCCGTGATCGTTGTTGAAAGTGCAGCAACAGCCTGCTCCAACGTCAGACGCGCCTCTCGTTCTTGCTGGAGTTGGGCCTTGAGCAGACGTAGGTGTCCCTCCAGTTCACCAATGCGCTTGGACACCATGCTGTGACGCTCCTCCATCTCTGTGCGCAACAGCGCGACTTGCCGCAGGATATCGCCCGCCACCTGTTCTTGCTGGTGCAGCGTCTCTTTCACTGGCTCCAGCGGATCAACGGGGCGACGATCATGCCTGGCGTTGAAAGCTTCCACGCTGGCGACCGGCACCTTGCGCAGACTGGCATTGACGCGAACGGCCTCCAATGCTCCTTTCTTGATGAAACGGTCAGTTTGACGCACCGAATAGCCAATGCGTTTGGCCGCCTCTTTGACCGTGATAGATGTTTCTGGGTGTGGGTCCATTGCTCCTCCTTTTTTGAGCCTGCATGTGAGTGATAATGATGAGCGAGAGGCTGGAACAGTCTTTCTGGAGAGCCTCTTCGTGTTCATCTCCTGACAAGCATACCAAATGAAGACGGGAGCAGACCGGGAACAACATGGAAACAAACCGGGAGCAAGGTGGTAAGCATGTAAGCTTACACGCCTCCCTCTTTTTTCAGATATGCTTGCAGGTCACGTGAACAGGTGAGGCTAGCCGAAAAGGTGGACAAATGATCTGAAATCGTGTAAGCTTACATCGTTTCAGGTTTGCTTTCAGATGGATATGGAGGCACTATGTACGAGGATGAAACATTTCTTGAGCAGCTCTCTCCTTTAACAACGCTGATGCAGGAACGCGTGGATCGCATTTTACTTGCGGTGGCAGGCCGCCTCTTTGAGTGGAGTCGGGACATGACTCCGGCAGGTGCCAGACTGTCCCACGAACCCTGGCACATGGAAGCAATACGCAGCAGTCCACTGGGCAGACGGCTCATGCTCCTTGCTCGGTATGTGGACCGAAGCTCCTTTCGTCTCACATCAGCGCACGTGGAGCAGGCGATGCAACGCATCTTGCGCACGGTCTTTGGTCATCTGTTCGATGACGGGTATAGCATACCAGCGAAGTTTCACACGACGGAACTGGGCCAACTCTTCCACGATGCCTACGCTAAAATGTATGACGGCGAAGATCTCCTCACAATTCAGCAGGCGTATCACGCAGTGGGAGTGGCCCGACAAAGCGTCTATGATCGGATTGCCGATGGCAAGCTTCATCCCATCTATGTGTATGGGGATCGACGGCTGCTGCGCTCGGAGATCGAGGCGTGGAAGGCAGAGCGACACCAGCGGAAGAAGGCAAAGGGGTGAAGAAAGAGCATCTGTGGCAGGCCATGTCTTGCTTGCTCGAAGAGCAGATGAACCTGGATGCTCCTCGCTATCGCTTCCAGTCGTTCGCCTTCAATGGCTTGCCATGTCCTGGTGTGAACGGATTACATCAGGTGAGGCTCGTCGCGATGGCTGTCCTGGTGTCCTGCCAGATGGTCTGCCATGTCGTGCCAGACCGGGTGATAGCGAAGAGGATGGAGTGCTTCACTTCTTCTGCATGAAGCGCCTCTCTGTTCCAGATGGCCTGCCACGACTGCTCTTTGCTTGGTCTCAGGATTTCCCATGTGCTGATCGAAGACTTCATCCTGGCCTGCCATGTCTGCTTTGTTTCTGGCTTCTGGACGCTCAAAGCCTACATGATGGTCTGCCATGTCACGTGTGCCTGCGAGCAGAAGTGCCTGGAAGATGATCTGCTGAGGGAAGATGCGGCTTGCCATGTCAGACGCTTTGGGCGCATCTACCAGGCAAGCGTCTTCTTGTCCTCGTTGTTCGGTCCAGATGTGGGAAGAGGGAGGGCGTGCCATGTCGTCCAGTGCATGCAATGGATCTCCTCTCCAGTAAAGATCCCCACATGTCGTCTTCACCGGGCTTGGCCTGCCATGCCGTGGTCATCACCAGAGCTAATGTACAGCAGGCTTCTTGTTCTTCACTGACTGCTCTCCAGCCATTTTCAAACACTAGTTTCTATACCACAAGCCATCATAGACCCTGTGCGTAGACTTCATGTGTCCCGCCCGACTGAAGTTCGCGCCCGGCAGATGGGCAACCGAAAAATGTTCCGGTTGCATTTGTCCCCGTCGATACACATCTGCCAGAGCGCGACGCTGTTCTGCATCCGTCACAACTACAAACTCCCAACGCTGCCGAATACGCCCAGTCGGGGCCTGCACAGCCAGTTCGAGGCATTCTTGTAGCACCTCCTGCTCCACAGGTCGCGTCAAATCCAGGCGTTTGCGCACAGCACGAGTTGTAGTGAGTACTTCGTCAGCGGAAAGATTCAAATGAGGCATGATTCCTTACTGCCTTTCAAAACGTGATCAAACGTGTGCAACGCTTGTCCACAATTCTAATTGCTGTACTTGGACAGACCAGAAAGCCTCCATGACTTCTCCACTGTTTCCGTCCTCCCCCAGCACACCGCACTCCCCAGAGAGAGTGTGGCGGTAGCCCCGCAACGAACCGCTGGTACATGTTGATGGCACTATTGTCATCGCGATCCATCACCAGCCCACAGTTCACACAGCGATACGTGCGCTTGTAGAGTGGCATCGCTTGTTGGTTGCCACAGCGCTGACAGGTTTTACTGGTGCCACGTTCGCTGATCGTATGTAGTGCTTTCCCAGCACGCAGACACTTGTAGGTGAGCATCTGCACAAAGCCGTAGAGTCCCCAATCGTTGTAGACCAGGCGGTTGCGGATCTGCCGCTTGCGCCGCTCTTTGGGCGTCTCCTCCTCTTGCTTTTTGAGGACCATCTGCCGCTGAGAAAGATCGCTAATGACCACAGCTCTTTCAGCCAGTTGGTCCGCGATCAGATGAGAGGCTTTGTGCAGACTGTCCTGTTGCTTGCGTCGTTTGCGTTGCGCCACCCGTTTGTAGACCTTCGAGAGACGCAGGTAGCGTCGCGATTTCTTCTTGCATTTGTCGCGTTTGGAACGAATCTTGTCCAGTTGGCGATTATACCAGCGATAGCCTTTGAAGCCGTCAATGTGGTAGAACCGTCCAGTATCGCTATAGCCGGTTGCCAGGGTTTTGATCCCCAGATCAAAGGCAACCACTCCCCCTGGCGGACCATGTTGTTCGGCTTCCTCATAGACAAAGGAGCCATAATAGTGGCCCTGGGCATCACGGCTGATCGCCACTTCCCGAAAGAGGGGAGGGGGACTTCGGTGAGATGGGCAACAATGTTGGACAAGACTTTGCTGCGTCCTTTGCCTCCAGTGGGCAGGATGAGTGTGTGGCCTTGCACCGTCAGATACATCGCTGGATAGCACAGAGTAAAGAACTGATGGCGCGGCTTGACGCGGGGAAACCCTGGTTTCTGCTCCCCTTCGGCCACCCGACGGAAGAAGACTTGCATCGCCTTGTCTAATCGGAAGAAGACTTCTGCCAGCAGTTTGCCGTAGACCGCATTGATCTGGGGATCAAACCTGCGGCTTTCCTTCAGCGTCTTTTTGGCCTCCTTAAAGTTCCAGCGCACGCCATCGCGTAGCTTCATGACCCACCAGTTATACAGGCCGCGACATTTGCCTTGCATGAACTCCAGCGTGGCTGCATCCTGGGGACTCACCTCCAGCTTGATTTTTTTACACAGCAGCATCCTCATCCTCCTGGTGGGTTGTTGAGTGAGCTGCTGACGCAACAAGGGGTTCATCCCGCTGAACCACGAAGGCATGCCTGCCTGTTTGAGATGTGTTCCTGATGGAACGTGTTTGAGTGTCTTGAATTTGCATGTTTGCATTGTACATTGTTTCTAATGCATGCCAAGCGATATTTATCAATCTAGTCAGTTCGCATTACATGCATATATTTGCGCATATTTTTCATCACTGTTCTCTTTCTCCTTCTCTAATGATCAGACAGTTCGGGGGAATAGTGAGACAACCCATAATGAGAGTAACTTTTGCACCATATCACATACCTTTCAATTACTATTTTAGATTGATCGATCGGTCCAGAATAAAGGACAAAAAAAATTTATGCCAGCACCGAAAGAGCGATTTTGGCGGTATCATGCAACGCGGCAAGATCTGTACCAGCTTTGGCCGCGACGTGCAAGCCCTGCATCGTAATTGTCAAAAAACGAGCCAGGCTCTCCAGATCATACCCTGTTCGTAGCTCCCCCTGCTCCTGAGCAACGCTTAATGCACGACAGAAAGCCTTATGCGTGCAGGCGAAGCTCTCTACGACGCATGCTGCTACCTCCGGGTCATGAGGTGCCAGTTCAATAGTTGAGTTGACGATGAAGCAGCCTCGGCGTGGTTTGCTTTGTGCGTATGATTGGATGGTATTGCGAAAGACACGCTCGATAGCCTCTTTTTTCGATCCAGGCTGCTCAAGCGTTGCAATAATCGATGCCTTGCCTCGCTCCTCATAACGATTGAGAGCCGCGAGAAACAGCGCGTGCTTGTCGCCGAAGGTATCGTATAAGCTTTGACGATTAATCCCCAGATACGCAAGCAGATCATGAATAGAGGTTGCCTCATATCCTCGCAGCCAGAAAAGCTCCATCGCTTTATCCAGCATCTCTTGACGATCAAATGCCTTTGGTCTTGCCATCGATTTCAGCCTCCTTAGCAGAAGTATACCCCGTTTTAGACCGATTGGTCAAGTATTTACGCAAACAATTCCTCTTTTTTTTTCAGGCGATTTGTAACGGTAAGACGGGACGTTGAAAAAGACCTGGCCCTCATGATTGTCTCTTGACAAAAGCTGAAGAACAGAGTATTGTAAAGAGCAAATATGATTGATATGCCAGTTCTCCGATTCTTCTGAAGAGACTGGCCGTGAGCTGAACGTCAGACCCCAGCATCTTTGGATCATACGATGACTGTCGTTGGTCCGCAGAAGATGAGGTGTCTGGCTTTTTTGTTGGTTTGCCTCTTTTCTAGGACCCGACGCATCGAGGTGACGAGAAAGAGGAGACTATGGCCAACACACGACCAGTGCCGTTGACTACCACTTCAGGCGAACTACGCCCCCACGATCCCTATGCAGCGTTGCGCTCTCGCAATTTCTGTGTCCTGTTGTCAGGTGCTTTTGTCGCAGCTTTTGCTCAACAAATGACCACCGTTGCCATTGGTTGGGAGCTGTTTGAGCGCACCAATTCGGATCTTGTACTTGGTGGCATTGGTCTGGCACAGATCATTCCCATCATTGTCTTGTTTCTACCCTCTGGCTATATCGTTGATCTCTATAGTCGGAAGATGATCTTCCTTGTCTCGCTTACCCTCTTAGGGCTGGCAACTTTGGGTCTGGCGACCCTCTCCGCCCTTCATGGCTCGCTCTGGCTCATCTATGCTTGCCTGGCTGTAATGGGTGCAGCGCAGTCCTTTAGTAGCCCCGCCAGCGCCGTTCTAGTCTCACAAGTGGTCCCTGAACATCTATTTGAGAATGCCACCGCATGGAGAACGAGTTCCGGGCATCTAGCCTCAGTGCTGGGTCCGGCCTCTGGTGGCTTCTTGATAGCCCTTTTCAATGGGGCCACCTTTGTCTATATACTCGGCGCAGCAGCCCTCATTATCATCTCGCTGCTCATGATCACACTGCGTGTACGTTCCCAGGAACGACCACAAAAAAGCGCTCAACCACGTTCTCTCAAGACAGTCGTGGAGGGGTTGCAATTTCTGGGACGCACTCAGGTCTTGCTCGCCGCGATGACGCTCGACCTTTTCGCAGTGCTCTTTGGTGGAGCAACGACTTTGCTCCCTGTCTTTGCCAGAGATATCCTGCACGTTGGCTCTATCGGCCTGGGCTGGCTGCAAGCTGCCGACTCAATTGGTGCTGTTGGGATGGCGCTCTTCCTGGCACATCGTCCACCCTTTCGCCACGCAGGACGAACGCTCTTGCTGGCTATCATAGGGTTTGGCCTCGCCACCATCGTCTTTGGCTTTTCTCACTGGTTCTGGCTCTCTTTTCTCATGCTCTTCGTGCTAGGCGGCCTAGACAATATAAACATGCTCATACGCGGCACGCTGACCCTTGTGCGAACCCCTGATCAGATGCGCGGACGTGTCAGCGCCGCGACCTCACTGTTCATCGGCACCTCGAATCAATTGGGCGGTTTTGAGTCTGGCCTGGCCGCTCAACTGCTTGGTCCGGTTCTGGCAGTCGTTCTAGGTGGCGTTGGAACCATCGTTGTTGTCGGCGCGGTCGCCCTAGCGTGGCCCGAATTACGGCGCATGCGCACTATACGTGAGTCATCCAACAACACTCAAACTACAACTTAAGAGTACATCTAAAGGAATTTCGTAGTTTCCCGATTTATCGGGAGGGCGCGCACCTGGGGGAAAGTGGTCCCTCCCGATAAATCGGGAAACTACGAAATTCCTTACCGCTTTTGAAAGGATTTTTTCATGTATTCCCAACTTTGCAACGGCCCCGGGATCTTGTCCAGGGCTTTCCAGTTCTCCGCTCAAAGGGGTGCAGGGGTCTCCCTGCCGGGGCCTGGGGCGTCCCCAGTTTCCTTCCCTCCTTCGCGCGCCGCCGCAGGCGGCGCGCAAAAGAGAAGAAAAAAGTTTTTTGCGGGGACACCCCGCACCCCGGCAAAGGGCTGCCGCCCTCTGCACTCCCGCTAGATGGGAGAATTGGAAAGCCCTGGGATCTTGTCCAATCGTTGACAGGGAACACATCAACTGCTATGATGATCGCATGCAGCATAGTATACAAGTACGCGTGCCATTTGCCGATATTGATTTGTCAGGTCGTATCCATTTTACTGCCATGTTGCGTTATATGGATATAGCCGAACACGATCTGATGCGCGCACTCGGCCTGCCACGCGTCACCACATTTCCAGAACTAGAGTTTCCTCGCGTGCATGCCTCCTGCGACTACCACAGAGCTATTTCTTATAACGATGAGCTGACGATTACCTCTCGGATCATGCGTGTCGGTCGCAGTTCGTGGACGGCCTCTTTCACCTCCTTTTACTCTCACGAACTAGCAGAGTTGGGACCAGATGCGAGCAAGCCTGCTACCAGCGGTCAGCTGATCATTGTGGCAATAAACAAACAAAGTGGGCGCGCAACTCCGCTTCCAGACGAGCTACGCGCAGTCCTCGTTGCCCAGCTTGAATCGACAGAACAGAATAACATCACGAAATAATACCAAACAGCAAAAACAACCTGTTCTGCCATTAACAGAGACAGGTTGCTTTCGGCGCTCAACAATAGCTCTTAATATTTCACGGGCAGGTTGCCACAGGCAATAGGATTGAAGAAAACTGATTGCTTTAACTCATCCATCGTCGCTCCCATATGGACATTCACATAGAGGCCTTTGGATGCGGATGGAACACTATCAAGCGTAGTGACAGAGGTGCCATTTCCTTGCGCATCGGCCACAACAGGATTCAACATCACCACGACTGCTCCCTGCGCTTCACAGCTACCGGCATGGATATGCGCAATATGCTTGCTATTGGGTTCCAGACCCGACAGCGTAATCTTCAGCGTCACTTTCCCATCTGCCGCAGCCAACTCAGCCTTTCCACTCGCCGATTCGTTGGGCGCGATACTACCTCCCAGCACAACATGAACTTCCTGTTTGTCGTTTGTCGAAGTATTGGCATTTGTGATGTTTCCACAGGCAATCGGCATATGCTCAATTGCTGTCATTTTAAGGCCGTTGTGGATATTGATGTACCAACCACTGGCCGGTATTCCATTTTGCACGTGCTCAATCATTGTCTCACTGGTGGCCGCCCCCTCCGCATTGGCAACAATTGTGTTCAAGGGATAGACAACCGCTCCATCGGCGGCGCAGGTGCCAGCATGAATATGAGCAGCATGAGAGCTATTTGGTGCGAGGCCAGTCAATGAGATTTTAACCGTTAATTTCTGGTCTTCGGGGTTCCATGACAGTTCAGTCGTACCAGCAGGGCTATGCTTGAGTGTGGCAACGGTTGCTTGCGCTGAAACGTCGTTTGGCAAGCTGGGAATACCACTTCCTGTCCCGCCCGATGGATCAGAACAGGCGGCCAATAGGATGATAAAACATACGCTAAAAATTGGTAAAATCAGCGATGACATTTTTTTGTTGATGGTGCGCAGTAACATAATGATAAGATCCTTCCAGTGTGACTAGCCCTTTGTCTGCTTCTAATCTTTTCCTTGCTATACACATTTTCAATATTTTTTGTCAGAAAATCTTTTGTTGTGTCTATAGCTTAAACTCGAAAGCAGGAACTTGTTAGGATACATGCCACACTGGAAGGGTGATTTATCTCACATTGCTCGCAACGCTATTACTGCCCGACAACATCTTCCACCAGAATGATGCGCACGCCGAGCGCTTCCTCTGGAGAGATGCGCAGTGTTTTCGGGTTGGCCGCGTCCCACTGGAACGAGACATCGCGCTGGGCCAGGAAAGAACGAGCCTGATCTACGTTTTTCACGGCAATCGTTACTTCAAACGGTCCCTCGCCGATCTGCAATAGCTTCTCCTGTATCGGCCCCGCACTCTCTGGTGCAGCGAGAACGATCGTCGAGTTGCCAACTAAGAATGCTGCTCGCTGTGCATGTAGGCGCGAGCAGCTATTGAGCGGCTGCAATTCCAGACCCAACTGCTGTTGATAGAGGGCGGCGCTCCGTTCGAGATCATGTGTCGCCACCACAATGCGCTCCCACCTGCTTGCGCCATTCTGATGCGTACCAGGCTGCTCCGTGATAAGTCGCTCCTGATCCGGCTCATCCCACTGGATAATGAAGGGCCAGGGCCGCCGCCACGAACTACCACCGGGCACGAACAGCTTCCAGGTAAGTAGATGACCATCGGGGCGCAAGCGCTGCATTGCAAAGGGCTCCTGCACTAGCAACCCGCTGCCGCGAAAACGCTCCGCCTCCTGCTCGATAGAATCGGTGGCCAGCGCATAACCAAGCAACACGCCTTCCCGTTCGCGGAGAAAATCCACAATCGCCTGTCCCCTCGGTCCCGTTGCAGCTGCCTCTGCCTCGTCATAGACCGACAACAGCTCTATATAGTCGAGGCCAAAGCGAATCAGGGCGTTATGCGTTCCGCGACCTGTATGCTTTCCCCCTGGTCGTGTATCAAATCCCAACCGCTGATAGGCGCGAATTGCCGTATCAAGATCTCGTACCCCAATAACAAAATGATCGAAACGTGTAGGCATTTTCTTCTCCTGAAAGACTATAAGAAGGCCGAAAGGACTTCTTCGGTTACGCGCTTGAACTGCTTCTCCTGATCATATCCCGTGAGGCGCAGCGTGATAGTAGTCGCACCTGCGGCAACAAATGCTCGCAGCTTATCGATGCACTCCTGGGGCGATCCGAACGCCACCCAGTTCTCTAAATCGGTCATCGTGTACTCCAAACTAGATGGTCATCGTGAATGAGAAAAATTACGCCTCGTCTCGCTTAAAAGCACGCTGCCCCAGATAGGCTTCGCGAATCGCGGGATCATTGAGCAGTTGTTGCGCCTCCCCTTCTAACACCAGCCGCCCGCTTTGCAGCACATAGCCCCGCGACGCAATCGAGAGGGCCAGTTCCGCATTCTGCTCAACCATAAAAATTGTCACGCCCAGACGATTGATCTCTACGATCATATCCAGCACGCGCTCTACAAAAATCGGAGCCAGCCCCATTGTTGGTTCTCATCCATACAAATCAGCTTCGGTTGACTCATCATTGCGAGTCCTCATAGACAAGCTCAATCTTGCGTCCATGTACACCCCCGCCCCATTGATCTCATCAAGTGCCAGGCCAAAACCCTTTTGCCAGATCTTGCCATACTCCGCATTGTTCCCGGTCAACGGAGCTGAGACACCAAATACAATGCTATCGCTAGAAGAACCTGTCGCCCCCAAAGAACCACACCCGGCTAGCAGAGCCGATGTCGCAGCCATGCCAATAAGAAGCTTTCGCTGTGTAACCATGTGTCCCTTCCTTGCTTTCTGAAAAGAAAAAATAAAGACAAAATTGACTAAGTTGACCTATATTCTTGTCTTTAAAATAATCGGAACCACTCTAGCTTGTCAATGAAAAATCGGCCAAACCATAAAAATGGTTATAATATACATAATTCAAACGAATATATCGAAGATCAACTTCTCTGTGTACAAAATGGTGTGGTTTTTCCGGGCAACAAAAAAGGATCTCTGAAAAACAGAGATCCTTTTTTGTTGTTTTTACATTTGTTATAGCGTGCGGCTTGAGAAGCCTCCTGAGAACGCGCGGAGCAGTGCAATCAGGACACAGGCACCAATAAAGGCAACGATAATGGTGCCGATCATACCAGATGCACCCAGGCCAAGCAGGTTCGCCAGGAAGCCACCGATCAGAGCGCCAACGAGACCGACGACGATATCGCCAACCACACCATAGCCACCACCACGCATCACGACACTCGCCAGGAAGCCTGCGATCAAACCAACAATCAACCACCAAATGATAGCCATAACCATACTAGTTCTACTCCTTTTCTGTTTTTCAACTATTTCTTCGTGTTTTCCGATGATGACGAATATAGCACGGATCAAACATTGCAATCGTTTCACTTCCGCGCCGATATCAAGCACAGAAAAAGGAGGTGCCCCAGAACTTTCAGCGCCCTTTAACATTCTACCAAGCTTTTTAAGGCTCTTGAAGAGCCGAGACAATGGCAGGCCGCTGCTCAAGCGCGTTTGTTATAGTACGCTGAGCCTGTTTAAGCTCGTCGCCAACCAGTTCCAGACGTGGGGGCCGCACGCGCGCGCTACCCATGCCAACCCTTTCCTGTGCCAATTTGATAAGCTGAACAAACTTGGGAACGGTATCCATCCGCAACAGCGGCAGAAACCAGTTGTAAAGCGCTTCGAGGCTGGCGCGATCACCTTGCCCCTCGCGTACCTGCCGGGCGAGCCGAAACAGCGCCACCGATTCAACCGGGAAAGCGTTGACCAACCCCGCAATCCAGCCAACTGCACCAACCTGTATACCCTCTACAATGGCATCATCCACGCCCACCAGCAGTTCCAGACGATCTTGCAACAACGCTCGTAGCGCTGTCACACGGCGTACATCGGTACTGGACTCTTTAACCGCTACGAAATTCGCGTGGTCCTGAGCGAGTTCAGCTATCTGCTCTGGCAAAAAGTCCGTCTTGTAGGCTACTGGATTATTGTAGAGCATCACTGGCAACGTTGTAGAGTTTATAACGGTGGAGACATGAGCCTTCATTTCGCGCCAGTCAGTGGAATAGATGTAAGGAGGAAGGACCATCAGACCGCTACAGCCAGCAGCTTCAGCGGCCTGAGCAAGCCGGACAGCTTCAGATGTCGAAAGAGAGGCAATACCGGGGATTACGGGCACGCGATCTCCCACAGCTCCAAGCGCCGTCTCTAACAGTGCCACTTTCTCTTCAAAGCTCTGCGTTGCTCCTTCTCCGAGCGAGCCAAGCGGAACCAGTCCAACGCAACCTGAATCTACCAACCAGCGGCAATGCTCGGCAAAAAACGCGTGGTCAATACTGTAATCTTCGTTAAATTTTGTGGTGATGGCGGGAATAACGCCTCTCCAGTCTATCTTCATGCCTCGACCTCCTGTTTTTGGTCTGAATATGTTTCAATGTGAGCCAGGCTCGTAAGTTGGGCCGGCGTGATTGGTGGGCGCACCGATGCTGGCGTCCACCCAAAGAGAAAGCTCGTGGCTGCCCCACAAACGCGTCCCTGACATGGTCCCATACCACAGCGCGTATGCAATTTGGCGCTACGCCAATTGGGATGTGATTGCAAGGCATGCAACGGCACATCCTCACAGCGACAGACAACCGTATCCGCGCTGGCTAACGTTTTTAGCTCATCGCGTAGAGCAAAACTGTTTGCGAGCAGGGCAGCAAAGCGACGAGCATGCGTGCGTCTGGCAAAACATGCCCGCGCTTCATCCAGTTGTCCTGTCGCAGCAAAACCGGCTATCTGCCCCTCTACCAGCGAGAGATCCAGCCCTCCTATTCCGGTCACTTCTCCGGCGCAATAGATATGTGACAGGCTCGATTGCTGCCACTCATCAACCTGTACGGCTCCGTTGCTGAGGGCACATCCCAAAGCTGAGGGCAGTTCCACATTTGGCACAAGCCCAAAGCCGCAGGCCAGATAATCGCAGCCAATCATCCAGGCGCTATCGCCCTGACGCAATGTGACCGCCTCCAATCGCTCAGGACCGTGCGCCTGACCAACCCAGCAACCGGCTCGCAGCGGCACACCAGCCAGGTTCAGACCAAGACTGCCAGCCTGTCCGATATGACCTGGATAACGTGCAAGATGCAGAGCGAATGTTGCCAGTTTGCCCCATGAGGCTTGCTCCGCTATCGTCAGGACATGCGCCCCTTTCCCTTTGAGATAGGCCGCAACCGCCAGCAACAATGGCCCGCTCCCGGCCACGACAACACGCTTATTGCTCACTGGCAAGCCACTCTTGACCAGCGCTTGCAAGCCACCTGCGCCCATCACGCCGGGAAGCGTCCAGCCTGGAAAGGGCAGGAAAAGCTCACGCGCGCCAGTTGCGAGAATGAGCCGTTCAAATTGTACCTCAAGCGCTTCGGTAGCGGTCTCTACGATCAGGACATCAGGCCGAGCAACTGCAATAACCTTTGCACGCTTGAAAACGGTAATCGCATTGCCCCCATCAATCCAGCGCCTCGCCTGCTCATCTGGAACGCCAGAGATTCCACGCCGCCAGATCTGTCCTCCCGGTGCGGGATTGTCGTCGATTATCGCAATATCAGAGGTGCTTTTTGCCGCACTGGTGGCCGCTGCCAGGCCAGCGGGACCCCCTCCGATTACCACAATTTTGAAATGCAGGAGCTTCATGTCGTTACCACCTCCATTCCCTCTTCGCATACCGTCTGGCAACTCAGACAGTGTGCCTTGCCATTGATCGTGACGCGGCATTCAAAGCAAATCCCCATCCCGCATAACATTGCACGTGGCTCACCGCTCACTGAGTGACGATACACGCCAACATCAGCCAGCACAACCGCGACTGCAACCACACTGCCAGATGGAACCTGTACGCGCCGTCCATTCACCGTAAGCTGTAACAGATCACTCATGAGTCGCCTCCTGAAAGATACGTGCTGGCAGGTACGGCTCAACGGGAATCCCTGTCTGCTGGGCAAGAACCTGGGCAACTAGCAGGCGAGCCGTTGCAAGCGAGGTAGTGATACCGAGTCCCTCGTGGCCGGTTGCCAGCCATACTCCCGCACGATTGGGATGAGGCCCGATCAACGGCAAACCATCGGGCGTAGCGGCACGAAAGCCGGTCCAGATCCGAATGCAGGAGCATTGAGCGAGGTCGGGCAGATAGCTCAGAGCCAATCTCAGCATCTTGCCCAGAATGTTGTAATCGATCTCGCTCGTGTCGGCATCAAACTGACGCGAGGAGCCGATGAGTATCTGTCCAGTCCCACGTGGTTGCACATTGAACGAGACCGAATCGCCACTGGCAGCATGAGCATTTTTGATATAACCCAGTTCGACGAGTTGATGATGAACCAGACCGGGGTAGCGGTCGGTGATGGCAAGGTGTCCTTTTTTGGGGCGGATCGGCATCTCAGGCACCAGTTCCCTGGCTCGCACCCCATTGGCAACAACCACTATTCCAGCCTTCATGCACTCGCCGTTCTCCATTCGCACGCCATCCGGGAGCAGTTGCACGACATTGCCATACAATAGCGTAGTGCCACGTTGTTTTGCACGTTCGAGCAGCACCATCGCACAGCGCGGCGGATACACCACGCCGTCATCAGGCACGAGCAGCCCTCCAGCCAGACCAGGACGCAGATGCGACTCCAATTCGTACAATTGCGTCTGATCAAGTATCTCGCTAGCAATGGCATGCGAGGTATAAAGCGCATGCTTCTGCTGCACGGCCTGCATTTCCTCTTCGTCGGCAGCAATCCAGATCGTCCCGGTTCGTGCGTATTCGTACTGCTCAGGCTGATCCTGTACCAGCGCATTCCAGATCATACGCGAGTAGTGCGTAAGAGCGATCTGGGCCTCGCTATCGTCCATGACCACAAGATGCCCCATACCAGCAGCCGTCGCGCCACTGCCCGGTGTATCACATTCGACCACACCAACCCGTAGCCCCTCCGTCGCAAACTCCACAGCACACGCAGCACCCACAATGCCCGCACC
This sequence comes from Reticulibacter mediterranei, assembly GCF_016587455.1. Classification (NCBI taxonomy): domain Bacteria; kingdom Bacillati; phylum Chloroflexota; class Ktedonobacteria; order Ktedonobacterales; family Reticulibacteraceae; genus Reticulibacter; species Reticulibacter mediterranei. Next base: position 8,484,866 of record NZ_BNJK01000001.1, on the reverse strand, counting down.
GATGATAAGAACATCAAAGACCTCATCCATACTGAATACCCCATTTGAAGGGATCGCGCTCATCGAGTATGATGCATCCTCTAAGCGTCACAAATGCGCTCCCGGTGATGCTGGGATAGATGGTATCGCCTTCGCGCCGATAGCTGGCCTCAAAACGGCTGCCAATGATGCTCTCCTGCACCCAGATCTCCCCAGGCTGGAGCTTCCCATCTGCCGCCAGGCACGCCAGTTTCGCGCTTGTTCCCGTTCCACAGGGCGAGCGATCATACGCTTTACCTGGACAGAGAACGAAATTTTTGCTATTCGCTCCCTGCGTGCCTGGAGCAAAGAGATCGATATGGTCTATCAATGCGCCATTCGCTCCGGTGATGCCCGCAGTTGTCAGTGCCTCACGCACGCGCCAGCTAAACTCCGTCAGCGCGTCGATACGCTCATAGCTCAGGTCTTGCCCATGATCTTCAGTCAGAAAAAACCAGTTTCCGCCCCACGCGATATCGCCAGTGACACGGCCATGTCCGGCAACCTCAACGCTGACGTTTTTTGCATAGCGATATGCCGGGACGTTATGCAATGTGACGCGACCATCTTCATGCAGTTGTGCGGTCACAATGCCCACCGGCGTCTCAATGCGATGGAGTCCAGGCTTGATGCGGCCCAGATACGCGAGGGTGGCAATCAGACCAATAGTACCATGTCCACACATGCCCAGGTACGATACATTGTTAAAGAAAATAACGCCCGCGCTACAATTCCGGTCCTGTGGTTCGCAGAGCAGCGCCCCCACGATGATATCCGATCCATGAGGCTCGTTCATAATGGCGGAACGAAACCAATCATAGCGTTCGCGCAAGACCTGTACGCGCCCGGCAAGGCTGCCCGAGCCGAGCGGTGGCGCGCCTTCAAGCACTACTCGCGTGGGTTCGCCCCCGGTGTGGGAGTCAATAATCGCAATCTCTTGCATAATCTGACCATCCTCGCTGTACTCGCAATCCATTCGACAACTTTTTATCCATTGCTCATTGTACAGTCGTCATCGATCCAGTGTCTTGAACAATTGGGATAAATTTTTTGCTGATTTTTGCACAGGTAGTTCTCATTCATAAAAAGCCATACAGAAATTTTATATGCACTGGCGAGGCTCTTTTTGTGTATTGTATAGGCATATCTCATTTTATCCCGCTTCTATACTGCATATGAATTACTTCTTTGCACAATCTCATGTATTTACTGGGACGCCTCTCTGCACGTTTCGGTCTACCTGATCGCTGGCTTTCACTGGAATCAGGCAGAAGGATGGATCGTTGCCATTTTCAGGAGAACGTCCACTCTATATGAAAGGTATTTGACATGACATCTCGTCATACGATAGGGGCTGTTCTCGCTATCGCCTCCTGCGTTGCCTTATTGACGATTGTATCACCGCTCTCAGCATCTGCGCGACATATACAGAGAGCTCCTTCTCATCAACAACTTTTTCTCATCCTGCAAGGAATCAGCAGCGAACTAACTCCTGAGCAAGCCGCTGCAAATCAAGGGATGGGGCTTGTTCCTCAGTACTGGGAAACAGGAAATAATGGTGTTCCAGGAATTGTCCCTTTCCTTCAGAAAGAGCAGTTTCCCAACGCCTCCTTCTTTGTGTATAGCTATCAAGGCAACGCGAGCAATGGAAATCCGCTTCCATACGACTGCACGCAGACGTTCAGCCATCCTCTCCGTGCTGATATCCTGGCACTCAACAGACAGATTACGAGCATTCTCACAAACAATCCAAACTTTAAGGGCAAACAGACTGATGTCTATCTCATCGGGCACAGTCTTGGTGGAGTCGTCGCGTTTGGATACCTTGCCTACTTGAAAAGTTTGGGGGGCTTGAATGGTTCTCTCCCCAAAGCTCCTAAGGCAAGGCTGAAAGGCGTTGTGACGCTTGACTCCCCCATCGGTGGGGTCTCTGGCAATCGCATTTATCAGAAGTTAATCAGAGATGTTTTTGGGCGTCCCCAGGGCTGTCCCGGAATAAAGAGTTTACCTCACCTGACATCCGTAGATAATCTGGTGCAGATCTTTTCAACTACCCCAAAAAGGAGTGATCCACACGGCGCGAAGGCGAGTCTGTTGCAGGCGATCTTCCATGACCCGAAACAGAGCAATCAGACGGTGGCGGAGACAGCAAGAATACCAATCCTTACGGTCGGAAACACGCACGATCTGATCTGGGACCCAAGATTGTGTGGCATTGACGGAGACTTTCGCAGTACGCAATGGGTCGAGGATGAAGCGAGTAACCATCTCGCTGTCTACGGTCGGGATTTCACGGAGGGAAAGCTGATCTGTAACCCGAAAGACTTTCAGTCCAATCACTTAGCGGTTTTACATACAAGTCAGGTCGAGACCGGGCTGAATCAATTCTTCCCCTCAGGAGGTGTACCAACCGCTTTGACTATTGCCTCGCTACACCTATAACCGTTTGGACCATCTGCTCAAATGGGAGCCTGGCCGAAGTGATCAGACTCCCATTTGAACGTGTAAACACGAAGCATTCAACCCCGCAAGAGGGTGGAGCCGCCATTGTGCAACGACACACGATGTTCCACCACAAGACCCATGTTCCAACGTAAGAAAAATCGAGAAAATGTTTTATTTTCAACCAATAGTATCGATGCCTTCCCAATTGCGTCTCTTTTTGTTATAGTTGCCCTCGTAATGTTGAGGTGAGGGGAAGAATTATTCTATATTACTAAGAAAAAATGAAAGAACGCAGGGAGTGCTTGCAAATGGACAGCTTGATAGGCCAACAATGGGGGAACTACCACCTGATCCAGCACTTAGGCAATGGGGGATTTGCCCAGGTATATCTGGGTGAGCATATACGACTGGGTATGAAGGCTGCAATCAAGATTTTGCAGACCCACCTGACAGGCAACGAAATCAGCGCCTTCCAACGAGAGGCCAGGATTATCGCCAATCTTAAACATGAACATATTATTCGCGTATTTGATTTTGACCTTCACAACGGAATACCTTATCTCGTCCTGGATTATGCGTCACAAGGATCGCTCAGGCAGAAGCACCCATTTGGAACAAAACTGCCTCTGCCGCTTATTAATAGCTATGTGACGCAGATTGCCAGTGCGCTTGAATATGCTCACGATTGCAGGCTCATCCATCGCGATATCAAACCGGAGAATCTCCTGCTAGGAGATCAAGGGCATGTTCTCCTCAGCGATTTTGGTATCGCCACCATCGCTCATGCGACAAGTTCGCTCTCGAAGCAAGGTTCGGTGGGAACGCTGGCGTATATGGCTCCGGAGCAGATCCAGGGCAGACCACGCGCCGCCTCCGATCAATATGCCCTCGCCATCGTTATTTATCAATGGGTGTGCGGAACGCTACCATTTCAGGGAGCCACCTCCGAAATCATCGCTCAACATTTGGCCGCGCCACCACCACCACTTAGCAAATATACACCGGAATGCCCATCTGAAGTAGAACAGGTCATCTTGAAGGCTCTCGCAAAAGATCCAAAAGCACGCTTTGAGAATATTCATGCCTTTGCCTCTGCCTTCGAGCAAGCCTGTGAACCTGCCTCATCGTCAAAAAAGATGTTCTCGCTGGCCGCTCATGCATCTTCAGCCATTGTCAGTACAGCGGCCAATCTTCCAGGCGCATCTCTCTTCGCTGAGAGAACCACGCTCGAAAAATCTACATCCACGCTCACTGCTCAGGAACAGGCGTCAGCGTCACCTCAATCAATACAGACATCCGGGAACCTCTTCCGCTCTGGAACACGTTATGGACTCTGGTTCGTCGCTCTACAAGTGGCTGTCACACTGATTGCCGCGCTGCTCTGTATTCTCTGGCCGTTTCCTCCTGATCTCCTTTCTCACCTTTCACCGCTAGAGATACTTCTTTTCAAAACACAAGACATGATCAACGCCATGATTGTGGGAACAAGCAAGTGGTTTTTCATTCCTAACCTGGCACATGCCTCTGTTGATATCCCTGCCCTGATCATTCTGACCTCTAGAGTCATTTCCCTGATACTCTCCTTTGGTCTTGGCATCATCATTGTCCGCCGCACTGGAAGAATTCGCAACGGGGTTGCCATCTCGCTCTGGGCACATCTCTGGTCTCTGCTTACTTACCTGTTCATCCTGCTCTTGCTTATCATTATCTACGAATGGCTCTGGAATACAGCCGAACCACCAAATGTCGCGGATGTCAGCCCTCAGATCTGGATCAGCTGGTTCCCTGTCTGGGCCACAACAACTTTCTTATTTCTCGCCCTGGATACCGGTCTAACCGCGCTTGGCGGTTTCCTAAACAAAAAACGCAAATAAACAGCAACTTTATCTCAACGTGCCAATGGTAAACAAACAGAGGGACCAATCCCATGTGCAATGATGCGATTGGTCCCCATCCTCTTACGAAGCAACCTCAAGCGTGTCTTGCATTCCTTATAGGGAACATGTAATATTTATATATATTTGAAAATAGCGATGCAGCATCTTCTCATTGAAGCCTGTTTCTCTGCTCCTGCATCTATAACCCGTAGCACATGGGAGGTGAAATCCCCTTTTATGCAGCACGCCTTTTCTCGCAGCGATACGCTTGATGCAGTTTCAGGACGACAACAGATGGCAAAACTGCTCGCCGATCCATTCTTTGCCGAGGCTCTTTTTGACCAGTTGACCGATGTTGTCTTCTTCGTCAAAAATACGCGCGGCTGCTATACCGTCGTGAATCGCACCCTGATGCAGCGCTGTGGCTGTCAGCACAAGAGCGAGTTAATCGGACGCTCACCGCTGGATGTCTTCCCTTCCGGCCTTGCCAGCAGTTATGCATCACAAGATCAGCATGTCATCAGGCATGGTCAGGCAATTCACAATCAGCTTGAACTCCATCTCTACATTAATCAAACCCCCATATGGTGTCTGACACACAAAATCCCGCTTTTTGATCGTGACAGCGCTATAGCAGGTCTGGCAGGCATCTCAAGAGATCTGTATATGCCAGATAAAAACCATCCTGTCTATCAGCGCATCGCCAATGTGGTTGCATATATTCAGCAACACTATGCGGAACAATTGAGGCTTGAGAACCTTGCACAGATCGCGCATCTCTCTGCTGCTCAGCTTGAGCGGTATATGCAGCGCATCTTCCAACTCACTCCCAAACAATTTATTATGAAAACGCGCATCGAGGCCGCCACCTATCTACTCGGACAGGATCAGACGATTTCGGCAATCGCTTTCGCATGTGGCTATGCAGACCATAGCGCTTTTTCGCGACAATTCAAGGCAGCTGTCGGCCTTTCACCCGTCGCGTATCGCAAACTATTACACTCGCAAAATACTTGCTGATCTCTCATTGAATGAGAGATCGCCTTCCATCGCAACTCAAAGCAAGATGCTTCCATTTTGAACAGCAAGAAACAGAGGACATACGTATCGTGAATAAACTCAACGCTATTTCATCTCTCACTGAAGGTATCCATACGCTCGCAACGCATCCACATGTGCCTGTGACGCTGGATACCCTTTTTTCTGTGCGCAACGTCACCGATGCGGTGATCTCGCCAGACGGCAAGCAGGCGGCATTTGTTGTCTGGGGATGGGTGCCTGATCAACCCAAACAACGAGGCAGGATATGGTGTGTATCAACGGAAGGGGGAGAAGCACGCCCCCTGACTAGAGGCTCATATGCTGATACTTCTCCGGCCTGGTCGCCCGATAGCCAGCATATCGCCTTTGCCTCCAAAAGCGAGGATGGGAACGACGCCTACCTCTGCACCGTTGATACGCAGGGCAACGAGGCGATACATGTTTGCAGCATGCCCAATAGCATCAGCGAAATCAGTTGGTCTCCCGATGGCACCCGCATTGCATTTCTTTCTGTCGATGGCGACGAACCGGGCAATGATCCTATCGTCCTTCAACCAGGAGATGGACGCTATCGCCGCCTCTGGACGATCCTGCTAGAAAATGATACCCCCGAACCGATAACACCTACCGGCGTTTCCATCTGGCAATATGCCTGGTCGCCTGATAGCCATCAGTTGGCAGTTTATTATGCTACTGGGGCAGAATTCAGCGATTGGTACTGGGGACAGGTCGGGCTGGTAGCAAGCACAGGTGGCGCGATCCACCAGATCAGCAAGTTGACGCGCCAGGCCTGTTCTCTGGCCTGGTCAGCAGATGGCAAACAACTCGCCTATATCTCGGGAAACTGGAGCGATCCTGATCGCAACGGCGGCGACATCTATGCCATCTCACTCGCCAACGGGCAGACGCGCAACCTTACGCCCAATCTGCCCTGGAGTCCTTCCTGGTGCCACTGGTTCCCCGATGGGCTGCATCTGCTCTGCGCTGGTTTTGACGGCATCTCCTGTCAGGTTGGCCTGCTCAATATCACAACCGGAAAGATGACGCCTTTAACCAGCGATTTCGTGATCGGCGAACAGTTCTGGCCCCACATCTCTGTCACGCCAGATATGCGCCACGTTATCGCGACCCACAGCGACAAACATCCCTACGATGTCTGGACCGGCGAGCTACTCTATAAGCATGGTGTGGCAGCAGCTATCTCCTGGAGGCGTCTCACACGCATGAACTCCTCTCTAGAAGAGACGCTTATACTGGCGAAAACAGAGCGGATTCGCTACGAGAGTGTCGATGGCTGGATGATTGATGCGCTGGTGACGTGGCCCCTCCATCACGACGCGCAAACTCCGCCGCCGCTGATCCTCAACGTACACGGTGGCCCTTCAGGAGCATGGTTGGACGATTACGATTATCGCATCCAATATCTGGCAGCGGCTGGTTTTGCCGTTTTGCGCCCGAACGTGCGAGGCAGTATGGGGCGCGGTGTGGCCTTCGCTGACGCTGTGCTTGGCGATATGGGCGGCAAAGATTTTCAGGATGCCCTGCGCGGCGTCGAGTACCTGGTTGAGCGCAAGCTGGTCGATGGCGAGCGCGTGGGCATTATGGGTTGGAGCTATGGCGGCTTTATGGTGGCCTGGGCGGTTACACAGACACAACGCTTCAAAGCCGCCATTATGGGTGCTGGCGTGAGCGACTTTCACGGCTATCACGCGCAAAGCAACGAGCAGGGGTGGGACGAGCGCTTTCTCGGCCAGAACGAGCATCCCATCAGCCCACTAACCCATCCAGAAATTTATCGTGAACGCTCACCAATCACCTATGCGGGGCGCGTGACCACGCCAACGCTTGTCGTACATGGCGAGAAGGATGCTTGTGTTCCCGTCGCCCAGGCATATGCATTCCACCGCGCATTGCGAGAAAAGGATGTTTTCAGCGTCCTGGCAGTCTACCCACGCGAAGGACACGGTTTCCGTGAACTCAAGCATCAACGCGATTATCAGCAGCGGGTGTTGAACTGGTTTAAAAAGTATCTAGGGTAAACAACCGGTAAGCTCTTTCGTAGTGGAGCGATTTATCGCGTTGGGAGCTACATCACAGGCGACTCCGCCAACGCGATAAATCGCTCCACTACGAAAGAGCTTACCGCTTTTGAAAGGTGAATAACATACATGCCTACACTGACAACGCTCTCTCTTTTCCTGCTAGCGGCTCTGGGATTACTTTTCATCCCTGGTCCCGCTGTTCTGTATGTAGTGACGCGCAGCGTGGATCAAGGCCGCAATGCAGGTGTTGTCTCAGCAGCCGGGATTGGTATTGCTGATCTCGTTCACACAGCGGCAGCAGCATTTGGACTCTCAGCCCTGCTTTTGACCTCTGCTCTGGCCTTTACCGTTGTAAAGTATCTCGGCGCTGCCTACCTGATCTACCTGGGCATTCGCACGCTTTTGAGACGCGACACGCACCAGGCCACAAGCAGCACGGAGCAAAAGAGTCCTTCTCGCATGTTCTTTCAGGGAATGATGGTAGAACTGCTCAATCCTAAAACGGCGCTGTTCTTTTTTGCCTTCCTGCCACAATTCGTCGATCCAACCCGAGGCGCTATCGCCGTACAGATTCTCCTGTTTGGGAGCCTGTATGTTGTGTTAGGACTCTTTAGCCTGAGCGTCTATGGATTGCTGGCAGGAACGCTGGCACAGTGGCTTAAAGGAAACGCAAGTTTCCAGAAAATTCAGCGCTATATTACAGGCAGCATTTACATCGCATTGGGCCTGACAGCCGCGTTCGCAGGCTCCGAAAAAAAATAGCGAGCAGCGCTTGCAAGAAAAAATAGCGTGTATCTCTCTTGCAACCTTCCAGATAACTCATCGTATTTACTATAGAACGATATATCGTTATAAAGCAGACGAAGAGACACTATCACGTGATGAGAGCGGATAGCAAGATGTATCCCCTCATCACAGGCGATCTCTCAGCTGCAAGATATGGTGAGTTATTACACAACGCCAGCACCTTACGCTGGCGTGACATAAGGCTAGAGCAAGTTTGTACGCAAGTATAACAGGTCAATAGAAAGAGAGATACTCTATGTGGGGACACGGAATGTTGTTGTTTTTACCGATGATCTTCATGGGCAAGCTCATCGGGCTGATTTTCCTGGCCCTGCTAATCGCTGGGATAGTACGTCTGTTTGCCGCGAGAAGGAGACCGATTGGCCCCTGGGGTCCAGTTCCATTCCCTCCCGCCAGTCCGCAGCCAACGCAGCAGGGATCAGCATTGGAGATCTTACGCCAGCGCTATGCACGCGGCGAGATCGACGCCACCACATTTGATCAGATGCGCGAGCGCTTAGAAGCAACCTACGCGCCTCGCCAGCAGTAGTAAAGCAAAGCTTCAACCTCAAGAGCCTTCCCGTGCTGGGAGGGCTCACTTTTTATGAACTGTCAGATTCTACGACTTCCTACAATTTCCAGATCTGGAAATTGCTAAAGGCGACATCAATGCTATCTTCTCCATAAAATCTATTCCCCGTAAAACCAATAGTTCCGGTAGATGAGTGGGTGTCATCGACGCTCCCAATATAATGCTTATCAACAAACATCGCTATCTTGCTTCCTTGAGCCATGACCGCCAACATACTGGTTGTTTTTCCCGCTGACGCACGACCAAAAGCCAGTGGCTTCGCGCCTTTTCCTGATTCATTCAAAGCGAACAAAGAATACTGGCTGCTGTTCGTCAATGTAAAAGAATAAAAATTGCCAGCCGTATCATCACGAAAAATGATGCCGCCGCCGTTGCCATGAATCACTGACATCTGCACCTGAAAGATGAAATCAGTATAGTTATTCTGCGCATCCATACAGAACATCCAATTCTTTTCAGGCGCAACGCGTATATGATAGGCACCGCCAGTAAATATACAATCAACATCCGGCCTGCTTCCAGTATTCCACTCATTAGATACATTATTTATTGCTGGAGTTGTTGCTGTCACATGGTCAAAAATATACTGCGGCGAAGCTGTAACGGTTGCCTTTACCTGCGCCGTCAAGACAGTTTGTACTGTCTGCGTCGCCTGAGCCTGCAATGCAACAGTATGAGCTGTTTTCGTGTAGAGCAACAGTCCCCCTCCACCCACAAGCACAAGAAGAGAAAGGCCGATAAGAATGAACACCAGTAGTTTTGCCGTAGGAAATATTCGTGTAGAGCGCTTCTCAGCTATCTGGAACATACCTTATATCTCCCATATCTTCACGTTGCGGAAAGCTACATCTGTCGGTCCCTGACCGCTTGCCGCAAATAGGCCAACCTGCCCCGCTGTATAGTTTGCATCGATCGCCTGATCTACGAAGTTCTTATCCAGATACAAATAGAGCGTACTTCCTCGTGCAATAACCGTGAACAGGTGAGGGCGTCCACGCCCAACGTCTAACTTCGGGGTACTAGAAGATTTAAGCACAGTTTGTTGTTGATCCTTTATAACGCTCAATGTATAATATCCTTCCGTCTCAATATAGCAGAGGTAAGCATTTGCGTTATTCGGCGCTCGCAAGAGGACTCCTCCAACATCCCCCTGAAAAATTGTAATCTGCACCTGAAACGCCAGATCATGAAAGAAACTACCAGGAGCAATACATGAGAAGCTCGGGGCCGCTGATATACGTATATGGTACGCTTTATCTTGAATACCACAGCTCGCTCCATCCGAGTTGCCCTCGATCCATGTAATACTCTCATGTTTATCCATTGGATCATCGATAACTGGTGTACCACTGGTTGCCCAGGCATAGAGCTGCTGAGGACTCATAGCGGTTGCCGTCGCTGTCGCCTGCATGTTGGCAACCGCTGTCTTTTCAGCCTGAGTGGTTACAAGATTGCGTGCTGTACGAGTCGCCTGCGCTGGCAGTACATCGGAGCGAAAATTATGCTCATAGGTGAGCAGGCCGCCGCTTTCACCCGCCACGAGTAAAACTAACAGACAAAATAACAACATGTTTACCAGCATCCAGGGTCGGCGCTTTGATGCTAGCGGTTCATCGACCATTTGAACAAACAGCGCCACATTTGCAGATGAAGCCGGGAAAGTTGCTTCTAGAACAGGGGGAACAAGAACTTGCGTGGCAATGCGCTCCTCCACAAATGGGACATCATCATCATAGGGATTAACATCTGGTTGCGCCGCAATGGCTGCAAGCAAAGCGCCACATAAGGGGCATATCCTTGTACCAGACTGTAGCAACGTATCACAGGATGTACAATGCATAAAATTACACAGAATCCTTTTCTTGTGTAAAGATAATAATGCTGAGTACTAGTATATAGGGGAAATAACGAAGAATCGATAATAGAGACATATCTCAGCAGTCGCAAATATAGCACAACACCACATTTTTATCAAGTAGTTGTTACTGACAAAAATAGCTGGTGTTGTTTCAAGTAAATGATTGCAACTGACTGGCACGATAAACCGTTTTATTAGAGGTATCTAGAACTGCAAGGGAAGTTAGTAGAGTAGAATGTCGCTCTTTCCAGAACCGTATAGCGATTCAACAGACCTTGATTGGAGCATTCTGGCCTTATGCTACAATTCGATAAATCTATATGGACACCACGTTTCCTGCTGCTTGCAAGCCTGACCCTGGTGGGACAAATCATTCTCGGGATCATCGTCTCCCTACTTCTGGGATTTTCATCCGCACAAACAGAACTGGTCATGACCGTTTTTCTCTTCATCAGTGGTATCATCGTTCTCGATTGGCTGCGCGAACCCACGCCGCGCAAAATTGTGCTGGGCGCTGGCTTCTTTGTCCTGATTGCCCTGCTCTTTCTCAGCACATCGTCTGTTCTGCAAACGAATATAACTGGAAGGCAGCCGAACAATCTATTACAACAATCACTCTATGTGCCTGTTTTTACCCTGGCACTGGTCGTTTTTCTGGGGTGGTTGCTCTCGCCTCGCACGAAGCGGATGGGTGAAGAGGAGATACTGGACCAGCCCGCGTACTGGTTCGCTCGCCTCTGCCATATTGCGCTGGCAGGCATAGCAGGTATTGAATTATTGCTACAAAGCGCCTCTGGCTCACGTCTCCAACTGCTCCCTTTTGCGAATACGCTCACCTTTGGCATTACCCTCAATACCGTCTTCGTCTGGCTGCTCGGCCTCTTGCTGATCACCTCGTTGCTGCGCCTGAGAAACCCGCTGACCTTCACAGATAGCGTGATTATACTCGTCCTTGGGGCGCTCTGCTCGTTGTTTCAATATACATTCGGCAGTACAGAACTGATTCGTTTCATCCCCACACTGAGCCGGCCTTTAAGCAACAATATCAATCTCGTCCTCTCGATCATACCGCTCGCGCTGGCGATCCTTGCCCTCTTCGCCGCGTGGAGCCGCGTCTTTACTCCTCTCTGGCTCACCCTGCAACTCTTCTTCTTGCAACCATTCCTCCCGCTGGCATCAGCACGCCCAAGAGTCACCAGCCTCTCACCGAACATATTAATCGGACAGGTCTTCACCTTCATTCTGGCGATTGTGCTACTGCTCCTTATTCTACGTCTGCTCTATTATGGAGATCGTCGCCAGCTCAATCCGGTCGATGCTGTCACCGTCACCCTGATCGCTCTGATGCTCCTCTTCACGCTCTGGTCCGCTGGACAAATCGCTATCGCGTCTGTTATCGGACTATTCCTGCTTCTCGCCTTTCTCTCCAGCTATGCGTACCTGTTCTTTCACAGTCGCTTCCCCTGGCTTCAACGCGTAATGAATATCGTTCATATACTTCTCGTACTGAGCATTACCGTTGGAGGGCTTCTCATGCTGAATAGCGTTGGCAACAGCAGCACGTATATAGCCGCCGAGACGTTGAACCCTCATCGCTGGAATGCCAGCCTGACAGCGCTCCCCATCCGCAATCAATATGTGCTTGACGTATTTTTCGCGCTGATGTTGCTCCTCTATATTATCGGTCTCGTAAGGCAACGCTGGGATCGCTCCTTTGCCCACTCTGAGCGCATGCTGATCTTTTTGAGCGGCGGCGTCTGCTGGCTCGTCCTGGCTGGCGGCGGACGACAGGCGCTTCTGCCACTGGTCGCAACCAATTTGCAACAGATAGGGAACAGCGCCCAATCAGTCTTCACCGCTGAAAGCGTCGCCGCGCTATGTGTCCTGCTTGCGGCCCTCATCTCGCTGCTCTGGCTTCTTCGCACAAACAGCCTGACTGAGCGCATCCTGCTGACAGCTCTTTTCGTGATCGCGGCTCTTTGCGCCCTGCTCGCTTACCTGACCGGCTCGCCGTTACTTTTGCTTATCGCGCTCCCCATCATGCTGGCCGGAATCTTGATTGCAACCAGAAGCGCGTATATGCAGACACATCCGGTAGCACCCGCACCAGCCGTCAGTTCATAAGCCAACTGCTGCTTCAGCATGGGATATAATGAGGAAGCGTTTGCGTCCCAGGACACACGCGAGCGGACCCAACAACATAGCCGATTTTGATTGGATCAAAAACAGGGGGTATCTTTGTGAGTGCTGTAAAACCTGCAAGCGCCGCCTATGGAGCGGCCATACTGTTTGCTATCCACCTCGTCACTTATTTTATTCCCGCACTTCGCGATATCACAACGGCTGACTCTATTCCTCTCGCTGAAGCAATGGCCCTTCTCGCTGTTGCAGAACATCTCATCCTCTTTCCCGTCATAGCTGCGTTGCCTGCTCCTGGCTGGTCGCGCGCAGCTGGCTATGGTTGGCTTGTCCTTGATATAGGAACGGATATTATGCAGCTTGGAGGCGTTCCCAAGCTTATTTATCTCTCGTTGCGTTATGGAGCCAATATTGCCGCTGCCCTCTGGATCGCCTCTGCTTCCTGGCAAGCAAAAGGCGCGATACGGATTATTGGCTGGATCGTTGCTATCACCCTTACTCTCTACTCCTTTATCGCTTTTGTCCCGCTCGCATTCCTGATCCTCGTCCCATCGCTTGTGCTGCTCCCACTCTGGTTTGTACGCATGGGACAGGTTCTGGCGAGAACACCCAACATCCAGCTAGAAACAAGCTAGCATATTTCTATCAAGCCATAGACAAGGAACAAACAATGATCGATGCGCTCTTTACACTTGCAATGCTCATTTTTGGTACAATCGCGCTTATCAAGGGAGCCGACTGGTTTATTGATGGAGCGGCTGATCTGGCCCGTGATCTCGGCGTGAGCGCACTGGTTATTGGCGTGCTTCTGGTTGGACTGGAACCAGAGGAGATGCTCACCGCAGCCATTGCATCGGGGCGCGGCGCTTCGATGCTGGCTGTAGGCAATGTGATTGGCACCAACGTCACCATAGCCACCGCAGCATTAGGGCTTTCCGCCCTGTTATACCCGCTGGTGATAGATCGGAGTGTGCGACGACAGGCTCTCCTTGCAACCCTTGTCTCCATTCTGCCGATAGGCTTGCTCTTCTTAGGGGTGGTCACACAATTAGAAGGACTACTTCTGCTCCTACTCTTTATTGGCTACACATTTTTCCTGTTTCGGACTGATAGGGCTGCGGTTAAACGTCTGACAGAAGCCGAAGATGACAATAATGAAGACAACGATCAAGAGCGATCACGTCGCCCTGGCCTGCACGGGAAATCAATTCTACTGACCTTTAGCGGTCTGGCAGCAATGGCGCTGGGAGGACCAACCATTGTGGAAGGAGCACTCAGGCTCACACAGAGCATCGGGCTGAATCAGGGAGCTGTCGGAGCGACGATTGTTTCTTTAGGAACGGGAGCCGAGATGATCGCGCTGGGGATCAGTGCCGCCCACAAGAAACAACCCGATATTCTGGTAGGCGGCATTCTTGGCTCTTTTGCTTACAATCTCCTTGTGACACTTGGGCTGGCCGCAACTATCCGTCCTCTTACTATCGATTTCCAGGAAATCGCCATCATGTTGCCAGCGATGATAGTTGTTCATCTGGCTCTTTTAGCGCTGATCTGGTATGGAAAAATTCCACGCTGGATAGGTGGTCTTCTGATTGGAGCCTATGTCGTCTATCTTATCGCTGTTGTCCTTCCTTTGCAGTAAAGGCACTCATGAAACCCGTGATATCTGTGCATCAGTATAGCTCACGGCATTGACAAGACGAGTATCATCGGGCGACCAGGCGATAGAAAAAATAGGAAAATCCGGGTAAAAAGAAACGTTCTTGCCGGTGGCAGCATCCCAGGTGACGACGACTGCACAGATATCGCCACAATATGTCTGCGTTATTGCCACGATCCGCTTGCCATTATGTGACCAGGCCACAGCAAAAACGAGATCTGGCAGCACCCCTTTCGTCGTATCGCCGCGTCTAACAACATCGACATTGTAGCCATTATAAGTATACGAGACGACCCCCGTAGCCGCATTCCAGACCTGCACTGTCTTATCCCACGAAGCGGAAGCAATCTGTGTACCATCGGGCGACCAGCTCACAGAACTGACTCTGGCGCTATGGCCGCGATAAATGGTCAGCGTCTTGCCCGTCTCAGCCTCAAAAACCTGCACCGTCTTATCCGTCGAACCAGAAGCAATATGCTTGCTATCTGAAGACCATGCCACTGTATTGACATCGGCGCTATGGCCGCGATAGATGTACTTCAGCGCTTTCTTGTCAACATCCCAGATACGCACGCTGCCATCGGTTGAGCCGGAAGCAATTAACTTGCCATCGGGCGACCAGGCCACCGACATCACCGGCCCGGTATGACCGCGATAGACTGTCACATCCTCTCCAGTGAGGGCATCCCACATCTGTACCGTTTTATCGGCACCGCCAGAAACCACCCGTTTGCTATCCGGTCCCCATCCAACAGTCAAGACCTGATCGGTGTGACCATGATAAATATACGGCGGAAAAGCATTGCTAAAGGTAGCATCCCAGACCTGTACTGTCTTATCTAACGAGCCTGAAACGATGCGCTTCCCATCACGCGACCAGTCTACAGAGGTCACGCGCTCTTTATGGCCGCTATAGGTATAGAGAGAATGTCCCTGCTGATGTGTCTGAGCGGTAGGGGATGAGGTCGCGGTTGAAGATGAGGATGCAGGAGGTTGAACAGACTGACTACAACCAGCTACAGCAGGCACCAACAAAACGCCAGCCAACGTTTGCAACACGCTGCGACGGGAAAGATACTCCTGAACCTGTTGTGCTTGTTCATCCATATTATCCATAAGGAATACCCTTTCTGCACAAGCAATATTCGGTTGAGATGATAGAGAAAAGTGCGGGGTATATGTAACCAGCAATTTGGCTTGACATGGTTACATACAAAAGAATACCCTTCTAAAGTGAAACTGTCAATGCTTTTCAAGCTGGTTTCACAGACTGTTCAATACCTCCGATCTGATGTAGGATAACGAACATGGCAAACGATGAAATAAAGAATATGTGCATTGAATTTATCAATAGCGAGTTTCGTGATTTTCGCGGCAGATGGGTACGTGACGATCTCTTACAACCTGAATGGTTAGAGCAATTTTTGAGCTGCTGGGATCTTCAGACCGAATATCCTCTTGCAACAACCACACTGACCGAGCTAATGGAACTGCGCTCCCTGCTTCGACGTCTGATAGAAACAA
Organism: Reticulibacter mediterranei; assembly: GCF_016587455.1. Taxonomy (NCBI): domain Bacteria; kingdom Bacillati; phylum Chloroflexota; class Ktedonobacteria; order Ktedonobacterales; family Reticulibacteraceae; genus Reticulibacter; species Reticulibacter mediterranei. Next base: position 8,468,884 of record NZ_BNJK01000001.1, on the reverse strand, counting down.
TCGAACAGCCATACGTTGCAAGCGAGGATCTAACCGCCCTCAACGCCATCTTGCTCAAACCATCATTGAAGCGCCGTCTGATCGTCGAGCAAGAGGAATATAGATTGGAAACACTTCCAGAAAAAAAGGATTGGTCATGGGTGCAGGCGGAAATTGCCGCCTCGTTCGTCCATATCCTCACTGAGCATGAACCAGGCCGCCTCAAGATATGTGCCAACCCATATTGCCGGGGGATCTTCTATGATGAGAGCAGGAGCCGGACAAGGCGCTATTGTAGCATCGATAAGTGTGCGAATCTCTGGAAAGTGCGCAATTTTCGCGAACGCGCGCGGCAAAAAGAATCCGACAAAAAATAGTATGGCTGTCTAATAAACTCATCTCCCCCTCAAAAAAGTCTTCAGAAACGGTTGAATGAAACAGGGAAATAGTACTTCATGTCCATTTGTCTTAGAGATGTTGAAGGATTGAAAAAACATCACATAGAGTCACCAGAGAAAGTGGGGAAAAGATCTCCACACAGGAACAATCCTTCTCGTCACTTTCTCCCGGTACCAGAGGAAGCTGAAGAAGGCAAGGTAGAGATAGCACATGAGGAGAGAGAAAGAACATGGATGTTGAACACATCAAATACCAGACCTGCCCATACGATAACGAAGAAGGCGTCCTGATCGTTGATCTGGAAGAAGATACCCCGGCCACCGACGAAGACGGCGACTTGCAGTACTACTGTCTTGGAGGCCATCATACCTTCTCGTTAGACGAAGACGAGACCGAGGGCTGGTAGCTCTGTTCAAAAGGTTCAACCGTGACATTCTCAGCTATTTGGCGAAACGTGACCAGAATTGCAAGACCCAGGAAGGTGATTACTGGCATGTTTCGCCTCCCCTTTTCTGTGAAACACCTCCTCTTCAAACACCAACTCCGATCCTCCTGAGCAGAGACCGCACAAACAATCTCAACAATTTTGACAAAAACATGAGAGATTTGGGAAGCAGGCGAACGTAATATTAAAGAGATTCCCTCGCATTGTGGCCGGGATGCAGTGACATAGCGGCACATCGTTTTTACCTATCTGTCAATTTGAGGAGAAATCTATGCAATCTCAATCCCTCACCTGGTCTGGCAAGGCCATCGGGCTACTGGTCCTGAGCCTGATGATGCTGATCGTCTCGGCCTGCGGTGGCGGCAGCCAGCAACAATCTTCGCAGCAAACCACCAAAGCATCCGATGACAAGCAGATCTATGTCTGGCCCATCGAAGGGCGCAACGAACTCCAGGCCTTCGATCCTGCCCTGGTTACAGATCTGCCCTCGATCAGCGCCGTCAATCTGGTCTTTACCGGGCTGGTCTCGCTTGACGACAAACTACAGGTACGCGACCAGCTGGCGCAATCGCATCAGGTTGCGTCCGATGGGGTCACCTGGACCTTCAAGCTTAAACCTAATTTGAAATTTAGCGATGGCAAAGCATTGACATCAGCCGATGTTGCCTATAGCATCGACCGCGCGCTCAAGCCGGAGCTAAAATCGACTACTTCGCCTCTGTATCTTGGACTTATTAAAGACGCGGATAAACGACAGGCCGGAAAAATCTCATCATTAATCAATGACAGTATTTTAACCCCCGATCCGCAAACAGTCGTCTTGATCGCCAATCAGAAGGCAGCCTATTTCTTGCAGATTTTGACCTATCAAAGCTCATATGTGGTCGAAAAAAGCATGATCGATAAATACGGCGACAACTTCGTCGATCATCTGAGTGAGGGCATTGGCGGCGCTGGCCCCTTCAAAGTCTCGAAGTACATTCGCGGGAAAGACATCGAGTTTGTGCCGAACGAGAACTATTACGGTGCCAAGTCACAACTGAAGAAGATCATCATGCCTTTCTACCAGCGCGAAGATACCAGCTATCGTGCGTATCAGGCAGATCAGATCGACATGGCGAGCGTACAGGCGGCCCAGGTAGAACAGGCAAAGGCGCTGCCCAATGGACAACTCCATCAAGTGCCGCTGCTCGATGTCTTCTACTTCACAATGAACTACCTGGCCAAACCGTTCGACAACATCAAAATTCGTCAGGCATTCGCGCTGGCAATCGATAAAGATGCGATTGCACAGAACGTCTACAAAGGCAACGTTCTGCCAACCAACCATATCATCCCCGAAGGCATGGTCGGCTATAACCCGGATCTCAAGGGGCCAGACGGCACGACCAATACCAAAGGGGATCAGGCAAAAGCCAAACAACTGCTCGCCGAAGGCATGAAAGAGGCTGGCTATACACAGCAGAACTTCCCAGGCGTCACGCTGACCTACTCTTCGCAGGGATCGTCGGATCTGCGCAACGAGCTTTCAGCGGTCCAGCAGATGTGGCAGAGCACCCTCGGTATCAATGTGAAGCTCGACGACATCGACTTTAACAAGCTGCTAGAAGAGCGCCATAATTCGTTGAACACCGCCAACGGCATGCAGATGTACGCGCTGTACTGGGTCTCTGACTATCCAGATCCCCAGGACTGGCTGACGCTGATCTTTGATAAAGGATCATCCAAGAATGCCATGAACTATGGGCAAAACCACTCATCACGGAGCGCCCAACAGCAAGCGGTACAAAAGTTGATGGAAGAGGCCGATGTCACATCGGATCAAACAAAGCGCGTTCAGATGTACAATCAGGCCGAGCAAGAGCTGATCAACGACGTGGTATGGATTCCACGCTACCAGTATAAATCGACGTTTGTCCGCAAACCCTGCGTGGTAGGCATTGTGGATAATGCCCAACAAACCTACTCGCCCGATATCTGGGGCAACGTCTACATCTCATCAGCAACGCCCTGCGCGAATACGCAACAATATTCGTAAATTTCTAGTCGAAAACATAACAACCGACATGGTGACGGATACCATGTCGGTTGTTATGTTTTTTCATGGGAAAGGCGAAAGGAAGACAATTGAGCAAATAGAAGGAGCAGAACACAGTTCATTATCGATACAACTGTGTGAGGAAAATCTGCCAGTTTTTGATCTCGTAATGAAACCACCTGGGTTGCTGATACCCAGGTGTAGAGGTTTCTCCGTTGTCTGTCCACTCCATTGCTCACTATTGCCAGGACGCTGAGGCAGAAGCGGTATCACCTGACACAGGAGCATGTAAGGAGAAATCAAGTGAGCCGTGCTGAGTAGAAGCTTGATTGATATAGACGATGATCTGATATGGTTGGTCCGCCGTGATTTGTCCGCTGGTAGGATTGATCTGCGCGATAATCCCTCGACTTGATGCACGCCAGGCAAACACCTCTTGCGAAGATCCGCTCACCGAAAGTGTCAACGTGCAGCGAAACATTTGTGAATCGGGCTGGCAGATATGCGAGGTCAACTGCGAAGGAGAGAGGACCGCCAGCGTGGTAGAGGATGTGGAAGCAGTTTGTGTTGCAACCGCCTGGGTTGGCGATGGAACGGGCGTGAATGCTGCGGTAGGTTGTACTATTGGAGTGGCGGAAAATTCAGAGAGAGAGACATAGGAAGTTGTTTGATGTTGCTGGGAAGCATTCAGAGAGACACGAGGGGTAGGAGAAAAGTGTGATTGATAATAAGAAAAGCCAGAGAAGGCTGCTGTGGCGACAATGAGAATCGCGAGTAAGACTCCGACGCCCCCCCAGGGGAAACGAGATTTAGCAGGCTTCTCCTGCGGTGACTTTGGACGAGGGGGAGTATCATGCGCCAGATCACCGGTAGAAGGTGATCGCGGTGACAACAGATCATGTTGCAACAACCATGCGCGAATAGCGGCGGCATTAGGATGCCCCGATTGTTCAAACACATTTAAGCTGGCTTCTCCCAATTGCTGGGCCTCATCATACTGACCACGTAGCGCCTGCACATAGGCATATTCCCAGAGCATATACGCCTGATGATCCTGCGATGCACTCTCAAGAATGTAAGCAAAAATATCATCGGATGGCGAGGCGACTTTTTGTGGCTCTGCGCCTGCGGTGCGTGCGGTTCCCGTTGTATGCTCAGGCTGTTGAGAGGGTTGCGAAGTTTCTAGCAGCCCCAGTTCTTCAGCGTTCTTCTCAAAAAGTACACAAAGCTTCTCGCGAAAATATGGGGTTGGGGAAAAAATCCCTCGCTCCCAGCGGCTCACGGTAGTTGCGTCGGTTCCTATCAACTCGGCAACCTTTGCCTGGGACCATCCCCGTAGCTCTCGCGCCTGCTTCAAGCGATAGTTTTGCGCCATGAATCCCTCCAGTGCATTCTTTAACGATGCTCCTCAATTGAACATCTACGCATGTTGCTTACACTTTACACTTTTTACAACGAACAAGATGCAAGATGCATATACATCTATCTCTCCTCGCCCAAATTGGTATCCAGATTTCCCGGTCTTCCCGCTCCCTCAAGATCATTCTTCATTTCTATACTAGAGTATATATCAAGAACGGCATCAGACACAATATGCGACATAGTGTAGCGCAAAACTAACGGTTTGATTGATCTATCTCTCACACAGACTGGCGCTATTTCGGCGGCTTGATACGAGATTGCACTACTTCTCCCCAGCCATAATCGCTGGCCTGTCGAAATGCTTCACGATGCTTTTTCAGTATTTGCAGATCTAAGATACCATCAGTACTGGAAACGGCCAGGCTAACCATGTTTTTTTGTTTATGCGGTTGATGGATCAAGCGTCCCCAGATAGCAGTATCGGCGGGGAAACGAGCCATCGCCGCGTACGAAAATTTGCTTTCTTCCCAACCTGCGGAGGCCTCTTTTGCTCGTCGCTGAAATGAGGGGCGCTCAAGTCGTTGGGGAAAGTGGCACCAATCGTTGAGCAGGGAACAGGGCCGATCATGAGCGCAAGGGGCAAGCGTCCTGGCGTCGAGATCTAAGAGATAGTCGCGCATGGCTTTCACAATCGGAAAGGCCGCTGAGGTTCCAGGCTCCACGATGAGCAGTACACCAGAGCAGCGTTGCCAGGCGAGAGCCACGATATCTTTCCGCAGCGCTTCGGGCAGTTCATTCAGTACATGACCAAAAACGACGAGATCATAGCTTTCGACCTGGCCTGCCAACTTTTTTTCGACCGTATTTATAGCTTGCTGCCCATCAACAAGTTTCTTATCGAGCACCACTCTTTGCCAGCTTGTCGAGGTCAAAGCCTGCTTCTCGCTGGTTCTAGCAAGCTGGCGACCAAGATCAATAAAGGCCGATTCCCGCTCCCAGGCGGTCAGTTTCTGCAACGTGGGCCACTGCTCCGTTGCGGCCCAGAGAGCTGTGCCGGGTCCACTGCCAATATCCAGCATTGATACTGGTTGCCAGCCTGGAACACGTTCCCGCACGGCCGTCATTGCCCCGCTCAATTGAGCATATGCGGCAGGCAGGATGATCGCAGCATACCCTAAAGCCTCATCAAACCCTCTGGCCAATGCGCTCTCTTTCCCGGTCCGTTGGGTTCGATATCGTTCGCTTAATGCCTTTGCCACACTTTTCCATTTTGATGCTGGTACGTTTTGCAGCGTGCTTTCAATTGCGGTCTCTAACTGATAGGGGAGGGATAACATCGCTCATTTCTACTTTCTCTCAAATACAGTCCTCACGCGCCGCCTATTGTATACGATACAAGCGGATATGAGCAAGCCTGCTGGCAGCTATCAGCATTGCAATCGACATCTTTCCCACAATTTTTGCCTCTCATTGTCTGGTCTCACCCATGAGTACAGGGCTTTCCAATTCTCCCATCTAGCAGGAGTGCAGAGGGCGGCAGCCCTTTGCCGGGGTGCGGGGTGTCCCCGCAAAAAACTTTTTTCTTCTCTTTTGCGCGCCGCCTGCGGCGGCGCGCGAAGGAGGGAAGGAAACTGGGGACGCCCCAGGCCCCGGCAGGGAGACCCCTGCACCCCTTTGAGCGGAGAACTGGAAAGCCCTGCCCATGAGTAATAGGTCACTGGACAATAATGTGCTTCTCTGGTACACTATGATATATAGAATCTCAACAGAGTTATTCCTGGTCTCCGACCGCAGATAAAGTCACTACTACTTCTCGCCCTGTTTGTTGTGCTATTCGTACGTTGTGTTATGTTGTGTGTTGTTGTTGCTTTCCCATCTATTTCATCTCCCGTTCCTGCCACATTTTAAATAAGAGTTTTTGTACTCACATTTTCTGATGTTGACGGGACACGTGTTACCTGTGTGTATTCATTGTCTGGATATCCAGGAAAGGAGCGACCGATGCCAGTTCTGGCGACAACTGACGAGCAGCAGATTGTTCCCAGGAGTATTCTGCGTCGTCGTCCCTCTAGTAAGAAAGCGGCACACAACGGCGGCAAACAAAAAGCCGATAAATCTCCCTTCTTCCCTCCTCTCGTCCAACGAGCCTCACGTTCTCCCGCGAAAGAGACTGAGGAACCGGTCTCGGAATGGAAACGTTCGGCTGAAACCCAGAAAATAGTGCCGGGCAAAGGACCGATCACCGGATCGTTCGACAAGCTTTTCGGGCACACAACGGGGAAGGTTCATCCCTTATTCTATCTAGTCCTGGGTATGCTCGTTATGTTCACCGTCTGGCTAATTATTACCACAGCCATTAACTGGACAACAACGGCCCTCGATGACCTCCATTATGGACGCCCCCGCACGTTTCAAACGGACGCCTGGGTGCAGCACAACGAACAGAGCGGCCACCCCAGCCACTTCATTGCCATCAACTTACATCGACATATTCAGGTGATAGAATTTCCAGGCGGCGATACTGCCCATCCTCACATCTATAACGGCCCTCAGCTTTACGGTGCTAACGACGATTTAGCGATTGTCACCCTGACCTTCGCGGACGTAAATGGAGATCATTTGCCCGATATGATCATCAATATCCAGAGTTCACGAGTGGTCTTTATTAATGAAAAAGGTACATTTCGCCCATTACAACCAAACGAGCGCCCTCAAGTCGAACAATTTTTACAACATATGCACCCCTAGCAGATATGCTATTTTTAGAAATGTAGAAATCAACCAGATGGCCTGGATATTCGATCCAGGCCATCCACGTTATGCAGGCGGAGGAGTTTCGTCTTTTTCCAGGTGTCCCCCGAACTCGAAGCGCATAGCAGACATCACCCTGTTGGCGAATTCGTCTTTATCGCGCGAACTGAACCGCTCAAAGAGGGCCGAACTGAGGACGGGCACAGGCACAGACTCGTCGATGGCCGCTGCGATGGTCCAGCGTCCTTCACCTGAATCCGAGACTCGGCCCTGAAAATTGCCCAGATCAGGATTCTTGAGCATCGCATGAGCTGTGAGATCCAGCAGCCACGAGCCAATCACGCTGCCTCGTCGCCAGAGTTCTGCTATGTCGGGCAGGTTGAGATCATACTGGTAGTATTCTGGATTTGACAACGGCGCTGTCTCGGCGTCAATCTCCTGCTGATGCTTCCCCGCATTCGCATGATGCAGGATATTCAAACCTTCAGCGTAAGCGGCCATGACCCCATATTCGATGCCATTGTGGACCATCTTTACAAAATGGCCTGCGCCGTTTGGTCCACAGTGCAGATATCCCTGTTCGGCAGTTCCTCCAATCTGTTCGCGCCCAGGTGTACGGACGGCTGCATCCACGCCGGGAGCCAGCGTAGAAAAAATGGGATCGAGATGCTGAACAACCTCTTTTTCGCCGCCAATCATCAAGCAATAACCGCGTTCGAGACCCCAGACGCCTCCACTCGTTCCCACGTCAACATAGTGTATGTTTTTGGATTTGAGCGCGGCAGCACGCCGGATATCATCGTGGTAGTAGGAATTCCCACCATCGATGACGATATCGCCGGGCGCAAGATGCGGAAGGATGGTTTCTAGCGTCGCATCCACTGAAGCAGCAGGCACCATCAACCAGACAGCACGCGGCGTAGAAAGCTTCTGTACGAGGTCAGGCAAAGAGGTTGCACCTTCTGTGATCGATCCCTCTTTGAGGAGAGCCTGCACCCTCTCCGCGTGACGGACATAACCAACGATCGTATGACCTTTTCGTATGAGCCGCTGCGCCATAAATGCTCCCATGCGGCCAAGTCCAACTATTCCAAGTTGCATTGTGCGTTCCTTTCATGGAAACTAGATAATGAGATGTTGCAATATTCATCTATGTTTTAACACGCGCCGTATTCCTGGTTCGGTGAGGAAATTCGAGCAGTTCTGCCAGACCTCGACGAGAGGCCACTTCCGCCGCAGGTGCTCCCAATAGTATATTTATAACACATGACCATGAGAGCTTCTCTCGAATCAGCAACAGGAAGAGATGAGAGAATTCCGCACCCATCACCTGATAAGAAACGCAAAAGGAGGCCAGAGCGTTTCATATTTAGCACCTGAACGCTATTTGTAACGCTGTTGGCTTATGCTCAAAGGTGATCGGCGACTCACGAACGGAGATGAGTAACTATGACAAGGCAGATCGGCGACCTACCGCACGCCCTCGATGAAAGCAAGGAACTGGCTAAATGCTTCGTTGACAAGCTGCCAGCCGTGTTTCTTGACTACGATGGAACCCTGACGCCAATTCGCGAACGGCCTGAAGAAGCTGTGATTTCTGATAATATGCGCGAGGCAGTTCGCAGGCTGGCCGAACGAGTTCCCGTTATCGTGGTCAGCGGCCGCGATCGCGAGGTCGTGCAGGAGCTTATGGGCCTCGACAATTTAATCGTCGCTGGAGATCACGGTTTCGACATCTGGAGTCCAACCGAAGGCTTTATACAACGTACAGAGGGCACATCATTCGATAATCTGCTGAGAGAGGTAGAGGCAAGGGTGCGTGCTGAACTAGCCGATATCTCGGGAGTTCTGATCGAACCTAAGAAGAGTTCGGTGGCCGTCCATTTTCGTCTGGTATCAAAAGAACAGCGACCCGCCGTCAAGCAGCTCGTTGACACTATTCTCAGCGAGCATCCAGAAGAACTCAAGGTCACGCCGGGCAAGATGGTCTTTGAGATCCAACCCAGGCTTGATTGGGATAAGGGCAAGGCAGTCCTCTACCTGCTCAAGGCTCTCGACCTGGACCGCGACGACGTGATTCCCCTCTATCTGGGCGACGACATCACAGATGAGGATGCCTTCCGAGCCATAGCCGGTCGTGGCATCGGTATCTTCGTGGGCAGCGTCAGCAACCCCGAAACAGCTGAACATATTACAGCTGCCGACTATATACTGAACACAACGTATGAGGTGGAACACTTCCTTAACAGGCTCGCAGCCCTGTATCCCGCAAAGAGTTCCAGGCTCAATCCTTCAGACTGGACGCTCGTCTACAACTCCTTCGATCCCAAACAGGAGAGGCTGCGAGAGGTATTGACCTCAACCGGCAACGGCTATTTTTGCACGCGTGGCAGTGCGGAATGGGCCGACGCAGATGACGTTCACTATCCGGGCACCTATGCGCTTGGCTGTTACAACCGGGAGACAACCATTATGGGAGGCCGTCCTGTCCTCAACGAGGATCTGGTCAATCTTCCCAACTGGCTTGTACTCAAGCTCCGTATTGGTGAAGAAGAGCCGATTGACCTGAAGAACGTCGAGCTTCTGAGCTATCGACACGAGGTAGACTTCCGCAACGCGACAGTGATACGTGCCCTTCGCTTCCGCGATCATCGAGATCGTGAGACAACGCTCCTCAGCAGGCGCTTCGTTAGCATGGCAGAAATGCATCAGGCGGCGCTGGAGTGGACCATCACCGCCGAGAACTGGTCCGGTCCAGTGGAGGTCATCACAGCACTTAATGCGCGCGTTATGAACCAGGGTGTGGCTCGCTATCAGGAGCTTGAGGGCCACCATCTACATCCTGTGGCAAGCCGCACGCCACACCTGGACACGATCTCCCTGATCGCACGAACTCGTCAGTCCCTCATCTACGTAGCTGGGGCAGCAAGAACACGTGTGTATGGAGGCGCTGGCGAACTGGTGGTCGAACGCGACCTCTATCAAATGGAAGACTACGTTCAACAGACGCTAGGCTTCGACCTCCCACAAGGGCAACCAATCCGCATTGAGAAGCTGGTCGCGTTCTACACCTCGCGTGATCAAGCGATCAACGAACCTCTGACAAATGCTGAGAAGGCGGTCGGACGTTTCGGCACCTTCGACGAGGCCATCAATCGCCATCAGCGCGCCTGGAACGAATTGTGGAACGACTGCGATATTCGTGTACCAAATGACGATCGGGTCCAATTCCTGCTTCGTTTTCACGCCTCACACGTGTTACAGACCTGCTCTCCTCACACAGCCGATCTGGATGCTGGTGTTCCAGCGCGTGGTCTCAATGGAGAAGCATATCGCGGCCACATCTTCTGGGACGAACTCTACATCTACCCATTCCTGAACTTCCGCCTGCCAGAGATCACGCGAAGTCTGCTGATGTACCGCTACCGCCGACTCGATGAGGCTCGCGCCCTGGCTCGTGAGGCTGGTTATCGCGGTGCCATGTATCCCTGGCAGAGTGGCAGCAACGGCAAGGAAGAGACCCAGGTTGTCCACCTCAACCCACGCTCCGGGCTGTGGGAACCGGATCTAAGCCGCACCCAGAGACATGTAAACGCCGCCATCTTCTATAATATCTGGCACTACATCCAGGCCTCGGGAGATACCGATTTTCTGCTTGGGCCTGGCGCTGAAATGATGTTAGAGATCGCCCGTTTCTGGTCCAGCCTTGCTCACTTCAATCCCGAACGCGACCGTTACGAGATTCACGGAGTCATGGGGCCGGACGAGTTTCACGAGAAATACCCGGACTCCGATGAACCCGGGCTGCGTAACAACGCCTACACGAATGTCATGGTGGCGTGGCTCTCCGATGTTGCCAACAAGATGCTCGATCTGCTCCCGGCACGGCGGCGACGTTCGCTCTACGAGCAAATCGAACTCACCGACGAAGAGATCGCAACCTGGAAAGATATGAGCCACAAAATGTATGTCCCATTCCTCCCCAATGGCGTCATCAGCCAGTTTGAGGGCTGGGAGAACCTGGAAGAGTTGGATTGGGATGCCTATCGCAGCAAGTATGGGAACATCCAGCGACTCGACCGCATCCTACGCGCTGAGGAAAAAGATCCCGACCGTTACAGAGTGTCAAAACAGGCCGATGTCGTGCTATTGTTCTACCTGTTCCGACAGGATGAGATGAGACAGATCTTTGAGCGCCTCGGCTATCCATATACATCAGAGACGCTGCGCAAAAACGTTACCTACTACGATGCCCGCACTTCGCACGGGTCCACGCTGAGCTTCGTGACGTACGCCGGGGTCTTCTCAGAGATCGATCTGGCGACTTCCTGGGAACGTTACATGGTAGCATTAGAGAGCGATGTTGGCGACGTACAGGGTGGCACGACCGCCGAGGGTATTCATATGGGCGTGATGGCGGGCACGCTGGATCTAATGCAGCGCAGCTATCTGGGTGAGGTGATTCGCGACGGTGTACTCTACTTCAACCCCCGGCCCATAAACCACCTGCGCGGCCTGACCCTCCCTATGCGTTTCAGAGGGTTGCTTATCACCGTCACTCTTGAGCGTAGCCACCTGCGGGTTGATGCCGAGGTCGATAGCTTGAATCGATCGGTGAAAGTGGGTGTGGGAGACCAGGTACGCAAGATCAGGTCCGGGGAAAGCTACACCTTCAACCTCTGAATAAGACTCCCACTATCCCCCGTTCCGTTTGCTCTGTGTGAGATTGCATGCAGAGCAAACGTATCTTTATATGTATAACCAACCGGCACTCCTTCATAGATAGAGCATTGTCCCTATTTCTCACTTGACAGGCAAGGGGTGATATTGTACAGTATATCTATCATTTATTATTTTTACCTTTCAACTACTTTTTGATCTTCTGAAAAAGCTTTTGTTCTGATTTTGATTCAGGATGACACAGACAACGTTGTTTCTCATTCCTGAGTACATCCTCCTGTCTGCGTCTCTTCACCTGATGTTAACCTGTCATTAACGGTTGCTTAGTATCCAGGCAATAGAATGCTGGTTGATACATCGATCTTCTCGCAGGTCCATGTATTTTATTCATACTCTATTTATCAGGAAGGGCTGTATCATGAGACGGATATTTTCCGCACTGGCAATATTCACGTTGCTGGCTCTGCTTGCGCTCACCGGTTGCGGTGGTTCAACAACCACAGGGAGTACAGGTGTGACCACCATTACTCTTTATTCAAGTGGAGACGTGAATGTCAAAAATCTGTGGCAGAACACGCTTATTCCAGAATTCAAGAAGACGCATAAGGACATCGACATCAAGCTGGTCTTTTCAGAGCATGGCACCAACGATACCGCAACGTTTGCTCGCCTGAGCGCAGCCGTCAGTGCAAACAAAGATGCTGGGATGGATCTGATCGAATCCGGCACCGTTGTTTCCCAGGCTGCCCAGGCCAAACTGTTGGTCCCGCTGACGACGAAAGAAGTGCCACTGCTCAACCGCGTGGACGACGCGTTGCTTAAGCAAGTCTCCTCGTTCGCTGTTCCTTATCGCGCCTCTTCGGTAGTGCTGGCTTACAATTCGCAGAGCATCAACGAGCCACCAAAAACGCTGAATGATGTGCTGGCCTGGATCAAAGCCAATCCGGGCAAATTCACTTATAACTCGCCCGATACTGGCGGCTCCGGGAGCGCATTTGTCCAGGCTGTGATTACCGCGAATCTTCCCGCTGACGCGCGAGCAAACTTTATTTCTGGTGCTGAATACAACGCATCATTAGAAAGTCAGTGGAAACCTGGATTGGACCAACTAAAGTCGCTCAAATCCTCCATCTATCGCAACGGCTTCTACCCCAACGGCAATACTGCTGTATTGCAGCTCCTAGCGAACGGCTCCATCCAGATGGCCCCCGTCTGGTCGGATCAGGCACTCACCAGCCTGCAACAACATCAGCTGCCCGACTCGATCAAGCTTATACAGCTTGACCCGCCATTTGAGGGAGGACCGTCATTCATCGGTATTCCACGCACCTCGACCCATATTCCACAGGCGGAAACATTTCTCAACTGGCTGCTGGGTTCGGAAATTCAGGCAAAGGTTATTGACGTGATGCATGGCTACCCTGGTGTGCAGTGGTCCTATGTGCCAGAGGAAGTGCAGAAGCAATACGCCTCAATTGCCCATGCCTATGCAACTGGCTTTGCCTCGAAATTTAGTGCAGATATGAATAAACAGTGGCAAACACAGGTTGCCGGTGGATAAATCGTCGCAACGTTTCGTTGACTGATTTGTACTGGTTGAGTCGAATTTGGCGAACTTTGTTCTCGCACAATACAGCGGAACGAGGTTCGCCACCTCTATTAGGAGTTGCTATGGTTATCCCAAAGGCTACGCGCTGGCGGAATTTTCGCCGGAGCGGACTGGCAATGCTTGTGGCGAGCATTCCTGTCATTTTCATCGCCATCTTCGTTGGCATCCCGGCTCTGATGGCAATTGCATTCTCGCTCGGTTATACCGGGGGTCCAAATGCGACGATCTCATTGCTCGATCAAAGCCTCGTCTCTACAGATCACGGCATCACGTTTGCCGTCTATGCCCATCTGCTGGGCGACGCCTCTTTTCGCGGCGATTTCTGGGCCACAATCTGGGTGACGCTGGCTTCCGTTGCGCTCATCGTAGCGGTTGGCTGGAGCCTGGCGCTCTACCTCCGCTTTGCCCGTGGACGGCTTGTACACATTCTCTCTTCCCTCTATCTGGTCCCACTTTTTATTCCGGTTGTCATTGCTTCTTACGCCATCGTCACCTTCTGGAATGCACATGGCTATATGAGCGCTCTGGTAGAGGATATTCTGCATCTTCCGTTTGATGGTTTCGGCTATACCCTGTTCGGTGTGGTTCTGGGACAACTGTGGGTGAATATCCCCTTCTCGGTGCTGCTGCTGGCTTCTGGTCTGCGCAATGTACCGGACGCCCTCATCGAATCGGCACGCGATGTGGGAGCCTCATTCCCTACTATTTTGCTGCGCATCATCGTTCCACTCAATATGCTGCCAACAATCATTGTCGCAACCTTTACTGGCATTGGGGTGCTGGGCAGCTTTACAATCCCTTATCTCACGGGGCCAAATGCCCCAACCTTGCTCGGTGTCACAATGGCGCGGTTCTTTCAGGCATTTAACGAACCACAACAGGCGGCGGCAATGGCTGTACTCGTCTTTATCCTGGCGGCAGGGCTGGGCGCGGTCTATGTCTGGGCGAATGTCTCCAGTAATCGGAGAGGAGGAGCAGCTCAATGAGCATTACGCAGATCAAACAAGATGATGACTTGCAACACACATCAGGCTTGCAAGAACGTGCGGATGGAGGGTCATCACGCATATCAGCGGCGATCAGGGGAGTGCTGATGAGCATTTTCCTTGTTGTGCTGGGAGTATTTATTCTTGGGCCGCTGATCATTCTCTGCGTCTGGGCGTTTGCCGGCTCCTGGTTTTACCCAGCCCTCCTTCCTCAAACATGGACGCTCTCCTGGTGGCAGGAAATTTTGCTCAATGCTGATATTGGCCATTCAATTATCCTGAGCTTCATCTTCGCTCCAGTAGTCACGCTCCTCTCAGCGGCCATCTGCCTGCCCGCAGCCTACGCCTTTGCTCGCGGTAGCTTCCCCGGCCAGCGGGTATTTCTTGTTTCGCTTTTTGCAACCAACGCCTTCCCTAAAATGGGTTTGTATATTACGATGGCCGGGCTACTCTACGCCTTTGGCCTGATGAATACTTTCTGGGGCGTAGTGCTGGTACAGATGCTCAATACTGTCGTGGTGATGACCTGGATTCCCACGGCAGCATTCGCAGCGGTGCCCCGCGAGTTGGAAGATGCGGCGCGTGATGCTGGCGCGGGACTATGGACTACCTTCTGGCGTGTCACTTTTCCTCTCGCGCTCCCTGGTATTCTGGTCGCACTGATTCTTGCGTTTCTGGCTGCCTTTGACGAAGCACAGGGGACCTTTCTAGTTGGCGCGCCGGACTACCTGACCATGCCAGTTCAGATGTATACGTTGGTACAAAATTATCCTCAGCAAGCGGCTGCCGTATTTTCGATTGTATTAAGCATTCCCTCGTTTGTGCTGCTGTTGCTGGTGCGTCGCTATATCATCGGTGGATCGCTCGCCGCTGGTTTCCATCTCCATTGATGGTGAGATAAAACAGAGTATAAAGATACGATAGAACGATAAGGGAGACATTTATGGCAAAGCTTGTGCTTGATGGAGTTGTGAAACATCTGGGGGCAAGCCAGTTGTGAAGGGGTTGAATCTGGAAATAGACTCGGGAAAGTTAGTTTGCCTGCTGGGATCGTCCGGCTGCGGAAAAACCACGACCCTCCGTATGATCGCCGGTTTTCTGACGCCAGATGCCGGTCGTATTTTGTTAGACGATGTGCCAATCATCGATATCCCGCCGGAGAAGCGTCCAACTGCGATGGTCTTTCAACAGTACGCGCTCTGGCCGCATATGGACGTTTTCAGCAATATCGCCTTTGGATTACAGGTACGCAAAGTATCCAGGCAAGCCATCCGTGAGCGGGTACACGAAGTTCTCAAGCTGGTGCGCCTGGAGGGATATGAGCATTCATACCCAGCTCAGCTATCAGGTGGACAACAACAGCGGGTGGCGCTGGCACGTGCTCTGGTACTTGAGCCAAAGGTGTTGTTGTTGGATGAACCGTTGAGCAACCTCGATACCAAGCTACGCGAACAGGTTCGCGAAGAGATTCGCGAAATTCAACAGCGCGTCGGTATTACGACCGTTTTTGTGACGCACGATCAGGATGAGGCGCTTTCGATCTCAGATCGTGTCGCGGTTTTAGAGGCTGGCTATCTCGAACAATATGCCGTACCAACCACACTTTATAAGGAGCCTGCAACGGTCTATGTTGCCAGTTTTATAGGGGCTATGAACCTGTATAGTGGTCAATTGAAAGAGCAAGGGGTCGAGATCGATGGAACGTTTATTCCCTGTCAGCAGTTCTCTGCCCACGCCAAAGGAAACGTAACCATCGCGGTGCGGCCAGAAGACGTCTATATCGTCAACGATGAGCAAGAGGGAGCGGCCGCAACTGTTGCGCAACAGATTACAAGAGGCCATTATCAAGAGCTGGTGCTGACTGCTCCCTTTGGCAATGTGCGCGCCTTTGTTTCCAATGATATCGCAATACAAGAGCGTGTGCATTATATGTTCCGGCGCGTGCTGATCTACCAGGATAGCAAGTTAGTACAGGAGCATGTTGAAGATAAGGATATTGTGTCTAGCCCTATTTCTCTCAAACGATATCCATCCTCTTGAGACATGGAGGTCTGCCTTTTAAGTAGCAACCCATTTTTCGCAGGCACAAAAAATCAGGACAATAGAGGACAGATCATTACCGCTACTCCTGCTATACTCAAAAAGAACGTGGCGAAGGATCAGCGCAAACGCTTGTATGCTTGAACAGGTATTGCATGATTCTTTGCCAGCCTGGATAGAACACAGTACATGTGAAGAGGAGTAGCATATGAAATTTATTAACGTTCGTTTGATGGTGGATCATTTTGCGGAGAGCATTCACTTCTGGCAGGATTTGATGGGCTTCCAACTAAAGTACAGAGATGAGGGCATGGGCTATGCCTACTTCGAGACAGGGAGCGCTGGAGTGGAACTGGTAAGTCGCACAGGATCGCTGGCCGCATCTGAAGAGATAGTTCCTGTAGATGGTCAGACGATCATGGTTTTTCAAGTCGATGACATCAATGCCACTTATGCCGATCTGGTCCAGCGTGGCGCAGTTTCGGTAAGCAAACCACAGGATTATCCAGCGATTCAGATCCGCACCGCACGGATCAATGACCCTGAAGGCAATTTGATTGAGATCTATTGCCCACTCACTACATCAGATTCCTCCAACGCCTGAGCAAGAATGAAATTTTCCTTTCAAAAACTCAAAAATATAAAAGCGTAAGCTCTAGCATTATTAGAGCTTACGCTTTTATATTTTTCTTACACTTCAAATAGAGTTCTTACCTCAATTTTGCCGAGAGCAAAGAGAAGCAATGAAACAAGCCGTACGATCATTAGTGCTGCTTGGCTGCGCCTGTTACCAGGTGTCCACAGACAGCCTATCGACCAGATGTTCTTTCTGGGATCTTGATCTCACGAGGAGATGGGAAGAGTCGTCTTGGATGCGGCTTCGCGCTTAGATGCCTTCAGCGCTTATCCCTTCTTGACATAGCTATCCAGCGGTGGGGGAGGCCCCCCAACTGGCACACCAGCGGTCAAGCCATCTCGGTCCTCTCGTACTGAAGATGACTGCCCTCACTCTTCCTACGCCCACGACGGATAGAGACCGAACTGTCTCGCGACGTTCTGAACCCAGCTCGCGTGCCGCTTTCATGGGCGAACAGCCCAACCCTTGGGACCGACTCCAGCCCCAGGATGCGACGAGCCGACATCGAGGTGCCAAACCTTGCCGTCGATGTGAACTCTTGGGCAAGATCAGCCTGTTATCCCCGGGGTAGCTTTTATCCGTTGAGCCACCAACCTTCCACGCGGGTTAGTGGGATCACTAAGTCCGACTTTCGTCCCTGCTCGACCTGTCCGTCTTGCAGTCAAGCTCTCTTGTGCCTTTGCACTCTGTCCGGGTGATGTCCATCCACCCTGAGAGAACCTTTGAGCGCCTCCGTTACTCTTTGGGAGGCGACCGCCCCAGTCAAACTACCCATCTGGCCCTGTCTCCTTCCCGGATCACGGGTAAAGATGAGATACAACACATCACGAGAGTGGTATTTCACTGCTGCCTCCTCCAACCCCACAAGGCTGGTCTCTCCGGCTCCCACCTATCCTACGCACGCCATATCTCGTATCCAGGCCAAACTGTAGTAAAGCTCCACGGGGTCTTTTTGTCCTGTCGTGGGAAACCCGTATCTTCACGGGTACTTCAATTTCGCCGAGTCCTCTGTTGAGACAGCGCCCAACTCGTTACTCCTTTCGTGCGGGTCGGAACTTACCCGACAAGGAATTTCGCTACCTTAGGACCGTTATAGTTACGGCCGCCGTTCACCGGGGCTTAGATTCGCAGCTACGCACACCGCTCCTCGTAACCTTCCGGCACTGGGCAGGAGTCAGCCCCTATACATCCACTTTCGTGTTGGCAGAGACCTGTGTTTTTGGTAAACAGTCGGTTGGGCCTATTCTGTGCCGCCTCCTCACCCCCGGGATAAACCCAGAAGTTACTAAGGCCCCCCTTCTTCCAAAGGTACGGGGTCAAATTGCCGAGTTCCTTAACAGAGGGTCGCTCGTTCACCTGAAGAGATTCCTCTTTGCCTACCTGTGTCGGTATGCGGTACGGGCGGAGAACGTTCTGGATAGAGGCTTTTCTTGGCGGCCTGGGGACCGATGACTACCGCCCGCTTGCGCGGACTCGGCCCTGCTGTCACGCGATGTGTGATCGGGATTTGCCTCGATCACGCGCTTCAGACAAGGCACCCAGCCTGTCCACTTGCTGGGATCACCTTCCCTACCGCGTCCCCCCTTCTCTCATAACGACCGTCTCCGGTGCAGGAATATCCTACCTGCTTGCCATCGCCTACGACTTTGACGTCCTCGGCTTAGGACCCGACTGACCCTGGGACGACCAACGGTGCCCAGGAACCCTCAGGCTTTCGGTGTGTCTGATTCACACAGACATTACGCTACTCATTCCGGCATTCTCACTTCTGCGCGCTCCACCAGTCCTCACGATCTGGCTTCTCGGCACGCAGAACGCTCCCCTACCATTATCACCACGAAGGTGATAATCCACGGCGTCGGTCCAATGCTTGAGCCTCGCTACGTTGTCGGTGCCTCTGCACTCGACCAGTGAGCTATTACGCACTCTTTCAATGGTGGCTGCTTCTAAGCCAACATCCTGGCTGTTATTGCGCAGAGACTGCCTTTGACACTGAGCATTGAGTTGGAGACCTTAGCCGGTGGTCCGGGCTGTTTCCCTTTTGACGACGAAGCTTAGCCCCCGCCGTCTCACTCACCAGTCTATGCTGTTGGCATTCGCAGTTTGCCTGGGGTTGGTAACTAGCACTTAGCCCCTAGCCCAAACAGTGCTCTACCTCCAACAGATGCTCTCTGGTGGCTGTACCTCAATACATTTCGGGGAGAACCAGCTATCTCCGTGTTCGATTGGCATTTCACCCCTACCCACAAGTCCTCCCCCAGTTTTGCAACACTGGTGGGTGCGAGCCTCGACGAAGTTTCACCTTCGCTTCACTCTGCTCATGGGTAGCTCACACGGTTTCGGGTCGCATCGACGCCACAAACGCGCTCTTCACACTCGGTTGCCCTATGGCTCCCTCTCTTTAGCGAGAGTTAACCAGGCGACGCCGATGCACTCGCCGGATCATTCTACAAAAGGCACGCCATTAGTCCTTGGTATCGCAACGATACAGTGACCTCTGACTGCTGGTAAGGACAGGGTTTCAGGGACTCTTTCATCCCCCTCTCGGGGTGCTTTTCACCTTTCCCTCACGGTACTGGTTCACTATCGGTCGCTTTGGATAGGTAGCCTTGGAGGGTGGTCCCCCCAGCTTCCCACAAGATTGCACGTGTCTCGTGGTACTCAGGATCCCGACCCGCTTGCTCGGTGCTTACTCTACGGGACTCTCACCCGCTCTGGTCAGGCGTTCCAGCCTGTTCAAGTACACCAAACGCACATGTTGTCGGTCCTACAACCCCGCCCCTTCTTGCGAAGGAACGGTTTGGGCTGCTCCCGTTTCGCTCGCCACTACTCCGGGCATCTCGGTTGATTTCTCTTCCTCGGGCTACTGAGATGTTTCAGTTCGCCCACTGACCTCCTCACACCCTATGGATTCAGATGTGGGTCTCCAGACATCACTCTGGAGGGGTTGCCCCATTCGGACTCTCCGGGATCAACGCTTGCATGCAGCTCCCCCGGAACGTTTCGCCGGTCTCCGCGTCCTTCTTCGGTCCAAAGCGCCAAGGCATCCACCCTGTCCTCTGTGTAGCTTGTTCTCTTCTGTTTCTCTGTTTTGCTCTTCGGCAAAATTGAAGTAAGAACTCTATTTAGTTGTGTATGTGCATTTGCCGGAATCAGTTCACCACCCAAACAGCTTGTTACATCTGTCTACAAAGGTGAACCATCCCCGACAACTGGAGAGTGGAAAACAGGTAGCGAAAAAATCGCTCTGTTTGAGCAGATCTGATCGACCTGGGAGTGAGTTGGCTCCAGCGAGAAGGGATAATACCACATCTTGCCATCACTGTCAACTAGTGCTCCCTAGAAAGGAGGTGATCCAGCCGCACCTTCCGGTACGGCTACCTTGTTACGACTTCACCCCAATCACCGACCCCACCCTCGACGCCTGCCTCCCGGATGGGTTAGCCTGGCGGCTTCAGGTGTTGCCGACTTTCGTGGTGTGACGGGCGGTGTGTACAAGACCCGGGAACGTATTCACCGTGATGTGCTGACTCACGGTTACTAGCAACTCCAACTTCATGTAGGCGGGTTGCAGCCTACAATCTGAACTGAGACCGGGTTTGCTGAGATTGGCTCCCCCTCGCGGGTTGGCGACTCATTGTCCCGGCCATTGTAGCGTGTGTGTCGCCCAGGATGTAAGGGCCGTGCTGACTTGACGTCATCCCCGCCTTCCTCCCTTGCGGGCAGTTTCGCTAGAGAAATCCAACTAGCAATAGGGGTTGCGCTCGTTGCGGGACTTAACCCAACATCTCACGACACGAGCTGACGACAGCCATGCAGCACCTGTGCTTGCGTCCCTTGCGGGCACGCCCCGTTACGGGCGGTGCGCAAGCATGTCAAATCCTGGTAAGGTTCTTCGCGTTGCATCGAATTAAACCACACGCTCCGCTGCTTGTGCGGGTCCCCGTCAATTCCTTTGAGTTTTAATCTTGCGACCGTACTCCTCAGGCGGACCACTTATCGCGTTAACTGCGACACGGAAGGGGTCGATACCTCCCACGTCTAGTGGTCATCGTTTACGGCCAGGACTACCGGGGTATCTAATCCCGTTCGCTCCCCTGGCTTTCGCACCTGAGCGTCAGAAACGAGCCAGAACATTGCCTTCGCCTTTGGTGTTCTTCCAGATATCTACGCATTTCACTACTACACCTGGAGTTCCATGTTCCTCTCTCGCTCTCAAGTTCACCAGTTTTTGAAGTCCTTTATCGGTTGAGCCGACAACTGTCACTCCAAACTTGGCGAACCGCCTGCGTGCGCTTTACGCCCAGTAATTCCGGATAACGCTTGCCCCCTACGTATTACCGCGGCTGCTGGCACGTAGTTAGCCGGGGCTTATTCATCTGGTACCGTCCTTGCTCGTCCCAGAAAAAAGCAGTTTACAACCCGAAGGCCGTCATCCTGCACGCGGCGTTGCTCGGTCAGGGTTGCCCCCATTGCCGAAAATTCCTCACTGCTGCCCCCCGTAGGAGTCTGGGCCGTTCTCAATCCCAGTGTGGCTGATCGTCCTCTCAGACCAGCTACCGATCGTCGCCCTGGTAAGCCTTTACCCCACCAGCTAGCTAATCGGACGCAGACCCATCCTCTGGCGCTCTTGCGAGCTTTCCTTCGTGCGAAGGATATGCGGTATTGTCGGCGATTTCTCGCCGGTATTCCTCACCAAAGGGTAGGTAATCCACGTGTTCCTCACCCGTCCGCCACTCCCTACTTGCGTAGGGCGTTCGACTTGCATGTGTTAGGCACGCCGCCAGCGTTTATCCTGAGCCAGGATCAAACTCGTCATCCAATTTATGTGTGCAACATCTACTTACCGAAGTCCATGTTGCGAAATTGACAGAAAAACTGCTGTATCAAACAGTTTGCTGTGCTGTTTTCCACTCTTCAGTTGTCAAGGTTCCGTTTGTGCTATCTCATCGGCACGGTTGTCATTATCGCATACTCTTTGTCTTCTGTCAAGAGTTTTGGCAAGCAATTTTTTACATCCGTTTTTATTCTGGAAAGGCTTGCCCGCGTTTATGAACGCACGTTGGAAGGTGTTTTCTCTCCCCGCCGAGGCACGGGTGCCATTATCACACGTACGTCTCAGCTTGTCAAGTGAGTAGGACTAGATCCAGGGCTTTCCAGTTCTCCGCTCAAAGGGGTGCAGGGGTCTCCCTGCCGGGGCCTGGGGCGTCCCCAGTTTCCTTCCCTCCTTCGCGCGCCGCCGCAGGCGGCGCGCAAAAGAGAAGAAAAAAGTTTTTTGCGGGGACACCCCGCACCCCGGCAAAGGGCTGCCGCCCTCTGCACTCCTGCTAGATGGGAGAATTGGAAAGCCCTGGACTAGATCTCTCCCATTGGGCAGGAAGAGGTATGAAGTACCGCCACTGGTCAGCTCTGGTGCCATCGGTTATACTTGAATGGGACAGCGAAGTAACAACACCGCGGCTAAAATAACCATACAACATGCAAACACAGGAGATTACTCATGGCAGCCTATTTCCTTGTCGATGTCGCAATAAACGATCCGCAGCTCTATGCCGAATACCGCAAGCTGGTTATGCCCACACTCGAAAAGTATGGTGGACGCTTCCTGGCACGTGGAGGAACTGTTGAAACCATCGAAGGCAACTGGAATCCTGAACGCTTCGTTATTATAGAGTTTGAGAATAGTGAGCAGTTTCAACGCTGGTACTACTCACCCGAATATACTGAGGCCCGCACCATCCGCTTTAAGGCATCAACCGCAAGTGCCATTCTGGTGCAGGGAGTCTAATTCGTTATGTCGTCTAAAGCGCCAGGACAACGACGACTCTTCCTGAATATACCGCTTTTAAAAGCAACAACATATACGTTATTGATCGGCCTGACGATATGGGGGCTGGTGTTGATTCTGCGCCTTCTGGCCTCTCCCGAACCACTAGAAAAAGATTTTCCCATCGCCCCTTTAATCGCAACGATCACATCTCTCTGCATGCTTTTTTACGCGTTAACCTTGCCCTTACCAGCCAAAATCATCAGCAAGCAGGCCATTTTACATGTCATCTGTGCCCTGGTACTCAATCTCATCCTGTGCTTATTCCCCTTACCATTATTTGCTAACGTATTTGAACAAGCAGGAACTTACACTCCTCGCAATCCTTACATTACTTTTTTTGCGGTACTATTCGTTCTCAATTACGGCTGGTTTATTTTTGTCAGAGTCGCTATCCGAGTTATTCTGTTCTGGAACAGACTGCGTAGAAAATATCTACACTGGGCATTGACACATGCCCATGTAATGGTGCTATTACTCGGCTTGATGCTCCTGATTCTCATGATCGAGGCCGCCATTCTCTTCAGCTTTCGCGAACGTGGCTGGCTCGTTCCATTAGAGATGGTGCCTACGCTCTTCTTCTTGCTCGGCCTGTGCGCCATCCCAATCGTAGTGGTTGTGCCTCCTACAGCGCTGTTCTCCTACATTGTTATGAAGCGCACCACTGACCGTATCCGTATGCTGGCAATGGCAACGAGTATGCTGCGGCAGGGAGACTATACTATTCGTGTACCCGTTGTCGGGGAGGATGAAGTAGCCCAGTTGCAGGAAAATTTCAATGTCATGGCGAGCGATCTACAACATGCTATGCGCGATTTGCAGAGCGAACGAGACCGCGTTGCAGCTTTATTGCAAGAGCGCCGCGAACTGGTCGCCAACGTCTCACATGAATTGCGTACACCCGTTGCGACTATTCGTGGCTATTTAGAGACAACATTAATGCATTGGAATGAAATAGAGGCAGAGGCACTGTATCAGGATCTACAGGTGATGGAAAACGAAGTGCTGCACTTACAGACGCGCGTAGAAGAGCTATTTACGCTGGCGAGAGCAGAGTTGGGACGTTTAGAACTACATTGTGAGCCAACTGATGCCTGTGAGGTCATTCAGCGCATCGTCGATGGAACCGCACCCCTCGCCTGGCGTTCGAGCAAGATCGAAGTAGTGGCCGCGCTCCCCTCTGAGCTGCCTCTGGTACATGCTGATGTGCAGCGGCTTGAACAATCCTTACGCAATCTGTTGCACAACGCCCTGCGGCATACTGCACCTGGAGGCATCATCGCTCTTGTTGCCGAAGGTGGTGCAACCACACTGACAATTCACGTCAAAGATACTGGCGAGGGCATTGATGCCGCCGACCTGCCCCATATCTGGGAACGTTTCTATCAAACAGAACAGACGAAGCGCAAAGGCGGTGGCACCGGGTTGGGACTCTCTCTAGTGAAGGAATGGATCGAAGGCATGGGCGGCAACGTCATGGTCGAAAGCACACAAGGCCAGGGAAGCTGCTTCACCCTACATCTCCCCCTGACAAAGAGCGTGACGCTTTCGGCTTATGCTTCCAGCAATCTATCATCTGATTTGTAGCTTGCTCTCTACTATTGAGAAACTTCTTCCGGCAATGATACGTGCCTTTAAAGTGAGGGGTCAATCCGCTCATCTCTGTCAGGTACTTAGAAAAGCGGGGAAGAGCTTTTCGCCGTTTACTCCCTCTATTTTTCTTTCTCTCTATCTTTGCATACCGACATACTATCAGGAGATAAAACGATGCTGGCTACAACGGCGCTCGCATATAAGGTGCTTCGAGCATGGGAAACAAACGATACTGATACACTGGCAGCTTGCTTATCACAAAATTTTGTTGGCCGCAAATTGCTGCCGCAAGAAATCGATAAGGATCAGTTTCTCGACTATACACGTGCTATACTGCGAGCATTTCCCGACTGGTCTTTCCAGGCCAGATTTTTAAATGAGCATCCTGTACGAAGTTATGACACCGCTGTTCAATTCATTACACAAATTGCAGCTACTCACAGCGGTGATCTTGCATTACCAGAAATACCGGTTATCCCTCCAACTGGCACAAAAATAACATTACCGGCCCATCATCTCGATCTGGTTATACACGAGGGGATCATTAGAGAAATGGGCAGTGATTTCTCGCCTGATAGTCTGACTGAAATATTGGCACAACTAGGGATGGAACTACTATAGCAATTCCATCCCCAACAGGTCACAGGTGTTGTAGATTGGCAATGGTCCGTTCGTTTTGCACATTGCCAGTATTCAACGTGGTGTTTGGCTCGACCAGCAAGACATGCACCTCTTCCGGCGCTACTGGCAGATGTTCAACGCCACGCGGAATGACGATCAACTCGCCCTCGTCCAGCCAGACATCTCGATCGCGAAACTTCATCAGCAGGCGACCCTTCACCACCAGAAATAACTCATCCTCATTATCGTGATGATGCCAGACAAATTCGTCCTTGAGCTTGACCAACTTCACTGCCGTATTGTTGACCTCTCCCACGATCTTTGGACTCCACATTTCCTGGAACTGCTCGAACTTTTCCGTAAGGTTTACTTTTTCCATTATTGTTCCTCCTACTATCATTTTTGTCATTTCTTACTCCATTGTAAATGGACCTGTGAGGAAAGTCCAACGAATAAAAATGATCGTTCTTATCGCTTTTCTCGATTGCCGCATACAGCTAATAGGCGAAAAAGATGTGTTACAATAATCTTCTATATTATAAAAATATAGAAAATCTGAAACTATTCAGGAGGAATAATGAAGATTCGCACTGCGGCCAAAGCGCTAATTGTGCAGGATAATAAACTGCTGGTTATCGAATACAACGATGCATTCGATCCAGTTCACGATACATATTTTGTCTTACCAGGTGGAGGTCAACAGCACTCTGAGCCATTAGATCAAACATTGCAACGTGAGTGTCAGGAAGAGATTAATGTTGATGTTGAGGTCAAGGATCTCATTTTTATCCGCGAATATATCGGCAAAAATCATTCCCATACCGGGCATGCAGATATTCATCAGGTTGAGTTTTTCTTCCTCTGCACCATCCGCGCAGGGCAGCCCGGCATTGGTCACACGCCCGATACAGGGCAGATCGGCGTGCAATGGGTTGCCCTTGACGCGTTAGAAAGCTCTAATTTTTATCCGCAAGCAGCCAGAAAGACGCTTGCGACACTGCTCAGTGGAGAACACATTCCATCACATACAGTCTATCTTGGCGATATTGACTGACACTAGCTATTGGATAATGCGAATTGTACGCATGATGCGCCCCTGACAGTGACACGCGCAATTGTTGTTCCAACAGCTGTGGGTGCATCTTGTACAGGAAGAACCACTACCTCGCTGCTCTCCTGATTCGCGACCAGCAGAAAATGGTTGCCCGGCTCAATCGCGAAATTGCGAGGACAGCGCCCACCACAAGAGCGGATAGCAACAGGGGTCAACTGACCGTCTGAGCCGATTTGAAAGATGGCGATGCTATCATGTCCACGATTGGAAACATACACACGATCGCCGGTCGGTGAGACGTGAATATCGGCCACCGTATTCTCAGGCGCATCGGGCGGAAGCGTCTCAATAATTTGCTGCTCGCTCAGGGTGCCACTCGCCGCATCATAGGAGTAGACAGCCACTGTATTGTTGAGTTCGTTCGAGGCAAAGACATGCTTACCATCGGGGTGAAAGGCCAGATGACGTGGACCTGCGCCCGGACGGGTTGCAGTGGTCGTCTGTTCACGCAATGTACCTGCTTTCGAGTCGAATGCATAAACGCGAAGCGCATCGATGCCCAGATCGGCGACAATGACGAAGCGTTGGTCAGGGGTAAAGGTTGCCGAATGCGCATGCGGTCCCTCCTGTCGCTCAGGATGTGGTCCGCTGCCCCGATGCTGGATGAGGTCAGTCATTGCACCCAGCGAACCATCATCGAGGATTGGTAACACACTAACACTGCCAGAAGCATAATTAGAAGCAATTAGCCAGCGCCCGGTTGCATCAATCGCCAGATGGCAGGGCCAATCACCACCGCTCGCTTGATGGTTAAGCGGCTCTATGCCCCAAGACTCAGATGAAGATACACCCAGTGCCCAGACTGCACCCGGCTGGCCGTCTTGCTGGCTCGTCTCGCTCACGGCATATAACCAGCGCCCATTGGGATGCGCAATGAGAAAGCTTGGAGCAGCGATGCCAGCATACGAACCGCGCGAGGTCAACATGCCATTCGTCGCGTCAAAGGTGAAAGCATGGACGCCGGGTTGATCAGCGCTGACATATCCACTGATATATACGGTATGTTGTAAAGAGGCCATTCTTTTCTCCTGATCCAGTATGATATTTCTTTGAGCATAACAAACAGATGCAAACCGCGTCAACAAGCTCCATATTTATGCAGGTAAATCGCGAAATGAAGAATACCTGTTCATAAGCGTTATCTATTGGACCATATATACGTCTTCTCTGCTAGAAGGCAAATAGACGTGAGAATGGAAAGATTACACACAGCCATAAGGATATACAAATATGAATGGGAAAGAGCAAGATCAGCAGACATGGCAGCAAGTTCCATTTAATGACGGTGGCACACTCCACTACTCACAGGGAATTGATCAGCAACATCTCCAGATCACCCAACCACTCCATCTTCCTGGAACGGCAAAAGAAGCGCGTCTCAAACAGTTACGCAAACAACGTCTTGCACGTTCTCAACGCGTATCCACCACCAAATGGAGCAGCGCATTGCACGTGTTGTTTTCTCCATCCAGCGTGGGAAAAGCTGCATTGCTCCTCACAGTTGCAACATTCGCCAGCCGCTTTCTCGGCCTCCTGCGTGTCTCGCTCTTCACCGCCGCCGTTGGTGTGAATGACAGCGCTGACGCATTCAATCTGGCAACCCAGTTTCCAACCACCATTTACAACATTGTCGCCGGAGGAGCATTACTTTCGGCCTTTATTCCTATCTTCAATGTCTATTTCATCAACAAGAAGGATGAGGGGGAAGCCTGGCACCTGACCAGCTCAGCCCTAAACCTTTCCAGCGGCTGTATGGTTCTCTTCTCGCTTGTTGGTATGATCTTCGCCGACCAACTTCTCCATCTCTATACACCTAACGTGCCGCAGGAGAAACTGGTCTTGATGGTGGCTCTCACTCGCATCCTCTTTTTACAGACAATCTTCCTCGGTATGGGAGTGATCATGAATGGAGTACTCAACGCACGCCAGCATTTCCTCTTGCCTGCGCTCGGCTCCGTACTCTACCCGCTTGGTTCCCTTCTCGGCCTGGGCGTGGGTGTGGTATTGCAATGGACCGTCCATGCTAATAGCACACTCATAGTCTACTGTGCCACCTGGGGAGTTGTGCTGGGTGCAATACTTATGATGGGAATACAGCTTCCAGGTTTGAAGCTGATAGGGATGCAGTATCGTTTTACCTTCGATTGGCAACATCCTGGCATTAGACAAATCGTCCGGCAAATGCTTCCTCGCATTGGCAACGCGCTCATGTTGAGCTTCTCAACCAATGTCGATCTGATCCTGATTGGTCTGATTATCAGTGTGACGGGCGCAAGCACCAACGGCTATACAACGCTCTATCTTAATGCCTTCACAATTGCTTCCATTCCGCTAAGTGTGATCATTCAAATAGCGACGGCAGCCTTCCCTCGCATGACCAGTCATGCTACAGAGGGCCGGATTGATAGGCTGCGCCTCTTGATCCTGGAAGCGCTGCAAAGCATCCTCTTCGTCTCGATCCCGGCAGCACTGGGTCTAGTCACGCTGAGTTTACCTATGGTAGAGATCTTGTACCACATTCGTTTTGACCAGGCCCAGGTAACAGCCATCTTGCTCATTTGCTACGCTCTCGGCTTGCCAGGACTGGCGCTGGTCGAAATCCTGACCCGCCCCTTTTATGCCCTACGTCAAAGCAAAATCCCTGTCTATGTCAGTATTGGACAGTTTGCGGTCAAGATCGCGCTCAGCCTGCTCTTCCTCAACCCTATGGTCTGGTTAGCGCAAATGGAGTGGGTACGTTTCTGGTTCTCGTCCCTCTCGCAATCCTGGCTCACTGGAGCCTGGGGCATGGGGGCGCTGGCACTAGCAACCTCGCTAGCAGGAGCACTCGAAGCAGGAGGCCTCTTGTGGCTGCTCCACATCCAGGTGGGGGGTCTACATCTGCGAGAGTTGCCCTCCTTCGTGTTGCGCATCACGCTCGCTTCACTTGCCATGTTGCTGACCATCACAATCATAGGCTGGGCACTCGATCAATGGCTTGTTGTTGGCACGACTGCTACTCATCAAGTTACAGGCTTCACCGACCTCATACTTGTCGCAATCAAGCTTGCTTTGCTAACAGGTATTGGAGGAATGGTGTATCTACGTACCGCACGCTTCTTGCATATCCTCGGTGGCGAGCGCCTGAAGCCTATCCAACGTGTACTCATCCGTTTACGGCTCGCATGGGTATAGGTGTCGCATGTCTTTCCCAAGACTATAGCCTCTTTCTCCTGTATGGCTCATCAAACCGCATCTTCCGTCGTATGATATACTTTGAAGCGGTCTGTATCTTGATCTTGACTATATTGAAAAGTTTTTGATGTGAGAGGGAATGAAACATGGCGGTTTTTTATCATCTGGTAGGTGCTTCCGCATCAGGGAAGCAATTGGGGTTTGCAGAGTTTCAACAATGTATACAGGATTTATTGAATGAAAAGCTCATAAAGTTTCCAGCAGCGATTTTTGTAGGCGATGCGCAGGCCAATCCTGACGGCTATTACTGGTCCACCGACGCGGCGTATACCGCTATTTTGCCCGGCTCTCCGGGCAGTATGATTGAATTATTAGAAGAGTACGAAGATATTGCGTCCGTAGAGACGCTCTACTATGATGGCAATGATGAAGCGTCGTTCAAAGCAGCATTAGAACGTGCTCCCTTTGGCAAGAAAGATATCTGCCTCTGCTTTGATCTCATCCTGCCAGAAGGGGGACGTGGGCGCAGCAGATATGGAGAGGGGGCCGCGATCTACGCGCTGGCTCGTCCATTCCCGGTCCAGTATGCGGCGCTCAAGTCTACGTTTCAGCATGAGCTATCCCAATTTGTAGTATTTTATACGAGCCTGGGCCGCAACCTTCAGCCGATGAAGCCAGGGCTGCAACAGGTGATGAAACGCTATTTCGGGGAAGAGATCTTGCTAGCGGAATCGGTTGACCGCTAGCTCTTTCTATAAGTTTTCCAGTGTTTATCACACATCGCTCAAGCGTTCTCCAAATCGTTCCAGGCGTTGCAGCGTCCCTTGAATATCTGCCTCGGTGGTGCGTGGATTAATAATGCAGAGGCGAAGAGCTATCTGTCCTCGTAAAAGTGTCGAGGTCAAAAAAGCAAAGCCATCCTCAAACATGGCGTCCAGTATACGCTGATTGAGCGCATTCAAATCACCATGCGGGCGTGACTTCCCAACGTAGCGAAAGGTGACGATGCCGAGTTGTGCCGGAGTCAAGACTTCCCAGCAAGGGGATTGACGCAATAGTGCTTCGGCATATTCGGCAAGGGCGATACCACGCTCAACGGCATGACGAAAGGCAGCAAGGCCAAACACTTTGAGCGACATCCAGAGCTTGAGGGCACGCGTGCTGCGGGTCAGCTGGATACCGTAATCGCGAAAATTGACCTCTTCCTCTCGTCCCGCCACGTCTTTGAGAATTTCAGGCAACACGCTAAACGTCTCGTACAGCCAGCGGCTTTGACGTGTAAGAACGCACCCGATCTCATAGGGCTGAAAGAGCCACTTATGCGGGTCCAGAGCCAGCGAGTCGGCCTGCTCCAATCCCAGCAAGAGGCATTGCCCCTGCTCATTCAGGATAGCAGCGCCACCATGAGCGGCATCGACATGAAACCAGAGATCTTCGGCGCGGCAAATATCGACAATAGTCGAAAGCGGATCAACGGCCCCGGTATTGGTGGTGCCAGCATTGCCGATCACACAGAATGGTCGCCTCCCGACTGCACGATCCTCCGCAATAGCACGTGTTAACTCATCAGTTGATAGACGGAAGGACGCATCAGAGGGCAAGCGGCGCAGTTGGTGTGGTGCAAAGCCAAGCAGCTTTAAAGCACGATCTGAGGCCGAATGCGTCTGATCCGAACAGTACACAACAGCATCCTGAGTGTTATCGGCCAGTTTGATATGGCGAGCCGTAGCTAAAGCGGTCAAAGTAGCAACCGAGCCGCCACTGACAAAGAGGCCGCCAGCAGTTTCAGGCAAGCCGCAAAGCTGCCGCAACCAATCAATGGTAACTAGCTCAACCTGGGCTGTGCCAGGCGCAAGACGCCACGTTCCGGCAAACGGATTAAAGCCAGAGGTTAGCGCGTCGGCCATGACGCTAACAAAATTATTTGGACCCGGGATAAATGCGAAGAAGCGTGGATGATCCAGCGGCATCACGTTAGCAAAGACATCGCTCTGCAACTGCTTCAATACTTGCTCGACAGGGCGACCTTCTTCTGGCAACGGCTCGCGCAATCGCTGCTCAAGCGTATGACGGGAAGCTCTGGTGGCGAGAGAAATATCCTCAACATGTTCAAAGTGGTCAACAATCATATCAACGATCTGATATCCCAGCGTCCGCATCTCTTCAGACGATAACTGGAGCGCGTCGTTGGACGAATGGTGGGTCATAGCGGGAAGATCTCCATTCCATCGGGTGTAGTCTTTATTCCATATCATACAATTATATGTGACGAAGCACCTCATCATCACAACATCCACGAAGATGGTTTTGCTTTTATGCATATTTATAGCTAAAACAGCCGGACTCTTTTTCAAAGTCCGGCTGTCGGTCTCAAGGGTGCGGAAATGGTCTCAGTCGTTAGCAGGAGCAGGTTCCCTGCTGTCGATCAGTAAGAGGACGATCAGGGCAATCTCGAAGATTTTATCGCCATAGCCAATAAAATCAAAGCGTCCCCCGGTGAACAGGAACCAGAGAATAATGGTAATAGCGGCATAGACAATCAATACCCAGCGAATGATCTGCCGATAGCGTTGCAGGGCGGGTAAATAGAAAGCTATAGCTAAAACGATATAGCCAACAAAGTTCAGAAGAAACAGCGTCGGCAGCGGCACCGGGAGCATGGACATAATTGAAGGTCCACCACCGCCGGGCGGACGGCCTCCTCCCACTCCTCCTGGCCTACCACCTGGAGGACGCCCCACCCGTCCGGCACCCATTAATCCAAACATTAAAATGGCACGATATAGATGAACTAAGCCTGACACCACAGCAAGCGCTATAATCGCAATCTGGCGCGGGCCAGGACGCGATGATGCTGGTGTTAAAGCGGTCTGGCTCATTGCAGCACTACTCCCCTTTCTTATTTGTAATCCATGAGTTGCTTGCGATGATATCGCCCGGAATGCGAACAAATTCTCCTTCATCAGCATTTTGCTCTTCCTGCTCCGGGCAAAAGATACTCTATGCTTCTTTGTACATGGTAGATATAAACAAAAGGCTAGAAAAGTGTAAAGTTATTGTAAATTGGTCCAAAAACTCGTCCCTCATTCTCTTGACATTCCTTAGACGGCGTGTTAATATTATGACCAGAGAGTCATGACCAACAAGTCACAGAAAAACTTCCCAGTTAGTTTCCATACGGCTGGTCGAAGAAAATATTTCTGGTCATTGCTTGAACTATACGCATATAAAACGCACTGGAATAAAAACCATGTCTATAACATCACATTCATTAAAGGAAAAACAACGGCTGGAGCGTGAGACGCTGATTTTGCAGGCGGCCGAGGAAATGTTGGAGCAGAAGGGCTATCATGAGACCTCGATGGATGAGATCGCAGCTCGTGTAGGGATCGCAAAGGGTACGATCTATATACATTTTCCCAGCAAGGACGCACTGGTGATAGCACTACTTGAGCGCAACATGCAGAAGTTTCTTGCTGGCATCGATGCCGTCATTGAGCAGCATTCCACATCTCGTGCCAGGCTAGAAGCTCTCCTGCGCTACATAATGACCGATCTACTGCAAAAACAAATGCATCTTTTCTCCTCGATCTCCCACAGCCTGGATCTCAAATACCAGGAACCGGAGGGGGAAGCTCGTCTGGGCGGTCTCTGGCAACGTATTACGGAACGCGTCGTCGCGCTGATCGAAGAAGGCCAGGCCACAGGCGAATTTAAGCGCGCATTGTCAACACAGGCAATGCTCTATGCATTTTTCAGCCTTTTTGCCACTAGACACCTTAAAAAACATATTGTAAACGATGAGCATACTTCTCAGAGGCTTGTAGATCAATTAATCGAGATCTACTTTACGGGGATTGCGGTCGAATCTCGCTCATAAGAGCTAAGTGTTTCTATGGAAGGATATGTACAGAATGAGTTCGACACTGGACACGACGATGCAAAACACAGTAGCAACAACTGTGCCGGTTGAACCGGCTTCACCATACAGCCGCCGCGATGTTTTATTCACTATGCTTGCGGTCCTGCTGGTAATGCTGCTCGGCTCGCTCGACCAGAGCATTGTCGGTACAGCCATGCCACGTATTATTGGAGATTTTCACGGGCTAGATCGTTATACCTGGGTTACTACCGCTTATATGCTGGCCTCAACCGTCATGGTTCCCATCTATGGAAAGCTCTCGGACCTCTTTGGTCGCAAACGCATCTTCCTGATTGGTGTGATCCTTTTCCTGACGGGATCTGCGCTCTGTGGAGCGGCCCAGTCAATGAATCAGCTGATCGCATTTCGGGCCTTTCAGGGATTGGGCGCAGCCGCTCTCTTGCCAATTGCAATTGCGGTGGTCGGCGATCTGTTCCCACCTCGTGAGCGGGGCAAATGGCAGGGCGTGACCGGCTCCGTCTTCGCGCTCTCGTCAATCGTCGGACCTGCGTTGGGTGGCTGGATTACTGAAAACACCTCCTGGCGCTGGGTCTTCTATGTCAACCTGCCTATCGGCCTGATTGCGCTTGGCGTCCTGATCTTCCTGATGCCTTCGCTCTATCAGCCCGGCAAAAAAGCTCGTATCGACTACCTGGGAGCTTTGCTGCTCATTCTTGGTACGTCGCCGATCCTGCTTGGTCTCAGCCTGGCCGGTTCACAATTTGGCTGGCTCTCCTGGCAGACACTTGTTCTGATCCTGGGTGGCGGACTGGTGATCGCAGCATTCTTCGTCTACGAAGCCTTTCTGGAGCGACGCGATGCTCAGCCCATTATCGATCCGAGCCTGTTCAAAAATAGCGTTTTCACCATCTCACTGATCGTCGCGTCTATCACCTTCATGGGCATGTTTGGCTGCATCTCATTCCTGCCACTGTATGCACAGGGAGTGCTGGGCATCTCAGCGACCAATAGCGGCCTGATCCTGACCCCGATGATGCTCTCGTCGATGGTGAGCAGCATTCTTTCCGGTCAACTGGTCTCGCGGTTCGGTAGATATAAAATTATCGCGATTACAGGCATGGCAATCACCACCATTGGCGCGGCCCTGCTTCTGCGATTGAACGTACAATCGACCCCGATGGATATGATTGTGGCGATGGTTGTGCTTGGCCTCGGTCTTGGCACCAGCATGTCGCTGTACACGCTGATTGTCCAGAACGCGTTGCCAACCAGGATCGGTCAATCTACTTCGACGTTGACCTTCTTCCGTCAGATCGGCGGAACGGTAGCGCTGGCATTGATGGGATCAGTAATGTCTTCAGCATACGGCCCGGCCTTTAATACGGCCCTACCCGATCAGGTGAAACAGACCCTTCCGGCGAAGATCTTGAGCGTCTTCAACGATCCAAACGTTCTGCTTGATGCGAAAGTGCAACAGGCGATCTCGCAGCAGTTAGGAGCGTTCGGGGCGCAGGGTCAGGCGCTCTTCAGTCAGTTGATGGAGGCTGTCAAGCAGGGGCTAACGCAGGGTATTCACGATATCTTCCTGCTGAGTCTGGGCTTGATAGTGATCGCACTGATCTCAGTCTTCTTCTTGAAAGAGATTCCGCTGACTGGCCGCCAGCCTGCGAAAAATGGTGCAGAGGGCGATGAGGCAGAAGAGTCGTTGCCAACTCCGGTCATGATGCACTAAGAGTACACTCAACAAAAAGGGAACCTGATCTGATAGGTTCTCTTTTTTAATATGTTTTTTGCACTATACATGCTAGAGAACCGGTCGTGTAATTAAGCCGTGCCGCCAGATGTTCCTCTCACTCTCTTGCAACGCAAGATACAGTATGGTATACTCCGCTTCAGTATACTGTATCGCAAGAGAGTGAAAGAGGTTTTTTGTGGAGGTACGCTCGACTCAATTGCTCAAGGGAACATTGGATATGTGTCTGCTGGCAATCATTGCACAGCGGCCCTGCTATGGTTACGAGATGGTTCAACGCCTGGCCCAACAAGGACTCGTTCTGGTGAGCGAAGGTAGCATCTATCCCCTTCTTGGTCGCCTGCAACAGCGTGGCTACCTTGAGGGATCTCTCGTCTCCTCAACCGATGGACCTCCGCGCAAGTACTATCGGCTCACGCCCCAAGGAGCCGGCCAATTGGCTGAGTGGCAGACTGAGTGGGAGAGCTTTGCCCAGGCCGTTTCACAGGTTTTGAAAGGAGCACATGCTGATGTTAATTCTCGATCAGCAGACCCGCAACCAGATCTCCGACCTCAGTGAGGCGTGTGGGAGATACTGGGAACTGAGGGGAATTGCCCAGAGCTACAGGAACGAGATGCAACTGGAACTGGAGCATCATTTCATCCAGGCAGCAATGGATGGGAAATCCCCCGAGTAATGTGGTGGCGTTCGATCTGTTCCTGGGCGTGAGCAGTGTAGCTGTATTCCATTTGGAGTGCTTCTGTTCCTGGTCCGACGATATCGCCACCCCGGTATGCTCTGGCTCACCTATCTGGGTGGCTATGCCATAACCCAGTTTCTGGTCTTCTTTGCCCGCGCGAATACTGTTGTACCGCTCTTCACGCTGAACTGGGGATTCAAACAGGCCCAATGGACCTCGCTCATTGTCTTGCTGCTTGTGATCCCGCTGACGTTGTGGGCGAGACGCTGGCATTTTGCCGAGGTTATTCCAGAAGGGGAGATTCCTGCCACCTACGGTATGCCCCCATCGAGACACAAAGCGGTGTCAGCACCTATCGAAGAGGAATCCATCCATGTTTCTCACCTTGAGACGAAGTGATAGACGACTAGCGATCAAACAGGGATCGGAACTCGGCGCTCGATAGGCTCTCCGCGCTCATGGTGGTATAGGTGCCATGTTCCAGCAATTCGTGCGCCACCGAGCGTAGATGTCCCAGCACCGAACGCGCCAGCCCTCCCGCAAGGCTCACCCGTGCAACGCCCATCTGTTCAAGCTCTGGTAGCGTTGGCATGGGTGGTCCGCCGAGTATGTTCACAGGTCCATCGATGGCACGAACCAACTTAGCAATCACATCGCTCGCAAGCATGCCGATGGGATAGACACAATCCGCCCCGGCCTGTAAGTAGGCATTGGCTCGCCGTACCGCCTCCTCGAATTGATGCTCTGGCTCACCGATGGCCAGCAAGAAAATATCGACGCGCGCATTGATCACAAATGGCACATCCAGCGCGGCGGCAAGCTCCCGCAACGCAACAATTAGCTCGACCTGATAGGCAAGATCGACCAGTGCTTTTTGCCCCTGTTTCGATGAATCTTCGATATTGAAGCCCACGACGCCGGTAGCGATGATGGCTTTGATCGTCTGTACCACCTCCGCAATCGAGTTGCCATAACCGGCCTCGATATCAGCCGTCACTGGACACTCGACAGTGCGAGCGATACGTGCAACAGCCTCAATCATCATTTCGCGGCTCATCTGCTGACCATCGTGATAGCCCAGAGCTGCCGCGACGCCAGAGCTGGTCGTTGCTATTGCCCGAAAGCCTGCCAACTCAAAGATGCGTGCGCTAGCAGCGTCCCAGGCGTTCGGCAAGGTCAGCAACGGTGGCTGCTGGTGCCACTGGCGAAATTGTGCTGCTTTCTCCTTCTGAGCGCTAGAACTCATCTTTGCCTCCTTATAACTTGCATAGTTTGCACACTCCTAATATACTCATTCTACAAACATCACTATAAGGTCATGAATGACTGGGGCCTCCAGAAAGGATTTTGTGTGAGAGCAGCTCTGTTACAAGGGCCATTTCATGACAGAATGATAGCATCATTACCGCGCCGTAAAGATGATCGGATAGCTGGTCAGACCGAGCAGGAAGAAGCTGCGAACTCCTTCCAGAGGTTGATCTTCGTTGCGCCGTACATTACGCAACCGCTGTAAAAATAGATTGAGCGCGATACGGCCCTCAAGCCGGGCGAGCGGTGCCCCCAGACAATAGTGCAGACCATGCCCGAAGCTGATGTGGCGATTGGGCATGCGGCGGATATTGAAACGTTCCGGATCGTGAAACTGCTCCTCATCATAATTCGCTGAATCGGCGCGCACGATCAGTCGATCTCCTCGTTTGAGCGCCTGCTTCCCGATATGTGTATCGGTCGTGACATGGCGAACGGCCCCAATCACCGAGCCATAGCAGCGCAGAATCTCTTCAATCGCTCCAGGCATCAATTCAGGGTTGCCACGCAGTTCCTCCACGACATCGGGATGCTCCTCAAAGGCCAGCATTGCATTGCCAATCAGGTTGGCAGTCGTTTCATAGCCCGCAAAGAGCAACAGACGACAAAAACTCAACAACTCCTCCTGGTTAAGCCGCTGCCCGTCCACATCGGCCAGGATCAGGCTACTCATCAAATCATCATCTGGTTGCCGACGATGCTCCTCCAATTTAATCGCAAAATACTCGCGAAATTCACGGTCGGTCTGCTTTCGCCCCTCATCATCAGCCGTCTGACCTTGACCGAAACGTTGACCAGCCGTGATGATATTGGACCAGCGAATAAACATCTCACGCTCCTGAGATGGCACGCCAAGCAACTCTGCAATAATGGTTGCAGGCAACGGATAGGCCAGATCACGAATCACATCCATCTGACCACGCGCAATCGCCGCATCGAGCAGTTCATTTGTGATCTCAGTAATTTTGCCCTCCAGTTGGGCCACAATGCGTGGAGTGAAAGCACGCGAGATCAGATTACGCAACAGATTATGGCGCGGTGGGTCCATGCCTAGTATACTCGGCTGTCCTGTTTCACTGGAAAAAGTCGCTGGATCGTTCAGAACGCGCAAAGCGTCTTCATAGCGGAAGACATACCAGATATGAAAGCGCGGCTCAAAGTAGACGGGATTTGTAGCGCGCATCTGTCGATACCAATCGTGCGGAAAGCCGGTCAAAATTTGTCTGGCTGATTGCATAGGTATCCTTTCATGCCATCATGGGGTTATGCCATGAGCGAACAATATTTCTCTGCTCTCATTGTACAGCGTCCTCTCAACCAGCAAGCAATAACATAGAGGCACTTCAGAGCGGCAATCACAGACTGTGATGGAACTGTGATATTCCCTCTATTTCAACACGCAAGAGCGAATCACCCGGATGCAGGCTATACTCTAATAATAAAACGGATCAGCGTTTCATTTTTTAAAGAGAAGTTCGTCCTGACCGATCAATATTACAGCCGTATTATGATAGCTCAAGATTTGAAGATATTGGAGTCTTATGAAAGACGATATGACGCAGGAACAGGCCCGACTCGCCCTTCATGGCACCGTCTGGCAGCGCTGGGGGCCATACCTCAGCGAACGCGCATGGGGAACTGTACGAGAAGATTACAGCCCTGATGGCAACGCATGGAACGATTTTCCGCACGATGCCGCCCGTTCACGAGCGTATCGCTGGAATGAGGATGGGCTGGCCGGGATCAGCGACGACAAGGGCTACATGTGCCTCGCACTCGCCCTGTGGAATGGACACGATCCCATCCTTAAAGAGCGACTCTTTGGGCTGACGGGGCCACAGGGCAATCACGGTGAGGATGTCAAAGAGGTTTATTTTTATCTGGATAGCACACCCACCCATAGCTACATGCGCATGCTCTATGTTTATCCACAGGCAGCATTTCCTTATGAACAATTAGTAAGAGAAAATGCGAGGCGTGGCAGACAGAACGATGAGTTTGAACTGGCAGATAGCGGCATCTTTGCAGAGCAGCGCTATTTTGATGTGCTGGTAGAATACGCGAAGCAGACGCCTGAAGATATCCTGATGCGCATCACTGTCACCAATCGTGGACCACAGTCAGCAAGCCTGCACCTGCTCCCGACGCTCTGGTTTCGCAATATCTGGTCCTGGGGACAAAATGAGATCCGACCACAACTAAGGCAAGCATGCGATGGTGCGCAGGCATATGTAGAAGCGTGCCATCCATTGTTGGGCACATATTACTTCTACTCCGAAGCTGCTGACGACCTGCTCTTCACCCAGAACGAGACCAATTTTCAGCGGCTCTTTGGCATTCCAAATGTTACTCCTTATGTGAAAGACGCCTTTCATGAGTATGTGATACAGGGCAGGCACGATGCGGTGAATCCCGAACGCACAGGAACGAAAGTGGCAGCACTCTATCAACGCATGCTTGAGGCAGGCGCAACGCTCATTGTGCGCCAACGACTGTCGCGAACGACTGATGCGCCCTATGAAGCCTTTCAAGACTTTGATAAGATATTCGCAGAGCGTCAGCGCGAGGCCGATGCTTATTATGCAGCATTGCAGCCAACAACGCTGAACACAGAGGAGCGGCGAGTACAGCGGCAAGCGTTGGCCGGGATGCTCTGGAGTAAGCAGTTCTATCATTATATCGTCGAACAGTGGCTCAACGGCGATCCTGCTCAACCCGCGCCACCTGTACAGCGCAAACGTGGGCGCAACCGCGAATGGCGACATCTCTATAATGAGCGAGTTATGTCGATGCCCGACAAGTGGGAATATCCCTGGTATGCCTCCTGGGATCTCGCATTTCACTGCCTGCCACTCTCCATGATCGATAGCGCCTTCGCCAAAAGTCAGCTTGATCTCCTTATGCGCGAATGGTATATGCATCCCAACGGGCAGATCCCTGCCTATGAGTGGGCCTTTGGCGATGTCAATCCGCCCGTGCTGGCCTGGGCCGCCTGGCGCGTCTACAAGATTGATCTCGCGCGCACAGGACAGGCCGATCGCGCGTTTCTGGAATCTATCTTTCACAAGCTACTGCTCAACTTTACCTGGTGGGTCAATCGCAAGGACTCTGAAGGAAAAAATGTCTTTCAGGGCGGCTTCCTGGGTCTGGACAACATCGGCGTGTTTGATCGCAGCGCGCCGTTGCCAACGGGAGGCACGCTTGAACAATGTGATGGCACCAGTTGGATGGGTATGTTCTGTCTCAATATGATGACGATAGCGCTGGAACTGGCCCTGACCAATCACGCTTACGAAAACATCGCCGTAAAATTTTTCGAGCATTTTCTGGCGATTGCCGCCGCCATGAATAATATCGCTGAAGAGGGCATCGAGTTGTGGAGCAGGGAAGACGAGTTTTTCTATGATGTGTTGCATCTGCCGGATGATTCACACCTCCCGCTCCGAATTCGCTCGCTGGTGGGCCTGATCCCACTATGTGCCGTCGAGACCATCGAGCCGGAGGTGCTGGATGCGCTGCCGACCTTTAAAGGGCATCTCGAATGGTTTCTTACGCATCGTCCCGATCTCACGCGGCTGGTCTCGCACTGGCACGTTGCCGATAGTGGTGCGCGGCGGCTACTGGCGCTGGTACGTGGGCATCGCTTGAAATGCCTGCTCAAACGAATGCTCGATCCCGATGAGTTTCTCAGTCCGTATGGTATTCG
Organism: Reticulibacter mediterranei; assembly: GCF_016587455.1. Lineage (NCBI taxonomy): Bacteria > Bacillati > Chloroflexota > Ktedonobacteria > Ktedonobacterales > Reticulibacteraceae > Reticulibacter > Reticulibacter mediterranei. The sequence goes on along the minus strand of NZ_BNJK01000001.1, from coordinate 8,428,299 downwards.
TTCTTTAAGCAAATATCATGCCGCCCACCCCTACGTGTTGCATGTCAATGGACAGGCTCATACAGTGGCCTATGAACCTGCTGAGTCGCGCACAGAGCTTTTCGGCGGCAACTCGAACTGGCGAGGCCCAATCTGGTTTCCCATCAACTATCTGCTGATCGAATCGCTGCATAAGTTCTACTACTACTATGGCGACGATTTTAAAGTCGAATATCCCACGCGATCCGGCCACTATGCAACACTCATGGAGGTTGCCGATGCCTTGTCGCAACGCCTCTTACACCTCTTCCTCACCGATGCAACAGGCAGGCGACCTTTCCAGGGAGAGCAGAAACCGTGTGATCCTTACTGGCAGGATCACCTGCTGTTTCACGAGTACTTTCATGGAGAGAACGGCAAAGGGCTGGGGGCCAGCCACCAGACGGGTTGGACGGGGCTAGTGGCGATGTTGCTGCAACAGCAAGGAATGCACGATGAGACCAGAGAGACGACCAATATTTCACATACCGAACTGCTACGAGCACCAACCGGTCATCATCGGCTCGACCGACGCTAAATCGATGCTTAATTTATTGTGTCGTTCTCTATATCTTAGCAAGCTTGCCTGGTTCGCAAGAGGCCGCTCTACAAGCCTCTTTCTCTGGGTATTGCATCTTCAGCAGTGTAAGGATATACTGAAGGAAAGAATTGCAAAAATATTGATGGAAGGGAAGATTAGTCATTTCTCTCGTATTTCCCCTGAATCGTACGCCCCCATCAACTGAAGAGAGGATTTATGAGTACGCAAGAACCTGCTACCTGGCAAGAATATCTGGGACAAATGATCGTTTCCACCCAGGAGCGAGCAAGGCTCGCCACAATACTTCATGTCAGGCCAATCACGCTACAACGTTGGGTCCAGGGCGTCTCCAGACCGCGCGATGAAAATATTCGCCTTTTGCTGAAAAACATCCCGAAAGATGATTATCCACTCTTCTTGCATCTGTTACTGATCGATTTTCCTGATCTCTTGAAGGAAGATATTCCCCCGGAGCGCTTTGTTCTTGCTGTTCCAACTGAATTCTATGCACGTGCGCTGAGTAATCTGGCTCAGACACCACCTTCTATCTATCGCCAGTCTATGCAGGATCTTATTTTACAACAGGCGGTCCAGCATCTCGATCCCGACCAGCATGGCTGCTTGATTATTCTGGCGGGCTGTGTTCCTCCAAAGCCCGGGATGAAGGTGCGCAGTCTCCATGAAATGGGACGGATCGCGACTTCTCTCTGGAATCGGCAAGTGGAGGAAAAACCGGGATTTTTCGGGCTAGAATCGCTGGCAGGTTATGCTATTGCGCATGCCCATCGCTGTACGGTTAATAGCCGGGATGAAACCACTTTTTACCCCGTGCAATGGATCGAACATGAGCGCAGCACTGCCGCTTTCCCAGTTTTACGACATGGTAAATTTGCTGGTAGCCTGCTCTTTTCCAGCACACGCGAGTTCTTTTTCTCACCTGCTCGCCTCACTGTGATTGAAGAATACGCACATCTAGCGGCCTGTATCTTTGACATAGAGGAAACGTTTGATCTTCAAGAAATCGAGTTGAAAATCATGCCCTCCTATGCTCAACAGCATCCCTATTTCGCTGGTTATCATCTACGAGTGACACGCAAAATGGTCGAGGCAAACGAACAGGGGAATCCGATCACGCTGCAACAGGCTCGCCAACTTGTCTGGCAGGATCTAGAAGAGGTCTTGCTCCAGGTATCCCACACGCCTGGATGGAATACTGCTCACTTGTATGCTGGTGAGCATACAAATATTTAGGAGAGGAGCTGCCTGATGTCTGATGAGCAGCCCAATAACTATATCATAGATGCGGAAAGTGCCGCAGAGATGGCGCGCCTGATGCGTCAGGATCAGGCAATGACGGCAGGTATGGGTGGCCCCCTCTCTGAGATCGATCTCAGCGAAGTGCAGCGTGTTCTCGATCTGGCCTGCGGTCCCGGTGGCTGGCCGCTTGAATTAGCCTATGCCTATTCCGATATGGAGATCGTGGGTGTCGATATCAGCGAACGGATGATCGCCTATGCCCGCTCACAGGCGCAGGTACAACAGAGAAGCAACATCAGCTTCCACCTCATGGATATATTAAAGCCGCTCGATTTTCCCGATAACTCATTCGACCTGATCAATGCCCGCTTTCTGAGCAGCTTTGTGCGACGGGAAAGCTGGCCCTTGCTCTTCCGCGAGATCCTGCGTGTGGTGCGACCCGGTGGGATCGTGCGCCTGACGGAGCCAGAGGCGGGCATGACCAACAAGCCTCATCTAGAGAAAGCGCTCCATGTAGGCATGCAGGCTATGGGACGCGCTGGCTTGAACTTCTCGCCCAACGGCTATCATTACGGCATCATCCATATGCTGCCATCCTTTTTCAGGCAGGCCGATCTGTCGATACTGGGGCAACGAGCGCATTTTATTGAGTACTCCTTCGGCACTGAGGCCCACGAAAGCTTCTATCACGATCTCACGCTGGCATTACAACTATTCGAGCCACTGGTGGTTAAAATGCGGCTTGCGACCGCTCAAGAGTGGCATACCCTTTCTCAGCGAGGATTGGCCGAAATGTACGACGAGGATTTTTGCGCGGCCTGGATGCTGCTCACAGTCTGGGGAGAGAAACCGCTATAGAAGATCTGCACACCTTTCTGCTCTCAAATTATTATATAATAAGAGAAAGTAAGTACTCTCTCCATATTGAGAGCGAAAAGACAAACCAAAGGACTATAGTATGACTATTCCTCTCTCCGTGCTGGATCTTTCTCTCGTTGATGCTGGTCTGACCAGTACTCAGGCGCTTCAAAATACGATCGCACTGGCACGTCAGGCCGAACGGCTCGGCTATACGCGTTACTGGTTGGCAGAACATCATAATACATCGATGCTTGCCAGTTCAGCTCCCGAAATCATGATCGGGCATGTGGCGCAGGCCACCAACCGCCTACGCGTCGGCTCTGGCGGCGTGATGCTCCCCAACCACTCGCCCTTGAAAGTGGCCGAAACGTTCCGCGTACTGGAGGCGCTGCATCCAGGGCGCATCGACCTGGGGATTGGTCGCGCTCCGGGTACGGACCCAATGACCGCGCTGGCTCTGCGTCGTTCAAAAGTCGCGCTTGGTGCGGACGATTTTCCTGAGCAACTGGCAGAGCTTTTTGCCTATACCTCTGAAGGCTTCGAGGATGATCATCCGTTTCGATCCGTCAGCGCCACACCAACCGATATCGCTCTCCCTCCCGTATGGTTGCTTGGTTCGAGCGATTACAGCGCACAGGTTGCGGCAGCTCTGGGCCTCGGTTTTGCCTTTGCCCACCATATCAACCCGCAAGGGGCAGAACGAGCAACCCATCTCTACCAGGAGAACTTCAAGCCCTCTCGCGATCTTGAGCGTCCAAAAACTATTGTGGCAACCTCGGTGGTCTGCGCCGATACAGAAGAACTGGTCGAAGAACTAGTCGCATCGATGGCTCTGGCCTGGGTACGCATGCGCAGTGGACATTCCACACCTATTCCCAGCCCCCAGGAGGCTCTGGACCATATCTACACTCCGGCTGAGCGCGCGCTGGCACAGTCCGTACGTTCGCAGCGCATCATCGGCACACCCGATAAGGTGAAAATTCTGCTAGACCAACTGATTGAACAGACCGAGGCAGACGAATTGATGATTACCACGTTCATGTATGGTCATAATCATCGTTTACGTGCGCTAGAATTGCTCGCAGATCTTTTCGCGCTCCAGCCAGCCGTCGAGCAGTCCTGAGCTTCGCCCTCTTCTTTCGACATTATGCCTTCAAACTCTTGACATGGACCGGTCCATCAGGTACTATAAAGACACATGGACCGGTCCATATGGTCTTCATGACTCATCGTTGAGGAAGGTTTGCCATGGCAACGATTTACGATATCGCCAAAGCGGTTGGCGTCGCCAAGAGTACTGTTGCAAACGCGCTGAGCGGCAAAGGCACCGTCAGCGAGGCCACTCGTCAGCGGATTCTGCAATGCGCTCAGGAGATGGGATATCGTCCCAATATCGTTGCTCGCAGTCTGTATTCACATAAAACTTTCACGCTCGCCCTGATTCTTCCCACCATCGCCAACCCGTTCTATCCCGAAATTGCTGAGGCAGTCGAGCATATCGCCCGCGAACATGAGTATCAAATCTTGCTCTGTAACACCCATCGCGATTTTGTTATCGGCAAGCAACAGATGGAACGCATGGTCAGCCGTTGGGTCGATGGCTATATCATTATGGGATCAAGCATGGATATTGCCGATATCACGACCTATTTTCAGCGCAAACTACCCATCGTTCTCTGCGATTGGCAGGAGAACGAATCCCCGCTTGATATCCCACAGGTCAGCGTCGATTTCTACCGGGCCGGACAGCTTGCCGCGCAACATCTCCTCGATCTCGGGCATCGCAACGTCGCGGTTATCGTTGATGAACCCCAACAAACACTGCGGCTGGAAGGATTTCGTTCGGTGCTGCACGCAGCGGGCCTTCAGTTCCCTCAAGAGATGATCCAGCAGGGACAATCGACAATTGAGAGCGGAATTGTAGCCACACAACGCTTGCTGGCTGGTCCAGTACGTCCGACCGCTATTTTTACGACAAACGATTGGATGGCGCTTGGTGCCATCGAAGCGATCATCACCGAGGGGCTGCAAGTTCCCCAGGATATCTCTGTGATTGGGCTGGACGACATCACAGCCGCAGCGCATCTCCGTCCTCCACTCACGACCATCGCCATTCCTAAGCTCCAGTTGGCAAAGGAGGCTACTTGCTTGCTCTTGAGCCAGATCAACGAGGAACACGAGACCGCTACTTCGCGCCTTATCGAACCCTATCTCGTCATCCGTAAATCGACAACCTTTGCTAGCAACTAGGTCATGCTTGTACCTGTTCACATTTCCCATAGCGCATTTTATAGATGAAATGCAAAAGATATCTGGTCATATAACAAATATGTATTTTGCGTGAACATGCTCTACCATACACTCTTAATAGAAAGAGAGAGATCAACACTTGTTCGCCGACCATCATTTGACACCACAAGACGTATATCAACTCGATTTGAGGCAACCAGCCCGCCCGATCACAGCTGGTTGCTTGCTGGCTGAAGGCACGTCTCCGCAGGGAGACACTATCGCCTTCACCAACTATTATCTGACGTATAACGGTCGTCCATCGATTCCGATAATGGGCGAATTCCACTTCTCGCGTTTCCCGCGCCGCTATTGGGAGCAAGAATTGCAAAAGATGCGCGCAGGTGGCATCAGTATTGTTGCAACCTATATCTTCTGGCTCTATGTAGAGGAAGAGGAGGGCCGCTTCGACTGGTCGGGAGACCGCGACGTACGCGCATTTATTGCAGCGTGTCAGGCTCAGGGATTGCAGGTGCTACTGAGAATTGGCCCGTTCGCACATGGCGAGTTTCGCAACGGTGGTCTACCTGACTGGCTCTACGGTCAACCTTTCGACGTGCGCTCCAACGACGATCATTATCTATCTTATGTGAAACGCTACTATGCAGAGGTAGCCGCTCAGGTGCGGGGACTATTTTTTCAGGACGGCGGCCCAATTATTGGCATTCAGATCGAAAACGAATACATGCATGCTGGCGCTCCCTGGGAGGTAACATTCAGGCAGGGCAGCGAATGGGTTCCCGCAGGCAGCGATGGAGACGCACATATGTTGTGCTTGAAACAGCTTGCCAGCGAACTGGGACTGGTGGCTCCATTTTATAGCTGTACCGGCTGGCTGCGATCTCCGGTGCCAGAGGGTGAATTTCTGCCGATGCATGGCGGCTATGCCTTCCAACCCTGGAGTCCCGACCCGGAGTTTCGACAGCCACCAACACATGAATTTCTCTTCCGCGACCGCCATGAGCAACCACTCGCCAACGGTGATGTTCCCTATGATGCCACCCAATATCCCTATGCCTGCTGCGAACTGGGCGGCGGCATCCAGATTACCTATCATCATCGCCCAATTGTGCCCCCGGAGTGTGTGCAGGCGATGGCAATCATTGCGCTGGGCAGCGGCGCAAACCTGCTTGGCTATTACATGTATCATGGAGGCTCAAATCCCGTTGGCAAGCATGCCTATCTCAATGAGTTTACTGTTCCGCGCATCTCTTACGACTTCCAGGCTCCCATCGGCGAATATGGCCAATTGCACCAATCCTATCATCGCTTGCGTGCCCTGCATCTCTTCCTGCAAGATTTCGGCGCACGGCTGGCTCCTATGATGGTCACAATCCCGGATCATGCCGAACAGATCACGCCAGAGCAGACCGATACGCCACGCTTTGCGGTTCGCAGCAAGGATGGGGCAGGTTTTCTCTTCTTTAATAACTATCAAGATCATGTCAGTATGCCGGATCATGAGAGAGTGCGCTTCCAGCTGCAATTGCCAGAGGAGATGCTTACCATTCCCCAGTTGCAAGGACTGACGCTGCGGCAAGGTGTAAGCGCGATTCTCCCCTTTAATCTGTCGCTTGACGATGGGGTGCGGCTCAAATATGCCACGTCTCAACTGCTCACCGCTCTGCGCGATGGCGAACAGTCCACTTATGTCTTCTTTACCCCGGAAGGGATGCATACAGAATTTGCCCTGGACAAAACGACCTACCAGTCTATCGAAGTAACCGGAGGGGCGCTACAAAAAGACCAGGAGCGGGACTACATCCAGGCAGAACCCGGCCTGCAATGTCGCATCCAGATCACCACGCTGCACGAATCGACGATCCAGTTGCTCGTCTTAACACAGGAACAGGCATGGAATTGCTGGAAGGTGCAACTCTGGGGACAGGAGCGACTCCTGCTCACGGATGCGCTGGCAACATGCGAGGATGACGATCTGCATCTCTCCTGGCGCGGTCCGGCAACTACCAGTCTCGCGGTCTATCCTCCGCTATCCGAACTTCCCAATACAGATGCGGGCGAGCTAGCCACCATCGCTGATGACTTTTTCTCGCGCTATACGATCAGCACCCCGGAACGCCCCATCGAGCTACCAGTACAGCAGCTCCGACCAGATACGTTGTGTATCGGGCTACCTGCAACGCTGGATGGCGTTCACGATGCCTTTCTCAACATCGATTTTGTGGGCGATATGGGCCACGCCTACCTCAATGGGCGTCTGATCAGCGATCACTTCGCCAACGGCCTCCCCTGGGAAATCGGCCTCAAGCGCTTTGTCTCTCAAGACGCCGCGCACGAACTGATCGTTCGTCTCAGTCCCTTACGCAGCAATGCCACCGCATTGCGCTATTTTCCAACTGGCATGGCATTTCGACCAACAGATGGTGACGGCACCATCGAAGTGAAATCAATTCAGGTCCATCCCGAGTACCATGTTGTACTCACTCAACGGCACAGGTAAACCCAATCCATCCATGATGACGCGCATCAATGGCTTTTAGTATTTATATTCGCACAGGCCTTTTCATTGCTGAAAGGAGTAAACCATGTCGGATTCAACTACTAGCTCTCGCATCAATCGTCGTCATTTCCTGGCCTCTTCCACTGTCACCCTCGGCTCCCTCGTGGGGGCCGGGGCTATCCTTAACGCTTGCAATACCAGTTCTCCCTCTTCTACCAGCTCAACAAAGGGAGGCGGCAGCGCCACAACATTGACAGTTATGTATGCAAGCAACGAGTTCACGAAAGAGTACATCGCCGAATTTGAAAAGCTCAACCCCGATATCAAGATTAAGTTTCTCGAATTCGATCAGACGCGGCTCAACTCCATGTTTGCCGCCAATAATCCTCCTGATTTTATTCGGGGGGCAGCCGTTGGCAGCTCAAACAACTCGGCGCGTGGGTTGGCCCTCAGCCTCGATCCCTACCTTGAGAAAAGCAGCGTCCTCAAAAAAAGCGATCTGCTGGCAATCAATGACGCCTGGCGCTGGGACGGCAAGCAGACTGGGCAAGGTCCATACTACGGCATCACGAAAGACTGGAGCCAGGACGCGACCCTCTGGTACAACCAGGCGCTCTTCGATCAGGCCAAAGTCCCCTATCTGAGCCAGACCGAGCCAACCACCTACGACCAACTTTTCACCATCGGCACCAAATTGACCACGCGACAGGGCGGCAAAACGCTAGTCTATGGCTTCGGCGCTGAATGGGCCTGGAACCTTTTCGCTCCACTGATGACGATGATTGCACAACAGGGTGGAGAGATTTACAATGCAGATCGCTCCGAGGTTGACTTCACGAAGCCAGAGGCACGCAAGGCCATCGAGTGGTATGTCAATTATCAGCAAGCACGTCTTGGGCCAACCTCGCTCGATCCCGCACCCGATGGCTGGGACGGCCCCGATTTCCTGGCAAAGCGCATGGCAATCTCTCAGGACGGCTACTGGTTCGGAGGCAACATCGTTACCGCCTCAGATGATATTAAAACCCATGCGCGGCTGGCTCCTGCTCCCACTTTCGGCTCGAAGCGCTTTAGCCCCAGCTATGCAGGGATCGGAGCCTGGATTCCCGCTGCCTCAAAAAACAAAGACGCCGCCTGGAAGCTGATGGAATACTTCATGGGTGGTCGTCCGGCCCAGGATCGCGCTAAAAGCGGCTGGGGCATCCCTGCGCTCAAATCTCTGCTTCCTGAAATGCCACAAAGCCTGCCCTATCAGAAGGAGGCGTTCCAATCGATGCAGAACGAGTTGCAGTATATTGGCATTCTCCCTGATTCTCCTTATATTACCATCACCGGCTACAATACCATCTTTGACAAGTACATTCAGCAAGCGGCCAAGAAACAGATCTCGGCAGCGGCAGCCTGCGAACAGATAACTAAGGATGCTAACAATCTCTTAAAGCAGGGCAAGCAACAGCTTAGCTAGCTCCGCATTTGACAAGACAATACAGAAAGCGTGCTGCCCTTCTCACCAGGGAGCAGCACGCTTTGTGGCGAAAGGATACGACGATGGCCCTCTCTACCAGACAGGAGATTCTCTCCCATCGCCGAACAGGACAGCACCTCCAACGACACAAAGGCTGGTCTCGTTACAATAGCCGCACTTTCTACCTGTTCGTTTCTCCCTGGCTCGTGAGCTTCCTCGCACTCACGTTATTGCCATTGCTCTATGCTCTGGTCGTCAGTCTGACCGATTTCGATGGCATTTCCCCGCGCTGGCACTGGATTGGACTGGCTAACTATGCCGAATTATTACAGAACGCCGACACGTGGTTTAGCCTGAGCCGCACCTTGCTCTATACGCTAATTACGGTTCCACTCTCGGTCGCCGGTGGACTTGGCCTGGCGATCCTGCTCAACCAGCGCTTGAAAGCGGTGGGCTTCTTCCGCACTGTGTTCTATCTCCCCTCGGTGGTGCCGGTGGTTGCATCGGCCATCATGTGGAAGCTGATGTTCGATAGGGATGCAGGAGCCATCAACGCCATTTTCGAGCGGCTGGGCATCTCCATTGTGACCTGGCTGGTCGATCCGATGGTCTTCTATGCGCTGATTATTATGGTGCTCTGGGGTCTGGGCGGCGGCATGATTATCTCGCTGGCCGGGTTACAGGGCATTCCGAGTGAACTGCAAGAGGCGGCGGTCGTCGATGGTGCCAATTCCTGGCAAACCTTCTGGCGCATCACTCTCCCCTTGCTCTCACCGATCCTGTTCTTCCAGGTCATTACCGGGGTCATCTACGCGCTGCAAACCCTGATCCAACCATTGTTGCTGGCGCAATCCAGCCAATCGGCCTCCAGCACGATTGCGGCCGTCCCACGCGGCAACTACCTCTATATGGTGAACGTCTTTCAGCAATTTTTCTACAATCAGCGCTTCGGCTATGGTTCGGCCATGTTGTGGGTACTCTTCGTGATTATCCTGGCGATCACTCTGCTGGTCTTCCGCTCCAGCACGTTCTGGGTGTATTACGAAGTGGATCGCGATACGCAATAAAAGGAGAGAGTTGATGCAAACGACACTGGCAACGACACGCACAACGGGTCGTCCGGCCTCGCACAAGGGGACGCGTCTCAACGATAGCTGCAAGTATATCCTGCTTATGATTCTGGTGATACTCTTTATCAGCCCCTTCGCATGGCTGATGGTCACGGCGCTCAAAACAACCTCAGAGTTAGCGGCCTTCCCGATCCATTTCCTGCCTGTCCAGGCTCAGTGGGACAACTTTGTGCAGGCGCTCACGATGATCAATTATGCCGCCTACGCCGCCAATTCCCTGATCCTCTCCTCCATCTATTCGGTACTGACGACGTTTACCAGCGCCCTCGTCGGCTTCGGCTTTGCACGATTGAAGGGAAAGGGCAAGCGCACGCTCTTTATCATCATGCTCTCCACCTTGATGCTGCCCCAGATCTTAACCGTCATCCCAACCTATGTCCTCTTCGCGCGTCTGGGGCTGATTGATACGTACTGGCCCTGGGTACTGTGGGGGCTGGGCAGTTCGCCGTATCTGGCATTTCTGTTCCGCCAGTTCTTCAGCAGCATTCCCTCTGAGCTGGAAGAGGCGGCTATCCTGGATGGCTGCGGCTACTGGCGTATCTTCTGGCAGGTTTTCATGCCGCTCTCCTGGCCCGTCATCGCTGCCGCGCTCATCTTCTCCTTTAATTGGGTCTGGGGCGATTATATTACACCAGCCCTGTTTCTCAGCCAGGACAATACCACGCTGTCGGTCGCGATGAGCGCGGGCTATCTTGATCCGCATGGCAACGGCCTGATCAACATTATGGCGGCTGGATCGGTGATCTACGTATTGCCGGTTGCGGCGTTTTTCTTCTTTGCCCAGAGAGCCTTTGTGCGTGGAATCGTGACATCAGGTTTGAAAGGATAAGAACGAACTTCCATTTCATTTCATTTCATTTTGCACGTTTACGCTTAATAAAAGCCTGGATATTGAAAGTTTTCGGCACAATATTTGCGCGTTCGCTTATTGACAATGAGCGAATCGCGCATTATACTATTGTTAACCAGTAAAAGTTTTGTTCTCAGTTCATTAAAGTGAACTGAAACGTTTCAGACGCATGTCGAGTTGCGCTCAGAAAAGACACTATCTCTATGACTGGCCAATTCTGAAATTTATTTGTCATAGTGGCACTGCTAGCGTGTTTCCGCTATGCCCTCAGAAGAAAGGAATAGTTGTTTAAGAGAACGCTACTTGCTCGTTTTCATGTAAGTAAGGAAGATAATGTGAAACGAGCTTGACATGAACTCTTCCCATCATCAACCAGCATCATTTTCTCGCATCACATCCTACACGCGGCGTCGCGTAAAAGAACCATTGTCTTTCTATCGTATTGGACGCAGTATCGAGCGAATCTTTTTTCCCACAAAGGAAGGTTTGCTCCATTCGCCAGACACGGTTGTCTCATTTATTTGAAAGGTTGGTTCCTGATGCATCATCTCCCCTCGTTTCCGCGGAAACGGACTTTTTTGATGAACATCGCCGTCATCTCGATCCTGGGCCTTATCCTTACCGCCTGCGGTGGCAGCAGTGGTGGTAGCACCACTGGCAGCACAACTTCCTCTGACTGTGTTCCCGGCAGTAACACGAAATTCGTCAAAATAACGCACCCCGTCAAAAAAGTTGGCTGGTCACAGAACGCTCTGGATGGAGCTTGGCGTAATGCTGAAGAACAGAGCGTCCAGGACGCCGCCAAAGCGCACGGCTACCAATTGTTGAGAACGAACGCCAATAATTCGGATGTTCAGCAGGTTCAGGATATTGAAAACCTGATCAATGCTCACCCAGATGTTCTGCTCATCGATCCTCATACCGAAGATTCTGAAGTTAAGCCGCTTCTTGACGCGCGCAAACAGTGCATTCCCGTCATTGTTGTTGACCGCGATGTCAACGAGAGCCAGGCCACACCGGGCCGCGACTTTGCAACATTCGTCGGCTCCGATTTCCAGAAGCAAGGTGCTCTGGCGGCTGATGCGCTGATCGAGGCATTGGGTGGCCCCAACACAAACGCAACCATCGTCGAGCTAACCGGTACAACTGGCTCCTCTCCGGCAATCTTGCGTGGTGGTGGCTTTGATGGCGAACTCAGCACAAAGGCACCTAACATTAAAATCGTGGCCGAGCAGACCGCCAATTTCAGCCGCGCAACAGGTCAGCAGGTCATGGCGACGCTGATCCAACAATTCCCCAACATCAAAGGCGTCTTTGCACACAACGATGAAATGGCGATTGGTGCCATCACCGCGCTGAAAGCTGCTGGCAAACACCCCGGACAGGACATCAAAGTAGTCTCTATCGATGGAACGAAGGATGCCACGAACCTTGTTCTCTCCGGCGAAGAATACGCGGTCGTCCAATCCAACCCGCGACTTGGCGCGCTCGTTTTCCAGACGCTCGACAAATACGTTAAGGGCGAAGATCTCCCTGCGTGGGTCGTCCAGCCGGATAAAGTCTTCAAAAAAGCTGATGGGACGGCAGCAGCTTACCTCCCAGAAGCGTTCTAGACCTCCTCTCTGTTCCCGCATCGTTTCGCTGGCACCTGCCCGGCGGAACGATGCCTCATGAGGTAGCCTATGCAAGAAAACAACATGCTGCTGCAAATGGAACACATCACCAAACGCTTCACCGGCTCCGTCGCGCTCTCCGATGCCTCGATCCATGTGGAGCGCGGCGAAGTTCACGCGCTCATCGGCGAGAACGGCGCGGGCAAATCCACCCTCATCAAAGTGCTGACGGGAGTGTATCGCTGTGATGAAGGCACCATTCTCTTCGATGGACAGCCCAGCGCGATCCAATCGCCACAGCAGGCCCAGCGCGAAGGGATCAGCACCATTTATCAAGAGATTAATCTCGTTCCATTTCGCAGCGTTACCGAGAATATTTTTTTGGGGCGCGAGATCTTTCGCTGGGGTCTGCTCGACTGGCGCAAAATGAACGCCGAAGCCAACACATTGCTTGAGCGACTGCATCTCTCGCTCGACGTAACCAGACCGCTCAACACCTACAACATCGCTACACAACAAATGGTGGCGATTGCCCGCGCCATCTCTTTTAAGAGCAAGCTGGTCATCATGGACGAGCCGACCTCCTCGCTCAACGAAGATGAGGTTGCTACTCTGTTCACCATCATTCGCCAGTTGAAAGCGGAGGGTGTTGCGACGATCTTCGTCAGCCACCGCCTCGACGAGTTATACGTTATCTGCGACGGCATTACGATCTTGCGCGATGGCGTCACGGTCGATGAGCGGCCCATCAACACCATCTCTAAGCTAGAGTTGGTGGCAAAGATGCTGGGCAAAGATTTAGGCAGCGTACAAAAGAGTGGTCAGACCAGCTTCGATGCCAATCGTCACCACGCCGGGGAAGAGGTGCTACTCGATGCGGTGGGCCTGCGTGCCGGTCGCAAGCTGCAAAACGCGAACGTCAAAGTGCATGCTGGGGAGATCGTTGGGTTGGCCGGACTGCTCGGCTCTGGACGCAGCGAGGTGGCCCGCGCCGTCTTCGGTGCCGATAGTATCGATGCGGGCACCATTACCATCAAAGGCAAAGAGACTCATTTCCACAAACCGGAGGATGCGATTCGGTCCGGCATCGGCTTCTGTTCGGAGGATCGCAAGATTGATGGCATTATTCCCGATCTCTCCGTACGCGAAAACCTCACGCTGGCCGCTCTGCCCACACTGACGCGCTCCGGCATCGTTGATCGCAAGCAACAGGAGGCTATCGTTGATCGTTTCATCCAACGGTTAGGGATCAAAACGGCGGGACCAGAGCAAAAGATTCGCGAGTTGTCGGGCGGCAATCAGCAGAAGGTCTTGCTGGCTCGCTGGCTCTGTCTCAATCCGCGCTTGCTGCTGCTCGATGAGCCGACGCGCGGCATCGATGTGGGTGCGAAAAGCGAGATTCAAAAACTCATCGAGGAACTGGCGGAAGAGGGTATGGGCGTGCTGCTCATCTCTTCTGAGCTTGAAGAGATCATCGAGGGCAGCGACCATGTGGTCGTTTTGCGCGATGGCGCAACGGTAGCGGAACTTGCACGCGCTGGTCTGAGCCAGGATGCTATCTTAACCGCTATGGCTCATGGCGAACATAGCGAGGCCGGTTCGGGAGAAGATTCATGATTCGATTAGAGCAGGGTTTGACTGCATTGAAGGCGCGCGGCATTGTGCCACAAAATTTGCGCACGATCGGGCAAGATTACGGGGCGCTGATAGCGCTTGTTGTCCTTATTCTCTTCGACCTCATCTTCACCAGGCAATTTAATTCGGTCATCGCCATTACCGATCTGCTGGTGCATGTGACCCCGACCCTGATCCTCGGCGTTGGTATGACGCTGGTCATCGCCACCGGCGGCATCGATATTTCGGTTGGCTCGATTATGGGTCTGACGGGCATTCTCACTTACCTGATCTTTAGTGGCAAACTGCTTGGCATTCACAATATCGTGCTTGGCACCGCCGTCGCGATCCCCATCGCCCTGGTCGTTGCCACGCTGATCGGTGTCATCAACGGCGTGCTGGTCACACGCTTCAACGTGCAACCGATTGTTGCTACGCTGATCAGCCTGATTACGGTACGTGGTATTGCGGAAGTGACGGTCAATGGCTTCCAGTTCGCGTTTCTTAGCGCTCCGATCGTGAGCTGGTTGAGCGGCAACGTGCTGGGCTTCTTGCCGCGACAGGTGATCTTGATGGCCGTCATCGTCGCATTTTTTGCCTGGCTGATGCGTGCGACCGCTTTTAGCCGCTATTTGCTGGCAGCAGGCGGGAATCAATCGGCGGCCCGCCTGGCTGGTGTGCCGGTGAACAAAGTTTTGATCATCGTCTATACTATTAGCGGCTTGCTGGCCGGGATTGCTGGACTGGCATTCATCGCCTTCGATTCCGCGGCAAACCCGGTCACAGATGGTCTGGGCAAAGAGCTTGATGCAATTGCGGCTGTTGCGGTTGGCGGAACGCCGCTCACTGGTGGGCGCGCCACCGTTCTCGGCACCGCGATTGGCGCAATCTTCATTCAGCTTATCCGTCAAACGGTGGTCTCGCTCAATATACCTGACGATATTGCCAGTGTCATCATCGGTCTACTCATTGTGCTGGCGGTCTTCCTCCAGCATCAGCGCAAAGCAGATTAATTGGAGGACGATGTATGTCGAAGGTTTCACCACAACCAGACACCACGACTCCGGCAGAGTCCACAGTATCAAGTACACGCGCGGATCAGCTCAAGGCGCGACTGCCACACATTGGTCAACAGGTGAGAGATTTTGCGCAGCAACAGGGCGCGCTGGTCGCGCTGATTATCGTTGTGGTCTTCAGCTTCATTCGCTATGACAATTTCAATACCATCACTATTTATAGCGTATTGAATTTCAATGCACAATTTGGCCTGATTGCACTGGGGATGACGTTTGTGATTATGACCGGCGGCATCGATCTCTCCGTTGGCGGCATCGCGGCAATCGCCAGCGTAGTGGCGGCGCTCAATAGCTCGCACGGCTTCTTCTATGCGCTCTTCCTGGCCGTTGTGGTGGGGACATTGGTAGGTATAGTGAATGGCTTTATCGTGGCCTGGATGCGCATCCCGCCATTTATTACGACGCTGGCAACGCTCTATATCGTCCGAGGTATAGCCTTGAGATTGATCAACGATGCGGCGAGCATCAATCTCGACCAGAAGAGCGATTTCATTACTATGGGGGGAACGACTGTGGGCGATGGTATTCTCAATCCACCGCTGCCCTTTACCATTCCGCTCCTGCTGGTCGCATTTCTCATTGGTGGCTTCGTCCTGCGTTATACTCGCTTTGGTCGCTATGTACTGGCAATTGGTGGCAATCCTGAAGCCGCACGTTTGATGGGCCTGCCCGTCAAACGCACGCTGTTCCTGGTCTACACACTCAGCGGCGCGCTGGCAGGACTCGTCGGGGTGCTGCTTGCTATCAATCTCAACGGCGGCTCAGCCACAGAAGGCAATGGATGGGAGTTGATTGCAATTGCGGCGGTGGTTGTGGGTGGCACATTGTTAACGGGCGGTGTTGGCTCAGTCTTTGGCTCGCTGGTGGGAGCGCTCTTATTGGGGACTATCGTTGAGATTCTTCAACTAGAGAATAACTATACGCTAGATCATGGTGGAGGTCTCTATCTCAATTCGTTCTGGCAGGATGTCATACGCGGTATCTTCTTGCTCGTCGTAGTTCTCCTGCAAAGCCGCCTGCTCAAACAACGAGCAAGGCAAAGCACGTAACATGCAAGCCTGTCGTAGTGGAGCGATTTATCGCGCAAACATCGAGATGCACCAATAATGCGCCTGGGAGAGAGAGGATTTTCCCCACCCGTAGCGACAAGCGCAAGGCCCCCACAGCCCCTTCACACCGCCCCTTGTCGCTACGGGTGGGGAAAATCCTCTCTCTCCCCGGAACATTTGCCAGATACACCAATTATTGCGCAATTACAACATATGCGAGAGCTGTTTTTGCAGGTATGCTAGCTTCTCGGAGTTCAACAGAGCATAGATCTCCTGAATGCCTGCATTGCTCACGGTCATGCTGATAACCACAGCCAGCTGGTCTTCGTCCCAGTACAGGATGGCAGGGCTGCCATTGATATCGGCCAACGTAGCGGTGAGAGGTCGTGGAGTTTTGCGAGTCACATTCAACCAGAAGCGCGCCACTGCTTGCTGACCGTAGATAGGCTTGAGGTTCGACTGCGTTTTGCCACCACTATCTGACCAGGAAACGGTATCCTGGGCGAGAAGGCTGGTAAGAGCCTCCATGTTCCCGGCCTGACTCGCGGAAAGAAAGCCGAGTACAAGCTGGCGCTGGCGCTGCGGCTCCGGTTCAAAACGTGTGCGCCCGTCCTGCAAAGCCTGTTTTGCTCGATGAAAGATCTGCCGGCAGTTGGCAGTGCTTTTCTCCAGCATTGTCCCGATTTCGGGAAAGGGGTAATGAAAGACTTCATGCAGGAGAAAAACGGCGCGTTCTGGCGGGCTGAGGGACTCTAGCAGACGTAAAAAGGCCAGCGAAAGCGCTTCTTGCAGCTCAAGAGAGGCCTCGGCCTCGGCCTCTAAAATATTGTCGTCATGTGATGTGAGGATCGGTTCGGGCAACCAGACTCCAACATACTGTTCGCGGACGACACGAGCCGATTTCAGATAATCCAGCGACAGACGGGTAATAATCGTGCTGAGATACGCCTTCAAGGAAACTATCTCCTGGTCGGCACTCGCCTGATAGCGCAGATAAGTCTCTTGCACAAGATCCTCCGCATCACTCGCGCTCCCGGTCATCCGATAGGCAATGGAGAAGAGCAGCACGCGGTAGTGTTCAAACGCTTCTCCCTGGTTCATAGATTTGTCCATCGCTCGCAATTTCTCCTTCTCTCCGCATATTATAAGCCCTTCTCATTCCAAAGAACAAAGGGTGTCACGTTTTGCCCACGCCCTCTCGTCTCCTGTACGAGCCTCTGAGAGGCGTTCAAAATACAGAGAAATCAGAGAGGTAATAATCATGCAACATATTCTCGTAACAGGCGGCACAGGTACGCTCGGTCGCCATCTCGTCCCCCGACTACAGGCCGCAGGCAACAGCATACGCATACTCAGCAGGAGCAAGCACGAGGCCGGAAACGGGATCGAGTTTGTAAGTGGTGATCTGGCTACGGGCGAGGGTGTCGCAACTGCGGTACAGGGAGTCGAGATCATAGTACACTGCGCAGGCAGCAGTAAGGGTGACGAAGAGAAGACCCGAAATCTGGTTCGGGCAGCGTTGGGGACTGGTGTGCGGCATATAGTGTACATTTCAGTCGTCGGGGCTGACCGGGTTCCGGTCAAAAGTGGCATTGACCGCGCCATGTTCGGCTACTTCGCGTCCAAGCTGGCTTCAGAGCGCATTATCATCGAATCCGGCCTGCCCTGGACGATTCTGCGTGCCACCCAGTTTCACGACCTGCTTTTTACGGTTGCACAGATGATGGCAAAACTGCCCATCGTGCCAGCTTTCGCAGGTTTCCGCTACCAACCCGTCGATG
This sequence comes from Reticulibacter mediterranei, assembly GCF_016587455.1. Lineage (NCBI taxonomy): Bacteria > Bacillati > Chloroflexota > Ktedonobacteria > Ktedonobacterales > Reticulibacteraceae > Reticulibacter > Reticulibacter mediterranei. The sequence continues at coordinate 8,410,294 of NZ_BNJK01000001.1, read as the reverse complement.
CCGACGACGTGGCAGCGCGACTCGCACAACTCACGTCAGGTGGACCTGCTGGCCTGGTGTCTGATCTTGGGGGGCCGAGAATATATACAATGGTTGAGTTGCTGAGCTCCTACCTGCGCGCCAATCACCAGCATCGGCTGATTATACCTGTCTGGCAACCGGGACAGGCTGCCCGCGCACATCGAGCCGGTGCCAACCTGACTCCCGATCACGCAGACGGTACCCGAACCTGGGAAGATTTCCTCGCTGACCGTTTGGGCTAACCAGAAATTATTCTTATGTAGTTATTACTGAGAGCTTTTTCTCTCTCACAGCCTCCCGATAAGCTAATCACCACCTCAATCACCAGAGGTGGTGATGCCTTCTCACCACCTTCATGGATATCCTCTGATCAGAAGAAAAGCACACCTGCATACAACGGCGTGGAGCTTCTTCTAAATGCATCTGCCAAAAAGATCGTAACAATTGAAGGAAATAAATAGATGAATACCAATCACGAGACCTCCGCGATGAAGGAGCGCAACATGAAGATAACAGCCTCGAATCTCATCCGTTGGACCGGTTTATCAGCTATAATAGCAGGGATCATTTTTGCGGGCATTCAACCTATTCATCCACCTGACGTGCTCGCATCAGTCACTACCAGTGCATGGGGCATCATCACCCCCTTGAAGACAGTTATGTGTCTCCTCTTCCTGCTGAGTTGGACAGGAATCTATGCCAGGCAGGTGAAAGAGGCCGGCTGGCTGGGTCTGGCTGGCTTTCTCCTATTGAGCCTTAGCTGGGCGCTCCAGACGGCCTTTGTCTTTGCCGAAACCTTTATCGTACCACTGTTGGCGACGACGGCACCGAAGTTTGTGGATGGCTTCCTGGGGCTCGCCACCGGGCACGCGAGCGAAGTGAACCTCGGAATCCTTCCGACGCTCTATACACTCGTAGGAATCTCGTATATGCTCGGTGGCCTTCTGTTTGGCATCGCAACGTTCCGCGCCAGCATCCTGCCGCGCTGGGCGGCTGGTCTGCTTGCCGTCGCGTCCGCGCTGACCCCCGCCGCCGCGCTGCTCCCGCACCAGATCCAACGATTGGCAGCGATACCAGTAGCATTGGCTCTAATCTGGCTGGGTTATGCGCTCTGGTCAGAACGGCGAGAGCAAGCCTCATCTGATAAGGTAAGCTCCCAGTTGCACTCAACCGGAGCCGAGTAAGTTCGCCGGAAACTGTTGGGAATGGATCAACAAACCATCATACATCCTGCCTGTGATCGGCTCGTAGAGGTTCCCAGATCGTAATGTCGCGTTCTTGCTCAAGGAGAGTGGGTAGTGCCTCATGCCAGGCATGACGATAAGGGCGTTGCAGTTGGGCATTTATTACATCCTCGTGACTCTCCCATGTTTCATAGAGCATGAAGCGGTTATCCGAGGTTGGATCACTATGCAGAATTGCCTCATGGAACATGGGCTCGCTGCGCATAGCGTCAAGTACTCCATTGAGCAGTTCAAGAAACTGTTCACGCCGTTCGGGTACGACCTGGAACTTAATGAGATATGTGACAGGCATAATGACATTCCTCCAAAGATTGCCCCGCATCGATCGAGAACCTTTCGGTCTTCGCCATCCGATACGGGGTGACTGTATTTGTCTAACACTTTGTAGTTTATGCGAAAAACAGGGGGAAATTGCCCCTATTTGATCAGCATTTGCCTGCCACTCTACATATATGACCATATCTGGTCGATATAGCCCTCTCTGCGATAATGAGGTGTAGCAAATGAAGCCAGCGCGTTCTCCGTCTGTCAGGCTTGTGGTATGTGGAGGCTATGAGGCATGGCGAAGAACTGCACATCGGGCACAGGCGTCTGGTCTTGTGCCTCCAGCACCGAAACCACAATTGCGCTGACATTATCCCTGCCGCCAGCATCCAGTGCGGATCGGATCAACGACTTAGCGGCCTGAGAGGGATCGGGAAGGATATGACGGAGAACATATGCAATCCTAAAATCACGTACCACCCTCCACAGGCCACCCGAACAAAGCAATAAGGTATCGCCAGGAAGTAATTGCACGGTAAACAGATCAACCTCTACTGGCTCTTGAGAACCCAGGGCACGCCCAAGTACATAATGATGTGCGGGAGTATACCGGTCATCAGGCTTGATGACTCCTTCTTCAACTAAGCAAGGAATCAACAAATGATCGGTGGTGATCTTCTCCAGTCCGGCCTTTACTCGATAGAAATAGGCGCGACAATCGCCGACATTGGCAATATAGGCCATTGAACCAACCAGCATTGCAGCGACAAGAGTTGTGCATAGACCTCCATCGTCCTCCATCCTATGTACCCCTATCCTGCTCTCCAGGTCAATGTTTTGCTGATTGACAGCTTCATTGGCCTTTTGTACGGCTTCAGCTAGCAAGGCAGCGTAGGCTTCCGGTTGAAGCGTGCTGCCTTGCTTGATCTTCGGCCAAAGAAAATCTACTATTGCTTGAATTGCGCCGCGACTCGCCTCCTGTCCATCATTATATCCTCCCAATCCGTCAGCAACGACAAACAGGCCATACGACGAAGCTGCGAGAGGAGTATTCCCACTTCTACTCACAGCAAAAAGGCTATCTTCGTTTGACCATCGTTTTTTGCCAATATCAGAACCCGCTCCCACTGTATAGGTCAGAGAGGTCGATGGTATCGACGAATCGGGGCTATCCTCTTGCCCATCGGGGCCGATTTCTCGCTTTTCATCTCTGTTATCAGGCATAATGAGCTTGTCCCTCTTTTCTGGAAGCGAGATCTCCCTCGACCAATATACGCCTTTTTCGTCAACGAGACAAGTTTGCAACAATCAAAAATCTCTTTAAAGAATTCTTCTTTCTCTCTGATGGCACAATCCTCTGACGGCATAGAGCCAGTCCCATCATCGCGCGGCATGACGCTCAACGACGTTGCCACCGCGATAATTATAGTGCATCCGACAAATACGTCAGGGTGAGAGAACATCAAGTAGTGCTTCAAGAGTAATGGTTGTTGCGAGTCGTGGTGATACGCCGGCTGCCCGAGAGGCTCGGAGCCAGCACGATCTTGGCGAACACAATAGCACCCCAGGCAACCAGAGCGTAAACGATCATGGCGATCAGCGTTGTTGCCTCGATAACACTGCCATTGCTGAAGCTCGGATCTCTGAAAATACCTTGAAAGAGCGCGACAAATGGATAGCTCACACCGTACAGTATTGCGACGAAAGAACTATATGAGTTCGCGGCCAGCAATCGGAGGATAAAACGTAAACCTAAAATAACTTCCAGTAGGCCGAACAGAAATTTGATGACATTGATGCACCAGTAGAGACTATTGATGCGGCCCTGGTTGTCGTCTTTCACGACATCGACATAGCCATCGGCGATTGCCTGGGCTGGCTGCTGTGCATAGCCCTGCATGCGCGGATCAAACTGCTGAGGATATCCCGTCATACGAGGGTCCTGTTGAGCTTGCGGATATCCCGCCATACGAGGGGTCTGTTGAGCTTGTGAATAGTTAGGCATGCCTGAATCCGGTGGGAAGGGTTGATAACTCACTGTTGAGTTCCTCCTCAAACAAGTCTTTTTTTCCTCAACGAATAAACAGTGAAAAAGTCTCACATTGCGGTAAATAAGGACTTCAGGAAAAGCCTGCCATAAGAGCTGGAAAGGTTACGAAACGCGCCGTCTCACCATCCCCTTCGCACAGAGCCACAAACGAAGTTGAAGAAATTTTCTTTCTCTCAAGGAAATATTTCCCTTTCTCCCCTTGACAGTGGCGGCATTCTTCAGTTATTATTCGTCTGTCAGGACAAATAGTGCTTGTGAATGAGAAAAGCAAGCAGTTTTTCGGATTGTCAGACAGTATTTAGTGCGGAGATAAAGGAAAGTTTTCCTTTGTTCAGATGCGAACCGAATGAAACGAAAAGAAGGTCAAACACAAACAGATGGCACAACCCTCCGATGGCATAGAGCCAGTTCCATCATCGCGCGGCGTGACGCTCAATGACGTTGCCACCGCCGCTGGAGTCACTCTTGGCACAGCGTCTAAAGCGCTGAACGGGCGCGGGAAATTGAGTGCGGAAACTCGCGAACGTGTACGCACCGAAGCCAAACGCCTGGGGTTCCGTTTTCGCGAACTGAAGCAGGAGGAAGCCAGCAGTTCGGGCCTTTTGATCGGCGTTCTGACAACCGATATTTACGGGCGGTTCAGTCTACCCCTTTTAACCAGCATAGAAGACTCGTTTGGCTCCATCCCGATCTCAGCAGTGCTTTGTACCTCAAGAGATCAGGAGCGAGAGCAGCAGCACATCGATCTTCTGCTCTCACGCGGCGTCGATGGCATCATTGTCACGGCCCGGCGCGAAGATGTGCGCCAGCCAATCAATGTTGGGCGAACGCCGGTGCCGGTCGTCTATGCCTTTACACAGGTGGCTGATGCCAACGCCCTCTGCATTTTGCCCGACGAGATCCAGGGGACGCGGCTCGCCATTGAACATCTAATCCAAACCGGGCGGCGTCGCTTCGCTCACATTACTGGTCCCAGCTATTTTGAAGCGGTACGCCTGCGCGAACAATCTATGCGCCAGGTACTTGCAGAACACGATCTGCGCCTATCTGAGCATCAGGCACTCAGTGGTCCCTGGCAAGAAAGCTGGGGGTATACCGCCGCCAGATATCTTTTCGATCAGGACTCATCTATTGACGCGATCTTCTGCGGCAGCGATCAACTCGCACGTGGAGCCTGCGATGCCTTACGCGAGCGTGGTATTCGTGTACCAGAAGATGTCGCGGTGGTCGGCTATGATAATTGGGAACCTATTGCCTGTGCCTCTCGTCCAACATTGACGACGATCGATATGAATTTTGCTCAGATTGGGCGATATGCTGGAGAGAGCCTCCAGGCGCTCATTGCAGGCGAGGTCCGCTCTGGAGTAGTTCGCCTGCCCTGTAGCTTGATTGTGCGCGAATCGAGTATAGCTAACGAAGCTGAAAGGAGGTAACGGTTCCGGCGTTCTGCTCTCATCTTATTGCTTGTTACGCGATTTCGGTACGAAAGGACTGTCACTGATGACGATACACCGATCTCTACGAGCACTTATGCTGCTCGTGCTAGGAACCATGCCGATATTCCTCTACGCCTGTGGTGATTCTGGCTCACAGACGACCTCAGGACCAACCACTATTTCTTTCTGGGTACGCTCCGCCGATGAAGGGTTTGTCAAGCCAGTTGTGGCCGCGTACAATGCTTCTCATAAAAATAAGGTCAACCTGACGATAGTACCTAACAACCAATTTGTCGCCAAATTTGGTAGCGCGGTCTCTGGTGGTACGGCCCCTGATGTGATTGCCATCGATCTCGTCTATATGCCCAACTTCGATGCAGCAGGACAGATGACCGACATTACCGATCAGGCCAAAGCGCTCTCATTCTTCAAGGATCTCAGTCCATCGCACGTCCGCTTGTCCACTTATGATGGAAAAATCTATGCACTGCCCTTCAGCGCGGAGAGTTCTGTCCTGATCTACAATAAGGCACTCTTCAAAAAGGCCGGGCTGAACCCTGACACTCCGCCCAAAACCTGGGCCGAGATTGAACAGGATGCGGCCAAGATCCGCGCTCTGGGCAAAGACACCTACGGCTTCTATTTCTCCGGCGGCTGCGGTGGCTGCAACATCTTCACCTTCGCCCCCTACTTCTGGGCCAGCGGCGGCGATATCCTCAACCAGGATGGTACCAAAGCCACGATCGCTTCCAGCCCTCAGGTCAAGGATGCGCTTGAGTTCTATCATCGCATGTGGGCTGCTGGCGATATGCCAGCAGGGGCCAAATCTGACGATGGCACCAACTTCCTGAACACCTTCACCACCGGCAAGATCGGCATTCAGGGAACCGGTGCCTTTGCCATTGGCTCTCTGAAGAGTACCTATCCCAACCTCGATTTCGGCGTGGCTCCGCTCCCTGGCAAGGATGGTGGCAACTCCTCCTTCGCGGGTGGCGATGTGATTGGTATCCCTAAAGGCTCCGCTCATGCGAAAGAGGCATTCGATTTCATCTCCTGGTGCCTCGGTTCCGACGTGCAGGTTGATCAGTTTGCTAAAAATGGTAGTATCCCGGTTCGCACCGATCTGGCGGCCAACAAATATAGCAAGCTGGACCCGCGCTACTCCATCGTCTCACAGCAGCTTGTGATCGGTAAAACCGTCTATTCGGTTAAAGAAAACGAGCTAATCAACGACAATAACGGCCCCTGGGTGGCAATGATCCAGAAAGCAGTCTTTGACGGCAAGGTTGACGAGGCAATTGCGACTGGACAGGCGCAATTTACTCAGATCCTTTCGGCCAGTTAAAGGCGGATCAATGCTGCTACTCATAGGCAGCTTCCGGTGAGCGTCTGCAACCTGCAAGTGAGCTGTTTTCCTTGCAGGTTGCAGGTTGTCTCGCCACCTATTGTGAGAGGAGTACATCTTATGGCATCAGTTGCCATGACCAGAACAAAAACAGCTTCCACCGCGACCTCACCGCGCAATCGACGACGGCAGATCGCAGGCTTCCTTTTCGTCCTACCCTGCGTCCTCTTTGTTTGCTGCTTCTTTATCATTCCGCTTGTGTTCACGGGCTGGATGTCGCTCAATAACTGGAACATCTTTGGCGAGGCACACTTTATCGGCTTTGAAAACTATGCCAATCTGAAACAAGATCCCGTCTTCTTAGCCAGCTTCGGCTTTACTACCAAATATACACTGATCGCCTGTCCACTCATCTGTCTGCTCGGCTTTCTGCTCGCGCTCTTAATGCAACAGACGCGCTGGGGCGTTGGCATCTTCCGCACGGTCTTCTTCCTGCCGGTTGTGATTGGTTTGGGGTCTGCCAGCTACCTGTGGGTCTGGCTCTACAACGACCAATCAGGTGCTATCAATGCTTTGTTGTTGCGCCTGGGACTGATCCATACTCCGATACTCTGGTTTAACACGGCGAATTTGGGGCTGCTGGCGGTTGTAATTATGATTATCTGGAAGACGAGCGGCTTTGCAATGTTGCTCTTCCTGATGGGTATCCAGGCAATCCCCACTGAACTCTATGAAGCTGCCCGCGTCGATGGAGCCAATTACTGGATGCGTTTACTGCGGATCACCATCCCCTTGTTGCGCCGTACATTTGCCCTGACGCTCGTGCTAGTAGTGACGGGATCGTATCTGGCGTTCGATCAGTTTTACATCATGACGCACGGCGGCCCTGAAAATCAGACGGTCACGATTGTCCAGCGCATTTACCAGGTCGCTTTCATCTACTTCAAGCTTGGCTACGCTGCATCACAGGCTATCGTCTTGCTAGTCGTGCTGCTGGTGATTAGCCTGGCTCAGTTGTTCATTTTACGCGGCTCGCCAACCGAGTAGCGATGACAGAAAGAGAGAAAAATAGGCAATGGAACAGACCTATCCGTTAGCCAGATCGAGACCATCGGGCCAGAAATCGATCACGCTTGTCATCAATACGCTCTATTATGTCGTCTGTATCGTGCTGGCGCTGCTCTTTCTCGCGCCGCTGCTCTGGTCCACCGTTACGGCCTTCAAGCCGTTACCGGACGCGCTGGCAAATCCGCTGAACCTGCTGCCAACGCATATCACATGGAGTAATTTTCAGGCGTTGGAGAACTCGGGTAATGGGCTGACAACCTATATCACGAACAGCGCTGTGGTCGCGCTTGGCACCGTTGCTGGCACGATTCTTTTGAGCACACTGGGCGGCTATGGTTTTGCGCGCTTCCAGTTTCCCGGTAAAAATATTCTGTTCGTGCTGATTCTCATTACGCTGATGATCCCTTTTCAATCTATTCTCACGCCGCTTTATCTGGTATTACGCATCTTCCATCTACAAAATACGCTGCTGGGCCTGACGCTGGTCTATATTACCTTTCAGATCCCCTTCGGCATCTTTGTGATGCGCAACGTCTTCGAGGGCGTGCCCAGAGAGATTGAAGAGGCCGCACTGATCGATGGTTGCTCCGAATGGAGCGTCCTCTATCGCGTGATGCTGACCATTGTGTTGCCGGGTATTATTACTGTAGGCTTGTTTGCCTTTTTGAATTCGTGGAACGAGTTCCTGGCGGCACTGATTTTTATGACCGACAGCAGTAAATTTACACTGCCGATCCTGCTGCTCAATGCCACAAGCGGCCAGTTTGGATCGGTCAATCTCGGTGCGGTCCAGGCAGGCGTCGTCGTGACGATGTTCCCATGCCTGATCCTGTTCCTGCTGCTCCAACGCTATTACGTCAATGGGCTGGCAGCTGGTGCCGTCAAAGCTTGAGACTATCACCCGATGCCCTCCATATCGAAGAGCATCACTATTGTATACAAGTGCTATCACGAAAGGATTTTTCATGGCCCTGTTCACTTCTTCCCCATCCCAGGGAGCATCCGAGTTACCGCGCACGTCGTCGCCCATCCTCCATACTGCGGTCACAATCGACGATACGTTCTGGGGACCGCGTATTCAGGCTGTGCGCGAGCAGACGCTTCCCATCATGTACGAGCAGATGAAGAAAGCAGGCTACTTTGATGCGGATCAACGCGGCTGGCACAAGGGGATGCAACCGATCCCCTATGTGTTCTGGGAATCGGATATCACGAAATGGTTGGAGGCGGCGAGCTTCAGTCTGGCAACCCATCCCGACCCAAAACTTGAGGAGATGGTAGATGCTGCAATTGCCTTTATTACGTCGCTGCAACAGCCCGATGGCTACCTCAACCTCTGGTTCACCGAGGTTGAGCCGGAGAGACGTCTGACCAACCTCCGCGATCTGCACGAGCTATATTGCGCCGGTCATCTCATTGAAGCGGCAGTGGCCCATTTCCAGTCTACCGGGAAGCGCACGCTGCTCGATCCGGTCTGTCGCTACGCTGATTACATTGACAGCATTTTCGGGCGTGAAGAGGGCAAGCGGCGCGGCTACGATGGACACGAAGAGATCGAGCTGGCGCTGATCAAGCTCTATCACGCGACCGGTGAAGAGCGCTACTTACGATTGAGCCACTATTTTATCGAGGAGCGCGGCCAGCAGCCCCACTATTTCGATGCTGAGGCGAAGGCACGTGGCGAAGATCCCACAAACTTCTGGGCCAGAAGCTACGAGTATAACCAGTCGCATCAGCCAATCCGCGAACAACTGAAGGTCGTCGGGCACTCGGTCCGCGACATGTATCTCTTGAGCGCGGTGGCAGATCTGGCACGTGAGCTATCCGATCCCAGCTTGCGCGAAACGTGCGAGCGCCTCTGGCAAGATCTGGTCAGCACCCGACTCTACGTTACGGGCGGCATCGGCTCCTCTAAAGATAACGAGGGCTTCACCAGCGATTACGACCTGCCTAACCTGCAAGCCTATGCCGAAACATGCGCGGCAATCGGGCTGGTGCTCTGGAACCATCGCCTGCTGCAACTCGATGCGGATGGCCGCTATGCCGATCTGCTCGAACGCTCGCTCTACAACGGCGTTCTGAGCGGCATCTCGCAAGATGGAACTTCATTCTTCTATGTCAATCCGCTGGAGAGTAAAGGGACGCACCATCGGCGCGGCTGGTATAACTGTGCCTGCTGCCCGCCCAATATTGCGCGCCTTTTCGCATCGCTGGGTCAGTATATCTATGGCGTCAACGATACCGATCTGCTGGTCCATCTCTATATTCAGGGAGAGACCAGCTGCACCATCGCCGGGCAGCCGCTCAAGGTGCGACAGGAGACACGCTACCCCTGGGATGGCGATATTCGCATCACGCTTGATCCAGCCGAGCCAACCGAATTTGGGCTAAACCTGCGCATTCCCGGCTGGTGTAAGGCGGCGCGGATCTCTGTCAATGGCGAAGAAGTTGATCTTGCAGATCTTGTGGTCAAGGGCTATGCGCATATCGTCAGACAGTGGCAGGCAGGCGATGAAGTTGTGCTGCACTTAGATATGCCGGTGGAGCAGGTTTACGCGCATCCAGCGGTCAAAGAGGATGCAGGATGTGTTGCTTTGCAGCGTGGGCCGCTCGTTTACTGCATCGAGGGCGCTGATAATCCTGTGCCACTTCACGAGTTAAGCATAGCAGCCAACGCCAGCTTTACCAGCACATTCGAGCCTGAGCTATTCGGTGGCAGCGTCGTGCTTCAGGGCGAGGCTTCTGCGCTCAGCACAGCAGATTGGGATGGGACGCTCTATCGCACCACACCACCGGAGCAGACCGTCCAACCTCTTACCGCCATTCCCTACTATGCCTGGGACAATCGCGAGCCGGGCGAGATGCGCGTCTGGATACGTTCTGGATATGTAAACCGTTAAGCAATAGATTTTGTTCTCAACAACAAGCCGTTGCCTCCTCTAATAAGGAAGCAACGGCTCATTCGCGCCGAAAAGGGGGATTGCTTGTTCAGCTTCTATTTCTTTTGAGTGGTCCTAGTAGGCTCTTGAGCTACTCAGGCCCGATCCTGATGATATACAGCCAGCAGATGTCCATCAGGATCTTTCCCATAAAAGAGTCGCACCCCACCTTGCCCGAAGATCTCAGTAATCAGTTCAACCTTCTTTTCCTCCCAATCCTTGTATGTCGCCTCTAAATCCTCCACCTCTAGATCCAGTTCAAAACCGCCTGGCGTTGCTGATACTCCCGGTGGCAACCCTCCCGACACTGCAAAGAGAGCCAGAGGTGGACTATCGGGAAGCTGGAGCAGAGCGAATCCTTCGCTAGCAAAGTCGGGCAGCACTTTTGCATTGAGCACACGGGTATAGAATTCTTTCGACCTCGCCACATCACTCACATAAAGCATGATCGTTCCTATTTTCAAAGGCATAGTCCATCCCTCCTTGAGTCTGATGTAAACTTCTCGATCAATATGCCATGACAAGGACAAAACGACTTCCATCACTGCGATAGGGTTTTCTTTCCATATCCCATAGGTTACCAAAAGTTCCCAACAGGCACTAGAAAGCATCGTGCGAGTGCGTCACACCCATAGCCTACAATCAACAGCATGAAAAAACTTCTTCAATCTTGCGCTATTGGACAAGTTCCGTGTACAATTGTTTCTATCATAGAGCTATGCATCTACATTGGAGATCTGGGCTATCAAAGAAATAATTATCCCTCATTCCGTGACAACACCCGACTTTGAACGCTACCTTCCCACCACCCCCGTCCTTTCCAGCAGGGAGGTGATTGGCTGGGAAAGCGTGATGGTGCGGGCTTATCATGAGCCAGCGATATTAGAGGAAACACTCTTTCCGGGCGGCCCCGATATCTATCTTGTCCTGGTCACGAGCGGACATGTGGAGGCCAGCGAACGAAAAATCGGCGGTCCCTGGATCACCTACGACATCCACGCTGGCGATTGGTATCTGACACCTGCTGGCGGAGAGCCATATGCCCTGCGCTGGAAATGCCTCTCTGATGAGCCACTCAAGACGCTTCATCTGCACCTGAATGCGGATCTCTTCGCACAGACGGCACAACAGGTCACGGATCGTGATCCTGCACGCATGATGATTGTGGAACGAAGCGGATTGCAAGATCCGCTGTTGACACATATTGGTCTGAGTCTGCAACAAGAACTACAACATCCGGCTGCTGACCTGAGCCAGCTCTATGCAGCAACAGCCGCTCAGATGCTCGCGGCCCATCTCTTGCGCCACTATACGACAACCAACCCGCGCATCCGCGAATATAGCTACAAGCTCTCCTCGCGCCAGTTGCAGCGCTTAACCACCTTTATTCATGCTCACCTTGATCAGAGCCTCTCATTAGAAATGCTTGCCCGGCAGATCGGATTCAGCCCCTATCATTTCGCGCGCCTCTTTCGAGAGACGACGGGAGAAAGTCCTCATCAATTTGTGCTACGCCAGCGCCTCACAGCCGCCAAACGTCTCCTCAAAGAGACCGACCTGCCGCTTGCCGATGTCGCATTGCGAGTAGGCATTCCCAATCAGAGCCACTTCACCCAGGCATTCAAACGTCGTCTGGGAACAACGCCGCACGCCTATCGCCAGGAACGTTGATCAGCGCACGTTTTCGACAGCATGCGCACGAATACAATAGAACATACTCTCTCTGCTCCGATATCATAGAAGTAGACCCTCCCCGCTCTCGAAAGAGCGTTGTGAGAGCAAATAACAAGAGAAGAGGATATTCAATGCAATATACACGATTAGGCAATACCGGTCTTGTCGTTTCGAGAAGCGCCTTTGGCTGCATGACCTTTGGTTCTGGCGAAGGTGCGCTCGGCTCGGTCTACAAGGTGGATCAATCTGGCGCAACCGAACTCGTCGCACGCGCGCTCGATGCAGGTGTGAATTTCTTCAATACTGCCGACGCCTATGCTAATGGGCAATCAGAGATGATGTTAGGAAAAGCGCTTGGCAAGCGGCGGCAGGATGTTGTCATTGCCACGAAGGTTGGCAACCGTATGAGCGAGGCGCTGATCGATCAAGGGCTTTCACGCCAGCATATCATCGCTTCTGTGCAGGCAAGCCTCAAGCGCTTGAACACCGATTATATTGATGTGTATCTCGTCCATCGTCTCGATCCCTACACGCCAATTGAGGAAACGCTTGAGACGCTCGATACCATCGTCAAACAGGGCATGGTACGCTATATCGGCTTTTCAAACTGGCCCACGTGGTTAGCGACTAAAGCGGTCGGCTTGCAGCGCGCACACAATTGGGCGCAATTTCGCGCTGCCGAGATGTATTATTCGCTGGTGGGGCGCGACCTTGAACATGAGATGGTCCCATTTGTTCAGGATGCGGGTATTGGCGTCATGATCTGGAGTCCCCTCGCTGGTGGCTTCCTCAGTGGGAAGTACACACGAGAGAATCCCGGTGGCAATGGCGGCAGATTGACAGGCTTTGACATCATCCCGTTCGACCGCGAGCGCGGCTACGATGTTGTCGAGCAGTTACGCGCCATCGGCACCAGGCATCACGCCTCGCCTGCACAGGTCGCGCTTGCCTGGCTGCTCTCTCGCCCATTCATTACCTCTATCCTGGTGGGAGCCAGTAAAATCGGCCAGCTAGAGGACAATCTGGGCGCAACATCTTTGTCTCTGAGTGCCGACGAACTGGCAACGCTGGACCGACTGACGGAGCCGAAAGCGATCTATCCCAACTGGTTCAATGCCACCATTTATGATGCTCCTGTGCGCGATGCATTGACCAATGAAGCCAGAAACGCTCTCAAGCGGTCGTAATCGAGCGATAATTGGCGCATCCGGCAATTGAAGGGGAAATGTGACTCTGGGCACAGAGGATGTTGGGGTCCACCCGTAGCAACAGACCTTCATGAACGGATTCACCACCCAGCAGGAAAACCTCATTTTCAGTCGAACACTGACCAGCAGATGTCGTTTCGCAACCGCTGATCATCCAGGACCAACTCGCGGATCGCATCAGGAAGCTGGTCGCGCTGCCATCGGCACTCAAGCCTCCCTGCGCTCTCGCCCTCTCCTTTCGGCGCGGCAGCACGTACAGCTTTAATCGCATATGCTGCCGCACCCAGTTCGTGTGCGGCGACATGCGCCGCCACTGCCGCCTGGCCAGCAGCATATGCTGCGTGCCGAGCGGCTCCGCTCAACTCTCTTGCCGCAGCCATAGCATGACCACCCGCCGCACGGGACTGAGACATCCTGATCTCGCCTCGCGCCCATGCCCGAGCCTGCGAGATCGCCAGGCGAGGCCGCAGGTCTGAAGGTTGCACCGACTCGAACAGGTGCAGAACGTGTTCCGCACATGTTGCGGCCCACAGGACGAGCAACTGATGGTCGGAGTCTGTGAGCGTCCCTCCTCGGCGGATGGTGATGAAGCGAGGGTCGCGGTCTTTCGGGAGGATCACGGCTACACCCCTTTCAAATTATCAAAAAATTGTTTCCAATCAACAAATATTCGCTCGTGAATTATCGGTTTATCGTAAGTCTGAAGCATCTAACAAAATGTATTTGACTTTCAAACAGACTCTTAGTAATTCAATGCTTTTAGTTGGGGGGTATAGGTCGTATGGAGTACCAGAGAGGCAGCACCAATGGAACCAACATCAGCACCCACGACCGTACGCTCGACACGCACTGTTCGCTGATTGTTGCCCAATAAGCGCTCTTGCAAAACATGCCTAACCTCTTCGATGTAGAGATCACCAATAGCATTATCCAGGGCTGGCCCTCCAATGACGACCAGTTCGACATCCAATAAATTAATCAGGTTGAGAATCGCATATCCTTGCCAGCGAGCGGAAGATCGCAACTCTTCCAGGGCCAGAGCATCTCCCTGCACTGCGGCATCGCAGACCTTCTCGAAAGCAAGATCCTCTCGTCCCGTCAGGTCTGAGAGCGTCAAGTTGCTGGTCGCCCCCTGCCGTAAGTGTTCCTGGAGCGTATGAAGAACCCCGTGCGGATCACTTGTATACCCAACACAGCCCCGATTGCCACAACTGCATAGTGGTCCATTCGGGTCAAGCGTCATATGTCCAACGGCACCAGCCATAGTTGTTGAGCCACGAAAGATGCGCTTCTCAAGAAAGAGGCCAGTTCCAATCCCCCCGCCCACGTAGAAAAAAGCAAAATTGCGTATATCTTCGTCTCTTCTGGCCCAATGTTCTCCAATAGCTGCGGCGGTGGCATCGCGATCAACCACAACTGGTAGACCTGTTTTCTCCTCTAATATCGCTTTTAGTGGTACATTCTGCCATCCAACCAGCCCTAATGAATTGTGAACGATCCCCTGAAGATGATCCAGGGGACCGGGGCAAGCAACGCCAATACCAACGATCCTCTCACGTGCAATGCCAATTTGTTGCATGAGATGGTCAATCATTGTCACGACTACTTGAATAACTGCATCGGCTCCCTCAGACTGCTTCGTGGGCTGCTGATGCCGCGCCACAGGCCGACCTAGCAAATCGACAATCACTGCCGTCGTCTCGTAACGCTCAATTTGCACGCCGATAGCATATCCGGCATCGGGCCGGATCATGAGTTGGACACGATGTTTTCCACGACCGGTCGCACATTTCCCATCTTCTCGTATCATGCCCTGATTGAGTAAGCGTTTGACGACATTTGAGATTGTTTGCGCCGTCAGGCCCGTTTGTTGAGCTATTTCCACCCGACTCAGTGCATCTTTACGACGGATCGCCTCAAGGATGACCAGCTCATTGTAGTCGCGCACTGATGTTAGATTTGTTCCGCTTTGCATTACCCCTATACTCTCAATTGCGTGTATCTGTTGTCGCCTGTTAGTGGACAAGCCCCAGGCGAGTATATTGTTCGGCAGGTGTTGCCGCTTGTTCCAGTAATGTATGAAGAAGATCAAGCATCCGTTTCTGCTGTCCAGGCTCTCTTGACCAGAGATTATGCGCTTGATTTTGATCCTCTTGCCGCTGGAAAAGGAAATTCTCCTGACTTAACGGTTTGATCTTTGTCGGCACTCTCCATTGCGGCAAATCCACATCAGGCAGAAAGTAACCATATTCTATACCAGAAACGGTCTGTCGCGCCACTCCAGGCATAATCATAGATGAGTAGTAGTACAGCGGTCCATTCTGCTCAGACGATTTGAAAAGTGTCCACTCTCCATCTGTTACACAGATGCCCTGACCAAATGTCCCGTAGAGGAGGGCTTCACGCACCGTCTCTTTTGTCCCGGCCAGCAGGGGAAGGAGGCTGCGGGAAGGCGTATGCTCTGTTCCCGCTACTGCACCGACAGCATCCAGCACTGTTGCAAAAAGATCGCTGGTCGTGGTCAATGCGGAAAGCGAGCGCCCGTTGCCAGGATACTGCGGGTGCCAGATCAGCAGGGGAATGTTCGCATGGCTATCAAAGTGGGGATATTGCTTGCCAAATTTGCCTCGCTCGCCAAGATCATGTCCGTGATCGGTGGTCACAACAACCATCGTATCCTTCCACAAATCGAGCTGATCGAACGTCTGCAACAGCGTACCAAACCAGTTATCTACCATCGTCAACTTACCCAGATATTGAGAACGGATAAACGCCAGTTCTTCCGGCGAAGTATGCGCCATAAAACGCGCCAACTGATCGGTATCCTGATAGGGGGGCCAGAGGGTAAAGCGGTCACGGTCGCCGCCATTGCCGTAAAGAGATGCATAGGGTTCGGGAGAGTGGAATGGCTCATGGACATCAAACGACTCAACCTGTAAAAAGAACGGCTCACGCCCGGCATGTTCATACAGCCATGATGACGCCCCACGCATCACCTTTGCCGGGAAAAAATCTTCCTCTGTTTGAAAATCTCTGACGTTTGCATAATAGCGCTTGCCCTGTCCGGGTCGCCAGTGCTCGACTTGCTCGATCCAGGGTGGCAGAGCCTCATCACCGGCTAAAAGGGGCTTCCAGTTGTCCAGTTCGTGCCCTCTGATAAAATCTGTGCTACTGAAAGATTGCACATACCCATTGGCCGCTTCCTCCCAATAGTGGTAATGGTCGGTCACAATAGCCGTTGTATATCCCTGCTGCCCGACCAGTTGGGGGAGACGTTGATCAAATGGCTCCAGCGGCCCCCAGGGACGCCACATGAACTCCTGGCGACCAGAAAAAATCTCGCGGCGGGCTGGCATACAGGGCAGGCTCCCAACAAAATGATTGTCCATCCGCCAGGCACGTTGCGCAAAAGCGCTGAAATTGGGCGTAGCAGCCGCGTCAGACCCATAGGCAGCTAGATGATGACGATTGAGGCTATCAATCAATACAAGTATGATATTCACAGTTTTCTCTTTCTAACCTTTGACGGCTCCTACCGTCAGATTTGATACCAGCCGACGCTGAATGAAAAAGAATAAGATGAGCGTTGGGATCGTCGAAACGACTGAAGCCGCCATCATAGTTCCCCACTGCGACGTATACTCGCCGATAAAACTGGCGAGTCCAACCGGGACAGTCCAGTTAGCTCCGTTCGTCATCAGTGTTTGCGCGAATAGAAACTCTTCCCATGTTGAGATAAACATATAGACAGCCGTTGCCGCAATGCCCGGTCCTGCGACGGGAACAATCACGCGAAAAATCACGCCCAGCGTTGAGCAGCCATCAACAATTGCTGCTTCATCCAATTCATATGGTACAGCATCCAGATAGCCATAAAGCATATAAATGGAGAAGGGCAAAGTAATTGCAATATAGGCAATGATTAAGCCTAAGAAATTGTTGACCAGCCCTAACGAATAGAAAATCGCGTAAATTGGTGTAATCAGGATAACGAACGGGAAAAGTTGCGAAAATGAGATGGAGAGCAACAGCACGCCACGCCCACGAAAGCGTTTACGCGAGAAGCTATAAGCGGCCAGTAACGCGACTGTGCAGGAAAGCAGCGTTGCGCAACAACACACAATGATGCTGTTCACGATATAAGACGCAAAGCTTGAGGCGAAGAGCGCCTGATAGTTCGCGAACGTTACAAGCTTCGGAATAAGCTGGAATGTACTGGCAAACATCTCCGAATCTGGCCGGATAGAAGTGATCACAACCCAGAGAAAGGGAAAGATCATAATGATCGCCACAATCAGGCAGAAAGCCACAACCAGGAGATCAGTGATAAAACGCAGGGAGAGCGAAAGCCTCATGTCTGTCCAACCCTTCCTTTAAAGATAAATGTGTAGTAAAGCGTTGAAAAGATCACCATCACAAGCGTCATCAGGACGCCAACGGCGGCACCTTTGCCAAAGTCATAATCAATAAAGGCTGTGTTGTACAATTGCGTACCCAGAACTTGCGTGAAATTTCCAGGGCCGCCTCGTGTGGTGAGCCAGACAAACACGAAATTGTTGTAAGTCCAGATGGTGGTGAGCCAGCCAACAGTTAGCAAAACGGGTGACAATAGCGGCAGGGTGATGAAACGAAAGATATGCAGGCGCGTGGCTCCATCGACTCGTGCGGCCTCGATGATCTCACCTGGAATAGCCTGCAAGCCTGCCAGGACAGAAATAATCACAAACGGCAACTCGCGCCAGACGACAATCGCGATCACACCATACCAGACCGTTGTGGTCTGCACAAGAAAAGGGATGCCCTCTTTGACTAACCCGACACTGAGTAGTAGTTGATTGATGACGCCAAATTGTGGGTCAAGCAACCATTTCCAGGCAGCAATTGCGACAACTGGTGGAATGGCCCAGGGTAGAATAAAGCAGGTGCGCATAATGCCAGTGAGTCGCCAGCGCTTGAGCGCTGACGAGTTCACGAGTAAGGCCAATAATAGTCCGAGAATGAGTCGCAGGAGCACCGTGCCAATGGTCAGATAGAAAACGGTGTTGCGCAAGGATAAAAGTGTCTGCGGATCTTGCAGGATACTGACGAAGTTGCCCAGCCCGATCCAGGCACCTCCTTTTGCTACATCGAAAAAGCTGACACGCTGAAAGCTCAGCAAGAAGTTGAAGAGCGCCGGTGCAAAGAAAAACAGGAATAAGAACAGGATGGCAGGCAGCAGAAGAAGGTAGGGAGTCAGCCCCCTCAGCCAGCGCCGTTCTCTTCTCTCTGGCTTGCGCTTACTGCGTTTGATGTCCTTTGTCAGAAGCGTTTCTGATTGTTGGAGCATCCTCGATCCTCCTCTCTATTTTGCATCTGCCAGTGCTTGCTTTAACGATGCCAGGAGATCTGCCCCCGCCCGCTGAACGGTCTTCTGACCAGAGGCAGCAGCACCAAACTGGAGACAGGACATCGCCTGCAAACTACTCACCTTGACCGGAGAAGAGATGTAGTTATTGAAGGTAATCGCCTTTGGCAGCGCCTCAACATAGCCCTGCTCCGCTTTGTCAAACTTCAACTCGTCAAACAATGATTTCTGGGCGGGATACTGATCGTAGGTCTTGAAGGTCTGCGCACTGAGCAGATAATTTAGAAACTGCCAGGCTTCTTTCGGGTATTTTGTATGCGGATTGATGCCCAGGACGCGCCCACCAAGATGTGAAATACGTGTTTTTGTTCCACCTGGCACTGGTGCAGTTTGCAGTTTGCCACCAGACTGCTTTTGCGCCTGACGGAAGGTTTGAGGTGGAAAAAAGCCGATGGCGCAACTCCCTTGAGCAACCTGATTAACCAGTTGCGCATCAGAGTAGGCGGCAATACCTAACGTCGATTTGGGATTGATGCCCTTCTGAATGAAGGTATTAAAATAATTGATTGCCTGCGTTAAATCCTCTGCACTCGCTCCCACCTGATAGGTGCCATCGCTGCCCTTTTCAACAAGCGATTTGCCGTTGCTCCATAAATAATAGTTGAGTAAAAACCAGATACCGCTGTCAGCACTGCTGGCAGCTGGGAAGCAAAAGCCATAGCGCCCGTCTTTTGTTAGTTTTTGAGCGACAGTAAAAAACTCGTCCCAGGTGGTGGGAAATGCTGTAATCCCAGCCTGCTCGAACGCAGCCGATTGATAGGCCATCGTAAATGTGTCAACCGTCCAGGGAATTGCATAAACGCTGCCATTGTAGGTGGCGAGATCAGTGCCGAGAAAATCATCGATGCCTTTGCCAGGAGGACTGCTTTTGATCAATGAATCCAGATTGGTAAGCAACTGAGATTTTGCCAGATCGCGCGTCGAGACAAAACCTAACTGCATGATATCCGGTCCTCCGCCCGCCTGGACCTCACGCGTGTACTGATTTGTCGAATCGGTCGTTACCGTCTCAATGCGCACCGGAATATCTGCATGAGCGCTATTCCAGGCTTCGACCGCTTTCTGCAAGCCACCAATTTCAGCCGGTGGATCGAACTGACGCAATACCAGAGCTTTACTGCCACTTGCACTATCGCCGCCACAAGCTGCCAGCAGTACCGAAAGCAGGAAAGGGACCAATGCGCCATACAGGAGTCGTTTCTTCATGGTATCATTCCTTACCAAGACATAACTAGAGAGAAACATCGTTGTTTTTCAAATATAAAACAATTTGATTTATTAGTCAAGGACAAGCAAGCAACCTCTCATTAATCAGCCAGGAACGATGCCTGAGTCAAGTTGTCCCTTGCGCGGAATCTCCTCAACGGGGGTTTATTGCAGAGTCACGCGACCTTTTCAGGAATAGAGCGTGGGACTCAACAACATTGCGTTTCGCATAGGCCCATTTGGGTTCGATGGGATTGAGCCAGGGACTTTGCTTCGGCAGATACAAAAGGAGGCTTCGCACTCCTTTCCCCTCTTGCTTGATTTGCTGGGCTGCTTCTTGTGAGAAAGTGACCCGCAATCGATGGGGACACGAGGACCCTTTTTCTAGAACACTCAGCCCAGTAGCATTGAAGCTATGGATCACATTGCGAACGGTTTGGTCGTCGCAGCCGAGTTGCAGAGCGATCTTGGGGACTCGTTCTCCACGAGCAGAAGCGAGCATGATCTGACAGCGACGCAAGGTGAAGGCATCCGACGAACGCAATCCCGCCTGAATCTTGTGCTGTTCATCTTCGGTCAATGGTCGGATAAAAATGGGAGTCTCATTTTGACTGAGTACTTTCCTTTGGCTTCCTACAACTCGCCACCAAAATGGAAGGAACCTCCTGCCATACCGGTCTGATACCGCGCGACAGAGACGGGGAAGCGGCAATGGTGGAAACTCCGCTCAGTTCGCTCAGACGGACAAGTTGGAGTCCAGCATCGGTGAGCGTATTGATGTATGTTGAGAGCGTCCGGTGATAGGCGCCAATTTTGCCTGGAGGTCCTGGCCGGGTATCGGAACGCCAATACCCTTCTACAAAATACCTGCCAATAGTCCGCACCGCTCCCTCTGGAGTTTCTATTTCTCCTGATCGCGAGGTATGAAAGCAGGGGTGGAGAAGAGCAAAGACAAACCATCCGCCAGGCTGAAGAATGCGTGCCACACTGTGGAGTGTCGGTGTCAACTCTGGGATATCCATTAACGCCATAAAACAGACAACGCCGTCGAAGAGACCCACCACCTGGTGGTCAAGGTTCTGGACGTTGGCTTGCACATATTCAATCCCGCGCGGGTTAGTCTCTTCTTGGTGGCGTGCGATTGCAAGCAGCTTTGCTGAGAGGTCAATGCCGACGACCCGCGCTCCCTGTTCGGCCAAATGGCGCGCAACTCTGCCTTGACCGCAGGCGAGATCGCAGATATGAGTACCCTTGACCTCACCGATGAGCGCTTCTACTGCCGGAAAGAAAGGATCTTCGCTCATCGAGTGCGTTCCAATCCACTGATCATACCACTCTGCGATATCGTCATAGGTCTTCATGGACAATACCTGCCTTCTTGCTTCTGGTCCGCTTGCGTTCGTCATGGACTCTAGCATATCATATTCGCTACCACCTTTGGTGGGAATGCATTATGCATCTCTAACATGCTCAACGCCCGCTCACCGGTCGATGCTGGTAAGCGGGCGTGTAGTTGTGCTACTCATGTTTGAGGGCTTCACCTGGATTCAATTCGACCCAGTGGATTGGAACTCTCCATCAAAGCAGTTTGCGCTGCTGACCAGCTGGCATCCTCAAGATCGAGCGCACTGCGAAGATAAGCCCATGTGAGCCGCTGGATCAGAGCTACTCGTTCGGGGTTCTCATCCGTCGTTTCCGTGATGTTGTACCCGGCGATTCCGCCAAGCCCGTGTTCTGCTCCGAACAGAGTAAGTAGGCTCTTGCGGCCTGGACTCAAGAAGTACGGGTCAGTAAACCAGTCCGGCCCCCGAACGGACAGGGGGGACTGGTCTCGATCCCCTGCGATCACAAGGGTCGGAGTGGTCATGTCTGTGAAGCTCGGATTCATAAATGGGAAGTGCTCGGCTGCGAACGGTGTCAGATCAGCTCCCCCAGACCTGGCGTAGCAAGCAGCACACCCGCTTTGATCCGCGAGTCGGACATATCCTCTCCTACTCCACCCTCGGGATCGAGGACTCGTGCGCCCAGCAGCATGCTCGCCGTCTGGCCACCCCAGGAATGTCCAGCTGCGGCGATGCGGCTTCGATCGAGGCGTCCACTGAGGCCGGGAACGGAAACTTCAAGCACATCAAGCTGGTCGAGGACGCGCTTCATATCCTCGACGCGGAAACGCCAGATCAGCGGTGTACGGAGATCTTCAGGAGGAAGGCTCAGCGTCCTGGAGTCGAGATGGGTGGGTTGTATGACCACGAAGCCGTGAGCAGCCCAAAAGTCGGCCAGCGGTGCATAGCCGTCTAACGACCAGCCAAAGCCGTGCGAGAAAACAATAAGGGGCAATTCGCGCCCAATCGCGGGCGCAGACACTCGCACCTGTAGATCCTCACCACGCCCCGGAGCTGATAGCACTACTGGTTTCACCGAGACGATTGGAGTGGGCACGCTGATAGCTACATCCGTTCCCGCTATATCTAATTCGTTCATAGAAAGATCTTCCTTCCAGCGAGTTTGCGTATAATATCAAACGGAGCACTGCTCCGTTTGATATTATACGGAACGTTGTTCCTCTTGTCAAGCTAGTATTTGAGGGAAGGAATGAAGCGATGAGCACCATCGACGAGGGAGCGAAGCAACCGGCTGGCAGTTTTTCAATTGAGACGATGAATCTGGGAAAGATACTCCAACCCGGCATATGCGGCTGACTTTGCCTGGAGAGGAGCCGCTGTCAGTTCCACACGGTTGGCAATCTGTTCATTTACCAGACAACCAATCCCTGGATATCGCCTCACAATACCACCTCCAAGAACAAGTGGAACCTGATCTGTCAGTGACAGGCTTTGAAAGGCTCCTGCGAGCATTCGAGCGACAAAGATTTGATCTTGTTCCCCCAGAGGGGTAGGAAGGCTTGACGAACAGAGATATGCATTGAGACATCCCACACTCCGACACCCGGCACAATATGCTGTCCCTCCTACGTAATGGTGCCCAAGATCGAAATAACGAGCAGTCCCATTGGCAACTTGCACACTTCCAACACCCGTTCCCAGAGAAACGTAAAACAGATCTTGCTCCGGGCCGATCTTTGACCGTAGGACGGATTCTCCCAAACCCGCAGCTACCGCGTCATTTTCCACGATACAGATATTCTGTAAACCTAATTCTTCTTTCGGATCAGCTCGATCGGGCCAACCGAGATTGGTCGCGTACAGAACCTCTCCATCTCGGACAATCCCTGGACAGGCAAGCGCAATCGGTCGGTTCGTCTCTCGTACCAGTCCAGGCGTAAATCGAAACACTCCGGAAGAATCTCGTTGAACCGTTTGGATCGAAGATCCTCCCATTTCTACAAAGAGCCACTCATGCATACACACGCACCTCTTGCAATCTCACAAGATCAACAGGAACACACTCTTTATTACCATAGAAACCAAGCGATGACAATCTCATGACATCTTTCTGAGATGCCAGTAGGCATAGACCCCGCTCACAAACAAGATCAACCCTACACAGAGATCGATAATGTTTACCCCGTTCAGCCTAACCGCATAGAGAGAGATATCAATATCGTGCAAAAGGGTGCTGCTGAGATAACCACTCAAAAAGGTGCCAAGCAAAGAACTCACGGTTGTAACAGTGCCAATGGTTGAAAAGACCCTGCCAGCCATCTTTTCAGGCGTCGCCTTGAGTACCAGTGGTCCAAGCGCCGATCCCGTATGACTATACGCAACATTCATCAAGGTAAAGCCGATCAGAGCCGGGAGCGGATGGCTTTGTACGGCTGTCACCTCCATGATAATTCCTGCACATATCATCGCGCAGTAGTACACCCTGGCAACCCCTACCTTTGCGGCATAGCGATCAACCAGCCAGCTCCCCAGTATGCCCCCAAGCGACGGCGCGGCACAGAAGAGACCAAAGAGACTGATGGGAAGATGTAAGTTCTGGGTGATGAAGAAGAAGGCAAGCACGTTGAGCATCCCTAACGCAAACGAAAAAAGGCTCTCTGTGCAGAGTAATGTGCGCAACACGAGGCTCCCTGCGATGAAGCGTAGCCCTTCTTGCAAATCTTTGAAAACGCGATACAGTCCCGCTTCCTGGATATTCGCCTCCATGACTGGCTCTGATATGCGTATTTTCCGTATTAGCGCCCAGGAGCAGAGAAATGATGCTGCATTCAGCACAATAGCCCAGGAGAAACCAAGGATGGCGTAGCCTATGCCTGCGAACGATGAACCTATTGCCCAGGCAAACATGCTTGCCCCCAGGGTAAGTGCAAAAGCTCTCGTACGCTTTTCTTCCGGCACAATCTCCCGGATAATTGCTTTCGCCGAGGGATTAAAGAACTGACTCAAACTACTTAGAGCTACAATCACGCCATAGATAACGCCAAGCTTTAAAGTGAATGGCAGCGCTGAGAGCGAAAGAAACGGAAGAGGAACACTAATGAGTAGCAAAGATAGCACGAGGACGGTTCGCAACATATCCATGATGCGCATTGTCCTGTGCTTCTGCCAGCGGTCCACAAACACACCTGCAAACGGACTGACCACGAGAGCTGGCAATGCAGCAGCCAGCGCAATACCGCTTATTGCCAGTGGTGCATAGCTCTGGTTACGCAGCTGGGTGCCGATCCACAGTGTAAGTACAGTATCAAAAAGAATGTCGCCGATCAGCGAAATATTGCTCCCCAGCCACAAGAGGGTGTAGTTACGATTGATCAGGATAAAACGATGACGATAATTCGCCAGGAGTTTTTGATAACGGTAAAGCATATATATCCTTTCGCATGCGCAAATGATGGAATTGATGCATTTCGGAATGACCATGTAAAGGGGAAAGCGCAGTGCGAAGAAGATCTTCTGTTACCAGAAAAGGGGAAGGAAGCTGCTGATATCAGTATCGAGCAGGAGAGATAGACCATTACAAATAGAGTGGTATTATAGATGTCTCTACTGAGCTATTGTATGCTCTTCTCTCATTCCTCGCTATGCGCCGCATGCGGCGCAAAAGCACCCGGAAGATGAGCACCAGTGCTGACAACACTCGTATGTTGCCGCAATAAAGTCTGTCCCATCGAAGTCCAGCTTTCTCTTATATGAAGTGCCTGGATAATACAATACAACATTGCTATTTGTCAACCACTAAGTACGAGATATAGGCAACCTCGTTGCCTCACCGAACAATAAAAAGGGACGAACGAAAGACAGAAGAAATGGCCTCGCGATGTTCTGTCACATAAAATTGCGTACTTGTGCTCGTTCTCTTTTCCCTGTACATTTCCTCTATGAACTTTGGAGATAAAGTTCAAATACATCTTAAAGAGAGAATATCGTGACACAAGCAAATACCACTCGTTCAGTCAAAGACTGGCATCGTAAAACATGGCATGACAAAACAGAAATGCCAGGCACTAACCTCTTCCGCGTGGAGATACTTCATCGCTATGAGGGCGTCATTGAAGGCGAGGGAAGCATCCAGTATCTCATTGCCGAGAACAAGAATCTTACGGGCGGCACAATTGCGCTGGAAAAGGTGACGGGCAGCGTCGATGGAAAATCGGGCAGCTTTGTCTTCCAACAAATCGGCACATTTGATCATGGGAAGCTCAAAATGACCTTGACGGTACTCCCTGGATCAGGCACAGATCAACTGAAAGGTCTACGCGGACAGGCAACGCTTGACAGCGACCTCCATCAGGAGGTTTATACTATACCATTCGATTATACATTTGAAGAGGCGGAATAACCCATAATATAAAAAATAGTTGTTCCACTCGATCCCGTATGCCATAGCATTCATGTGGCCGTGCTGCCCATCTTTGTAATATGGCTGAAGGGCCGAAAATCAGGGACATCTTCGTATTGGTGACGGATCGTCTTCCTGGCCTACGAAGATGCCCTGCTAGCACACGCGCGCTTCCACCTCATCCATCACAGGCCAATCATACTCCAGATCGAGCCGTTCGCATATCCACCTCCCCCACGCATAGAGTTGGCGTAGGATAGGCTCCGAGGTCCGTCCCAGTTCAGTGAGTGCATATTCCCCTCTAATTGATCCCCATCCGGAGGACTGACGGTGAAGCACTCCCATCTGTTCTAACGTCTGTAGTTCCAGAGAGAGTACCTGCTGGCGGATCGGGGGAAGAAGCTTCTGCAACTCGCTAAAACGTTTGGGACCACTGAGCAACCGATACCAGATCCAAAACTTCCATCGTCCTCCCAGGCTAACCATCCAGTCAAATTCCAAATCAACCTGTTCACCATACCATTTTCCCCAGGCATGGAGCTGGCGCAACGCAGGCTCTGCCTGCCATCCCAATTCTGTAAGTGAGTATTCTACCTTCGGAGGCACCTCTCTATAAACCTGTCGGCGTAATACCCCCACCTGCTCTAATTCCCGTAACTCCAGGGTGAGCATCTGCCGACTGGCTTCAGGGATGAGGCGCTGCAATTCGCCAAAACGTTTGGTTCCACTGAGCAAATGATACCAGATCCAAAACATCCACTTGCCCCCCACTCCTGCTCCCCCAATTGGACACACAATAGTCTTTTTTACACGCGTCATAAAGATGTGACTCCATTTCAGAGGATGATACGCTCATCTCTGTCACACAAAATTACCTATTTGCTTCTTTCTCTCTCCTATTGTATCTTCTCATTGTGGCAAACGAGAAGCCTGGCGACAAAATATATCACGTTGGATAGCAAACGTCATCTGACGCCAACGCAGCGAAACGCAAGATTGGAGAAGTTTTCTTCTTGTTCGAGTGATACACTGTGGCTACCAGAACAAGCGGGCAACAAAAGATGATCTACAGGAGAGGAAAAAGCATGAGAACGGTCATTTCCAAAGACGGTACACCCATCGCGTTCGATCAGTCGGGTCAGGGACCGGCGCTGATCCTGGTGGCAGGAGCAACCGCCACGCGCTTAGCAGAGGCATCTGTAGCCGCAGCCCTGGCTCCAGCTTTTACCGCGTTTGCCTATGATCGGCGTGGGCGCGGCGACAGCGGAGATACAGCACCATATGCGGTTGAGCGCGAGGTTGAAGATATCAAAGCGCTGATTGACGAGGCTGGCGGATCGGCGTTCGTCTTTGGTCACTCCTCTGGAGCGGTCCTGGCCCTCGAAGCTGCTCGCCTGCTCCCCTCTAAAATCAAGAAGCTGGCACTCTACGAGCCTCCGTTCATTATTGACGACAGCCGCCCTCCTGTCCCCGCGAATTACGTCGCACACCTCATCGATCTGGTCTCGTCGAACCGGCGCGGCGAGGCCGTCGAATACTTTATGATCGAAGCAGTGGGCGTTCCCGCCGAAATGGTCGCTCAGATGCGGCAATCCCCCATGTGGCCGGGACTGGAAGCAGTGGCGCATACCATTGCTTATGACGGAAGCATCATGGGCGACACGATGCGCGGCAATCCAGCCCCGCTCAAAAAGTGGGCCTCCGTCACGGTCCCAACGCTCGTGATGGATGGCGGGATCAGCCACCCCTTTATGCATAGCGCCGCTCAAACCATTACCAATATTCTTCCCAATGCACAACGTCAAACGCTGGCAGGTCAGGATCATGGCCCGGCTGATGATGTTCTCGTTCCTGCATTGAAAGCATTCTTCCTCGACTAATCTGGCACCCAACAAGAGAGAACGGCTCCAGACGGTCCTGGAGCCGTTCTCTCTTGATCTCTGTACCTATCCTTTGCGACGGAAAGGTGCAAGGTGTTTATCGAAGTGCCTCTTGATATAGGCGTGGTACTCTGTCAGATGCTCGTGCAAGACGCGTTGCAGACGGGAGCCATATGTATCCAGCACCGATCCAAAGGTGACGTGCAGGACTTGCCGGGCATCAAATTGATTCAACAGGTCCGGCAACTGCGCATCCGTCAGATCAGCAGATGAGGGTACTTTATCCAGCGTAGCCGAGACGTGATAGGTCTTGCGGTCCGTCTCGTAACGACCACGCGTGAAGTCTAAGATCTCACGGAAGAATGGAATATCCACCGAGGCAATCAGGCGCAATGCCTCCAGGTAGCTTGTTCCGGCGGTCTTGAGATGCACCAGCCCGCCCGTGTAGCGCATGGCAATGGGGTAGACCTCAAATTTGTCCGAGCCGGTGTGCAGGCTGAGTTTATAGCTATTGCCGAAGTAGCGCATAATGCTGGCATGCCCGGCGATATTCTGCTCCAACTCCTGCACATCTCCAATATAGCCGACACCCTTCTCAAAACGTCCCACAAAGCGCGGTGCGAGGCTAACAAATGGCACGTTCAATCGTTTGAGTTCGGAGGCAATATAGAAATGCTCGGCCAGCGCTGTTGTCGTTCCGGTCTCGTCAACCGACATCTCCATCTCAAAAGGCAGCGATCCGGCCACCTCTCGCAAGCGCTGGGTCATACGTGCTACATGAGCCATAGCCCCGCCATATTTCGCAATGGCTTTGAGCAGTGTATGCTCATCAAATGTGATCGCAAATTGATCGAGATCGAAGCGTTTGAGATAGCGCGCCTGGGCATCCTGCAAGGAACTCTGGAGATCGTGCCAGGGCAGCGCCTCCGCTTTCTGGCGCAGCGTTGCATCATCGTCGGTTTCGGTGGCATCATCGACGTAATCGCCTGGATCGATGGTGTAGAAAGAATACCCGGCGCTCACAAACGGCTCGATGTCTTCGAGCGTTTTCATATGGTCGGCGTCCGCGCCCCAGGCTTCGCGCCATCCCGCCTCAAACGCCCCCCACATCGCATCGTCCACCACATTCTGCGGCGTACGGCCCGTGCGCGTGTTCTCGCGGACGGATTGCTGTGCATAGAGAGGCGCAACTCCGGTCCCGCGTGTGGCCTGCACATGCCCCGGAGTGGCGATGCCCAGGCGATCTCCAAAGCCTGCCGTCGTCTGTAAACCGAGAACAGTTGGCCGCAACCATGCCAGACGTTGCCGCAAAGCGCGCGCATTCTCAGGAGTCAGCGAGCAGAGCAGCGTACCGTCCGCCTGTTTCTCTCCGACAAAACCGGCACCGTCGCCGACCACAACCAGTTTTCTTTCGCCCGGTACGGAGGTCGTGACCAGCGCATAGGTCGTGCCATCAACGGTCACGACCGATTCGTCAATTGTCGGAAGATTCAGATGTTGAAGCATGATTAAGCCTCCAATTTATAGGTCTGCTTTGCCAGACGATACGCCATATCAACGACCATTTCCGCAGCATCGTCCTCATCAACAATGCCGCGCACAGCCAGCCCCGCCAGCCAATCGGCACTGGCCCGCCGCCACAAATCATGACGAGCAGGGATCGAGGGGTACGCGCGCGTATCGTCGTTAAAGCCTGCTGTATTGTAGATGCCCGCCGTCTCCACAACATTCTCAAAGTAGCGCTGAATGCCGTTCCAGCTATCAAAGAACCACCAGGGCGGCCCCAGCCGTAACGCGGGATAATGTCCGGCCAGAGGCGCAAGTTCACGGCTATAGACGGTCTCATCGAGATTGAACAGGATAATGGTGAGATCACGCTCCCGCCCATACAGATCGAGCAGCGGCTTGAGATTATGGGTAAATTCGCTGGCCGTTGGAATATCGGCCCCCATATCGCGTCCGAAGCGTTCCAGCAGCACGGGATTGTGATCGCGCGAACTGCCAACGTGCAACTGCATCACCAGTCCGTCCTCAACGCTCATCCGAGCCATCTCGATCAGTATATGCCCGGTAAAGCGCTGCGCATCCTCAGCACTCGCCTCTCCACATAGCGCTCGCTGGAAAATGGCATCCGCTTCACGCTCGCTCAAGCGCGCGGTGTAGGCGGTCACCGCAGCATGATCGGTGGCGGTAGCTCCCATCTCCTTGAAGAAGTGCCGCCGCTGTTCGAGGGCCGCAATATACGTGCGATAATTCGTCACGTCCACACCCGAGACTTGGCTTAACAACTGGATGTTCTCGGCGAAGCCTCCCATCGCGATATTGACGACGGCATCCGGGCGAAATGTGGGGACGATGCGCCCCTTCCAGCCCGACTCACGGATACGCTGATGCTCTTGCAGTGTGGCGGTTGCGGCATCGGTTGTCGCCAGCACCTCAATTTGAAAGCGCTCAAACAACTGGCGCGGCTGAAACTCCGGGCTATGCAACTTCTCGTCGATGGCGTTATAAATGGCCTGCGCGTTGGCCGAATTGATTTTCGCGTCAATGCCGAAGATATCGCGCAACTCATCACGCAGCCACAAACTCGACGGCGTACCCCGGAAGAGATACCAGTGGTCGCACACAATCTGCCAGATTTTGCGGTGATCCTTCTCCACAGGCCCACCATCTTTGCGCGGAATGCCCAGTTCCTCCAATGAGATGCCCTGCGAATAGAGCATGCGGAAAACATAGTGATCGGGGATAATCAAGAGATCGACCGGTGTTCCCCAATCGTAGTTGCTAGCAGCCAGTAAGCGTGGGTCAACATGTCCATGAGGGCAAACAAGGGGAAGATCTTTCACACGCTGATACAAACGACGCGCAATTGCAGATTGCGCGTGGTCAGGTGAAAAATAACGATCCTCTATCAAGAAACTCATCCCATCTCCTTTCAGAAGAGGCGACATCCTTGTCGAGAAAATAGTAATGCATTACTATTACGTGTCGCTTCTCCCCTATTGTATCCAATAGACAGGAACAACCGCCACCTTTGCCGATCCAACGTGGAGCGACAAGCGCAAGGCATTGTCGCTACGTCTTATCCCTTTAAGCCGCTTGTGCTTGCTCCTTCAATCAACAAACGCTGGAAGATCAGGAAAAAGCCAATGATAGGAATAAGCGAAAGCACAGACATGGCGAATAATTGACCATATGCAGAATTACCAGTACTATCCAGGAAGAGGCGCAACGCCACCGGCACCGTATACAGCAACTCGTCGTTCAAAAAGATCAACTGAGAGAAGAAATCGTTCCAGGTCCAGATGAACGTGAAAATAGCTGTTGTCACCAGTGCTGGCAGCGAGAGCGGCAGGATTACGCGCCAGTAGAAACCAAACAGGCTGCAACCATCCATTTTCGCCGCCTCATCCAGTTCCGTTGGAATACCGCGAATAAACTGGATCATCAGGAAAATGAAAAAGGCATCGGTCGCAAAAAACTTGGGCACTACCATCGGCAGGAATGTATTAATCCAGCCCAGATTTTTGAACAGAATGTACTGTGGCACAATCAAGATGTGGTGCGGGAGCATAATGGCACCCAGCATCAAGATGAACCAGAACGCGCTATATTTAAAGCGCAACCGGGCAAAGGCATAGGCCGCCATCGAGCATGAGATCACGTTGCCAATCACGGCCCCCACGCACACCAGAAACGAATTGACAAAGAAGACGACGAAGGGATAGTCGAGCGCGCTCCACCCGTCCGTAAAGTTATCGAGCGTCCACTGCGACGAAAACAAGCCCGTATCGGTAAAGATCGCGTCCTGCGGCTTGAAAGATGAGCTAATCATCCAGATCAGCGGATAGATCATCACAACCGCACCGGCCAGCACGACCAGATGGCTCAGAATGCGATTGAGTCGCCTGTTGTACGATTTATACCGTGATTTCCCAGGAGACCTGCTCTCGGATAGACCGGTAATCATTGGCTACCTCCTCTCATCCTGATAGAACACCCAATAGCGCGAAGTCAAAAAGGCCAGCGATGTGAACAGGGCAATCGCAATCAGCAAGATCCACGCCATCGCCGAAGCATAGCCCATGTGCAGCGAACCGAACCCTTCCAGATACGTGTAGAGCGTATAGAACAGGGTGGTATCGAGCGGACTACCCGAACCTCCGCTAATAATGAAGGCCGGTGTAAAAGCCTGGAACGCGCCAACCATCTGCAATACCATATTGAAGAAGATGAGTGGCGTAATCATCGGCACAGTAATAGAGAAGAAGCGCCTGATAGGTCCGGCCCCATCCGTTGATGCCGCCTCATAATATTCTGCCGGAATCTGCTTCAACCCGGCCAGGAAAATAATCATAGGTGAACCAAACTGCCAGACCGAGAGAATAATCAGCGTTGAAAGGGCATACTGAGGGCTGGCGATCCAGCTTGTCTCAATCACGATACCAAAGACGCGCAACGCCTGATTCACCACCCCATCGGCATCAAAGAGTTGCCGCCAGAGAATCGCGATCGCCACACTGCCTCCAAGCAAGGAGGGAACATAATAAATGGCGCGATACAGGCCAAGCCCACGCAGCCCCTGCTTGAGCAATAGCGCGATCAGCAGCGCGAACACGATTTTCAGTGGTACAGAGAACACGACATAGATCAACGTCACCCTCACCGAATTCCACCAGCGCGGATCGTGAACCATATCAATATAGTTCTGTACGCCGATCCATTGAGGAATGCCAATCAGGTTATATTTGGTAAAAGACAGGTAGAGCGAGCCAAGCACCGGCCCAATCAGAAAGACCAGCATCCCCAGGAACCAGGGGAGCAGAAAGAGATAGGCCGCAAGATTCTCTTTCTTCTTTAGCTTGCTACGAGTACGCGGGCGTTTGCGTGCAGATGCCATTGCTGGCACCTGCTGCATCTTCACCCTGGCAGATGGAAATGCCATTGAGCCGCCTCCAATGTTCTATGCTTGCGCCAGCGCCTTCTGGGAGTCGCTCATAAATGTAGTTGCTCCCGCTGAAACGGAGGTCTTGCCAAAGCTAACCGCCTGCGAGACACGACCCAGCGCGGTCTGAATATCACCTGCTCCAGCCGCGTCCAGCACGTTTTTCGGACGATTCTGATCGCTCTTTCCCAACTGATCGCAGAAGGCCATCACCGCCTTCTGTGCCTCTGTAAGCGTTGGAGCCAGCGCCGCGCGTGCTTTCTCTCCGCCCGGAACACCACGATCCAGCCCAAGAGCTTTAACGCCACCTGGATCGTTAATAATAAAGTCGATAAAGCTGGCCGCTTCCTTCGTATATTTTGTCTTGGATGAAATGCTCATCAGCATCGACGCTTTGAGATATTGCCCCGGCTGCGGTCCCGTTGGCACATTCTGGAACAGCAATTGGTTCTTGGTCAACGCCTGATAGCTTTCAAACTGGTTGGTGTGTACGGCGCTGAAGACGACCTTTTTCTCGATGAGCAGAGAGGTCGCCGGTCCGCTGGTGGAAGAGACCGTCGCCTGCACAGCGGCAGGTGCGCAGGCACCAGATTTGCGCAAACCGCTCCAGTAGTTGAACCAATCGCCCACATCCTGCGCATCGTAGCCCAGTTTGCCATCAGTCGTGAACATCTCTTTGCCGCGTTGACGCAACCAGATCTCAAAGACCGCAATATCCCCGCTGGCATCGACCGTGCCTGAAATACGGCTCTTTGCCAGCGCCTTCGAGATCTCGCCAGTATAAGTTCCGAATGCATCCCAGGTCATATTCGCCGGAGGAGCCGCCACTCCCGCCTGCTTGAGAAGATCTACATCATAGATGAAGCATTCGTAGTTGCCACCAAGAGGGATGCCATAGACGACCTTATTGTCCTCGCTGCTGGCAAGCAGGTTTTGATCGAAATCGGAAAGGTTGATGCTTTTATCAGAGATAACGCTGGTCATATCGAGGAGCAGGTTTTGTTTGACATACTGTGAGACATACTTCATGTCCATCTGGATCAGATCGGGAATTGTCCCACCTGCGATCTCTGTGCTGAGCTTGTTCCAATAAGAGCTGAAATCCGTAAACTCCGAGTGAATATCGATCTCGGAATGGGCGCTATGGAAGAGGTCGATAGCTTTCCTGGTGAGCTTGTTACGCGAGGCTGGCCCCCAGAAAATAAGTTGCAGGGTTTTAGTTTGAGCCGGGGTCGCCGCGCCGCCACTACCGCCGCAGCCAGCAACACCTAACAGAGTCAAACTTGCCAGACCACTCAGTCCCATCTGGCATACTTGCCGCCGGTTGTAAGAAATAGCACGCATGAAACTGTTCTCCTTCTCTGAGCCACTCATAGGCTTGTCTCGACAACGAAAACCAGGGACAACAGTGCTTGCCTGCTTGCACTCATTGCAAGCCACAAACACAAATGCAAAAACAGCGAATGCTTCTCTTCAAAAGGTGATAACGTTTACTCTTTAACGCTAAAAAACCTCTTCATTAAATTGTTAAGCAGCATGGTTAGAGTTTACGTGTGCTTTCTCGTATGACAAGATCGGGCAACAAGATTCGTTGATGAAGTTCCATTTCTGGATTGTTTAAGAGATCAACCAGATATTTTACGGCCATTGCGTCCTGTTGCGCAAACTTAAAATGAATGGTTGATAGCGGTGGATCGGTATACGCAGATAGTTCGGCGTTGTCAAAGCTCAACACTGAAATATCATCTGGCACGCGGCAACCATGCTCGCGTAAAGCACGCAAGACTCCTAACGTCATTGTGTCGGAGCCAACCAGAATAGCAGTGAAAGGTTCGCCTGTTGCCAGGATGCGGCAGGCGGCATCATAGGCGCTGCGCATAGTATATTCAGCCCCATCAACGGGACCAGGCTCCAGGCCGTGTTGACGTAGAGTAGCTTCCCAAGCAGTGCGCCGCCAGAAGCCATTGATCAGGCGCTCAGAAGGTGGAATAGCGGCAATCCGACGATGCCCCAGTTCGATCAAATACTCAACGGCCATGCGCGTAGCATAGACCTGATCGAAGCCAACCCAGGCCAGCCGAGAATCTGGCACGTAGTCGCGGCGCACAATGGGCATCCCATCGCTGAGCGCGAGCAGTTGCTCATCTGTAATGCGCAACGTAGGTGCATACATAATCACGCCATCGGTCAGGCGAGCGGCTGCGTTATTGAAGGCCAGTTCCAGATTTTCCACATCCGCCGTCGTTACCAGCAGGCCATACCCGGCATCTCTGGCGGCATAGGCCATATTTTTGATCGAATCGGCAAAACGACCCCCATGCAACACGTCAACAACCAGCAATTCCAGCGTATAAGATCGATTGGTTGTTAACATTTTCGCGACTTTATTTGGCGTATAATCCAGATCGTGAACCGCCTGCAATACGCGCTTACGAGTGCTCCGAGCAACGGTATCACTCTCGTTCAAAACGCGCGATACCGTCTGATAAGAGACGCCCGCCTGTTGCGCAACGTCGCGAATTGTGACCTTCTTTTTTTTCAAGACCATGCCAGCCTCAACATGTCCATTTGCACACACAACAATTCTGTTGCTATAATGCAAGGTAGTCTGTACAAAATAAAGTGACCGGTCACATTATAGCTGGTTTTTCAACACGCTGTCAAGAGGAATTTATGCTTTTTCTTCTCTAACTGCAATATAGTACCTCTTGCATTACACTGAAAATAGGGCATACAATAGATATGTCCGGTCACAATTTTGGACAGACAGATACAGAAAGGGTTTGTAAAGGAACAAAACGTGCAGAAAAAAAGATACGCTCTGATTGGTACTGGCTCACGCTCCAGGATGTTTATTGATGCGTTAATCACAACCTACCATGATATCGCGGACCTGGTGGCATTTGCGGACTTGAGCCAGACGCGCATGGATTGGTACAACCATCACCTGGAGACCACTGCCGGATTAGCTCCCATTCCAACCTATCACGCCGACCAGTTCGATAAGATGATCGCCGACACGCACCCCGACTGTGTGATCGTCACGACGATGGACGCGACCCATCACAAATATATCGTGCGGGCGATGGAACTGGGCTGCGACGTGATTACCGAAAAGCCGATGACGACCGACATCGAGAAGATGAAAGCGATCTTTCAGGCTATTGAAAAGACCGGCAAGTCATTGCGCGTCAGCTTCAACTATCGCTACGCCCCGGCCTACACCCGTTTCCGCGAGTTGGTCATGGAAGGCGTTGTGGGCAAGCCGCTCTCGGTCGATTTCTCCTGGCTGCTGGATACCAGTCATGGAGCAGATTATTTCCGGCGCTGGCATCGCGAGAAGCAGAACAGCGGCGGTCTGCTCGTCCACAAAGCGACGCATCACTTCGATCTGGTCAACTGGTGGATCGATTCATATCCTCGCCACGTATTTGCAATGGGCGACCTCCAGTTCTACGGCAAGAAAAACGCTGAGGAGCGCGGCGAACATTACTCCTACACGCGCTACACCGGCGTTCCAGAGGCCGCGAACGATCCCTTTGCGCTCACGCTCGATAAAAACGAGACGTTCCGCCACCTATATCTGGAGGCAGAGCCGGAGACGGGCTATCTGCGCGATCGCAATGTGTTTGGCGAACCGATCACGATTGAAGATACGATGAATGTGACCGTACGCTATCGTAACGGCGTGCTACTGTCGTATTGTCTCGTCGCCTACTCACCCTGGGAAGGTCTGCGCGTCGCCATCACCGGCACAAAGGGACGAATCGAGCTGGATATTGTTGAGAATATCAATCATCTGCAAGGCGACGGCAAGGCCAACGCGGGAGCAAGCAAAGGGCCGTTCAAGCATGCCAGCATCACGGCATATCCGATGTTTGGCACACCCTACGAGGTCGAGATCCCAGCCAGCACAGGTGGACACGGCGGCGCTGACCCGATCTTGCTGGAGCAACTTTTATCGCCCAATCCTCCCTACGATCCCTTCCATCGCGCCGCATCTCATATCGATGGAGCCGCATCTATCATTGTAGGTATCGCTGGCAACGAAGCGATGAAGACCGGAAAAATGGTAGTCATCGACGATCTTTTCGTGCTGCCAGAGAAAAACCCGGCCAATGCATAACAGGTGTTTCCGGCGAGTCGAGAGACTCGCCGGACCACTATTTCCGTCACTGCAACACGAAAGCAGTATTGGCGGGAATGGTAAACGTGAGGCCGTTTTGCCAGAGCTGCGTTCCAGTGGTAGTAATCACATAGGGAGTGATCGCGTTCCCGTTCTCGTCCTGAGTGTTCAGGCGATCCGTGAACGTGTATGATGTGCTGTTGTTGGCAACTCCCAGCTTTTGCCAACCATTGGACGAAAGGTGAACGGTGTATGTTTTGGCGGCAGTCCGATCATAATTGGCAATAACTATATAATGGTTGCTGCCATTCGCACGGGTGAAAAGGTAGAGCCAGTGATTGAAGTCATCGCCAAGACTGGTGTTCTCCGATGAGACATCCTCATAGAAGTCCTCGCCACTGCTAAACGCTGATTGCGCCGCAAGATTAACCAGTCGCCCATAGTAGCCGCGCAGGGCAAGGCTACGATTATCAAGCGAGCCATTGCGAAACGCGGTCATCTGCGGCATGTTCACATATTCAAAGATGCTCGTCTTGCCGTCGTTACCATTGAAGTCATCGCTGCCGTTGGCCGGTTCGCCGACCTCGTGACCGTTATACATAAGAATATTGCTGCCCTCAAGCAAGGCCGTCGCGGTTGGCGGTTTGGTGTAGAGCATATTATTGCAATCGACCGTTCCGCTGCAATTGTTGCCACCGCCCCAGTATTCGTTAGAGGCGGCCTGCACCTCATCGTGGTTGGAGGTAAACTCAACGAGATACTGCGCGCCACGGCCATAGCCGTTGATATCGCTATTGCGGTGCGCTGTGATGCCGTTCGCCCACCAGTTCTGCGTTAGAATGTTACGTACTTGATCGTAGTTTCCTTTGTCATAGACGCCATCGAAGCCCGCAGCAAAGAGCGCGTTGATATGCGAGCCGGTGCGCCATGTGCCACCATTCACGTAGCAATCGTTATCATAGGCTTCGGCGATCCAGTAAACATTTGCGTTACGGGCATGCGAGTTGGCGATGAGATACGACCAGAAATCGCTGGGAATACCGTGTGCAAAGTCGGCACGGAAGCCATCAACGCCCTTGCCCTGCCAGAAGGCCACAAGTTGATTCTCTTTGGCATAGGTCGAGCTGGCATTGGTGGAGTCAGCGTTGTTGCCGTGATAATCGAGCATGGCAGTATCGGTCCAATCATTGGTGCCGCACGGAAAGACGTGGCTATCATTGCCCCATGCCAGGCTGCCGCTGCCATCGTTGCCCAGGCTGCCATCGCTGTGTACCCAGACGTAATTGTTGTTGCTAAACGCGTTGCTGCCTGCATTGGTCGAATGATACTCGCGTGCTGTATGGTTGCCCACAAAATCGATCATCACTTTGAGTCCCGCACTGTGAATCCGCTGGACCAGTGCGGTAAAGTCGTTCATGGTTCCCAGGTCGCTTGAGACGTTCCAGTTATCAACGATGGCGTAGGGACTCCCGGCACTCCCTTTCGCTCCAAAACCGGAGTTTGTCTCCTGCTGCATCACACCAGTTAGCCAGATGGTATCAAAGCCCAGCCCCTTGATATTATTGATATCGGTGACTGTGATCGCATTAAACGTACCGGTATTGCTTTTCCCACTGCCTGTCGCTCCATAGGTGCGCACAAACAATTGATAGACACGATGCGTTGCCTGCCGCTCCACCACGTACATCTCATTGTTGTTATCATCATTGGGATCACTATCGGTCCACCAGGAGGTGCTGCCAGCATTGGTTGCATTCACAGCATACTGCACCCAGGTACTAGTGGCTTCGGTCGGCATACTCACCTGCAAGACATCGTTCCCGCCATCAGTTCCGATCTTTGTCGCAGCAACAGTTGCGGAGGAGGACCAGTTATTGGTTGTGTATAACACCTGCCCACTGCTCCCGGCGGTCACATCGAACTGGATCGTGACATGATCGGACGTCACCACATAGCCAGCCGGACTGCGTGTTGCTTTGCTGATAGCTGGCCCGGCAGCATACGCTATACGGCTATAAGCAAATCCACCAAACAATCCAATGAGAAGGCAAGCCAGAGCCAGTGCTCCTGGCAAAAAGTGTCTGAAGGGTGGTCTGCTGCTCTGCATTCCATGCGCTCCTTTATGCAGAATGACGAATAAGGTGTACATACTTTAAAAATATCAGCAGGAGATATCTATAGAAAGTATACGCTAAAACAAAACAAATTTGCTGTATCTTTCCAGGCGCACAAACACAACTTCCTCTATTCGCATATTGACAGAGCAATCTCCATCGTGTATAAATACGTCATACGTATGACTTGCTGAATACAGCAGGGGCGAGGGAAGATGAGCAAAAAAAAACGAGGGCATTCATTCACCGGTAACGAGCATTGATGTGGCACGTCGGGCGGGCGTGTCGCAATCGGCGGTCTCGCTGGTCTTTGGAGAAAAGGCAACCGGGCGTGTGAGTGAGCAAACCAGGGCGGCGATCCTGCGTGCCGCACAGGAGCTAGGGTATCGTCCCAACAGAGCGGCCCGAACCCTGCGTTCAGGACGCTCTCGCCTCATTGCTCTGGCCGTTCCCGATGTCAGTAATCCCTACTTTGCCGCCGTGCTTCAGGGCGCGGAACAGGCTGCTCGTAAGTATGGTTACGCGGTCATGCTTGCTCATGTGCACGATGAGCAGGACTGGCAACCGATTGTACTGGATGCGCTCACGTCCTGGGCGGTCGATGGCTTTCTGCTCTGCACTATGCAGCCTCCCACAGCAAAAGATCTGGCGGCGTTGCAAGGGAAAGCTGTATTGGTCGATGCGTTTTCAACAGAGTTACCATCTTTGCGACTGGATATCGAGGCGGGCATGCAGGCGGCTATGACGCATCTACTCAAGTTGGGACATCGCAAGATCGCTCACCTGGGTGCTGCTGTCGATGCTGAAACGTTCCACCTACGTCATCGAGCGTATGTCAGCGAGTTGCAGCAAGCTGGATGCACGCTGGTAGACGCCTATTACGTCCAGGCCGCCTTCACCATTCCCGGTGCATATGAGGCCGCGCTGCACGTGTTGAGGAGTGCGGATCCGCCTTCAGCGCTTGTCTGTGATAGCGATGTGCTGGCGGTCGGTGCATACAAAGCTGCGAAAGCATTGCAACGCGCAATACCGCAGGAGCTATCAGTTGTGAGCTTCGATGATAGCGTGATTGCACGCATTCTTGATCCAGAGTTGACAACGGTTGCCATTCCAGCCAGCGCGATTGGCAAACAGGCATTGCAACTACTGGTCGCGCTGCTCGAACATACAGACGCGCCATCGCAGATCACAATGCCGCTTGAACTGACTATCCGCGCCTCTACAGCCGAAGCGGTCTATCTATAAAAATATTTGAGGTATGTCCGTGTATGGCAGGGGTGATGGCTTGTCCTCGCCTGGGTACGCTTCACGCTGCCTGTGGAGGCGGGCGAGGACAAGCCATCACCCCTGCCATACACAGGTAGCGGCCTCGATCTATTGGCCGAATGAATCAATTAGTATTGAAAAGGATAATATATGAAATACTATCTTTTGATAGATGCAGATGATACGCTCTGGGAGAACAACATCTACTTTGAGCAGGCCGTTCACGCCTTCATTGCATTTCTTAACCACTCTCGCCTGACGCCAGCAGAGGTGCGAGAGGTACTGGATGATGTCGAGCGTCTGATGGGCTACGGATCAGCGAATTTCACGAAAAGCCTGGTCGAAACCTATCGCCGCCTCGCCGAAAGAGAGCTTCAGGATGAGGACGTGCGGCAGGTTCGTCGCTTTGGAGAGCAGATTCGCACCCATCCGATGCAACTGCTCGATGGTGTGAAGGAGACGATTGACTATCTCTCAATCCGGCATGAACTCGTCCTACTGACAAAGGGAGATGTTGAGGAGCAGACGCTCAAGATCGAGCGCTCTGGTATTGCCGAGAGCTTCAAGCGGGCAATCATTGTGGAAGAAAAGGATGTTGCGACGTATCATCGCGTGGTTGAAGAGCTGCAAATCGATCCCCAACGTACATGGATGATCGGCAACTCGCCACGCTCTGATATCAATCCAGCCCTGAGCGCTGGCCTCAACGCTATCTACATCCCTCATCCTCACACATGGCATTTTGAACATGAGGACGTGCGTCATATCGGCGAGGGACAGCTTCTGACGCTGGCAGCTTTTACAGATCTACGTACGCATTTTTAATGAGAGAAAAGAGGAATATACATGGCCGATCTACCCGAACATCCTACCCTCCCAGTCTTGCAGCGCTATATGGACGAGGTTTGCAAGGAGCGCGGCTGGACGAAAGATAGCTACGCCGAGAAGTTCTTGCTCTTCACCGAAGAGGTAGGCGAGCTAGCCAAAGCGATTCGCAAGACACAGGGACTCTACCAGGAGCAGGCACGGCAAAAGCATTTCGAGCTTGAAGAAGAGTTTGCCGATGTCCTCAGCTACCTGCTGGATCTGGCAAATTGTTTCCAGATTGACCTGGAACAGGCGTTTCGCGAGAAAGAGCGGATCAACGCGACCAGGACGTGGGACTAGCAGAGAGCGCAGGGCCGTAAACAGCGCCTGCTAGCCCTGTGCGAATGCGTTATCATCCTCCAGCAATGGGTGGATTTTATACTCGACCTGAAACGCTTCGAGTTGCTGAAAGTGCTTCTCTGGTTGCTTCTCTGGCTCGCTCTCATGCCGCGAAAGACGAAATAGCGCCGCCTTCTGATCAGAGAGCCAGTACAGCAGGGAAACTGCTTCCTGCATGCTCAGATCTATCTGATAACCCTTAGCATCAATAATTGTGAGCTTCTCCTCACCAAAAGCGAACTTTGCCATCGGCTGTCCTTCCTGTGATTTCAAAACCTTACGATCTTCTACCATTGCAGTAGAGAACCCCTACAGGTTACGAGCAGGATAATTGGTTGCAAAATGTCGAAACAAAGTGAGAAGGGTACGCGCTAATCCATCTTATTAATATACAGTATACAAAAAGCCCCTAAAAAGCTCCTTTCATTTGACACGTGATAGCGCCTCAATAAGTAACACGAAGGCGACAGATTTTCTGCCGCCTTCCATGAAACCACTTTTAAGGCAAAAGGTCAAATCCACTTCTATCATCAACAGGCATAACATCTTAATCCAGATAGCAATAGGCCGGGAGCGTCAGGAATTCCACAAACCGCTCGCTTGTAATCGCTTGATCGAGGATCGCTGCTGCTTGCTCAAAACGTCCTTTGACGTAACGTGATTCGCCGACAGCGTGCTTGATCTTTGTCAGTTCCTCGCTCATCAAACGACGAAACATGGCGATAGTAACCTTACGATCATCATCGAGAATGCCCCAGGGATGATGAATCCATTGCCAGATCTGCGCCCGTGTGATCTCAACAGTAGCGACATCTTCCAACACGTTATTGATTGGCACGCACCCCGTTCCACACAGCCAGGCATCCAGGTATCGCAAACTGACGTTAATGTTATTGCGCAAACCGGCTTCCGTAATCGTTCCTTCAGGGAAACGCAACAGATCGGTCGCCGTTACACGCACATCTTCGCGCTTCCTGTTCATCTGATTCGGACTCTTCATGACGGCAAACTCTTCTCGCGCCACCGACACCAGCCCTGTATGAGCAACCCACGTTCCGTCATACCCATCAGTCACTTCGCGTCGTTTCTCGGCTCGCACGCGTGTCAGCGCCTCTTCGTTAGCATTGGGATCGTTTTTAATGGGGATATAGGCCAACATACTACCACCGATAGCAGGGGCATTGCGACGATGGCTGGTTTTGATGGTGAGCAGAGAACAGGAGCGCATGAAATGGGTGGTCATCGTCAACTGGTCGCGATCGGGCAGAACAAAGGCAGGAATAGCATTGAACTTCTTGATTGCGCTGAAGATATAATCCCAGCGCCCACAATTCAGACCCGCTGAATGCTCACTCAATTCATAGAGGATTTCGTCCATCTCAAAGGCCGCCAACATAGTTTCAATCAGCACAGTAGCCTTGATCGTTCCCCGGGGAATATCCAACTCGCGCTGTGCCACCACAAAGACATCGTTCCAGAGCCGCGCCTCCAGGTGACTCTCCAGCTTGGACAGGTAAAAATAGGGACCGGTTCCTCTGGCGAGTAAGCACTGTACGTTGTGAAAGAAGTAGAGGCCAAAGTCGAAGAGGGAGGCAGAAACAGGCTTGCCATCGATCAAGACATGCTTCTCTGGCAGATGCCAGCCACGTGGACGCACAAACAGCACCGTTGTCTTCTCATGTAAGCGGTACACTTTACCTTCGGGGTTAGTATAACTAATTGTCCCAGCGACGGCATCGCGTACATTAATCTGCCCCTGAATCGTGCCAATCCAGGTGGGAGCGTGAGCATCCTCAAAATCTGCCATAAAGACGTTCGCCCCGGAATTGAGCGCGTCAATAATCACTTTACGCTCAACTGGACCAGTGATTTCAACGCGGCGATCCTGCAAACCGGCTGGCTGGGGCGCAACGGTCCAGTTGGCAGTGCGAATCCGCCGCGTTCTGGGCAGAAAATCCGGCAGGATACCAGCATCCAGCTCAGCCTGACGCTGCTTCCGTTTCTTGAGCAACTCTTCGCGACCAGGCTCAAATGTCCGGCTCAACTTCGCAACGAAGCGCAACGCGTCGGGCGACACTATTTCTGCGAATTCAGCGGTCACAGGCGCAATGACTTCGATTCCTTCCGTCGAAAGGGAACTCGTCTGTATACTCATAATACCAGATCGCTCCAATGAATGAGAAAATTCCGTCGTCTCACCAATCCATAAAGCAAGGGTAACATACTGCAATGCGCGCGGTCTATGCTGTTGCTTCAAAGATTGTGAGGAATCCTATAAGTAAAAAGTTATGTATAAATCAGCCTGATAGATAGGTTTAGAGTGATGCATCAAGAAGAAATAGCGCTTTTTTCTTGACAGAAAAGGTTTATCTTGTGCTATTATTAATAATCTATCGCTTATGTGTCTTTCAAGGAGGCAAGATGCGTAATATCAATTTACATCAACTCGCCACGTTTCAGGTCGTCGCCAAATATTGTAGCTACGTGCGGGCTGCCGAAAAGCTACACTTTAGCCAACCCGCTGTTTCGGCGCAAATACACCAGCTTGAGGAGTCGATGGGCGTGAAGCTGTTTGATAGGATCGGACGCCGCACCCACCTCACGCGAGCCGGAGAGGAGTTGTATCGCTATAGTAACAAGATTTTTGCTTTAATCGATGAGACGTTAGAAACAATGGAAGCGCTACGCAGCCCGCATAATGGCCGCCTGAGCGTGGGTGCCGACACGACAGTGGGGACGTATGTTATCCCTAATCTGCTGGGGAAGTTTCATCATCTGTACCCCAATGTCGAGATTACGCTCGAAGTGGTTAATCGCAACTATCTGGTAGACGCGATCATCAACAATCAGCTTGATATGGCGATTATGGGCAAGGTTCCAACCGAAGTGCCAGTCTTTGTAGCTCCATTCGCGCCAAACGAACTGGTCCTGATAGCTGCGCCAACGCATCGCCTCGCCGGTTGCACCAGAGTTCCCTTTGCGGAGCTGGCGCGCGAACATTTTCTCATGCGCGAGGTAGGATCAGGCACGCGGGCCGCACTGGAAGAAGTGTTCCAGAATGCCGGCTTACCACTGCTCGTCAGTATGCAGGTTGGCAATAACAGCGCAATCAAGCAGGGAGTTGCTGCCGGGCTGGGCATCGCGTTGATCTCACGTGTGGCAATTGATATCGAGCTGGAGACAAAGCGTATGGTCATGCTTGATGTCGAGGGCTTCCCACTAATGCGGCAGTGGCGGCTTGTCCACTTGAAAGAGAAAAACCTCTCCGCCACAGCCTATGCCTTCAAGAATTTCTTGCTGGAACACGTCGAGCGCAAATGGCAGGGCGAGCTATCCATTGAGCCAGAAATTTCAGCTTAATCAGACCTATCTCTTTTGATGAGTATTAGGATCGAGCTGCAATCGTTTGTATCTGCTCACGAATCGCCTGACCAAGCTGGTTCGTTGTGGCAACACCTCCAAGATCAGGTGTATGCGCCTGCTCACTCGCCAGCACCTCTTCTATGGCTCGC
The DNA here is from genome assembly GCF_016587455.1 of Reticulibacter mediterranei. Classification (NCBI taxonomy): domain Bacteria; kingdom Bacillati; phylum Chloroflexota; class Ktedonobacteria; order Ktedonobacterales; family Reticulibacteraceae; genus Reticulibacter; species Reticulibacter mediterranei. The sequence continues at coordinate 8,365,644 of NZ_BNJK01000001.1, read as the reverse complement.
ATCAGCAATGTGGCGGCTTCCTGTTCGCCGAGGAAATCCAGCAAAAGCTGACCCGACCAGATAGAGGCAATTGGATTGGCAATGTTTTTGCCAACAATATCAGGCGCGGAACCGTGTATCGCCTGAAACAGGCTGGGATAGCGGCGCTCCGGGTTCAGATTGGCGCTGGGTGCCAGACCCATACTCCCTGAAATGGCAGCTCCCAGATCTGTGAGGATATCGCCAAAGAGATTTGAGGCCACCACCACATCCAGGCTCTCCGGTCGCGACACAAAGCGGGCCGTAAGCGAATCGATCAACTGTTGCTCATGCTCAATATCAGGATATTCGGCGGCCACCTGCTTAAAGACATCATCCCAAAAAACCATGTTATATTGCAGGCTGTTGGACTTTGTGGCACTCATCACCTTCTTACGTTGATAGCGACGAGCATACTCAAACGCATAGCGTATGATGCGCTCGGTGCCTTTGCGGGTAAATATCGTTGTCTGAATCGCCACCTCGTTCTCGGCCCCCTGATAGAGGCGACCACCAGCTCCGGCATACTCGCCCTCGGTGTTCTCACGCACACAGATAATATCAATATCCTGAGGCTGCTTGTCCGCCAGAGGGCTATGCACACCCGGCAAAAGACGTGCAGGCCGAAGATTGACATATTGATCGAACGCCTGGCGCAGTGGCAAGACCACTCCTCGCAGCGTGATATGGTCCGGTACGCGCGGATCACCAATCGGGCCAAGCAAAATACCGTCGAAGCCTCCTCGCTCCAGAGTCGCCAGGCCATCCGTTGGCATCATCGCTCCCTCGCGCAAATAACGTTCCGTCCCCCAATTAAATTGTTGCATACTAAATTGAAAGCCACCATGCAATGTGGCAAGATACGTCAGCGTCTCCACGCTCTCCGCGATGACATCCGGCCCGATACCATCACCGGGGATCACTGCAAGCTGATAGGTTTTCATAATGCCTCCTTCCTCTCTACATCAGTAGTGTAGCACACCTTCGCGTCAGGCTGGGAGCGTCTCATCTTGCCAAAATAGAGCGGAGACTGTATGATAGCGCCTGTATTATCAGGAATTTTATGATGAGAGAAGAGAAGGTGGACGCTTTAACATTTGTAACCAGCAATCCAGGCAAAGCAAAGCAACTCAGTCAATATTTAGATTTTCCAGTTGTACAGAAAGCAATCGATCTGATTGAAATTCAATCGCTTGACGGAGCAGAAATCATTGAACACAAGGCGCGGGAGGCGTACAGGCAACTGCACTCCCCGGTGCTGGTGGAGGATGCCTCGCTGCAATTTTTAGCGCTGGGCAAATTGCCGGGGCCGCTGATCAAATGGTTTTTAGCGGAGTTGGGCACCGATGGCTTGTGCAAACTGCTCAATGGCTACGAGGACAGATCGGCGCTGGCGTCGGTACAGTTTGGTCTGTACGATGGGCAAGCATTTCATATCTTCTCCGGCGAACGAGCAGGCTCTATCGCCCCCACGCCACGAGGAAGCAACGGCTTTGGCTGGGATTCTATCTTTATTCCCGCCGGACACGACAAAACCTGGGCAGAGATGAGCGATACTGAAATCCGCAAAACGGCAATGAGAACTATCGCGCTCACAAAACTGGATGATTATTTGAAAACGAGATCCTGAGAGGCCGCAATGGAGTTGCCATACACAATTTGCTTCTGTTGCCATCGGGAACAGGTGTTACTGCTGTATCGAACATTTCCACCTAACGCTCAACTCTGGAATGGGTTAGGCGGAAAAATCGAAACAGGTGAAACGCCACTGGCTTCAGTTCAGCGAGAAGTGCAAGAAGAGGCGGGTATTGATTTGAGGGAAGCGCCATCGCTGTTCTTTGCAGGCATCGTCACCTGGGGATTGGTCGGTCATGAACCAGCGCAAGGGATGTACGCCTTTATTGCCCATCTTTCAGCTCAGCAAGCGAAGCAAGCCTATTCGCAACAAACCCCGGAGGGCTTGCTCACATGGAAATCGCTGGCGTGGGCCTGTCACCCCAACAATCTCGAAGTTGTGAGCAATATCCCTCAATTTTTACCATCTATGCTTGAGGCTCAATATCCATCCGAGTATTTTTACGAATACACAAGAGAAGATCTTTCAGTAACGTCTTTTCAACGACTGGTGATTCGTCCGCTTCCTGCGCACCTCAAGCATGCATGGTGATAATTGGTCCAGGTTAATTTGTCAGGCGGAACTTATAAACCTTATCCCGGCCCTTGTAGCTGTAACTGGTGCTGGTAAACCAGATTTCGTTGGCCCAGCCTGCATAGGTCATAAAGAATACCTGATCCGCGTTAGGGGTATCGAATGCCTGCACATCACCCGCAGGAGTGATAATGCCGACATACTCGTGGCTTGATCCCTTCGCTCCCTCCTGAACAGTACCGAAGGCAAAGGTGCCGTTGCCCAGGTACGCAATCGAATAAGGGTAAGAATTGTCTTTGAGTTGTGGCATGTAATAGCGGGTGAGAGTACCACTGGTGGTAATCCGACCAACGTTCTTCTGCTCGCTACCAAGCTCGTCCTCGAAGACAGCAAACCAGAGATCGTTATCGCGTCCGGTGGTAATCTGCGCCATACCAGCGTCCGTCACAGGATAGAAGGTCAGCGAACCATCGGTTGTGAAGCGAGCCACGCCAGATTGAGGGGTAGTGTTGCCAGTATAGGTGAACCAGAGCGCACCATCTGGGCCTTGTGCAATATCTTGCGTCCACCTGACCCCATCGAGCGTATAGGTTTTGATCGTGCCATCAGCAGTCACGCTACCAATCTGATTGTTCCCGTTGACAAACCAGAGCGTATCATTCGGTCCCCTGGTAATCGCGGTTTCACTGGAAATACTGATTGGCAGTTGATACAGTGTCACCTGTCCAGAAGCACCTATCATACGCCCGATGAAACTTGTGCTGTCGCTGACGTAGGGAAACCAGAACGTATCGCCAGGACCGTTGGCAATGCTGGTCGGGTTGTACCCGCTTATAGGAAGCAAGTACTCGGTGATGGCTCCCTGAGTGGTAATCTTGCCAATACGGTTAGCTCCCGTCTCCGCAAACCAGAAACTTGATCCATCATCCCCGGTTACAATCTTTCCAAGAGTAGGATCAGACGTTGTTTTGACTGGATAAGCAGAGAACGTGGCCTGCGCATCCTGAGCAGAAAGCAGCGATGCCTGCGTATTGGTCTTGAGCGTATAGTTTTTTGGCGCAACTTTACTGGTTTTGCCACTGACTTTCACGTGCTTGAGGGCAATCTGCGAGGTCTTGATGGTTGCTTTGAACTTCGTAACCGTTGGCTGATCCAGCCTCACATGACTGCTTGCAAAAGCCGATGGTGTTGCAAACAGACCAGCGCTCAGGATCGCACCTGTCGTCAACAGCCCACCAATAGCTTTACGTCTGCTGATAAGCTTCATACTTTGATCTTTTTGCATCTGGTATTTTCCATTCCTTTCATTATTTCCGGGGAAGCCGTTTTTGTACCTCGCCAATCAGTATAGAAGCACTTTTAGATAAATACAAGCATTTGATACTTAGGTATCACAGAATAGATACAATAGTAACCCATAGAATCATAATTCTATATGTAAAATTTACAGCTGTAAACTTTACATATTGTTACATTTCATCAAGGCTCCTCGGCCGGGGTTAGAGAGCATGCAGCGATTCGATTGGATCAAGCTGAGCTGCTCGAAATGCTGGATAGAAGCCAAAGGTGACGCCTATACCCGCTGACATAACGAATGGCAGAAGCAGCGAGAAGGGCGTGATGATAAAGGGGATCGCCAACCGCGTAGTTATGCCTAACCCAAGCAGCAGGCCAAGCAATAGTCCGATCAATCCTCCAAGCAAGCTGAGCGTCATCGCTTCGATCAAAAATTGGTTGAGGATATCCTCTCGTTGCGCGCCCAACGAGAGGCGGATGCCGATTTCACGCGTACGCTCTGTCACTGAAACGATCATGATATTCATAATTCCCACGCCGCCGACCGTTAATGATATCGAGGCAATGCTCACATAGAGTGCTGTAGCAAGAGTGATAATTTGATCAAACGTCTGTAGCAACTGCTTGGAGCTTGTGAGGTTGAAGTCGTCAGGGGTATTTTTACCGATATGGTGGCGCTGCTCCAGCATAGTTGTAATGTCACTCTGCACTCTATCAATATTGTTGGAATCGGCCACCTGCACAATGATTTGATCGATATAGCCATTGTTTTTGAAGCGATACAACGCGGTCGAAAAGGGCACAAAGATGACATCATCGGAGGAAGAGGCTCCTCCTTTTGTTGCAAGCACCCCTACCACACGCAAGACCTGATCGCGCACGCGGATGGTTTTCCCTATCGGATTCTGCCCAGAGGAGGCGAAGAGGTTTTGCGCAACAGTTTGACCAAGCACGGCGACTAATCTGGCCCCCTGCTGATCGGATGCGCTGAACCAGCTACCTTGTTCAATGCTCCAATTCTGTATCTGTTCCAGGCTGGTATCCACACCTTTGAGATGCGTATTCCAGTTTTGATTTCCATAAATTGCCTGCACATTGACGGAGATAATCGGACTGACCGCCGAGACTGAAGAGACTTTGGCGACCGCCTGGACATCGCTGGGAGTCAACGAAAGCGTGGTCTCGCTGGCTGGCAGCACCGAAGTGACACGACTGCTCACCGAAATGCTGCCGTTGCTTGAAACTCCACTATTGGAAACATTATTGCCGGTGCCAGGGGCGATAATAATCATATTTGTGCCCAGGCTTTCAATTGTGTCGGTAAGGTTCGCACCAACTCCCTGCACCAGGCTCACCATTGAGACGACCGAGGCAACCCCGATAAAGATGCCCAGAGTTGTCAGCAGAGAGCGCAATCTGTTCGCCCAGAGCGCCTCAATAGCAATTGCAAAGTTCGTCCCCAGTTTGCCCGCCCGGTCGAAATCTTCCTTTTTGAGTGCGGCCAGCAAGCCCTGGTTTGCTGAAGTTTTCCCTGCTGTCCGATTTACTATGCTCACGTCATTACCTCCTTACGTCATGTTTAATAGTCCTCATCAGGATTTTGTAGCGAGAGCGATGCCCATTCTGCCTGGGCATCGCGGGGATTGCTCATAGGCTCATCGCGTACGAGGCGACCGTCGCGGAAGATGATCTGGCGCGAGGTATATTCTGCAATATCGGGTTCATGTGTCACGAGAACTACCGTCAAGCCGCGCTGGTTCAACGCCTGAAGCACTGCCATAATCTCGATGCTGGTGCGGCTATCCAGATTGCCCGTTGGCTCGTCTGCCAGGAGAAGCGAGGGGCTATTGACGAGGGCGCGAGCGATGGCGACGCGCTGCTGCTGGCCTCCTGAAAGCTGCGCTGGCTTGTGATCCATACGCGCTTCCAAGCCTACCAGATGCAACGCTTCCCTGGCCCGGCGCTCGCGCAGTTCACGCGTCAATCCTGCATAGATCATGGGGAGTTCCACATTACGTTTGGCACTCGCCCGGCTCAACAGGTTGAAGCCTTGAAACACAAAGCCGATCAAACGATTGCGCACCCGCGCTAGATCACGGGTGGACATCTGGCTTACCTGCCGACCAACAAGCTCATACGATCCCTGCGTTGGGCGATCCAGGCAACCAATAATATTCATAAAAGTAGATTTACCCGATCCTGATGGCCCTCTGACCGCAACAAATTCGCCCGGTGATATCTCTAACGATATTCCTCTCAGCGCATGCAGCCTGGTTTGTCCCACCTGGTAGACCTTATGAATATCGTGAACAACGACCAGAGGTCGCCCCTGGTTGTCGGCATTGACCATCCGAGGAGACGTTGCCTGGCTTTCCTCACCCGGCGCAAAGGAGGTTGAGTTCTGTGGCATGTCTTTGCTATTCATGTTTCACTTCCTTTCTGCCTTGCCCTGTTTGCTGGTGGCTCAACCACCAGACCGGTGGCGATTAGCTCAACAAAGTAATCGCGTGCCTGCGCTATCACAGTCTGGGAGGAAAAATCCTCGTCGGGCAGCAGCATTTGAAAAAGAGGGATAAAGGATTCATAAAACATGGATAAGTAAACGACAAGTGTAAGCTGTATGGCCGGATCAAGCCCCGAGCGAAAAAGTCCTGCCTCCTGTGCTTTACGCAAGAGTGCTCTAAATTCCATCATATCTTCTCTATCGCGCTCCGACATAATCTTTGCATAGCCCTGCCAGCCCTCGGCCATTTCCCAGATGACCATACGCATGACGCGTGGATGCTTGATCTGATAATCAAAAAATTCGCCAACAGTTTCTTTCAATAGCGCCTTAAACCTGGACGCGTCAGCCATCACCTCTTCCTCAAACAACGTGTCAAATATCCGTCTTTGCAAAACATTTATTTCTTTATCGGCCCGTCTGAGTACCTGCGCATACAGTTCCAGTTTATCTTTAAAGTAGTGGAAGATCAGGCTTTTGTTGTAACCTGCAATCTCCGCAATAACGTCGATGCGCGCTCCATCAAATCCATGTTCTGCAAAAACCTCTTCTGCTGCGTTGAGGATCGCCTCGCGAGCACCTTCCGCATCGTGAACACGCCCGCGTCTACTTCCAGGTTCCGACATGCCGTTCCCTTCTCTTTCTTAAATCCACCCGTTCGGTTGCAAATCAACTAACCAGCTGGTTAATTATCTAACCAGTTGGTTAAATCTTTTCTTGTTACAAGCATAGTCGGGACTGTACAAATCGTCAAGATGGTAAAGAGGCAAAATCCTCTATTTTCCCGTTCGTGACTATTTTGTGATACCTGCCAATTTTACCTCAACTATTTCGATCAATTCACGGCTTTGACCCTTTTACATCTGCAAATGTTCATCTGCATTCGCCCTTCTCAAGCACTTCCATGCGTATCCTCACCTCAACATCTAATGCAAGCGGAAGAATAACGGTCAAACGTTTGAGCACTCCAGGCTTTTTATTTGCTCGACATTGCTCTTCCAACCGCTCTAACGCAAAAGAGACCCCTTGTGGTTGTTCGATAATGAGACGCAGATCGCGATGTTGCCCTTGAATCAAGGCAGTTGCGCCATCTACGAGACAATCGCACCATGTTACAAATGCTTCCTCGACCTCATGGGGAGTTTCCAGAAAGACAAAGCGATCATGCAACCAGACATCCGATGCCAGGAGTAAGCGACGCTCGGCTCTGACAAGATCCGCACAGAGATAGGCGCGAGCGAATTCCACTGCTGCCTGTTTGTATCCATCCTGCTCAGGTGCGACTTCCAACAATGTTCCCGCAAATTCGCGTCCCGCCTCCTGCAAGTGTCTACCGATGCGTGGAAGACTATGCCCATAGGAGTTGGTGAAAATATTCTCGTAGCGCTGCGGGCCGAAATAGGCGCGTGAATAGAGGCCACGCCCCGGATCGGTGAGCAGATTCTCGCCCTCCACATGCACAATAAAGCTGCCCACATCGTTCTGATTGTGATTTTCAGCGTTATGGCCCGCCTTCAACGCCACCACTACTGGTGTTCCCTGTCCCATTTGCGTTACCAGACGCACCACACCTGCATCAGGAAGCCGGGCATCAGTTGGTGTGTTGGCCCCTGGTTGACTACCATTCCACCAGAGGATATCGCGCAACATCATTGTCAGTCGCCAATCGCTTTCCGGTTCCGCAGGCCGGGCCAGCAAGTTGAAGAGAGATCGCTCACCCGTACGCTCGGCCAGACGCATGAGAATGCCTGGATGAAACTCGACTGTTTCGTTGCAATCAGAGAAGCTCGCAAACCACGAACCGGAAAGCTGCATCCGGGCGGGATAGGCGGCGATACGGCGCATCTTCTCACCAGCAAGCAGATCGATTGCGCCGTTACTGCGCGCCCGTAGCATCTCGGCGAGGGCCACAAAATTAATCAGGCCATAATGCCAGTACGCAACACCCTCTGTCGAGCTGCCATCTTCCTCAAAAGCTGTCTCTAGAAAGGCTTGTAGCCCGATCAGCGCAATTTTCAGTGCCTGTTCCAGGCGTTCCGTCTCCGATTCCAGCAGCAAAAATGTGGCCGCTATTGAACTATTACAGACACCGTTCCAGTTATGATGCTCTTTGTACCATTTATGCAGATGGTGATAGCGAAGATAGGGATCAAAGACTCTGCGCTCTATCTCTTCCCGCACGCGATGACGCACTTCAGCATCCAGCGTCTCTCCAAGCATGAGCAGCGTTTCAGCCAGCACATATCCTGTCTCAGCAGAGAAGAGATCGATAATATAGGTCTCGTGGGCAGGCAGCACCCAGTTACTCTCCTCGCAGATGCTCCACAAATAATCCTGCACACTATCCTTTAGCTCTGTTTGGCCCAGAAACAGACGCACAGCGGCCGCCGCCAACCTGGCACGCTTGAGAAAATAGGGGGCCTGATAATTATCGCGATCTCCATTTCTGAGGAAGAGTCGATAAAATGTATAGGAGGTTTGTGGAATCTGCTCAATGCCCTCCATCAAATGCTGCGTCTGTGCCAGAACGACCCGCGTTTGTGGTGCTGTTTGCAACGTCTGAATCGTTGCGCGAGCCCGCTCCAGTTCAGGAATAATCGCGCCACGAGCGGAACGCAAACCGGGTAATCGCTCGATAGCCTGTGAAAACACGTCAGAAGTATTTGTTGACATAACGTATCCCCTGAGAGAAAGAATAAAGCACCGCGAATGCTTTCAATCCATTGTAACATTCAAGATGCTTCGAGACGAATACATGGCGAGATCAGAGCCTCAAGCACTATGCCCGATTCTTCGTTCATCTCTGTTGTCTGTCTTGATTCCAGTCGTTTGAAAATAGAACATAGATAATAGGGGTGGTTGTTCTTGCTCAGAGACAGATACTACGCCGAAAGTAACAGTGTTTGTTGCTCTCTAACATGGTCCCTTTGGCCCATGACTTCTCGTGCATTTCGCCCTATTCTAGAAGCAAGACAAGCAAACCTGCTTGGCTGAGACGCAGAAAGAAGGCACAGATTTATGAGTTGGAGCCAGATACTCGAAACCTCGAAGGCCGAAGCTATACCAGCCCCATTTCCCAACACCAAAGGGACTGCCACACTCAAGATTTTAAATGGTGATCAGGCATTGGGTCCAGCGCTACTTCTCGTTTTGTTCTCTCATATAGCGAGAAGAATTAATCAGACGCGATTCTAATTTCGACAAACGACAATCTCTTTGTGTCATTTTACTATGCGCCTTGACATATACGATACGTATCGTTTATATTTGACATTGTAAAAAGGACACGATACGTATCGTTTATTCTTGAAAAGAGAACAAAAGATGAAACCTCTTGCACAACAAACAATCCTAATCACTGGATCAACCGATGGACTCGGAAAACAGACCGCACTTGCACTCGCCAGAGAGGGCGCAGCTATCCTCCTTCATGGACGCAACCAGCGACGCTTAGAGAAGACTCAGCGAGAAATCCAGGACGTAACAGGAAACAGTCACCTGAAGACCTATCTGGCGGATCTCGCCGATCTTTCACAGGTACGTAGGCTGGCTGAGCAGGTGCAAACCTCCCATCCTCAGCTTGACATGCTCATTAATAATGCTGGCATAGGTAGCGGAAGGCTTCTTGGAGCCAGACGTGAACTCAGCCGCGATGGATATGAACTTCGTTTCGCGGTGAACTATCTCGCACCTTTCTTACTCACGCATCTATTGTTGCCCAGCCTACGCATAAATCCGCCGTCCCGCATTATTCACGTAGGTTCAGTGGGACAACTTCCGCTTGATTTTGACAATATTATGTTTGAACGCCGTTATAATGGCTATGATGCCTATCGCCGCAGCAAACTTGCGCTGGTGATGTTTACAATTGATCTGGCAGAACGGCTAAAAGGAGAACATATCACCGTCAACTGTGTCCATCCTGCCTCGTTGATGAACACCAAAATGGTCCGCGAGACGATTCCTTTTGCCCAAACTACGGTCGAAGAGGGCCTCCGCTCTGTGATATACCTGGCGACATCACCGACATTAGACAATGTAACAGGCCAATATTTTGATCAGCTGCAACAAGCACACGCACATCCTCAAGCATATGACACAATAGCACGAAGCCGACTGAGACAAATCAGTGAACAATTGACCGGATTGTCTGATAAGCAGGCTTCGCACGCTGATTAAGTTCATTAGTAAAGGCGTACGGGCAAATGGAACCATAGAATTCACTTCCTCCATGAGAGAGGAACAGATTCTTCCCTCCCTGGTTCACATCCTTTGTTCGTACGCCTGATCTAGCAAAAATGATGCTAATAATGAATTATCCGCGCCAGCAGTGCCAGCACCAGCGCTGTTGCGAAGGCACCAACCATAATGCTCAGGATGCCAGCGTTGAAATTGCCGGTAATGGCAACAATTGTCCCCGGGATCAACGATCCGCCCACGCCGCCAAACAGCACCGAGAGGCCATTATACAGCCCGGTTCCCGCCCCTACCAGGTTGGCAGGAAGCAGGCGCTGAACCAGGGCATGCTCATGCGCTGTATAGGCGCTCTGACAAAAGACTGCGGCGGCGAAAAAGAGTACCAGCAAGGCAAGGCTGGTGGCCTGTACCGCAAAAAAGACCAGCACGCCAGCTATGCCCAGACCAATGCTCGTTAACAGCGCCCGACGATTCAAGCGATCCCCCAGATAGGCCATAAGAAAGACGCTCACGATCCCGGAGGTAAAAACCAGGGCAAGCGGCCAACCAAGTTGATCGAAATTGATCCCTTTGGCACGTGTGAAGTAAGTTGGCAACCAGTTGAGGACGCCAAAACCGCAGAAGGCATTGAGCATACCGGCCACAACGATAAGCCAGAAACGCACATCGCGCACATAGCTGGTTGATTGCAGATTGAACAGCGGGCTACGCACCGCCTCCGCTGGCTTCTCAACAGGCAACGGCTCAACATCGCTCAACACAATAGGGTGTGGTCGATCATCCACCACCAGCCAGACGAGCGGAACAGAGATCAGCAGTCCAATCACTCCCAGCACCGCAAAGGCGATGCGCCAGCCAAAAGCCGAGATCAGCGGCACTAGCAACAGCGGACCAAGAGCCGTCGCCAGCAGGATGCCCACATTCCAGATCGCATTGGCCCGTGAGCGCTCATGCAACGGAAACCAGCGGCTGGTAATCGCTCCCAGCATTGGCACATGTATCCCTTCGCCTATGCCCAGCAACAAACGCAGACCGAGCAGGGCTGCAAAGATCTGGCCCAGCGGCGCGCTCAAAATCGTGCAAATAGAAAAGGCGGCCACAGCCACAATCACGCTCCGCTTCGGACCGAAGCGCTCGGCAAATGGACTCAGAAACATATTCGAGAGGCCATAGGTCAGGAAGAAGGCGGCAAGCAAGAATTGTCCGTTACTGGCAAGCTCTTTGTCGCCCCAGCCAAAATCGCGGGCAATTTGTGGCAAAGCCAGCGCCAGATTGTTGCGATCCAGGTAGTTGACAAAAAATGTCACGCCCAGCACCAGCGGAATGCGCCAGCGTATCCCTTGCGCCACAACAGCAGCTTTTTGCATGATACTCCTCAATCATACAGGCTGTTCAAATACTCAAGCAGCAGCACATTGACCAGCGATCCAGGCAGGGCATCCAGTACTGTGTTGATACGTGCAAAGCTGGTCGGGAGCTGGCCCGGCGCAATATCGGCAAGGGCCACAATCTGTGCGAACGTCTCTGGGCCAGGATTTTGCATCAGCCGCTCAACCTCTGCCTTGAGTGCAAGCGCCTCCTGCGGCCCTTGCGAGCGGCCTTTGACTGCTGCAATGCTATCCCGCAGCGTTTCGAGAAATTCGCCAACATGCCCGACTGTGGCATAATGTACACTGACATGCAGGTTTGCCGGACTGCTACCGGCGCTAAACTGAGGTTGTAGCGTCCAACCACGCTGGCTCATCTCATCGTCAAGCTCAAAAATATTGAGGGTATCGGATGCAAGTGCAAACATGCACATATCTGGTTCGCCCAGCACAAACACGTCGTCCAGTTCGCTGATACCTGCAATCATCTGCCGCGTGGCCGCCGTCACCTCGCGCACGACACGCACATACCCCTCTTCGCCGAGCGAGTGCAGGGCGGCCCAGGCCCCCGCCACCGGCCCACCAGATTTGCTGGAGAGGACGGTGGGATTGAGAACGGCATAAGAGGTGGTATCAGCATTGGCAAAGAAGGCATAACGGCGCAGATCGCGGTTATGATAGAGAATGATAGAAACGTTTTTGGCGGCATAGCCATATTTATGCATATCTACTGATAGAGAGGTGACTCCTGGAATGCTGAAATCGAAAGGAGGCACCTCGTAGCCAGCTTTACGCATCATCGAAAGATGTATCCCACCAACGCAGGCATCGACATGAAAGAAGAGATTATGAGCACGTGCAATTTCGGCGATGGTCGCAATCGGCTCGATTACACCATGAGAGTAGTTGGGGGCCGATGCAACGATCATGATTGTATTCGGCGTAATGGCACGCTCTATGGCGGCGGGATCAGCGCGAAAGCTTTGCGGATCAAAGCCGGTGACAACCGTTTTAAGGCCAAGATAATGGGCGGCTTTGTGAAAAGCAGGATGCGCCGTTTGTGGCAACACGATCTCAGGCGATGTACTATGTGGGCGTTGAACACGAGCGCTATCACGAACCGCCTTGACAGCCAGCATAATGCTCTCGGTGCCACCGCTGGTACAGTTCCCCACCACATCTGCATCGCCGTGCAAAAGATCTGCAATCATCCGTACCACTTCATTTTCCAGTTGCAACAGGCTGGGAAAAAGATTGGGATAGAGGGCGTTTTCGGTGAGGAAGCTGCTATATGCCTGTTTGACTATTGCTTCAATTTCATCCCCAGGATCATAAATGCCAGTCAAAATTCTCCCTGCGCGCCACGAAACATCATGTTCTTTGTAGTGCTCAAGTCGCTGAAAGAGTTCCTCCGGGGGAAGTCCATGCGCCGGAATGGGCATACCGTCTGTCTCCTTATATTGTTGCTAACAATACATCCAAAATAAAAAGTACTTATCTGTTTGGCTACTATGACATTTGCTGCTATAGTATCGGTAGCATACGTCAACAGCAATGTCTTTTACAAGATCTTTTATTGATAAAAAAACGAGCAAGTGGAGGGCGACACAATGAAACCAGGCTATTTCATTCTCGGCGCGCTTATGCTCGTTGGTCTGCTTATATATTTTTTTGCGCCTCCCATCGTTATAATCAACTACGACTATACCTTGAAAGATGTGGGGCTGGATATATTCGGGCTGGGCTTTTTCCTTAGTTTTCTCACGATTGTTGGCAGGTTCAGCCACAAGAAAGAATGATCTTTCTCTCAAGTATTTCTGTCACGATCACAAATCAATCTTCTCAGAAACTACTCTAATAATGCGAGCGGCTCCTCCAGCACATCTGCCAGTTCGGTGAGAAATTGAGCAGCACGCGCGCCATCCACGACGCGATGGTCGCATGAGAGGCACAGGCTCATCATTGGTTGCACCGCTGGCTGGCCTCCAACAGGCACCACACGATCCACAATGCGTCCAACAGCTAGAATCGCAGCCTGGGGAGGATTAATAATGGCCTTGAAGCTATCAACGCCGTACATTCCTAAATTACTAATAGTGAATGTACCGCCTGAGACATCCTCCAATCGAACTTTCCCTGTGTGCGTTCGCTCGACCAGTTCTTTCCGCTGGTATGCAATCTGGCTCATGGGCAGCGTATTGGCCCGCTGAATCACCGGAACGATCAACCCTTCCTCTGATGCCGCCGCAATCCCGATATTGACGACCTCATTGAGCAGAATGCGACCTTCACTCCACGAGGCATTGAGGCGTGGGTGCTTCTGTAACAGCGCAGCAACAACTTTCACCAACAAATCAGTGTAGGTAATCTTCTCAGTAGTGCGCTTCTGGACCTGCTCGCGCCAGATCATCAGACGACTTGCGTTCACATCGCGCATCAAAAAGAAGTGGGGAACGCTCGTCCAGCTCTGTGTTGTACGCTCGGCCATCAGCCGCCATGTGCGACTGGTCGCAAGCTCGCGCGCTTCGGAATGTGGTGTTTCTACTACTGTTTCTGCGACTGATTGCGCTGCTACTGGCAATGACGCCGCCAGAACATCAGCAGCTAAAATCGCACCATCTGGACCACTCCCGCGAATGAATGTGAGATCTTTCCCCTGTTCGCGGGCAAGACGACGCGCTTTGGGCGAGGCAGCTAACAGGCCCACAGCGGAGCCGGGACGCACACTTTCAGATTGCGCGGCGCTTGCTTCCTGTTCTCGCTTCTGCCCTAGTTGTTGAAGATAGGACAACACATCGGCCTTTTGAATGCGCTTGCCGGCTGGCTGAATCTCATCTATATTGAGATGATGTTCGGCAGCGATCCTTGCAGCAAGCGGACTCACGGGAATACTCAATCTCGTTCCATCCTCTATGGAAACCGGAGGAACTGCTTTTTGCGCCCCATTTTCCACAGGCTGAGAAATGCTACCCGGCTCGACAATATGAGCGATAGTCTGACCAACGGGGATCTCGTCGTCGGGCGCGGCTGAGATATTGGCAACGATCCCGGTCGCTGGGGCTTCCAGTTCGACCGCAGCCTTATCCGTCTCAATCTCCACCAGCGGCTCTCCCTGCCTGACCATCTCACCCTCACTCTTCAACCAGCGTATGATCTTCCCCGTCTCCTGAGCCATACCCAATGCTGGCAAAATAACGTTCGTTGTCATCGTGCGTCGTCTCCATCATCGTGCCAGGGGGAACTTCCCAGTGCAAAATCAACCAACCATTTCGGTATATATGTATACTCTAGATAAGGGAGCAGTTCGATGAAATCGTACCATTTTCCGCTCCGCTTTGAGGATACTGCATTGGGCACGAGGAAGCTCCTCCCCAGACACTACCGTTATTGTGAGTACTAGAGCGATCTGGTGCTAGCGGTGGTGCTACCAGGCTGGTTGCCGTTGCTTGCCGTTGCGGTATTGAGATGCGATTGCGTCTCGCGGGTCGTCGGCAGGGGGCCGGTGGCGGTGTAGTAACGCACGCCTGCAACCATCAGCTCTTCGGCAGGGAAGCGCGTGATGACCTCACAGCCATCTTTTGTGACGACGAGCTGTTCCTCGATACGCGCCGCCGACCAGCCATCGGACGCAGGCCAGAAGGTTTCGAGTGCGAAGACCATACCCTCCTGAATCACTTCGGGATGATCGAGCGAGACCAACCGGCTGAAGACCGGCTTCTCCCAGATCGAGAGACCCACACCATGTCCATACTGTAAGGCAAAGGCCGCTTCCTCATCAGGGAAACCAAAATCTTGCGCCTTCGGCCAGAGCTTCACCACGTCGGCGGTCGTCACACCCGGTTTGATGGCGGCAATGGCAACGTCGAGAATCTCGCGGCAATATTTATAAGCATTTACCATCGCCTGCGACGCACTGCCAACAACAAATGTACGGTAATAGCAGGTGCGATAGCCATTGTAGCTATGCAAAATATCGAAATATGCGGGATCGCCGGGACGCAGAGCACGATCTGTATAGACGTGAGGATGGGGACTACAGCGTTCGCCGGAGATGGCATTAACGCCCTCGACATGTTCAGAGCCAAGATCGTAGAGCACCTTGCTCACCAGACCAACGCATTCGTTCTCGCGCACACCCGGGCGCATAAAACGATACAGTTCGTCGTAAGCTGCGTCCACCATCATACAGGCTGTACTCAACAGCGTAATCTCATCTTGCGTCTTAATGATGCGCGCCTCTTGCATCAATTGCTGTCCATCCACAACCTTGATGCCCTCGGCCTGCAACGCAAAGAGGACGGGCAACTCGATGGCATCGACGCCAACCGGCTCGTTCAGGAGGCCGCGCTCTTCCAGTTCGATACGAATCTTGCGTGCCACGTCTTCCGCGCGTCCAGCAGCAGGAAGCATGGCACCACGCAGTGTTGAGATTCCTGCGCGCGAGCGTTCACCCAGCCAGGGGCTATAGAGTTGGTGATGGCGTGCCGCTGAACCAAAGTCCCACATGATCGGCTCGTCGTCCTGAGCCAGGAGACAAAAACGGGCCAGTTTATCCATCGCCCAGGTGCCAATATGCGTCGCCGTAATATAGCGAATATTGTTCATATCAAAGCAGAGCAGCGCGCCCATTTCTGATTGCTTGAGCAATTGCTTGATCCGTGCCAGCCGCTCATTGCGCAAACGGTCATAGTTAACTCGCTCTTCCCAATCGACGCCATTCAAACCGTACGTTCTGATCGCCATCATCCTGATCCTTTCAGTTAAGCGCTACGATGCGCTCTCCAGCAAACCATGGTGCTGCGGTTCCGTAAATACTGCTTACACCAGATGTTTCGTAGTCGAGCGATTTATCGCGATCGAGCGGCCAGTGGTGTGCATCACCCACCGCGATAAATCGCTCGACTACTACTTTGTCAACTTTCATCGCGTAGTTTCCCTGTCTATGGTAGGGGCGATGGCTGGTCCTCGCCCCTACCATAGACGGTCCCACCCCAGAGGATGTTCTGGATGCACCAACGAATGAAGCTTGACAGAGTACTACAACGGCCATTACCAGATTCATTTGTTAACGACATTACATGCTAAATATCTGACTAGGCGCGCCCACAGAGCGTTTTCGCCAGCGCAAGCACGGTATCGGGCGTCGGAACCGTGATATCTTCCAGCACAGGCGAGAACGGAACGGGCACATCCATTGCCCCCATGCGCTTAACGGGTGCATCGAGATAGTAGAAAGCCCCATCGGAGATTACCGACGCAATCTCTGCCGTGACGCCATAGCGCTCGTAGCCTTCATCGATCACGATGGCGCGACTGGTTTTCTTCGCCGAATCGATCATCGTCTGCTTGTCCAATGGAAAGGTCGTGCGGGGATCGATCACTTCAGCGCTAATACCGATCTGCCCCAGTTGTTCCGCAGCCTTGAGCGCGACCTGCACCATACTACTCGTCGCCACGATGGTAATATCGGTGCCTGTACGCTTGATGTCTGCCACTCCAAAGGGGATCGTATAATCGCTCTCCGGCACGCGACCTTTGAGTTGATACATCATCTTATCCTCAAAAAAGACGACCGGGTTATCATCGCGAATCGCCGTTTTGAGCAGCCCTTTGGCATCATACGGTGTGGATGGCAGCACAACCTTCACGCCCGGCACGTGGCTCACCCAGGCATGCAAGCTCTGACTATGCTGAGCGGCAGAGCGGCGCGTAGCTCCAAGCGTGGTACGCACCACCAGGGGAACGTTCAACTTGCCGCCTGACATGTAATGGATTTTGGCAGCCTGATTCACCACCTGATCCATTACAAGCGTCATAAAATCCCCGAACATGATATCCACCACCGGGCGCATCCCTGTCATGGCCGCGCCAACGCCCATGCCTGTAATCCCTGGCTCGGAGATCGGCGAGTCGATCACGCGCTCTTTGCCAAACTCATCAACCAGGCCCGAGAGGACTTTAAACGGGGTGCCCGCCTCTGCCACATCCTCGCCAATCACGAAGACGCGGGGATCGCGGCGCATCTCTTCAGCGAGCGCCTCGCGGATCGCCTGACTCAGCGTAATCTCACGTTGCCCTGCCTTCACATCCTGATCGGTTGCTCTGCTAAGCGTAGACATGCTGATTCACCTCCTCAAGCGCTGGGTAGGGAGCTTCCAGAGCGAACTGGACGCCCGTTGTTATCTCGTCACGCACCCGGCGTTCGATGCGCGCAAAAGTCTCCTCATCGGCGCTTCCCTGTTCGATGAGCCACGCCCGACACAGTTTGAGGGGGTCGCGCTCGTTGATCCACAACTGCTCTTCTTCTTTCGAGCGGTAGTAAGCACGCTGGATATCGCCAACATGATGCCCATGATAACGATAGGTATTACAGAGCAGGAAAGCAGGACCGCCACCACTTCTGGCACGCTCCACGACGCGACAAGTGGCGGCATAGACGGCTCGCACATCCTGTCCGTCCAGTTCTTCGGTGAGAATGTCGAATGCCTCGGCCCGCGCGCGAATCTGGCCTGCCGTTGTCTCCGAATAATGGGTATATTCGTTGTACTGGTTGTTTTCGCAAACGTAAATCACCGGCAGTTTCCAGAGCGAGGCCATGTTCATCGTCTCGTAGACCAGCCCCTGGCCCAGCGCTCCATCGCCAAAGAAGCAGACCGCGACCTGATCGCTCTGGCGCATCTTGATGGAGAGGGCAGCCCCGGTCGCAATGCCAGCGCTGCCGCCAACAATGGCATTGGCGCCAAGATTGCCCATCTCCTGATCGGCGATATGCATCGAACCGCCCTTGCCGCGACAGTAGCCCGACTCTTTGCCCAGCAGTTCGGCGAACATGCGATCTACCATCGCGCCCTTCGCCAGACAGTGACCATGTCCACGATGCGTGCTGGTGATATAATCGTCACGTCGCAAGCCCTCACAGACGCCAACGGCGATAGCTTCTTCACCAATGTAGAGATGAGCCAGGCCCGGCATCTTTGCGCTCGTGTAGAGCAGATTCACCTGTTCTTCGAAGAGGCGAATCTTGAGCATTTGCTCATACATACGCAACCCGAGTTGTGGCGTGATCCCATACTCAGGGGATACGGCCATACGCGCGGGTTGAGACGTATCTGATTGCATATCGCGCTTTCTCCTTCTGAATAACCTGCGGACGAAACCAACTACGAAGCCAATCTATGCATCCACGCCTGCCATGCGAGCAAGCACTTTAAAGAGAATGGCGAAATCATGCTTTTCCAGCCCCATTGCGCGGGCCGCCGTTAGAAACTCATTGCTCACCGCCGTCGTCGGCAGCGGCACATCAAGTGCGATCCCCATCTCCAATGCCAACCGCATATCTTTTTGCATCATATTGACATCGAACCACGACTCCTCCGGTTCCTCAAAAATGAACGGGGTACGATAA
Source organism: Reticulibacter mediterranei (assembly GCF_016587455.1). Classification (NCBI taxonomy): domain Bacteria; kingdom Bacillati; phylum Chloroflexota; class Ktedonobacteria; order Ktedonobacterales; family Reticulibacteraceae; genus Reticulibacter; species Reticulibacter mediterranei. The sequence goes on along the minus strand of NZ_BNJK01000001.1, from coordinate 8,346,709 downwards.
GCGAGGGAAGGAGAGGCAATCACGCTGTTGAGCATCGCTTCATGGGCCACTTCGCGGGGAATGCCACCCTTTTCAGCCAGCAACAGCCCTTCAGAGAAACCCAGTAATTGGACGGCCAGATTGAGATTAATCGCGATCTTCATCAATACCGCTTGCCCGTTATGCCCAACATAGTTGACTTTCGGGCCAATATTCTGCAAAAGGGGCAATATCTGCTCAAACACAGCCTTATCGCCGCCCACCATCAACGAAAGTTTACCCTGTTCAAGCGTAATGACGCTGCCGGAGACGGGGGAGTCGAGCATAGAGGCACCCTTTGCGGCAACCTGTTTGGCGAATTCTTTGGATGCAGCGGGGCTGACGGTACTCATATCGACGTAGACCTTCCCGGCACTCAATCCAGCCAGGACGCCATCGGGTCCATGAAATACCTGCTCAAGTGCGGTGGTATTTGTGACCATTGTAAAAACGACATCGGCGGCTTCGGCAACCGCACGGGGCGTATCGCGCCACTCCATACCAACATCAAGCAGCCATTGAGCCTTCGCCTTTGTGCGATTATAGCCGATCACAGTATGTCCGGCATCCAGCAACCGCTTAGCAACACGGCTTCCCATCGCACCCAGACCAATAAAACCAGCACGAACCATAAATAAAACCTACTTCCTCACTATTGCAATTCCTGTGCGGTAAGTAGTAGCCTCTCAGAGCAACTTAGCATCGAGACGCACGACGTGTAAGGACATGCTATACGTCCTCACCGATTGAGGAGACACGCGCGTTTTCTGCCTCCCATTCCGTTGGATCAAGGCCAGATGCAACATCAGCCCGCACCTGCCGCAGATGAGCATACATCGTCTCGCGAGCTGCCGTCGCATCGTGTCGCAGAATGGCATCAAGCAGGCGCTTATGATGAACCTGGCCGCGTTCGGGGCCACCAGAGACCATGAAGATCAGTTTGCGCTGTTCGCTGAGGAGATCAACAATCGAATCGACGAGGGAAAGCACAACAGGGTTCTGCGTGGCTCTGGCCAGAGCGCGATGAAAGCTATTGTCGGCAGCGATGTAGCTATCGGCGCAGGTGAGATGCTCATCCATCAGCGCAATCGCCTCGCGCATGGTGGCAATCTCCTCTTCGCCTGCTCGCTCAGCCGCCATAGCAGCGATGCCCGGCTCAAGCAGTTCGCGCACTTCCACCAGACTCAACAGATTGCCACGCTGCCCAACCCGCATCATCAGGCCCAGCGAATGCCGCACAGCCTGCATCGTGCCATCGATCACCCGCGTTCCCCGTCCCGGGCGCATCTCCACCAACCCCTTCTGCTCCAACAGCTTCATTGCTTCACGAATCGCCGTTCGGCTCACGTGAAACTTCTCAGCAAAGGCGCGCTCGGTTGGCAGGCGATCTCCACTGCGCAGTTCACCGCTCAGAATTAACTGCTCGATCTGTTCAGCGACCTGCTCATAGATCTTCGTCGGTCTAATCGGTACATACATAGGCTTCCCATCCAGGTTCCTGAAGCTCCACATACACAAACAGGAAATGTCTTATCAGTTTCCTACCTACAAGCACAGGTATACAGAAATCGTCTTCTTTCCTGTCCACCTGGTCTGTTTATCATACCAAGTTTCTCTTTATTCAATACCATATGCGAGCTTCTTCTGTCAATTCGTTTATGGCCGAACGCCCGTCACATGTTCTATCAACATTCTAAAGACCTCGATATTCGGCACCGCCCTCAAGGGGACTGAGGCCCAGAGAAGTAGCTTCCCTGATTGCTTGATCGTGACGCGGCCCCTATTGTCATCGATATTGATGCTCTTGATCTCGCCCCAGTGCAACAAGCTGGATCGATGATACAATCCTTGTGGCACCACTACCAGCGGCCCAAAGATAGCACTACTCGTCGTTCGATAGGTACTCAAAATCAGGGGATAGAGATAGTGAGCAGTCTCCACTTCAATTGTTTTCCCAAGCTGGCGCACGTTCGAAAACGTTTGATCCAGCGTTAGAGAACTACCATCAAAGCAGTTCACTGTATAGTGGTGTCTGAACGTGCTCCCTCCCTCTGAACCCGAATGCTCCACAACGTTATGTTTCACTGCCTCTATATCCTGCCAGCGCATCGTCTGAATTGCAGAACCACGCCCCACATAAATCAGGCCATCATCATAGATAAATACGTGCAACACGCGATTCCGATAGATTCGCCAGAAGTTCCAGAGCGCAAACCCAATCAGGAGCAAACCAACAACAACAAAAGCCAGCGTCAACGGCTCTGTCGCATGAAACACGAACTGCCAGACTCCAACCGTCCAAGCAACACCAAATACCAGTGCCACGGAACAGACGATGATCTGACGAGACGTAGAAGGTTTATATGTAGCTTTATGATTTCCAAGTTGATAATTTGCGCCAAGAAATGAGGGATCAGCCATTACTTGCTGAGATTGCAGCATATGCGTCTCCTTTATTTACCAAAAATGCCCAGCACAGAAAATGTTGTCTCTGCACTAGCGCCTCTCATAGTAATAAAGACGCTCATACCTGTTCTAATTACAGCCTCTAGTATAGCCTGGACGGCATCAAGCGGCCACACGTCCCCTTCCTCCCTTGGCCCCGCTTGCTATCTGGTAAATTAACTCAAGAGTGGATGGAACTTGAGAACTGAAGGATGGGAATCGCCATGAAGTCATCTCACGCATCCCGCGCCAAATCTAGTTTCTTTTCACGAGAGACGTGTAAATTGGCCGAATTCCACCCGCCCTTGAAGTGAGTTATGAAGAAACACGGCTGAAAATTGCCAGTTCTTTTTCTGGGTTTCGGATAGACTGGAGCTGAGCGGCTGAGGGTGCGACGGGAAGTCTGCTTGAGGCCGTGGAATTACCATTCATACGGTCTCAGGAGGTTTTTCTATGTCCCAGTGGCAGGTGGAACATTATCGCGCTGTTTTTCGCAACACGTCTTTCCGCAGATTCTGGCTTGGTTTTACTTTCTCGGCGGTGGGTGATGCAATGACCAGGATCGCGCTGATCTGGTTTGTGTATCAATCGACGAAATCCGCTCAGGCAGTTGGCATCTTGCTTCTCTGTTATACCGGCCCGGTGGTGGTTGGTGGATTATTTGCTGGTGTGTTGCTGGATCGCTTTAACCGGCGCGTGGTGATGTTGATCGATGCTATTTTCCGGGGAGCCGTGGTCGCCCTGATACCTCTTTTCTACTTCTCGGGTCATCTCGCGTTCTGGCATATCTATCTGGTGGCGGGTGTGTATGGTTGTTTTATGATGATCTCATTGGCGGGCGGGCCTTCTCTCATTCCTGGCCTTGTCTCTCAGTCGCAGTTAGCGACCGCGAATGCACTGGAAACCCTGAGCTATACATTAAGTGGGGTGTTTGGACCGCCTATCGCAGGTCTGCTCATTGCTCGGTTCGGCGCTCCTTCGGTAATGATTATCGATGTATGCTCGTATATTACATTCGCTCTGGCGCTGGCGAGGGTGGATGTCAAAGGTGAGCACGAGGAGTCAGCGCGGGAGTGCGAGGTGGTCTATCGATTTCGTGATGCGGTCTCTCTTGTGCTGCACAACAGAGTACTGCTCTCTACAACACTGATGTTTATACTGTTTAACGTGGGTGAAGGATTTCTCTCGGTGTGGCTGCCGCTCTTTGCGGTTCAGACGCTGCGAGGTGGACCTGACCTGTATGGTTTGCTGTTGGGGACACTGGCGGGAGGTGAGGTGATTGGCTCTCTCCTGGCTGGCAGCCTTGTTTTCCCTCTTTCTCTGGGCGCGCTGATCTGCCTGGCACAGGTGCTTTCAGGTGCATCCCTGATCCTGCTGCTTCTGGGACCCAGTATCTGGTGGACCGAGGCGGGGCTGGCGCTGCTCGGGCTTTTTAGCGCGCCACTCACCATCTGGGCGCAGACCCTGCGTATGAAGATCATCCCCGAGCGGTTGCGCGGACGTGTTTTTGCGCTCTTACGCACATTGATGCAAAGCAGCGGCCCACTGGCCAGTGGGGGAGCTGGAGCGCTGCTTTTGATTGTAGGGATACCAGCAATAATTGGACTTTCGGCAGTCCTTGTGGGCCTGCCCGGCGTGTTTGGATACGCGGTCAAGCAACTGCGTTCACCAGCAGAGCCCGTGCAGTCGGCAAAATTGGAAGTTGTTGAACGCTCCTGAAGTAGGAGTCGTTGGAAGAGTGCCCGGGATACTGATGCTGTTGTGGGTGATGTAGGCCCTTGGGTGCAAAATCGGTCCACCTTCGGTTAATTTACCACTATCACCTTTCTCATCATGTTTTAACAAGTATCGCCCCGGATGTCGTAGTTGCGCTATTTATCGCGCATATGCAAGATTGCGCGATAAATAGCGCAACTACGACATCCGGGGCGTTTACAGAGCAAAGAAGAGAACCTTCTCTTCGGGGTCATGGTATAGGTTGCTAGATCAATTCCAGATCGCGTGCCTTTGCAACGGCCTGGACGCGTGTCTGCACACCTAATTTCTGGCAAATATGCTTCACATGCGCTTTGGCAGTGCTGACTGCGATTATCAGCGCCTCCGCGATCTCCTGATTCGACATGCCGGACGCGATCAGTTGCAAGACTTCGTATTCGCGTTCGCTCAGTCCCGCATCGCTCTTCCTTCCTCCGCTGCACTCAAATGCATCTAGCAGTTTGCGCATCCAGACACGAGCACGCCCCGGTACATCTACCTGCTGTAACAGATCGAGCATCGGCTCGCCAGCATCGAGAAAGATGCGCATATAGCACTCTAATCCACCCATACATGCGATCTCGCTCACGATATGGCCCGCTCTTTGCCGCTCACCCCGCCTGTTTACAGCAATCGCTTTCATCGCCTGGATTGCCAGCAGCGTTTTTATCCGTCCATGTTGTTGAGCAAGCTGTGCGGCGGGTTCGAGCAGTTCCAGCACAGCGTCATATTTTCCCTCAGCCAACCAGATTTTCGCCAGCATGAGGCGTTCTTCGGCCCGCTCTGGCCCAGGAGCGTGTTCAAGGCTGACCTCCGGGTCGATAGCTATGGGAAGCAACGCTCGTTTCGCACCCCCTATATCGTGCTGCAAGAGCGCAAGATGAATGGCGGCGGCAGCCCTTTGCTCTCTCAACCAGGTTACTCTCCCGACCATTGCAACGCGCTCAGACTTCCACAAATCCTGCCAGGCGCGCTCAATTTCTCCTTTTGCAGCATAGATCAGGGCAAGCACACAGTAGCCAGATAATAACACTTTGATCTCGCCGCTGCACTCGCCCAACTCTATCCCGACCGTCGCATGGCGCAGTGCCTCAGAAAGCTCGTTGCGTTCGTAATATAGCTCTGCCAGGCCGATATGAATCACACCAGTTGCCGGCACACTGACCTGTTCTGTCTCGCCAGCGAGATGAAGCGCTTGCTGAAGAATTGCCTCAGCCTCGGTCATGCGTCCCTGCTCCAAACAGGTTGAGGCGAGATAACGGCTCGAAAACATAGCGGTACGCAGACTTCCCAACGCCTGGCTGATATGCAACGCCTCAGAAAGCAAGCGATAGGACTCGTCGAGTTCTAGAGGCGCTCCTCCAATAGAGAAGGCAACGTCAGCCCTTAACAACGCTCTCTCTTTAGGCAATTCTTGTAAAGCCTGCCGTGCAAAGACCCTAGATTGTGGTACGTCGTTACGAAAAGCGGCAAGTCGAGCATGAAGCGCGGCAATATCGCCTCTCAACGCGCTTGCCATCTGCTCTTCGGCTCTTCTCTCGATAGTTTCTAGCAGCGCCTCGACATCCTCCTGATTCTGCTGACCGCCAAGCAGCAGCGACCACGCATAGAGTATCAATAGATGAAGATTTTTTTCATACGCGTTGGACGGAAGTTGCTGCAACCATGTAAACAGCCTGCGCACCTCGCCCTTACGCCACAATATTTCCTCCCCTACGCGCTCAATAATCCGGGTGGAGCGCTCGATATCATTCGCGGCAAGGGCATACTCGACGGCCTCTTCAAGCATTCCCTGCTGCTCGTAGTAACAGGCAGCACGACGCTGCAATTCCACGATCAGTTCGGGTGTACTCCGCTTCAACTTCTCCTGCAAAAACTCGCGGAACAAAGCATGGTAGCGGTAACAGCGCCGCTGCTCATCCAACGGCACCACAAAGATATTTGCGCGCTCGATATATGCCAGCATGTTTTGCACGCCGACCTCATCCTCGGTGGTTACAGCGGCACATAACTGCGAGGTAAGCTCCGGGAACATGGCGGTGGACAACAAGAATTGTTGCACTTCGGCAGGTTGATGCGCGAATATCTCTTCGGCAAAGTAATCAAACAGAGAACGCTGGCTTCCCGAGAGGCGCTGTAATACATCATCCGGTCGCTGTTGTCCACGCAGGGCCAATCCGACCAGATACAGGCCAGCCACCCAGCCCTCGGTGCGTTGCTCTAATAGCGCCCGCTCATCGGCAGAGAGCGTAATGCCCATCGTTTCACGCAAGAAAGACTCGATCTCGCCCTCGCTCAGCCGTAAATCATCGATGCGCAGTTCAAGCAACTCGCCATACATCCTGGCACGTCCTAACGCCAGCGGCGGCTCACTTCTGCTTGAGATAACGACATGCATATCAGGAGGAAGATGCGTCAAAAACATCTCCATTGCTTCGTGAATCTGCGGATTGGTGATGGCGTGGTAATCGTCCAGCATCAGAACGCCACCTGGCTGACTATTCAACAAGGCAGCAAGAACGCTCTCGATAGACATCTGAGGCGTGGAATACAATGGCATAGAGAGATCGATATCTTCCCTCTTCTGCTCGCGGTGTAATGCATTCCAGATAGCGCTCCAATAGCGGCTGGGATCATTGTCCCGCTCATCCAACGTCACCCAGGCAACGGCTTGCCCTTGCTGACGCTTGCACCGCTCGTACCACATATTGAGCAATGTTGTTTTGCCGAAGCCTGCCGGGGCCATAATCAGCGTTAATCTCACGCGCAAACTTGCCTCCAATCGCTCAAGCAGTGCAGTTCGCTCGACCATGCGATAGGTTCGCATAGCAAGTGGGGGCGGCGCAAATTTCGCAGCCACGATTGGATGTGCTGGTAGTGATGCGCTCTGGGAGTCGTGGTTTGGCACGGATAGTTGTGATGTGACGGCATGCAGGCGTTCAAGGGTTAGATCTTCGCTGCGCCCGATATACGTTTTTACCAAACGTCCTTCCCGGCTGCGATACGCGATCCAATACCATCCTCCTCGTTTCCGGCGCTCCTTGCGCGCAGTAAACGATCCCGTTTCGTTGACAAAGTAAAACGAACCGTTCTCTTCATCCGACAACCAGGAGTACCACTGCTGCGACCCAACTGGTACAGGGCTGTTCCTGCTTGTGGGCAAGACTAATATATTTTGCTCAACGCGTGGAGTTGTGCGTGCCATATCTCACCTCGCTGCACACAAAAATTGAGAAGACCGAAAGCTCAGGCACCGACAGCATATATGCTCATCGCATCCCTGTCAATGGAAGAACAGGGATGCATGTACGACAGCAGGAAGTTTATGACTATAAGACTTCCTCTGAACAGACGAATTCAGCATATTGTTGCTGAGTTCGCACAGGGAAAGATTTGTGCAACAGACCTATCAGGTTACGCAGGCCGGGACGCGCCAACCGGGTACATTGCAACTCGACATAGATGCGCTCGCGATCCTGGGCCTCTCGCACCGTTTGTTCATGAACTATACGTAAAGCTTCATACGAATGATACACGTTCAATTCCTTTCTAACATGCGCCAGGCCACCTAGTACCCGGCTCCACTCTGCCCCAATTTGACCAGACGCTTCCCTGTAATTTGTATCTCTATGCCGACGGTCATCAGCAGCCGTCCGATTATCTGAATGCTCAATTGCATGAAAGTTTGTCTTGTCTGTGTGCCCATTGCGAGCTTCCGCTCATTGAGCTTTTCGCGTAGATACTTTAACGCCATTGCCACGCCCATTGCTGTATCAAGCTGGTTCATATCTCTCTCCTTGAGTTGAAAGTCAGGAAAACCATGACTCTCTCTCGCAAATTGCTTCTTGCTTGTCTTTACCAAACTTACCAAACGCTTATACTATGGACAAGATTCATGAGCGGCCTGACCATGCCAACAACAAAAAGCGACCAATAGCGGTTTTCTCGTATGCTTGACAAGACGACAGCTTCCCTTGTCCTGATGCGTTTATGACTTTCTCCTTGCACTTCAAGCCTCACCTTTTCACGAGCTAACATGAAATGCATTTGCGCTCTCGATGGGTCCATATCTTTTCCTTTATCTAGCAGCTTGCTTTTGATTACTGCTTACAACTACACATGCCTCCATCGACAAACAACCAGCATCGGCGCTAGAATAGTCAGCATAGCACTCGACATGGGCAAAAACTTCTTTGATCTTGCTCTTATGCAGATCTATTGCAGCAAATCACTGATCCTGCTCATCTGCTGATCGCTCAGAGGACCGAAACGCATGGCAGCGATATTCTCTCCAACCTGCGCGACGGTTTTGAAGCCTGGAATTGGAATTGCCGCCTGGCTCCTGGCCCAGATCCAGGCCAGCGCGCCCTGAGCAACCGTTCTCCCATCTTCGGTCAGCACATCTCTCACCGCGTCTACTTTCTTCACCCACTCCTGCATCCGGCCTTCTTTAAAGTACTCCCACCAGGGCGTATGCCTGCGCACGTCATCAGCTGCCAGTTCCCGATCATTGTGATACTTCCCGGTCAACAGGCCCATCGCCAACGGTGTCCGGCACAGAACGGCTAATCCTTGCTCTTCACAAAAGGCCACCAGTTCGTCGTTGCCGCCGAAGATGTTGAGTTGCTGTTGCACCGCCGTCGCGTGCGGCCCCCGAGCGAACAGACGCGCGACCCTGAGATCATCGGTACTCGGCCCATAGAAACGGATCTTCCCCTCGCGCACCAGTTCTTCCAGTGTCGCGATGACCTCTTCGCCTTCTGCCTCCGTCTCTATGCCGCTATGCAATTGGTATAGATCGATATAATCGGTAGACAGGCGGCGCAGGCTATTTTCACAGGCCGCTCGTATATAGGCGGGAGTGATGTTGTGACCCGCTCCTTCCCGCGTCTGTTCGTCAAACACATGCCCAAACTTGGTGGCGATCACAACGGCATCTCTCTTACCTGCGAGCACTTTACCCAGGAGACGCTCGCTATGACCGCACCCATAGAGATCGGCGGTATCAAAAAAGGTCACGCCTAGATCGAGCGCACGTTGGATGGCACGCGTTGATTCCGCATCATCGACCTTGCCCCAACCTGCTGGTTTCCCATCAAACAGAAACTCGCCGCCAATTGCCCAGCATCCCATACCCAATGCGCTCACCTCTATGCCGCTTCTGCCTATCGTTCGTGTCATTACTGTTGTCATCTCTCTGTTCCTCCACAAATTTTCTCTGTTGCGTTGTCTCGTTTCAGGACGCTCTCATAATACCTTCACAGCGGAGATTGCACATTCTCCAAAAGGTGAAAATCTGAGGAGTATTGCAACATTCCAGAGACGTGGTAATCCGGGCCTATCATTAAGCCTCTCTACTCCTTCCTGGATGTCCAAACTTACCCAACGCACTCATACTATTGTTATAAGCAATGATATTGACCCATCGCTTTTCCAAACTTACCCAACATATTCTCCGGCAAACCTCCGAAAATTCCCGGCTGGCAACCCTTGACAAAGCTTTTTTTGTTATGTACACTTTGCTCTATGCACACGTGTGCATAACCAATCTTTATTTTTTCGAGTCCCTCATTTCGTTGCTGAAGTGTTGTTGCTCACTGACGAGAGGCGAATCGCATGCGGCGACAGGAAGTATCTATTGCGGATATCGCACGCTCTGCCGGTGTTTCTCATACCACCGTATCGCGTGCATTACGTGAAAGTCCGCTCATTAGCCCCAACACACGGGGACGCATCCAGCGCATTGCCCGCGAGATGGGCTATACCCCAAATGCGCTCGCTCAGAGCCTGCAAACCCAGCGCACAAGCACGATTGGCCTGGTGGTCACGACTATCGCCGATCCGTTTTTTAGCGATGTCGTCAAAGGTGTAGAAGGGATTGCACGCGAGGCCGGGTTTAGCGTCTTTTTCGGCGCTTCGCACAACGAGCCGGAGCAAGAAATGGTGCTGATCGACACCTTCCATCGTCGCCGGGTGGATGGTATCCTCATCGCCTCCTCACGCGTCACCAATTACGAGCAGCGGTTGGACCATATCAGAGTTCCCACTGTGTTGATCAACAGCCAGGCACAATCGCAGCATAAATTGTTGTATCGTGTCGCCGTCGATGACTATCTGGGTGCTCAAATGGCTGTAGAGCATCTGTTGCAACTGGGGCATCGTGCCATCGGCTATCTCGGCATTCAGAGCCGCCCCTATTCCAATCAGCAACGCCTCTCAGGATACCAGACGGCGCTAAGAGCAGCAGGGGTTGAGTGGCGCGACGACTGGATTATGATCGCCCCCAAAGAAGAAGCCTCTTCAGGTGAGGATGTCAATGCAGGGCGCGAATTGCTCCCTAGTCTGCTTGATGCCGGGGTAACGGCGGTCTTCTGTTACAATGATATGGTGGCAATCGGTGGTTTGATGGCATGCCGCGAGCAACATATCGCGCTACCAGAAACATTGAGCATCGTTGGCTTCGATGATGTCAATGCCGCCAACTTTGTCACACCTCAACTCACGACCATTCGCCAACCGAAAGTGCAGTTGGGACAGCTTGCGATGAACGTGATGCTCGATCTGCTAGATGGACGACCTGGACAGGATCACATTCTGTCACCCCAATTGATCGTTCGCAACAGTACCACGCCCTTTACACACAATTAGAAAGGATCGTTCTGATATGCCTGCGTCACTGAAGGTTGGCGTCATTGGTCTCGGTCGCATGGGACAGCTCTACACGCGGCTACTTGCAACCCGCATCACCGGCGTTACACTGTACGCGATTGCAGAGATCGATACATCAGCACGACAGCGAGCAGTCGCTGAATTCAGCATTCCGCACGCCTGTAGTGAGGTGGAAGAACTACTTGCGCTTCCTGAGCTGGATGCCGTCGTCATCGCAACGCCCACCAGCACGCATGCCGAACTGGTCAAAGCGGCGGCTCGGGCTGGCAAGGCGATTTTTTGCGAAAAGCCGCTCGCACTGACCATTGAGGAGACCCAGGCAGTGCTGGATGTGGTTGAACAGGTCCAGGTGCCACTCCAGGTCGGCTTTATGCGCCGCTTTGACACCGCCTATCAGGAGGCAAAAGCGCTGATTGCTGCCGGTCGCATCGGGGAACCGGTGACGTTTAAGGCGGTGAGTCGCGATCCGTTCTGTCCCAGGCGCGAATTCTCCGATCCGGCGAAAAGCGGCGGGCTGATTATGGATATGGGCATCCACGATTTCGATCTGGCCCGCTGGCTGATGGGGAGCGAGGTTGAGCGCGTAACCGCCGAAGGAACCATTCTGGTCTGCAAAGAGTTGGCCGAGGTCGGCGATATCGATAATGCTGTGGTAAATTTGCGTTTCCGCAACAGCGCACTGGGCAATGTCGAAGTGAGCCGCAACGCCTTCTATGGCTACGACATTCGCACGGAGATTCTCGGCTCTGAGGGTGCGCTGCAAATCGGTCGCCACCAGCATACGCCCTTGCTGCTGTTGACGCGTGCGGGCGCTCAACATGACGTAACCCCCTACCTGATGGAGCGCTTCGGCGATGCCTATCATACTCAACTGCAACACTTCGCGCAATGTCTGCACGATAGAGTCGCGCCCGCCGTTGGTGGTGCGGATGCCCTCGCTGCATGCACCATTGCGGTGGCGGCAACGCAGGCATATCAGACGGGACAACGCATCGACCTGGCAGCATTAGCATCTTGAGGAGTTACCAATGTATCGCTACGATTCTAGTAATTTGATTGTTCATCCCAACGCAACAGCAGATTCAGATGTGATCGTTGACGTGACGCCAGAAAAGGCTGGCTGGGAATACATCCATTTCCAGCTCCGACGCTTGCCCGCGCATGGCACCTGGACGAGTACCACCGATCATAACGAACTGGCAATCGTGCTGATGAGCGGTCGCGTGCACGTTGACTCGAATCGCGGACAGTGGGAACACATCGGCGAACGTGAGAACGTCTTCGCTGGTCCGCCCCATGCACTCTATTTACCGCGTCAGACGACATTCACGGTCCACGCAGAAACCGCATGCGAATTTGCGGTTGCCTGGACAGCAGTTGAACAGGATACAGAACCGCATCTGATTACGCCACAGGACATTAAGACCGAAATTCGCGGCAGCGATCACGCCACCCGTCAGATCAACGGCATCATCCCGCCCGGCTTCCCATGTCAGCGCCTCGTCATTGTGGAGGTTTATACTCCTGGCGGCAACTGGTCGAGCTATCCACCACATAAACACGATGTGCATAAAACGGATCGCGACGGCAATGTACAGGAAGCCGACCTTGAGGAGATCTATTTCTACAAGATTGATCGCCCGGAGGGATTCGCATTCCAGCGCGTCTATACCGATCCCGAATCGCCGCTGCATCGTGCCGGACAGCCTATTGACGCGGCGCTGCTCGCTCACAACAACGACGTGGTGCTGGTTCCCGAAGGCTACCATCCGGTCTCAAGCCCTCCCGGTTACACCACATACTATCTCAACGTGCTTGCGGGAAGCGCGCAATCGCTGGCGAATAGCGAAGATCCGCAGCATGTATGGGTGAAAGAGACATATCAAACATGTGATCCACGCGTGCCGATCTATGCAGTGCAGCATATTATCTAATAGTAGAAGATGAGCAGGAGATGAACGTGAAGAACATCACGGATAGAACCTACGACGTACTGGCGATGGGGCGTTCTTCCATCGACCTCTATTCCAACGATATTGGAGCGCCATTCGAGGAGATCACCAGCTTCGCGGCCTTCGTTGGCGGCTGCCCAACCAACATCAGCGTTGGCGCACGTAGGCTGGGACTGAACCCGGCGCTATTGACGGGGGTTGGAGAGGATAAGGTGGGCAGTTTCATCCTGCACTTCCTGCGCCGCGAAGGGATCGAAACAAAGTACATTCCTCTCAAGCCCGGCAAACGTTCCAGCGCGGTTGTGCTGGGCATCGAGCCACCAGATCGCTTCCCCCTAACATACTATCGCGACAACTGCGCCGATATTGCCCTCACCATCGATGATGTGCTGGCAGCTCCAGTCGCAGATAGCCGCACGCTGCTCATCAGCGGCACGGGGCTGAGTCAGGAGCCGAGCCGCAGCGCAACGCTCTTCGCCGCCGAGACCGCACAGGCTGCGGGTACGACAGTTGTACTGGATATCGACTTCCGCCCCGACCAGTGGGATGATCCTCGCGCCTTTGGCGTGGTAGTGCGTTCGGCTCTGCGCGTGGTGGATATCGTGCTTGGTACGGAGGACGAGATCAACGCCGCAATGCTCACCGACCAGAGCCAGGTCAGCCTGACGCATTCGCAAGTCTCCGATGCCCGCGTGAGCGGCGATGTACAGGCGGCTATTCGGACATTATTGAGCCTGGGACCACGTGTACTGGTGCAGAAACGCGGCGCATCTGGCACAACCGTTCACTTATCTGAAAACGGCAATCAGCCCCGACAGATTGAGGTTCCGGGCTTCCCCGTTGAAGTGAGAAATATTCTGGGGGCTGGCGATGCGTTTGCGGCTGGCGTGCTGTATGGCTTTGTGCAGGGCTGGGACTGGTATAAAACAATCCGGCTGGCGAACGCCTGTGGTGCAATCCTGGTTACTCAGCATGGTTGCGCCAACTTTATGCCGACCCACGACGAAGCGATGACGTTTATTCAGAATCATGGTGGCTTCTAGTCGCTGCAATGAGGGGAAATACCTATGGACAAGCAAGCAACGCAACGCCTGACGATGGCGCAGGCATTAATCGCTTTTCTGAAAAACCAGTATGTCGAGCGCGACGGCCACGAGCAGCCCTTCTTCGCCGGGTGCTTTGGCATCTTCGGGCATGGCAACGTCTCCGGCATCGGGCAGGCGCTCCAACAGATGCCGGAGTTTCGCTACTACCAATCGCGCAACGAGCAGGCAATGGTGCATACAGCGACGGCCTATGCCAAAACCGCCAACCGCTTACAGGCCTTCGCCTGCACCTCTTCGATTGGTCCGGGTGCCACGAATATGCTCACAGGAGCCGCAACAGCGACGATCAATCGCCTGCCGGTCCTGCTGCTCCCCGGCGACATCTTTGCACGCCGTAACGTCGCGCCGGTGCTGCAACAGCTTGAGTCTGAGCATAGCCAGGATATTTCAGTCAACGATAGCTTTAAGCCGGTCAGCCGCTATTGGGATCGCATTGTGCGCCCGGAACAGTTGCTCACCGCGCTTCCAGAGGCCATGCGCGTGTTAACCAGTCCAGCCGAAACTGGAGCCGTTACGCTGGCACTGCCCCAGGACGTACAGACCGAAGCCTATGACTACCCAACAGCCTTCTTCCAGCAACGAATCTGGCATATTGCACGCAATCGCCCAGATCGAGCCGCGCTGGAACGTGCCGCCAGTCTAATTCGCGGCAGTCGCAGGCCATTGATCGTGGCCGGTGGCGGCGTGATCTATTCAGGGGCCAGCGAGACCTTACGACGCTTGATGGAGCAGACGGGCATCCCGGCCGGCGAGACGATGGCAGGTAAAGGCAGCCTGAACTACGATTTCACTCTTAATCTCGGTGCCATCGGCGTCACGGGGACGCTGGCGGCAAATCAGCTTGCACACGATGCCGACCTGATCATTGGCATTGGGACGCGCTATAGCGACTTCACCACCGCCTCGAAAACAGCGTTCCAGCATCCCGACGTACGCTTCGTCAATATCAACGTCACAGAATTCGACGCAGCCAAACATCAAGGCGTCTCGCTGGTAGGTGACGCTCAGGCCACGCTGGAAGAACTATTGGCGCTGCTCGATGGCTATCATAGCGAAGAAGGCTACAGCGCAAAAGCCGCTGAATTGCATAACGAATGGGAGGCAGAGGTTGAGCGCATCTACAGCATTCGCAATACGCCGTTGCCCAGCCAGGGCGAGTTGATCGGTGCGGTGAACGAACAGAGCGCCGCCGATGCGATCATGGTGTGCGCCGCTGGTAGTCTGCCCGGAGACCTGCATAAGCTCTGGCGCGCACGCCATCCCAAAAACTATCACCTGGAATATGGCTATAGCTGCATGGGCTACGAGATCGCTGGTGGTCTGGGCGTCAAAATGGCGGCCCCGGAGCACGATGTCTATGTGATGGTCGGCGATGGCTCGTATCTGATGATGAACAGTGAAATCGTGACTTCCATTCAGGAAGGGTATAAACTGATTATCGTGCTGCTCGACAACGACGGCTTCAAGAGCATCGGCGGATTGAGCCGCTCCCTCGGACAACAGGGCTTTGGCACGCGCTACGTCTATCGACAAAACGGTATCTTGCCCGGAGATGATACACAGGGAGAAGTTCAGACATTGCCCGTTGATCTGGCAGCCAACGCACGCAGCCTGGGCGCACATGTCATCGAATGCAAGACCTATGATGATTTCGTCAACGCGCTCAAAACCGTGCAAACGACAGATCGCACCTCGGTCATCTATATTCAAAATGATCGTTACGTCGGCGTAGACAATTACGAGAGCTGGTGGGATGTGCCGGTCGCCGAGGTAAGCAAACTGGAGTCTGTCACAGCCGCCCGCTCCGAATGGAGCACCATGCGAGCAAAAGAGCGCAATTTCCTGTAAGGTTGTTTTTGTAATGTTATCCTTGTAAGATTATAAAATGTGCTCATTCCCGTAGCGACAAACCCTTGCGGTTGTCGCAGGAATTGCCACCGCGACAACCGCAAGGGTTTGTCGCTACGGGAATACACGTACATCTTCACAAACAAGGAGGATTTTGCTGAATCTGTTCCGGTTGGGAGAGTCGAAGAGTGAGGGAACACAAAATACAACAAGGATCACGATGAGGTGAGCCACCGCGCGTTTTCAGTCGTACACACATTCTTGTACATCTTTCTGAAGCCAAAGGAGACAACAATGCGCCGACTCTTGAAACTCTTTGTTCTGGTCATCATTCCGCTGTTCATCCTTGCTGCCTGCGGTGGTCAGGCGAATAATGGCACCACATCGTCAAGCAACACAACGCAGTCGTCCAGTAGTGGTAACACAGCTCGTTCTAACTTGCGTTTCGTCGTAGTCACGCACGGTCAGGCTTCTGACCCGTTCTGGTCGGTTGTGAAGAAGGGCGTCGATCAAGCAGGGAAGGATATGGGCGTCAAGGTTGAATATCAGTCACCGGACAAATTCGATATGACAGCGATGTCGCATCTTATCGATGCCGCAGTTGCCTCCAAGCCGGATGGTCTGGTGGTCTCGATCCCTGACGCCAATGCGCTCGGTCCCTCCATCCAGAAGGCCGTAGCAGCAGGTATTCCAGTTATTTCAATTAACTCAGGGAGCGATGTCGCGAAAAAACTAGGCATCCTGGTTCACGTGGGGCAGACCGAATATGAAGCCGGTTACGGCGGTGGCGAACGCATGGGACAGGCAGGTGTGAAACACGCGCTCTGCATCAACCAGGAGGTCGGCAACGCCGGACTCGACGCACGCTGCAAAGGCTTTAGCGATGCGATGCAAAAGGCCGGTGCAAAGGTCGATGTCCTGGCCGTGAATCTGGCAGACCCGAACGAGTCGCAGCAGCGCATTCAGGCCAAACTCACCTCGACGCCCGATGTCGATGGATTGATGGCGCTGGGACCAACTGGAGCAACTCCAGCACTGGCAGCGTTACGCAGTATGAATAAGGTTGGACAGATCAAGCTGGCAACGTTTGACCTCTCGCCCGAAGTCTTACAGGCCATCAAGAAAGGAGACATCCTGTTCGCCATTGACCAGCAGCAGTACTTGCAGGGCTATCTGCCCATCGTGCTGTTGACGTTATACCGCACCAACCTGAACACGATCGCCAATCCTGTTCTTATGACCGGCCCTGGATTTGTCACAAAAGATAACGCAGAACAGGTTATCAATCTGGCACAACAGGGCACACGCTAACAATTCGAGGTGCAGTTCGAGGTGTCAGCAGCGAATGAGTTGCTGGCACCTCATCCAATGGAGGAAACGTATGAGTATTACCACGACCGGTCCACAAGGAACCGGCAAGGACGAACGCGTCACAAAGGTCAATCCTCTACGCAGCCTGCTGGTGCGCCCGGAGATGGGAGCGATTGCCGGATCAATCGCCGTCTGGATCTTTTTTGCCATTGTTGCGGGTAATTCGGGTTTTTTGACATTGAGCGGCACTGCAACCTATCTCTCCGTCTCGGCAGAGTTGGGTATTCTGGCGGTGGCCGTTGCGCTCCTGATGATCGGGGGCGAGTTTGATCTGTCGATTGGCTCGATGATCGGCGCAACCAGCATGATTATTACGATCCTGTCCGCGCAATTCGGCTGGAACATCTGGGCCTCAATCCTGGTGGCGGTGGTGTTTGCCCTGGCGATTGGCTTTCTCAATGGCTATCTGGTCCTGCGAACTGGCCTGCCATCATTTATCGTCACGTTGGGAAGCCTGTATATTATTCGCGGCGTCACCATCGGCGTCACGCGAGCGCTTACCGGGCGTACTCAAGTTGGTGGTCTGGATCTGGCCCCTGGCTACGATTCGGCCCATGCCATCTTTGCCAGTCCAATCACTATTGGAGGCGCGAGCTTCCCCATCGAAATCGTCTGGTGGCTTGTGATTGCGGCGCTGGCGACCTGGGTGCTGCTGCGTACATCGTTTGGCAACTGGATCTTCGGCGTTGGCGGCGACGTGCAAGCGGCTCGCAACGTGGGTGTGCCGGTGAAGCGCGTGAAGATCACGCTGTTTATGATGACGGCATTAGCAGCCTGCCTGCTTGCAGCAATCCAGGCCATTACTTTTACTGGCTCGGACGTGTTGCGCGGTCAGGACAACGAATTCTTGACGATCATTGCGGTGGTGGTCGGCGGCACCCTGCTCACTGGCGGCTATGGTTCGGCTATCGGCTCGGTGTTCGGTGCGCTTATCTTCGGGATGGTGCGCCAAGGTATCGTCTTCGCGGGCGTCGATGCCGACTGGTATCAGGCATTTCTAGGCGTCATGCTTTTGCTCGCGGTCCTGCTCAATAGCTATGTACGCAAGTACGCGCTGGAGGTGCGACGATGAGTACGCCCTTGATCGAGGTACAGCATGTCTCAAAGTATTTCGGCCATGTGATCGCGCTCAACGACATCTCGATGAGCGTCTCTGCGGGCGAGGTGATGTGTCTGCTGGGCGACAATGGTGCAGGCAAATCGACGCTGATCAAAATTCTCTCTGGCGTCCACCAGCCAAGCGAGGGGCACTATCTGGTCGAGGGCAAAGAGGTGCATTTCACCTCCCCGCGACACGCTCTCAGCGCCGGTATCGCCACCGTATATCAGGATCTCGCGATGATCCCGCTGATGAGCATATCGCGCAACTTTTTTCTGGGGGCAGAGCCGACAAAAGGCTGGGGACCACTGCGCCGCTTCAATGTCGCCTATGCCGACCGGGTGACGCGCGAGGAGCTGGCAAAGATGGGCATCCATGTACGTGATACGGCCCAGCCTGTCGGGACGCTCTCCGGCGGCGAGCGCCAATCGGTTGCCATTGCCCGTGCGGTCTACTTCGGCGCGAAAGTCTTGATTCTCGACGAACCAACCGCCGCGTTGGGAGTGAAAGAGGCCGGGATTGTGCTGCGCTATATCGCTCAGGCGCGGGCGCGCGGGCTGGGCGTCATCTTTATTACCCATAATCCACATCATGCCTATCCAATTGGTGATCGCTTCACCCTGCTCAATCGGGGCCGCAGCTATGGCACCTTTACGAAAGCGGAGGTCAGCCGGGAGGAGATCGTTGAGATGATGGCAGGTGGTGAGGAGCTGGAAACCCTGAGCCATGAGCTTGCCGAGTTCGCACGCACAGACTCCCAACTGGCGGAGGTTGCGCGCGAACTTGAGCAGGAAGCGCAGGAGCTTCAGCACGGGACACAACAGTCAGAGAAAGAAGGAAGCTTATGATACAGGATGGACAACTGCTTAACTACGTTGGAGGGAAATGGCAGCGTCCACGCAACGCAACCACGATTGATGTGCGCAATCCCGCAACGGTTGAAACACTGGTACGGGTGCCGCTCACGCCAACCGAAGAGGTTGATGTGGCAGTGCAGGCTGCACAGGCCGCGCTCCCCGTATGGAGACGTACCCCACCAACCGACCGCATCCAGTATCTCTTCAAGTTCAAACAACTGCTTGAGGAACATTTTGATGAGATTGCACGTCTGACAACGCAGGAATGCGGCAAGACGCTGGCTGAGTCACAGGGCGAACTGCGGCGCGGCATCGAAAACGTCGAGGTGGCCTGTGGGATTCCTTCGATGATGATGGGTTATAACGTCGAAGATATCGCGCGCGGCATCGATGAGCATATGTTGCGCCAGCCAGTAGGCGTCGTGGCTGCGATTACGCCCTTCAACTTTCCCAGCATGATTCCGCTCTGGTTCCTGCCTTACGCCATCGCCTGCGGCAACTGCTTTATCCTCAAGCCCTCCGAAAAAGTGCCAGCGACGATGAGCAAGGTCTTTGAACTGATCGACCAGTTGGGACTCCCAGCAGGCGTTATCAGTCTGGTGAACGGCGGACGCGAGACGGTCGATGCGTTGCTGGATCATCCACTGGTGCGCGGCATCTCGTTTGTAGGTTCTTCGGCGGTGGCAAAGTATATCTACAGCCGGGCTGCTGCGAACGGCAAACGCGCGCAATGTCAGGGAGGCGCGAAAAATCCGGTTATTATCTTACCCGATGCCGATATGGAGATGACCTCTCGTATCGTGGCCGACTCGTCCTTTGGCTGTGCTGGTCAGCGCTGTCTAGCTTCATCGCTGGCAATCACCGTTGGTGAAGCACGCTCATCCTTCCGCGACAGTATCACAGCCGCCGCCGAGCAGCGCAAGGTTGGCTATGGCCTTGACCCCGATGTTGAGATGGGGCCGGTCATCAGCGCCGAAAGCAAACAGCGCATCGAGTCGCTGATCGGCAAGGGCATCAGCGAGGGAGCAAGCGTGGTGGTGGATGGACGCAAAGCTGCCCCCTCCGGTTACGAGCATGGTTACTTCGTTCGCCCGACCATTCTTGATAATGTCGCGGCAGGTAGCGAGATTGCGCGCACCGAAATCTTCGGGCCGGTCCTCAGCCTGATGCATGTGCAGACGATTGATGAGGCAATAGAGCTGGTCAATTCAGGCAGCTATGGCAATATGGCCTGTCTGTTCACCAGCAGTGGTGCGGCGGCGCGTAAGTTCCGCTACGAAGCCGAAGTTGGCAATATTGGCATCAACGTTGGGGTTGCAGCTCCGATGGCCTTCTTCCCCTTCTCTGGCTGGAAAGATAGCTTCTTTGGCGACATGCACGCTCAGGGCCGCGATGCCATCGAATTCTACACACAGAAAAAGGTGGTCGTTGAGCGCTGGCCGAAAGAGTGGTCGCGCAAATTCTAGAGAAGCAGGGCGGTAGCAAGCGACCGAAGAAAAATTTTATAGATGTATTTTCGGTCGCTGCACTATTCCAGACGAAAGAAGAACTGTATGGAGCATATTAGGATCGCCAATGCCCCCTGTTCGTGGGGCGCGTTGGAATTTGAGGGCATCCAGGGGGAACAGATTACGTACGGCCAGATGCTCGATGAACTGCGCGACACCGGTTATGTTGGCACCGAGCTTGGCGACTGGGGTTATATGCCGACCGATCCCGCACGGCTCAGAGAAGAGCTAGAACGACGGCACCTCTCAATGGTTGGCGCGTTTGTGCCGGTTGCGCTGAAATACGCTGAAAAGCACGCTGATGGCGAGACCCGGGCGTTGCAGGTGGCACATCTGCTGGCAAGCGTAGCCGAAACCAGCGGCTCGCAACCATTGATCATTCTCGCCGACGACAACGGCAGTGATCCGGTGCGCACGCAAAACGCCGGACGCGTCACAGGTGAGATGGCGCTGACAGACGACGAATGGCGAATCTTTATACAGGGAACAGAACGCATCGCGCGTGCTGTACAGGATGTGACCGGACTTTCAACTGCATTTCACCATCATTGCGCCGGTTATGTTGAAACACCAGCCGAAATCGCCCGTCTGCTAGATATGACCAGAGCCGATCTGCTGGGGTTGGTCTTTGATACTGGACATTACCTCTACGGTTCTGGCAGCAACGAGGAACAGATCGTGCTGGATGGGCTGCAACGCTTCGGCGAACGCATCAAACATGTTCACTTTAAAGATTGCCAGCCAGAGATTGCACAACAGGCGCGTCAAAACGGTTGGGATTATTTTACTGCGATCCAACATGGCGTATTTTGTGAGCTGGGCCGGGGCAGCGTCCCTTTTACGGGTGTACGAGAGTGGCTTGCAACCTATCGGTATGCAGGATGGATTGTCGTAGAGCAGGATGTGCTACCAGGCATGGGAACACCTAAGAGCAGCGCCGAGCGCAATCGTATTTATCTTAGCAGCCTGGGGCTGTAATCAATCAGCGAAAGGGAATATCATGCCTGTTACGACACTAAAAATGGGGTTGATCGGGGCCGGACGCATCGGCTGTCTGCATGCGCAACATCTCACCTCCCGCGTTCCTCATGCCGAATTGTTGATGGTCGCCGATACGTTTGAGGAAGCTGCCAGAGAGTGTGCAGAGCGCTACGACATTCCATCAGCAGTGCAAGACTATCGCCACATCCTGGAACACCCGGAGATCGAGGCGGTTGCGATCTGCTCATCAACCGATAGTCATGCGCGCATCATCGAAGAGGCTGCTAAAGCGGGAAAACATATCTTCTGCGAAAAACCAATCTCCCTCGATCTGGCCTCGATTGATCGGGCATTGGATGCAGTGCAGCGAGCAGGCGTACAACTTCAGATCGGCTTCAATCGGCGCTTCGATGCCAACTATGCGCGTGTGCGCCGGGCTGTGGCTGAGGGAGAGATCGGCAAGCCATGCATGCTGCATATCGTCAGTCGTGACCCTGAGCCGCCGCCAATGGCCTATATCAAGCGCTCCGGCGGCCTCTTTCTCGATATGACCATCCACGATTTCGACATGGCGCGCTTTTTGATTGGCAGCGATGTGGAGGAGATTTTCGTCCAGGCTGGCGTGCTGAATAGCCCGGAGATCGGCGATGCTGGCGATGTGGATAGTGCAGTAATCACCTTGCAGTTTGAGAATGGCACCATTGGAACAATCAGCAACAGCCGCCAGGCCGCTTACGGCTACGACCAACGCGTGGAGCTGCTGGGCAGCGCCGGGGCCATCGCGACCGATAACAACTACGCCAATACCGCCGTTATCAGTGATCGCCACAGCATTCACCGCGAACTACCGCTCTATTTCTTCCTGGAACGCTACAGCGAGAGCTTTGTAAGCGAGATGACAGCCTTTGTGCAAGCTGTGCTACAAAACCGGCCTGTTCCTGTCAACGGTGAAGATGGCCGCTTTCCGGTTGTGATGGCGCTGGCAGCGAAAAAGTCTCTCATGGAGCGACGGCCTGTGCGATTGAGCGAAATCCTGGTACAAGAGTAGGAGAAGAAGATGCACATAACCAGGGGCAAGATTGCAGGGATGAACGCCTGTGCGAACGAGCAGGGAATTATTGCGGCAGTTGCCGTCGATCATCGCGGCAACCTTCTGCAAGCTATCAGCGATGCCCTGGATAGGCCAGCGACAACCGAAGATATGCACGCATTTAAGGCTACCGTGACCAGCATATTGACGCCACATGCCAGCGCGGTCCTGCTGGACCCTGAATACGGGTTGAGCGCTATTGCTAGCCGGGCCGAACATACGGGCGTGATGCTGGCATACGAGCAATCGGGCTATGATGTCAGCGTGGCTGGACGCCTACCTGATCTCCTTCCGACATGGAGCGTGCGTCGTCTGATCGAAGCCGGTGCGCATGCGATCAAAATTCTGCTGTACTACAACCCATTTGACACAGCAGAGATCAAGCAGATCAAGCAGGCGTACGTTGAGCGAATCGGGGCAGAATGCAGCGCGCTGGATGTGCCCTTCTTCCTTGAGCCACTGGTCTATGATGAGACAATTGGAGATGAACGCGGTCCGGCCTTTGCTAAAAAGAAGCCTGAGTATGTCGCCCAAACGATGGCCGAGTTTACCCAACCGCGCTACGGCGTCGATGTTCTCAAGGTCGAAATGCCGATCAATCCCGCGTTCCTGGCCGGGAGCCGTGCTTTCAAGAACGAGGGAACAGCATACACACGTCAGGAGGCCATCCAGCATTTTCGTGAGACGGCCCAGGCCACCACAAAGCCTTTCATCTACTTGAGCGCTGGAGTCACAGACGAGGTATTCAGTGAAATGCTGGAACTGGCAGCGGAAGCAGGAGTAAACTACTCTGGCGTCCTATGTGGTCGCGCTACCTGGCAGGATGGCATTACCGCCTATGCTCGCGGTGGGGTTCCAGCACTAGCACAATGGCTACAAGAACGCGGTACGCGCAATATTCAGGCTATCAACGAAGCAGTGCAACAGAATGCTGTCCCCTGGTGGAAAGCATATGAATGATCAATCGCGCAACTACTCCTCTATCAAGCTTCATTGGGCAAATGGAGCGGTGAATACTTCCCGTGTATGGCAGGGGCGATGGCTGGTCCTCGCCCGGTTCCCCATACGGTGCGACACCCACATAGGTGGGCGAGGACCAGCCATCGCCCCTGCCATACACGGTCACACCCCAAAGGAGCTTCTGGATGCATCAACAATGAAGCCTGGCAGAGTACTACGCAAGTTCCTTATAAAAGAAGACTGTGCCATCGAGGGTGCCGCTTGCGCTCAAGGCATAGGCGGGAATGACGCCGACTTCGTGGTATGCTAAGCGACGATAGAGTCGTTCGGCGTTATCTCCCTGGCGAGTATCAAGGACGAGCAAGCTCCTTCCACGTTCGCGAGCTGCCTGCTCAATTGCCTGCATCAGCGCTTCTCCGATACCGCGACGGCGCTGGCTTTGAAGCACAAAGAGCTTCTGCACCTCCGCTCGATGCAATCCGTTCGGGCGCATCGCAAGCTCAAGCTGGACTGAGCCGACGATAGTATCGGCATCATATGCCACCAGCAACACACGGCTCCCATCAGCCACGCCCTGAAACGCTACCTGCCAGTACTGTCTCGCCTCTTCCTCGCTCAATGGCGGTAGAAAGCCAACCGAAGCACCAGACGCAGCCGTGTCCTGAAGCAAAGCCACCAGTCCGGGAAGCAAGCGCGCTTCATCTTCGGCACGAATACTCTCAATAGAAATATGGGCAGGGTCAACCATTGTATCTGATCCTTTAGCTACAATTTTCACCAGGGATCTTAGCAAAAACTGATGAGCGAGGCAAGTGGTCCAGAAGAAATCAACCTTTTCCAGTTTCGTCGCTCGTTTTACCAGACTTGACCTGCTCATCTTTATCCCAGCAATACCTCGGCACGTTGAACCGCTGCCATCTTCTTACGCTACCTTTTTGGTATTCCGCAATAGCCCGAGTTGCAGCAAGCTCTCGGCAGTCGCGACGATGGCCTCTTCGTTCGAGCGCGGCGTCCAACCAAGCAGGCGTCCGGCTTTGGCGTTGGTGGCGTTCTTGACCTTGCCCAGTTCGGGGATGAATTGCGCGACCGCAGGGTCGGCCAGCGAGACGAGGCGCACCAGCCAATCAGGTAGCACTCTAGTTGGCACGCGTCGTGCTGAGTTCCCCAGCTGTTTCCTCAGCACGAGGGCGATTTGTTGAATGGTCATGCTCTCTCCGGCGACAGCCAGGAAGCGCTGCCCATTGGCTGCGGGATTGGTCATGGCACGTATATGCAAATCCGCTACGTCTCGCACATCGACGATACCAAAGAAGAGGCGAGGGCAGCCCGGCAGCGCTCCGTCCATTAAACGCTGCACGAGCTGAATGGAGCTTGAATAGTCCGCCCCAAGCACGGGTCCGAAGATTCCGACCGGATTGATGACCGCGAGTTCCAATGCGCCGCCTTCGCGGGCGATGAAGTCCCAGGCCGCGCGCTCCGCCAGAGTCTTCGATTTCACATAAGGGCTGAGATGATCGCTGTTCAGGTCAGTCCAGTTCTCTTCAGTAAAAATCTTGTTCGTGGATCTGGAACCGTAGCTGATGGCAGCGAAAGAAGAGGTCAGCACGACGCGTTTAACACCCTCGTCTCGCGCAGCCCGCAGCACACGCAAGGTACCTTCGCGGGCCGGGATAATCAGTTCGTCTTCGTTTTTGGGCTGACTTGGCGGAAATGGTGAGGCAACATGTAGCACGAAGTCACACCCTGCTACGGCTTCCGACCAGCCCGCATCTTCCATTAAATCGGCGGCAACAAAGGAGAGCGCCTCACCAGTTTTTGCACCACCAACTTTGAGCATGGCGCGCACGTCAGCTTCGCGCTTGAGCGAACGCACTGTTGTTCTCACACGATAGCCAGCGCCCAGCAATTGCAAGATGCTGTGCATGCCGGTAAATCCTGATCCGCCTGTGACTAGTACAACTTCTCTACTCAATATGAGCCTCCCGATATTCTAAAAATGACGCTGCGCCAATGTCGCGCAAACGCCGCAAGAAGATTTCCTCTTTCCTTACTCTATCACAAGATTAGTATAAAGTAAACTAATTTATCCTTTTTAGTCTACTTAGTATCACTTTGTCTCTTTCGTTTACAGCTCTCTAGCGATCTGTTATACTTGATTGGTAGTACCAGTCAGTCAGGAGCAAGCATCGATATGGAAGGCGCAAAGAATGCTTCATCTGTTGAGCAACGCGGTGAACGACATGAGGAGTTGAAACAGAAGTATCTCACCCGCTTGCTGCCTGTGATCCAGCGCCAGAGATTGAGCCATCTGCGGCTCGATGATATCGTGCGCTTTATGGATATCAGTAAAGCGACGTTCTATAAGTATTTTTCTTCAAAGGAAGATGTCATCGAACAAGGTGTAGAGCTAGTGGTGACTTCTCTCAAGCAGGCTACAGCGCTCATAGGAGACGAGTCCTCTTCTCCTCTTCTGCGCTTTCAGCATGCCTTTATGCAGTCCGTGGATGTTGCCTGTTACCTTCCAGAGGAACTTTTGCTTGACCTGAAACAGCTCTCTCCACCTTTATGGGAACGTGTCAAACAGGCCCGGCTGGAATTCCAGCAGCAACTCCAGCGCTTCTATGAACAGGGCGTTACCCAGGGCATCTTCCACCCTCTCAAGCCGATGCTTGCGGTGCTGCAAAGCGAACTCTTCCTGCGTAACATTATGGACCCTGTGTTCCTCGTGGAACACGATTTGACGCTGCGCACGCTGCTTTATGACTACTACGAACTGCAAAAGTACCAATGGCTGCTTCCTGAATTCGCTGAGCAAATAGACGATGCGCCCGTCAGAGCATTTATTGACCGGATAATCCATAAGTTTTCGCAGGGTATGCGCTCGGAGGGATAGCATGATCTCCTGTTCCTGGGTAGGATTAAGCGTAACAAAAGGGTGTTTGCAAGCTATCGTAAACACTATAATGATGCAAGCGCTTCTCCGTAGAACTCGCGAATATACTCGTGAAAAGAGGTCATCGCGGCGAGGCAGGCCCAACTCGCTCTGGCAAGCTCTGCATACCTCTTCTCCACTGCCGCAATTGCCTTCTCTGGTTGCCCTGCTGCCAGTTCATTCAGCGTTGTATGGATCACCTTAAAATCGTAGCTCGCCTCCCTCATCAGGGCAACAACTCGCAGGCGGCGCATTTGCTGCTCATCATAGAGGCGATAATGGCTGCTTTTGTCGCGTACAGGATGCAAAAGCCCCTCCTGCTCCCAGAAATGCAGCGCCGAGACACGCACGCCCACCTGCTGTGCGGCCTCTCCCACGCGGAATAGTTGTGCAGAGCGAGGACTGGTCAGAGGAACGGGTTGAGCGGCCAGTGTGCGCAAAGCGGCCAGCGTTTGCTCAAGCTGCTGGCGCTTGCTGGCGAGTTCCGCGTGGCGCTCGTCAATCAGGGCAAGCGCGGCTGCTAGCTTGCCCGCGTGAACCTCCTGCATGATCGCGCGCGTCCGCATCCATCCATACCCACCAACCAGGCTGCGAGTCGCCCTGAGCGCAACGAGATGCTGCCGCGTGTAGAGACGATAGCCCCCTGCATTGCGTTCTGCCAACGGAATGAAACCGCTGGCTTCATAGTTGCGCACCTGTTGAACGCTGATCTGTCCAGCGCGCGCAAGATCGATTGTCCGCAGATTGCGATCAGGTTCCATATAACACTCTTTTGTATCTTTAGATGTTTCTTCAGATCTAACCCATCATTTTATATCACATCTCGTCCAACAGAGCGACTCATTTTCATGTCTTTGCATGGAGGTAGAGGCTTCTCCTTGCCCAAAGCTCGAATGTTCATGATCGCCGCATCTCGAACCTGCGGGTCTTTTGAATTGAAATCGCCCCAGAAAGACCAGCTCACTTTAACCCCGTAGAAAGCTAAGAGGCTAGCTGCCACTTGCATGCGCACAAGATCATTCTCGTCAGAGAGCGCTTCATCTAAAGCTTGCACCACCTGCTGGCAAGGAAATTCTCGCAAGGCTCCGGCAGCCTGGCTTCTCAAGGAGGAGTAATCCGGGTTCTTCAAATAACTTACAAGAAATGGTATCACTCGCCTTGCCCCCAGGATGCTCAGACCATTGACATCGCGGCTATCGTATTCCTGCCTCTCCAGGCGCTCCAGCATGAGATCTTCTGCGACACTTCTCTCCTGGGGAGAGAGAGGAGGAAGTGACGAGTAATCAATGCCACCGATGTACTCTTCAGGCGTCTGTTCACTGAAAAATTCCTCAAGAAACTCTTTGAATAGCCGAGACTGGACTTATGAAGAGAAAATGCACCATTGGGGTCTCCTCAACCAGCCCCTCACCCCCTTGACATATCTACAATAAGTACCTTATACTATTCCCATACCCCCTGGGTAGGGGTATGGATGAGAACTGATAAGACACTAGCAAACACGAAGGAGCAGGGCAAATGCACCCTCTCGATCATCACACAACTGAGGTCGGGCCAAACAAGAGGTCCGAGCTACAACATACACATATGCATGAACCAGCACCGGGTAGTGAACATGCAGCGATGAGCGCATCACATGGGGCACATCACGACCAGCACAGCGGGCACGCAGGGCATAGCGCCGCCATGTTCCAGCGCCCATTCTGGATCAGTCTCGTGCTGACCATTCCCATTGTCATCTATGCCGAGATGATTCAGGCGATAGTCCACTATCAAGCCCCCGCTTTTCCCGGTTCATACTGGCTCTCGCCAATCCTGGCAAGCGTCATTTACTGGTATGGCAGCTGGGTCTTTTTAAAAGGAGCCTTTGACGAACTACGCGTGCTGCGTCCTGGTATGATGACACTGGTCACGCTTGCCATCTCAACGGCCTACTTTTACAGTCTGGCGATCAGCTTTGGCCTGCTCAATGGCATGCCCTTCTACTGGGAACAGGCGACGCTGACCACCATTATGCTACTTGGGCACTGGATGGAGATGCGTGCGGTTGGTAGCGCTCAAAGCGCGCTCAACGAACTGGCAAAGCTGCTGCCTGATATGGCCGAACGCATCGCCTCCGATGGCTCGACGCAGCGGGTGCCAGCCAACGGGCTGAGTGAAAATGATCTCGTCCTGGTACGTCCGGGCGGACAGATTCCCGCCGATGGGCGTGTGGAAGAGGGCAAGAGCCAACTCAACGAGAGCATGATTACTGGCGAGTCGCGCCCGGTGGACAAACAGGCTGGCGATGAGGTGATCGCGGGAACAGTGAACGGCTCTGGCTCATTGCGTATACGAATCACGCGTACGGGCGAGCAAACGATGCTGGCCGGGATTATGCGCCTGGTGGCAGAGGCACAAAATAGTCGCAGCCGCGCCCAGGCATTGGCGGATCGCGCCGCATTCTGGCTCACGCTGGTTGCGCTGGGAGTCGCCATCATTACCCTGATCGCCTGGACCATCGCGCAGGGCTTCGACAATACGACGGTAGAGCGTGTCGTCTCGACGCTAGTTGTGGCCTGCCCACACGCGCTGGGACTGGCAATTCCGCTGGTGATTGCAATCACTACAACGTTATCAGCCAGAAATGGTATTCTGGTGCGCGACCGATTGGCACTGGAACAGGCTCGCTTGCTCTCAGCAGTCGTTTTTGATAAGACCGGCACGCTCACAACTGGACAACAGGGATTGGTCGCGCTGCGAACGACGCGCGGCATGAGCGAAGAAGAGGCTCTGGCGCTGGCGGCTGCGGTGGAACAGGAGAGCGAGCATATCATTGCACGTGCGATCGTCTCTGCCGCACAACAGCGTAAGCTCAGCATTCCACGCATGAGCGAGTTTGAGGCGCTGGCAGGTCGTGGTGCGCAGGCGCGAGTGGCGGAACGTATCCTCAAAGTTGGTGGGCCTCGCCTGTTGGAACAGGAGGGGATCACGCTCAACAGCCCTCTGAAAGAGGCGATACAGCAATGGGGCAAACGCGGGCAGACCGTCGTGTATCTCGTGGAAGGGCAGGAGATCCTGGCGGCCTTCGCGCTTGCCGATGTCATCCGTCCCGAAAGCTACGAGGCGGTCAAAGCGCTCAAAGAGCAGGGCTTGCGCGTGGCAATGTTGACAGGAGACTCGCAGGAGGTCGCCAACTGGGTTGCAGGAGAGCTAGGACTGGACGAGGTGTTCGCACAGGTCTTGCCAGCACATAAAAGCGAGAAGATTCGCGAACTACAGCAAAGCGGCGCGAAAGTGGCGATGGTCGGAGATGGCGTCAACGATGCTCCGGCGCTGGCTCAGGCCGATGTGGGCATAGCGATTGGTGCCGGAACGGATGTCGCACGCGCCTCAGCCGGGATTGTGCTGGTCAGAAACGATCCGCGCGATATCGCTCGCATCATTCGACTCAGTTGGGCCAGCTATCGCAAGATGATGCAAAATCTGGCCTGGGCCGCTGGCTACAACATCATCGCCCTTCCGCTGGCAGCAGGTATCCTGGCCCCCTTCGGCTTTGTCCTGCCCCCGGCGGTCAGCGCCCTGCTTATGTCGCTCTCGACCATCATTGTTGCACTCAACGCCCAGACACTACGAAAATTGCATCTGTAGTTATAGGGGGATGGTTAGCGCTAACCATCCCCTTTAGAATGAATATAGGAGATTATATGAAACACCAAATCGGTCTAATCGGCTTATTTACGCTTGCACTCTTACTACTCTCTGCCTGTGGAGGACGTGAAGGCAGCACAGCAACGCCAGCGGCAAATGCTGTACAGGTGCAGGTTAAAGAGGCAGATTTCACCATCAGTTCTTCAGTGACCAGCTTTACCCCTGGCACAACTTATCATTTCGTTGTAACAAACAACGGTGCAACGACACATGAATTCATGATCATGCCGAAAGCAGAAGGTAATATGAGCGGTATGCCAATGGGTGAAATGGACAAAATGGCACTCGCCTCCATAGATACCATCAACCCGGGCGAGACGAAGACGCTTGATTACACATTTCCTTCGTCTGCTGCAAACTCTCATCCACAGCTTGTTTGCTATCTGCCCGGACACTACGAGGCAGGAATGAAACAAGATGTGACGGTAAAAGCATCCTGACAACACAGATGCAAATGGTGGGAATGATGTGCTTATATCATCCCCACCAGCCGCCTACTCAAGTGCGTTGATGCTCCCACACAGCAGGATTTACCAGGTTGGTTGGGCGCTCCCCACGCAGCGCACTCACGATCTGTTCGCAGGCCATCACCTGCATACGCTCCAGGCCAGCGGCGGTATATGAGCCGATATGTGGCGTGCAAATCGTATTGGGCAACGAGAAGAGGGGGTGATTGGCGATCGGCGGCTCTGGATCAAACACGTCCAATCCAGCACCCGCCAGATGACCGGAAGATAGTGCATCGTACAGTGCGTCGTGATCGATCAATGCACCGCGCGCAACATTGATCAGATAACTGCCAGTTGGCAGAAGTTTGAGCGTGTCGGCATTGATGAGATGATGCGTCTCTGACGTGGATGGGCAATGCAACGAAACGACCTGCACGCGTGACAGCAACGCTTCGATAGATGAGCATAGCTCGACATCCAGGGCCGCAGCCCGCTCCTGGCTCACGAAAGGATCATAAGCCAGCACCTTCATACCCAGCTCCCGTGCAATGGCCGCGACGCGACTCCCGATGCGTCCCAATCCCAACAATCCCAGCGTGGCTCCAGCAGTTTCCAGGCCGGGAGTCATCTCCGACAGCGCAGGAAAAGGGCGGCCCGCACGCAGGAGACGATCGCCAACCGCAATCTGCTTGCAGAGATTGAGCAGCAACGCAATAGCATGTTCGGCGGTCGATTCTGTGGGACCATCCGGCGTATTCACAACCAGAATACCGCGTGCAGTTGCAGCATCCAGGTCAATGCGATCAACGCCAATGCCCGAACGAGCCACAATGCGCAAACGCGCGCCAAGCCGATCCATCACCTCACCAGTGACAAAGGTTGATCCTCTCACCATAATGATATCTGCCGCCGCAGCCTCCTCATGCCACTCGCCAGTACTCTCGCCAAGCTTGCTCACCAGCACAGTTGCATTTCCCTCAAGGAGTGCCAGAGCCTGAGACCGCAGCGGCGTACCTGTCCATAATAGCGCCATGAAATATTCCGCTCCTTTCGCGTCTCAGTTACTTCTCACCGCGCGCGATGCGCAGGTTTTGAGTGGCGGCGGTTCCCATAATGCTGATGTCGGTGACAACACACACCATCTGGAAGCCCTGGCGAACACGTTCCGCAGCAGCCGCACCGTCGCCGCACATAATGCCAGTCGCCACGTCATGCTCTCTAGCACTCGCTTTAATGCGTGCCAGCGCATCGACAAATTCCGGCTCCACGCCCTCGTAACTGGGTGGCAAACCAAGCTGGGCATGCAGATCGTTCGGTCCCACAAATGCAATATCGACCCCTGGAACAGAGAGAATGCCATCGACGTTCTGAAGTCCGGGCGCGCTCTCGATCTGCACCATCACCAGAATTTCATCGTTGGCGCTGCGATTGTATTCCGGTCGATTGGTGGTGCCAAAACCATAGGAAGCAAACGCGCCACCAATGCTGCGATTGCCAACGGGCGGATATTTGGCCGAATCGACGGCCCGTAACGCCTCCTCACGCGTGTTGACCATTGGCACAAGGATGCCCCATGCTCCGGCATCCAGCGCCCACTTGAACCACTCAATGCTGTTATAAGGAATACGCACGAACGGCGCACTGATGCCTGCATCGGCAACAATGCCCACCATATCAGCCATGAGGGTTGGATTCTGTGCGCTATGCTCCATATCCACCAGGAGCCAATCAAAGCCAAGCCTCGCCATAACGCGTGCCGACGCTGTGCTGGGGAGGCTTAACCAGGCTCCCAGAGACGACTTTCCTTGCTTGATCTGCTCCTTTACGTGGTTTTTGCGCATTGCGTGTCCTTTCTTTTCCTGCCTGATGCACTAGTTGTGAGCGATTAGAGAGGGAAGAAAACGTCTTCTCCCTCATCTATTATGACACCCACTCTTTCGCAACCGCAACTATATGTGTTCAAGCAGGGGTACGCGTGCGCTCAGGCCGAAAAGCTGGCAGGCAGAAAGACCAATATTCGCAGGGCAAATTTTCGCTGGCATTGCTATACGTAACCCTCGTTCCCCGACCCACCAGACAGGTCTCGCCGGGCGCAACCACGATCTGCTGGTCATCCGCTTCAATATGTAATTTGCCCTGAATCACAATCACAACTTCATCAAATTCTGCCACCTGAGCAGGCTCTCGCCAGGCAGGAGGCGCGAACATGTGGGCCAGGCTGAAAGAATCCTGTTCTGTATTCAGCACGCCAAAATGCTCGTCGATAATCTTCCCATCCTCACGCGGAAAAATACGCCCATGCTCTATCTTTTGCAACATAACTTTCTCACATTTCTATCATATTCTATGAATTTCACAACCAAAATCGGGAATGTCTTTCGTAGTGGAGCAATTTATCGCGTTGGGGCAGCCTGTACTGCGCTTCCACCAACGCGATAAATTGCTCCACTACAAACCACTTTACCAGGTTCATTTGTGAAATTTCTTCCAAAAAGGACAATCAGATAGATTTCAAGCGCTCAACCAGCAGTGGCTTCTGGATCTTGCCCAATGCATTGCGGGGCAGAGCCGACACAAAGATGATCTGGCGCGGCTTCTTGTAGCTGGCGAGACGTTCGCGGCAAAAAGCAATCAGCGCGGCGGGATCGGGAGTATGATCGCGCACAGGCACGATCACCGCCACCACTTGCTCGCCAAGATCAATATCAGGCAGGCCAATTACCGCGGCTTCCGCCACGTCCGGGTGCATCTCCAGCACATCCTCGACCTCGCGTGGATAGACGTTATATCCACCGCTGATAATCAATTCGCGAGCGCGGCCTGTAATTGTATAATACCCATCATCGCTGCACCAGCCAAGATCGCCGGTCTTAAACCAGCCATCGGGCGCGAAGGCTTCAGCTGTGGCATCTGGTTGGTTCCAGTATCCGGCGAAGACGTGTGGCCCCCGAATCTCGATCTCGCCAATCTCCCCAGCTGGCAACTGCTCCCGGGTGCGCACGTCCACAACACGCGCCTCCTGACCCGGAAAGGGACCACCCACCGTTCCTGCTCTGCGCTCTCCCTCGTAGGGATTTGTCAGGTTCATGATCGTCTCGGTCATACCGTAGCGTTCGAGCATGGTCTGTCCAAACGTACGTGCGAAATCCTCAAAAAGCTGTGGACTGAGCGGAGCCGAACCAGAGACGAAGAGCCGGGGCAGGTGTGATGGTACGCCCTGCCTTTTCGCTTCCGCCAGCAACCGCGCATACATCGTTGGCACACCAAAAAAGAGGGTGATCTCTGGATCGTTTTTCAGTATCGTCAGACAATCGGCGGCGTCGAACTTGCGGCGCAACACGACGGTGGACCCTTTGAAGAGCGTTCCATGCATGCCAACCATCAAGCCATGCGCATGAAAGAGCGGCAGCGTGAGCAACAGGCGATCATGCTCCGTCCAGTGCCATGCGCTCGTCACTGCTGCAATGTTGGCAACCAGATTGCGATGCAGCAAAAGAGCGCCCTTCGACCGGCCCGTCGTACCCGATGTATAACCAATCAGAGCCGGTGCATCGGCAGCAGGCAGTGCTAACTGGCCTTCTTCGCCAGCCTGTTGTGGCTGCGGCTGTATAAAGGCGGCAAAGGCGATCTGCTCCATGCCCCCGCCTGATGGCACCTGATCCGCAGCATCTACGATCACCAGCGCGCTCAAGTCAGGGATGGTCAAACTCTGCAATTCCGCTGCTCCTGCTGTGCTGGTGACGCAGAGCCGCACACCAGCATCGTTCATAATGTGGCTTAACTCAACCTGCCGATACTGCGGATTCACCAGCACAACCACGCCCCCAGCCAGATGCGTCCCAAGATAGGCCACGACAAACGTGGGACAGTTCTCAAGAAACAGTGCTACGCGATCGCCAGCCTGCACACCCCAGGCCGTCAATGCCTGGGCGAAGCGTGCAACATCCGCGTACAACTGCCCATAACTGATGGCCTGATCCTCAAATAAGATGGCCTGGCGCTCTGGCTGCTCCTGTGCATGCTGAAATACCGCTTCAACTATCGAATGTACCATATTCTGTTCTCCGTTGAAGGTTTATCTTTAAAGAGTATACAAATAACTGACCTGAAAATACAATAAGACTCATGAGGAAGAGGGGCAAGTGATGGTGGAGCGCTCCACCATCACTTGCCCCTCTTCCTCATGAGTCTTAAGCAGTGCTATGCATGAGCCAGATAGCGCGAGGCCATCAATTGCAGAACTTCGTCGCCGGGCATCTCCCAGAGCGCATTGTTAAATATTTCGACTTCGATCAGGCCGTTATAGCCAGCTTCTTCAACCAGACCACGCAGGCGGCGAATATCGATTACACCATCACCCATCATGCCACGCCCATTCAGCATATCCGGTGTGGGAACGAGCCAGTCGCAAATATGGAAACCGAGAATGCGACCGGCAGCGGCCCGAATTTGTGCCTCGATATCAGGCTCCCACCAGACATGATAGACATCGATCACAACACCAACATACTCATGTGTCAGCCGTTGCACAATGCTATTCGCCTGCTCCAGCGTCACGATCACCGAACGATCACCAGTATACATTGGATGGAGCGGCTCTATGCCAAGCCTGACACCATTTTCGGCAGCATAGGGTAATAATGTTGCGATGGCCTCTTCGACATATGCGCGTGCTGATGGCAGGTCTCGATTCGCAGCCGGACCACAGACCAGCACCAGCACATCAGTTCCCAGCGTCGCCGCTTCCTCAATGGCGCGTCGATTATCGTCCAGTTGCTTGCGACGGCCCTCCGCTGTTAGTGCATCAAACCAGCCGCCGCGACAGAGGCTTGAGACCTGCAATCCAGCCTCGCGCACGATACGCGCACTTTCCTGTAACCCGGTCTCCGCCACCTTATGACGCCAGAAACCAATCGCAGGTACCCCCACGCGCACACATCCCTCCACCGCCTGCCGCACGCTCCAATGCTGCGTTGTGGCCTGATTTAAGCTCAAACGTGAAAGATCCGTGAATGGCGTTGGCATCGTTCCACCTCTTTCCTACTTCTATCTAACTATGCAATACCAGCCAGCGCAAGCACATGCTTCATTCGTTCGTAAGCAAGAGCTGGATCAACCAGCAACCCGGCCCGATCTGCCAGCATCAAGATATCCGCAAGATGCACTATCGAGCGCGCACTCTCCAGACCACCCACCATGCGAAAGTGAGTCTGATGCCCGTTCAAATAGGCAAGGAAGACGATCCCCGTCTTATAGAAGTAGGTCGGGGCATGGAAAATATGGCGGGAAAGCGGCACCGTTGGCTCTAAAATGGCCTGATATCTAGCAATGTCCCGATTATCCAGTGCTTGCAGTGCGGCAACAGCCGCTGGAGCGATCGCGTCAAAGATGCCAAGCAGCGCATGACTATAGCCCTGCTCATCGCCAAGAATCAGCTCCGAGAAGCTGAAATCGTCGCCGGTATACATGCGCACACCTTCGGGAAGCCGCCGCCGCATCACAATCTCATACTGCTTATCGAGCAACGAGATCTTGATGCCATCGATTTTGACCCGATGGCGCGCAATCACATCCAGGCAAACATTCATCGCTCGCTCGATGTCGCGCTCGCCCCAGTAACTGGTCAGCGCAGGATCAAACATCTCGCCCAGCCAGTGCAAAATCACCGGCTGTTTGACCTGCGAGAGGATGCGATCATAGACATAGGCATAGTCCTCTGGCGTCTTCGCTCGCGCTGCCAGCGCCCGACTCGCCATGAGAATGAGCCGTCCACCCTGGCCCTCAATAAAGCTGCATTGTTCCTCGTAAGCCGCAACAATAGCATCCAGCGTCAGATCAGGGGACGGTGCGAGATGATCGGTTCCAGCTCCACAGGCAACGGAACCGCCAGAAGAGCGAGCCTCGGCCAGCGAACGGCGTATCAACTCCTGCGTTGCCGACCAGTCCAGGCCCATACCGCGCTGAGCGGTATCCATCGCCTCGGCTATCGAGAGGCCAAGCGACCAGAGATGACGACGATACGCCAGGGTTGCATCCCAATCAAGGGCAGCGGGCGCGCCTGGATAATTATCGGCCAGCGGATCAGCAACAACATGCGCAGCAGCATAGGCACAACGGCTGCGTGCGGGTGCGGCTGTCGTCGGAAAATGCGACGGCTCAGAGAGCGTATAGGGAGCAAACGTGTGGTCAGCACGCGGCAAAGACAATTGGAAAGGCATCGATCTCCTCCTCCTCTCGATAGGACACGTGGCAAGCTTAGCTCAAGAACTGCGCCGACAGGTCGGGAACATCCAGCCAGCGGCGCTGCTCCCAGGACTGCATTCCCAGTTCCGCCAACTGCACACCCTTCGCGCCTTCCAGCAGGCTCCAGCGGAAGGGCGTATCACAGACCACATGCTTCAAGAACAGCTCCCACTGGACCTTAAAGGCATTCTCAAAGCTGCCATTATCCGGCACATCCTGCCAATTATCATAGAAATCAATCGGATTTGGGACATCGGGATTCCAGATCGCCTTCGGTGTACTGACCCGGCTCTGCACGCGACATTCGCGCAGCCCAGCCACAGCACTCCCATGCGTTCCATCAACCTGAATCGACAACAGTTCGTCGCGACGCACACGCACGCACCAGGAAGAGTTAAAGTGAGCAATGATACCGTTTTCCAGCTCAAAGGTCGAATAGGCGGCATCATCGGCGGTCGCAACATATGCATGTCCCTGCTCGTCAATACGCTCAGGAATGTGAATGGCTCCCAGGCAGGAAATCGCGCGCACCTCGCCAAATAGATGAGCAAGGACATAGCGCCAGTGACAAAGCATGTCAATGATAATGCCGCCCCCATCCTCTTTGCGATAATTCCACGATGGACGTTGAGCTGGCTGCCAATCGCCCTCAAAAACCCAGTAGCCAAATTCGCCGCGCACCGAGAGGATGCGACCAAAGAAGCCGCTATCGATCACACGTTTGAGCTTAAGCAGGCCCGGCAAAAATAATTTATCCTGCACCACGCCATTTTTGACGCCCGCTTCCGTCGCCAGCCGTGCCAGTTCCAGCGCCTCAGCACTCGTGGTGGCTGTCGGTTTCTCACAATAGATATGCTTCCCTGCCTGAATAGCGGCTTTGACGCTCTCAACTCGCAAGGTCGTGGCCTGAGCATCAAAATAAATCTCATCATCGGGATTGGCAAGACAGGCCGCCAGATCGGTACTCCAGCGCTCGATGTTGTGCGCCTCTGCCAGCGCCCGCAGCTTATGCTCATTGCGGCCCACAAGAATAGGCTCAGGCATCAGCACATCGCCATTGGAGAGCGCAATGCCCCCCTGATCGCAAATAGCCACGATTGAACGGATAAGGTGCTGATTGGTCCCCATGCGACCTGTCACCCCATTCATGATAACGCCAACTCGACGTACCGCCATAAAAACTTCCCTTTCAGTTGTTTCCACTCACAATTATATGTTGGAAAAAACGTGAACATTTATAAAAATTTTACTTGAGAAAGCACCTGCAAAGAAGACAGTATAGCTGTTTTGCCTATTCCTGACTCATCACGTGAACAGAAAATGTTTACTATTATTATAGCGCGTGCCTGTTCGGTTTGTCAATGTGAAGTTAGAGCCAGGAAAGGAATATAAAATCCAGTCTTTTAATAACGAAAAAGACGTTTTTTCATGTAAAGCATTATTCAACAGATGAAATTTATTTGCCCTCACCCCCATTCTCTACGCGAAAAGAGAAAACGTTTACCAAATTATCTGTAATGACCACAAGGAGTTTGTTCATTGACAACTCGACAAAAACTATTTACGCTTATAACAAACACATCAGTTCTTGCAACTCGTTTATACTACGAGACCTGATGGATCATACGCTCATTCTCAAACAGGAAGTAACCAATGGATAGCACAACCAGCACCACGGCGCTCTCACTGACAGCAATCAGTGATGAGCAGAGAGACGGACGCCCGTTCACAATCCCAGCATTGCAAGAATGGACGCCCGGTCCCACCGACTATGTCTTCAATGCTCAGACACGTATTGTTCTTGATCGTCGTGCGGCCTCTCAATTACATGCAACCGCCGTTGTTTTTGCCGATGATCTGTATGTTTTAAGCGGAATACGCGTCCCATTGACCATAGGGGCTGTGTTGCGAGAGGGGGACATCTTCCTTACCCTCGATGCAGGGGCTTCCATTACTGGTCACGAAGGCTACCTGCTCGAATCTGGCTCAACGCTCACCCTACGCGCCTCCACAGATGCTGGCGTTTTTTATGCGACTCGTACAGTGCTTCAACTGCTCACCCAGGATGCCATCATTCCTGGCGGCGTTGCCCGCGACTGGCCCGATTATCCCGAACGCAGCCTGATGGTCGACATGGGACGCAAATACTTCTCGGTGGAATGGTTGGAAAACCATATTCGCGAACTGGCCTACCTGAAATACAACTACTTCCACTTCCATCTTTCCGACAATTACGGGTTCCGTCTGGAATCTGAGCGGCACCCCGAAATCGTCTCGCCGGAACATTATAGCAAAGCCGAGTTGCGTTCATTGCTTGCCCTCGCGCAAAAGTATCATATTACGATCGTGCCCGAGATCGACATGCCCGGCCACATGGACACCATCCTCGCAGCCCATCCCACGCTTCAACTCACCAGTCCCCAGGGCAACCGACGCAGCGGCGATATCGATCTAGCCCAGGACGCGTCCTATCAATTAATGCGCGACCTGCTGGAAGAATACATACCACTCTTTCCCGGTCCCTACTGGCATATCGGTGCTGATGAATACATCATGCAAGATGATTACGAGCGTTACCCACAATTGCTGGAATATGCGAGAGAACATTATGGTCCAGAGGCCAATATCAAGGATACCTACCTGGGCTTTGTTAACTGGGCCAACGAAATCGTGAAAGCGCATGGGAAGATCACTCGTGCCTGGAACGACGGACTCTATGGTGGATCGGCTGTCCAGGTTGCAAACGACATCATCTTTGAACACTGGTTCCGGTCGGGATTGGAACCACAAGAAATTGTTAATCTCAACCTCTCC
The DNA here is from genome assembly GCF_016587455.1 of Reticulibacter mediterranei. NCBI lineage: Bacteria > Bacillati > Chloroflexota > Ktedonobacteria > Ktedonobacterales > Reticulibacteraceae > Reticulibacter > Reticulibacter mediterranei. The sequence goes on along the minus strand of NZ_BNJK01000001.1, from coordinate 8,306,922 downwards.
ATCATGAACGGCAACGCCGATCACCTCTATTATGTGCTGGGGAACAACTGGCGTGCGCTACCTGACGGTATCTATCACGCCTTCGAGCATCACGTCTTTCATGGCACGGCCACCATCGACATCTACCATCCCTGCAACCTTGGGGCCAAGTTGCACGTCTGGTGCGATAATCCGGTGCTGGAAACTGAGGAGGAGATCGCACAGGGTATTGCCTGCTCTTTGCGCTCGCTGGCTCAAAAGAACTGGGGGTCGCGCAAACTGGTGCCGGATTACGAGAGATTCCTGCCCATCATTGCACGCATCGGACACGCTCCCGGCTTCACGGGTCAAGCATTGGGGATACACGAAGAGACGCGCCACCAGCAGACGAGCGTTTCTCTGGCAGAGGCCATGATGCCACCCGCAAGCAACGAGCAGGCATAATTTCCTCCAGCAAGCTGTATCGAAGGGATAGGCAGCTCCGTTACGCTTGATATGCACATCTTTTGCCTGTGCATATCAAGCATGCCTTACGAGGAATTTGTATGTCTCTGGTACGCCGCCTCATCAACCATCCCTACGGACGAGTGCTGCTCGCAGGCGGCATCCTGCTCTGTGCAACCTATGGCTCGTGGTCAATCACCCAATGGTTGCTCGCCCAGCTTGCTGCTGACGGTCTGAACAATCCGCTGTTCCCCGGTCTGGCACTTTCACTCGCGCAATGTGCTCTTCCGTTTGTGGCACTCAATTTTTGTTGTCGTCACCTTGAAGGACGCTCCCTTGCCGACATCGGAGTTCGTCTCAAACACATCCCACGCGATATGGGCCTGGGCATGCTTGTGAGCGCTGGCATCATGAGTCTGACTGTGCTGCTGCTTGCTCGCATCAGCGCGTATCAGCCTGTCGGTTTCTGCTCGCCCGCAGACAGCGTAGCGCTGATTACAGGCATTATCGCCTCTGTCAGCGCGCCGATCAACGAAGAAATCTTCTTTCGCGGCACGCTTTTCCGCCATCTAGAGCAATACACGGGTTCGTGGCTGGCACTCTTGACGAGTGGCTTGATTTTTGGGTTCGGCCATAGCTGGCGTCCCTATGCAACCTGGCATAGCTCTCTTTTTCTCGCCATCGATGTTGGCTTTCTTTGTGCTGGTCTCTATATGCTCACACGCAGCCTGTGGGTGCCGATGGGCATGCATTTTGCCTGGAACGTCTGTGAAGAACTCATCTATGGCCTTCCCAATTCAGGAAGTGCCCCCAGCGTTTCGCTGCTGCACGCCGTCGTCCAGGGGCCAGCATGGTTGACGGGCGGCAGCTTTGGCCCCGAAGCCAGCATTATCCCATTCGCCATCTGCCTGCTGTTGAACGTGATCGTTTTTGTGCTGGTTACAAAAAAGCAGGCAGCAATTCGCTTGAAGAAGATAGGCAAGGCCGTGACTGTAACCAGCTACAATTCAACGGTCTCTAGTGGCTATGAATAGCAATAGAGCCAACTTCAGTTGAGACGTGCAACAGCGCAGATGGTTCATCGCCAACCTCCGTACTCCCGAACTCGTTTTCAATTGCGCCATGCTCAGTGCTGGCCTCCAGATGAAACGACGAGTTCTCTGGCAAGGTCAGTGCGATTGCGCCAGTCTGCGTGCTAAAACGATAGGAGCCGCGCGGGTTCAGGCTACCGACAAACAGTATCGCGCCTCGTTGGGTGCTAATGCGAGACGATCCGGTTAGTGCCACACGCCGAAGCTCCGCATCGCCATTGCTCATCTTCAACGAGAGCGATCCACACAGATTGTCCACGCTCACGGAACCATTATTATCACTTATTGTCAGCGAGCCCTCGATATTAGTCGCCGTAATATCTCCGCTTTGACTCATCAGCGTTGTCGGCCCATGTATGCCATTGGCTTCGATAGAACCATATCCTGTATAAAGTTGTACGCTGCCTTCAACTGGCATAGTGACATCAAAATCAACGGAAACAGCCCTCGGGGCTGCATGGCTGATATTCAGTGCTTCCACACTGATTGTATTCCCCTGTTGATCGTAATTCACCTCCATGTCGTTCGTGTCCGGCTGGAGCGGCGGCGTACCGAACGGAGGACTAGTAGCAGTCACACGTTGCGTTGCAATAATCACTACTGCGCTGCTTTTACCAGTGTGCAACGTGATAGAGCCGCTATCGTTATGCATAATCAATGTAGGTGAGGCAGTAATAGAGAACGTATGAGATGGTAAAACATTACTGATGATGGCATCATGAACCTGTGTCGTCGTACAGGATGAAAATAAAAGCAAAAGGATAGGGAGAGAGAGCAATACTGGATATTTCATTGCCCTCTCGCTACCATACATCCTTACGTTGCAAAAGTGAGATATAGAATTGGATAGAAGCTGACGAACGAACAGCAGCATAGATATTGCTCGCCTCTTTAATTGTTAGTAGCATTTCCCTATAGAGACAGTATACATATGCATCCAAATCCCCAAAAAGTTATATGCAGGTGTTCTTCCAATCGAGAACACCTGCATATAACTTCCTCACTTTTTGCTACACACGAGCCTGGACATGCTGCTTGATCGCATCAGCAGCACGCTGATATCCCCCAGCCTGATGAATCTCACTCTGCATCGATTGGAGACGTGTGTGAACGCCCGAATCATGTGCAATCTGTTCAACAGCGGCTCGCAGGCTCTCTCCTGTGATCGTGTCGCGATCCAGCGAGAGGCCCAGACCAAGCTCCTGCACCCGACGACCATTCATTTCCTGTTCCCACATCTGCGGCACCACCACCAGCGGAACGCCAAAGCTCAAGCTCTCCATCGTACTATTCATGCCGCCATGACTGATAAAGAGGTCCGCCCGCGACAAAATCTCCAACTGCGGCACATGCGGCGCAATCAGGAAATTGTCCGGTGTTTCCCCAAGATCAGCTGAATTGACGCGCTTGCCATAGGCGAGAACAACCTGCCACTCGGTCCCGGCAAACGCTTCAAAGCACGTCTGATAGAAATCGAGGCGATTGTTGTATGCCGTTCCCAGCGAGATGTAGAGCAGCGGTCGTTGATCCAATCGTTCCAGGGGAAAATCACCACCGTAATAGCGTTGTGCTGGTAGTGCAGGACCAACAAACACAAATTTTTCATCGAACGTCTCGCCTGCTGGCTGAAACGCACGAGGAAGAAACACAATGTTCAATTGCTCTATACGCGATAACAGCTCTTGAATGGTGCGTGGTGGCACACCGTACAATTCGCACTGATAGGCCAGTTTTTCATCCAGAGCACCAAAAAACTCTTTCACAAAAGATCGATCAACCTCCCTCTCCTTGCCATACATCTGCCTCACCACCTGATCGCTCACTGCAAATGTAGCAAAGAGCTTCACTGCTGGCACATGCAAGGCATCACTCAAAAACACAGCCTGCATAAACGTGCTATCATAGAGGATACAGTCAACCTGATCGGTAGCCATCTGTGCTATCAGCGCAGGCAACTCGCGGATACTCTCAATCGCGACCGTTGCCATTAAGCCAATGCGTTTGCCCAGGCTGGCATTGTTAATGGGGCTTCCCTTATCAGCTAAACTTGTTGCGAGTTGAGGAAGATATTTCTTCCATGCTTCGCTCTCATAGAGCCGAAAAGTTGCTCCGGTTGCCTCTACTGTCAGGCGAAACTCCTCGCTCAGATAGTAGAAGACTCGCTCACCACGCGCCACCAACTCCTGAGCAACCGCCAGAGTCGGGTTCACATGTCCATGTCCCGGAATACACAACACCGCATATGTTGTCATATCTATTGTCTCCTAATCATTTATTCTACATGCTAACTTATTACACGCCGCTGAAACAATTTGATGCCAAACCAGAGGCAGAGGAGAAACGATGCGCCGAGGACCAGCAACACAATCCCAGGCGCCAGCGTTGCCAGTGCCTGCCCATGTAGAGGCGGCACCATAGCGTACCGCATCCCTTCGGCGGCATAGGTCAGCGGATTGAAAAGGGTGATGATCTGGAACCAGCGAATTGCATCGAGCGAGGCCCAGGGATAGAAAGTACAACCAGTAAAGGTCAACGGCGTCAGAACCAGCGCGAAAATCAGTGGCAACTGTTGAATCGGCGTGACCACGCTCAAAAGCAGGCCGAGTGCTGCCCCCGTCAGAGCAATCAGCACCATCAGGCCGATCAGGACAGCGAGCTGGTCTGTACGCACCTGATAGGCGCTGCCCAGAATCCAGTAGGCCAGAGGAAAGACAATCGCTCCAGCCAGTAATCCACGCAAACTCGCTAGCACAATTTTCTCGACCGCCACCAGAGCTATCGGCAACGGTGCCAGTAAACGATCCTCAATCTCACGGGTGAAGCCCAGGTCGCGCGATAGATCAACCGAAGTACCTTGTAGCGCCGTGAGAAACAGGGTAAAAGCAACGATTCCCGGCAGCAACAGCAGCGAGAACCCGGGAGTTGCAGCGCCCGTAGTCGCGAGGACTTTGCCAAACACGAACAGGAAGAAGAGCGGCTGGGCCAGCGTTTGCAGCAAAAATGAGATGGCTTCCCGCCGCGTGACCAGCAGATCACGACTGACAATCGCCAGAAATGCCGTCAGAGCAGCTTTAATATTACTGCGCGAACGAAATTCACTCTGGCGAGGAACAGGGAGAAGGGCATTCATGCACGTAAATCCTTTCCTGTCAGAAAAATGAAAACGTCCTCCAGGCTGGGTCGCGCTACACGCAGATCAAGCAACTCGCCTCGCTCCTGTACCACCGCCAGAGCTGCGTTCGCGAGCAATGTACCAGTGCTTTCAGTAGCGTACAAACGAAACGCAAGCGTCTGGCTTCCAGTGCTTTCGTCCGTTTGTCCATTCAGGCGCTCAACTTTAGTCACACCAGGCAATTGTTCCAACGCAGCGCGAAAATGATCATGCCAAACATCTCCTACAGCGTCTTCCGACGAGTGCCCAACAGTGACCGCTTCAGGAACACGCATACGCAGTTCCAGCATCGTGCCACCGGGGATCAAACGCTTCAGTCCTTCGGGGGTATCAAGCGCCAGAATACGTCCATGATCCATAATAGCGATACGATCACAAAGCCGATCCGCCTCCTCCATATCATGTGTTGTCAGCACGACAGTAACTCCTCTCTCCTGAAGCGCTGTGATACGATCCCACAAAAAGAGGCGCGATTGTGGATCGAGGTTGTTGGTTGGCTCGTCAAGGAACAGCACTTCAGGCTCGTGCATCAGCGCACGCGCCAGCATGACACGCTGCTCCATGCCTCCTGAAAACCAGCCGAGCTTCTGCTGGCCACGCCCCTTCAGGCCAAGCTCTTCAAGCAATACCTCAGCGCGTGCGTTGCGTTCAGCTCGTGCCACCCCATGATAGGCCGCGTGGTAGGTCAGGATTTCGCTCACGCGCAGACTGCGATCAAGATTGGATCTCTGGGGCACAACGGCGATGCGCTGCTTCACGCCAATCGGATCTGCAACCACATCAAGGCCACTGATGCTGGCCCGACCCGCTGTTGGTAATGCTGTCGTCGTCAAAATGCCAATCGTCGTTGTTTTGCCAGCTCCATTCGATCCCAACAACCCGAACGTTTCACCGCGCCGGATTGTAAATGAAACGTCGTCTACAGCATTCTGCGGTACGCGTGGATAGCGCTTCACAAGATGCTCGACTTCAATAATCGCACTATCTTCCTGCATTTTCATCATCACACTCATCCTTTAGTGAATATCATATCTTTTTTTCTATTTTTACAGCTATTCTCCTTCGATGTCCTTTCTCCATAAGAATAATCTTTTCTAGAAGCTGCAGAATAGACAAAACGTCCTGCGGTCATACGTATGTATGGCATTGCAAGTTCCTATTATGAAAATGATCTACCCGTGTAGGGAAAAGCAAATGCTTTATGGTTTGAGCATACGCAGGACAATCTCAGGATCGGGAAAATGCTCCTTGAGCATTTCCGATTCGCGTGCGGCCAATCGGGAGAGACCATCAAGATATGCCATGAGAGCTACCACCAGTTGATCCGGGTCGTCCGCCACAACCTCGCCGGTCGCCTGCGCCTCGACGATAAGTTGCCTCATCCCATCATAATATGCCTGGCCGCGCTCTTGCAAACGCTTGCGCACATCTTCCGACATCGTTTCATCACTCATGACGTGTTGAAACAATAAAAAGATTTCAGAGCGCTCCCGACGCGCTTCCAGTATTTTTGTAATCAGAGAGGTCAGGCGCTCCCCTGGCGTTCCAGGCTGATCGAGAAGACGCTGCACTCGCAACACGCCGGATTGTAACATCTGTTCTACTAACGCCTTAAAAATTGCCTCCTTGCTGGAAAAATAGCGATACACCAGTCCATAGCTCACATCGGCCTCCGCAGCGACTTCAGCCATCGTCGCTGCCGTCCCTTTCTTTGCAAAGGCCCGCCACGCGGCATCCAATATCTTCGCTCGCTGCTCTTCGCGAATCCGCTGGTTCGCTTCTTCCGTTCGAGGCATATTCGCTCCTTTTTTGATTGACTCAATCAGTCATCCATAAAGCGAGTATAATCAACAAGCTACAAAATGTCAAGCTTTTTTCTACCTGCTTATGCTCCCAGCATAGCAAAAGACTTTTCTTCAAGCGCTTCTCTCTGTTATGGTATGGCTATGCGCAAGACAGAACGATAAAGACAGAGGAGAAACAAGTATGAAGATTGCAGCGCTCTATGATATTCACGGAAATTTACCGGCACTGAATGCAGTGCTGGTCGAACTTGAAGAGGTCCAACCCGATCTGATCCTCATTGGAGGTGATATTGTTTTCGGGCCACTGCCACGCCAGACGTTAGAACGCGTCTTGCAGTTGGGAGAGAGAGTTCGTTTCATTCATGGCAACGGAGATTGCGAAATTGTGGCAACATTTGACGGTCAGCCGCTCAATAGGCGCTATCTGCCCCCAATCTCAGAGAAGGGTCAGCAAGAGGCTCAATGGGTTGCGGGGCAGCTTACACATGCGCAACGCAACTTTCTGGCGAGCTTGCCGGATCAACTGGTACTGGAGATAACTGACCTGGGCAACACTCTCTTTTGCCATGCCACCGTGCGCAGCGACGAGGAGATCTTCACGCCTCTCACGTCCGACGAGCGGCTCAACGCCATCTTTTCTCAGGTCAAACAGGATTTCGTCGTTTGCGGACACACTCACATCCAATTCGAGCGCACCATCGGCAACCTGCGCATCCTTAACGCTGGAAGCGTGGGTATGCCTGCCGCTGCTCAACCTGGCGCATACTGGCTCCTGCTCAGCTCAGAGGGATACGAGTTTCGCCATACGCCATACGATGGAGAGGCAGCTGCGCAAGTGATACGGGCTGCAGGGAATCCGCTTGCTGAGGAATTTGTTAAGAACAACGTTCTGTCGGTCCCTACAATAAAAGCGATGTCCGAAAATTTAGAACGCCTGGCAAACAAATATGGAATATAACCATAATATTCTGAATAGCAGGTAGAAATGAACATGTAATTTCTACCTGCTTCACTCAAAGCTATCTATAACCTCCCGATCAAGTGAGCCAGATGGCTGCTTTCTTGTTTGGCATCGGCAATCACGACAGATCCAATGTTTAGCTCATCAATGCCCGCTGCCAGTAACTCTTGCAAGCGATCTTTGATCTTGCTTTCATCACCAAAGACAAGCATGCTTTCGATTAACGAATCGGCTATCGTATCCACCTCCTGTGCCGAAAAACCAGCAGCCGCAAACATGTTGCGATAGGTTGGCAGCGTGGTCTGGAACGCCAGCGCCTTTCGCCCCGCCTCAAGCGCCACGCTACGATCCCCGGTCAGAGCAACCATCACATTGGCAACAATAACGGGCCGAGGACGCCCGGCAGCAGTGGCGACAGCTTTGAGGGCGGGAATTGCCGTATCGAGCAGATACGGAATAGGACACGAGGCAGGCAGCACCCCATCGGCTACCTCACCAGCAAGGCGGAAAGCGCCCGGCCCCAGGGCCGCGATGTATAGAGGAACCTGCGCTGAACCAGGCAGCGAAGCATCGGTTGTAAAAATTTGCCCCTGATGATGAACCTCGCCCTGTTGCAGCAAGGGGCGCAACACCTGCACATATTCGCGCAAATAGGTGAGGGGTCGCTCGATATCCACGCCATACATGCTCTTAGCGGCTCTGGACGATCCTGCACCCAATCCGAGCCGTAGCCTGTTGGGAGCCAGCGCATTGAAGCTCAAAACCTGTTGAGCCAGCAGGACAGGGTGGCGCGAAGGAACCTGAATGATATAAGTTCCGAACTTCAGTTGCGATGTGCGCATCGCCGCCGCAGCCAGCGTGGTCAAGACATCCGGGTTCCAGGGCGGACCAAAGGGCACCCAGACCTGCTCAACACCAGCTTCCTCAACCTCGATCAGAGTAGCAACGAGATCCGCTGGATTGTCAGATTGCACCGTCAAGCCGACGCGCTCCCGCAAAGAACGCTTTGTATACTTTTCTTCTGCCATAATTTTCTTTCCTCATTCAACAGTGTAGCCAGTAGAAAGCAAAATTGCTTGCCACTATTCTAGTATCTCTAGCAGAGAAAAGACATCGGCAAGTTAACGTATATTTTGCCATGATAGTAACCCTGAGAAACCAGGGAGGGAATGCCACCCGAATATGGCAGGGGCGACAGCTTGTCCTCGTCCGGCTCCACAGGCGGTACGATGAGGTTCCAGGACGAGGACAAGCTGTCGCCCCTGCCATATTCGGCCTTCCCCGGAGAAATTCGTCGACGCGTCAGTGATGCATGCGTAGGCAACGAGCGTCTCAGAGCAGGTCGTGTGTGAGAGCGTAGTGGGTGGCGGCATAGCGCGAGGTGATATCCAGTTTGCTATAAATCGTACGCAGATGAGCGTTGACCGTGCGCGGACTGATCACCAGCGCTGTCGCCACCTGAGCATCGGTCATACCGCGAGCAACCAGGCGCAACACCTCCTGTTCTCGCGCTGTCAGCCCATGTGTAGCATTTTGTTGCGCGGTCTCAAGCTGATCGGCCTTCACGTCCCGTACTTCAGAAAGCGCCTTTGCAGCTTTGGCCTTTATCGCGGGAGTTACTCCCGTCAGGCTCTCAACCGCTTTGATAGCCCGTTCCAGCCAGTAACTGCCCTCATCAATGTAGCCACGCAAAATCCAGAGCTGTTTCAAGGCAGTTGCCAGTCGCAAGGCCATCTCAGGCTGAGGTTTTCGTTCAAGGGTCCAGATTAAGGCCGCGATCAGGTTACAATGCTCCACTTGCAGACGATCTAACCAGCTCTGCTGCTCGGTTCCTGAGAGGTGAGGCTCGGCCAGTTCCGCCAGATGTAAATAATAGGCTGCATGCGCATCGTGCAGTTGCTCAACCTCATCCTCACACAAGCAGCTATTACCATAGACGCGCATTGTTTCCAGCATGCTCAGGCGCGGCTCCATCCCCCCTTGCTCGCTCAGTTGCACCAGATGATTATCCAACAGAGAGGTCAGGCAACTCAACGCAACGGCCTGCGTGCTTCCCAGCGTTGCATACATCACCTCTACCGCTTCCACCGTACAATCGCCAAAACAGAGGGAGAGGAGCCGAAAGAGGCGCTGCTCTTCAGCGGAGAGCAAATTATAGCTCCAGGCCAGCGTATTTAATAATGTCTGCTGACGCTCCGGCAGATCGCGGGCACCATCAGTTAAAAGCTGCAAGCGCTGTTCACGAGGGCGCAAACGTTCCAGCAAGGACTGCAAAGAAAACAACTTGAGGCGAGCCGCAGCCAGTTCAAGAGCGAGAGGCAGCCCATCAAGATAACGACAAATCTCAGCAATCAACGGCCCGGTCTCGGCCGTCACTTGAAGCGTTGGGGAGACCTGCCGCGCGCGCTCAACAAACAGAGCGACAGCGCCATAGCGCACAAGTGCGTGATGATCGACCGATGCATCGGGCAGGGCCAGAGGCGAAACGAGTAGCTCATATTCGCCCCGCACACGCAGAACTGCGCGGCTCGTCACCAACAATTTCACCTGTGGACAAAGGGCCAGCAGATCTACCAGCAAGGGTGCAGCGGCGACCACCTGCTCAGCATTATCGAGCAGCACCAGCATGCGCCGGTGATGGAGTGCCTGCTCCGAATTACAGAGCCAGCGACCATCCGCAGATCCCTGCAAATACAACGCACGAGCGATAGTTGGAAGTACCTGCTCAGGACTACTCAGCATGGCGAGCGAGACAAAAAAGATGCCGTCAGGAAACTCAGAGCGCAACGTGGATGCAACATGTAAGGCCAGATGCGTTTTGCCCACACCGCCTGTGCCGGTAAAGGTAACTAGTCGTACCTCCGGTCGCAAGAGCAATGTACGAGCTGCCTCTACCTCTTGCTCGCGTCCGATCAAAGGTGTTGGTGGTAATGGTAAATAAGCGCGCGGCGTGCCGGTTTGTATCATAGTATCCGCCCTATTTCAAACCTACTTTTTCTCTGTGAATAACATATCGCAAGCATTATATCCCATCTAGCGACATCGAGAGAAGACCTTCTCGCACTTGTCTCCAGACTCAAGCAGGAACGGGAAGAGATGTGAGAAGAGAGATAATTAGATGCCAGGCGAACGAATAAGTACTGTTGCTTGACTTTTCAACTTTTCATGCGTAAACTAAAGAGTAGCAAAGCAATGGAGCTTCTGTGACCGCATCCTGATTGATAGCAACTATTGTCAAGAACGGCAAGGCATTTTGCCAGCACAATAGCTGCTTTTTTGTTGTCTTGAAATCATACCAATACTATTAAAGTATTGAGGAGTTTGCCCGGATGAACTGCTACGCTTGCCTCATCGAGACTGGATACGACGACCAACCAGCCCACGCAATCTGCAAACAGTGTGGAGCCGGCATCTGTCGCACCCATCTCGTTGATGTGACTCAGAACCCGCCCACTGGCACCATCGGTATCAACGCTGGTCCTCGCTCTCGCGTGCTTTGCCTGCGCTGCTATAGAGCGATCTTTCCTTCATCGTCCTCCCCTCGCGCAAAAGGGTATATCAAGTCCGGGAAAACTGACAACCAGAGCTGGTGGGACCGCATCTGGCATCGCCGACAACCAACCACGTTACCTGATGCCCAGGACGCGGTGGCCGCAGTCGAACAATTCTTGAAGCAGCGCTCCATTACAAAAAAGCACAATGATATTCAATGGCCTGATTAACAACGGTCGCATGTTACTGGTGGGTGGAACCATCGGGCAAAATGGCCCCGGTCAGCGACTTTGCTTTCGCCAACTGGTCGTCCTGCACGCCCTGTGCATCCTTTAAATTCGCGCCATTGAGATTGGCTCCTGTGAGATCTCCACTACTCAACTCGGACCCTTGCAGGTTGGCCCCCTGCAAATTGGCTCCCGCCAGACGCGTAAACACGAGCGATGCATAGCTGAGGTTACTCCCGCCGAGATCGGCCCCCTGCAAATTGGCCCCGAGCAGATAGGTATCTCGAATATCGGCTCCATGCAGTTGAGCGCCGCGCAGATCGGCCTCGCGCAAGCTGATCACACGAAAATCGTTGTTGATCAACTTCGTTTGCATCAAAAAGAGCACGACCATCCCTTTCCGCTTGCCATCCAACTGCGGCAACAGCGTCATCGTTTCAGCCTGGGCCACTATCCTCACATCATCTATCGTTGCCGAGTGCAAGAGCTTCTCGTGCAGCAGCATATCAGAAATACGATCCATATAATTTGTGAGCAGCGTCATCTGCTGCTGCTCCTGCGCGATTTTGAGCGCATCGGCTCGCTGCTGCTTACCTAGTACAACGCTTGTCTGATTTTGCTGCACATTCAACCAGAGCAAGCCCGTGATGAGAATGATCGGCACTAGCAACAACTGAAGCCAATCCCAGAGCGATCTTGTACGCCGTATCCGCACCCGCGGCTGAGGCTCTATTGACGCTTGCGGTTGTTCGGGGACTTGAAGTTCCTCTGACATACGTCCTCTTTCCCTCCTGGCTCAAGGCTGCTCTATTCCATGAAAATCCATCGCCGCATCTCAGCGGCCTGTACACCCATTTAAGTTGCAATCGGTCGTCTTCTGTGTTCCCATTATCTGATACTGGCAGTACGTTGTCAAAACAGCATATACAATATCTTCAATCTACTGGCTTTCAGCCTCACCGGCATCGTAGCAGATTAACTTCCCCGTCCCAGCAAAAAGATCAACAGTGCAAAACACCAGAATAGCATCAGCGCAATTCCTACACACATATTATCTTCCGCGCGCTTTCTACCTGCACTCCATACTGCTTTTTTCGCCATATGCCTTGCGATCATGCTCGTGAAAAACATAAGGGGAGGCAAAATTAAGGCGAAGAAGAACATACATCCAAGCATCCAGGTGGATAAGAAATCACTGGAGAAATTGAACGCCCTCCATAAAAAAAAGAAACAGCCACTGGTCAGAAAATAATTAATGACAAAACACAAAAAGAGCAGTTTGAACGCGTCAGTCAATGTGGTTGTCCAATGAATTCTGGCCGCCTGCTCCCCGTGAACCACATATTCTTGCACCATCTTGCCTTTCATCTTAAAACTCCTATTTTCCTTTTAAGACGCTTGTTCCGGTGACAAAGTTACAAGATGCCTCGCTCAATCAATGGTTTTTGGTTGAGTGTCTGGTAAGGCTTGTATCTCCGAACGCTTGCTGTATGGAGGTTTCAAGTGATAGCATAGAACTCTACGGTTCCGCTTGTCCCAACAAGGTGAGCAATAGCACAACGCGCTAGAAAGAAACAACGTGAAACAGCCCAAAGATGAGATCAACGAGTCAAACAGTACTTCTCTTGTAGCTCCGTCCCCTGTAGTCAACGATCAAGGTTCTTATCGTGCGTTGCAATTTAGCGATTTTCGCCTGCTGGTCGTTGGCGTTTTCCTCTCCATGTTTGGACGACAGATGTTGACGGTCGCGATCGGATGGGAATTATACGAGCGCACAAGCTCGGCTCTCGTCCTGGGCGGCGTTGGGTTGGCTCAGGTGATCCCCTTGATTGCCCTCTTTTTACCCGCTGGATACATCGCGGACCGCTACAACCGCAAGCAGGTCGTGATCGTCTCTCAGGTGGTGCTGGTCCTGGCTTCGCTGGTCCTGACCATACTGTCATATGTGCACGGCTCGCTCTTTCTGATCTACGCTTGTCTGGCGGTCATGGGAGGCGCGCAATCGTTCAGCAATCCCGCCAGTTCTGCCCTCGTCGCACAGGCCGTGCCAGAATATGCCTATGAAAATGCCACAACGTGGAGAAGTAGCGTCGCTCAATTGTCGTCGGTGATTGGTCCGGCATCAGGCGGCTTTCTGATCGGTCTCCTGCACGGAGCCACGTTTGTCTACGCGCTGAGCGGCCTCACTTCCGTCATTTTTATTTTGCTTCTGATACAAATGCGGGCAACCCACCAGCCGCAAAAACGTGCGAAGAATCAGAAAACGCTTGGCTCGCTCGTGGAGGGCATCAGTTTTCTTGGCAAAACACAGGTCATGCTGGCTGCAATCACACTCGATCTTTTCGCGGTTCTGCTCGGTGGCGCAACAGCGCTCCTTCCTATTTTTGCGCGCGACATTCTGCACGTTGGCCCAATTGGACTGGGATGGCTACAAGCTGCCGATTCACTGGGCGCTGTCTGCATGGCTCTTCTCCTCGCTCATCGGCCTCCGTTTCAGCATGCCGGACGTGCCTTGCTGCTGGCAGTGGCCGGGTTCGGCCTGGCTACAATTATTTTCGGCCTCTCACGCTGGTTCTGGCTCTCGCTGCCGATGCTCTTTCTGCTCGGTGCATGTGACAACATCAGCGTTGTGGTTCGCTCAACCTTGCTACTCGTTCGCACACCTGACGAGATGCGCGGTCGTGTGGGGGCGGTCAGTTCCCTTTTTATCGGCACCTCTAATCAGCTAGGGGGGTTTGAATCTGGACTGGTGGCGCAATTCTTTGGTCCCGTCGTGTCGGTTGTTGTTGGAGGGATTGGCACAATTCTCGTGGTAGCGCTTATCGCGTGGCGCTGGCCAGAAATGCGCCACCTGGGAAGATTGCGCGAAACTCCACAAGATGTGTAACGCTGCTGCCAGATCATTTCAGGCAATCCTGGTGAGATTTTCTTTTATCAATCCAGACAGCAATTGCTGTCTGGAAAGAAAAACTCTTGCGAGCAGAACTATCGAATAATGCTGAGAAGGATAGCAAGTACATCATTTCAAGCAAATAGTCAACATTTTATTTGTAAGTATGTTATACTTGCTATCGACATCATAGTCGAAAAGCTATCACCTCTCCGGTGCATAGTGTCGCTTACTCCTCGGTATGAATAGGTAGTCGTTCGACCAGGTTGAAAAAGGAGGCAGCGCTTGGAAGCCAGTCATATTTCCCTACACCACCAGGATGAGCAAGTGTCATTAGACCTCTTAACTTCCCTATTTTTTCAAACCACCCATGATGCCGTCATAGTGCGAGATTTCCACAATCAACGCATTTATTTATGGAATGATGAGGCAGAAAAACTCTACGGAAGAAGTTCGCAGGAGGCGCTGGGACAAAATTATGTACATCTTCTACAACCACAGGTGCTCATGGGGCAGGTAAACAATGAAGAGATCTTGAATGAGCAAGGGCAGTGGCAAGGGGAATTACGACAACGATATGGTAACGACCAACAGGTCATCGTGCATAGCCGCCAGACACTTATTTTCGATCCAAGCAGTAAACGCTCCCTTGTGCTGGAAGTGAATCAAGACATTACGGGGACTAAACGAATAGAGCAGGAAAATAAAGAATATATACAATTGACGAGTGCTGCCAATGATCTTGGAATCTGGTTCTGGAACGTTGCTGGTCGATCAGATGTCGTCACCAGCTACCGCTCAAAGCCTGCTATTGCACCACCAGGCATGCCAGTCAATGTAGCCGACTATAGACATATGATCCATCCCGACGATTGGCATGCCAGTGTTGACGCCGCTAATCAAGCCGTGCGCACCCACACCAATTACACAAAAGAGATTCGCATACTGGAGCCTGATGGACAACACTGGCTACTCATTCGTGGTCATCCAATCTATGATGAGCAGGGGCAACCGCTGCGTATGCTGGGAGTGGCGCTCGACATTACGGAGCGGAAACTGGCTGAAGAGTTATTACAGACAAGCAACGAGAGGGTCAGCACGCTGCTGGAAAGTATCCCTGATGCAGTGATACAACTGGATAAAGAATGGCGTTTTACCTATGTAAATATACGAACAGTTCAGATGATGGGGAAAACACGAGACGAATTACAGGGAAAGTCGCTGTGGGAGGTCTCTCCTTATACTCCTGATTCTGTATTTGAAACAAGTTTACGGCAGGCAATGCAAAATAAACAAACAGTACACTTTGAAACCTATGATCCACGTGTGCAACGCTGGTTTGTTATTCACGCCTATCCATCTCCCAACGGCCTTGCATTGCACTTTAATGATATTTCTGAATGGAAGCAGCTAGAGGAAACGCTCCAGGCCAATCAGACACAGCTACAACGGTTGGTTGAGTCCAATGTTACTGGACTTATTGTAACTACGATGGCTGGTCAGATCCTCGAAGCAAACGATATTTTTCTCTCGTTGGTGGGATATACCCGCGAAGAACTACTGGCTGGACAACTTTCCTGGCGAGCCATGACGCCGCCAGAATATCTCTCACTACACGAACAGGTCACACACGAGTTACTTGAACAGGGGGCCTGCAAACCATTTGAGAAAGCATATATCACGAAAGATGGCAAGCAAGTGCCGGTTCTGATGGTCGGCATTCGCCTGGAAGAAACCTCGGACCGTTGCCTCTTTTTCGTGCTTGATATGGCGGAACAAAAGGGTCTGGAGAAGCAACGCGAGTTACTGGTAGGTATCATCGGCCATGAGCTGCGTACCCCGCTTACGGCCATCAAGGGCAACCTCCAACTGGCTCAGCGCCGTTTCCATCGATACATACAAGGCCATCACGATCAACCGGCGAAAGATTCGTCGTCGCTCGCAAAAATAGAGACCTCTCTAGAGCAGGCTCATCGCCAAATTCGCGTGCAGGAACGCCTGATTAACGATCTGTTGGAAAGCACACGTATTGCTGATGGGACGTTAACGATCACTCTGCAACCCTGCAATCTCCTTACCATCATCCATGATACAGTGGAAGATATGCGATTTACTCGCCCCGAACGAAAACTCGTGCTGGATCTGCCCGTACAGCAAACGGTCCAGATCAGTGCTGATGCAGACCGCATTGGTCAGGTACTCGCAAACTATATCTTGAACGCTTTTAAGTATTCGCCCGAAGAGACGCCAGTGAATATTGGTATGGCTATCGAGGAACAGAAGATACGTGTCTGGGTGCAGGATCATGGACGGGGCATTCCTCCAGAGGCCCAGCAGCGCGTCTGGGATCGCTTTTACCGTCACTCGACGCCAACAGATAGCGGAGAAAAAACGAATAAGAGCTTCGGTCTGGGCCTTCATGTCTGTCGAGCGCTCATTCAAGAACACGGAGGCGAGGTGGGAGTAGAAAGCTATCCTGGTCAGGGTTCGACCTTCTGGTTTTCGCTACCACGCTCTTAATAAACTATTCCGGTCTGGTTGCACGCTCCAGGGTGATAAGAAATTGAAAGGCATCCTGAAACGTGCGGCCACACATCTCCTCTGAAGGGCGCAGTTGGCAACAGACAGCAGGCCGTTCGGGTTTGCCAAAAAGCTTGCAGCGATTATCTTCCGTCAATTGGATGCAGCGCCCCCCCGCTGGTTTGCCCTCTGGCATTCCGGGGATCGGCGATGAGATAGAAGGCGCGATACAACAGGCACCACAACCAGCACGACATTCCATACAACTCCTCAAACATGGCCTGGACTCTGCTTATGATGGTCGCGCCAGCGCAAGTAGAGATCGGCGGCAAGAATAAGCGCAATAGCCACAGCGGGAAGAGCATAATCGGTCCAGGGGAAACGATCCAGCACAGGGCCGAGCTTAATATCATCCAGAATCATATTGGCTGCCGTCCAGCCAAGCACCAGACTGGCAAGATCCAGCAACCAGGGGAGGCGTGAAATCAGTTCAGCAATCAAGGCACTACCCACCAGCAAGAAAAGGATGCTGATCACCAGGCCCACTGCCAGAACCAGCAGCTCGCCAGCCGCCAGAGCGCCCACCGCCAGCACATTATCCAAACTCATCGTTACATCGGCAACAAGAATCGTCATCAAAGCCGGGAAGAAACCACGCTTTACCCCACTCTCTCCCTCCTGCTTCTCACCCTTGCCATCAGTCGCCGTATTGCGATCCATCAACAAGCGAACGGCAATAATCATGAGCAGAGCGCCGCCAATGGCTTTGAGCAAGGGCAACTGCAACAGCAATGTTGCGATAATGGCAAACGCGATTCGCAAGACAATAGCACCACCTCCACCAAGCAAAATAGCGAGCCAACGCTGTTTCCGAGGCAATTTAGAGGCGGCTGCGCCAATGACCAGCGCATTATCACCACTGAGAACGAGATCGACCAGAATGATACCTCCTAGTGGTCCCAACCAACTCAACATAAAACATATCTCCTTAGCTCATGAAAAAAATGACGCTCTTTACAGCGTCGGCAGCCTTTCGCTTTTCTCCACCAGCATATTTACTGATCATAGCACATTGCTCTAAGCATTAGCTGAATCCAATCTGAAAGAAAACTAAGAAAGCTTGCTTTTTATTATATATAGAAGATCTTCTTTTCGCAATGGGTAAAGTCAGGCAGCAGGTACTGTCACCTGCTGCCTGAGCATCAAAAGCACTAAATTAGGTGGCGCAGGAAGCATCCACTCGCTTATGCTGGTAAAGAAGAGCTGCTGAGCAGGGCATCGAGCGTCAATTTGCGCACGCGATAGCCGCGCCTCTTGCCGAGGTGTGGTAAAGTGACCGCCTCTAATGCACCATTTTTAATCCAGCGACGAACCGTTGTATCATCAACGCGCAGCTGACGCGCCACTTCGTGAACTGTGAGCAGCTCATCGTGTCCGCCGCTATCGGTTGTCTCTGCATCGAGCAGCGATCTGTTATACGCCATGAGATTAATCCTCCTGATTCACTTGCAAAAGTCGAAGATGCGCTCATTTTTCCATTTTAAAGCGTACCATCGTCTAACATAACGAAAAAGATGTTCCGAGAAAGAGATCCATACCGAACACCTGCCAGGACTACCTGCCTGTTTCGTACTAGCATAAGCTCTTCACATGAACTGACACTGAGAAAAGACTGAAACGAAACTGAGAATGCGGCATTACTTATTTCATCCTGCTTTTTCCCAAAGACGATTTAGCTTGTTCTCAAGGATGCTTTTCAGATACCAATTCATACAAAAGTGCTTCATATAACAATATAGCAGTTATAAGCCAATTTGTGAAGTACTTTTCTTATACTTAGGGAGATTCTTATCAGCTTTCTCACTATAGAACGCGAGATATATTACCATCGTTTCAGAGACGGAACTATCCTCAGTTTCGTCTCAGCAAGTTCACAGCCTCACTTCACCAACATGACGTATAATCAAGGTCAGGCGAGAACTGGCGAACAACGCGGATCTATCGCCTGAGCATCTCGTGTGGAGTGCGTCAAACAGACGTGCATCTGGAGGAAGAGGAAAATAATATGCCTGGCTCCTTACGGATTGGCAAAGTCACCGGCATTGATCTCTATATTCACGCAGGTTGGCTCATTATTCTGGTACTACTCACATGGTCGCTGGCAGGTGATCGCTTTGTGCAGCTAGCTCCCACCTGGACGAGTGGCACCTATTGGATTACAGCACTCATTACATCTCTGCTCTTTTTTGTTAGCGTCCTAACCCACGAACTGGCCCATGCATGGCTCACGCAGGCTCACGGCCTCAAAATCGCACGCATGACGCTCTTCATTTTTGGAGGGATTGAGGATCTGGAATCGCCCCCACGCAGCGTGAGCAGTGAGCTACAGATCGCGCTAATCGGCCCTTGCACTAATCTGCTGATTGCAGGTCTAGCCTATGCACTGGCGTTACCCTTCGCAGGCACGGGGACACCTGAAGAAGCGGTTCTTGATTATCTCGCATTTATTAACCTCTCGCTTGCTCTGCTCAATCTTCTACCCGGCTTTCCCCTCGATGGTGGTCGTATTGTCCGCGCTATCCTCTGGAAAAGCAGTGGCAATTATCATCAGGCTGCGCGCTCAGCCACGCTCGCAGGTCAGGGCTGTGCTTATCTGCTAATCGTTCTGGGCATTGGTAGTTTCTTCTTCGGCTACTTTTTTTATGGGCTATGGACCATCTTCATCGGCTGGTTTCTGCTCAGCGCGGCACAGGCAACCCATATGCAGGCATTGATTCAGACAACGTTACATGAAGTCACGGTTCAACGCGCCATGAATGTTGCGGCGATCACCGTGCCAGCAAACATTTCATTGCAGAAGCTCGTCGATGAGTACTTTGATCCGTTGCAGCTTTCCAGCGCGTTTGTAATCCAGGGGGCTACCTCGCCGGCCTGATTACGCTGATGGAGATTAACCGGGTGCCGCGCGAACATTGGAGCAAAACACCCGTTGGCTACAGCATGCGCTTAAAAGAGCAGTTGCTCGTGGCAACACCGGATCAATCCCTTTCTGCCGTGCTACAATCAATGGTGGCACGCGATATCGATCTGGTGCCAGTTGTGAAGGATGGCTTGCTTGTGGGGGTATTAAGCCTGGAATCGGTTATTGCATATTTGCAACACAAACGCACACAACAGGCTATTCAATGACAATACAAAACGTGCCGCGCTTCTCAATGAGGGAAAATAAGAAGCGCGGTACATCTCACCTCAACCCCAACACCTTTGAGCCGCTCACAAGGACCAGTATCTTGCTGCTGCTAAGTTTGATCCTGCTGATTCCCATACTGGTTCTGTTGCATTCCGGTTTGATCCTGCTGATTCCCATACTGATCTTGCTGCATCCCAGACTGATCAGTGTTCCCATATTGATCTTGCTGAGACATCCCGGTCTGATCCTGCTGGTCCCCAGACTGATCCTGTTGCATCCCGGTCTGGTCCTGCCGGTTCCCATATTGATCCTGTTGGGGCATGTCAGACTGATCGGTGTTTCCGTATTGATCTTGCTGAGACTGATCTCGTTGATACTCGTTGCCCATAACAATCCTTTCTCTTCCCTCCATCGGGTTCTCTTCACAAAGAACGGAACTGTATGACTGGTCAAACCAGGACCATACATAACCCGCTTAGCGGATAAAGCCTGTCGTATCAGTTGTTCATATCTTAGTATAGGTGCAGAGGGCAGCCGCAACATCGCAAAAAAGAAGGCTGCTAACTTCCCCCCTATGAGTGAGAGTTCAACACCCCAAAAAGGAAATCAGCAGCACGACAGGGCAGATAGATGGAGTTCTATATCTCAAAACCGTGATATGCAGCGCCAAGCAAAGCAACTTTGGGGTTGAGAATCACATGCACAGGAATACGTGAAAGCAGGGTCGAGAAGCGCCCTTTATTCTTAAATGCCTGCATAAATCCACCATCCTGTAAGAAAGAGAGGATACGTGGAGGTATGCCGCCGCCAAGATAGATCCCGCCGGTTGCCAGTACCTTGAGAGCCAGATTGCCAGCTTCAGCCCCCAGGATCGCAGCGAACGTTTTGAGCGTTGCAACACACAGAGGCGACTGATCAACTTCCGCCATTGCTGCCTGAAAAATTACGGGGTTGCCGTCAACAACTGTGGCCAGCTTCTCAATGACCCATGCCAGTTCAGTAAACTGCTGCGTCTCTTTTAAATATGCGTATATATGCGGCAGACCGATACCGGAACAGACCTGTTCATAGCTAACATGCTCAAAATGATTCAGCAGATAGCGGAGCAGGCCAATCTCCAACGTATTGGTTGGCGCAAAGTCAGTATGTCCCCTTCAGAGGGGTGCGCATAATAATAATTACCTCCCCAGGTCAGAAAAGCTTCACCCAGACCGGTACCGGGAGCGATAACAGCCATTGTCTCGTGCGTCTCCGGCTCACCGACATTCAACGTCGCCAGGTCCGCAGCTTCTAACAACGGTACAGCATGCGCCATCGCCATCAGGTCGTTAAGCAGACAGACAGAAGGAATGTCCAGTTCGTTCTGCAATTGCTCTTCTTCAAGTACCCAGGGCAGATTGGTAATTTTTGCCTTGCCATCCATCACCGGTCCAGGCACGCCAAAACAAGCACGCTCTATAGGAAAAGTGGAATCGGCAAGAAATTCACGGATGAGTTCCGCCAGGCTTGCGTAATGAGCGCTGGGAAATGTTTCCTCTTTCAGAGGTGTACGTAGCTCATCCTTTATGGAAAAAATCGCTAGATTGGTTTTGGTTCCACCAATGTCACCGGCAAGTAGCATGTCAAGCACTCCGCTATACGAAAGCGAGATCTGTAATCTCTATTGCGCTACAGATTCGCACGATTATTCAACGAACAAATCAAAATAAAATAAAAATTGGTCGTACTGGAATTCTTCACTCAATCACAAAAAAACGGGGACATCATCTACCAGTGAAATCCCAGTAGCGCTTTCATGATATCACAAAAGGAAACCTGCACGTTTCAGAAAGAGCCGCAAACCGCTGTCTATACGCCTTTATACCTTCTACTGTCGGCATATCTTCCATCAAATATACAGTTCTCTCATCAAGATATGAAAAATGCAATGGTACGGTTGAGTTGAGAAAATACGTTAGTCATAGTACTATTATGGATACGGACAAGCTGAGGCCAATTGACACACCCCAACGCTTCCATTACAATTTACAGCAGAGATAGGAAGCAGGGGATCTATTCTAAGGAGATACAGTTGACGACCATACCTCGCTCAAACGCTGATCTCACAGATCAACATATCGGCCCATACCACCTGCTATGCCTGCTGGAACAGGGTGAGCTATCGGAAATTTATCTGGCCGAGCATACTGAACAGCACAGGCGAATGGCAATTAAGCTGTTGAACGAGCGGCTGATTGGTGATGATCTGGCTAAGTTTTTCGCGCAGGCCCGCATGCTCTCAAACCTGCGCCATCCTCATATCGTCTCGCTACTCGATTTTGGCATGCATGGAGACAGGGGCTATCTGGTGATGGACTATGCACCCAATGGCACGCTCCGGCAACGCCATCCAAAGGGAAGCATCCTCCCTCCCACCACCGTCTTTACCTATATCAAGCAGGCAGCCAGCGGATTAACCTATATCCATGACAACCACTTCATTCATTGCGACATCAAGCCACACAACATGCTGCTGGGAGCCAATGACGAACTTTTAATCAACGATTTCGGTATCGCCATCGCCTCCCATAGCTTCCATTCGGGCCAGCGCAACTTTGAGGGAACCGTCATCTATGCCGCGCCAGAACAACTGCAAGGGGAACCACATGCTAGCAGCGATCAATATGCTCTGGGTATTGTAGCCTACGAATGGCTCTGCGGAGAGAAGCCGTTCTCCGGCAACTTTCAAGAGATCGTCCACCAGCATTTATCTGTGCCGCCACCACCGCTGCGCACGAAAAATCCGGCTCTCTCTCCCTTCATTGAACAGGTCGTGATGAAGACGCTGGCAAAAAAGATCTCTGCACGCTTTACGAATGTACAGGCATTCGCGGATGCCCTGGCCTGGGCCGTCGAGCAAGATACCCCAGAACAGCAACCTCGCCGCCAATTCCTTTCACCTCTGCCCTTCAAGAGCATCTAATGCTCTCTTATGCTGCGGATTCGCGATGCAGCGCTATACCACCCGCGACGAGGAGAATCCCCAGGCTCTCCACCAGCGTTGGCAATTGATGCAAGACCAGGATACCTATGATGGTGGCAGAGGCCGGAAGCAGCGCGAGCAAAAGCGCAAAGGTCGCACGCGGCAAGCGGGCCATCGCCAGCTGATCACAAACATAAGGAATGACTGACGAGCAGATGCCAACGCCGATGCCCGCCAACAGGAGAGGGAGTTGCGTCATTGCTGGCAAAGCTCCGGTAATGCCTATAGGAGTAACGACGACGAGTGCGATCAGCATTGCCATCCCCAGCCGATCAATGCCAGCCGAGCCACCATCCTGCGCGATACGATGGCCCAGCACGACGTAGAGCATAAACAGAGCGCAATTGGCAAAGGCAAAGAGAAAGCCAAGCGGTTCTCCGCTAAACCGTACATCAGTCAGCAACCAGCCACCGCTGGCGGCAAGAACCAGCGCGGTAATATTGCGCGGCGTGCGCGCACCCAGCGCCGCCAGCACAATAGGACCAAGAAACTCAATGGCTCCAACAGTGCTTAAAGGGACACGCGAAATCGCCACATAGAAGCACACGTTCATCAACGCCAGCACGCTCCCCAATGCGATCAATATGCGCCGCTGTGTCCAGGACATTTGCACAAACATACGCCAGGGACGTCGCCAGATGGCAAAGACAAACGCGGCACTGGCAATGCGAAACCATGCCACGCCAAGAACTGAAACATTGGAGAAGAGCAGCACCGCAAAGGCCGGTCCCAGATAGTGAAAAATGGCACTGATGAAAAAGAAGAAATGCGGCGGAACCCTGGCCGCCACCACGTTTGCTCTTTTCGCTTGATCCATAACACCTCCTGATTGCGTTTTCTTTTATGGTATAATGCAAATCAGAAAACGTACATGGCAACTTTAACGAGGTAGAGGCGCTATGGATCAAACTTTGAAGAAAAAACAGCTTTTCGCTTACACATCACTGCATGGCGAGATCGATGCGGTCAATCTGCGAATACTGGAAGAGCTTCAGCGTGACCCGCGCTTAACCATGTCTGAGCTTGGGAGGCGCGTTGGGATGTCGTCACCAGCTGTGACCGAGCGGGTTCGGCGTCTGGAAGAGTCCGGCGTGATTCGCGGCTATCGCCTGGACCTCAACCCCGTCGCGCTTGGGCTGCCAATTGCGGCCTATATCCGCATCCGTCCCGATCCAGGTCAATTGCCCAAAGTCGCTGAACTGGCGCAGCAAATCCCCGAAGTGGTGGAGTGTCATCGCGTGACGGGAGAAGATTGCTTCGTTCTCAAGGTCCACATTCCCGCCATCGATCAGCTTGATCGGCTGCTGGACGGCTTTCTCCTCTATGGCACAACGACAACCAGCATTATCCAATCGTCGCCCGTCCCGCTGCGCCCTCCGCCCTTGCCAGAAGACGCAGCGCTTGAATAGAGCGACGAGTCAGGCCAGGCTCTGCACGCCCAGTTCTTGCACCCAATCCTCGACGGTAATCAATGGTGGCAAAACCGCCCTTTCCTGGTTGAGCAGAGCAGCAAGCGCCGCCGAAGCTGGTGGTCGTAGTCCGGTACGCTGCAAGGCATCTTGATCGTGAAACAGTCGGGCGGGAGTGCCAGTAAAAGCCACCTCTCCATCACGGAAGGAGACGACGCGCTGGCAATATTCGGCAACCAGCGTCATATCATGCGTGATGATCAGTATGGTCTTGCCCTGGCGCTGAAGGTCGCAGAGCAGGCCCATGATGCCCGCGATAGAACGGGCGTCCTGCCCGGTGGTTGGCTCGTCCACAATCAGGATCTCCGGTCCCATCGCCAGCACAGCCGCCACTGCCAAACGTTGTCGCTGACCCTTGCTCAAAAAGAGAGGGTCTTCCTCCGCCTCGCTCACCAGACCAACAGCCTGCAACGTCGCCGCCACCCTCTCACGGCGCTGCGCAGATGGAACCCCCAGGTTCTTCAAGCCAAACTCGATCTCGTCGCTCACCTTACGACAGAAGAGTTGATGGTCGGGATTCTGGAAGACATAACCAACGGTGCCGGGCAAATGTTTACGTACACGTTTGGAGGCGAGATCCTGCCCCTGAACCGTTACGCGCCCTCGGCTGCTGCGATAGATGCCTGCGAGAATCTTGGCAAACGTTGTCTTGCCACTCCCATTGGGTCCAAGCAGGGCCAGCATCTCTCCCCGGCGCAATGTCAGATCAACGCCCTTGAGCGCGGTGGTGCCGTCTTCGTAGTGATACCAGACCTGCTCAGCCTGCACAGCCGGCTCTCCCATCCCCGATGGCTCTAGCTGTGGTTGGGAAACGGAGCCATACTGAGCCACAATGGGTGCAAAAGTGCTGACGCCTTCCCGGAGCGTCAGAGGAGGACGCCCATCGTAGCGGTAGCCTGTGTGCCAGGAGATGCGCGTCAATTCGCCGACCGAAGCACCGCACTGCTCCAGTACAGTGCGCTCGGCATAAAAACGAGCGGGCGGTGCCACCAATTCAACGCGTCCCTCGTGCAACAGGGCGATGCGATCACAGAAGGTCGAGAGAATCTCCGGGTCTTGTTCCACCAGAATAACGGTGATGCGATAGTCCCGACGCAGACGCGCAATCGTCTCAATCACTTCGCGCTTGCCAACAGGGTCCAGGTCGCTGGTTGGCTCGTCGAGGATCAAGACCTGGGGGCGCATGGCGAGGAACGCGGCAATGGCAACACGCTGCTTTTGTCCACCGGAAAGATCGGCGGGGTGAATATAGGCTGCACCATGCCAGAGACGCTCCAGACCGACCTGAGAGAGCGCTTCGTAGCCACGTTGCAGAATTTCCTCGCGTGGCACGCCTTGCAATTGCAACCCCAGCCCCAGCTCGTGCAGGAGGCTCATGCGCAAGAATTGATTCTCCGGGTCTTGCAAGACCATGCCAATCTTATTCGTGCTGGCTGTGTGCGCGTTGACCGGCTCACCCAGAATATCAATGCTGCCACGAAAATGTTGAGGCAGTTGTTCGTCGGTCAGCCGCGCACTATAGGGGAGAATCCCGATCAACGTACGGCACAGCGTCGTCTTTCCCGCGCCGCTTGGACCGGTGATGCCAAAGCACTCGCCCTGCTCTATTTGAAATGTCACATCGCGCAACGTCCAGGGATGAGGTTGCACATGTTCGCTAAACAATGGATAGCGCCACCATAAACCAGATACGGCTACTGCTGCGGACATAATTTGCTTCCCTTCAATGCTAGAACCACTTTTGCACCAGAGTCGTGAGATTCAGGTGTGGACCAATCGCCAGATACAGCAACATAAGGCTGAATGCCAGGATCAGCCAGTCGATGAGACGCCAGGGACTTGTCTCATAGAAATCGGCGCTGGAGCGTCCCAGAGTATAACCGCGCGCTAACAAAGCATCGCCAATTTCGCTGGAACGCCGAATCATCATCGCCACCAGGGGAACCGCGATGCTGGCGAGGTCGCGTAACAGGCGAAAGAAGCTCTTCGGGCGGGCGTTAATAGCGCGGGCGATCTGCGCCTGACGAATCGTTTCGTAGTCGGCCAGAGCCAGATCAAGGGCACGAAAAACGGTGCTCAAGAAGAAGATCACAGGCTGAGGGAGGCGCAACTGGCGCAACGTTCCGATCAATTCGGCATCACGCCCCGTCACCACCAGGGCAATCGTCGAGAAGACCATGCCGGAATAGCCGATCACCTTCGTTACGGCCACCAACAGGCCGCGATCACTGATCAGCATCGTGAGAGGATGAAAGAACGGCACACGGGCGAATGTCCACTCCGGTAGCGCGACGAAGTGCGGCAGAAGCAAGGCTACAGCAGTCGCCAGCAGAATACCTGTGGTGAATTTGCGCGTCCACAGAAAATAGCCCACCACAATTGCAAGCCAGATCGCCTGCCACGCAGCCAGCCCAAGCGCGAGTTGCCCGGAGTAAATGGGCCACTGGATGAGAATGAGCTTGCCAGGAACGGGATTGAACAGGGCCCAGGTCAGAAACAGGCTGAACAGTGCCGGGATGGTTAGCAACACATAGAGACGCGCCATCCGCATATTCATGCCACTCGTCAGAAACAGAAGGGCAGAGACCACCCAGAGCAGGCCCGCACCGATTGGATCGGGAGCCAGCGTATCAATCGTCCGCAGTTGCGCGATTGATAGGCACAGAACCAGTATGACGCGTGCAATCAGATGAACCCGGGCAAAGGGAGCATCGATCCGCCGCGAGAAGAGAAACGAGCGAACGTAGCGCTTCCCCGGTGGAGGTTGCAAGAATAGTGCATCCTGCATGATAAAGTTATTGCTGCTCAAAGATAAATGCCTCCTCAGTTCTGACATATACCGATATTATACCTGATATATTCTCAATGCGCCCCTGCACATATACAGAAGATTGAGCATAGAGAGATGACCTCAATACAATCAGGAATATATATGATTTGACCGCGTAGCCTCAAAAAATTGCGACCTCATCACCATTTTTTCCTCGTATAGCATCACAAACATGGAGGAGATAAGACAGGCGCACAGTGAAACGTTCGTTCGCCATGTGGGGAACACGCCACAAGATGTGATGAGAACCGGCACAATCTCATGATGAGGGTACAAGAACGGCAACGATGGGAAGCATACCCTATCTCAGAACTGTTTTGAATATTACTCACAAAATATCTGTTTAGCTTAACCCTTCATTCTGTTACACCGAATGTTTCTTATCAAGTTTCTTATCAAGAATGGTGCCTGCAATCTCCATTAATTTACTTTTCAATCTCCTCAAACTTTTTCTTTCGAGATCAAAGGAGATGGTTGTCCTGCCCGCAGTTTCATCTTCATCTACTTTTACTCCGATTTCCTCTAAATCGCGTTTAATATTGGTATCTATTGAAAAAGGTCCTAACATTTTCTGTGCAGCAAATTTTGGGCTAAAATGTACCTTGGTTATTTTATATCCATTGTTAGCCATGAATAGATAAATGATTTTTATTTCTTCCAGATACTTTCGGTTGTGATCTACTCCTTCTTCCTCATTATCAAGTTTTAATAACCGCGACTCACCTTCTTTATATATTTCTTTAGCTGCTTCTTTCGATATTTTATCCTTTTCTTCCATTTTCTTTGCATTGCGTATGTCTGCATTTACTTTTACGCGTTTATTACTTATTTGTTTATTCTGCTCATTGAAATCCAAACACAACAGGTTATGCCATTCCCACACGTTATACCAAATATTCTCTTCAATCATCTCTTCCATTTTATCGGATTCCTTGCCCTTTGCATCGCCGCGAGAGGAACCCCCTCTAAGGTTCAATCGCTCCAATTGCTCCAAGGCTCCCTCGACAAAACCTTGATGCGGTACACCTGGTGGAGGGGAACTCCGCTCACTACCAGACGCGGTGGCAGAGATCTTGTATCCATCCCATTCACCTGTATTATAAGTTTTTGACTGTGAAACATCTCTTGAACGTGGAACATCTCCTGGTTTTGGCATACTCAACTCCTTTCAATCTGGTAAAAACGGGTGTTGCTCCTGGTGTATGGGTGGTACTCCTTATAGATAGTACATGAATAGCACTAACATCGGGATCTCTTTTTTAAGGGGGTTAGTCGTATTCTATCATAGATCATCATCTTTTTTAGCGGGATAAAGGAAAATTTTACTGATTGAATACATCATATGCTGTCGACACGTTCTTACTACGTTCCTACTATTAAGAATGCGCCTATGATATCAAAAAGCTCCAGCAGAGATGAGCGCAATTTCGTCAAGAAGGGCGTCAACTGGGCACTGCGACAGATGGGAAAGCGCAATAGCCATTTGCGCATCTTAATTTTTTAACGGTAATTACTTAATAGTTTGCAATAACGCTATTGTGGATTACAACAAATTTTAGTATAATCTCCTCTACTATCGTAGTTGCGCGATTATGAATTTTAACAACCGAGATCGATAACAATGAGAAGTCTCTTTTTGCTTGTTAAAAACCATTATCGTGCTGGTAACACATCTGAATGGTGGATCAGGCACGATAAACTGCGCCACTACAAATTTCTGAGGAAATAACTATTTTGTTAAAATTTATCATAAAAAAGGTGTAGTATGTTAACACGTGACCAGATCCTCGCCAGATTACAGGAACAGTCCAATCCAGAAGTCATTCAAGGGATGGCCAGATTTGGCGTCAATCCAGCTCACGCGTTGGGGATCAATATTCCCGTATTGCGCAAGTTGGCAAGAGAAACAGGGAAGAACCACACCCTGGCAACAGAACTATGGAGTACAGGCATTCACGAGGTCAGAATATTAGCCTCGATGATCGATGAGCCTCGACGCGTCTCACCACAACAGATGGAGGAGTGGGTCAACGATTTCGATAGTTGGGATGTCTGCGATCAGGTGTGCGGCAATCTGTTTGACAAAACGCCCTGCGCCTACGAGAAATCTCGTGAATGGTGCCATCGAGAACGCGAATTTGTGCGCCGGGCCGGTTTTGTGATCATGGCCTACCTCGCCGTTCACGATAAAAAAGCATTGGACGAGGCGTTTTTACCGTTCTTCCCATTAATCCAACAATATGCGACAGACGAGCGCAATTTCGTCAAGAAGGGCGTCAGCTGGGCATTACGACAGATGGGGAAGCGCAATAGTCATTTGCGCACTCTGGCTATCCAGCAGGCAGAGGTCATTGCTCAGATAGATTCTAAGGCTGCACGCTGGATAGCGAAAGACGCACTAAAAGAACTTTCTCAATATTAGATTGGCGGGAGGCGTAAGACGCGCTGATACAGATCACTATAGGCTCTGGCACTGGTTGACCAGCATGAATTATATGCCATTGCGCGTGTGATCAGCTCGGGCCATAGCTCCTGTTGCCCATAGAGCTGTAGCGCCCTTTGAAGAGCGTCGAGCAGCGCATCAGATGTATAGGGGATGAAGCTCACACCATTGCCTGTATCGGGATGGGCATCCAGATCTGCAACCGTATCGGCCAGGCCGCCGGTCGCATGCACGATGGGCAAGGTGCCATACCGCAGCGCGATGAGTTGTCCAAGTCCGCCCGGCTCAAAGGCACTGGGCATCAGAAAGAAATCGGCCCCGCTATAGATGCGGCGCGACAGGGCGACATCAAAGCCGATCCGCGCCCGCACATTGTCGGTGCTTGCCGCCAATTCGCGAAACAAGCGTTCATATTGCGACTGTCCTGTGCCAAGAATGACAAGCTGCAACGGCAAATTGCGCAGTTCTTGAGCGATGCTGGCAAGCAGATCAAATCCCTTCTGATCCACGAGTCGGCTGACGATCCCCAACAGCGGCCAATTGGAGCGATCTGGCAGGCCGAATTCTTGTCGCAGCGCCGTGCGATTCTGCCTTTTCGCCTCCAGAGCATTCTCCGTTGTATATTGAGCTGTTAGAGCGCTATCGGTAGCAGGGTTCCAGCTTTGCCAATCGAGACCATTGGGGATGCCGAAGATACGAGTGTGGCGCTGAAACAGCACTTCATCGAGGCTCCAACCATAATCGAGCGTCTGAATCTCTTCAGCATAACGATGCGAAACGGTGGTCAGCACATCAGAATAGACGATCCCGGCCTTCATCCAGTTGACATCGCCCCAGAACTCCAGGCCATCGGGCAGAAAGACCTGCGCCCGATCCAGCCCGGCCTCATCGAGAATATATGGACTCCAGCGGCCCTGATATTGCAGGTTGTGGATGGTATAGACGATGCGCGTCTCTCCCCGCCGCAACAGATGGCGGTACGCGGTACGCAGATAGGCGGCACAGGGAGCGGTCTGCCAGTCATTGAGATGGATGATATCAGGGGAAAAGCCCAGCAGTGGCAGCGTTGCCAGCAGGCCGCGACAAAAGAGGAGAAAGCGGCGCTGCTCGTCGATCTGATCCAGTCCAAGATAGATCCGTTGATGCCAGCCAAAGAACGGGTCATGTTCCAGAAAATAAACTGTGACCGATGAATTGGGGAATGTGGTGCGCCAGATCGAGAAGGTCTGGTTTCCACCAGCAATGTTGAGCGTGTATTCAACGCCGGTATGTTGCAGGCTCCAGTGGGCGCGATCAATTGTGCCGTAACGCGGCAGAAAGATGCGCACATCATGGCCCAGTGCCGCCAGTTCTAGCGGCAGGCTCCCCAACACATCGCCGACGCCGCCCTCCTTCGCGAAGGGGACCGCCTCCGTCGCAACCATCAGAACCTTGAGTGCCTTCGTATTCGTCATAACATCTTCTCCAGATTCAGAGAAATATATCCCACATCATATCACCTCTCTCTGGAGTGGGAACATTTGCAGGCAAAACTGACACCGCTTGCCACGCTGAGAAGATATAATAGGCCATATCCTCTGTGAGTACACAGGGAGAACGAACTCCCAACAGGAAGGATGCATGGCACTATGAGCAAAGTATTGGCAGTTATTCTGGCTGGAGGGCAGGGCGAACGATTAAGCTTGCTCTCGCAAAAACGAGCAAAACCGGCGGTTCCGTTCGCTGGCAAGTACCGCATTATCGATTTTGCCCTGAGCAACTGCGTCAACTCAGGGATTACGGATGTCGCCGTTCTGACACAATATCGTCCTCATTCGCTGCATGATCATATTGGTATTGGCAAACCCTGGGATCTGGACCGGCAAAAAGGGGGCATTCACCTGCTGCAACCGTATATCGGCCACCTCGAATCCGATTGGTATCAAGGAACCGCCGATGCAGTCTATCAAAATCTCGGCTTCATTATGGAGGAGCAATGCGATTACGTGCTGATCCTGGCTGGCGACCATATCTATCGCATGGACTACAGCCCGATGATCGCCTTTCATCAGCAGCATGGAGCCGATGTCACATTGGGAGCTGTTATAGTGCCGATTGAAGAAGGGCACCGCTTCGGCATTCTGGAGACCGACGCTTCCGGCAAGGTTGTCTCATTCGAGGAGAAGCCGAGCCAGCCGCGCGGCACGCTTGGATCGATGGGCATCTACGTGTTTAACAAGGATACGCTGGCCCGCGTCCTGCTGGAGAATGCCCAGGCAGCAGGAGGTGCCGATTTCGGGCACAATATTATCCCAACAATGGTCGAGCGCAGCGAACGGGTCTTTGCTTATCCCTTCGCCGGATACTGGCAGGATGTCGGCACCATCCAATCATATTGGGAAGCCCATATGGCCCTGCTGGACGACAAACCGGCCTTCGATCTCTACGATCCTTCGTGGGTTATCCATACCCGTAGTGAAGAGCGTCCACCAGCTCATGTGCGCAGTGCCGCAAAGATCACCAGCAGCCTGATCTCGCATGGCTGTATCATTAAGGGCCAGGTCGAGCATAGCGTTCTCTCGCCCGGCGTGATCGTTGAAGAGGGCGCGGTCGTGCGCGACTCGATCATCCTGTTCGACTGTGTAATCAAGGCAGGCAGCACCATTGATCGGGCGATTCTCGATAAAGAGGTGGAAGTTGGCAAGGACTGTCAGATTGGCACAGGCGACGATATGACGCCGAACAGGCTGGAGCCGTCACGCCTGAATAGCGGCATTACGCTGATTGGCAAACGTACCTGCCTTCCCGATCATCTCAAGGTTGGGCGCAACTGCAAAATTGGCACCGATCTACGTCCGGAAGATTTCACGACCGATACGTTGGCAAGCGGCGAGACGATTGAGGATCGCACCTTTGCTCACGGCTGGGAGCGCGAACGCGCTCGCAGCCGTGAAAATGCTCGCTCCTGACAATACAAAAAAATTGAGCCTCCCCACTTCTTCTAGATCGAGAGAGTGGAGGGGCTCGATGTTCGTCGTATGCGCAAGATCAACTGATAAGGCGTAGGAACTCCATTCGCGTCTCATATTCGTCACGGAACACACCGCGCATGACGGAAGAGGTCATTGTACCAGGCGTACGAATGCCCCTTGTAGTCATACAGAGATGTTCGCCTTTGAGGACGACGGCGACGTTTTCGGTTCCGGTAATGCGGCTGACCTCGTCGGCGATTTGCTGACCGAGCCGCTCCTGGAGTTGCAGTTGGTGGGCGAACTGGTGCGCGATGCGAGCAAATTTCGATAACCCTAAGACTTTTCCATCAGCAATATATCCGATTGCCACATCGCACCAGAAAGGAAGCAAGTGGTGTTCACAGAGGCTTGATACTCGCATGCCCGATACCGTCACCATCTGGTCTGCGGTGCTGGTCTCGAAAACGGTATCGGTCGTGCCCGGATCGTATTCGATAAATTCGCGCCAGGAATCGGCCCAACGACGAGGCGTTTCCAACAATCCTTCACGCTCTGGATCTTCGCCAATCGCGAGTAACAATTCGCGACCCAACTCCAGCAGTCGAGGATAATCGACCTTCTGCGGCGACGATGGCGGCTCGACTTTCTTCAAATGCCCGTTAGTATGTCCGTTACTGCGTATATGATCCATCGATAATGTCATGTGTATAATGCCTCGCTTATATCTTAAATGGGTGAGTGGACGCCCGTAATCTCTTCTTCAGTTAGACGGAACGAATAGCATGCCTGCCTTCCATCAAAAAGACGACTACATCCCATTGTTATGTAACAAATTACACGCCCCTTTTATTTCCCCACAACAGGACATGGAGCTGTGTCAGAACAGTGGCTGCATACCACTGATCCTGCATGACGCGCTGTATCAGCCAATCCATACGGTTGAGAATGCCCGGAATATCGATCTCATCGGCCAGATGTGGCGGCGTATGATTGCCAGCTTGCAGGTACATAGGCACGTCGGGATAGCGTGAGGCGACGTAGCGGGCGTAGGCGTAATCCTCTTCGTCGAACACAACTATCTTCAGGCTCGTCTGCGGTCCTGTCTCTCCTGCTCTGCCTCGCGCATAGGAGATGCAGCGGTCCAGCCGCTCCCAGCGCGTTACTTGCTTACTGCTTGGTGGCTTGGGAGACAGCGTAAGGTAGTCCAGTTTGGCAAACCAGGGCTGGGCTACGCTTCCCTGCGTCTCTATGGTGAAGGTGTAACCATGCTCGTGTCCAAGATCGATCAGCGGCTCAAGCGGTTGGATGGCAGGATTGCCGCCTGAAAGCGTCACTAGAATCGGCTTATTCCCCGAAAGGCGCTGCACCTCCGCAAAGACCTCCTCAGTTGACATCGCATGCCACTCAGATTTATGTTCCGGCAGCACAGCATAGAGGCTATCACACCAATCGCACCTATAATCGCATCCGCCTGTTCTAACAAAAACTGTCGGCTTTCCTATAAGTGCTCCTTCTCCTTGGATTGTAGGGCCAAAGGTCTCGCTTATAGTTATCGTGCGGGTTGCAACTCTTGTTGTCATATTTTTATGCCAGCCCTCTCTCAGCGCGTGTAATCTCGGCGTGGCCCTTCTCGGTCTCCCACAGACGGATGCGATAGAGCAGCTCGTCAGGGACACCGCCAGCGACCAGCGCATCCCAGATCCAATGCACGAGATTTTCGGCTGTGGTACGAATGCCGGTGAGGGTGTTGAGATCGTTGTGATCCATTCCTCCCTTTTCGATGGGACCAGCAGCGCTGCCACGCGGGACCGAATCGGAGAGCTTCTCCAGAATCGTCTCGTTGACGATAGTTTTAAGATCCTCGAAATCCATCACCATGCCATCGCTCGACTCGCCGGGGGCTTCAATGATCGGCCCCCGCAGCGAGATTTCCAGGCGATACGAATGGCCGTGCGGTCGCCGACATTTGCCGCGATGACCCGGCAGGTGGTGGGATGCCTCAAACGTAAATTCACGCGTGATAATGGCAAATCGTGTCATAACTTCCTCTCCATAAAACCTGGCATCATCCAATTATGCAGTTTGCAAACGTATCGCTCACCTTCATCTATGGCTTTACGAGGTCTCGGCTTACGAACCAGGCTCAAATAGAAACTACCCCTCTTGTTTGCCAGCGATGTGTAAGTACTTATCAGGATCTTCTGCATATTTTGTCGGATCTACAACTCCTGCGTTTTTAAAGGACTCGTACCGCTCAACGCAGGTACCGCAAGCTCCGCAATGAGTATCACCATGTCCCTCATTGCCGCCTTCGTAGCAGCTCCAGGTTAGCTCGAAGGGAACGTTCAGGCTAGCTCCCAGGCGAGCAATCTGCGCTTTGGTGAAGTGCATAAAGGGCGATACGACGTGAATTTCGGTGGTGTTCATGGCCGCGCTGAGCATGGCGTCAAAGGCGTTGACAAAAACCTCGCGACAATCCGGGTACTGCGCGTAATCTCCCTGGTGAGCAGCGTAGGCAACGATGGGTGCCTTCTCATTCCAGGCAACGGTGGCAGCTTGCAATAGCATGTTCGGATTGCGATAGGGCACGACCGTTGCTTTCATGCTGTCGTCGGTGTAGTGTCCATGCGGCATCTTGACGCCCTGGTTGATCAGCGCCGAGTCCGAGTCGGTAAGCAAGCGCGAGATGGGCAGTTCGATCACGGTATGCTTGATCTCCAATGGCTTCGGACCGCTACTGTAGCGCTGGCGCAAATCGCTGATATATTTCTCAGCATAGGTCAGTTCTTTGACATGCTTCTGGCCGTAATCAAACGAGAGCAAATGCAAGTTGAAGCCTGCTGCTGCATAATAGTGGGACAATACACAGCTGTCCATGCCACCACTGACGATAAGGACTGCACGATCTCTGTTCACGGTTATAGACATAGCATCCTCCTTGTGGGTTATGATTGCAGATAATAACGACGAAATTCCGGGCGCGGTCCGTTATAGTCAGGCTGCTCATGCTCGGCAAAGACAATGGTTTTGATATTGCCACGCACAGTGAAATCGCCGACAACACGCATCCAGCGCGGCGAGAGCAGATCCACCAGATCCTTGAGAATGACGTTCGGCGTCGCTTCATGGCTGATCTGACGATTGCGATAGTTATTAATGTAGAGCTTCAAGCTTTTTAGCTCAACAACCGATGGACCCGGCACATAATCGATGATGATGGTTGCGAAATCTGGAAAGCCGGAACGCGGACACAGACAGGTAAACTCAGGAATTTCAAAATGCACGACGTAGTTGCTATCGGGATGAGCGTTGGGCCAGGGTTCCAGGCGATTCGCAGCAATCTCTTCGAATCCATATCGTCCAGGAACACGCTCTGCTTCTGACATGACCTTCTCCTTGTTATTGAATAGTGCGGGAAAACTATGATACCACGTTTGAGAGGAAAGAGTGGTACCTGCAAGTATTCTGGTAGAGGAAGCACCTGATACATGTTAGAGAGAACCCGTCACGCCGCCATGCTTACAGGTACCTATCATCATTTCCATAAGTAACAATACCATAGTATACTGCAATTTGACGCTCAAATCATCATCACCGCAGCGCATTGTGAACAGGGAGTTTCGGAACGAACGCATACGGATTTGAGGTTAACATCGCAAATTCTGACGATGTTTACGAGGCGTTTCACGAGGCGAAGATAGCGCAAAATCACGACGCCAGATCAGTCCGACCTTTGCACAATACCAGCAGTCTGGATATTATAGCGACCAGCTTTTTGTGCTATTTCAAGTGTATGGAGGCACGATGACATCCACCGCTAACGATATAATTATACGCCCTATTTGCCAGCAGGATGCTCACGCGCTCTGGCAACTGGCCCGTCAGGAAGGTGTAATTGAAACGACGCTGGCACTCCCAAGCCTGCGCCTGGAACAGCGTGCAAAATCGCTGGCCGAACTCACCGCCAACGACCATTATATGGTTGCTGAAAAATTCGGTCGGGTGGTTGGTGTCGCTGGTCTGACGGTGGGAACAGGTCGGCTACGACATCGGGGAGAGCTGTTTGTTTATGTCGCCACCGAACAGCAGGGACAGGGAATTGGCACACGCCTGTTGCAATCGCTGCTCGATCTTGCCGATAACTGGCTACTGCTCCGGCGAGTCGAGCTAACGGTGCTAACAGAGAATGAAGGCGCTCGCCGTTTATACGAACGCCTTGGCTTTGTGGTCGAAGGATGCCGCAAGCTCAGTATCATCTCTCAAGGCGAGATCAAAGACGAGTGGCTTATGGCCCGCTATCGCTAACCTTTTGGCAAATTTCATCGCGCATCTCTCCACAGTAGTTGCGCGATGATGAATTGCACCACCGGGATCGGGAATCTCCCACACCCGTAGCGACGAGGGGAGGTGTGGAGGGGCTGCGGGGGCCTTGCGCTTGTCGCTCTCGCCCGAATGGTCCTCTCCCTCTGGCGGCGTGGCAAGCCTGGGGAGAGCGACAAGCGCAAGGCCCCCACCAGGACCGCCCAACCGCCCATTGTCGCTACGGGAGACCCAACCTCCTCTGCAACTTACGAAAAACTTCATAAAGCAAGCGCAACTACCAGGGGGTCGAGCGGCTGTGCCTGCGCTGTGGCTGCATAGGAGCGCTTCCTTTATACAATGCATACATAAAAAGAGTCAGGGTTGGAATACCAAAAACGATCAATAGCAGAACATCGGTCAATATGTTCTGATGTGAGAAGTAGTGCAGAGCAAAAGAGAGCGCAACCGCAAAGAATGCACCGGCACTCAAAAGGACATCAGGCTCTCGATACCAGGGCTGATATTCACGGCCTCGACTCGTCTGACGCAAACCACGCAGCCCCATAAAGAGCAGTCCCAGCCCCAGCACAAGCCAGAGCAGGATCGTGTAGAAATCCAACAGCATAGGGGAGATGGCGTTCAAGACGATCAAGGCCAGCAGAGCCAATACAATACAGAGCAACACGATTACTCGCGTCGTCTCCATGTTCTTGTCAAGCATAGTATTCATTTACAACCTCTCTTTCATCCCAGGAGGTAGAAGTCTTCAAAAACGATAATGCATCTCCAATAATTACCTGACACGGGTGGGAAGACTATTTCGTTTCATACCAGCTCATACTTTTCCCTTCGGAGCCTCATTTTGGCGGCTACTCTTTGCCAAAAACAGAGAGACATCACGATTTATTCGCTCTCATTGTTCACCATCGCACTATTGAAACTTCTCGGGAGTATTCATCTACGATCTCTGTTCATATCGTGACATAATGAAAGATAGGTAGAATATCTCATTGAGAATCTGGGGAGAGTGGATTATGCGAAAATTATGCTCTTTGCTGCTCATTCTAAGCGCCTGTCTCCTGGCCGCCTGTGGCTCCTCCAACCAATCTTCTCCCGCGGCGAGTAGTAATACGCCGCCTCCTGAGCCTTCTCCAACCTCGCTAAAAGCGGTTGATTGGGACAATTTTTCCTACACTAGCACATGTTATGGCAACACACAACCTTTTATGACACACAACGGCAAGGCCGAGAACAAGTTCATTCACTTCGAGATCTATCAGCCGGTCAGCTTCGGCGATCTGACCGGAGATGGTCAACCGGAAGCTGCTGTGCGCTACAGCTGTACCGGGGCCGACTTTGGCGGGGTTCATGTCCTCGTCTATAGCGGCACCGCCAGCCATCCAACACTGCTGGGAGAGCTGCCGCTATCAGGCAAAAACGAGCCGGAGGAGAAATGGAGCGTTGAGAAGGTCAGCATCGCCAACCGAATCATTCAAATGAGCGGGAGTGGCTACTCTGCCACCGCACCGCATTGCTGCCCGGATCTGCATATCGATGCGGCTTATCGTTGGGATGGGAAACATTTTGTGAGCACACAGTTCAAAACAACACCTATCGCAACTGGATAGCAAACGCATCGATCAGCAATCGAGCCTTGTCAGCGGAGCAGTAGCTACTCCGCTGGCAGGACACAGACAGCCACCACGCTGATATTGTCAGCGCCACCTCTGGTCAGAGCCGCCTGAACGAGCATCGAACTGACCTGCGAGGCATGAGGAGATGAGGAGGCAACAATGTTCTCGATATCGGGATCGCGCACCATCTCCCACAAACCATCAGAGCATAGGATGAGAATATCGCCTGCCTGCACATCGATAT
Organism: Reticulibacter mediterranei; assembly: GCF_016587455.1. Taxonomy (NCBI): domain Bacteria; kingdom Bacillati; phylum Chloroflexota; class Ktedonobacteria; order Ktedonobacterales; family Reticulibacteraceae; genus Reticulibacter; species Reticulibacter mediterranei. The sequence continues at coordinate 8,268,256 of NZ_BNJK01000001.1, read as the reverse complement.
GGAAGTAATCGAGTTCGAGCGAGGCCTTCTCTCCCAGACAGCGATAGATCTGATTGCGCTTGGGATGCGTGTAGATATCCTCACGACTGATGATGCCAGCCTCAACCAGGCGGGCCACTACCGAATGGTCGCGCGAGATCTGCACCAGCCCCTCGCCAGGGCGATAGCGATACGTGCGGCTATCACCAACATTCACCACATACGCCTGCGTGCCAACCACCAGCGCGGCAGTCAGCGTAGTCCCCATCATATGCTCTTGCTCGCGATTGCGACGATAAATGGAGAGGTTGGCCCGATGCGCGCCATCTTTGAGCAGATCAGAGAAGGTCTCGTCCGGCTCCGCATTGCGCAGAATCGCCGGTGAGACGACATCGCTGATCGACTGGATCGCTAAGCGACTCGCCTCCTGCCCGTCAGCATGCCCACCCATACCATCAGCAACCACAAACAGCCCCAACGGGACAGGTCCGCTCTCACCATCATGCAACCCCTGAATCGCCAGCAGATTATCTTCATTGGGAGAATCCTTGCGCACAATACCCGGATCAAGGCCGATGCCAACCACCAGCCGCAGCGCCACCAGCAATTCGTCGTCCTCGTCCTCGGGCAACTTCTCGGTCGTCGGTAGCGTTGGCGGCTCCTCCACCTCTCCATTTTCTAGTTCCAGATAAGGCTGAGTCGAATAAGCCGTCTCGGGAAGCGCCTCTTCTTCCACCTCTTCATCAGAGCGAGGCACAATGCGAAACTGACTGCGCAACGAACCCGTTGAGGGGGCCGGTAAAGGCGACGAAAGAGGCTGCGAACGTGTATCAACGCGCGGGGAGATGCTGGCGGCTGAGCAGAACGAGCAACTGGCTCATAGGTCGTGTTCCCGCCTTCCCATGACGACAGCAGCCCGGTTGTTTTATAGGCTGTCGGTTGAGCAGGCTGCGAACGGTATGTCGGCTCTGAATAGGTTTCGGACGGCTCGGGCGCGTTGGCAACCTTGCGGCGCTGAGTGGCGGCTGCTCGCTCCATCGCGGCCATCTTCTGCGAGGCTGCAATGGCTTCATCGGAAACCTCAAACTCGATAGCCTCATCCAGATCTTGTGACCAGCGAGCCGGGGATTTGCTGGGACGAGAGCGAGGTGGCACCGACGAAACGCCGGAACGTACTGGCTCACGACGCGAAGCACGCGCTGGCAATGCGCTCTCAGGCTGCCACTTGGCCGAAAGCTGACGCATATGTTCCCCCTCTTCCATCTCGCGCCGGGCCATATATTCAGCCATATACTCGGCCTCCTCAAGATCCTGAGCGAACCGCTGTTGGTCATGGTACAGCTGCCACGAGAATACAATCAGCTTCACAAATGACCCCAGCAACACAGCCCAGAGAATGAGCAGGGAGAGCGACAACAGCCCCAACCCGATCAACGGAAAGAGGATCGCAGCCCCCTGAGCGGCCCAGAGGCGCGGAGCTTGCGGGAAGACAGTCGCAGCGAAACGCCACGCCCAAGGCGGGAAACCACCTGAGAGCGTATAGAGAATGATACCACTGATCAGCAGGCCCAGACCCACCGCAATCCTGACCCACCAGTAATTGACAAGTGCTGCTTTCAACCGTTCCATAATCTTCACACTTTCACCATAAACGAGGAGCTTCTCAAGCAGGCAGACTCCCCCAATCCATTACATCGTTGTCGCGCTCGCTGCTGTCGCCTGAAACAGGGTGATCTTAATCACTGTATCGCTCTGCACCAGAACGCGTACACCAGCCTGTCCAGTAGGGAGAGCCGTATCAGTTGCGGTTAACATCCAGTTCGTCGGCTCTGGCATATTACTCAACCACGCTTTCGCGTAGAGGGTCGCGCCCACCGCACGAAAACGAAGCGAGTACGGCGTATTATCTTGCGATTTGAATGGAACGCTGCTCAGAACTGCTCCTTGCCCATTAGCACGTTTCAGAATGGTTAGATTTGCATTATCGATCAAAGCTTTATACCAGTTATTTGCGTCGCCCCAGCGCAGAACAACGCCCAGGTTTGATTGACCATTTGCCGCGAAGTGATTGACTGATCCTTGTAATAGAACTTCTACATTGTCTTTATTTGGGCCAAGTAGAGCATTAAATGTGCCATTGCCGTTGGCAATCTGGCCCGTATTGCCAATAATAGAGAACACCGGGCGCTGATTGGCGTCGCCTTCCCACATTCGATTATCGGTGGCGGTCCCCCAATGGAGGCCATCGGCACGTTTAAACGTATCCTCAGCGAGCATCTGCATCCCCATCACAGGCATGACGGCGGTTGTCGTGGGCATGGCTTGCGTGGATTGCGCGGCCTGGGGCGTTTTCACTGCCATCACAGCCGGTGCCATTAGAGCGCGCTGAATGGAGCCGGCAAACAGTCCAGCGATCAGCCCGCCAATCACCACGAGCACTACCGCCGCTCCGCCAAACAAGCGCGCATGTATATTGCCTTCTCTAGTTTGTATATTATGCCTTTGCATGTTTTGCATCCTGTATCATTTGTATAGATTGACTGTTTGCAGTAAATGTTGAGATAGAGAAGTTTGCGATTAATTGCATATGATCGTGGAGCCAGCTCACGCCTTCGCGCATCTGCCCATTGGCCGGATCGATCTCGCCGCTATAAGCATTGGTGGCGTTATCGATCATGTCATTGATCAGATTCAGCGTCGCGGGTTGGCGTAACTGGGCATCGCTCATCTTCACGAGCTTTTGTGCATCCATGCGTAAGCGAGTCAACCAGTATTTAGCGTTATTAAGAGCCATCACGATATCAGCCACGTTCTTCCGCAGCTCGGGCGTGGCCCCTGGTGCCTGTAAGAGACCATTCAAATGATGAACAATATGCGTGAGATAGCCCGGTGGATCTTGCGTTGGCCCCATCACCTCTAATAAACCGATCCGTGCCAGCCGGTCGTTAATCATGGAAGGTGTATTGGGTGGTAAGTCCTGCTTGACATATGAGATGCCATCAAGATAGCTCAGGGCGCGAATCGTCTGACGGCGCAGTAGGCCAACGTCCTTGCTATCCTCCCAGGGTTCACGCGTGCTGCTCATCCACTCCAACACTTTGCTCGTATTACGATACAGCCAGTTATTCAACCCACCAGGCAGTTCCATCTGGTCGAGTGTCGGATCGGCGGCAAGCAGATGGCGCAGGTGATCCAGGTAGCTGAAGTTCTGCGTATCGCCCGGCTCCTTGAGCGGAGTTTGCGGAATTTCACCATAGAAACGCCAGGCATTGTAATCGGGCGTTGGCGAAATGGGCGTCACATCCGAGTCTTCTTCAGTAATCAGGAAGCGACTGGTGATTGCCAGCAAATTCGTATGTGCGGCATCACCAGGATAGAGCAGACGCACACTCCCCTTGTTGAGACGCAACACGCCCAGCAAAATTGCTTGCTCGTCGCTCTGCTTCTTATCGCCAAGCAACCAGCCATAATAGCTTTTCTGGGCCGCTGGATTGGGCAAATTGTGCAGTTCAACCAGCACTTCGTCATTGATCCCCTGGTTGCTGTTCTCGCTGAGTTGACCGCTGCTCAGAAAAGAGACGCGTCCGATCACAACTGGCGCGGCGGCACTGGCTGGCAGCACGTCGGGCACTTTTTGATAAAAGAGCAGGAACGAACCTAGCCCGCCAATCGCCACAGCAAAGATCGCCAGAATAGCCAGCACTTTTGGCAGAAAGCTGCCCGGGCTGCTCTTTGACGGCTCAAGTGGCGCGGGTGTTGGTTGCACGGGTGGAGGCTGCAAGGGAACAGTGCGCCTCCTGGTGATATCGCGTTGCGGCGGTGCCAGCGGCTCCGTTTTTTTCACATACGCGCTCGTCGCCAGCGGTCCGGTCTTGCGCGGCAGGGGAGACGGTGCCACATTGGTTGGAGCAACATTGCTGATGACATGGTTTGTGCCGCTACTTGTAATACTATTTGCCACCCTGTTTGCAGGAAGCGGGTCAAGATCCTCAAGCTTCCTGGTCTTGCGTGGAGAAACAGCAGGTGCTGTGAGCGTCTCAGGCAGCGGGACGGTCTTTTTGGGCACAAAGTCACTACGATCAAGCGAGTCCGATGATCCGGTCGCTCTGTTTAGCGAGCGGGTGCGTGTCACGCGACCTGCTGAAAGCGCTTCGGCCAGCGCGTCCATCGAGAGATACACGGGAAAGCCGTTGCGTGCAGCCAACTGCACCAGATGACCACCATGAGGGATCACGAAAACGATGGATACGTCCGCCTGACGCTTGATGTGTTTCAGCGTCGCAAAGTCTTCTGGACGTTGAAACGCGCGGGCATGCTCGGCAAGCAGGATCACGATGGGCTTCTTCTGCCCATCGATGGCCTGCAAGACACTCGCTCGCTCATCAGCTGGCTCCACATACAACATGCAAAAGCCACCAGTATCGTTTTGTTTCATCGTTCCCTCACTTCCCGCGATTTCAAAGGTCGTGCAAGGAATATCCTGGCATTCTGTCGCACTCATTGGTCTGCCCCCTTCCGCAAGCTGCTCTAAGGGGGCATATTACAATGTTCCGGTCAACATCTTCAACTCGGTCTCGACAGAAAGCTGCACGACTTCCAACATGCTTCCTAAGATAAACGCCTCTGCTTATGGACTGGAAACGGCCTGGCCTTGCGTAAAAACCAGCCATCGGTGCGCATCCAGCGCGTTGTGTGGCGCAACTGTCCATAACCGCTGCGCCCGGAAAGGAAAATAGGAGTATGGTAACTGGGATGCATATGTCGCCACAGAGTTGCATAAAAGCGCCAGATGCTATAATCGATTTCAAGCAGACTGACCCGTCGAGCCAGGGGAGAGAGAGCCTCCCGAGCAGATCGTACAAGCCGGCGGTGATGCCGAATCGACTTGTACGACACATGCAATGGATGGCGTGCTTTAAAGCGATGTGGACCTGTACAGATGCGCATAAACAACTCCTATCATCTTGTTTCAAGCGGTATACCCGACAAATCACAATCTATCAGTATGTCCTTTCAATCGTCCTTTCTACCATTTTTCCCATTGTTCTTTCTGCCATCCTCTCCGCTATGCGCTCACGGCGACGACGCTGCACCTCTGGCTTCTCCTCTCTGCGCCTCACCGATGATACAGCTGGTTTCACTCCGCGCTGGCGCAGCGTTCGCATATCCCACGATTCCCGCTCTTCCTGTATCTTCGGCTGTACTTCTGGTAATTGTGCTTCCCATTCTGCTTCCAGTTGTACTTCCGACGTAAACATCAGCTTTGTGCGCAAGGCCACCAGGATGCCCAGGCCGATGAGCGAGGCCCATGCGACGAGCCAGCAAAAAGATTGCGCCACCAGCAAGAGGCCGACCAGACTGTGCTCCTGCATATATGCCGGCAGGATCGGCAACAACTGATAGAACGTCCTCCACGCTGGCGGCGGGAAACCGCCGATCCGATACAGAATGAAGGCTCCTACCCCAAAGCTGAGCGCTGGATAGCCAAGCAGCGTGAGCCGCGAATGATGCACTCGCCGCCCCATGCGCGCAAGCTGCTGCTGCACCTCCTCGCCATCACTGGACGGCTGACGGGCGCTTCCCCATGTATGAATTACCGCGCCCGCCACTATCAGACCACCGCCGACATAGCCATTGAACGGCAATACTTCGTGCAGGTAGAGGTTGGAGAAAATCGCACCAAACACCGGCTCCAGAATGTAGATAAACGAGACGGTGACAGGCGAAATGTGGTTCTGGAGCAACACAGAGATCAGGACCGGCAGACAGATGGTACCAAGTGAGATAAACAGGATGATCCAGATATCTTTGGGCAGCGACGGATGAACCGCTTGCCAATCGCCAAAGAGCAGCGCCAGCAGATTCGCCCAGAGCGCCATTGTGAGCAACTGGATACCGAAGAGCGCCCAGTACGCGGTTTTGTCGCGCTGTTCTCGCTCAGAGAGGAAGATATAGAGCGTACAGAAGAGGCCACCGATAAACGCGATTAATGCGCCACGCGCACCCCCCATTTCAGAATTGAGGATCAACAGCAGCGCTCCCGCAACCGAAACGATGCCAGCCAGCCAGGTTGCCTTCCCAATCGGTTGACGCAAAAAGAGGCTGACACAGGCAGCGGCCAGAAAACCGTTCAGGGAGGGGAAAAATGCCGTACTGGTTGCGCTATTGTGCTTGAGCGCAACTGCCAACGTGAAGAGTCCCAAACAGAGGCAGCTTCCCAGCAACACGCCACTTTTCACCACATCACGCGTGATCTCCCGCCACGACAGCACAACGATACACAGTGCAACCGGGACAAGTGCCATCATCGTGAAAAAGGTAAAAACGATGGGGTCAATACGTTCAAGCGCATCCTTTGCCACCGCATAATAGGTGCCAAAGAGAAACGTATTGAATAGAAATGCGAGCAAAGCTACCGTCTTCAATTTCATATGCCCGGCCTCATGATCCTTCCATTAACTCTCTACATCCTATGAAGCGATCATCCCTGGCGGTTCTTTGCTCGTACGTACATGCTCCTTCCAGCCTGATCCACGATCACCAGCAGGGATGATCTGAGATGGTGAACCCACCAGCAGCTCTCATCGTATTTCCCCTCTCACGCATCCTACCGGAAGTATACTCAAAACAGGGGGCGAACAAGGCCATTTTTGGCGTAGATTGGGCATGTGTTGTCACGGTCACTTGTGGGGATGGGATTGTATTTTGAGGCGCGCATCGTCAAATTTTTGGACGTGCCACGAACAAATGCAGCTATATGTAAGAATGTATGCGGCGATTTTACCTGGTCACGATCAGCATAAAAACGCCGCACTCATATTGTCTCCGTACATCTTCATCCAGCCTGTCGCGCTGCTGGAGAGGCATTACATATCATCGAGCTTGATCCATCGTTCGCGAATTGCATAGACCACAGCAGCAGTACGGTCATTAACATGTAATTTCTTGAGAATGGAAGTAATATGATTTTTGACGGTCTGATCGCTGATTTCCAGCATTTTGCCAATTTCTTTATTGCTTTTACCACGAGCGATCAGTTCTAGTATTTCACGCTCACGTGAAGAAATGGGGAGGGCCGCTGTTGCAACAGGGCTTTCCTCGACCTGCAACTCGAAGGTTTCGCGCGCTCTGATGGGATTGGGATGATAGAGCGGAGAAGTGGGAACCAGCACAGTGCTATCGATCAAATATTCACCCAGACTGACTTTGCGCACCTTGTCGATCAATTCCTGTGGCACAATGGAATGTTTTTCGTACGCAACGGCTCCCCATTTGATGAAGTGGAACAGCGTCTCCTCATCTTCGGTAGGTGCCAATACAAAAATACCGCCAATATTTGATGCATATTGATGCAACAGGCGCGCCATCTCCAGGGAATCAACGGTGACCAGGCCAGCATCTAACAAGACGACATCGGGGTGCTGCGTGCGCACCAGTTCAACAACCTCTGCCGGATCAGTCGATTCGCCAATGATTTCGCACTCGCCGGTCTTCTCCAACGTGGAGCGAATACCGAGACCAAACAGGGGACAGTCATTTACAACGAGAACACGTATCATGTCATTCCTTTCCACGGACGGAAAACTCTACTCCCTTTCAGTACAGACTACTGTAGCATAAAAGTACCATACTTTGCGCCCAATTGCAGTACTTCTTTCCTAAAATATAGCCCTTTTAGGCTAGTCCTTGCAAGCTAACACTACATAACTACCAATGCGCAAACAACTAGAGAAGGAAATAAGGACTATGTTATCTCATCGATAGTATCAATTATATTGACGCAATCGAAGTAATATGTTATCGTAAAGAAACAGGAAAGGGAATAGAGATATCATGCCAGGGGAAAATGATGTCACACCCGAAGAGGTGCTAAAACTGATCTTCTCTTACTCCTATGCGCTGCAAAAAGGCGCATTCATGGAGTGGTGGGGGCTTGAGTTGACACTTGCTCAAGTCAAAGTACTCTTCACGCTTGCTCTTGAAGATCATGTGGCGATTGGCAAGATCGCCGAAAATCTGGGGATCGGCCAGCCAACGGCAAGCCATCTGGTGGACCGATTAGTACAGGCTGGGCTGGCGGAACGTGTGGAAAATCCGTCTGATCGCCGCTACACCCTGGCTCAACTCACCATTGCGGGAAGAGAACTCATCCAACGACTGCGGCAGGGCCGCCTGGAGCGTATTCAGGGCTGGCTCTCCCAACTCAACCAGGAGGATCTTGCTGCCCTGTGTCAGGGTCTCAAAGCCCTTCTCCGCATCGCTCAAGTGGAAGATTGTCCGGGAGCAACCACGCTCTCTGCGGAAAAGTAACACATCGTTTTCCTTCTTGAGAGGGTAAGGAAGTTGTCTCCTCTCTATTTTGTTTATGAGCGCACAAAATAACATCCTGTTGTCTGTATTTCAAAAGGGGGTCAAATATTGACAATGAATGAGCTGAAAAAAACATCTGGGAAACTATCTTCTAACATCTCTAAAGTGAATACAATGCCAGATATCGCAACTATCAGCATGCTCAACGCACACCGCCACAAACGGCCAACTCCCGTACTACATGATATACACATGACCTATCAAACGCTTCATCTCGATCTCCAGGCCTATCGAGCGGAGCTGAATGGCAAAACACTCAACCTCAGCGCCTCTGAATTTGCGATGCTCCATTTGCTGGTACGCAATCCTGGACGCGCATTCCATCGCGCTGACCTGCTCGATATGCTCTGGGGCGAAACCTATGATGGTGGAGACCGTGCAGTGGATAACCTTATATTACGCCTGCGGAAAAAATTGGGGCCGCTTGGCAGCGCCATTGAAACGGTCTGGAGCGTTGGATATCGCCTACGACTGGAGAAATCCTCGCAACAGGTCTCGTAGTTCCTGTGGATGCGTGAGCCAGAGACAATGTTCGGCATCAGGAATCTCGTGACAGCGAGCATTGGGGAGAAGCCGGGCCAGATGCTCCGAAGACCAGTTCGGGCGCAAATCCCGCTCTCCCTGAATGATGATAGTCGGCACATCCAGCGCTCGGATGCGCTCCACCAGATCAGGACTGCTCAGGAATTCTGTGCGCGAACGATTTCCTTCCTTGAGCACCTCCTCATTCCAGGGATAGGCAAAGTCTGGCAGCAGTTCAGTGCGTTCCTGCTGCCTGCGCCTAAATTCTGGTTTCCAATCCTCGGTAATGCCTGTGCCTGCCAGATAGATAAGAGCGAGAACGCGCTGCGGATAGGTCATAGCATAGTCGAGGGCCAGATTCGCACCCCAGGAATGGCCGCCAACGATCCAGCGCTCGTACCCGAAATAGCGGCGCAACTCTTCGAGATCTTGCAGGCAGGTGGCATGGTCATATGGTGGCACAGCCTCTGAGCGCCCACAGCCTCGTTGCTCCCAGCGATGCACGCGTACCAGATCATCAATCATCTCAGCAACCGGGGCCAGATAATCACACAAGCCGGGGCCGCCATTGCTGAACATCACTGGACGCCCTTCGCCCTGCGTACTCGTCCACAAACGAACATCGTTTAACTGAACCATCTCTTCTTGCATCCTGCTCTCTTCCTCTCAGTACAAATATCTCAACAGCACCATATCATCACAAGAGAATAGAACGCAAGCCTGGACAGAAACGTATAGAAGATGAGGCATATCATTTTGCCCTTTCTACAAAAACTACCCGGCACAAGATACACGATAAAGAGTGAAAGAGAATAAATACAGAGAATTGAGGAGGTTCACGGTATGCGTTATCTGATTCGCGAAAAGCTTATTCGTCTTGGGGAAGACTCGACCATTATGAACGAAGCAGGTCAACCCATTCTAGAGGTTGATGGCAAAGTTTTTAGCCTGCATGATCGGCTGGTCGTGCGCGATATGAATGGCAATGAGGTTGCTGGTGTGCATCGGCGCTTAATCGCTCTGCGCCCCACGTATGAGATTACGCGCGGAGGCCAGGAGGTTGCAGAGGTACGCAAACACCTCATCAGCCCTTTCGTTGACCGCTTCACCATCGATATTCCCGGCCCCAACGATCTGGAGGTGACGGGCTCGATTTTTGAGCATGAATTTACCATCGCACAGGGCGGACAGGTGGTAGCAACGGTCTCGAAACGCTGGTTCTCGCTCACCGATACTTACGGAGTCGATATCGCCCCCGGGCAGGACGATATGCTCATCCTTGCCAGCGTTCTGGCGCTCGATCTCGCCGAGGACAGGGAGCGAGAAAACCGCGATGGCTAGCTTTTGATCTTTACAGACTCACAAACGTTTCCTGAAGCGCTTCCCATGTCGTCGCGCTGATTTCCTGGCGCGGCGACTCTTACTAGTTTCTCTCCCGACGTGCCCACTCGTGCTGGCAAAAATTCCCGCAAACGCTGGCACGCTCCATAACGATCCCCAACCAGTCATAAAGTATTGCTGAACAGCCGTCACTACTAGATAGACCAGACGATACAGGGCAACGCCAGCGGCGAATTGCCACACAAAAAACATCGTAATGCCCACTCCAATCAATGGACCAACCAGTTGTAGCAACTGCGTAGATTGCACCACAGCCTCTTTAGTCTCGGTCAATGGCTGTGCCATGCGCATCTGAATAAAGGTAATGATTCCGGTCAGGATAGGCAGAATATGCGTCGGATCGGCCCGATTGAGCGCGATGTGCAGCGCGGCATTTAAAAAAGTGAACCAGTTGAGATTGAGATCAGGCAATTGGGAGAAATGGGCGAGAAAGGGATACATGATGCCATTGATGGTATCCAACGTTGCGTTGCTTATTACCATATTCAACGCTAAGAACAGACCAGACAGTATAAGCATCTGGAAAAGCACTGGCCCGATTGATGACGTTGCTGAGATACCATGCTGTTGCAAGAATTCCTGGCGAGCCGCCATACGAGCTAACAAATCGTTGTGTTGCCTATCAACCTCATCCAGTTGCGGTTGCAACGTCCGTTGTTGTCTGGCAAGTTTGACTCTTTGTAACGTGAATGGGAGATTGAGCAGGTACACAATCACGGTGAGAAGAACAATCGCAAAACCGAAGTCGTGAAATAGATGATAGAGTTCCATTAATACATTGAGGATGGGGTACGTGAAGATAAGATGAAAAAGCTGGATAAGTGCATTCATTGCTTCATCCTTCCAGAAAAACTATCCATACATACACATATCTCTTCTGTTTTTACGTCAACACCTGCTCTACGTTGCAAATACCAAGCGCCCCGATGTTTCGTAGTCTCGCGATTTATCGCGTAGGGGCGGCGTGGGAAGTGCTTGCCCCTACGCGATAAATCGCGAGACTACGAAGTAAAGATATCTCAACCAGAGGGGTGCTATAATGGTGGCATAGAGAAGAAATGTAGTAGAGGTTCACATCATGCTTCACCCATTGGTTGACAATCCCTTGCGCACGCGGGCCGATATACAGGAAGCGGTGAGAGCGCTTTTTGCCCCGCTGGTGGACTGTTTCAGTCATGGTCACGCACGGGTCACGATAGGACAGACGGGAACACATTATGCGACCCGCTATGCCGAACTGGAAGGCTTTGCACGCCCACTCTGGGGCATCGCTCCGTTGCTGGCTGGCGGCGGCTCCTTTGAGCATCTCAACCTCTATCATCTGGGGCTTGCCAATGGCTGTGATCCTCACCATCCCGAATACTGGGGCCAGCCGCGCGATTATGGGCAAGCGCTCGTTGAAATGGCACCAATCGGGCTGGCACTGGCACTGGCTCCCCGCTATTTCTGGGAACCGCTGCATCCTACCACAAAACAGGAACTCGCGCGCTGGCTCTCCACAATCAACGAGGTAAAGGTAGGCGACAATAACTGGCTCCTCTTTCGCGTCATGGCAAACATTGGGCTGGCGACTGTTGGCGTCCCTTATGCTCAGGAGGCGCTTCAGGCAGCACTGGAGCTTCACGAGACATTCTATCTGGGTGAGGGCTGGTACGCGGACGGCCCCACTATGCAGCGCGATTATTACAATACGTTCGTTATGCACCTGATCGGCCTGATCTATGCTCGTTTCGCCGCCCAAAGCGATCCCGAACGCGCTCAACGCTACAAAGCCTGGGCAGGCGAGTTTGCGCACGATTTCCAGCACTGGTTTGCCGCCGATGGTGCGGCACTGCCCTTTGGTCGCAGCCTCACGTATAAATTCGCGCAGGGCAGTTTATGGGGCGCGCTGGCCTTCGCCGATGTGGAGGCGCTACCCTGGGGCGTGATGAAAGGGCTGGCCTTGCGCCATCTGCGCTGGTGGGCGCGACAACCCATGTTCCAGAATGATGGCACGCTCTCTATCGGCTATGCTTATCCCAATCTCAACATCGCCGAAACATATAACGCGCCTGGCTCGCCTTACTGGGCCTTCACCTTCTTTCTGCCCCTCGCCCTTCCAGAAACCCATCCCTTCTGGCAGGCGCAGGAGGAGCCGCTGCCTGATCTCCCTACAATCCAGCCGCAAAAGCACCCACACATGCTGCTCTGTCGCACGCCGGGGCATGTATTTGCATTGAGCAGCGGTCAGCATGATATGGGGGTGCGACATGGTGAGGCCAAATATGCCAAATTTGCGTACTCCACCAGTTCGGGATTCAGCGTGCCCGGAGCATCTTATGGTCTGGCTGCGGGTGCCTATGATAGCATGCTGGCGTTGAGCGACGATGGACAGCATTTTCGCGTGCGTGAGGTGCCGCTGGAGGCACGTCTGGAAGGGGAAATGCTCTACTCGCGCTGGTCGCCCTGGCCTGGAACGGTCGAGATCGAGACGTGGTTGCTCCCTCGCCTGCCCTGGCACATCCGCATCCATCGCCTGCGTACGTCAATCAAGCTCTACAGCGCCGAGGGAGGCTTCGCGCTTAATCGCACCGAACCAGCACAACCAGCTCAGTACGCCAACTCACAGGAACAACCAGGGGCAGCGCTGGCGATCTACCCGGCTGGCTGGAGCGGCATACGCGACCTCCAGGGCCAGCGCCAGGGAAAGGTTGTCGTTGCCGATCCCAACACAAACCTGCTCCATCCACGCACCGTCATCCCAACCCTGCTGGGAGAACACGAACCGGGCGAGTACTGGCTGGTCTGTGCCGTCGCGAGCGAAACCGATATGACAAGCTGCGATGAGCAATGGCAACAGCCACCCAGCATAAGGGAGAGAGAGCAACAGATTTTAGCACGTTATCCATAAGCGGCAAGAGATCCCGCAGCAAACAGATCAACGAACAGCGCATGGTCAGTAAATATCTGAGATAAACGCGTTCAAACCATTGTTGACAGAACCGTGCCAGGATAAATTTTCCCTCTATTCCTCTAATTTACCCATCCTTTACCGGTTTTAATATCTTTAAAGCGAAAAAGCTTCTCTGAGTTCTTCTCGATCCTTCTTGAGGAGAGAACGCACAACATGCTTTCCTACTCAAGGAGATTCTCAAGAGAAACTTTCTCCTCCTTAGCTGTTATTACTGCATGCAGATCTATGAAAGGATGAAACGATATGACAGGACGTAGAAGTCCCGAGAGATTTACTGAGCAGACTTCCTCGCCTGGACACTCAGATGCCGGAACGGATACCCAATTTTTTGACGTGGCACGAGGAATAGTTACTCCTCATAAGCAAGGCAAGAATAGTCTTGATCTCATTAAACAAATGACTCAGCCCCAAGAGGTGAAACGGGATATCACGTTTGGGCATGATCTCATCCGAACAGAGGCGGCGGCCGCTCAAGCGCAATTAGCCGAGGAGGAATCAGCACAAGGAGAAGAACTAGATAAAAAGAAAGGGAAAAGACCAATGAAGGCAGCGGAAACGGGACCAGAGGCAAAGAGAACAAAGCCTGAGCAATCCGCTGATAACCAGGGAGATGCTTCGCGTAGTAATGAAACAAGGGACATAACATTAAAAGAGATGGAACAGATAATATCTCAGGCTGATTATAATATAAAAGGTAGTAGGCTATTAGAAAATTATTATATGCAACTTGACACATGGATTAATAATAATCAACATATAAATACAACACAAGAATATAAAAAAGTTAGGGAGGTGTGGCAAAAAACAAACACAGCAATTAAAGATCGAACGACAGATTTTTTGCGAGAAACGATGCAGGGCTTAGATAACGCTTCTCGTGCGCAGTTGGAAGCCGAGTTCGAGAGACTTCAAACATGGCTTAATAAACACCAACCACGCCGTGAAACAGCGATATATCAACTAAACGAGGATCTCAAGAAACTGATAGAAGGCAGGATAAATATAAAAAAGTTGGAAGAGCAGCTCGCTAAGTACCCTCAACAATAAGACTCATCACCAGCATTTACGCGAGCAAAAGAAAAATTTGGCTGAATGGTTTGAAAAGCAGGAACCCCATCCCACCTGACGATGGAGTTCCCTCTCAGGCTGTCTTTCTGGTTAGATTATAGCCGCTTAAAGGCAGCTTCACCCTTCATCATCGAGAGCAGCAACCGCAACAGGCGATCTCTGATGTGTGGATACTGTTGAATGACATCGTACAGTTGGGCAGCTTCCACCTCACGTCCCAGGATCAACAGGGCAAGATATTTGTTAATATAGACGCCTGGATCATTGGTGGCCGCGTTTGGATCAAGTTGAGCCGCCCGGTCGCAGGCGGTTATAACCTCTTCATAGCGCCGCATATGCATCAGGGCCGCGCTCTTATTGACATAGGTAATGGCGTCATCAGGATTGATCTTGATCGCCTGTTCGCAGGCCACCAGCGCCTCTTCGTAGCGCTGCAACGGTAGCAAGATCATGGCCTTATTACTATAAGCAATCGCGTCATCGGGATCGCGACTTATCACCTGCTCAAGCTGCTCCAACGCCTCTTCATATTTGTTCTCAGCCAACAGCTTTGCCGCAGCTTCATAATACACTCGTGTCTCTTCAGAGTTACCGCTCATCGGTATCTACCTTTCCTGCAACAAAACCCCGCAATAGCATATTTTCACCCTCTTACCGGTTCTTTGCATTATAACCCTCGTCTATCGACACAAAAAAGTGGTCATTGCTCGTATTAATATATTCCAGAAAAGCCATCCTGCACAATATTCTCGTGCAAATTAGGCTAAATAGATAGCATCATGGGGGTATAGAAAACTAGTGTTTGAAAATAGAGCGTTTTCTTGATGTTTCTAACGTTTTATGGCAAGGTTTTGAACCTAAAAACCACCCTTGTAGCTTTCACTGCTCGGATGGTTTTCTAGAGTTCATGAGTCTGTCGTTTTCTCTAAAGATTTTTATTAGATGTGTGAATTTGAGGCGCTATTGATGGCGGCCATTGGAGGTCCGGCGGCAAATGCTCCTATGTATTCTCAAGGGGGATGCCGAGCGCCACGTCCAGCTAGAAGCGCTGATTGACACCCTTCCCCCTAAGTGGCGTACCGTTGTTCGTCTCCATCTTGGGTTCGATGGGCAAGCTCTCTCGTTTCAGGACATTCGGAAGCAACTGGGACTACGTGGCAGAAGTACTGCTAGTACCAGATACACCCTCGCCATGCGGTAGAGGGTGGGAAAAGGGTTGTCCCCCTGGTAGTCCATCCGGTGAGGTTAGTCGTTGATCCCCTCACGAAACCAAAAAGAGAAGTCCTAGCTTGCAATACAACGTAATAAAATGCTAGAGATCGCTATACTTTTTGGAACTATTTCAAGCTTGACATGCTCTTCACCTGACTGCTAAGCTACCCCTATTCTGAAACGACAAAGGAGCATGGATGAGTACATTTATTCCAGGCATCGAACTCAATCGTCGCTTTTATGAAGAAGCGGTACGGCCCCTGCTTTCACAGCATTTCCCAGCACTTTCATACGCCGCTGCTCTGATTGGTCCGGGCAGCGATGTATTGGGCTTTGACACGGCTATGTCGATGGATCATGATTGGGGTCCGAGGCTCCTGATCTTCCTGCGTGAGCAAGATACAGCCCTGATCCCCTCGCTTGATAAAATCCTCCGCACACATCTCCCACATAGCTTTGCTGGCTTCCCGGTCAATGTTATGGAGGCCGCAGACGAACCTGGGATAACGCAAATGCAGCAGACAACGAAAGGCGAGGTCAATCATCGTATCTCGTTGCAAACGCTGCAAGGTTTTCTTCAATATCGCCTTGCTTACGGTGGCGAACAACCACCTACCGTCGCCGACTGGCTCACCTTCCCCTCTCAGGAGTTGCGCAGCCTCACAGCCGGAGTTGTTTATCATGATGAGATCGGCGAACTGACGGCCTTACGCGCCCAGCTCGCATGGTATCCCCACGATGTCTGGCTCTATCTGCTCGCCTGTGGCTGGCAGCGGATCGGACAGGAAGAACATCTGATGCCGCGCGCAGGCTTTGCGGGCGATGAACTGGGGTCGGCCCTGATCGGCTCACGGCTGGTACGCGACATCATGTTCCTCTGCTTCTTGCTGGAAAAGCACTATGCGCCCTATCCTAAATGGTTTGGCACAGCCTTCAAACAGCTTGATGGTGCCACAGCGCTTCAGCCTATCCTCTGGCGTGCAGAACGGGCTGCCAGCTGGCAAGAGCGCGAGTCGGCCCTCTGCGAAGCCTATACACAGCTTGCACACATGCATAACGCCACCGGAATCACTCACGCAATGCCAGAAACAGTATCCAGCTTTCATGATCGACCATTTCGCGTCATCCAGGGAGAGACGTTTGCCCGCGCCTTGCTTGAGCAGATTACAGACCCGAATGTGCAACGACTGAGGACACGGCCATTGATTGGTAGCATCGATCACTTTAGCGATAGCACCGATTTGCATGCAATAGGGCACTGGCGAGCAGTATTACGTGAGTTGTACGAGTAAAACAAAAGCAATAGGCTCCTGACGGTCCATCTCAATTCAATCACAAGAGAAGAGCTATTGATGTTTTATGGATAAAACATCCTGGAATATGTAGAATCTTTCTGTCCATTTCTAGATTGCAATTCATGCACAGTACTGCTATAATAGCTATAGCAGAAAAACCATTGATTGGCGCATCCGGGAAAGAGGGGCATACCGGAAAGGCAAACTGGATCTCTCCAGCAGGTTCATCTGCACTTCCCGCTGTCTTTCTCTCCCATTCCCAACCACATCCAATCGCTTTTCTTAGACCAGAACAGGAGGGAACCTTGTGGTAAAGAAAAATAGGATACTTCATCTATCTATAGCTCTGGGGCTGCTGGCGCTGAGTGGCGTAGGTCTCTATTTTGTATTTATTAGCAACGGGGTCTCAGCTCATAGCAAGAAGACGCATACCAGCACTGTTACCGTCACGCCCATCATAAATCCAAGCATACAGATGCTAAGCACGTCTTTTTCCAACGTCTCGCTCTCACGTGATGGCAAACAAACCACGCTTGAACAGATCTCACTGCAACCGGCTGGCGATGCGCAAATCCAGGTGTCAGCCATGCTTGATCTCTATATGGGGGATCGAGCTGGACGACCCGAAACGAGCAAAGGAGCACTCGGCAAGCTCATATGCAGCCTCAACCTCGATAACACTTCACTGATCAGCCTGCAAAGAGAATTTCACCGTCTGCCCGTTGATCGCATGGTGGAGTTAACGACAACTGCGCCAGTCAGCGCGGGCAATCATACTCTAGCAGTCATTTGTAAGGGCTGGCTCGGCGAGAAAAAGTCAAATTCGGTTATCCAGTTTAGTAGCGGCGGCATGAGCGTAGTGATTGCCTCATCTGGCACCTCGGCAGTAACGCCAACACCAACAGACACGCCGACTCCTACTCCCACGCCTACGTGGACCACAACATCGGCTCCTACTCCCACTCCAACGGGAACGGTCACACCAACTCCTACGCCGACCGGAACCGTAACGCCGACTCCTACTCCCACGCCTACCGTTACACCCACAGCGACTCCGCTGCTTACACCTACACCTTAGCGGTCGGGGAACGCATCAGGCATAAAAAGAGGATGGAATGTCGTATTTGATGCTCCATCCTCTTTTTACTTGTTGGCAAGCGTCTGAATAAAGGAGCGCAAATGGGCAACGGCACGCTCCATATGGCGAAAATCGTCGTATAATTTGCTCAACATCAACGCCCCTTCCAGAGTTGAGATGAGCAGCGTGGCGACCTCAGCGCCATCGGTTTCCGGGGACAACTCCTGTCGCTCAATGCCCCTGCTCACGATCTTTTGCACCAGCGCCATCCACGCATCCATCGAGTAGCGCACCTTCTGCTTGAGCGCAGGATACGCATCGTCGCTCTCCACTGCCGTATTTAGCATCGCGCATCCTCCCGCCACTGGGGGATCGAAAGCGACAGTTGCAAAAGCTTCAACGACTGCCTGGAGCTGATCGGTCGCAGTTCGTGGCACGCGCGAGAGAAATTCGCGCATCCGCTCTTCCATCAACTGACAGGAATATTCAAATGCCGCCTCCGCCAGCTGCTCTTTATTTTCAAAGTGGCTGTAGATGCCACCCTTTCGCAGCCCGGTCGCCTCCATAATGTCCTGAAGGCTCGTGCCGCTGAAGCCGCGCTGATTAAACAATGGCGCGGCCCGGGCAATAATATTGTGATGTGTACGTTCCCACTTCTTCATCTGACATGCGCTTCTAGAAAGAGACTTATCGGTCTCTTGATTCTAACATAGCCGCCAGACGAGCACAAGCAGGCTAATTCCAACCCACATCGTCGAGGTAAACATCAGCGCCTGTGATATTGTCGCCGGGCGAACTGAACTGGAAGCCAACGCGCTGTGCCTGACCACTAAAAGAGGATGGCAGCGTAAAGGCGACGCGGTTCCACTTGCCGGGCGTCAGAGCGACCACTTCTCCCATATGCTGCTTGCCACTCTGATCGGTTACAACGACTCGCGCGCTGAGGCTCACAGCATTGCTTGTTAGATTGATATAGCCGGCTACTGACTGTCCCGCACGTGGCGTACTGCCGGAAACATTGACAAAAACGCCCGGCGTATCGTTCTGTTGAAGCCTTGCCAGCGAGATCTGTAGCGAGCCATTACCATTTCTAGCGACCGATCCGCCACCGATGTGCGTAATACTTTTGCCATCGATCGCCCAGCGAGTACTATCACCGCTCTGCTCAAAGGTAAAGATCGCGTTTTCGTTGCCGGTCTCCTGGGCATCCGTCCCGGTCTTGTCAGTAGCGCCACTACCGTTCACTACCGCTGGAGCTTTGGCATCGGTGATAATTGTTTGATATTCCTGCTTAAAGACGTTACCTTGCGTCGAAAGCGTGCTATTTTGCTCCACCAGCGGAAAGACGGGATGCGTGGCAGCGTAGATCATCGAGGCAAAGATGCGATTGGCCGCCAATACCTGAAAGGCTTTCGTCGTCCAGGCGTTCATGAAAGCTGTATCGGTAATCTTGCCGTCGCCGAGCGTGGGATTGGGCGCATAGTTCCACTCAGTAATCATAATCGGCAACTCGCTACCGACTGTCTCCTTCATCATGGCGCGTGCATTGCTGATGTGCTTGCTCCAATTATCGATATGCTGGAGGCATGTTTCCTTTGCCCACGATTTGTCACAGGTATATTCATGCCAGCTGATCTCGTTCGGTCGCGGGTTCGCGTTTTTCAGGAAGTACTGAATATACTCTTGATCGTACTGATAGTTGACGGGACCGATAAAGTGAGCGTTGTTGGCAATCTTTTTCAGTTGCGGCACCACGCGATTCCATGAAGCGGTGTACTTAGACGCGTTCACTCCATTGAGATCCTGCTCGTTGCCATATTCGTAGTAGACCAGGCTGTTCCCGAAAATCTTGTTCATTTCCTGAATCATCTGGGTATCATCCTGCAAAGCCGCCGGAACACGCGCATCACCATGCAAGATCACAAGCGGAGTGGCACCAAGCGCCTTAATCATACGCGCGCCCTGAAATTCTGGCTCCATTGTGCCATCGTTGCGCATGGGCATGCGAATAATGCGTACATCGATCTGCTGAAACAGTTGCCGGGTCTTTGCGGAGGTCAACGCCTGATCCTTGCTATCGTACAATTCGAGATTGGTGCCAAAGAGTAAGGGTGAAACAGGGCTGACACGCGGGGTTGCTGTAATCTGGACTGGAGGCGTGGTTGGCGTCGGCACGGTCTTCTCAACTTTCGGCGTCGGCTGGGGAGAAAGGCCATGCATCATAGCCCAGCCACCGCCACCAGCCACCGCCACCAGCATCACCACGACAATACCGACGATTAGCAACCCATTCCGTTTCGGTCGGCGTGGAGGTCGTGGCGGGCGCGGTGGCGGGAACGAGCCAGTCCCACCAAGGGGACTCGTTGGCATGCTTTCGATCTTCTCAGTACTGACGAAGCGTTGACCAGCCGTTCTATCAACCGACCTGTGTACTGCATGCTGGCTTGAACCGGTCTGTGCATAACGCAACTCCTCCGATTGAGGAAACATAGGCGCTGATGGGGTGGGATAAGTATTTGTCGCGTCCGCTATCGGCAAGCGCTCGCTATCCTGATTGCTATAAGGATATGCTCGATGAGGAGATGTAATTTGTTCGGTCGGGTCTTCCTGTGGATCATTGTTACGGCTGGGCAAGCCAAAACGGGGATTCATGCGCACTCCTCTAGTTCGCTAACAGTCTCTTTATCTACTACTCATCATAAGCTTTAGAATGTTTTCATCAAACTTCATACCTCTATACAAAGAGAGACATTGCATGCCAGTGCGGAGATGTTTGTCCTACGAAATGTAGCATTGATAGCTGCATGCAATGTGCATTACAGATATCGTTGCCAACCCAAAAATGTAACAGCCCTTTTCACATAGATATTTTTAAACCAAAGAGAGTACTAGCATAAACCGCAGGGCTTTCCAATTCTCCCATCTAGCGGGAGTGCAGAGGGCGGCAGCCCTTTGCCGGGGTGCGGGGTGTCCCCGCAAAAAACTTTTTTCTTCTCTTTTGCGCGCCGCCTGCGGCGGCGCGCGAAGGAGGGAAGGAAACTGGGGACGCCCAGGCCCCGGCAGGGAGACCCCTGCACCCCTTTGAGCGGAGAACTGGAAAGCCCTGGCATAAACCGCTTTTTGCTTGACAAGAGCGCTCTTCCCATATATACTTTATATTGTTGATCTATTAAGTCTACAATATTATTCTTTGTGGGCGAGACTGTGAAGAAGAGGACGTGAGATGAACACATATCATCAGGTCTGGCCTGACGGCAGGGACGCGGCATCGTCAGGGCAAACACGCAATTATGAAGGGATTCTGCCAGTATCACCATCCTATTTTCGGCATTCATCATTGACCACCTCACCATCCGGCCTTCGCCAAAACAGCTACTACCACTACATGTGTCTCTGTTGCTGCTAACATCACACCCCTTCTCAAGAGCGCTCATCTTTCCTGTACGCTCTCTTTCTGCTTTGCTTGAAATCAACATTACACTGTGAGAAGAAGCATGGATTCTTCCGTCAAGCATCGTTTTCTGTTGGCTCAGTAACTATCAAGGAGACACCCATTGTGAACCAGACGCTCATTTTTGCATCGTTTCTCGCCCCGACCAGATATAAGATGTGCCTGTACATGACAGAATACGTAGAGCGTACGCTTGGCATCCCGACCTTTCTTTTGAACGGTGAATCGTTTGAGGATTTTGCCAGCGGAGACGCCGATGCAGGACTCATCAGTCCACTCGCTTACGCCCAGTTGTTGAGCGAGCGCGCTTATCCGGTTGAACTGCTTGCCGTGCCTGTATTTCAGCATACGGACGAAGCGAATACTCCTCCAGGGCTGGTAAAGATCGTGGTGCGTAAAGAGAGTGAATTGCAGAGTGAGAGCGATCTGGAGCGCTGTACATGGGCATATCATGCGAGTGCAACAGCCGTAGAAGAGCCGCCTTTCTATGCACGGGAGCCACTGGCGCTTCATTGTCGCTCGATGGTGGAGGCAACTTCTCCGGCTCAGGCGTTGCGCATGGTTCTGGATGGTGCGGCAGATGCCACAGCCATTGATGCTCGCCTGTTTGCGCTTGTAAACAATAACAGCCCTCATATGTGCAACCGCTTACGGGTGCTCAACACTTGCTGCCGCACGCCGGGTCCGCTGGTTGTTGTCGCCTCGCATGTCCATCCCCGGCTCAAGCTTCAGATTCAGGAGAGCCTGGTAAGCATGCATACGCATCCACTCTTTGCGCAACAGCTTCACGAGAGGAATATTCAGCGTTTTGTGGCAGCCAGCGATGAGTATTATCAAGCGCTTCAGACCCATTGCTGGAAAAAAGAAACAGTGAGCGCGCCGATAGAGCCACGAGTTGCCCTGCGCGTCCCTGCTAGCATATAAACTGATCGATAAAAAGGAAGAAGTTATGAAGACGACATGGAAATTGATGTGCATTTTAGCTCATCCAGACGATGAATCCCTGGCACTGGGAGGCACGCTGGCCAAATATGCGGCGGAAGGGGCCGAGGCCTCGCTGGTGGTGGCAACTCGTGGAGAGCGTGGCTGGTTTAGCGATTGGAGCCAGTATCCTGGTGAGTACGCGCTGGGCAAGATGCGCGAAATGGAACTGCGCCGGGCCAGTAGCGCTCTTGGCATCGCACGCCTCGATTTTCTGGATTATATTGATGGGGATCTGGATCAGGCAGATGCGCAGGAGGTGGTCGGTAAAATCGTGCGCCTGATTCGCCAGATCCAGCCTCACGTCGTCATCACCTTTGGCCCAGAGGGACTTTACGGCCACCCCGATCATATCGCTATTTCCCAATTCACAACCACAGCCGTCATGTGCGCCTCCGATCCACAATACACTGATCCGGGGAAATTGGAGCCACATCGCGTAGCCAAGCTCTACTATCGCGTGGCACTGGAACCCTGGCTGCAACGCTATATGCCCATCTTTGGCGAGCTGGTCATGACGATTGACGGACAGGAGCAGCGCGCACATCCCTGGGCTAACTGGATCGTCACAACACGGCTGGATACCCATGCGCACTGGCAAAAGGTGTGGCGAGCGGTCCTTTGCCATCAGACGCAACTGGTCCAGGCCACGCGATTGGAAAACGTCACCGAGCAGGAGCATCACTATCTCTGGGGCAGCCAGGAGTATTATCGCGTCTTCAGCCTGGTCAACAGCGGGCGGCGCGAAGAACATGATCTGTTCGAGGGGCTGCGATCAAATGAGCAAATCGCGAATGCACAATTGGCATTGGCAACACAAAGATAATTTTGCCTCAATTATTGGCGCATCCGGGAAATATGGGGAAGAGAGGGAAAGGTTCACATCACCCGTAGCGACAAGAAGAGGCGGAGAGCGGTCGCGGGGCCCTTGTGCTTGTCGCCCTCCCCAGGCCGCTTCCTCTCTCTTCGCCCCCCACAATATCTCAAAACCCAACAGCGACAAGCACAAGGGCCCCGCCAAGACCCCCAGCCCCCCTTGTCGCTACGGGTCAACCCAACAATCACTCGACGACAACATTGAGATAAACCTCATTTACCCCGCCTGTTGCAGCAACCTCTGCGCCATGCTCTCGACGTGAGCCAGCTCACAGGCTCGCGCCTCCTCGATCACGCGCTCGATTTCTGCATAACCCTCATCGCGTCCCTGCAAAATAGCGATCTGGGCCAGGGCGAGACGACACTTGAGATTGGTCTCGGCCTCAAGATTGCTCAAAGCGAGCGCCCTCTCGACATCCTGCCGCGCATGCTGCAATAGCCTCTTCCTCACTTTCGGGAAGCGGCGCATCGTCAACGCCTGGGCCTGAGCGATGCGCAGGTTTGCCAGGGCAAGCAGAGCAGTGCCAATGCGCGGCTGATTCGACATCGCACGCGCCGTGCTAAGCGCACGGATGATACAGGTCGTCGCCTCATCAAAGCGGTTCTGGTCTTTTAACACCTGTGCCAGACGTGCATTCCACCAGCTGATGTACTCCCGGTCCTGCATACGCTCGGCAGAAACGAGGCTCTCACGATACAGCTTCTCGGCCTCCTCCAACTCCCCTGTCAACGCAGCCAGTTCCGCTCGATTGCTGGTGATAACGCCGATTAAGGGGCTGTCGCCGATTCTTTCTGCAAGGCTATAGGCACGCCGCAACGCTGCCTGAGCCTGCTCGTACTCCGCCTTCTTGATATGGACATAGCCAATATCGTGCGAGACGTGGGCGATGCGGCGTGGATGATCGGCCTGCTCGAAGATGACGAGCGCCGTATTGAGATGCTCCAGCGCCTCAGAGAGATGCCCTTCGGCCTCGGCTAGTGCTCCCAGCAGGCGATGAGCGGACCCGGGATCAACTGGATCCCCCTCCAACGTGCGCTGAATACGGGTCGTACGCAAGATCTGTAACGTGGCGCGTAGCTGAGACGAGGCTCGTGGCTGATGAGCAAACATATCCAGTGCTTCCTCTGCTGCCCAGCGTGCCTCCTGATAGCGTCCCTCCTGCCAGTAAATGCTGCCCAGTTGTTGACGCAAACGAGCCAGAGCCGGTCCCTCCTCGATGCCAGCTTCGTGCAACACCTGTTCGCCCAACTGACAGCACTCCTTCGCCTGGACATTGTTGCCCGTATAGCGCCATGTCCAGGCAATCTCGCCCCATAAAAGTGCCTGCTTCTGTATCTCATGCGGGGAAGAGGTGTAGTGTGCGCCGCGCAAGGCCAGGATAGCCGTGTAGAGGTTGCGCACTTCGGCGAATTTGCCCCGGATCATCATACATTCTGCCAGCAATTCAAGCAATTGCAGGATATGTGGATCTGCGAACACCGCCTGCCCAGCCAGCGTGGTAATCTCGGACGAGGTAGTCGCGAGGGGAAGGCCGCGCTGCTCAAGGGTGAGGCGATAATGATATTCGGCCTCTGCATAGGCAGAGAAGGTGTAGGCACGATCTCCAGCCATCTCCGCGAAACGGGCTATTACTGTTGGCTCCGCACCGCCTCTTACCTGATGATGCGCGATGGTTGCGGCAACCTCCTCCTCACGCCCTTTGTGGATCTGTTGGAGAATATTGGCAGCTCGTAGATGCAAGCGCGAACGCCGCAGAGCCGACACATTATCATACAGATGGTTGACCAGCAACGGATGCCAGAAGTGGTAGGTTACGCGCGTTCCGGTTCCCTCTTCTGTCAGCACGCCCGATTGCAACGCCTCTTCCAGCAGATCAAGTACCTTATCTTCATCAGAAATGGTATTATCAGTCTCCATCGCAGCGATCAGCGGGAACTCAAAGGAGCCACCCAGAACGGCTGCATTGCCCAGCAATTGCTGGCACGACTGGCTAAGTCTGCTCATACGATGTTGGAGCGCAGCCGCTACGCTACCGGGAAGTGCATGAGGCGTAGAGCGCGCCAACTCTTCGGCGAAGAACGGATTGCCTGCGGCCTGCTCCTGAATATACTGCACCATCGATTCGGGCAGATGAGAGACGAGACGACGAATCTCCTCCCCACTCAGCGGATTGATGGGCAGCGTTCGCACCGAATGCTCTCGCTGCATATGTGCTATCAGCGTGCGCAATGGATGCGGCGGCTGCGTTGGGAGTTCGGTGTCGCGGCAGGTGGCAAGCAACACAATGGGGTGTCCATAGAGGTGGCGGGCCAGATAGCCTAGCAACTCGCCACTGCTACCATCGGCCCATTGAATATCATCAAGCACGATCAAGAGTGGGGCGTTCTCGCTGGCACTGATGAGGAGATCGCGAATGGCTTCCCACAGACGCAATTGCTCTTGTTCAGGTGTCATCAGTGGGATCATAGGAGTCGGGAAAAGCGGTTCCAGTTCGGGCAACAATGCAACAAGTGGCTGCTGCGAAGGAACACCAGCCTCGGCCTCTCCAGCATCGCGCTTTCTTTTGCCACGCTCTCCTGACTGTCCGGCATCGGCCTGCTGCCAGAGTTGCTGAATCGCATCCTGAGTCGTGCTGACCCCTGCTGCTACTGGATAGGGCATGCGCAAGGAGGTACGCACGCCACTGCCGGTCAATGCGCGTCTGAGCACCTCGATCCAGATATGATACGGGATGCCACGCTCCTGGGGATAGATGCGGCTCCAGATCACCCACCAGCCGCGCCGCAACGCATCCCGGCTCACTTCTTCGGCGAGACGCGTCTTGCCGATACCGGCCTCGCCCAGCAAGACCGTACATTGAGGATGCCGCTGCGTATCGAGCGGAATACCGGACAAACGCCGCTGGGTCGCCAGTTGCAGTCGCATGCTCTGCTCCACATCCAGCAACATGGCACGCAAAGTCTCAAGCTCCATCTCACGACCGACCAGCGGGCTCTGATGCACACGTCCAATCTGTTGAATACCTGGAGGAGTGACCACATCTCCTACATCCAGTCCACGCGCCCGAGGAGCGATCGTGGCCTCTGTAGGTGGAGCAGTGCGCTGGCCCGGAGCATTGCGACGAATAAAGTGATCCGGCAAAGGCTTGCCAAGTTGCACCGCTTCATACAATTCGCGCGTCTCCTGCGAAGGCTGAAGCTGGTACTCGCGCTGCAAAAAATCTTCCAGACGACGATATGCTCGCAAAGCCTCTCCACGCCGCTTCTGTTGAGCGAAGACATAAATAAAGCGCTGCACTGCCGCCTCATTCGCGGGATCAGCAACAAGCAGGCGATCCAGCATTTCCAGAGCTGCGGCGGTGGCTCCACGTGCAATCGAAAGGTCAGCCAGTTCCAGCAAGAGCGTGCTATAGCTGCGGCGCAAGGTCTGGCGACGAACAACCGCCCAGCTTCCATGCCGTTCTTCTGGTAAGAAGTCGCCGCCATAGAGCGTCTCGGCCCCACGCAGCAGGCGTTCGCGACTCTGTGCGGCGACTTCTTCATCTGCGCTGTCGGGTTCGGCAATCTGTGGCCCCCACGCATATATCAGGATGGACTCAAACGCATCGGCATCAACCCAGACCTGCGACTGATCAGCCAGCACCAGCCAGTCCCCATCAATGTGCAATAAAGGCACGCGGCTCTGTGCGGAACGCGCGCGCGAACTCTTCCCTGGATTGTTGGAGACTGCACGCAAGGTATCGCGCGTTCTCGTAGGATCAAGCACCTGACGCAAATTATCCACAACGCGATTCAAGCTCTCGCTAGCGGTGTCGCTCTCGCTCTCAGGCCACAACACCTTCATCACCTGCTCACGGCTGGCCCGTCGCTGATCAGCACAGAGCAAAAATCCAAGCAATGCGCGTACATCCTGCTGTTGCCATACCATATCGGTTACGCTTTGCCACTGGCGTTGTTGGCGACGTTCGAGTCGCAGTTGCCCCAGCACAAAAATACGGATTCGGGCAGTGCTGAACTGCGATGCCAGATCGGGGAGAGTGGATGGCGGGACTCTCTCAGCGCGATTCACAGGAACACTTTCTTGCATAGCTTGCACACCTGGCGGTAGATTTTTCCCAATGTAGGTTCGTGTGGTGTGTCCGTTCACCGTCTGGTACGAGTACCAGTAAGGACCATGACCTTTGCCCTCGCGACATTTCCGACATCGCGGCTTGCCGCAATAACTGACCTGCTGATGATAGGTAATTTTGGCGTTGCCATTCATAGCCCGCACGCTCCTTTGTAGACACCGCACCAGATAACACCACGAGTAACCTTTGCCCCTGTGGATGTACCTTGATACGATGATAACACCGCACCAGATAACACCACAGATAGCTCTGTCCCTGACGCTCAAAATCTCGCCAGCCACCTGTTCGTCCGCGCACTTATCTCTCGCTCTTAAAAATAACGGTGATACGTACTGGCATTATAGTGCGTCAGTCAACACTAAAGTACCATATTATTTCGGTTTCTTCAAATTCCGCTTGCAATGGCCGCTGAACGCTGCAATTTCCTGCATAACACGCTCAATATGTAACCAATAGTACTAGTGGCCCCCACGAATCGTGCATAACACGATTCGATTCTTCTACTTCTACCCGTTCTTGCTTTTCCAGTCTTGAGAATCTGCTGTCCTGCTGGTATAGTATGTTCGGCAACTTTCAACAACTGAGGATGATTACTTATATTTAATGAAACAACGCTCTTCTCTAAAAAGCACTATACATGGCGAGACCCTGAGCTATCAACATGGCGGGGAGACAGCGACGATAACGGTTGGCTCCTCTGGCTGGTTCGCCTGGCTGGAAAACGCGACCTCTTTTACCTTTCGCAACGAGGAGGGGCATTTTACTGCTCATAAGACACAGGCGGGTAACCGGCGCGGAACTTCCTACTGGCGCGCCACGCGCAGGAGTCATGGTCGGCTCTATAGCTTCTATCTGGGCGCGTCCGCACAGCTCACTCTCCAACGCTTGCAAGAGGCAGCTCATGAACTGGTCAAGCGAGCGCAACAAACAAGTGAAGCATCAGTATCTACCTCACCAAAGAGTACGCCTGATACTAGTGCAGATCCCTTACTGGCGATCAAATTGCATATTCCACGTCTGCCAGCACAGCATGTCTCGCGTTCACGGCTCCTCACGTCGCTAGAGCAGGATGTCACACGACCATTGACGTTGATCTCGGCTCCCGCTGGCTCCGGGAAAACAACGCTACTGGCAGAATGGGCCTCAGCAACCACGATGCCTGTCGCCTGGCTCTCGCTCGAAACAACAGAGAATGATCCCGCACGCTTCCTCGCCTATCTTACCGCTACACTCAACCGTCTGGATAGGCACACGCCCATCGATCCTATTGTGCAAAGAGAGCACAGCGCAGCCTGGGAGCCAGCGATGACGCATCTGCTTAACGCTCTGACGGAACAGCTGGATAGAGATGCGGCCCTCGTTCTGGATGATTTTCATCTTCTCACCTCTGAAACCGTTCATACTATGGTGCTCTTTCTGCTCGATCACTTGCCCGCTCAGTTGCATCTGCTCATCGGCACGCGGGTTGATCCACCACTCCCGCTGGCGCGCTTCCGAGCGCGTAATCAGGTGAGCGAACAACATATTGAGGAGCTACGTTTTGTCGCCGATGAGGTAGAGGCATTCGCATCTGCGATGGGGCACACACTGTCGCACGAAGCAACAACCTTGCTCCAGCAGCGTACAGAGGGTTGGATTGCTGGCGTACAATTGTTGCTGCTGGCTCTGCGCGGGTATGCTGATGCCGCAGCTTTTCTAGAGAATGCGGGAGGTGCTCAGCGCTTTCTTCATGACTACTTCAGCGAAGAGATCCTGTCTCAGCAGCCACCCAAAATTCAGCGCTTTCTGTTACATACATGTATACTGGACCGACTCTGTGGGCAGCTCTGCGATGCAGTTACCGAAGAGGCTGATGGACAGAAACAGCTCGTCACAGTGCTACGGGCAAATCTCTTTCTCACTGAGCTAGATGATGCCCAGACATGGTATCGCTATCACCCCCTGTTTGCTGAGAGTTTGCGTACTCATTTGCTCAAACGGGAACCGGAACTGATACCGACGCTATATCAGCGGGCAAGTTTCTGGTACGAACAGCAGCATTGGGACGAGGTTGCATGTGAGTACGCCTTGCTTGCCAGAGATTACACGCGAGCGGGCACGCTGCTAGAACGACTGCTACCACTTTTGATGGCGCAGGGCAAGTTTCTCCGCTTGCAACAATGGATTGCTCAGCTCCCATCCATAGTAATTGACGCCTCACCGCTGCTCTACCTGACCTCGCTCATCTGGACACAAGTACAGTGGCGATCATTTATCGGCAAGCCGCAGGAGACGCTGAAGAGGCTAACTGAGGATCTTAAAAGGCGCATTCGAGAACATACTCAGGAGACAGGATCGACCTGGGCGGATCTACAACCTATCCTCCCTCTCTTGCAAGCATTGGGCGCGCTGAGCCAGGGAGATATAGCACAAATGCTTACCCTTACTCGTGAAGTTCCGCCCATTCTCTCCAATCCTGAAAGACCCCTCGCCCAGTTGATCGCGACGGGACGACAAATATTACTCGGAGCTGCCTATGGCGCAAGCGGCGATCTGGCAGCGGCCGAACAACTCTTTCTTGCGGCCCCTCTCCCTGACACCATCGATCTAGCTTTCCCCTTTCACCTCTCGGCGGCGCTGGGCATTATAGAGCTGTACGAGGCACAGGGGAAGCTACAGAAACTCAACTGGCACTACGAGGATCTCTTTCGCGCGCTCGAACGGCTCAATGGGCCACTTCCTCTATTACAGACACAGGCGTTGGTACGCTACGCCGAGCTATTATATGAATGGAACCGACTCCAGGAGGCCACAGATGCCGCGCAAAAGGGGTTGAAGATCTGCCAGCAACTCGGCAGTAACATACCAGGAGTCTTTTTATTTGGACTTGGCACGCTGATACGTGTCGCACTGGCACAGGGTCACGATAACAAGGCCCAAGAGCTACTAGAGCGTATGGAACATGCTCTGGAGCAGTGGAAACCTCCGATGGCAAATATGATCACCGCCATCCCTGCGCGCCTGGCCCTTGCATGTGATCTTCAGGAGCAAGCGGAACGCTGGGAAGCTGTGCGTGGCATCCATTTCGACGACCAGCTTCCACCACATTTTCAAAACAATTATTTCTTTGACTATATGACACTGGCTCGCCTCTTACTGGCACGAGGGCACAACCGGCGTTCACCCCTGGCCCTCTCACAGGCGCTTATGCTTCTGGAACGGATGCAACGGATCAGTGCAGCCAGAACGACGCACGGTTGGAGCCTGGAAGTTCACGTGGTGATGGCTCTGGTGCTACATGCACAGGGGAAAATCAAACGAGCGCTGCACACGCTTGGTTCGGCATTGGACCAGGCCGAAGCAGAAGGATACATACGCATCTTTGCCGATGAAGGCCAACCAATGGCCCATCTGCTCGCTCAGGTTTCAGCGTATACAACTGCTTCTCCCAGCTACCTCCAACAAATTCAGGCCGCCATTGCCCCCACTCGTGCTACAGCTTCAACTCAACCTCAAGCGGCGCAACCGCTGCTCGATCCGTTGACACCGCGTGAGCTGGAGGCGCTGGCATTGTTGGCGGAAGGTCTCTCTAATCAACAAATTGCCGAACGTCTAGTGATTAGCCCGAACACCGCCAAACGTCATATCAAACACCTGCTCGCCAAGCTAACCGTGACCAATCGCACTCAGGCGGTGACACGTGCACGCGAACTCGGCCTGCTTTAACGTTTTACCCCACATGACCACGACAGCATGAATCAACAGAAATACTCCCTGCAATGCTCCTTTAGGAGTGGGATCAACGGTCATCCACCGTTTATACTGCAATCACAGCGAGATATACTTCTCTTGCTCTCAAAGATTTTCGGTAAAAACATATAAAAGATGTACTATACAGGGAGAAATTTCTATCATGAACGATACACAAACAAACAATACTCTTATTGATGTGCTGATTGTCGGTGCGGGGCCGGTGGGTCTGACGCTGGCCTGCGATCTCGCCCGACGTGACATCTCCTGCCGCATTATCGACAAACAGACGATATATCCTATCGGTTCACGCGCCAGAGGGGTCAGTGGGCGCACGCGTGAGGTCTTCGAGGATCTGGGCATCATCAACCAGCTGAACGCCTATGTTGAGCCTTACCTGCCCACTCGTTTCTATGATCGCAACAACATTCTTGTACGCGAGACGCAGCGGGCATCCAGCCCCAATATCCAGCCAAAGCCTGAGAAGCCCTATTACAATGTACTCATCAGCCAGGAACATACTGAGGCCGTACTACGCGAAAAGCTTGCATCTTATGGCGTATATGTAGAAATGGGCTGCACGCTCACTGGTTTTACCCAACATGCTCAGAGCGTTGTGGCAGAGGTTGTCCACGCAGGAAAAAGCGAAACTATCGAGGCGCGCTATCTCGTGGGCTGTGATGGTGGTCATAGCGTGGTGCGCAAATACGCTGACATCTCGTTTCTTGGCGAGACCTGGATCGGTGAATGCAAT
Source organism: Reticulibacter mediterranei (assembly GCF_016587455.1). Classification (NCBI taxonomy): domain Bacteria; kingdom Bacillati; phylum Chloroflexota; class Ktedonobacteria; order Ktedonobacterales; family Reticulibacteraceae; genus Reticulibacter; species Reticulibacter mediterranei. Next base: position 8,236,457 of record NZ_BNJK01000001.1, on the reverse strand, counting down.
CTCTTTGGCAACGTCCATGTCGATGGGTTGAACCCCAACTACTGGTACTTCTGGAATGACCCAGCCTGGGGGATGTTAGCATTAAATCCCATGATTCACAGCAACGGCTGGTTCTTCTCAGCCTCGCTCCACCTGGATGAGTCGGGCGCGTTTCCACCTCCCACCGTTGAAACGCTTCAGCGCCTCTTTGATGAGCGAGTGAACGGACTCAGCATTCATTTCAGCAATGCAACCTACATCTCTACCTACCAACCAAACGTCCGCATGGTTGACCGATATCGTAATGGCCGCGTTTTTCTGGCGGGAGATGCCGCCCACGTCCATACACCAGCCGGAGGGCAGGGCATGAATACCGGCATTCAGGATGCGTACAACCTCGCATGGAAGCTGGCTCATGTGTTGCATGGTGCGCCAAAGTCCTTGCTGGACACCTACCAGGCCGAGCGGCTCCCTATTGCGCAAAACGTGCTATCATCCACCACAGCCCGTATTCGCGCATGGAGTAAGTTCGATTCGGATGATAGTACCTCGGGGACACAGGCAATAAGCAATTCGCTGCTAGGTAAAGACGCTTTTGCCGATGTCACACAGTTGAGCGTTACCTATCGCGGCGGCCCGCTAGCCTGTGATCTGGACCATGTGACGAGTATTCGCGCCGGAGATCGCGCTCCCGACGCGCCATGCGTTTCTGTCGAAAGTGGCGAACAGGTGCGGCTCTTCGATCTCTATCGTGGCACACACTTTACACTGCTCCTTTTCGGCAATCAGCCCGCGCCACAACTGCCCACAAGCGCTCTCGATCATATACAGCTATACAGGATTATTCGCTCTGGTGAGACGGCAGGCAACAATGACCATGTCTTGATCGATACTGAGGGACATGCTTACCGCGCCTATGGCGTCTCTGGCGATGCGCTGATCCTGCTTCGCCCCGATGGATATATTGGCCTGACAGCAGGCAACGCGCCTTCTCAGGCCATCATCGGCTACCTGAACAAAGTGTTATAAATAAAAGATGCTTAATCCAGTTGATGGGGCAGACGATTTTTGGGATAGGGTGTATATGGTACGATGCGTTCCCGCACATAGGAGAGTAGTTCATTTCCCTGCTCGCGTGTCAGGGTTCCAGGCGTCAGCGCGCGTAAGCGTGCACAGAGGTGAGAATAGAGCAAAATATCCATAACAGCGGCGCGGAGAGATTCATTGGAAATATCGGCGGTTGCTTCGGCGACCGTCGATCCTTCGGTAAGCCGATCAATACGCTCCATTGCCGCCTGTTCAATATTGCGAGCAATTCGTCCATGCAACTCCTCGATGGTTTGCTTAAAGGTCTTATCCAAGATGGGCAGCCTCCCCTGATTGTTTTAGGGTCGATGACCAGCACAATTCTACATCTCGCCACCACCTTGCTTTCTGGACAAAACATCTTCTTCGCGAGAAAATACATCCAGTCGTTACAACGGCGCAGCTATTAGAGATAAGTGTAGAAGTGTGGGATCAATATTGTCAACCCTATCAAACAAAGAAACGTTCGCGATCCTCACTTTTCGCTAATAAATGACCTATTAAGCCAGAAATATGTATACTTCGCGTCCTACAAAAAGCACGAGACATGCTGCTCACCATCGAACAGCAAAGAGGAGGGATGTTTCCCTCCTCTACAATATATGTATGAACAAATACATCCATCTACTTCACAGATTTAGCGCGAAGCAGACGTAAGGTAGACCTCTTGCAGGAAGGACACGACCGCGTCCTTGAATTGCTCATATTGTTCGCGGCGAATATTATGTCCGGCTCCGCCAATATGCACGAGGCGTCCATTCTTCATGAGGGTAACGGCATCATGCGCCTCAGTTGGTGGCACGATGGCACCGAGTTCTGTATCAGCGGTAATCAATAAAGCGGGGCAGGTGATGCGTTGAGCCACTGAGCGCCAGGAGAGGCCCTGACCGACCGATTCGATCTTGAGCAAATCAAGATTGAGCTGGATCTTAGAATCAGCCCAGGGTCCGAGTTCCTCATCCACCCATGCTGGATTCCCCTTGCGGCCATCCTCAATCAACTCGTCGCGAGAAAGCCCTTTGAGCCGATAGATCCAGCCAAAACGATCTCTGAAAGAAACTTTCGCATCTTCGGACGATGGGTCGCGCCATGCTGGATCTTCCAGGATCACACAACTCACCAGATCGGGATAGTCAGCAGCGACCGAAGCAGTCATCATTGCTCCCATCGAATGCCCAAGCAGCGCGGGTTTTCCCAGGTGGAGTTCAGAAATAAGCCCGGCTACGTCTGCGAAGCGATCAGAGGGCAAAAAATGCTCGCCTGGTCCATCAGAGAGACCATGCCCACGCGCATCCGGCATGATGATATCATAAGTTGACTCAAGATCTCTAGCAAGGCGGGTCCAGCACAGGCCATTGTCAGAGAAACCATGCAACAAGACGAGAGGCGGTTTCTCCCCTCCTGTGCGCGTATAGTGAATCTTGACGCCATTCGTCAATACATCACCAGCGATCCATTGAGACATCGATAGCTCCTTCCTGACTCGAACAAAATACGTTGGTTCTCTAATCCTGTATAAATAATAACACAAGAATAATCATTCCAGATAGCATCTGAAAACCACTATACAAAGCAAAACCATCTTTCCTCACACAGCTATAGTCCTGTACAACGAACGTGCTAGTATAGTAATGACACTATTGAAGTTGCAAATCAATGTGGAGGTAATGATGACGGATAGCTATTTTACTTCTCTCAACATACGTAATTCCTCTATTAACTCGTACGCGCTCGATCTGGTTGAGCATTCCGTGAGGTGGATGGACCAGTATTGGGATGCCAACGCCGGTTTGTTGGGAATGCCAACCTATGAAGGACTCTCAGCACTCGCTCGTGTCCACCATATCCGCGAAACGGGCTGGTATGCGTTGGGATTGTTGCAGCGAGGCACAGACAACGACAAGCAACAAGCCTGTGAAGCGCTTCAGGCCATTTTGCGCTATCAGTTCGACGAACCAGGCAGACCGTATGATGGCACATGGTATCGCTTCCCGGAGGAGCCGTACCCAGGAGACATGCCGATCTGGAAGGGCTACGATCCGAACTGGCGAGAATTTATTGGCACCACGCTTGCCATTATTTTGCTTGACTATGAGCAGGAACTTCCCACCACGCTCGTTGCCGCTATTGATAGCGCGCTACACAAAGCCATCAGAGGAATGCTGGCGCGAAATCTTTCAGCATCATATACCAACATTGCATTGATGCATGCATTTCTCCTGCTTTTTGCTGGTGAACGCTTTGGAGAAGCGGACTGGATGAAAAACGGCGAGCAATTTGCACAGGAGATCTACAACCTCTTCGCGCCCAATCAGACCTTTTCCGAATACAACTCGCCAACGTACTACGGCATCGATGTCTATGCACTGGGCCTGTGGCGCGCATATGCCACCTCTCCATTGCTACAAACATTGGGAGCACATATGGAGGCAGCTCTCTGGCAAGATATTGCGCTTCTGTACCATGCGGGTATGAAGAATATGTCCGGGCCATACGACCGCAGCTACGGGATGGATATGCAGCGCTACGCCAGCACGATTGGCATGTGGATCTGGATGGCCGTAGGCAGAGATGCAGCACCATTTCCCGATATCGCGCACCCGTTCGACCATGCGCACGATTTCTGTCTGGCCCCTGCTGCGTAGCGGTGGATGCCAATATCCCGCAAGAGGCGCTACACCACTTGAAAGCATTTCAGGGTGAGCGACAGGTCGAACGAGTCATCGCCAGCGAACCGAAACGCGTAGCAAGCGCGTGGATTGGCAACAAGCTGCTTGTGGGTGGCGAGTATACCAGCTATAGTCAGCCAGCCAGCGACCAGATTCACCCGGCAACCATCCATTGGACCAGCAGCAACAGTCAAATCGGTTGGATCAAGCTCGCCTACACTATACCAGTAAATGCCACCGCCACAAAAGCTCGCTTAACTATCTCCTGTATCACAGATAATAGCACGCCGGATTTCGTCTTCCAGATCTATGCGCCTGACAATAAAGTGTTGCACGCTGATCTCTGGCAACTCCCAGGGCTCACCGTACAAGTTGCAACTAACGCTCGCTATGTAGAAACGAGAGAAAACGCAGGACATGCAGAGGTGCACTATAGCGCAAAAGAGCTTGTACCCAACACACTTATCGAATTTGTGCTGACAATTCAGGAGCAGTAAACAGGCTTCATCTCATGGTTTCCAATGTGAGATGTGGAAGGGGTGAACTTCGGCGGTCATCACGCCTCGCTCGACGACCGGGTCGTGTGCCACTATTTCAGATGCAGCTTCCAGCGACGCAGCTTCAAAGATGGAGATCCCAAAGGCGCGATCAAGACAGGGGCCGATCAGGTGGAATGTTGTTTCGTTGAGCAACCGATCAAGATAGGCGGAATGGGCCTGCATCGCATCGACTTCTTCCGGCAACATCTGCTCAGTGAAGCCTGGACGCGTTGGCCGAATCAGACAAATAAAAGTAGAGCGGTTTTCCATGAGAGTACCCTTTCTCTTAGAAATGATGTGCAATCTCGTTTTATGCGTTCTAACTGCTCTATTCTATTTGTTGTTGAAAAAAGAGGTAAGCAACATGCCTATGTACGTTGCTTACCTCTTTTTCTTTACACAGGGATAGAGATTTGCCTATCTGCTATCATATGCACAATACGTCAGCCTACGCCTCCAACAGCGGCTCATCTCTTCCTATCCTACCTGCTTGCTCACTGTGCTTCTATCAAAATTATAACACACCAATATTGCTTTCCCTGGCGTGCATACTCTCAACTTTAAGCGAATACGCAACTGTATCTCTTACCGCTTATACAGACAATCACAACAATACTTTTTTACCACCCAATATTTCTTGTGCGACATATCAAACTTTATCTTTGTAATGCTAATCCTGACCGAAGAACACATGTTTTATTGACATACAGTAAAACATGGTTATACTTATTGTTATGATTAGTATTTTATATCTCCTTGCATTATGCTCGCCTCGTAGTTCTCGTCACACTTTCGTACAGTGAAATATTATGTATCACCGTTATGGGCGACATGGCCCCCATGCCTGGAAGCGTAGACATCAACGTCGTTTTCAGCAGCATTTGCCCGTTATTGCGCCTACTGTTGTCATACAGATTGAGATTTCTATCAATGCAGAAAGGATTATTTTCATTATCATGCCGGATCACAGACAGTCAGATGGTACGTGGATCAACGAAGAAAACGAGTTAGAGGCCGGCAATGGTCAGACTGATCCACTTGCACTCGCCACGCGTCAGCAGGAGACGGATGAAATAGAAGAAGTCGATCCAAAGGATCAAGAACTTGTAAAAAGTGCAAAATGGAGTACCATTGATGATTTGGAGGAGATCAAAAAACTTCATCGTCGGGAAAAATTCGTAATTATCGATTGGCAAGGCGTTGAAGAGAAAGCACATGATCAGGCTCTCAAGGAGATCAAGAAAAATTATTCACAAAATGATCCGCCCGAAAACCAGGAGATTGAACGTCTGCTCTCCGTCTACGCGCGTGCTTATAAGACTCGTCTCAAGGAAGGCTTAAAGACGATTCCCAACAACATTGATTATTTCAATAACCCACAAGAGGCTCGATTGCGCGAACTTGCCATTCGAGATAGGAGGGAATTTCCGACCCACGACCATGATCACATTCGCGATATGGCTGTAGTACGTGTGTTGCAAGAACTACATATTTCTCTTCACATTGCGACAGACCATTTCTCTGCCATCCATGATCTCGCTGCAAAATATCAACACTATTATTCGGATTCTAGAGAGGCGGTGGTCTGGCCGGGCCAGGGCTTTTTTTGATCCAACAGGAGAGAGGATCTCGCTTGAACATGCCGTAGAGAACCGCACCAATAGTACTTCCATTTCCCCTGAAGGAGAGGAAAAAGCTATTTCACCGCAAGTTGTGAAATGGGTAAAGAAGTGGCATCTTTTAGTAGTTGGAGGTATTATACTCGTTATTGTTCTCGCTGTGTTGTTGAAAGTGTATGGGATCATGTAATGAAGCTTTATCTAGCAAGCGAGGTAGCCTTGAGAACTGGCTACCTCGCTTGATACTCTTGTAATTTGTGCTGATGGCTGCTATACTTTCGTTACCTGTTCAGCAAACGACGCCTTTGAATTGTTTCAAGTTGGATACTTATTCAGTCCTTTGAGAAAGGAGACGAATTGTGTTAGCACATGGTTCAGAGCATGGGCAGCAAGACACGATGCGCCTCCTGGCCTTGCACACCCAGCAGGGTATCGTGTAACAGAGCCACTCTCAGGCTTCCTCTTTTGCTGCGCCATCTCTCTGTGCTTTTTCTGATCATTCCTCCTCCACGCGAGTCATACTCTTAATTCGGATCGAACGAGCGTTTGAAGACATTCTTCTTACCCGATTTGAGAGGAGTGAGCGTATTTTTTGCTCGCTCGCCTGGAGAGTGTTATATTCCTATCGCGCTGAATGGGGTGAATTATGGAGCATGTAACAGAGGCACATTTGGAGGTAAACCAATTGGCGAATCAGCAACATCTTGACCTTCTCAAACAAGGTGTCCATGCCTGGAATCAGTGGAGGCAAGAGCATCCAGATATTCGACCTGATCTCAGCGGCACCGATTTGGCCTGGGTTTGTTTGAGCAATGCCGACTTGAGCGGTGTAGATCTCAACAGTGTGGACTTCACCTGGGCCGATCTCTATCGGGCCAACTTGATCAGAGCCAATCTCAGCCAGGCCAATCTCAGCGGGGCGGACTTGAGTGGTACCCATCTTTGTCGAGCGAACCTGTACGGAGCAAACCTTAATGGGACGTTATTGTATCGAGCTAACCTGCGTGACGCAGACCTTAGCGAGACGAATCTGCAAAAAGCAGTTCTTGAAGAGACAGTGCTAGACTGAGCAGGACAAGGGAGGATAGTATGGCAAAAGAGAAAGACGAAATTCTGGTCGTTGGGGAAGTCGTTGAGGTGTTTCCCAGCGCCACGTTTAAAATCCAAATCGATGAGCAGCATCACGTCATGGCCGTGCCAGCTGGACGGTTGCGGATGTCAAATATTCGTCTTGTAGCGGGCGATAAGGTGCGAGTTGCACTCTCCCCCTACGATCTGACACGAGGCCGGATTACCTGGCGACTCAATGAAGGTCGTCATCCCCGCTAAAACACATTGAAAAGAGCCGGATTCTGAGACCTCCCCGCCGTTCATGGCGGGGAGGTCTCAGCACTTTATATACACTCACGCTAGAGCAGAGAAACCAGATTACCTACATTCCGCCTCGTGAATGGATAATTTGCCCGGTGATCCAGCCAGATTCTTCGCTTGCCAGAAAGCGGATCAGGCGCGCGGCGTCTTCTGCCTGGCCGATACGTCCCATTGGGGCATGCGGCAATAGCGCCTGTTTGATTTCTTCGGTCATCCAGCCTGTATCGGAGGCTCCAGGATCAACGGCGTTTACCGTAATGCCTCTGGGGGCCAGTTCTGCGGCAAGGGTGACGGTGAAAGCTTCGATAGCACCCTTCGTTGCAACATAGGGGAGTTTGCCAGGCATGGCTCCTACCCCCTGGCCCGATGAGAGGTTGATGATACGCCCTCCCGTCGATTGTACGAAGCGGCGTGCGAATTCGATGCTCAATAGCAACGTTCCACGCATATTGATGGCATAAAACTTGTCGAGCGTGGCAGCGGTTAACTGGTCAAAGGGCTGCTCATCCTCATCATGAACGGCATTGTTCACTAGAATCGAGGCCGCACCCAGGCGCTCTTCGACAGCATCCAGGATGCGGCCCGGAGCCTCCACATCGCTCAGATCTACACTCATCTGCTCACAGCGTACACCCATTGCACGCAACTCGTTTTGCAGATGGGCAGGCGTCTCCTCTTCTCCCTGATAGTGCATGAAGCGATCATAGGGACTCCAATGGGTGAAGAAGATATCGACACCGCTCTGTGCCAGCGCACGACAAACAGCGGTGCCGATGCCGCGTTGACGGCTCGCTCCTGTTACTATGGCTATAGGACGTATAGTTTGTTGAGACATATATTGTTTCTCCATTATTGTTTAGATCATCCTGTGTCCACCGCCCACGAAGAGCAACTGACCGGTGAGCCAGCGTGCCTGCTCCGAGGCAAGAAACGTAATCACATCGGCAACATCGTCTGGTTGCCCTACTCGCCCAAGCGGGGTATTGTCATTCACTTGCTGCTCTATTTCAGGCGTAATATGTCCAGTCTGAATCGGTCCGGGTGAAACGATATTGACGGTAATGCCAAACTGCCCTAGTTCTTTGGCAGCTGCACGGCTATAGGATTCCAGCGCATATTTACTCGCTCCATATGAGATTTCATGAGCAAAAGCGGGTGCTCCATCCGAACTGATATTGATGATGCGGCCCCATCGCTTCCCTCGTTGAACATGCCGACGCGCAAATTCTGTTATCATAAGCGCCACAGCCCGGCTATTGACGGCAAAATGCTGATCGTGACCGGAAGCAGTGAATGTTGTCGCCGCATAGCCGCCTGGAAGCTGCGGCGCTATTCCTAGCAAATCGTGAGGAATAAACGTGTCTCCCACGCAATAGTCTGCATTGTTGATTAAGATCTCTACAGGGCCAAAGGCGGCTTCAGCACGATCAAACAACAATGGAATAGTGGCGGGATCAGAGAGATCAGCTTCGAGCGCCTCCGCTTTACCTCCTTGTGCATGAATCGCTTCAAGAACTCCATCAGCAGATAACGCTCTCCTGGCGTTATACAAAGCCAGTCCGGGAGCGGTTTTGCCTCCACCCAGATTCTCCTCAAGCATTCCTAGAGGCGGCATGTGCAAGTAATTGATGAAGACGGCAACTCCTTCAGCCGCCAGAGCCTGAGCGGTTGCAGCTCCAATGCCATGATTTGCGCCTGTAACCAGCGCGACTTTACCCTGCAAGCCTATTTGCACCATGATTCTCCTCTCTTCTGACTATAAGAATTCTTCAAGAGGAGCAAATAACAACATTCATCTTCTCAGGAGGGATGTATCCGCGCGCACGAGATGAGGCGGAATCAGGCTCGATTGAGCAAGCAAGGGAATAGGCTGTCAGGATCGATGTTAAGCATATATACTGGCAGGCTGTAGACATCTCTGGCGCAGAGGATATATCGCCAGCGAACAGATGAAACCATGCACTCAAAAATGAGTACATGTTAGAGATTATCTGCTCCTTGACGATGACTACTGATTGGTTCCGCCGCCCACTATGCTTAATGTCTCCTTTATTGAGGTGGTTATAGGGAAAAGTATAAGGTCTTTGAGGAAGATAGTCAAGCATCAGAAAGAAGTTCCTTCTCCAGAAATCTCACGCCCCTGTCCCAAATCTAACGGTTCATCCCTCTTTCTTTGTGAAGGTCACATGTGGTGGCTCATCATAGCAACGTCTCTCATCACAGCAATGAGATGAGATTGTATTCAGTATAAGGATTTTTATATGAATATAGCACGCCTTTTCCGAATTATCGCCACTATCTCCGCAGTGATAGCAGCTGCGTTTGGGATGGGAACGTATACCCACGCGGACTTCACTAACATACACATGTTGTTCGGTCTCATCGTTGCCCTGCTATTGCTAATCATATCGGTCATAGCAGTTTTCACCAGTAAATTGAGAATATTGGGAGTCATAGGGATTATCTATGCGCTCGTCTTACCAATTTTTGGCGTCCAGCAAGCGCTAATTCTAGCCGGAGATTTGCACTGGTTGACTGAAACAACACATCTAGCAGTAGGATTTGGGGCCGTCGCACTCATCGGGGTTATCGGCGAACGCCTGGCACGTAGCAAGAGATCGGTGAACGAGGTCTCTACAGCCTCTAAAGCTGCCTGAGCAACAGCTAAACATCAGGCAGAAATGTTGTCCTAAAAAGGACCGCTCAACCCTCTTTATGTGTGAAGATCCCGTAACGGGTCTCACAATGATATCTCTACTCAAGTTACCAGTTTACAGTAAAAGGAGTCATTCTCTATGAAGTCGTTAGAAGAGTTTCTCTCTGGGAAGAGAGAAGTGACCATTCACACGCTTGCAAACTACATCAAACAATATATTCACGAACACTGCCAGCCCTTATTGGACGAGAACCAGGAAGAGCTATTGCGAGTTTTCGATCAGGCAGGTGAAAATGCCTATGGTGTATTCTCCCGCATGCTCTGCAAACCCATTCAGGAGCAACTCGCGCAAGCGGGTTTTGTCTGTGAACCCGACTATCCAGGCGATTTTCGCACCTCTTCGGTGGAAAACTGGGGACCGCCAGAGGAAAGGGAACGCTGCTATTGGAGCGTCGTAAAAACCAAAGAGGGAACGCCTGTAGGCACGCTCGTCACGCAATTCTTTCATGATCATACCCGCTTCCGCATCCCTCTCCCTCCTGGCGTTCAGACATTAGAAGAGACAGAACCAGAGACGATTCTAGCGGCCCTCTCTCATGCCTCCGCACGAACGATGGACAGGCTGCAAGCCTCTATCACGCAACAGAGATGGGTTCCCCAAGAACGACCCAAATGGGAGTACAGCGCAGAGATCGGATTAGCTGACACTATAGATTCCAAACATATCGACCTCAGCGAAACCATGCTTGATAACGCACTCTTCCTCTGGGGACGCAACGGCTGGGAACTTGTTTCGGTCGTTCCCCATCAGGATCGGCTGATCGCCTTTTTTAAGCGCCCCGCCCAAGCGAACTAACACCACGGCAGAAATTTAACAAATGAATCTCCTCTTTCGTAGTGGAGCGATTTATCGCGTTGGGGCAGCATCACAGGCACCTCCACCAACGCGATAAATCGCTCCACTACGAAAGAGGAAACATTATCGGGTTATTAAGTTAATATTCATTGTTTCAAGCCATAAGCGCTGAGATACCCTGAATCGTCGGGGATGTAGATATGGCCGTTGACGACGATGGGACTTTGCCAATGCAGTTTACCGGTTGAGCCACCCGCCGATGGTTGTGTGCTGCTCCAGAGTACTTCCCCGGTGGTTGGATTCAAGGCTCGTAACACACCTTTCGCCTGCACATAGAGAATGTTGTTGGCGAGAAAAGGCGAACTACCGCCGTATTTGTTCTGGTAAGCAAGCTGTAACGTGGTCTTGCCTTGCGCGTCCGTCACGACTTTATAGCCAAAGAGATAGTAGGTGTTGGCAACAAACAGCCAGGTAGTGCCCTGTGAATCGTTCCAGGCCAACGGATGCGTCACAATCACTCCTTTGATCGGAAGCCGTACCTCTTGCACCTCGCCGCCGGTATGATTCGGCCCACCCTGTCCAGACAAATTTTGCCGATTGAGCATGCGCAACGTATCGTCTTTCCCGGCCTGCACCATCAAATAGGGCGTTTTACTAGTCGCTTGCTTTGGCAGAATGGCCGGAACTGTACTGCCGAGATCCTGGTCAAGATCCTGAAGCCGCTGGAAACTGGCAGGAGTATACGAATCAATAACTTTGGTGAGATCTGCGTTCAGTTCGATTACACTATCACCAAAAGAGCGTCCATCACCGCGAAAAGCGCCATTGCCGGTCGAGACAAAGACGTTGCCAGTGACGGGATCAACGGTTGGCGCACCACGTCCCCAGATTGCCGATTGCACATCTGTACAATCCCCTTTAGTCAATACATGTGGGATGTTGGCACACAATGTATTAAACACGGTCTTGATGCCGCTTTTCAGATTAATTGCAATGATATGCCCTTCGTAATGACCACCATCACCGGGATAGCCAGCAATCGCCATGTAGAGATAGCCGTTGGCAATGTTGATGGGCGAGGAGCCTTTCTCATCAATGGGCATTTCAGTTGCAACGGCAGGCCAGGTCTTGTCCATGAACTCCTCGCCATCACCTACCGCATATTTATGGATCTTCCCATCCAGGCCGTAACCATAGACATATTTGCCGAAAGGATCAAGAGCTGGTGAGCTGGTGGTAAATTTTGGCCCGCTGGTATCCTTCCGCCAGATCTGTTCTCCGCTATCAGCATCAATGGCTAGCAAGCTCCCGGTCGTGGTCGTGACAAAGAGCAGCGTTTTCACGCCATTCGCCGTTTGCACTCCTGGCAATTCCACCGGCGCACCATCAGCCGTGGCTGGCAATTTCTGCTGCCAGAGACGAGCGAGTTGCCCCACGTTATCGGTTGTAATCGTGGTCTCATCAGCATTAATGCCGCTGCGCTGGCCGCCACCATCAAATGCAGGCCACGCGATCAGCTTCTCATTCGTACTGGTCGCATTGTTTCCCTGATTGTTTTGCACATTGCTGCTGACATGCTGCACAGCCACCTGTTTATGCGTGAATGCATTCGCAAGATACGGTCGCAAAGGGAAATACAATATAGCACACAACAGCGCAACCAGAGCAACGACGCTAATGACTGTGTGTCTGGTAGTCCAGCTAGAAAAGGGAAACAATTTACTCACCAGCCCTCTCTATTATCGTGATGAAATAGGGTGACATACATCTATATTAAGCTACACACATTGCAATGTAGCGCTATTTCGGATGATAGCATAGTCGCGCTCAGTTATTCATCTCTGTTCAGCAAACCATCACAAGAAAGTACCAGATGAAGTTACACAATCTCAACCACGCAAAGAACTATGTTATGATTCCAGCGAGGATACTGATAGGACAGCGTTTCGCGCTTCATCGTCGTAACCGGTTTAAGCCGAACCGCAGAGAATAGCCCGACAGAAAAGATATAGCTGATCTTCCACAAATAAATATGGTTCTATATTATGAGCCGACGTGAGGTTATCGTGAGCATTTATGAATATAAAACGCATTTTGCTGATAAGACGATCATCAATTGGGAACCGGGAGATCCTGTTCCCGATCCAACCTCGACCATCCCACGTTTTTGGTCTTCAAGAAGACGAGGTGAAAAAGAATCGAGTGGCATCGAAGATTTCGAGCAATTTCTGACCGATCCGGCCTCATCCACCAGCGCCGGGTTCGTGTTCGGCATGCCATATAATGATACAGCCGAAGATTATACCGAGCCGATTATGGAAGCGCTCATCGCACACAAGGACCACTTTCCGCACCTGACGGCCCTCTTTCTCGGCGACATTACTGCTGAGGAGAGCGAAATTTCATGGATGGGAGCGGGCGATGTCTCAGCGCTCTTCACAGCGTATCCTCAGCTCGAATACTTCGGCATACGCGGTTGCGCCAGCACCTACATCGAATCTCCCCTCAATCTGGGCATCCTTAGCCTTGAGCATCTCAAAACCCTGGTGGTGGAAACGGGCAGCATGGATCGCAGCGTCGTTCAGGATGTGTTGCGCTCACGCCTGCCAGCCCTGGAACATCTTGAGCTATGGACCGGCTCCGAAGCCTATGAAGCCAACTGTACAGTCGAAGATTTTGCGCCACTGTTTACCGATAATCTCTTCCCTCATCTGCGCTACCTCGGCTTGCGCGATAGCGAGATTGCAAACGATCTGGCTATCGCCCTCTCCCAATCTCCTTTACTGGAACGGTTACAAGTACTTGATCTCTCGCTTGGCACCCTCGACGATAGCGGTACTGCCGCGCTACTCGGCTGCCCCGCGATACGCAAGCTGGCAAAACTCGATCTTCATCACCATTTCTGTTCTGACGAGATGATGCAACACCTGCAAACGCTTGGGATCGAGGTCGACCTCAGTGAGCGGAAAGAGCCGGACAGATGGGATGGGCAAGAGCAGCGCTTTGTGGCCGTCAGTGAATAACATTTTCTCATGCCCAACACGCCTGACGATTATTTCTTCTTACTGAATGAAGAACAAAAGAGAGGCATTAAAACATCCATGTACGACTATAAAACGCATTTTGCTGATAAGACGATTGTCGATTGGGAGCCGGGAGATCCTGTTCCCGATCCAACCACAACCATTCCACGTTTTAGGTATTCAAACAGTGTCTTGCGAGAAGAAGAGTTAGCAGGTCTTGAAAAATTCGAGCAATTCCTGACCGATCCCACCTCCTCCACGACCACCGGCTTCGTGTTCGGCATGCACGATGTTGATGCCGAGGATTATACTGTTCCGATTATAGAGATACTCATAAAACACAAGGACCACTTTCCGCATCTCACCACCCTGTTTCTTGGCGATATTCTTAGCGAAGAGAGCGAGATTTCCTGGATCGAACTGAGTGATATTTCAACACTCTTCACGGCGTATCCTCAGCTCGAACACTTCGGCATACGCGGGTGCGCCAGCACCTACACCGACACCTATCTGCATCTAGGCATTCTCAACCTTGAGCATCTCAAAACCCTGGTGGTGGAAACGGGCAGCATGGATCGCAGCGTCGTTCAGGATGTGTTGCGCTCACGCCTGCCAGCCCTGGAACATCTTGAGCTATGGACTGGCTCCGAAGCCTATGAAGCCAACTGTACAGTCGAAGATTTTGCGCCACTGTTTACCGACAAGCTCTTCCCTCATCTGTGCTATCTTGGCTTACGCGATAGCGAAATTACGAACGATCTGGCAATCGCTCTTTCACAATCTCCTTTACTGGAACAGTTGCAGGTGCTTGATCTCTCGCTTGGCACCCTTGACGATAGCGGTGCGGCGGCCTTGCTCAACTGCCCGGCTGTACACAAATTGAAAAAGCTCGATCTCCACCATCACTTCTGTTCTGACGAGATGATGCAACGTCTGCAAACGCTTGACATCGAGGTTGATATCAGCAAACGAGAAGAGCCGGATAGTTGGGATGGGCAAGAGCAGCGCTTTGTGGCCGTCAGTGAATAGTCCACATTTTTTGCTGATCGGCACTCCAGAAGATCGGCGCGTGATCCTCTTTCAAGAGGCGCTAAGTCGTCTCGGCCTGCCCAGCGCTCAACTCGTCAGCTACCAACAAATTATCAGCGGCGAGGTCACGCTGGCCGAACAGCTCACGCCGACAACAATTGTACGGATCGAGTCGCCCGGCAAGAGTATTGAGACGGAACACGACTTGCTCAGGTTGGGAGCAGACGAGCCGGACCCGGAGGGGGAGCGCTACGAGCGGCTCTCGCCCTCCACGCTGATCTATGAAAAAGGACGGCTGCTTGCTTCACGTCAATGGTATCTGGGATTGAGCGCCATCCTGCGCCAAATCGCCTCATCAGTTCCCGCCGAACGGATGATGAATCGGCCCGACGAGATTCTGCTTATGTTCGATAAGCGGCGCTGTCACGCGCTGCTCGCACAGCATGATATCGCTGTACCGCAAGCACTGCCACCGGTGTATTCATATGACGAACTGATGGCAGCTTTACAGGAGCGCGGCTGGTCACGAGCATTTCTCAAGTTGGCACACGGTTCAAGCGCCTCTGGCACCATCGCCTATCGCTACAGCGGCAAACGGCATCAGGCATTTACGACCGTTGATGTCGTTGAGCAGGCTGGAGAACTTCGGCTCTACAATACGCGGAGGATTCGCAAACTGGAATCGCAGCATGAAATCGCGCGGCTGGTCGATGCGCTCTGCCACCATCGCCTGCATGTTGAGTATTGGATACCAAAAGCAGCCTTTGCCAATCGTATCTTCGATATGCGCGTGGTAATGATCGGAGGCGAGCCTATGCATACTGTTGCGCGCATGAGCCAGAGCCCAATGACCAATCTCCACCTGCTCAATCAGCGTGGTGATCTTGCCGCCATTCTGGACAGGATCGGGCCTGAGCGCTGGCAGGAGGCGCTGACAACCTGTAAACGCGCGGCCAGCCTGTTTGCAAGTCTCTATATAGGCGTCGATCTACTCTTTAGCTCTGATTACCGCTATCACGCCATCTTAGAGCTGAATGCCTTTGGTGATCTACTGCCCGGTCTGCTCTATCAGGGACAGGATACGTATAGCGCCGAAATTCTCACTGCACTCGAAGGACGAAAGGTATGCTCAACACTCACACATTGATCGGTTCGCACGATCTGTTGTTTATCACGCTCGATACGCTGCGGTATGACGTAGCGCAAGAGCTGTTTCGACAGGGCCGCATACCGAACATCGCACGCTATCTGCCGCCGACGGGCTGGGAGGAACGCCACTCACCGGCCAGTTTCACCTATGCAGCTCACCACGCCTTCTTTGCAGGCTTTTTACCAACCCCTGCTCATCCAGGACGGCACACGCGCCTCTTTGCCGCCCGTTTCCCTGGCAGCGAAACCACGACAGAGACAACACTGATCTTTGATGCTCCCGATCTCCCTGGCGGCCTGGCACAACTTGGCTACCATACGATCTGCATCGGTGGCGTCGGCTTCTTCAACAAACAGAGTCCACTAGGAAGCGTGTTGCCCTCGCTTTTCCAGGAGAGCCATTGGAACCCGTCGCTGGGCGTGACCGATCCTAATTCAACAGAACATCAGGTAGCACTGGCCTGCGAACGGTTACAAGCCTTGCCTCGTGAGCAAAGAATCTTTCTCTTCATCAACATTTCAGCGCTACATCAACCGAACTACTTCTATCTGCCCAACAATCAGCAGGACACGCTTGCCTCGCATGCCGCCGCGCTGGTCTATGTCGATGCTCAATTGCCAGCACTCTTCTCAGCCGTGCAGCGGCGTGTACCCACGCTGGTTATTCTCTGCTCCGATCACGGGACGGCCTATGGCGAAGATGGCTATTATGGACATCGCGTCGCCCATCCGGTGGTCTGGACCGTCCCGTATACCGAATTCGTCTTGCCGTCTAGTTAAAAGGAAGAAGGAACCTGTGTCAACGCTTGCTCAATTGCTACAAAATACGCCCTATGCATCGTATACCTATGCTTATCCGCATAAGACCGCTTACCGCAACTTTCCTGAGCCGGTGCCGCTAGCAGATCTCTGGCAGCAGGAAAAACGCGATGCACTCTTTCTCTACTTGCATGTCCCGTTCTGCGAGATGCGCTGTGGCTTCTGCAACCTCTTTACCACCGTTGATCCTTCAGCACAGCTCACGCCCGGCTATCTGGATGCGGTAGAGCGTCAGGCAAAGCGGGTGCGAGCGGCAATTGGCGAGGTCACTATTGCACGTATGGCGATTGGTGGTGGCACCCCGACCTTTCTCGATGCTACCAGCCTGGATCGACTCCTGACGCTCAGCAGCGAGTTGTTCAGCGTGCAATCAGGCTCGACACCGACATCAGTCGAGACCTCGCCGCTCACCGCAACAGCCGAGAAGCTGCGCCTGCTGCATGAGCACGGCGTTGATCGTATCAGCATCGGCGTGCAAAGCTTTATCGAGGCGGAGGCACGCGCCGCTGGTCGTCCCCAGCAAACAACCGTCGTTGAGCACGCACTTGCTGAGATTCGCCGCACAGGTTTTCCGGTTCTGAACATCGATCTGATCTATGGCCTGCCCGGTCAGACGGTCGAGAGCTGGCTTACCTCGCTGCGCACGGCTCTACGCTACCATCCAGAAGAGTTGTACCTCTACCCGCTCTATGTACGCCCGCTCACTGGGCTGGACCGAACAGGCAAAGCGCTTCCTCTGCACGAGCAGGATATTCGTCTTACCTGCTATCGCGTGGCGCGAGAGTTGCTGCTGGCCGAGGGCTACACGCAGGTTTCAATGCGTATGTTTCGCGCGCCACACGCCCCGGCTGAGACTGGCCCGGTCTATTGCGTGCAGGATGACGGCATGCTTGGCCTGGGCTGCGGCGCGCGCTCGTATACACGCACCCATCACTACTCCAACGAGTACGCGGTCGGCTCCAGCACAATTCGCTCTATCCTGCACTCATATGTCACAACTCCCGATACCGCTTTTGCATTTGCTCACTATGGCTACGTGCTGGACGAAGATGAGCAGCGTCGCCGCTATGTCCTGAAATCATTGTTGGAGGCAGGCGGGTTAACACTCTCAGCCTATGAGCAGCGCTTCGGCTCAACGACGCTCAGCGATCTTCCGATGCTTCATGAGTTGCTCGAATATGGACTGGCAAGCATCGATGATGAGGCGATGACGCTGACGCCAGCGGGACTTGAGCGTTCAGATACGATTGGTCCCTGGCTCTATTCGTCGCAAGTGCAACACTTGATGGAGGAATACAGCATACAATGAAGCTCTCGATTCTCTACAGGGGTCCGCTCTCAAGCTGCAACTACGGCTGCGATTACTGCCCCTTCGCCAAACATCGCGAGACGTACGAAGAACACCAGCACGACCAGCAGGCATTAGAGCGCTTTCTGGATTGGGTCACAGGCCGTTCAGAGGATCAGATCGGGATCTTCTTTACGCCCTGGGGCGAGGCGTTGATCCGCAAACGCTATCAGGATGCTTTCGTGCGGCTTTCAGCGCTGCCCCAGGTGACAAAGGTTGCCATCCAGACCAACCTCTCCAGCCGTCTCGATTGGGTTGAGCGCTGCACAAAAGAGAAAATCGCGCTCTGGACCACCTATCATCCGAGCCAGACCTCGCGCGAACGCTTCCTCGCGAAGTGTCGAGAGCTGGTTGCACGCGAGGTAAGATTCAGCGTTGGCGTCGTCGGGTTGCCAGAGCATATGGAGGAGATCAAGGCGTTACGTCAGGAATTGCCGGAACAGGTCTACCTCTGGATCAATGCTTACAAGCGCCACCCGTACACAGCAAACGAGATGGACTGCCTGAGCAAGATCGATCCGCTCTTTCCCCTGAATACTCGCCACTATCCCAGCCTGGGCCATGCCTGTCACGCAGGAGAGAGTGTCATCTCGGTTGATGGCGATGGCACGATGCGCCGCTGCCACTTCATCAAAACGCCAATCGGTAATCTCTACGACGCAAATTTCGAGCAGTGTCTCACGGAGCGGATCTGCACCAATACGACCTGTCACTGTCACATCGGTTATGTACATATGCCTGAGTTACATTTGGATGAGGTCTTCGGCGACGGTATTCTTGAGCGCATTCCAGCACAACAGATCTGGTAAAAGACGATAAGAGGGTTCGCCGTTTTTTATCGTTGGCGAACCCTCTCATCATCTTTCATGATTCGAGAGCTGGGTGATAATCGTCGGGATTGTCGAAACCAGCGATCCAGGCTGCGGCCTGGTGGCAGGTCTGCATAGTGGGTGGGACGCGTAAGGTGTATTGCCTGCCGGTTGAGGGACATTGGACGGCGAGCAAGAACAACGGCTCGTCATTTGCCATCTGAATGCGCAACAGGCGTCGTAGTCCCCCTGGATCGACATCCGTATCAAGTGTTTCCGGCTGCACCTGTTCCACAAAGCGCTCATGGCCCATTCGCTCTAGCAAAACACGGCGGCGCTCGACATTCTTCTCTTTGAGTACCTCGTCAGCCTGGATCTCGTGCGGCCTGAACGCGATATGCTCATCAATAAGAACGCTACGCCAGCGCAACGCGGTCCCCTGCATCGATGCGGGCAGTTCAGTAATAGCGGTGTCGGCCAGATCGATCCAGCCCGCAACCTGCAACTGCTCCGGCAATGCCTGCAATGCGCTACAGCCGCTCACATCGAGCAATCCAACGCCGCGCAACCAGTTCGGCAACTCACGCAACGCTGTACATTCACGCGCGATCAGGCGTCCCATGCGCTCTCGCCCATGCCCGGGAAACGACGTGATGCGAGTACAGCGCGTCATGTCGAGAAAGTAGATGTCGAATCCTTCAGGCAGCGTCCGCAGTGAGCTACACCCCGCCACAATCAGCGTTCCCACTTTTAAGCCTGCTGGCAACGCTTCCAGTTGCACACAATCGCTCAGGTCCAGGCGCGATTGTACCTGGATATCTGCGGGGATGCTGCGCAATGCACTCCCACGCGCCGATAGCTTATAGCAGCGCAGGCCAGACGGCAGCTCGTGCAGCGACAAACAGCCATCGAGCGTCAAGCAGCCTGTGACAGTCAACTGCTCTGGCAAATGCTGAATATGGCTATCGGAAAGATCGAGATCGCCCTCAACAACGGTTCCCGCTGAAGCATTCCAGACATCGATCGGTTGCTTTGGCTGTTCGCTATCGACCGTAACCCAATTCATCATGTCGTTACGCCTTCCCCTCTAGTCTCTTACACGTACAATACGTTCAGGCGTGTATTCTCGCTGTTGCCAGATGCGATATGAGCCAGGAGCCAGCACAATCGGTTTATGTTCTTCATGAACAATACGCGTCTCGCTTGTCACTTCCAGAAAGAGCTGTGTACCATATTTCCAGACGCGCGCCTTCTGTGCATCCTCCACGCGATGACTATGGCCCGTCACTTCTCCCAGCACCAATACGCTCGTCTTCTGCTGCTCCGCCCCACTGGGAATATGCTCAACGGTGGCAATCAGTACGTCTCCATGTCGCCATAACATATGCTACTGGCTCCTTCCTTACTTGAAGAGTTCGTAGTTGCGCGATTTATCGCGCTTGATCCAATTAAACAAAGGTGATACCAGCGCGATAAATCGCGCAACTACGAACTCTTCACATTAATCATGTATTTTAATTACATTGCATAATAAACACTGGTTTGTTGGTAATCCATCAGCATTGCTATTTATCTATTCTTTCTCGCTATGAAAAAAGCGGCAAGTCAATTATTGTTGAGGTGGCATTTGCTGAGGATATTGCGCCTGAGGCTGTTCGTACTGATCCGAAGGGGGAGGCGGCTCTGCGGGCTGGCTAGCGGATGGTCGGTAGCCCTGTTCATAGCCGCGATATGGTGGCTCTTCAGGCACCTTATTGGAGGGTTGATAATATGGCGTGGTGGGTCTGTTACGCATGGGCGGGTTATTTTGCATACGTTGAGCAAATAGAGCGCGACCAAACAGCCCCAACAAGAGCGAGGCGATGATACCAAAGAAAAAGACATGGGCAGTGCCGGTAGTGATGAATGCGGCTACCATCAGCAGCCAGACAAAGGCGTGCATCCCTCCAAGTATGCTTGCTCTGTTGGGCGTGCCAAGCGAACCAACCAGCGATGCAAAGGCTAATGCGACAAAAAAGATCGGGACATTGAGGCCACCAGAGCCGGTCGTAAAAGCCAGAATGAGGCCCAGGAGCGCAATGCCACCAGCTACGCGATTCGCGTTTGATCGTCTATTACGGCTCATATACTCCCCTTCCTTTTTACTCTGTGTACCAGCAATGTCCCTCAGTTGGAGTAAAACGTGTTACAGTTGCATTTCAATCAGCGCTTTTCTGATGCCGTTCAATGCCGCTGAAATATGTTCCGCTTCCAGTCCATAGTGCGTCACAGCTCGCACAAGACCGTCGCCCATCGTTCCCATCAGCACACCATGCTCACGCGCTTTCGCCAGAAATTGACCCGCTTCTGCCTCCGATAACGTCCGTTGCTGTGAATCGTGCAGAGTAAAGAGCAACATGTTGGTCACAACCCGTTCAGGATCGATAGCGATCTGTGGATAATCAGCCAGGCCATACGCCAGTTGCTTGCAATGCTCATGATCTTCCGCCAATCGCTCCACCATTTGTTCCAGCGCAACAAGACCAGCAGCGGCAAGCACTCCAGCCTGACGCATGCCACCACCAAGCAGTTTGCGCACGCGATGAGCTTTGTGAATAAACGCCTTGCTTCCCACCAGAATTGAGCCAACGGGAGCGCTCAATCCCTTTGAGAGACAGAACATGAGCGAGTCCACAGAGTGAGCCAGTTCGTTAACTGGCACCCCAAGCGCAATCGAGGCATTGAAGATACGTGCACCGTCCATATGCACTGCCACGCCCTGTGCATGGGCGATATCGGCAATCGTGGCGATTTGCTCAGTTGGCAGTACTGTACCACCGCAACGATTATGCGTATTTTCGAGGCAGACCAGAGCGGTTGGCGCAATATGCTCATCGCTATCATCAGCAATCGCGGCCCGCAGCCTGTCCAGATCGAGCATGCCATCAGAATGCGTGGGCACGACGTACATAGGTGAGCCACCAAGCGTTGAAGCAGCGCCGCCCTCGTAGCGATAGATATGAGATTGGTCGCCAACGATCACAGATTGGCCGCGCCCGGCGTGAGAGAGCACGGCGGCAATATTGCCCATTGAGCCGCTCGGCACAAACAGGGCCGCCTCCTTGCCGGTGATCTCGGCTGCCAGCTCTTGCAAGCGGTTGATCGTTGGATCTTCGCTATACACATCATCGCCCAGTTCGGCACGGTACATAGCTTCCCGCATCGCTGGCGTTGGTTGCGTTACGGTATCGCTCCTGAGATCAATAAGCATGAGATAATCTGCCTTTCAGATGGTGAGGAAATAAAGTTGCCTTCCTGCACACAGTATATCACCCACCTGATTTTCTCTTCGGGGGTCACTTCAGCACGCCCTTCGGCCACATCGCCAGCACCGGGCCAAGCACAGGATCACCCTTGCGCTGCGATCCATATTGCTCGCTAAACCAGACGGTTCCGTTGCTCTGAATCGCCAATCCATCATGAGGATGCGCGTTAGGATCGCTGAGGAGCGAGATTCTGGCTGTGCTGTTGCCTGGATAAAAGCAACCAACCACAGCATTGAGAGAGTCGGTGAACCAGATATTGCCCTGCTTATCGCTGGTAATCCCTGAGATATGGGTGCAATTGTTCACGCGCCGACATGCCGAAGCGACCCTGTAATGCGTCACAGCCTGAGTTGCGGGATCGAAGCGTGAGATGTTACCGGTAAACCCATCGCTAAACCAGATGATCCCATGTGAATCAGCCGTAATCAGGTGTGGGCGCGAGATAAGTACCGAGTCGATGGAATACTCGGTAATGGTGATATTCCCATTAGTGGTTGGCTTGAAAGCGGCTATCTGCGAGATCCCCTTGCCATTCTCGGCAAACCAGATGTTCCCCTTGCCATCGCTAGTGATGCCATACGGATTGCTGCCAGGAGTAGGAGTGGCAGTCTCAACAATCTTATGCGTTTTTGTATTGAAAAAGCCAATGGCGTTACCGTTTATTTCGGTAAACCAGATATTTCCATTTTTATCGAACACCAGATCGTAGGGAGCGCTGCCCGGCGTTATGCCCTTTGCGTAATTGTCCCACATTCCATCATCCTGGCTCAGTTCGCCGATTGCATCGCTGTTCGGTTCGGTGAACCAGATATGGCCATCTTTCGGGTTCACCGCGACAAATAGCGGACTGGAATATTTCGTCCCGGCTGGTCCCATAGCTGGCTGTGGATAATCGGCAATTTTGCTTCCATCTGCCAGCGCATATTTGCCGATGTAGGAGGCGAATGTTCCAGAACAGGTGGGCGTCATTTCGCATCCCGGTTCCGCGACCCAGACAAAGCCTCGCGCCTCATCGAGAGCAACACCCCAGGGATTGACTTTTGCTGGCGTAAGATGAGCTTTTGGAGATTGCCCGCGTTGCGAGGATTCTGGCTGTTCCGCTGGAACGATACGGGGCGAGGCGACGAATTGATCTCCACTATTCGTCTGTTGTGATGAGGTACAGGCGGGAAAACTCGTGGCAATAACAAGCAAAGTGAAGAACATACTGAGCATCGCCTTTTTATTCACTATCGTCACCCGGAACTCCTTATATCTATATACATCGCTATCTTATATAGAACAGGGAACGCAACCAAAAGTAGGGCAAATTATGCAAAAGCAGAATGATTCAGCTTTTTTTACAAAATAGATATACCCAATTTTTACCATACCACTCTGAGAAAGACAATACGGTCGGAGGGACATTGGCACGCGGCACTCTGTTTGGAAAGCAATAAACGAAGGGGAGCGAGACGGGATCGAGGTCTGACAGAGGCGATACGATATCTTGCCTCTGTCAGATGGAACAACAAACGGTCTGGTCGCTATTTCAGCGTGCCTTTGGGCCACATCACCAGCGCCGGCCCCTGTAGTTCGCCGGGGAGAAGCGAACCAAACTGCTCGGTAAACCAGACGCTCCCGTTGCTCTGCACCACCAAACCATCATGCGGGTGCGCATTGGGATCGGTCAATGGTTGAATCTTGGCAATTCGTTTCGATGGAACGAAGTAGCCAACCGTCGCGTTAAGCGAATCGCTAAACCAGATGTT
Organism: Reticulibacter mediterranei; assembly: GCF_016587455.1. NCBI lineage: Bacteria > Bacillati > Chloroflexota > Ktedonobacteria > Ktedonobacterales > Reticulibacteraceae > Reticulibacter > Reticulibacter mediterranei. The sequence goes on along the minus strand of NZ_BNJK01000001.1, from coordinate 8,212,449 downwards.
GCCGTCCTTATCGGCAGCGATGCCGGACATGTGAGTACAGTTGTCGGGTGGTCTGCGGCATGCCGAAGCAACTTTATAATGGGTTGGGGTGCCGGTCGCAGGATCAAGTTCCGTAATATTGCCCAGGAAGCCTTCTGTAACCCAGATATGGCCGTTGGGTGCTGCCGTGATCAGGTGCGGCTGTGAGCGCAACGTACCATCGATGGGATACTCTTTGATGCTAATGCTCCCATTAGCGGTTGGGGTAAACGTGCCGACCTGCGCTATCCCTTTCGCATTTTCCGCGAACCAGATATTACCTTTGGGGTCAAGCGTAATACCATAAGGCTGAGTCCCGGCAGTGGGCGTCGGCGTCTCCACAATTTTGCCCGTCTTAGGATTCAGAAAGCCGATGCTGTTGCTGTTGTATTCAGTAAACCAGACGTTCCCGTTCTTGTCAATCAGCAGATCATAAGGGGTGCTACCCGTCGTGGTATGCCATTGCTGGAAACGATTATCATCGGGCGAAAGCATGCCAATAGCATCGCTGTTTGGTTGTGAGAAGAAGACGTGACCATCGCTGGGATTGACGGCCAGGAAGAAGGGGTTAGAGTACTTGCCATCAGGCTCCGGGAAATCCTGAATGAAGCTCGCATCGGCCATCGCAAATTTTGTGATCTTGGTTGGAAATGCTGAAGGACAGGGTGGCTTGGGATCACAGCCAGGCTCAGCCACCCATACAAACCCACGAGCCTCGTCGAGGGCGATTCCCCAGGGACCATTATTGCGTGTAGAGACCTGTAACGGTGAACTGACCTGCGCACGTTTCTGCGACTCGTCCTGTTCCGCTGGCAAGACGCGCGAGGAGGCCAGTTGATTACCACCTTGACCGTCTGAAGTACTACAAGCGGTCAGAACGACAGGCAGAAGCAGCAGAAAAAGGGATAGAAGGGAAATATGTTTTTTAATCCGATCCAGGTGCATGTAATCCACCTCTTGACATTTTTTGCATCAATATCACGCCTTCTCTCTGCCTTTTAAAGAAGGCGTAGAGACGTGAAAAGTCACATCATATGATATGTACATTTTCATAAATATGAATTTGCTATAATAATACTCTTCTTCCCTCCTAGAAGACAACTTTCACAGCATAGCTCCTCCATAAAGTCCTATAGAGACGTGTGCTTTCATGCTGCAGGGCTTTCCAGTTCTCCGCTCAAAGGGGTGCAGGGTCTCCCTGCCGGGGTCTGGGGTGTCCCCAGTTTCCTTCCCTCCTTCGCGCGCCGCCTGCGACGGCGCGCAAAAGAGAAGAAAAAAGGTTTTTGCGGGGACACCCCGCACCCCGGCAGAGGGCTGCCGCCCTCTGCACTCCCGCTAGATGGGAGAATTGGAAAGCCCTGTTTCATGCTGCACCGCACTTGTGCAGAAGCGACAATAGCGCTAGAATAGCGGTACAATACCTACTTTATTTGATCGAGACAGGAACAAAAGCATGACGACATCATTGATACCCACAGTCCACTTAGCGCGGGTGTATGAAGCGCTGATTGCCGCATATGGTGAACCGGTGAACCAGCCAGACAATGATCCGTTGGGAGGGCTGGTTGGCACGATTCTTTCACAGCATACCTCAGATATCAACTCGGGGCGTGCCTACCAGCAATTGATCACGACATTTCCAACGTGGGAAGAGGTACGTGATGCCCCTACCTATCTGGTAGCAGATGCCATTCGTTCGGGCGGGCTGGCGAACGTCAAAGCGCCGCGCATTCAGGATGTGCTTCAGACATTGACGGATCAGCAACAGATCCAGGAAGGCACCCAAACGCTCTCTGCCTATCTCTCTACCGAACTTGCAAAGCGCACCACTGAGGAAGCGTGGGCCTATCTACGCACGTTGCCGGGTGTGGGACCAAAGACGGCTGCCTGTGTCCTCATGTTCAATCTTGACCGGGCATCGATGCCGGTCGATACGCACGTGTGGCGTACCTCGCAGCGCTTAGGTTTAATTGGACCAAAGGTCAGCGCCGACAAAGCCCACCTCATCTATGCCAGAGTCTTACCGCCCGAATGGGTCTACCCGCTGCACGTCAACCTGATTACGCACGGACGCAAGATTTGTCACGCGCAACGACCAGAGTGCTCGCGTTGCCCTCTTTATAGCGAGTGTGCATATGTTGGGAGCGTGAATGCACAAGAGACGGCTTTTTCGGGCTAAAAACACTGTTTATTTTTATAAAGTTTTCAGATAGAAAGAGTGAAAGAAAAAACGTTGTAACGTCATAAGGAAAAGCGAGAACGATGGCAATGCCTCTCCCATACCCAATACATTCTATAAGCGATGCAGTAGCCTCCATCGATCAGGGGGAAGATCCCTGGTTCGCGCTTGGATGCTTTCTTCATGACTGGTGGCGTTATGCTATAGATCGTCGCCAGGAGTTGATCAATACACCACCTGCATCAACGACAACCGCAGATGGGAAACGCTGGGCTGCTTTTTTTGCCGCAACTGTAGAGAAACTTTGTGTCAGAACGTCTTTTCCCTGCCCCACGTGGATACACAAACAAGATTATACGCTTGATTCCCCCCTGGTTCTACTCGCCCCAGTTATCTCAACGTGGCTGGCTCCTTTCCACCACACCAGAGCCATTCAAAAAGCGCAATATCTTTGTTGGCGGCAACATACTTGATAATAAGTATGAGCTACAACAGACTGCTCACGCGAAACCAAGATGGTCCATCTGGTCAGACCAGGATCTCCAAAATTTAGCAGCATCAGAAGAGATATCTCCTCATTCTCTATGACGTTCAAAAAGCACGATGCAAGCCAATGAACAGCTTGACAATCATATTTTATTTACCTAATAATACTATCGTATTAAGATATTATCGCCATCTCTCTCCGCCTTGTACATCTTGCCACTAAGATACGGGTTCTCTCTCATGGGTTCTCCTGAAGAGTAGGAAGAACAGGAACCGTTGACGTACTCCTCTTCTGTAGCATGTCTCTTAGATGATGATTGTCCATCATCATTATCTTTTCTGCTTTCTCTGATTGAACAAAGAAAGCCATGTTTGAGAAAGAAGGCAGTATCATGGCAGGCTATAGTGTTAGCGCTCTCGCCCTGTATTGGGGGAACATTCATCGCGTTTCGTTCTGGCCGCCTCAGTCATCGATGATAATGGATTGGGTGTGCCGAATCTCAGTGCGAGCAACTTTGCCGTGTACAATCTCACAGGCGACATGAAGTTCACCATTACAGAGGTGCAGGCCGCAGGTCTACAGGGTTTCTATCGCCTTATCCTGGGAGCAGAGCCGATCACACAGGCAAAAGAATGCATACTCGCACTCATAATGACAGATCGTCATCATGTAGTAGGTCGTGTCCCTGAACATCCTCATAGCGGAAGTGCAATGGTCAAGGTAAAAGTTGTATGAGAAGGAGTAAACGCTTATGTTAAGTCAAACTGTAGCCAGGACTCACCCGCTCGCCGGTATTCGGGGCGAAATGGTGGGGGAATTCTTTGGCACAATGGTGCTGATACTCTTCGGCTGCGGCTGTGTAGCGTCCTTAATATTCTTTACGGACTTTGTTCCGCTTAATTGGATGGTCATTGCCTGGGGATGGGGCATCGCAGTTGCACTCGGAATCTATGTTTCGGGAGCGCTGAGCGGTGCACACATCAATCCAGCAGTGACGCTCGCGTTCGCTGTACGAGGGAAGCTTCCCTGGAGCAAGGTGATTCCCTACTGGATAGCTCAAGTAGTCGGCGCATTTGTCGCGGCGGCGATCCTGTACTTTATCTATCAGGGCGCTCTGGTCCACTATGAAACCGTTCACCATATCATACGTAACGTTGCCGGTGCGCCCAATAACCCTATTAATGCTGGGGTTGTCTGGTATACCTATAATAAGCCGTTCGTGGGGATATTCGGCGCGTTCTGCGATGAGTTCCTAGGGACGGCTCTGCTGGTTGGAGTGATTTTCGCCCTTATCGACGTGCGTAACCAGCCAGTTCAGGCCAACCTCAATCCCTTTATCATCGGTGTGCTCGTTGTAGGCATAGGTCTCTCCTTCGGCCTCAATACGGGATACGCCATCAATCCTGCCCGTGATTTTGGGCCGCGCCTGTTCTGTCTCATCGCGGGGTGGGGACCGGTGGCTATTCCTGGCCCTGGCAACTACTTCTGGGTTCCAATTGTCGCTCCACTGGTTGGAGGTGTCGTAGGAGCTTTGATCTACGACTTCACTATCCACAAAGCATTGGAGATAAAGGAACCTCCCATCACTGATGTTGAAGTCAGAGGTAGATCGGTACGAGAAGCTCCTGGAGACGATTAGCCATCATTCTCCAACCTTCCACACTTTGATCGATTCATCGTAGGATGCGGTCGCCATGAAACGTCCATCTGGAGACCAGGATATATCGGCGACCGCATCGCTATGTGCAAGTGGATCATCTGCCTGTGGGAAGATAAGCTGTTGCATACGTAGCCCATTTTTCATCTGCGGCTCTTTTGTCTGTGTATCCCAGAGATAAACTTTGTTGCTATTGGCATAGCTGGCAGCAACATAGCGCCCGTCTGGTGACCAGGTAATAGCAACGACATGAGGCGTCCAGTTGCGTTTGGGATTTATAGAGCGCGTGAAGGCATCCGGGTCATCTGTGCTTAATTGATAGAGTACCTTCCCTTGAACTGCATCAACGACTGCAATAGCAGCAAGGTTGAAAACCGCCAGCAGGTGAGGATTGGTTGGGGACCAGGAGAGCGTAATGCGGGATATTTTTATGGTACTTGTGTCATCGCTTTGCTGACGCGGTATCTGAAAAGCTTTTTTGACGGCGCGAGTTTTTACATCCCAGATAACCAGATGTCCTGAGCTAGTAAAAGCGGCCAGCAACGAGCCATCGCAGGACCAGCCGATGATGAGGATATTCGCAAAACTACCAGTAAACTGATCAGGATCCTGGTAGATCAGGCTGCCTACCGGAACATCTGGCTTATCTATCTGCCAGAGATCAACTTTGAGATAGTGCCGTACAATGATGTCTATAGCAGCCAGCATCGTGTTCTGTGGCGCTGGCTGAGGCTCGGAAAAAGAGGATTGCTTGACTTTTGCATTAGTAAAGATCTGTCCTTTATCATTGTCGGCAAAAGGGTTCAGGGCTATTGGTTTGATATCATCATTTTGCTCAGAAACAATTGTGAAGAGCTTGCGTCCATCAGCCGACCAATGCAGTTCATCAAATCCAAAGGGAGCATTTTCCTTCAATATCTGCCATGTGGGCCGAGACAATGTAGCAGGAGAATCTGCCACCTGTTTTTGCACAATGTTTCCCACATCCCATAGTTTGACAGTATAATCATAGCCCGACGAAGCCAGATAACGCCCGGTGGGGTCCCAGAGTACATTGGTAATCGTATCTGTATGTGCATCATCAATAGTGAGTATCACCTTTCCAGGCACCAGATGACGAGGCTTTGAAATCATGGTTGGTGCTGGTAAGAATGGATTTGACAATGTCTGCCATTGAGTATTCATCAGGGTCATAGTGAGTGCAGTGCCACCTCCAGCCAGCACAAATAGTGCTATTCCACCTCCCAGCAACAACTTACGCCGCCCAACACCCTTTTGCCGGGATGCTAGAGGTAATTGAACAGTCTGTGTTTTCTCTACTGCTACGCTTTCTGAAGGATCGTTCTCACTTTTTATTGGAGTAATATCTGTTACTTCACTCGTGCCGGGTGTATTATTCTGCTGTTCTGGCATACATCCCCCTTATATCTTCCAGATCAAGATCGTCACATCGACATCACCATAGGAAGCCGCTAACCATTGACCATTGGTTGACCAGGCCAATGACATTATTCCACCTTTAATGGAAGGTGGGCTTATCAAGGCACGTACTGGTAATTTCATTGTCTGTCCATCCCATATGTAGATTTTGCCATCCTCCGTGCCAGCCGCAAACATGCTCTTATCGGCTTTTGGATAAGCGACAATGTAGGTAAAGTTTGTTGCATCCTGGGGAATACCAAACCTGAGAAGGTCGGTTGGCTTAGCGGTCAAGTCCCAACCAAACACGTAGTTGATGACAACATCAAGAGAGATAGCTAGAAAGCGCTTTCCATCATTTGTCCAGATGGCTCCCTGGACAAATGTATTTGCGCTCGGAAGACGGGCTGGCAGAGTCTCCTTCCAGACGACTTGATTCCCTACCATCTCTGTTTTGCCGACAAAGACACTGCCGCTAGAGGAAAGAGCCAGGCTAGTTGCATCGGGTGAAATGGACAGTTCAAGATATTTACCAATGTCTCCATCAAGTATAGAGGGAATTGCTTTGATCCTGGTAGGCTCTGGTCGCAATTGAGGATGCAAAGTGTCCCACATGCCAAGATAGATATAATCACCGTGATCGGGTCCATCCCAGGCAGCTACCAGATATCTGTTTTCGATCCAAACAAGCCCTTTGATAAAGGGAGAATGGATCTTGATCCCTTGCTCGAAGCCAGCAAGCTTACTTTTGAGATCGGCAGAAAAGATGTCGATATACATGTCTACGAGATTAATGTCATGCCCATTGATGACCGCCAGATACTTCCCATCCTGCGACCAGGCCAATTGCTGAGCAATTGGCAGATCATTTTTGGTGTAGGTGCTTTCATACATAGGAAGATTCTGAATGCGAAAGACATCAATATTCCACAGCTTGACAGTGCTATCATCGTAACAAGATGTAGCCAGAATATTTTCTCCAGGCTTCCAAACCATCGCCTTTGGAGCGGTCTTGCTATCACGCAGGACCATCGCCGGTTGCTCCATCCCTGATGACTTCTTTTTTGTTATTGGTGGCGGAGCCGTTCGACGGTTCATAGCCCAGATTCCACCACTCAGCGCAGCAATACCAGCAACTGTCCCTGTCCCGATAAGCAGATTGCGACGGGTGAGGAGTTTGTTGGCACCTTCCTGGGTAGGAACAGTAGAGGGTAATGGCAAAGGAGAAGCAGGGAGCAGATTCTCGACTCCAAGAGAGCGGATCAGAGCCATCACAAACTCTCGTGCAGTGGCATAGCGTTCTTCTGGCTTTTTCGCCAGCCCCCGCAGCAGCACAGCAACACACTCCTCGGGCAAATCAGGATGCCATTGTAACGGAGATGGTGGAGCTTGCACAATATGCTGGACGATGGTGGCATAGCTCGTTTCAGCCTGAAAGGGGGGACGCCCGGTAATGAACTGATAGGCAATCACTGCCAGACTATACAGGTCGCTGGCCTCTGTTGGTCTCCCCTGAGCCTGTTCGGGCGCAATATAGAGTGGAGTCCCGATCATCGCCCCAGACCCCTCCACATCGTCATCATGGGAAACCATGAGAGCAATGCCAAAATCAGCCAGCAGCAAAGACTCCTCTGAGCGCAAAAGCATATTGGCAGGTTTGATATCGCGATGAATCATGCCCTGCGTATGAGCATAATCGATGGCATCAGCGGCCTGCAACAGAAAGGCGAGCGCTTCCCGATAATGAAAGCCCTCCCCGGCAGCCGTTCGCCGTCCGATGAGGTCGCTCAGGGAGCCGCCACTGATATAGGGCATCACCAGGTAATTGATCACCTGACCATCAGGAAGGTGCTGCTCACCATAATCATGGACAGGCAAAACGTGTGGATGGTTAAGCGATGCCACTACCTGCGCCTCACGCTCAAAGAGGGCTGCATCTTTCTCATCATACCGTTCCTGGAGAGGCAACATCTTGATGGCTACCTGACGATGAAGCTGCGGATCCTCGGCCAGCCAGACCTCACCCATACCACCACGCCCGACTCGTTTAAGCAGGTGATAACGCCCAAGCTGTCCCTCATCACGCTTTAACGTGTTCTGTTGCACCATATCCTTCCTCCTACTTATTCTTCGCTGGCATCTACCTGCCAGATGAGGATGGTTTTGTCAACTGACCCGGTTGCCAGATAGCGCCCATCAGGGGACCAGGATATATCAGTGATGCTGCCCGTGTGAGCGTTTGACGTGCCCGGAGGTGGGAAGAGGTAATCTTGTAGATGCCCTTCCTCTTGATCCCTTTTCACTGCCTGCTTTTGCAAATCCCAAACGGCCATTGTCGTAAACGCCTGTGAGTAACCAGCAACAATGTAACGCCCATTGGGAGACCAGCACGCGCTCAGCACTTGCGGAACCCAGCCTGTTTCATTAGCGTTTGTGGGCGGCGTATACGCATCTTGATTATCCGTGATCAACACATCAAGAGGCTTCTCCTCCCGTATATCAACCAGCACAATCGTCTCAACGATAGTCACAGCCAGAATGTTCGCATCTATTGGAGACCATGCCAGCACCGGAGTCCTCTGCATCTTCACATTTTCGATCTTTTGTTTCCGCATAGGCACTTTGAGAGTCTTTTTGACACTATGTGTATTCACATCCCAGATCACCACATCCAGATCAGTAGTCAGACCGGCAACCATCATGCCATCACAAGACCAGGCAATCGTTAATAGTAGCGGAGATTCTCTCGGATCAGCATTTGGTGAGGTCCAGGTCAGGCTAGCAACCGCCTTCGTCGGCTGTCCTTCTCGCCAGAGCAAAATCTCCAGTTGCTTCCCGCTGTACGCAACGAACGCAGCCAATAGATCCGAGTGCGGATCAGAAATGGCATTTGCATACAGAGAAGAGCCTGGGGATTCACCTGAAGTATTGCTATAAGCCTGACGTTCATCCGATTCGGCAAAAGGATCAAGAAGCAGAAATGAACCCGAATCCATCCCTGAGATAATGATTTTGCGCCCACTGCGGGTCCAATGAAGAACTTCAAAGATGACAATAATGCCGTTGTGCCCAAATTGCCATTGGTGCGTGGGCTGGCTCATGACCTGAAGCCTGGCAGATTTCTGGCGCAAGAGGCCGCCGACATCCCACAACATAACATGCTGATCCTGGCTCGACGAAGCTATATAGCGACTGCTGGGATCCCAGACAACATTCGAGACCATATCCTGGTGTGAAATCAGGTGAACAAGCGGCTTGCCTGGTGTAAACTTGAGTGGCCCTGGAAGCCGCTTGAAAGGGTCCATTCTAAGCCATAGTGTCAGAAGGGTTGCACCTCCCGCCGCAAGTGCGACGGCAGACGTGCCGCCAATCAACACTGTTCGCCGATTCAACTTACCCTTCTTCTCCTCTTGTGGAGAAACAGCTTGCTCGGACGTGTCAGGCAGGCTATCAGGTGTTATCTTCATCGGAGCCATTGTTTTTTTCTCTGCCGCTACACGAGAAGGCATGACAGGCAGAGAAGGAACGGATGATGGCGATGAAGCTGATATAACTACTGATCTGGATGGCGGTTCCTGAACAGGAGGCTTCCTGGCGACCAGAAGCGTAGCATCAGGATCATCTAGCGGATCAAGCGGCAATCCTTTCCAGGCACGATCAAGCGTACTCACCAACTCTAAACAAGAAGAGTAACGCTGCTGTGGTTCCCTGGCAAGTCCTTTCAACAACACGTTCTCCATATGTAAGTTCATGGTAGGATTGAAGCGTCCCGGCGCAGGTGGCATCAACGTCAGTTGTTGCAGCAGCAGTTCGTAAGGATTGTCCTTTCCCTCGAAGGGCAGGCGACCGGCGAACAGTTGGTAAGCAACCATTGCGAGACTGTAGCGGTCGCTGGCTTCCTGCTTCTCGCCCTGTGCCTGCTCCGGTGCAAGATAAGGCAAATCAACACTGTATGTACGGCTGATGGTAATATCGCTATCGAGCAGCGATGCCAGACAGAAATCGGTCAACAGTAAGCGTGTTCCGTCAAGCAGCAGGCAAACAGGTTGAATGCCACCATGTATCACCTGCTGGCTATGGGCATAGTCGATGGCCCGCGCCGCTTGAAAGAGGTGGCGAAACGTTTCCGCAGCAGGGGGTATCTCACCAGTACGCTGAAGATGTGCATGCAAAGTAGTAGCCTGTTCCAGATAGGGGTACACCAGGAAGGGGATGACTTCATCTCGATTACCCACCTCAACACCTGAGTCCTGCACGGGAAGTATATGGGGGTGTTCCAGGCCGGAAGAGGCCAGCGCGATCTGCTCAAACTGATGTATATATTCATGTGCATCAGCCGCAACGCCTGGCAACAGTCTCAAAACAACGTAGCGCTGCCTCTGGCCTTCTTCGGCAAGCCACAATGCGCCAATACGATCACGCTTGAGCAAACGAAGCACATGATACTGCCTGAACTGTCGGCCCTGCCAATCAATAGCCTGATACACTTGCATATGACGTATCTCCCCTTATATTTCCCAGATAGCGATAGAGGCATCACGATCATCATAGCTGGCGGCCATCCATAGCTCATCGGGTGACAAGGCCAGCGCAATGACGCGCCCTTTGATGCTTCCCCCCTTTAAAATGCGCTTGGGAAGCTGCCCCGCATCGTCATCCCAGAGATAGACCTCACCCGCTTGCGTCCCTGCCGCATAGAGGCGCTTCTGGGTATTAGAAGATGTGACAAGAGTAGTAAATGGCGGAAAATTGTTTAACTTACTAATATTTATGGGTTCATGGGGCGTTGCACCATCGATATTCCAGCCAACAAGCAGATTGGGTTTCCCCTGAGTAATACTCAGTAATGATTGCGCTTCTCCATCTTTTGTCCAGATCCAGCCTAACTCATTGATGGCATTACCAGTCTGCTTACCGGGGAAAGCTTGTAGCAAACCAAAAGGTGCTGGCTTCCACAGTACATGATTCCCTGTCAGTTCCGCGCTTCCGACCAATGCTCCCTGCATAGTGCCAATAGCAAGCCGTGTCTCGTCAAGCGAGACGGCAAGGCTCTGATACGTTGTTTCGTACCCTGACGGCGAGAGGATACCACTGATAGAAACCGGCTGTGGCCTCAATGTTGGCTCCTGCGTATTCCACAGGCCGAGCAAACAATGCTGTCCATTATCATGAGCAGGCATATCAGGCGTATAAAGAGCAGCCAGCAACGTTTGTTTTATCCAACCAAGTCCCTTTAGTCCCGCAGCAGAGAGAGAAAAACCCTGCTCCAATCCTGCAATTGGCCCACTAAGATCTGAATGATAGACATCGATTTTCGAGCGTCCCTGGTCATTGCCGCCGCCAAGCGCAAGGGAACCCCCATCCAACGACCAGGCAAGCGCGAGCTGCGTGCGGCCTAGCTCTTTGCTCGCTGTACTTTTGTTGACAACGGTTTGTTGACCCGAGAATGTTTGCAGGTTCCATAATTTGACGGTGGAATCTCCATTGCAGACTGAGGCCAGCACCATCCCGCCAGCAGCGGGGGACCAGGCAAGTGCATGAGCAGGTTTTTTATGACCACGCAGAATTTTTGTTGGCCCATCTGGATCAGGTGATGATGCTGGCGTTGATGCTGGCGTCGTCCCGAAAGGAAGCCGTCCACTGGCTGCGGACCAGATACCGCCTGCACCTATCAGCGCTGTTACTCCTGCACCGATTAGCAGGTTCCGGCGTGTCACCGCGTTGCCAGTCGTTGTGGGTGCAGTCAGTGAACGGGTCAGTTCCTCGACGAACTCGTGTGCGGAAGGATAACGGTCATCTGGCTTTTTTGCCAGACCATGTAACAATACATCTTCACAGGTAGCTGGCAATGCTGGATTCCAACGGCGCGGCGAGAATGGAGACTGTCCCAGGTGAACGATCGAACTCCCTGTTTTTGTCTGAAAAGGGTGATGGCCGGTAAGCAATTGATAGGCGACTACAGCCAGACTATAACGATCACTGGCGGCTACCGCAGCGCCCTGCGCTTGCTCAGGTGCGCTGTACGAGAGAGCGCCAGGAATTGCCTTTTTCTTTGCAGGCTGAGCACTGGCGACAATGCTCGCAATCCCAAAGTCTGCCAGTAGTAACCAGAGATCGGAACGTAGCAGCATGTTAGCAGGCTTGATATCATGATGTACTGCTCCCTGGGCGTGCGCATAATCAATTGCCTCAGCAGCCTGGACCAGCAAATTCAGAGCCTCCCCCTGGGAAAGGCTCCGCTGCTTGAGCAGTTCAGCAAGAGAACCACCCTCGATATAGGGCATCACCAGGTAGCTATCAATCTGCCCATCCGCACGCAAGCGTTCACCATAGTCGTGAATGGGCAAAATATGAGGATGGCTGAGCGTAATCACGGTTTGTGCTTCTCGTTTGAAAAGCGTTGCATATTCGTGATCGTGCTGTTTCTGGGAAGGCAATATCTTAATAGCTACCTGTCGATGCAGGAGTGGGTCTTCAGCCAGCCAGGTTTCGCCAGCGCTGCTCCGACCGATACAATGTAACAGGTGGTAGCGTCCAAGCGTCTCACCTGCCGTTTTTGCTTGATGGATACCTTCGCGTTCTTGCATCGTCATCCCTCTTTAAATACATTCAGAGGGATTATAACAGATGCAAGACAAAACAGAAATGAAGTAGTTCACATAACTATAATAGTTGTATAATCTGGTAAGCAATGCATTGTAAATTTTACAGGTAATTAGATGATGCAAAGGGGTAAACAATCTGAAGATTTCAGCAAATAGCAACCTGTGACATGCCCGTTCCCTTTTTGGGAGGAAAAAGTACATTGACGATAGGTGGGAAGAAACGATACACTAAAGCGGTAAGATTACCCACTCACGGTTGTAGACACCAGCATGTCTCAGGTGTGTACAACCGTGAGGTGTTGTACACAATCTTAAAAACTTTTAAGGGGCACAAACGCTACTATGTATCTAGATAAACCTTTGCGTAATTATCTTGATGACCTGGCATCTGCACAACCAACGCCTGGCGGTGGTTCCGCAGCCGCGCTCAGTGGTGCAATGGGGGCTGCTCTTGCCTGTATGGTCTCGCGCCTGACGCTGGGTAAGGCCGACTACGCAGATGTACAGGAAGAGATCACCACGCTTCTCCAGCGGGCGGAGCAATTGCGGGACAGCTTTCAACAACTCATGCAGCAGGATATCGCCGCCTATGGTAGGCTATCGGCAAGCTTTAAGTTGCCGCGCACAACTGCTGAAGAGAAAGCTGCACGCACTAAAGCGGTCCAGGAGAGCCTGAAAGAGGCGGCCCTGGTCCCGCTGGCAATGGCTGAAAGCGCGGCAGAACTGATCAACTATTGCCTCCGTATCGCACAAATTGGCAATGCGCGTGTACTGAGCGATATCGCAACGGCTTCTGCACTGGCGGTCAGCGCGGGTAATGGAGCCTCATGGATGATACGCGTCAACGTGACCTCCATGAAAGATCAGGAACTGGTCGGCAAGCTCAATCATCGCCTGGAACAAGCGCTACAGACCCTCGCGACGGTCAGCCAGCAGGTGAAAGAAACAGTAGAAAAGAGGGACTAACTGATGGTTGCATCTATTATCGATGGGAAAGCGCTCAGTGCAGAGATGCGAGTAGAATTGCGTAACGACGTGCAACGCTACATAGAAAGTCGGGGACAGGCTCCCGGCCTCGTGATCGTACGCATGGGCGGTGACGCAGCTTCGGGCGTCTATAGCAAGGCTATCTTACGCATTGCCAACGATGTTGGTGTGCAAGCACGCCTGGACCAGTTACCCGAAGATACTGCATCCGACGCTCTACGAGCGGCACTCCAACGTCTCAACTCCGATGCTTCGGTGCATGGCATTATCGTCCAGATGCCGCTACCCGCCCATCTTTCACAACAAATGGTCGCAGAAACGATTGCACCCGAAAAAGATATCGATGGCATCAGTCCTCATAACGCGGGAAACCTCTTGCTTGGCTTTCCCAGCCTCCTACCATCAACCTCCGGGGCTGTGATGGAGGTGCTGGCGAGAACGCACACGCCACTGGAAGGGCGACGCGTCGTGGTGCTGGGACGCAGCAATGTGGTTGGCAAGCCGCTGGCAATCTTGCTGTTACAGCAGCATGCAACCGTCACTATTTGCCATTCGCGCACCACCAATCTGTCAGAAATTACGCGTGAAGCCGATGTGCTGGTTGCAGCTGTCGGGCGGGCAAATATGGTGACGGCTGAGATGGTACGTCCGGGAGCGACCGTAATCGATGTCGGCATCAATGCGAAGCCAGGGGGCGGGATTACTGGCGATGTCGATCTTGAATCAGTCCGCACGGTTGCCGGAGCTGTTACTCCCACACCGGGAGGCGTCGGGCCGCTCACCAATGTCGTGCTGTTGAAACAATGCCTGCAAACTGCCTGGCGACAATCCGACAAATAATGCGGATCGATCATATCCTGTTTCTCTGCTAAAATGTGTTGAGTAAAGAAGACCGTGTTAGAAAGGAAGCTCATCATGGCTATCGCGCAATCAACATTCCCAACGTTGCTCGATGGATGGAGCAACTATCAGAACTTACTCGTCAAAGCTCTTGCACCGCTTTCATCCGATCAACTGGAAGTAAGCGCAGCTCCCAATCTCCGCTCAGTCGAAGATATCGTGCTGCATATCATCGGGGCACGCGCTCGCTGGTTTACTCTAGTCATCCATGAAGGTGGAGAGGAGATGGAGGCATTCAGCGAATGGGATCGGAAGGACATGCCCAGACGTAGTGCCGCCGAACTAGTTACAGCGCTTGAAACAACCTGGAGGCTGATGCAAGCCTCTATCGCTCGCTGGACTCCCGCCGATTGGGAAGAAAAGCTTGATGACGAGGGCTATATAGTCACGCGCTCATGGATCATCTGGCACCTCATCGAACATGATGTTCATCACGGCGGGGAGGCAAGCATCACGCTGGGTATGCATGGTTTGGCCGCTCCCGACCTCTAATAACCTGTTTTTCAAATAGTGATAAAAGCGAGCACTGAGAAATGTAATGATGTTACTCGGTGCTCGCTTTTATTCAGGTTATTGTTCCATGTTCAACAGAAGGAAGTGTCAATCCATGTATTTGTCAGCAGGCTCATCAGAAGCCGCCTCAAGGATTTTTTGCGCCACCTTTTCAGGGCTATCGGGGGTAGGAAGTTCTCCCAGCGCAGTAACACCTGGTTCAGGTCTGAGGCCAAATACCAACCCGTTCCTGCTGAAGTCGCTGTCTGTAAGATCAGGATACATGGTGATGACGCGAATATTGTCGGGAGCTAATTCAGTACGTTCGTACGCCGAGAGAGTGTTGAGAGCGTGCTTTGTCGATGTATAAGCACCCACAAGAGGATACACCTGCTTCGTTGCTGACGAACTCACATTGATAATCAGCCCCCCTCCATGTTCGCGCATATGAGGTACTACCGCCTGCATACCATAGAAAGGACCGAAGAGGTTAAGGTCGATGAGTTGTCGGTAGGCATCAGCCGGGTAGTCGGCGATGGGGCCAGCTGCTCCTATCCCTGCATTATTGATAAGGATATCAACACGTCCATATGTCTTAGTGGCTCTCGCTACAAGGTGTCGCACGGCATCTTCCTGCGTCACATCTGTTGGAACGGCGAGCGCTTCCCTCCCCTGCGCCTGTAATTCACGGGCAAGCGCTTCCAGTTTGTCGGTTGAACGTGCCGCAAGCACCACGATGGCTCCATGCTCTGCAAAAAGACGTGCTGTTGCTCGTCCAATACCAGTTGAGGCACCAGTAATGATGATAACTTTCTCACGAATATCCATACGATGTCTTTTCACCCTTTCTTATCTCATAGGTTCTTCTTTATTTAGGTTTAGGAACACATGTCGTCTCTGAACGTGCTTACTCTTCTGCAATGTTCAGATCGTGTGGATCTTTTTCTAGTATGACCTATGTGTTATCCTATTACCAGAGTGTGTCTATAGTAGGCTTCAGAGAAATAGGATAAGAAAAGAGTCAGGGTTTATGAGCGAAGAAGAACGTCGTCAAGCGCTCTCCGAGTTTCTCCGCACCCGTCGTGCCCGTCTCTCGCCAGCGGATGTTGGTCTCCCGGGGAACAGGCGTCGGCGGACACCTGGGCTGCGTCGTGAAGAAGTTGCGCTACTGGCCAATATCGGAACCTCCTGGTATGTCGCCCTTGAACAGGGGCGTGATATTCATCCTTCTGAGCAGGTTCTTGACAGTATTGCTCAGGCACTGCGGCTCACAGCACCAGAACAACAGCATCTCTTCGTGCTTGCGGGACAGTCCCTTCCGACACAATGGTCTCTTTCCGAGGAAGAACAGATAAGTCCTGCTCTTCAACAGGCAGTGAAGGCGCTTGATCCTCATCCAGCCTTTGTGCTAGGACGACGCTGGGGTGTTCTGGCCTGGAACAGAGCAGCAGCAACCGTCCTGACGTATGGCAAAGCCAGTGCTGTCCACCCCCAAAATCTCCTCTGGACCCATTTCACTGATCCACTCGCCAGGAAAGTCTATCCAGATTGGGAACAATCCGCACGGTTGATGATTGCGGTCCTGCGTACTGAGAGCGCACGCTTTCCTGAAGACCCCTGGTTTGGGGAGATGATCGAGAAACTGCAAAAAGAGAGTGCCTTCTTTCGTCTGTGGTGGTCGTGCTACGACGTACCTGATGATCTGAATGGGCGAAAAGAAATGAATCATCCCATCTTAGGGCATCTGGAATTTGACACTGTCACCCTTCTCGCACCTGCCCATCCTGACCTCAAGATTATCCTCTATATCTCCTCTCCTTCAACCCATTCCAAAATCGTGTATCACCTTGCTGCTCCTACGTCAGAACCCCATCTGGAACATAATTCTGACCAGACCTCCCGGCGCATCCGTGAACCATACCTGCAACTGGTCGATAGCATTTTGCAGGCAGAGGCAAGGCGTATGTGGGAACGGCAGCACGACCTTCTGCCCTCTCATATGAATGCAGATGCACCCGACTGGAGTTCTTCACCCGAAGTGTTGCGTTCAAGCTGTCTGGGTCAAGCACTGCTAATCATCGCCGAGTGCGCTCAGGACGGATTCGTTGAAGCGGAAGCAGTCCACCAGGCCATTCAAATGGTGACTCAAAGCCTTTATGGGGACTCACAAAGCAACGACTGTCTCTTTCCCAAAGACTTCCACAGCACACCAGTAGGGCAACTGGTCAATCAAGCCTACATCCGCCTGTATCCCTTGCAGGAATTGCTTACCGCCAAACAAGCCTATCAGCTGGCAGGTGTCGCCCGACAGACCCTCTACGAGCGAAAAGACCGGGGCAAGCTCACCACTATTTACTGGCACGACGAGCTACGATTTGTACGTAGTGAAATCGTTGCGTGGAAAGAGAAGCGGACTGAGCCATCTAGGAGAGCATAACCAGAAGAAAAATGACAGGAAAAGTGTCTGCTGACACCTCTGTTAGCTTTATCTGATGAAAAATTATTATAGTTGATGATTGCAATTATTTGAAATTTTCACTACGACTTTTCCCCACCCTCATGATATACTTGCTCTCACATTGATCGGCTTTATACAGAAAGTTAACAGAGACATGCCACAGAGCGAACAGGACGAGAAACCCTGGATGATTGCCAGCCTCGCACGAGGCTTACAACTCCTTGAATTAATTGCTCAACGTCAATGTGGTTGCAGCGCCAAATGGCTGAGTCATGTCTCCGGGATCAAGCTAAGTACCTGCTATCATCTCCTCAATACGTTGGTCTATGCCGGCTATCTTGAGAAAGACAGGCAATTGCAGGAATATATGCTGACCGACAAAGTGGCGCACCTGAATAATCTCTACCAGAGCCAGCGTCATATTCCTCCATCTATCAAAGTATTGGCACAAGCGCTGGTTCATAGCAGCGGCGAAACGGTCTATGTGGCCACGTGGGAACGTGATGAGGTCATTCTCAACTATATCGCCGAGGGCACGCAGCACGTCAAAGTCCGCTCACTCTATGTGGGATACAAGGAGCACGCATTCGTGCGCGCCCTGGGCAAAGCTGTCTTAGCCAACGTTTCTCAGGAGACCCTGACCCGCTACTATCAGAATCACCCGCCAACACAATGCACCCCACGTTCACATGTTCGTTGGGAGCATATTCTTGCCGACCTACGACGTGTCCGCGAGCAGGGCTATGCACTCGACGGCCAGGAATTTGAAGCTGGTGTCTGCTGCATCGGCGCTCCGATCTATCGTTTCGATCATTCGATCTGGGGAGCGATGTCCGTTTCGATGCCTGCCTCGCGCTTTGATGCAAGCAACGAGGCGCTGATTGCTTTTGTACAGGGCCAGGCGCTCACCGCATCGCTCAGCTTAGGCTATCCAGGCAACACTACATCAGACAAGCAGGAGAAAAATACATGAGCACATTGCCTTCATGGTACTACGATGATCGACAACAGATAGGTGTGGACTTCGAGAATACCACCCAGGTTGCAACGTATGATCGCGATCAAGGCTCGAACACAGCGGAAGAACAGGCATTGTTACACCGACTCGCTATCGGTGCAGGCTCTCATGTGATCGATCTTGGAGCTGGCACCGGATCGTTTGCGATAGCGGCGGCAAAGGCCGGAGCCTATGTCTATGTTGTGGATGTTTCGCGCTCCATGCTGACTTATACCATTCAGAAGGCGACTGCTGCTCATCTGGCCCCTATCGAATTTCATCATGGTGGCTTCCTGACGTATGAACATCGTGCTGCTCCCGTTGATGCCATTATCACGCGTTTCGCGCTGCATCACTTGCCCGATTTCTGGAAAATGGTGGCTTTTCAGCGCATGGCTGCCATGCTGAAACCCGGTGGAATCTTCTACTTGCGCGATACCATCTTTTCATTCGAGCCTGCCGCCTATCGCGAACATATCAATGCCTGGATTATGCGCGTGGCGAAAGAGCCAGGAACAGGATTTGTCGCAGCCGACTTTGAAACGCATGTGCGCGACGAGTACAGCACCTATGGCTGGATTCTCGAAGGTATGCTCACGCGTACAGGTTTTACGATTGAAGAGGCGACGTATCCATCAACTGAATATGCTGAATACGTCTGCCGCAAAAACATGTAGAGCTAAACATTAGGTGCGCTAGATCGCCTTTGCAAGCCAGGCCGTTCCGTTTAAAAAGAGGGCACGATTCTGCGCGGCGGGATCATTCCAGCCATCATAGCACTGATCATTGCCTCTACAGGTGCCATCATCGATTGTTGAACTGTCACCAATAGCAAGCACACGCCCTTTCCCATAGCTGCTACTGACAAGAAATGCATTTTTGCTACCAGTGGGCGAGGCGCTGTTGAGATAGATAAGTCCTCGCACCTGCGCATTCGCGGTGGGATGCAACGTCACAGTGGTACCATTGCGTATGATGCTTCCCTTGACCGCTCCAAACGGGCCATTCAGCACCGGGTTCGTCTGCGGTGTGAGATTGTTCAAGTTCTGGCTGCTAATATTCTTGAGATCGATTTGAAACCCGAAGGGGTCTTTCGCTACGCCATTGTTCTGCATCAAATCGTTGAGAATAGCTGGAGAGTCGATGCCGTCGTTATTGCGGTCGCTCTTGTCATGATCTGAGATCATAAACAGGCCACCGCCATTCTGCACGAACTGCATAATAGCCGTTTTTTTCGCTGGCGGTCAGGAGCTTATTCGGCTCTGGCAGGATCAGCGCATCAAACTTGCTGAGATCGGTGATATTCTTAGCGTTGCCATAAGTGAAGGCGCTGGCGTTGGTCATCAAAAGATAGCGATTCGTCTGCTGGAGCGCCACTCCCCATGCGCTAATGCCACCTGTCCAATCAGTCTCCTTTGTTGGATGCGGATTCTCCTTCAATGGATCAGGCTGAGCACCACTAATCACCCAATCAGCATTACCCGCGCTCTCTGCATGAGCATTATCGAAAAGAATGCGATATTTGCTGCTGGTGGGACGCGTACCTGGTTGAGATGACGGCGTTCTGGTGGTGGTTGCCGCAGCATTGTCAGTAAAATTCGTGTTTGCATCCGTGCTGCTGGCCTGTTCAGAATAGCTCGCCTGACAGCCCTGTAAAAATAAAGTCAGCATCAAAAGTAGCGAAATACTATAAAATTGCAGCACGTACCGTGATGAGGGCAGCATATTTCTCCGTTCCCCTTCATACCATGTGATTTTCTCAAAGATCACAAACGTGGCGTTGTTGCAAAAGCGCAATGTCCCCGTAATGATCTTCCGCCATTATACAGGAAATCTTCTATGTGGCTAGAGGGACAGGATATGATTATAGGGCATAGCGCAAAATGCACAAAATGACACCCTTTGCTTGCCCAAATGAGACTTTGATTATGGCACGTTTTTTGAGACTGCTCCAACCTCTGCGTCACGCTCACGGATGTCAGGAGCATTCACGCTCTATAAGTAAACTATGAGTGTCAGAAAACGGTCGATTTTGCAACATATCACTCCTGGAACTTCCACATGGACACTCTGTGCTATCAATTGGGAAAGAGTGGTCGCATTGTTGACAGGGCTTTCCAGTTCTCCGCTCAAAGGGGTGCAGGGTCTCCCTGCCGGGGTCTGGGGTGTCCCCAGTTTCCTTCCCTCCTTCGCGCGCCGCCTGCGACGGCGCGCAAAAGAGAAGAAAAAAGGTTTTTGCGGGGACACCCCGCACCCCGGCAGAGGGCTGCCGCCCTCTGCACTCCCGCTAGATGGGAGAATTGGAAAGCCCTGGCATTGTTGATGTCTTTTTTGACAGCTATCTGAGCAAGAGATATACTGGCTTTTTCGGCACCATCATCAAATGCTTGAACGCCGCAACGGCTCAACCTGCCGAACGCGGTGTCCTCCCGCAACTCTATGCAGCAACTGCGTCAGGAGTACAGGGAGGTCAATTCTTTGGCCCGGATGGTTTCATGGAGATAAGCGGGAACGTGACCGAGGTCCAGGCCGCCCCAGAGGCGCACGATCTAGCCATTGCCAGAAGACTCTGGAACATCTCCGAGCAACTGACGGGTGTTGCTTTTCTCGCCCTTGACGAGGCCTCCCTCGGAAAAACGGAAGGATAAGGGAGAGGCTCGCTGAAATGGCATTATTTCAACGGGCCTCTGCTGTTTTTCACAGGAAACGAACGTTTTTGCGACTCAGCCCTCCCACCCGTAACGGGAAAATGAAGGACCACTTTCCCGCTTCCTCGCTCTTACCGAATCTATCGAGGATGTATGTCGAGATCCCAAAGAATCAAGCCGGTCTAGGAGCGGCTTCGACTTCGACGATGCGCCGTTTTATCTCGCACCAATCCGCCATTTTTAAGGCTCTTACACAGAAGTTTATGCGCGTAAGATCATCATCGTACAATTACGGCGCTATAAGTTTTTAACGCTGCTATTGTGCCAGTAGCGTTTGATGGCGATGTGGGCCGACACCGACGCTGTGAAGGGGAGTCTGAACCAGTTCGGCTAATCGATCCAGATAGGCACGGGCGTTGTTGGGCAGGTCGCTAATACTGCGCAGTTCCGAGGTGTTACTCTGCCAGCCAGGGAGCACCTCATAGATGGGTTCGCACTGCTCGTGAATGATCGTATCGGGCAAATCTTCGATGCGCTCGCCTTTGTAACGGTAGGCGACGCAGACGGGAATCTCGCTCAAGCTATCCAGTACATCCAGCTTGGTCAGTGCCAATCCTGTACAGCCGTTGATCTCGCAGACGTAACGGGTCACGACGGCATCAAACCAGCCGACGCGACGAGGGCGTCCCGTTGTTGCGCCAAATTCGCCACCATGATTGCGTAAGAACTCTCCCTGAGCATCATGCAACTCGCTGGGCATCGGTCCTGTGCCAACCTGCGTGCTATAGGCTTTGGCAACTCCGATAATCTGATCGAGACGCCGAGGTGGAATGCCCGACCCAGCTGCGGCACCCGCTGCGGTGGGAGATGAAGAGGTGACGAAGGGGTATGATCCCCAATCAATATCTTTCATGGCGCTCAACTGGCCCTCCAGCATAATGCGCTTCCCATCTCGCAAGGCGGCACGGGTGATTGGCAGCGTATCGACGATGCGACTCCGCAACTGCTCTCCCCATTCTCGTGCCTCTGCAACAAGTTGTTCCAGATCAAAGGGCTGCTGACCATAGGTGGTGAGAACGGTATTATGGCGACGCAGAATCGTGGACAACTTCTCCCGCAACACGTTCTCATACAATAGATCGCCGATACGCAGACCGATACGCGCCACTTTGTCGGTATAGGCCGGGCCGATGCCGCGCCCCGTTGTTCCCACGCGATACGCTCCACGCGCCTCGTCCTCCACCTGATCGAGCAGCTTGTGATAGGGCATCACGACATGGGCGCGATCCGAAACCAGCACATTTTTAGCTGCCACTCCCTGCTGCTCCAACTCTGCGATCTCTTGCAACAGCGCCGCCGGATCGATGACGGTTCCCGTACCCATAATACAGAGACACTCAGGATTGAAAACGCCGCAGGGAACAAGGTGGAGTTTGAAGGTGCCATGATCGTTGACAACAGTATGCCCGGCGTTGCCTCCGCCCTGAAAGCGCATACAAAGGTCTGCCTGACTACTCAAGAGATCGACCAGCTTTCCCTTGCCCTCATCTCCCCATTGCGTTCCCACAACAACGGTTACGTTTTCTGCCATGATGATGCTCCTTTTCATTATGCATACTTTTAGAGGGAAACATGCCGCGATGCTTCCCCGATGATCTCTTCGCAAAAAATATTATTTCAGCTCTAGCTCTGCTGGCAGGTGAATAGCCTGTGAACCCAGCGCGGTAATCGCAATCAAATGTACAGCGTCCTCAGTTGGCAACAAGCGACGGCGCAGATCAACCAGATGTGGACCAAAGGCCGCTTCCAGTTCAGCTGAGAATTGCTCGTAAATAGAGGCGAGGTA
Source organism: Reticulibacter mediterranei (assembly GCF_016587455.1). Lineage (NCBI taxonomy): Bacteria > Bacillati > Chloroflexota > Ktedonobacteria > Ktedonobacterales > Reticulibacteraceae > Reticulibacter > Reticulibacter mediterranei. The sequence continues at coordinate 8,189,756 of NZ_BNJK01000001.1, read as the reverse complement.
CGCCTCGTCGCGAATGAGCTTCTCGACCACGCGTACCAGCGTGCGATTCTCGGTCACTACGCCTGTGACAGGCTCGTCAAGCGATGCTACGAGAGCCTCAGAGAAATCGATGCTCAGGGCAACGACGTGTCCGCCAACCGCTTTCTCCGGCCCCTCATGCCGATAAATAGTGGCGAAATCCGCGCTGGCCTCACCAAAAAGATTGAGAATGATGGTGCAACCACGCTCATGTGCAACACGTAACGGCCCGGCGAGTCGTTCCAGATCCTCTGCCCACAGGCTGGCCGAGATCCGCTGTTGCGCCGCATTAATCAGTTCAACCATGCGGGCCTCGATGCGGCTGCGCTCGTTCAACTCCCAGAAATGCCCAACGCTATCAGGCTTTTCCAGAGCAGAAAGCTGCTGCTCCAGATCGCGACAACGCTGCTGTGTCTCCTCTTGAATGCGCTTGAGCAGGCGCGCAGGTGGAACGGCAGAGTAGCGGATCGGATCTTGACTGACGGCAATAATGCGCTCTTTCGCCACCAGCGTCTCTAGCGCCTGGTAAGTATTGGCACGCGGCAAGGTAGTACCCTTGCTGACCTCATAGCCGGTCGAGAGTGGATGTTGCAGCAGATAGACGTAGATCTGAGCTTCGGCCCCCGTAAAGCCCAGTTGTTTCATCTCTTCAAGCGTTGTTGCAATCACAACCGATATCCTTTCCATTTAGTAGTAGCAACCACTACTACTATAAAGAATGACAGGCGCGATTGTCAAGGGATGGGTAAAAATTGCCGGAACCAGCAAGCTTTGAAGATTTGGATGTCTCGGTATAATGTGTTTGTACAGAGAAACATCTGAGAAGCCGTTGCGTTAGTTTGTTCACGGGGGCGGAATGAGCATTTCTCTGCTAAAGTGCAAACGTGGCGAGCGAAGAGAATTTGAGACATGGCTCTACCGAAACACATTATGACTTCAGTTGAAGAGTATCTAAAGATTGACGAAGACAGCTACGAGGCGCGATATGAGTATATCGACGGTGATATAAGAATGCTAGCTGGAGGTACAAATAACCATTCAAAGATTGCCGGAAATATCACTACCATTTTAAATAATTTGTTGTCCGAAAGTACTTGCAGCGTTTATACTTCAGATGGACGCGTACAACTCTCCGCATCGCGCTATATATACCCTGATATCACAGTCAGTTGCGACGAGCGCGAACAGAGCGACGACAAGACGCTGCTCTATCCGCGTCTCATCGTAGAGGTACTCTCTCCGGGTACGGAAGCGTATGATCGCGGCAATAAGTTGCGCTACTATCGCGAATGCCCGACGATTCAAGAGTATATGCTCGTGGATACGCAGCAGGCTTTCATCGAGGTCTTCAGGCGCGAAGAGAACAACTTCTGGACGTACCACGCCTTCGAGTCAGGCGATATTGTGGCATTGGCGTGCCTGATGTTCGCTTTCCAGTCAGCGAAGCTTACCGGAAGGTCAAATTCCCCGACACGCGCCCAGCAGAACAGCCCGATCAGCGAGATATATAGTATCCGGCCATGCCGCCCATGAAATGATCGGTCACGTGACAATGGTAGAGCCAGGTGCCAGGATTGTCTTCCACATAATCAAATGTCTGCGCCATAGAAGGGCCGATGCTCACTGCATCGGTAAAAGCTCCGTTTAGTTGCCAGCGATGGCCGTGCAAGTGAAAAACGTGAAATTCCGATCCCAACGCCATGATGCGCCAGCGCACACGCTCGCCAACTTTTGCCTCGAACGTCGGCGTGTTGCCTAGAAAAGCATAACCATTGAAACAGTCAAAATCCTGACTGATCTGCGGAACGTCCGCTTCTACAAAATCGTGGAAACAGAGAATAAATTCGCGATCAACGTGAGGCGTTTTACTATCAGTCACGGCAATCATACCGAACAGGCCCAACTCTGCCCCAAGCTCCATAATCCCGTTCGAGACCCCTCCCATCTCCTTCCCACTCGTGCTGGTACTGCCCGCAATAGTGGCAGGCATAGCGTGATCGTGATACGGCCAGCTGCCAACCGAACTGGCGACTGCCTTCCATTCATATGTAAACGTCTCGCCAACCTTGAGGGCCGTCCCAGGCTTTGTAGCGTCGTGCGCACTCCACGACCCATCATTCGCTGGCGTATAGAGCAGGCCATGAGGATGCATACTATGGCAGAAGCGGTAATGGGTATCATTGTTGCGAAAGTGAACGCGAATCGTATCACCCACACTCGCCCGTAGCACGGGACCAGGAATACCTGAGTTTGCCCCGATATTGCCATCAGACGGCAAAGGCTGCTTCCATCCGGGAGTATAGGCACGATAACCAACAGCCCAGTACGAACTCTCATTGGGCGCATAGCGCGTTCCCGACATGTCATCAATGCCGGTGGGAACCAGGTTGTGATAGAACGAATCGGCCTGTATCCAATATTCGCGTAACTGGCCTCCTGCTGCTGAATCGGTTAATGGGACAAGGGAATTCGCATCTGAGCAAGAAACGGCTAATACGCTTGTTGCCGCTCCCTGAAAAAAGAGACGACGCGTAAAGCCCCTTCCTTTATTTTTCTCAATTGTGCTTTTGTTATTTTGCTTTTCTTTACCCCGAAAATAGCGAAAAACCACTATCTTACCTCTTTCAAAAGGAAAATATCATAGATAAAGGACAGAGCATGTTTGCTGCTCTGTCCCGATGTATCAAACTGTATCTTTAGATCATCAACTTTTGCGATCTGTCTCTCAGACAGGTTCGCCGGTTGAAGGGTTCAAATACAGATGTGTGGTTTGCGGCTTCTTATGGAAATCGAACAGGTTGGTGATGGCCCCCGCGCGCTCGTCGAAGGAATGATCGCCAATGCGCCCGACCTGCCAGTTATCCTCGATGAAACGCAGAATAGAGGACTGGTCGCTGATCGTGTGAGCGACGTAGTTTTTCTGAGCATAGGGCGAGATGACCAGCAAAGGCAGACGCGGACCATAACCGCAACGACCCTCGTAGACAACATTCCCAGCTTTTCCACACACGCCAGCTCCGGTCAACGCATCGGCGGTACTCTGCGATGGGCTGACAAGCGGTGGCATCACATGGTCGTACCAGCCATCCGAGTCATCGTAGGCAATGACTACAGCGGTCGAACTCCACTGCGCGCTCTTTTGCAGTTGATTAATCGTATTCACCAGAAACGTCTGTTCATCAAGCGGATCAGAATAACCGGCATGACCATCCTGATATTCCGCCGCCTTCAGGAAGCTGACCGCCGGCAGATGCCCGGCATTGGCCGCAGCCCAGAAATCTTGCAGATCATATTGATGGTTAGCCTGGTCAGTCTGACCAATCATCGCGGTTGAGGTCGGCGGCAGATGATGTGGGTTGGCGGTCGATTTGTAATATTGGAACGGCTGATGATGAGGGCTGTAATCCGTGATAGTTGCGCCGCCGATGTTCTGATGCGTTGCACCACAGACAGCAACGCCATTGTTGGTTGCTGTTGGCTTGAAGCCACCCTGAAACCAGCCCCAGGTGATGTGCTTTGCATTGAGCAGATCGCCAACATTTTTGCCCGTCATACCAACCGTATTGCCGTTGGTCGTGGAACAATCGTCGTAAACCGGATCAGAGTCTCCGATCAGCGTTCCATTCACCGCCTCGCTCTGTGATGAATTGGCCGTCAATCCGTGCGTCTGGCCCGAAATGAGGTTGATTGCGCCAGGGCTGGAAGGACCGTAGACGGTGTTGTAAGAATTATCGCTCATAGCATAGTTCTGGGCATAGTTCCAGAGCGCCGTCACCGTGTTGCCATCATAATAATCCATGACGGTTGTTTTGTCCTTACAGCTGCCACCCGCCGTAAACTGGACAAATTTATCCACATGTCCGTTATCGTAGGCTTTCTGCTCATCGGTATACCCATGATCCTGGTCGCAGGTGAGCGCCTGCGAACGATCCAACCGTTGAGGGTTGGCGGAATTGGAATTGTGCGTGAGCAGAGCAGGCGTCAAACCGTTCACATGTGGAGTGCCACGCGTGGCATGAAAAGCTGGTTCGCCTGCTGGATTGGTCGCATTAGGATAAGTACCGAAATAATGGTCAAATGAAACATTTTCTTGAAAAATGACGACTACATGCTTAACAGGCGTGGCAGTGGGTGCATCACCAGATAAACCTGTCTGCCCGGCGGATGCGGTCGCGAAGAAACCAGCGCTGAAGATCGCTATAGCTAATGCCACAACCAGGGTAAGGGCATTACGCCAATGCTTTTTCATAAGCTGTTGATCCTCTTTCTCGCAGAAATAACACTATACACATGAGAGATACATGAAGTCATAAATTGCTCTTCCTCCCCATATTTCCGGGCTACATTTTTTAGTTCCGAGGAAATATACCGTGTGGTCTCTATCTCTTTATATATTCAATTTACCAGCAATATCTCTCATTTATAGCGAGTAACTGTAAGTAGCCCGTACTGATTATACTCTCGCTACTATTAAATCACCACTAACTGCCTGTTAAGATTATTATTTCTATCTCGCTTGCGACCTTAACGTTGTGTTAAATGCGCTTGAATTTTGACAAATAAATCCCCCACATTTCGTACCGAAGATGGCTTGTCCTCGCCCCTGCCATCTTCGGTACGAAATGTGGGAGATTTATTTCATGACGAGAACAACATAAAACCCCTTCCAACTTTACGTAAAAGCTAGAAGAGGCTTATCTTATTTTACGCGAAATGTGCGTATTTTCTACAGCTATATTCCGTATGCTACAGCATACAGGCTGCGTTGTACCAGCGATCCTCGTGCATATTCAAAAGGACTGGTCGTCAATATTTGCACCGGGCTGGCATTGACTGCCTCCGACTCATCAGCATTGTCTTTCAGGTCGCCGCGCTGATTGAGCATATGAGCCACGTAGCGCCCAATAATGTCCGTTTCCAGGTTGAGCAGCATGCCCGGTTTAGTCTCGCCCAGATTGGTATGTTCGCGTGTATAGGGGATCAGCGCGAAGGAGAAGCGATCATGTTGTCGATCAATGACGGTCAGACTCACGCCATTAAGGGCAACAAAGCATTTGGGGACTACATACGCGCGCAAATGAGACGGCAGTTCCACCTCGCAATAACGTTCGATACCATCATCTCTGGTGAGCAGCACGTGCACCGTCGCCTCTATGTGGCCCTGGACCATATGCCCACCGATACGCTGATTGGCCGCGAGAGAGCGCTCCAGGTTGACTCGCGCCCCCGGTTGCAAGGTTCCCAGGCGTGTACAGCGCAACGTCTCTGGAATGGTATCGACATGAAACCAGTCACTCCCACGATCAATGACGGTCAGGCAGGTGCCATCGACCGCAACGCTATCTTTACACACCACATCCGACAGACCCGATGACGTAGAAATCACCAGACCAGTGGGTTCAACTCTCAACAACGTTCCTACTTCTTCAACGATCCCTGTAAACATGCTTGCTCCTTCCTCTGTTTGAGATTCTGAATCGTTCGCGCCATCTCTACAGCTGCTTCGGCACACTCAACGCCTCGCACGATCCGCTCTTCCGCCTGTTGCTGAGTTTCAGCGCAGATCACTCCGAAAATAACAGGAATACCTGTAGTCAGGGAGACCTGTTGAATGCCCTGCCCAGAGGCATCGCCAACAATGACATCGTGGCGGGTGGCTCCCTTCATCACGCAGCCAATGCAGAGAACGGCATCGTATGTCTCGTTTTGCAGCAGCGTTTGCGCCAGCAGCGGCAGCTCGAATGATCCAGGCGCATAATAGACCGCAACATCTTCGTCGGCCACTCCCAGATGTTGCAGCGTGCGCCGCGCCTCGTAGAGCATTGCACCCGTGATGTGCCAGTTGAAGCGGGCAACAACGATGCCGATCTTTAAGCCTGCCCCGTTAAGATGAGGCGCGGGCGGCTGTGATAGTTCCTGTTTCATGTCTCTCCTTTGCTTCGTTTTGTGTATGATCCGCTGTTGACAGAATTGTCAGCAAATGCCCCATCTGCTGCGATTTCGTGTGCAGATACACGCTATTATGCTCAGATGGTGCGATCTCAAGCGGCACGCGCTCAACAGTGATACCGCCTTCAATCAGTGCCTGGATCTTGCGTGGGCTGTTGGTCATTAAACGCACGCTCCGTAGTTGCAGGTGATGGAGGATGGCAAGTGCGCCTGCATATGAACGGGCATCGACTGGATATCCGAGTTGCTCATTGGCCTCCACCGTATCGTAGCCCTGCTCTTGCAACACATACGATTGCAGCTTGCCGGACAGCCCGATACCGCGCCCCTCCTGCGGCAGATACAACAGTAAACCGCGTCCCTCAGCAGCGATACGTTGAAGGGCTGTCTGCATCTGGGCCTGACAATCGCAACGCTGGGAGCCGAAGATGTCTCCAGTCGTGCAGGCCGAGTGCAGGCGTACCAGCGGAGCTTCCCCGGTCAGATCTCCATCTCCTAATAACAGCGCTAGATAGTCCTGATGGGTGTGGGTATCGCGATAATGGCGCAGGCGAAAATTGGCTTCGGCGGTGGGCAGTTGTGTCTCCGCAACAAAGCTCACAAGATGCTCCTGACGATAGCGGTGAAGAGTGGCAACTGTGAGAATGCCGATGCCCCATGTCTGCGCCAGCATGCATAGCTCCTCTCCTCGCGCAGCCTCGCCCCGATTGTTCAGCACCTCGCAGACAATCGCGCCCGGTTCCAGACCAGCCAGATGCATCAGGTCAACGGCAGCCTCAGTATGGCCGCGCCTGCCAAGTATCCCATCAGGATGTGCGCGAAGAGGAAAGACATGACCGGGCCGCGCAAAATCCTCTGCACGCGTGGTGGGATCGACAAGTTTGCGAATAGTGACGGCTCGATCTGCGGCGGAAATGCCTGTGGTGGTCCCGGAGACGGCATCGACCGAAGCGGTGAACGCGGTGCCCTGCAATGGATTGTTTTTCCGCTCCTCCAATGGTATCCCCAAAGCATCCAGGCGCTCACCACCCAGAGCAACGCAAACAAGGCCAGAGGCGGCATGAATGATAAAGTTCACCTTTTCTGGCGTGGCAAATTGAGCTGCCAGGACAAGATCGGCCTCGTTTTCCCGCTCCGCATCGTCCTGAATCAGCACCATCTTGCCTGCCTGGACACGTCGGATGGCCTCTGGAACGGTAAGATAACATTCTGCCTGTTTGCTCTGTTTCATGTGTATTCCTTCCTGTGACAGATATGATTGGCGCAGAGTTGGCCGCCCTGTGCGCTTGCTTTGATGCCGCTCAATATCCTGCGGCTTGATATCCTGTAAAAGCGCTGCCACAAGCGCCTGCTCATCTCCCCGCTGACTGAAAGAGAGGAAGCGCTCTGTGATCTGCTCCTGCTGCTCCTGCGTGCTGGCAAAGCGTGCAGAGGCGCGGGTCAGGCGTGTGCGAGCGCGATGCAGGAGTTGGCGACAGGAGGCGGCACTCTTTTTGAGCAACGTGGCTATCTCTTCGTAGGGATAGTCGCACATCTCGTGAAGGAGGAACACACCTCGCTCTTCGGGGGTCAGACGTTCCAGCAGAATACGTACAGCCATTGCCACCCGCTCTCTCCGCTCCAACGCCTCTAGCACAGCCTCTTCCATATCGTGTATCGGGAAGAGATCATCGGGCAGAAAATCGAGGGCTTGTTCGCGCTGGACACGCGCCGACTTGCGGTAATCGAGGCAGAGCCGGGTGATGATAGTGGTGAGATAGCTCTTCAGCGAACTGATTTCCTGCTCAGTACTGGCATAGCGAAGATAGCTCTCCTGCACGAGATCCTCCGCATCGGCGGCCCCATGCAACATACGATTGGCGATAGTGAAGAGCAGGGGATAATAGCTGCTAAAGTCTTCCATTGGCACTCCCTCACGGCTGGTTCGCTACTTCGGCGACAGATGAGGGAAGGCACAGTAGAATACAAGAAAAGCACAATCAACAGGTAACTCAATACCTGTATGCAAAGCAAGCGAGAGACGCACCCTGATTGAAAGAGGCTGCGTTCTCCGCTCTTATGCACGTCTCGCTGCAAACGCTGCTCTTACGAGTGGGCTGCTAGCAAGACGTGCTACTTTTACTTGTAGTCTTCTCCTGTCGGACTGTACCGTCGGCTCTGGAACTTCCCCAGATCATGTCACAACGTGACGTACGGGCTTTCACCGCCGATCGGGAATTGGGAAACACATTCCCTCACCCTGCCCCGAAGACTTTTCTCTCTCTATTATAGAGGACGAGTGACTTCCTCGTCCTGTGACAATTTTGTGATGATATTATCCGATATTTCAAACTATTTTTCTATCCACGACATTACCTCTCGGATGTGAGAACATTCCCCCATACAAGCTCAGCCAGTTCATCAAGCGTGCCAACTGAGGCAGCGCCAGGAATATGCTGAAAAATGTGCGTGCAGACGTTGAACTCAAACAGCAATGTCATACTCATGGCTCGCCTGACAAAATCACGTCGCAATGCTTCATCAAAGCCATATGCCTCCAAAAATATGCGCAGCATCTGCCCATCGCAGTGGAACAAACCCAGATGTAACGCCACTAGCTCATATATCCGATCACCAACCCTTGCATCACCAAAATCAATCACACCTGTTGGCCTCCAATACCCGGCAATCCTCTCACCCAACACATGGTCGCTATTGAGATCACAGTGCAGCAGGGCAGGTATTTCTTTTTCGTCGATCAAGGTTGTCAGATCTGGCATATACTCCTCGATCTGCGCTACGAGATGTGCTGGAAGACAACCCCAGCGAGCATGGTCGGCAACTACCTCTGTCCGTCGCGCTGCAAGAAACTGGAGAAATGGCTTCCACTCTGGTGAGAATGGTGCTACCAGTGACAGAGAGTGCATACGACGCACGACAACGCCCAACCACGCTGCAACGTTTAAACGATCTGCATAGCTGACCTCGGACTCGCTGATGCTGAGGCCAGGAATCACCCGCGTTACGATATAAGGCCAGGGCCAGCCATCATGCTCATCAAACAGCATTCCGGTTGCAACCAGAGAGGGCGCTGGCAGAGATGGCTCAGTCGCGATCAGGCGATAAATCTCACGCTCAACATGATAGCTTTGTTCCCCATTGAAAAGATCGGTATAGAGCTTGACCGCATACTGTTCATTCACAAGAAAAACGGGATGAGTGCCTGGAAGCCCTGCACACACCGTCACAGGGTTTCCCAGATCGTGACGTACACAAATGGCTGCTACATAAGGGTGCCAGTAGGATGGGTTTGTGAAATAGCGACCGTACTCCTGACGGCTCGCAAAGACAGGCCGTTCTAGAGACATAGTACCTCCTCTAAATCAAACAATGGACAAGTTGGGGGAATGTTTTCTTTCATCACACATACTCAAAGGGGATGCTCATGTATGCGGAGGCGCACGAGGCTGGCAACCAGCAGCAAAACGGCAACGGAAAGCTAGCTCATCATATACCAGGATGAGACAGGCGGACAGGGATATTTCAACTAACGTTACAGCTGCTTAATGAGGATGGTGTAGCCAGTTCATTCTCAATCTCTCTTCTATCCAAATTCTTGTTCTAAGTATAGAAGATCGCAATACCAGGGTCAAGCAAAGCACATACAGACGAGCATACCAGAGCCACTGACAAAAAACTGGATTACTGTTGCCTGAACAGTAGGCAACAAGCAATGCCACGTGATACGATGAGCCTATCTAAGTCGATGGAGGTATCACAACATCAATGACCGATACATTTAAAGGCGTGCTTCCACTCCGTCCAGTAGGCTCAACGGGCCTCCAGGTTACGCCGCTCTGTGTGGGCTGCGCGCCGCTGGGCAATATGCCGGAGACGTTTGCCTATGGAGTGCAGGAAGAACAGGCATTGGCGACTGTACGTGCTATTTTTGCGGGTCCGATCAATTTTCTCGATACCGCAGCTTCGTATGGTGATGGCGAGAGCGAGCGACGCATCGGGCAGGTTCTGCGCGAGCTTGGCGGAGTTCCAGCTGGCTATGTCCTGGCGACAAAGGCCGATCGCGACCTGACCACAGGCGACTTCAGCGGCAAACAGATGCGCAAAAGCGTCGAACGCAGTTTGCGCCTGCTAGGTCTGGATCGCTTACCCCTCGTTTATTTACATGATCCCGAACATATTACTTTTGAGGATGCAATGCAGCCGGGCGGCCCCGTCGAAATCTTGCAGCGCTGCAAAGAAGAGGGACTGATCGAGCATCTGGGCGTGGCTGGCGGCCCCATCGATTTGATGACGCGTTTTGTGGAAACCGATCTATTTGAAGTGGCTATTTCGCACAATCGCTATACGCTGCTCGAACGTGAAGCCGATCCTTTCTGGGATTTCTGCCAGCAGCACAATGTATCGGCGATGAATGCCGCCCCTTACGGCAGCGGTATTCTCGCCAAAGGACCGAGTGCCTACCCGCGCTACATGTACGGAGCCGCCCCGGAAGCGATGCTCAAGCAAGCAACGGCGATGGAAGCTGCATGCAAGCGCTACGAGATCCCGCTAGCAGCGGCAGCGTTGCAATTCTCTCTCCACGATCAACGTATTACCTCGACTATCATCGGCATGAGCAAACCTGAGCGCCTGAACGAAACCATCCAGCTAGCTCAATACTCCATTCCCGCTCAGCTATGGGAAGAATTGGAAGCTATCTATCACGCATGATCTTGACATAAATTGTTAGCTTATGCTAATATCCTAGTACACAACTAGGATATTAGCATGCCCCTATATTCACAGCATAGCAATCACCACAGAACATACCTATATTTCGAAAAGTGAAGAGGGCGTGGTATTTCGTGGGGTCGAAACCACACAACACATATATTGGAGAGGAATACATATCTATGTCGAGTCAGCCCGTCAAACACGTAACAGCGCACAATATATGGCGCACAAGTTGGCGTGTTGCGCTCATTATCGCGGGTCTTCTGCTTGCTGGCGTCCTTGTCTGGCAGGGTATTACAGCTTCGGGCGCACCTGATCCAACTGCTCCCCACCTTGATCGTACTGCGGTTATCCTGAATACCGGTATTCTCGTCTTCCGTGAAGGGCTTGAGGCGATTCTGGTACTATCCGCAATTACGGCAAGTCTGGTGAAATCGAAGCAATCATACCGCAAACCCATTGCCGCCGGTTCTGGCCTGGGCTTCCTGGCAACGATTGCGACCTGGTTTATTGTCGTTGCTATTATGTCGCAGATCAACGCTCCAGCCCTCGATATTCAGGCTGCCACCGGTCTGCTCGCCATTGTGGTTCTCCTCATCATCATGAACTGGTTCTTCCATAAGATCTATTGGACCGGTTGGATCTCGATGCACAATAAGCGTCGCAAAGAATTGATGAACAGCTCGGACAGCGCTGGTTCCAGCACGCTGTTTGGTCTGGCAATGCTTGGTTTCTCCGCGATGTACCGCGAAGGCTTTGAAGTGGTCCTCTTCCTGCAAAGCCTGCGCTTACAGGTCGGCTCAACAATTGTCCTCCAGGGCGTGGCGATTGGCCTCTTCTTTACCGCTATCGTCGCGGTGCTGACCTTCATGACGCACCACAAGCTCCCCTACAAGCGTATGTTGATCCTCACCGGCGTCATGCTTGCTATCGTGCTGGTGGTGATGGTTGGCGAAAGCGTGCAGGAAATGCAACTTGCCCACTGGATCTCGACAACGCCAGTGAATCTGCCCATTCCCGACTGGATGGGCGTCTGGTTCGCGGTCTTCCCCAATGTCGAGGGATTGGTTGCTCAGGTAATCGCTGGTATTCTCGTCCTCGGCTCCTACTTCTCCGCCGAGTACATCCGCATCTGGCGTCCACGCAAACAGGCGGAGCAACGCGCTGAAGATGCTCAGAGCCTTGACAAGCAAGAAATGGCACCAGTGAAAGAATAAGCGTTCCACCATAATAATGCGGTTGAGTTTCGCGCGAAACTCAACCGCATTATTATTTCTCAGCTATTTTCGTCAGTGAAACATGAGATTTATAGGAATCTCTTGTATATTAGACAACAGTGGCGTAGGGTTCATCTCTGTAGTACGCTCCCTTCAATAGTTCTGTTCGTGTCTAATTCAGAAACCTACGCCCTCTCTTCTTGACCATCACGCCTCGCTATGCTCTCCACAGCCAGCGCGAGTGAGCGCGCACCATCACTTTTCCTGCACGTGTGATCTGCTGGTGACGGATACATTCCTGCCCGGTTGTGGGCAAAGGATGCAACCAGCTTTGAATGGTCAGTTCGTCGCCGAAGAGCGGGCTGTCCACATATTCGATATCATAGTGAAGTGGGTCAAACTTCGCCGCGTCAGGCGTAATGCCAGCACTCGCATAGGCTTCCCAGGCTGCGTTGTCCAGCATCTCAACCGCCGAGGCGTTATTGAGGTGTCGCATCAGATCTATTTCGGAAAAGCGCACAACCGCAGTTGTCGTTTCTGGTGTGCCTGCGGGTGTTGTCGGAAAAGACTCATCTGGCGGTGGTGCCAGCGGTCCATCAGGAAGCCAGATCTGAGCCGTTCTTTCCGGCATACGCGTTGGGCGTCCACGAGGATCAACATACACCCAGAGCGTGTGAGCAGCGATAATCGGTTCGCTCTGCGGCTCATCAGCAAGGTGCGCCTCATAGCCACGCTTGGCCGTAACGCGGCTAAAACCGAGGCCATAGGTCTTTAACGCAAGCTGGGTATGGATCGCGATAGGGGCGGTAAAGGTAATAAAGGTGCGTTTGACCACCCAGTAGCCATTGCCGGAAAGTTGCGCGTCCTCGGCATCCAGTGCCGCGATATCCTGCATATACCGTAAAAACGCCGAAGGGGTAAGCACGCCATTACAATCACACTCATCGTAGCGAACGGTATGCATATGGAAGAATTCTCGTCGCATGTCTGCTCCTTGAATATCAGAAAAAATCTCCTTATTGCCCCAATTATACGCCCTCACGACGGGAAATAACGGACACCTTTCAGAGAAAGATGCCCGTTATTTCCCGTCGTTTTGCTAAATGTTGGTAGCAATCTCAGGAAGCGCCTCCTGCTTCACCTCATCGTGCTTCTCAGGCTGCTGCGGATTCTTTAGCGTGATAATCACAAGCAGAATGATTACCAGCGAGAGTGCTACGCTGATCCCGAACGAGACCTGCGGCGGTGTCCAGGGTGCAATCAATGCCTGGGCCAATGGAGCTGTCAGGATCGCAAACGAGATGGCTGTTCCGCGTATCCCCATGATTTGCGAACGATTGTGGTCGCTTGTCATGCCCAGGTAGATCGTACTCAATGCTGGAATGAGCAATGCGCTGCCAACGCCCGTAAGAATGGTAGCCAGGATCAACAGCGAATACTGATGCACGAAAAGCAGCGCAATATTCATAATCGGCGTCAGGATACTGCCAACCGTAATGACCAGCTTTTTCGAGAAGCGCTCGCTGACCCCTCCAAGCAGCATGGGAAACACAGCCAGGGCACCGCCGTACGCACTGATAATCAGGCCATATTGTGCCGCACTGTATCCCAACACCTTTTCAAAGTAGAAGGGGTATTGCGGCAATACAAACGGATAGGCAAAGGTCATGCCGAAATCGATAATCAGTAGCGGGAGAAAGACCAGGAGCAGTCCCGGCTGTCCCAACGCCATACGGCGCTCCTTTTTCTGTTTCTGACGCTTCTCCTGACGCCTGGTGGCATAACGCACCCGCGCCTCTTCGCGTACCAGTGGCGAAAGCGTCTCAGGCAGCATGAACAGGGCCAGCAACGACGCGATCAGGGCAGCAGCCGCAGTGATAAAGAAGGGGCTGGAAAAGCCCCAGGCCTGATAGAGTATGCCACCTATGCCTGGACCGATGGCAAAACCAGCGGACTGTGCAGTGGTCATAAAGCCAATCCAGCGACCTTGCTTCTCCACTGGCACTACATCACCCACAATTGCGTTAGATGCAGGCATCAAACCGGAAACAAGCGCACCCTCAACGAAGCGCACGAGGATGAATACAACAGGTATATTGACAAGCGCAAGTACAACGCTGGTGACGATAAAACCGGCCAGCGAGAGCAGTACCATCGGCTTGCGTCCAACGCGATCTGCCAGCGTGCCCAGTGGAGTGCTGAAAAGAAACATTCCCAAACCAAACCCACCCTCCATCAGTGCCAATGTTTCCGCGCCCAATCCCAGCGCCTCTAGACGCTGCGGGAACACGGGAACAATAATCCCAAAGCCTGTCATAAGGATACCAATACAACAGGATAACAGTATCATTGCACTCGCCATCTGTTTAGGTGACATCACTATTGGCGAGCGAGGAGGAGATGCCTCCTGAATTATCTCATTCTCCGGTTGCGTTACGTGCATAGACGCATGATTCCTTTCTATGTATGCTTCTCTCCATCATCCATCTTCAGGTAGCGACGTATCATTGTCATTACTTCATCTATCAATTTTTCAGCCGGGACAGGAAAATCATAGACAGCAGTGGTAACTGAGATGCCCGAAAGTAGCATGATGAGTACAGCAGCAACGGCGGCAGGGTCGCGCACCTCTATCTGCCCCTGCACACAGGCTTGTTCAACACTGACCTGAGTTTGCTGGAACGATTCCGTGTGGATCTGCGACATCCACTGCCCTATCTCCGGCTTCTGCGTTGCCAGTGAAAGCAGATGGAGCGAGAGCAGGCAAAACTCGCGCTGCTTCTCATCAGCAAGCAGGTTATCGTTCACAAACTGAGCCAGTTTGCTCTGCAACGACTGCGACTCCTCTTCCAGCACAGGATACTGCTTGTCCTGAAACTCGCACGAAACCTTTTGTAAGACCGCCAGCAAAATCTCATCTTTATCTTTGAAGTGATAGGTCAGAACGCCGTTAGAGATGCCAGCCTCTTTGCAAATATCAGCAAACGTCGTTCGTGACCAGCCCTTTTGCGCCAACAAGCGTTCTGCCGCACACAGAATTTGTTCTCGTCGGATCGCATGCACGTCCACACGTACCATCATACCTTCTCCCTGGAGCAATCGCCCTGAATTTAGAGTAGTTACTCTAATCTGAGAGTGTACACTCCAATAGAAGGGATGTCAAGGAAGATCAGGGGCAATACAGGGCTTTCCAATTCTCAAAGAGGAGGTGAAAAAGAAGAGTTTTTCTTGTAGAATACAAAAAACATCACATCGACAAGGAAAACTCTCTATGGACTATACAACATGGAACGTGCCACCTCAAGCGGAGATGGAAGCAGCGGAAAGCGCAGTTCTCTCGCTCTATGAAGCATTGCAAGGACTGACTGATCCCAGGCGTGCGCAAGGCAAACGCTACTCTTTGGCAGTGATCTTGTGCCTGCTTGTGCTTGCCAAACTTGCGGGACAAAAAACATTGAGTGCAGCCACCGAATGGATTCGCCATCGAGCAGGATACTTGGCCCAACACTTTGAGTTACGACGAGAGAAGATGCCATGTCAGACGACCTATTGGAACGTCTTGGCGAAAGTGGATGGGAAACACCTTGACGAGATCTTATCAGCTTTTTTTGTGCGATGGGAGGCTCAGATCCGGTGTGGAGACGAGCCAAGTCGGTTACACACTCCACAGAGTCAAGCCGATCATGCTCATCTGGCGATTGACGGGAAAACATTGCGTGCCACGACCTCACAAGAACATCCAATCCATCAACTCAGTTGTTATGAGGTCGCCACTGGCATTGTCTTGTGGCACTGTAATGTCGGGGCCAAAGAGAACGAGATCAGTGCGCTCAAACCCTTATTGACTCCCTCATGTGTGAAAGGACGTATCTTGACTCTTGATGCCATGCATACCCAACGTGATCTCTGTAGCCGCGTGCATCAACTAGCCGGAGATTATATTTTGATCGCCAAAGAGAACCAACCGACCCTCCAGGAAGATATTGCGGACTTGCTCGAAGATCGCGGCCCTGATCGTCGTCGGTGGAAACAAGCAGAGACGTGGGACAAAGCTCATGGACGGAAAGAACATCGAGCTATCACGTGCAGTCCTGATCTCAATGAGTGGTTTGGCAAGCAATGGGAAGGCATCGAGCAAGTCTTTCGGCTCGAACGGACGACCTTCTTGCTCAAAGCTGGCACGCTTCGTCATGAAGTCGTCTATGGACTGAGTAGTCTCTCCATGCGCCAAGCGCCACCTAGCCGCCTGCTCGCTTTGATTCGGGAGCATTGGGCCATCGAAAATCGGCTGCATTATCGCCGCGACGGAAGTTTAGGGGAAGATGCCTGTCAAACGCGCACTGGACGAGTACCGAGCCTTCTGGCTCAACTCAACAGCACCGTCTTGAGCTTGATGGATCGCGTTGGCGTTCGCAACGTTGCTCGACAGATGCGCTATTTTGACGCTCACCCTCAACAAGCTCTTGCTCTCCTTTTCACTGGTTCTTGTACTGTTTATTAGAATTGGAAAGCCCTGAGGGGCAATATTGCCTTGTAAGAATTGTGCAAAAGGAGATCGCATGTACGACGAACGAAGCAAGCCAGTTAGCAAATTCGCTATTGGCCCTGAAAAGCGCTTCTGGCCTGGAGACCCTCTCGATTAATCTCCACCACCCAACCGGCAAGACGACGCTCTTCCCTATCCTGACTGAAGAGGAGGCACGTGTTCAATAGAGGTCAGAAAATCGGGCGAGGCTACTGCCTGCGCCCTTTCCAGATACGCCACTATAAATCAGCATAAATTTCCAGAATGTTGCCTTCCGGGTCTTTGAAGAAGAGGGTGCGATGATTGGTGCCTTCGCGATTGCTGGGTGACTGCATGATCGTGGCTCCCTTCTCTTGCAATTCGAGATAGCAGCTATCGACCTGCGATGGCGTCACCCGAAACGCCAGTTGCATTGAGGCCGTACCAGCCAGCGGAGCCACCCCATCCTCGTTTCGCACATCATCATAACCGGTTCCTCTTCTGCGCAACGTAAGCAGGTTAGCACCTACGCTGAACTCTACCCAATCGCCAAAATCACGATGGAGCGGAAATCCGAGTATATCACGATAAAAGCGCTTCATCAACTCGACATCCTGACAGATAATAACCGTATAGTCAAGGTTGCGAATAGCTTTCAACATACTAGTGTTCCAGAGCATACGACTCGCGCCGCTGCCCTGCTCCTTTCAAATACTACCTTATTTTTGCTCAAAACAAACATGATGATGTTTTTGTCTGCTTCACTGCTCCAACATGACTGGGTATTGGATTTCGGTCAGGTAGTCATTCAGCTCGCCGTCCCAGCGTAGACAGAGCTTGCGGCAAGGTCCGGCGATATGGTAGCCATTAGCTTGAATCCAAATGCCCAGAGCTTGATACGCCTCCACGATAGCGTGTGGACTACCATGATAGACAGTACAGGCCATTCTGGAAACGTCGGGTAGCTCACGCACAACAACCCGCTCATCCCAGCCCTGACCGAGCGCACGCACCTGTGCAGGATCGACGGGCACAGCCACCTCTACATCGAAATCAACGTCGCCGGACTCATGGTAGAGAAAGAGCGTGGGACCGGTCGGCTTGATCTCGCGCTCCCTGATCCTGGCAAGCAGCGCTTCGGCATAACGCCTGTTTGCTTCAAACCCAATCACCTGAGTACGAGCAGCAATGATCGAATACCAGTTCACGGCCTTCAATACAACGATCGGGGTTGATCGGCCCTCGCTCTGGTCAATATATTTCAGCCTGGCCTCGATACGTGCAAGTTGCTCTTGCTCAGCCTGAATATGCTGTTGCAGCTTTGCCTGTCGCAAGCGCAACATCCCCTGCAATGCCTCGCCTGACACCTCCTCATCGAGAAATTGCACAATTTGTGCCAGTTCAAGGCCCAGGTCTTTGAGAGCCAGAATGCGATTGATCTGTAGCAACTGGTCGATCGAATAAAATCGATAGCCCGTCTCTGGATCGACCGCAGCGGGCTTGAAGACACCTATCTCGTCGTAGTATCGCAGAGTGGACATCGGCACCTGCGCAATCTCAGCAAACTCGCGTATCTTAAACATATGACTTCCTCCCCAACAGTGAAACGGTATCATCATGTCTTTGCAAAAAGAGGATACCACTTTCAAGCAGGTTGAAAGTCAAGTCTTAAAAAGAAGCTGTCCAAAAATTAGTTGTGGTAGTATTGAACAAAAAGGAGAAACTTATGCATGCTCCTTCAACATAGCGATAATCTCTTCAGTGGTTGTGGTCTCGCCCAGACGTGGAAAAATCCGCTCCACGCTATGCTGGTGAGCCTGCACATCCACGTCAGTCATAGCATCCGTCACTAGCACGACATGATAGTCATGCTCGTACGCAGAGCGCGCCGTTGATTCAACTCCGATGCTGGTTGCTACGCCGGTCAGAAAAACTTGTGTGACGCCGAGTTCTTTCAGATGCTCATGTAGCGAGGTGTTATGGAACGCGCCCCACGTTTTCTTGGTGATACGGTGATCGTCAGGTTGAGCGTCCAACTCATCTGCTAGATCGGCCCATTGCGGCGGAGGCGTCGGGCGAGATTGCCCGCTTGTCCTGGCTGCATGTGCAGCATCCGTGCGACCCGGAGCGCCGCCAACCACGTTGACAAGCACAACCGGAAATTTATGAGACCGAAACGCTCTAGCCAGTTCAGCGGAGCGCGCAAGAACCTGGTCAACTGGATGCGCTGCTGGTAAGGTTAACACGCCCTTTTGCAAATCAATGACAATGAGCGCGGCTTTGTTGTCGATGGTTGTTAATGGCATAAGAAGAATCCTCTATGATTGTTATCGATGCTCACCTTTTCTCTCTTCTGACCGCATCACTAGAATATTATTCTAGAATTTCATTCTTGTCAAGAGTATAGTATAATAGGCAAATGCCAGCCGAAAGGGGTTGTGCATCCCCAGGAATGAAAGTACAGTCGGAGACAGAAAGAAGAGATTCGTTGGATAATGAAAGATTCTGAGCAGCGCATTCCTCGCGTTCCTAAGGAAGCCAGGAGACAGGCCATTCTGGACGCGGCACTCACCTGCTTTGCAAGCAAAGGCTTCGCAGAGACCACGATGGAAGATATCCGCAAGCTTTCTGGGGCCAGTACCGGGAGCATTTACCATCACTTCTCAAATAAAGAGTTGCTTGCACAAGCACTCTATCTCGAAGGACGCGCGAGCCTGAACGCAGCTCTTGTTGCATCCATTGCTGAGCGGACTCCCCATGAAGGCATTAAAGCGCTTGTCCATGCGTATTTGCGCTGGTTTGAATATCATCCTGATCTTGGACAATATCTCATGCAAGCAGGTGAGTCGGAATATCTAAGCGCATACATCAAGGTGCTCCGGCAGAAGACCAAAACCACGCCTCCCACAGAAAAGCTGTCGACACACGTGTTGCAATGGCTTGCCCCCTTTATCAGCGACGGAAGTATTATCCGCTTGCCCGAGTCGCTCTACATCCCGCTCATCATCGGTCCCAGCCGAGAATTTGTCCGCATCTGGCTGAGGACTCGACAACCCGAGACGATCCAGGAAGCACGAGATCCTCTGGCACAAGCAGCATGGCTTGTCCTTGCCTCTCCGCGTTCCAATACAAATGATAACGTTCAATAACGACAAGATAGGCGAGGACAAGCCATCGCCCATCTTGTCGTTATCTTCATTTGCCTATTGTAGTGCGGCATAAATTATTTATAAATGTTATTCGCCTTTTATAGCTAATAAGAGCAACACAGGCAAGGTGAAACCCAGGATGCCATCACGCTCCTCGATGTGCAACCGTTCGCGCTCTGCCTGTCCTGCTGTACGCAAAAGGTGCTCGATACGCGCAACTGACTCGGCGGGGGTGCGCATGCGTTGCGTCCAGGAAGGGATGTCTAGAAAGATGCCAAATTCACGAGTGTTCTTCACTGTAAAACCAGCTTCGCTCAAGAGGGCAACCCATTCTGAGTTGCGATAGTTATGAACGTGCGAGGAATCGCGCAAGACCTCGATCTCGTTGAGAAAAGCATCGATCTCCGGCTCTTCCGGGGACATCGAATCCACCAACACCAGCTTTCCACCAGCCTTGAGAACACGCGCCCACTCACGCACGGCCTGCTGCACAGCGGGAAAATGATGAGCCGCCTGACGACAGGCCACGACATCGAAGCTGGCATCAGCGCCGGGGATGCTCTGAGCATTCCCTTCCAGAAAGCTGATGTTGTGCAAATGACGCCTGTTCGCCTCCTGCTGGGCCACTGCGAGCATCTCCGGCGTGATATCGAGCGCCACCACCTCAGCTGCCCCAGGAGCCAGGGCAAACGCGGTATGTCCTCCACCCGTCGCCACATCCAGCACGCGTTCGCTTCCAGTGAGTCCCGCTGCCTCCACCACCCAGGCGAGATCCTGCCCACTGGCATGCACTTTGCTGGTCACATAATCGGCAGCGGCAGCCCCAAAATGGCTCTGTACCTGCTGGATCTTCTCTTGCGCGGCATCTGTTTGCTTGCTATCAGACATCGTTTTTCCTTTCGCTGAAACAGTTCAAAAATACGATCACTCCTCTTGAGCTCAAGAAAAAGTATAACTGACCTCCGGATGATCTGTCTAATACTTATTTTTTGCGAAAGTGATACGGCAACGGCATCAACCTCTATTTCTCCTCTTTGTAAATGGCGCGCTTCGGCAGGTGTGCCTCCAGGCGATATATGCTCAAGCTGGCAAACAGCATCAATACGCCAACAATCAGCCAGGGGAGGGTCGGAGTAACCGAAAAGAGTGTGGTGAACAGGCCGGGCGCGACGATGCTTGCAATGCTCCAGGAAAATTGGAAAAAGGCGAGATAACGTCCCCTCAATGCGTCCGGGCTGGCAGCGGCCACTAGAGCGCTTGAGGTGGCCGCGCTAATGAGTTCGCCCAGCGTATACAGGCAGGTGATACCGAACAGATATGGCAGGAGCAACCAGGATGGAATCCAGATTGCCAGCGCCGTTGTTCCACACCAGATCCCCAATAATAGCCCGACAAGCATCAGGGCGCGCGTACGTCGATATGGCTCCAGATACCGCACGACGATAGTTTGCATCGCTGCCAGTAAGATCGTGTTAAATGCCAGCAGGAAACCAATCGCCCACGCAGGTTGGTGTAGCGTCGTGGTGATATAGATGGGGATGCCTAGAGGGAAAAACATGCTCCCCAGCGCGTACAGTACGCCAGTCAGGGTCAGGATGAGAAACGGTCGATCTCGCATCAAGGTGCGATACCCTCCGGTCTCCGTGACTTCGTGCTGTAGAGGGCGTTTCGTGTGTACACTGAAGAGTAACAGGACAGCGGCAAGCAAAAAGCTCACACAGTTGACGACGACGACGATTCGATATCCTAGCAGCCCAGAGCTTGCAACCAGCAATCCAGCTAGCGGACCACCTAGCGCGAGGCCAATGTTCTGCGCGGCTCCCGCCAGACCGTACCAGCGATCCCGCTCAGATGGTTCGGCGATGTCGGCAACAAGCGTGAAATATGCCGACCAGAACATGCGCTGCCCAATCCCGGTCAAGAGTGCAAAGACAATCAAGGTAGGCGCATTATTGACCACGAGATACCCTAAGAAACCGGCCCCCTGCAAGAGTTGAGAGGCGATCACCACATAGCGCGCCCCGAAACGGTCAGCAAGCCAGCCCGTGAGCGGCGCAATTGGCAACGTAAATATAGTTGCCAGACTGAGCGCGAACCCGACCGTCACCAGCGCCAATCCAGCGGCCTCATGAAAGTAGAGCAGCGAAAATGGAAGAAACAGACCACTCCCCAGCGCATCGATAAATATTGCTATAAGAAATCCCTCCGACCCTCGTATTCGCGGTAAGCCCAGTTGTCGTGCCAGCATGCAGATATTCCTTTCTCACTTTTATTAATATAACAATGCAAGTGTATAGGAAATCTGAACAAAAACGCATCGTCCAGATGAACGATGTGCCTCTTGACAAAATCGTTTATAATAATAGTGGAAACAGCTCAGGCTGATTTGGCTTTTCACCATATCAATTCCACTATTTATCGATATCGGAGATTTCGTACATGCGTTTTGCTATCGACATACCTAATTTCGGCCTCGCCAGCGATCCACACGTTATTGCTGAACTGGCGTACGAAGCTGAAGAGGCGGGTTGGGATGCTTTCTTCCTCTGGGATCATATCAACTATAACATGCGCGGCTCCCAGGAAACGCCTATCATGGTCGATCCCTGGATCACGTTGACTGCGATTGCTCTACGCACAAAGCGTATCTTGCTTGGCACTATGGTAACGCCTCTGCCCCGTCGCCGCCCCTGGAAGATCGCGCGCGAGACGGTAACCCTCGATCATCTCTCACATGGACGCCTGATCCTCGGCGTTGGCCTGGGCAGCGACCGCAGCAGAGAGTTCAGCGGCTTCAGTGAGACGGTTAATGCCAGAGCGCATGGCGAGATGCTTGATGAGGGCTTAGAGATCCTGGCGAAACTGTGGAGTGGCGAAGAAGTGAGTTATGAGGGGAAGCATTACCAGCTTTCAAATGTGCGCTTCCTGCCTCGCCCCTATCAGATGCCGCAAATTCCGATCTGGGTGGCAGGCTTCTGGCCAAACAAAAAACCGTTTCGTCGCGCAGCACAATGGGACGGCGTTTTCCCTCTGATGCGCGAACACGAGATCACACCGCAAGATCTACGCGAGATCGTCAACTATATGCGACCTTATCGCACGCGGGAGAAGCCTCTCGATATCGTTTCATCTGGAAGAACCAGCGGCACCGACAAAGCAGCAGACGCCGCAACAATCGCCGCCTTTATCGATGCAGGCGCAACCTGGTGGGAAGAGACCTTCACCTGGCAAGATACGCTCGAAGAAGTACGGCAGCGCATTCGCCTGGGGCCGCCACTTACGGGAACAAACCGCCCACAATGGTAGGTAGCGGTGGCACCAAAGGTGTAGGGGTCGGCGTCGGAGTTGCCGTTGGCTTCTCGGTCGGTGTTGGTGTTGGAGTCGCGCGCTGCGTTGGCTTCGCAGTCGGTTTCGCTGGCTTCGTCGGTTGCAGTGTTGGCGTCGGCGTCGGTTGGCTTACCACTGTGACCGTCTTCTTCGTAACCGGGACCGTAGCGGTGCTAACGATAGTTGTGCTCATACCATCGTTCACTTTTGGCGGCTTTGGGGCTGGCTGAGATGGCGTGAATATGCCGCTGCTCAGTACCAGGCTGCCACCAATCAGCAAAAGCAGGCCGGAGAGAATCATCAGCGTTCTGAGCGTTCGACTACTTATCAGCCTGGACGATGATCTCTCTTCTCCCTTTTGCGCTGGGTGCATAGATGTTGTTGCAGCATTAACAGGCTTCAAGCTGGGGCTATCGTATGACCAGAACTGTTGCGCATCGATCTGCGTTGACAGCTCTTCTACCAATAGCTCTGGAGGAACAGAGGGCAACAGACTGGATGAGACACGAGAAGAGTCAGGCAATGGTGTGAGCGCCTGAGAAGCAACGCGTTTTGTCGCAGCGGGCAATGGCGCAGAAACGGAACTCAAGTTGGCCTGCTGAAGCGCCTGGGCGAACAGGGTGACGTTTTCAAAGCGATTCGCTGGATGCTTGGCCATCGCCTTGAAAATGACCTGTTCGACGGCGGGGGGCAGGTCCGGCACCTGCTCTGTGAGCGATGGGGGAGCGGCCAGGATGTGCTGGCTGGCAATCTCTGCAAAAGCACCACCGAAGGGGCGTTGTCCACACAACCACTCGTAAGCGACAATAGCGAGCGAGTATTGGTCGCTTTTCGTGCGGGGCTTGCCGTGCAGTTGCTCAGGAGCCATGTACGCCACCGTTCCGCGCATATCGCCGGTCGTCTGATTGCCGGTTGTGCGCGCAAACGTGACCAACCCAAAGTCACTGAGCAGCAGTTGACCATCTTCACCAACAAGCATATTCTCCGGCTTGACATCGCGATGCACCAACTTGTGTTCATGTGCATACTGCAATGCTGCCGCAATCTGCTCTACATAGGAGACGACCAGAGAGCATGGAAGGCGCGTTCCCCTGGGATGGCGTTGTCGGAGTGAGCCTTGAGGAGCATAGCTCATCACCAGATAGGGGTATTCGTTTTCAATGTTACATTCAAAAATACGAATGATACGGGGATGTTCCAATTTCGCTATCGTGCGTGCTTCGGTGAGAATCTCTTCCAGATCGGCATCGGACACATTGCGATGAAATAGCTTGATGGCTACCCGCGTATTGTGATAAATGTGCTCTCCAAGATAGACATTGGCATAGCCGCCTTTGCCAAGCAATCGTAACAGGCGATAATTGCCTATCAGCTCGCCTACAAGGTCATTGCTACTATCAGACATCCCTCAATCCCTTATCTGCATAGTTTTTCTATCGGGGCGCAGAGCGAATCTGTCTCCCCTGATATCGGGTTTGTTCTATTGTACCATCTTACCCTCAATTTTGATGCGCTATTATCCAAAAAGTCACAAAGATTCGCTCTCGCTCTATTAGCAAAGTGTCCACGCATCAATTTTTATCTCAACAATATCCAGTTTTGATGCATATTTCTCTCATAGTATTACCGGGTCTGTCTGTAAAGCAAGCTCTATAGCAGCCTCAACATGAATAGAGGTAGTATCAAAAAGCGGAACAGGGCAATCTTTTTGCGAGATAAGCAACATGATTTCTGTACAGCCCGCAATGATGGCCTCAGCGCCTTCACTGACCAGATGTTTGATGATACGCTGATACGCTTCTTTCGAGACCTGTCGAATCTCGCCAAGACAGAGTTCGCCATAGATGATGTCGTGAACGATTTTGCGCTCTTCTGCTGAAGGAATCAGCACATTCAGACCATACTTCTGTGTGAGGCGTCCTTTATAGAAATCCTGCTCCATCGTGAAGGCGGTGGCAAGCAACCCCACACGCTGCACATGTTGAGCAGTGATCTGTTGGGCGGTGGCATCCGCAATATGTAATAGAGGAATATCGATGTTGCGCTGCACGTCATCGGCCATCCGATGCATTGTATTGGAGCAGATGAGCAAGAAATCAGCTCCCGCTCGCTCGACGGACTGAGCGGCACTGATCATCAGTTGTGTGGCTTCATCCCAGCGCCCTTGATGCTGTAGTTCTTCGACACCCGCAAAATCGAATGAATACAACACACATTGGGCCGAGTGCAATCCGCCAAGTCTCTTCTTGACTCCTATATTGAGTAAGCGATAATACTCAATGGTTGATTCCCAGCTCAACCCACCGATCAAGCCAATCGTCTTCATAGAACGTCTCCTGATGAAAATACGCAATAGTCCTTAGCGCATATTATAGCTAACAAGCAAATTACCAACTACGATACATTGTCCTCATCTCCACAAAGCGCGAGAGCTTGCGCCAGTGCCACATGCACAAAGGTTATGGTTTCCGTCAGATCATCCTTTTCGGTTTGAGATCGCCACACCAGCGCTCGCTCGATGACTGGTCGCCATTGTGGATAGCGCTCCTGTGCCCAGACAGCTGCCTGTGGTTTGGAGATGGTGGTATTGTGCTGCAACGTGTAGAGTGCGCGGCACATGGTCAAAATGGCAAACGCCTGATAGTTGCGTGGACGCAGCCATTCCAGATCGCCAGCAAGCATCTGCTGCTGCCATTGCGTCTTGAGGTGCCGACAGACCGCCGCCCGCAGCTCCTGTGGCGAGACCGGATCGATCAGCGTTTGTGGCGCGGGACCATAGATGACCACTCCATGCTCGCGTACAATCTGGCGCTCAATGATCCAGTTGTTGCCATGCTCACCCACATGAAACTCCCAATCGACGCCGATGCTGGGATGCCGTGAATGATCTGGATCGTAGCGCCGCAGCGCTGCGCATGGAATGTACGAGCCTTCCAGGTGATCGGCATAGGGCAGGCCGCTACGGGCAATCTCCTCATGCATCGCTCGCAGTGCATCTGTCGTCTCTACGGATAGCTCCTCAGCCGTCACCGTCAAGAAATCGATGTCGCTCGATGCCGGGTCGAAGTCGCCCAGAGAGAGCGAGCCATACAGATAGAGGCCGACGAGTTGAGAACCCAGCACCTCCAGTTGTTTGGTATAGAGCAAACGAAGAATAGTATTGACATCCTCATATGGCGTGGGATTGCTAGCGTATGTTGGGGGCACTGATGCTACCTTTCTCTGTACAAATGTGACACATTTAAGGGGGATCATGACCAGCACATTCTAAAGCATGACCTTGCAGCCTGACAAGAGCGGAAGATGGGGATATCGGCAGACAGCGAAAAGGAACCTCTCCGGGGATCATCGCCCTTTGAAGTTCCTTTTTGTTGCGGGTTTGTTAGGAGAGCCTCTATGCAAACGGCTGGCCCCAGCGCTCGTTGTGAGCAACCTCGCCCAGCGGTTTGCGCTTCTTGTTGCCCTTGCCAAGATTTTTAGCCACAGGGTAGCCAAAGGGGACGATCGCAATCACGTCAATATTATCGGGAATACCCAGCACAGGTTTGACCTGTGGAAGATTGTTGAAGCCGACCCAGTTTGAGCCGACACCATGCTCCCAGGCGGTGAGAATCTGATCCTGAATAGCCCGGCTCGCGTCTGAGGTGGCAAAGGGGGTTTGTTCAGCGGCCACAACGATAGCCAGAGGAGCCTGAGCAATATAGGGGCCACTTTTTGCCAGTTCGCCAAGCTTGCGGAGCGTTTCCTTATTCTGCACGACGATAAAGTGCCAGGGCTGCTGGTTCCCGGCGCTTGCCGTCAGATGTCCCGCCTCGACAATTTCTCGCACAACGTTTTCGGGGATTGGCTCATCGCGAAACTGGCGAACGGCCAGCACGGTACGAATTACATCAGATACTGCCAAGATACGTCTCTCTTTCTTTTCTAAACTACTCAAAATTAATTGTTGTGCTTTTGAACAATCGCAGCTCGATGAGCAACATTGTCAAAAGCTGCGGCTATTAAGCTACAACATTAAGTCATAACGGTTTATGCCAACACGAAATGGTATGGTTATAGTAGACATATCGGCACACAAAATAAAACGCCCACCTGTCGATGCAGGTAGGCGTTTTTGATTGTGGTGCAGGCTAGTCGTAATGCGACATCTTCCTTGCTCCTTTCCAAAATTTAAATTTTGTTTTATCTACACGCCCTCAACTCACCTTCGAGCTTTGGCGGAAAGCTTGCTCATCAGCACTTCGTTGTGCATCCTGCGAGCCATGAGCATACACTTACATTGCTCAGTTATGTGGACTCATAACGGCTGTAGATGCATTGAATGAAGACAACAGGTGCCATACATCGGTATGCATAACGCTGGCTGTGATGATAGTGCCAAGAACGAGAACGGTGAAGAAAGCGAGCAGTAAAAGGGCAAACATCTGTTGGCGAGTAAGTGTAAGGCTCATGTGTGGCATCCTTCCTTGCGGGTGCTGATTTTTTTAGACCCTCTCCATACAGCAGCGTTTTATACTCTGCTAGATGGACTCTGGTATCTCCCCCGAGCATTCAGTAGCGATCTTTGTCGTCAGAACGAAAGCCTCTAAATGCTGGGAAGTTCGTCAGCGCTGGTTCGACGGCCAGCTTGCTGACATTTTTTGCAAATCTGAGAAAAAGTATGGATAAAACGATCACAGACAAACGGACAACATCATGACAGTGTAAGAGGGCTTGATGATGAATAGTGAGCGCTATTCAAGTCCTCGTGTCATACCTCCTTGTTGGCCCAGATACAGGTTTCGATCTTCGTGAAGAGATTTGATGTTTCGCTTCGTCGTGCGTCATATATATCAGTGATCTCTTTCTGAGCAAAGGATACACGAATTTAAGAGGATTTATGGCTTTTTTTTATCAGATTTTCAGGTATGCAGTGCAAGCGAGTTGCCGGTATGCCGTCGTAGGTTGAGAAGGGGTTCGTCGATTTGCAAGAAGGGGATGTCTGTTTGTAAGGGGCGTCGCTAAATGTGATGGACACCTCAAAAATCTGCGATGCCTTACGGCAAACTTGCCGACGTTGCAGCGAAGTGCCGCTCTTGCCACCCGTTTGACCATACAAAACTATTCCTCATGCTCTTTCCTACCTCCCAGCTCCATCCATCTCCACAGCGCTTACGAGAACAGACAGGAGGATATTTCATCCCTCCCATAAAATGGTTCCATACAGTGAAGCACCCCATGCAGGAATGCAGGGGCTTCTACAGAATGGGTTCCTCTCCACGCAAGGAGACCGGCTTCTGTGGGACACTTCCTGCCCCGATCTGTTTGTTCTGGTGATAGCGATGCAGGATATTTCTCGCGGCATTGTGGTCTCGATCTAGCTCCGCCCCGCAGTCTGGGCAGCTATGCCAGCGAACAGAGAGGTCTTTTTGGACCACGACACCACAGGAACTACAGACTTGTGTAGTGAAATAGGGCGCAACTTTGACCACTGTACCGCCAGCCTCTTCCGCTTTGCTGGCACAGAGTCGGACAAACCCACCCCATCCTGCATCTAAGATACTTTTATTCAAACCGGCTTTGGCTGCTGCCCCATTGGGCAAGTACTTGCCAGTCTCTTCGTCCTGTTTGGGCTTGGGAGTTGCCGTCAGATTCTTGATCGACAGATCTTCAAACACGATCACCTGATACTGCTCGACCAGCTTGCGCGAGGTTTTGTGCTGGAAGTCGCGCCGCCGGTTGCGCACCTTGCGATACACACGAGCGAGTGCTTTCTTGGCACGATGGCGGCGGTGACTCCCTTTTTTGTGGCGATGGATCGTGCGATGGGCGGCGGCAATCGTGTTCTCTTCCTCTCGCAGGTGACGCGGATTCTCAATGGCCTCACCCGTTGAAAGCATGGCGAACACCTTCACGCCCAGATCCACGCCCACTTCCTTCTCAGAGGGATGGAAGGTGAGAGCTGCATCATGCAGGTATTCACAGGTCACGATCGCATACCACTGCTCACCCTCGCGTTTGATCGTGCAGGTCTTGACCTTCCCCTTCATCGCTCGATGCAGTTTGATCTTGATATGCCCGATTTTGGAGAGATGCAGCCGATTGCCATGCAGGAGTTCAAACCCACCCTGTGGGTACGTGATACTGTGATAGCGATCCCCATTTTTATATCTCGGATAGCCTGGCTCCTCCCCATTCATCACGCGACGAAAGAAGGCCTGGAACGCTTTATCCAGCCGACGCAAGACATCTTGAAGCACCTGGCTATGGAGATCCTGATACTCTTCTCTCAGTTTTTTGATGGCGGGTAACTGCTCGGCCTGCATCGTATAGGAGACGGAGACGCCACACATGCGATAGGCATCTCGCCGTTCTTGCAGGGCGGCATTGTAGAGTTCTTTACACCGGCGCAGCATCCATTCGAGCTTGCCCACCTGTTTCTTTGTTGGGCAGAGCCGGAACTTATAGGCTTTGCAACGCAGGTTGGGATCTTTAGGGTCGCGTGCTCTCTTCTCTTTTTTCGATGGGGACGAATCTTTTGTCCGAGACACCTGTTTCTCCTGTCTACATCACTCCTCTCCTATTCTAGAGAATCAGGTCGGTTTTGTCAACGAAATACACAAATGTATCCACTCCTCCCCTCCAAAGAAGGAACGTACCTTCTCTCCCCATGCATAAATGCATGGGGTTTATGGCGCGAATGGATAAGTATACCATCATCGGAAATTAACTCTACTATATATTGTAGAGCCAGGCTCTGTCCACAATATGTAGCCTATTTCTCTTAGCATGTTACTCATGATGTAGAAAAAGCAGTCCTATCTGTTGAGAGACGGTGCTGGGGGCGCAGGAATGGGTCTATCTGCCTGTATATATCACCTGTCGTTTTGCACGGTATTCCTCCAGCTTCTTCCTATCTGTCATTATTGGTAAGTAACGAGTAACAATGTATGGCTCTATCTCCTAATAGTAAGTAATCACACGATTATCTATTATCAGGAACGGTATCCTGGGAAGGAACACAATTTTTATGCGTACCAATTTATTTACATGGCTGTTGTATCGGATTCTGGGCCAGAATTGGGGACGTGTGGTGTCGGGATCGCTGGGAATCCTGATAGGTCTGCTCTTCTTGTTCGTCACTATAGCGAGTCGAACAGGCGGAACAAATGCCTTGATTGCCTATGGTTTCAGCCTGCTGCTTCTAGTAGCCAGCGCCTTTATTGTGATGAGAGGCGTGCAAGGTCTCAAGCAGAAAGCAGCCAGCAATCAGGTAAGCTATGGAGGGGCGGGACAATATAGTTACGCACCCGGACAGCCGGCATATCCGCCCCAGCCACAACATAATATGCCCTACGGACAGCCTCCCGCTCCGCAGTATCCCCCAGCAGCTCCCTACGGCCAACCTGCCTACCCACCGCAACCAGTAGCAGGACAACCGCAATATCCAGCCTATCCAGCTCCAGGCGCACCGTATGGACAGCCTCCCACTCCACAATACCCTCCGGCTGCTCCCTATGGTCAACCCGCCTACCCACCACAACCAGGATATGCGCCCCCGCCTGCTGGTCAATACCCACAATACCCGCGTCAATAAATGCTTTGCTAACGTTTCTCCATCCACCGCTCTTCGGGTCGTAGTTGCGAGACGATTAGAACATCCACCAACTTCTCCGGGTGTGATCGTATATGGCAGGGGCGATGGCTTGTCCTCGCCCGACTTCACAGGCCACACGATGGGTTCCCAGGCGAGGACAAGCCATCGCCCCTGCCATATACGATTATCCAACGTTGTAGATCTACAACCTGAAGATGTCGAACCGACAACATTCTATATAGGCATTCCAACCGCTTCACAAGCCGCTTCAACGGGTTATAAGGATGACATTAGATATAATAAGAGATAAAAAAGAGAGTAATAGAGAAATAGGTAGCGAGGCTGGCGCCATCGCCACACCCCCCTCTCCTCTTTTTTATCACCATATAAAGTATTTCGCACCTGATAACGCCCTTTTATACAAAAAACGCCACATCTAGCAATCGCAACCTATAAGGAAATATATCCGGCGCAATCATACATGTACATATATTCATCATTTATGATTAAATCTGCTGCTATTCATGCTCCGTTAATGCTTGTTCGGCCAGTCTGAGATCAAGCGCGGCCTTACAATCGGCAAAGGTCTGGCGAGCATCTTTCAGATAGGCCAATCCCTGATCGTATTTCTTGCCCTTCGCCTTATCCCATTGCAGCAGCATCAAGCCATAATGATAGAGTGTGCGGGCATATTCCAGGCGCATTCCACATTTGCGGAAGGCGCGCATAGCCTGCTCAAAGAAATGCTCCGCCTGCTCATAGCGATGCTGGGTGGCGAGAATACAGCCCTGTAATCGTTGAGCACGTATCACCAGCCATGTTAGCTCAGATTGCACAGCCTCTTCCTGTGCCTGCTGCGTTTGCTGATAAGCCAGATCCAATTCATCTGACAATAAGTGGGCTTGTGCCAACAATAATCTTCCCTCAATTCTTGTCTCTGCCTCTATGCCTTCAAGAATCAAAAAGTGCTTCAAAGTCTTTTTTGCTTGCATAAGCATTCTCGCCATTGCTTTGGATTGAGCCTTCTCGCTTTTCTCCTCGATTCCCAACACTAGAGCTTGACTGATACGAAGATTTCCAAGCGCCACCAACGCCATTCCCGCATAAGGGGTTATGTGCATATCTCTACTAATTTTTAATGCTCGATATAAGGTTGCTCTTGCATCATCAAGCTTATTTTGCTCCTGTAACAAGATAGATAAATACGTACACCAGGGGCTTACCGAGGCAAGCTCATTAATATCCTCAGCCAGAGTAATTGCACGCCTGTATTCATTCTCTGCTTCAGCTAAGTTAGCTGTACGCGCATCTAATATGCCTATATTACCTGTAATAAAACATAGATTAGGAGTATCCCCAATTCTCTCTGCAAGATTGAGTGCGCGACGCAATACAGCATTAGCCTGAGTATACTCAGCTTTTCTCAAATAAAGATCACCTAGATTACAGCAAGTATGTGTAATGTCTCTTGGCCTTTCATTTTGCTCAAAAATAGCTAATGCTGCATCAAAATGTGATAAAGCCTCACTTGTTTGCCCTGCTCCATTTGCAATCATACCTAACAATACATAAGTGCGTCCTAAGTTCACCGTATCATCCACAAGAATTCGTCTTATTCGTGTCAAGTTGCCTGCAAATTCCATCCTGTTATTTTGATGTACGCCTTTCTCTTCAAATACTCGGAGGGCTTCATTTGCTGTAATATGAGCGTTATCATAATTCCCTTCTCGCCAGTTTACATAGCTCTGCTGATAAAGCAAGTATGCCCAGGCCGGGCCGTTAAGGACACCAACGTTCTTTAGTGTCTGTTCGCTTTGTTGGTAGTATTGCTGTGCTTTGGCGTTATTACCTGTGTCGTACCATGTCAGACCTATTTCACAAGAAAGCAAAGCTTGAATCTGCGCTTCCTTTTGGGGATCAACAGATGGGTTGTTTTGCTGGCTATGTACGTTGAGAGCTTTCTCATAATAGTCGCGGGCATCATCGTACTTGCCTTGAACTCGAGTACACTCACCCAGAATCTCTAGCAAATACGCATAATGTTGGGGGTCGTCGGTTCTTGGGTCTACGTGCTCGAATGAGGTTTTGTAGTATTTCTCGGCGTCAACGTAGGAGGAGAGCGAGTAGGAGTGGTTGCCTGCTCGCTCGGCGAAACGGGCGATGAGGTGCGAGGCGGAACCTCCCTGCACGAGATGGTGCGTGATGGTGGCGGCTCCCTCGTCTTCACGATCCCTATAGACGTGCTGGAAGATATCGGCGGCACGGCGATGCAGGCTGGCCCGTCTCGCAGCCGAAAGCTTTTCGTAGAGGTGATCGACCAGCAAGGGGTGCCAGAATTGATAGGTGATGCGCGTTCCCACACCCTCTTCTGTAAGCATCCCAGACTTGAGCGCCTCCTCCAACAGATCAAGCACAACATCTTCATTGGAGCCGGGCGTCATCGCCTCCATATCGTTAATGACGGGAAACTCAAACGAATTGCCCAGCACCGCCGCTTTGTTGAGCAACCGCAGACAATCGGGGCTGAGACGGTTCAGGCGCAGATCCAGCACAGCGTTGATGGTCGCCGGGAGATCCGCCCCCTTCTCAAGATCGAGCAGGTTAGATGTGCCATTTGACGAAGATGAGCCGTTGCCGTTGCTCCCCTCAGCCGGTAGGGTGATAGTGCGCGCCAGCTCTTCCGCAAAGAAGGGGTTGCCCGCCGCACGGTCGCGAATATGTTGCACCAGCGGCTCAGATACACGCGAGGCCACGTGCGATGAGATATGCGTCACCAGCGTACTGATCTGCTCGTCGCTGAGTGGGTGCAGCGGCAGCGTCTCCACTGCATGCTCGCGTTGCAGATCAGTGAGCAGCGGACGCAGAGCGTGACTGGGCGGTAATTCGTTGTCGCGACAGGTTCCCACAATGACGATAGAATGGCCGTAGATGCGGCGTGCAAGATAGGCCAGTAGCTCACAACTGCTCCCATCAGCCCATTGCAGGTCGTCGAGCGCGATCAACAACGGCGTGCTTTCGCTAATCAGGGTCAGCAGCGCGTGAGCCGCCATCCAGAGGTTGAGTTGTTCCTGTTCGGGCGATTGCGGCGTCGAGAACGAAACAGGCGGCAGATAATCATAGAGTTCAGGCAGCAAGGCACACAACGGCTGAAATACCAGCGGGCGGCGGCTCAACTCCTGACGCTGCCACGCTCCCTGCGCCATCGCCTTACGCAACACTTCGGTCCAGAGACGATAGGGAATGCTCCCCTCCTGCGCATAGACACGGCTCCACGCCACCGCCCAGTTGCGCCGCTTGGCATCGCGGCTCACCTCTTCGGCCAGACGCGTTTTGCCAATGCCAACATCGCCCATCAGCAGCATACATTGGGCGCGGCGCTGTGTGCTATCAAAGGTCGTGGCAAGCGTTTTGCGTTGCGAGAGGCGGAAGCGTGCGGAATGCTCAGTGGTCAGCACCATATTGCGCAGGACGCCCAGTTCTTCTTCGCGTCCCACCAGCGGACTCTGATGAGCACGACCGATCTGAATTACCACCGCCTCTGTGCGCACCTCACGCCTCGTCTCGGTCTGCGTTGCCATCGAGGATGCCGGGACAGTTGGAGAGGTGCCACCGGAGCGCAGCGCCTCATAGATGGCCCTCGTTTCCGGTAGCGGTGCGATGCGATACTCCTGCTGTAAGACCTGGGCCAGACGCTTATACGCCCGCAACGCCTCACCACGACGACCCAGTTCGTACAGCAGCTTCATCAACCGCTGCACTGCCGCCTCATTGGTGGGATCGACGGAAAGCAGGCGATCTAACGGCTCGATGGCGCTGGTCAGGGCATCGCGGTCGATGCGCAACCGGGCGAGATCGAGCAACAGACCGATCCAACTGCGTTGCAACGACTCGCGCCGACCCATAGCCCACTCAACGCGGCGCTCTTCCGGCAAGAAATCACCACCATAGAGGGTCGCGGCTTCATCAAGCAGGCTCTCCTGCTTGCCCAGATCGTCCGTCTCACGTGCCTGGGCCAACAGATGCTCAAACGCATCGGCATCCACCCAGACCTGCGATTGATCGGCCAGAACCAACTGCTCGCGCTCGGTCAGCAGAAAAGGCGAGGTGGCGGGACGGTTGCGCGACGGCTCAAAGAGCTGGCGCAGGCTATAGACTGCACGATCCAGACGACTTGCCGCAGTCTCCAGATCGAGATCAGGCCAGAGCGCGTCCATGATCTGCTCGCGTCCCAACTTACGGCCCGTGCTACTGACCAGGCAACCAAGCAGCGCACGCACGCGCTGATGCTGCCAGGCCGAATCGGTCACAGTCTGCCACTCGGATGTCGTGCGGCTTGAGCGACGTTCGAGACGAAACTGACCCAGCACATAAATACGAATAAGCGCCTGCTCCTGTTCCTGCTCGTGCAGCGGCACAGGGGTTTCGCGCTGACCCTCCATCGACGCCTGCACATCGGGCGGCAAGTTTTTGCCAACATAGGTGCGGGTCGTCTTTCCTTCGACCGTCTGATATGCGTACCAGTAAGGACCATGACCCGTCCCCTCGCGGCACTTCCGGCAGCGGGGTTTGCCACAGTAGCTTACCTGTTGATGATACGTGATTTTGCTGTTCATCCCACACGCTCCTTTTTCTCGCAGGGGCGCAATTTATAAGCCTGGCAATCGCACATTTCTATTCTATGATATACACCACATGTTTCGTAATTGCACGATTTATCACGCTCGTCCCGCTCCCCATCTCTGTTGAGAAGCATCGGCGCGATAAATCAAACGTGGAGAGTTATTTTGTTAGAGCTTATTGCGCGTAAATAAAACGCAAACCAGGACTTATAAACGGCGTCCCTGCGAAAAACATCTCCTTCGCCCCAGAGTATACAATCAACGACACAAAACGTCAGGCGCACAGTACATAAGTTGCTGTCACAATATGGACAAAATATTCTCTATTATACCAATGCTCTTCTTCGCTTCGCAAACCTCTTCATTCTTCTTACTATGTGCACTGAGCGCGGCAGAACTCCAAAAAGAGCATGCAAGTGCAGCACCATCGCTGTCAAATAAGCTACAGAGTGCTGCCGGGATACGGTTAAGTTACATGCGCTCTAGAAGCGCAAAAGGGAAAGACCACTAAAATGAACGCAGAGGAATTCCCGAATTAGCAGAAGCTACACGATTGGGCTACTGCCAAGCCCAAAGGCTCGAAGATGGGCGCTGTCCGCACAATGTTCGCCTTCTCAGAGTTGATTTTAAGGCATAAAAGAACGCTCTGGCTTGCAAAGAGAGATTACAGAAGCCAGAGCGTTCTTTTGTGATAATAAAGGGTTATTTGTCAACAGATGCCAGATAGTCAAACAACTTATCCGCGATAGGCGAACCCCAGCCTGTTGCAAGATCCCAGCCTTCTGTGGCCTGATAACCTGGAATAGGCGATTGGGCGTTATCACCAACCGTTACATCATGGAATACATGAGCATAGGCATCCTTATCCTGGGCGAGCTGATAAAGCTTGCTATTCAATTGTTTAATTGGATGACCTGCATATTGGAATGCATCAGCCAGGAAACCAGCCCAGATCGGTGTGCTTCCACTGGAACCGCCGAATACATAATAGCCGTTCCCTGGACTGTCCTTATCTGTATCGAGGAAACCCATGTAGATCGGTAAGCCAGTATCAGGGTCGGCGTCAGCAGAAACATCGGGGATTCCACGATAGCCTTTGAGCGTCTCAAGGACGGACTTTGGCAGATTGGCATTCTGGTATTCAGGAGTTTTGAAGTACTGGCTGATGCCGCCTCCACCCGCCGCACCTACGCCTTGATTCCAGACTTTTTCAGACTGATAATTACCATCAGCATCTGTAGAGAGACTGGTGCCCCCAACCGCTGTGGCCCAGGGCGAGGAAGCCGGGAAATTAACGGTGGGAAATGGATAAGTGTGCCCCTTCTCATCGACATTTGCAGAACCGCTATCACCGGCTGCACTAAAGAAGGTTGCATCATCCTCCTGCACAGCCTGTTTATAGAAGGTATCAAAATCGTTGAGGACTTTTTTGCCCTCAGGAGTAAACAGGGTATTTTCGGTCGCAGCCCAGCTCTGGGAAAAGATTTTATAGTGATGCTGGATAGCATATTTTTCCAGCTGTAGGAATTCTGGTAGGCCCTGTGTCCCTTGAGTCTGAGCAACTGGACTGGTCATGACAACAATATTGGCACCAGGGGCCATTGCGTGTGCCCACTGCACATCGAGCGAAGTCTCCAGCGCCCAGCCAATGAAACCATGCGTTTTAGGATCAAAGGGCACCGAACCAAGTGGCGCGATTTGCTCGAAGGACGGGGGATCTGGCAATCCATAGTCTTTGTCGAACTTTTTCAGATCCTCCAGGGCGGTAGGGCTGCCGAACGATTCGATCAGGGCGATTGTTTCCCCTTTTCCAGTAATACCGCTATCAATAGCAGAAGTCAGGCCATACGCTTTGCGAAGCTCTTGTGGACTGTAACAATGAATATGCCCTTCAGCCTGACAATCAGCATTGGTCGGGGCTTTGGCGAGGGGACCGAGGATACCACCATCTTGGACCGTGTTCATATGGCCTTTGAATGAGTATCCAAGCACTCTCAGTTGATGTGCGCTCGCAGGCGTCCTCGCCAGCGGTATCAGACTCCAGAAGAGCGCGACAACAAACGCCAACGGAACGAGTTTTCTGACCACAGTATCTACAGGTGATAACATCTAACCTATCCTTTTTTGAACATATGGTTTCCCGTCACGATAATGATCCCTATATGCTCATACGCCTTACCGTATGCTAAGACGCCGACATGACTGGAAGACTGTACAGAATAGAATCCATTTTTGAGATCTCATAGGGTAATCGCAACAGAGACGAAAACGCAACATATGATAAGATTCCATGCATTCAAGATATTTCACCCCAGGCTCAAAATAATTCTTCCGTCCCTGTCAAAGAGCGCACAGGATAAGAGTTTTTGCCTATCTCTGCCAAAAAATTTGGTGTTATCAGTAAAATGGATAGTGGGAAGATTTTATGGTAAAAGTCTTTCCTGGCAAGAAAAAGCAAAAAATACATCGTGTAGGGCCGAAAGAGAAGTGAGGAATGAAACCAGTAGTCATGTTTCCGTGGAAGATGTCTGTTTTTGCAAGTCTGGGGCTGCTTTGCAGTGTTGTTGCATTTGTGTTGCTGATGCCCACAATCTCCACCTCAGCTTCAATGTCCACAACCATCAATGGTGCTGCCGGGTGCCGGCATTTCGAGCAAGATTTTCAGATTGCAGGCCCGAGTGGCGGCCTGACACCTACGTTGATTAAATCAAGTGGATGCAATGGAGGCGTATGGGTGCGTTTCACGAAGAAACCTTACGATATGAACGCAATGGTCTGCCTCATGAATATGGGAGCTGTTACAAAATGCGAGAGCCAGCAGAACTGGTTTAGCCCGACGCCATTCACTGATAACACCCAAAAAGAGGTGGATACCATTCCAGCCAACACGGAATTCGCCGTGATGTTTACCGCAGACGGGGCAAGCGAGCCGAAGGGGACCGGCCATATCGTCATCGATTACTAGCCACTACCTATTTCTGACTCAACGATAAGAGCAAGGGTCTTTCTCAACCACCGGGCAAGGAACTCGTCCCTGACAAAAACAGGGGTACTTAGAACAAGGAATAATTCTCGCGATAAGAGGAAAAGTCAGTTGTAAAGATAACGTGCTTCTCCTCTTATCACATTATTGCAAGGATAGATCAGGGCTATTGCATACAAAAATACAAA
The DNA here is from genome assembly GCF_016587455.1 of Reticulibacter mediterranei. Lineage (NCBI taxonomy): Bacteria > Bacillati > Chloroflexota > Ktedonobacteria > Ktedonobacterales > Reticulibacteraceae > Reticulibacter > Reticulibacter mediterranei. The sequence goes on along the minus strand of NZ_BNJK01000001.1, from coordinate 8,151,513 downwards.
AAAGTCTTTCCTGAATCGATCAGAAAAAGAGGTGGATTACGGTGCAAAGGGAAGAACCATTGATGAGAATTATCGCAACCCCCGACGAAGCTCACGCCGTTGAAGATGCCATCATCCATTATATCGATTACATCAGTCATATGCCTGAAACGACGAAAGAGCATGAAGAGGCCACAGAACTGCTTGCACGCTTTCAAAAACGGCTTATGCTCTCCTTACCACAAGTAGATGAGGCAACCACGTAGCCCGGATCTAATCCGCAACATGTAACACAATACGCCCGTGCCCATGACCGTTCTGACTCAACGCATGGGCGAGAGAAGCTTCGCGCAACGGGAAGATGTGCGCGATGGTGGCTTTGACCTGCCCCTCGTCGATCAAGTGTGCAATGGTCTGCAAGAGCTGTGTAGAGGGAAAGGGCAGCGAGGCCGTGTTTTTCATCGCACGAATTCTTAGCGCTCGCGCTTGGTCCTGAGATGGCTCCTCAAGCAGCGAGACCACGATTCCGCCCGGTTTCACTATCTGCATAGAGCGTCGCAACACATCGCCTCCTATCGTGTCCAGCACCACATCCACATCGCGCACTACCTGCTCAAATGGAGTGGTCGCATAATCAATCACCCTCTCCGCTCCCAGAGCAGCTACAAACGCTTGATTGGCAGAGGAGGCGGTGCCGATCACATGCGCGCCTCTGTCTCTGGCGAACTGGACGGCAAAAGCTCCCACACCGCCAGCTGCTCCATGAATCAGAATGCTCTGCCCGGCTTGTAACTCCGCACATTCAAAGAGCGCAGTCCAGGCCACCGTCGCACCACCTGAAATACTCGCCGCCTCCGCAAAGCTGAGCGCTTCAGGTTTGAGGGCCAGCGTTTCGGTAGCTACAATTGTATATTCAGCGTATCCCCCATTGTTGGTGCGACCAAAAACCGCCTGCCCCTTCTGAAATGTCGTGACACCCGAGCCGACCTGCTCAACGATTCCGGCAAAAGCGCTTCCAGGGATATAGGGAAAGGTGGCGGGCATATAATTCCGAAAGGTACCGCTACGAATCTTCCACTCGATAGGCAGGACTCCGGTCGCATGTATCTTCACCAGCGCTTCGCCCTCTTTCGGCACAGGGCGAGGCACCACCTCCAGTTGAAGCTGCTCCGGCTCGCCATATTGATGAACACGTATCGCCTGCATCACTTCATTTGCCATATATACAAATATCTCCTTCGCATTTTGTGCTTTTCACACAAATACTTTACCTGACCTCAGCACAAAAGCCTATGTACGAAAGGACAGGAACTTATAAAACCTTAGTACAGGTCAGGAGGATCTGACAGGATAGATAAAACATTTCTATGGTATTGTTTTGGGACAGTAGCGAGCAAAACTTGGACGAACCTGTCCAGATGGTCAGTTGACAAGGTATCTATTTACGGACGATACTACAGAGTAAAACAAGGTCGCTCCTTACTAATTATAAGCAAGTGAGAAAGAGGAGCGTTATTCAAAGGACTAATCGATGGCAATTGAGAAAGATTTCTTTCGACAGGTGATGGGTCGCTTTGCTACTGGCGTTACAGTAGTCACAACCAAACATGAGGAAACATTGGCGGGATTGACGGTGAACGCGTTTTGCTCTGTATCGCTCAATCCACCACTGATACTTGTGTGTATTGATCTCAACAGCCAGGCCATCCCGCTCATCCGTGCAAGTCAGTCCTTCGCCGTAAATATGCTCACTGCCGAGCAAGAATATCTTTCGCGCTGCTTCTCGACGCATTCTGAGGAGCGGTTTGACCGCTTTTGCCACGCCTCCTATCACACCGCAGTTACAGGGGTACCCATTCTTGACGGCTCGCTGGCTTTTATTGACGCACGTATGACAGCCGAATATCCGGGCGGGGACCATGCCATTTTTGTTGGTCAGGTGGTGGCAATGGGCATGGGAGAGCATGCAATTTTCGCGGAAGAGACAGATAAGGCGATCTCGACATTACCACCTGCTGGCATGAATGGATCGAGCGACGATATTCCGCCACTCGTCTATTACAAGGCACAATATCGGCATCTGGGGCGTGCATATCATCATCCCAGCGAGATAGAACCAACCGAGCATGCAGAAAAGCATGGGTAATGTATCTCTGACAGAGAGGGCCTCCGCGCTCACTCTTCTCCAGCAGCGCCTCCTTGCCTGCCGCCTCTGTCAGGAGCAGGGATATATTGCCAGAGCACACCCGATTGTAAGCGGACAGGTGGAGGACCAGCTCTTTGTGATCGGGCAGGCTCCCGGTCATCGTTCCGTCGCTCAGGACAGGCCATTCAGTGGACCGGGGGGACGCATCTTGCAAAAGTGGCTCGAACAGGCCGGATTTCCCCCTGGCTATCTTCATGAGCATACCTATCTTAGCTCGCTCACTCGCTGCGATCCGGGCAAAAATCCGCGTGGAAACGGTGATCGTCGCCCCTCGCTGCAAGAGGTTGCGCTCTGTCGCCCCTATCTCGAAGCAGAATTGCGGCTTGTCCAACCCAAAGTGGTACTGCTGGTTGGCAGTATGGCAATAGAGGCATTTTTTGGCAAGGGGAGGTTGGAGGATATCATCGGCACCTATCAGGAGCGTGACAGCATATTTTTCCTGCCGCTACCGCATCCATCAGGTGTGAGCCGCTGGCTCAACGCGCCAGAACATCAGCAATTATTGCATGCAGCCCTGGCGCTGCTGGCGAATTGGCGCACAACCTATTTTGTCTAATATAGCTGGATCGTCTTATGAGTGGGCTTGCGCCCTCCACTCATCGGCAAGCAGCGAGTAGCTCGCCATATCGACCATCTGACCATTATGTTCCCAAACCTGGCGGCGAATCCCTTCAAAGGTAAAACCGAGTCGCTCGGCCACGGTGTGCGACCGTACGTTCCTGACATCGGCCTGAAGTCCCACACGATTTAAATGGAACAAGTCAAACGGATAGCGCAGCATGGCTCTCAGGGAGCGTGTCATCAGTCCTCGCCCGGCAGCTTGCTGACCAAGCCAGTAGCCGACCTCGGTTGCGCGTATATGGTGATCAATGGGGAAGAACAGAACGCCACCAACCATCTGATCGTTGAGCCATATACCAACCCAGGGCAGACCATCTTCGTAGAAGCGCGTGATACCACGTTTGATAAAGTGCTGCGCATCACCTTCTGTCTGCATCTCGTTCGCCCAACCAAGCCACTCGCCAAGATAGGCGCGATTCTCCTGCACAAACGTCAGCAATTCTGGAGCATGCCACATCTCAAGTATGCGTAACGAAGCACCATCGCCCAGATCGTAGGTAAACATGAAAATCTTCTCCAAATGATAGATAAAAAATAAAATATGCCTGTCATGAAAATAAGGTAGGCAAGACAAAAGAAAGCAGCAGCGTTACGCTACTGCTTGGTCATAAAGGATAAGTGCTAGCCTTCCTGATTAGCTTTGTTATGCATATGATACTCGTGTACGCCACGCTTGAGCGTTCCCAGGGCAAGTGTTGCACAAGTTGGCCTTGTCATGACCAACTCTCTACCCAAATCGTTAATGAGATCCTCAAAGCTCATCGCCTCGATCTCTTCGGGCGTCAATCCCTGCACAAGTTCTGTCACATATGAGGCAGCTGCACGACTGATGGTACAACCTTCGCCCTCCCAGGCGACCTCTTCAACCTTGCCATCAGCACCAAAGCGCGCCTGCATCGTGATTACATCGGCACATCCCGGATTGCCACCGCTCAGGCTCACGTCAGGGTTTGCGAGAGGAGCATGGTTGCGCGGATTTTCGTAGTGATCCATTAAAAAATCTATCGCCTCTTGACGATCCATCAGTTTTCTCCTTCACATTTCAGCGTCTACTTGCTACTCAACAGCTACTTCTCAACGGGCAGACCAGCGATATTGCCCCATTCGGTCCAGGAGCCATCGTAGTTGCGCACACGCGGATAACCGAGCAGCTTTGCGAGCACAAACCAGCTATGTGCCGCGCGTTCACCAATCTGACAATACGTAACTACCTCGTTATCTGGCGTGATATCCTGACAGCTATAAATCCGCCGCAACTCCTCAGCCGATTTGAAGGTGCCATCTTCGTTGATTGCGCTGTTCCAGGGCACGTTTCTGGCTCCTGGGATATGACCACTGCGCTGCGCCTCCTCGTGTGAATATTCCGCCGTTGGGGATAGCTCGCCCGCATATTCCTGCTGCGAACGCACATCAAGCAAACGGCGTCCGGGATTTTTCAGGCCAAAGATCACATCATCGCGAAACACACGGATAGTCTCGTCGGGAGCCTGCGCGTGGTAGACACAGGCTTCGTAATGCGGAACCTCTCTCGTCAGCAGGCGTCTTTCCGCCTCCCATTTCGTACGACCACCATTCATCACTTTTATTTTTGTATGACCATACATGCTAAAGAGCCAGAACGAATAGCAAGCATACCAGTTATTTTTATCACCATAGAAAACCAGCATAGTGTCATTGGTTATTCCCCAGCGGTTCATTAATTGCGCAAATCTCTGCTGGTCAATAAAATCACGATTGATATGGTCCTGAACATCCACCTGCCAATCAAGCTTCACGGCACCAGGAATATGACCAACTTCATATAATATGACATCTTCGTCGGCTTCAATCAAGCGAACAGCGGGATCGGAGAGATGCTCTGCAACCCAATCAGTCTCTACCAGCACGTCCGGGTACGCATAACCAGATGACGCGCTCAAATACTCTCCCGTCTCAGCGCTGGCTTCAGTCTTTCTATCAAAAATGGCCGTTCTAATGTCAGCCATACACAACTCAATCCTTCCTGCAAATTCTTATGACATCACGCACAGGCGTCTTATGGTCTGTGAAAAGTGAATAGGGAGTAAAATGAAAAACCTGAAAGAGTGTTCCTCTTTATTCAGGTTGTATGATGATATTCTACCCCGCAAGTCGGATTTAAACAAGGGTCTTTGTACCACCCTGACACAACAACAGTAAACGCTCTAATAGCCCGGTATTACGTAATGCAACTCGGTCGTTATGCACAGCTAATTCTAGAGCATATGGTTGGCCTACTAAAACGCAAAAACGCTTTGCACGTGTGATAGCAGTATACAAGAGATTACGCTGCAATAGCATGCGATGTTCTCGAAATAATGGCAGCACTACCGCCGGATACTCGCTCCCCTGGCTCTTATGGACGGTCACGGCATATGCCAGCACCAGTTCATCCAGTTCATGAAAATCATAGCTCACCAGCAGCGGCCCGGCATCTTCTAGAAACTCGACATTGAGCGTAGAATCGTCGCGATTGATACGGCGAATCCAGCCCACGTCGCCGTTAAAGACACCTTTGTCGTAATTGTTGCGCGTCTGCATGACCTTATCGCCAACCCGGAAGAGCTTATCCCCCCACTCTATCTGGGCAGCTGCGTCGGGATTGAGCCGCTCCTGGAGCTTCTGATTGAGGATGCTGACGCCGACCGGCCCCTTGTACATCGGCGCGAGTACCTGAATGTCCGTCTGGGAATGGAAACGATAACGAGCGGGCAGGCGACGCTGCACCAGATCGAGGATCAGTTGTTGAGCGCGTATGGGATCTTCTTCCGCCATAAAGAAAAAATCGCTGGTCGCTTCGATCTTCATTGAGGGCATATGCCCACTATTGATGCGGTGAGCGTTAACGATGATCTTGCTCTGCTGGGCCTGACGGAAGAGTTCGGTCAGCCGCACGGTGGGAATCGCCTCGCTTTTCAAAAGATCGCGCAAGACATTGCCCGGCCCCACAGAGGGCAATTGATCGGCATCGCCAACGAGCAGCAAATGAGATTCAGATGGAAGCGCTTTTAAGAGATGGTAGAAGAGCAAAATATCGACCATCGAGAACTCATCGACAATCACAAACTGATGGGGCAGCGGGTTATGCTCGTTGCGCTGATAACTATTATCGTGCGGCGCATATTCGAGCAGGCGATGCAACGTTTTTGCCTGCAACTCGGTCCCCTGCGTTCCGGTGGCCTCGGTCAGACGCTTAGCAGCTCGCCCGGTAGGTGCCGCCAGTGCCACATCGATCTTGCGTTTGCGCAACAGCAGCAACAGCGCCCGCAGCGAGGTCGATTTGCCAGTGCCGGGTCCACCAGTCAGGATGCATACCTTCTGCCCATACGCCATTTTAACCGCAGTTTGCTGCTTTTCGGTCAGGTGCATGTTACGCCTCTGCTTGAGCTGGCTAAAGACGTTTTCCCACAACTGCTGAGGTGCAGGTGGCAAACAGCTCTCAGATTGCATCAGACGTTTCAGGAGGCGCGCAGAACCGCTCTCTCCATACCAGAACGGACCATAATAGATGCGCTGGGCAGGGATCGCCACTTCATCGTCATCGTCCTGAGCAAGTTCGACCTCCTGAGTATCGACGGGCGCGGGTTCGATAAAGATTTCGGGATCGTTGCGCGACTGCTCTATCGCTGCCAGTACGGTTGCTTGAGGAGCCTGGAGAATATCGGCGGCGCGGCGCACCAGATCGCGCTCCAACAGGAAGCAATGCCCATCCTCATTCGCAGCTTGCGTCAAGACATATTTCAGGCCGGAGAGCAAGCGTGGCAAGCTGTCAGAGGGCAGGCCCAGCTTGATGGCGATATCGTCGGCGGTACGAAACCCGATGCCATGCACGTCCTGTGCCAGTTGATAGGGGTTCTCGCGAATAACAGAAATAGACTCTTTGCCATATTGTTTATAGACGCGGGTTGCGACATTGATCGAAACTTCATGCGATTGCAGAAAGAGGTGCAACTCTTTAATTTCGCTCTGTTCGGCCCATGTTTTGATGATCTGATCGCGATCCTTCGCCCCGATCCCTCTGACCTCACTGAGACGCTCCGGCTGCTGCTCGATAATCGCTAAGGTTTGCTCGCCAAAATGATTCACGATCAATTGCGCCTTCTTGGGTCCGATCCCCTTAATCAGACCGGAGCTGAGGTAGCGAATGATGCCATCGGTGGAGGCGGGAAGGCGCTGCGTAAAGCTAGCGACATGCAACTGGCGGCCATAGCGCGGATCGTTCTCCCACTCGCCCTCGACGGTCAGCAACTCTCCCACGTGAATGCCAGGCAAGGCACCAACAATGGTGGTCAGATCATCGCGAAACAGCCGTCCACGATCATTGAGGCGAAAACGCGCAACCGTATAATGATTATCTTCATTCCGAAAGACAATACTCTCGACAGATCCTTCAAGTGTTGGCATACTGACCTGTTCTCTAGAATAGACGCTCTCTATGTACGCTCAATTGAGGATGAGGAACCTTGAGATGATGTTGTTTCCCCCAAACCTCCAATATCTTGTTATTCTTTCTTTTGCCTGACGTTGCGGTCACGAACTAGCTTTATAATACTGTGGAATGCCCGTTCTTGTCCAGGTTTCGTGAGCATACCGCTCGATCTCGTATCCCCGTTGACAGCCATCTCGCCTCAGTGATATAAAGCTCACGAGGCAAGCGATGGATGCTCTGAAAGCCGAGAAAATCCCGTCTGTTAGCTGGTCGAGGCTTGCCCGACGAGTTGCTTGTATGTAAGGAGGAGAGAGCAGCTATGGAGTCTTATCGTTTCGGATGTACGCCTGTCTCAGCGTACCGTAAGCCCCTTTTGAGAGCACTGATGGAACTGGGCGGGTCAGCTCACAAGAACAAGGTCTTTGACCGTGTGGGTGCCATCATGAAGGATACTTTGACAGAAGACGATTACCAGAAGAATCATGAGTATCCCTACAGTCGCCGCGTCCGTCGCGGTGAACACATCCAGTGGCGGCAAAATGCCGCCTGGCAAAGTCATAAAATGGTGGAAGAGGGTCTCTTGAAATCGACTTCCCCAAAGGGTGTCCTCGAAATCACAGAGGCTGGCCGTTTGACATTTCTTGAGATAATGGCATCGAACACCTCCTCGCCTGAAACAGAACAGCCATGAACGCTGCCATTCTTTCCACTTCGTAAGAACAGAAACCAGCACAACCCGGCAGATCTTCCTCGTTGAAGAACCTGCCAGATATATCATTTGAAAATTCCAAACTAGCTCTGCTGCTCCCGATCACGTTGGCGCGCGGGGATGAGCGCGTTGGCCCACCATAACAGCTCGGTCATCATCCCGCTGTATGCTCTCTCAAGAAATGCCCCACCGGGCGAGTCAGGCTGATCGGCAATGTGAGGAACCACACCAGGAACAAGCGAGATACCCATCTGTTCGCGGATGGGCACCATCTTTAGCTCGACCAGCACCAGACGTAACTGTTCTGCTGCTCGATACCCTGCGGACATGCCGCCGTAGCTGACAATGGCACCTGGCTTATGCACCCATTGCATATAAAGATGATCGATGGCGTTCTTGAGAACCGCCGAATAGCTATGATTGTATTCGGGAGTCACAAAAATAAAGCCATCAGCTCGATCAACCTGCTCGGCCCATTGCGCGGCTTCGGGCGCGATAGACCCACGTGCTGGCGAGGCGGGAGAATCAAAGAAAGAAAGCGGGATTTCACGCAAATCAACAAACTCGAAGGTCGCATCGGTACGCGTTGCCAGCTTATCTCTTAGCCAATCAACGACGACTTCACCTCTGCGCCCCTGGCGCGTACTCCCAAACACGACTAAAATATGCGGTTTTGTACTCATCAATACTCCTACATGAACCCATTCTGTATTTACTTCACCTTACGGCTATTATAGTTTACTCTCCCTTCTCCGGGATGCACAACATCATCATCGACGCCCATCGAAACAATATGCGTGGGGGTGATTCTCAGGATATCAGGCGCGAAGTCCTTTACGATCTCCTTTCCTCCCTCTGGAAACGCCTGGACGGTTCCTCGCACCTCAACGAAGCGCGGTCTCCAGGGCGGCAAGACATCATCGACAACGAAGGCCACACGCCCATGACGCACCGCCTCGCGATATTTCTTGCTTGGCACAATATTCATCCCGCCAATATCGATGCAATCATGCTCTGGATTGTAGCGAAAGCCAACGGGGACGACGTGCAGGTCTCCCCTCTCGTTGGTCGTCGCCAGCCTGCCAAGGCGCTGGCTCTGCAAATACTCAATTTCTGCTGCCGTGAATATACTCATCCTTTTCCCTTTCCTTCCTGGATAGAGCAGGCACATCCTTCTCATCGGGTCAACCTGTCAACTCTTCTTTCCTAATTATGCTGGACACACATTCTTGTGTTCATCACGTTCTACCTGGGCATCATCGCTATCTTTAGCACTTCCCTGGCCCTTGTCCTGCGCATGCTGGAAGTATAAACTATATAGTCGTCTATAAGGTCAAGTCTTTTTGAGGAGGAAAACCGATGTTAATCAAAGAACTGGCAGAAAGGACAGGATTAACGCCGCAAACGATCCGCTTTTATGAGAGAGAGGGCTTTCTCGATCAACGCTATATACGGCGCAGAGCCAATAATTATCGAGACTATACCGAGGATGCTGTGCAATATCTTCTACATCTCAAAGCTGGTCAGGCATCAGGGTTCACGTTAGCGGAACTCAAAGCATTCTCCGATCCAGAGGCGACCGGCGGCTGGACAACTGAACAGCAGCTTGCGTTTCTACACCAGAAGATCGTCGATATCAACCACAGAATAGCGCAATTGGAGCAGATGCGAACCCATATGACCGATCTCATGCATGCGAAAGAACATGGCACGATGTGTCCCCGGCAGAAAGCGGAGAGCAGGTGAAATATATGCAGAACTTTATAATGAGCGCACTATTTCGAGACACCGCCACCCGCAGTAGAATGGCGGTGTTTTGCCGCTACTTGATGAAGATGTGATCTCTCCATGACACACCTCACCTTAGCGGTTGCGCTCAGCACGGACAAAGAAAAACGTCCCGATGCAGAGAAACAGCGTGAACAGCACAGCGATGATGATGAGATTGAATATTGGGTGCATGAGCAGCACATCTGCCGCCTCTGGTCGCCCTGCATAGAAGACGCCGCGCATGAGATCGACGGCATAGCGCATCGGTGTGATCCTGGATAGGATATCCAGATACCAGGGCAACGAACGCACCGGCAAAAAGATGCCAGCCAGGAAAAACTGTGGAAACATCAGAAAGGGCATCACCATATTGGCCGTTCTCTGGTTGCTAAAAAGCGAGACCAGCAACACGCCAAAGGCACCACCAAGCAGACAGCTAATCAGCGAGACGGGCACAATAAAGAGCAGCGTGGAGAACGACATCGGAACATGAAAGAGCAACACGCCCACCAGCACAAGCACGACGCCCTGAACCAGTGCCACCAGCGATTCGCCAAGTATCTTGCCAAAGACAATGGCATAGCGCGAAATGGGGGCGATGAATAGCTCTTGAGTGAAGTCGTTCTCCCGATCCTCGATCAGCGACATCAAACCGCTCATAGCAGTCTGAAACAGCGTCATTGCCAGCAGGCCGGTCATACTAAATGTAATCAAACTATAATGCACGGCACTACCAAAACTGCTCTGCATCGGCCCTGCCAGCCCGCCGATCAGAATAAGAGGGAGAATCAGCGAGAAGGCCAGGCGCATCGGTTCGCGTACAAACCGTGTAACATCGCGCCCCGCAATGGTCAGAATAGCGTTCCATGTGATATTGAGCCGCCTGCCCTGATTCGTCTTCTCGTATATGGAAGAGATGCTCATAGTGTTGTCTCCTAGTCTTCTTGTTTGATGATTTGTAAGTACGCATCCTCCAATGTTGGCGTATGCGTCTGTACCACGCTCAATGGGGTCATAATCTTTTTGAGTAATTGATGAATATCGCGACTCTCAAGCACTAGAGAGAAACGATCGTCCTCTTTAAAAGCAATATCCAGTTGTTGTAGCTCGGTGCGGAGCTGCTCGCGGTCCGGGGCATCGATAAAGAGCATCGGCTGCGTCAGTTCGGTCTTGATTTGTAGCGGCGTGCCAGCACTCACAATCTGGCCGCGATTGATGATCAGGACGCTATCAGCACCCTCGGCCTCTTCGAGGTAGTGAGTGGTCAGGAAGACTGTCGTTCCGCTCTCCGCGCGCACCTGGCGCAAATGGTCCCACAGGCCGCGACGACTCTCCGGGTCAAGGCCAGTTGTTGGCTCGTCCAGAAAAAGAACGGCGGGACGATGCAGCAGACTGCGCACGATTTCAAGTTTGCGCTTCATGCCGCCCGAAAAACCCTTGACTGGCTTAAAGAGCACATCTTCAATCCCCAGCAGTTGCGCCAATTCCTGCACCTGGGCGCGGTACGCCCGGGGCATTAAGCGAAACGTCGGGCGATAGGGATAAAGGCCGTAGAGGGTGGCATGCAGGCGCACATTCTCCTCAGCGGTCAGATTGAGATCCAGGCTGGGTTTCTGGAAAACGATACCGATCTGGCGGCGAATCTGATGCGATTGCGTTTCCAGATTGTAGCCAGCGATACGCACAGTGCCAGAGGTCAGTGCGAGGGTCGTTGTCAACATCGAAATGGTCGTCGTCTTGCCAGAACCATTTGGCCCCAACAGCGCGAACAGCGCCCCCGGAGCTACTGAAAACGAAATGCCGTCGACCGCATTTTTCTCCGCTTTTTTGTAGCGCTTAACCAGATTCTCGACGGTAATAATAGGAGTAGCCGGCATCACTTGCGCGGCGTCGTCAGGTAATATCAATAATTCTTGAGACATCTTCGACACGCATAGCCTTTCCAAACAAACAATAAACAATGAAGAAGATCTATTTGCTTCTGTGGAAAGTGTAGTGCAAAGATGGATGAAAGCACATCATCCTTTCTGACGATAGTGCGGATGATTTTTGCCAGGGCTGCCTCTAGAGCAGATGCAGGTTGCGAGCGGCGGCACTGGCAGCGTGGCGATTGTGGACTTGCAGTTTGCGATAGATGCTCTGCACCTGGGAGCGCACGGTATTGACGGAGACGACTAGTTCGCGCGCAATCTCAACATTGGAAAGCCCGGTCGCAAGCAGGCGCAGGACTCTCTGCTCCTGCATAGAAAGCGGTTCATACGTCTCCACCACAACAGGGTGCGAGGATTTGCTGGCTACAGGTGCAACAGCTTGTAGGATGGTCTGTGCATAGCCGCGCAAGGGCTGGGCACGCAGCGAGGGCATAAGATCTTGCAAGAGTTGCAACAAGCTCTCGCCCTCATCGAGAAAGAGCCGCAGATAGCCACCAATATAGCCCAGCTTCAACGCCTCCAATAACATCTGATGCGCCTCCTCCCTGCGCGAACAAGCGGCGTACACCTGCGCGAGGAGCAATCTCATCTGAAGCACGCTACGCCCACGTCCAGCGGCCAGTGCTGCCGGAAGCAGATCGTTGAAAGCAGCTATCGCCGTTCCAGTGTCTCCTTGAGCAAGCAACAGGCGTGCCCGAAGAAGCGCTCTCTGCTCCCGAAAAACAAAGGGAACATCCAATTCATGCTCAATCGAACCCTCCTGGCTCTGTGCAGCAGATCTCTCGGGATCAACAGGCGCTTCAATCAGGAGTGGATTTGAAGCAGGAGAGACAGGCTGCTCTTGATCGAGGAAATCATGCACCCAGTCCTGGGCAGTGGCGTGATCTCCGTGTGCCTGAGAGAGCCGAACCAACCAGCTTAGCGCCTCCTGATAAAAGAAGAGAGAGAACTTATCCGAACGAGAGCGCAACTCTGGCAGCAGCTTTGTTAAACGTTGAATGGCCGCTTCCGTCTCCCCCTCAATATGCCGGATGCAGGCCAGAACCAGTGTTATTGGCATCTCAAGCACTTCCTGGGGGATTGTCGGAAACTGCTTGCCCAGATCAAGGGTTGCCTGAATCTGCTGCTTCACCATCGCCAGATCATTCCACTCGTAATATATTTGCGATAGCCCCAGGCGTGCACCAAGAGAGGCAGGGCGATTCTCAGGCAGGTTGGTATTGTCGAGAATCATACGAAAATATCTGAGCGCTTGATGCAGTTCACCCTGCACAAAACAGATTATGCTTAATAGCAGCATGATACCTTCAAGGATGTGAGGGTCGCCCGTTACTTGCCAGGATGTATGCATTTCTTCAAACAGAGAACGCGCATTGTTGAATTGACCATCCTGAAGCGCATCGATTCCCAGCGTCCCCAGGCTCATCCCGCGCCACAACGATTCGCTCGCAGGCAACAAGGATAGCGCTTGCCTGGCATCAACAACCGCCTGCCTACGCTCTCCACGCTCATAGTTAAAAAAGGCGCGAAACGCGGCGATCTGCCCCAGCCCGACCAGATTTTCATCAGCACGCCAACGTTCTTCTGCCCTTTGAAGCAGCGCCTTAATACGCACCGGGACCATCGGATCGGGGCGCGGCCCTTCGCGATTGAAAATCAGCGTCACAGCATAATTCAGGCACAGCGTCGGCGATTGCGTGAGGATAGCTTCGGGCAATTGTACCAGCCAGCGATGGAGTGTGTGATATTCTTGAAGCTTCTGCAAACGCGCCCCCTGCACATAGCGCTCGATCAAGTCGGCAACACGTTCGGTTTCTTTGCCCTTCAAGCCAGCTTCAATGGCATCAGCCAGAAGACCATGCTCTTCAAGCCAACCACTGGCGATGCGCGCGAGCCGGATTAGCTCATCTTCTCCCAGGAGACGGCGTGCCTCGTGCTGCATCGCATCTGCAAAGAAGGCATGATAGCGATACCACTCGCCGGAGCCATCAAGCGCTTCCAGAAAGACGTTCGCCCGCTCAACGGTCTCTAGCAGCACAGCGGCATCCTGCTGGCCGGTAACAGCAGCACAGATAGAGGCATTCAGACGAGGTAACATGCTGGTGAGTAGCAAAAAGCGCTGAAGCGGCTCCGGCTGCGTGCGCAACACCTCAGAGACGAAATAATCTCGAATGGATCGATGACTCCCACGAAAGGTCGAGAGCGCATATGCGATCTGCTCCTGCGTTTTCTGCCCCTGCAAAGCGAGAACTAGCAGGCGCAATCCAGCAACCCAGCCCTCTAGATGCATGTCCAGCGCCACCAGCACATCTGGCGAGAGCAAAAAGCCAAGCTTCTGTTGCAGAAACGCCGCACTCTCTGCCTGTGAAAAGCGTAGATCAGCCACCTGAATCTCGTTGACCTCACCGCCTGCACGCAGCCGTCCCAACGACAGTGCGTGTTCAGAGCGCGTCATCAGCAAAATATGCAGCGTCTCCGGCAAATGGGCAAGGCAGAAATTGAGCGTTTCGTGGATGAGCGGCTCAGAAATGACATGGTAATCATCCAGCACAAGCAGGTGGTGCCGCTTCTGGCGCCCAGCAGCATTCAGGAAAGAGATCAACACATTTTGGAGAGATGGCATCTGCAAGAGCGAAAGGAGCAGGGGAGGCGTATAATGAATAGCAATAGAAGACCAGGATTGGCAGGCGGTAAAGATGCAGCTCCAGAAGCGTGCAGGATCATTGTCGCCCGCATCCAGCGAGACCCACGCCACCTCAGTAGTGAGATCGCGTGTCGAGAGCCAGGAGTTGATCAGCGTTGTCTTACCAAAACCAGCCGGTGCACAGAGCAGCGTCAACTTATACGAGCGCCACGTATCGAGCCGCTCAAACAACTGTGGACGTTCGGCCACTTCGGGAGCAAGTCGAGGAGGATGCAGTCTCGCTTCTAACAATGGCGGCAGCGGCGTTGCAGATGAGTGGTCATCTACTTCCTCTGGCCCGCTCTGTTCATGAGTGGGCATCTGAGGGAATGACGCATCCGTGCAGCGCTCCGCCACCTCCTCTAGGCGCAGAACAGAGAGATCGTTTGTGCGGCCAATATAGTGCTTGATGGTTCGCCGCTGCACCGAACGATACGCATACCAGTAGGCACCACCACGCTGGATGGTCTCTTTGCGCATCGTACAATGGACGCCAGCGCGACTATAAAACGCAAACGACGTGATACCATCGAGCCAGGCAAACCAACCAGTTTCGCCCGGCATCAATCCAGGTAGAATCGCGCTATCCGCTGCTCCAACCTCATAACGCTGCTCTTCTGGCGACCAGCGAACAAAATAAGGCGCTCGTCTCGGCATCCATGCTCCTCCCCGGCATTGGTTATTATTACCAGATCTTCATTCTCGGAGTATCCACGAAATTATCTGGGCGCTCCCGAATATGGCAGGATGCACCAATCATTACCTAAAAGTACGGTTTCTCGACGAGTATATCACATAGAACACCTTTAGGTAATACAAAGATGATGCGAACAGACATAATTCGTTTCAAACACTGTATTAGTGAAACTTATCTCAGCGAGGGCCGTGATACAAGTGTGGAAAACACAACAAGGAGGTTCTTATATGAATTATTCTCCCCGCACCCGTCTCTTGCTTGAGGTATCATGGATGCTTGTCTCAATCGTGCTACTGGTCGTTGGCTGGATCACATACAATCAGGAACATATTCTCTGGTCTCTTCTCCTCATCATCTTCGGCGCATGCTTCCTGCTCTACTCGCTCGGCAGTGCGATTTTTTACTGGCGCTTTCATCGTAAAAAGCCAACAAAAATATAGCTGAACGGCGATCCAGAACAGTGGCAGAGAAGCGCGATTGAAGAGCTGATAGAGAACCGATTCGCTCGCAAGCGTAGAGAAGATAGGCTAAACGGTTGTGAAGTGAGGCAACCTGGGTTATAATGTCTTCTGTAAGAGTTAGAAGAAACGTTGATAAGAGGTTATTCCCTGTTTTCCTTGTATTTACCTACCCAAGAGCGAATAGGCGCTGACTCATGAATAATAAAGTTACCTATCGCCAACAATTCACTCGCTGTGGCAAGCAGCGCTGTCGCAAATGTAGAGAGGGAGCCGGTCATGGGCCGTATTGGTACGCCTATTGGAGCGAAAACGGGCGTACCATCAGCAAGTACATTGGTATCAAGCTTCCCCCCGATGTCGAGCAATCGCAGCAAGCGGAGGGAGAGATGGCAAAAGAACTTGCTACTGGTGTCCCATCCCCTGTATCTTCCCCCTCCCCGGCCTCTCCACATCTTCGCATCTACCTCCTCGGCCAGTTTCGTATCGAGCGTTTGAGCGGCCACGAGTGGGTTGCAGTGGATAGTCGTACCTGGCACCGCCGACGTGCGCGCGCACTGCTCGGATGCCTGCTTAGTAGCCCTGGGCGGCGTCTGGGACGAGAACAGGTGATGGAGCTACTCTGGCCCGATCTCGACATTGACGTAGCGGCAAATCGTTTGAACGGAGCGGTGCATGAACTACGGCAAATTCTCGAACCCGAAATCGCTCGTCCCGCCAATTCACGTATGCTCCGTCTCGAACGCGATATTCTTGAACTGGCCGATAGCTCTCACATCTGGATCGATGCCGAAACCTTTGAACTCCTCCTCAAAGAAGCTAACTCCTCCAATGATCCCCAACAAACAGAACGCTTGCTCGAAGAGGCCAACTCGCTCTATAAAGGCAACTACTTGCTCGAAGAACTCTATTCAGAATGGGCTGCTCCCCGACGCGACGCCCTGCAACGAGCATGGGTTGGTCTATTGCTAAATCTGACCAACTTACGAGTCGAGCAAGGCACCTATGCAGGAGCGCTGGAAACGCTGGACCGACTGCGCATCGCCGATCCCGCCAACGAAACCGCCCTGCAACGCCTGATGATCCTGCTTACCCAGCTCGACCGGCGCGGGGAGGCGCTCCAGGTCTATCGGCAACATGTTACCATGCTGCAAAAAGATTACGAAAGCGAACCACTGGCCGAGACAACAGAACTGTATGAAGCGCTCCGTCAGGGACATGTGCCAACACTCTACGCAATTCGGCCAACCACCGTCGCCAAAGACGCCGAGCCACAAACCACCTCTACCACCGAGCAACCGATTGCAACCTCTCAGGAAGCCTCGTTCACTCGCCCTCTTTTCCAGCCAGGGCGTCATAATCAGAGTCCGTTGATTGGTCGCGACCAGGAACTGGACACGATGCGGCAGGTGGTACAGGCAGTAGAGGCACTATCGGCTGAAAATGAATATGGAATAACAAACAAAGAGCCGTTGAATCGCGCGTTACCGACCGTCACCTCCTCATCGCGCGCCAGGCGTCCTCATTTTATCTTATTACGAGGAGAGGCGGGCATCGGGAAGACGCGTCTGGCAGAGGAGATCAGCCTTGAAGCCTATACACGTGGCTGGGCTGTCGCCTGGAGTCGGTCGTATGAACAAGAGGGGACTATTCCCTATCATCCCTGGACCGAGCTTTTGCGTACGCTCTTGAAGGGGGCAAATACGCTGGCAGAACTGGACAGCATTACGCTTCCCGATGGATCATCCCAACTCTCGCCAATGCAAAGCAAGCTGGAACGCCTGAGTACGCTGCTGCCAGAACTGGTCGCCGTCACCTCGCGCTCTACCTCGCGCCCTCTGCCAGCTGCTCCTCACGAACAGGAGCGCCTGCACTTATGGGAGGCGGCATCGGGTTTATTAGGCACACTGAGTAAAATTCACCCGCTCTTGCTGGTGCTTGACGACCTGCACTGGACCGATGAGAGCAGCCTCGAACTGCTGACCTATCTCACGCACCATCTTCAAGACCAACGCATCGTCTTGATCGGCACCTGTCGCGACGGCGAAATTGCGCCACAACACAAGCTTCATACTCTGGTTGCCGATCTACGGCGGGAACAGGCAATTGTCACTATTCATGTCAATCCGCTTACGCACTCACAAATCGATACGCTGCTGGCCCATCTGCCCAAAGATGCCGTGCAGAGCATCCAGACACAGGCAGCAGGTAATCCTTTCTTTGCCGAAGAACTGGCGCGCTATGTTGGATCGTCCATCGGGGAGCCGGAGACAATCACGACGCTGGTCCAGCACAAGCAAGCGGCACTTCCGGCGAATCTCTCCGCGCATTTCCGCGTCGCGCGCAAAACGGGCCGCGAACGTTCCCAGCGCTCACTTCCTGAACCCATCGCAGCAGTGCTTGAGCGCCGTTTGAGCCGATTGAGCAGCGGTTGTCAGACCTTACTCGGCAAGGCTGCTGTCCTGGGCGGCTCCTTTGAGTTGAGCCAGCTGCTCCCGATGGCAAACGAGCAAGACGAAGATACTATTCTAGATTTATTGGAAGAGGCACTTCATGCTGGACTTTTAACCGAAGAAGGGACCGGCGCGCATATTACCTATCATTTCTGGCATCCGCTCATTATCAGCCATCTCTACGAGCGCCTTTCGGCGGCTCGGCGAGCGCAAATGCATCGTCGAGCCGCCGAGTCGATCAAGGCGTCTCATGCCTCCTCGCAGCCAGAAAAAGTTGCCGCAACCATCGTCTATCATCTGACACGTGGCGGTGGTGATCCTGCCCAGATCGCCTATTACGCTGAACTTGCGGGCAATCAGGCGCACATTCTGGCTGCATACACAGAAGCTCAACAATACTATCTGCAAGCGCTGCAAGCTCTCGTCAACGACAAGTTGCCCATCGCTGAAGATGCCGAGGTTCATAGCCAGATCCAGCATATTACGGCACAAATCATCAATCGTCGCCCACAGACTGATCCGTTACATATCTGCATCTTGCTCGAACACGTAGCGGAGTGCGGCATGGTATCGGGCAATTATGAAGAGGCCCGGCATCTTTACGAGTGCATCCTGAGCATCCGCACATCCGACGATTTCTTCCATGCAGCTTATCTTACACAAGATGAAGAAATCAACGTAGAAGCACTGCATAAGCGGGAGGCACAGCTACAGGCGTTACTCTGGAGGGAGACCGGCAACACGTGGACGGCCACCGGCAATTATACGCAGGCGTACGAATGCTATGCGCAGGGCAAAGCGGTGATAGCGCAGGCCGGAATCACGACTGGAGCAGCCTGGGCCTGCCTGCATCTACAATATGGTGAGATGCTCCGTCTACAGGGACGCTACCAGCAATCGCGCCGCTATTTACAGGAGGCACTGGCGACGCTTGAGCGAGTTGTGCGGCCAGTTGTTGGCAACAACCCGGGCTTTCATACAGCAAACGCCAGAGTGTCGCATATACAGTACGTTCCTGAAACAGACAAAGCGCTCCAAACCAGAACGGAACGCGCACTGATCGGGGATCCGTTGGAAATCGGCTATGCACATGAGCGTCTGGGCATCGTTGCCGCCAGCGTGGGCCAGTTAAGCGAGGCGCTACAACACCTGCACATCACATTGAACATCTTCGAGCAAAGCGAACTGGTCTCGGAGATGGCGCGGGTCTGTGGCAATCTCGGTGTGGTGTATGCAACCAAAGGCGCTCAGGCCAGAGCATTTGAGTACATGCAGCGCTCGCTTAATCTGGCCGAGCGCACCGGCGACCTGCCCAACATGACCTTTATTATTGGCAATCTGGGAGATATGGCACATCGGGCCGGGAAACTGCTCGAATCAGAGCGCTGGTTTCAACGTAGCCTGTCGCTGGCCGAACACATCAACGACCGTGAGCGCATCAGTTGGTTTAGCGTCGAGTTGGCAACTGTCCAGCAAGATCTGGGCAATTTCAACGAGGCCGCCATCCATCTACGACGCGCCTTGCTGACGGGACGCGCCATTCAAAGCTCGCGCTGCATTCACTATGCGCTGGTGGGCCTGGGCAACTGGCGTATCGGCATGGCTGTTCTCGATTATAAGCTGCATGGCAATCTTGACAACAACAAAAAAATTGACGTCGCCGGTCAACGCCTGTTCTATCGTGCGCAATCCACCTTGCAACGCGCCATTGCGTCGAGTGCATTGGAGGCCGAGGCGATTATCGAGAGCAGACATCTGCTGGCAACCATCCATTTCCTGAAAAACGAACGTGTAACAGCATACGAGATCGCACTACAGGCGCTCAAAGAGGCACAGGAGAACGAGATTGCCCGCATGATCGGACGCACCTATTGCCTCCTGGGGCGCATCCTCACAGCTCAAGAGCGCTATGCTCAGGCAGAACAATGTCTGGAAAACGCCCTGCATATCGGGCGCGAACATGAGTTGCTGCTCGACTATGCACGAGCACGCCATAGCTACGGAATCTGCCTGCTTCAACGCTGGAAAAAGGGGACGCAAGAAACAGATACCAGGCTCTATCAACAAGGGATTGCTCACCTGCACGAAGCCCGGAGCATCTTTGAGCAATGCAACGCCAGCGTCGATCTCTCCCAAAGCGAACAGATCCTCTCCACCTACGAACCACAAAATGCCAGGAGATAATCATACCTGGGTAGCGACAATGCCTTGCGCCTGTCGCCGTGAATGCACATGTATAGATAAATTGTTTGCACAGGAGTGCTGATCACGCAAAGCCATCGGGAGGGTCGTTCTCCGTTTTCTGCTTCTGCCTCAAGAATAGCTATAGAAGCAGTCTGAAGGCACCAGCACATCAGGAGCGACTGGGCAATGATCGCTTTGTGGAATTGATCGGCGGGAGGTGCATCGATACGGGCACACGAGGCAACTTGATCGAGGTGGATCTCGGCAATGATCCTGAAGGGGTGGCCCACTACGTCCAGGTGAGAGACGCCTCCACGCAGCGCCAGTATTACCTGCGCGTTCCCCCCTCGATCAGACGAGCTGATGAGGCCATCGCCTGGACCTTTGGACTCGATGAGCAGGACTATCAACCCGGGCAAGAGACATAGGGAGTAACCAACTCATTTGTTCAACCTCAAGCTGTCCGGCTTTCAAGAGAGGAGAAGGCAAAGAGCAGATTGAGCATTCTTTACCCGGATTTGATATGATATAAATAAAGAGAACAATCCGATGCAGGAACCTGCTCTTTTGTCAGCATCCACTGCACTTCAACATCATCTCACAACACACTGAAAGGCTTTTCAGCATGACCAACGACCGCGTTGACCTGACAGCATCGCAACAGCGAGTACAAACTCAGAACGACATTGAGACAGCCATTACGGAGATATTTGCCCCGGAAGATGAAGGCCTGCGCAATGCTCTGGCAACGGCCAAAGCAGCTGGATTACCAGCCATCCAGATCTCTCCCATTCAAGGCAAGCTATTGCAATTGCTGGCACGAGCAGCGAATGCGAAAAAAATTCTAGAGATAGGATCGCTGGCTGGTTATAGCGGCATCTGGCTGGCGCGCGCACTGCCAGAGGGAGGCCGCCTCATCTCACTGGAAATCGATCCCAAACATGCTATGATTATCCGCAACTCTTTTGCCAATGCAGGGGTTGGAGACCGCACAGAAGTTCGCGTTGGCAAAGCCCTCGATCTTCTCCCACACCTGACCAACGAAGCTCCCTTCGATCTCGTCTTCATCGATGCAGACAAATCCCCCTACCCGCATTATCTCGATTGGGCAATACAGCTCTCTCGTCCTGGTAGCATCATCGTAGCCGACAACTGTATTCGTGGTGGCAAAGCATTACGAGGTTCGGACGATGAGCAAGAAGAAAGCACCGCTGGCCTGCTGGAATACAACCGGCGCGCGAGCAGCGATCCTCGCCTGACCTCTCTTGCTCTGGCAGTCGATTCAGGCCATACCGATGGCTTCACGATTTCTGTTGTCTCCTCTCCCGTTTAGTAGTCGAGCGATTTATCGCGGAGGAAGAGTATGACAAGCACCCGCGATAAATCGCGCGACTACGATGAAAGCTTGCAGTTTCGGTTGTTCAAACTTACGAAAGTATAGTAAATCAGCAAGTACTGTTGGAGAAGAGGAGCAGCATGACGCTTATAAGCGATTTTCACAGCCATGTCTCTCGTAGCTCTGCCGAACAGATGGCGCACTCGGCGCGAGAAAAAGGGCTACAGATTCTTGGTCTCTCCGAGCATGACTTTCAAATGAATGAGGCCCGCCCACTTCTACCCCATATGCCGCTAGAGGGCCAGATGCTCTCTTTCGCCGAATATATCGAAGCGGTCCATGCAGCTGGACGCGCTGCGGATATCGATGTCCGGCTGGGGCTGGAAGTGGACTTTGTGCCTGCAAAAAACGACCAGATTCAAGCATCGATAGCGGACTATCCCTGGGATTTTCTCATTGGTTCCGTACATGAGATTGACGGCAAGCTGTTTGAACTGGGCAACGGACAGGCGCGCGAGGAGGGCGAACTGCTCTGGCAGCGCTACTTTCGCCTGCTGCATGAGGCGGTGAAAAGCGGCTATTTTAGCCTCGTAAGCCATCCTGTACGCATGCGAGCCAAAAACCCTTACGTTCCTGCAAACATTGACGACGAACTGGAACAACTAGCTGCCGAGGCCACGCGCCAGGATATTGCACTTGAGATCAACGGCTCTGATATGCTGGGCTATCCTGATCTTGTACGCCGCCTCGCCAAAGCCTGCGTCCTGCATCGCACACCGATCAGCATCGGCTCCGACGCACACAGACCCTACCAGGTCGCCAAAGCACACCAGCAAAGCGAAGAGCTGCTGCGAGAAGTTGGGATCAAGAAAGTGCGCATCTGGAAACAGCGCGTACCTGAAGAATACGAATTCTAACAGCGCATATGCTTTTTCACAAAAGCTCATAAAACAACCGGATGGTGCATACCGTTATCCGGTTGTTTTATGAGGAAGGAAGCACTGCCAGGCGCAACTGGTGCACATGTGCGGGAGCGGCGATCACATCGATAGCGACGATCTTGCCATCTCTGATGCTGGGACGCAGCAGAAGCAGGGGCCACCCACGCGGGGCAGCGACGATGCCCACCCCTCCATCCACAAGCAGCGGTTGTGCGAACGGAATGCGTCCCAGCAGATGCCTGGCTCCCCTGGTGATCCCGGCGAGGGCTTGCGCACCACGAACCTCCCCTCTCATGCCTCGGGCTACAGCAGCGCGGTCGGCTCGAACCACGAGACCCGGGTCAAGCACTGCCAGCAACGCGTCAAAAGAGCCTTCACGCGAGGCAGCGAGAAAGGCATCAACAACGGCTCGGCTTTCGGCGAGATCGACGTCTTTCTCTATCGTCAACCCTTGCACGCGACGACGAGCGCGGCTGGCAAGCTGCCGTGTTGCCGTGGGAGTACGTTCCACAAGTGGCGCAATCTCATCAAAGGGCACCGAAAAGAGGTCGTGCAGAACGAAAGCGAGCCGCTCGGCAGGCGCAAGCGTGTCCAGAACCATCAGCAGCGCCAGACCCACGCCCTCGGCCAGCTCCGCTTCTTCCTCAGGATTCATCGTCCTCTCGTGGCTAATGATGGGTGCGGACGCCGAATCGTCCAGGGACTCCTCACGCCGGGACTTGCGCGCATGCAGCATGTTGAGGCAGATGCGTGCGACCACTGTTGTCAGCCACCCGCCCAGGTTCGTAACAGTGCTCATATCGGTACGGAAGAGATGCAGCCAGGCCTCCTGAACCGCATCCTCCGCTTCAGCAAGAGAGCCGAGCATACGGTAAGCCAGTGCGCGCAGGCGAGGACGCTCTGCCTCGAATTGCTCTATCAGCCAAGTGGGTGTCTCTCTCATCGGTCACATTTCCTCATTTCGTTTTGTCATGGGTATAACGAAGGAACCCTGGCCGATGGAATCGGAATGGCGCAGATGCAGCCAGCCAGATGTGTCTCTCCATCGGTCACATTTCCTCGTTTCGTTTTGTCATAGGGATGACAAAGGAACCCTGGACGATGTGACAGGCAGGCGCGCTCCCACCCTCACAGCGTTAACTGGGTGTCCTGTCACAATCATCCTAAAGCGTCAAATAGGCGAGGTCATCATCTGGATAGGATGACTTCATAACAAAGAAGGATCAGTAATGATAAAAAAACCATTTCGTTTCGGTATCGTCACCGACAGTATCAATCCCTCTCGTTCGGCATGGATCGCTCTGGCGCGCAGGGCAGAAGAACTGGGCTATACAACCCTTCATCTACCTGATAGTACACCAACGGCAGCACTCACTTCAATGGCGGTCGCAGCCACAGCTACCACGACTCTGCGTGTTGGAAGCTTCGTTTTTGTGAATGATTATCGCAATCCAGCGTTACTTGCCCGAGAGATAGCGACCCTGGATCGACTCTCTGATGGTCGAGTAGAGCTGGGGCTGGGGGCCGGTAACTGGCCGCTGGACTTCCAGCAACTCGGCATTCCCTTTGAGCAGGCTGCTGTCCGCTTCTCTCGCTTTAAAGAGAGCTTCTCCATTATCAAAGAGTTCTTTAGCAGCGAGGTCGTGAACTTCTCCGGCAACTACTATACCGTGAAAGACTTGCAGGGCTGCCCCAGTTCGGTGCAACGCCCCCATCCACCGATTTTCATCGGCAGCGGAGGCCGCCGTATGCTCACGTTGGCAGCCCATGAAGCCGATATTATCGCGCCAATCGCACAGACCCCCGAAGAGTTGGAGGAGAAGATTGGCTGGATACAAAATGCAGCAGGAGAGCGCTTTGAGCATCTGACATTCAGCCAATCCATCTTCGACATCGAATTGACTGATAGCCCTGTTGCGGCCTCGCCTCTTCCCCAGGAAAATATACCAGGAGGATCTCGCCCAATGACTAGAGAACAGGCGATAGAGTATCTAGAGCAGCAACGCGAGAAGTACGGCTTCTCCTACTTTTACCTTCGAGAGAGACAGTTAGAGAATTTCGCTCCTGCACTTACTCACCTCAACGGAAAGTAATGACCAGGGACTAGTAGAAAACCACCGCATCGTTTTCGCGTTGGCACATATCCATCATGTGCCAACGCTTTTTTCATCATCTTGATAAACCAAAGAAAAGTGCCGCACTATCCTTCAGGCTCTTCTGTCATTCGCCCGAAGGTTAGACCTCATTCCAGCTTCTTCGCTCTTAATAGGAAGCTATCGAGGATTTATGTCGGAGCTCCAATAAAGGACCGGAAATTACCTGCATTGCTGCTAGACTTGGTGGTAGATGGAAAGTAGATTTGCAAATACGGAAAGAGGAAACAGCAATGAATATACAAAGCATCGCCAATTTTCAGGTGACTTCCTGGGAGCAGACCTCCTATGACAAACCAGAGAACGCTCCCGAACTATTCCGTACCGATGTGAAAAAGGTGTTTCATGGCGAGATAGAAGCTGAAAGCTGCGCCGTTCTGCTCATGTGTCAGGGCGATAATGGCGGCGGTTATGTGGCAAACGAGCGGGTTGTCGGGCGCGTCGGAGAGCACTCCGGCAGCTTCGTAATCCAGCATGGCGGCGCGATGGCAGACAACAATGTAGCCGAGTCGTTCGGCTATATTGTTCCCGGTTCAGGCACCGACGAGTTGCGCGGGATACGCGGCCACTGCTCGTTCCGCCACGATGAGCATGAAGCCGTCTTCACCCTCGATTACGAGTTTGTGTGATAGCTTCTATTCATTGGCAAGAGAATAGTTTGAAAGTAATTCGAGCATGGTGAGGAGTGCTGAGTGATCCAAATCTCCTTTCCCTTGCTCGGAAAGGCCAAGGAAAAGCTGATCCACAAAAGCCGTCATTGGTACTGCGACACCAGAGGCACGAGCTAGCTGTAAAGCGATGCCAAGATCTTTATGATGGAATCTGGCTTTGCCACCAGGCGAGAATTGATGCTGAATCATCGACGCTCCACGCAAATCCATAACACGATTTTGTGCCAGACCTCCACCTAATACCTGAAGAATAACGTCAGGCTGCACCCCTGCCTTTGCACCAAGCACAAGCGCCTCAGAAACCGCCTCAATGATGAGAGCCACCACCACCTGATTACAGGCCTTCACTATTTGCCCCGATCCATGTGGACCACAATGGGTAATCCTCTGGCCTAACACTTCAAAGACGGGACGAGCGCGTTCCAGATCCTCTTGCGTCCCTCCAACCATAATAGAGAGTGTGCCAGCACGAGCGCCCACGTCACCGCCACTGACTGGCGCATCGAGTACATGCACATCATGACGCAGTGCCTCAGCCGCCAGCCGTTGCGCTGTTGCTGGCGCAATCGTACTCATATCGATCAGCAAAAGGTCTGCATGCGAACCCGCTAAAAGGCCATCAGAACCGGTGAAGACGCTTTCAACGTCAGGAGTGTCGGGCAGCATCGTAATCACGATATCGCAACGCTCCGCTATCTCTCGCGGCGATGTCGCGGCACTCGCTCCCGCCTGCACAAGCTCGTTAACAGCAGGCGCGCTGCGATTAAATACACTCAATGAATATCCGGCCTTGAGCAAATTATGAGACATGGGCTTCCCCATAAGCCCCAGGCCGATAAAGCCAATATGCTCCCCCACTATAAAAACCTCCCTCTAAATTTATAGTATGGATTGTCCTGTTATGGCACCTGCATGCGGCTCCAACCGTAGAGTCCAACCTGAGTACCCTTCTCAATCTTCATCGCCTGGTGCTTCTGGCCACTCGTCAAATCGCCGTACCAGATAGCCTCATGATCGTCATACACGCCTCTGGCCACCAGGGTATAGCCAAATGGAGCCACCGCGACAGCACCAGACGGGATCAGGCCGCCGCCCGGCGCTACGTCGTCTAATATGGCCTGATCCTGGCTCTTGTTAGCTCCCAGCTTAGCAACCTGATACTTCCCGGCTGTATAGGCAAGCACTAAAGGCGCTGCATCAGCGGCATACCCGATCATCGGCCCGGACTGAGAGCGCAATACATGCGACTGCGTGCCGTCGCTGTTCACAACAAACAGGCCGTTTTGCTCCTCCTCACAGACATAATAGACCTGCGTTCCCACCGGACTCAACCAGAAACTCTTCCCGCTAGCACAGGCATTCGTTACCGGCTGCACCTTGCCATGCGTAATATCGACGCGATTTAAAACACCAGTCGCGCCATCCTGGCTGTTGAGATAATAGAGATAGCCATCACGGTAATATTGCAGATACTTCACGCCTGTTGAAGCAAGGATATGATAGACCTTCCTGTTTTGCACATCAACCTGCGCAATCCCTTGCTCCGTACCGATAAACACATAACGATCATCGGTACTCCAGACAGCGTGGCTTTCCTCATCCGACGTGGTGAACAGTGACATTGTGCCAGTGAGCGAGCGCAGGTAATACGTCGTTTGATCGCCATCAAACACACTATAGAGCAGTTTGGTGCCGTCGTGAGAAACCTCCAGAGGCGTCAGCGAAGAGTCAGAGTCTTGAGAAGTTACCAGCACAACGCTTCTATTTGCCTGCGGATCAAACAGGCTGATCGTTGCATCACCATCCTCAATAGAGGTCATGACCACCGACGACCAGCGACTGGACGAGGCAAGCGCGACAGGGGCCGATAACAGATGCATAGAGGATTTCGGCTGGCTAAAATAGCCGAAGATGCCCAGCGAAGCAAACACAACCACCAGCACCGCCGCCAGAGAAAGCACGGCCCGCCAGGGTATGCGTGATCGCCGTCGCTCTGGTGTTATTTTTGCTAATGGCGCTTCGTAAGAGGCAGGCAGCTCTTCCCTGATAACATTTGGAGAACGGGCTATCTGCTGTGTGTTGCGTACCGCATGCAAAATCTGGACCTGCATGGAAGGGGTTCGCATCTCTCCATCAACCAGCACCTCTTGCAACATGAGACGTTGCCGCGAGCGCATCTGGCGGGCCTGTTCCAGAGCCTCGGTACAGGTTGGGCAATCTGGCATATGCTCCCATAATTGCTTGAGCAGCTGCTCCTCCTGCCAATCCACGAGAGCTTTCTGCTCCCCATCCAACACATCGGCCAAGCGCAGGCAGTAAGAGCGCAAAGAGCATGGAGGCATGTCTTGCCTGTGGGTATCCGAAGTCTTATCTCTCATCCAACACCTCCCCGATTAAGGCCAGCATAAATACGGCGAAAAGCCTGACGTGAACGCGATAGACGACTACGAACGGCAGAGAGCGAATCTTGTAGTATTTCTGCAATTTCTGCATAGGTGAAACCCTCCGCATCCAACAGCAGACACTCAGCCGAAGCAGGGGGCAATTGTGCGAGCACCTGCCGCACCAGATCAAGCTCAACCACCTGCTCCTCGAACGGCCCCTCAGCACCCAGATAGTCCTCGCCTGCCTCGCCACATTCATCATCTTCTCGCGGTAGCGCCGTCAACGAAACAACGGCAACGTGTTTGCGCCGCCTCCATTCGCTCCGTAGCAGATTAAGCGCAATACGATATAACCAGGGCGCAAAATGCAATGCCTCGCCATCCATACGTGGCAAAGCCCGGTATGCTGCAAGAAATGTCTCCTGACAAAGATCCTGGGTCAGTTGTACATCCTGAGTCAGTCCGTAGAGCATACGTCGGATGCGCGGCTCATACGAGATGACCAGGCTCTCAAATGCTTCCACCGATCCCTTGCAGGCCTCGATTACCAGCCTGGACTCATTTTCGATGGCGTTCATATACTTCCACACACAACTGAGCGGCCGAACTCATGTCCTCCATAGAGATAAATGCATACATCCATTCATTTGTCTCGTTTCAATGATTATTCTGGCAAATTTGCTAGCGATGAAGTAACTTCTACATAGCGAGCGAGGATAAAGATCAGATCGGAGAGGCGATTGAGATACCGTACCACTTCGGTATTTTGAATCACGCCATCATGCAGCAGTTTCACAGCCATGCGCTCCGCACGACGAATAATAGCTCGCGCCATATCCAGTGCCGCTCCGTCCAGGGTATCGCCGGGGATAATAAATTTGTTGGGGATCTCCACCGCACTCTGTAATTCCGCCTCCACCTGCTCAAGATGGTGGACGTGTTCGGCTGTCATTCGTAGCCCCATCTGCTCATACTGCTCAGGCGGCGTCGCCAGCTCCCCCATCAGCAGATAGAGTTCCTGCTGCACGCGATAAATAATATCCTTTACTTTCTGATCGCGCGCCACTGCCCGTGCCAGTCCAAGCGCGGAGGTCGCCTCGTCAACGGTGCCGAATGTATCAGGGCGAGGATCATATTTGGGGACGCGCTGCGCTCCCAATAAACCAGTATAGCCCGTATCGCCGGTCCCTGTCGTTACCTTAGCCATATCTCGCCTCTTTCAATGCTCTCAAGATTAAAGTATTGTAGTAATCACCATACATTGTTAAAAGAGAATATTTCCCATTACTTTTCTTTGCCGCCTTATCATAGCACGAACACAGGCAGTTCGATGTACACAAATCCATGAAAATAGAGCATTTTCTTGATTTTTCTCGCGCTTTATAACAGGTTGCTGATTTTTTGGAACAAAAGAGCCAGGATACGTGTCAAGCTCGATCACAAAGCATTAGCTATCTCTTGCTATCTCATCCCCTCTACAACTCTGGTCAGGTGCTTGATTCCTTCACGTATTTCTTGCTCATTGACTCCCGCATATCCCAGAAGCAGCCCGGCTCGCTGCGGAACGCCCGCAAAGCGCACGGAGAACAAGGAAGGGTTCCAGGATCTCAGGTGGCAAAACCAGATAGCCCAGTCGTAGAGATGGGAAGAGAATCTTACTGAATGTTCCCATATAGATGACTCGACCATGTGTATCCAACCCTTGCAAAGAGGCCAGGGGACGCTCATGATAGCGAAATTCGCTGTCATAATCATCCTCCAGAATCCATGCTCCAGCGCTCTACGAGGCAATCAAGGAAGCCTCGAACTTGTGGCAATACATCTATATTCAGCAGCCTCGCTCTCTGAAGCAGATGGAACAGTGGGTGACACAGGCTCTCCAGGAGCAGACACAGGGCACGAGCCTGCCTTTTGCGATTATAGATCTCGCCAGTGAGCGTATTGTTGGCTCAACACGTTACCTGCGTATCGAGGTGCAACATCGTGGTCTGGAAATTGGCTGGACCTGGCTGATTCCCTCTGCCCAGCGCACCGGCATCAATACTGAATGCAAGTATCTCTTGTTGTGCCACGCTTTTGAGCAATTGGGCGCGATTCGCATCCAACTGAATACCCATTCCCTCAATATACAATCGCAACAGGCTATTGAGCGTTTGGGAGCAGTGAAAGAAGGTACTTTTCGCAATAACAGGATTATGCCGGATGGTTCCTATCATCACTCAGTTTACTATAGCATCATTGAACACGAGTGGCCAAAGATAAAAGCGGAGGTTGAGGCGAAGATGCGTCAGCCGAGATAGCGATAGGCGCGGCTGACGCGCCTCCACTCTCTTTCGCGTCCACGCACCGGGCGCTCCTCATTTACCGGCTCCAGCAGGTTCGTTGCCAGAAAGCGCTGGCGCAAATTCGCTAGATCGATCTGCTCGTCGGAAGGAACAAATGCACGGTAGAGCAGAGCGGCCTCAACCAACGTCAGAATGCCATCACCGGTGGGAGGCTCTTTGACGACGTTGAGGGGACGCGTCTCTTTATTGATCTCCTGCTCCCGCTGCTCTAGCTCATCCAGCAAATTCTTCATTGTACTCATATCGGCCAGATAGTGCAGCAACAGCCCTGGATCACGTTGGACGTGTGAGCGCAATGTATAGACAGCATTTAATACCCCCGGCAACACGTCCGGGTCAATGCTTCTCTGACCACTTTCAATTTCAGCAACTGGCACCCAGGAGACATGCAGGCTAGGAACCGGCTGTAGATGCAGATTGGGACGCAACTCATCGCGATTGGCGCGCAACAGGATGCTGTGGATCAGCGAGACAGCCGCCCCCTGCTCAGTGCTTCCCCAGACATACACCTGTTGCTCCTGCCAGCCAGCCTTTAATTGCAAGAGTGACGCCTGAGCTGGCCACACCAACAATGCCTCCAACGAACGTTCCACCGCATCGGAAACAGATTCGCTGCCAAGCACAAGACGCATTGGTGGTCCCCAGGGGCCGTTCCGCAACAACACCCATAACGACCAGTCCCGAATCGCAAAAATGACCGCGCTTGCCGTGACGATCAACTGACGCGGTACAGCATCGCGAGCGGGCTGCGAGGAAAGCGGTGTATTGGGCCTGGGAACAGATGTACTCATAAATGCGCGACTCCAAAGACCATAGATATTCTTGATAGTATGAATTATTGTGTAGTATAACATGCCGCAAAAAATTTTACTGCCAATTGGCACCATTCTCAGCCCTAAAGCAGCAAATAATGGGTTCGCCCTCAATCCAGATTCCGGCGCAGACTTGCCAGCCATCGGTAAGCTTAGGTACAATATCGATAATAGCACAGGCCATTATTAGAACTCCGGGAAAAGAGGAATGGATAACTGAAAAATGCATACATGAGGTGAGCTTTCCGACAACGAGACCAGCGTACCAGTCATTACGTCAAGAGAAAGGCAATATTGTGTGAGCAGCGATATCCCACGACCAATACATCTTGAAGTAACTGTCCCCTACATAGCTCTACCATCAGTAACGGAGCAGACGGGGACAGATGAAGCGGAAGCGATGACGGAACAGGTTTATCTTCTGGCAACAGGTCCATCTACCCAGCTTGTGGCCGGGAGTTGGGAAAAGCCAGCTACATACACCACACGAAAAGGGCTGTTTCACCTTTTTCAACGTACCGCCGAACTTCTTCCCAACACGCGCTATCTCCTGCAAATTCTACGGCCCTCCTGGACCAGCAAACCGGAAGAACTCCCATCCCTACCCATTCTCACCGACGAGTTCGCCTTTTCACTTGTCTACCATCAGGCCGGTTCAGAGGAACCGAAGGCAAGTATCCAGGCGGGATCAGCGCGCATCGTCATTCAACTTGATGAAGAGGGTATACCGAATAGTTATCGCGTCGATGAAGTTGAGGGGTAAGGAGAAACAGCTTGCCATGCCCGCCTTTTTAACACACTGGCGCATCCTGATTGAAACGGCACGACGTAGCCAGGACGCCGGCAGCGATCTCGGTTCGCTCATTATTGACACATCAGCACTGCAACGGCGCATCAGCGGACTGCCAGTTCCACCCGAAACTCCTCCAGCCGGTGCTGTCTGGAATACCGGACCACTGCCCAGGATCGATTATCGCTTTCCCGGCAGCGACATTTCCGCAATGGCCTATCTTGGTGCTCTAGCCCCAGATATCACCAGCTTCCAGAAAGGGCATTTCAAAAGTAAGATCAGCGATGCCCGCGCGACGCCTCCGCGCCCAGATGCCCCGCACGAATGGGAGACGCTCTTTCATATCAATCGGTCGGGCGACCTGCTCCTCACGCTGCTGGAACATATCTCCGAGCTACCATCACCCGCTGTGCGCAGTCAAGCGCTGGCCTTCTGTCTCGGTTATCTCTCCCATATCGCCGCCGATATCGCCCTCAATCCCTGGCTGAATGTGCTGGCCAGCAAGTATAGCAAGCAAGAAATACCAGGCATATTTCTGCCGCTGGGACGCCATTTTTATAGCGAGCTATGCCTGGATGAGTACACCGCGATCATCTATTTCAAGCACGAACTCTACGAATGGTTCAACCAGCCCTGGCACAACTACATTGAACCAGCCGCATCTAACATTCTCACGGCAGCAGATTTGACCGCGCGCATCCTCGATCTCTTTATTGGAGCTGCCGAAGCGACGTATGAGCTGAGCGAAATGCAAAGCCAGGATTTGCGCCGCCAATATCTGGCAGGATTGCAGCGCGTGCGCACCTATCTGGCCGGGCGCGGCAACTTTCGTCTGCTCGTCTTCAACGCTCAGGCCCGACAGCGCAAAGCCGATCCCATTATCGCAAGCGTGGCCCTGCATCGCCACCAACGCGGCGCAACCACCAGCGAGGCCGTTATCGCCTACGCCATCCGTCTCAGCGAGCGGCTCTGTCGTCGTGCCATCAGCTACTACGCCTCCCTGCGCAACACAACGGCCAGCGCCGAGGAGCGCAACCAGCGCCGCACCTCCCTGCGCAATGATCTCCGCAACTGGAATCTTAATACCGGCTATACGCTGGAAGTGCTTTTCGATCAGGAGATTACCATTCGCTATCTTCACAACTGGATTCATTTCGCTGATCTCTGGGATGAAGACGCGTCAGAAGCGATGCACGCGGAGAACCCCATTTATTCATAAAAAAGGGGCAATAACAAAAAAGCACCTGAGCGCTCAGGTGCTTTCTATATGTCTATTACCAGACCGTTTTTCTGCTTAGCGTCCCAGAAGAAGATGGAGGCCAAGCGAAACCCCGGCGGTAAGCAGTAATGCCACCAGTTGATACAAACGATAACGAGCAAGCGTCACGCGCGGATCAAGAGCAATAGCTTTTGCGCCACCGGTGGATCGTCGCGGCTGTTGCTGCATGAATGCACCCCCTTCAGTCCGAACGTAGGAGGATTCCTACACATTTCTTATTATTATATACGAATCAGGATCAGTTCTGGTTGTTTTCAGAGCAAATGTACTCGACTTTAAACAAAATGGCTATGAAGTAGCACACACTCAACCGGGCGGCGGCTCCACCAGACCATTTTGCTCATGATGCTTTTTTTTCTCAATATGCCCATTCATCAACACAGCACCAATGCCAGCTGGATCTATTTCAGAATCAGGCAAGACCAGTTCGCAATGCATCTCTAATAAGCGGCGAGCCTTACTGTAATCTTTATCAAGCAGCACACGAAATACCTGTTCGCAGACGGCCAGCGCTTCGGCAGCGGCGGCTCGCCTCGTCGCGGTCAACGCGCCCAACAAATCGTGGCGCTTGGCCGAGCGAAACAATACGTGGACTTTCTCCAGGACTTCGGCAAATTCCGTATGGATCTGCTCGCTCCAACTCTGCTCCTTCACCAGCGTCGCCGCCTTCGCCAGAAAATGGCCGCAAACCTTGACGATGGCATTGTACTCATTGTTACGCACCTCTAATAAAAGTTGGAGGATACGGTCTTCATCAGCCGAATCGAGAGGAACAACGGAAAAAATGCTGGCCTCGCCTCCCATCTCGCGAATCTCATGTGATAGTTGGCGAAACTGCTTTTCAACCTCATCTGAATAGGGTAGCAGGTAGACAGAGTTCTGGAGGGCATAGGCACCGAGGCTTTGTAAACGTCGCCAGACCCAGACGCGCTTCTGAGAGGGTTCACTGGGGACTTTATAGGTTAGTTGCAACCAGCGCATCGCTTCGCGCTCATGCATGGATCTCAACTCCCAATTTTGAGGTACTATCAGTAACATTCGTTACCGGTCCTCGTTATGGTACTCCAAATAGTAGAGCAAAGTCAAGCGCAACTCACATTATTCAGAGGGGAGCGGTAGAAGATGAATGCGACAGCAATTCGATTCCTGCACGTACCATCAGAGATAATAGGGAGATTCACACGTCCCGACGAAAGACATTCCTGCTTGTTCGTAAAAACTCATACATGCAAAAAAAGATGCGTGCCAGCTTCAGCCGACACGCATCTCCTCTCACAGTGCTAGAACTTCACAGCTCCGGCAGAGAGATTGGCGATGAACTGACGCGCGCCCACGAAAAAGATGATAATCAACGGGATCGTTGCCATCAACGTTCCGGCCATCACCATACTATAGTCGGTGCTGTAGAGACCGTTAAGCGTGGAGAGCGCCACCTGTAGCGTGTACAGATTGGAATCGTTCAATACGATCAAAGGCCAGAGGTAATCGTTCCAGGCCGTAATGAAGGTCAGGATGCCCAGAAAGCCTAGTGCCGGACGCAGTGCTGGCAACGCAATGTTCCAGTACAACCGGAAATGGCCGCATCCATCGATCCGGGCGGCATCGATCAGCTCGTTATGGATGGCGTTCATCGCATATTGCCGCATCCAGAAGATGCCAAAGGCCGTCACCATGCTCGGCACGATCAGCGGCAGGAACGTTCCGATCCAGTTCAGGTTCGCCATAATGACGAAGGAAGCGACCAGCGATCCAGACGAGGGCAGGATCATTGTTCCCAGCAGAAAGGTAAACAGCCCCTTCTTCCAGGGAAACTCAAATTTGGCAAAGGTGAAACCCGCCAGCGAGCAGAAGAAAAGCACCAGTACCGTCACGACAACGGCCACAAACAACGTGTTGAAAAAGTTTTTCATAAAATCGATGTTTTTCAACACATTCCCGATATTGACCAGCAGGTTGCCACCAAAGATCACTTGTGGTGGAACGCGGTAAATATCGCTGGTGGTGTTGGTTGCCATCACGATCATCCAGTAGAACGGAAAGATCGAGATGACAAGTGCAATCAGTAGCAACACATGCGTAATGATGCGCTGAATGGGAGTGCCTTGCTGAGCCATACCCTATAACTCCTTTTCATGAATAACAGGATTAATCTTCACGTTGAACAAGCTTCCAGTTCAGGAAGGTGAAAGCCAGGATGATGAAGAAGATGACCCAGCTGACGGCGGCACCATAACCAAAGCGGTGCGAGGCAAATGCCTGCCAGTATTGATAGAGCATCATGGTCAGGCCTTCGTTACCAATACCACCATTGTTGCCGCTGGCATTGACGTTGAAGAGGATCTGCGGCTCTGTGAAGAGCGAGAGGCCACCGATAGACGAGGTAACAACCGTGAACAGAATGATCGGACGCAGCAGCGGAATCGTAATCCTGAAGAAGATGTTTTTCGTGTCCGCACCATCGATGCGTGCCGCCTCATAGACATCGGTGGAGATGCTTTGCAGGCCCGCCATATAGATGAGCGCGTTATAGCCGGTCCAGCGCCAGATCACGATCAGCGCCACCGCCCATTTCATCGGCCATGCATCAGTCAGCCATTGCACGGCAGGTAGATGAATGGCGGTCAACACCGTATTAATCAAGCCATACTGCGCGCTGAAAAGCGAACCGAAGATGATGGCAATTGCCACCGTTGAGGTAATGTTGGGCAAGAAGTAGCACAACTGATACATGAACTTGGAACGTTTGCGCTGGTTGAGCGCAAAAGCCATAACCAGAGCAAAGAACAGCATGGGGATGGTGGACATGATCCAGATGATAAAGGTATTGAGTATCGCTTTGCCGAAGACGGGATCAGTCAGGACAAAGTAGAAGTTTTGCCATCCCACAAATTGCATTGTGCCTATACCGTCCCAACGCTGAAAGGCCAGGTAGAGCGAAAAAAGGGTCGGGATCAGACCAAAGGCTAAAAAGACGAGAAAGAATGGCGCAATGGACAAATATATCGGCCAATATTGCTGGAACTTGCTCTTCCTTTGCGGAACAGCCTTTTCGCTGGCACGTTTTTCGTTCAGCGCGATTTGGCTGACACTACTCATGGGTTTTCCTCCTTCTATGGACTGACTCTAGCGCAACAGTTCTCTCTGTGCTGTTTGCTGAGCATCGTTCCAGGCCTGATTCGGATTCTTATTCTGGAACTCCACCAGACTCAATTGATCGGTAACTGGTGTTCCCACAAGCCCCTCATCAGGGCCGTGATACGTCAATGGAACCCGCTTGGCTACATCAGAGAAAATGGTCGTTGTATCCTGTCCACCATAAAAGGCCTCTTTTTGATGCAAGCCGGGATCATCGA
Organism: Reticulibacter mediterranei; assembly: GCF_016587455.1. Taxonomy (NCBI): domain Bacteria; kingdom Bacillati; phylum Chloroflexota; class Ktedonobacteria; order Ktedonobacterales; family Reticulibacteraceae; genus Reticulibacter; species Reticulibacter mediterranei. The sequence continues at coordinate 8,115,311 of NZ_BNJK01000001.1, read as the reverse complement.
GAGCGCTGATAGCTGAAGGATAGAGTTGTAGAGCTTTGTATCCAGTTACTTGATTCGCCGAGGATTGTAACCACTTGATGACCTCAAAGGCCTCTTTGGGATGCTGGCTATACTTGGTAATCCCCAGGAAAGAGCCGCCGCTGTTCCCTGCGCCACCGGGAGCATAGGTGATGCGCCACTTACCAGCGGTATCCGGCGCGGCTTCCTGTAATACCTGTTTCATCCACGAAGCACCAACAAAAGAGGCAATCTGTCCATTGTTTGCCGCCTGGTTCCAGGCAGGAGTCCAGTTCTGTATTTTGGCCGTCACTCCTTCCTGCGCAGCCTTCGTTGCCTCATTCCACATCTGCTTAATATGGTCATCATTGCCGATATATTGGTTGGAGGTCGTAAAATACCGCTTCACACTTTGCGCAAGGATCTGGCCATAGACGGTACTTGCGTTGTCGATCATGAATGATTTGCCATTCATGGCCTCTTTGTATTTCACCGCCGCTTGCAGATAATCATCCCAGGTCTTGAACTGAGCCGCGACAGCCGCCGGATCACTGGGCAGGCCAGCCTTCTCGAAAAGATCTGCGCGATAGAACAATGCTGTGGGGCCTGTGTCCATCGGGAAACCGATCATCTTGCCATCGGGTGTCACGCCGAGGTTCCATTTCCATTCCAGATATTGCGACTTTACCTCATCAGCACCTAATGTCCGCAAGTCTACAAATTGATCTTCCGCCGGGAAATATGTAGCAATGTTATCGTTGATACCCATGATGTCCGGCACCCCGTAATGCCCAGCCATCGATGTTCTGACCTTATTGTCATAATCGGTAATCTTTTCCGCCCGTAATTCGATGTTCGGAAACTGCTTGTTCACCGCTGCAATCAAATCATCGTCGATTGAACGATTCCAGTACCAGAGCTTCAACTGGATCTTGCCATTGGCGTTCGCACTCTCGCCGCAAGCCGCCAGCGTCATCACCAATGATAGGAATACCAGCGCCGAAAGGATACTCCTCAGTGCAATTGTCCTTGAGGTATGCTTCATAACGAACCTCACTTTCGAGAAAGATTCCTTCCCTCATCAGAGAGGGAAAACATGTCCATTGATGTGATGTCAAGATGACACGATGAAATGGATAGTGACTTCTATTCAGACGAACATATTTAAGAGCGCAATGCAGGCAAGGGCAGGTGCCAGAGCGCTTGCGGCCCCGGGCAAAAAGAGGAAAAGATAATGATAGATGCAGGCATACATCGCCTCCTTGTTCGCTTCAAAATAAACTGATGTCAATCAACAACGCTGTGATCTCTCAGTGTAAACGTTTACCCACCGGGGTAGAAGAAAATCAGGTTCCTTTCTTTATATTCAGTATGTGCCCCTTACGGTGCAGCTATGCGGACGATGGGTTTACACCGTCCCTATCAGGCTCAGCTATTCAGCATCCTGCGTATACAAGGCAGTCGATCCACGAACGGCCAGGGTTGCAGGGTACATAGATGGAGGCGCGGTCGGTTGCCCATCGATAGCTTGCAATAGTGTATCGATAGCGAGGGACATCACTGCCGCTTTGTCGATGACGATAGTCGTAAGCGGTGGCGTTGTATAGCGAGCCAGCGAGATATCATCCAGGCCAACCACTGAGAGATCGCGAGGAATCTGTTTCCCCAGTTCCCAGGCAGCTGCCATCACGCCGATTGCCATGACATCGTTCGTGGCAAACACTGCGGTTGGTGGATTGGGATGTGTCAACAGTTTATGACCTGCCTCTTTGCCGCCCTCCGCAACATATTGTCCAGGCTGGATAAGCTGTGGATCAATGGTGACGCCGTGCGCGGCCAGAGTCTCCTGAAAGCCTGAGAAGCGCAAAGCGGGGATTGATCCATCGGGAGCCACATGAGCCACGACACCAAAACGGCGATGTCCCAGGCTCAGCAAATGTTCAGCGGCGAGCTGACCTCCCTGATAGAAATGAAAGTCCACAGAAAGTGAAGTAACCTCGCCTGGACCTTCCCACAGACACCAGACAATGGGAAGATTCGGGGTGACGATGGTTTGCAGCACGTGGGGAGGAGGGCAACCACCAAACACCAGCAGGCCATCTACCTGCCTCAGTACGAGGTCTCCTAGCAACTTCTGGCCCACCACGTCATCGGTCGTAAGCGTGGTGACAAAAACGCGCAAACCGGCTTTATATGCTAATCGCTCAACTATTGCTATGATCTCCCCGTAGAAGGGGTTTTCGATATTTGGTAAAGCAAGGCCAATAACTCCGGTGCGCCCCTTTATCAGACTACGCGCCACCAGATTGGGTTGGTAGCCAAGCTCCTGGGCAAATTTCATCACGCGCGAACGGGTGGCTGCACTCACCGACCCTTTACCAGAAAGGACATAGGACACCGTTGTTGCCGTGACTCCTGCCGCCTTCGCAATATCGTAAATTGTCGCCATACCTCTCCTTTGGGGTATCTCTCGCTCGAAGTTGATCGATTAACTAATACACAAGTTAATATCATGTATTCAAAAAAAAGTCAATAGCTCTGTCTCAGAAAATCAGCACTGGCCTGTAAAAATCTGAATACCCTGACTTTCGTAGTCGAGCGATTGATCACAGGGCGCTTGTCATGTGATCAATCGCTCGACTACGAAAGCTTTAAAGGGATGAGATATATTGAGCTATGATGGAATTTGGGAGAGGCTGAGCGAATATAGCAGATGTATTACATGAGGAAAGAAATGGGTAGGCAAATAGCAATCATCCGCGTAGATCGCGCACAGACTTGCGAATGACGAGCTTTGTTGGGATTGTCCATTTGATCGGGAGTATGGGAACAGGCGAAAGTGATGCGATCTGTTCTGGATTCTCTATCAATCCCAATAAGCGATCAAATGCCACCTGTCCCATCGTCTCGCCCGGCGTCTGTACGGTGGTCAGCGGTGGATTGAGGACACGGGCGATTTCGATATCATCAAAGCCCACAATCGAGATATCGTGCGGGATCGTCAATCCTCGATCCTGTGCGGCTCGATACGCGCCGAGAGCAGTCTTATCGCTGACAGCAAAAACGGCGGTTGGCGGCTCTGGGAGATCCAGCAGGCGCAGCATCTCGCCATAACCTTTTTCATCACCACGCGAGATACGCGGAGGAATCAGATCGGGATCGGGGCCGAGGCCCGCCCGTTGCATCGCCAGCATATAACCCGCCAACCGCTCGCCCAGCGTCCAATATTTGGAGGGTCCACGAATAAAGCCAATACGCGCATGTCCCATCTCTTGCAAATGCTGTGTCATCGTAAAGGCACCCGAAAAATTATCCGGCACAACAGCTGGCAGGTCGATACCCGGCACAAAATGGTCAAGCATCACCACCGGGAGCTGGCTGTCCACCGCCGCCTGCACCCACTCCGCGCTCAGATCTCCTCCACCCAGGATAATTAGCCCGGCGGTCACTTCCGGCGTCCAATGATCCGTTTCGGGATGATCGTCGGGACTGACAAATTCGAGGGCAATGCGATACCCGGCCCGACGAGCAGCGGCCTCCAGACCAAGCAAGCAGGTTTTGTTAAACGGATCAGAGGTTGGCGCTAACGGGAGCCGCTCGATCAGAATGCTCACTGTCTGAGGCGTCCTGCTCATACGGCGCGCGAAGCGCTCGTACCCCAGAGAATGCGCCGCATCGAGGATACGCTGTCGTGTGGCAGGCGCGATTCCTTTCCCATCATTGAGCGCCAGAGACACCGTGCCAATCGAGACGCCGACCGCCTCAGCAATATCACGAAGCGTTACAGTATTATCCTGGGACATATCCCACCTCTACCTCTTCTTTTTTTGCGAGATATTCAAGTATATGCTTCATTTCTTTATCTTTTCAAGCCGGTAGTAGCGATACTCTCGGTTAGGGTACGTTGCGTAAAGATAAAGAAAATCAGCACGGGCAACAACACCATCGAAATCGCGGCGAAGATGACGGCAGGCGAACCGCTACCATAGAGTCCCAGCAGCGCAAACAGTCCCAGCGGCAACGTCATTTTCTCGGGCGACGACAGAAACAGGTTGGGCCAGAAGAAGTCGTTCCACGCGGCCTGGAACACCACAATGCCCAGTGCGGAGACAGCAGGCCACGACAACGGCAGGTAGATCTGGAACAATATGCGCACATGCCCGGCTCCATCCAGCTTGGCTGCGTCGTCCAGTTCGCGGGGCAGCGTCAGGAAGAACTGGCGCAACAAAAAGATACCCAGCACATTAATCAATGCCGGCAGATACACCGCCTCGTGCGTATCCAGCAGCCCCAGCACGCGCACCAGAATAAAGGTCGGGATCACCGTCACCTGTTGCGGCACCATCAGCGCGGAAAGCAGCACAATAAACAACACGTTGCGACCAGGAAACTCCAGCCGCGCAAAGGCATAAGCGGCCAGTACGCTTGTTACAATCGCACCAACAGTAATAATGATCGAGATCTTCAAGCTGTTCAACACAAGCATCCCGAAAGGGATCAGGTCAAAGACCTTGCGAAAATTGTCAAAGGTAATCCTGGTGGGAAACCAGACCGGAGGCAGAGAATACGCCAGATCCGTTGGCAACACAGATGTTACCAGCACCCAGTAAAAGGGCGCAAACATGAAGATTGCCAGGATCACCAGTAAGATATTCAGCAGCCAGCCACCAACCCGACCGATACTCAACTCGCGTCTCTGTCGCCCACGCCTCGGCCATGAAGCTAAAGCAGCCATGATAGTTTCTCCCCTCTTCTAGTCGTAATTGACCCAATAGCGACTGAGCCGCATCTGGAGCAGCGTGACCACCATCACCACCAGAAAGACCACCAGCGAGATCGTCGAAGCGTAGCCCATCTGGAACGAGCGAAAACCCGTCTCATAAATATGCAGCACGATACTGCGCGTGCTATCGCCGGGACCGCCCTGCGTCATGATGAACATCGGCTCGAAGATCTGAAAGGCACCAATAAAGGTCATCACGCTAGCAAAGAAAATGGTTGGCGACATGATCGGAATGGTGATATGGCGAAAACGCTGAAAGGCTCCAGCTCCATCGATCCGAGCAGCCTCATGGAGATAGACGGGAACACCCTGCAAACCTGCCAGCATAATGATAAAGGTGAAGCCCAGCGTACGCCAGAGATCGACAAAGATCAGCGAGGGCATAGCCCATTGTGGCGAGATAAACCAGTCGGGAGCCTTGATGTGCAACAAGCCGAGGTAGTAATTGACGAACCCGAAGCTGGGGTCCAGCGCAAACTTCCAGAGCAGCGCAACCGAGGCCCACGACATCAAGAGCGGGAAAAAGTAGGCGGTGCGCAGAAAGTATTTGAGCGGCGCGGGCATCGCTCGATTGACCGCCAGCGCCAGCAACAAACCCAGCCCGATATGCAAAATCAGCGACCAGAAGGTAAAGACAAAGGTGTTCCAGATCGCCTTCAGCACAACTGGATCAGATAGCAGCTTGACATAGTTCCCCAGCCCGCTAAAACGGGCCGGGGTGAGCAGATCCCACTGAAACAGGCTCAGAACTATTGCGCCGATCAGCGGTCCTGCAATAAACACGACAAATAAGAGCAACGCCGGGCTGAGAAAGAGGTAGGCTGTTATGGCCTCGCGCCGCTTCATCGCCGACATCGCACGCTTCCAACCCGCACCATTGATGTTTCCACGTGGAACTGGTTCCATTGGTGGCGTTTCTACGCTACGCGTACTCATCATCACCTCGCATTGTCTAGAGATTGGCCTGGATCTTCTGGTCAAGCTGGGCCAACGCCTGCTCGACTGGCACGTTTCCGCTCAACAGTTGCTTCCAGGTATCCTCAATATCTTTCTGCACCAGATTGCCTTTATCGGGCGAGGGAATCGGGGTGGAATATTCCAGCGCCTCGTACAGCTTCTCGCTGCCCGCAGGAGCATTCGCGAGAAACACGTCGCTGGTCGCCACCGATTTGCGCGGAGGAACGATGGTGCCTCCCTGCTGCGAGAAGTATTCGCTGGCTTTCTTTGAGGTAATAAACTTGACGAAAGCCCAGGCCGCCTCTTTGTTCTTTGAAGCCTTCATGATCGGATAGGCGTTCCAGCCAATCGGCGATCCCTTCTGCGTCTTCTGAGGCCAGGCCACTATCTTCATCTTGCTGACCATATTGAGGTTGCGCATGCTAATCACCGGCCAGCGTCCACCACCAAACATCGCCAACTTACCCTGGGCGGTTGCCGTGAAAGCGTCGAAGGTACCGCCGGGTGCCGGACTGATCTGCTGCTCCACCATTGAGCGCATAAATTTCGCAGCCTCAACAGCCTGTGGAGTATTAACCGTTGATTTGGTCCAATCGGCGTTCAGCGTGCTGGCTCCATTGGTCAACAGCCAGGGCATAATGCTCGCAAAATATTCTGGTGCCGCCACATAGCCAAAGACCTTCCCTGGCACCGTCAACTTTTTCGCGGCTGCCATAAAATCATCCCACTTCCAGCTATCGTTCGGCTCATCCACTCCTACCTTCTGGAACATGTCGGCGTTGTACCACATGCACATGGTATTGAACTCGCCCGGCAGATAATAGGTCTTGCCATCGGGGGAACTCATTTTGTTCCACTTCACCAGATTAGGGTGAATGTCGCTAAAGAAGTCCGCCAGTTCGTCTTTATCGCGTGCTAAATAGGCATCAATAGGTTCGACAAGACCACGACTCGCAAACAAACGCTGTCCCTCCGTCGCAACCTGGATTACATCTGGCACCTGTCCACCGGCAATCTGCGTGGAGACGGTATCAAAGAAAGCGGCCCAGTTGCTGGAGGGAATGCCTTTGGCGGTAAATTTCACATCGGGATAATCTTTACGGAATAACTCAAATAGTGCATTCCAGCTCTTTTGCTGTTCCGCCGTTCCCATATAAACCAGTGTGAGCGCACCTGAGACCTTCGATCCCTTTGGCGCTGGCTTTGAACTCTCATCAGCGCCGCTATCTCCCCCACAGGCAGCCAGGATCGAGCTTGCCCCCAGCGCAGTTAGCCCGGTATAGCTCATTCCTCTGACAAAACTACGACGAGACAAGCTGTTGTCATGAAAAATGGTGGTGAGTGAACGCCCGTTCTTCATCGAAACCTCCTTTGGCTTCTGCTCATGCTCTTTTCGACGGTCTGAAAAATAATGACTAAAATGAGAGTAACATCAACATATAAAAATGTCAATGAATTTAACCAAATTTTTTTATTAAAAATTCGGTAAAGTTTAATTGAAATATTTAAAATCTTATGGTATCCTTAGCTGACAAGCCGTCTTATTTTTCCATTCATTACGCTTCGCATCTCCTCGCCATCGGCGGTGAGGAGGCGAAGGCTTGCTAGAAGGAGCCAGCCATGACTGAACTCGTCTCACGATCGCCCCGGATAGATGAGCACACGTTGGGATATACGTATCAAGGGGAGGCTATCAGGCATGTTGCCATGCCGCATGGAGGATTAGGGGCAGGACAGATTGCGCTGGGCGGCGACGGTGCGCTCAGGCAATGGCAGATCGTCAATCAGATTAATCACCTGGGTTTCGTACCAGACAGTTTTTTTGCCATCCGCACATCCTGTACCGAACCGCCATTGAACGTGATTCGCCTGCTGCAATCCCGAGAGGCACAACAATTGCCAGTAGAAGAGACACCGCTGGTCAACGACAACGCGATTGCGGAGGATCAGCGCGCCCTGCATCGGGTGTTTACGGGGGTTGAGCGCACCACATTCACGGGCGCCTATCCCTTCTCACACATCGCCTACCAGGACGCGGAGTTGCCGCTCGACGTAACGCTCGATGCGCATACGCCATTTGTTCCGCTCGATGCGGAAAATAGCGCTCTGCCAGCCATTATTTTCACCTTCACGGTCCACAATCCCTGGCAACACAAAGTTCACGGCTGTCTTGCCGCCACACAGCAAAATCTAGTTGGCTGGGATGGCGTTACCTCGATCTCTGGCAACCGTTGCCCGCTCTATGGCGGCAACACCAATCGCATCTTCAAGCGTGCAGGCTACACCTCACTCGTGATGGAGAACGCTTCGCTGCCAGATGATCACCCAGGCGCGGGTCAGGTCGTTCTCACCAGCTTGACGCCCACGACGCGCACACAGGAACGCTGGACGACGTTCGAACAATTCCTGCACATTCTCAATAGTCTTTCGCTCGACAGACAGGGCATCGAAGGGGCTTGTGTGCTGGCACGGCCCAACAAAAACATCATCGCCACCGGCCCCAGCGCGCAGGGCGAGACCTGGAATGGTGGCCTGATCGTGCCCTTCCGCCTGGCTCCTGGCGCGACAACGACCATCACCTTTATTTTAAGCTGGTACTTCCCCAATCGCTACGTCAATTTCGATCAGTTCGGCCCGCCGCGCCCCTATGGGAAGAGCCGCTTCTGGCTCGGCAATGCCTACGCCGCTCGCTTCCACGATGCGCAGGAGGTAACAGAATATGTTATCCAGCATCACAAGAACCTGGAAGAGACTGCGCGTCAGTGGGTGCGCGGGATCTATCAGAGCACGCTGCCCGATTGGTTTGCTGAGATGCTTGCAACCCAGGCCACGTTCATGCGTAGCCCGACCTGCTTCTGGAGTGCTGACGGCAAGTTCTTTGGCTTTGAAGGCTCGCTCGGCCTTTCAACCGCCATGTGGAACGGAACGGTTGGTGGCTCGTGCCCGCTCAACTGCACCCATGTCTGGAACTACGAGATGGCGCTCTCGCGACTCTTCCCGCGCTTAGAGCAGAGCATGCGCGAGACCGATTTTGAGCATGTGCAGGCTCCCGAGGGCTATATTCCTCATCGCACCATCGTTCCGCTCTACCTGCCGCAGTTCTGGAACGTGCCCATTGGCGGTCCCACCAACCCGGCCCTCGATGGCATGCTTGGCACTATCCTCAAGACGTATCGTGAAGTGCGTCAGGGTGCCGGGCGAGACTGGCTGGATCGACTCTGGCCGCGCGTCAAGCGATTGATGAACTATATTATCGAGCAGTGGGACGACAACAACGACGGCGTGCTGGAGGGTGAGCAGCCCAACACTTACGACATCGAGTTCTACGGCCCCAACATGTATATCGGCGCGCTCTGGCTGGCGGCCCTGCGTGCGGCGGAAGAGATGGCAAAGCTGCAAGGCGAGCAGGATTTTGCACAATCCCTCCACGAGCGCTTCGAGCTTGGCAGCACCAATTACGACGAACAGTTGTGGAACGGGGAGTACTATATCCAGATTATCGACCATTCGATGCCACTGGAGAATCAATTTGGCGAGGGCTGTCTGGCGGATCAGTTGTTCGGCCAGTGGTGGGCGCATCTGCTCGATCTGGGTTATATACTGCCAGAAGCGCACGTCAAAACCACCTTGCGCTCGATTGTCCGCAATAATTTGCGTCACGGTTTCCGCAATTTCGAGCATGGCTATCGCGTCTTCGCGGATCAGGACGACTCCGGGCTAATCGTCTGCACATGGCCTCGCGGTGGCAGGCCAGAGATCCCCGTTCGCTATTGCGATGAGGTCTGGACCGGCATGGAATATCAGGTTGGCGCGCACTGCCTGATGGAGGGTCTGGTTGAAGAAGGGATGAGCATTATCGAGGCGCTCCGCAAGCGCTATGATGGCACGCGTCGCAACCCCTACAACGAGATCGAGTGCGGCGATCACTACGCACGAGCTATGGCTGGCTGGTCAGTGCTGGAAGCTTTGAGCGGCTTCCGCTACAACGCGCTGGAAGATCATCTCTCCTTTGCGCCCGTCGCCAACCAGAGCGAGTTCCAGGTGCCCTTCATCACCGGCAGCGGTTGGGGAACCTTCGCGCAATCGCAGGACGACTCGCACATCACGCTCACCTGCTCCTACGGCGACGTACGCATTCAGCAGCTCTCTTTGCAAGGGATAAGTGATGATGCAACGGTCACGCTTGATGGAAACGCGTTGGCTGCAAACGCCAGCAAGCAACAGGACACCCTGACGTTAGCGTTCACCGAACCAGTGATCTTGCGAGCTGGCTCTACGCTGACTATTGTGAGCACAAAATAGCGAAGAAAGCTCATGCGCCTTTCTTGCTCTAGATGGCGCATGAGCCTTCCTAAAAACGTGCAAGGACACAGGGCGTTCCCACCACCCGTAGCGACAAGGAGATGGGTGGTTGGGGACTTGGGGGCCTTGCGCTTGTCGCTCCTCATCCATCGTTTTATTTTCTATTGCATATTTTCTATGTTCTCACCGCGACAAGCGCAAGGCCCCCGCCAAACCCCCTCACCCCCCATTGTCGCTACATGTAGCCCGACGTTTCCTACAACCTGACAATCACGCGCTCCGTTTCGATACAACCGTCCATCATTCTCACCTGCAAATCCAGCCCCCTTATCCCCCTTCTCTATGGTAAAATAAAGTACCTCACCGGATGTGCTGGCCGCTGTGATACAATAATTCGTAAGCGACCATAAAAATCAGTCCATGCGTGACTAAAAAAATACGCTCGAACAGTCCTTAACACTATGGAAGAGGAGACATCGTTTATGAGCAACCTCGGTTTTGAGGATACCGACACTATTTTGACGGAAGATCGTCTGTTCGCGCCATCCCACGATGTTGTGGAGAATGCTAATATTCTCGCATACATGAAATCAAAGGGTTTTACCGACTATGATGCGTTCCATCAATGGTCTCTAGAAAACCGCTTCGAGTTCTGGGAAGATATGGCGAAGGAGCTACACTGGTTTGAACCCTGGCAAACCACCTTCCAGTGGACCACCAAACCTTTCTTCCAGTGGTTCGCAGGCGGCAAATTCAATATCACGTATAACTGCCTGGATCGGCACAAAGATACTCCCACCTGGAAAAAAGTAGCTTTCTACTGGGAAGGTGACGATGGCTCCTCGCGCACTCTCACGTATGAAGAGCTGTACGTGATGACGAACCGCATGGCGAAAGGGCTGCAAAATCTGGGCGTGAAAAAGGGTGATCGCGTGGCGATTTACCTGCCAGCTATCCCCGAACAGGTCGCCGCACTGCTGGCCGTCGCCCGTATTGGAGCCGTCCATAGTGTCGTTTTCGGCGGCTTTGCTGCCAGTGCCCTGCGTGATCGCATCATCGATGCCGAGGCCAAAGTCGTGATTACCGCCGATGGCAACTATCGCGGCGGCAAGCATATCCAATTGAAAAAAATCACCGATGAAGCGGTCGCCGAAACACCAACTATCGAGAAGGTGATCGTCGTGCACCGCCTGGGCAGCGATGTACCAATGCAGGCTGGGCGTGATGTCTACCTGCATGACTTGATCGCGGATATCCCCGAAGATACCGTCGTGCCATGCGAGCCGATGGACAGCGAGGACCTGCTCTACATCCTCTACACCAGCGGTAGCACGGGCAAACCGAAGGGCATTGTCCATGTGCAGGGAGGCTATGCCGTTGGCACATACACCACGACGAAATTTGTCTTCGATATCAAAGACGGCGATATCTACTGGTGTACCGCCGATATTGGCTGGGTCACAGGCCACAGCTACATCGTCTATGGCCCCCTGATGAACGGTGTAACCAGCGTTCTCTTTGAGGGAACACCGACCTATCCCGCGCCGGATCGCTTCTGGAACATCGTCGAGAAATACAAGGTTTCGATCATCTATACTTCGCCAACAGCCATTCGTGGTCTGATGCGCTTCGGCGAGGAATGGCCGGCCAAACACGATCTGTCGAGCCTGCGCATCCTGGGATCGGTCGGCGAGCCGATCAACCCCGAAGCCTGGATCTGGTATCGCAAGAATATCGGCCATAGCGCGCTGCCGATCATGGATACGTGGTGGCAGACCGAGACCGGCATGATCCTGATCAGCCCGACCGTTATTCTACCCCTCAAGCCTGGCAGCGCCACACGCCCGATGCCCACCATCGAGGCTGATATCGTTGACCGCGACGGCAACGCCGTTGGACAGAACAAGGGCGGCTTCCTGATCATTCGCCATCCCTGGCCCGCTCAGATGCGCACCATCTACAAGGACGAGGACCGCTATCGCACCTACTGGGAGACCATCCCAGATGTCTACTTCGCAGGTGACGCGGCAACCAAAGATACCGATGGTTACTTCCGCGTCCAGGGCCGCGTAGACGACGTGATCAAAGTCAGCGGACACCGCCTGGGATCGATGGAGATCGAGTCTAGCCTGGTGAGTCATCCGGCAGTGGCAGAGGCAGCAGCCATTGGCAAGCCCGATCCATTGAAGGGCGAACATGTCAAGGTCTTTGTCATCGTCAAACACGGCTACGAGCCGTCTGCGGAACTGGAAAAAGAGCTGAAGCTGCACGTACGCACAACCGTTGGTGCTCTGGCCGTTCCAGAAGAGTTGGAGTTTACGCCCAGCCTGCCCAAGACGCGCTCCGGCAAAATCATGCGCCGTGTTATTCGCGCCAAAGAGCTTGGCGAGCCTGTTGGCGATATCAGCACGCTCGACGGATAACTCAATAGCAACGATGAGTCATCCAGTTTCGAGATGACTCATCGTTGCTTCTACGTCGAGATTTACCCTCGAAGGGTGAACAAACATTCAGGGAACGTATCAGGCACCGGCAATAGCACGGTGCCTACCTTGTTTATCCCCAGACGGTGATGGTGGAGTTCCCGCTGCCACCATTGAATGCCTCTGTTGCGAGGATCTGATAGTTGAACGAGCCGAGGTTCATCCCATGACTGGCCCAGGCATTGAAGAAGTTGCTGGTCGTGATGGTCCCGCCCGTCCTCGTCGATTGCCGAACAGCCCAGTACTGGTTGAAGGTCGCGGTGCCTATAATGGAGGGCTGATTGTACCGCGTGTCCTCATAGAGGTTGTACGTACTGCCGTCGCTGGTCACAGTACCCTTGTAGGTTGCCCCGGAACTGGGGTTATACCCCTCCAGTTATCGACGATATAGTACTCTATGAGCGGATTCGTCGTCCATCCGTAAAGAGACAGATAGGCGGCACCGCCGGACGGGTTAAAGCTGCCCGAGTAGTTCACAGTATGAGATGAACCGGTGGCCCAGCCCTTCCCGGCAACAAAGTCCCCAATACCAGACCAGTAAGCATTGTAATAGCCGCCTGTGCATTCGGTCATGGAGATCGACCCACTCCCGCCGTCCAGAACGAGTAGAAGTAGCCGTCAGTACCAGTCCGGTTCGAGGTTATGGTTGTACACGAAGCCGAAGCCGCACGTGCCGGGGAAATGGAGTACAGAAACAGAGAGGCTGCGACAATTGCGAGCATGCACAGTATTAGCGCTGCTCTGGGGATAGTCAAAAGCTGAATACGTCCTTGTTTCCTCATGAGCTTCTCCTTGCATCATAAGTGACAATGCTGATCGAAATCCATTCCGACCAGTGAAGCCTCCTTCTACAAGAGTTCGGCGAACTTGCGCCCAGGCTCCTGGTAGAAGTGTAGATCCAATTGTCTCTCGCTCACCTTGCGGGTCTTAATCATCAGTTACCCCAAATGGTGAGCATCTTCTTGCAAGCGCTTGCAAATCTGTAAATTACTATACCATAGGAAAAGTTTCTTTGTCAACCCTTATGCATTTTAAATGCTGACATTTTGTTTGCCTGGATGGTCACAAAAAACCAAAAAGCAGTTATTTCAAAAAATTTCCGATAAACTCGATCTATGCTGAGGCGTAATCTTGATGCAATGTACACGAGGTTGTGCAAGCGCTTGCATAGAGTAATGAGGTTGTGAATCCTCTTGATTGCAAGCTCAGAGGCCAAATCAGGGGGCAAGGTAACAGCGTGTATAGTTCGCTTATTTGCAAAAAACAGATGCATGGATGTCTTCCTAATGCATCTGTTTTTTTATTCTACTTGTTAAGCAATCTGTTCTATTTTGCCTTCCGTCACCGTGCCAGCGGCGTCGATCTTGAAAACGCGGGCATAGGGTGGCTCCGGGTGAAAGCGATGAGAGAAGATGATGTAGAGATAGCCGCTGCGCTTTGCCCATTCGATATCGCGCGCGGAGGGATAAGCCTCTGTAATTGGGTGAGAATGATAATAGATCATATCGCCGTCGTACTCATCAATATCATTATAAATACGGACGATATCGGCCTCGCTAATAATAGAGAAATCGTCGGGACGCTCGGCAGCATTGGCGGTGGGATAGTTTTTCACCACCTGTTCATCAACGCTGCCCAGTGCTCCACAACCTTCATTGGGGTAGCTCGCGGCAATATGAGCTACCATCTCTGCATAGATTGACTCTGGAATACGCACGACAAATTGAGCGTCAGCTACCATAATATTTTTGCCTCTAAATTGTCTTCGAGTTGCTCGATTGGGCGAGTCCACAGATCCTCGCTCAGATACTTCCATCCACCATCAGCCAGAATCGTTACGATCTTGCCGCTCTCCATGCTGGCCGCGACACGCAATGCCACATGCAAAGACGCTCCACACGATGGCCCGGCAAAGATGCCTTCCTGATCCTTCAATTGACGCGTCCGGCGGATCGAATCCTCAGCCGACACGAGAATGCGGGCATCGAGCAGCGATTGATCCAGCACGGGTGGCACAAAGCCATCTTCCAGGCTGCGCAAGCCCTGCACGCCCTCGCCCTGAATCGGCTCGGCGGCCACAACCTTAATCGCCGGGTTATACTCTTTCAAACGACGGCCATTGCCGGTCAGAGTGCCACCGGTCCCCAGACCCGCAACAAACACGTCGAGGTTGGGCAGATCTTTGATAATCTCGACGGCTGTACCATAATAGTGTGCATTTGGATTCGCATCATTGCCGTACTGATAAAGCATTACATAACGCTCATCATTGGCAAGCAGCGATTTTGCCAGCCGCACTGCTCCATTGCTTCCCTGCGTCCCATCGGAGTGAATGATCTTCGCGCCATACAGTTCAAGCATCTGGCGACGCTCGCTGGTCACGTTATCAGGCATCACTGCAATGAACTGATAGCCCTTGATGCGTGCAATCATCGCCAGCGCAATGCCCGTATTCCCACTTGTCGGTTCCAGCAGGATAGAGCCTGGCTTGAGCTTCCCGCTCGCTTCAGCCTCCTCGATCATTCTCAGGGCAATGCGATCCTTGACACTGCCAGAGGGGTTCGCCCCCTCCAGCTTAGCATAGATCTCCACGCCCGGACGCGGACTGAAGCTCTTCAATTCCACCAGTGGCGTATTCCCGATAGTCTCCAGTATGCTACCGTAACGCATGAATCTCTCCTACTGTCCTCCTGCCATCGCAGGTAAGAGGGTGACGGTATCGTTGGGGCCAACCGTTGCGTTTAAGCCTCCACGATGACGCACATCCTCATCGCTGACATAGACGTTTACAAAACGGCTCAGCTCGCCCTCCGGCTGAATCTGCGCCTTCAATGAGGGGTAGCGCTTATACAGATCGTTCAACACCTCGGCCAGCGTGCTACCCTCAGCGCTCACCTGCTTGGAATTACCAGCAAAGCTCCGTAATACAGGTGCAAGTTTCACAGTTGCCATCTATTTCTCCTTCAATGCATCGGGTGACGAGCGAGAATCACACCACCCGCTCTACCACACCACAGTTTTTTATCGAAATATCTTATTGTGCATCCCACTACATTTGCGGGGCTACCCGTGTATGGAAGGGGCGAGGACAAGCCATCGCCCGTGTTCCTTCCATACACGATTTTCACGCCTTCACGCTTTTTAACTACGCAGGGATCGCACACACATCGGCATACGTTGGCAAATTTTCTGGATGCCCATTCTCACCGCAGGCGGCGCACTCAGGATCGCGGAAGAGCCGCAGCTCGTTAAACTCGCCGGAGAGCGCGTCATAGGTCAGCAAGCGGCCCACCAGTGGCTCACCGATGCCCAGCAGCAGTTTGATTGTCTCGGTGGCCTGCAACAGTCCGATAATACCAGGCAGTACGCCTAATACACCGGCCTCGGAGCAGCTGGGAGCCAGTGCTGGTGGGGGTGGCTCTGGGAAGAGGCAGCGATAGCAGGGACCATCGTATGGCTTGAAGACCGTGACCTGACCCTCAAAGCGGAAAACGCTGCCATGCACGACGGGTTTATTGGCAATAATCGCCGCATCGTTCAAGAGATAGCGCGTGGGGAAGTTGTCGGTGCCGTCAATGATGACATCGTACTCATCAACCAGACGTTGCACATTGGTCTCATCCAGACGCTCGAGATACACCTCGACCTTAACATCAGGATTGAGAGCCGTAAGCGTCTGACGGGCAGACTCGGCTTTATACTGGCCGATCCGCTCGGTATTGTGCAGAATCTGACGCTGAAGGTTGCTGTCGTCCACAACATCGGCATCGATAATGCCAAGCGTGCCAACACCAGCTGCCGCCAGATAAAAGGCTGCGGGAGAACCCAGACCACCAGCACCGATCAACAGCACTTTCGAGTCGAGCAGCTTGAACTGGCCCTCTTCGCCAACTTCAGGAATGAGCGTATGACGGCTGTAACGTTTAGCCTGGGCCTCGGTCATTGTACGTGGCTGGATAAACTTAAAACCGCTCCCCTTCCATTGTCCAAACCCGCCGGCCATCGAAATTACGTTGTCATAACCCATCTGCTGTAACGTACTGCCCGCTATCAACGAGCGCGTACCACCAGCACAATAGAGTACAACTTGCTGCGATTTGTCGGGAACTGCTTCTTCTATCCGCAATTCCAGAAAACCACGCGGGACATGCAAGGCATCGGGTATATGCCCTTCGTCCCATTCATACTTCTCGCGCACATCGATCAGGACAAAATCATCCTTCTTCTGAGAAAGCGCATCCTGTACCTGTGCTGGGGTCCACTCCGGCACCTGCTGGCGCGCCCGCCGCAGGATCTCGCGGGATGCATCACCCATATCTCATCACCTCAATGTTGACTATGTTAATCAATTTACTTCCTAAACTGGCTACCAAAAGATTACCATTCGCTTTTTTTACTTGTCAAGGAAAACTAAACCAGTCTTTGCTGAGGAAGCATGTACTTCACAGACACTCATAGGTACAAACACAATGCGTAAAGAAATTATTCCTTTGCGCCACGTCGCTCAGCCCTTGCCGCAATGACTTGCAATTTCCACCAACTGCTGCTACCTTGAAAAGAAGAGAGCATCAGGTAACATCTTTTCAAGGTTGCAGCGAGAGGAGCAGCAATGGCCGAGACATTTGACTATATCGTGATTGGTGGAGGCGTGATGGGTGCCAGTATTACCTATCATCTCACTCAACAAAGGGCCGGTCGCGTCCTGCTGTTGGAACGTCAGGCGCTTTGTAGCGGCACAACGGCGCGTTCCGGGGCTATCGTCCGTCAACACTACTCGAACGACTTTAGCATTCGGATGGCAAAAGAGAGCCTGCATATTTTCCAACATTTCGACGAGGTAATCGGTGGCGATTGCGGATTCACCACCACCGGCCTGCTCGTCGTCAGCGATGAACAGGGCGAGGAGACGCTTCGCGCAAATGTTGCCTTGCAGCAGGAATTGGGCGTCAACACCAGATTGATCTCTCCCGCCGAGATTGCTGAAGTTGCGCCCGAATATAGCAGCGACGGAGTGACACAGGCATGCTACGAGGCCGATACCGGCGTGGCCGATCCAACAGCCACCACCTATTGCTTTGCGCAACGAGCAAAAGATCACGGTGCCACCATCTACGAGCAGCAAGCTGTGATAGGCATCCTGACGCAAAACGAGCGAGTCGTCGGCGTGGAAACCGCCCGGGAAACGTTGTATGCTCCGGTCGTTGTGATTGCAGCTAATGCCTGGAGCGTCGCACTGACGCAACCGCTGGGCATCGCGCTTCCCATCACAGCAACGCGCCATCCCATGCTGGCCCTGCGCCGCCCAAACGATCTGGGAGGTCGTCAGGGCATGCACTCAGTTGGCTTTGATGTCAGGAATGGGATCTATCTACGCCCCGATCTGGGTGGCGTGACGCTGGTTGGTGCAACTGATAACGTGCTGACAGCCAGCGATCCCGATCAGTATCACCAGGAGCTTACGGTGGAGGAAAGAGGCTTTTTTCACAAGCAGGGAGGAATACGTATGCCCGGGCTAACCCGTGCCGTGCCGCGCGGAGGCTGGGCTGGCATTTACGACGATACACCCGACTATCATCCCATTCTTGGACCGTTGCCCGGATACGAAGGTCTGTATTGTGCCGCTGGCTTTTCCGGGCATGGCTTCAAGCTCTCCCCCATTATCGGCAGTTGGATGGCACAACTGCTCACAACCGGCCAAACGCCGGAAGATATGCGTCCGTTTGCTTATGAACGCTTTGCGCAAGGACAGGAAATACGCCCGCGCTATTCTTCTTCCGGCGTGCTGGGATAACTCCTGTATATTAAATTTTCACGATCCCGTCTGCGGCGAGTTTGGCCAGCGCCTTGCGAGCTTCGTTCGGGGTGGCAATATTATAGGAAACGCCATGCATAGCCTGCTCAACCGGCAACAGATACGGCTTGAGCGTCACATCATGCGTATAGAGATTATGTAACACGTAGGCACCGGCATTGGCAGCCCAGGACGAGGTTTCCGCCATTACCAGCTGTTGTAATACGGGAACCAGACTGTCTCGCCCGTAGTGTACCAGCGATTTCGCCGCCATCCATGCAACTGAATAGTCGCTATCGGCCAGCATATGAACCAGTGCCGGCAATGTGCGTTGATCGCACAATTCACCCATAACGCGTGCACATTGCCAGCGCAGCCACGCGTTATGGCTGTTGCATTCTCTCAACAGTTCAGGAACCGCAATAGATCCCAGACTGACAAGCGCCTGCGAAATCTGACTGCCTAACCGCTCATTGGCGCTATGAAGGATCTCAAAGAGAGGAGGAATGGCTGCTGGATCATGGGTGCGTCCCAGCGCTTTGATTGCCTGCACGCGCACAACAAGCACAGGATCGTGCAGCGCCCGGATCAAGACAGGCGTGGCCGTGCGACTCCCTACGAGTCCGAGGATATGCACAGCCGTTTCGCGGATGGCTGGTCGCTTATCACGGACGGCAGCAAGCAACACTTGCTCTACTCTGGTCGGGTCCATACCCGATTCAGGCAGGAAAAGAGTGCGCAGACGAGTTCTGAAATGAGCTAAACGAAACGCGATGGGGATCGTAAATGGCTTCCCGGCCCACGTTCCCAGAGCGAGAAATTCGATAAAATGTTGTGCCAACCGATTATCTTCAAGAGATGCAACTGCTGTAAAAGCGCGTGGATCATTATCCATTATCCAGTGCATCAAGCGCCACGCCGCGCCACGATGCCCATCTGCCGCCTCTTGCGCTAACACCTGTGGAG
Organism: Reticulibacter mediterranei; assembly: GCF_016587455.1. Classification (NCBI taxonomy): domain Bacteria; kingdom Bacillati; phylum Chloroflexota; class Ktedonobacteria; order Ktedonobacterales; family Reticulibacteraceae; genus Reticulibacter; species Reticulibacter mediterranei. The sequence goes on along the minus strand of NZ_BNJK01000001.1, from coordinate 8,096,032 downwards.
GAGTAATTCCTACAGGAGGATGCTCATCTTGAACAGGAGTGGTATCAGATGTAATTGCGACATTGCCAGTATTGTTCTCAGGTGAGGGATCGAAGAACTCCATCACAACAACTCCTTTTCCACGGGTTACAACGTACGGAAGATAACGCTACCATCATACAGGAGTTGAGATAGTTCAGAGAGACATCACAGTATATCACATCTGGTGCTCTCCTTTATAGCTCATCTTTGCAAAGAAACTATTCCTGTGTTAGAAGCGTATTTCTTTCAGAGAGAGCATCATACCTTTCATATTGTTTAAAATTTATTTTTCAGTTATTTTTCATAAAAAGGGGGAATATCACCTTGCAGAAGCACGAATTGTTGGAAGCTGGCTTTGCCTTTGACTACGATCACATCTCTTTAGTTCCTCGCGTTATCTCAACACTGCACCATCGCGCCGATGCCTCGCCTGAAGTCATGCTGGGCAACAGTCGCCTGCGTTTGCCCTTGATTGGTTCGCCAATGTCCGATGTGTGCGGAACCGAGATGTGCAGCGTACTATCTCATGAAGGGGCTGCTGGTATCCTGCACCGCTTCCAGGGTATTAGAAGCCAGGCCCGAGCCTTCAAAGAAGCGCGTGGCAGAGAGGCTCATGCCGCCGTTGGAGCCGCGATAGGCGTGACAAATAGCTATCAAGAGCAGTTTCAGACGCTCTATGAGGCCGGATGCCGCCTGTTTTGTCTGGATACAGCCAATGGCGCTCATAAGCAGGTAGAACAAGCTATCGCCTGGATTCATCACGTGTCCGACGACATTTTCTTGATCGCTGGCAACGTTGCCTCCGCCGAAACGTTCTCGTGGCTTGAAGACCTGGGAGTTGACGCCATCCGCGTTGGGATCGCAGGCGGCTCAGTCTGCGAGACCAGAACGGAGACGGGCATCTATGTGCCAACCCCCTACGCCGTCGCAGAAGTGGCCTCTGTGCGCAAGCGAGCGCTGATCATCGGCGATGGTGGAGTGCGCACCCCCTCGGACTTCTGCAAGCTGCTGGCGCTGGGAGCCGATCTCGTCATGCTTGGTTCAGCACTGGCGGGCACCCAGGAAGCTCCAGGGCAGATCGTGATGGCGAATGGCAAGCAGTACAAAATCATGCGCGGCTCAGCCTCGTTCTCTGTCCAACAACAGGGCGGCAATGAGTCGCCAGAGTATGTCGAAGGCACCGAGACGCTTGTGCCCTATCGGGGAACGGTCGTCGCCGTCCTCCATCGCTACATGGCCGGTCTGCGCTCAAGCATGTCTTACATGAACGCCCGTACGCTTGAAGAGTATCGCAATAACGCTTCCTTTGTCTTCTTACGCTGATCTCACACGCCAGAAAGCTCGCTTGACAAGCTCATACAAATTATTACAACAATATAGTAAAAGTTTTCTATGTACCTGGCTGTCGTTGCCAGGTACGTTTTCGTGATTGGGAAGTGTAGTATTTATGACCAATGCAAGCAACCAGCCGCCAGCAGCAGCGAGCGGAACCTTCACTCTCGGAAATGAATTAACCGTGAGGCGCATGGGCTTTGGCGCGATGCGTATAACGGGTCCAGGCATCTGGGGCGAGCCTGCGGATAAGCCAACAGCCCTGGCAGTGCTACGCCGCGCTATCGAGCTTGGCGTCAATTTCATTGACACAGCCGATTCCTATGGCCCCCATGTCAGCGAAGAATTGATCGCCGAAGCACTCTACCCCTATCCAGCTGATCTCGTCATCGCCACCAAAGGAGGGCTGTTGCGGAGCGGTCCCGATCAATGGCAGCGCGACGGACGGCCTGAACATCTACGAGAGGCACTGGAAGGCAGTTTGCGTAGATTACGCGTGGATCATATCGATCTTTACCAATTCCACCGCATCGACGAAAAGGTGCCGCTGGAGGATTCTGTGGGAGCGCTGGAGGATTTGCGCCGCGCTGGGAAAATACGCCTGCTCGGGATCTCGAATGTCGATGCCGACCAGCTAGCACGCGCCAGTAAAATTACCCCTATCGTTTCTGTACAAAATCTCTACAATATCGCTGATCGCACATCCGAAGAGGTCTTACACATTTGCGAAAGGGATCATCTGGCCTTTATCCCCTGGCGTCCGGTCCAGGGCAATCAACATCAACAGAATGAAGCGCTGAGCCGCTTCGCCGCCCGGCATGGAGCCACCATTGGTCAAATCAATCTGGCATGGTTGCTCCATCATTCGCGCTCCATGCTGCCCATTCCCGGCACAGCTTCCCTCCAACACCTTGAGGAGAATGTCGCCAGCGCAGCTATCCAACTCAGCCAGGAAGAGTACGAGGAACTTTCTACTGCTCAGGCGTGATTACAAGTTTCCTTCAAAATTCAACAAAACCCTTATTATCCGTAGTCGCTCGATTTATCGCGCAATCTCGCGTGCGCTCGATAAACCCCGCGACTACGGATAATAAATCACCCATAACACGTTTTTTGCATTATGGGTGATTTGTTCAAGCGCGGTGAGGCGATCTCAGGCAGAAGCCGATGATGCAACCGCGCTAAACTGATTTGTGAGGCGTGGCAGACCGAGATTTTCGCGCAGGGTTCGCCCCTCGTACTCGGTGCGGAAGCGACCGCGCCGTTGCAGAATCGGGATCACCTGCTCCACAAAATCATCCAATCCACCGGGCAGATAGGGCGGCATGATATTAAAGCCATCGGCAGCGTCGTTGACAAACCATTCCTCTAACTGATCGGCGATCTGCTCCGGCGTTCCCCAGATTGTGCGATGCCCACGCGCACCCGCCAGCGCCTCATACAACTGCCGAATGCTTAGCTTCTGCCTTGCCGCAAGCTCCTGTACCAGCTTCAAACGGCTCCTGTTCAGGTTGGTCTCCGGGATATCCGGTAAAGGACCATCCAGCGGATAGCCTGACAGATCAACACCGCCTGCCAGCCCGGAGAGCAGCGACAGACCCACTTTGGGATGAATCAGTGCTTGCAGTTGATCGTACTTCTCCTTTGCCTCGCTTTCGGTCCTGCCAATCACCGCGAAGATGCCGGGCATGATCTTGAGATGATCCGGGGAGCGACCATATTTCGCCAGTTTCCCTTTGATATCGGCAACCAACGCCTGCGCCGTGACAACGGGCGACGACACCACCAGCGGGCTGACCCCGCTGAACGAGACGTAGAGTTGCCAGATCACAATCAAACATAGCGTAGCCAGACCGGAAGCCCGCGCACTTTCGAGGCCACAGGCCGAGGCAGGTCAAACGCATCTCATTCCTCCCACAACTATTCAACAGCGCTCAACTGCGATACCCTGTCCGCAGTAGCTTTTTGACGAATCAGCAGGGAACGTAGATGCGACGAGATATCCGCAAAGGTATCGCTGCCAAAATCATCCACATGGCTTGTATCAACGATCTCGCGAATCTGTGCCGGAGAAGACGACATCACCAGCACGCGATGCCCCAGAAAGACCGCCTCTTGAATGGAGTGCGTCACCAGAATAATCGTCACACCTGTTCGCTTCCAGATGTCGTTGAGTTCCGCTTGCAACTGACTACGTGTGATGGCATCGAGCGCACCAAACGGCTCATCCATCATCAAGATATCCGGTTCCAGAGCCAGCGCACGCGCCAGGGCCGCTCGCTGCTTCATGCCACCCGAAAGCATATGGGGATATTTATCCGCTGCGGCTGCCACATCGACCAGATCCAGGTAAAAACGCGCTTTCTCAATCGCAGCCGGCTTCGAGATGCGCCTGGTCACTTGCAGCGCATAGACGATATTGTTCAGGACGGTGCGCCAGGCAAACAGTTGCTCAAAATCCTGAAACACAAACGCGCGATCAGGCCCCGGAGCTTTCACCGGCTTATTTTTCACCAGAATCTCGCCCTGTTGCGGCTTGAGGAAACCGCCGATAGCCTTGAGCAGCGTGGTTTTGCCACAGCCCGATGGCCCGATAATGACAAATTTCTCTCCTTGCCGAATTGAGAAGTTGGCATCGTTGACGATCGTTGCGCCTTGATCTCGCCCATTGCCATACCCCAGATGCACGTGCGAGACTTCGACAACTGTATTACCATCTCCCATCTCTTGCTCCTCCTTGTGTGATGTTATGATTCAACGGCGACGTTGTTGACCAGGCTCGCAGCGGGAGTATGCAGCAACCGACTGTATTTACTGCGGTAGTAGAGAAGCAGTTGCCCCTGAGACTGCATACTGGTAGAAACCACCTCGCCGATAAAGATTGAATGATCCCCGCCCGGATAGCGCGTGACCAGACGACACTCCAGCGTTGCCAGCGCATCTTGCAGCAGTGGCACACCAAGCAGGCCCAGGCTGTAGTCAATGCTGGCAAACCTATCCGGCACTCGACGCGCAAAATGGCGCGAAACCGTCTCGCCATGCTCGGCCAGAATGTTGACGCCAAATACTCCGCTTTCCACGATCAGATCGTGAATGTTCGCGTTAAGATCGATGCCCACGAGGATCAGAGGAGGTTTCAATGATAGTGAACAGAAAGAGCTGACGGTCATGCCATGTAGTTGACCAGGACGTTGAGTCGTAATAATGGTCACGCCCGAAGCAAAATGTCCTAATACGTTGCGAAATTCAGTCTGTTCCAAGCTCACAGTGATAACCTCTTTTCTTGAGAAATGTCTATTACCGTCGAATACGTAAGGACTCAGATCGGGCAAGGCCGGGCGCTTCAGCCAGGAAACGAGCCTGTATGACCACCTCCTGACCCAATCTTTTCAGTTCTTCCACGATCCTGCCCTGCACCTGTTTCTGGGCATCGAAGTCTTTCGCGGCAGCATAAATAGCCCTGGTTGGGGTGTAAGCTCCAAAGAAACCGAACAGCGGGCGCAACTGATGTTCCAGCACAAGATAATGATGGTCGCTTCCCCCCGTCGCCAGCAGACCAACCACTTTACCTCGCAGCGGATCAGCCCCTTGTGGATCGTTGGGAATCAGGTCAAAAAAGTTCTTCAACGCGCCTGTGTAAGACGCCCGGTAGACAGGTGTTGCGACAAGGTAGGCGTCGGCCCCCTCGACCAGTGCCAGCGCCCGGCGCGTATCTGCGTTGTAGTCGTCAGGCGAGCGACCATCACAAAACTCTAGCGCAAAATCGTGCAACTCCAGCACCTCAGTCTCCACGCTGGCATCGTATGCTCTGGCCCCCTCCAGAGCAACATCGAGGATCACGCGAGTTCGCGATGGTGGCGGCGTCAGGCTCCCATTAATCGCCAGTAGCTTAAAACTCATAGTTCCTTCTTTCAGACAACAGGTCAAACGCATGTCGATAGCTAAACTTATCGTACGCCGATAGAAAATCCGGGCGGCAAAAACGGTTTTTTGATGAGGGGAAGGCTGATGTTGAGGGTTTGCTAGAGCGGCTCAAGCGGCGCAAGCAAAAACGATAACAGCATCATCCAGACCATCAAAGATAATCGCATATGCCTCACTGTGTCGCCACTGACGAAGCAGAACATCCTGCAATACGTTAGTCGTATCTCAAGCACAAATAATTATGATTGCTTCCGTCAAAGATTCTCGACAAAATTGATAAACTAAATCAACTTTAAGGGTGAGCGTTTTTTCTTCCTTCGCCCGGTTGCCACAGCCTTGACACAAAAGCATTCAAATTAGTTATTATTATAATAACTAATTTGAATGCTTTTGGCAAGTAGCTCTGATGGGTTACGGACGAAGATTCACGAACGAGAGAGGAGGTCAAGCCAGGCTGGAGGCTGAAATAACCTCATTTTTTCTATGCTCGCGGTACGCCCGCACTTGTTTGATCTCCCAGGTTGCCGATGATTTTTGTCAGGCGTGTTCTTTCCCGGGCCGGGTCTGAGACCGTAAGGACTGTCACGCGCAACTCATCAAGCTCCGTTCCAAGCAAGTTGAGAAAGCTCTCTCGTATCTTCCCCTCATCACCAAAGATGAGCAGATTTTCAATGAAGCGATCTGAAGCCGTATCAATCTCTTGTGGTGAAAAGCCTGCTCGCAGATACATGTTCCGATAGAATGGAACTCTTGAAGCCATGCCAAACCTCTTGCGCCCTATCTCGAATGCGATCGCTCGATCCTGTGTGAACGCTACCGATACATTAGCCATGATAGGCGGACGGGGCCGCCCGGCAGCGGTAGCTCCCTCTCTCATCGCTGGGAGTGCTGTATCCAGCAAGTAGGGAATTGGACAACGAGCGGAGATTGCTCCATCTGCAATCTCGCCAGCAAGATGATATGCTCTTGGTCCAAGAGCAGCGATGAGTAATGGGATCTCTGCTGAAGCCTCCAATGAGACATCGGTCGTAAAGTAGCGCCCCTGGTGATGGACCTCGCCCGATTGCAGGAGCGAACGTAAGACCTGAACATATTCTCGTAAGTAGGCGAGAGGCCGCTCTATTTCTACGCCATATATGCTCTTACCCAGTTCTGGAGCACTCGTGCCAATGCCGAGTCGTAACCTCCCTGGTGCCAATGCTTCTAGACTCAGTGCCTGTTGAGCCAGCAGGACGGGATGGCGTGCAAAGATCTGCAAGACAGAGGTTCCTAATTTGATATGGCTCGTGCGCATTGCCGCCGCCGTCAGTGCTGTGAGCATCTCCAGCTTCCAGGGTGGAGCACCTACCCAGATTTGCTCAACGCCCGCCTGCTCAATCTCAACAATCGCATCGACAAGTGTTTTCGGACTATCAAGTTCTACCAACATTCCAACACGTTCTCGTAATGAACGTATATCTCTCTTCCGTTCCATAAATGTTTCCCTTCTCTCTCCCTGCGAGGGATTGTTTCAAAGCATGTGCTACCCATCTCTGCATCCAGGGGGACACCTCAACCAAAAATGTCCCAAGATCGCCCATCACTGCTTAGTAACACAGCATACTGTTGCCCAAACAGCGTAGCCGATGAGACGATGAGGCGTCAATCAGCAAAGGAACCAGCAATGTTGCCTATACAACAAACGAGGAGAATGTGATGCACAAGTCCGAAGCAATGGAGAATCTATGTGTGCAACGAACGCAAAAGATGCAAGGGACTAAAAACAACTAATGGGGCGATACAGATTTATCGCCCCGTTCGCGCTCGCTATTTTCCATGTACCTTGCTATACGATTCGGCGAGTTCCTGCTTGATTTTAGTGCCACCTTGAGCCTGCCACTGCTTAACAACATCAGCAACGGCGCTCAAGGGATCTTGTCCGCGCACAATGCGTTGAAAGCCGCTCGTCAGCGTCTTTTGCAGAGAGCTGGTCAGCTTATCCGCTGTTACAGAAGAGAGTCCCCAGGATGGGTCAGGGATCGCACCCTGAACGGATTTACGCACGTCATCTTGTAGAGGTATGACGTAGTGCGGATCTTCTGGATAGTACAGAACCGGTGGCGCGCTGGCAAGCCCAATCAATTCGCCCACCTCGTTGCGGCCCTTATCGGTCAGTTGCCTCTGCCCCTTCGCTCCCACCTGACTATCCCAGCCATCGATGCCATAGGTCAGAAAATTATTCTCCACGCTGAACACCGGGGCCGTGAGATAATCGAGAATGCGCAACAGCTCTTTGATGCGTTCGGGATCAGTCGTCGCCTGCGTGGGGATACCGGTCATAAAGAGATAGCCGGACCCAAGACGACGAGCCACTTTGCCCTTATTGTTATATGGAACCAGCAGCCGCACCTCCGCTTTCGGATCAACCGCCGTCGTCCTTCTCTGTTCGTTGAGTGTGGCTCCAAAGCCATCAAGATAGGTGGCATATTTGCCAGACTCAAAGCCGGTCTTCGATTGCTTATTGTTGGCGATAGGAGCGTCGGGGTGATAGACGCCAGCTGCCCACAGACGACGCTCAAAGTCTAACGCCTGCTTAAATTCGTCCGTCTCGATAAAATAGGTAAAGCTGCCATTGGACTCCACTCGCCAGTTATTGGGGCAGCCAAACAGCGCCAGCAGATAGGCGTTATTGCCAAAATACGCTCGCCCGCCAAAACCCCAAACCTTCGTTCCCTTGCCGGTCGGATCGCTTTTGCTAAACGTCACCATCATCTTATAAAATTCGTCGGGATTCTGCGGCACTCCCAACCCTAGCTTATCGGCCCAATCCTTGCGATACATCAACACATTGTTCGAGTCAACATTCCCCAGTTCGGCGCGAGAACGAGGTACGCCATAAATTTTCCCCTGGTACTTGCTATTTTCCCAGATCGAGGGGGCAATATGGGCTAGATTGGGAAACTCCTTCAATCCATCCCCGCTCAAGAACGGCGTCAGATCGTTGAAGGCTCCCTGCTGCATGGCGGTCCGAAAGACACTGTCGCTATCCATAATCAGCATCAGCTCGGCCGGGCTGCTACTGTTGAGCATTACAGTACCTTTCGTGTCGTAGTCATCCGAAACGACCTGCGTCACCTCCCAATCGACGTTCAGCGTCTTGTCCAATGTCTGCCAGTATTTATTTTGACTCTTAGGAACCGAGGGTGTGGCATAGAAGACCTCAAATGCGCGCACTTTCTTGCCGCTCCCTGGCACCCATTTCACCGACTGGAAGGCAGGAGGAGGAGCCGTGTATGCATCAGGGACATGGAGAGCACCGCCGGGGAAATAGGTCTTGCCAACCGAAGCGGTGGCGGAGGCGTCTATCTGCGCCTGTGGCAAGGTCGTGGCAACGGGAGCCGTCTTGAGCGGCTGCGGAACCGAACCACCACAGGCCGCCAGCAACGTTCCACCAATGGTCGTAGAGGTTGCCAGTTGCAGAAAACGACGACGACTATAAATCTCTGCTACAAAATGAGATCGGGTCTCTTCGTTCATAAAATCTACCCCTTCAATCGAAACATCGCGGGCTATCAAGCAGCATCTAGCCTTTGATCGAGCCAGTTAACACGCCTTTGGTGAAATGTCTTTGCAGAAATGGATAGATCAACAAAATGGGAATAGTTGTGACCACAACCGCCGCCATCTGAAGTGCCAGTTCTGGTGGTGGCGCGGTATTCGTTGAAAGGTTGCTCATCTGATCGGTTGGCGTTTGCCCCTGAAGCACCAGCATCCTCACGATCAATGAGAGCGGATACAGCCGTGAATCACTCAAATAGAGGATTGCTCGAAAGAAATTATTCCACTGCGCAACAGCAGTAAACAGAGCAATAACCGCGATCACCGCTTTCGATAGCGGCATCATGATATGCCAGAGAACCTGCCAATCGTTGGCTCCATCGATGCGAGCACAATCGATCAACTCTTGCGGGACGTTCACAAAAAACTGGCGCATCACGATCACATTGAAGCCGCTCATCGCTCCGGGCAAAATGAGCGCCCAGAGCGTATCTAAGAGGCTCAGTTGACGCATCAGCAAGTAATTGGGGATCAATCCAGCGCTGATCAGCATGGTGAGAACGACCACCCAGAGGAAGAATTTGCTGCCGGGCAATCCTCGTAAGCTCAGGCCGTAAGCCAGCGTAGCCGTCAAGAGAACCCCGATCAGCGTTGCAGCGGCGGTAACAAGAATGCTGACGCCAAACGCTGGCAGAATAACGCCGCCATTCCAGAGCCATTTATAGCCATCAAGAGTTGGATGCCGGGGCAGCAACAAAATCCCGCTGGCCGTCGTATCCTGAAAGCTGGCAAAGCTGGTCGAGAGGATGTAGAGAAAAGGAAAGATCATCACTACGGCCAGGATAACCATAAAACTCGTGAGGAGCCAGCGCACAAGCGACGGCTGCCTGCTGGCCCATACCGGCATCTCGGCCTGTGTCTCAAGAGGAGTATTTGTTTGCATCAGAACAGACCCTCCTCGCCAAACAGCTTGACAACTTTATTGGTACACAAAATTAAGACGGTCCCTACCACCGCTTTGACGAGACCCAGGGCCGTCGTCAATCCCCATTGTCCTCCCTGAATGCCGCGAATATAGGCAAAGATATCAATCGTCTGCGCCACACGAATATCCACGCCCTGCATTTGTAAGAATATCTGCTCAAAGCCAGTATCGAGAATGCTGCCCATACGCAAGATGAACAGGATCACGATCACGTTGCGAATCCCCGGTAGTGTGATATGCCACATGCGCCTCCATCCATCGGCCCCATCAATCACTGCCGCCTCATAGAGATTCATATCGATAGAACTCAAGGCGGCGAGAAAAATAATCGTGCTCCATCCGGTCTCCTTCCATATCACCTGCAACACCAGCATTGGGCGAAAGAGGTCCGAATTGGTGATGAAATCAATCGTATGCATGCCGAGCGCCTGAAGCACCTGATTGATAAGGCCGTCGCCACCAAAAAATTGCTGCCAGATGCTAATGATAATGACCCAACCGAGAAAGTGCGGCAGATACAGCACGCTTTGCATAAAACGCTTGAAACGTTCGCTCAGCAGCGAATTGAGCATCAACGCCAGCACGATTGCCGCTGGAAATGCGAAGACAATCTGAAGCAAACTCAGCAGCAGGGTATTCCAGATAACATAACCGATATCGGGATTGGTCGCTATATCGGCGAAGTTTTGCAAACCAATCCAGGGACTCCCCAAATAGCCACGATAGGGGGAGAAATCTTGAAAAGCGGCGATATTGCCCCACAGAGGCACATAATGGAAAATGACAAAGTAAAGGAAACCTGGCAATACGAGTAAATAGGCCCAGCGGTAACGCCATAACCTGATCCCCAAAGGAACCTGTTTATCTCCACGCTTGCTCCTAGCAACAGTTTTGGAGCGAGTTGAAGAGCTTTTCTCCGCTGTATTGACTGCCTGCATACGACACAACTCCTGATACTGGATGTTTCACAGAGACCATCCCTGAGCAGAACCACAAGAAGACATACGCTTGAAACAATATCATCTCAGGGAATAAAGCATAAGAAAACCCTTTTTGACCGGATACAAGCTGCGAAACTGAGCGGAGAACCAGACGGCAGAGGCGCAATGAGTCCATCACGGTAAAGATTGCGGCATCCCTTGCCAGCTCTTACGCGTCAGCGCGCAAGGCAACCTGCCTGTGAGTCGTGACATACTTTTCTGTTCTCCTTTGCCATCTTGTCTTTGCAAATTTTTGCATACCTAATTTGCAATACTTCTTTGTTCATGGCAAAAAGAAAACATTTACTTTTTCAAAGATTACCATAACTCTGCTCCAGAGGTCAAGAGATCCGAGTCAATTTTTCATTCTTTGCTGCAATACATTGAGAATTACGCAAAAATATGCTATATTTTTGCAGACTATTTTTGAACAGTGGAGGGTATGAACAGCGCCTCATGGAGAAAAAACAAGCCCAATCTCTTGCCAGTCAGCGTTTGCGGCAACGCGATATCGCACAGGCTGCCAACGTTTCGATCAGCACCGTTTCACGCGTCTTGAGCAATGTCGATGGCATCAGCCAACACGTTCGCGAGCGTGTCTTGAAAGCAGCAGCCAGTCTTGGCTATCAACCTACTGACGAAAAGCTACACTCGATCCATCTTTTCACCGATATCAAGCTGGCGGATAGCCCCTTTTACCATAACATCATGGCAGGCATCGAGGCCGAGTGTCGCCGCCACGATATCGCGCTCCACTATATGGTAGTCGAGCGTGGCCCCGACAGCCGGGCACATGTGCTTGAGAAAATCATGCAGCATACTACCGATGGGTTGGTCTTCGTCGCTCAGGATGATCGCGAACTCCTCGAACAGGCGCTCACCTACAATTTCCGCATTGTCCTGGTCAATGCAGAACACGAAGGCTTGCCGATAGATACCGTCTTGCCGGATAATCAGGTGGGACCGTTACTGGCAATGCGCCATATGATCAAGCATGGGCATCGATCCATATTGCATGTTACCTCGCTCAAACGCATCACACTCAGACGCCGCTACGATGCATATAGGGCTGCTCTGGCAGAGGCGGGGATTGTGTACGATCCACGACTTGTTCTGGCCCTCGATGAACCATTCAATATGGCGAGCGCTTACGAGCGGCTCAAATCGCTCCTGGCCGAGCCTCACTCTTTCTCGACTCATTTTCCCAGCTTCACCGCCGTCTTTTGCGCCAACGACCTTTCGGCGATGGGCGTCGCGCGCGCTCTTCAGGAAGCTGATCTACGCATCCCACAGGACATCTCGCTGGTTGGCTACGATGACTTACCAATGGCAGAATTCATGTCGCCTCCGCTCACAACCGTACGCGTGGATTGCCAGGCGCTCGGCACATTCGCTATCCAACGCCTGATTGAGCGAGCCGCTCATCCTGATAGCATACCGATTCGTGTGGAACTATTTTCACGCCTCATCGAGCGCCAATCGGTGGCCCGACGACCTGACTGATGGGGATATCCAACTCAAATAGCGGGATGTCTCCCTCGTCGCCACGAGGAAAAACATCCCTTCACGAATATGGCTCAAGAACTCTGACTCTATGAGCGGCAAAGCACACGCCGCAAGACTCGTCCAAGTTCCTGTTCCGGCTGTTCACCTGCTTCATGCGCTCGCCATGCAATAAAGCCATCGGGTCGTATCAGCGTCGCACCCGTTGTAGTCACGCCATAAGCACTGGAGAAACGCCCTTCAACGTCAATAACATCAACGTCAATGCCGTATGTATCCAGGGTGAGGCCGAGTTGTGGTGCTATACGAGCAGCAGATTCGCGCCACATCTGGCCTTGCGCCCCAGTCAGCAATATAAAATCGCGACCAAAAAGATCGAGCGTCGAGAGAAGCTCGCCAGCCCGTTCCAGCACAATATGAGGAGCACGCGCCCCCGGTCGTCCGGTCGGGAAATTCGCATCTTCATAAGGGTCGGTATCCTCCGAACATACCGCAATGGAGTGATAAAGATAGCCAAAGATGGGAATATCATATGCTATCTTCTCCACAGTGGCCTGATGCGCCCGCTCAGGATTTATACGCTCAATATAGTTCAGAAAAGCCTGCTCGACGGCAAGGCGCGAAGCAGCTCGACGTTCAGGCCCATAAGTGGACAGCAGATCAGGACCGGCCTGCCCATTAATGACTGCCGCTAGCTTCCAGGCCAGATTATGGGCATCAGCAATACCAGTGTTAGCGCCATAACCACCAGTTGGCGGCATGACATGTGCGGAGTCACCTGCGAGAAAAATTCTTCCCTGCTGAAAATGGTCTGCCAACCAGTCCGCCATCTCCCAGGTCAGCGTGTCCAGAACCTCAACGGCCAGATCAGGTATCCCAACAGCGGCACGTATCAGTTCAACACCTCGCTCCCCTCGAAAATCCTGCTCGCTCTCTTTCTCAGGATCGTAGGGAACGGAGAGAATCCCGCCATGATCGTTACTACCACTATACATCCCCTGCACGCTGGCGACAAAACAAACTAAGAAACGCCGACCCCGCAGTGCTGGTCGCACATCAGCACGAAAGAGCAAGTTCATCTGATGTGCCAGCGTTCCTGGCCCCTGCACACCAATGCCCAATTTATTACGAATAGCGCTCTTATTTCCATCAGCAGCTACCAGATACCGCGCCCGTACCCTGCGCTCCTCGCCGCTGGATAGATCGCGAATAATGCAACTCACACCGTCTGCATCCTGCTCGCAAGAGACGCAATCGGTATTGAAGCGTAGATCGGCCCCATATTTGCGTGCATGCTCATTCAGCAAAGGTTCCAGAATGTTTTGTGGAATGATACTGCCCGCAACAGGACTGGCTGGCATAGAGTAGTCGCTGGTGTTCTCTAGAAATGTGCCAAGCTCTTTCCCCGCGAGCGTCTCGACGCGCACAATCCTCATATCCTTGAGCATCTCTGGTGCAGCCGCGCGAATGGTCGCCTCCAATCCAACCGAGCGATAAATCTCAAGCGTGCGCGGATTAAAACCACCCGCGCGCACAAAAGGAGAAATGCCGACATGACGCTCCACCAGCAAACAGGGAATACTGCGCCACGCGAGAAAGAGCGCCGTCGATAGCCCTACCAGACTCCCGCCAACAATGACAACAGGGACAGTCTCATCGTATTGTTCCATACTCATCAAAATTCTTCTTTCATTTATTTTCAAATCACGGCATCATGACAGGACGACATGACGTGATGATATGCGAGAACATAACTTTATGTTCTCTTGAGAGAGTCTTTTTTACGAGAAACAGCCAGAACGCTTTGCTATTATTTTAGCTCAAGCCAGCGCTCCAGTTGCTTCATCGCCTGCTCCGCTCTGATCGGCAGCAATTTGGCGTTTATCAGGTTGAAACTCTGCGTCAGGGCGATGATAGCGGAGGCGGTTGCCTCTGCATCGAGATCCCGCGGCCAGTCACCCTGTCTGATCCCGGCTTCGAGAATACCTGTCAGCAACGCATGCCACCCTTCAGTTTGCTGCTGAACAATGGCGCGAATAGCGGGATCACGCTGCGCACGCAAGCCAATTTCGCTCAGGACAACGAACAGCGCTGGCTCCTCCTGCATGCACTGTTGCAGCGCATGCAGATGCGCACGTAGCTGCTCCATAGGCGTCCCTTCAGTGAAGGTAGCCGTTTGAGCCAGGCGTTGTGTCACATATAGCACGACGGCCTGAACCATCGCTTCTTTCGTCGGAAAGTAGTGATGCAAGGTGGCATGGTTCAGCCCGACTTGCTGCGCAACATCTCGCAAACGCAACCCCTCAAAACCCTTCTCAGCAATACTATGATACGCAGCGAGAATCAAGGCTTGCACGCGCTCCTCGCCTTTATGGGTGATCTCGCTCTTATCTGCCATCATACAGTTTCTTCCTATTTCTCTCTTTCACCAACTCACGGTCCTGTTCAACCATCTGGTTGAATATTACTCTATATTATCCACTTTGTCAACCAACTGGTTGGTTGACTTTCAAATCTGAGATATGCCTCCCAACGAATGTGATACACTGGAGCAAAGGAGACCACCAACCATGCCATCTCTCAGCCATTCCCTGCCGCTAGCTCCCACAGCTACCGAGTTGCGTTCCGGCCAACGCGATCTGCTAGAGTTCGTGAACGAAATATGTGATCGCATCGATGCGCTGGAACCGCAAATCCAGGCACTTTTGTCTGAGCCGGAGCGTCGCGCTCGCCTGCTAACCGAAGCAGCCAGTCTACAGCGCCGCTATCCCGATCCGACACAACGTCCGCCCCTTTACGGCGTTCTACTTGGCGTCAAAGATATCTTCCGGGTCGATGGCTTCTCAACCCGGGCTGGCTCACAACTTCCTTCAACCCTATTTACCGGTCCACAGGCCAGTTGCGTCACCATTCTACAAAAGGCGGGGGCTATCGTTCTCGCCAAAACTGTCACCGCCGAGTTTGCATCGGACGAACCAGGCCCAACGCGCAACCCGCACAACTTAGCACACACGCCCGGAGGATCGAGCAGTGGCTCCGCTGCTGCCGTTGCCGCTGGCTTTTGCCAGTTGGCGCTGGGTACACAGACGGTTGGCTCGGTTATTCGTCCGGCTGCCTTCTGTGGCATCATTGGCTTCAAACCCACCTATGGTCGTATCTCTGCCGATGGATTGATCCCTTATGCGGTTTCCTCTGATACCATCGGCATAATGACGCAGGATGTCGCCGGAGCTGCCCTCGCCGCCTCGCTGCTTTGTCATGACTGGCGAGCGACGACCATGAGCGCAAAACCTGTGCTGGCTATTCCCAATGGCCCTTATCTCGCCCAGGCATCTCGGGAAGCTCTACGCGCCTTTGAGCAACAACTCAGATTGCTGACCAACGCCGGATACACGATCAAGCGCGTGGCGGTGCTCGACGATATCCAGTCCATCAATACAATGCATCAGCAACTTACAACCGCAGAGATGGCACAGGTGCATCAGCGCTGGCTTGCGGCTTACCAGCAGCTCTATCGTCCCCGCACTGTTGAGAAGATTCATACCGGGCAAAAGGTGAGTCACGCGCAAAGCACAGAGGCTCGTAGTAGCCGTTCGCAAGTGCGCGTAAGGTTGGAGGCAGTGATGAAACGAGAGGGGATCGATCTGTGGATCTGTCCAGCGGCCATCGGGCCTGCACCAGAAGGCATTACCTCCACAGGTAGCACGCTCATGAACCTGCCCTGGACACACGCAGGCATGCCTGTCCTGACGCTGCCAGCAGGCAAGGCCACCGATGGTCTTCCTCTGGGCCTACAGATGATCGCTCCTGTAATGGCCGATGAGCACCTCCTGGCATGGGCCGAACCAATGGCTGGAATCCTCCAAAAGTCGTAGTCGAGCGATTTATCGCGGGAGAAATCGCAATACAAACACCCAGCGATAAATCGCTCGACTACGATATTTACCGTCAAGAAGGAGGATATCCTAGTTGGCAGGATATCCTTCTCGTTTTTTATTGAGCGGAATTTAACGCCGTAAACACTCGCTCCGGGGTCATTGGAATATGCGTTACGCGCGCTCCGGTTGCGTCGGCAATCGCGTTGGCAACAGCCGCCGCGACCGGCACAACTGGTGGCTCGCCCACGCCCTTTGCGCCAAATGGTCCAGAGGCAGAGGGGATCTCTACCATAAGCGGAGTGATATTTGGCACATCCTGGCTATGAGGCAAGGCATAATCCATCAGCGTTGAGGTGAGTAGTTGCCCGTTTTCGTCGTAGGAGAAGCCCTCAAAGAGCGCCCAACCAAGCCCCTGTGTCACGCCGCCATGAATCTGCCCCTCAACCTCAGCAGGATTGATCGCAAAGCCCACATCCTGAGCCGCGACATAATCCAGTACGCGCACCTCGCCCGTATCGGGATCAACCGCGACCTTCGCAATATGGGCGGCAAACATCGGCGAACTGTTCTTAACCGCAACCTGCCCGCGCCCATAGACGGGTGCATGCTGCCCACCAAAGCGCATGGAGGCCGCCGCAACCTGCGACAAGGGAACATTTTTGCCGGGAACGCCCTTGACGTTGACATTGCCGTCTTTGATCTCAAGGTCTTCTGGCGAGGCTTCCAGCATATCGGCGGCAATACTCAAGATTTGATTGCGCGCATCCTGAGCCGCAGCCAGCACCGCTGGTCCCATCGAATAGGTCGTTTTACTGCCACCAGTACCGCCGCTATAAGGCATGGTATCGGTGTTATCGTGCGACACATTCACAGATGAGACTGACAGGCCCAGTCCCTCGGCCGCGATCAGCGCCATCGAGGTATCGGAGCCGGTCAGATCGACCGTTCCCAACACGACCGTTATCGTGCCATCGGTCTCTAAGCGACAGGCCGCAGCCGTTGGCTCAGTACCGCCGGGCCAGCCTCCTGCCGCCACGCCGATGCCGATCTTCCAGCCTGCCAGTTCCGGGGGTGCCTCTTTCTGCTTCTCGCGCTCGGCCCATAACGGGTGTTGTTGAAGCTTCTCCAGACATTCCACCAGCCCGATACGTATCCAATTGCGCCGGTCGATTGTTGGATCGCCCTCTTTAAAGGCGTTGCGCAAACGAAACTCGATCGCATCCATTTCCAGCGCCTGGGTCAACTCGTTGACCGTCGATTCCAGCGCGAAGGTTGCCTGTGGCGCGTTCGGAGCGCGATAGGCTCCGGTACTCACTTTGTTGGTCAGCACTTCATAGCAGCGAATATCGACATTGGGACAGCGATAGGTGCTTGCCAGAATGAAACCACCAAGAGCGGCCGCTGCACCAGGATACGCCCCGGAGTCGAAGATCGCTTTTGCCTGCATCGCAACCAGCGTGCCGTCACGTTTCGCACCAAGCTTAACAGTAATGACCGACTGGGGAGCAGGATTGCCCGCTAACAGATCCTCCTGGCGAGTGTAGACCAGACGAACCGGCTTGCGCAGTTTGTAGGCCAGCGCTCCAGCCAGCGGCTCATGCAGGCCAAACTTTCCACCAAAGGCGCCACCTATTGGCACAGACTCGACGCGGATCTGCCGTTCGGGAATGTTGATAGCCTTCGCAATATCCGCACGTACGCCAAATAATCCCTGAGTGCTGGGCCAGACCGTCAATTGATGCCCGGACGCACTGGGGGCAACGGTGATCGATTGCGGCTCCATGTAGGATTGGTGGACGCTGCTGGTTCTATAGGTGCGCTCCACCACGACCTCAGCTTCACGCCAACCAGCCTCGATATCTCCCGTTCGCAGATGTGTAGTATCGCTGACGTTCTCCGAAAGATCCTCTTTCGGCTCCTCAGCCTGTGATCCATCCTCCGAAACGGCTGCGTGAGCGCCTCCACCTGCAATCTCGGATACCTCATCCTTGCTGCGGGTGCGTGCCAGGGGTGCGCCGGGCTGCATTGCCTCTACCGGGTCGATAACGACAGAAAGTGGTTCGTAATCAATATCGACAGCAGCAGCACCATCCTCAGCAGCAGCCTCCGTCTCCCCAACGACCACCGCCACAGGGTGTCCGCACCAATAGACTTCGTTCTGTGCAAGCGGGGCTTGAGCGCGTGAAGAACTGTTTGCCAGCGCCATACCCAATGTCTTGCTCGTGAAAACCGCCGCCACGCCCGGAATCGCCTCCGCCGCAGAAGTATCAATATTGACGATACGTGCATGGGCATACGGGCTTAGCACAAACCGGGCATGCAGCAGGCCGGGTAAAGCCAGATCTCCAGCATAACGCGTACGGCCAGTCAATTTGTCTGGTGCGTCCTGACGGAGCGTAGACTTACCGACTGAGGCATGTGGCGTTGTTGGGTTTACTGTTTGTGTCATCGAGAAAACATCTCCATCAATGAAAAACAACGAAACGTCCGTGTGCTTTTACATGAGACACGCATTGGCAGGAACTCTCAGTTGTTTTCCTGCCGACGGAATCGTTTACCTCCATCAATATAGCCCCTCTTCCCACAGAATACATATGCCAGGCGCATCAGAATTTGAGAGAGCTTGAGGTGGATGGCATGGGCATCGCCATGAGGGAAAATAGAGCTACAAAGATCGCAGAACGCTCTGCGACCTTCTGCTAATGAGTGTACCACAAATGTCTACCGCAATGAAAGTGGGGCAAATAGTGCGCAATTATTCCGCTGTTTTCCGCATCACAGCTTGCCGGGATCGCCAATCAGATGGAAGGCTCCCCAGAAATAGGGATGCAGGCGATGAGGACTCCCAGAGGCGCGGGTAATCGCCAGAAACGCTCGCTGCGCCCCTGATAACGCGGAAATCTTGGGATATCCGCTCAATAGGGCGCGATAAAACATCTCCATCAGTTCCGCGCTGCTGGCATCATCGACCTTCCACAGCGTCGGCAATAACGAGGCTGCACCTGCATAGAGGAATCCGCGCCCCAGCCCGATCACTTCATCGACGCCACCAATGACTGCGCGCCCGGTCTCGCACGCGCTCAAAGTGAGCAGCGTACACGAGGAGAGATCGAGATTAAAAACCTCGATAGCGCTGAGGACGCGATCAGCCAGCTTGATATGGGAAAAGTTTGGGGCATCGAGTCGGAAGAGGCCATGCGCTGCAATATGTACGATGGGAGCCTGCGCCCCGGCCTTCCAGAGCAGCGCGGTGGTTGCCTCCTCATTGATCGCACAGCGCGTCCCCAATTGTTGCGCAACTCTTCTGGCCTCCTGCACCGCAAAAGGTAAACGTCCACCATCCGACGACCCCATCACAACGGCCTGTTGCAGTTGCAAGCCTTTTGCACGCATCCGTTCAGCACGCTGCCGACAAATATCCAGAATCGAGGCGGCGGGCAGGTAGGAGATATAGAGCCGCTCGACCATAAAACGCTTCCCATCAAACAGGCAGTGAAAAGGGACATAATGGAGCATACCATACGGCACAATAATGAGATGTTCGCAGGAGATTAACGCCTGCTCCACCGGTTGCAACAACATCTGATAGAGCCGCTTCAACAGCCCCAGCCCATTTTCCAGAATCCCGTTAAAGTCCAGCGCTTGATCAGGCGAGTTCCCGGCCTGCGCTGCGACTTCGAGATTGGCACGCCAGAGAGAGATCAGGCGCTCCAACTTTGCCGCCCCTCCCGGCACGTGCGCCACTTCGATATGGTCCCTGGTCAGTTGGAAAATGTAGATATCCTGATCGGCAAGGTAATACTCCAGCATCAGCACGCGCGGTTCCAGCCTGGGTCGGAGCGATGTCATAATGCTATTGGTCCAGTCGGGGCGTGCCCTGGCGACCACATCTCCGACCGTGCGCAACTGCAACTGTTCCAATAGTTGCTCGATTCGTCGTTCGCGCTTATGCATCTCCTGCTGCGCTCGCACCGGTCCTATTGCGCGAATACGCATAATCGCCGTATCACTGAGGTTGGCCTCATTCTCAGTCTCGTACACGATCGAGCTGAACCACGCCTGTTCCTCACGCAGGCGAGCCAGGTTCTCCAAAAAGTTTTCGTCAGCCGTATCGTTGGCACGCACACGAATATCGATATTGTTGCGCAGGTAATCGCCCAGCACACGCGATTTGGCCTTTTCCACATAAATCAACGCCTGATCGATCAGACCGCGCCGCAAAGCCAGCAGCATCGCCCGTTGATAAATCCCGCCTTTGTCTTCGAGAAAGCTTGTACGCTCATCCAGGACCAGGCGGCTCTGTACATCATCGATACCGCGCATTGCTCGCTCGTAATACGCCGCCGCCTCATCAAGCTTGCCTGCTTGCTCGCAGAGTTGGCCCAACAGATCATAGCAGGCATATTGCAGGTCGAGCAGTTCCTGCCCCTGCGCGATATCCAGCGCCTGTTCACAGAGATAATGGGCTGTTCTACTGTCCTTTATAATCTCGGCAAGGCGTGCCTGCAAGAGCGTGGCGCGGGCCAGATTGGGAAGGTCTTCCTGGTCAGCGAAGACATCGGCGACATGTTGCGCCTCGCGCATGCTCGCTTCCCATTGCTGATCGGCAAAATAGAGGTCTGCGCGCCGCAAACGAGCCAGCGCTGCCAACCGTACAAATCCGCCCGCAATGAGCAGATCGCTGGCCTCCTGCAACAACTCGTCAGCCTCATCAAACTTGCGCTCCATCGTGGTTACGGTGGCCTGATGCATCAGCGCACGCGCCAGACTATCGCCCTGACCCGGCATGCTGCGAAAGAAGGTCACGGCCTCTTCCGCCAATTCGTAGGCGTCACGCGTCCGATTGAGTCGCGTCAAACAGACGCACATCTGCAAGGCTACCTCTGCCGCCGCTGTGGACATATTGTGCTTCTGGAAATGGGTGCGGCTCTGGTCATAGAGGAGCAGCGCCTTGCTGTAGTGTCCCTGCGCGGCGTAGATATCGGCAATATTCAGTTCTTCGCGGGCCATCGAAATCTCTTCGCGCTCTCCATGTTCGGCAAAGATCGCGCGCGCCTGCTCGTGCAGCGCCACTGCCTCGCGGAAACGGCCCATCGCCGCCAGCGTCAACGCTTTGTTGGCCCGGGCACGCGCGATGTTGACATCGACATCATCGCCATGCAATTGATAGGTCTCAATGGCGCGATCAAAGCAGCGCAGCGCGGCGTCGTACTCCCCACGCTCAAAATAGACGATGGCGGCGCTGGCGTCCATCTGGCCAGCGCGCTGCAATTTGTCGTGGCGTATAAAAATCTCGCGCGCCGCCGCCGCATCTCGCAGCGCTTCCGTCGTACGATTCAATTGCAGACAGGCACTAATACGACCAATGCGCGTTTTCGCCCATCCGACCTCATCGCTCAGTGCCAGAAACTCTTCGCCTGCCGCGTCAAAGAAGGGCAGCGCCTCCTGATCGCAATCCATACGCCGCAGCGCATCACCGCGCGTCATCAAACCGAGGGCATGATAAAATTTGTTATGCGTGAGATCACCGATGAAGAGCAGATAGCCGGACAGGGTAAAAGATTGCTGGGCATCAGTATTCCAGCTATGATCTGCCTCGTTCTTGAGGAGATCGACGAGCCTGTCGAGCGCGACCTGGCTGAAAACGGGGACATGTGCTTGCAGCAATTGCCGCCCACGTTCTCCATTCGCTTGAAGCAGGGTTGTAACGAGATCCTGAGGGGTCATATTTATTCTTGAGCAACAATCGGCAATTGATCGATAACCACGATACCGTCGGGAAGCTGCAATTCCAGTCCGTAAGTTGCGGGTGTGATTGGCGCAAAGACAAAGTTGCCCAGGTCGTCGATCTGCTGTGTTGAGATCACGCTGGTCGAAACAAGCAAGCGCACAGGCGTTCCCTCAAGCGATCCCAGCGCACTCCCTTTGCGCGTTACTAACCCGATCAGTTGCAACTCGTCCTGCCTGCCGGAACCGCGCTCGATTTGCAGCGAGATTGTCAGCCCCTCGGCGGCATAAAGACGCGGCCATACGGCTCCTGGCACTGTTGATTCAGCGCCACGCACACCATATGCCAGTCGCGGCTGGGGAGGAAGCAACGAAGCGATAATACGTCGCACTCCAGCCTCGGCTCGCCCACGCAATTGATCGAGCAATTGTTGTGCATCCTGACCAACATGATGATTGTTAGTCGCAATCACCGGAGCCGCCGCCTGTACAGGTGTGGCGGGAGCGCGCTCTACCAGCAACGGATCATTGGCAAGAAATTCTGTTAGCGTGGCCAATTCCGCATTACAGAGTACACATTGTTCCAGGTGCTTTTTGACTGCACCTGCCTGCTCCTGATTGAGCAAATTCAACTGATACTCGCCCAGAACATCATTTGACGGACAATCCCATCGGTAGAGCTTACTAATCAGCTTATATTCCATAACCCGATAGTCCGCCAGTTGAGCGGTACAGGATTGGCAGCGTGCAAGATGCTGTACGACGTCGGGTCGCACATATTCGCCTGCAAGATAGGCGAGTAATTCTTCATCACGAATAGCACCAGGTTCACTACACTGCATGAGCGGTTTCCTCAAATTACCAAAAGATATGCATGCAATCACGCCAGGAACGACATGTTCAGTACACGGCCAGGCTCTCCCCAGCACTGGCTGTCAGACACGGCTACTTTGCTTTATCCACCAGAATAAACGGGGTCATCTGGCATTTTCGTGCCTGCGTCTCGCAAATGCCGCTAGATTCGTTTTCTCATATTATAGATGATAATGCTTGAATAATGCTTGCAAACGCCTATTCCGGCGCAAGCGTTCCAGGACGTTTCTTTTTATACGATAGACATCATCGACGGTTGGAAAAAACTTGCGTTGTCGGCTGCTAATCTCGCTTGGCTTCATTCCCTGCACATAGGCAAGATAGATCAACACGCGCTCATCTTCTCCATTCAATTCTTCGAGAATCACCTGCCACAACCCCTCGGCGGCAATGCTGGCGATGACATCCTCAGCGGGATCAGTGCTGGCTGGCTCATGCTCGATGGTATCTAACGCTTCCTCGTATTGACGGGCCTGACGCAGACGAACTTCATCAGCGACCACGCTATGCACACACATTTTCAGATATTTCAAGACTGCCGCTAACGAGTCAAAATTCTCCATCTTGGCAGGGGTTAACGCCTGTGAGAACTTGGCAAATGCTGCGTTGACCAGCGGACCACTCCCATCCTGTCCCAATAATGGAGCCGCGCTCTGATGTTGCGTGACCCAGGTCAGCACCAGTGGCGCATATTGTTGATAGATACTTGCCCACGCATCATCGTCTCGCTTGACGATGGCGCGGCGAAACATTTCCAGGCAGTAACGATCATTCGAGGCGTTCTGCTTGAGAAATTTATTGGTCTCTTCTGAGCAACGTTGAGCCAGCTCATTGATTGAAAGCCGCTCCGGTTGCACTGTGCTGTCACCCTGTCCTCTCAATTCCCTCTGTGAGCTAAAGGGCTGAGAGAGCTTGCGAGACTCCATCGACGGTAGCTCCCTGCTTCCAGATACTTAGATACTTCTAGACGCGCGCATGCAGTATAACATTCTTATTATAACAGCACAAGCTCTAGCTCTAGCTCTATGCTAATAGTGCCAAAAACCGATCTCAGCCGGCCCAAATAGTACAGTTCCCCTTATTATCGCACGAGTCCCGGTCCATAGCCAGTCCACACGCTCTCACTTTCTTCTTCCCTCTATAAATTGCTTATCAATCTCCCCCAAAAGTACCCTCTTGAGCGGTTATTATAGGAGAATAGGAGAGAAAATCAACTATTTTGTTTATCCTTTACTGAATGTGTTATGCTGATAGTGCCCATTATTCACTGCATAGCACGGCACATTCAAGAGCGCACTCAAAACAGTTCCGTTGCGAACATCTTCTTCGTGAGGCGAAAACTGATGTCCATGTCACAACGACGAGGCACAACAACCGATAATCTCAACAATGTTATACAAGTGATTCAGCTTGGACGCAAAACTGGTGTCTTAACGGTTGAGCGCGGCCATGAGGCAACTCTAGAAGTAGGCGAGATCACCTTTGTCTACGGCCAGATTACTCATGCCCATATCGGAGAACTCGATGGACAGATTGCCGTCAATGTGCTCTGCTCCTGGGGCCTCTGTCGCTTTCTCTTCACTCCTTCGGGCAGCGAAAGATCGACCGGCCCTATCCCTTCACAGCCTCACGCCTCCAGTCGCACAACCGCGCCCTTAAAAGAGATACATACAAATATATCTCCTCCTATTCCAGAGTCGAGGGACTATCTCTCCTCCGATCACACAGGGATCGGCCAGCCCCGCCCATTTCGTACCGAACAGGTCGATGATGCGTTGGTTTTATTGGAACAAGCAGGACTATCACGCCCCCATCGGCACTTACTGCTACTTATCGATGGACAGCGCACGCCACTCGAACTGGTACGTCTGACAGGACGCCCCCTGGAAGAGATTCAGCGCCTTTTATATGATTTGGAGCGTATTGGTGTCATTTCACAGTAGCACTACTACACATACCTATTCCGCGTATTGTTACCATGCTGAATGTTAACAAATCAATCCCGATTTCTCCTTTGCCGTAGTTGCGCGATTTATCGCGCATTGCTCGAAAATTTGAACATATGCGACAAAGAGACGTAATAAACAAACGGGGTGATCACCCCCGTCGTAGTCGAGCGATTTATCGCGGGTTGCTTGTCGTGCAGTTTCCCACCGCGATAAATCGCTCGACTACGACGGAGGATTCTCGATCCTGGTTGTTAATCGCACGATTACGACAACGGGAAGCGTAGCCAGGTTATTTGGTTACGAGAACACTTACGCATGGATTTGCAGGTATTGGTGTCACACAGTAGTAGCGGCATATATAGGGAACAAAAACATGATGTCAGTAGAAGAAATGGAATTACTGCGACGCGATCAACAGGCTCTAGCATCATCATCATCGCCGCGCACCGGCAGGCGACGACGGCAACTTTCTCTGGCCATTCGTGTCTCGCTTGGTCTGGTGCTGGCCGCCATTCTGCCATTGCTTATTATGGTAGGCTTTAGCGAATATCAATCCCGTCCCGCGCTGATCAACCAGGCGAATACCGCGATGGAAAGCGATGCGAAAACGCGCGTACAACTGATCGATACGTACTTCAACGAGCGCAAACTGGATACTGAAACACTGGCTCAGATAACATCGGTACAACAATTTCTGGCAGCCCCTCCTGCTCCTGCCTCCGCCTTCTATCAGGATCTCGCCCTCCACGCGAGTTACGCGCTGGTGGCTGGTATCTTTCGCGACAAAAACTATGCCAGCTGGCAATTGTTCGATCCAAAGGGCCAGACGCGCCTCTATTATCCACAAAATGTGCCGCCCAGGCCGCGCGGCCAATACCTGATCCCGCCTGACTATCTGACGAAGGTTTTGTCGCTGAAAAATGGAGACGCATTTATCTCATCAGTCTACTATACGCCGGCGACGCAAAAGGCCTCAGTTGACATCTACTCGCCAATTTTTACGCCAGCCTCAATGAGCGGAACGAAACAAGCGCCTACCCATCTTGGCTTTATTCGGGCCACCCTGAACCTTGATTACATCTGGAATATTGTTGATACTGATCAAGGTAGCAACGGGAAGGGCAGCTATGCATTCATCCTCGACGAAGACGGTATTCGGATTGCCGACACCGACCCTGCCCGTCGTTTCCAGGCCATCACCACTCTGCCCGATGTAACACAGCAACTCATTCAGCGTACCGCGCGCTTTGGCAGTACAACGGCTCCTGTCCCGGTGCTGTCCGATCCAGAACTGGCACGCCAGATGGATACTGACATCTCTCTGACCACATTTCAGGATCAACCCGCCGGTCAGCACGAGAACTTCCAGGTAGTACAGCACGCAACCTCAACAGTGCCCTGGAAATATCTGGTGCTCAGCCCGGTCAGTACAGTAACGGCTATTGCCGATCAACAGCAGCAGGTGACGATTCTGGTCGCAGCGGCAATGGCGTTGCTTACAGCGCTCATTGGCTTGATCGTAGGACGAAACATCACGCGACCTATTCTGACCTCCGTGAATTATGTGCGCGATAACAGCCAGGCGATGAGTACGCTGGCAACCATGCAGCGAGATGCGGCCTCTGAACAGATGTGGGTGGTGGATTCGTCGCAGGTTGGCCTGCAATCAATCCAGTATTATACAGATGCGATTCGTATCGCGGCCCACGAACTCACGGAGCTTGGCATCACCCTCTCGCAGCGCTGGAACTATGCCGACATCAGTCAGGTCCATCAGGCATTAGATCATATCGTCTCCTCCGCTCGTTACATCGAAAACGCCTCTCAGTATCAGCATGCCAGTAATGAGAAGCTCTCGACAGCCCTGAAGGTTGCCACGCAAGTCACCGAGCAACTCGTCGCCGGAGCCACCTCCGCCACCGATGCCGCCGCACAGTTGGAGGATGTGGTGACACAGTTGCGTTCAGTTGTGGGAAAATAAGCAACGGCGCGAAAAAAGCTACCCAGGAAGCTGGATGGAACTCAACTCCAGCTTCCTGAGTGGCAGAATCTGGACAACAGACCATTTGAAACGGATCAGAGCAGAAGCGAGGTTCGACCTTTGTTGCCTTTCATCAGGCCCCCTTCTTCAACTCGACAATTTGAATAAGATTACCATTGGTATCATCAAAGACGGCCGTCGTCGGTCCGCTCTGGCTGAACGGCTCCTGGGTAAATGTCACCCCCAGCTTTCGCAGGCGCTCATACTCAGCCTGGACATCATCGACGGCAAACGAGGTGATGGGAATCCCATCTTCGGTTAATGCTTCGCGCAAAGCTTTCATGGCAGGGTAGTATGCATTCGGCTCCAGTAGGATCTCTGGGCCATCAGGATCTTCTGGAGAGACCACGGTAATAAAGCGCGCGCCTCCGCCCAATTCGATGTCTCTCTTCTTTTGAAATCCCAATATTTCCGTGTAGAAGGTAAGGGCTTTGTTGTAGTCAGCTATAGGAACGCTGGTGATGTAAATCCTCATGAGTCCTCCTTCTTTTTCTCTACCCAGCGCTGTTGAATAGCGCGTAAAGGCGAGGTGTTGATGTAATGAAACTTATATCGCCCCTGTCGTTTGACCGTCACCAAATTGGCGGTCTCCAGAATCGCCAGGTGCTGCGATATAGCTTGCCTTGTCGATGCTATGCGGTGTCGCAGAAGCAAGCGCGAACACAGCTCGAACAATGTCTGTCCATCGCGCTCAGAAAGCTCATCGAGAATCTTTCTTCTGGTAGGGTCCGCAAGCGCTTTAAAGAGTAAATCCATAGCAAGAGCATATGCAAGTGAATACTTGCATGTCAAAAATATACGACTGGGACAAGAAAAAAACTTCTCGGATCTTGCTCTCTTGAGAAGCTAGATCCGACCAGGCATGACGTTTTTTGTCCAATTCGAGTGCGCCCCTTTCAAGCATCATATGACGGGGCTTTTCCTTGAGCAGCAAAACAAAAAAGAGTGCATACTTTGCTCATTCTTAATATGTTGCAGAATGAACAAAGCATGCACTCCTACATAAACGCCTGCTTGTTATCTACTCGCCATAAGGCACCCAGATGTTTTTCACCTGAACTGCTTCACGCAAGAACTCTTCGCCTTCGCCCTGGAACGGATCGAGCCAGTTGCGGGGGCGTCCATAACCGACCCAGGTTCGTTTCATGTTGCCCGCTGAGGCAAACTCTACCATCTTTGAGCCACCTGCCGAACCAAAGTACCATATCGCATCGACATCATCGTGTTCAGCCAACACCTGACCAAGTACATCACGCTCTCCGGTGACGATATTCACGACGCCGGCGGGCAGATCGGAGGTCTCGAACACCTGATAGCAATCGGTAGCGCTCAATGGTGCTGCCTGTGAAGGGATCACCACCACCGTATTGCCCATCGCGATAGCGGGAGCGACCAGCGAGGCAAAGCCCAGCAGCGGATAGTCGTCGGGGCAGGCCAATCCAATCACGCCGATCGGCTCATGCATCGCCAGCACCACACCACGCAATGGCGGTCGATGCACCGCTCCCTCAAACTTATCGGTCCAGGCTGCATAGGTGAAGAGGCGCGAGATTGTGGCCTGCACTTCCTCAGTTGCGCTCGACAGCGAACGACCTGTCTGTCGCGTAATCCTGCGGGCAAACTCCTGCGCCCGCACCGACAAATTTTCGGCGATATAATAGAGGATCTGGGCACGATTGTGCGTCGTGCTGCCAGCCCACTTGCTCGCCGCGTGAGCTGCCTCAACAGCATTGCGGATATCCTTGCGATTCCCCTCACCAACCTCGCCAATGCTGCGCCCATCGGGACCATAGATCGTGCGACTATACCCCGAATCGGGTCGCGCCTGCTTGCCGCCAATAAACATCTTCGGCGTACGATCTATCGCAGGCAAACCGTTCATACCATTTAATCCATGCTCCTCAACTTCTACTGCCTCATCTTCATCAGCACGAGGTTCCTCCTGTTGTGCTGCCTCTTCGTTCTCCCAGGCGGGACGCACGTACTCATACAGCCCCTCTTTCCCTCCCTCGCGTCCGAAGCCGCTTTCTCGATAGCCACCAAAGCCGCTGGATGCATCGAAGAGGTTCGTGCAGTTAATCCACACGCTGCCAGCCTGGATCTTCGGTGCCACATCCAGGGCCAGATTGATATTCTCGCTCCAGATGCTCGCCGCCAACCCATAGCGCGTGTTGTTTGCCAACGCCACCGCTTCGGCAGGCGTGCGAAAGGTCATCGCCACCAGCACCGGGCCAAAGATCTCAACCTGAGCGATGCTGGCCGCCGGAGAGACATCGGTAAAGAGCGTAGGCGGGAAGAAATAGCCCTCAGTCGGACAGGCCCAGGAGGGCTGCCACATCTCGGCCCCCTCAGCAACGCCCTGATCCACCAGCCGTTGAATCTCCTTGAGTTGCGCCGCCGAAACGATAGCGCCGATGTCAATTGCCTTATCCAGCGGATCACCGACGCGCAAACGCTCCATGCGCGCCCGTAATTTCGCGATCAGGCGCTCGGCAATATTCTCCTGCACAAGCAGCCGCGAACCCGCACAACAAACCTGGCCCTGATTGAACCAGATGGCATCGACCACGCCCTCAACAACGCTATCCTGATCGGCATCGTCAAACACCACAAACGGCGATTTGCCGCCCAGTTCCAGCGAGAGCTTCTTGCCAGAGCCTGCCGTTGCCCGACGAATGCTCCGACCAACCTCGGTCGAACCGGTAAAGGCGATCTTGTCGATATTGGGATGCTTGACGATGGCCTCGCCAACCTGCGACGCCTCGCCCGTCACAATATTTACCACTCCTGACGGGAGGCCAATCTCTTGCACAATCTCAGCGAACTTCAACGCGGTTAAGGGTGTGTAGCGTGCGGGCTTGAGGACAATAGTATTGCCCATCGCCAACGCTGGCGCGATCTTCCAGGCCAGCATCAAGAGCGGGAAATTCCAGGGGATGATCTGTCCCACCACGCCAACCGGCCCGTAGCCGCGCATTTCCGTCTCCATCAGTTGCGCCCAGCCAGCATTATAATAGAAATGGCGTGCTACCAACGGTATATCGATATCGCGCGTCTCGCGGATCGACTTTCCATTATCCAGTGACTCTAACACGGCCAGCAGACGCGAGTGCTTCTGAATCTGCCGCGCAATCGCATATATATAACGCGCTCGTACATGACCGGACAGGCCACCCCATGCGGGCTGAGCCGCATTTGCCGCCGCCACTGCCGCATCGACATCGGAGCTATTGGCCGCCGCTATCTGAGCAAGCGATTTGCCAGTCGCCGGGTTGATGCTATCGAGGTAGCGCCCGCTGACAGGTGGCATCCATTGATTATTGATAAAAAGCTGAAACGGCTGATGCTCTTTGAGCCAGTTCTGCGCACTCGCTGCCGCCTCTGGCGCGGGACCATATTCCATCGTCTCAAAAATTTCCGCTACGTTCATGCAATTGCCTCCCTACACCATTGGATGATGATGCGCCGCTGAATAATGGCCGGTGACAAAATGCTCCAACTGGCGCTCAATATCCGAAAGCAGGCCGCTTGCTCCGATACGGAACAGCGTGTTATTCAACCACTCGTTGCCCAATTCTTCTTTCATCAAGATCAGCCAGTCAAGCGAGGCTTTCGCAGTCCGAATGCCACCGGCAGGCTTGAAGCCAATCTGATAGCCGGTCCGCTCGTAGTAGTCACGAATGGCACGAACCATCACCAGGCTCACTGGCAACGTCGCGTTCGTCGGCTCTTTGCCCGTTGAGGTCTTGATAAAATCGGCCCCGGCCATCATACAGACCAGGCTTGCCATGCCCACATTGCGCAAGGTTGCCAGTTCGTGCGTCGCCAGAATCGTCTTCATATGCGCCTCACCGCTGGCGGCACGAAACGCCTTCACTTCGTCATACAACGCCTGCCAGTTGCCGGTCAGTACATGGACACGCGAAATCACAATATCGATCTCACTGGCACCCGCTTGCACTGACGCTTCGATCTCCTTCAATTTGAGATCAAAGGGGGTTTGTCCTGCGGGAAAGCCCGTCGAGACCGCTGCCACCGGGATATGTGAGCCGCGCAGCGCCTCCACCGCGACCGACACTAGATTGTGATATACGCAGACCGCTCCTACCTCCACATGCTCCATGCCCATCGCCTGCAAAAGATCGGCGCGCAACGGCTGCTTTGCTTTCGCGCATAACCGCAGGACGTTGCCTGGCGTATCATCGCCCGCTAGCGTGGTAAGATCAATACAGGTGATGGCCCGCAGCAGCCAGGCCGCCTGCCACTCCTTTTTGACGGTGCGGCGCGTGGAAAGCGTGGCGGCGCGGCGCTCCACCGCACTGCGATTCACATGCACCTGATGTATCCAATCAAGGTCCAGGTCCATCCCCGGATTACGAACAGGCGTCTTGAAGCCGGGCCGTTGCTCCTCTACCAGATCCGTTCGTTGCTCTGTCGTGGTCATAGCACAGATTCCTCAAATATTGCTTAATCGAGACGATACACATCGAAGCTTTAAGGATATCTTCATGTATAACATCGGAGTATGTCAAGCAAAACTTCCTCGCATATGCACCCGCTTCAAAAGGTTGGCACTGGCGCTCACGGCGATGGGGAAGCAGACGCAGTGAGAGAAAAGACGGCGATTTCATAATCCTTCTCAGGAAATACCCCGCGAAAGGTATAGCCCGCCCGATGATAGAAGTCACGTAATTTGGCGTTCCCGGCCCAGCACCCTAAGACGATGGAGCCTGCCGTTGGGATCACCAGATGCCAGATGCCCTCCAGGAAGTGCAGGCCAAGTCCCTTGCCCTGTTCTTCTGGCTCCAGCATCAGGGCACGCAAGTTCCATAAGGGGCCGGGCAAATGGTGGAGATTGGTCTGAACCAGTTCGGGATGATCGCTCTCAAGAGGATAGATCAGTGTACTACCTATACGTCGGTCTTCCAGTTCCAGGACACAAGGATATCCCAGGCGGATCACGCGTTCCACCTCTTGCAGAGGCAAAGGACCAATCTGTTGCAGGCTACCCGATGCGGTCAATGCTGCTTGCACGCGCACGGAAAGGTCAACGATCCAGTGTGCGTCGTCGAAGGTAGCTCGACGTGTAAGTGGGTGAATATTCATGAGCCCCTCCTTCATGGATGAATGATTTTCACACTAGAGCCACTTATCCACCCAATCAGCCCATAACTCAAGGTGCCCCGCCAGCACGCGCACGACAGCCAGTACATGAGGCGTTTGCTTGATCGCATGCTGCCGCTCTTCATCGCTGGCAACCGCGATGCCCAGCGAACGATACATAGTGAAAAGCAGCCATCCCAGCCAGATGCCCAGACAGCCGCGTAACGCGTTGCGACCGGTCTCCTGCACCATCCCTCCGGCCTGCACATAGCCCTGCATCAACGCGGCAAAACGTTCTTCAGATGGCGCACCTGTGGTCAATCCGCTCCAGATTAGCGCCGTTTCCACCAGATCCACCACCGGATTAATCAGTCCCGCCGACTCCCAATCAACAATGCTAAACGCATCCTCGCCTCGCCATAAGATGTTCTCAGGATCAAGGTTGCGATGGCTGACGACCAGTGTATAGTTTAAATGCTCGCTAGCCTCCTCATACCATTTCCCCCACTCGACCAGCCGGGGCATCATCGCGCGCACCTGATAGGCCCAGGAAACACCCAGATCGGCGGCGTGAATCGTGAGCATATCCCAATCGTCATCGGAGAAGGGTTTCCAGTTCAGCGGCGGCAGTTCGGTCTGCGGCAACGGCAAGGCGTGCAAACGCGCCAGCATCGCTCCCACCTGTTGAAGACGCTCAGGCGTGATATCGTCCGGGAGCAACGCCTCGCCATCCATCCAGCGCGAAACAAGAAAGACTTCATCCTCGTACCGCTGCAAAACTTCCCCCTGACGGTCGATAGCTGTGACTGCCGGCAATCCATGCGCCGCTATCTTCGCCGCGATACGCTCTGTTTGCTGATAAAGATCGGTCATGCCCGGCTGACCTAGCAGCGCGGGGTTTAGTTGTTTGACCGCATACGCCCCTTGAGTTGTATCGAGACGCCATGTTTCATGTAAAGACCCTCCCGGCACCGCCCGGGGAGTACCAAGAGGCACACCCAGGTCGCAGGCGGTACAGAGATAGGCTACCTGTGCTGATTTCATGAGTCCTTAGCCACCAAAGTTCGCCTTCTGCTGCTGATGAAATGGAGCGAGGGCGGCATTAGCTGCAACAATAGTCTCCAAATTCCCCACCAGATCAGCAAACTGAGCTGCCGGAATCGTCAAAACCACCTCAGCTGGCGACAGCTCTATATAAGTGCGCGCACCCACGCAGCCAAAGCTCATCGAGGTCTCACCTGTCATCAAGGTACGCGGAATGACGCCACAGGTCGGGCGACCAAAAGCGCTCTGCCCGGATTGTAACCAGTTGACCTGTCCCAACGCCTCTGCAACCAGCATCGCCTGTTGCGTATTCAAAATGCAGAGCACCACGTCTGCCTCGACCGGCAACTGGTCCAGACGCCCATAGACGATGCTCTCGTGCGGCTTCTTGACGACAGGCAGCGCGCTCACTTCATCAGGAGAGAAATACTTGACGCTTGCCATCGTCTGCACCAGCCCTTGCGCACGCTCCTGGGCCGAGGCGGGCATCGTAAAGCCCATAGTCATCATTCCAATTGGGCATTCCTGATGGTCTTCCGCGTTGGCATAAAATACACCCTGCTCACCCAGACGCCAGAAGGTACAGGCAGACGGAACGCGCCTCGCAACATGCTGCACATTTTCAGGCACCGTCTCGACAAAAGCCAATCCGACCGGCGTATGTTGCAATTGCAACGCCTCAACAAACCGTTTCGTCAAATCTTGATACAAGATGATACTCCCTCTCAGGTCTCTATGGTTTACTACGTCTCAATTATACTACTCGCGGTCGTAAGATAGTTTTCCTTTTCATCGTTTATACAGGTTCTACTAGTTCAAACTTTGTACTTTCCCACCAATACTTTTAACCACCTCGTCTGTTTTTCTGTGGGTACAAAGTTGTTTTTTGCCAATCGCTTCGTCATATCGTTCACAAATTTGCGCTCCTGCTCTGAGGTCCGTGCTGGATCAAGCGAATCAAAGTACGTCTTGAGCTTCTGAGCTTGCGCACGCAGGGTCGCACGCTCGGCAGGAGGCAAGCTATTGCGTGCCTCTGCCGCCTGCGATGCCTGCCATTGCTCATAACGAGCGCGATCATTGTTAAATGCACCCAGGCCTGACAGTTCGTCGGCACGCTCATTGTGCAGATGTCCCGCGTGTCCTCGCACCCACTCAAAAACGGGCGGCGTTGTGCGATACTTGAGCAACTGGCGATACTGTTCCCACAAATCGCCATTGGCCTTCATCTGATAGACCCCTTGCGCCACTTTAATTGTATATTCGCTATCGCTGTAGATTTTCAGCGGCAACGTTGGAGGGGCCAGGGATAAGACGGCCAGCACAGCGGAGATCTCTGCGCGATTGTTGGTTGTGGTCTGCGCTTTGGGGATATGTCCGTAGCACTCGAAGCAAGACGCACCATCTCGCACCAACCCATCGCTATTGCTATCAGCTGCCGCCCACAGCAGAGCGCACCAGCCAGCAGGACCACCAGGGTTCTTAATGCAGGCTCCATCAGTATAAGCGAGAATACCAGCCTGATCTAAGGTTGGGAGGGAGGCACGAATAGAAACATCCACTACAGCATTCAGCACAGAGCGCCATTCTAAAGATTCTTGCACGTCAAAACCTTGTCCTTTGCTCATCACCTACAACCTTTCAGCATCTATCGTAAGCTTCTTGCCCATGTAGTCTAACATAGTCTCGCTTCTTTGAATAGCCTGCTTTGTGATGTATCTCATTGACGTCGTCAGAGCAACTTGATAGAATGCGCCCAAAAGGATTATGAAAACTATCACATCACGTCACTAAAAATCGTTCATAAAGCTGGAAGGAATCAAATGTATGCCTTTTGCTGCACTGCTGACCAAAGAGTTACGATCCCGCCTGCGCCGCGAACGGACCGTCTGGGTGATTATCGTCTACGTCCTGCTTATGAGCTTGTTGGGATGGGTTATCGTGAGCCGCTGGACAAATACGTCAAGCTATTACTATAGTAGCAGCGGTTTTAGCGATGCTGGCACCACTCTCTATATCTTTCTTTCCATGATCCAACTGTTTTTCATCCTCTTCGTTACTCCTGCTTTTACTTCTACCGCTGTTAATGGTGAAAAAGAACGGCAAACTTTTGAGTTACTGCTCTGTTCACGTCTTTCGTCTTTTGCTCTTATCTCTGGTAAGCTCATTGCAGGCTTGATTAATGCGCTGTTGCTAGTGGCGGGCACGATTCCTCTCTTCAGTCTGGTCTTTTTCTTTGGTGGCGTCTCACCGCAACAGGAACTCGCTGCCCTCCTGCTCTATCTCATCACCGCGCTCCAGGCTGGCACCTTCGGGTTACTCTGTTCAACCATCATCAAACGCCCGACGATCTCGACCGTGATTACCTATCTGGGCGGTGCTTTCTGGCTGGTCTTCCCTGTGCTTGCCCTCTACCTCTTCTACATCATCAGACCCGGTACTTCCTCCTCCACCACCTACGTTCAACTCTTCTTTATCTGGCATCCGGTCGTGGCTCTCATCAGTACTTACACTCCCGGCATTACCTATAATCTCGCCGGTATACGCATTAACCAGTGGATTATTTACACCTTCTTCAGCGCGCTCTCAACCATCGTTTTCTTCACTCTGAGCATGTTGGCGGCCAAACCCCGTTACATGCATCGACAACGCTCACGCATACACACCAGCAAAAAAGATATACAAAACAAAGTAACAGCAACTGCATAATTGGTTCATCCAAAGCATAAAGCGACGAGGTGAATATGGCAGGCGATGGCTTGTCCTCGCCCCTGCTATATCCACCTCGTCGTAACAAGAGCTATCTTCAAAGAATAAGCCGGGTTGCGGCAATGACACCACGCTTGCTCTTTTTCCCTTCCACAATCAGCACATCGCCCTGCTGGAGCTGCGTCAACGCGTCCTGAGAGACGTGCGCGCCCTCACGATTAAAGAGCCTCGTCTTCTGATTAATCACAACTGCCACAGGCGTTGTATCACCGGCCCTTGAGCTGCGTTTTGGCGTATGGCCCGCAACGATATAGGTGTGCGTCTCAGCCGGATTGGGAGCTTTACCAACCACCTGTACCTTGCGGCCCTTATCCAGCAACACATCAACCAGTTGCACCGTCTCACGATTGGCCGGTTCCGTCAGCGTCTCTTTTTGCAAACGATCACTGTGTAAAGCCTGCGTGACATGATGAGTTGTATGTTCCTGCAATTCTGTTTGCTCGTTCGGCTCCTGCTCCCCTGTACGCTTCGCCGGCTCTTCCACCTCATCTACCTTGTGGGAGTGCTCTTTCTCAGCGTTATTGTCATGCTCAAATAGCTTACCGCTATATGTACGCGGGATCGCAATCTCAACAGCCTCTGGCAAGGAATCGAAACGATACGTCACCTTCACGTGCTCCAGATCACTCTCTTCCTGGAGTGCTGCGTAGTCCGCTTTGCTCAGGTAATCTTTCAGATTGATCGTGCTACCATCCAGTTCAAGCGGAACCGAGGCAGGAACTCTGATCCCAATATGCGCTCCACGAAAGAACTCGCTTGAGACGTTATCAGGCTTGCGGTGTAACAACAACGATGATAATTGCTGCATGGTTGATAGCGCCCCGCCGTTTGTTATGACACACACATCGAGCACGCCATCATCGATATAGGCATTGGGTGTCATCTCCAACACAATGGCGTAACGACGCGTGTTGCCGACAATGATTTGAGAGGCCTCACCTGTCCATACCAGTTCATCTTTCCCACGCTCGCCCGTCGTCACGATCTCCACCGGGAAAGGGCGTTGCTCGGGCAACTCTTTTGCCGCCGAAAGGCCAACGGCCAGCGGCCCAAGCTGATATTTCAAAGGCTTGGAAACTCCCTTCATCACAGCTGCATCCATCCCCAACCCGGCCATCAGCAAAAAGTGGTGCCGCTCCTTTTTAAGCAGTCGCTTGCTCACCCCTTTGACCGAAACACGCCGCCCATCGGGAAACGTCAACTCCTGCACAGTAACGCGCCCGATATCAACCTTGCGCGGCTCACT
The DNA here is from genome assembly GCF_016587455.1 of Reticulibacter mediterranei. Taxonomy (NCBI): domain Bacteria; kingdom Bacillati; phylum Chloroflexota; class Ktedonobacteria; order Ktedonobacterales; family Reticulibacteraceae; genus Reticulibacter; species Reticulibacter mediterranei. The sequence goes on along the minus strand of NZ_BNJK01000001.1, from coordinate 8,059,123 downwards.
GTCCACCAGCGCGAGGGCAGCCTCGACAGGATCTTTTGGAATGCCTGTATCGCCAGCCCACAGGTTGGCCGTTCCTCCGGGGATTACGCCCACAACACTATGTTGCTTCGCATTGACCACTCCATTAAGCACCTGATTGACTGTTCCATCGCCACCATATGCGATGACCAGATCGCTGTTCCCCTTCGCGGCCTCATTCGCCAGCAGCATACTATGCCCACCATACTCTTTAATACCAATCTCTGTCTTCCAACCTGCCGCCGCCAATACCGCCAGAACATCCGTAATCTTTGCCAGATTTTGTCCAGTGCGAGGATTAATCACCAATGCCGCTTTCTTGCAATGCATATCAATATCCCTTCCCTATTCTCTCATTGCGCCACGTCTATATATATTTCCTGGCATCCTGAAGTTGTGGCGTTCGTGGTTGTTGAGTATATCACGGATGATCTCTACGAACAGTTGCAACAAAATAGGCATATAAAAAGACTGGCTGCTATGCTCAGCCAGTCCTTCTCAACTCAAGGAGCTTCGTAGTGGAGCGATGTATCGCGTGTGGGGCAGTATAAGAGAAAACTTCCACTAACGCGATACATCGCTCCACTACGAAGCTCCTCCTCGATTTTGATATAAGGAACCAGAGATTAGAGTAATGCGCGAACAGCCTGCACAATATGATGAGCGCTAATGCCTGCCTCCTCCAGGAGTTCGGCAGGTGTGCCAGAGCCGGGCATCGATTGGACGGCCAGTTTCACCACCTGCGGCAATGGGCCATCTGCCTCCGTAAAGACCTCCAGCACCGCATCGCCCAGGCCACCTTCGGGCCAGTGGTCCTCGACAACTATAAGCTTCCCGGTCTCCTGAGCCGCCGTAATCAGCGTTTCAGCATCGATCGGCTTCACTGAGTAGGCATCGATCACACGAATCAACACATGCTGATCTTTGAGCTGATCATATGCCTGCAAAGCCTCATGCAGGGTAATTCCTGCGGCAACCACCGTTACTTTGTCTTGCGCCGACTGGTGAATAACCTTGCTCCCGCCAACCTCGAACTTCTCATCCGTGCCGTAGAGCACGGGCGTCTTCTCACGGGTCGTGCGCAGATAGACAATGCCATCATGCTGCGCCATCTCCGCGACCAGTTGCGCCGTCTGGTTAGGATCGCTCGGATAGAGGACGGTGCTACCATAGACAGCACGCAGCATCGCCAGATCTTCCAGCGCCATCTGCGAGGGACCATCTTCACCGATCGACACACCGGCATGCGAACCACAGAGGCGAATATTCGCACGCGAAATGGCGGCCATGCGGATAAAATCGTAGGCACGGCTCAAGAACGCTGCAAAGGTTGAAGCAAAGGGCTTCTTCTCACGCACGCTCATGCCAACCGCCGCCGCGATCATTTGCTGTTCGGCGATATATTGCTCAAAGTAGCGATCGGGATAGGTTTTCGCAAACTCTTCAGTATAGGTCGAATTACTGACCTCACCATCCAGTCCTACCACCTCCGGGTCGGCTGCTCCCAGCGCTTTCAATGCATCGCCATAAGCCTTACGCGTCGCCACCGCTCCTCCATTCAATTCATAGCGGGGCAGTTCAAGCGGTTTCTTCTCTGGCAAGGGAGCTGGCTGCTTGTTCTCGGGCTTTTGGACCGGGAAGGTCATACTCCGCACATTTGGATGCAATTCATCCAGCGCTTTCGCTTCCTGCTCTTTACTGAGCGCTTTGCCGTGCCACCCATTCACGTTTTCAAGGAACGAAACGCCTTTTCCTTTAATGGTCTTCGCTATGATCAGCGTTGGCGAACCATTGGGCTGAATGGCCTGCGCGTATGCCTTGTTGATCTCGTCGTAGTTATGCCCATCAACGATGATGGCGTTCCAGCCAAAGGCTTTGGCGCGCGCCGCATATGCTTCGGTATTCCAGCCAAGCTCAGTCTCGCCTCGCTGTCCCAGACGGTTGCAGTCCAGAATACCCACCAGGTTATCCAGTTTGTAGTGGGAGGCGTGGTCGAAGGCTTCCCACTGCGAGCCTTCCGCCATCTCGCTATCACCCAGCAAGACCCAGATATGATAGGGCAGCTTATCCAGATATTTGCCGGAGAGCGCCACACCAACGCCTATTGGCAAGCCCTGCCCTAACGAACCAGTTGCCACATCGACCCAGGGCAATGCAGGAGTAGGATGCCCTTCAAGCCGACTGCCAAATTTACGCAGCGTCATTAATTCCTCATCGCTAATGGCTCCCGCTGCTTTATACATCGAGTAGAGGAGTGGCGATGCATGCCCCTTCGAGAAAATGAGATGATCGTTATTCGGCAGTTTAGGGGTGTCAAAGTCGTAATGAAGATAACTGATCATCAACACGGCCATTAAATCAGCCGCCGACATCGACGATGTGGGATGTCCCGAGCCAGCTGCGGTCGTACAGCGAATGCTATCCACACGTAATTGTTGAGCCAGGTTTGTCCATTGTTGCACCTGTGGTTGTGTCTGCGTTGTTGTCATAAAAAAAGCTCCTCAGTTATTGAAAAAGCGCTACAGTCTCCACTTCAGACTCGAATCAATTGTAGCCGTTCCATATTATTGTGGCCGTTTCATTCAAGAACGGCAAGCTGAAGCGTAACGACCCGTAGAAGCGCTTTACGAGGCTACTACGTAATAGCACGTTGCAAACCTACCCAACGATACAGACCGCCGCCAATTACCCGTGCTGCAACAGGACAAAAAAACACCCGATCTCTCAGAGACGATAAGACAAGAGAACAGGTCTTGAACTTCTTTAAAGAATAGTGGTGCCGATAAAGTGTTCACCATCCAGCGCTTTTTCAGCGTTCTCCAGATCGTTGCCATTAAGATAGAGGACTCTGGCATCAATCTCCGCTGCCAGCTTTGAGGCAACCGGATCGAACGGGGCGCTCGACCCCGGCTTCCATTCGTCGCCCACAATGGCGCGGTAGTCGTGCCAGGAGATGCGCTCGACCGGCGTTGCATCGGGGTAGACGCGGGGATCGCGATTGTATATATAGTCGGTATTGCTCATCTTCATGATCGTTTTAATCGCATAGTCCTGCGCCAGGACCACCGCAACATAATCCGTAGACCAGCCTGGCTTCCAGCCCGCCGCAATCACGACCGGTTTATCCGGCTTGTGGATAATGCCGTAGTCTTTGAGGATCACGGGATGTGCCAGATCACGAAAGATTGTTCTGAATAGATGGGCATTGAGCCGCGTAGCATGCACGCCGAGCCAGTCCAGATCTTCGTTCGCCAGTTCGTGGCCAGTTACTTCCGCTCCAGCATCGCGATAATGTCTGGCAAGACGCCCGCCGCCGATAAAAATAAAGAAGCGGCGATTTTTCTCCAATACCTGCCTTCTAATAAAAGTATTAAATTTCTTGATATATTCAATATCAATGCCATCATCGGGCACGATCAACGATCCACCTAATTTGATGACATGCGCGTCACCCATCTCTTTGCCCATAAGATACTCTTTACTCCCTTTTTTTCAACGCTTTTCATCCTGGATTGCTGGCAAAATGATACCACAAAACAGCCATCCCTGACGCCCTTCGCCGCTTCTTTCCCCTATACTATATACGCCCATAGGAGGCTCAAATGGTTCACTGCTCTCGATGATCCGACCACTTTAAGAAGCTGGACAACAAGTGAACAGTATCACGGTCTTTTCGCAGATGATAGCGCCCTCACAGTACTATTCGTTTGCTTCATTTACGCAAGAGAAGATATGTGGAGTACAATAAGAGAGAAAGCCTGATATTACCCACAATACAGTATTATCCAGAAGGGGGACAAGATACGTGCCATCAGACGGGCCTGATAGACAGGATATACTCGATGCCTTCAAACGCTTTTATGAGAGCTTCCGCGCAGCACATGCCCACCTGCTCTCCTTCCTGCATGATATCGCCTCGCCAGCAGAGTGTTCACGCTTCGCTTCCTTACTTCTCTACCGCCTGATATTTCTCTATTTTCTACAAAAACAACATGTATTCGACAACAACCCTCATTATCTCTTTGACATGCTCAAGCTTCTGCAAAAGCACGGCCATAAGCAGAGTTTTCACTCTTTTTATTGCCATCTGCTGCTCCATCTCTCCGAGACTCCCCCACCATCCGATTTCGACGAGTTGCTCGTTACCATTCCACGCTTCAAGGTTGCACTTTTTGATATCACTTCATTGAAGAACGATGATAGCAACTTTCAGATACCTGACGAAGCATTTGAACAGCTTTTCACGCTTTTCGATTCCTTTCAGTGGCAGCTCGACGCTCCACTTTCGCCTAATACGCTCAATCCTGCGCTACTCACCTATATTTTTGAGAAATCGATCAACCAGAAGCAGATGGGAGCATATTACACAAAAGAGGACGTTTCTGAATATATCAGCAAAAATACCATTATTACCTATATTTTGCATACACTTCAACAGACTTGCAAAGAGGATTTTCGACCAGATGGACCGCTCTGGCAGTTGCTACACACTGATCCAGATCGCTATATCTCAACCGCCCTTTGTTGTCAGAGCTATCTCGCAACTGAGACGGAACGTGAATATGCTCAGCGCCGCAAACGCTATGCCGATCTGAAAACTATGCTCGCCAGCGGTATGATCGTCTCTATCAACGATTTTATTACCTATAACCTCGACATCACCTGTTTTCTACGCGATATCATCTGCACATCTAACAGCACCAGGCTCCTGCACACCCTCTATGAATGTCTCGCCAGCATGAGCATTCTCGATCCCACCTGCGGTTCAGGAGCCTTTCTTTTTGCCGCGCTGAATATCCTTACACCCCTCCATACCGCTTGCCTCGAACGAATGCGCACGATGATCTCCGAACATAACCGTTATCCATCTGAATATCTGGCTCAGTTTCGTGAAATCTTGAACCAGGCTGACCGATACGCCGATCCAACCTGCTTTATTCTGAAAACTATCATCAGCAACAATCTGTATGGCGTCGATATTATGCCAGAGGCCACCGAAATCTGTCGGTTACGCCTGCTTCTCACGCTTGCCGCCCGGCTCAAGCATCCCGACGAGATCGCGCCAGTTGTCACATTCCATATTCGCTGCGGCAATACGTTGGTGGGCTTTGTACGCACGCAAGAAGCCGAAAAAGCCATCACCAATCATAGTAGCCATCGTACCCTGCCGCACGATACAGAACAGAGGGTACAACTCGACGCTTATCTTGCCAGCGCCTCGCGACACATTCCAGCGGAGGAACACGAGGCCATGCAGCAATGGCGTGAGAGCCATCAACCCTTCCACTGGTGCATCGAATTTCACGAGATTATGCAGCGCGGCGGCTTTGATGTTATCATCGGCAACCCGCCCTATGTCGAATATAGCAAGGTGCGACACATCTACCGCGTTCAGGGCTACGAAACGGTAACATGTGGCAACCTCTATGCCGCCGTAATCGAACGCTCTCTGGCTCTTTGCCGTCCCGGATCTGGCTTTCTCGGCTATATCGTTCCCCTCAGCATTTGCGGAAGTGGACGCTTTCATCAATTGCGCTCCATCATCAAACAACATACGTCCGCGCACTGGTTCGCAAATTTTGAGATATTCCCCTGTCGCCTCTTCGATGGAGCATTTCAACGGCTCTCTATTTTGCTCGCCAGGCATGGAATCAGGCCCGAAAACAACGTCTTCGTCACAAAAATACAGCGCTGGTACGCCACCGAACGCCCGCACCTGATCGATCTCATCGCCTATACCAAAACGCAATGCACGCTCAAACCACTCGTCATCCCCAAGCTGGCCTCCCCTCTGCAAGAACGCATCTTGCAAAAAATTCTGAGCCAGGCACAGGACCAAACCATCGCGATCCTGCTTTCAGATCAACCCACCGATCATTTCGTCTATTATCAGGAAGCCACCAACTATTGGACAAAGGCCGTCAATGGCATCCCATACTATAAGAAAAATGGCGTCATAATGCCCCCTCCTCATGGTCGCTTCCTGTATTTTCACGCGGCCTCAACTGCTCAAGCGATTATGGCGATCATGAATAGTTCGCTCTTCTACGTCTGGTTCGCCACCTTTTCTGACGGCTTTCACCTCTCCCACATGCTGGTAAAGGATTTTCCCGTGAGCAGCCAGCTATACGAGCAAAAAGAACTGTTGCAACTCTCACAGGCTTTACAGCAGAGCATCAAAGCACATGCCAGAAAGAGCACCAGAAACACAAGAATAACTGCCAGACCCAATAAGGATCAGCTTCTCATCGAACTGGAAGAATATCGTATGAGCCACTCCAAACCGCTTATTGATGCTATAGATGCGCTCCTGGCCGACCATTACGGCTTTACCCCGGAAGAGCTGGATTTTATCATTCATTACGATCACAAGTATCGCATGGGCAAAGACGATGGGGAAGCAGATATGGCTGAGGCAGCGATCTATCAGGCTCGACAGGCTTTACAAAAACAGTCAGAAGATTTATGATAAGCCAGAACAGTTCCCCAGGCGGGTTGCCTGTGTCGAACATTATGTGATGGGCGGGACGCTTGATGATCCGATCCGTTAATGTAGAGCGCATTACCAGACGATTCTATGAGCAGTTCAAAGGCGAGCGCCAACACTTCCTCGACAGCATCCAGGGCATCTCTTCACGCGCCGCACATGAACGCTATACATCTTTGCTCCTCAATCGCCTGATGTTCCTCTATTTCATCCAACAGAAGGGCTTCCTTGACAACGACTCCCACTATCTCGCTCATCGACTCGCGCTCACGCAACAACATGCGCCCGATACGTTTTACCGCAGCTTCCTGCTTCCTCTCTTTCACGAAGGGCTGGGATCACCCACTCATACACCAGACTTCCAGCGGCTCTGCGGAAAGATCCCCTATCTGGATGGCGATCTCTTCACGCGCCACGATATCGAAGAACAGTATCCCGCGATCCATATCGATGATGCCGCCTTTGAACGGCTCTTTGCCTTCTTTCACACGTATCAATGGCAACTGGGCGAGGTTCCGTCACAGCAAAAGAATATCCTTCATCCCGGCATTTTAGGCTATATATTTGAGAAATATATTAATCAACAGCAAATGGGAGCATATTATACAGAAGAAGATGTTACGGAGTATATTGCGCGTAATACGATCATTCCTGCGCTTTTTGATCGGATTGAAGCACGATATCCTGAACTCTTCAGCACGACAGGCTCGCTCTGGCAGTTGTTGAAACAGCAACCTGAGCGCTATATCTTCCCCCAGGTGTGCTACGCTCACCAGCATTCAGGCGAGACGACGCACGACCATCGTACTCGCAGCGCCCGCTATACAGCGCTGTTGATCGAGCAGATAACAGCGGGAAAGCTGCATAGCATCGACGATTTCATCACCCATAACCTCGATCTGTGTCGATTTGCGCTCGATGTGATAGACAGCCTGGAAGATATTCGCTGCGTGCAAGCCGTGTATGAGCAGTTGCAGCAGATCACGATTCTCGATCCAACATGTGGCTCCGGGGCATTTCTTTTTGCGGCACTCAATATCCTTGAACCGCTGTATACGGCTTGCCTCAAACGCCTGCAAATTGCCCCAAATCGCTATAGCGTCCTCAAAACGATCATCACGCACAACCTTCATGGCGTCGATATGATGGCGGAGGCGGCGGAGATTTGCAAGTTGCGCCTTTTTTTGAAGTTGATTGCGCAGATCGAGCAGGTAGAAGATATCGAGCCGCTCCCCCATATCGAACATAATATTCGCGTCGGCAATGCTCTGGTTGGGCTGTTGACGAGCGATGACGCATCAGTTGATCGCGCAACACTCGACCGACAGCTCGCACGGGCATACGCGCTCGATCCGCAGGATACCTCAGCATTCATGCACTGGCGCGAGAGCCATCAACCATTCCACTGGTGCTGCGAATTTGCGGATATCCTCGCGCGAGGCGGCTTCGATGTCATTATTGGCAACCCTCCTTACGTTGAGTATGACCATAAAAAGTTTCCCTATCGCCTGCTCGATTTTACGACACTTGCTTGCTCCAATCTCTACCCGTGCGTTATCGAGCGGAGCCAGCGTTTGCTCAATCCAGCTGGTCGTCAGGGCATGATTCTTCCCCTGGCCGCCTTCGCCACCAGAAACATGATCCCTTTTATCGAAGGATTTCTGCGCTGGTTCCCTTGCACATGGCTCTCGTTCTACCATTTTCGCCCGTCTATGCTCTTTTCAGGCGGCAAAATCGCCAGCATTCCCACCGCTATCTCTCTGGCAAAAAACGCCGGGCCGGAACAACGCTTCAGTACCAGCGTGATGAAATGGTCGGCGGAGGATCGACCGTTGCTCTTTTCACTCCTCTCCTATTGCCGGATCACTGTTCCGCGCGATCCCGATAATCGCCACTATTACCCCAAGTTTGGCTCGCACATCGAGAACAGCATTATGAGCAAAGTCTTGCAACAACAAAAAGTCAGTAAATATCTGGCAAAAAATAGATCGGGAACGCCAATGCGCGCCATGTCCTATCGCTCAGCTGGTGGACTATACTGGAAGATATTTGTGAACTTCGCCTGGCCTTATCACACCACCTCCAATAAGCAATGCACCTTTCAGCATCAATATGATTGCGATATCTTTGTGGCACTGTTCAATAGCTCGCTATTCTGGTGGTATTATACTGCCACGTTTGATACCTTTAACCTCAAAGATTACATGCTCTTCGGCTTTCGCTTCACCTATCCGCAAGATCCCGTCTTGCTCCGGGCATTAAAGACGCAGTGCCAGTACCTGATGGCCGATTTTCAAAAAAATGCGTGTCATCTTAAAAGGGGCGAAACAGGAAGTTATACCATTTATGCTAGAAAATCTAAACGCATCATTAACGATATAGATCGCTTACTGGCACAACACTATCACTTCACTGAGGAAGAGCTGGATTTCATTCTTCACTATGATATCAAGTATCGTATGGGCATAAAAGGTGAACCTGAAGAATAATCTTCAAAAGTTGTTGCAATGCTGCGTCTATTATGCAGATGCAAGCTGTTGTGACACTCATTCGTCCTTCGTAGCAACCCTGAGTACTCTCTCTTCAGAACTTCCTAAATACTACTAAGTACTACCATATAAGGGCATCGGGAACACTTTTACATTTTACGCGTCTATATAAAAGAAACTACTCCTGTGGGGGGGCTAAAACAGCATGCATACATGCACATCTTGCGGCGCAGAAATGTCCGAAACGTGGATATTCTGCCAATCCTGTGGCACAAAAGCCAGCAGTACTACCGCATCACATCACACAATTGGCTCATTCATCCAGGCTTCAACACGTACCGATGCCAATGACCAGAACGACGCCAACACCAAATCTATTTCTGAATCGCCAGGCGAGACAGGCCACTCAACCGTCCCAATACCGATAGAGCCGAAAGCATATTCGACGGTCCCGATCCATATCGTCGAACAGGAGGACGCCGAAGAGCGGCGGCGACGCATCGCCATGCTCGATCCTAATTTCGCTGCACTTGACGAAGAAGAGCAAGCAGCAAACAACGCGCTCCCGATCTCGCCTCTAGCTGATATCACGACACATGAAAACATTCCACAGGTGACAGGAACGCCTCAAGTCACAAACGCCGTGCAGATACAGGGAACCCCTCAATTCAGAGGCGGCGTTGCGGGTCACGGCACCATACCGCAACCCTATCCTCCAGCGGTTCCACCGCCGGGTATGGGGCACAATGCAGGCTTCATGGGCGAACAGCCCTCTGCTCATATGCCCTCCGCCCGGCAACCACCAGAGACGCCGTTGCCTCCATCGATGATACCCCGAACAGCACGTTCTCTTCGCGATCAGAAATGGCTGCGAATCGGGCTAATCTCAGGGCTGGTCCTGGTGATTTTTCTGCTCGGCGGGATGGGACTCACCCTCATAAGCTCAACGCCTGCCCTCTCACTCGATGGCGGCACAACTGTTGCGCAAGGCGGCACGCTCCATCTCAGTGGCAGTCATTTCCTTTCTGGTGGAACTGTTATATTAACACTTGACCATACAACACCACTGTATTCTGCTTATCATAGCCCAGAAAATACAATTACATCAAGTCACCTCTATACAATAAATACTCTGTTATTGAACAATAGAATCACTCAGAGGACTATTGCAGGCAATTCAATTAAAGTAAGCAAAGATGGTTCATTTCGCGTCAATATTCAAGTCGGTCTGGATTGGAAGCTGGGCGACCATAGCATTCAAGCCAATGAAGGCTCGGGGGCACGTATCGCCTCACTCGCATTTACAGTCACGCAACCGACGCCTGTTCCGAGCGAGGAGACGGTCACGCCAACGAAGATAGAAACCATTACTCCAACCACAAAGACAGATTCACCAGGTATACCACCATCCATTACGGCTGTCGTCACGCCACAAACCCTCGTCGCTAGTGGATTGAGCGGTGTTGCCCCAGGCCTCCTCACATTTGGTCCGGCCAATGAAGGGGATCAACAGGCTTCGACATCGGGTGTGGTGCTGGCTACAACAGGAACCGCGCTAATCACCTGGAACGCCTCCTGGGATCAGAAGCAAGCTCCCTGGCTCCAGATGAAGCCGACCACCGGACAGATTCAGGCCCCAGCCTCACAAAAAATCGCGGTTAGCGCCTCGCCAGCCAATCTCAAAGCAGGCACGTACAAAGCGCTGATTACATTTACCAATACGCTGAACGCTCAGACGGTCACGCTCAACGTCGTCCTGACCATTCAGGCCAGTTGCCTCAAAGCAACGCCAACCAGCCTGGCCTTCACCAGTACAATTGGAGCGGCTGACCCAACACCTCAGACCGTGACCATCAACACCTGTGGTCAGGCGAGCAAATGGAGCGCCACTACTTCAGCCAATAGCACCTGGCTGAGCATCAAACCGACCAGCGGTGCCATTGCTCAGAACGGGACTCAGGATGTAGCGGTTGCAGTAACCAGCCAGAAACTTGCCGCAGGGAGCTACCAGGGGCAGGTTGTGTTGAGCAATGGCACCACCCAGGTCACAATCCCCATCACCCTGACCATCCAATCGGCACCACAACTCGCCGTCAGCCAGTCAAGCATAACGGTCGCGAAGATGTGCCAGTTGAGCGCGGGAACCTGGACCTGCACCGAGACGCTGAGCAGTTCAAGCACGCAGGTGAGCCTCGACTGGACCGCAAGCAGCAATGCCAGCGGCACAGTGACAATGACTCCCACTAGTGGTACAATCGCAAATGGTCAAACCACGTCTGTTTCTATTGCAATACCGACCGCTTCCTGTGCGGCCAACTTCACGCTGACCTTCACAGGACCGGCAAATAGCGTTGCTGTTCCGATAGATTGCAGCAACACGCAAGAAACGCCACAGGTAAAGTAGCAGTTGTACAGCGTCACTGAGATCCGGGGAGGAGCGGTAAGAGTAGTCTATGAAACAAGATCCTTTGATCGGCACACAGGTAAGAGACTATCTGATCCGCTCCAGCCTGGGCGAAGGGGGCATGGCGCGCGTTTACAAGGCATATCATCTGCGTCTGCGTCGTGAGGATGCCGTCAAGATCATCTTGCCCGATATCGCTCATGACGCAACGTTCAACGCGCGTTTTGAGCAGGAGGCACAACTAGCCGCCACGCTGGATCACCCCAACATCGTATCGATCTACGATTTTGGCGAGGATCGCGGCCTGACCTATCTGGCGATGCAATATGTCGGCGGCGGCACCCTCCGTCAGAGCCTTCAGCACCAACGACCGCTGGAAGCCGCTCTCACCATACACTACATCCTTCAGATGGCACGCGCACTTCATCACGCTCATCAGCATGGCATTGTGCATCGCGATGTCAAACCACAAAATATGCTTATCTCGACCAGTGATCCCCATCAGTTGCTTCTCTCAGACTTTGGGATCGCCAAGATCTTCGACAGAGGCCAGGAAGAGACGCGCACAGGGGATGCAACGCTACCAGCTGCCCCATTACATCCGCTGACAACCAGCACGGGACAGATTGTGGGAACTGCTGCATATATGGCCCCGGAACAGGTTGAGCGCCAGCCCGTTGACGCTCGCACCGATGTCTACGCGCTCGGCGTTGTCCTCTATCAAATGCTCACGGGCAACGTGCCGTTTCAATCAACCACCACCGTTGGTCTGATGTATCAACATGTTCATACGCCGCCAACGCCCGTGCGACAGGTGAACCCAAACGCCCCTGAACTTCTGGCGCGCATCACGGAAAGAGCGCTGGCAAAGAAGCCAGCCCAGCGCTTCCCATCGGCAGAGGCAATGGCAGTAGCGCTGGAATCTGCCCGCGCAGCTCTCACTCACCCTACTTTCACCGTTCCAAACCCACAGACAAGCAATCCTTATACGTCGCACTCCTCAACCCACACAAGCGCGCCAACGCCACCTATCTACAACACGCCCTCGCAATCTCAGGCACCGCCCTCTTATCACCCATCAGCTGGCAACGCGCCTCCTTATAGTATCCCCACATCACGCCGGAAAAGCTGGCTTCCAACGGTTGGTGCCATACTTGTGGCACTGCTCCTTGTGACCTTCACGATCATCAAATGGCCCACCTCATCCGTTCCCTTGCCATTAACCGCTGCGACGCCCACACCAGCGGGAGCCTTCACCGATACCTTTAGCTCAAACAACTATGATTGGCCCCAGGCCAGCAGCGATGGCCTCACCGCCTCTATCGAGCAGGGACGCTATACGCTCACGACAGATAATCAACAGAACACGCACTTTCCCTATCCTAAAGCCGTTGGCCCTTTGCCCAGCAACTTTACCTTTACAACCGAAATCGCACAGGACCAGGGATCACTTCAGGTATTTTATGGTCTCGTCTTCTATCTACAACCAGAACGCGCACAATGCTATGCTTTCATTATCAACAATAGCGGCAATTACCAGATCTTGCGCTACGATGGAGGCAATGCTCCATTCAAGCAGCTCTGGGGAGGAAATTCAACGGCCATTCGGCGGGTACTCCACAGCAAAAATCGGCTTCAGGTGATAGCGCGCAACGGCCAATACAGTTTCACTATCAACGATCAGACCGTGCCGCTCAAACCAGGACAGACAACCCTCTCCGACACAACCTATACCACCGGGGAGCCAGGATTGTTCATCGCTGGCCCCAGCACCAGCTTTACAGTCACGAAGGTACAGCTAGCGATACCTTAGATCGCCTCTTGCGATCAACAGAAACGAAAGATATACTACTAACAACGCTCGTGATTATGTATCAGCACACATTAGACATATGATAACTTTGCAAGAACAACTCTATGATGCCGCCGAACTCATCCAGCACTCGCGGCAGATCGTTGCGCTGACTGGCGCTGGCATCAGTACCGAATCGGGCATCCCGGATTTTCGTGGCCCCGGCTCCATCTGGCAGCAGCACCCACCAGTGCGATATCGCGATTTTCTCCACAAGCCAGAAGCACGTCAAAGCTACTGGGCCACGCGCAACAGCCTGATCAAACAGGTGACGGCGGCGCGCCCCAATGCGGCCCACTATGCGCTGGTGGAGCTAGAACGCCGTCACAGTTTGCAGGGTGTGATTACGCAAAATTTCGATGGCTTGCACCAGGATGCAGGACTGCCACCAGAGCGCGTCATTGAGCTACATGGCACCTCCCGTTTCGCCGCCTGCACCCTCTGTGGCTCTCGCTCCTCGATGCCTGCTCTCCAACAGCGCATCAATTCTGGCGAGGTTGATCCACGCTGCCATCTGTGTGGAGGTTACCTCAAAGCGGCGACGATCCTCTTCGGACAGCGCGTTCCTGATGCAGAGTTAGCTCGTGCGAAAGAGATCGCGGAAGCCTGCGATCTCTTTCTGGTGATTGGCTCCTCGCTCAAGGTGACGCCAGCCTCCACGCTGCCACGTCTGGCGCTCAAACGCAACATCCCACTGATCATCATCAACTTACAACCAACCTCGCTCGATGCTAGTGCAGATGTGGTTATTCACGAGAAAGCTGGCGAGATCCTGCCCGAAATCATCTGTATGCTCAACACCTGACTACTTCGCTGGCTTGGGATAAAATCCAGTCTGCGACACAAAGATGTTATAGGGCAACCCATCAGCGGGCGCAATTGCAGCATTTCCATAGGCCGCATCGACAAATGGCGATGACCACGCAGCCTTATATGTCCTTTTAAAGAAGTCGTCATCACCGCCGTTGAGGACGACTACCGTATGCTTCTCGTTACTGTCCATGTTGGGATCGTCATACTGCCCGCTCAGTCGCGTCAATTTATACCCGGAGTGAATACCAAGCATATTCATCCAGGGCGCGAACTTCATGATATTGCCCTGAAGCAGCCATCTATCGCCCTTCACCAGATAGGTTTTATGCGATAGCTCGTGGCCGCTACTATCCAGTTGCGTTAGCTCAAGGCTCATCATATGAGGCATGCCCTCAATCTGGGTGGCTCGCACCTGCGCAACGGGAATATCCGCCGTTAACCCCAGATAGGATTGTGCCATTGATGTGACCCAGAGCAGCGCGAGTGCCACGATCAGCAACAGAACACCACCCGATACTCGCTTCGCCCCCAGTTGTCTGCGCCGCAAGTGGACATGTCGCCCATGCTCATCGATAAATCGTACGGTATGCCCGCGCGTCAATCCCACGATCGACGAAAGGAGCAGCGCAACTCCAACCGCCGCCGCCAACCAGAGGACGAGTTGGAACCAACCAGAAATCACAGGTATCATCATCTTGTATTCTCTGCTTTCATTCTTTGCTATTACAGCTTACTTGCCATGACAGGCCGATTTCGACTCATACACTCCTGCATATTATACGGATTATTCAGGCGCTTCAATTCAGGCCCCCAGAAGATGACCGAACAGCACATCCCTCAACAGCTTCCAACTACCTCTACCATCCTACTAGAAAGAACTGCCTGACAGCAAGATTTTCCCTGTCTCGTGCCACGTCTTTTCCAGTTTTGTGCTATGATGAGCTAGCGATTCGGCGCTATTTTTTTGCTATCTGGATAGAAGGAGCATTCGTTTGAATCGGTTACAACCCTTTGCTCGCTCACACTCACTGTCCCATCGCACTCCCAGCAGCGTTCCCATGCGCATCTTCGCAACCTGCTTCATGGCAGCCGCCATTGCTGCCCACTACACCAACTATAGCCCTCTCATCCCGTTTCTCAAGGCTGATTTGCATGTCAGCAGTGGAGAGGTTGGCTTATTTTCGACGCTCCTTTTCTTAGGATTGACACTTGCCTATATTCCCGCCGGTATCCTGGCTGATCGCTTCGGCGCGCAGCCTGTCCTGGTCGGCTCGTGCATTCTCTGTACTGTGAGTGGTGTCCTCTTGCCACTTTTCACAAACCTGCCCTGGCTCCTCACCTGCCGCATCATCCTGGGCCTGGGTGTTGGCGGCGCATTTGTGACGGGTGCTGGAGTTGCCGCTGGCCTGGGCAAACATGCCTCGCTCGGGCAGGGATTGTACGGTGGGGCAACACAGATCGGCTCCGGCATAGGACTGCTCATTACTCCCATGCTCCAATCACACTTCGGCTGGCGCGGCAGCTTCCTCTGCTGGGGCTTGCTGGGCACTTTCACCGTCGTCATCTGGTTACTCGTCAATGATGGACAGGAAACACGTCAGCCCGCGCCCATCGATCTCAAAACGGCGACGCACTCCCGGGCAATCTGGACGCTTGGGCTGTCACACCTGGGCACGTTTGGCCTGGGTAATGCCATCGCTGCCTGGATCACGATTTATCTTGTCACGCAATACAACCTTCCACTGGCTCAAGCAGCAACTATCGGCGCGATCGGCTTGCTGGCTGGCATGTTCTTTCGCCCACTGGGAGGTATCTTACTGGCCCGGCGCATCATCGGGGCCATGCCGCTGTTGCAGCTTGGTGCCATCATGGGCTGTCTGGGTGTTGGTCTGCTCGCCATCCCTCTGCGCTTCCCGCCCTTCGCCATCGCAGGCATTACCTTG
The DNA here is from genome assembly GCF_016587455.1 of Reticulibacter mediterranei. NCBI lineage: Bacteria > Bacillati > Chloroflexota > Ktedonobacteria > Ktedonobacterales > Reticulibacteraceae > Reticulibacter > Reticulibacter mediterranei. The sequence goes on along the minus strand of NZ_BNJK01000001.1, from coordinate 8,043,117 downwards.
ATCGCTATCGGTTCCACCACCCCGTATACCTCCGTCTTCAACGCTGCCGCCCGTCTGCGCACAGCTGGCAAAGGGGTCGCTCAAGCGCTGGTTAGCGTGATCTCCAGTCCCACCGTGATTATCGGACCGCCACTCATTGGTTTCCTGGTGGATCGGACGGGCAACTTCTTGCTGGCATTTGGCAGCATCATGCTCTTTGGCTTTGTAGCCATCACCGCTTCATTTATGGCAGGCTCTGCCGTGCAAAGAGAGCATGATCTCATCGCTTTATAGCGATGCGCTCTCTCCTTATCACCCGATCTTTGAAGTCCGCCCTGCACATAAAACTCTTTCTGAAACAGCAGAAGTTAATAAGCAGTAAATTTACAATCACGCGTAAAATTCACAGCACTTCAGCAACTTTTTCCACTAGCTCTCACCTGTTCACTACGCCATCAATGGATGAGTGAGAGCTACTTCGTCCTCATCCCTACCATTCAAAGATGCATAATCGATATAATACTACTACAGAAGACACTTCTGTACCCCTTAGCCACTGTTCGTACGTTTAGGAAGTGGGAGTCAAAATTTACCTTGACTTTCACCTATTACTAGAGATTAGCGTTTCTCATGCTGAAACATAAAGGAGTACTTCTATGCCAAACCCAAAGGCTATCATTTTTGATCTCGACGGTGTCCTGACCGATACCTCTGAATATCACTACCAGGCCTGGAAACACCTTGCAGATGACGAGAGCATCCCCTTTACCCACGAAGAGAACGACGCCCATCTTCGCGGCGTTGGCAGGCGCGACTCGCTGGCCTACCTGATTCGTGGACGACAGTATTCCGAAGAACAGATCCAGGAAATGATGGATCGAAAAAACCGCTATTATAACGCTTTGATCGAACAAATGTCGCCAAAAGAAATCGTGCCGGGCGGCAAAGAGCTGCTCACTGAAATCCGCAAGGCCGGCATCAAAAGCGCCATTGCTTCCGCCAGCAAAAACTGTCGCACCGTGCTGGAACGCCTGGAGATTGTCGATTATTTTGATGGCATCGCCGACGGCTACAGCGTCACCAATGGCAAACCCGCAGCCGATATTTTCGTCTACGCCGCTGGCCTGGTCAATGTTCCCACCATTGATTGTCTGGGCGTGGAAGATGCGGATGCTGGCATCGAAGCTATCAAAACCGCTGGCATGCGTGCGCTGGCAATCGGCCCGGCAGATCGTTTTCATGGAGCGGACAAAGTATTACCAACCCTTGCACATAAGCATTTACAGGATTTATTAGGCTAAGCGGATATACCTTTGCAGAGATATGAGAAAGAAGCCTACACACAATTAGGGAGGATGCTTTTGTGAATCTTTGGCACATTAGCGAAGATGCTTTTCACCCGGATCTCAAAACGATTCATAGTCAGGAATCTGTCTTCACTATTGGTAATGGCTATTTTTGTACACGTGGCACATTTGAAGAAGGCTATCCACGAGACAATACAGCCACCTTGCTGTACGGCGTCTTCGATGCCATTCCTATTGCAAAAGAAGAGTTAGCCAACATTCCCGATTGGCTACCAATCAAGCTGTTTATTAATGGCGAACGTTTCCGACTCGACCGAGGAACCATCTTGAGCTATCATCGCTGGCTGAGTATGCAGGACGGCGTGCTACATCGTACTGTGCGCTGGAAAAGTCCTCGTGGCGTGCGTATTCTCGTCCATAGCGAACGCTTTGCAAGTCTGGCCGATGAGCATGTCGGTATTATCCGCTACAATGTAACGCTCGAAGATGCTGGCAGCGATCAGGAATGTGAACTTGATGTTCGCGCCTCGCTCAACATCGCCGAAGGCAACTACGATGTCATACACTGGGAAAATGTCGATCAGGGCCATCAGAACGATATCATCTGGTATCATTGCGAAACAAAGAAAAGCCTGGTCCATCTTGCTCAAACCATGAGCTTTAGAAGCGCATCGCCGGACGTACATCAGAAAATCGTCGATTCGGATGTCTCTCCCAGCATTAGTTTCGCCGGTACGCTGGCTGTTGGCGCAACCTTTAGCGCCGAGAAAGTCGTGGTGATGTACACCTCGCGTGACACCTCCGATCCCGTCAACGCAGCTCTCGAACATCATCAAAACCTTTCCGGCTATCATGCGGGTAGCGCTCAAACAACTAACCATGCGCGTTTTCAGGAAGAGAATCTCCCCAAAGCGGCTTCAGCCCAATCGCTTCTCTATGAGCGAATGTTGCAGCAACAACGCGCCGCCTGGCAGCCAGTGTGGGAAAAGGCGGATATCATCATCGAGGGCGACGATACGGCACAACGCGCGGTACGCTTCAATCTCTACCAGTTGCGCATTAATGTTTCGTCGCACGATGATCGCTACAGCACTGCGGCAAAAGGCATGACTGGCTTTGGCTATCGTGGACACATCTTCCACGATACCGAGATCTTTATGCTACCCTTCTATACCTATACCATGCCCAACATTGCGCGCAACCTGCTGCTCTACCGCTACCATCTGCTCCCCGCGGCACGCAAGAAAGCGGCCAGCAACGGCTACGAGGGCGCGCAATATCCCTGGGAAAGCACCCTGAACGGCGAAGAAACAACGCCAAGCTCCATCATTCACCCGGAAACCGGCGAGGTCATCCCGGTTCTCAACGGCTTTATCGAACTTCACATCACAGCCAGCATCGCTCATGCCGTCTGGCAATACTGGCAAGTGACAGGCGATGACGATTTCATGCGCGACTATGGGGCAGAGATCTTGCTGAGTACAGCGCAGTTCTGGGGTAGCCGGGCAGAGAAAAATGAGCAGCATGACGACTACGAAATCAATAACGTTATTGGCCCCGACGAATGGCACGAACACGTCAATAACAATACCTACACCAACTATATGGCCCGGCAAAACATCCGCTACGCGCTTTACATACAAGATTGGCTCAGGCAAACCAACCCGGCAAAGGCTCAACAACTTGAGCAGCAGATGGATCTGACGAATGAAATCACCTCGCACTGGCAGGATGTAGTGCAACATATGCGCATTCTGCAAGATCCACAAACGAAGGTGTTCGAGCAATTCGACGGCTTCTTTAAGCTCGAACTGCTCGATCAATCCCAATATAAAGGAAGGAAAGACTCTTATCAGGGCATTCTGGGCGTAGAGCAAGTGCAAAAGTACCGCATCATCAAGCAGGCCGATGTCCTCATGCTTCTGACAGTTCTCGACCAGGAATTTGATCTGCAAACCAAAGAGGCCAACTGGGACTATTACTATCCCATTACGGATCACGACTATGGCTCGTCGCTCACTCCGGCCCTTCACGTCATTCTGGCGTGCGAGCTGGGACGAATCGAGCAAGCCTATGAGTTTTTCACAAAAGGCGCACTGGTTGATCTGGAAAACTTGCGCGGCAATACCCCGGAAGGTATCCATCTCGCCTGTTCAGGAGCTGTCTGGCAGGCCACCATTCTGGGCTTTGCCGGGTTACGTCTCAACAACGACGGCTATACTACAGACCCTCATTGGCCCGATGGCTGGACCAGGCTGGCTTTTACCTTCTTCCATAAGGGCGAGCAGTTCCACGTCGATCTGCGCAAATAGCCAGTTCTGACCGTCAAAAAGAGGCCAGGATGTGAACGCCATAGTTTCCATTCTGGCCTTCTCAACCTCTCCTTGATTCGCCACCTGAATTCTTCTCAAATAAGCCTTTCTCCCTATTGACAAGAAGGTAGAGTCACGATATTATATACCCCGTCAGATCTATGGCGCATTCGTCTAGCGGTTTAGGACATCGCCCTCTCAAGGCGGAGATCACGGGTTCGAATCCCGTATGCGCTACTCTATACATCAGGTTCAGATCACAACTTATCAAGCTGTCTTTATGACAACACATGGCGCATTCGTCTAGCGGTTCAGGACATCGCCCTCTCAAGGCGGAGATCACGGGTTCGAATCCCGTATGCGCTACCCATTATAAGAGACAAGGGGACGTTTCCCTTGTCTCTTTGCTTTGTAGGTAACATTTTGCTATAGTAGAAGTACACCCTGGGATGTAGCGATATCATACATACAATCCACATGGGATAACATACATTACAGGCGAATTGAAAGGACTACTTATGTATAAAAAACTTGTATTTGGTATGATTGCCTTCGCACTGGTCACAGTCTTATTTGCTGCCTGCTCGATCAAAGAAGGTGCAACGGCATCCGGCATTGAGGCAAAAATGGGTTCCTCTAACTTTATCGACACGAAAGTCACGCTGAAAAAAGGTGAGAGCGTCACCCTTGTTGATGAGGTTGCCTCCCTGCATACCATCACCAACGGCACCTGGGACGGTTCCCAGGCAAAACCAGCAGTGGAAGCAGGCGCTCCACAGGTCCACTTCACCGTTAGCGGTAAAGGCGAATCGCGCAATGTCGGCCCCTTTACCACGGCTGGCACATTTCACCTCTATTGCACCGTTCACCCCGGCATGAATCTGGAGATTATCGTGCAATAATGCGCCGTTCTCTCCATATACTGGCAGGGATATTACAAGCAACGATTGTAATATCCCTGCCTTTTTCTTTTCTCCCACTTTATCTATGCAAAAGCCAATAGCCAATAAGATAGCAAAGCTTGGCAAATCTCCTGGAAAACTCTATAATTTGCCTGGAAACACCACTATTTCACAGATACGCTCTTACCCGATTCGCGGAAAGTGTTACAAGAAACGGAAGCGCAACAAACTATGCGACAAACTATAAAGTTACATATACAGAATTCATGGAGATCTCATCCCCGCTACTCCCTGTTTGTTAAAGCGGGTGCAATTCTCATGCTCTTTGTATTAAGCGTGGTAGTTGTCGCTTGCGGAGCCAATGCCAATACGACAGCTGTCAATCTCAATGGTCCCGTCGTCACGGTGACAATCAATATGAACAACAATCGCGTCTCGCCGACGCCTACATTATCCCCTGTCTGGTGCGGTGCCTGGGCTGCTCAAGCCACGCCGAGCTTCAATAATGGCGATACCAAAGTTATCGTCTATGGCAAGTTTGTGCAGAACGATAAAGGCAACCCGATTGGAGTCGATGGCGCGACCGCCACAGCAACCGTCTACTGGCCAGGCGGTGCTACTGCATCATACAACACAACTACCACACGTGACGGACTGGCAACGTTTAAAATCCCGACCGATAACCAGAATAACGCGATTAATCGTGTGACCCTCGTTGTCATCTCCTTCACCAGAGATGGCGTGACCCCCTGTACAGTCAATCAAGATCGCGCTGCGTTCTTTACGCTTGTCAATCCCAAAAACAACAATAAAGATAAAAACAACGATAATAACAATAACGACAACAATAATAACGATAATAATAACAATAACGACAACAATAATAACGATAATAACAATAATTAGACACATATAGATGTGAGATGCGCGTAACTGCGCATCTCACCTACACTTTTCCCTCATATATTTGACCATCCCGATCATCTCCACAGATCCAGCTCTCAAGAAGCGTATTCTTCCATCAATCGAGTCAAATTGAGAAAGCTATTGCCACAAACTCAGCTTTATTCTACAATTGACAATACAACCTCTCTTGTGCTACGCTCTTTGTGGTCATAAATTTGCTGCTCGTCTTTTCTGACCATTGAGGGGATAGCGCGTGCAATGGCGATGTTTTTATAGGCGTCGAGTAGAAAAACCGTTTATTTCTTCAATCCAACTAAAATCATGCCGGTGGACGCATCCACTATCTCCGTATTCTCTCTGGTCACTTCCAGAAAGGAGTTGGACCTATTAAACTAGTTGAGATACACTAGATGTAGGTGCCAGAAGGGATTACCACTCCCATAACTTTCAACGCACTTTCACAGTTTTCTAAACGTGTTGTCGCTCGCCCTTCATTTTTTGAAGTGGCGAAATGTATGCAACTAGAAAGATGGAGGTACCATCAATGACGATGAAGCGTGCAATTACAGTCACAGTGAATGGTAAACAATATCATTCAGAAGTCGAACCCCGTACATTGCTGGTGCATTATTTACGTGATGTCCTGGATCTGACAGGCACACATGTTGGTTGCAACACCTCTCAATGTGGAGCCTGCATCACGCTGCTCAATGGTGAGGCGGTCAAATCCTGCACCGTTCTGGCGGTACAGGCCGATGGCGGCGAGGTCACGACAATCGAGGGGCTGGCACCAGAGGGCAGCCTGCATCCGATTCAGGAAGGCTTCTGGGAAAAGCATGGCTTACAGTGCGGCTTCTGCACCCCTGGCATGATTATGGCCTCCTATCAATTGCTCAAAAACAACCCCAATCCCACCGAGGCTGAGATCCGCAAGGGGCTGGAGGGCAACATCTGCCGCTGTACTGGCTATCAGAATATCGTTCGGGCCGTGCAATATGCCGCAGAAAAGCTCCAGGCCAGCACAAGTGAACCCGTTAGCGCTGGCGACTAGCCTGACGCACAAATAACATACAAATATCAAGCCACTGTTTTTGACCTGCTTTCATTTCTCATAGTTGAGAAAGGATGTGAGTACGTATGGGCATTGCAGCTATGCTTGGCACATCGATCAAGCGACGTGAAGACCCCCGGCTGATTACCGGGCAGGCAACCTATGTAGATGACATCAAATTGCTTGGGATGCTTCACATGGCCGTACTTCGTAGTCCTTATGGACATGCACGCATCAACAGCATCAATACACAACCAGCTCTCGACCACCCCGGAGTGGTTGCGGTGTATACAGCGGCGGATCTCAAAGGTAAAGTAGCCAATATCGCCGTTGCCGTTCCCCTCGGCCACATTGCAAACGGCATGGGAACGCGCGGTCCACTGGCAGAGGGCAAGGTTCGCTTTTATGGCGATCCTGTTGCCGTCGTTATCGCCGACAATCCCTACACAGCTCGCGACGCTATCGATCTGATCGAGGTTGACTACGAACCACTCCCGGCTGCCGTTGACGTTGAAAAAGCCATGCAGCCCGATGCGCCGTTGCTCTATGAGGAGTTCGGCACTAACATCGCTCACAGTATTCATCCTCCATCTGAAGAGATGGACAAGATTTTCGAGCAGACGAAGGCCAATGGCGGCGTTGTTGTCAAGACGCGCATCGTCAATCAACGTCTGGCTCCCGTCTCGATGGAGACACGAGGCGTGGTCGCGGAATATCGTAAATCGGATAAAACGCTGACCGTCTGGAGTTCCTCCCAGATACCACATCTGCTGCGCAATATTTTAGCCAGCCAGGTTGGTCTTCCTCAACACCAGGTGCGCGTCATCGTACCGGAGGTTGGCGGCGGTTTTGGCTCCAAGCTGAACGTTTATCCAGAGGAGATGGTGGCCGCATTTGCGACGATGCAACTTGGCCGACCAGTGAAATGGATCGAGGATCGCAGCGAAAATCTGGCTGTGACGGTTCATGGACGCGATCAGGTCGATTATATCGAGGTGGCGGCAACGAAAGAGGGGCGCGTCACCGGGCTGAAGGTTCATGGCATCTCAGATCTTGGCTCCTATTCGCAGCTCTTTACCGATGTCATTATGATCGCCTTCGGCTTCCCCGTTGCCTGCGGCTCATACGACATCCCCGTTCATCTCAGCGCCGATGTGGTCTTTACCAACAAGGCCCCCACCGATGCCTATCGTGGCGCGGGTCGCCCGGAGGCAACGTATGCCGTCGAGCGTGCGATGGATCTTGTGGCGCGTGAACTGGGCAAAGATCCAGCGGAGATTCGCAAAATCAATTTCATCAAGCCTGAGCAGTTCCCGTACAAATCGTCGGCTGGCGCAGTCTACGATACCGGCAACTATGCGCCAGCGCTTGAGAAGGCCATGCAGATCATCGGCTATGAGCAGCTACGCGCGGAACAGGCGCAAAAGCGCGCAGAAGGCAAGCTGATGGGCATCGGCATCTCCTCCTACATCGAAATCTGTGGATTTGGGCCGAAGGGATCGGCACCGGTCGGCCTCTACGAAAGCGCGCGCATGCGTGTCGAGCAGAGCGGCACCGTCATGGTCTACACCGGCGCTTCTCCACATGGACAGGGAGAAGAGACGACGTTTGCCCAGATCGTGGCCGAGGAGTTCACGATCCCAGTTGAGAACGTGCTAATCATGCATGGCGATACCGACTCAACTCCCGAAGGACGTGGCACCTACGGTAGTCGCACGACGGCGGTTGGTGGCTCGGCGGTCTTTAACGCTTCCCAGCGACTCAAAGAAAAGATGAAGCAGATTGCCTCTCATATGCTTGAGGCCAGCCCTTCCGATGTGGAGCTTGAGGACGGTAAGTTCTCGGTCGCAGGCTCGCCACAGAAAGCTGTCTCATTTGCTGAAGTGGCGGCAACTGCGAACCTGTCTAACACGCTGGCACCGGGCATCGAGCCGGGCCTGGAAACGACGGTTTTCTTTGAGCCAGATGCCTGCGTCTTCCCCTTCGGCACCCATATCTGTGCAGTCGAGGTTGATAAAGATACCGGCGAGGCCACATTGATGCGCTTTGTCGCCGTCGATGATTGCGGACGCCAGCTGAACCCGATGATTGTGCAGGGACAGGTGCATGGTGGCATCGCACAGGGCGTCGGTCAGGCCATGTGGGAAGAGGTTGTCTATGGCGAGGACGGCCAGTTGTTGACGGCAACGCTGATGGACTATGCCATGCCGATTGCCAAAGAGTTCCCTCAATTCGAGCTTGACCACACCGTTACGCTGACCCCAGTTAATCCGTTGGGCGTCAAAGGTGTCGGCGAGGCGGGCACGATTGGCTCAACTCCGGCGGTGGCGGCGGCTATTGCCGATGCTCTGGATGTACCACATGTTGATATGCCTTTCAGAGCGGAAAAACTCTGGAAAGTCATTCATCAGAAATAAGTTGCATCACAACAGATGGCGCTGCCATCTGTTCCCTAAATACTCAATGTTGACGGTGAAGAGGAGAAAATACTATGTCTGTTCCCGCACCATTTGATTACCATCCCGCGCAGACGGTGGATGAAGCAATTGCTCTCTTACAGCAATATGGCGACGAGGCAAAGGTGCTGGCCGGTGGTCATAGCCTGATCCCCGCTATGAAGCTCCGCCTCTCGCAGCCGGGTCATCTGGTCGATATCGGGCGCATCTCTGGCCTCTCCTACATTCGCGAGGAGCAGGGCGTTGTGGCCATTGGTTCGCTGACAACCTACACCCAGATCGAGAGCTCCGACGTGCTGAAACGCGATTTCCCGATCATTCCCGAATGCGCTTCGGTGATTGCCGATCAGCAGGTACGCAATCGCGGCACTATCGGTGGTAGCATCGCGCACTCCGATCCAGCCTCAGATATGCCCGGCGTCGTCCTGGCGCTGCGAGGCGAGATCGTTGCTCAGGGTCCAAATGGCAAACGGACCATCAAGGCCGACGACTTCTTCGTTGGCATGTTCACAACAGCCCTGGAACCCGACGAGATCCTCCTTGAGATTCGCTTTACGGTTCCACCAGCCCGCACAGGCAGCGCCTATGAAAAGCTTGCCAACAAAGCTTCTCACTATGCGGTCGCTGGTGCCGCAGCTGTGGTAACGCTCGATAGCGATGGCACCTGCACTTCAGCTGGTGTCGCCATCACGGGTGCCGCCATCCAGACGACCCGAGCCAGCGCTGTTGAGGCTGCTCTTGTCGGTAAGAAGCTGGACGAGGCCACCGTTGCTGAGGCTGCCAGTCATGCAACCGATGGACTGGAACTGGTCGCCGATATTCACGGTTCACAGGAATATCGCCGCCAGATGACCGCCGTCATCACTCGCCGCGCCATCCTGCGCGCCCTCGAACGCGCATAAACAAGCTAGTCTTTTTAAAAGAAGAACGAATGGAGCCATTCGTTCTTCTTTTAACATATTGCACTGCTATTCTCCCAATAAACTTCCACTATTATGATATTTATATTTTCCTCAATCAACTGATCTTCAGTTTTTCAAAAAATGCTGACAACTATGGGCGAGGCGGATAGCTGGGACACCTGGGATTGTGCTGCCGCCTGTCCGCTCCCTCCCGTCATTCTACCAGATGATATGATCAACCCGCCCCGGTTCGAAACAGGTAATTTTCCAGGTAATTTTACGGACCTTCTCTGACGATTTTGCTAATTATACTACTCTCATAGAGAGCAATCTTATAGCGATGAGGATCATCTATCCCCACGTTGATATGTTATGTCACACGGCCTATGCTCTTCTCCCTCTATAGAGTGGATGAGCTACGCGTTCCCTGAAAGGAATCGGCAGAAACAAGGAGAAACAATGCTTCAAGATCATGAACATTCCTCAAAGGAAAGGGCAGAGGTGGAAGGTGATGATGCCATTCGTTCCATTTCTGCCATTGCTTACGGGTTTATGGGTTCTCAGGCTCTCTTCGCCGCTTTAGAACTTGGCCTCTTTACCTCGTTGTCGGATGAACCCTGTGAGCTTGAGGCCCTGGCAGAAAAGCTCCAGATGCCATCAGGGCCGCTCAGTGTGTTGCTCTCGACTTGCGTGGCGCTCAGGCTTCTGACGTGGGATGGGCAACGCTACTCTAATAGCCCGGCTGCCCAGCGCTTTCTGGTGCGAACCACTCGTAGCTATGTTGGCGACTATTACCTGCGCCAGATCAGCTCTCTCATCTATTCCAGTCTTCCCCAGGTGCGCTCGCTGCTGCGCGGCGAATCCGAGCCAATAGCACGCGATTACGCCAGCACGCTTGCCGATCCCTGGACAACTGAGGAGTTCGTGCGCGGCCAGCATGCAGGGTCGCTTGGCCCTGCAATCCTGCTTTCTCGTTCCCTGGATATCTCCGGGTTCTCCCAACTGCTTGATCTTGGTGGAGGCTCAGGGGCATTCGCCATAGAACTCGTCAAACGCTCTTCTGAGTTGTCGGCTGTGGTCTTCGATCTGCCACAGGTGGTTGCCGTAACAGAAAAAATTCTCCAGGAAACAGGATTGACGGGCAGGATCACCTGCGCCAGTGGCGATCTGCGAAGCGATCCCTGGCCTTCCGGTGCTGATCTGATTTTGATGTCGTATATCGTGAGTTGCTATGACCCTACGACACTGCACACAGTACTGGCTCGCACCTATGATTACCTGCCTCCTGATGGCCAACTGCTGATCCACGATTTTGCCATCTCTGCCGACCGGAGCGGTCCACGCAATGCAGCGCTCTTTCTTTTCGGCCAACTGACAGTTTCAGCCCAAACGCGAGCCTACACCACCGACGAACTTAAAACGGCTCTGCAAGAGGCCGGGTATCACCAGGTGACTGTGCAGCCCTTCATTCCTGATCTCACTTTTCTCATACGCGCATACAAGCCAGGGAGCGTGAAGAGTGTTTGAAGAGAGGCATATCACTCAGCATTTTTCAACAAAGGAACCGAGATGCAACAAGATTTCCGAGCATTCGTTGTAAATCAAACCAGTGATGGGTTCAACATGGGGATCGAGCGGTTGAAACAGCAGGAATGCCCACCTGGAGAGGTAGTCATCAAGGTGACATATGCCGCAGTGAACTATAAAGATGCTCTTGTATGTACTCCTGATGGGAAGGTGGCGCGGACATACCCATTGGTGCCCGGCATAGAGTGTGCAGGGATAGTTGTCGAGTCGAAAGACAACCGCTTTCAACCAGGTGACGCGGTGCTTGCTAGTGATTTTGGCGACACTCTGGGCGTTTCTCGACATGGTGGGTATAGGGAGTATGCATGTCTGCCTGGTGATTTTCTTTTCCCTCTCAGAGGACTTGACTTCAGGCAGGCTCTTGTACTTTCAGTTGGAGTCACCGCCGCAATGGGAGTGCGTCAACTCGAAATGAATGGCCTGACTCAAGAGAAAGGGCCAATCCTTGTCACAGGAGCGACAGGGGGAGTTGCAAGCCTGGCAATCAGTTTGCTGGCAAGACGAGGCTATCAAGTAGCCGCGAGTACGGGTAAAGCTGATGCTCATGAGTATCTGAGACAATTGGGTGCAAGCGAGATCTTGAGCCGTGAGGAAGTCGAAGCCGAAAGCTCCCGCCCGCTTGAAGCACAGCGATGGGCAGGGAGCATCGACACTGTAGGGGGGACCACTCTGGCCTACCTGATGCGTACCACAATAAAAGGAGGAGCTATTGCCGCTATTGGTGTAGCTGGAGGAGCTACATTTCGCGCAACGGTCTTTCCATTGATCCTGCGGGGGATCAAGATTCTGGGCATCGATATGCCGTCAACACCCTTACATATGCGCCAAGAACTCTGGGAAGAGGTGATTCACGAAAAGCAAGTATTGAGTCTGGTGGATACGATTGCATCAGAGGCCGCCATGGAGGATATTCCGCGTGTAACGAAAGCGATGCTCCAGGGGCAGACACGAGGGCGCATCCTGATCAGAATGAGCGATGAGTGAGAACAGAGATCAGCATAAATGGTATAGCAGCATTTAACTGATATGATCGTTATCAGTTAAATGCTGTATAATAAATTATACTTCAGATTTTATGGCTAGCTCGCCCGCCTCTTCACGCAACACATCAACAAAATTGTGCAGGGCCGTACTCATCGCCCCTTTTTGCAGACACACCAGCGCACTTTCACGATAGATCGTCGGAAAATCTTCAACAACGACTTCGATAAGATGGCCTGTCGCCAGATCGTCGGCCACCAGCGCTCTCACCAGAAAGGCTCCCCCTATGCCGCGTAAGAGCATGTAGCGCACCGTGTCGATGGGCAGATCGATCATTGGGCTTGCCTGATTTTCGAGAAACGACTCAAATTCGCTCGTGGTATATCCCCACCGCACTTTCAGCAAATGTCCCTTTACCTTGTGCACTTCATCCAGCTTAATTGATCTTTTGCTGGCGAGTGGATGCTCTGCCCCCACAACGAAGACGAGCGGCTCGCGAAAATGTTGCAACAGCTTCAGGTCAAGGTTGAAGAAGGGCCAGCTAACCAGGCCCAGTTTGACCAGACCATCGTAGAGCATCTCTACAACCTGATCACTATGGCCGGTTCGCACAAAGAACTCGACCTGTGGATAGGCGTTGTGAAAACGCTGAATGCTCGATGCCAGAAAACCGCCCGCCAGTGATTGAATCGTGCCAACTGTCACTCGACCATGCGCCCCAGTCTGCATGCCCTGCGCGACCTCTATCCCCTCCGTCAGCACGGCCAGCGCTCGTCGTGCATAGGGCAAAAAGCTCTCGCCCAGTTCAGTCAGGACGATACTCCGACCTCCACGCACAAAGAGCGTGCCACCCACGACCTGTTCCAGCCCTTGAATGCGCGCACTGATGGTTGGTTGCGCTATATTGAGCGCGCGAGCTGCCCGACTGAAACTGCCATCGCGTACAATACGGTCAAACGCCTGCAATTGCTCAATATCCATAGCTTCTTGACGCTCCTCTCCCATAGAAAATCTCAATAGCTATTATAGCAGTTATAGGATTGAATAATGAGGTGAAATGATGCACACTATACTATAAAGAAGAGATACAAACTCACATCCACGCACATCATTGGCACCTCCGGGAAATGGGGCGGAAAGGGCCACACGAATATGGCAGGGGCGATGGCTTGTCCTCTCCCTGGAACCCGTATCGCGCCGCCTGGGAAGCCGGGCGAGGACAAGCCATCGCCCCTGCCATATTCGGCCTCACCTCGGAAGAATTGTGGATGCACCAATCATATTATTCATCAGAAGAGAGATATAATCGATGGTTTTTCTAAAAGTCTTACGTATGCGGCATCTGGCTATTCTCTGGGTCAGTCAAGTACTTTCGGCAATAGGCGACTATTTTTATCAGATCGCCGTTATCTGGCTGGCGATCAAGGTAGCAGGCAGCGAGGCCGGTCTAGTTGCGGCAACTGAGGCGGGGGCAACGCTGGTCTTCAGTCTGCTCGGCGGCGTGTATGCGGACCGCTGGAATCGCCGCAGCACGATGATTGCGGTCGATCTTCTGCGTACCCTGGCGGTGGCGATCCTGCCAATCCTCATGCAACTGGGAATGTTGCAACTCTGGCACCTGATCGCAGTTGCCATCGTGGTTGGTGGTGCTGGCGCGCTCTTCAATCCCGCGCTACAGGCAAGTTTGCCCGCGCTTGCTGGCGATACGAAAACGCTCCAGGCCACTAACGGCCTGATGGATATCACGCGCCGCCTGGCACGCGCCATCGGCCCCAGTCTGGTTGGACTCCTGATCGCCTGGATACCGCTGTTCCACTTTTTCACGCTCGACGCCATTAGCTTTCTCATCTCTGCCGTCGCCGTGTTCTCGCTGGGACGACGCTTCGCCTGGAAGCCCGAACACAGGCAACCAGCAGCGAAAGGCATCAAGGGAATAGCAACAGAGATCGTTGGTGCCTTGCAACTCGTCCGGGCGCATCGTCCGCTGGCCTGGGCAATGGCGCTCATGGGCGTGATCTGTGTGACATGGAGTGCGGCCTTCACAATCGGCGTTCCCTTGCTGGCTTCCCGTATCTTGCAGGGTAACATCAGCGCGTATGGCTTGATTGTTGGTGCCTATGGCGTGGGCAATGTCGTGAGTAATCTGGTCATCGGCAGTCTGGTGATTCGGCGCAAAGTACCTGTCCTGTTCAGTGGCAAGATCGTCGTTGGTGCCGGATTCCTCCTGCTCGCCTTCGCTCCCCATCTCCTGGTGGCGCTGATTGGCTCTGCCTTTGCAGCCGTTGGCGGTCCGATGGGCGATATTATGCTGATAACAATGATGCAAACAGAGCTTCCTTCTGAGCAAATCGGCAAGGTCTTTGGCCTGTTGATGTTGATTGAAAATGCTGGCATCTCGCTGGGCCTGCTGCTTGCTGTGCCGCTATTCAATCTGATGAGCATTCCGTTGGGCATCGCGGTTTGTGCGCTTATCATGGTGGCGGCAGGGGTGATCGGGCTGCTCCGGTTCGGCGTTCAGGAGCCGGTGAGCGCGGTAGCATAACGCCTCGATCCAGAGAAATAGTTGCATCGATGGCAACGCCGTGCTACCATGCTAGCTACAACTATAATTGCGTCGCCGTTCCCTCTAAGGCGTATTTAAAACGCAAAGACAATGCTCTCAGATAAGGAATTTGTTTGTATGAAAGATATCCGTATTGATCGCTGGGCGCATACGCTGGTCCATTACTCGCTGGCCGTTAAACCAGGGGATATTGTCATCATTCAGGCAACACCGCTGGCAACACCGCTGATTGAAGCTGTCTATCGCGAACTCTTGCATGCAGATGCACGCCCGGTGCCGCAAATCAGCCTGGAAGGGCTTGACGAGATCTTGCTACGCGAAGGCAATGATGCCCAACTCAGCACGCTTTCACCTGCATTGCCCGCGCTGGCAGAGCAGGCAAACGCCCGGCTCTTTATCGAATCACTGGGCAATACCAAAGCGTTGAACGGCATCGATCCCGCTCGCTCGGCAAAACGTGGTCGCGCCGCTGCTCAATTGCGCGATATCTATCACAGACGCGAGCAGGAGGGCAAATTTCGCTGGTGCCTGACGCTCTATCCCACTATCGGCTACGCCCAGGATAGCCGCATGTCTCTCAGCGAATTCGAGGAATTTGTCTTCGATGTTTGCTTCCTCAACGATCCCGATCCTAGCGCGAAGTGGCAGGAACTCTCGAAGCAGCAGCAACGCCTCGTCGATTGGCTCGTTGGACATAAGCAGGCGCACGTGATCGGCAACGGCACCGATCTCACCCTCTCTATCGAGAACCGCATCTTCATCAATAGTGATGGCAAGCGCAATTTTCCCAGTGGCGAGATCTTCACGAGTCCCGTCGAGAACAGCGCAAACGGCGTCATCCAGTTTGATATCCCCTCCACACGCGATGGGCGAGCGGTTGAAGGGATTCGTCTGGTGTTTCGCGATGGCAAGGTAATTGAGGCCAGCGCGCGACTGGGCCAGGATTATCTCCTGCAAATGTTAGAGATGGATGCCGGCGCACGCTTCCTGGGCGAGTTCGCTTTCGGCAACAACCAGCGCGTCACTCGCGGCACACAGAACATCCTCTTTGACGAAAAAATGGGCGGGACCGTCCACTTCGCGCTCGGTGCCAGCTATCCAGAGACGGGCGGCCTCAACAAATCAGCCCTGCACTGGGATATGATCTGCGATCTGCGCACCTCCGGCGAAGTCTGGATCGACGATACGCTCTTCTTCAAAGATGGAACTATTATCATTTAAACCTATATCGTGGTCCGCGATAATTGATGCCGAATTTTTACGAACAAGTCCGGGAAACTTTCGTAGTGGAGTAATTGATTGCGTTGTTGAAGCCGCTTGTGAAGCCGAACCAACGCGATCAATCGCTTCACTACGAACCACATTCCCGATCCTGGTTGTGCAAACTCAGCATCAGGTAAGCTCATATCTATTCATGCATTATCGATCTGGTACAGGGTAGAGCCATTGGGTAACTGTATGAGGAGATGATAGCATCATCAGCGTGCATAGAAATCTACCAGATTCCTATTACTAAGAACGACTTCCTTGTTCTGGATGTCCTGGGGACTGTGGTTGTCCCTGCTCCATTACACTCTTCATGATTTGCTCCATTTGTTCCAGTGATTGTACAGTTTTTCTTAATTCCTCTAATGCTGCCCTCTTCGCCGTTAATATCTTCTCTAATTTGGCCCGCTCTGACGGAGAAGCATCATCTAGCCCTTCTTGCATTTTATGTAATTCTTTATCTTCTTTATCCAATTCTTCCCTTTGTAATTTTATCGTATCACTCGATTCTCCTAACATTTGCTGTAATACTCCTCTCATTTCTTCTGGTATTTGTTGTAATCCCTCTCTTATTTCTTCTGGCGATGCTTTACTTAATTTTTCCTGTTGTTCCGCCAACGCCTTATCTAATTTTGTTCGCTCTATCTGTAATGCTTGCCTGAATTCTTCCGGCAGGTCTTCTTCTACTTTATCCGAATCTGTCAGTATTCCGCTTATTTCCTGCTCTGCCTGCTCTAATCCTTCTACCGCCTTCTGCTTTGTGTCTCCTAGCTTTGCTCCCATTTCCTGTAATTTCGATAATGACGGCGATGCTGCCTCTGACTCTATCTTTAGTGCCTGTATATCTGTTATTACTTGCTCTAATCCTTCTACTGCCTTCTGCTTTGTGTCTCCTAGCCTTGCTCCCATTTCTTGTAATTTCGATGATGACGGCAATACCGCTTTACTATCATTATTTGCACTTTTCGACTCTTCAAGTCTCCGAGCAAGCATGGCAGCCACCGGATCGCCGCTTTCTCGCTTACTTGGCCCACCCTGGTCCAATGCGCCTTGCTCAGCCAACTGCAATCGTTGGATATTACTATCACCTGTTGGCAATGACGTACTAGATCCTTGGGGGACCTCTATGCGTCGACGTTTTTCCGGGCGTTCGCCAGTCATATCCATTCCTTCCTTTCGCTCAGCTCACTAAACATACGTAGAATCAAAACATACCTGCAATACCGGAGAAAATAAGAGGGATGAGGGGACAATCGATACTGCATTGCCGTTTATTAGAAACTAGAAAAAAAAGAAGCGTTTATGCTCGTTCAGGCCAAATAAACTTTACCAGAACTCCTCCCGGAGTTCCGTAAAAGCAAATGACAAAATGTACCTCTTGCTAACTTCCAATTTCATAGCATAGAATAATGATGCCACCTCATACATAACACAAGGTGCTAGTTTTCTATTGGAGGCTTCTGTTGGAGCAGGAATTATTGAGCAACTTTACCACAATTGAAGATGTCCAGCGAGCCATGTTCGCCCAGGATTATATCGCCGACCGTAGCCTGGCAACGGCTGTGTTCCTGGCGCTCAAAAGACGCAAACCACTCCTGTTAGAGGGCGAGCCAGGAGTAGGCAAAACAGAGGTAGCCAAAGTGCTAGCCGCAACTCTGGACACCCGGCTGATCCGCTTGCAGTGTTACGAAGGCATCGACGTAAGTACCGCCGTCTACGAATGGAACTACACGCGTCAGATGCTTCATATTCGTTTGATGGAGGCAGGCAGCACGAATCGCCAACAGGAGGAGTTGAAAGAAATTTTCGGTCCAGATTTCCTGATGCAGCGCCCCCTGCTCCAGGCTATCGATCCGGCGAATTCCAAACCTCCTGTCCTGTTGATTGACGAACTGGATCGCAGCGACGAAGAGTTCGAGGCGTACCTGCTGGAATTGCTCTCCGATTTCCAGATCACGATTCCCGAAATTGGCACAATTACAGCCAAAGAGCCACCGTTCGTCATTATCACGTCGAACCGCACCCGTGAGATCCACGATGCGCTCCGCCGCCGCTGTCTCTATTACTGGATCGACTATCCAACACTGGAAAAAGAGTACTCGATTGTGCTGGCCCGCGTGCCACAGGTGCCGGAGCAGCTAGCAAAACAGGTCTGCACCTTCGTTCGTGAGCTACGCAGCATGGATCTCTATAAAGCGCCGGGCATTGCCGAGACGCTGGATTGGATCAGTTCGCTGCTGGCCCTGCATCAACTGGAGTTGGTCGAAGGCCCGGTCCGCGATACGTTGGGAGCGCTGCTCAAATATCAGGACGACGTACTCAAAGTTGGTGGCAGCGAGCTTGGCAGGCTGGTGCAAAAGATACGAGGAGTGTCCTGATTATGGCTCAGGAAAACGGCAACTCCCAATTGGAGCTACGGCCACTTGATATCGAACGCGGAGAGCGGCTGCTCTATCGGCTGACCGAGTTTGGCCGCCTACTCTGGGAGGCGGGACTGAACATCGGGCCACGCAAGCTGCTCGACCTCGCCGAGACGCTGAACGATATCGACCTGACAAATAAAGACGACTTTTACTATACGCTCAAATGCTGCCTGCTCACCCGCCATGAACAGGAACCCGTTTTCGATCAACTGTATCACTACTACTGGTTCGTGCGCGATAATCCCAACCAGAAGAAGCCAGATAAAAACGGGACCGTCAAGCGCGAGGAGCGACCGCTGCGCCTCCCGCCATCGGAGCGCAAACGGCTGGCGGAGCATCTAAACACGCCAGAGCCGCGCAAAGACATGCGTACAGAAATGCGCGAGACCGAACGGCGCGCGCAAAAAGATCGCTATGACGACGAAGAAGAAGACGATACTGGCAGTCCACAGGGAACGGCGTACAGTGCTATTGAGATGTTGCGCAAAAAGGATTTCGAGAACTATAGCTGGGACGAGATGCAAGAGGCGAAACGCTTGATGGCGGCGATGCGCTGGAATCTGGGGATGCGCCCGACGCGCCGCAAAACGCCAGCTCGCAAAGGCTCCTACCCTGATATGCGACGCCTGGTGAGGCGCAACTTAAAGTATGGCGCGGAAATGATCGAGTTGACGTGGCGCGAGATCAAGCGCAAACCACGTCCACTGGTCATCATCTGCGACATCAGCGGCTCCATGAGCCTCTACTCGCGACTACTGCTACACTTCATCCACACCATCTCGAATGGCCTGATGAACGTGGAGGCTTTCGTCTTCGGTACGCGACTGACGCGTATCACCCGTCAGTTGAAAAAGCGCGACGTTGATGATGCCGTGCGCGATGTCTCCAAAGCTGTGCAGGATTGGTCCGGCGGCACTCGGATTGGCGACGCTATCCACGAGTTTAACCATCGGTGGTCCAGACGCGTTCTCGGGCATGGAGCCGTTGTACTGATTATCAGCGACGGCTGGGATCGCGGGGAAGCCGGGATGCTGCAAGTGGAGATGGATCGCCTGCAACACAGCTGCCATCGCCTGATCTGGCTCAATCCCTTGCTCGGTTCGCCCGATTATCGACCATTAACAATTGGTATGAAAACAGCTTTGCCGTTTATCGATAACTTCCTGCCAGCCCACAACCTGGACAGCCTGATCAGCCTCGGCAACATCCTGGCCTCGATTGACGATAGCCGACCCGCGCGCGATGCCTATTCGCGTCGCAAAGCGGTTGAAGCATGGAGCAAACGGAAGATATAGACGCTCTCTTGAGGAGGACCATCATGCGTGACGTATTACCCGATATTGAAAAATGGCGCTCTCATGGCGAGCGAGTCGCGTTGGCAACCGTCGTCAGCATGGCTGGCTCGGCCCCACGTCGGCCAGGAGCCAAGCTCGCCGTCAGCGAAAGCGGCGAAATTGCCGGTTCTGTGAGCGGTGGCTGTGTTGAGCCAGCGGTCATCAGTGCCGCCGAAGAAGTAATCGCCAACGGTAAGCCGCAGATGCTTGAATTTGGCATCACAGAAGAAGAGAATATCGAACAGATAGGGCTGGCCTGCGGCGGCACCATTCATGTGTTCGTCGAACGCCTCGATTGGTAAGCCTATCAGATTTTGTCAGGAGGAGGGAACGTTATGAGTGGATTATACACAGAATTGAAAGAGATGCTGCATGCGGAGAAAGGGGTCGCGCTAGCAACGGTGGTGCGCGGCCCGGATCAGATAGGAGCCAAGTTGCTTGTCTTCCCAGACGGCTCAACGCATGGCACGCTCGGCTCTGCTGCCCTCAACGAGCAGGTCGCGACGGATGCCGACCGCGCCATCTGGACTGGAGACGCCAGCATCCACACTTATAGCCTGGGAGCAGCTCAGCCCTACGAGATCTTTATTGAGGGCTTCCCTCCTCCACCGTCGCTCATCATCGTTGGAGCAGGCCATATCGCCATCCCCCTGACAACCTTTGCCAAAACGCTCAATTATCGTGTCGTCGTCGTCGATGCACGAGCCGCCTTCGCCACGCGCGAACGCTTCCCCCATGCAGACGAATTGATCGTTGAGTGGCCCGACGAGGTGCTGGAAAAGATGGACCTCAACCCATCAACCTCTATCGCGGTCCTGACCCACGATCCCAAATTTGATGAGCCAACCCTCAAAGTTGTGCTGTCCCGTCGCGTCGGTTATGTTGGTGCCATCGGGAGCCGCAAGACCGGAGCCGAACGAGCCGAACGCCTCAAACAGCAGGGACTCAGCGACGAACAGTTGAGCCGCATACATGGCCCAATTGGGCTAAATATCGGTGCCACTTCCCCAGAAGAGATGGCACTGGCAATCATGGCCGAAATCGTCGCCACCCGGCACGGCAAGGATAGTTCGGCAGTCCTGGACTGGAAGAAAAAGTAGCACGGCAACGTCTCTATTCTTCTTTTTGTGAATAAGATAACAGGGAAAGCTGCAACTTCTGGTATGCTGGACCGTTCTTATTTAAAGAGCATGCTATTCCATTTCATTGCAAAAAAGCGGATAGGTGGAGAGGGAGGGAATATCGTGCAGCATATGCTCATAAAAAGAACTTATCCAGAAAAGGATATGCTATGCCGAATAATCATTATAATCCCGATGATCCGACGGCTCCAGCTCGGCCACATTCATCACCGCCACCGCAGCCACCGCCGCAAGGCCATGCGCCCCAGGGCAAGTTGGTTCTCGGTGGTTTTCAGAATCAGCCAGCGCCCTCTCAGCGCCGACCATATCAGAATCCTGCACCATCACACCAGCCGCCGGTAAGCCCGCCTCGCCAGCAGCATGCTGCTCCCCCCTGGCAACAACAGGCACCGATGGCACCACCCCGTTATAACAACTACCAAGCGGGACAGATGTCAGCAAAGCCGCCAGTGACGAGAAAGCGTCGCGGCAAAGGATGCTTGATTACCACAATCGTTGTGCTGGTCCTGGCCTGCGTTGTGGGCAGCTTCACCGTGACAACAACTCAGCGCGTACTGGCCTTTGGGACAAAGATCTCAACACAGCAACCGCTCAGCACGCAAACCAACTATATGAATATCAGCGACCGCACAAATATGATCGTTATAGGCTACGGCGGCGGCACGCATGATGGGGCCAACCTGACCGATTCGTTGCTGGTCGCCAGCGTCCTACCGCAAAGCCATCATACCACTCTCGTATCGATCCCGCGCGACCTGCTGGTGTCGGTGCCAGGAGCGCCGGGAGGCGTGGGCAAGATCAACTCGCTCTACGAATATACCTCCAGCTTCGGCAAAAACCCCACAGCGGGTGCTAATGCGGTCGCAGCGAAAGCATCGAAGATCACCGGCCTGGATGTCAAATACTGGATGATGATCGACTTTACCGGCTTTCGCGACCTCATCGATGCGCTGGGTGGCGTCGATGTCTATGTTCCCGACTCCTTCAATGCATGTTATCCCAAGAATGACGATGCTGCGAAAGATGCCAGTTGGATCAAGGTCCAGTTCAACAAAGGAAATCAGCACATGGATGG
This sequence comes from Reticulibacter mediterranei, assembly GCF_016587455.1. Taxonomy (NCBI): domain Bacteria; kingdom Bacillati; phylum Chloroflexota; class Ktedonobacteria; order Ktedonobacterales; family Reticulibacteraceae; genus Reticulibacter; species Reticulibacter mediterranei. The sequence goes on along the minus strand of NZ_BNJK01000001.1, from coordinate 8,020,931 downwards.
GGCCACAGCCATCAGCTATGCGCGCGCACGCGAGCCACTGGAGGTCTGTGGAAAGGGAACCTCGCAAAATCTGGCCGAACTGACCGACTTTGGCCGCTCTGCTCGCCAACAGATTATCGTGAAGTCGGTGCTGGCAAAAGTGAAACAGGTTTCCACCTGGCCCAAATTCTTTGATGCAATGACGGCATTGGAAAAAACCATTCGCACCAATCTCTCGCTAGCCGACCTGTCGCAGTTCGCGTTGAAAATGGACATGAACGATCCCAAGACCTCACGTATCGGCCTGAGCAACCAGAACGTTCTCGTCGATGATGACAACTTCAACCTGGTGCCACGCAACAACGATTGGAATGTTGTCTCAAGCTACGTGCAACAAAAGCTCTATAACTGACCAGAGCAACTGGCAACAACATCATCGTGTGAAGTCAATAAACCTTGTAATGTCGTAGTCGAGCGATTTATCGCGGGGTGTTGTGCAATCACCCGCGATAAATCGCTCGACTACGACATTTTGCACATCTCCTCTATTCCTACAAATTCTCATGCTGACATTTAGCCTCTATAGGCAAGTCACGCAAACGGGTGTATACTAAACTGTACCAGGCAGGATCATTCGTGGGGACCAAAGCATCCAATGCTCTCACGCGGCACGGAAACACCTGCGATTTCTCGCGCAACAAAAGGGAGACAGCTATGTCACAACGCGATACGCGCCTGATCGGTGGCATTTATCGCATCGGGCAGACTATCAGTAGTGGGGGAATGCTATCTATTTATACCGCCTATAACCGCATCAGTAACGACGTGGTGGGACTCTACGTCATCACCTTTGCTCCAACCATGCAGATAGGCGCGGTACAACCCCTCTTACAGGCTCTTGAACCTCGCCGATCATTGCAATCTCCCCACGTTTTACGCATCTACAACTGGGGCATCGATGGGAATCGTGCCTATATCGCTACTGATCCTCCACGAGGGGTGACGCTCCAACATATTATCGATACCGAAAACATTGATATCCCCCGCGCCATCGAGTTGACGAGACAGATGACCATAGGGGTCAAACTGCTGCATGAAAAGGGTATCTCAGGGCTGGATCTACGTCCTCAATTGATTACGGTGGATTCGGTCAATGTGACAGATCGCGTACAGATCGACGATATCGGGCTACGTTCTCTCCTGCACTCGTTCGGGTACGTCCATAGCCAGCAAAACAGCGATCTCGGCTATCTCAATCCACGTTACGCGCCCCCCGAATATATCAATGGTGGTAAGATTGGCTCGTGGAGCGATGTCTATCAACTGGGCCTGCTACTCTTTGAACTCATCACTGGACGCCTGCCTTTCGTTGGTCGCACGCCAGCCGAAACAGGCATTATGCAGAGTAACAACTCCGTTCCTCGCATGATTCAATTCACGCATGAAACCCCGGAAGCGGTCCAACTCCTCGTGGATTGCGCGCTCGCAAAAGACCCGGTTCATCGCTTTGCCAACGCTGGTGCGCTGCTCACCGCCCTTGAAGCGCTCCCGATTCCTACAAATCAACCCACAACCGAATCGTCCCGCCCAACATCGGGCGTGCTGGGAAGCTCTTTCACGCACGAGATGACCTCGATCGAAGAGATGATGACGCCGCGTACAATTCTCCACGAGGAACATACTTCCTCAACACAAACTAGCAACTCAACAGCTGCGGCGTACGATGTCTACGCATATCTTTCCTTCGAGAACGAGGAGCAGGCAACGCCACAACGCATTCCTCTCCTCCAAAAAAACATTATTGTAGGCCGTACCGATCCCAAACGCGGCTACACACCCGACATTGATCTGACGGACTTTGATCCTAAGATGACAGTTTCACGCCAGCACGCGCGCATTCGTTTTGAAGAAACCTTTTTCTATATAGAAGATCTGAAGAGCCGCAATAAAACGCGCCTGGGTGAGCTAGCACTGACCCCTTTCAAGGCCGAACTGCTCCAACATGGGGATGTGCTTCACTTTGGGAGTGTACATATACGTTTTGAGATTCCGGGTATGGCGCAACCACCAGTTTTTCACGAATAAAAATAAGCATGAAAAGAGGTTGAGCGACTTAGCAAAATCACTCAACCTCTTTTTTCTCAGCGCCCAACCGCTTTAATGCGCTCCGGGCGGCGTATGAAGTAGTAAATGAGCGCGCCAAGCAGAGGAACAAAGAGGACGAACAGCGTCCAGGCTATTTTATCATTGGTATCTGAAGGCTCTTTAACCAGGCAGTCAATCAGCACCCAGATCCAGAAAATGGTCGCTAAAACAAGGATGCCATTCGCACCCGCACCGAAAAGACGAAGCAGCAGCCGTAGTAATGGATCAAACAGCAGATACAACATAGGCCATAGGCTCCTTCCGAACGTTTCTAGCAGAGATACTGACTAGCATCACCAGATGACAAAAAACAGCATCTCATCACCCTTACGTTCCTCATCAGAAGAAGTTGCATTTCCAAGAAATATCAGTCCAAAATGTCTGGCCGGTAAAAGGTGTTACCGGTTCAAAGCACCGGCTACCGCTATCAGATCGGCCAGCAAGCCCTGCCCTGTCTCTAATCGACCAGCTCCTGGCCCGATAATCGTCACCTGCGAGAGCGTATCCGTCTCGAACGTGAGCGCATTCATCGCTCCCTCAACGTGCGCCAGTGGATCGCTCAGCGGCAAAGCAACCGGCTCAACGCGCGCCTCCAGAGGTGCGCTGCCGATATCGGAAACCGCCTGTATGGATGCAATCAACTTGATACGCTTACCCTCATCAACGGCTCGCTGCATCTGCTCCTTTGTCACACCTGTAATCCCCTCGCGTTTGACCTGATCGGGTTTGAGCGTATGACCGAATACGACAGCGGCAAGGATGAGCGCTTTGGCCAGCGCATCATAACCTTCAACGTCTGCGGTAGGATCAGCCTCCGCATAGCCCTTCTCCTGCGCCTCCTTGAGGACTTCTGCATAGCCGCGCCCGGCTGCCATTGCCGACAAAATATAGTTCGTTGTACCGTTGAGAATCCCACGCACAGCACGTACGCGCGCACCCGCCAGACCTTCTCGCACAGTACTCAGCACCGGCGTCCCCGCCATCACAGTTGACTCCATACGCAGCTGCACGTTATGTTCCTGCGCCAGCAACAGCAACTCATTGGCCGCCAGCGCCATTGGCCCCTTGTTGGCCGTAATTACATGTATCCCTTGAGAGAGGGCGGCGCGAATATGGCTCATAGCAGGCTCGGCGTCGCGCAAATTCGTCCACGTCGCCTCAGCCAGCACATCGCCACCGGTCGCTTGCAATCCTTCCAGCACATTTGCCCAATGCCGCACCCCGGGATGCTCGGTCAGAGGGCGCTTCTGAGTTGCCAACTCTAACAATGCAGGCAGATTCAGCCCCTCTTCTCGATAGAGAAAGCCATGCCTGGAGGTGGCAACACTGATGACCTTCACATCCAGGTCGTAATGCTGCATGAGTAACTTTCTCTTCGAGACCAGTAACTCTGCCAACCCCTGGCCGACAACTCCAAATCCCACAAGGGAGAGACGTAGATGTTTCATGAGATAGTACCAACCTGTATTCAGAATAGCAAATAGTGTTATCGCGGTCGTCGCTCCAGTATACAGGGTCTTGAGATCGCTGTCCACCGAGAAGTAAAAAGAGTTGCTACCCCTCAAGCTTTTTATTCCCCCTGGTCGCCTGATAATAGAAGAAGCCGTTGATACATATTTGTGATTATTTACCAGCAAATTATGAGCAAATTGAGATGACTATATCTTATTGTTTCTAATAATAAAGCATTGTGTCGCAGTACAGCGTTGTTTTAGTGGTTAGAGAAATAAGGAACTCGATGAAGAGGTGAATATCATGACGCAATTGCTTGTGCGAGTGATCTTCTTATTCTTTGACATGATTGGCAATCTGTCCATCCTGTCCAATCATCTGTCGTTTTCAGTGGGGACGGTGCAGTTGGATTTTGCTTCCTCCCTCATAGTATTCAATGCCTTGATGATTCTGGTCGTTTATGTCGTCGATTTTGTCATCGTCAAGACACAAAAACTGCTCATCGATATCGAGATAGGCAGAGGGTTTACCGATCACGAACACTAGGAGTATCTCCTAACAGAGGGTGTTTTCTCTCCCTCCCCATCGACGATGTGATGGCAGTCGCGCATAGTAGCATCCACCTTCATATGGACTCGCCCTCATGCATGTTTGCGCTCCCACATGAGGGCAATCAACCATCATTCCAAAAATTCCTTCCAACAGACATGTCTATCTATGTGAAAGGCAAAAACGATAGTCCCTTGAACTCATGAGAAAAGAAGTGTAAGATATTTGTGAAGCGTTCCTCCATCAAAAAACGCTCTTCTTGCCGATAATACGTCAGAAAGTCCCTGATAAGAAACATTTGTGAAAGGGTAAAGCCGTGGACGCATTACGACGTTTTCTCTGGACAAACTTTGGGGCAACACTCAATCGCAAAACTGTCATCATTAGCAGTCTGATATTACTCATCATCTTATGTGCTCTGCTTTTCACGATCACCCATCTGTCGGTGTTCCTGATTTTGACGCTGCTCACCTCTACCATAGGAGGGTTGATTGTGTTTGGCAGCAGCTATCGCGCGATTGACTGGGCCTTATCCGACAAAGAAAAGCGCCAACAAATTGAGGAAGAGACCGCACTAAAACAGTTACGCGATAGAGCGCGCGAGAAACATTTTCAACATTAGTAAGTACAACTCATCAATAAGGGCTGGAAAGGCATGGATCTTGTGGGTCCTGACCTGCGATATCATAAAGGGGAAGATTGGCATTGGGCCAAACACATCTTTACTCAGTGGCGTCATTAAGATTGATGCTAGCCTGCTACCTTCGCCCTCGTTACAGATATGCAGAGGGCGAAGGCAAGAACTAAATCCAGGACAATTTGAAGCGATTCAAGACGCGGCGAACCGGTCCCAGTTCTTCAATACCAAGCAGGCGCGCTCCGCGAATATACACAAAGAGACCCACGAATATGTATATCAGCAACTTGATGAAAGCTGCCAGCGTGCCCATCAAGCCTAGCGATGGAGTGCTCAACGTATCCATCCAGGATAGGAAGGGAACCAGCGCAAAAATCTTGAACAGCCAGTCTATAATAAAGCGCGCGATGAGCAACGCTACGCCCATTGCAGCAGCGGCTCCCAGCACGCGTCCAATGAAGAGTGACAGCGTTTTGATCTGCATATCGCCCAGGCGTTGATACAGAAGCCAGAACAGTACCACAGCTTCGAGCAATCCGGCAAACGAGGTCGAGAAGGCCAGCGCCCCTACTCCCCATTGCGGTCCCCAGACGGCGGCGTTAATCAGGAGCAGGCTCAAGGCAATCTTGAAAATGAACTGTCCCACGCTCACCACCACAGGCGTTTTACTATCTCGCAGCGCGTAGAAGGAGCGCGTCAGAATCTCAACCGCAGCCAGTCCGACCAGCCCCACAGCGAAAAAGGCCAGTGGTACAGCGGTTGATTGCGCATCACTCAGGCTAAAGCGACCATGTTGCAGGAGTGCTTGAATGATCGGAAAGCCCAGCACGATCAGAGCAACGCTTGAGGGAACGGACATAAACAGAATGCTGCGCAACGTCTCCAGAATCGTATTCCGCACGCGGTCCAGACGCCCTTTCGCCACATTTTCGGCCAGCGTTGGGAAGGCAGCCGTCGAGACGGACATGCCAAAGATGCCCAGCGGCAGCAGCATCAATTGCATTGATTGATAATACTGCGTAATCAAACCATCAACCCCCTTCGCTACCACAACAACCACGAGAAGCTGGATCAGTCCCCGGTCAACAAATGTGGAGGTATAGAGCATCGCGGCGTTGATAATACGGGGCACCATCTGCCGTCCGATCTGGATCACTCCTGGATGCCGCCAGTCGAAATTCTTAAAGGAATAGTGCATCCCAACTTTGCGCAGGCCCGGTATCTGAATACCAACCTGAAGGACCGCTCCCAGGACCACGCCCCAGGTAGCACAATACACGGCCAGATTATCATTGCGCTGATTGGTAAATGCCAGAAACAATCCCGGCATCAGGCCGAGAATCAAGCCCACATTGTAGAGCACCGTTCCAATTGCAGGCAAGCGAAAATCTTCTCGTGCATTGAGAACGGCATTCACCATCACGCCAGCACCCAGCACAATGGCCTGTAGCAACATAATGCGCGTCAGTGAGGCGATCAGGTCCAATTCTTTCGGATCATGAATGCCGGGATTGTAGATCGGCACCAGCACCCGAGCCAGCACGATGGCAACAAAAGCCAGGACTATCATCACCGCAATCGCGAGATTGAGGGCAGCAGTGGCGATATGCCAGGCTGTCTTCTCGTCTTTTTCGCCAACCATATATTTGGTGAAGACGGGGATAAATGCTGAACTGAGCGCGCCACCAGCGACAATATTAAAAATGAGGTCGGGAATAAGAAAAGCCTGCAAGTATGCATCAGAAGTGCCACTGGTACCGAAGACAAATGCAAACATCGAGGTACGAAGCAAGCCTAAAATGCGGCTGGCGACAAAGGCAAATGTAAGAATAAGTGTGGCTTTACCGATGCGGACCCGCTGAATCATCGCGGTATCCTGGGCCGGTCCTGATGCAGGCGCAAGCTGTGGTGCCGCCTGCCCATTTTGTACCGGGGCGGCAGCAGGTAAGCTCCCTGAACGAGGTGATACCCCTGGTGTTGGTGGAATACCAACGGGAGGAACGCCGAGCCGGCCAGAGATAGATCTCGGCGGTGGCAGGGGAGAAGCGAGCCGTCCCGAAGGCGTACTTGCCGGCCCTTTATTTCGCCAGGGAATGACCGTCGTAATATCCGATTGCATGCGCCGCTGTTGCCGACGCATACGCTCCTCTCGCAATTGCTGCAACCGTTCGAGTCGCAACTGCGGCATTGGCTGAGATGGTTGGGGAGTATCGAAAAACTGGTATTCCATACCCTGACCATAGCCAAGCGAAGTACCCATATCAGGAATATGATCCTGATAGCCAGGAGGCAAATTCCCCCGCCGTCCGCTCTGCTCAGAAGGTGGATACTGAGGGGATTGAGGAGCCTGCGGAACCGGTGGCTGCAATGGCCCTGACGGCATATGATATGGCAGAGGTGATGGAGGCAACACGGGCGAGGGCTGGCCGCCCTCTTGCGCATTTCCCTGATCATACTGCCAGTTATAAAATCCCTGTTGCTCAGATGCACCCTGCTCTGGTAAAGGTGATTGCTGTCCTTCGTTTCCCACAATCTTGCCCTAGAACACTAACAAGAACGCTCATTAAGAGTATCGCTACGATTGTATAACACATTACTGCAATATATGGCATTGCTGCTCAAGCATACCACAGACACCGAATTCTGGCTAGACTGATAGCTCAAGAGGTACTGATCCTTTTTCGTTGTCACTCCACTTTCAAGCATACAACGGAACAATATTGATCTCTCCCACTTACAATAAAGAACATCACAAACTCCACACTTTCACGTTCCGAAAAGCCGCTTCTGCCGGAGGATGCTTCTCGTTGCCAGCCAGAACGCCAATTTGCCCATCAGAATACGCTCCATCGATAACAGAAGTGACCTGCTGCCGATTGACGTAGAGCGTAATATTCTGCTCTACCGCAACGACGGCCAGCGTATTCATTTGTCCCGGGCCTTTATGGAACCGCTCAGTTGTGCCGCTGTCGAGCAGGATAGCATGGTCATCAACGCGGTCAATATAGCGTTTGAGCATATAGGTGCCATCGCTATAGACACGAAAGAGGTAGTATTTAGAATCGAGGCCACTGGTCGCCCGAAAAATAATGCCAAGGTAGTCTCCACGATACAGAAAAGCCTCCACTTCATAGGTAAAATTGTGAAAAGTGGTAGCCTGAGCGAGACAGGCATGGAAATAGCCTGCAAGGGGCTGCGTGGAGTAGTAGGCACCGCGCTTGAACTGGCAGGAGGCTCCATTCTCATTCCAGCCCTCTTGCCAATTGAGATGTTGCCCCTGATCTTTCAAGGGATCGAAAAGCGCGAGGCGGCCCCGACCAGATGTATAGGGATTGGGGGCAGTGATCAAAGGCCAGAGCAGCGAAACAACCACGCCGCCAATGAGCAACGCTAGCAGGCAGGGGAGAAATATCATACTGTACCTACTACGAAGCCTGCTGGCTGAAAAGATGGGAACAGCTTGAGCCGACGAAACCACATCATTCTTCTTCCCGTCAACTTCAGCGAGAACAGCCTCCTCCTGAGTTGGTATCGCCATCTTATCATCGGTACAAGGTGCAGAGCCTGTTTCTTCCACTTGTAATGCAACAGATTGTTCGTTTGCAGACAGCAGCCCCAACTCACGAGCATTTTTGCCGAACAGCATACAGAGCTTTTCGCGAAAGTAGGGAGAAGGAAGAGAGAGATCGCGTTCCCAGGCGCTCACTGTATTGGGCGTTGTGCCAAGTTCTTGAGCCGCTCTGCTCTGTGACCAGCCGCGTAGCTCTCGCTCCTGCCGCAAAATCTGCGCAAATTTCATCTGTGCCGATGCTCCATTCTACAGACATTTTTGCATCCCTGACTCTATAAATCGCTTCCTATCATACTACAATCGCACCACAATGAGTGATCGGTGAGAAGATGATGAGACTTCTGTATGGTCATAATCATCGCAATTGAATAGAGTAGGGGACAGAAACAAACAACACTCTGTTTTGAGTGTTCCTGAAAGGATTTCAAAAAGCAATGCAACATCGACGAAGCATCTATCATATGCCTTTCCTTTTATTCAGTTGTGCTGTTTTCCTGATACTTGCGGCCTGTTCTCCCATCAGTTCAGGCCTGGTATCAGCCGCCACTCCAACACGAACGAAGATAACACCTGCGCCTCCCTCTCCCGGTAAGACGCTAATGATCTATAAGGATAGTAGTGCGGGTCCGACGCTTTCGGCAGCCTGGTCCCCGGATGGCAAATCTATAGCTTCGGGAGGCTTTAATGGAGTGGTCAAGCTATGGGATGTGGCGACAGGAAAGACGCTACGCACGTATAGCGGATTTCAAAACGCCTTTACAAGCAAAATCGCCTGGTCGCACGACGGGCAGCGCATTGCGGTAGGCACTTCTTATCCGATATCACAAGATGCCTCTGCCTATATTCTTGACGCTCATTCACAGAAAATATTACTTGTTTCCACAAAATATCACGGAGGGGTCGCAGATCTGGTATGGTCCCCCGATAACGCATATATCGCATCTCTCGATGAACAGGGAGAGATTCATATCTGGAATAGTACCACCGGCGAGCAGGTCTATTCCTATCAGCCCCTTGCGAGTAATCTGGCATGGTCCCCCGATGGAAAGTTTATAGCCTCAAGCAACGCCATTGAAAGCAGCGCCATTGAAAATATGCAACAAGTAGAAATAACGATCTGGAATACTGCCACGCACCATGTCGCCTCTGTCTATGACCTGCATAGTGATCTGATAAATAGCCTATCATGGTCTGCTGATAGCTCCAGTTTGCTATTAACCAGCCGTGACAAAACAGTGATGATATGGGATGTCGCCACAGGCAAAACACGACTGCTCCACAAAGAACAAACGGGCGATATATACAGTGCTGCATGGTCGCCCAATGGCAAGCTAGTTGCGTTGGCAGGCAAAGATCAAACAGTACACGTTTTTGAGGCTAATACTGGCAAGACGCTATTCATTTATAAAGAGCATAAAAGTAGTATCTACAATATTGCATGGTCGCCTGATGGCAGGCTAATGGCTTCATCTGATGATGCTGGATTTGTTCGTGTGTGGGTTGCGCCATAAAACTTGTGTTTTCCAAAGTAACATTACGGAACCCAGAAATACGGATCTACAAATAAATACCCATGCTATCAGATATATGAATCAGGACCGTGCAACACAGGTAAAATTTCGCCAGATTCACGAAACAATAATGAAACTTCGTCTCTCTTATATATCAGACCGCCGGAAAACGAGAGTTCCCGCGCTGAAAACCTGAGAAGTCCAGACGATGACGATGAAAACAGGCAGACTGGAATTACAGACATCAGCAAGTATGGTCTGAGCAGCTCTATGCTCCTCCTATAAAACAATGGAATGTATTGAGAAAGGAGAGGCAACGCCCTCTTTAAAATTGAAAAGGTGTTGCTTTCTACATGAATTCGAGTAACCTCTACAAGGCCGCAGTCCTCGTGGCTGTCGTTGGTCCCCTGATTGCTACCATGTACGCAATCTACCTGCTCTGGAACCGCGCCGTTCACTGGTCAGACATCACGCTGATGCTGGTGTTGTATACCCTCGTAGCTCTCGGCGTCACCGTTGGTTATCACCGCATGTTAACGCATCGCAGTTTCCAACCTCACCCGGTCGTGAAATTTATCTTCCTCGTGCTTGGCTCAATGGCCCTGGAAGGTCCGGCGCTTGAGTGGACGGCCACACATGTAAAACATCATGCTCAATCAGATCGTGAAGGCGATCCTCATAGCCCTGTAGAAGGTTTTTTCCACGCTCATCTGGGCTGGCTCTTCAAGGATAGAATGGCCGATCCAGAAATCTATTGTCGCCACCTGCTCAAAGATCCCATTGTTATGTTTGTCAGCCGTACATTCCTTTTATGGGTTGCGCTCTCACTGCTTATCCCCTTTGCGATTGGCGGATGGAGCGGACTGTTATGGGGCGGATTGGTCCGCATTTTCCTGGCGCACCATGTCACCTGGAGCGTGAACTCTGTCTGCCACACCTTCGGGAAACGCGAGTTTGAGACCAACGATCAGAGCCGCAACGAGTGGCTGATCGGCTTGCTCGCGATGGGCGAGGGCTGGCACAACAACCATCATGCCTTCCCCCGCTCTGCCTTTCACGGCCTCCACTGGTGGCAATTTGACCTTTCCGGCTACCTCATCTGGACCCTCGAACGGATCGGGCTGGTCAGCGATGTCTATCGCGTCTCGCCAGAGCAACTGGCCCGTCGCTCAACCAGCACTACTAAAAAGGTTGTAGTCCAGCCAGAGCAGCCAGTATCGGTCACAGCAGAACAGCCCGTCCCCGTCGCACTCGATTAGCACTCACTTATCCCCAGGGCATCCCATGTTGGGATGCCCTTTTTCCATTATGGGCAGAACGTCCACAATACGGTACTCATTCCTCACAGACATTTGACACGATGCTTAAACCCCGATACAATCCCTGCATGGACGCATGAACTAGAGAAGGTTTATGCGCAGGCACGAAGAGCAATAACCGCATCATTATAGAGGAGACCTACCTGGCATGAAACACTTTAACGCCGTAATTCTGGCTGGTGGAAGTGGGACTCGATTATGGCCGCTCAGCACGCCAAGCTTCCCCAAGCAGTTTCTCCCACTTCCCAATGGCAACAGCATGATTCAAGAGACTCTGGCACGCGTTGCCCCGTTGACGACCCCCGAACAATCCTGGGTGGTCACAGGACAACACATGGCCGGGTTGGTATTGGAGCATCTTCCGACTGTCCCGGTTGAGCATTTGCTGCTCGAACCAATGGGGCGCAATTCGGCACCTGCCATTGCCTGGGCCGCCGCCACGATTGCCCGCAAAGATCCAGAGGGCGTCATGGCGATTTTCAGTGCTGACCACATGATTACTGAGGTTGAGACATTTCGGCGCACCCTTCAGCTGGCCTATGAACTGGCGGAACAGGGCTATCTTGTCACGATAGGCATTCAGCCAACCACGCCTGAGACGGGCTATGGCTACATCCGCTTTGCCGACGAGGTGGACGAGGGACACGGACATAAAGCGTTTCTGGCCGAGCGCTTCGTCGAGAAACCCAATCTCGCCACCGCACAAAGCTATCTCGCCGATGGGCACTATGTCTGGAATGCGGGTATTTTTATCTGGAAGGTCGAGGCCATTCTGAACGAATTCCGCGAGCATTTACCCGATGTCGCCCAAAAAGTGCAGAGCATTGTTGATGCAATGGAGACGCAGGATGCCAGCGCAGTCCTCAATGCCATCTGGCCAACCATTCAAAGTATTTCTATCGATTACGGCATTCTTGAAAAGACCAGCAACCTCGTCGTTATCCCGGCCAATCTCGGTTGGAACGATGTTGGCAACTGGGACCAATATGGCAGCCTCTTCCCCGGCGATGCACTGGGCATCAGGTCCGTCGGCTCCCACACAGGGCTGGGCAGCCAGAATATCGTGGTCTACAACAACACACAACGCCAGGTATATACCATTGGATTGGAGGACGTAATTGTTGTGGAGATGGATGATATGACCCTTGTCTGCCACAAAGAACATGTTCAGCGCGTCAAAGAGCTTGCAGAACAACAGAAGAAACAATTGTAAGATTGCCAGCAGCGGATTACCATTTTTACATGCGACAATAAGAATAGCTCTTTATGGTACTGCACTATCCACTAGAACGGCAAACTTGTGTATAGGTGCATCATATTGCGAGGCAGATACGCCCGAAAGTATCTGCCTCGCCCTTTTCAAAAATTCTTCTTAATCCCCCTTCGCAACAACCTCACAACGCTTCCCACCTTATGTGATCCTTTACACCAGCTGGTGCTCTCCTGGCAGAAAAGTTTATTGGATAGTATGATTATAACGTAAGATAACCTGAATGGTTCAGGCGATCACGTCTCCCGATTTCTTCAACGACGAGAGACATCTATCAACAACACCATAGATGTGAGCAGGGGGTAGGTAATGAAAGCAATTGTGTACAGCGCTCCACGACAGTTTGACTACCAGGATGTACCAACACCGGAGATCCAGCCCGACGAGGTATTGATTCGTGTGCGATCTTGCGGCATCTGCGGAACTGATCTCCATATTCACGAAGGCGAATTTCTGGCAGAGTTTCCTCTCATTCCAGGCCACGAATTCGCCGGCGAGGTCGTCTCCACTGGCTCCCTCGTCAACAATATCCAGGTTGGAGATCGGGTCGTTTGTGACAATACCGAACTATGCGGCCATTGCTTCTACTGCCGACGAGATCAGCCCCTCTTCTGCGAAAACTTCCTCTCACATGGCTGCAACGCTGCCGGTGGGCAGGCCGACTATGTCGCGATCAAAGCTGAAAAAGTCTTCCCCATTCAGAATCTATCCTGGCGCGAGGCCGCTCTGGTCGAGCCAACCGCATGTGCTATTCATGGCATGGACATGATTGCGCTGAAACCAGGCAGCAAAGTGCTGCTGTTCGGTGCCGGACCAACTGGTATCATCCTGGCCCAACTGCTCAAGCTCAATGGCGCAGCCCATCTTACCGTCGCCGCACCTGCCGGGCCAAAGCTCGATCTGGTCTCACGTCTGGCAGCCGATGAGGTCGTTCCAATAGATCGCAACGCCGCCACTGCTCACCGCGAACACCTGTTGCGTACCCACCGACATGGCTTTGATTGTGTCATCGAAGCAACCGGGGTTCCCTCCCTCTGCACCGAAGCCATCGACTATACCCGGATGGGTGGTCAGCTCGTCGTGTACGGTGTCTATCCCGAGCAAGCACGCATCAGTTGGAGTCCGTATGATATCTTCAAGAAACAATTGACCATTACTGGTTCTTTTGCTCAAACCCATAGCTTCGACCGCGCCTTGCTGTACCTAGAAAGCAAGCAGGTAAAAGTAGATGAGGTCATCACGCATGAGTTTGCGCTGGAAGAGTATGCACAAGCACTGGAAACATTGCGATCTCGCCAGGGCATCAAAATTGCCATACGATCCTGAAGGGTATTTCCATCATTTCCAGCTGCAACAGAGCAATATGTTATACTGTGAAAAATGAGTTTGTAATCTCCAGAATTGGAGTTCCACCATGCGCTCCGCGCAGAGCCAGTGCTTGCCACAGTAGGAGGGACGCGCACCCACAAATTCATGTACAATTGTCTTCAGCTATGATAGACTTTGAGTTGAACGTACAGTAAGCAATCTCAACCCCTCGCTGGTGTAGCGGGCGAGAAACGCCCACACCAGCAGAAGGATCAGCAATAGAACAAGGCGGACAGAGCGATGTTGATGAACATGTTAGCAAAACAATAACTAAGACGCTACCACCCGCGCGGCGATATCTTCGCATCTGGTTGGTAGCGGGTTACTTGTGGCTAGAGTTTTATGTAGCAAGGAAGGACACACTATATGACTATTCGCCCGTATCGCCATAGCATTCCACCCGAAATCCTCGCTCTCTCTCATGAGCGTGATCTCCTCCGCCGCAGAGGTCAATACGAGCGAGCCGACGTTCTCAAGCGCCAGATCGAGGATGCAGGCTATGCCGTGAAAGATAATCCCAGAGGTGCTCATCTGGTGATCCTGCCAGGTGTCGAAGTTGATGGGAAAGAATATCGCATTGCGCGCCAATTACCTTCAATGATCGATGAACCGGATACCTGCCTCTTTTCTGTCCTTCTTGTAGGACGTAATAACGCCGATCAGACGCGCCGCTGCATCGAGAGCGTATTGCGTTATGCTGGAGATACCAGCCTGGAAATTCTACTGATCGATAACGCTTCCCAGGACGATATCGATCTCTGGGTAATAGCGATTCAACAGCGAGAGCCGCGCCTCCATCTCCTGCGTACATCTCGCGCAATGGGGGCAGCTGAAGCGTACAACGTTGGTCTGAAACAGTGTCGCGGACGCTACATCCTGCTGCTGGATGCCAGTATCGAACTGACCGGAGATATCTTCGCGCCATTAGAAAAGACGCTCGCGACCGATCAAATAGGCGTGACAGGCTTGCGCGGTCTATGTACGTACGATCTGCGCCATTTTGAAGAGAGCCAGGAGCCGGAAGTTGAGGTCATTGATGGCCTCTGCCTGGTCTTCAAGCGTTCACTGCTTAAACGTGCTGGCCTCTTCGACGAGCGCTACCGCTATCCGCATTACATGGATATCGATTTCAACTTCGCGCTCCGCGACCAGGGAGTGCAGGCAGTGGTCACGCCAGATCTGCCGCTCGTCTGCCATCCAACCATACAGGACGCCACCCTGTCGGATGCAGAACGAACCCGCTTAACCAAGCGCAACTTCTACCGTTTCCTGGACAAGTGGGGAGGCCGCGAGGATCTCATTCTCGAAGAGCATCTCGAAGAATAAGCGCTCTAGAAGAGCATGAATAGTCGCCACTGCAACCAGGGATGTCGCTCTCTGGTTGCAGTCTTATTCATACACATATACCTGAAACTGTGTTCACATCGCAAAATTAAACGACTTCTATCATGCTGATAACCTGATCCAGTATGATATGATGAGAACACCGCAGGGAATTTTGGTTTGTCAGTGCATTTATACGAAAGGCAGTACAAACATTGCAAACATTTAAGACTCGTGATGAAATTCCAACAGAGTTTAAATGGAATCTCGAAAGCATTTTTACTCGTAACGATAACTGGGAGCAGGATTTTCAGACATTGCAGAACCGCATCCCGGACCTTGAAGCGCTGAAGGGAACCCTGGCCCAGAGCGGAGAGGCACTGCTCAACGTCCTGCAAAAACGTGATGAGATCTTCGAGGTGCTTGAACGCCTCTATGTCTATGCTTCGATGCGCAAAGACGAAGATACGACCAACGGACTCTATCAAGGCATGGCGGACCGTGCCACACAATTGTACGTCCGCGCGACCACCGCCGCGTCGTATATTGAGCCTGAACTCCTGGCTTTGCCTCAAGAGACGCTTGATCAGTATCTACAGGGCACGCCCGGCCTGGCTCTCTACAAACACCAGCTTGACGATCTCAACCTCAAACGTCCACATATCCGTTCCGCAGAGGTTGAAGCGGTGCTGGCAGCTGTGGGCGAGATCAGCGATGCGCCCGATTCGATCTTCTCCATGATCGATAACGCCGATCTGAAGCTGCCCAACATCAAAAATGAGGCTGGCGAAGAGGTGGAACTCACTCAGGGCAACTATCTCACCTATATTCGCAGTCAGGATCGCCGCGTGCGCAAAGATGCGTTTGAGGCGCTGCACGGCACGTTCCTCAAACAGCGCAACACCATCGCCGCCACTCTCTCGGCCCAGGTCAAGGTTGATGTCTTCTATACCCGTCAACGCAACTATAGCTCCAGCCGCGAACGCGCACTCTCTCGCTACAATATTCCCGTGAGCGTCTATGATAATCTGATCGCAACGGTGAGCGAGCATATTCCCTTGCTCAATCGCTACATGAAGCTGCGCAAAAAGATGCTCGCGCTCGACGAGCTGCATATGTATGATCTCTATGTGCCGATTGTTGAGGAAACAACCGACGAGATTACATATAAAGAGGCGTGCGATACAGTTGTGGCGGCGCTGGCTCCTCTGGGAGAGAATTATATCAATAATCTGAAGCAAGGCTTTGCACAGCGCTGGATCGATGTCTACGAGACCCCCGGCAAGCGCGGCGGTGCCTATAGCGGTGGTGCCTATGGAACTCACCCATTTGTGCTGCTCAATTTCCAGAACAAGCGCGACAGCATGTACACCCTGGCTCATGAGCTAGGCCACTCGCTGCACTCGTTCTATACTCGCAGCCATCAACCGTACCAGTATGGCGACTACACCATCTTCGTTGCAGAGGTTGCCTCAACGCTCAACGAGGGGTTGCTCACCGAATATCTCCTGCGCAATACCAAAGATCCAGCCGTGCGCCTGGCTATCCTGAATCATTCGCTAGAAGATATTCGCGGCACACTGTTCCGTCAGACGATGTTCGCAGAGTTTGAGCAGGAGATTCATAACAGCGCCGAGCAGGGAGAGCCGCTGACCGCCGACGCACTGACGGCAATGTATGCCGCGCTCAACGAGAAGTACTATGGAGGTGAAGCCGTCATCGATGATCTGATCGGCATCGAATGGGCACGCATCCCTCACTTCTACTACAACTTCTACGTCTATCAGTACGCAACGGGTATCTCTGCCGCCGCATCTCTGGTCCAGAAGATCATGCATGAGGGTCAGCCAGCTGTGGACCGCTACCTGAAGTTCCTCAGCTCCGGCTCGTCCGATTACAGCATCAACCTGCTGCAAAAGGCCGGTGTCGATATGGCCACACCCGAACCGGTGCGACAGGCATTCCAGTTGTTCGAGGCTCACCTCTCACAAATGGAAGAGCTACTCAGTTAATCAACAATCCAGTGAAAGGGGGCATCCTGGCGTCCCCTTTCACTTCTCATCCCACGTGTGGACATCCTTGAGAAGCGAACACATCGTGCGGTAACAGTATGTTGCGATCTGGTGGGGGGTGTACGGCTTTTCCTGTTCCAGCCACCAGGTAATGGCGGCGACAAACTGCGCGGCTATCAGGGTTGCCACAAATCCATCTGCGAACGCACGAGCCTCGACGAGAGGCTTTCTATTGAGCATCATAACAAGCTCCTGAAGGCGTTCACCGATTATTTCAGCGAGATATTCACGCATTCTCGTCACAAACCAGGAACTTCCCTTTTTGCCAAGTAGCGCCCGATAGAGCTGCTCATATTCTATAACATGTTCAAAGAACGTGACCAGCGGCTCCGGGACAGTCAGCGCTTCAGCATACTCGAAAAGTTGCTTCCAGGATTTTGGTCTGTATTGCCCATCAAAAGCATCAACAACATCCCGGCGAAAGAGGTCCATTTCACTGTTAACGCTCCTGACGATCTCTTCAAACATCTTCTCAACCAGATCATATTTGTCCTGATAATATCGGTAAAACGCGGTTCGACTGACCATCGCCCGACTCGTAATTTCGCCAACCGTGATGGCATCAAAACTACGCTCTTCTACCAGGACAATAAAAGCATCCCAGATGAGCTTTTGCGTGCGCCTTACCCGCAAATCGCCGGGGATTTGTGACATTTTGCGCTCCTTGTTACGTATGTAACAGTTCTCCCCAATTGTTTCTTGTTCCCAGCTTGCAACAAGGCTACACTGAACAAAAGGCAGGCCGTTACTCACAGTCTATGGTCTAACAAAACGGTCCAGCTGTCAACGCTGTTTCACAAACGCAAGATCCGATAGAAAGCAGGGAAAACGATGGAAAATATACAGGGCAAAAAAGAGGTAGAATCACGCTCTCGCCGTCAACTCAATAGAAGATCGAATGCACTCTTTCTCAAGATTGCCGGCGGGCCTTTGCGTGCGTACTCTCTCCTCAAGCACGTTGGGCGCAAGAGTGGACGAGAATATGCTCTTCCTCTCAGCGCATACCCACTCGGCGACGGTTTTGTGATCGCATTGCTTTATGGAAATGCGAATACGGTTGATTGGTGCCTCAACGTGATGGCAACTGGAACGTGTACCCTCAAGACACAAGGCAAAGAATATGTGCTGGAAAGGCCCGAAATTATCCCCGCGTCACAGGCACTAGCTGCCTACCCTCCACTCTTAAGGTTTATCTTAACATCGAGAGGCATTAACGAGTTTTTGTGGGTGCATCAACAAGCAGAACAAAAGGACACACTCCTTTAGGATTTCGCTATATATCATAGACGAGCGATTTATCGCGGAGCTGCTCCACAAGCTTCCCCGCGATAAATCGCTCGTCTATGAGCAAAACCCTTCAATTAGGGTTAAAGGATCAGCTAGGGTTATCCCAGTCACGCCCATCGTTTTCAATCAAGGTTTCGGCCTGCTTCGGTCCCCAGGTGCCAGCCTGATAGGGATACACGGTGTCGTCAGACATCCCTTTCCAGGCATTAGTGATGCTATCGATAATCCGCCACGACGCCTCGATCTCATCGCGCCGAATGAACAGAGTCGAATCGCCCAGCATGCAGTCAGCGATCAACCGCTCATAGGCATCAGGCGACTGAATGCCAAATGCGGAACTATAAGAAAATCCCATGTCTACGGAGCGCAAATTACGTTCTGCCCCCGGCACTTTTGCCCCGATCTTCAGTGATATACCCTCGTCTGGCTGAATGCGCAGGGTCAGGCGATTTGGTACCAATCCACGCGTCTCGTCTGGCTTGTACAATAGATGTGGCACGCGCTTAAACTGGATCGTCACTTCTGTACTGCGGGTCGGCAAACGCTTCCCGGTGCGAATATAGAAAGGCACATCCTCCCAGCGCCAGTTCTCAATAAAGAGCTTCAATGCCACAAACGTTTCGGTCGTGGATTGAGGACTGACGCCCTCTTCCTGCTTATATCCTTTGACCGTTTGTCCATCTTCCACGCCAGCAGTATACTGTCCTCGCACCGTCTGTTGTGCCACCTCCTCCGGTGTCAACGGCGGGATCGCACGCAGCAACTTGACCTTCTCATCGCGTACTGCTTCGGCATCGAAAGCAACCGGCGTCTCCATTGCGGTAAGACAAAGCACTTGCATGATATGGTTCTGCACAATATCACGAATGGCTCCCTCGCCTTCGTAAAATTCCGCACGCGTACCGATGCCAAGACTCTCAGCAACGACAATCTGGACGTGATCGATATAGTTGCGGTTCCAGAGCGGCTCAAAGATCCCGTTGGCAAAGCGAAAAGCCAGGATGTTCTGTACCGTCTCCTTCCCCATATAGTGATCAATGCGATAAATCTGCTGCTCTTTGAAAACACGGCCCAGATCGCGATTCAACTTTTGTGCTGACGACAGATCATGTCCGAACGGTTTTTCAATGATGATCCGCGCCCAGGATTTGTGGCCATTATGATTACTATTATGCTCACGCGACAGGCCAGCCTCTCCCAGATGCGCAATAATGCCAGGGTCAGTCTCAGGGGGTGTCGCCAGATAAAAGATACGATTACCGCCCGTCCCTTGCTCACGATCCAGCTTTTCTAATAATTGTGCCAGGCGAGCATAGCCATCTTTATCTTCAAAGGTCGATTGGCAATAGAACAGGCGTTGCGCAAAGGCTTGCTGGGCCTCGTGATCTAACTTATCGTCCTCCGGCATATATTGATTGACGGCATTCAGAGCCATCTCGCGCCACTGCTCGTCGGATAATGGGCGGCGCGCAAATGCCACAATACAAAATCCCTGCGGCAAGGGATGGTCATGCGTCAGATGAGCCAGGGTGGGAAGTAACTTGCGCTGGGCAAGGTCGCCGGTCGCGCCAAAAATGACCACAGCACAAGGATCAGGTTTTCGTCCATCCTGCCAGATAGAATGTTGCTTGAGCGGTTGTTCCACTGGTGCCTGTTGCGTCATGAGATCTTCTCCTCAGCAGAATTTTTACTGTCTTCACTACTATATACGTACAAACAACGCCTCTCAGATAATTTTTTCGATCTCCCTCAAAGATTTGTGCCATGCAAACAGGCGCAATTGGACAATTTGTTTGGGGAAACGGTATGCTAAAGAGCAGAGGGAAACACATCATTGTTGTTACGAAACACCTGTATCTTAATTAGGAGAAGACACAGCATGGGCGTGCTTTCAGGCATTCGCGTCATCGATTTTACGCGCGTTGTTGCCGGTCCCTATTGTACGATGATGTTAGGGGATCTCGGCGCGGAAGTCCTCAAAATCGAGTCACCACAGGGAGACGACACTCGCAAATGGGGGCCACCCTTCGTGGAGGGCGAAAGCGCCTATTTTCTCGCCATCAACCGCAATAAGAAGAGCGTCTGCCTCGATTTACGGACCGAAGAGGGATTGGAGGCGGCACGCAAATTGATCATGACAGCCGATATTGTCATCGAGAATTTTCGCTCCGGGGTAATGGAACAGCTTGGACTAAGTTATGACGATCTACGCCCTCATCATCCTGGCCTGATCTATTGCTCGATCTCTGGCTATGGACGAACCGGCCCCTACAAAGATCGGGCGGGCTACGACGTGATCGTCTCAGCAATGGGCGGATTGATGGGCATTACTGGCACTCCAGGCGGGCCGCCAGTGAAAACAGGGGTTGCGCTCACAGATGTTGCCACCGGCCTTCATGCATTCTCAAGCATCCTGGCGGCCCTCTACCATCGCGAACGCATGGGGGAGGGACAACGAATAGATATCTCGCTGCTCAGCGTGGAACTGGCGTCATTGATCAATGCGGCCAGCAACTATCTCATTGGTGGCATGATTCAAGAGCCACAGGGCAGCGCTCACAACTCCATCGTTCCCTATCAGGCATTCAAGGCGTCCGATGGTTATCTTCTTATCGGTGCCGCCAACGACAGGCTCTTTGTGCGCCTCTGTCGGGCGCTGAACCATCCCGAATGGAGCGACGATCCCCGCTTTGCCACCAACGAAGCGCGCGTCCAGCACCGTGACATACTGCTGCCCGCCCTGGAAGCGGTTCTTGAAACCGACACGATGGCCGCGTGGGAAGAGAAGCTAGAAGCTGCCGGGATTGCGGTCGCTCCTATCAACCACATGGATCAGGTGTTTCAAGATCCACAGGTGCTTCATTCACAGCAAGTCGTGACGATGACGCATCCTACCGCCGGAGAAATACGGCTCGTCGGTCCAGCTGTCACCTACAGCCTGACACCTGCTCAGATGACGACGCCACCTCCCAGGCTTGGCGAACATACCGCAGAAGTCTTACAAGCTATTCGAGATACAAACCAAAAGCTAGATATGTAACCCTTCTTTCGTAGTTGCGCGATAAATCGCGCAACTACGAAAGAAGGGAAATCGCGCTCTCCCGTGAATGGAAAGAGCGCGATAAAACATTTTCTCTTACAGATCCTCTTTTACCCGTCGCTTATGGGGCGCACCTGTATACAAGTGCTTAATCATGTTGATGGGGGTTGTCAATACGAGGGCCAGGATGACGCAGACCACAATAGGGGTGATGAGGGAAAGCGAGAGATTCGAGCCAACCTGAACATGAAAGAAAGCTAAACACGCAAACTGTAATACGATCAGCAACGCGAGGATGCCTAATGTTGTGGAGACCGATTTTACGGTCCACCGAGCATGCAGGCGAGAATGCAGCACTTTCATACGCAGTTTGGCCTGCTCCCTGACCGTCAGTTGCATCGATAGCAAGTTCTGAAGTTCCTGATCAAGCTCGCGCTGCTTCTGCTCCATCTGCCCCGCCATACGCTCGACTTCGCGCTTTAAATACAACGCTTCCACCAGATGCTTATCTTCCACGCGCCGCACTTGCGACTCCACCGTCTCCATCATCTCCTGCAACAGGACCGGACGGCTATCTGGAGAAAGCGTCAGGGTCTTTGTTGCTTCGGAGACCATTTTGCGCGCCTCTTCATCGACAGTTTCCTGGAAGGAATGATAAAGATCCTGATAACGCTGTTCCAACTGTTGCTGAGCCTCGCGCAAGCGATCGCGCTCCGCCGTTGCCTCGCTCAACAGGTTCTGATAATGCTCAACTTCTTGCTGATGCCCGTTGTGAATAATCGAGGCTTCCCGCTCAAACTCGGATTGGAGAGCCTTATAATCTGCAACCAGCCGTTGTAATTCTGTCTGCGCTTCGTCCAGATCGAAGCGTAGCCGCCGGTTTTCCTCACGCAACTGCATCACCTGTCTCCAGGCAACCTTCGCATTGGGGGTATCCGGCGTCAAATTGGGCAAAGCATCGGTCGTTTGCTTCTGGTGCAGGATGCTTTGTCGTCGCTCACTTACAAGACTCTTACGATCCAGTATACGAGGCAAGCGTTCAAGAGCGCCGGTTTGCAACTCGCCGGTCACAAGCTCATCGGTTGTCTGGGTAAGATCGTCAGATGACAACATGGTTGATCCTTTGCACTCCTCCCTGTAGCAGCCAAAGGGTGAATGACTGTTCATGCACTGCGTGTAATTTGTACAATAGCCCACACACTAGCAATTATGCACAGAAGAAAGGGAAGTTGCAAGGGCTTTACGGTCATTTTTGCCCATATTATGTTGCTCCTTCCGAAAATTGCCTGTTTTAACTCTGTCTGCTTGAACACAATTTCGCGATTCTTACGGCATTGACTGCAATATGCTGGTGGCTCTTTTGAGATTGAAGCTCTGGCGATATGCTTGCGGAGATGTCTGCACTAAACGCTGAAAGTGGATGCGTAACATGGAAGCAGAGGAGAAGCCGGAGAGAAACGCGATCCTTTCGATGGTCTCGTCGGTCCTTTCCAGAAGGCATTGAGCCTGCACGATACGTTGTTGCAGCAACCATTGATGCGGAGTTGTCCCGGTCATTGCGCGAAACTGCCGCGCGAATGTGCGCTGACTCATGTTCATTTCGGCGGCCAGACGTTCAATAGGCAGTTCTTCCTGTAAATGCTCTTTCATCCATTGGAGGACCGCGCTAAACGAGGCATGTTCGGGCAGGTCAGGCAGTGAAGATTGAATGTATTGGGCCTGTCCTCCCTCACGCAGCGGTGGCACAACCATGCGTCGGGCCAGAGCAGAGGCGATTTCAGCCCCATAATCTTTTCGCACAATATACAGGGCAAGATCGATGGCCGCCGCTGTACCTGCCGAGGTAAGCACCTGTCCATCGTCAACGAAGAGAACGGCGGGATCTACCTGCACGCGAGGATATTGTTGAGCGAGATAGCTTGTCCATTGCCAGTGAGTTGCTGCGCGCCGCCCATCGAGCAGGCCAGCCGCCGCCAACACAAAGGCTCCCGTGCAAAAGCTGACGAGTCGAGCGCCGCGCCCATACACCTCTCGAAGAGCTTCCAACAGTTGATCTGATACCGCAAGGTTCCCCGGAGTTGTGCTGGGAACAATAATCGTATCCGCCTGAACCATATCTACAAGCGTGTACGGCGTGGAGATGCTAAAGCCAGCGCGTGTTGGAACAGGCCGCGCTTCGGGGCTACAGACAAAAGTGTGATACCATTCCACGCCCAACTCTGGCCGGTGCAGGCTAAATACTTCGGTCGCGACTGCCAGTTCAAAGGGATTGATATGATCGTAGACAAGAATAGCAACGGTGTGCATGGCAGTAATTTAGCATATGTTGTCTTTTTTGCCAATTGTTGAGAAGGTGCTGCTCTCCGTAAAATTGCTAAAGAGAAACCACAAAAAGGAGAGGTCTTTCATGGAAAAAGTCAATCTACAGGACAAGCTCGCACTTTTCAGTCAACATTGGACGCCCAAAATCGTTGGAGAGTACAACGACTCTTATGTGCTGCTGGCTAAATTCAAGGGAGAACTATTTTGGCACAAGCACGAAGACGAGGACGAGTTCTTCATGGTCATCAAGGGGAAATTGCTGTTAAAATTACGTGACCGCGATATCTGGCTACAAGAGGGCGAGCTTTTCGTGATTCCAAAGGGGGTCGAACACATGCCCGTCGCCGAAGAAGAGGTTCATATGCTGGTGCTGGACCTGAAATCCGCCAAACACACGGGCAATGTCGTCAACGAGCGCACGCTAACCTCTTACGAACGCATTTGATAGCACGTTTGCTGCCAACATGCTTGAATAAAAACAACCGTACAGGGATTGTTAGCCTTGACGGTTGTTTTTTAATATTTCGCTCAGTCCATTATTTTTAAGTAACAGCCTGTTTCATCCAATCCTCAAAACGCAATATGCCGTTATGAGCAGATCCAGATTGTCACATATAGCTTCAAATCTCGCTTTATCCTGCCTGCTGGAGAATCTGCGCGACATCGGTTTTGACAAGATTCGACGGAATCGCGAAGCCAACGCCATTGGCGGGAGTATTGAACTCTGGATCAACGGATGTCAGGGTTGGAATACCGATGACCTGTCCCTGCAAGTTGATCAACGCGCCTCCACTATTGCCGGGGTTGATCGAAGCATCGGTCTGGATCGCGTTTGGAATCGTGACGGCTTTAGATTCTGGCAAGGTGCGATTCAAGGCGCTCACGATGCCGTGAGTAACCGTCTCATTGATGCCCAATGGATTACCAATTGCCAGAACCGTCTGTCCAACGGCCAGCTTGGATGAATCACCAAATGTGGCAACCGTCATATGAGCAAACGGCGCGATTCGCACGACAGCCAGATCGTTTGCGGCGTTCGTTCCGACAAGTTGAGCCGTCTCGGTGGTGCCGTCGCTCAGAAGCACCTGCATAGATTGCGCGCCGTTAACGACATGATTGTTGGTCACGATATCACCGTTCGTGTCGATAATCACACCTGAACCAATTGCCTCGCCCTGGTTAGTCGTGACCTGGAGTTCGACCACAGCCGGCTCGACCTTCGCAATGGCCGCCTCCTGCTGCGTCTGGGAGATGGGGGTTGCTGTTGTCGTGGATGCCGTCGTTGTGCTGGCACTTGTATGCTTATTGAGGAGTACCACACCAGAGAACAGGCCGACGCCGAAGACCAGCAGCATCACAAGCGCGAGCGCGATGATCGCACCTGCTCGCCAACCTGATTGCCTCTGTTTTCGTGGTCCCTGCGGAGGCTGAGGCGTATCGTCTAATGCCACTCCTGGCACAGGCGCAGAAGCCTGGTCAACAGGAGTCTCCAGTGCTGGCACAGGCGCATATGGATAGTAGTAAGGATGCTCTGTATCAGTATCTTTATACAACATAGTGATAATCCCTTTGCATTTTTATCAATCTTTTGAACACCTTGTTGTTCTTTCTGTATCATCAATCTATTGAATAGGATAAAGCACGATCTTCAAAAAAAACGCACACAGATGTAAAATCAATGCAGGTTTCTGTAAAATCATTGTAAGGGGTATACAATAATGCAAAGGGACAGATCGAAGTGGTAGGTTCGCCGCGATACCCTTCTACGATGAACGATACACAACCGATTTCGGCAGCGTGTACTCAAGTCGCATCCCCATATCCTCGAATAACTGAATCTGGCGGGTCTGAGCTTTACGGGCAAAAAATGTCACCTGTGAGAAGGCCCACTCTGCTTGAAACCAGGAAATCAGCGCTTGCAGTAGCCGCCTATCAAGATTATCCGGGAGATGACTCTGACGCACCCAGAAGGAAACATAAGCGCTTTCATCTGAAATATGCTCAACAGAGATATCAGCTCGTTGCAGCAACCGCCTCAGCGGATGAATGTAAATGGCACCCAGACACTCCGTTTTCGCTGGATTCATAACGGTATAGGTGAATGCAACACGATCAAGATGCTCTCGCTCATGCCGGACCAGATCTGCCAGATTTTCTTCCAAGGTGAACCCCTCACGAGGCCATCTCCCCTCACTATGCAGGAACAATTCGGCGCGGCTCGTTATCACCGCATCATAATCAAGCTTAACATCAGTCGCCTTTAATGGCCGTACAAGGAACTCTTCTGTGCAGAGGGTTTCAGGGACAGCTATATGGTCTGGATAAAACATGATCCTCATCCTTTCGGCGCGGAAATCTCGTGCTAAAAAAATCAATATACTGCATAAATCTTCTTCTCGCACCTCTGCTAGAGGTAAATGCGCTGTGAGCCTGGAGGAAGGTGGTCAGCATCGAACCGCCTGGTCTTACTGCGCAAACCACCGAACTCGTCAAGAGCATACCCTCCCGCCTCAAGATGATCTGCAAAAGCCGATAACACCGCTTGAAAGTTGGGAGCTATCCAGAGACTATACGATTCATGATAGAACTCAATAATCTGTCCAGATTGTTCGCCCGATGAGGGATCAACTTCGACACAAAGAAGATCTCCATTGCCAAAGGAGGCAAAAGGAATCCAGTGAGGATACCACCACCAGACACGCTCCCCTGCCTCGATCTCGCCAGCCTCCTCTTGCAAATCATGTAGCACCTCTAATTGCACCTGTTGCTCTTGCCAGATACGATCAACACTCAGTAGCTCCCATCCATCCACAAACCAGCTTGCGGTGCCATTATGGATGCGCAAAGAATCACGCAAATCGTCAGGGAGCTGGTATCCTAGCTTCATTTCTAGCTGCCTGATATCCTCTTCTGCAGCCCCTGCATATACATTGTTCATGACCTCTGGTGTATGAGCTCCGAGCCATGCCTCAATACGTTTCCAAATTTCTTGCATCTATTTCCCTTCTTCTTCAATGTGCTATTAATCGAATGACTCGCATCCATCTCTAGTTGTTTTTCTTCTACAGTATTCTTTCTCGCTCTTATGTGTCAATACGATGGCCCTGAACACGTCTATACACAAAAGGTGCTGTCTGGCGCTTAAACATTATATTCATGAGGGGACATGACTACTTCAGAAGACAATAAATAAGAAACAAATGTAACTTACATGTAACTTAGTGTTACATTAGATTGAGAGAAATTCATGGATAGCAATGCATTTGGGAAGCTAGTACGCTACTACAGGAAACAAAGGAGATGGACGCAGGGAGAGTTGGCGGAGCGCTGGGGCTTTACAAGGGAATATGTATCGCAAATAGAGCGGGGAAAAAGGAAGCTAGATAAACAAGAACAGGTTTCCCGGCTTGCTGACATTCTCAATATTCCTGAAGAGCGATTAGAAGCAGTTGGAAAAGGCGTGCCACGACGTTTTGACGCAACAAAACCTCTTGAAGGTGGTGACCTCCTATTGCAACAGATGTCTGACCGTCTCAGCGTCACCTCATTAGGGAAAGAGCGTGCTATGAAGCGCCTTCAAAGAGAGATAGTAGGGACATTAGAGCGCATGAAAGGAATATAACCCAGATGATCATTCATATCGTTTTGCTGCAACCCAAATCCGACACGACGCCCGAACAGATGGACGCAGTGTTAGAGCAGATCAAAGCGCTTAAAGAAAAGATACCCGGCATCCTGTATGTGCAGTCAGATGCGAACAGACATAACGCTCATCAAGGTTACACCTACGGCTTTGTTATGCATTTCGACAATGAGGAACATCTGAAAGCCTATTCTCCCAACCCACATCACAAAGCTGTCAGCTCCCAACTCAGGCAGCTTTCCAGTGCCATCCTCAACTTCGATCTTCCCCAGGAATAGATATGCAGACATAATAGAGGAGCATCCGACAAGTGAAGGAGGAATGGCTATGGGCGCAGAGAATGTTGGGTTCACCCGTAGCGACAATGGGTGGCTGGGGGATCTTGGCGGGGGCCTTGCGCTTGTCGCTCTCCCCAGGTCGCTTCATCGCCCCTGGCACCCGCGAGAAGGGAGGAACCAGCCGATGGGGAGAGCGACAAGCGCAAGGCCCCCGCAGCCCCTCCACACCTCCCATTGTCGCTACGGGTGGGGAAGAAGCCTCTCTCCTGTACATTTGCAGGATGTGACATAACATGGAAGCCGACCGACGGCTTGTCCTCGCCCGACCCCTCCCAGGCGGTTATTCTTTGTCTGGCTGATAGGTAATAGCAAGCGCCCCGAAACTGAGCATTTTGCAAGTGGTAATAGCATACGCTCGATCATCAGAAAAAACTTCTCCTATCTTGCTCTCCTACGAAATGCAATGCACAGCAGAATGCGTGTAAACGTTGAGATTCAATGGAGCGACCCCACCTTTTGCGTCCTTTTCCGGGGCTGATCCGTGTACCTTCTTGAGATTGGCAAGGATAGGCGGCGAAAGGGTTGCGGAGATATGGTACAATGTACACTAACTCACATTGCCATAACAAACAGAACTATCCATCCATGCGGAAGGGAAAGAGGGAAAAGCGATGCATCGTCGTGCGCCTAGTTTTCATCCAGGATTGATGACCGATATGTACCATCCCGATTCAGCCTATGTCTCCTGGCGTAGTGGAGGCAACGGCCTTACCACATTCGATCTGTATACACGTACTGCGCCATTTGGTGGAGCATACTTGCTTGTTGCCGGACTGGAAGCAGCTCTGGAATTCGTACAGGCATTTCGCTACACGCCCGAAGAACTGAAATTTCTTGCTCATATTCGCGACTATGACGCGGCGTTTCTCGATGAACTGGCAGAGTTGCGCTTCACTGGCGAAATTCTCGCGCTCCCCGAAGGCTCCATTGCCTTCCCCAACGAACCATTAATCCGCGTTACCGCGCCCTTTCGCGAGGCTCTTTTGCTCGAAGCCGGACTGCTTCAGGCTATCGGCCTCTCGACGTTGATCGCCACCAAAGCATCGCGTATCGTCTACGCCGCCGAACAGGGCCACACACGACGTGTCGCTGAGTTCGCCTTCCGCCGCGCCCAGGAGCCGATGACCGTTGCTCGCGCATCATACATCGGTGGCTGTGCCAGCACATCGCTGCTGAACGCCGCCTATGAGTTCCGCCTCCCGGCAACTGGCACCGTTCCCCATGCCCTGATCGAGATGTTCCCCACTGAAGAAGAGGCGTTCGAGGCCATCGCCGCCGCCTATAACCGTTATACCCTGCTGCTGGATACCTACGATCAACGCCAGGCCATTCATACCGCCATCCAGGTAGCTTTGCGCTCTCAAGAGACACTAGGCCACACGCTGGCGGCAGTACGCCTCGATAGTGGCGATCTGGTCGCAGACAGCATCTACATTCGTGAGCAGCTCGACAAAGCCGATCTTGGGAATGTGCGCATCCTGGCGAGCGGCGATCTCGATGAATGGAAAATTACCGAACTGGTGCAAGCTGGAGCTGCCATCGATTCCTTTGGTGTTGGGACAACGCTTGGCTATGGAGCAGGCTCGCTCGAACAGGGCATCCCAGGAGGCGCGCTTGGTGCCGTCTATAAAGAGGTCTGGTATGTTGACGAGGCTGGGACAGAATATCCCAAGATGAAGATCGCCGGAGCCAAAAGCACCTGGCCCGGCAAGAAGGAGATCTACCGCCATCCCAACTGGCAGGAAGATATCGTCCAGCTGGCTCACGAGCCGCGTCCGGATAGCTATCATCGGCTGCTCCGACCTGTGATGCGCAACGGCGAGATGATTCCTGGCAGCCTGCCGCCACTCTCCGAAATTCGCGAACTGGCTCAGGAGAACTTGAAAAAACTCCCTCCTGAGTATCGCGCCCTCAACGTTGAACAACCATATCCTGTCCACTTTAGCGAAGGACTACAAGCACTCCGCAGACAAGCCGCTCAACTGGTGGGCAGAGAAAACGGACTGTTGAATGGAGCATAGCAGGAGATTTTTTCCTGCCTATGCTCCATTCATCGCGATCTGGCGAAACTTGTACCCAATCATGAACGCCGTTCGTTAGAAAACACAGCATACATGCAACAATATGTGAGGAGATGTCTGTATGGCGGAGAGTATTACCCGGTCAGTACACCAGAACGAGGCTCCATTGCTTCAAAGCGCCCAACAATCCGAAGAGGTCGCGACAACTAAACAAGAGAACGCAACCCTTACGAGCCAGCGATCAACCATCATCTGGACACCATCTTTTATCGTTATTTTTGCCCTGACGCTAGCGGCTGGCCTCAGTCTGGCCAGCCTGACGACGCAGGGCTGGGATAATCGCCTCTACCAGCCCGGGTGGATTTTGCTGGGTAACACCGCCATCCTCGGCGCGCTCTGGGTGGCCATTGTGATCCGTACGCGCTCGCTCTGGGTTCGCATCGGCGGCAGCTTTGCCTGTCTCTGGGTCATCTTTACCGCCATCAACTTTATCGCTGGTCTGCTGTCCGTCGATGCGGGCCTCTCGGCTATTGCCTATTTAAATGCGGCGACCAACATAGCCCTGCTCGCCAGTTATATTGTGTTTTCGACCAACGGCGTGCCTTTTCGCGGCTGGGATCGCTGGTTTTTCAAAATTGCACCCATCATTGGCGGCTGCCTTGCCCTGACTGGATTTTTCTTTCCTCCGCCATTGATTGGCCTCCTACCAAGCCTTGCCAGCACCACAGCTGCCGCCGCACTCTATCTGGCAATTGCCGCCTGGTGGCTACGACCCTCCTGTTGGAAAACGCAAGCCGGGCCAGCCTTCTTCCTGGGCGTGGCCCCCACAATCTTACTCATGCTCTCAATCCCACACGCCTTCAATGGCAGTAGCAACTTTTTCTTCCTGCAAGTGAGCTTGCTGAGTTCGATTTTAGGAGCAATGCGCCTGCTCCAGGGAGAACTGCGGCAGAGGGTGACAATCGAGCAGGCCATAAGCTAGCGGGTTAAACTGGCCTGCTCCAATGCCTCGGCAAATGCTCGCACAGAATCAAAGCGCTGTGATGGATCTTTTGCCAGAACCTTCATTACGACGGCTTCAACGGTGGTAGGTACTGAGACACCTCTTTTAGAGAGCGGCAGAGGGAATGCGGACCGATGCTGCTCCATAATCTCCCATTGCGAACCCTGAAAAGGGCGGCTTCCACATAACCATTCATAAATAACAATACCGAGCGCATATTGATCGCTGGCGGGTCGAGGCTTGCCAAATATTTGTTCGGGAGCCATATAGGGAATCGTACCAGCCATCTCTTGCGTACTCATTGAATGCTCGCTATGCGCTACCGCAGCAATGCCAAAATCACTGAGCAACACCTCATTATTCCGCCCAATTAACATATTCTCAGGCTTGATGTCCCGATGGATCAGCTTTTTGTCATGAGCATACTGTAGCCCCTCGGCTACATCTCTGACATACGGTAAAATAGTTGCCAGCGATAAACGTTGCCCTTTAGGATGCCGTGCGCGCAAAGTGCCGCCGGGAGCATAGTCCATAATCAAATAGGGTATACAGCCATCCGCATTTAGAAGGCTGCTTTCCAAATCCGGTTCATTGCCCTCCACGCCAAACTCTAACACTCTTATAATATGTGGATGAACAAGATCTGCAATAGTACGTGCTTCATGCAAAAAGTCTCGCAATGCAGTGTTAGACAGGCGTGTATGAAGCACTTTAATCGCCGACTGCGTTTTAAGATAAACATGCTCCCCTAAATACACATCCGCAAAACCGCCATGCCCCAGCGATCCAACAAGACGATAGTTGCCCAGGCGTCGCCCTCTATCTTTTATTTCTCCTATCTTCATGGCAGGGACATATACCACCTTCTCTGGCTCCTCATGGGCCGATACTCCTCGTATCAAATTGGCGGGGCTTGCCACATCAGGGCTATGTTGTAGCACTACTTCGGGCATCCCAGCCGTAGCAGGCGTGTTATCGACAGATGACGCGACCGGGCGTGAATTCACAATAGAATGTTCTATACGAGAAACAGGTTGCTCCTGCTGAACCGAATTTTGAGATCCCTGTATAAGCCAAAACATACAGTTGGGGCAGCGCGTAGTGCCTTTCAACACACGTGTACCACAATTCGGACAATATATCTGCTGAAGATTCACGGGAGACGTATCTTGCGCTGGTGATGGCTCATTTCTCTGCGGAGGAGCTGCCGCCTGTTGAGTTAACACTTGCCGCTGTTGGCTCTCCTCTTCCATTATGCGCTGTGCTTCCAGGGCCGCCTGACGATCAACCTGAGCAAATTCGCGTTCCAACTGTTGCTTACGAGCGCGCGAACGAACAAAGACTGAAATTATCATAAGTATGGCAGCAATCAGCAGCAATCCTACCATATACATAAGCCACACAGGAACCGCATTAATATTCTCTCCCTGTGATGGGACAGGTGTACTTGTGGACCTCGGCTTGGCGACAGCACTCTGCGCGGCATCGTGCGCAATCTGGGCAAATTTCTGCGCCCCCTCAAACTGGCTATTTGCCTGGGCAGCCGCATTGAACGCTTGCTCGGCATCAGCATACTGACTGCGATAATAGGTGGTAATGCCGTTATTCCATTTGTCGTGGACAACATTGGAGGGAGGATTTTTGATCGCGTCAATGGTCTGCAACAGCTTACTAATATCAGTACTATTGACCTGTTTCCCATTGATTGTTGTGATAGCTGCCAGTTCCCCCGTGCTATTCACAAGAGGCATACCTGCTTCCTTTTCGACGCTAATAAAGTCCTGTTGCGAGGTGATGGCTTTGCGGGCAGGGGTGAGATACTGCTGAATCTGAGGCTTGAAGCTGCTCACCTGTTTGGCATCGCTAATTGCAGCAGGGGGCGTCATTGCCGAGTTGACATCCTTTGAGAGATAGATGGCCGCCTGTGGGGTTGGATCGGCGACCGCAAGATCAAGGAAAGGAAGAAGCTTAATCGAGGAGCTGCCAAAGGAAAGCAGAGCCAGATTGTTTTGGGTATGAATTGCGTCTTTCAACGCGACTTCGCCGATGGTTGCGATAGGAGAGACAGGCTGCTGACTATTGTAGGCACTGCTCATGTAAACTTCAATCGAGCTGAGCGTCGCGGTTGGATGCGCTGGCACACACTGCGCTTTACCTGTGTCAAGTAAGCCGGCATCGGTTAGCACCCAGTTCACCTGTTGATTGCCAGTTAGCCCACTGCCCACCAGGACACCCAGACCGGTACATTGGGCCGTTGTTGCTGGGGCTGATCCCTGCTTCGCTTGACTGTACGAGATCAGCAAGCGCACGACCGAGACCCCTGCACGTGCAAGATCCTGTGGTTGCGTCGATGGCGAGTCTTGACGAGAAGACGCCAGAGTGGGCGAAATGAGAGCAGATGAAATCGGTATAAGCTGTATCAAAAGTGCGGAAATAACGATAAGGAGCAAAGAGAGCCGGGAACAGAGGAAGCATCGGCCCTTCTCAGAAATACACAATAAGCGGCACACGCTCATCAACTTCCTCCCTTCGATAGAAGGTCGAAGGCCATCACGTTAAATCAACTAGCCCCATCAATTATCTATCATATCATCTATTGTCAACAATACGTCGTAATACAATTCAATTTATCATTGTCCCATAACAACCAGACTAGCTGTAAAGAAGAAGAGACAAAAAAAGCGTTGACCACCGTTTATATACCGACTATACTTAGATTAACGTCTTCACAAGCAACTTTTTGGCACTGTGCTATATTCAAACATAGTCAACGCAATAGAACATGTACAAAATGATCAAATAAAGGTGAGGTGTGTGATGACCGCCCCCAATAATCAGACAGGAAGACTTTCACCTCAATCTACACTGCAACAACGCTTTATCATTGTGGAACAGATAGGGCGTGGAGGAATGGGCGCAGTATATCTCGCAACTGATACGCGGCTCGGTAACCGGCGCGTCGCCATCAAGGAGATGAGCCAGACGCATTTAAACACTCAGGAACTAGCCGAGGCCACGGCGCGCTTCCAACGAGAGGCCCATATGTTGGCAGCACTGGCCCACCCCAATCTCCCTCGCATCTACGATTCCTTCAGCGAGCAGGGGCGCTCTTACCTCGTCATGGACTATATCGAGGGAAAGACGTTGCATGCCATACTCAAGGAGTACAATGGACAGCCCATTCCGGTTGCGCAGGTTCTCTCGTATGCTCACCAGTTATGCGACGTGCTCTCATACCTGCATCAACAGCAGCCGCCCATCATTTTTCGCGATATCAAACCAACAAACGTCATGGTCACAAACAACGGCCACATCTTCCTGATCGACTTTGGCATTGCACGCCTCTTCAAAGAGGGGCAGGTGCAAGACACTATTCTCCTCGGATCACCGGGCTATGCCCCACCTGAACAGCACGGCCTGACACAGACAAGTCCCCGCTCCGATCTCTACGCGCTTGGCGCAACCTTGCACTATTGCCTTACGGGGCGTGATCCCTACCATGCAAAGGATCACTTCAACTTTCCATCGGCGCGGCAATCGAACCCACAGGTTCCGCAGGAGCTCGATCAACTTATTCAACGCATGGTTGCCTACGACGAGCGAGATCGACCTGCTAACGCTCTCGAAGTGTTGCAAACGTTGCGCAATATTAGCCAGCAGGCGGGAGAATATACCAGCACAATTATAAATCCAGCATCTATGGCTCCTACCAGCTATATCGCGCCTCAGACCAATCCTCGCACTCCGGCTGTGCAACCAACAACAGCGACAGCTGCTCCACATCTACCAACAGAGCCAATGCAGAGAACCTCGTCACACTTGCCGACTAACAAATCAGCTCTCGCCCCGATCTGGACAGGCGGCTTTATCACGACGTTTAGCCTCGTCCTGATCCTGACCATCGCCAGCAGCATTGGTGCCTTCAACTTCATCTGCCCATCGGCACAACCACTTGAAGCCATCTTCTCATTTCTGCTGCTTGGCATCACCATTGTTGCCGCTATAGGAGCACAGGGTATGGTCGCCCGCAGCCTCTTGCTGTTGACAGGCGTTACCACGCTCATCAGCAGCTTTGCTCTGAGCGTCGAGACCACACCAGCGTTCACCAGAGCCGAAGGCTTCACCATCAACCCGACTTCTTGCCAGATACAACTGATGCCAGATCTTGCCCTCTATAACACACTGCTTACAATCGGGCTGGTGGCAAGCGGATTGCTCTCTCTCTACTGGCTCACGCGCCCGACAACTAGCGCAAATCGTCTGATCCTGCTGGTTGCATTCGGCGTCGCCCTCCTTTGCGGTATTGCTCAGGCCTTTTTATCCGAAGCGGTGATCATTGACAGCACGCTCAAACATCTTTTATTGATCACCGCCCTGATTGCACTCATACAGGGTATGCTGCTGGTGTCGCGAATGGCGCACAGTCAAAGCGTTGGTCTCACCTATGCGCCATCTTAAACATTAACACGTTTCGTAGTTGCGCGATAATGAGTTTTCACAACCAAAATCGGGAATCCTCCCCATTTCGTAGTGGAGCGATTTATCGCGTGGGGCAAGCACCTGAGAAGCCGCCCCCCACGCGATAAATCGCTCCACTACGAAATGGGCTAGTGCATTTCAAGAATAATCAGCACGGCCCCCAGGCCATTGTTGAGCAGATGCAGCAGAATCGAAGGCCAGAGCGAATTGGTGCGCCAGCGCAAAAACGCCAGGGCGATACCAATAAAAAACAGTACAGCAAACGAGCCGGCATCGGCATGAGCAACCGCAAAAACAAGCGCGCTGAGAAAAACGGCCCAACCGACCGACATGGCGCGTAAAAAGCCAGCAAAGGCAAAGGCTCGAAAGAAAACCTCTTCGCAAAAGGGGGCAACAAAAACGCTGACGATCAAGGTCGCATAGGTCGTCAGCGGAGCGGCCTTGCTCTGTTGCAGAATGACTTGATCGTTCGTCTGGATCTGCATATGGAAATGCGTATTCAAGTAGCTAATCACCAGACCGTACAGCAGATTCAACGCAAGAATGCCCAGAAACAGCCCGATTACCCAGGGTAACGCGCTGGCGACATGAAATTTTCGCAAGCTCAGCGCATCGCAGGTCTGTCGCCAGCGATTAGGCAAATGGCGAAACGAGCGTCCTGCGATAAAGAAGGGAGCGATCAGAAAAGCGCCTTCAACCAGCGAAGCTAGAATAAAGGTAATGATCGCATTGATCAGATCAACGTTTGGCGCGAGAGGGGCAGGGTGTGATGTTCTTGTATTCAGACTGGAAAGGCCAAAGGCCAGCAAAAGCCAGGGAATAAGCGTCAACAAAATCCCAAGAAACGTTTGCTGAATCGTCCAGGGGACAGACTTCTCTTCGTCTCTTTTTTCAACTTCTTTCAAAGGCGTCTCCGATTCTCCACATAAACGATGCGTCAGAAGGTTCTACTTAATTAGACGAGTTTGGAACTGCAAAGGAGTACATATTTGCTACATCTATAGATGAGAGGGCGACTTAGACCAGGCATAATAGAGCAACCAGAGAGGGAAACAGAGTGCATTTTTCGCATACTATTATACCATAAACACCCCCTATTTGTCTGTAGTTAGCCTCCTATTGTTCCCGGCAGGATATGGTATACTACGTGTACCGCGTAGGTTATAAATAACGATTATTAACAGGAAGGAAACTTTTTTGGCAGGCACCATAGAAACTCATCCATCAGAAAATTCAAATTGGCGGAAACATAAAAATGCCTGCCCGTTTTATCGGGAACGCTGGTTCCCCTGCAACGATATCGAGGCAGGAGAGCCTATGTATCAAGTCTTTTGTCTGAAGGGCACACCTCCAGAAACCCTGGAGGAACAAGAGAAATGCTTCCGCAGTAAAACTCGTTGCTGGCGACTGGCGAACAGGCAGCAATCAGCGGCAGAAAAGCAGGCAAAAACGGCATCCGCACAAGAAACATCTTCTGCATCCCGCTAATCCGTACTCCCAGCCAGGTACACTGCGGCTCATGCGCGTCATTTTCACCATTGCTTCTCCCCGACCTCGACAATGCTTTTCACACATACGACACCCTCTTATGAAAAAGATATGCAGATTGAAAAGCATCGCTTCATGTCGCCAGAGAAGATCATTCAGGAAAACAAGCGTGAGGACCGGGACAATTTATCGCCCCGGTCCTCACACTATGTTTTTTATCTATGCATGCCTGGATACTTCAATCTCAGCCAGCAGGACGACACAAATTATTCGCGCTCACTGGAATTATAGACGTAGCGCTCCAGAACATCGTCATAGGAGAACAGCTCGTCAGATTTGAAGAAGCGCTTCACCTCTGCATTGGCCGTCTCCAAAGAGTCGGAGCAATGAATCAGATTGGCCTGCACGCTCATGGCGAATTCGCCACGAATGGTGCCGGGAGCTGCCT
Organism: Reticulibacter mediterranei; assembly: GCF_016587455.1. Taxonomy (NCBI): domain Bacteria; kingdom Bacillati; phylum Chloroflexota; class Ktedonobacteria; order Ktedonobacterales; family Reticulibacteraceae; genus Reticulibacter; species Reticulibacter mediterranei. The sequence continues at coordinate 7,983,666 of NZ_BNJK01000001.1, read as the reverse complement.
CGCGCGCTTTCGTGATGCCACAGATCGCTCTCACCGTGTTAACCGCCTCGGTGCCTTCCCAGCAGCAGGCTACAACGGGAGTCAGTTGCATGAACGATTTCACTTCGGGGAAAAAGCTCTTCCCAACGAGGTGGCTGTAATGCTCGTTCAATAGCTCATCCGACAGACGCATCAGCTTCAAGCCGACCAGTTTCAAGCCCTTGCGCTCCAGGCGGCTGATAATCTCGCCGACAAGATCGCGCTGCACGGCGTCGGGCTTTAGCAAAACAAGGGTACGTTCCATAATGTTTATCTTATCTCCTTCATCGTGTTCATAATTACACTTATGCAACAAAGAGCAGATACGCCCACAAGACGCATCTGCCCACGAGAGAACCGGTATAGAGAGATCGTCTCCGATTCTTCGCTCATCCAAAACCTCTAGTAACTGGGGACCAGTTGGGCCAGTTGCCGACAGGCTTTCTTCATCTCCAGACGGACGCGGCCAAGATTCCCTGTGCCGCGCGTCACAACTACGAGGATCAGATCGCCAGCCTCTTCCATTTGAACGGTGCCGTTCTTTGTTTCGACGATCACATGCCTCGTTTCATCGTTATTCATCTGGGCCGTAAAACTGGTAATGGAGCCAAATGCGGCTGCTGCCATTGCCCCGACCACTTCTTCATCATCGCTATGCTGGATGCCAGCGACGATCAGACCATCCTTGCCGACCAGAATAGCGTTGTAGATCTCATCGAGGTCGGTTAGGCGTTGTAATACAGTCTCCACGCTCCTACTCCTTATTTACAGTAACAGAACTATGCTTTCGCTTTTTTCGCCATCGTCAAGGCTCTGTTGTACGCCTCCATTGCCTGCAAGTACTCTCCCTGGCGCATATAGGCATCGCCCAGTACGCGATAGCCGGTTGAATAACTGGGGGCAAGCTTGAGTAATGCGCGCACATTACTAATCACTTCGCCCAACAGGTCTGGCGCATTCCGTATGACGGCGCGATACTCCTGCATAGCATCATCATAGTCTCCAAGTAGCTGATATTGATATCCCTTCAATAACCGCTCCTGGAAACTTACCTCAGCCGCTTTCCCGGTTGTGGTCCGCTCTCCCGAACGCCCATGAGAACGGCCTGCCCCCTGCTCATGTGAGGTTGCTGATCGCTGCTGAATAGGTTCCAGGCGGATAGCTGGTCGTCGCATAGTTGTCTCAAGTTCTATATCCGCAAATGCATCTTTGCGGGCAGCGGGCGTAACCGGCGTGGGCTTGACCGGCTCCGACGGCTTCTTCGGAGGAATGGGCCGCACGACTGGTTTTACGGGAGGCTTCACAGCCGCGACATGCGTTGTAGGCGCATCGCCATCATCGAAATCATCCTCGGGCAGATGCTTCGGTTGCTGCCGGAGAGGAGGCGGAACAGGTACAGGCGTCGGGCGTAACGCAGCCGCCGGTTTCTCCTGTTGTGGAGGGAGCGGCGTCGGACGCAACGATGCTGCCCACAGCGGCGTCTCAGGAGCCGGCTCAGACTGCTCAAACACCCTCGGATCTTCTTCTATTGGAGGTTCGATCGTCGGTGGCATGGGCGTTGCAGCCTGTTGCATCTGCTGAGGCTGTTGAATAAAATGCCCCAGTTCCGCCAGTGCAGAGGAGAGAGGAGGCGCTGCATAGGTTTCTTGCGGCTCCTCAACTGGCGGCAAAGAGGAGGCTTTCTGCTCTTGCGCAAGGTTTGCCAGCCAGTTTGGTTCCAGCGGCACAAACCCATCGGACAACAGATTTTTTTCCAACTCCTCTAAGGTCAACAGCATTTGCTGTTCCGTCTTATCAAACGGCTCTGCATTAGCGATTTCAGACGTCCGGATTGGCGGCACCGCCTCAAATGTGTAGTCATTGCCTGCGCTGCCCGATTGCCCATCCCAATAAAGCTCGTCTGGCTTCTCCCAACCATTGGCCTCTTCTGGTGATAGCGGCAATACCTCACCCGCTCCTTGCAACTCCGACTGAATTTCCAACGGCTGGTTCCAGCTATATTCATTGGATGCAGGTTGTTGCTCTAACGATTGGCTCCAGCTATACTCCGGCGAGGATGCAGATTGTTGTTGCTCTACTGGCTGGTTCCAGCTATATTCATTGGATGCAGGTTGTTGCTCTAACGATTGGCTCCAGCTATACTCCGGCGAGGATGCAGCAGGAGTCAATGGCGGAGTTGTCTCTGCTAAGGTTCCCCAGGCAGTATCCAGAGTAGGCTGATTGCTCTCTTGCTCTACTGGCTGATTCCATGCAACCGCTGGTTTCCGCTCTTGCACAGTCTCTGGTGATGATGCAGTCCAGGGTTCATATGTCTGCGGTGCTTCTTGCACTGTTGATGGCTCCGGCCTGGCGAGCGACTCTTCGGCAACAGCCCCGGTTTCCTCTTCATCATCATCTATCGCAGCTGCTCCCAGTGCTTTGAGCCACTGAGGTCCAAAGAACGACTCTTCCTCGTCATCATCGCCATCTGTTGCAAACGGCGAGAAGGCCGGCTCTTCTTCCTTCTCGGGCTCCGGCTTCTTCTCTGCTGGTGGCGGAGAGGCCGGCTGAACAACCGGTTCCTGGACAACTGACGGTTGTGCGGCTGCTGACGCTTGCGGCTCCAGCAAAGGCTGAATCGATGGCGCTTGCGGTTCAGAGGAAGGAACAGGCGGCAAGTTACCGCTCATCTGGCGACGCTCTCCCGGCTGCGTCAACATACTGAGCCAATCGGGAGCAGGAGCAGCCTCATTTTCCTTTGGTGCGGCCGACCAGGAATTGGCAAAGCTCGTTGCATCCAGAGTTTGCTCACTACCGCTCCACTCAAAGCCGCTTAAAGATGGTTGCTCTGGTGGATTTTCAGCAATCCCCCATTGCGAGAGATCAAGCGATGGCTGTTGCTCCCGCGTGGCTGTCGATGCTTCAAACTCTTTCTTCATCTCGTCCAGCGAGGCCTGCAACAGCATCCAGGGTTCCTCTTGCTGCTCCCCAGATGATTGCTGCTGAGGCAGCTCCCATGAACTGCCCGAACTTCCCATCGTGTTTAAATAAGATGCAAGATCGGGTTGCTCCTGCGCTCCGTTTGCTCCGGCTGTCGCGTTCTGTCCCACATCAGATAATGCCGCAAAATTATCGTTTGACCAGACAGGAAGATCGGCGGAAAGCGACGACGCTTGCGCTTCCGGGGCAACTTTGGGCAGCGTAGTCTCACCATTCCACGATTCCAGGCCGGCCCAGCCAGGCAATGAACTGGAAAGAGCCGAGTTGCCAGAGGTTGCAAATAGCTCTTCCTGCTGAGAAAGCGCGCCATTGACGGGGGAAATACTTTCTTGTTCTTGCGCTTTTTCCAACGCAACTGGATTTTTTTTCAACAGTGCCAGAAATGGCTCACCTGGCTGGCTTGCCATCAGGTCGGAGAAGAGATCCTGAGCCATGACCAGATCGGGATCAAGCGCCTCGACGCGCTGCAATAGTTCGCGCGCTTGCTCCATGTCTTTCGCCGATACCACATAGGCGAGCAGCAGCAATGCCTTCTCACAACCAGGCACATCCTGCAAGATTTGTGCGGCCAGTTGCTCAACACGATCATAGAGACCATCGCGCCAATAAGCTTCCAGCAACCCGGTACGAGCATCTAACCGATCAGGTGTAACGGACAGCACGGCTTCCCATTCCTGAATAGCCTGCGTCAAGAGATCCCCACGCATATAGAGCCGCGCCAGACCTGCACGCGAGAACATAAAGCCCTGTTGTCCGACCTTTGCACTCAGTTTATTAAACTCATTGCGTATCTGGTTGTTGCCCCGACTCAGTTCATATGCCTGCTGGTAACAATCCAGAGCAGTATCGTAGTCGGCCCGACGCTCACTAATCAAGGCACGATCACAATAGACAATGACGTTTTCCGGGTCGTTGGTCAGCACCCAATCAAATGTTTGCTGAGCCTCATCATAGTGTTCTTGAGCGAGATAGACCTCACCAAGCAAACGCTGTGCTTCCAATGATTCTGGAAAGCGAGCAAGTACATATTGACAACGAGTTAAAGCGTCATCGGCGCGACCGTTTCCGATCACGTCTTCGGTCTCCTGTAAATAATCACGAAGCGTTATTTGCGCCATAATACCTGGTCTCCTCTTCCCGCTTTACACACCTGTAAGCAACTTCCCCAAATGCTCCGCTCGTCGTGGATCATCCGGGCCAATAATCGCCAGACGACGCCACTCAGGAGCAAAGCAGGTCTGTGCCACACGCTGAATATCCTGCGCAGTGACCGCATTCACCTGCGCTATCACCTCATCAATATCGCGCACCCGGTTCTGTAAACACTCCTGACTCCCAAGCCACGAAGCCACCTGTTGCGTCCCCTCCAAACCCAGGAGAACACCGCCCCGCACGTACGCTTTGGTCCGCTCAAGCTCATCGCTGGTCACGGGAACTTCGCGCAACTGCTGTAGCTCAGCAACAATTGCCTTGACTGCGTTCTCTGTCTGTGAAGGATCTACACCCGCGCTGACAACGAGATTCCCTGTTTCATAATAGCTATTTAGATAACTCCCGATATCGTAGGCCAGACCTTGCTCTTCGCGAATGGTTTGAAAGAGCCGGGAACTCATGCCATCGCCCAGCAACGCGTTGATGAGCAGAATAGTATAGTAATCGGAGCCGTTATGTGACTGCCCCAACGTTGCCAGACAGAGATTCGTCTGTTCGGTCGCTTTCTTGATCATACGCACACGTGGTGCATCCTGGGGCGGAAAACTTTCTGCCCATCTTGGAATATCGCGCGCAGCCCAATCCCCAAACAGCTGCTCCGTGAGTTGAAACACCTGCTGTGAATCAATATTTCCGGCTATACTCAGGACGAGTGAGTTCGGTCGATAGTAAGCATCCAGATACGCAAGCATCTGCTGGCGCGACAGCTGGCTCACCGTCTCGATCGATCCTGCATCATCTCGTCCCAGCGGGAGACCCGGCCACATCGTCTCGTCAGCTAAAAGATTGACCCATTCTTGCGGATCATCCTGAGTCGCGCTCAACTCCTCGATGATCACCCCACGCTCTTTCTCTACCTCGTCAGGATCAAACAGGGAATGCTGCAGCATATCCGCCATCACGTCCATCACCAGCGGTAGATCTTCGCCGGGGACGCGAGCCGTGTAACTCGTCATCTCCTTACCCGTGCTGCCATTAAAAACACCCCCGACTCCCTCTATGGCTTCAGAGATCTGACGAGCTGTGGTATAGCGGCGCGACCCTTTAAAGAGCATATGCTCAATAAAGTGTGAAACACCTGCTATCTGATCATGCTCGTAACGTGAACCAATGGAGAAAAAGAAGGCGATACTTGCGGAACGCATACCTGGCATCTGAGTAGTAATGAGCCGTAATCCATTTTGCAGCGTAAATCGCTCGTACTTCATGAGAATATTTGATGCCGAGCCTCTTAAATTGTTGCGAGGAAAGAGGACTCCACTTCTCCTTATAATTCCTGATCAAACGTTACCAATACAAATTTCAGCGGTCATTTTCCAGCATACAGAAATTCGTTATAGCTTGCTGTTATTATAAACGTTCAGGTTCACAGCCGCAATAGAGCAACTGTCAGAATAAGCAGTCCAATTAATCAATAAAGATCCGCACTCGATACACATTAGCAGATCTGAGGATACTACACTCCCCCCAATTTGCACCCAATTTCGGGGGCGGATAGCCCATTTGGGTAGGCATCTCTTAGCATGTATGGTAGGGGCGATGGCTTGTCTTCGCCTGTGTTTTCCACAAAACAGCAAAGGCCAACGGGCGAGGACAAGCCATCGCCCCTACCATACCGCGTTCCCATCCCGGAGGATTTCTAAATCAGCCCGATATCATCGGCCAGTTTGCCCAGATTGCCCAGGATGCCGTTGTCTTCTTCGTTATGATGGTGATGATTATGATGGCCACCAAATCCCATATCATCCTCAACGCGTCGCTCGATAGAATTTTCCAGGCCATTGAGCAACATCTGCCCACCAATCACCGCGGCTGCACCACCCAGCGCACCAGCGGCCAATTTTCCACCATCACTCTGCAAAAAGCCACCTAAGCCGCCCTGCTGCGCCTGTTGTTGGGCCGGGACAGGAACCACGCCCGCAAGATTCGTACGGCAACGCTGACAATAGGGTGTTCCCAACGGAGCCATCGCCATACAAGTTGGGCAACGCAACACCATCGGTGACTGCCCCATCATTGGCTGCACCGGATAATTGCCCTGAGGATACTGTGGCTGCTGTTGATACTGCTGCTGCGGGTATGGCTGACTATACGGACCCGATGGCTGCTGTCCATAATTTGTCTGTGGCATCACTCCAGAGCGGGTCTGACCGAGCTGAGCACCACAACCACCACAAAACTTTGTGCCTGGATTATTCTGCTTGCCACAATTCGTACAGGCGACCCCTCCCGCCACCACGTTCATGTTATGCCCACAATTGGTACAAAAAGCACTTGCCGCCGCAACCTCCGTATAACAGGAGGGGCAGGGACGAGTCGAAGGAGGAGGAGGCGGGATCTGCGTCTGCACATTCAAGGCCGCACCAGCGTTCACCGCCCCGTTACAGCGGGAGCACATTGACCCGCTCGCCGCAGCAGGAATGGCCGAACGGACCTGGGTTCCGCACTGCTGGCAAAATTTCTTGCCGGTAACATTTGCACCGCAAGATGGACAGTTGACCATAATTCCTCAACTTTCAGACAGTTACTCAAAACGCTATCTATGCCGTAATATAGCACAGTTTAGTCTATTCGTAACTGCTCTATTTTCTCCTCAATCGCACTGGCTCCGGGATAAAAAGCGGTCTCCTCTGGCGCATTGTACGGAGCTGCTGGTGCGCGAACGGCAGAAATGAAGGCTGGCACACCATCCAGATCATAGAAGCAATGCTCCACAATCCAGGAGTGGATATGGCGGCCAAAACTGTTCAGGTCGGCCTCTTCGGTGACAACGATCACGCGATTGGCCTCTTTGACCGCAGCCGCAACCGTCTCCTCGTCAAAAGGTGCCAGCGTGCGCAGATCAACAACTTCGATCGCGCCGCCGTCCTTTTTCGCCATGTTGGTTGCGGCGGAGCAGGCCTCCAGCACCATCGTTCCCCAGGCGATAATCGCTACATCCGCTTTGCCCTGCCCTATATGGATACGTCTGGCCTTGCCGATGGGCAGCGTATAGTAGCCATCCGGCACCTGCCAGTATTCGGCCATCTCAGCAACAATACGACCCGTGTTATCCTTTGGCGGCTCCGAGCGATAAAGGCGACCGCGTTCCAGAAATGTCACCGGCGATTGCGCACGAGCGGCCTCCAACAACAGTCCCTTTGCGTCAAATGGAGTGGCGGGACAGATCGTAATCATCCCTGGAATGGAGGTAAACCATTGCTCACCTGCATTGGAATGGCCGAAGGCCCCACCACCAGCGCTACCACTGCTGGAAATGGGTCCACCGCCGCCGCTGCCAGACTTCGCACGAATCACCATCGGCACTTTCCAGATGCCATAGGTCTGATAGGATATACGAGCGGCAAGACGAATCGTTTGTGCTGCCGATTGATGATAGTCCACAAACTGAATCTCGGCACAACGCGCCTTACCATCATGCATACCACTGCCAGCCACCAGACCAATAATGAGTTGTTCGTTTAATGGACTGCTGATCGCTCGCTCTGGAAATTGCGAAACAAGCATCGAGGTGGCACCAAAGACGCCGCCTTTCGGACTGCCCACATCCTGCCCATAGACAAAGAAATCAGGATCGCGTTGTGCCAGTTCTACCAGCGCCTCATTAATTGCGCCCAGCATCGTTAATTGTCGTTTAGCGCCACGAGGATGATTCTCTCGCCACTCCGGGACGTAAACAACATGATCCAGCACACGATCTCCAGTTGGCCCTGGCTCTTGAAGGACTTCGCGCTCGATCCGTTCCAGTTCGGCCCGAATCTCCTTGCGCGTGCGATCGATATCGGCCTCTTGTAGATATCCCCGCTCAACCAGCCATAGCCCAAAGTTTTTCACAGGATCTTTTGTCGCCGCAGTGAGTTGTATTTCTTCTTTTTTACGATAGGTTTTAATATCGGTGCTACTGGAATGAGGATCGAGCAGACCTTGCCGCAAATGCATGAGGACTGGCCCCTGCCCCGAACGGATATGCTGCACAAAGCGACAGGTCGCCTCATAGGTCGCTATCGCGTCCGTGCCGTCAACCTCTTCCGCATAGATGCCACCGCCTTTCGCCCAATCGACGAGCGATCCCGCCCATTGTGTGGTGGAAGGTGTCGTAATGGCCCATCCATTATCTTCTATCACCATCAAAACGGGCAGTTGATGTACTGCTGACATACGAAGCAACACATGGAAATCATTGGTTGCAGCACCGCCATCGCCGGTAGAACACAGGATCAGCGCCTTGCTCTGTTGCTGCTTTAAAGCAAAGCCCACACCACCGGCGAATGGGACAAGCCCCGCCACTTCACTAAACCCGGGCAGGATATGATATTGCGGACTACTGTAGTGAGATGGCATATTACGACCGGCTGCCATCGGTCCCGTCACGCGTGAGTATGCTTCACGTAAGGGACCGTAGCGGTCTCCTGTGCGCTGGAGCCACGCGGCTAAATCACGATAGTACAAAGCCAGCCAATCATCTTCACCAAGGGCCGCCGCCACCGCCGCCATACTCTCATGCCCGGCACATCCAATGTAAAAAGGAAAATGTCCTTGCGTTTTACGAATTTTCAGCAGATCATTCATTACGCGCGCCGTTACCATCGTGCGATAAAGCGCAATGACATCTAGCGGCTGTGCTAGAGTAGCAGCTTCCGTAGCTCGAATATTTACTGTCATATGCTATTGCCTCCATGAGTCTACGCTGACTTTTGGGCCTTCATTGATGCACCAGATAGAATATTTTTACAAGCTCATTATAAAAGCTTCTCTCTTGCCCCTGCAAGTAGCAAACCCACCCAGCCTATACATGCGTTCGGAATGGTTCAGAACCATTCAATTTTATTCGGCCCTGTTCGCCAACATTGCTACTACTGACCTATAAAAATTCTATTCTCTTCCGATAGAGAATAGTGAAGCCTGCTTCAACTGGCACAGTCTCATGCACAAAATACGGTAAAGGAGAACTCTCTATCTATGGCAATTGGCCGGAACATAGATAGAGAGTTCTCTTACCACTATCCATCTTCTTTTTATCGTATTCAGTATATTTGAAAGGGATGCACAAGTTAGCACTATGAAACAGGTTATTTTACGGCATTTGGGCTGCATGGCTGCACTTGCTCTGCTCACCCTCATAATGGCGTCTCCTCTTGTTGGAGGAAAAGAGTCAGCAGCCCGGGCGGTGACAACTCACGCAAAAACTGTGACCGTCTGGATTCAAGTGACGGATTCGTGCAAGCATGCTCTTGCTGGCGGTACTTTCAGGGTCAATGGCCCTGACGTCGCCAACGTTATTACGAAGCCGACAAGCGGAACTGCACTGCAATCTCTTAAAAGCAAGAGTTGTCCTATCCAACACAGTACTTGCGTGAAAGTCGCCACAGGTTGTACAACCGCTACCCTGAATGTGCCAGCTTCGGGGATAGCCACATATACCATTACAATACAACAGCCTGCACCGGGCCGACAGCAGACGAAAAATCCCGCTTATGGAGAGAACTGGACCTATGCCGTGTGCCAGGGAGGAAGCGACTGCTCAAAGCGAGAAGTGGCTACCGTGCATGTAACCGCTTCTGGTGCGATTTCAGCAACCGTCCTCAACACGTATCCGAATGGCGCGACCATCACATGGCCTGCTCCACATGGCACGTTTCAAGGCACACAAAGCGATCCGATTATGTTTCATGAGTTTGGCATCAGCCAGTTTTCCGGCCCCAAGAACCAGTGCGATGGCGATCATGACGCCGACGACTACCTGACGGGAAGTCCCGGAGTACACTGTCAAAGCAACAGCGGTCGCAAAGTGCCGCTGCCGCCCAACCTCATTCCATAAGATGCCGCCGAGCCTTCAGCACTGATTTGTACACGCACGGTGCCTGGCAGTCGGCGTTGGGGTGGATGAGATGCAGCCCACCACCTCAGCGCCATTGACCTGAGCATTATCTTTGACCGAAGTAAACCGAAGCGCGATCATTCCATTCGCATATGACCTCTTGAATGTAATATATCCTTCTGGGCACTAGCTCAACAGTATTTTTATCCTCATTGCTCTTTTCTTATTGCTTCTCATAACCCGAACGGCGTATAATATCTGGGGTTATTTTGCCCCCAAGAGATATTTATAGAGCAGATCTGAAAAACAACCAGCGTTCAGATAGAACGTCGATGAAATGTTGAAAAATTCTAGCAGATAGATCGGTCCATGATGAGTGCCACGCTATCTACGACATTCATACGAGACCTCTATGCGCGTATGCTGTTGACACGCATAGTCGATGATCATGCATGGAAGATGCACAGGCAGGAACGCATTGATTTTATTGCCAGTTGTCGAGGGCATGAAGCGGCTCAGGTGGGAAGTGCGGTCTGTATTGAGGTTGGAAAAGATTTTACAGTGCCATATTACCGCGACCTGGGAGTTGTGCTAACTATTGGCATGACGCCCTATGAAGTGTTCCACACCTATTTACAAACACACCTATCTGGAAACAGGTGTTCAGAAGAGCAACCAGCTTCTAAACCCACCGCCATGCTACATTGGGGCTACCACAAACATAACACCGTCACCGGCCCAACACCGATGGCAACCCAGATCCTCCACGCGGCAGGAATCGCCTTCGCCTGCAAGCTCCGCAAGGCACCCGTGGTTACGGTTGCTTATTGTAGTGATGGGGTCACGTCGGAGGCTGATTTTCTCGAAGGCATTCAGTTTGCCGCGCTACATCAGCTGCCCGTCGTCTTCGTCTGCGAACAGAACTGTCCAGACTCCCTGGCTGACACGCCCTCCTGTCTGCACGCAATAGCTCTCCCGTCCGGTCTGACACATCAGCGCATCGACGGGGGAGATGTCATAACTGTCTATCGCGCGATGCAAGCAGCAATGCAACACGCGCGCGAAGGTCGCGGCCCGCTTTTGCTGGAGATGTGCGTGACACGCTTTACCCCCTCTTCCTCTACCACAGAAGATATCACCACCATAGAATCGGCAGAGCAACATGATCCTCTGCTCCGTTTCCGCCACTATCTTCAAGAACAGGGCTTGTGGGACGATGAGTGGGCTGCACAGCTTAATCAACGCTTTACGATAGAGGTTGAGCGTGCGATGCAGGAGGCGCTGCGCGACGCCTGACACTAGGATAAGTGCTGATCCTCTTCTGTGCTACTGCGTTGATCGCGGATAACAGCGTGAGGCAGATCAAGCAGAGCATCTTCGACGCGCTGGCGATGTTTGGGCAATGTATTTGGAGGCAGGGCATCGGGTGAGAAAAAGCGACATTCGCGCGATTCCTCCGTTGCGGAGAGTGTGCCACCGACGACGCTACAACGAAACGTCAATACCACCTCTTGTTTCTGCGGCTTCGAATAGACTCCTATCAGACGCTCCACCGCCACATCCAGTCCCGTCTCCTCGCGTACCTCGCGGCGCATCGCCTCCTCCACCGTCTCATCTAGTTCCATGCCACCACCAGGCAGATTCCACCAGTCAATATCGCGCCGATGAGCCAGCAACACACGCTCCTGATCAAAGATCACTGCATAGACCCCGATGCGAAACGTCGCCGATCTGGTTGTAGAAACAAGTGCTTCTGTCATAACTCACCTTCTTAACAAAACACACTGTTGATCGCGTGCACACAACAACCTTGCGCACGCAACGACAATTAGCATAGCACTCCATCCACCTTCGCGCAATATCTATTGAAAGGTCGATCCGTGATAGAATACAAAGACATGTTTGCGACAATATATAAGTTTCACGTAACAGGAGCAATGGATCGTGACTGTATCCGAATTGATCCGCACTCAGCGAGCCACGCGCCAGTATACCGGCGAGCCGGTGAGCGACGAGGCTATTCGCACCATATTACAGGCTGGTAGGCGGGCGCAAAGCTCGAAGAACACCCAGCCCTGGCAGTTTATCGTCGTCCGTGACCACGAAACGCTGCAAAAGCTAGCCGAATGTGGCAAATATGCCGCGCATGTCCCCCATGCCGCGTTTGTCATCGCGCTTGTCACCTCCGTAGAAGACGGATTTGATCTAGGACAGGCCGCCGCCTATCTCCAGATTGCCGCCTGGGAACTGGGCATTGGCTCGTGCATTACCAGCATGCATGAGTCGGCAAAAGCGAAAGAGGTGCTGGGCATCCCACAAGAACTGGATTTCTCAACCGTGCTTGCATTCGGCTATCCCAAACCAGAAGAGCAGGCGCGCCCGGCTCGCAAAAATGGCCGCAAGCCGCTCGATGAGGTCGTGCGCTGGGAACACTGGTAAAGCAACCAAAAAGCGCATCCCAAACAAGAATACCTATGCAAGATCCAGGGCTTTCCAGTTCTCCGCTCAAAGGGGTGCAGGGTCTCCCTGCCGGGGTCTGGGGTGTCCCCAGTTTCCTTCCCTCCTTCGCGCGCCGCCTGCGACGGCGCGCAAAAGAGAAGAAAAAAGGTTTTTGCGGGGACACCCCGCACCCCGGCAGAGGGCGGCAGCCCTCTGCACTCCCGCTAGATGGGAGAATTGGAAAGCCCTGATGCAAGATCCATGCACAATGAGCAAGCCCCATCGCACATGATATACTGTATAGCAGAACGGGCGTTCTTTTTTCTTGAATGAGGATGATGCCATGCTGGTTGCTTATGGTCCCGATAATCAGCCGGTAGTTGCTGAAGATGTTCCCCTGGAACAGCTACAGCACTGGTCGCGCGAACATCTTTTGCACTGTCCTAATTGTCGCGCCGCCGTCCATGTGCGAGGCGGCGCGGAGAAACGCACACAACTGCACTTCGCCCATCAAAAAGGCGAATGCGCCTGGAGTACGGAGGCCGAATCGGTGCGCCACGCTCAAGGGAAGCGGGTACTTGCCCACTGGCTGCGCACACAATTTCCCGATGCCGCCGTCACCCTTGAGGAGCGCCTTCCTGAGCCAAATCGCATCGCCGATGTCTTCATGCGCCATGCAGATGGACGTGAGTGGGCCATCGAGTTTCAATGTGCGCCACTCGATATAGAGGAATGGCAACACCGCCACAACGCCTACCGTCAGGCGAACATCATCGATACCTGGATCATTGGCACGAATCGGCGCGAGAAGCAAGAAGCCTTTATTGAGGCCATTCTCTCTACGGCCCACGAGGTGATGTTTCTCGATCCCCAGGTCACGCCTCCGCGCATCTGGTTGCGCTGGCCGATCAGTCGTCAGTTGGCGCAGGAGTGGCAAAATGATCGCAACAGTCCACCACCCAATCATGCTCAACCACACTACAAACCTGCGCTCGATGGCTGGGTTGGGCGTACAGGCTACGGTGCCACACTGATTGGCTCGCTCAATGAGGTCCATCTGAGCAAGCGGGCGCAATTGCTGCATCCCACGCGCATTGCTATGGAGGAACGCGCTCGACTGCTGCAAACAATGGGCGCGGCGGCTCTTCCCGATGAAAAGCTCCTGGCCGCCTATCTGCAACATACGCTAGAGGAACAGGCGCTACGACAGGTGTTGATTCCCTTGCTCCGCGCCTATCTGCTCGATCCAGACCTGTTGCGGCGCTACAACTATGGGCGAGGACTGCCTGATGTTCCCGTGAGCCGCGACGATCTGGCACGCATCGAGAAAGCGCAACAGTGGCTTGCTGGCCTGAGCAAGCGCGGCTTCACAACAGAACGCATCATGGAATTCAGGAAAGAGATTCCTTTTGTCGGTCCCTACGCCGCCTTTGCGGGCTATGTAGAGACTCTGCTCGCCCTCTTGCAGCCTGTTCAACGGCGATAGCTCAGGCTGGTCCAGATAATGACCAGCATAATTGCCGCGATAATTGTGCTGAAAATGGGCACCCCGGAGACCACAGGATCTTCGGCAATCTGAAAATGAAAGAAGCCGACAACCAGGAAAATCGAGAATAATCCGACCATAATTGCGCCAAAAATGCCAGCAGGCGCGCGGCGTCCAGCAATAAATTCGGCGATAATACCAATCAAAGCGGCGATAATGAGCCAGATAACGAACTGTGTAAGGGTAATGGTCATAGGGCTACCTCCCTGTATGATACCAATCAAAACGGCATTTCACTATCTACTCTGAGAACGGATTTCACAAGATAATAGACTCAACAGGTGTCTGAACAGCCATAGCCACATACATAGACACCCCCCCAATTGTTCGAGAGAAAGGAATCAATGCGTATCTCTACCCTTTGAAACTCAGATCCGCCGTCACTCGTGTTTTAGAGGTAAGATCGGTCAATCACTATGGGTTAGTAAACCGCATAGATAATCGGATAGGGAAAGGATGTCTCAATAGCTATGAACAACTTTCTAAAGGGCGTGCTTTTTGGTGTTGGCATCGGTTTACTCGTAGCTCCTATGCGGGGCGAAGAGATGCGTAGGCGATTAAAAGAGCGGGTCAGCGAGTTTCAGGGCTATCTGCCCGAAAACGAGCAGGTCAATCTCTATACGCAGCGAGTGACTGACCGCGTTTCACAGACCGCCGGCAGCTTGAAAGGGTATGCTCAACAAGCTGCCTCAACGGTGAAAAGCACAGCAAGCAGCTTGAGCGGTACAGCAAAGGACGCTGCTTCGGAGGTAAAAGACGCGAGCCAGGATGTTGCCAACACGACGAAGCAGGCGGCAAAATCAACGCAGACAAACACCACAAACACCACCACCCCCTACTCAACAACCCAGTAGAGAGGGAAGGTTATTCAACCTCACTTTCACATCGTACAAAGAGGGAGCACAGAGCTATTCATAATAGAGTAGTTTCTGCGCTCCCTCTTTGTGCGTAATAGAGCAACTCCCGTATCGTCGGCCTGTGCCTTCAATTCTATCTACTTCTCAAAGGGGCAATAACGCACCTCAATGCCCATCCATGCTATATAATAGTAGAGTATCCACTATCAGGATACATACATACACATTCATCACTTCTACCACGAAAGGCAGTACTCTGTTGTCAGATCTTATCCATGTGCAGCAAATTCGCCAGGAAATGCCTGCCACCACAGCTCATATCTATCTCAACGCCGGAACATTTGGCCCGCTGCCAACCTGCGTCACTCAGGCGATGCAAGAGCGCATACAGGCAGAATGGCGTGATGGTCGTCTGGGAGCCAAAGCGTTCGAGGGAATCTCAATTATCTACGGCAATGCTCGTCGTGCCGCCGCTCGCCTCCTGCATGCCGATGAACAGGAAATCGCGCTAACCGACAATACTGGTGAGGGTTTGAACATTGTAAGCTATGGTATTCACTGGCACGATGGTGATGAGGTGATTACCACCAACCATGAGCATATCAGCGCGCTCGCCCCGTTGTACCAGCTGCGTGATCGATATGGCGTTGTTGTGCGCGTAGCTGATCTGGGGCCGCGTGCTGATGGTCCGCTCCTGTCGGCAATACAAGAGCTTATCACGCCTCGCACACGACTCATCGTCCTTTCACATGTCACCTGGACAACCGGTGCAGTCCTCGATATTCGCGCGATCGGTCGCCTGGGGAAAGAGCGTGGCATCCCTGTACTGGTGGACGGGGCGCAGTCTGCCGGAGCCATTCCTATCGATGTCAAGCAGCTCGAAGTCGATTTTTACGCCATCCCCATGCAAAAATGGTTGTGTGGACCTGACGGCACCGGAGCGCTCTATGTCGCACAGGATTCGCTGCACTACATCAGCTCTACCTACGTTGGCTACTATTCGATCAAGCATGAAGAAGATATCGAATGGGAACTCCACGACACGGCGCAGCGCTTCGAAACGGGTGGACGCCAGACCGCCGCGATTGCCGGACAATACGCCGTTCTCGACTGGCTGGAAAACTTTGTCGGTCACGAATGGCAACATGAACGCATCGCGGGCCTACATACCTATGCCTATCATGCGCTGCAACGTATTCCAGGTCTGAAGCTGCTCACACCTGAACCTGGAGCGAGTGGCCTGCTGGCCTTCCAACTGGAGGGACAAGAGAATACAGGAGACATTGTTAAACAGCTCAATGAGCAACATAACATCCTGATTCGCGATATCCCCACGACGAAGGCGCTTCGCGTATCGACGAACTTCTATAACACGAAGGAGGAGATAGACGCATTGATCCAGGCTTTAGTGAGCCTGACAGAACGTTAAAAAATATTGCACCAAAACGAAGAACCCGCCCATATGGGCGGGTGAAGCGGCAATGTCCAATTTTCCCATGCAGTTGCCCACACAGTATCGTCGGGGCTGAAGAGCTTAACTTCCGTGTTCGGGATGGGAACGGGTGTTTCCTCTTCGCTATGATCACCACCTCACCCGCACATATGAGCGGGTTTTCTTGACAGGGCATATACTACTATACTTGCCCTTACTTGTCAACACCTTTTTCAGCCAAAATCGCCATTGCAAAAAATTGCTTCGTTTAGCGATCACCCGCGACAACAGCCTCCTCCAATCGCAGAGAGAGCAAGCGAGATGCGCTCTCGCGCATCGAGACGCCGTAAATGACCTGTGCTGCCGTCATAGTTACACGGTTATGTGTGATAACGATAAATTGCGTGCGCAGCGCCAACCGTTTCAAAATATCGCAGAAGCGGGTAACATTCGATTCGTCGAGGGCGGCATCGACTTCATCAAGCAGGCAAAATGGCGGCGGATTAATCTCTAGCAGGGAAAAGAGCAGCGCCGCCGACACGAGCGCTCGCTCTCCACCGGACAGCAGCGAGAGATCCTGCACCTTCTTGCCCGGCGGCTGCACAATGACTTCAATGCCGCTCGGCATGCTCGATGGAACGGGCGAATCGTCATCGCTGGCTTTGGCGGCAATCAGTTCCAGTCGTGCATTGCCTCCATTGAAGAGCGTCGTGAAATGCTCGCGAAAACGGGCGTTGACGGCCTGGAATGTGGTTTCAAACTGTTGTGCCATCGTCGCATCCAGTTGCCCGATAATGGTACGCAGTTGCAACGCCGCCTGATCCATATCGTTGATTTGAGTAGTGAGGAACTCATAGCGTGTGCGAGTCTCTTCGTACTCCTGGGGCGCATTCACATCGCATCCTCCCATTGCTTTGATGCGGCTGCGGAGATTGTCCACGCGGCGGCGCAACCGTCTCAACAGTGTCTCTTCTTCCTCCGACAAACTCCCCATCGCCTCTGTATGCAGTCCATTGCTGTTGCCGTTTCCATCGGCAGTACTCTCCTGCGTTGGATCAATCGAAACGCTGTGCTGGGCAAGTTCAACCGGATCGGCAATCCCCATCTCTTCGCGCATCTGCTCCAACAGCGTTTCCAGCGCATCACTAGCTTTCTGGCTATCCAGCAACGCGCGCCGATAGATGGCTTCCTGCTCGGTCATGCTCTGCTGCATTTTGATACGCTGCTGCTCTATCGTGTTCATCTGTTGATCGACCTCGCCCAACCGTTGCTCGATCTGCTGTAGTTCGCTCGCCAACGTTTGCGCCCTGAGACGTGCCTGCTCTAGCTCGTTGCGCTGCTGCGTAATTGCGGTAAGTAACGCCTGTTTTCTCTGCTCTACTTCTTTGCCACGAGTAACCTGCTGCTCCACCTGTGCTTTCAAATCTTGAGCCTGCGCCTGTTGCGTCGCCAACTGCTGACGCAACGCCTTCGCCTCCTGCCGCTTGACCGCCAGCGCCGTCCGCGCCCTGCCCAGTTCATCCTGTTGGCGGCGATAGGCGGTGGCGCGCTCCTCCATCTCGTATTGTAGCTCTTCCACCAGACCGGCCATCTCACGCTGCGATTTCTCGTGGGTCCGCACACGCTCCTGAGCCGCGACAACCTCCTGCTCCAGCCCGGCAACTTCCGCTGCCAGTTGTTGCTCCACCGAGGCGGCCAACCGAATCTCTGTTTGCAACCGCTCCTGCTCTCGTTGCGAATTCTGGGCGTGCCTGTTCAATTCGTTGATGCGCGACGCAATCTTCTGTAACTCTTTGTCGAGCGCAGTCTGCTCAACGCGGCGTCCCTCCTGTGTCCGCTGCACAGCGCTGATCGCATGATTGATCTGATCGATCTGCGTCTTCTGTTCTTCTAATTGCTGCGGCAACTCGCGCAGTTCACGTTCGTAGGCCAGCAAGCCCTGGTGCGCACTATCTTTACTGCCACCGCCCGCCAGCCAGCCATCAACATGCAAAACTTCGCCTTTGAGCGTCACTATCGAGGTAAATGGCAGGTCGCCATCAGAGGAGGCGCTAAGCGAGATGGCCCAGGATAACAATATCTGCGCGGCTTCCAAATCATGTGCCAGCACAACGCCGCGCAACATGCGCCGAAATAGCGGGATATAGCGCTGTTCGCACTGGATACGTCGCCATGCAAAACCAAGCACGCGCTCACGCAAGGGGGATTGCTGCTGGGCAAGAAAGCGCTGCAACACTGCCTCTTCGACCTGCCCCTGAATGAGGCTCACTTCCTGGCTGGTCTCATCCTCTCCCTCACGCTCAACCCAGACGACCATCGCCTTGCCCTGTTTCGCGTTTTGCAGATATTCCAGGCAGCGCTGCGCATCCGCAAAGCTATGCACCACGATGGCCTGCATATATGGACCGAGCGCGGCCTCCAGCGCAATTTCCATCCCGGCAGGCACCAATCCAAGTTGCGGCACTGGACCAAGCAAACCGCTCAGTTTCCCAGCAGGAGAGCGTAACAGAGCACGCACACCATCGCTATATCCACTCAAGCTCTGACGCCAGTTCTTCAACATGTTAAGCCGGTCTGTCACGGTGCGTCGTCTCCGCTCGGCCTCGGCCAAACCAGACTTGAGCCGCTCCATTTCCTGTTGACCTTCCGCGATAGTGCGGGCAATGGCCTGTCTGCGCTGTGTGGTTTCCTGCTCTTCTTCCCGTGCCTCGCTCAACCGTTGCCGCTCTTCGACCAGCCGCGTCTCCAACGTGCGGAGAGATTGTTGGGCCTGAACAATGGTGTCGCGTCGGGCTGCCAGCGTGCGGTTGCGCTCTCCCAACTGCTTCTGGAGCCGTCCCGTCTCGGTCTGACTGGAACCCAGACGCGCCTGCACCTGAATAAGGTCGTTTTGAGCACTGCGCAGCCGCTTCTCGTCCATCTCGTACTCTTTTTGCGCTCTGGCAACCTGCGTCTCCAACGTCGCCAGCTTCGCTGATCCGTCATCCACCGCTTCGTCGGCCTGATCGCATTGCTCTTCCAGATCAATCGTCTGCTTTTGCAGTGCGATTACACGCTCACGCATCCGCCGCTCCTCCTGCTGGATATCGCTCCGCTGACGATCCAGCCCGCCAATGCGCTCCTCGCTGACCGCCAATTCACGCTCAAGCTGTTGCACGCGACCGTTGGCCTCGCCAAAGCTCTTACGGGCCTCCGCGATATGCAACTGTGTCTGCTGACGAGCCAGGCGCAGAGCGCCCGCTTTCTCTTCAATCGTATGCAAAGCGTGTTCCAGTTTGCGTACATATTGCGCCTGCTCCTGCTCGGCCCGCTCTGTGCGTTCTTTCGCCATGCGCAACCGCCGCCATTGCAGCGCATACCACGAGAGCAGCACTTCTTGCAGTTCGTTATTGAGTTGTTGAAACTCAACGGCACGTCGTGCCTGCTCTGCCAGCGGAGCCAGGCGCGGCTCGATTTCGTTGACGATATCGCGCAATCGCTCTAGATTCTGCTCCGTTTGACGCAAGCGATTTTCCGCATCAGCACGTTGCACCTGAAATGGTCGAATCCCGGCTGCATCCTCAAACAGTCCACGCCGCTCTTCGGCACGCAAGCTCAGTGCGGCATCGATCAAGCCCTGACCGACGACGGTATACGAATCGTGACCGATCCGCGCCTGAGCCAGCAATAGCAACACATCTCTCAGGCGAACTTTCTGCTTATTAATGAGGTATTCGTTTTCGCCCGAACGATACGAACGGCGCGTCACGCTGATTTCGCTATATTCGGAGGGCACCCAACCAGTGCTGTTATCCAGCGTCAGAGAGACCTCTGCCATGCCGAGCGCGGCGCGTCCCTGGCTGCCAGCGAAAATGATATCGTCGCTCTTCTTGCCACGCAACTGGCGCATACTCTGTTCGCCCAGCACCCAGCGCATCGAGTCGGCAACATTGGATTTCCCGGCACCATTTGGCCCCACGACAGCGGTGATACCCGAACTAAAATCCAGTACTGTGCGTGCTGCAAAGCTCTTAAAACCCAACATTTCTAAACGTTTGAGATACACAGCCTGGTTGTTCCTCCCTGCTCTGGTTCAATAATACACACGATGATACCATACTGCGCTTTTCCGGTCGAGTAGGGGGAGAAAAACATCACAATCTGTTTCATCATTCACCAATAGCTATCTTCTTGTGATGAGAACACAATGATGTTCTTCGCCTTGTTCGCTGACACGAATGTATATGGTAGGGGCGATGGCTTGTCCTCGCCTGGTTCATAAGACACACAATTGGGGCAAAACGGGCGAAGACAAGCCATCGCCCCTACCATATACGATCTATCGCTCGATAAGCTATGCAATTTGACTCATTGAGTGTAGTCCGGCCGTATTACTAGTAGCTGCTCTTATCCTATTTCACCGGCACACAAGGACCATCGCTCATGTTTTTGCTCTTTCACGTCCCGGCGCTCACCCGCACGATCCTGACCGCATTGATTGCTCTACTCACTTTGCTGGGGATTATGATTCGCCCGTTCAAATGGGACGAGGCGTTGATCGCTTTGATTGGTGGAGCGCTCATGCTGCTGCTTGGCCTGCTTTCTCCTCTGCAAGCGCTCAATACGCTGCTCAACGATTGGAACACGTTTCTTTTCTTTCTCGGCATGATGAGCCTGTCCGCGCTTGCAGAGGTTGCAGGTTTATTTGACTGGCTGGCAGTTCAGGCGGCGCGGCTGGCTCACAATAACCCTTCGCGGCTGCTGCTCAACATCTTTCTGCTGGGCAGCATAATTTCGATGGTCCTCTCAAACGATGCCACCGCGCTCATCCTCACGCCGATTGTCTACTCACTGGTGACGCGTCTACGGCTCTCAGTGCTGCCCTACCTGTTCGCCTGCACGTTTATCGCAGACACAGCTTCGTTCCTCCTGCCCGTCAGCAACCCCATCAATATCATCGTTCTGTCAAAGTTTCCGCTCGATCTCTGGACCTTTCTGCGCCTGCTCCTCTTACCTTCCCTGCTGGTGATTAGCATCAATATTGCAATCTTCTTCCTTCTCTATCGTCGCCAGCTACAAGGGCAATTCGATATGAAGCGACTCCTCTCTGCGGAAAGCAGCATCAAGCATCCCGCCTATTTTCGCTATACCTGTGGTATTCTGCTGCTCGTTGTGGTGGCCTATGTGCTGGCTTCGGCGACTCGTTTTCCTCTCTCAATCGTCGCGCTCGGTGGTGCATCTTTGCTGCTTGTTGGAGCGTTATGGTGGAAGCGGACGACGATCCAGCATCTAGGCAAAGAGATTTCGTGGTCGATCTTTGGCTTTATCGCAGGTATGTTTGTCGTTGTGCAGGCCGTTGAAGATACAGGTCTCACCGCAACATTCGGACAACTCTTGCTGCATCTCTCTGGCGGAACAAGCTTTGGAGCTGTGATGATTGGCACATTGGGGTCTGCTTTTGGCACCAATCTCATCAATAATGTGCCGATGGCGGTTGTCATGTCCTCGGCTCTAGGAGGTGTGCAACAGGCGAGTCCTTCTGTACATCTCGGCTTCGTCGCGGCAACCATTTTCGGTTGCGACCTGGGGCCAAATCTGACAACGGTTGGCTCGCTGGCAACAGTGCTCTGGCTGCTGATCTTGCGCCGTCGCAACCTTGATGTGTCGGGGCTGGATTATTTCAAAATAGGCGTTCTGGTCACGCCGCTGATGCTTCTAGTGGGGGCATTCGTCATCTGGCTACTATTACCCTATTAGAATGAGGAGGTATCTATGCGCGTCCTATGCTGTCTGGATGATACCAATATCGAACAAATCACGCACGCTCTGACAACTCTGCTCCATAACGATACACAGGCCGTTGGATTGCTCTATGTGACCGATCAAGGGCCGCTTGAGGAGATGGAGCGCCTGCGCATACGTCACCTTCGCCCGCATGAACTACGAGGGCCAAGAAGAGAGCAGATGCAACAGGCGGAACAGGTGGCGTCCCAGGATATTCTCAACGAGGGTCAGCGCTTCATCCCCGGCTCCGAGCTGCTGAGCAGAAAGGGACGCCCAGAGCGAGAAATCGTCAATTGCGCCGTTGAGTGGAACGCCGATCTGATCGTGATCTGTCCGCGCACTCCAGGAGGAAGCGCGCTCCCTCCCGGTCCCCGATCGGTTGGACATGTCGCTCGCTTCGTTCTCGATCATGCTCCCTGTCCCGTACTGCTCGTACGCCCGATGACGCGCAATCAGGTGCCCCGGTAAACATAGAGAGGAAGGCGAGCCTGTCGCATCTCAGGAGAGGGCGGGGGCGATGGTCTGCCAGATGCCTTTGACGGCATCGCGCCAGCCTTCAAAGTAGGCACCTTCATCAACTTCGACACGCGTTGTTTCGCCTGCCGCCGCCTCTCCGTTCTTTTCGCGATCCTGGTCTTGCCAGTATTTGAGCCGCTCCTCCGGGTGAAACGACGTTGGGAAATCAGGAAACGGAACGCCTGCACGATGGTAAAAGACCTCATGATGGATTGGCTGCTCACCAGGGGGAAAGGCTGGTTTTGAAAAAACATGCTTTCCAGGCACGGGAAAAGCCGGTTCAGAAACTATATGCCCTCCCTGCATAGGCGGCTGGACATGAACATGGAAACCGGGCGGCTCAGGCGGCATTGGCGGAGGCGGCGCAGAATGAGTTGCGATGGCAAACTTGTCCCGTACATGAAAAAACTTGGCGAGATGTTGACCATCGTGCCCCGCAAGATGGGTTGCCACGCTCTGCAATTCGTCACGGGTTGCCAGTTCCACAGCCCAGTTAATGCCATCTTCGTAGCCACGCTGATGCCAGCGCTCACGGGTACTCTGAAGCCGTTGCAGGAGCCGGGCGATTCTGGGATCAGTGATGTTAGGTTGTCCTTCGAGCATCATTACTTCCTTTTCTAATGCTGTCGCACAAACTTTTGAAAGGTTGATCCGGTCACGCAATTGTTCCAGGCGAGCATAGAGCATATCTGGAACGGTAATGTTCAAACGAGCCATGAGAAACTATCCCTTCGATCAGTACGCGATCAATACGCATTGAATACGTATAGTACGTATCATCTCTACGCACTATACACACTCATAACCAAAAAGTCAAGCCAAGGTTAACAATTGCTGGTTAGAAATTCTATGAGAGAGGCTCCACACACACCCACCCGCTCTTACAACGTATCATCAGCCCCTCATCGCTCTGGTAATATAGCTGTTCACCATCGAGGTTATCAAAACTATAAGAAATCGCGTGGCGGCAAAGTAGCGTTTCTTCACCTACTCGCAATGTAATCGCCTCGTCCCACTCACCAACACCGCAAATGAAGTTATAGATGTGGCGCGCATCCCATTGCTCTACATAAACCACAAAATCTTCGTCGGCAGGAAAAGAGTGATAAGAGCTACCCTCCTCAATTTGTGGACGAGGCGTTACATCGCCTGTATACAGATCCCAGACACTCTGGGCCAGCAGCACTCCTCCCTCGCTAGCACAGTTTCGCTCAAGCAGGTTGTAGCTGATGCCATCCGGGACAGCAATACTTTTTTGAGCCAGGATGTCACCGCTATCCATCTGCCTTTCCATAAAATGAATCGTAACACCTGTAGTCGTCTGGCCCTCGCGAAAGGTCCAGAACAGCGGCACCGGGCCACGATTCGCGGGCAACAGCGAGGGATGAATGTTCAGGCAGCCCAGGTGCGGGAGGGTAAGAATACGTTGAGGAATACGCTGGGAGAAGCAGGCAACACAGATCAGATCTGGCTCATATGCCGCCAGAACAGCAACGGTTTCAGGGTGTCCCAGGCGCGAAATTTCCCATACAGGCAGACGCTTTTGCCAGGCGAGTTGTACAATGGAGGTATGGAGCGATGAGTTGACGAGTGGCAATGTCGAGCGCAGAACACGTGGAGCCTCCCTGCGCTGGATCAGTACAACGTGGTGATCGGGTCTGGGCGCGGCTGGCACGATCACAGCACACACCTCTACACCACTTGCAAGTAGAGCTGCCAGCGATGGAAACGAAAAGGCTCCTTCCATACCGAAAAAGAGGACGCGTGGAGGTCGTTGTGGTGATCCATTATTTGACATGGCCGATTGCATCATGTAGTATCTTCTATAATAGAGATTCAATCATTGCTAACCAGGCACCTGAACTCAGGAGTTTTTATCATGCCACGAATGGTTTATTGTGTCAAACTCAAACGCGAATTGCCCGGCCTGGACAAGCCCCCGTTCCCTGGCGAACTGGGGCAGCGCATCTTTGAGCATGTTTCTAAGCAGGCATATGAAATGTGGCCTGCGCAAAGCACACAGATCATCAATGACAATGGCTTAAATATGGCCGATCCCGAAGCACGCAAACTGCTGCGCAAGGAGATGGAAAAGTTCTTCTTTGGCGATCCCGCGCAACAGAGCCAGCAACAAGGCCAGCATATGGTGTTTTGCGCCAAATTGCAGCGCGAGCTACCAGGGCTGGATAAGCCGCCATTTCCCGGCGAATTGGGCAGGCGCATCTACGAGGGGATCTCCAAGCAAGCCTGGGATATGTGGCCTGCGCAGAGTACGCTCATCATCAATCACTATGGGCTGAATATGGCCGATCCTGAAGCGCGCAAAATCCTGCGCGAACAAATGGAAGAGTTTTTCTTCGGTGCAGATGCGAAAATGCCCGAAGGCTGGGAACCCGAACCGGCTGGCGCTGGTGCTGGTCCGAGACGCAAAGGCGGAGGCGGAGCAGCACGTAAAAAATGAGAAACAAAGGAGATATTCTACTCATTTCTTGCTATGAGTTGGGACATCAACCGTTTCACCTTGCATCACTCTCGGCTCTGCTTGAACAGGCCGGTTATACTCCTGTGTGCATTGATACGGCAGTCGAACCACTCACAGCCAGAGCTATACGCCGGGCGCGTTTCATTGCTATCTCTGTCCCTATGCATACCGCCTTGCGCTTAGGAGAACAGATTGCCCAACGCATACGCCAGAACAATCCCAACGCCCATATCTGTCTCTACGGCCTCTACGCCCTGCTCAATGCGGACCATCTCTTACAGGAAGCCATTGATTCGGCCATCGGCGGCGAATATGAGATGCCGCTGCTCAATCTGGTGCAAGCGCTTGAAAATGGTGCCTCGATTGATGTACCGGGAGTGCATACGCGAACAGCTACCAGTGGTCCCTGGGTCGAGCGCACACCATTTCTTGTCCCACAACGCCAACAACTACCCGCACTGACACAATATGCCCATCTGCAATGGAATGACGAGCTACGAGTTGCCGGTTACACCGAATCAACGCGCGGCTGCAAACATACCTGCCTGCATTGCCCCGTCGTGCCGATCTATCATGGACGATTCTTCGCTGTGCCAAAAGAGATCGTGCTAGCTGACATCCGTACGCAAGTCGCACAGGGCGCACAACATATTACGTTTGGCGATCCCGATTTCTGGAATGGTCCGACGCACGCGATACGCATCATTCAGGCAATGCATCAAGAATTTCCCGATGTGACGTTTGATGCGACGATCAAAATTGAGCATCTGCTGAAACATCGCCATCTGCTCCCGGAGATGCAAGCTAATGGTTGCCTCTTTATCGTTTCTGCCGTCGAATCGCTCAATGAAACGGTGCTGCAACGTCTCAACAAGGGCCACACAGCCGCCGATATCGCTACAGCCTTTGCCCTGACAGAGCAAGCAGGCATCTCACTCCGTCCCTCACTGCTCCCCTTTACGCCCTGGGAGACGCTCGACAGCTATATTGACCTGCTCGATTTCTTTGAAGAGGGACACTATATCGAACATATCGATCCCGTCCACCTCTCCATTCGCCTGCTCGTCCCTCCCGGTTCGACCCTGCTCGATACGACAGAGAGCAACGAATGGGTTGGCGAGCTTGACGGGGCTGCCTATACGTATCGCTGGCAGCATCCCGATCCGCACATGGACGAGTTGCAGAAAAACGTGGCGGCGCTGGCAGAGCGTGCAGAGGGCAACAATGTTGATCCGCTAGCAACCTTCTTTCAGATAAAAGCCTCAGCACTGACAGCTCAAGGAAGGGATTTCTCGATTGAGGATGCGCTGCAACGCTACGGAGCGCACAAGGTTTTACCACATCTGACCGAATCGTGGTTCTGTTGCGCGGAACCGACCTGCAACATGTCGGCACCACAAACTATCACTCTTTCGTCACGGAAGGTCGCAAATGATAAATGATTTGAGTAATAGCGCTCGCAAGGTGCAGGAAGCGCTGAACGCCAGGGGATTTTCCAGTCAAGTCGTCGAACTGCCTGACTCCACACGCACAGCAAAAGAAGCAGCACAGGCCATCGGGTGCCGTGTCGAACAGATCGTAAAATCATTGATCTTCAAAGGCAAGCAAAGCAGCAAGCCAATCCTGGTCGTTGCCAGCGGCACCAACCGTGTCAACGAGAAACAACTCGCCCAGCTTGCCGGTGAACCGATCACGAAGGCCGATGCTGATTTCGTCAGGCAACACACCGGCTTTGCCGTTGGTGGTGTGCCGCCTCTTGGTCATCTAGAACCAATTGAAACCTTTATCGATGAGGATTTGCTGCTCTATGACGAAATCTGGGCCGCCGCTGGCACGCCCTTTGCCGTCTTCAAGCTCACACCAGCCGATCTGCAAACGATGACGGGCGGGGAAACGGTATCGATTACTTAATATTAACAATTTGAGGGAAGACCTCTATGATTGTAGTAATTGCACGATATTGATGTATCCAGCAATTGATGGGGGGAATGGCTCTGGGCACAGAAGATGTTCCCCTACTTGTAGCGACAAGAGGGGCCTGGGGATCTTGGCGGGGGCCTTGCGCTTGTCGCTGTTGCCCCGCAATGGAGTTCCAGGAGCGCGACAAGCGCAAGGCCCCCGCAGCCCCACCACACCTCCCATTGTCGCTACGGGTAGGGGAACTTTTCCTCTCTCCCCCTCTCAATTTGCTGAATGCACCAATCATTGCGCAATTACCACAATCATGCTCGCTCTACAATCTTTATGTTCTCCAGGCCACCATAGACAGTATACCAGGGATGCGCGCATTGCTTCAATACCTCGTTAAGCGCCTGGACGTTCTTCACGCCCTGATCGCTCAACCACTCCTCAAGCGCTTCGGGACCATGCTCAACCAGCACAGGGACTCCACCTTTCCAGGTCGCGCGTCCACATAACACGCCATTAAAGAGCGCACCTGCCTCAGCGGCCATCTGCAACGTCTCGCGAAAGACCACATCATCGACGCCACCGCTCAAATAGAGCAACGGCTTCTGAGCAGCAGTGGCAGCAGCACGAAAATGATCCAGCGCATCTTTGTAGTTATATGCCGACACTCCTCCCTTAAAAGCCCGACTGCCTTCCAGATACGCCACGTTGATCGGCACCTCCACTTTTAACACATCCACACCATAGCGGGGCTGCGAAAACTCCTCAATGGTGGCTCGCACATAGGCTGGTCGCAAGCGCGCAAATTCCAGACTCTTTTCGTCGTAGCGATCATCGTAGACCAGCGGTTCCAGAAAAAATGGCACATCCAGCGCACGGCACTCATCGCCAACGCGCTCGATAAACGCGTGCTTGATGTCTTTGATGCGCTCATCGTCGAAGGGGTGATAATACAGTAGGATTTTAACCGCCGTTGCCCCGGCTTCAACCAATCTCCGGGCGCTCCACACTGGCAACAGATCGGGTAGGCGTCCCGTCGCATTGGCATCGTAGCCCGTCTTCTCATAGGCCAGCAGAGCGCCCGTCCCGCTCGCTCGCTCCTGTAGCGCTGGCAGCCCATACTCCGGGTCCAACAACACGGCGCTGGCATGGCGGGTCAGCACTTTCGCCACTTTCTGCTTAAAGATGGTCAACATGGCATCGGTGGCCGAACCTTTGCGCGTCTGCTCCATGAGCTTCTTTAAGGCTCCCCGCTGATCCATCGCGACGGCAGCAATAATCCCGTCTTTATCGGCGCAGGCCTGTATGCCCTCAAATTTGCCCCGACTGATCTGTACTTTCGCTTCATTCGACATGTTCTTCGTCCTTCTCTTCATTCCTGCGTGCGCTTCTTAGCCCTGAGCATCAACTGGCAAAGCCCGAACCTCCTGCCACAGTGCTTTCATTTGCTGACAATCCAGACGACCAGCCCCAAGTTGCAACGTATTGGCAGCTCCTGCCGCGACTCCCTGCCGGACCGCTTCCGGCAAGCGCTGTCCCTGCGCCAGCCCAGCCACGATTCCGGCAAAGAGACTGTCACCGCTCCCGGTCGGACAAACAACTGGCACCTCTGGAGCAGCCCAGCCAAACCGCTGCCCATCAGCAGTCAGACCAACCGCCCCCTCTTTGCCCAGCGTAATCACAATCTCCTGGACGCCATGCTGCTGCAATTCTACCGCTGCCTCTAGAGCTTGGGCAACAGTGGCAATGTCTCTTCCAACCAATTCTCCGGCCTCAAACTGATTGACCTTTAAAAGTGCCGGGCCACTTTCCAGCACGCCGCGCAATTGAGGCCCATGTGTATCGAGCAGAACTGGCACGCCAGCCTGTTTTGCTTGCTGAACGAGACGATACAATCCATCCTCCGGCGTACCAGGGAGAAAACTGCCGCAGACGGCAAGAAAGTTGGCTTCGGCAAAATGGCTGACAGCTTTAGCAATCAGGAGATCCCACGCTCCAGACTGCAAAGGCGCTCCTTGCTCATAAATCTCCGTTGGCGGCTGACTGGAACGAGGATCAACGATGGTCAGACAGGTACGCAACTCGGCCTCAACTGGCAGGCAATCGCAGGGCAGATCATCCTGAGCCGCCAGTTCTAGCAGGCGTCTCCCCGCGTGTCCACCAACTGGGCCTATCAACAGGCACTGCTGACCCAATGTGTGCAAGGCCCGTGCAAAATTAAAGCCCTTGCCGCCAGCCAGCGTGAGGACATCTGCTCGATAGATCTTGCCCGTCGTGAAATCGGGCAAGACCACCGTTTTATCCAGGGCCGGATTCGGCACAATCGTTACAATCATGGCTGTTTGCCTGGCTCCAGGACAACCACAGCAGTCAAATTATGGGGATGATCGGGATCCTGTCCCCGTGAAACCGCACGATAGAAACCCAATAATTGCAATACCGGCAAATAGAGAACGGATCGACTCGCTTCCGGCAAACCAGAACGGAAACAAACCTCATAATCCGCCTCCTGCTCCGTCACAGGCTGCTCGGTCAGGACCAGCGTTCGCCCACCCAATGCCCTCATTTCGCGCAATACGGCCATTTCATAATCGCGAACCGCATCGGAGAGCAGACCAACCACCAGTGTATGTTTGTTGACCATCGACATTGGACCATGCCGAAACTCCATGAAGTGAAAAGCTTCCGCGAAGGAGAGGGACATCTCTTTCATCTTCAAATTCGCTTCGCTAGCCAATCCATAGAGCAGGCCCGAACCCAGGAAGTAGATGCGGTCAATGCTGGTATCTTCTCCAAGCTGTCTCGCCAGATCGTGATGGGCCGCAATCAATTGGGAGCCAAACTCCGGCAACTGCTGCATTGCCTGCAACTGCTGCTCATCTTTTAACGCTGCAACCATCGCCTGAGCAGTCAGCAACATCGCACTAAACGAGCGCGTTTGCACAACGCTCTGTTCCTGCCCATCCGTAACAGTCAAAGCCAGATCGCTGAGTGCTACCAGTTCTGCATCGCCATAGCAGCCGATATTCACCACTTTTCCCAGCTGCCTCTCCCGATATTGTCGCGTGGCCTTGATAGTCTCCGTCGTGCTACCTGAGCGCGAAATCGTCAACAATAGCGCTTTTCCTGACGGTGGTATGACCGTCTCAGGAAAGAGGAGGAGTTCGGACGCAGGTAGCGCACGCGCCCGTATCCCCAACTGCTGCTGCAATAGCGGGGCCACCGCCAGAGAGAGATAATATGTTGAACCACACCCCGTCACCAGCACCTCGGCGACCTGCTCGTCGGCCCACAACGTCTTTAGCTCACGTTTGAGCGCCTGCACCATGTCGAGGGCCGCTTGCCAGGCAACCGGCTGCGTAATAATTTCCTGTAATGTCGCCTTGCCCACTTCTCTCACATCTCCGTGCTGGACGGTATCAATCTTCGTCACAGAAGTACTCCTTTACTCATCTCACATTCCTCGTTTCTCTATCTATGATGTTCTCTGATAAACAACGTTTCCTTGTACAATAGTCGTTTCTACTTGAAAATCTCGACCATCGTTGTGCTTCAAAATAACCAGATCAGCCACATAGCCGGGCTGTAACAGACCGAGCTCGTGCCCCAGACCGATTGAGCGTGCGGGCACAGAGGTTGCCATCGGCAGCGCCTCGATCAGCGATAATTCGGTGGCTTGCATGAGGTTGCGTAACCCCTGATCCATTGTCAGGACGCTTCCGGCGAGGCTATTCCCATACGTGAGATATGCCCTACCCTTGCTCACCGTTACGCTCTGACCAGCCAGATCATATTCCCCATCAGAGAGACCAGCCGCGCGCATGGCATCGGTAATCAGAACAACTCGCTCCGTTCCCTTTGCCCTGACGAGCAGTTTGACGATGGCGGGATGCAAGTGCACCAGATCCACGATAGCCTGAGCATAGATCTCATCACAGGTCAGCACTGCACCAACAGCCCCTGGTTCGCGATGATGTAACCTGCTCATCCCGTTGAAAGTATGACAGCACTGGTTGAGGCCGCGTGGAACATTTTCCATTACGTCGTCATAAGTTGCCGCCGAATGTCCCACCGCAACAGACGCACCTTGAGCCGCCGCATACTCAATCAATGGCCGATTCTCTGCTATTTCCGGGGCCAGACTGATCAAGCGTACATTGCCACGAGCGAAGAGCCGGGTATATTCAGCGGGATCTGCTGGACGAATATGCGGTACGGGTTGCGCGCCGGGATGAGCCGCACTGATGTATGGGCCTTCCAGATGCAGGCCAATGATGCGCGCCCCTCCCTGGTAGTGCCGCTGACACCATGTGGCATTCTCAACCGCCGCCAACAACGCCGTCTGCTCAGCGGTCACAGTAGTAGGTAGGAAGCTGGTCACGCCATGAGCGGCGAAAAACGTTGCCATCGCGTGCAAAGCTTGCGGCGTGGCATCCATCGTATCGTATCCAGCACTGCCATGTACATGAATATCGATCAAGCCCGGCGCAACCAATCCACCTTGCGCATCAAGCATCGTCGCCTCTGCGGGATAGCTCCCTCCCTGCCGAATCTCAACAATCCGCTCACCTTCAATCAGTACCGTTGCATCCTCCAGTACCTTTTGTGGCGTGAGGACATCGCCGTTCACAATCGCAAGTAAGCTCATAGCTTTTATGACACCTTCTAGACTGTCTCGCCGTCTGCCAGAAGAGCAGCCGCGCCCAGTATCCCAACATCGCGCTTTAACGCGGTCAGTCGCAACATATTCGCATGCCAGATCACACGAAAAACAGGGGAGCGCTCTATCCACTGAGCGACGCCAGCACGTATCCCTTCAATCAATGGATTCTCCTCGTGAGCCAGCCCACCGCCAAGCACTATCACCTGTGGATCAAAGGTCATCGCCAACAGATACACAGCATATGCCAGATGTGTTGCGGCCCCGGCAACAATCTGTCGCGATAGATTATCACCCTGAGCAATCGCGCTAAACAAATGATGTGCTGTCAAAGTGGCCTGATCCTGTTCCTGCAACAGAGAAACATGGCCAGCCTGAATCGCTTCACGTGCTCGCTTTGCCAGCGCAGGCCCAGCCGCCAGCGCCTCCAGGCATCCTCGCGCGCCACATGCACACAACGGCCCATCGGGAACAAAGACGGTATGCCCGATCTCTCCCGCCAGCCCATGTGAGCCACGATGCAACTTGCCGCCGATAATAGCTTTGGCTGCCACACCGGTTCCCAGGCTCAAATACACCATCGTATCGGCTTTGCTATCTCTCTCCGTTCGCCCTGCTCCATACAAATGCTCTCCCAGAGCAGCCACGCTGACATCGTTCTCAATTGCACATGGCATCCCAAGCGCATCTTCCAGCCACCGCTTCACCGGCACGTTTCTCCAGTGCAAGTTCGCGGCAAACAGACCAACACCGCTTTCAGGGTTCACCTCACCAGGAATGCCCAGTCCGATTCCTCGTATCTGCTCACGTTCAACGCCTGCCGCTCGCATGGTCTCGACAATTCCAGTCGCGATAGATTGTAACGTCTTCTCCGCGCCGTCTGTATCGGTCGGGATTTGCACGCGACTCAACACCTGACCACGAGCATCAACCACTCCGGCGGCGATCTTTGTCCCTCCCACATCGACACCCACAAGCAAGCTCTCAGCATTTTCTTGCATGGTCATTCTACCCTCAAATACATGCACTCAAACCCGTACAGTGCTGCCCTCTCGCCGCGCACGCTCGGCCGCAAAGACGGTCAGATGTGTCTCCAACGATTCGGCCGGTCCCGACAGGATCAGATTAGGATCACGCTGAGCTACAGCCGCCACAAACGCCTTCATAATGCCATAATCGCCGCCACCATGTCCCGCCATTCCGGTCTCCGGTCCTTCAATGGCAATCTCTTCCGTCTTCCCCGATAAGAAATTATAATGCACGATCTTTTCACCATTGCCCCTCAACTCGCCGCGCGTGCCGAAGATGATAGTTTCGCGATCTCGCGTCTCGCTGGTCGCAATCATGGTAAACGAGGCCGTCGCGCCATTGTCGTAGAGCAGATTCACAACCTGATGATCGACAACATCGTTATCGCATTCGTAGACACAGCGTCCATAGGGTCCGTTGCGCAACGCATCCAGCACCCCTTGCTCCGAAAATTCCGTTGTGATCACATCCAGGGGCCATCCACGATCGCCACGACGCAGGCGCTCAAGATAAAAGCGTTTAGCTGAATAGGGGCACTGCGGCTCGTAAGCGCAATCCAGGCAGCGTTTCGCCTGACCAGCTTCAGCAGGTTTGGCCTCGCGCCGAAAATGTTGTAGCGAACCGAATGAAGAGACCTGCACACAGGGCCGCCCTATGATGTAGCGCAACCAATCGATGTCGTGACACGACTTCGCCAGCAACATAAACGACGATTCGGCCTCGTTACGCCAGTTACCACGCACGAAAGAGTGGGCATAATGCCAGTAGCCTACTGGCTCTAGATGCTGGATGCTCACAACCTCGCCAATCAGTCCAGAGGCCACCAGTGCTTTCAGCCGTTGTGTATAATGGGTGTAACGCATCACATGGCAGACAGCGAAAATATTGTTCTGCGCCTGGGCCGCTTCCACGATGCGCCTACAACTCTCCGGGTCGGGTGCCATCGGCTTTTCCAGCAAGATATCATAGCCCTTTTCGGCAAAGGCCACAGCCGGTTCCAGGTGCAATGCATCTTGCACCGCAATAATCACCGCATCGGCCAGGCGTGGACGGGCCAGCAGTTCGTGCCAATCCTCCACGGCATTTTCGGCAGCGATTCCATGCCGTTCCAGCAGACGATTGCGGAAGTACTCGCGCGGCTCCGCAACTCCCACCACCTGCGCCAGCTCGGGATGCTCAAGGGCATACTCGCCATATCTCGATCCCCGACTTCCAGCACCAACGATCAGCAATTTTACAGGCTGCATAGACTCTTTCTTTCTAAAAGACTATCCATGATAACAATTTACGAAGGCGATCCCCCCTTTCGTAGTCGCGCGATTTATCGCGCTGTGGCCCATCAACATAGGCGGGATGCGGGACGAGCGCGATAAATCGCGCGACTACGAAAGGGGGAGATTCCCGATTTGGTTGTGAAATTTCATTATCGCGCACGGATCGGCTTGTGAGAGATTCCCGGCTCACGTTATCCTTTCAAGCCGGTGATAGCGATACCTTCAACAAAGTAGCGTTGCAACGTGATAAAGATGACGAGCATAGGCCAGATAGCCAGCACAGCGCCCGCCATCAAGACAGGGAAATTTGTTGTATGTTCACCCTGCAACGATGCCAGCCCCACCGATAGCGTCATCTTATCCACCGAGTCGTTAACGACCAGCGGCCACATCAGATCATTCCAGGACCATAGCACAACGAAAATGGAGAGCGCGATCAGAGCTGGGCGAGCAAGCGGTAAAATGAGCTGCCAGTAAATCTGGAAATGGTTCGCGCCATCGATCCGAGCCGCCTCATCCAGTTCTTTTGGGATGGTCAGAAAGAACTGACGCAGCAGGAAGGTGCCAAATGCGCTGAACAGGCCAGGAACGATAAGCGCCTGCAACGAATTGAGCCATCCCAGATCTTTCATGATTAAATATTGAGGTAGCAGCAACAAGTAGGTTGGAATCATGAGGGCAGAGAGAGCAATCACAAACAGCGCATCTCTCCCCGGAAACTCAATACGAGCAAACGCGTAGGCTGCCAGGGAGCAGAAAAACAACTGCCCAAGCGTGCGCCCCGCCGCCATAAGCAGAGTATTGATGTAGAACTGAAAAAATGGTAAGGTAGCAAGCACTTCCGAAAAGTTGCTCCACTGAAGGTTGGCGGGAATAATGACTGGTGGCACGTGAGTAGATTCGCCCAGCGTCTTGAGAGAGGTGAGCAACATCCAGAGAAACGGCACCACAAAGGCCAACGATCCCAGAATGAGCACAATATGGCTCACCAGCGGAACAATTGCAATGGAGCGTTTAGTAGCAACTCTCATCAAACTCCTCCTATGAATAATGCACCCAGCGCCTTTGTAACCTGAATTGAACAATGGTGATGAGTAGAATAATCACGAAAAGCAATACTGCAATCGTCGCCGCATATCCTTTGTCGTTACTAATAAAGGCATATTGATAAAACAGATAGACAACGGTTTTAGTGGCATCAATAGTCGGACTGTTTGGCCCAGACATCAGGAAAATCAGGTCGAAGACTTGAAAGGCTCCAATCAGGGATGTCACCAGCGCAAAGAAAATGGTCGGGCTGAGTAGTGGGAGAGTAATGCGAAAGAAGCGCGGGAGCGTCCCGGCCCCATCGATAGCAGCTGCCTCATAGTAGACGCTCGGAATACCCTGCAAACCGGCCAGAAACAAAATCATATTGTTGCCAATCGCTGCCCAGATCGCAACAAGAATGATCGAATAGAGTGCGATAGACGAATCGGAGATCCAGCGTGGACCATGAATAGCAAACAGGCTTAATATATAGTTTATCAGGCCATAATCCCCATTGTACAGCCAGCGCCACACCATCGCAATCGCCGCCGGCATCGTGACAGCTGGCAAATAATAGAGCGTGCGATAGATGCCAACCCCACGAATTTTCTGATTGAGTAAGACAGCTACCACAATCGCCAGGATCAGGCTGCCAGGGACCGAAAGCAGAATATAGATAACGGTATTTAAGAGAGCACGCCCAAGATCAGGATCATGCAACAACTGTTCATAGTTGGTCAGGCCGGTCCACTTATATTTGCCAAAAGCGCCCCATTTGGTAAAGCTAAAGTAGAATGTCTGGAAGACGGGCCAGATATAGAAAATGAACAGGCCGATCATCAAGGGCGCGATCATGATATAAGCGCTCAGCATATCCTTCCAGGCTATCTTTCGGCCACGCCTTGCTCTGACCTCTTTTACTCCCTTCCGCCGCTCTTCAGCAAGCTCGACTCCTGCCGTTTTCACAAGGCACCTCCACGGGCTAATCAGGATCACTCAGCCAATGTTACCTGAGTGATCCTTACTTCATCTACTTCTGCTCGTCAGCAAGAAGCTGATTCATCTTTTGGGCAAACGCCTTACATCCTGCATCCGCGCTCTGCTGCCCTGACCAGACCGGGATGAGCATTTTTAGTTCAGCATCATTCCAGGCGGCAGTGTTCTTGGAAACCGGATACGGCTTCGCATATGCAAGCTCATCGATGTAAGCCTGAAGGTGAAAATTGGGAGTAGATTTCACCCAGCTCTCCTGCGTACCGTTGTAAGCAGGAATGACAGTGCCAGTTTTGGCCTGAATATCAGCAGCTTCCTTTGATCCCAGAAACTTGACAAATTCCCATGATTCTTTCGGATATTTGGTATTGGCATAGATCACGTTGCCAAGCCCATGAATGACGGTTGCACGCTCTTTCCCCTGGGGTAGCACGGCCACATCAACCTTATCTTTGGTATATTCATTCTGAGCAAACTCAATAGCACGCCAGGAGCCAGCATACATCATCGCGACCTTGCCAGACTCAAACATGCTCGCCGTGGCCGTATCCGTCAGTTGGGCCAGCGAAGGAGAGGACTTATCCTGAATGAGATCCGTCCAAAATTTGATGCCGCCAATGGTTTCAGGTTTGTCAAAGCCCGACGATTTCTTATCATCCGAAATAACATAGCCACCATTTTGTGGAATGGTGTTGTAGAACCCCTCCTGATCGCTGAGAGGCGCGGCAATACCCCAGACACCCTTCGCTGGATTGGTCAGCTTCTTGGCTGCATCGCGCAATGTCTGCCAGTTCCAACTCTCATCGGGATATTTGACACCTGCTGCATCAAAGAGCTGCTTATTATACCACAGCCCAATCGTATCAAAGTCTTTTGGCAACGCGTAGTGTTTGCCATTGACAGTGTAGAGCGAAACCAACGCATCGGGATAGTTTTTGAGGTCAATTTTGTCCGCGTTGATTTGATCGTCGATTGGCAAAATTACGTCGTTAGAGGCGTAGCGAACGATGTGCGGCCCGTTCATCCAGAAAACATCACCAGCGCTGCCACCTGTTACAGCGGTCTCCAGCTTTGTCCAATATTGATCCGATGGGGTCACTTCCACTTTCACATTAATATTGGGATGAGTCTTTCTAAACTCAGTGACAATCTGCTGCATGGCCGGTGCCTGATTCTGATCCCAGATCATATATCTGAGCGTGACGGGCTGGTTCGCGTTTCCTGACGAAGCAGCTTCTCCTCCTCCACACGCGGTCAACAGGACCGCAAATAACATGCAGAGACAGCCCAGGGTCCAGAGCTTTTTCATCTTCCCTCTCCTTGACTCAAATAGGTAACGATTAAAAAATAAAGAATATAATACGTGCAGAATCACCAATATATACTGGATTCCCAATATACCCGAAAAGCACGTATTCCATCAACATAAATGGCATCAACGACAACAGAGGGATGTAAAGATAACTACAAACGATCAACGGCGTGATTATTTTTGATCGTTTATGATTATTACCTTGCGGAAGATATAACATTTTTCAGCTTACCTGTCAAGGTATATGCACGACTGCAGCAAAAATACTGTGCAATATAACCTTGACAACGCCTGTTGCAAAGGCTATTATCGAAAATAATAAAAGCAAACAATCACAATCGATCAAATGAGGGCTTATGCAATTGACAGTTGAGCGGCTACAACAAATCGAACTCTTTATCAAAGAGCATCAGCATGCGCGAGTTACCGAACTTAGCGAACATTTTGGCGTGAGCGAGCCAACAATCCGACGCGATCTCCAGAAATTGGAGGCGATGGGGAGGATACAGCGCGAACATGGCGGAGCCATCGCGCTCACTCAAGCCACACCAGAGCCACCGATCATCCACCGGATAACGGAAAGCAAAGAGGAAAAGGGCAGAATCGGCGAGGCAACGGCTCATCTGATCAATGATGGGGAGACAATTTTCCTCGGATCAGGCACTACCACGCAGGAAGTTGCTCGCTTCCTAGATCATAAGAAGAACCTGACCGTCGTCACCAATGCCCTCAATATTGCCAATCAACTGGTCAGCAACCCCGATATCAATCTTATCATTACTGGCGGCATCGTACGCCATTCCGAGTTCTCTATGATCGGCCATATTGTGGAACAAACGCTAAAAGAGTTGCGGGCAGATAAAGTTATCGTCTCGATGCGCGCCATCAGCATCAAAGAGGGACTGACCAACGCAGATCCGCTAGAGACTATGACGGATCGCGTCATTATCCAGTTCGCGCGCGAGGTCATCCTGGTTGCGGACCATACCAAGTTTGATAAGGCCGCGACCGGCTTCGTAGCTTCCATTACGGCGGTTCACAAGATCGTGACCGACGATCAAACTCCAGCACATATCGTCCAACAATTGCGCGATATGAACATCGATGTGATCCTGGCTTAGCGAACAAGATAACTATAAACGCTCACTGATAGGGGGAAATGATGCATTTAGGACTGCAATCAATGTTTTTCAAATATGTGTGGAGCTATCCATCCTGGCAACAGCATGCACAGGCGACCTCCACCAAACAGTTTGATCTGACCTGTTGTCGCCGCGACACGACCGCTTTACAAGCAGTCGTCTGCTCAGACGACCCCTTCGTCTTAACCGTCAACAACGATCCCTTTTTCTGGAAAGCTGGCTCAGTCCCCATCGGTCGCATAGAGGTCGCCCTTGACGAAGCTATTCCCGTTCAGGTTCAACTGGTTGGCCTGATCCCTGACGATCATGACGACCCTACGTCAGATATTCTGCTTGACCAGACTCATATCTATGTAGAAGGCAAGAAGCTTCAACAAGTCTGGATTGAATGCACCACAACCGAAGATGTGCCGCCTGGAATCTATCATGGCAGCGTTCGACTCTATACTCATAGTCTGTTTGAGGATGAGCAACTTCAAGAGGAATGCCGCTTCACGATCACAGTGAAAGAGCCTGTCATGCCTCGCCCTGCCGAGTACCGCTTCTTTCTCAATATCTGGCAGCATCACTCCAACATTGCCAGGAAGTACCAGGTTGCTCTCTGGTCTGATGAACATTTCAGCATCCTTGAACAGTATATGAGTAGCCTGGCTGCGTTGGGACAGAAAGCTGCCACGCTCATCGTCTCGGAGATTCCCTGGTCTGGCCAGCGCAGTTTCTATGATCGCGAACCCTCAGACCTGTTTGAATACAATATGGTCGGGATCACAAAAGCACCGGACGGGCACTTTGTGTACGATTTCGCGACCATTGATCGCTACGTCGCGCTGGCCGAGACATACGGCATGACACAAGAAATCGAAGTGCTGGGCCTGATCAACATCTGGCAAGCTCCTGAAGCCGGCTATGGCTCCATTGTCGCAGGAGACCCGGATGCAATTCGTCTTC
Organism: Reticulibacter mediterranei; assembly: GCF_016587455.1. Lineage (NCBI taxonomy): Bacteria > Bacillati > Chloroflexota > Ktedonobacteria > Ktedonobacterales > Reticulibacteraceae > Reticulibacter > Reticulibacter mediterranei. The sequence continues at coordinate 7,944,309 of NZ_BNJK01000001.1, read as the reverse complement.
GCTACTATGACGCGACGACTCGCGCCTATAAGTTCATACGCGAGGGTGCGGAACTGGACGCCTATATTCACGCCCTGGAAGCACACTTCATTGAAAAAGGTTGGATCGAGCACATCCGTATAACGGCTGATGAGCCGGAAAATTTCGCGCTCTTTCAACAGCAGTGGGAGCATATACAGCAGGTCGCGCCCTCATTGAAGCTCAAAGTTGCCATCAATCATGCGGAATTTATCGAGCGCGGCGTTACGGGCATATATGATGCTGTTCCCAACTTTGCCTGCGCAACGCAACAACATCAAAAGTTGATGGCATCACGTTCGCAGTTGCCAGGCAAGCTGTTCTATTACGTCTGTTGCTCTCCACGTTATCCCAACACCCTTATCGCATCGCCCTCGCTCGAATGCCGCCTGCTGCCCTGGCTGGTTGAAAGGCTGCAACTCGATGGCTTCTTGCGCTGGGCCTATACCGCCTGGCCCGATCAGCCCCTCACAAAAATCAGCTATCGACCAACTATCTGGCCAGCTGGCGACATGTGCTTTGTCTATCCCGGTGCTCGTGGCAAACCACTGCTCTCTCTGCGCTACAAGTGGCTCGAACGCGGCATCAAAGATTACGAACTGATGCAGATTGCCAAACAAGCGGACAGAACAGGATGGGTTGAGCAATTGCTAGATGGTGTCTTTCTTTTCCAGGATGCCTCAACAATCCGCTCCGATACGCCCGCCGAAAAGCTGTTTAGCTATCAGTTGGAAGACTATGAGCGTCTCTTGCTGGAATGGTGATATCTTGCGATTTTCAGATGTGATGATAGCATTCTATGCAATCCTTTCCCGTCAGGGATATAATGATTGGTGCATCCATGAAATCCTCCGAGGATGACCGAATATGGCAGGGGCGATGGCTTGTCCTCGCCTGTGTTGCCCCAAATATAGGTATTGTAATCCAGGGCGAGGACAAGCCATCGCCCCTGCCATATTCGGGGAGCGCTCTCCGCTCCAATTGCTGGATGCACCAATAATGGACAGAGAGGAAAATATTGCATGGACCCGGCTATTAAAAAACAGGCATTGCGCATGTTCACTTATGGCCTCTATGCCGTCACCTGCATCGATGGCGATGAGGTCAACGCCTTTACAGCAAACTGGCTCTCTCAAGTCTCATTCGAGCCACCACTACTGGCCGTCTCGGTCGAAAACGACTCGAAATCTCTCCCTATGATCCTGCATAGCGGCAAATTTGCCGTCAACGTACTGCGTTCGGGACAGAAAGCGCTGGCTGGCGCGCTGGGGAAATCGGCCCTCAAGTATCCCGATAAGCTGGCAAATATTCCCTACGATATCCATGAAGGGAGCCTCGTGTTGCGCGATGCACAGGCATGGGTGGCCTGTGAAGTTCGCCAGAGCGTCCCGGCAGGCGATTCAACCCTCGTGCTTGCGGAAATCGTAGACGCAGGCGTGATCGCCGAGGGAGCACCCCTCACGATGTCAGAGGCAGGCTTCCGGCACGCGGGCTAGACCAGATAAGGCTACAGACATCTCGCTCCATCGTCTGTAGCCTTTCCCGTTGCCTCACTTGCACCCGTATCTCTCTGTGCGCTATACTCAAGGCAATAGCATAGCGTCCTGTTTGCTCAGAGATTACAAGCAAAAGATAATAGGAGCAGCATTTTTTGAACGACGATACCACTCAAACGAACTGCGTATTCTGCCAGCGCAGTAAGATAGATACCTATATCCTGAAAGAAACGCCACATTTTCGCATCATTACAGACTATGCCCCTCTGGTTGAAGGACATCTGCTGATCATGCCCCAGGAACATTACGCCTGCTATGGCACGGTCCCGGCCTCTTTCGATGCCGAATTGCACGAGTTAAAGCGCGAAGTACGAACCTTCTTCGACCGTTTCTACGCTTCACCGGTTGTTTTCTGGGAACATGGCGTCTTCAGGCAAACCGTTTTTCACGCCCATCTGCACTGTTTTCCATTCAAAGGGATTACATATAATCTTACTGATGGGTTGCATGATCTCGTCGTCTCTTCGCAAGACGATCTGCGTACCTGGTACGCCAGTCAGGGCCACTACTTCTACCTGGAAGACCCGCATCACGCCCTGCTCTTCTCGCCCGATATGGATCGCTACTTTCATGTGATCCGCACAATCCTCTGGACGGGTGCAACAGCCCATAACGGCAAGACCGAATGGCGCTCTCCCCAGCAGCGGCAGGAAGCTGGCAAAGCGATGATCCCGTTGACTGCCGCCAGATGGAAGCAATTTCAACAACAAGGGGAAGCTCATGCTCAGTAAACCCGTAAGCGACGAATTTATTATCGCTGGCGATATCACGCTTCATTACGTGCAATGGGGGGAGCAAGGGCCACCTGTCATCTGCGTTCACGGACTCACCGCCAACGCCTTCTGCTTCCAGTCCTTCGCCGACGATCTGGCCTCGAATCATCGCGTCATCGCCTACGATCTGCGCGGGCGCGGCGACAGCGACAAGCTCGAAGATGGCTACAGCATTCCCATTCATACCGACGATCTGAACGAACTAATCGACGAGCTTGGCCTCGAACGCCCGATCATTATCGGCCACTCTCTTGGAGCACTGATCGCCCTGAACTTTGCCGCGCAGTATCCCGACAAGTTGAGCAAGCTCGTGCTGATCGATGCCGGTGCTCCCCTGCCCTGGCAGACACCCGCCGAACAGCCGCTGTGGCTCACCGCCGCCATCAGCCGCTTAGGGGTTCCCGTCGCCTCATACGACGAGTATATTACTCGTTTGAAGGCCGCCCCCTTTTTAGGGCCATACTGGAACGCATACGTCGATCTCTATTTCAAACACGATGTCTACCCCAACAGTGACGGAACGGTGGCCTCAAAAGCGTATCGTGAGGCGATCCTAGAAGAAGGAGAGCATTTCAACGATATCAACCCCGCAGAACTATGGAGCCGCGTCCAGGTGCCAACATTGCTGCTACGTGCAGGGCAAGGACTGCTCTCAGGCGACGATCAGCTGCTTCCAGAACAGGCAGCCGCTCAGATGCAACAGGCTATTCCAGATTGTCGTTTTGCCGAATTTCCAACATTGAATCACTACACCATCCTCTTCGGTGTCGAACAGGGGCCGATAGAGGAGATACGCGCATTTCTCAATAAATCCTGATTGTCAGTTTATTATGAAAAGGTAAGGGATCAATGACGATTCAAAAGATCAATAAAGTTGGCGTTGTCGGCTGTGGCTTAATGGGCGCGGGCATTGCTCAGACCTGCGTCCAGGCTGGCTACGAAACCGTCGTTCGCGAGGTCAATCGACAACTGCTCGATAAAGGTCTCTCGCGCATCTATGATGCCTGGAACACCATGATCAGAAAGGGCAAATTAACATCTGAACAGGTCGAGGAGAATCGGGCGCGTCTGCATGGCACCCTTGAGCTGGTCGATTTTGCCGATTGCGATCTGGTGATCGAGGCCGTCATCGAGAATATGGAAGAGAAAATACGCCTCTTTCCCGCGCTCGATGCCACACTCAAAACTGACGCGCTTATTCTCAGCAATACTTCATCGCTCAACGTTACCCAGATGGGAGCCGTCACCAAACGACCGAGCCAGGTCTGCGGGCTGCATTTCTTCAATCCCGCGCCGGTTATGAAGCTGGTCGAGATCGTGCGAACTATCTCCACGACGGACGAGACGATAGAGACGGTCAGGCAATTCGCTCTCTCGTTGGGGAAAACACCCGTGCTCTCGAAAGATCGGGCAGGCTTTATCGTCAATTTCTTGCTCATCCCCTATTTGCTGGCAGCTATTCGGATGCTGGAAAACGGCATGGCAAGTCGCGACGATATCGACACTGCAATGAAACTGGGTTGTGGTTATCCGATGGGGCCGTTTACGCTGCTCGACTACGTTGGTCTCGATACCACGCTCTGGGCAGCCGAGGCAATTTATGAAGAATTTAAAGATCCGCTCTACGCACCACCACCGCTCCTGCGCCGCATGGTGGTCTCCGGGCAGTTGGGCAGGAAAAGCGGCAAGGGCTTCTACGATCACCAGAAGTAAAAGAACAGGGAGGCGAGATCGATCTCGCCTCCCTGTTCTTGTGCTAATCACACATCAGCTTAATCTGGGCTGATAGCACGTGCGGGGATCGGACGATTGGTGGTAAACATCTTGCGACGCTCGCCAACATATTTGGAAGGGGAGGGAACAACGTACTGACGATCATAGGAGCCGCTGGCGTCTGTGTTGATACCTGGATAATTCGGACCATAATTATAATGCCCCGTCTCAGCAGGAGACAATGGACCTTTTGCGAACTGTGGCACGCCGCTGACCCGGACAAGGCCCGGCTCCGGAGTCACGCCATAGAGATCATCAGGCACCTGATCCAACCCTCGCGCGACTAACTCGTCAATGCTGGCAGTGAGCTGAATAACGCCACTTTCATTTGGTTCATTTGCCGCGCTATAGGGAACATAGTACGGCTTGACGATAAGACCACCGCGATCAACCAGCATATAGTTGCCAAAGCGTGCTCGCACCTCGCCAACCCACGCCCCATTCTGATCGACCACTTCCTGGCCAGGCAAAAATTTCGACTGGCTATGAACTGGTATGGTAATAAACTCCACTTCCTGTGGTGCCATCGGATCTTCCAGCGCCCACCCCAGAATGCCAACGATGACAAAAGGAGCGCCGATAATAGAAAGCACGGGAAGATCAGGAAGGGCCAGCAATCCTGCCAATGTCAGCAAAACGGCTGCACTTAAAATAAACGGCCATAAGCTGGGATTAGGCAAATGAATATGATGCTCTTCCTCTGCACCCTCAGTTTCCACATGATCCGTTGCAGTTAACTTATTTAATTCGTCCGTTGTGAGATTAGCACTGTGAAGAGAACTGTCCATAAGCTCTGCTTTCCTCTGAGAATATTTTGCAAACCATGATCTGCAATCCACGAGGACCAGTTATTTGCGAATAATTGTCCTGCTACTAAGCATACCAAATAAGTGAGGCGTGTGCAAGCAAATAGCAATCGGCATACTTGCACACACCCATCATCCTTCTCATCAGAGGCCACTTTACACGCTATTATACAGACAATGTGGCCTCTTCTTCTTGCAACAACAACCCCTCCTCATAAATACGCCGAATAACATCTTCAATTTCTGGCTCCTGAAACGTTACGTCGCGCAAACGGTAACGCGTTCCCAACCACGCGACCAGTTCATGAGCAGGCATGGCCTCGCTCGTGAAGCTCAACCAGATGCGCGGTCCCTCGGCCTGCATCACACGCACGCCGGCTGGCAGGTTTTCAACGGTGGGCAGCCCCGCCTCGTCCAGATTGAGCGCCGCCATCTCAGCCGGGTCCAGCACCGCGACAAGCTGACGATCGCCACCAAAGCGTTCGCGAATATCGGTCACGGTACCATCATAGAGCTTGCGCCCATGATCGATGATAACGATACGGGGGCAGAGCATCTCCACATCGTCCATATCATGCGTCGTCAGCAAGATAGTTGTTCCGCGCTCAGCATTGAGGGTCAGCAAAAACTCACGAATACGCGCCTTCGCCACCACATCCAGACCAATCGTTGGTTCATCCAGATAGAGCAGTTCGGGATCATGCAACAGAGCCGCTGCCAGATCGCCGCGCATGCGCTGGCCCAACGAGAGTTGACGCACTGGCGTATCAAGAAATTCGTCCAGTTCCAGCATCGTTCGTAGGCGCTGCAAATTATCCTGATAGCGGTCGGTTGGAACGCGATAAAGATGTTGCAACAGTCGTAGAGAATCGATCAGCGGCAGATCCCACCAGAGTTGCGTACGTTGTCCAAAGACGACGCCGATCCGCGCCGCCAGATCTCGCCGCTGATGCAGAGGAACAAACCCCGCCACGCGCAACGTCCCGCTCGTCGGCATCAGAATGCCGGTCATCATTTTTATCGACGTGCTTTTACCAGCTCCGTTCGGCCCAACCAGTCCGATCATCTCTCCCCGCTCGACAGCTAAAGAGAGATCCCGCACAGCAGAGACCTCACGTACTTCCGGGTTAACCAGGCTCCGCAATCCGCCCACTATGCCGGGACGCCGACGCGTCACACGAAATACCTTGTTCAGCCCCTCGACCTCAATTATAAGCGACATACTCGATTTCCTTTCCAAAATACTTTAACTGCCAGTACTTTGATAGTGATGCACGCCAAAAGTCCAGACCGCACCCGCCACGAGCGCAAATGCCAGCGCGACCAGCGGGGCCGCAAACGCCAGTTCCAGCGGCAAACCGAATGGAAGCGACCGCTCCAGGATATAGCAAGTGGGAACGTAAGAGCCGAACGCAATTGGCACGACAAACAAAAAGGCGCGTTGGAGCAGGGAATGGTAGATGCTCATAGGATAGCTCAGCATCTCGCGCCCACCATAGTAGAGCAGGCTCGTTAGTTCCGTCGTTTCAATCGTCCAGAAGCAGAGCGTCGCCCCCAGAAGCAGGATCGCCACGAAGATCACTGCACCGCTCGCAATGCCAAGCAGCAGAACAACAACCTTCGCCAGCGTCCAGTGCAGATTCGGCAAGAAATGCAGCGCGACCACAAAACCGAGCAGCCCTTGCGTAATGCGACCAAAGCGGCGTAAGAGAAAATCGCTGCCAACCACCTGCATAAACGCTCCTACCGGCCTCAACAACACGCGATCAAACTCGCCCTTGCGAATCGTAAAGGGGAAGTTATCGACGCCAGCACCGACCAGTTCAGCCAGCCCGAAACCAATCGAAATAATTGAAGCCAGCAGCGCAACCTCTCCCATGCGCCAGCCCAACAAGGTAGGGAACGGGATAAAGAATAGCAGCAGCGCGCCAAATTCCAGGCAGGTCACAGCAAATGATGTCAGAATATCAACCGCGAGATTGACCTTATATTGCAGCTGCGCTTTGATCTGCATGGCGATGAGCAGACGGTACAGCCGCACATCGCTTAACCAGGCATGAAACATCAAAACACCCTTCGCTTTCTAACCGCCCTGCGCGATCACTCGCCGGGTTGCGATGCTGCTCAATGTACGCACTCCCAGTGTCAGAAGCACAAGCCAGCATCCCTGTCGCGCCAACTCAAACCAGAGCGCATTGCCCGCAACTTTTCCCATAAAAACCTCGGCAGGCAGGCTCAACAAACCATTGAAGGGGAGCCAGTTCGCAATCAAACGCAGCCAGTCGGGAAAGAGCGGTAACGGTACATACGAGCCGGTAAAAAACAAGGCAACGACGCCAGCCAGTAGCGCAATCGCCCGTGCTTCCAGAATCCAGAAGGCGACCATATTGTACAGAAAACGATAGGCTATCCCCAGCATCGATCCCAGCGGCAACGAGAGCACAAACGCCAGCCAGTAGTGCCACTGATTGGGCAGGCCAATGCCAAAGAGCAGCATGCCAGCAATGTAGATCGGGATCGCCCGAAAGAGCAGGTAGTAGAGATTACGTCCCACTTCCCGGCTAAACCAGTACCAGTAAAAATCACAGGGCTTGCTCAGATCAGAAACCACTTCACCAGAGCGAATAGTCTGCATGAGGTCATACCAACCGAACGGCAGCACGACCATAATCAATGCTTGCACGAGCCAGGTATAGCGTAACGAATCGAGGACATCATACCCATTCACTACCGGACGCGCATGATAGAGGGCGATGATGACATAGCTAAAAATTGAGCCAAAAAAGATGTTGGTGATCAAACCGGCAAAGTTTGCCCAGCGATAGACGAGTTGCCGCTGAAATGCGGTCCATCCCACTGCGAAATAAAACCGTAGCATCTTATCTCTCCATTGTTTCGAGCCAGCTACGCCGTTTTCCAGCACAAGAACCCGGTATCCCACCAGAGAGGGGGCTACCGGTTCATTTGCACATACGATTACGCGGGATAGCCAGAAACTACCCCGTATCAATGCAACAACTTCTACATGTCCAGGATTGTTGTTGCAGGAGGGAGATTTTACCATGACTACTTCACTGCGGTCAATCCCCTCTTTTTCCTAATTCAGCCCACACGCAGGTTGCTCATTTTGCATCTTTCTCAAGATTGATGCCCATTCTTGCAACCAGAAGCGCTTTTTTTGTCTTTCAATTAATGAGCATGAGAATTATCTCTTAGAGGAGGCTTGCTATGATGTTGATTCCCTGGTGGAAACTGATCCACGTTTTTCTTCTCGGCGGACGCGGTCTTGCAGTTCTGGCAACCATTTTCTGGCTCTGGGTGCTGGTCGATTGCCTGACCAAAGAACCCTCAGAAGGCAATGATAAGGTCGCCTGGGCGCTCTTTATCCTGCTGGTCCCGCTCATTGGAGCACTCGTGTACTACTTCGTGCGCCGACCCGTGCGCCCACAATCAACTGGCAATTGAAAGGGAAAGGTGAGGAAATCTTCTCTCTCCCTGGCGGATTTATCGGATGCGCCAGCAGACACCTCGCCATATGATGCTGGAAAGGGGGGCACACGCAAATTGGACAAAAACGTCACTCAGAAATGAAACGGTCGATATCAGGGTAGATTCTAACCGCTTTTGGTGGTAGCATGTCGAGCAAAGAAACAGAAAGGAGTACACATTATGGCTGAACGACCGATGGAGACGACAGTGCGCACGGCTCTGTGGCAGCAGTTCGGCGCGGCCATCGATATGCTGGAGAATGCCCTGGTGGCCTGCCCCGATACGCTCTGGCAGGAGCATCTCTGGATCGACTCGGAGGGATCGGACTACGGAACATTCGGGGATATCATCTACCACACCCTCTACTGGCTCGATCTGTATCTAACGGGCCGCCCAGAAGAAGAATTCACGCCCCCTGCACCTTTCAATAGGAAGTCCGATGATGTCATTCCTAAACAACCCTATACCAGGGACGAGCTTCACACCTATCTGAAGTATCTGCGTAAGAAGTGCCAGTCAACGATCACCTCTTTGTCAGACGAGAAAGTACATCAACCGTTCTATTTCCCCTGGGACAGTAAAAATCCGATCGGCTATTTCGAGCTCCAGTTGTACACCATGCGCCACGTGCAGGAGCATGCGGCCCAACTGAGCCTCTTTCTCGGACAACACGCCATCCCGGATGAGGCGCTCGATTGGGTCGAGCGAGCGAAGGATGAAGTGGGCCTCTGAGGCACGTGCATTCCCGCTCTCACTTTGGGTGTTTTTGCTCAATTCGCGTGCGCACATCATATGGCGAGGTGCCCACCAGCAGGGCTATTCCTGCTGGTGCTCGTTTTCCTGTTCTTCCAACAGGGGAAGTGGAGCCGTGATGCCAGTACGCTTCCCCGAACCTGGAAAGGTCGTTGAACGCCCGCCTGGATGCGCACGCTCAAACGGGAGCCGCTGATGGTGATAGAGGCGATTGGAGAGGAGGGTATGATTGGCGTTCATCGCTACCTGCATTGATTCAACGATATGCTCTAGCTGTTCGATGCTGGCAAAAATCTCCTGAATATAGGCAATATTGCTGCTAAATGTCTGCTCTTGAGCATGCACCAGCTCTTCGCGTAACGCGCTCAATTGCTCGGCCAGGGATCGCTCTAACGCTTTCATCATGGCTTGCATCGACTCATCCAGGGCCGCGAGACGCTGCTCCATCGCCTTCTCGACCACCTCAACCAGATCTTCCCAGGGAATCTCCGTTTGCACCTCGATGGACTCAAAATCTGGCTGGGCCTCAGAGCTATGAACAGTAGTAAACTCGGCCACTGTTGTACGCTGACTGATCAATTGTTCAATCGCCAGTAATTGAGCAGCCAGCGCGCGCTCAATCTGATCCTCAAATTGCTGTGATTGGTCCTGCTGCTCAACCGCAGCATCGCCCCGGAGCGTTTCCATCATATGCTCATGCTGTCTGGCAAGTTGCTGAGAAAGGTCATCGCGCAGCCTGCTTTGCGATTCCGACAGGCGTTGAGGAAGGTGACGCAGCAGATTTTGCTGAAGCGTGACAAGGCGCTGCTCAAACTCATGTCGAAGTATGCCCATACGCTGATCCAGAGCACGTTCCATTTCACGACGTTGGGCAGTCAATCGCTGGTTGAGTATCGTATTAAATGCCTGAAGCTCATCCTGAGTAAAAGACATGAGGCTCTATCCTTCCTCCCACTTGATGATCATAGCTCACGCTTGACCTGCCCTAGTATAGAAATTGCACTTCTTTCTGTCAATGAGCGCCGCCAATCCTGCCAAAGTGGGCTAGTAGAGCGGCGCTTCAGACTGAGCTTATGATGAAAACGTCATCTGTCCAACCTGCGTATGAGCCAGCAACTTCTGGGCATTACGCCACATCAGTTTCTCTCGCGCCTCTGGCTGGAAGTATGTGAGCGGTTCAAAGTCCTTGAGCCAGCGCTGAGGGGTAATAAATGGATAATCGGAGCCGAACAAGAAGCGATCCTGCAAACGCGTTGCCGCCTCACGCAGTAGTACTTCGGGAATGCGCTTCGGCGACCACCCAGATAAATCGTTGTACAGATTGGTTTTGTGAAGCATGGCGGCGATCATCTCCTCGTGCCAGGGCCAGGACGGATGCGCGCCAATAATCGTCAAGTCCGGAAAATCAGCAGCCAGAGCATCCAGATAGATCGGGCGCGTGTAGTCAAGCTTGATGCCCATACCGCCGGGAGTACCAGCTCCCAAGCCGTTTGTACCAGTGTGAAAGAGCGCCGGTATCCCCAACTCCTGTATTTTCTCCATCAATGGATAGAACTGCGGATCGTTGGGATAAAACGCCTGCACGCCCGGATGAAACTTCGCACCAGCCAATCCCAGCTCTTTCACCGCTCGCTCCATCTCTTTCACCGCCGCCTTGCCTTTATGCGGGTCAACGCTGGCAAACCCGACGAATTGGTGTGGGTAGCGCTCAACGATAGCAGCAACATAATCGTTGCCCAACGGTGGTAAGCCGGTGGCTGTCTCTGCATCCCAGGCAAGCAGCACGCCGATCATATCCAGTTCAGCATAATCAGCGGCGATCTGCTCGATATCCTTGAGCTTGACCTCGGTGCGAAAATAGCGCTCGGCTGCCTTTGCATATGGACCAAGCGTCACCTGCATAAACTCTGTTGTTGGCAAGTGAACGTGAAAATCGATAGCACGTGGCATAATTCCTCCAAATAGTGATCCAGGGAGTAACATCATTGCGTTCAGCCCTGGCAACATATGGTAGTACTAAAAGCAGCTTGTCATAGAAGCATCAAGCGAGTATACTTATCGGCGTAGGATACGTTTTCATATGGCAGGGATGCCTCCTCTGGCCCCTGTTTATTATTCCATCCTACCACACCACACCATTAGGAAATAGGGCAATTTGCAATAATGACCCCGACTCTTTCTCAAAAGTGGGGCCATGGGGTAGCGCTGTAGGGGAGTTAGAGTGATTTTTCTCGCTGTTGAACAAGAGAAGCTACTGCATCCTGAAGCGGCGTATGATCACGTTGATCGTACGCCGTTCGCGCCTGCGCGACCTCCTGTAAATGTCCGTATGCCCAGTCTCTTAACGCTTTCATTGGTTCGACCAGCGTCTGTCCCAATGGCGTGAGAGTATACTCGACGACTGGAGGCACGACAGGATAGACGACGCGCCGCACCAGGCCGTTACGTTCCATCGCCCGCAATGTCTGCGTCAGCATTTTCCTCGATATGCCACCGATCCGCTTGAGCAATTGCCCAAACCGCATCGTGCCATCGTTCAATGCAGCGATCACCAGCGGCGTCCACTGATCCGCAATCAATTGCAGCACCTGCCGCGATAGGCAGTTCTCCTGGAAAATATCAGGAACACTTTGTTGCTTAGTTACCATATGGAAACTCCATCACTTTTTGGTTACATCTTACATGATACACGCTTTTCAGATAGAGTGGTAGGAGTGATGTGTTACTCGCACATCGTGATTATCATCGTTTCAATGAGGGAAAAGGACATTTTCTATGCTATCGCATTCATCGCATGAATATAGTAATCTGCCAGCCACAACCGCAGGAACGTTCACCATGACCGAGGATCTGACGGTCACGCGTATGGGGTACGGCGCAATGCAATTGGCTGGCCCGTATGTGTTTGGCCCGCCTGCTGACCGCAACGCAGCCGTGTCCATACTGCGCGAAGCCGTGGCGCTAGGCATCACACACATCGACACAGCCGACGCCTACGGCCCGCACATCACCAACCAGATCATCAAAGAAGCCCTGCATCCCTACCCCGACTCGTTGCATATTGTAACCAAGGTCGGATCTGTACGAGACGCCGAGGGCGGCTGGCCCCCTGCGCGTGCTCCCCATCAACTGCGCCAGGCCGTCCATGACAACCTGAAAAATCTTGGGTTGGACACCCTCGACGTCGTGAATTTGCGGGTCGGCGGCCTGCAAGGACCCACTCCTGGCTCAATCGCCGAACCATTCACAGTGCTCGCACAACTACAACGAGAAGGACTGATCAAGCACCTCGGTCTGAGCAACGTCAACGCTGAGCAAATCGCTGAGGCACAGTCCATCGCGCCAATTGTGTGCGTGCAGAACTTCTACAATCTCGCTCACCGGGGCGACGACGACCTGATCGACTCCCTCGCCGCGCAAGGTATCGCCTACGTGCCTTTCTTCCCGCTCGGCGGCTTCTCTCCTCTTCAGTCCGACAAACTGAGATCTGTCGCCACCCGTCTCAACACCACACCCATGGCTGTTGCGCTGGCATGGCTGCTCCAGCGCTCACCGAACATTCTGCTTATCCCGGGTACCTCATCCGTTGCGCATCTGCGCGAGAACATCTCGGGTGCTACGCTGACCCTTTCCGAGGACGATCTGACCAATCTGAACAGCATTGTCTCATAAGCACAACTACCTGGATGTCTTTTCCTGACGCCTCAGCGCCTTATATGTTGTGGGAGGAGGGGAAACGCGGGTAAACGTGTGTTTTGTCCAGCGTCAAATGACGCTGGACTGGGTCACTCTTCAAGAAGAGTGTACCAGATGGGATGCGATTTCTCCAGGCTCAGTAGAGAAGATTTCCTATGTTTCACCCGAAACATCGTCGAACATTCGGTTCTTACACACTCTCGGTGAAGCTTATTTGCGCCTGTCACACGAATAGATCGTTCTACATAAATAAAGAGACTGTAGAAGGATCGTATGAAGAAGAGAGAAGTGCTCACACCGCTTGCCTTGCCAGAGGAACTGGAGATTACAGAGATCGAGATGAATGATGAGATCTTCACCCTTACCGCTCATTGCACGCGGAAATACCCCTGCTGTCCCCTCTGCGGTACACCAGCACAACGGTTCCATAGCCATTACTTCCGCCGAATCACGGATCTGCCCTCTGGTGGAATGCGCGTGTGTTTGCAGGTTCTGGTGCGCAAATGCTTTTGTGATGTCAACACCTGTGTGCGCAAAATCTTCGCCGAGCGTTTGGCTCCTTTTGCGGAACCGCTGGCACGAGTCACGACTCGTCTGTTTCAGGTGGTTCAAGCTCTCGGCCTTGCTACTGGTGGCATGCTTGGAGCGCGTCTAGCTGAGCGGATAGGGATCAAGACCTCCTGGATGACGGTTCTTCGCCGCATCATGGCATTGCCATTTGAGCCAGTTGAGCCAGTGCAAGAGCTTGGGATAGACGACTTCGCTTGGAAACGTGGACGGAAATGGGGTACGATTCTTGTCGATATGCAAAGTCACAAGGTCATCGATATTTTGCCTGATCGGTCAGCAGAAACTGCTGCTGCCTGGATAGCAGCCCACTCAGAAATTGAGCTGATAAGTCGAGATCGAGGAGGGGACTATGCATCAGCAGCCAAGACTGCTGCTCCTCAAGCTATCCAGTGTGCAGACAGGTTTCACGTTCTCAAAAACCTTGGCGAGGCTCTGGAGGGCCTTCTGGCCCGCCACCTCGCTGCTCATCGCAGAGGCCAAGCAGAAACATCCTCGGCTACCCCTCTCTCTGATGTGCAAGGGAAACAGCCGCCGAGATATCATCGATCTCATCCAAAGGCAGCCGAGCTGAGCCAGGCAAAGCGAGAAGAGCGCTTGGCTCAATACGAGCAAGTCGTGGCTTTACGCAAACAAGGCTTCTCGCAGACGGCTATTGCCAATCGGATAGGGATCGCTCACTCCACCGTCTCACGCTGGTTGAGGTGTGATACGTTTCCTGAACGACAACCGCCTTTGCGCAAGACTGGTGTTGATGCTTACCTTTCCTTTCTACGCGAACGCTGGGAAGCGGGTTGCCATAACATCATGCAGGTGTATCGGGAATTGCTGGAGCGTGGCTACAAGGGGTCATATCAGTCAGTCTATGATCAGGTGTTTCGCCTGCTTCCCGGAGGAACGAAGAACGCGACAATACCATGCAACCTTTCTGCGGCTCCTCTCTCCTCCAGATCTGCAGCTTTCCTCTTCCTTCGTCAGCCTGAAGCCCTTTCGACCGATGAGCAACAAACACTCATCACCCTCAAACAGCTTGATCTAGAGATCGAACTGGCCTACAACTTTGTTCGGCAGTTTGCCCTGATGCTACACATGCGGACTGGAGGAGAACAGCTTGATGCTTGGCTTGAGAGCGCGAGAGGGAGCCAGGTCCGTGAACTGCAAGGGTTTGTCAAGAGTGTTGAGCGGGACAAAGCAGCCGTACTCGCAGGATTGACCCTTCCCCAAAACAATGGATTAGTTGAGGGTCATGTGAACAAGCTGAAGCTTCTCAAAAGGATGGGATACGGCCGCGCCAGTTTCAAGTTGCTGCGCCAGAGAGTTCTTCATGCTCTCTGACCGAACTGGCTTCACCGAGAGTGTGTAAGAACCAACATTCACGCTATTTACTAACCGTTTCCGCAAGATTCACGACAGAATGGATTGTCACGAAAGATGCTGGCCTGACGTTTTGTTTATTAGATGGTGTATTTCCCAAAATACAAAGATTCACTCTTAGATAAAGAAAGGAACTCGCACATGATCAAAGCAGAATCTCGCGCTGAGGCAACATGGGAAGGCAATTTGTTCCAGGGACATGGTAGCGTTCAGGTAGGAAGCGGCGTCATCGGCACGCAACCAATTAGCTGGGCCACACGAACCGAGCGCTCCAAAGGCAAGACCAGCCCCGAAGAACTCATTGCTGCGGCCCATGCCGGCTGCTATGCGATGGCCTTCTCGAATACGCTGGCAAGTGCCGGGCATACCGCAGAGCGCTTAACAGTCAATGCTACTTGCACTTTTGAGCAGATTGAAGGCGGCTTTAAGATCGGGTCCATTACGCTCGACGTACGCGGGAAAGTACCAGGACTGGATGCCGCTGGTTTCGCACAGGCCGCACAAACAGCCGAACAGGGCTGCCCGGTCTCCAACGCCCTGCGCAACAACGTCGCCATCCATGTCAACGCCCACCTGGAAGATTAACCCCTTTTCTCACAAAAGATATAAGAGGCCCCTTCCTCTTGAATTGGAGAAGGGTGCTTCTTTTCAAAGCCCAAGAATGTTGTACTGCATCTTCAGCAATAAGATACGCTGCACTGATTGATCGATGCGCTGCATTGTAATATGCCCTTGCTGGATCGCCTGTTTGAGAGCAACCACAACCTCTGCGACCTGCGAGGGAGTATATGGCCCCTCAATGATATCACCGCCTGCCTCAATCGCCATCACAGATGCCTCACTCAAGGACCAGCGATCACTGATCCCCTGCATATACAGCCCATCGGTAATTACCACACCATCGTAGCCCAGCTCGCCGCGCAAAAGGCCATCGATTGCTTTAGCGGACAGTTCGGCAGGGAGATCAGGATCGATAGCTGGCATCAGCACATCGGTACTCATAATCATAGCTGGATGATCCTGTTGGATCATGATCTTATAAGGCGCAAGGTCGATCTTCTCCAGATCAGCCATACTTCTTTTGACCGTTGGCAAGCCTTCGTGGGGGTCAGAGCTAATCGCGCCCAGCCCCGGAAAATGCTTTAAACACGCAATAACCCCATTGCTCTGCAAGCCTTCCAGATACGCCCCGGCATAGGTTGCCACCGTTTGCGGATCACTGCCAAACATACGCGATTCCAGAACTGGTGGATTGACGGTATGAACATCAACAACTGGAGCCAGATCTGCGTTGATCCCCAATTCCTGCATCCATTCTGCCGCCTGCGCCCCCTGCTGCAAGGCAACCTGTGGATCGCCGCTGGCCGCCATCTCTTCGGCGGAAGGCAGATCACCATGAAACGTCCGTAAGCGATTGACCAGCCCGCCTTCCTGATCGGTCGCAATCAGCAATGGGGTGCGCGCGTCTCGCATCGTTTGTTGAGAAAATGCTCGCACCTTGTCAGCCTTATTATAGGGTGCCTCAAAGTTGTGATTGCTTTCTTGATACATAAAGCCACCCACAAACTGTTGCGTGATCATCTCCTGCAAACCGCTGTCCTGATAATCCTGCCCAAGATACTCCACTAATATGAGCTGACCCAATTTCTGCTCCAGCGACATCCCCGCAATGATCTTCTTCGCGCTTGCGATTCGTTGCTGCGCCAATGCCTCCTCAGCGCTTTCGGTTGGCTGAAGGGCAACCACAATTTTGGTCGCCGCCTGTGTGGGCGTAGCCGTCGCATGCGATGCCACGCCAGACCGCTGAGCACCACACCCCGCTACGAGCAAAGCCAGGCAACAGAGAACATATACAATATGGTTATAGACAGATTTATTTTTTCTTTGCATTGACAACAGATACCTTTATAGAGAAAGATACTAGAGCTTCTGCATTAAATGATGAGTTTACGTCATAAGCAGAGCAAAAAAAAATAGCACAACATATAATTTGAAAGCTATAACTTTCTGCCGAGAAAACATTCTCAAGGCTCCCTACTACTATACACGCAGATTATATTACAAGAGGGACGATTTGGCTAACCTGACCCGTACTCGGCTGAAATGTTTCGGCAGCGATGAGAGAAAACGAATTCTGCTATTGACAAAGGGCAACAATAATCATAGTATATACACTCAGCAGTCACAGAAATCGCCCTCTGTGCAATAACCTCATCACAAAAAGAAGAGAACAACTACGGTGGGAGGGCTTCGTTGTCCACACATAAGTCAACAATCACATTGCTCATTTCGTGTCCCGACAAACCTGGTATCGTAGCGGCTGTGTCCCGCTTTATTTTTGCCCATCAGGGCAATATCCTTGAATCGGACCAGCATTCAACCAACCAGCAAGATTGCACTTTTTTTATGCGCGTGAGCTTTGCCGAAGAAGGCTTTGCTCTCCTGCCTTCAGAGCTAGAAGCCACCTTTGCACCGATTGCCGAAGAATTCCATATGCAGTGGAGCGTCAGCTACTCTCGACAGCGTAAACGGGCGGGCATTTTTGTATCCAAATTCGATCATTGTCTGACCGATTTACTCTGGCGCTGGCGCAGCGGAGAGCTAATGATGGATATCCCATTTATCATTAGCAATCATCCCGATCTGGAACCGCTGGCGCATATGTATAATATCCCCTACTATCATTTTCCAGTCCATAAAGAAACCCGTAGTGCTGACCAACAACGAATTCTAGAATTTATCCAGGGCCGGGCCGATTTTCTCATCCTGGCTCGCTATATGCAAATCCTGGAACCGCTCCTTGTTGATGCCTATCCGCATCAAATCATTAACATCCATCATAGTTTCTTGCCGGCATTCATCGGAGCCAATCCCTATCAGAAAGCATTCGCACGTGGCGTCAAAATTATCGGGGCAACCGCCCACTACGTCACAGCCAATCTGGACGAAGGCCCGATTATCGCGCAAGATGTCATTCACTGTAACCATCGCGATACAGCCGAAGACTTGATGCGCAAGGGACGCGATGTTGAGCGCCGGGTGCTAGCGGAGGCTGTGCGCCTTCACACCGAAGATCGCATTCTGGTGTACGAAAATAAAACTATTGTTTTTTAATCTCTGGCGCGTTCCCACATCTTGTCGATACTAAAAAGTAGGGAACACGCGCAGGGGCCACACAAACAATCGCTCAATCGTAAGGAATGGGCAATCGTCAATCGCATTTTATGCCATCGCGAGTTGAAATGCATCTCAAACATATGATACCATTAGAGATGGTTGAAAAGGTCGCCAACCTTATTCGCTAAGAGGAGCCTTCCATGAACAAAATACTGCAAAGCAAATCAGCCCAAAAAAATCCTATTGCCGAGCTTACTCGCGAAGAAGAAGCTCAGTTGAATACGATTATTGACCTGCTCATTCCATCAGACGAACATTTTCCTCCACCTTCCAGCCTTGACCTGATCGATGAGTTTTTGCATCACTGCTCATCCCGTGTCGAATATTCTCCCCGCATGCTCAACCTGAAACAGCTGCGCAGCGTCTTCGACCAATTGAATGCTGCCGCCGGTGGCAGCTTCTGCAAAGCCTCTGCCGACAAGCAACAGGCATCGCTCAAATCCCTGGAACAGCTCGATCCAGCTCTTTTCCAGGAACTCTGGACCCTGGTCAATCATAGCTACTACACTCGTATGGCAATGTACAGTTCCACCTCTCTTCCACCATCCGCCACATTCGCGTAAAGGTATTTTTTGCTCTCAGGATGTGGGATGCAGCGAGAGGCAAAGATAGCCTTATTTCGATCCAGCAGAACATACATATTTGTCCTTGACATGAATACGATATATCGCTTATAGTATTTACAGCGATATATCGTATTTCCCTGGAAACGAAAGGAGCGAACTTTTATGCCTGGCAGATTCGACAGACATTTTGCATATCAATATGGCGGCGGCAACTGGGAAGGCTGGACTCCTCCCTGGTTGCAGGATGATGGACCGAACTTCGGACCACGTTTCTTTGCCAAACGCATCAAACGCGGCCTCTTCGGGCATGGCGGACCCTTTGGCCCTGGCGGACCTTTTGGTCCAGAAGGCCCCTTCGGTGGTCCTGGCGGCGAATCAAGACGCTTCTTCGGGCGCGGTGACTTGAAATATGCGCTGCTGGAACTGCTCCAGGAACGCTCCATGCATGGGTACGAGATGATGAAGGCGCTGGAAGAAAAATCGGGCGGCTTCTATGTCCCCAGCGCAGGCTCCATTTATCCAACGCTCCAGATGCTAGAAGACCGCGGACTCGTCACCGTTGCAGAAGCTGATGGGAAGAAAGTCTACAGCATTACCGAAGCAGGAAAAGCATTTCTTGCTGAGCGGCAAAAAGAAGATGAGGATTTTCCCGGAGCGGGATGGGCACGTACTTTCGGCCCTGGCGGTCGCTGGAATGCCCCGGAAATGCAGGCGCTCCGCAGCGAAGCAATGGAAGTGGCCCGCCTCTTCTCGATTGCCGGGCGCATGTCGTTCCACAACCCGGAACATCTCAAACGCCTGCACACCATCATCGAACGCACGCGCAACGATCTTGCCAATATGATCTATGGTGAGAGCAAGGGCAGCGATCCCAACACACCACCAACTGAATAATTTCATCTATATATCCAGGATATCGTAGTCGAGCGATTTATCACAGTAGAAGCCACATGACAAGTGCACCGCGATCAATCGCTCGACTACGATATCCATTGTCGTTACAGGTTAAAATTTATTATTTTTGCCCGGCCAGAAATTTTTTGAGCTGTTCGGCGTTGCGCGGCTGTGACTTCTTCATCTCCTGCCTCATAAAGAACTCCGCCACCTGTGGCACGTTGCCGACCTCGACGGTGATCGTCAGCTGGCAGCTTTCCGCTGAGAGCGGCTCGACGCGATAGGTCTCACGGAATGGATGGCTCGCCCCTTCCGGGGTAGCCAGGACCAGCAAACGATCTTGCTCAAACTCGGTCACACTCATCATCTTCTCGCTCTTGAAACCAGAGAACTTGCCCACTTCGTAGTAATCAGTTCCCAGATGAGCGGGGCCGGTTGGAGTCACACGAACCTCAAGAATCCCTTGAATCCAGGAGGGGCGAGCATCCAGATCGGTTAGCAGTGCAAAGACGGAAGCAGATGAGTAGTTAAATGTATCTGTATATTCAAACGTAGCCATGTTCTTTTCCTTTTTCTCAATCATGATGTACTGTTGACAATTTTTTACCATTGCTTAACGCGCTAGCATTGTGGAGATAGCGCCCATTAACACATTTTGCTCCTGTTGCACGGACTCACCCAAGCTCTTGCTCCGCCAACCAATAAAACCATCGGGACGGATCAGAACCGCACCAGTACTGGTGATTCCGCAGGTCTCGCAAAACCTGTTCTCACTCTCGATGAGATCTCCCGCCTCGCCGCCAACCTGATAGCTGGCAAGCTCTATATGGAGTGTCTCTTTTACATGTTGAGCGGCCTCTTTCCAACGCCGTCCATCGGGGCCAGCAAACAGAACAAAATGGGAGCCGATCAGATCGTGTGTTGAGATCGCCCTGTCTTCCTGTGCGAGTACGAGATGAGGGAAATACGTTCCCGGTTCTCCTCGCCACGCTTCCGGGGATAGAGCCAGGGGAAGTTGTTCATCGCCCTCTTCATGCACAAAAGCTCCCGTCTCATAACGATAGCCAGTATTGACATCTCTGATATTCACGGTTATGCCTGATGATCCCTCACTATGACGCTGCTGAGAAAGGAGCGCCATCTGTTCGGCGGTATAATCTGCCACCGGGCGACGCTCTGCATCATATGTAACTAACAACGCCCTGCCGGCCTCTCCACGTAGGACGGCTGCCAACTTCCAGGCCAGATTGTGGGCTTCAGCAATGCCCGTATTGGCCCCCAGACCACCGCTAGGCGGTTGAGTGCGTGCGGCATCGCCCACCAGGAAGATGTTGCCCTGCTGCCATCGATCAGCCACCAGCGCATTCATTTCCCAGGTCAGCGTGGCTTTGAGCGTGATCTTCAGGTCAGGAATGCCCGTCGCGGCCCGGATTAGGCTGAGGCAGCGCTGCTCAGGATAATCAGCGAGCGTCTCTTCCTCCGGGTCATAGCCCATATCCAACCGAAAGATGTCTCCTCGCCCGGTGGAACCTGGATAGGGAACAAGCGAGCCAATTGCAACCTGCTCGTTGCTCAGGAAACACATCACAACCTGCCTCTCGCGAAAAACCTTCATCAGATCGGCTTCAAAGATAGCGCTGATGAAATGCCCCATGCTTCCCGTGCCATGCTGACCGATGCCAAGCTGCTTGCGAATCGCGCTCTGGCTACCATCTGCCGCCACCATATATCGTGCGCGAATCGTGGGAGTACGCTGACTGACACGTTCGCGTACCGTTGCAGTTATGCCCTCTTCATCCTGCTCGAACGTCACCAGTTCGGTCCCAAAGTGTAGATCCGCACCAAGTTCTTCTGCTCGTGTACGCAACACAGGCTCCAGCAGGTCTTGAGCAATGGCGCTGCCATGCACGGGGCTGCTGGCATCGATAAACAAAGAGTCAACATTTTCTTGAAAACGGTCAAACTCCTGTCCCATCAGACTCTCGACCAAGAGCACCTGATTGCCTTGTGGAATAGGCGGCTCGATCCGGCGAATCGCCTCCTCAATTCCAGCGCCCCGGAATAGTTCCATTGTGCGCGGGGTAAAACCCATTGCGCGAGGATGGATCGCGGTCCCAGGATGGCGCTCGATCAACTGGGATGCAATCCCCTGGTTAGCCAGAAACATGGCGGTTGACAGGCCCACCAGACCGCCTCCGACAATCAATACCTGTGTCTTTTCAGTAGCATCGCGATCATATGATGACATATTCATTTCTCCTTATGTTGCTTTTCGCTTATTCATGCAAGAGAAGAGATGGAGTCGAAAACCGGTGGCGCTACTCACTGCTCCGAAGGCGCAAGCTCTAGAAGCGTTAGCCCCAGATCGCGCAATTTAATGAGGATGCCGTACAGTGCAGCTTGATCCTTGATATGACCCACAAGCAAGGTTGTGCCATCTACATTGTGAGTGATCGAGAGGTTCTCAAACCATCCTTGCCAGAAGGCGTCCAGGTGTCCCTTGACGCGGATAACGTATCTCATAAGCTCTTGGACTCCGTTCATATTGTTTGTTCTTCTCTGTGGATAAAGAATACCTGGTTCGCGAACAGAACACAGTAACCGAAAGGATATCGCAAGGGATACCTTTTTCATGGCGAAAGGAGTAGAGGAAAAGAGGTTCAGATGGTAGCCTTTCGGCTACCGTCCTGGTTGGGGATGATGAGCAAGTTAGAGTAAAGAGAGCGAGCGAGCATACGCAATAGCCTGCGTCCTGTTCTCCGCCCCCAGTTTGCTCAGAATATTCGCGACATGTTTCTTTGCGGTCGCAAGAGAGACAATCAGCTGCCTGGCAATCTCCTGATTGGAGGCTCCTTCCGCAAGCAGCCGCAAAACTTCCTGTTCGCGCGGTGTCAGCGCTTCAGGTAGCGATGATGGAGTACTGATGAGAGGTTTGGCGGTCAGAGGTAGCGTTTTTTCCGTCACCTCCTGGCCTTGCTCGCTTGCAAACACGTCGAGGAGCGCATGAATATAGGAAATATGATCTGCGGGAACATCGTTCTGCTCAGCAACGAGCAATGCCTGAAGTGCCTGCTGCATCGGTTTACCGGCATCGAGAAAGACGCGCACATATCCCTCCGGCTCTGCCAACATGAGCAAGCGCTGAAGGACGTAACGCGCCTCCTGGACATTCCCCGCCGCTTGCAGAATTGCCACCTGCAAGGCCAGGATCGCGATGACGCTCCCCGTGCGCTCAACCTGCTCGGCGCTGCTAAGAAGCGCATTGAGCCACTGTAAGGCCTGTGGATACTGCCGCTTTGCCAGATAGACGTGTACCAGCGCCAGATATTCCCTTTCGCGGGGATATGCGAGGACATCCTGACGGTGCTCAGCACGCTCGGCCCAATCCACAGCCTGCGCAAGTTTGCCCTGAGCCAGCCAGAGGTGAACCCGTACACTGGCAATCCAGGGACGAAAGAGGGGAATCTCAGCCGACTGATGCAAGCGCTCCAACTCACGTACCGCCTGTTCAGCACCAGTCAGATCGCCCTGAACAATGCAAACACGAACCAGCACCTCATAGGCTCCCATGAGAATATCCATATACTGCAAAGGCGTTGTCTGCTCAATGGCCTTCAGAGCAGCACTTTTCGCCATATCCAGATCATTCCATTCATAGGCGAGTTGCGCCTGGAAGAAATCTGGATACGCCGCCACCGGGAGCGGTCTGCCCAGACGATCAACCAGCTGGCCTAGTTCCTGGCAGTGGTCACGCGCTTGCCGCAATTGTCCCAGAGCGAGCAGAGCGGCAACCAGACCCCAGAGCACCTGACCTTCCAGGGCAAGTTGTTGTGTCGTCTGGCTCATAGTCCTGAGTTCCTGAATGGCTACCACCATCGGAGGAAAATTCCCGGCAAGGCGCAACGCAATGGTAAGGCATCCCCCATGTTGTAGCGACCACATGATATCGTCATTCAGAGACAACCGTTGCATCTGTTGAACAACACTGGTCAGCTGCTCTACGTTGCCGTCAGAGAGCGCCCCTGCAATCAGATCCCAGGATTTGAGAATCGTGATCCGATTGCGCAATCGATCTCGCTCCTGTGGCGCAAGGGTCTCCTGATCTGCACGCTGGACAAGCCGCTCCATAAGCTGATGAAGAGATGCTCTTTCTGCCAATTGTTGATGAGCGAAAGGAAACATCATATTGAAGGTTAAAATATAGCTTGTAGCAAGGCGAGGATGCTCACACAGGACATCTTCGGGCAACTGCTGAATCCAGGCTAACAATGTTTTCAGCTCGGCTTGCAGATACAGGCGTTCGACATTGCTTTCTAACAAGGAAGTAGCGAAAGAGAAGTCCCGTGCCGCCAGAGCGTGCGAGATGGCCTCATGCAACCAGCCCTGTTGCTCATACCAGACCGCTGCCGCCCGATGCAGTTGCAAAGCTCGTCTCGGCTGGATAGCCTGTAATCGGGCAAGCAACACCTCGCGAAAGAGGGCATGAAAGCGATACCAGTTCCGTTCTTCGTCGAGAGGCACGAGAAACAGATTGGCACGCTCCAACGCTTCGAGAATCTGTTGAGCATCTTCTCGTCCGGTGAGCGCCTGACAGATGGCAGCATTCATGCGATCAAGCACGGCTGTTTCCAGCAGAAAGTTCTGCTGCAATTCAGGCAGAGGCATCAAAATCTCTTCCTGCACATAATCAAGGATAAAGCGCTGGCTACCAGTAAACGCCCGGATAAAGGCTGGCACATCAGCATGTCTCCGCAGAGAGAGCGCCGCCAACTGGAGGCCAGCAATCCATCCTTCGGTGCGCGTTTCCAGGCGTTGCATATCCTCTTCTGAGAGTGCAAGCTTCATCACCTGAGACAAAAATGTCGCTGTCTCTTCGCTGCTCAAGCGTAGATCAGTGTCGCGAATCTCAACAAGTTGCCCACGTACCCGCAGACGAGAAAGCGCCAACGGAGGATCGATGCGACTGGCAATACATAGATGCAGATTGGGAGGAAGGTGATCGAGCAAAAATTGCAGCGATTCATGGATAGTTCGTTCTCTAATCACATGATAATCATCGAACACCAGGATTGTTTCTTGCTCAAGCATCGCCAGTTCGTTGATGAGCGAGGTCAGAGCGCCAGTCAGCTCTAAACGCTGGGGTGCCTGTAACAGGGCTAACATAGCCTCTCCTACAGGCAAGCTGGCTTTCCCGAGCGCCGCAATCACATAGGCCCAAAAGCGGATCGGATCGTCATCTTGCTCATCAAGTGTCAACCAGGCGACCCGGCTCTTGCTCTGACGAACCCATGCCGAGAGCAAAGTAGTTTTACCAAAGCCAGCAGAGGCAGAAAGCAGCACCAACCGATGCGCTGGTGTCACATCCAGATCTGCCAGCAATCTCTCCCGGTTGACCAATGTTAGAGGAAGTTGGGGTGCAGCCAGTTTGGTAGCAAGCGGCGAGATAAGGTTCTGATTTTCAGTCTGTGACATCGCTTTCTTCTGCTCTCTTCTGTTTCATAGTTCAATGCTGATGAGCATATCATGAAAGCGATCAGTGAAGCAAGACGCTTCCAAAAAACTGCTATAAATTCAGTCCAAGAATTAAGAAAATAGTCAAAAAATGCAAAAGCTGGTCGAGCCAGATAGGGCCAATTACTTTATAACGAGCCTTGAGCGCATCCACAACGAAATGGGTTCCAATCAAAACGGCAATGGCCGCAAGCGAAGGGAAAGGACGTATAAATAACAAAAAAGTCGCTGTATAGGTGGCGCAATGATAGAAATTTACCTCCCAACTTTTCCCCTTTTCAACGCTCATCCAGGTGCTTTGAAACGCAAAATCACCTACAAAATGGCATGCTAACCAGAGCAATACCGTCGAAATTTGCATATTGAATATCATAAGTTTCCCCCTCATTGTATCCTTTTATCACAGAATAACTTGATCAGGAGAAAGCATCTATGATCTATATCGCACCTGACATGTGAATTAGCGCATAAAACTCCACCTCTTTTAGCAATTACTTTTCTTTTTTATATTTTAAACTCCTTTTGTCCTGCCCGTAAACCTTTTCAGCAAATGTGGAACCCAGGTACTTAAATACTTTCGCTGGACCGCGCTGGTTTGCACTCCTCCATAACGCTCTCCCGCGTAGGACTGCGTTAATGTTTCCAGTATCGCTGCATCAGATAGTTCCTGTTCTGTGTCCATAGTCACAGCCGCACTATGCGGCAATTGCGCTCGCAGCCGCGTCTCATACTCAGCAGGTGTTTCGTTGGGACGCCGGGCCAGCCGCTCGTTGCTCTCCGCAATCGTTTGCAACAGTTCGCGATACCGTGCCCTCGCCGATCCTGGCTCAAGCGCTTCAAGTGCCAATTCCTCTTTCTTCTTTTTCCGCCGTTCCTCGCGCCGCATCTTCAAAATTTCCTGCACGGGTAGTGCCTCGCGCTCCTCCTCATCTTCATCCTCCTCGCGCTCAACCCGCCACCGCCTGACTATCGCTCGCACAATCAACACCAGAATTACCAGCACAATTAGCGACAGCACAATCTGACCGATCAATACAGCTTCAGGGGCAATCGGAGTCATGTGTGGCGGTGGCTGAGGCTTTGGGGCGGGTCCAGTTGGTCGTGCGGTTGGTGGAGGAAGCTTCCCACCGTTAAACAGCCACGAGAGCAGCGGCGAGAGCAAGAAATAGAGCGCATACACGATCCATGTGACTATCGTTCCCAGCACATTCCAGAAGAACGGCATGATTGCCAGTAATACCTGAAACGAAAAGGTCTCCAACGCCAGGGACGCGACAACCACAATCACCCACACAATTGAGAGAATCGTCAGCCAGGAGCGGGTCTGATCAGTACCCGTTGGGCTATGTCGCGCATTCTCCCGACGCACCAATCCCAGACGCGTAAACGACAGGCCGATCAAGCCGCTCATAAAGAACAGCGGGATGGCCTGCGCCTGCACCGCTAACACCAGAGGAGATGCCATGTTGAGCAATAAAATGCCGATCACCAGCCCAACCAGCAGCACACAGAACCCCACGCGAAACGCCGTGATAATATGCTCATCATCCAGCCCGGTCCGTGCCCAATCCAGTCCCCGTTTCCAGCACCAGACAACCAGCGCAATCACCAGAAAAAGGGCCAGAATATTCCCGATCTGTCCTATACCAACCGCACCAACAGGGACCATCGCCAGCACCAGTCCGCCAACCTGCCAGATTTGCACCTTGCGTTCGTTGACCCCACGCAGCACAAAGTGTTTCCCCAGCCTCGCCCACCAGAGCAATCCCAGCAACAACAGTGTAATCGTCGTCTCTCCCAACGGGACGGTCTGACCACCAGTGTTAAACAATGGTGCGAAGATGGCGAGAATGATGATAATCGGTTGCGATTCCATAATGCTAATTGCAACCGGAACGGCAAAGAACTCAATCCAGTTGGAGCGCAGTAGAGCTGGTTCCAACAGTCTCGCTTTTTTGCTCGCCGACGGTGCTGATGAGTTCATGCCATTTCTCCTTTCCACCGACAGAATGCAGGGGTAAATCGTAGATGTCCGTTGCCAGATCAACATCAGGCTCACCAGTCAGCACGAGATAGACAGCCGCACCACGCGCACGCAAATCAAGCAAGCGCTCTATCGTGGCGGCGTTGAGCGAGGTTTTCGCGCTGACCAACAGTATCGTCGTGCCAAGAGGAAACATCGTATCTTCCGTATCCATAATGTGCTCTATTGGCGTGTTAAAGCGGGGAACGAGCCGGGCCAGATGCGAAAGGATACGCTCATACTGTCCGTAGTCGGAGGCAAAGGGGACGCTGATTCCGGGGGCAGAAATCTTGATGCTGGTAGCATTTTCCAGTCTTTTGATATCCCACTCAACCAACGAATCGCTTAACGATGACGCGGGCCGCTCGGCCTGTAAGGTCATCAGGGAGCTATTGGAGAGCAACCCTACCATATAGTTATTGTCAAGCCCCCACAACGCAATCGAGGCTGCGACAGAGATCGTCAACTCCTGAATCTCGACATCGGCCTCTTTGAGATCTTCAGAATAGTTCCAGGCGTCGAGCAGCACGAGCAGGCGACGCAGGCTGCTGGGTTCGTAGAGCTTACTCTGCAACGTATGGGTGCGCGCAGTCGCTTTCCAGTGAATACGACGCGGATCATCGCCCAACTGGTAATCGCGCACACCGGCGAAACGCAGGGGATCTTCGATCAAGCGCCGATCCGAGGCATAGTCCCCAAAGGGATGCACAGATGCAAAGCCCAGCGTTTCCAGCGGCGCAATCAGCGGATAGATCAACAGGTTTTCGGCAACAGGCAACGTCATATCACATTCCAGCCAACCAAACGGATCGCTGCTTCTCAATCTAATAGGGCCAAAAACATGAAAGCCGCGTGCGTGACAGAAGAAGCGATAGTGACGTGTGACCCGCTGAAAAGACCAGAGGAGCCAGGTATTGGCAAAGGTATCTTCGTTCGCTTTGCGCAAGCGTAGAGCACGTTTGCTGACAGGAGCGAGCGGAGGCGTAATGGTATTCTCGGCTGCCAGCCAGGGCAGCGGGAGCCATTTCTGGTTTTCGATGCGCATCGAGAGCGTAACCACCTCTCCAAAGAACAAGTGATTATGGTCCACCCACTGGCGCACCACTAGATGCCGCAGCGCGCGTCGATACCACAGTTCTGGCACGAATGCGACGACGACGGTAAACAGTGCCGCCAGAAACGCGAGGGGTTGCCGCGTTACGACGCTGATAAACAGGAGGCCCACCGCCAGCGCATACCAGAGGCGGCGCTTTTTGAGCATCTCCTCATCGCGCTCAATCTTAACGAGATCGGTGTTCATCGCCACACCTACCTTTTGCTTGAAGGAGGCGCTACGGTCTCAACAGGAACAGGAGTCGCCTGCACAATCTCCGCAATAATCTCCAGATTGCGCTTCCCTCGCATCCGAGTTCGCGTCGTTGTAATCAAGCGATGGGCCAGCACAACAGGGGCCAGATGTTTGACATCGTCGGGCAGGACATAATCACGTCCTTGTAGGGCGGCGTAGGCTTCACAGGCTCGATACAGCGCCAGCGCCCCACGAGGACTGACGCCAAGCGCGACAGAGGCATGATTGCGCGTGGCTCGCACAATCGCCAACAGGTAGCGCTCGACTTCGGGTTGCCATTGCACCTGACGGACCACCTGCTGCAAGGCGACCAGTTGCTCCGCATCAATCACTGGCTGCAAGGTCTCCAGCGGCTCTTCGGTTTTAAAGCGATGCAAGATAGCCTGTTCCTCGTCTTCGGACGGATACCCGATCTGCAAGCTCATCAGAAAGCGGTCGAGTTGAGCTTCGGGCAGAGGGAAGGTTCCTTCTTGCTCTACAGGATTTTGTGTTGCCAGGACGAGAAACGGCTTTGCCAGCGCCATCGTCTCGCGCTCCACCGTTACCTGTCGCTCAGCCATTGCCTCCAACAGTGCCGCTTGCGTACGAGGAGTTGTACGGTTGACTTCATCGACCAGCAGAATTTGTGCAAAAATAGGGCCATGCCGAAACACAAAATCGTTGCGCCCCTGATCGAAATAGCTCACGCCCAGGATATCGGTCGGCAGCAGATCAGGCGTTCCCTGGATGCGTTGAAACGTGGCTCCCAGCGAGCGGGCAAGTGATTTTGCCATGACCGTTTTCCCCATACCGGGGACATCCTCAATCAAGACGTGACCATCGCTCAACAGAGCAACCAGCAAAAAATCAATCACATCCAGTTTGCCAATAATCACCCGCGCCACATTTGCCCGTAGTGCCTCCGCCAATTGCCGAACGGATTGAAAAGAGGGGGAAAGATTGTCTGACATGAAGGGCTTCTCCATTCACCATCGAAAATAAAAGAGGATTCCTTGCCGCTTCTTTAATATAAGCCTGTCGTAGTTGAGCGATGTATCGCGGGGCCGCACGACAAGTTCCCCGCGATACATCGCTCAACTACGACAGAATATAAATTCTTAAAAAGTAAACGTTTTAGCGCGGCAGGAATCAGTATATCACCTGACCTCTGCCGCGTCCAGACAAACGAGCACTGTGCCAGGGCTTTCCAGTTCTCCGCTCAAAGGGGTGCAGGGGTCTCCCTGCCGGGGTCTGGGGTGTCCCCAGTTTCCTTCCCTCCTTCGCGCGCCGCCTGCGGCGGCGCGCAAAAGAGAAGAAAAAAGGTTTTTGCGGGAACACCCCGCACCCCGGCAAAGGGCTGCCGCCCTCTGCACTCCCGCTAGATGGGAGATTTGGAAAGCCCTGGCACTGTGCTGCCCGTCACACAGCCTCTTGCTTCGCTTCAGATTGCACGACATCGCGCCAGGAAGTTTGTGAGAGGACACGCAGCAATAATAAGGTCGCAACCAGGGTCCAGAAGCAGAAAGAAAGGTCTTGTTCCAGAAAAGCACTATCGACCTGCCCCTGCACCAGAGCGGCCAGCATAGCAGCACCCACACCCAGCGTCATCCAGCGCAACTGCTCGCTATATTTGCCAGGAGCAGCGTGCAAGGAGATCAGGATGCGCGCAAAGAGCCAGTAGAACAGGATCAGCACGACGCCAAACGAGAGCAGACCGAATACTCCTATGCTCACCCAGATATGCAAGAATATGTTATGGGGATGCGACAGATTCGGCTCATTGACCAGCCCCGTTGGGTGTCCGGTTGCATCTCGCAGCAGCCAATAGTGATGGAGCGTATTCGGGCAGATAGTGTTCTGGCTGTAATGACAGAGCCAGTTATCCAGCCCGTAGCCAAGCCAGGGGCTATCGTGAATCATTGCCAGCGCCGCCTGCCAGAGATAAACACGCTTGGCAGCTGTGCCGGTCCCAAAGGCATCAGAGTGGCGATCAACCACATAGTTCAACAACTGGGTATGATATACGGCAACTACGGCAATCGCCAGCACCAGCGCGAACAGGCCACCAATCAACAAAATCTTACGGCTCCTGATAGAAAACCCTACAACAAAAAGCGCTGCCACTGCAATGCCCATCCAACTCCCCAGAGAATGCGTCAAATAGAGAACGACAAACATCAACCCTGCTAAAAACAGTGCCAGGAAACGGCTGCCCCAGCGCACTCGTCCCAGCGCCCATGCCAGCACAATTGGCAACGTATAATCAAACAGCAACCCGATGCTATTCGGACTTCCGTAGATTGCATAGACGCGACGCACACCCTCTTCCAGCGCCATAGAATTTGGAAAGAAGAGAATCTGTATCACGCCCATGAAAGCCACAATCGTTGCGGTGGCGATCAGGGCAGCGAGCAGACGTATCACATCGTGTCGCGAGCGTATATAAAGGAGCACCAGCACAAAATAGAGAAGGGGTGCGAAGACCTCTTTGCGAAAATCGCGCAGAGCCAGATCACCCCGATAGGCGATGGTAATCGAGAGGGCAGCCACCAGTAAAAACACAACCATTGGTAGCAGAAACGGCCCCACACGATCTTGCAGCTCTCTCCACGAGAGCCAGAAACGCCGCTCGCCACGCTTCAAGACGAACTGTGCCAGGCAGACCACAACACAGATGCTCAGCGTAATCTCGGTCAGGCTAAACATAGCAGAGCCGGCAACTGCTTTCTGGTACGTTTCAAGATAATAGGGCAACGTCAGCGGCAACAGGGCAATAGCAAATGATAAGCGATACCAGCTTAATAATGCAAAAATAAGCAGAAATGGTAGAGAGAGCAGAGGAGAATGGATAAGATAATAGAGTATCATCGAAAGAACCAATCCTCCCTCGACCAGGCGATCTCGCCAGAACGGTGAGAGGCGAGCCAGCAGATGTCCATTCCCTTCAGGGGGGAGCGCTGGTGGACGCGATGAGATAACAGGCCGCTCATCTGTACTCTGAGCAAGTGACGATACTGATATATTCTGGTTATTCATAATAGACGACACACTTCCGCAAAAAACATAGGCCACAACGAAGCAACTCGCAGAAATTGATACTGAATATGAACTATAACAAATTGCATACCATAAGTCTACCAACGGGGAAGATAGGGGTATATGTCTGACAAAGATTGGAGGGGATGGAAAGAGGTACTCACCTACTCTATTATGAGTACCCTTAGCCCGTCGTAGTCGAGCGATGTATCGCGGAGGGCCACACGACGAGCTTCCCCGCGATACATCGCTCAACTACGACAGGCCAATTCATGCTTAGCGACTGATCTCAGCGACAAACTCGTGAAAGACACGTGCATGATGCTCAATATCGGCCTGCGAATGCTGAACCGAAATTGTCCATTGATCGTCCAATCCTGGTGGGAAAAGAATACCACGATTTGCCAGGAAGAGCCAGTAGGCAAAGGATAGCTCCATATCCACCTCCAGCCAGGCACGATAATTGCGCGCACGCTCATGGCGGAACATGGCGCAACCCTTTGCACCAATCTGAGCAACATGCATAGGCAGGCCAGTGCTGGCAATCAGATCTTCATACGATTTCGCCAGCGCCGCCGAAAGCTGATTGGCGTGTGCGTGCGCCTCCGGGGTAAAGATCTCGGTAAGCGTCACCAACCCGGCGCGCATCGACATGGGATTACCATTAAAGGTGCCCAGGTGCAGTACCTCTTGATGATTGATGTGGCGCATGATCTCTTCTCGTCCGCCAAAGGCACCAATCGGCATGCCGCCGCCAATCGACTTGGCCAGACAGATCAGGTCAGGCTCGACCGGATAAAGTTCGGTAATACCGCCCGGAGCAACGGTCACACCCGTCTTCACCTCATCAAAGATCAAGAGAACCCCGTGCCGCCGCGTGATATCGCGCACTCTCTGAAGATAGCCCTCTTGCGGCAACATAATGCCAACATTCATCAGCACCGCTTCGGTAATGACCGCCGCAACTTCTCCCTCGTGTTCGCTCAAGATCTGATCGAGCGCCTCGGCATCGTTATATGGCGCAATAATGGTGTTATTTTTCACGTCGGCGGGAATGCCTTGCGAGGCAGGCACAGTATTGGGATGTCTCGCCGGACCTGCTGCCTCAAGCGAGGGCTTCGTACTCATCAACACGTTATCGTGATGGCCGTGATAGGCACCCTCGATCTTGACGATTTTGTCGCGCCTGGTATGCGCACGAGCCAGACGAATCGCATCCATCGTCGCCTCAGTCCCGGAGTTACAGAAGCGTACCTGCTCGATGGGGGCAAACCTCCGCACCAGTTCCTCTGCGAGAAAGACGCTATCCGGGCAGGGCAACGAGTACAGCGAGCCTTTCCCCAGCTGATCGCGCAACGCCGCCATCAGCACGGGATGTGAATGACCAACGAGCAAGCTACCAAAACCTAGATGAAAATCGATATACTCGTTACCATCATAGTCCCAGATGCGGCTCCCCTCAGCACGGCTAATAAACAGCGGATATGGTGGGACGGCCTGGAAAGAACTGGAGACTCCCATAGGCAGGGATGCTTTGCCCCGCTCGTGAATCTCGTGAGAACGAGGCGTACGTTTTTTAAACTCTGCTTCCTCACGCGCAACAATTTCCCCCACCAGATCAGGACGAACTGTAATCGGCTCGCGCAGCATAGAGGACTCCTTTCAGCGGGGAACCTCGATAACGAACAACTCGACAGCCGTTGCTCTACGTCTACGGCAGACATCCGGTTCCCAGGATAGCCATTCTTCGTATTTTATCTTCGTACCTTGTTGTATTGTACGCTATTTTTGCTGAAAATAGCAACAATTCTTGAGCTATCATTGCGAATTATTTCAATTATTCCCATTATTTCTACGAATTTCGTAATCGGCTCAACCTCCGAAAAAACCACTCTGGTTGCAAAAAAACGCCCCACACATCATGCTAGCGATATGTGGGGCGTTTTCTCTATCCCTGGTCAAAGCCTATCTATCAAATGTGCGATTTGCTCAACGCGTGACCCAGATTTTTGTGGCAACCTCGCGGCTAATCACCACCTCGCGCCCGTTGACATCTAAGATCACCTGCAACATGTGCGTCTCTGGATCAGGGGTTCCCTGAGAAAGGATGGTGACAACGATTTCTGGGGTCAACCCTTTCTCGTGCAGGTACATAATCAGCGCCTCTTCGTCCTCCACAACCTCCGAAATGCAGAGGATCTTTGCGCTTTGACCAACCTCTATGGTCGAAAGCCGCACCGCTTGCAGATCTTTGAGATAGCTCCGAGCGTTGGGAACAGAACCGGGGATTGGATTCCCATGTGGACAGGTGGTGGGATTGTTCAGGCTGGAGATAACCCGTGCTTCCACCGCGCCAGAGATAAAATGCTCAAGGCGACAGGCCTCCTCATGCACCTGATGCCACTGCATCCCTAGCATATCAACGAGAAATCGCTCCGTCAGTCTATGCCGACGCAACACAGCCTCCGCCGCCTGATTGCCAGCCTCCGTCAGGGTCACATGGCGCTTATTGTCCATCTCCACATACCCATCTCTCACCAATCGCTTGAGCATTTCTGTGACCGTTGGCGGAGCAACGCGGAATTTTTCCGCCAGACGCGCTCCAATAACAACTTCGCCTTCCATACTCATGTTGTAGATCGTCTCAAGGTATTCCTCGACCGTTGCACTCAACAAGTCTTCTGTTTTCATAAGCCCGATGCCCTCTCAAGTGTCTTATACTCTATGCTCCACACTGTAGCACGCAGCTAAACCGTAGTCAAGAGAATATTCGCACTATCAATTATACATGATATATCCATATTTATTTATTTAAGCGATAGATATAGTAAATGGGAGAGGAGATGTGGAACCATGATGAACATACCGATACGAAGAATTTCTACAAGAGAGCGTATAAAGCGGGGGATTAACCGCAACCTTAAAACAAGGTATCAGTTTTTTGCTCCTATTTGCAAGATGCTGCTGTTCTTTAGCTTTGCAGTTCTCCTGTTCCTCGGTTCTCTTGCCGCCGATTGTTCTCTACCAGATGCCTATGCATCTGCTACACCCGGGCCTGGCAAAGCATGTCACTGGTATGCTGTACGTTCTGGCGATAATTTGACCCGAATAGCGGCTAATACTAAAACGAGCATCCAGACATTAGCCCGGGCTAATCACCTGAAAAATATTAATCTGATATACAAAAAGCAGGTGCTATGTATCCCTTACCTTATCCAACAGAGCGGGCTAATGTCCAACGGCACAATACGCTGGTACGCATACAACGCGCTGGAAAGTGCCACTCGTGGGCAGGTGATCACGACGTTACAACAGGCTGCCGCATATTACCACCTGCCAGCATCTCTTGTGCAGGCCATTGCCTGGCAGGAAAGCGGATGGCAGCAGCGTATCATCTCGCGCGACGGTGGAATCGGGGTGATGCAAATCATGCCCTATACGGCGATGGGGCTCAACACGTCGGCACGTAAACATTATGATCCTTATAAGTTACGCGGCAACATTTACCTCGGTACTTACTATTTAGCTATCCTGTGGCACAACTTTCACGGCGACCTGAACAAAGTCATCAGCGCTTACAACGAGGGTGGTTGGGCCGTCGTTCATCGAGGCATCTTCAACTGGCGCTACGTCAAGAATGTACGCAGCCTGATGCGCTCTTTTGAGTGATGTTCACCACTATTACCAAGGCATTCAGCTTGCTTCTCAGTATCAATCCAAACGACATATCGGATGGATTGATAAATCTTATAACCGTTTGCACGTCCTCCCAATTGGGCAGGATAAACGCTTAAACACGCTTGGCGAGGCGCTGAAAGAAACCATGAGCAAACAAGAGGCATGGTAAAACAAAAAAATCGGCACTTGACATAGCGCAAGAATCTCTCTATACTAGATCTCAAGTAAAAAAGAATAGCGAAGCAATGAACAGGAAGAGTACATAACTTTGCCTGGATACAGAGAGTCGGGTCTGGTGCGAACCGACACCTGTGCAGTTATGGAATGGGCCTGGTAGCTAAAGAGCGAACGTCTGCCCCGTGCAGTACTGGTAGTATCTTTCGGTACGTCCCCCGTTATCGAGGACAGGATATCGTGTACTCTCATTTTTGCAGAACACACCGTATCCGGCAATGAAGGGATGATCCGTCACGTCTGAACAACATACAAGAAGAAGAAACAATGGACGGAACATCTGAATAAGGGTGGTATCACGAAAGCTTCACGCTTCTCGTCCCTGTGGGATGAGGGGCGTTTTTTATTGTTCTCAATTTGTCTTGTTCCGACGTTGAGGGAGGTTGAGCAATGAGCATCGACATGAATCAGGATGCTAAACAAGAAAACACCAATACAGCCGTGAAGAAGCGCGTCTTTTCCGGCATACAGCCAACCGGCAATATCCATCTGGGCAACTACCTGGGCGCGCTTCGCAACTGGGTCAACGCTCAGGCAGAGTATGATAACATCTTCTGTATCGTTGACTTGCACGCTATTACGTTACCCATTGATCCAGTCGAATTACATACTAACACGCGCAAGCTGGCGGCGCTCTATATAGCCTGCGGCCTGGATACGCGCTATTGCAAGCTCTTTATTCAATCGCACGTGCGCGAGCATGCCGAGATGAGCTGGATCATGAGCTGCTTTACGCCGATGGGCTGGCTCAATCGCATGACGCAGTTCAAGAGCAAGGCGGCTGGCAACCTCGATTCAGTCGATACTGGTCTCTACTGCTATCCCGTCTTGATGGCCTGCGACGTTTTGCTCTACCAGACTCACTACGTTCCTGTCGGCGATGACCAGCGGCAACATATGGAGCTAACCCGCGATCTGGCTCAGCGCTTCAATGCCATCTATAAGCGGCCAGTCTTCACCGTTCCAGAAGCGCAAATCCGCGAGGAGGGCGCGCGCATCATGTCGCTGACGGAGCCGACCAAAAAGATGAGCAAGAGCGATACAGATCTCAACTCGCGCATCAATCTGCTCGATGATCCTAAAACGATCAAAAAGAAGATCAACCGCGCAACCACCGATTCGCTGCGCCTGGTCACATTCGACCCGGAGCGGCCAGGGATCACCAATCTCCTGACCATCTATCAGGTACTCACGGGCGAGTCCCAGCAGGAGATCGAAGCGGCATTCGCGGGCAAAGGCTATGGCGAGTTCAAAGCCGCGCTCATCGATCGCCTGGTGACAACTCTCGAACCAATTCAGAAGCGCTACTACGAATTGATGAACGATCTTCCAACGTTGGAAGGCATCCTGAAACAAGGGGCCGATGAAGTACGCCCCCTGGCAGCCACGACGCTCAATCAGGTAAAGGAAGTTGTAGGACTGGGTTAAGCTGCACCAGCCTCACCAGTTTTGGTGAGGCTGGTCAGAACCTTGAAACAGGGGTTAAAAGTATGTACTATCCGACGCTTGAAGAAACCAGACAGGTGCGTGATGGAGAAATCGATCCGCACAACGGCAAAGCGGGAAAGCCGCTGCTCCCGCTCTACTGTGACATCCTGGCCGACATGGAAACGCCGGTTTCGGCCTATTGCAAGACGGCGCAAACTCCCTATAGCTTCCTGTTAGAAAGCGTGACAGGCGGTGAACATGTTGCCCGTTTTTCCGTCATCGGTATTGATCCTTACATGGTCATGATCCATCAGGGCGAGAAGGCGATCCTGCACAAGATGTCTGGCACACAAAGCAGAGTCGAAGAGGTTCCCTGCCATGATCCCCTTGCACTGATCGAGGCGGAGCTCAGCCAGTATCGCATGGTGACGCCTCCGCACCAATCGCCCTCCGAATTTCCCAGATTTCATGGAGGAGCCGCCGGTTATCTTGCATATGAGGCTGTGGCGCGTTTTGAACGGGTGCCAGTGCCAGAACAACACACGCTGGGCCTGCCGCTGGCCGTGCTCTGTTTCACCGAAACGGTGCTGGTCTTCGATCACGTCAAACAGCGCGTGCGCGTCATCACTCATCTTCATCTGGACGCTCCCGATCTCGATGAAGAGTATCGACGCTGCTGTGCTATCCTCGCGGATATCCAACAGCGACTCCGCCAACCCGTACGCTTCCCCCCAGAGCCAGAGCCAATCCACGATGCGGACGCCCTGACCCTGACCTCGAATCGCACCCAGGCGGAATTTGAGGAGATGGTGAGCCGCTCCATCGAATATATCCGCGCCGGCGATGTCTTCCAGGTCGTGCCATCACAACGCCTGAGCCGCCACGTCAATGCCGCTCCATTTACGGTCTACCGCGCGCTACGGACAATTAATCCCTCTCCTTATATGTTCTACCTCGATCTGAAGGATTTCAATATTGTTGGTGCATCACCAGAATTGCTCGTGCGCTTCGAGGATGAGACCGTCACCATTCGTCCCATCGCTGGCACGCGGCCACGCGGGAAAGACGCCCAGAGCGACAGACAACTGGAGGAGGAACTCAAGAGCGATCCGAAAGAGCGTGCAGAACACGTCATGCTAGTTGATCTGGCTCGCAACGATGTTGGACGCGTCAGCACAACAGGCAGCGTCAAGGTCAGCGAGTTTCTGACCACCGAGCGCTACTCCCACGTCATGCATCTTGTCACGAATATCACCGGCCAGTTGCGCAAAGATCTCACGCCTTTCGACGCGCTACGAGCAGGCTTTCCAGCGGGCACGGTCTCGGGAGCACCCAAGATCCGCGCAATGGAGATTATCAGCGAACTGGAGCAAGATCAGCGCGGCGTGTATGCCGGAGCAGTCGGCTATTTCAGCTACTCAGGCGATCAGGAAACGGCAATTGCCCTGCGTACGATGGTCATCAAAGATGGCAGAGCGTACATCCAGGCCGGTTGCGGTGTGGTTGCCGACTCAGATCCAACCTACGAATATCAGGAAAGCATGAACAAGGCCAAAGCGCTGGTGCGAGCGCTCGACGAGGCAGAGCATCTCGCTAAGCTCCAGCGAGAACTGACGAAGAGTAGCGCGGAATATGTAAGCAAGGGGACACACAATGCTACTGCTGATCGATAACTACGATAGCTTCACCTACAATCTCTATCAATACCTTTCAGAGCTGGGGGCCACCGTCGAAGTGCGCCGCAACGATGAGATTACGCTCGACGAGATCGAAACGATGCAACCAGATCGCATCGTAGTCTCGCCCGGTCCCTGCACGCCCAACGAAGCGGGCCTCTCCTGTCAGATCGTCGCCGCCTTCGGCTCACGCATCCCAACGCTGGGCGTCTGTCTGGGACATCAGGTGATCGGTCAGGTTTATGGTGGACGGATCATTCGCGCCCCAGAGCCGATGCATGGCAAAACGTCGCTCATGCACCATGAGGGCCAGGGCGTGTTCCATAACCTGCCACAACCGTTTGAAGCCAATCGCTACCACAGCCTGATCGTGGAGGACGCCACGCTACCAGAAGAGCTAACCGTCACCGCTAGAACTGCGGACGGCTTAATCATGGGACTGCGCCATCGCTCGCATCCAGTCGAGGGCGTACAGTTTCACCCGGAATCGATCATGACCCCTGTAGGAAAAGACCTGTTACGCAACTTTTTAAAGCAGGAACGATGCTAACGATACCATCGGAAGGTATCGCATATTTAAGGAGGAGAGCATCCATGATTCGTGAAGCTATCATACAAATCGCGGCAGGTGGCACGCTGAGCGAAGAAGAGGCAGCGGCATCAATGGAAGAGATCATGACGGGCATGGCTACCCCGTCGCAATTGGGAGCCTTTCTAACAGCTCTACGCCTGCGTCCAGGCGGCGAGACCGTCGAGGAAATCGCAGGTCTCGCCCGCGTTATGCGCGACAAGGCGTTACGGGTCCATCTCGATGAGCAGATAGCAGCTCAAGCAATGGATACCTGTGGCACCGGTGGAGATCGTTCGGGCACCTTCAACGTCTCAACGGGAGCGGGTATTATCGCGGCGGCAGCAGGCGCGACGATAGCCAAACACGGCAACCGTTCCGCAAGCAGCCGTTGTGGAAGTGCAGATGTGCTGGAAGCGCTGGGAGCCAGAATTGATCTCGGCCCCGAACAGCTCGCCCGCTGCGTCAAAGAGGTTGGCTTCGGCTTCATGTTCGCGCAGGCATATCACCCGGCTATGAAGCATGTCGGTCCCACCCGCAGCCAGATCGGTATTCGCACCGTCTTTAACATTCTTGGCCCGCTCACCAACCCTGCTCACACGCGCTATCAGGTGCTTGGCGTGGCTGATCCTACCCACATGCGTAAAATGGGCGAAGTGCTGCTGCGTCTAGGTTGCAAGCATGCGCTGATTGTCTATGGTGAAGATGGGCTGGACGAATGCTCGCTGAGCGCCCCCACGCGCATCTGTGAGGTGCGCCAGGGAGCAGAGTTGCGTGAATATACGATCACGCCCGAAGAGGTGGGACTGCCTCGCCTGAGCGATCCCCAGGCTATCCAGGGCGGCGATCCCGCATATAACGCCGCAATGTTGCGCGACCTCTTGAGCGGCTACACTGATACCCCGGCAACCCACATGCTCTGCCTCAATGCTGGCGCGGCGCTGCTGGCAAATGATCAGGTTGAGTCGTTGCAGGACGGTATCAAGCTGGCAAGCTCGACACTGCGCGAAGGGAAGGCAAAACAGAAGTTGGCCGATGTCGTCGCGTATTCTCAATCTCTGGTCAGGTGATTTATGTTTCTCGATAAAATTGTCGCGCAAACGCTAAAAACGCTAGAGCAACGCAAACAAGAATATCCGTTGGGGACTATCAAGCGGCTTGCCAGCGAGCAGACACCTCCACGCGATCTGTTGCGAGCATTTGAGCCGCGCACACAGGTCCACTTAATCGCCGAGGTCAAGCGGGCCTCTCCCTCGAAGGGGATGCTTGCCCCACATATCGATCCCGTCGCGCTGGCCCGAACCTACGAGGCAAACGGAGCCGCCGCCATCTCGGTGCTAACAGAACCAGATTTCTTTCTGGGTTCGCCTGCCTATCTCACCGCGATCAAGCAAGCCGTCAACATTCCAGTGTTGCGCAAAGACTTTATCGTTGATGAGTATCAGGTCCACGAGGCGCGCGCCTGGGGTGCGGATGCAATCTTGCTCATTTGCGCCATTCTGGATGACAACCAGCTTTACCACCTGCTTCAGACGGCCCACGAACTGGGCATGCGCTGTCTGGTGGAGACGCACAGCCGGGAAGAGGCACAACGCGCAGTCGCAGCCGGAGCGATGATCATTGGCGTCAATAGCCGCGACCTGGTAACGTTTGAGATGAACCCCTATCTCATTCGCGACATTCGCCGCCTGATCCCATCGAACCGCGTGGTGATTGCAGAGAGTGGCATCCACACGACAGCCGATACGCGCCGTCTGGCTCGCTACGACGTGCAGGCGATGCTGGTTGGCGAGTCGCTGGTCGTCTCCGATGATGTGCCAGCACAGATGCACATGCTGCTTTCGGGCGCGCGCCAGAGTACGCAGGTGAAGATCTGCGGCCTCAGCCGACCGGCAGATATCGATGCTGCGGTCGAGGCTGGCGCTGACATGCTCGGCTTCATCTTCCACGAACCAAGCCATCGCTACGTCAAACCAGAGCAGGTGCAGGGTCTCCTGGCAGCAAGCGAGCTCTACCAACATCTCCCCAAAGGACAGACCAGGCCCGATCTGGTGGGAGTCTTTGTCAATAAAGACGCGGCCTTCATCAATGAGACTGCCGAGCAAGCGGGCTTACATTTCGTGCAGTTGCATGGCACGGAGACCCCGGAGTTTTGCCAGCAGATCCAGAAACCCGTCCTCAAAGCGTTGCACCTGCGGGAAAGTGCCGATCTGGTGCGGCTGCGCGACTACCAGGACGTGGCGTGGCGACTCCTACTGGATACCCCCACACCCGAATGGGGAGGCACAGGCGTCACCCACGATTGGGAGCTTGCCCGCACTGCCGCACAGATGGAACGCATCATCCTGGCGGGCGGACTCACAGTAGACAACGTGGCACAGGCGATCAACAGCGTTCAGCCCTGGGGAGTCGATGTCAGCAGCGGCGTGGAGACGCAGAAACAGAAAGATCCTGCCAAAATACGAGCGTTTATCGAGCAGGTACGAGCGAGAGAGAACTAGAAAGGCTTTATTTATCATGCAGCAAATACAGGTGGGAGCAACGCAGCAGAGCGCATACCAACATTATCAGTATCCCGACCAGCGGGGGCGCTTTGGTCCATTCGGGGGCAAGTTCGTGCCTGAAAGCCTGATGCCAGCCCTGGCAGAGGTGGAGGCGGCCTATGAGGAAGCGCTTTTAGATGCCAAATTTCAAGAGGAGCTACGCGAATATCAACGCAACTACGTTGGTCGCCCGACCGCGCTGACCTACGTGCCGCGCTTTTCACAACTGGTCGCCCCCGATGTGAAGGTCTATCTCAAGCGCGAGGATCTCGCACACACGGGCGCGCATAAGATCAACAACGCGCTTGGTCAGGGCTTGCTCGCAAAGCGCATGGGCAAGACGCGCATTATCGCCGAGACGGGGGCTGGTCAGCACGGCGTTGCCACTGCGACGGTCTGTGCGCTGCTCGGCCTGCAATGCATCATCTACATGGGCGAGGTCGATATCGCGCGCCAATCGCTCAACGTGTTCCGCATGAAGTTGCTGGGGGCAGAGGTGCGCTCGGTCACAAGTGGATCGCGCACACTCAAAGATGCCATCAACGAGGCGATCCGCGACTGGGTAACAAACGTCGAGACTACCTTCTATCTCTTTGGCACCGCAGCCGGTCCCCATCCCTATCCACGCATTGTTCGCGATTTCCAGTCGATCATCGGCACAGAGGCGCGCGAAGAGATCGTGCGGCGTGAGGGACGGCTCCCCGATATGGTCTTTGCCTGCATCGGCGGCGGCAGCAACGCCATCGGCATCTTCTATCCGCTGGCAGACGCGCCCGAAGTCAAACTGATCGGCGTGGAAGCTGGTGGTGCAGGGCTGGCAACCGGGCAGCATGCAGCATCGCTGACGGCAGGCACGCCGGGCGTCCTGCACGGCACGCTCAGCTACCTTCTGCAAAACGAAGATGGGCAGATCCTCGAAACCCATAGCATCTCAGCGGGACTCGACTATCCCGGCGTCGGCCCTGAGCACAGCTATCTGAAGGAAACGGGGCGCGCCACATATGTTGCTGCCGAAGATGCAACCGCGCTCAAAGGCTTGCAGGCGCTCAGCCGCACCGAGGGGATCATCCCAGCCCTCGAATCCTCGCACGCATTGGGCTATGTGCTGGAAATGGGCGAAGCTGGCAAGATTCCCGCCGGGTCGCTGGTCCTGATCAACCTCTCCGGGCGCGGCGATAAAGACATGGGCACGGTCGCCAAAGCCTTGAATGTTCAGTTATAAAGTTGTATCGATAGAAAAAGCGTAAGGAGTACAAGAGGTACAATGAGTGCATTCCAGTATCATTCGGAGATCCTGGCCCGCTATCCCAACGTTGTTGGCGGCGTTATCCTGGCGCACGGCCTTACCAATAGCCCCACTTCAGAGCAATTGTTGAGCGCATATACAGCGGAGCAGCAGGCCACGCTCAAGCGGCAGGGCGACACCCCGCTGAGCAAGTTGCCATCGTTATCGGCCTGGCGAGGAGCATTTCGCACATTTGGCGTCGAGCCAACGCAATATCGCTGCGCTGCCGAAGCGCTGCTACGCCGGTTGACCAAAAAAGGCGACATCCCTAGCATCAATACGCTGGTTGATCTCGGCAATCTCGTGAGCATCCGTTACGCGCTGCCCATCGCCGTCGTCGATACGCGCGCTGTGCAGGGGCCGATCACGGTCCACTTTGCAGACGGCACCGAGCGCTTCACCAACCTGGGGCAGACAGAGGTAGATCTGCCAGCACCCGGCGAGGTTATCTTCTCGGACGAGGCCGGTATGGGCATAGCACGGCGCTGGTGCTGGCGACAGAGCGAGCAAAGCGCCGCCCAACTCGATACAACCGACGCCATCATCACCGTTGAGGGCCACCATCCACAAGCGCGTCAGGATATCATGGCCGCCCTCACCGATCTGCAAGCGCTGCTCGAAACATACGCCGGGGGCCGCTTCCAGACGGGCATACTGGACGCCCACAACCCGAGCATCTCAGACTGAGCAGACAGGAGACACACAATGGAACCAACCACAAGCCGTGTCATCAATGCACCAGCGACACGCATCACACAAGCCTTTGCACGCGCCAGAGAAGAGAAGCGCGGCGCCCTGATGCCGTATTTTATGTGCGGCTATCCCTCCGCCGAACAAAGTACACGCATCATCGTTGCCGCAGCAGAGGGCGGCGCAGATATTATCGAACTGGGCATGCCCTTTAGCGATCCACTCGCCGATGGCGCCACTGTCCAGCACGCCGGACAGATCGCGCTTGAGAAGGGCATGACCGTCAAGGGCTGCATGGAGGTCGCACGACAGGTCTCCGCTCAGACAACGGTCCCGCTCGTTTTCATGGGCTACTATAATCCAATTCTGGCCTATGGTGTCGAGCGCTTCTGCCAGGACGCCAGCACGCATGGAGTCAGCGGCCTGATCATTCCCGATCTGCCGCTAGAGGAAGCAGAGCCACTTCACCAAGCGGCGAAACAAAACGGGCTGGCCCTGATCTTCCTGATCCCGCCAACCACGCCCGAAGAGCGCATCGAGCAGATCGCCGAACTGGTCGCCAGCGGAATAGGTGGCTTTATCTATTGCGTCTCGCTAAGCGGCGTGACAGGAGAGCGCAAAGAGCTCCCCCCACATTTACACGAATTCATCCAGCGAGTTCGCACCCATACGCAGAAATATCAGATCCCACTCGCTGTCGGGTTTGGCCTCTCAACGCCGCAACATATTGCCACCGTCACCAGCTTTGCCGATGGTGCTGTCGTCGGGAGCGCACTGGTCACGCTGATTGACAGGAGCGACGAAAAGAAACAGGTTGATGTAGTAAGACAATACATCCAGAGTCTTTCGCAAAAGTAGTACGATGTAGATATAGCATCTCAACAGCAGAACAGGTACACTAACGAAAAGAGGAAATCTCATGTGTAGTAATTAGCGCATACTTGCCATCATCCCGTACAATAGAAGGCAACTTCTGTTCGCTCATTTGAGAGGATGGAACAAGCATGCTATTGAAAGGGGTGAGTTGGTTGATTTATTGCCGAGGAATCCGAGGAGCAACGACCGTAGAGCGCAATGACCGGGACGAGATCCTCGATGCTACCAGGGAATTATTAGAATTA
The DNA here is from genome assembly GCF_016587455.1 of Reticulibacter mediterranei. NCBI lineage: Bacteria > Bacillati > Chloroflexota > Ktedonobacteria > Ktedonobacterales > Reticulibacteraceae > Reticulibacter > Reticulibacter mediterranei. Next base: position 7,899,747 of record NZ_BNJK01000001.1, on the reverse strand, counting down.
ATGATTGAAAAGAACGATCTGCACGCGGAAGATATCGCCAGCGCTATTTTCACGGTGACGGATGATCTGGATGCAGCGTATCCCGCGCTCGCGGCTCGTTCTAAGGCAATAGGCTGGCTGGATGTTTCGCTGATGTGCGCTCGCGAAATCCCGGTCCCTGACAGCCTGGGCAAGTGTATTCGTGTGCTATTGCACGTTAATACGACACGAACAAATGCTGAGATACAGCATGTGTATATTCGGGGAGCGATAAACTTGCGCCCCACGTTCGCATTAAATTTGTAAATGAGTCGATTGAACACAGAGACCGGCAATCATGACAGGGTAGTCACGATGGCCGTGTGCCGGCAATGCTATGCTGGCTCTTTACCATTTTGATCTATCTGGAGGAGTTAAGTTGTCATGATTGTTGTAATGAAAGCATCGTGTAGCGAAGAAAATATCGAGCACGTTTTAACAGTTCTGGAGAAGCACGGACTTACTGGTCATCCCTCGCGCGGCGTTGAGCGCACCGTTATCGGTGTCCTGGGAGCAGTTGGTCCTTCGGGCGCGCCTGGTGCGATTGGTGGCATCAATCCAACCATTGGCGAGACGCTGGAGTCGCTGCCCTGCGTCGATAGCGTCCTACGCGTCTCCAAGCCCTATAAGCTCGCCAGTCGCGAATTTCATCCCGAAAATACAACGGTGGAAGTGCCGGTGGCCTGCGTCGATGGCGGCAGCGTCTTTATCGGTGGCGATGCCGTTGTGATGATGGCCGGCCCCTGCACCGTTGAGAGCGAGAAGCAGTTGATGACCACCGCTGAGGCAGTGCGCAAAGAGGGCGCGGTCATCCTGCGTGGAGGCGCGTTCAAGCCGTCAACCTCGCCCTATGGCTTCCGAGGCCTGGGCGAAGAGGGCTTGAGGCTGCTGGCAAAGGCCCGCTCGGAGTTTGGCATGGCGGTGATTACCGAGGTGATGACTCCCTCCGATGTGCCGATGGTTTGCGAATACGCAGACATACTCCAGATCGGCACCCGCAATATGCAAAACTACATGCTGCTCGACGAGGTGGGACGCACGCAAAAACCTGTTGTCCTCAAGCGCGGCATGTCGGCCACCTTTGAAGAGTGGCTGCTGGCCGCCGAGTATGTGCTTTCACAGGGCAATCGCAACGTCATTCTCTGCGAACGCGGCATCCGCACCTTCGAGAAAATGACGCGCAACACGATGGATATCAGCGCCATTCCACTGATCAAGCAGATCTCGCACCTGCCCATCATCTCCGATCCCAGCCAGGGAACCGGTCGCCGCGATCTGGTCACGCCCATGACACTGGCCTCCGTCGCCGCTGGCACTGATGCGCTGCTCATCGAGGTGCATCCAAACCCGGATGAAGCCTTGAAAGATGGTGCGCAATCGCTTACCCTCGATCAGTTCCAGCAGTTGATGCCACAGTTGCAGGCTGTTGCCGGAGCTATTGGCCGCACGGTCATCACGAAATAAGCGTAAGCAAGCGAAAAGCGAAGGAGATTGTCAAAACGTCGATCTCCTTCGCTTTTTCATAAGATTTATTTAAAGAGTAATTATTCCGCTGTGAGTTTGACGGGCCGATTGCTGCCGGCGGCTTCGATGGTGGCGTACATCAGAGCCAGCGTTTTGAGGTTGTCGCGCCCCGAAGTCTCAGGCTCCTGACCGCTTTGCACCGCCTGCACAAACGCATTCAAGCTCCCGGATCGGTCCGTCAATGGATAGTCGGGCAGTTTGATCGAGCGCACGCGTTTTCCACGTGGGCGCACCTGCACATATTCGGGCAGTTCGCCGCGACTGGTCCAGATAATCTCGCCCTGCTCACATTCCATGTGCCACTCGCCAGCCCAGTTCGTCTGCGGAGCGGTACTCACCCAGCTACCGCGATAGCTCACCACAGTTCCCCCATCAAACGTGATCGTTGCCGTGCCGGTTGGCGGTTCGGTATAGTTGCTCAACGGCGGGTTCCACGTTTTGCATGTTACCTCCTGCGGCTCCTGCCCAAGCACCATGCGCATCAAATCAAAATGATGAATCGACATATCGGCCAGCAACGGCTCCCAGATAATATAGTGACCATAGGAGCCTTTGGGAGCCACGTTATCGTATCTTCTGAAATCTATATTCACTGCGTAGACCGGCCCCAACTCCTGTTTGCGGATCAGATCAGCCACCACGCGAGGAGCGGGGTAAAAGCGATAATTCTGGCTGATCATCATGATCCGATTGTGCTGCGTGGCGGCCTCGATGATTTGACGCGCCTCCCCGATTGTGGGGGCAAAAGGCTTCTCCATCAACACATGCTTCCCGGCGTTGAGCGCTTCCAAAGCACTCGGCACATGTCCAGGCAGGCTTGCAGTCACCAGCACAGCATCAGCCTCAACCTCTTCTAAAGCACATTTCAGCGACGAAAAGCAGCGCTCAGCCGGAAGATCCAGGCTCTTCTGAGCACCTAGCAACGTCTCCTCATGCACATCAACCCAGGCGACCGCCTCAACATCCTTGTTTTGCGAGACGACATGAGACGCCCAGTTTTTCCCCCATCCTCCCAGGCCAACCTGAACAATACGTAACACCATTGTAGTATCCTCCAAAAAATACGCGAATAGCTCGATACCACATCGAGCCGGTAAGGAAAACGTTTCCCCTCTTCCTTAGTTATACAGAACGCAGCATGTGTTGTCAAGATAACAATAGGAGCAGAGGTGCAAGAAGTGAAGAGGAACAGCAGTGCCACGCATGCGATAGAGCAAAAGCACAACTACATCATTGGTCAACCGATTACTCACGAAACGGACGTTGATAATACGCCATTTGCATAGGAGCTTCAGCAACGCCAACAAGCAGCGTCGATAGGCGAGAGGTATCGTATTCAGCAAGCAGTGCGCATAGCTCATCACCAATATACTCGGCAATGCGCTCCGCGGTTGAATTATCAATGGGCATCTCAACTACATCCTGGCGAGGAAACACATAGCGTCTCTTCCCGAAAAGCACTTCCCATTCCGTAGGTGAGGAGTGCAAGGTGAGGTGCGGATTGTATAGCGGCAAGAGAAAACGGTGGTCGAGCCGACGACAAATCTCCTTTGTCAATCGCTTCAACACCGTAAAATCGAAGATCAGCCGGTCTTCCCCCAGTGTGCCTTCAATCTCAACCAGCACCTCGTAATTGTGCCCGTGCAGGTGCTCACATTTGCCACCATAGGTAATAAAGTGGGCAGAGCTGAAATTGAGATAGTTTCCCTCTACCTTCACTTTACGCATGATTTGCTCACGCGACATAACAAAACTCCCTGTTGTTCTACGCCGAAATCTTTCAGTCCCTTCAGGATACCATCAGCAGGGGCGAGAAACAAGAGAAAGAACCTCCATAGATTCGCGCCGAAATACGAGGCTGATGCATATAGCAAACTGGACATTCGCGTATCACGGCTGCTATACTGTAGACGTTCAACAGGGACCGTTCCCACATTCGTTCGGAAAGAGGAGATGAAAGAATGACAGTTGCCGAAACCTTCGAAACTATGAAGTCTGTCTTTAATCCCGCAGCCGCATCTGGGTTAAACAAGATCTTTCAATGGGATATCTCTGGAGAAGAGGCCGGGAAGTGGGCCGTCAAGATCGCCGATCAAACCTGCGAAGTCATCCCCGGCGGCGTCGATAATCCCAATATCACCCTGATTATGAGCGACAAAAACTGGCTGGCAATCGCAAAAGGCGAACTGGACGCCATGAATGCTTATATGACCGGAAAAGTCAAAGTCACCGGCGATATGATGCTGGCAATGCGTATTCCTCAACTTTTCCCGGTTAAACGTTAACCCGCAACTGCTCAGGCATACATAGAAAGAGCGACTTTCTCCGAGAGTTGAGGTCGCTCTTCTCCCCCCTATATCGATGATCGCAATGCTACGTGTTCTCAATCTTGCACTCCTTCTCTCTCCTATGATATACTTACCCTGACTAAGTAGGTCTCTGCCAGACACTTTTTAGCACACGGCCAACCGTAGAAAGGCGTCCGACATGGTTCTTAGGAGCGATGAGCTACATCGGAACTTACAACACCTGAATGGCATGCTGACAACACACGAAGCAGCCAAACAACTCGATCTCAGTTATTGGCACTTTATGCACCTGGTCGAAGCGGGCCGGATACCAGGCGTGCGCGTTGTGGATCGATGGCTCTTCTCGCCGGACGATTTGTCTGAGTATAGACGTAGCAAGTACGGCAAACTGGAAGATCTCGCGCACACAGCACTCAATGATCCAGCCGTCGAACTCACCGAGAAGCAGGAAACCATCTGTCGTTATCTACTCAACAATGAACGCCCCTCCGAAATCGCCCGTAAACTCCAGCAGTCCCGTCAAGCAGTTCACTCACAAATATCTCTCATCCGCGAAAAAGTCTCACGCGCTCTGGCAACACCCGAAAGTATTACTCCGCCCCCTCCTCGCCGTACGTCTCGCAGCAAACGTGAACCTATTCCACTTCCTTCCAAAGGCAGGGCTTGATATGCCTGATCCACTCTGACAACTCATAATCATCACAAACAGGTTACGCCTCACAGCAACGACGGCACAATAGAGGGTGCCAGTTCGGGTAGATGCTCAGCCAGTGCACGCAACAGGCCAAAGCAACCCGCTAACATCATGTCCCCACATGGAGTGGCATTATATGGCTGAAGAGCAGAACCATTCAATAGGGAACGTCGTGGTCCTGTTACCGACAAAAAGGGAAACGCGCGCTCCTTCGCAGCAGGTCGCCGCAGCATTAACGCGCCGTGCCCACTATCATGAAAGACCTCATCGTTGGTCAATGTGCCCGCCGCCAGTTTGAGCAGTAACTCTTCGAGCCGCGCTTTGCTGATCTCCCCAGTATGATGCTCGAAAACACCCGTAATCTGCCCTTCCTCAAGATGACATGCCAGCGTATGAAAATTCCCAATATTGCAGAGGATACATTCCCGCTGCTGGCGCACTTTCGGATCTTCCAGCGCTCCCACTGTCGCAGCTGAGCCAGTATCCATGAGCAGGAGCGGCGCTGAGAGAGAGGAGTTGCTCTCTTGCAAATAGCGTTTTGCGCTGCCAGTGATCGACTGTAAGCGGGTAAGAGATGAAGGTACATCCTGGGCAAGATAGGCAAAGGCGCTGGGAACCGGATGCCGGCGCAGCGTCTCTTCGATAAAATCAAAGCGGAAGCGCCGATCACTATATCCCGGAGGGGCCGCGCCATGATCGAAGGCGGCAATCGCCAGGGCATCGACGCGAACATCAACGTCAAAAGCCTTCAAAGCCGCGATAATAGCGCGTGCATCAAAATCCTGTAGCTCAAGGGCAAGGACTGCGGAATCTTCTGAACGCCGCCGAGCCTCCTCTTCATCGACAATCTCAAATCCCATCTGCTCTACCGCACTCAAATCGTCATCGAAGGTACGCCCGGCCTCAGCAGTCACCGCAACTGGATAACCCGCCAGCGCATGGTCGCGCGCCGCCCAGTGACAAGGACCACCACCCATCGTAACTCCGGTCAGCAACAACGGGCGTCCTTCTTGCGTGGCGCGTTTGATACGTTCAGCAATAATCACCGTTGGCGAGGGCATCACCAGCTTAAAACAGTTCTCGATCTCTTTGCCGCTCTCAAACAGCAAGATATCCTGTGTCCCGGTGCCAACATCCACAGTCAATATACGTACAGCCATGACTACAGCACTCCTCCGCAAAAATGTGTTCTATTGCACCCCATTTTACCATATCCTCCCTGATTGGGAACTTTTGGTCTCTTCTCCTCGTCATGTCTATAGAAGGCAGTCACAAGGAGAGCGACAGAAAGCAAAACCATGTCAGAACACAACAAATCAAACTTCCTACATATATTCCTCATCAGACGTGGATTACTGGTCAGCGCAATCGTTGTTTGCATCGTATTACTAGTAATTACGGCAATAAATCGATCAGCTATGGCAGGAAGTACTATGCAACAGAAAGACAATGTGCTGGCAGTCATCACGAATTCCGGCTCAACCAACACTCCGGCCTCGACGTTAACTGTGTACCAGGACGGCAGCGCAGTGCTGGCTTATCAAAAGGGGAAGAGCGCTGCCCGTTTTGCCGACTACCACAACCAGACCTTTCCGGCGGGAACGTTTGCCAGCAATAAATTAGCTACACTGCTGGGCAAAATCAAAGATGTAAGTACCATCCCCGATCACGGGTGCCTGAAGTCGGTCTCGTTTGGCTCAACCACAACCGTCACATTTCAGGGCAAGACGAGTGGCGATCTTAGCTGCCTCTCAAGCGAGGACACCCCGCTGTTCCTCGATCTGAAACATCAGGTCCAGGCGATACACAACCACATCACTACGCTCCGCACATCACACGACATGCTTTAGAGAGCCGAAAATCCTTGACAGCGCATCCGCTTTTTTTGAGTAGAGTGGATGCGCTTTCTATTTGCCAATATCATCTCTATAATAGAGTCAATTAAGAGGGCTGTAACGTATCTACAATTGATATGGTACAAAATACTTGCAAACAGATGAGGAAAACGATGGTACAGGATCAAGCAAACGTCTCCTCACAATTGAGGGGAGGATACCAGCCTATTGAAAATTATGCAGTTATCGGTGATCTGCACACGGTTGCCCTGGTGGGAATGAATGGCTCTATCGATTGGTGTTGCCTGCCACGCTTCGATTCACCCAGCGTCTTTGGCTCTCTCCTCGATGCCAGAAAAGGCGGCTTTTTTCGTATTGCGCCTCCTGATACTCCTGGCTTGAGACAAAAACAATTGTATCTTCCGCAAACAAATATTTTAGTTACACGTTTCCTCACCGTTGATGGAGTAGCCGAAGTCACCGACTTTATGCCCATCAAGCAGGAGAGAAACTACACCCATCAGCATCATATCGTTCGCTCTGTCTCGGTGGTACGTGGCTCCCTCTCATTTGAAATGGTTTGCCGCCCCGCCTTCAATTATGCGCGCGATGAGCATACAGTCGAGACCACTGGCGAGATCGCTCGCTTCCACAGCGATGAACTCTGTCTCGCATTGGTCGCCTCCGTTCCCCTCGAAGACGATGGCGAAGGCGGCGTACGTGCCCATTTCACGCTGCATCAGGGCCAATCTGCGCGCTTTATTCTAGAGAGCGCAAAAGAACACAATATCGCCCCGTCCGACCATTCAGAAGGGCACTATCGCGAGGAATTTCAGAGAACCCGCCACTTCTGGCAAAAATGGGTGTCGCAATGCCAGTATCGCGGGCGCTGGCGAGAAATGGTGGAACGTTCCGCTCTGGTTCTGAAGCTGCTCACCTACGCGCCAACAGGGGCCATCGTGGCAGCGCCCACCACCAGCCTGCCGGAGACGATAGGAGGCAACCGCAACTGGGATTATCGCTATACCTGGCTCCGCGATGCTGCCTTCACGTTGTACAGCTTGCTCATCCTCGGCTTTACGCAGGAGGCCGAAGCGTTCATGGGCTGGCTCGATGCGCGCTGCCACGAACTGAAAGCAAACGGTACGCTTCAACCCATGTACACCATTGATGGCAAGCATGATCTGACCGAAATTACGCTCGATCACCTCGAAGGCTATCGTCAGAGCGGGCCAGTTCGCATTGGCAATGGAGCTTATCGCCAGAAGCAGCTTGACATCTACGGCGAACTGATGGATGCCATCTACATCTACAATCGCTACGACGCCATATCCTATGATCTCTGGCAAAATCTCCGCCATTTGCTGGACTGGCTCAACGATCACTGGCAGGAACCGGATGAGGGGATCTGGGAAGTTCGCGGCGGCCCCAAGCAATTCGTCCATTCGCGCCTGATGAGTTGGGTCGCGTTTGATCGCGCCCTGCGCCTGTCACGACATCGCGGCCTGCCTGCGCCGGTTGCCAGATGGACACAGACCAGCGCCGACATCTACGAGCAGATTATGGAGCAGGGATGGAGTAACGAGAAGCACAGCTTTGTGCAATATTATGGCAGCGATGCCGTTGATGCGAGTACCCTGCTCATGGTGATTACGCGTTTCGCCGGTCCAACCGATCCACGTACACTGCAAACGATTGATCGGATTCAGCAAGAACTGTCCACCGATTCGCTCGTTCACCGCTACAATCCCACCACAGCCGCCGATGATGGTCTGGGTAGCTTCGAGGGAACATTCAGCCCGTGTAGCTTCTGGCTAGCGGAGAGCCTGGCGCGCGCCGGTCGTCTGGAAGATGCTCGTTTAATGCTGGAAAAAATGCTGACCTATGGCAACCATGTTGGTCTATACGCCGAAGAGATTGGCCTGACAGGTGAGGCGCTGGGTAACTATCCCCAGGCGTTCACCCATCTCTCGCTCATCACGGCCTGCTACAATATCGATCAAGCATTGAACAAGTCACGGCCTGCGGATACTCTGACCAATCTTGGGCAGTGGTAAGCGCTAGAGACGAGATGCGCTTTTTATCACTCTTTTCATAATCTAAGCCATTGAGGTCATCACTCTCGACGAAACACGCTTTTTGTCGCTCTTTTCAAATTTAACACCATTGGGTGAACCTCTCGACGAAACACGCTTTTTGTCGTACAATGGTGGAGGATTAATTTACCAGCATCCTCAAGGATGCTGGCTTGTTTCATATGCATTGAAATGGTCTACGACATCGTTGTTGTTATTCCTCCTTGCACCGTGCATCATCCCTGTACGCCGCAAAATAAGCAGGGGCAGTACGCTCCCGGCAGGTAGATTGTGCCATTCTATCAGGGAGGACAAAAATGGAATGCGCTGGCAATATACCGGCCAAATGAAGAAAAGAACAAAAGCACTGCAATGTAAATGGCCGTCAGAGATGGTCAATAAGGAGATTACACTACACAATGACACAGGCTGAACAGGCTCTCCAAACGGAATCAAAAGTGGTGGAAAGAACAGATATCAGGAATGTTGCAATTATCGCTCACGTCGATCATGGTAAAACGACGCTGGTTGATGGCTTGCTTAAACAAAGCCATATCTTCCGCGAAAACCAGCAGGTCGGCGAGCTGATTATGGACTCCAACGATCAGGAACGTGAGCGCGGCATTACTATTCTCGCCAAAAATACTGCTATTAACTATCGTGGTATCAAAATTAATATTATCGATACACCCGGACATGCTGACTTTGGCGGCGAGGTCGAGCGCGTGCTCAACATGGCCGATGGCTGCATCCTGCTCGTTGATGCGGTCGAAGGTCCGATGCCCCAAACGCGCTTCGTGCTGCAAAAAGCGCTGCAACTCGACTTGCAACCAATCGTCGTCATCAATAAGATTGATCGCCGCGACGCACGCATCGATCAGGTGCTTGAGTGGACGCAAGATCTCTTTCTAGAATTGGCAACCTCGGATAGCCATCTCGACTTCCCGGTCCTCTACGCCATCGGTCGCGAGGGGGTCGCTATGTATCATCCCGAAGACGAGCGGCGCGACCTGCAACCGCTGTTCGATACCATCATCAAGACGATCCCGGCCCCGAAAGTCGATGTTGAGGCACCGCTGCAATTGCTGGTGGCTGCGCTCGACTACGACGATTACAAGGGCAAGTACGCTATTGGCCGTATCGTGCGCGGACGCATCACGCCGAACAGCCCCGTCGCACGCATCAATCGCGATGGTGAGGTCTCGCGCCAGAAAGTCAATCTGGTGATGGCCTATAAAGGGCTACAACGGACCGAAGTTGACGAAGCACTGGCAGGTGACATCGTCGCGCTGACCGGCATTGCCGATGCCAACATCGGCGAGACGATCGCCGATGTTGATTATCCCGAAGCGCTGCCCGCTATCGCCATTTCAGAGCCAACGCTCAAAATGACCTTTGGCGTCAATACCAGCCCGTTTGCGGGTCGTGAGGGCAAGTTCCCCACATCGCGCCAGCTCCGCTCCCGGCTCTATCGTGAACTGGAAACCAACGTGAGCCTGCGCGTTGAGGATGGTAACACGCCCGACGAGTTCATCGTCTCGGGGCGCGGAGAACTGCACCTCTCCGTCCTGATCGAAACCATGCGCCGCGAAGGGTACGAGCTTCAGGTCTCTCGTCCAGAGGTCATCACACGCCTGGACGAGCAGGGACATGTGCTTGAACCGATCGAGCATCTGGTCATCGATACCAAAGATACCTACATCGGCGTCCTGACCGAGACGCTCGCCACGCGCAAAGCTCAACTTGCCAATATGACGAGCGACGGACTCGGCAACGTCCGCCTGGAATATACTATTCCGACGCGTGGCTTGATCGGTTTCCGCAACGCCTTCCTGACCTTGACCAAAGGTAACGGGGCGATGAGCAGCATGCTGATCGAGTTCCGTCCCTGGCTGGGCAAGATCGGCACAAACCGCATGGGTGCCCTGATCGCTTCGGAAACCGGCACCGCTGTTACCTATGGCCTCAACAATGCGCAGCAGCGCGGCGACACCTTTATTGAGCCAGGAACAGCCGTCTACGAGGGCATGATCGTTGGTTTGAATAGCCGCCCGGCGGATATGACCGTGAACATCTGTAAAGAAAAGCAGAAAACGAATGTCCGCTCGTCTACGTCAGATATCGCCGTTCGCCTGACTCCCGCCATTCTGATGAGCCTGGAGCAGTCGCTCGACTTTATCAACAACGACGAACTGGTAGAGGTCACGCCACAAAATATTCGCCTGCGCAAGCGCTACCTGACACAGCACGAACGCGCCCGCATGCGCGAACAGGATTAACCATCGCAACAATAAAACACGGGATGTCGTAATTACGCGACATCCCGTGTTTTATTGTTTTAAACCCTTCATGGCTCAGTCATCTCGTCACGCTCCTCAAGCTCGGAGAGCAGCACCAGTTCATCATAGACATCTCGACACGACGAACAGCCGCTTAAATGGTCAGAGACCTCCATTATCTCAACCTCTGATAGCTCAACCAGTGGATATTCAGGGCGCATGGCTTCGTAATAAGCAGGTAGACGACGAGAACACAAATCGCAGGTGAGATCAGCTTGCATAGCCAGCGCTTCGGCAAGTTGCGCCACTTTTTCCTGACAAAGAGGACACATATGAATATGAGCGGAGAGAGTGCTTCTGGCGACTGAAGCTTTCCCGTTCTCCCATCCATCGATATTTAAAAGGTGGAGCAGCTTTTCACATCTCATCGTGCTTCTTTAATCGAAAAGATAGTGTTACTTTGTGCTATGCCTATGATTACAACTGTACACTATTCCACAAGTAAGCGCAAGGTTTTCATCACTTCTGGCTGGTTCCGCAACACTTTCAATGCACGATGTCGCCAGAGATAAATATCCTGCACCTGCACCTCAAGCCGCCTTGCCAGTTCCTTTTCATCAATCTCAGCAATATACGTATAGAGCAGCACTTGCCGATAACGTCGATTACGCATGCCCAGAATAACCTCCGTGAGCTTCTGCTGCAACTCAATTATCAACAAATGCCGCAATGGATCGTTACTGGTATCTACGAATTGTTCACCGAAAAGTTCCGTCATATCATCAAGTGAGACGTTTCCCTCCTGTTGCCACTTGAGCAGAAAAGCACGCGCCTGACGCAGTAAAATAACCTGGGTCCATTTTAGAAATGAGGCGGGATCATCCGGTCCAGCCTCTTCACGCAAGCTGCTGAGATGCAATTGCTCCAATGTTTGATGCAACACATCTTCAAGCGCATGGGTACGGTGTTGTAGTACCTCAGCATAGCGCGTATGCAATAAGGATCGTTCCAGGTAGCGTCTCAGATTGGCAAATGCACAATTGCGCAGATCACGATTCGCTGAACGCCAGGCTCCGCATAGCTCACGACTGCAAATACGCAGAGCTATTCGTGTCAGCACAGCATGTGAGGGTTGTACTCCCTGCGCATCCTGCGCTCCCAACCGTTCCCATTCGACAACCATCCTCTCGGCCAATACCTCTGCGCTCAATAGATCCTGCGCGTATAAATAAATCGCCCTCTCTGCAAGAGCATGACATCTAGCCTGGAAGTCGTCGTGTTGTGTACTCATACTGTAATCTTCCGCTTCCTGTAGCTCCATATCTCGTCTTTATATACGTCCTTATGCAGCCTTTGGAACTTTCTGTTCCTAACCTATATGACGATATGGTTTCTCCCTCCCAAAATCGCCTCAATTTTTGCAAGTTTTGGCAGAACATTGCACACCTCTTAACTTAGATGGGCTATTGTTCCCACCCTTAACCAGCTTTCACAGCTTCAAGAAGGAGTACACGAATCATGGCAGTATCACGACAGAAGGCAGCCTTTCTCATTGTGTTGGTCTTCATCCTTAGCACCCTCTTCAATAGTATTCTCATCAAATATGATGAACGTGGAAACGCTTTCGCCATCCAATATCCTGCTCATACGGGCATCATTATGCCCTATCAACACCCTAAATTCTGTCCACCACCACCATTTGACTGTTAACTATTCCCACAGAAAAGTATCCCCCGGCGGTCATGCTCACCTAGCAAGAGACACAAAAAAGTTGTAAGATAGAGCTACTAGCCCGGGTGGAGTCATTGTTTGAAAAATGACGCCCTGTCATGAAACAGGGCGTGTTTACGTCTATAATTGCAAGAGATCAACGATGTCAGATAAAGTCACTTTCTATACCAAAGCAGGCTGTCATCTCTGTGATGATGCCAGAGATATGCTCGATGATATCGCGGCTCAGAAATCTTTCGAGCTAACGGAGATAGATATTCGCAAAGATCTCACGCTCTTTGAACAATATCGCTATCGCATCCCCGTCGTCGTTCTCAACGAAACCATTGTAGCCGAAGGTCGTATAGACTATAGCGACCTGGCGAATGCGTTTCATATCTAGCAAAGGAAAAGACATATGGCGACACAGGAATTACATCCATCCGATCAACAACAGATCTTGCCAGCACAGGCCGCACAGAGCAAGCGGGGATTTGAACGTTTTACCTATCATGCTGGCGAGTTCTTAACGGAACACTGGGCTACCATCATTACATGGGGGCTGGGACTGCTTGTATTCACCGCCATAGCGATTCCTTTCCTGTCGTTCTTTGGGTTGGAAGATCTCTCAAAACAGCTCTTCTATTCGCTCCACTATGTCTGTGCGCAGGTGCCATCACATTCGTTCTATATCTTCGGGCATCAGCTCGGCCTTTGCGAACGCAATTTCTCCATCTATACCTCCATGTTCCTGGGAAGTCTCGTCTTTGTGCTGAGCAAAAAGCGGCTGCCTGGCATCCCCTGGTGGGTATGGATACTGATGATGCTCCCCATCGCATGGGATGGCATTACACAAATGTTCGGCTGGCGCGAAAGCACCTGGATACTACGCGTTATCACTGGCACCCTCTTTGGCGTCGGCAACGTCTGGTTCGCGCTGCCCCTGATGCAGAAAAGCCTGTTGGAGACTCCCCCTCCATCCCATTACATGACACTGCCCAGACCATCTACCCAGAAGCGCTAAAATAGGCTATAATCAGGCGTACTGTGGAATATGATGGTAAAAGAAAGCCAGAAGATAGAAACATATGTCTGATCAAGTATCGAAGGGAACAACATTCGCTGTTACCACTCTAGGCTGCAAGGTCAATCAAGCTGATAGCGAGGCCATTGGTGAGCAGATGAGCGCCGCCGGGTTCGAGCAGCGCGATTTCCAGGAGGCTGCCGATGTCTATATCGTCAATACCTGTACCGTTACCCATCTTGGAGATCGCAGTTCGCGCCAGATGATCGCCCAGGCGCACCGTCGCCACCCCGATGCCTTGCTGGTTGTCACTGGCTGCTATGCCGAACTCAATCCCCAGGCAGTTTCCGCGCTGCCAGGGGTCAATCTGGTAATCGGCAATAGCGCGAAAGACTCGCTGGTTGATACGATCCAGCAACGCTTGCAAACACAGGAAGAGACGCCTCAAGCAGCAGTTGCTCCCACGCGTCCCCAGGGTATCGCGCTCCCGGTCCTCCCTCTCGATACACAACATATCGGCAGTGATGGCACGCTCGCCTTCCTGCCAGCCGAGCCAGAGCCGCAACCCGATAATCCAACACAGCATGCATCGCTCACTGATCACATTTCTGCCGCAGGACAAGCGAGCGCAAGCCTCTTCTCGCGTACTCGCGTGCAGATGAAGGTACAGGACGGGTGCGACAATCGCTGCACCTATTGTATCGTTCCCACTGTACGCGGCAAGTCACGCAGCCGCAGCATCTCCTCCGTCGTTGAGCATGTTCAGCGTAAGGCACGGGCAGGCTTTCAGGAAATCGTACTGACCGGCATTCATCTGGGCGATTATCATCCCGAAGATGATGAGCGGCGCGACCTGGGCGACCTGATCGCCGCGTTGCTACGAGAAACCGAGATCGCACGCATCCGCGTCTCCTCGCTGGAACCGGAAGATTTCCGTCTGGAATGGTTGAGCCTGTGGGAAGATCCCCGTATGTGCCGCCACTTCCACCTGCCAATGCAGAGCGGCTCCGATACTATTCTGCGCCGCATGGCACGCCGCTATCTCAGCGATCGCTACCAGACCATCGTAACCACCGCAAAGCAGATGATCCCCGGCGTCGCCATCAGCACCGACATTATCACTGGCTTCCCCGGCGAGACCGACGAGGACTTTGAGCAAACCTATCAACTGGCAAAAGAACTGGAATTTGCGAAGACCCACGTCTTCCGCTTCTCCCCGCGCCAGGGCACAGCAGCAGCCAGGATGCGTGGTCAGATCAAGGATGAAGTGAAGAAGGCGCGCAGCCAGCGTTTGCTCGATCTCAACGAAGAACATAGCTGCAATTTCCGCCAGCAATTTCTCGGCGAGACAATCCCGGTGCTGATCGAACAGTACAAGCACGGTTGCTGGGAAGGGCTGACCGACAATTACCTGCGCGTCGAGCTTCACGACCTCCCCGAACACAAGCAGAACTGGCAACACGCGGTTGTCAATGCCAGACTCACGCACCTTGTCGATGATGGGGTTCACGGCGAGTACGTCGAATAAGCATGAAACGCATGTTATCTCTCTGCTTGCTACTCATTCTCTTCCTGCTCGCGGCCTGTGGGAATCTGACGGTCCAGACCTCGTCGTCCCCACCGGCTACGCCATCGGCGCAAGGCACTTTTCAAGAATACACACTACCTCAAGCGAACAGTGGCCTGATGCGCCCGACCATCGATCAGCGGGGCCGTCTCTGGTTTGGCGAGATGGGACATAACCTGCTGACCTCCTTCGATCCACAAGCCCAAACATTCCAACACATCACTCCACCACATGGGAAGGCTGGCATCATGGGCATCGCTGTTGCCCCGGACAACACAATCTGGGTGGCAGAACAGTACGCCAACTACATCGGCCACTACTTTCCCGACAAGCAGAGCTGGCAAACCTACAATCTGCCAACAGTCAAAAATGGACAACAAATGCTGCCATCCGCCCCCAACGATATCGCGCTGGATGCACACGACAATGTCTGGTTCACCGAACTCAATAGCGACTCGATAGGCATGCTTGATAGCAAAACTGGAGCCATCAAACAGTATCAGATCGGAGCCAAAAAAACGGTACAGACCATCACTCCCTACGGCATCACCGTTGATCCACAGGGCGCGGTCTGGTTCACCGAAGCGACCTCTAACCGCCTCGGTCGCCTTGACCCAACAAGCAGCACGATGCGCTTCTTCACAACGCAGGATAAGAGTGATGTCTTAATGGAGGTGACGCACGATCAACATGGCAATATCTGGGCGACCGGCTTTACCAACGGCCTGCTTGTCCGGCTCAACACTCAGGGGAAGTTGACCTCCTATCATGTTCCCGGCAACAAACCCGGGGGCATCTACGGCATTGCAGTTGACCCTGCTGGGACGGTGTGGATAACCGTCCCGGCTCATAACGCCCTTGCCAGCTTCGATCCCACCAGCACGCGCTTCACCACGTATCCGTTGCCCAGCGCAGATGCCTTCCCTTTTGGTCTCGTCATCGGGAAAGATCAAACGATCTGGTGTACTGAAGCCGGAAGCAACAAGATAGGCATGCTGCATGCTGCCTCATGAGACGTTGGGAACAAAGAGATGTCCATGCGATTTCTTCAGCTTACGTCCCAGTTGCGCCACATCGCTCGAACAGCCATAACTGCTCTCTTCAAGCTGCCGCACAATCTGGATGATGCGCGCAATGTTGAATTCGGACTTCACGGCCAGCGATCCCTTCAAGGAATCCTCCGCAAAGCTTAACGCCATCGGATATTCTCGCAAGCCAATGTACGCCTTAGATCTGAGCGCATCGATATAGGCAAAGCGGCGCGGCAAAGTAACCGGTGTGGCCTCCTCCGCCAGTTCCAGATCGCCCAACGCGTCCACATACATCTTCAGCGCAATCAGCGCCTCGGCACGCGTCAGATGATACCAGCCGGGGCTAAATTTGAGGAAGTTTTCGTCATCCTCAGCGCGATAATGCGAGACATATTTATAGCCCTGATCCAATCGCTGCATAACCTGCGTCCTCTCCGTCTCGCTGCGTGCCGTATATGCATGCACCAGTCCCCATTCGAGCGAGGCAAAGCCATTCATCAGCGGGATTGCACGCTCGGCGTGAGAGAGGGCTACGTCAACATATGGCACGATAGTAGAGAGGTTCTCTTGCCCGGACGAGGTTATGTTCTGCTCAAACCCGGTAAGACCACGCCTCAAGAACGCAATCGTCATCAAGTCGCTATTGGCGCTGCTCACATGCACCTCTTCGGCTCGCTTGATCGCCTTTTGCGCATGGGCAATGGCCAGCTCGTAGTTGCGCTGCTCACGGGCGATATTGACCGCGAATTGATGATAGCGCGAAATAAGGGTGATGCCCATGATCCGGTGCTGCTCGCGTGCATACGACAGCAGCGTCGCCAATTCCTGAGTTGCGAAGCCGACCTCATCAAGTGCGGCCTGCCCATGCCGATGATAATACCCGGCAAAGTACTGCGTCAGGGATTGCTGATACTCATCAAGGACATGCTTCTGAAGGGTGGTCTGTTTTGATAGCCGCGTCGCCATCTGAGGCGTATCCATCATAGCCAGTGGCACCTTTGCCAACCCATCACTCAACCCTAAAAGGAGGGGGGGGATACTCAAAATCTGAGCAATGATGCGTCGTCGCGTGATATCCAGTGGAACAGCATTGGTTCTTTCCATTTGTAATACCCAGATTCTCGTTTTGGGTTTTTCACCCAGTGCTTGCCCATACAACTTACCGAACCGCGTTGCACTTATTCTGTTCACGACTACACGATAATGCCGTACAACTTCACCACTATGTGGATACCCATCGTTGCCTTCGCTAAATGGTCCGAACTGTCCTTGATCGCCCCAGTAGTACAGTCCTGACATCAGCTACTCCTTTGCCTGGTAACTGTTGTACTCGTTTAAGTATAGCGGATATCACTCGACAGAAACAGCCTTGTAATCTATAAAAGTAAACCTACAACTTTACATTGTAGCAGTGTTCTCAAGTTTACGCCTATTACAGATGGTATACTTATGTCTATCTTCAATCCCTCGATTTCAAGTATGTCATTATATCGTATCTATTGTCAATCTTGCATCCACACCACAAAAGGAAGGGAACCACGAGTTCATGAGGGATAATCTCAGCGAGGTCGCTCGCATTCGCCAACAAATCGCCGAAGAATACGCTGCCGCACGCAGGGGCTTAGAGGGACCGGCGATCATCTCTCGTCATGAGTTCATCGCTACTCGTATGGATAACATGGGGCGTTCCTATCATGAACTATCAGAATTGTTAGGGGAGCAAGAAGCAATCAAAGTTGTTGCAGAAACCATCTGGCCCACTCTATGATTCAGGCATGCGAAGGAGTGCAGCAAGCGCCATCCGAATATGGCAGGGGCGACGGCTTGTCCTCGCCCGTTTTGCCCCTATTGTTTATATTGTGAGACAGGGCGAGGACAGGCCGTCGCCCCTGCCATGATTTCGTGGATGCACCAACCAATGTTTATTACGACCCCTATTCGTCGTCAAACACCTCCGTCCCATCTGGCTCGATCCTCGTTTCTTTGTTCATCTTCATGCGCAGCCCCGACAATTGATAATAAATGGCTCTTCTGGCCCGATTCTGATTCCCTAATGGGCGATGTTCCGCAATACAATGCCAGGGGTTATACGATAAGTTCTCCGCAAAAACAAGCTGGCTCGCAGAATCAAAGCGCTGAACTGGCAATCGTAACCTTGCAACCGGGATAAATGGAGAGAGTCGTTCAGGCCACTCGACGGACGCGTCTTCAATGGGCATCCTGAAAGCATCCGTCTGGAACTGGATCATAAAATCAAAACAGACCTCATGTGTACACAACGTGTTCGCCATTGCCTCCCTCAGATAATTGGCCGAAGGATTTCTGGGAATCTTCGTCGTCTCATGAGAACCGGGTTTCATTGTATAGTGAACCGCCTGTCCATCACCAAACAGATATGCCACACAACTATAATATTGCGCCTCTAACGGGTTGCTCTGCGTCTTCGCATACAAACCCTGCATAATTGCATCTAAAAAATGAGAGTCAAAGGGATTGATGAAATAGAAGAGTGGAGTGCCGGCCAACGATTCTTTCTGTAGTTTGAGATTCTCGACAATATTGGGCGTAGTGAAGGTTGGCGCGCTGATGCCCGTGAAATCCTGCGTCCATTTTTCATCTTCGAGCAACTTCTCCCCTTCTATCCCCATCAGCTTGATACCAATACTCAATACCCCGTTATCTTTGATATCGGGAGGCGCTAAAGGACCGGGACCGGCAAAACGTACCCATGCCGGGTATGTTCTGGGATATTTAAAAACACCTTGCCGCAAATGGTCCGCAAGATCGGGCAACACCTCGAATTCGCCTCTCACAACGCCATACGTTTTTGTGTTCCCTGCGCGTAGAACAAAGCTATGCTCATAATGCTTCTTCAGAAACAGCGACATTTGCTCTATAATCCCCTCCGTAATTGCTTGCTCATTGGGCAGCAACCTCTCTTCTCCTATACGCAAATGTTCATCTTTACGCTTTATATTGATGAGAGCCTGGACTAGCGTTGAGATCGGTTTGCGAAAAATCTTATCCAGGGTTGCTCGATAATAGGGATCGATCCGGCGCTCAAAATAGAAGAGCGCCAGGAACAGATCGTTGATCAGTTTTTTGATGCGCATAAGCTTTTACCCCATTTGCTAAGGCATATTTACGCTCAACATGTCTTTGTATTTCTGGACAATGGCCCTTTGCCAAGAGACGCCATCCCTAACGCAGCTCCGATCAGTGAGGCTCCACAACAAAAAATGGCTGCTCGTTTTGATATCTGACCGGTGAAGCCTGCTATGGCCGCCGCAATAGCATCTATCAGATCAATCGCAGCACTCATTTGCAGGTGCCGATGCAACACAATGCCATCAGATGATAGAAGCAATACACCCATAAGCACGTCACGGACGCCAAAGAGTCGCAGAGGATACGGAAATGCAGGATTCGCTCCGACATCAATCAACATAGCCCTGGTCGTTACTCCTGGTAAAAGCCAACTGGTTATTCCTATAACAAAGCGTGCGCCAATAAGCATCGTAAGAGCCTGATTTTTCGTGAGAGTAAACATGCCTACCTTCCCTTATTGATCTTTTCAAAACATCTTCAGCTTCAATTTCTGCACCAGACCCGCTGTTGCCTCGCCAATGGAGGCAGAAGGTGCATGGAGCGCCTGCACAAGCTTAGCAATAGTCAGATTCTCCCTCACCCAGTCCTGCGCTTGCTCATCGGTAGCGGCAGACTCCGATGCCAGAGATAATCGTGACAGAGCGATATACTCAAGCAAAAAGCGTTCGAGATTGCTCAGATTATGCTCTTTAACAAAATCGACCATCCGCTGATGACCAAAGCTGTCAGCCAGCGCCATGATCTGAGGATAGACAAAACGCAGCACAGATAGATCAAGAGGCTCCCCTGATGGCACTTGAAGAGCGTTCAAAGCACGCCTCCAGGTGAGCCAGGTGCCATCACCCCAGAGACTATCAGCAACAAAGCTGGCGAGCGAGCCGCTACGAATAATTTCTTGCTGCATAATACTTGCGCGCACAAGTATATTCCAGCTACTACGCAACATCGGCGGTGCCTGATAGGTCGTGTGGTAGTCAGGATAACGATATACAGGATCATTTGTTAAGAGATTACGGAGGTAGATATCAAGAGCAATAACATCAGGATGCGAACCTATCATATGATACAGAATATCCGTTACATTACGCAACAGATCCAGATCAGGCTTCTCTGCCAACAAAAGTTGATGCGCTCCATAGAGACCAAGCATTGGATTTCTGTGATCCCTCCAGATCATTTTGCCCAGTTCATCAGCATCCAAAACAACACGCCCTCTGAGCAGTCCTTGACGCGCCAACTCCGCCTCCCTGAAGCCTGTACGCTCCGGCTGAAAACCTGTCCCAATTGGCACCATGAATATTGAGGCTGCATTCACATCGGCGCGCAACATCTGGCAATCATCCAGATCCCCAAAAAACCTGCGCAAAAGGAATAGCTGTGTTTGCCATCCCTCGCACGTCACAACGATCTGTTCCAGAATTTCAACGTTGTCAGCATCTCCAGGCAGTTGCACCCGCAGGCGATAGGCACCTGGATCAACCTGAACATTGCAGCCAACCCAATGGTCCGTCTCTGGATTATCAATATCCCGCTCACCCTGGCGCGTAAAATCAACCAGCAGGTTGCCTGCAAGATCATGCAGTGTGAGACCAGTGGCCGAATCATTGCACCCCTGCTTCGCCAGATCACGTACAAAAACAAACAACTGGCTACCAATACCGACCTCATAATGGATTCGTTTGCTCGCTTGATTTGCGCTCTCTTCATGATAATCCTGTGTTGTACGCGTCTCTTTGAGAGGAACTGAGGTCGAGAAGGATAATTCAGGAGCCGAAACCAACACAGGTGAGCTACCTGCTTGCAGCTCTACATATCGCTCCTGCATGAGAAAACCTGCAACAAATTTTACTTTATAGATGCCAGGTTCAAGATCAACCTCAAGCTGTCCATGTCCACCAGTAATTCCTTCTGTTACACGCTGGAAGTGATTATCGATGATAAAGATTTCCGTTGCTGCATTTTCTGCATCCACGACAAGACGAACCTTCTCAGTGATGGCATCGTGCTGCTCTGCTGCTATTCCATCCAACGATATTGTCAGCGCATTGCTTCCCGTCACATCAAAGAACTTTTTCTGTCCGGTTGCTGATACCTGAAGCTGATAGAAACCCGGCGACAACTGTATCTGCCATGCCCCGTCTTTGCCCATATGGGTTCCAATAACGGTATGCGAGGCGTCCATAAGTGTGACGCTCATTGCAGGATCGAGCTGCCCAACATCAATCTGTACTGTCGCTTGAGGAGGGTGCTTCGCCGCATTTTGTGAGAAAATCCAATCATCGTCACCGTCGAAATCAGGATCTTGAAATTCCCCACCTCCCTGCGCCTGACTATCAGCCAATAGCTCTCGCACAGAATGATAAACAGAACCTTTTAACTCCTGTTCCGTTACACATCCCTGCTCATCAGTCACATCGCCTCTCAGCGCTTTGAGCAGAGACCAGGTAAACACTCCTTGCGCCATGCCATCGATCATCCGTTCGCGCGATAGCCGCCCCCACTTCGTAGCAAAGCCATAAAACTTCTTCGCCCGGTTCCTGCTTGTACTCACGCCCCAGGCAGGTAAAGAGAGCGGAAAGTTGATGAGCGGCTCGTTGCGACAACAGTCCATAAAGAGGACAACTTCCTGAAAAAGACCAGATTTGACAAACCATTCAGCACAATAATGACCGGCAAAATGCGGCCAGAAGCCCTGTTGGGCATTCGCCATGAGCAATACCGACTCCTCAATACCAAGCTGCTCAGTATCTACAGAAAAACCATGTCCGGCCAGATAAATGTAGAGCCGCTTCTCTGACCTACCCTGATGATGCAGGTTTTGTACTTTCTCTCGCAATTGCTCAAACGCAGCGAGAATATCTTCCACACTCGACAGCCGATCATCATTGACTTCCAGATGCGCTGGATCAGGTACGGGAACCAGAACAACCTCAATATTCTCTTGTGGTACGCCACCTCCGCTTTGATCCTCCGATGCGGCCAGCCACTCCGCAAAATGCCGGGCATCGTTGACTGGCCCACTAAGATCAGAGTGAAACAGCGGGTAATGGGCAATACCAACGACTATCGCATAATCATTCTGTCCCATTACCCCAGTCCATTCGTCAGGATATACTCCAGGCTTGTCAAAGTGAAGGTTTCACGATAGAAATCTCCATGATGCTCTGCGTGCGACGAAAGGCCATCTCCCCCATCCACAATAGACCAGACGTTATTACGTTGAGAGGTGTTCAAGTATTCGAGTATCTGCGGAATCTCTGACCAGCGGTTGACAAGAGCCTGTGTTTTGAAAAAGCGTTCCATCCCCAGAATAGGCGTATCAGCCACCTCTTCAAACACACCGGATACGAGGTAGAGCAACGAGCGGGTGTAAATGTTCGGCACGATCACGTCAGCCTGCTCTCTCTGATCGTCCATTGCGAAAATGCGAATCGCAGCTATTCTTTCTTGACATGCTTTCAACGTATCAGCAAACAATTTGTATGTGCAAGCAGGCGCAAGGGATACCACATTAAAAGTTACGTCCTCTGGTAATATCTTTTTTATTTGCTGCAAAAGCTGACAGACATAAATCGCTCCCGCGCTATGTCCAACAAGTGTAATCTGGGGATGATGGCCGTCTTGATAATACGCCTGGAGTTTCTTTAGAAACAGTGAGCCGCCGTGATCTGGCTGATTAAAAGCATCCGTCACTTCCTGCTTGATATGATCCCAGACATGCTTCCCGATGCTCGCCAGATAAAACGCTCGCAGAATTTCTTCGACAACAGTTGGATAGAGACCATGATCGGTTTTCTGTGCGAAGCGGTCAATGACATGCGACAACACCTCAATAGCCTTGCCAGCCACGAACTCAATTGCTGACCCACCAATACCACGCGACGCCTGATCCTCCTGCTGGGTCATCTGCTCCATGACATCAGGAGAGATAAGCGTCGGAGCCGTCTCTCCACTCTCGCCGCCCTCTATTCCACGCGCCATACCTTGAGGAGAAGATGCATCCGCCTGCCCTGCCTGACGATATCCATTCACGACCTTTTGCACTTCATCCTGAAGGTCCGGATTAGTAGTCAGGGTTTGAAAAAACTGCTCTCTTTCCTCATCTTGCAGTTGCTCATGAGCGGGAAGAGCAGGCTGAACGTTTGCAAATGGCTCACGACCATCTTCTGGTGTATGCATTTCCTGCCAGACATCATCTTCATCTGGGAGATCCAGCCCTCCACCTACTGCGCGCACGCCACCAGCCTGGACACTCGCAACTTTTGCTCTGGCAAACTGAAGCACCTGCATGAGCAATTGCTGAAAGATGCCCTCTTTCGCAATCTGCAACAATTGTGCTTCCACAAAACTAAACACACCCCCTTCCTGATCAATGACCTCTGGAACGCTTGTCTCCCAGATAACAAATATCTGGTAGGTATTAACATTCTGGAAGCGTTGCATGAGATTCTCAGCAGTCTCCCTGGCATGCTCCACGCTCACAAGCCCGCCATGAAAGTTCAGCACAATATGGTCCTGATGCGGATCGGCGGCAAGCGCCTCGAAGAGATGGTCCAGATCTTGCTTCGAGGTCTCATCAAAGACGCCGTCTTTCAATTGGATATAGTGATCTTTCGTGAGCAGCATCATTGCTCTTCCTCCTTAACTTCAGCCATCTCAAACGACCCTGGGCCAGGGCGTAAAGGCATTATCAACACCACGCAAGGCCGATGCCAGATGAGGATAGTGTCGTAGCAGGACCGTTGACATCGAGTTATCCCTGATCCAATCCATACCAGCCTGCGTGTAGACCTGCGGGGTAAAATCCTTCGTGAAGAAGCGGTCGCTGTTCAAGCGCCGCGATGCCATTAAAATGAAGATGCGGAAAGCGGTCTCGCTGAAAGCAAAACCTGCGGGCCGTTTCTCAGCAAACATGCCGACGATCAAATCCACGCGTTCCAGATCGTTATTGTAGACACGTCGTACTTTCTCGGCCAGCGTTGCATCGCCAGTCAGTTCCTCAAAACTGCTCGCCGGGGGCAGATGGAGCAAGCGACGAAACTGGTTGTAGCGCGGCACCCCCAGTTCTCGCGTGCGCATAATATCCGTTGCCGCCAGGTCCATCATATACCCGTCGGGCCGCTCGAAATTTTGCAGGAAGCGGGGGAAATTATTCAGGATAATCGCGCCAGGGTTTGCGGAACCAAACGAATAGAAAGCATCGGTCAGCGAGATGTGCTGCAACATCTCTTCGGAGTGAGGTCCAGCCAGTTCGCGGAAGGTACAATCCAGCAAGGTCTCATCACTCTCGATTGCGCGGAAGGTGTAATCGTCGGGAATGAGTGGATGCATACGATAGACAATCGTAAATTCCTCGGTCAAACTATAAGGGATGCCATAATGGTTGGTCTCAGAACCGGGAATGCCGCTAATCACCTCGCTATCACTGAGACGGCCAAACAGCTTTTGCAGACGCTCCATTTCCAGCCCCCACCAGTTCGCGCGTAAAGCATATTGCGATGTTGGATGGCTGATGATCGCCGGGGTCCATTCTACGGTGTGAATCTTCGCAATCAGGGCCGCGTTCACGATGCGCGCTCGCTCGAAAACATCATCATCGGACCAGTCAGGATACTCGCTACGCAGGCGGTCACAAATGGAATTGTGTTCCAGCGTAAACAACGTCTGCATCATCTCCATACCCAGCCACCAGCCGGGCACCAGGGCAGGATTAAGAGCTGGATCAGAGGGCAGGATCAACCGACCATCACCGCCAATGATCAATTTGCCATCTTTCCCGGAACGCCTGAAAGCTGCAATCTTTTTGTCAACGCCGTAAATCTGGGAAGCATCCCACCAGTGCGTCTCGGTATTGATATAGGTTGGAGGCAACTTCGCGGAACTGGCTGATCTCGTCGAATCATCCGGCACCCGCAAAATCTTCATTGGATGCTCCGGCCAGGGATCATCGTCTTTCAATTCGATCACCCACGGATTATCCTTTGGACTCGTGCCATGACTGAACCAGTCGCGCACCATGAACTGAATCCAGGCTGCTGCCAGAATGTTAACCGTCGTTGCAGGCTGGAACTTCTCACGCGTCAACAACTCCAGGCTGACGGTACGTGGATTGGGATTGAGGATAGCAGGTTTCGCTTCGGGGAATGTATACTCCAGAGGCAAATTGCGACCAAAACGCGAGCCGGCCATCCCCATCATTGGATGCTCCAGGTCATTGTAGCTCCCGTCAATCGTGCGATTGACGAGTTGATGTGACTGCATTGGTTCAATCGGGGGTTGATTGATGGCTGGCTCATCGGTCGTATCATGCAAGTTCTGTTGCCGCAAGATGTTACGCAGGCCAATCAACATCAGCAATCCTAGCGGGGTCGGCACTTTATCCCAGCCAACTGCACGGTCAAGTATCTCCGCTGCCCGATCATAGAGACGCCAGAACGTCGTTTGTCGGTAGTTGGGTGCAGGTGTTTTTTTGAGAACCGATTGTTGTTCAGTGGTAGGACGCTCACGCAGCACCAGAGCCGCAGCAATACCAGCGGCAAGCGTACCCACCGCTAACCACATCAAACGCTTGAGTAATTTCATCGTCTTTCACCTTTCGCTTTTGCGCGGTTGCGCTAAGATGGCCAGAATTGTATTGAAACCGGACAGCGCAGTGAGCAGGATAGATACGCGTGAAGGGAGTTGTCCCTGAATACCCGCCAGCGCAGCCGAGGCCGTATCAGAAGCATGAATAGGAATGGCATAGCGTAGGGAACGCTCCCTCCACTTTTCGTCCGGCACCAGTAGCTCGATACCCATTACGATGGTGCGAATTCCGAACATGCGTAGTGCATAAATTACGGCGGAGTTTGGATTATCTCCAAATCGTCGCGCCAACAGTGCAGGGGCAAATAGCGCGGCAGTCCCATTCACAATCCTGATCCCGGCAAGCAGGACACGCGCATAATCATGAACGTTCTCAAGTTTACTGGTCATTTCTATCTCCTTACATCAGGTCAAAGGCTGGTCAGGTAGTTAATGGCGTTGATACCCGGCATGAAAAAGTACGCTCCTCCCACAACTGATACAAAGTGGGGAAGATCGATGAACCGCTTGCGCACCGGCCTCGCTTGTACGGTAAAGGTGCCGCCATCAGGCCGACGCATCCCTATCAGCGGATCGGCGTCCTCATAGAGGCCATTAAAATGTGGATTGTTGACCCACGTATGCTGAATGAACTCAAACTGGCGCGCGATGTTCGCGTTGAAACAGAGGAAATGCAGTCCACGATCCTGCTCATCCACTCCTTCCTGCTCACCATCGACATCAATTGGAAGGCCATACTCTCGTCCTCGGCGCAGAATACGATGCCGCTTGCCAACAGCGATAGATTGCTCCGAGCCAGGCTGAGGATCGAGCGTATCACGCGGATTGGCACGCCGAATATGAGCGCCCATAGGACAGTTGAAGCCGTAAGGGTCTGTTCTATAGTAGGTAAAGTCGTTCGCATGCGCTAATTGTGGGTCGTCCTGCACTGGCGCTTGCACAAGTGGCGCACCACCGGGCCAGCGTCCAACCATCTGCGCGGCAAGCTGTATACTCGCGGCCCGATCACTGCTCCCATCGGGTTTCCTGGTTGCTGCATACAAAAACTGCCAGAAGCCGCGCACATCCTGGCGCAATTGCCGAAAAACGAGATAGCTGCCATTGCGCCCAAAATCCACGTTACCGCTCCCTCCACTATCGCGGGGGAGATGACCGTCCGGGTCTAGCGCAGGCGCGAGCAAGGGTCTATCGGTATACAGACTATACTCGTTGGGATATCCCAGCAAAAATTCTCCTGCCTTGATCATATCTATAGGCATTGCCTTACGCGAAGATCCCTCTATAACGGGCTGTGAGATACCATCCTGAAAACCAAAATGCTCCTTACCGCCAAGATCGACGGTATCTAGTTTCAAGATCTCTCGTATCCCATTTGTCGCAAATGCCTGCGCATAGACTGTATGGTTAGTAGACAACATGTGGTCATCCTGAGCAAACAATAGCAGTACTGCATCAACCGGTATTGTTGCAGGTCCGCCCCAGAGCCAGCGCGAGGGGACACTCTCCTCTGCGTCTCCTAGCAGCAGGCTACGATGAGGGGTTGTCATGCCGGCAGTAAACTCGTTGGAGAACATTGCCAATGCCGATGGTGCCAGCCCAAGCTTTTGGATGCCAGTATACGTCAATGCAAGATTAAGCGCGTGTTCCTGGGGTCTGGCTTGCCCTGTTGTAATTGAGCTGCTCAACGTCTTCAGCCACGATTTAGCAGCGCGTGGATCATCAATCGCCAGCAAAATGTAGCAGGCAGCCTTCAGATTGCCATACCCACGTATGATAAGTCCCTGGATATCTTGAAGATCGAGCGTATCAATCATATCAATCCTTCTCTCATAAGAGACGCAGCCACTCTTCTGCTTCGGACGCGCTCATATCGCCAGTGAGTCCACTACGGATTCTGGCATTACTCGCAATATTTAAAGCGGTCAGATGATCGTAAGCTGAATACCAGACCTGTGTAGGAAGCTGATGGACGCGAATGTAGTTCTTAAATGCCTGCTCATCTTTGGCCCCATCAAAAATCAGCCAGTTTGTCTTAGGATAGCCAACGCCATTACTAAACACAGCATTTAATCCCCAGGCAACCTTGTCGATAAAATCATCCATATAGCTTTCCAGGCTGCCATCATAGTTGCTTGCAAAGAGTACGCGCCGCTGCCCGTCAAGCACCACCCAGCGAGCAAAGTGAATCGTCTTGACCCCTGCCAGATCTTCCTTATTAAACACATGACGTGCCGCATAATCCACCGCCATCAGCAGCATCAGCACGGTTGTATGACGAAACCAGCCCGGCTTTATAGAGCCAATAGCGCTGAATTGGTTCTGCGTGCCATAATCCTCAAGGGCAGCCAGTTCTTGCACATGCACATCATCCGGCTTCACATCTGGCGCGGCATCGCTTAGCTCATGAATGCGCAGCAGCACCAACCAGACAACAAACAGCGGGATGAGGAGAGGTAGCAGAATGAGGAGAAGAAGCGGCACTACTACCAGATGGAGCGTCTCTTTGAACCGAAACAATATGCTCGGCGGCGCTGGTGGATGAATGGCCCAGTTCAGCGTGCTATCACCGCGCACATAGGCCAGGATCTTTGTGCGCACTTCTAATGCAGAGCTATGAGACCAATCCGAACGATCCAGGAAACATTGTATCGCTTCCCTGAGTTGCGCTTCCTGATGAATCTGTTGCACGGTGCGACCAACGGTATTCACATAGAATGCCTGCGATCTGACCATGTTTGCTCGCAGATAGGCGAGCCGCTGGGCAGGTGTGATCTTACTGCCGGTCGAATATCCTTCACAATGCTGATAGATCCTGTCCAACCCCTCGCCAGCTTCGTTCACCAGTTGCTTGAGAACACGATCCAGCGGAGCATCACACTCGCCGATCAACACAAGTTCGGGAGCGATTAGCCCACCGTCCAAATCGATCGCTTGATCCAATACCAGCAGGCGTGCGAAATGAATGGTTGAGAAGGTGCCAAAGGGAATGAGATCATTTTGCGCAGCGTTCACGTTCATCGCCTTGAGCAATTGTTTGAGCGCCTCGGTCTCATCTGGCTTGATCCTGGCAATAACTGTTAGTGCAACCTGATGTGCCATAGATGATACTCTCCTTACAGCATGAGAAGAGTGATATCTACCTTTATCTCTCTCCCGCACTACGTGTCCAGGCAATCTTTATCATCTGGTATCTCTGCCAATTCTCTTGCTTACTGCGGAAAAGCCAGCGCAAAGTTGAGCAGTTTTGCTTTGTCCCAAAACACAATGCCCAGATACAATCCCGGTGCCACCATACGAATCTCATCCCTGATCCAATGGGCTACTAACGATGTTTGAGAGTAATCGAGGACAATGCACTCTTCGCCGTCGAACCAGCTCTTGCCTTTATAGACATTGGCAACGATGGCTCGAATACCCAGAGGGGAGATTTCGTTGCGCAATTGGCCTGTTTCTGGATCAAAAACCTTTCCCTTCCAGGCAAAAATATGTACAAATTTTGCTGCGATATCGGCCAGTTCTGTCCCAGGATCAATGATCGCCGTCCCGTCTCCTTCTCCTCTGGGCACATCACCCGCTGGACTCGTGCGAAAGAGTTCATCTAATTGGGACTGAGACATCTTTATCAATTGAGTTGCGTCCAGGATCATGTTGCTCATCTCACTTTCAGGTCAACAGTCTTCAGTGAAAAGAAGATTTGCCGTTAGATACGCACTATTTTTTTAAAAACAATAGACTGATCTAAATCGAGTTTGTTATTTATAACCGAGCAGCACAATGTAAAGGAACATTCAAGAAGATGAACGCTTTATGCTTTCATTTTTCGTGGGACATCTATCTCTTCTTAATCGGAAAGAGTTGCAGCAAACTGAATGCTGGAGATATTTCTATATTACAGAGGATTTTTATGAGATAAGAGGCAAAACAGAAAAAGAGAGGCATGCCGGAGCTGGTATCCAGCACACCTCTCCCCATATCACACGGAAAATTATTGCGGAGAAATTCTTACAAATCACGCCTTTTCAAAGGGGCGCAGATAGTCCTTCTCGGCCTCCCACATCTCGTCGAAGAGGTCGCTGATCTCAGCTGGCGAGCAGACAGCTGCGGTTAGCGGATCAAGCAACAGAGCGTAACGCGCTGCCTCTTTGTTGTGCGTAAGCAGCGCCTCGCACATCAGCGTATGCACCGCCATATGACTGCGATTGAGCGCCGCCAGTTGCTCAGGGAGCGGCCCGAAATGCGTCGGCTGCACGCCGTTGCGGTCCACCAGACAGGCTACTTCAACACAGCCATCAGGCAGATTGTCGATCAGTCCCGTGTTGCGCACGTTGCCGTAAATGACGGTGGGCTGATGCGTCTCTATCGCCTCAATGATGTATGAGCCGTACTCGTGGCTGCGATGGAAGGGGATCTCTTTCTTCCCTTCGAGCATCTCGTGAATAGAGGCGTCGTTCTTCTCTCTCCACGTCGGCCAGTTATTGGCATAGAAGCCGGTTCCACCCAGATAGCCGTCGCGAGCATAGCGCTCGATCAACTCAGGCCGTTTGCGGAAATAGGG
Organism: Reticulibacter mediterranei; assembly: GCF_016587455.1. Taxonomy (NCBI): domain Bacteria; kingdom Bacillati; phylum Chloroflexota; class Ktedonobacteria; order Ktedonobacterales; family Reticulibacteraceae; genus Reticulibacter; species Reticulibacter mediterranei. The sequence continues at coordinate 7,869,433 of NZ_BNJK01000001.1, read as the reverse complement.
AACGTATTCTGAGAAGTGACCGCTACTCTCCGTCACAAACGCACCAAAGTAACGCGCCATCTCCAGACGCACGGGATCGCGCTCGTAAACTTCTGGCAACTTCATCCGCTCCAGCAAGCGGGGATACATGTCCTCTCCATTATGGCGCAAAACCGTGAACCAGGCGTTATGGTTGATGCCGGCACATCGCCACTCCAGCTCTTCGTAAGGCACTTGCAGATAATCAGCCAGCTGGCGCGAACTGCCCTGCACGCTATGACAGAGGCCAACAGTGCGCATCTTCGTGCCAGTCAACGCGGCAAATGTCAGGATCGACATCGGGTTGGTGTAGTTGAGTACCCAGGCGGCGGGACAAAGTTCTTCCGCATCGTGCAAGATATCAAGCCAGGCCGGACCGGTACGCAATGCCTTGAAGATTCCACCAGGACCGATGGTATCGCCAATACACTGATTAATGCCATATTTCATCGGGATATCGAAGTCGTGGCGCACATTCGCCAGACCCGCCACCTCAATTGTGTTAATCAGAAAATCGCTGCCACCCAGCACTTCACGCCGCTCGGTTGACGCCTGCACGCTCCAATGCTTGCCACTGCGCTCAACCAGCTTCTCTGTAATCTGGCGCGCCAAATCTAAGCGGACCGGATCGATATCCACCAGAGCTATCGTTCCCTCTTCCAGGCTTTCAACCTGAAGAATATCCGTCACAAGCTGGCGGGCAAATACAGCGCTTCCAGCACCCAGGAAGGTAATCTTTGGCATCGTCGTCGAAACTCCTCTTCGCATGATTGCTTGTTCGCTCTGCCTCTCATTTGCTCAACAAACGACCGCAACAGGTGAGAAGCAGTACACTCCTGATCGCGAGCCGAAACTATCATCTCCTCACGTCGCAACGGGGCCGGTCGAGTGGCGCGCAACCAGGCTGGTTGGCACAATCAGCGGCGATGGCTCCCTTTCCTCTTCCTCATCATCAATCATCGAGAGCAGCCGCTGCACCGCACCCTCGCCCATTGCGCGTCGATCCTGCCGCACCGTCGTCAAGGGCGGATACGTGTAGCGGCACAGATCCACATCGTCAAAACCTGTCACAGAAATATCACCCGGCACCCGTAAGCCATGCTCATATAAGGCTCGTAAGATCCCTACCGCCATGAGATCACTGCCTGCCACAATCGCCGTGAAGTCGCGCCGTTCAGCTAGCAACGTCCGAGCTGCCTCATACGCGTTATCGGTATCCCATCCACAGGCGCGCACCAGCGTCGGGTCCATCGTCAATCCTGCCTGGGCCAGCGCTTGTTGCGAACCAAACAGGCGCTCCATCCCTGGCAGATCCATCGTCTGCCCGATGATAAAGGCAATGCGACGATGCCCAAGCGTGAGCAAATGCTCAACGACCTGTCGGGCACCATCAGCATTGTCGCTTTTGACATACGTTGCGCGCTTTCCCTGACCCATGCTATCGATAAAGATCGTTGGAATATCGGCTTGAATTAACGCCTGCGTCCGCGAATCACCAGGACCAAGCCCAAGCATCACTGTCCCCGCCACGCGTCGCGTGTGCAAACTGCGAATATACTGCTCAGGCGAGGCGTTTTGTGGACGCGAGGGCATCAACAGGTCATAAAAGGCCGATGCTGCCGCCTGCTCGATATGCTTGAGGAGATCGAGGTAAAAATAGTGCCTCGTCTGCCCCAGTTCGGAAAGAGATAATCCCGCTTCCTGGGGAAACAGGCCAAGCGCGATCACCCGCGAACGCTGCCGCACCAGACTTTGCGCAACCACATCGGGTTCATAGCCAAGTGACGCAATTGCCTCGTGAACGCGTTGTCTCATTGCAGGGCTAATACGTGGCGAGCCATTGAGAACGCGTGAAACAGTAGTACGCGAAACTCCAGCAGCACGGGCCACCTGCTCGCTCGTCACCATAGCAAACCTCCAACAATTGTTTACACGTGTTCACTCGTTACTCTCAATTATTCCATCGAAAAGTGCCAATGTCAACCCTTTCACTGCCCAACCAAGGATCTCAGTGGACATTGCGCTACTTTGTACGTAAACACGTGTGCATTTACTTCAGCGAAAATACTCAAGACAGACAATACAGGCACACGAGACGCTAGAACATGGGAAAAATTTTCATACTTCGCGTCAGCGCTTGACAAAGAGGCGTTCATTGCTGTTATACTCTTGCTAACCCTGGCATGTGTAAAATGGCAGAGGAAATGTTTTCAAGGGGGCCAGAGATCAAGAGGGGATAGTGTACAAGCGATGGCAAACATTCAAGATGTAGCACGATTGGCGGGCGTTTCTATTTCAACGGTCTCGCGCGTTTTTAACGGCACAGCCCGGGTCAATCCAGAGGTCGCGGCACGGGTGCTGGCAGCTGCCCAACAGCTTCGCTATCAACCCAACAAAGCGGCACAATCGTTGCGCGCCAAGAAATCGACCATCATCGGACTACTGATCAGTGATATCCAGAATCCCTTCTTTACGACGCTCATTCGAGGTATAGAGGATGTCGCGCACAGCAATGGGTATAGTGTCATCCTCTGCAATTCAGATGAAGATCCACAAAAAGAACGACAATATATCGAAGTATTATGCGCCGAACGAGTGGCGGGTGCGATTATAGTTCCAACGCGTGAAACCCCACCAGGGCTGGAACTCTTCAAAGAACACAATATCACGGTTGTTGCAGTGGATAGGCGTGTACGGGATCGCGATATCGACGTGGTGCTCATCGATAATCGGCGTGGCTCATATGAAGCCACCACCCATCTGATCGAGAATGGCTATCGTCGCATCGGCATCATTACCGGTCCGCGCACGACAACCACTGGGAAAGAACGGCTCGAAGGCTATCGCCAGGCATTGCAGGATGCTGGTATTCCGCGCGATCCACAGTTGGAATGCTATGGCTCATTTAAAGCCGAGAGCGGTATCCAATGCGTCTATGACCTGCTGGAAAGAGGGGTGCAAATGGACGCGCTCTTCGTGACCAACAACCTGATGACGTTGGGAGCACTGGAAGGGCTGCATCAGAGACAGCAGCGCATCCCCGATGATATCGCCATTGTTGGCTTTGATGAGATGCCCTGGGCCGCCCTCAGTCCGATCTCACTGACCACCGTTACCCAACCGGTCTACGAATTAGGCAGTACAGCCGCTTTACGCCTCTTCCAACGCCTGCACCATCCTACTGCCATGACGCGCCAGGAGATTATTCTCACGCCAACGCTCCGTATTCGCGGCTCGTCTCGCATGCGCACCATTGCGGGCAATTAATACGCTCCTACATTTCACGTTTCGACAGAGAATCACTATCCTACATTGCATCATTTAGCTAATTGTGTCTTCGCTTGCCCTCTTCACACCGCCAGATTCCACCTTAGGACGAAAGAAATATACCCACTTTTTGTTTATCTGCCATCTCAATAGTGTGAACTGGAAATAGTAGCCTGTTAGCAGCAAAAATAGTGATCCTGATATGCAGCATCATCATTACATGCTTATAGGAGGTGAAGATATGACGATCCACGTGCTCCTTGCAGACGATCACGGCATGGTACGTGAAGGGCTGCGCCTCTTTCTAGGGCGCGATCCCGAACTGGAAATCATTGCAGAAGCAACTGATGGAACTGAAGCTGTAGACGCAGCGCGGCAACTTCATCCAGATGTTATATTGATGGATATCCTCATGCCAATCATGGACGGCATCAGCGCGACAGCGACCATTCTACAAGAGATGCCCGCCATAAAGATTATTGTCCTCACGAATGTTCTGGAGCATAGCAGCATCGTACGCTCCGTGAAAGCAGGTGCCAGCGGCTACCTGCTCAAAGATATTCAGGCGGACGAGCTTTGTCGCGCCATTAAAGAGGTAGTCTCGGGACAGGTCCAGCTTTCTCCCCAGGTCTCGGCCCATCTCATGCGCGAAGTACAGCTTCCCGAAACCTCAATCTCTAAAAATCTGACTGAGCGCGAGAGCGATGTCCTGCGCCTCCTTGCTCAAGGGCATTCAAACAAAGATATCGCACGCCACCTCCACGTGGTAGAAGATACGGTCAAATCGCATGTCCGCCATATCTTATCAAAGCTGGGCGTGCAAAGCCGCACTCAGGCCGCACTGTACGCCATGCGTCTAGGCTGGGAAACCTCTGATTCAGGCAGCCAGCATATCTAATAGCTTTGCAGAAAAGCAACCTATTCACTCTTCCCTTGTTCGGTATGTTGTGCAATTATTGGTTGTAATTCCTGCCTTTTGAGTGAGTAAGCGTCATCACAAAGAGGGAGCGATAAAATCACTCCTCTGTGTGATGATAAAACAAGCGCTCAATTTTATAGTACTGGATAGAATGTTAGTAGTACGTTTATTAGAACAGATACAGAGTTTGGAGAAATTTGTATGGAAAGAACTGATCGGGTAGGAGACCTGCTGACGGTACATGAAGTCGCAAATCACTTACGCGTTGACGATACGACGGTCCGCCGCTGGATTAAAGCCGGCGCGATGGACGCTATCATGTTGCCGCATAAGGGCAAACGGCAGGGATATAGAGTGAAAAAAAGTACGCTGGATGCGCTGCTTAGCAGTGGATCAGCGCAGAAGTGAACGAACAGGGAGTGACGCACTTAAAGCTGTGCATCACTCCCCTCCCTGTGTTTCTTGCAACTCCCCACATTCTTCCTCATTGCAGCATAGCTCTTTGAGCATATTGTTATACCATAAATCCCCATCTCGACGGGCCAAATTCCTACTTTTGTGTTACACTATGCTCTGACACGCCCTTTCTCTCTATTTACCAATGAGAAGAACTATAGGCGATTGAGCAACCATCTCGACAGAAAGTAGGAGAGACAGAAAACAGATGCAAGTGATCTTTGTTGGTGGAGCAAGTGGTGTTGGCGCAAGCTGCCTTGCTATCGAACTCGCAAACCAGTGGATTATCGTTGATGCAGGCGTACGCGTTGAGCGCACAATGGACCCGCTCCCTGATCTCTCTCTACTGGAAGGAAAAGATATCCGCGCCATCTTTGTCACCCATGCTCACGCCGATCATATTGGAGCGCTCCCGCTTGTTCACCGCGCCTTTCCTACCGTTCCCATCTTCGCTTCGCGCGCCACTGGACTGCTAATGGAGGTCATGCTGGCCGATGCCGTCAAGGTTATGACGAAACGGGCTGCCGAAGAGATGGAGCTGCCGCTCTACCCACAACAACTGGTAGCCAGCATGCTCAATTGTGTGCGCCCCCTGCCAGTAGGAGAGCCGTTCACGCTGCCCATGCTCCCCGGCGTTACCATTCACGCCAGCCGCGCCGGACATATCGCTGGTGCGGTCAGCCTCAGCTTTGTCGCACCTGATGGAACGCTGGTGGTTTCGGGCGATCTCAGCTTGACGGCCCAGCGCACCGTCCTGGGAGCCGCACAACCGCCGGTAGAACGCTGCGATCTCCTGGTAATGGAATCGACCTATGGCGCGCGGCTCCATCCAAATCGTCAGGCAGAAGAGGGCCGCCTCGCTCAAGCAGTTGCCGAGGGGCTGGAACGCGGCGGACACGTCCTCATCCCCTGCTTTGGATTGGGCAGAGGACAGGAAATTCTCCTGATCCTGCAAGACGCTCAGGAGAAGGGTCAGATCCCGCTTTTCCCAATCTATGTCGATGGACTGGTAAGGCGCATCTGTTCCACCTATCTACTCATGCCTGAAGCGCTCACGCCTCGCTTACAGAGGCAAATTCGCAAAGGCTATATGCCCTTCACAGGCCAGAACGTCACGTTTGTCGGCAGTGATCGAGATCGCGACCGCTTCCTGGCTGGACCTCCCGCCTGCTTTCTCTCCAGCAGCGGCATGCTCACAGGTGGACCAAGCGTGAAATATGCTGCGCATCTGGCCTCCGACCCACGCGCGTCGATTCTCATTACTGGCTATCAGGATGAGGAAGCGCCCGGCAAAAAGCTGCTCGATCTGGCTGATCAGAAAAGCAGCACGCTGGATCTCAATGGACAACAGGTGGAGGTACGCTGCCACGTTGCCCGCTACAGCCTCTCCGGGCATGCCGATGGCCACGAGCTTGCGAACTTCGCCTCTGCCCTCCATCCGCGCCGGATAGCCCTGGTACATGGAGACGACGAGGCCCGCTCCGCCCTGCGCGATCTGCTCCAGGAAACCGAGGTGCTGCTGCCGAAAAACGGAGCCGCCCTGACTATAGAGAAGAAAAGTACTATAAGAAAAACAGACACGGAACAGGTCACGCAACTTCCCACGCTGCCCATCGGCATCGGCGAAGGGCGTGAATTGACGGCGGAAAGCATCGAGCAGCTCTGGCACTGCATCCGGCAACTCCCTACAATGCGAGTTGTAACTGCGCGCGAACTGGCGGTGGTCTGGTATGGTGAGGCGCTAGAAGAGACAACGCAGCACATTATGGAGGTGCTGGCAGAGGACTACGAACAGCGCTACTTTGTGCGGCAACACAGCCTGGATGAAGCCTATCGCGTGCGTGGACAGCGCGAGGATAACCCGGGCGACTTCCTGGGCGATCTGCCGGGAAACATCCTGCTGGTGCAACGCAGCCTTGAAAGCGCCAAACCTGCCTTCTGCCGCGCTCTTGAGCCGGTCGCCTCCATCCGCGTCCAGTTTCCCAAAGGCATCTCGGAGCGCACCCGCTATCCCCTCTCAGCCGCTCTGGAAATACTCGGGCCATTGCCGAAAGAAGCAGGCATCTCCAACGCCGCCATCGCGGAATACCTCGATGATCTGATGAAAAAAGCGCGTCGCCTGCGCCGTCGCCTCTCCGCTCATGAACTGGTCCAGCAGTGCCGCGAAGAGGCATCCTATACGCTGGGCGATCTTTGCATCATGGCAGGCGTATCGCCGCAAAACTTAGAAGACCGGCTGGCAGTGGCAAAATTGCTGGATAAGCACCCATTGCTTTTCGCGCAACAACGCTCCCTGCTGGAAGGCGAAGGACTCACGCTCTACACGCTGGCCCCGGAATGGCGAGAAGCCCTACAAGAACCCGAAGAGCGCGGTCGTCCTGATCAGAACTGGATTCTCAGCGTCATCGAGCAATATCTCGGCTCCCCACCAGATCTGTATCGTCGCAGCGTTGACCCGACCAGTGGAAACGTCACCCTCTCCTTCCACTTTCCTGAGATCGCACGAGAGCAATATGCCGAAACGCTTAGCGCCGCCGAGGAAGAGACTGGAGTAAGCATCTCGATTGCCAGACACACCCATCAGGGCGAGCTAACCAGAGTGGCGCAAGAGTTATTACCAGAGGGCTTAACCCCGCGTGGCCTGCCCTCTCTCTATCCAGACCACTCGACCATCCAGTTCGTTTGTGACGGCAAGGCAACGCCAGAGGCAATCGCCGCCGCTCAGGAGCGCTTCCACGCGATGACGGGCTGGTTGCTGCAAATAGGTGAAGCGACCACTCCAGCCCCAAAAACATTTCATGTGATGCAAGACACGTCCCATCACGTCCTGCCGGTTGCCGTCCCGCAACATCAGGCAGTACAGATCGCGCAAAACATGCTCAGCGGCTTGCCTGGATATCATCGTGTGGGCGCAGAGATTGCCTCAACGACGCTGGTTGCGCGCTTCTACTTTCCTGCTGCCGCCCAACGCCGCTATGCTGATCTGTTCGTACAACTGGCCAAAGAGACCGGCTGGCAGGTGCGCCTCCATCCATCGGTCCATCAGGAGGCGCTGATTGCCACCGCTCGCCGCCTGCTGCCAACAGGTTTGACCTGCCACAATACACCCTCGCTCTATCACGATCAAAGCACGGTTTGCCTCCACTGCACAGGCGATACCACACTTGAAGCAGTACGAGAGGCTGAGCAGCGCTTCCACGAAGAGACAGGGTGGCACCTTGAGCTAATGGTGCCGTCTTTGATGGAGGAACAGGACAAGCGCCAGATACCAGCTGGAGAAGCTATTGCCCAAGCATCAGCCCTCTTCAGCACGGGTGGCGACCTCTATCGCGTCGGCACCGACGAGGTGCGCAAAACCCTCTGGCTCCACTTCCATTTCCCGGAAACCACCAGGAAGCGCTATGCCGAACAGCTTGCGACATTGGAGGCACAAACCGGCTGGCGCGTCAACCTGAACCCCGATACGCATAAGAAAGCTCTGATCGAGATGGCTCACCGCGTCCTCCCGGCTGGTGTGAACGTCGATGGTAAAGCGAATGTGTTTCAAGATGGTCACTATGTCCGTCTGAACTGCTCCGGCCCTATCAGCACAGAAGAGCAGGAACAGGCACAACAACAATTTCGCGCCGAAACGGGCTGGTCGCTCTACCTCGTGAAAACGGCAGAAGAGAACCATGCGGCTGACGAGCAGCGCATGGAGAAGAGCAAAGTGCTGGCCCTGGTACGAACGACGTTGCAAGAGGCCGAAGGGCTGCAACACATCGCAATCGAGCAGGGAACAATCCAGTTGAAATTCAAATTTCCCGATATGGCCCGTCAATCATATACCGAACAGTTCGCCAATCTGGAAGAGCAAACCGGCTGGCCCATCAGCTTGCTCGACGGGGTAAACGAAGAGGCACTGAAAACAGAGGTCCGTGCCGTTCTCCCAACCGGGAAAGCACAGATCGAGCGGATCGACCTTGCCCCGGTCGATAAAAGTGTTCTCGTTACCTATCGAGGGCAGATCAAAGCAAGCATTCTGGCCGCTGCACAGGCCATCTTTGAAGAAAAGACCGGCTGGACGCTGGCTGCAAATCAGAGTGCATAACAAGCAAAAGGGACGACCTTATCGAAAAGTCACCCCTTTTGCTTGTTAGCACAAAACTATGGCTCAGTTCCCCATACAAGCGCGCCCTGATAGTACGCCGTAACCTTCGTCCAGGCAGCATAGTTTGTCATGGTCGCATTATACGAATAGTCGTTGGTCTCGTTGTAGTTCGACCAGTCGCTTTTGCTGAAACGATTCTGGATATCGCCGCTATTAGCCCCCGGAGCCAGCGTTCCAGCCCCAGAAGTAAAGCTGATCTCCAGGTAGTAATCGGCATTGGCGCGCGCTGGAGAAACCGCGACAAAGTTCCCCTTTACGTTGCTACACCCGACCATCGCATAATCGCACCAGTATTGCTGAGATTGACTGCCGTCGCTAGTATACCAGTAGCGAATCGTCACGTTGCTCAGATTAATGGCTGAACCCCCGGTATTGACCACCTGCAACAGTGGCTTCACGGCGTTATCGCTGGCCCCGGACGGATCGCCGACTTTATAGTTAATCTGAAGAGAGGCAGATGCACCCGGAGTCGAGGTTGGCGTGGGAGTATTTGATCCCACCGTTGGCGTTGGTGTCGTCGATCCTGTAGTGGGAGTCGATCCCACAGTCGGCGTTGGCGTACCACCTCCCGAAGAGGAGCCATCAAGCGGGAACTCAATCGGATTAAGATAACTCTGCTTCGCCTGGTTGACCGTTGTCCAATCGTCATTCAAAATACCGCCTGTATCGCCCGAATTCGGATTCAAGCACCAGAACGTCCAGTTCATGCCCGTTGCACCCTTGCCCATATAGCTCACCAGCGCCGAAAGCCACTGTTTATCTGAGGTTGATTGTAACGTCGTGCCAAACTCACCAACCCAGATCGGCGCAACGTTGTTCTTGTAAAGATAGCCCCAATGCGTATCCCAGACGGATGGCAGGTTATTGGGATAGTTCGCATCGCTAAACCAGGTTTGTGGGTAGACCGAAGACGGATAGTCATGAGCGGAATAGACCAGCCGGTTCGCGACGTTGAGCCGCACAGGTGCCGATGCAGCACCTTCCAGATTGCCGCCCCACCAGTAGCAATCGCCGCTGGCTGCTCCACCAGTGCCGTAACAATCAACGCCCTCCACGAAAATAAGCCAGTTTGGGTTGACCGACAAAATGGCATTTCCCGCTCGCTCAGCCGCCAGACGCCAATCTACCGTCGTATCGCCGCAGCCCCAGCAGGCAGGAGCATGCGGCTCGTTATGCAAATCAGCGCCAACGACGGTTGAATTGCCCTTATAACGATTTGCCAGCATTTGCCAGTCTGAGATCCAGCGCGCTTCGGAATAGGCAGAGGTATACCAGAGGGCGGATTGCGAACCGGAATCGGGACGATGGCGATCAAGGATAATGCGCAATCCAACCTGGCCGGAATAATTGATGATCTTATCCATGATCTGAATGCCGGTTAGCCCCTGTAAATCAGGGTTTTTAGCGTAGTCGATGCTATTCGGAGTGCTGGCCGCATCAAAAAGCTGATTCGAATATGGCAAACGAATTGTATTATAGCCCAGACTCTTAATCTGATCGAGGACATCCTGATATTTGCGCGTCCATAGGCCATGCACAACATAATTTGCCGTCTCAAAGCCAAACCAGTTAATCCCGGCAATACGCACAGGCTGGCTATTAGAATCAAGGATCTGATTGCCGTTCGTATGCCAGTAACCAGTACCAGCCGCTTTAGCAGAAGATATGCTTATCTGCCCAAGAATACATGATGTCATCATGATTAGCACACTTATTGCCAGGATAGAAGCGGCTCTCCGACGCCACGCGTTCTTACGCTGAACGAGTAATCCTACCATAGTGTTCCTTTCACTGGTAATAAGATCAGCACACGCGATCCGTGCTGGTCTCTATCAGTATCAGCATATATCGATGCAACACCAAAAGCAATCAGCAACCAACTTCATGGGAAAAAGTGAATAGTTCGTGACGAAAAGATATCCATCCGGTGAGTCTGTGTAACTGCAAATAATTCTGCCTGCCAATCATAACCATTTATCGGTCACGTTTCCTCTTCATTCTCCGTCAGGGTGGTAGAGAACCAAAATCGACAGATATCAGCTTCTTCTGCCTTGTAATATGGCCGAAAAGGATGCACAGAAAGAAAGAAGGCATAACTATGAAAACGAAAACGATTGCTTATTGGTCAACCACAGCAATTGTCCTGTTCGTGATGCTATCAGGCGCGCTCGGAGAGTTAACCCATCAATGGGGAACCCTCGAAACGCATACAGTTCTTGGCTATCCAGTCTACCTTTTGACAGTGATCGGGACATGGAAGATACTTGGTTCCATAGCCCTTATTGTGCCTGGCTTTCCTCGCCTCAAGGAATGGGCGTACGCAGGCATGTTCCTCAATATGACAGGCGCTTTTATCTCCCATGCCGTCGTCGGTGATGGCGCGTATCATCTCTTTGCTACTGGCGCTATAGTTCTGCTCGTCGTCGCTTCGTGGGCACTGCGCCCCCAAAACCGTATGCTTGGCAATCTAAACGCCGTCGAATTGTTGCCCTCCAGCAAACAACCGCTTCTCTCGCACAGATAAGATGTAATCCTGGTTGCTATGGGTACTTTCCCATAGCAACCAGGCCAACTTGCAGTTAGCTATTCCCAGACAAACGCAACCTTTCCCGTACGGCCTGTATCAAATAGTTCATACGCCTCTTTCGCCTGAGCGAGCGTGAAGCGATGAGTCACCAGGACATCGGGATGCAATTGCCAGCGCACCAATCGTTCGGTCAGTTCCTCCATTTGCGGCAGGCTACAGACCCAGGAACCATAGAGCGTGAGTTGTTTGTGAATGAGCAAAGGGCTGGGTTCAAACGAAACGGTCCCGCCCTCACCCACAAATACCACGCGCCCCCACTCACGCGCAGCTTCCAGACAGAGATGGCGCGCATTGGCATTGCCGGAACAATCGATCGCCACCTCAAAGCCGTGACCGCCTGTTTGCTGGAGCAATGCAGTCAGCATATCGCCGTCTTCGGGCGAGACGATGCTGGCAAATCCCAATTGTTGCGCCAGCTGGCGGCGCTCTGCAATAAACTCCACGCCAACCACTTCGGCTCCCATCGCGCGACATAGCAGGGCCGCACCCAGGCCAACTGGCCCCAGACCAGTAATCAGAACGCGATCACGCCCCGAAACACCTGCGCGCAAACAGGCGGCATATGCGGTGCCGATACCGCAAGCAACCATTGCTCCATCGAGATAGCTCAATTCATCGGGAAGAGTTACCAGTGTCGCCTCGTCAGCAACCATAAAATCTTCATGTCCACCAGGTCTCTGCCAGCCATACGCGCCACGTCCCGGTTGCGAACAGCTAATCATCCAGCCGCTCCGACACTCAGAACAGAGGCCACAACCAGCAATATGATAGACAATAACTCTATCCCCGGCCTTAAAACGGCGCACCCCAGGACCAACGCGCTCAATAATGCCGCATGGCTCATGACCGGCGACCACTCCCTGATACGCTTCCGGGCCGGTCCCCTGGTTGGTTGGTCGATAGATCGCGCGCAAATCGCTGCCACACAGCGATGAGGCCTTCATCCGTACAAGCACCTGCCCATAGCCAGGCTCAGGAACAGAGAATTCGCGCAACTCAAGCTGTCGATTGCCTGGCAACACAACGCCAGTCATTGTTTGCATAGCACTATGCCTTTCCGTCGAAAAAATATTACATTGAAATGGAGGCAGCCAGAAAACGCTTACCCGCTCCTCATTGTATATTATTTTTGAAAGCACATGTTTATGCAAGACAGCGACCGAGGCATGACCCTGGTCCCAAACAAACAAAAAATTGACGAGAGGGTAGAACCTCCCGTCAACTTGTTCTCTGGTGTTTAGCCTATGAGCTAAGACCTACTGAACGTTGATAGAGCCGAGCACTCTATCGAGGGTCGCGCGTTTGATGCGATAGGCCTGCCGTGCATTTACATGGGGCAGCACAACAGCTTCGAGCGCACCCTGTTTCACCCAGCGGCGAACAGTTGTGTCATCAACACGCAAAATACGAGCAACTTCAGAAACGGTTAACAGATCGCTATTCATGGATATCTCTCCTCCTCATTGGGAACTTTCAGTTCCCTAAATTTGTTTCCTCAACGGATGTTGGAATAAGTAACGTCTCGTCAAATGTTTACATCGATTAACATTACACATACATTGTATAACATTGTTCGGAGTTTGTAAAGCATCAGAAAAAAGTAAGGCGTATTCAGTAGTTTTCATAAGGGGAAACGCTGAAGCTATAAGGCTTATGAAAACCAATGAAAACGGTTGATATCCCCCGAACAAGAGTAGAGGGTGAAGACCAATAAGGAAGTGTGCAACAGAATGTGAAAAGCAATGAAACTTTCAGGCTACATATGTTGCTTCGCCTGCTTCATTATCGTTCCTTCCTATGAGAAGAGGAAATTCGCAAGCAAAAGCAAAACCGAAAGCTGTGCATAGAATAGCTGTAATTCGGTTGCGGGTATCAGTCATTTTGGTCAGACCAGTATACTCTGTACCTTGCGTATAGTGTAATCGATACCTTCACAAAAAGCAAGGGGGCAGAGAAGGTTGTATCTTTGCAAAACAGCCTTGATGTGATAGACTGACACCAACTTCCTTTGGAGCCATCATCATTCTAGTAATGGGGTTTTTCCGACAACAGCGGAAAGCAGACACTATTACATATTACACTATTTTAGCCTGGAGCGAGGGTGTATCTTCGTTGTAAGAGCTACCAGGCGCGAAGACAGAAAAATATATATGAATCCTCAATTTCAACCCGTCCGGCCAGTACGAGCCTATGAAGCCATCGTTCGCCAGGTGGAAGAAGCCATCTATCGAGGAGATTTTTTGCCGGGTCAGCACCTTCCTTCAGAAAAAGATCTCATGCGCCAATTTCACGTCAGCCGTGCAACGATACGCGAGGCGCTCCGGGTACTGGAAAATGCTGGCTTTATTAAATCACATCACGGCTCCTCCGTTGGGGGAGCGGTCGTACAAGAATTTTCAACGGACCTCTTGCAAAAAGCGCTGGTTTCGCTTTTCTCACGCACTCACAAAATCAGCCTGATAGAATTATTACAATTCCGTCTCGTCATCGAAAGCACTACAACCTATCTTGTTGCCATGTTTCATACGAAAGAACAATTAGAGCAACTGCTCACGATTCATAACGATATGAAAACGCTCATTACTACTGGGATGGCAGAGGCATTCCAACAGGCTGATACGATGTTTCATCAATTGATTGCCGATAGCGCACAGAATGAATTATTCCGTCTCTGCCATCATGTGGTCTTGAATGTGGTGGAAGATGTGCTGAAAGATGGATCTGGAGAGAAACAATGGAAGGCTGACTTTATGCAAGAAACCTGGGAGCGACACGACCACATTCTACAGGCCATTCAGGAGCAGAATGGCTATGCCGCCTCCAACCTGGTACTACGCGACCTCTCCGATCATTATGCACCATATATTTCTGACGCAGAGAGGTCACGTCTCACGCAACTGGTGGACAGCTATGCACGACAGTAACCTACCGTCAATTGAATGTAATATCTTGCTCAGTTTTTACCGTTGCAAACCAATCGCCTAAAAGCGCATTATGATGGGCAATAATTTGCTCTGCCGTCAATGGTGCCCTATCCCAGGTGCTATGTGCATCTGCAACCAGCGTCACGTCATAGTCCAGGCTACAGGCACGCCGGCAGGTTGTATCGACGCACAAATCTGTCTGGATGCCAGCAAGCACCAGCTTTTTCACGTCAAGCTGGTGCAATACCTGCTGCAAATCGGTTTCATAAAAAGCATCTGGCATGCGCTTCTGTACGATCCGGTCTCCTTGTTGGGGGGCAATGGCGGGATGAATGTGCCATCCCGCCGCGCCTATCTTCAGAGGATGGTCTGCCCGTTCGCTGCCGTGCTGCACATAGATGATAGGAATATCCGCGCCTCGTGCTTTCTCCAATAGACTATGAATACGTGCAAGCAACTGCTTACCCTGATAGACCGGGTCCGACTCCTCAAACATACCGACCTGGACATCAATAACCACCAGAGCTGTATCTCTGCTCATGTTCATCGTAACTCCTCTCTTCGCAAACGCTTTCACAACAACCACGAGCAAGTATACACCTCAATGCGGTCAACCCTGATCCTGATAGCGCTATGATGCCACTTTAGTGGCCAAAATTGCTACAATTTGCTCAAATTCGCGCTGAGCTAGCTGCACATCGCCCGCGAAGATCAACCCCATCGGCTTTTGCGCCATCCGACAGATGATCCTGGTTCCGTCACGCTTCAACAACGCATCGCGCTCAAAAATCCACTCCCGCACGATGGCTGGATCGAGATGCTCGGGCAGAGGATATTTATCTACCGTCGAGATGCCTTCCCGAATCACCGCTCGCATATTCGCAACCGTTGGTTCGCGCCCTGTTATGCCTGACACGGCAAGAATTGCATCGGTATAGTTGGTCCAGCGCGGATTACATTCGGCCAGATAATTTACTCGTGGTGCTTTCCTGCGCTGTTGCAATCGCGCCTCCAGTGGGCCGGGAAGCATGATATCCAGGTTCGCAACGGCACGTATGCTGGCAAAATCGATCTGGCAGCGCTCCGCCGTTTGACGCAACAACGCCTCAAAAAAGGTTGCCGTCGGCTCTTCATAGAGCTGCTGGAGATGCAGAAGAGCAGCGCTGCTGGGATTGTAAGAACTGGTTCCTACACAGGCTTTACTGCCCTTTAATTGGAGCTGACCATTCCAGCGCAGCGAGGCAACCTCTCCATCCAGCAACACAACCGACAGGCCAGGGGAATCGACGAAATCAATATACCGGCTGATGACGACGCGCGTCTCTTTTTGCACGTCCATTGTGGAAATCAAATGTTGCTGGGCCGCCATCAGCGCTTCAGACCACATCCGATAAGACAGCGTATTGCCAGCATCTCCATTTGGCACCATGACGACGCAGCCCGCCTGCTCATAGAGGAGACAGCATCCATAGTTGCCGTCCGACTCGGCGGCGCGCAACATCACACCTAACGGATATTCATGAATCATATCCGCGTCGTGATAGGTCTCCTCAACCACTGCCAGAAAGTCGCGTGCAGCGGCAATAAGGTCATAGACGCTGGTAACGCGATAGTCGGGCGTCTGAAAATCGGGCAACCCTATCTCGTCAACTAATTTGTAAAAACTCGCTTTATTTTTGAGAATATGCGTCATCCGACCTGGCAAGCCCCAGACATCTGCTCCCAGTTCTTGCTGCACATAGGCTTCCGTTTCCGGCACATTGATATAGGGCACCACCAATGGGCGCTCTGCCGTCTCTTGCTGTCCCTGTAGCAGTTCATCAGCGGTAAGGGGCAGTAAAGTTCTTCCCATTAAGCTGCTCAGATACGCCATTTGCGTCCGAATAGCCTCTGTATTTTCGGCGACAAGCGCTCTCAATGCTTGCGCATTCAGCGGGAGATGACCGCACCGCTCTCCATAATGGCGCTCCACTTTGCGCACCGTCTCTGCATGAGAGGCACGCAACAATCCACTCCCTATATTGTGAAAGCCAACACCCATCTTCCGTCGTTGGCCAAATAGCATGTTCTGATCTCTCTCCATACGAACGTTACACACTCACATTTCCTGCTGTTCAAGCATCAGCAATAAACAGCACACATATCTTGTATACGACTATAAAGATGAGTCGCAAAAGATTACATAGAACAAAGACTATAAAAGATGGGACACATTTCTTTACGGCGATAATATCGAATTTCCAGGGATGTTGTCAACGAATTTCAAAAAACTGGTATTTTTCTCGCCGCATGGAGAGCATTTGCATGTTCGCCCCGTTATTTCAAGCCAGTCAGCAGATGTAACAAAACGTAAAAAATCCAGCCCATAAGAATACACGAAGGAATAGTAACGATCCATGCCGTCACGATCCGTCCGGCAATGCCCCAACGCACTGCCGACACGCGCTTGGTTGCTCCCACACCCATAATAGCCGTCGAGATGACGTGCGTTGTGGAGACCGGGATACCGAGGCGGCTGGCCGTCTCTATAATCGCAGCGGCGGCGGTCTCAGCAGCGAAACCATTGATCGGGCGTAGATCAACAACCTTCAAACCAATCGTTCGTATGATGCGCCAGCCACCAATAGACGTGCCAAGCCCCATCGAGGTTGCGGACATCAGAATGACCCAGAGCGGAACCTGCCATTCGCCGCCCGTCCATCCATAATAACTTGCCAAAGCCATTGTAATGATCCCCATCGTTTTTTGCGCATCGTTGCTGCCATGACTGAATGCCATCCAGGCCGCCGAAACGATCTGCAACCGTCCGAAAAGGCGGCTCACCAGACCAGGATGCGCACGGGCAAAGATCCAGAGCAATCCAATCATCACGAAGAAGGCACCAATAAAGCCAAGCAATGGAGAGAAAATGAGACCCTGAAACGTCTTCGCCAGGCCACCAAATTGGATCGCCTGCCAGCCTGCCGCCGCCACCCCTGCCCCGACAATAGAGAAGATCAAAGCATGGCTGGAGCTAGACGGAATGCCAAACCACCATGTAATCAATCCCCAAATAATAGCGGACACCAGCGCCGCCACCACCAATAGCTGTGTCGAGTTTTCCGGGGCCACAATCCCGCGTCCAACCGTTGTGGCAACGGCGGTCCCTGTCAATGCGCCAACCACATTAAGAATACCCGCCATCAGCACGGCCACGCCAGGGGTCAGAACTCTGGTTGCAACTGAGGTGGCGATGGCATTGGCAGTATCGTGAAACCCGTTGATGAAGTCGAAAACGAGCGCAATGGCAATGATCAGAACCAGCACCAACAATGGAACACTAAACATTCTTCACCACAATCCTCTCCAATGTGTTCGCCACATTCTCTGCCCTGTCGGTCGCGTCTTCTAAATGTTGATAGATCTCGCCCCAACGAATCCCTTTGATAATTCCGCGCACATCCTCAGCCCCATCAAACATCCCGGAGAGTGCCCGCCCGAGTATCTCGTCGGCCTCGTTCTCCAATCGGTTAATATCAATCGTGCAACGGAGCAGACGCTTCCACTCTTTTTTATGCTCCAACAGCGGCACAGAGCAAGCAAACAGTGATGCCTGATCGCTGATAATACGTGCCAGGACGCGCGCACCCTGCGTTGGCTCATCTATGCGGTACAACCAGATGCGACGCGTCGCCTCTTCAATTGCATCGACAAAATCATCAAGCCGCCCAGCCAATATAGTAATATCATCGCGGTCAAACGGCGTGACAAAGGTTCGGTTGAGCGCATCAAAAATCTGATGCGTAATCTCATCGCCCTGATGTTCAAGATCGCGCACTCGCCGTGTCTTGCGCTCGACCTCAGTGTAGTTCTCCAGCAAATCGTGCAGGCACTGGGCGACCTCTAGAGCGTTATCGACATCTTTGCGAAAGTAATCAAAAAAACGCTTATCATTAGGAAGCAAACGTGCTAACACCATGATATCCCTCTCCTTCGGCCCATATTCTAAAAGATGTGCCTCCTTGTTCGTTCGTCGTTCTCTCTCTAACACGCTTCATACCAGCATGGCAGATACGTCTCGGGACAGGAGATCCGCCACAGCGAAGGGAGATATCTCATATTTCTAACGGGGCTAGCACAACCTCAGGCGACCGAGTGGTGCTCATGCTCTGCCAGCGCCAGCAAATCATGCACTTCTTCGTCGGAGACCTGCGAAAAGTCCTCGTACCACCAACCAACGCCACGAAAAAATTCCGGGGTCAGGGGAATGATCACCTCATCAACTTCAGCACGTAACGCATCGCAGCTCTGGAGTGCAGCCACCGGAACCGCAACCACCAGACGGGCAGGATGTTGCAGGCGCAGTGCATGAGCAGCAGCGCGCATCGTCGCTCCCGTCGCCAGACCATCATCGATCAGAATAACGACGCGGTTCTGGATGGTCGGCAGCGGGCGATCATCGCGATAGAGCCGCTCGCGCCGCTTCAGTTCAAGTAGCTCCCTGCTTGCTACATCCTCAATGACTGGCAATGGAATATGCAGCATCCGCACCACATCCTCGTTGATGACCTGGATGCCACCACTGGCAATCGCTCCCATCGCCAGTTCTTCCTGACCCGGCACTCCCAGTTTCCGCACGAGAAAGACATCCAGCGGCGCATGCAACGCTTTTGCAACCTCAAAGGCAACCGGCACTCCTCCGCGAGGCAATGCCAACACCAGGACATTCGACTGCCCTGCATACAGAGCCAATTTGCTTGCCAGCATGCATCCTGCCTGGCTGCGATCCCGATAGCGTGTTTCTTCCATCGTTCATCTCTCAATCTAATCTATTTGAGATAAACTTTTAGTGACTGGTAACTTGCAACTATTCCCGAGGGCCGCCAGTAGAAAGGTAGCGGGTAAACCACTCGCTGGCAAGTTGTGCGACCTGTTCCAGCGCGCCCGGCTCTTCAAAGAGGTGCGTGGCTCCTCCGACAACTTCGACGCGCTTCTCACATTGCAATATTGCGGCCGCAATATTGTTTAGTTTCAGAACTTCCCGATCCAGAGAACCAACGATTAACAGAGTAGGAGCCTGCACAAGGGGTAAGGAAGTGTGAGCCAGATCGGGGCGTCCACCGCGCGAGACAACTGCGCCAATGACTTGCGGCATTTCAGCTGCGGCCACCAGCGCCGCAGCAGCACCAGTACTCGCGCCAAAGTAGGCCACCTTGAATGTTCTCGTCGCTTCATGCTGTGTCAGCCAGTTTGTAACCGCGATGACCCGCTTGCTCAGCAGGTCTATGTTAAAACGCAGATATCCCGTAGAGCGATCTTTGGCCTCTTCCTGCAAAGTCAGGAGATCGATGAGCAGCGTGGCAAAACCGGCGTCGTAGAGGACGTGGGCAACAAATTGATTGCGCGGACTATGCCTGCTGCTCCCACTGCCATGCGCGAACAGAATCACACCCTGTGCCTGGGCCGGGATATTCAAATTGCCTTCAAGGGTCATCGTCCCCTCCAGAGGCACCTGGTATACCTGCTCGTTCCATTTATGTGCTGTGTTCATAGCTGTATCAATCTATCTATAGATCAATTTTCTCTACACAAGTCTCTCATCGCTATGGATCACGACGATTGCCCAGGAAAAGTTTCTGCTCGCGCTGGAATTTTTCGGAAAAGCAGGCATTGGGAGCCTAGAGTTGTTCTCGCTTTAACTCGGCCTCCAACTCGTCCACAAACTGACGAGCGACACGGCCAGAACGCCCAACGTGTTGACGCTCCCATTGCAACGCTCGCTCCCGCAGCGCCTCATCGGAAAGAGTTATCCCACGCTGACGGGCAAGTCCCGACGCAATATGCACATAGCGCTCCTGATCGGGAGCCATAAAGGTGATACGCAATCCGAAACGATGAGCCAGCGATTGCTTCTCGTCCATTGTGTCGCGCCAGTTAACATCCTCGGTCGGCTTGCCACGATCCGAAAAGTATTCGCGCACCAGATTCAAACGATTGGTCGTCGCATAGATCAGCACATTAGCAGGACGAGCCTCGGCCGTTCCCTCCAGCAACATTTTCAGCACTTTGTACTCGGTTTCGTGCTCTTCAAACGAAAGATCGTCGATGAACAACAGAAAGCGCGGTGCTCGATTGCGCAACTGCGCAACTATGCGAGGGAGATCGCCTAGATGCTCTTTGCGCACCTCAACCAAGCGTAACCCTTGATCGGCATAGGCGTTGACGAGCGCCTTGACCGTAGAGGATTTGCCAGTTCCCGGAGGGCCATAGAGCAATACATCATGGGCAGGTAAACCGGCAAGAAAGCGCTCAGTATTCGCCTTGATCCGATTCTGCTCGCGCACATAGCCGATTAAGCCTGTCAATTGAACCAGATCTGGATGCGCGATCCCTTGCAGCCCCTCATTGGACCCCAACCAGCGCAAGGCATGATAGCGCGCCAGCAGGCCGGTCCCGTACACTTTCCAATGCTGCTCCAACGGGTCGATCAGCTCTCTCCAATCCTCGCATTCAACGATTCGCTGTATTAATGTAGCACGCGGAGAAGCTGCATCCTCATCAACAGCCCCAACAAGATGGCACCAGGGAACCCAGGCATCTTGCAGTACTGGCATGGATGGCGTCACAACATCCAGGGTCAAACGCAAGAAGGTCTCTGCTGGTATTTGAAAGAGGCGCTGAAGAGTGCTGAGATCACGCTCCGCCTGCTGGCGCAAAGACGGCGCAACGGTAGCAGAACCATAACGCTCAATATATCGACTCCAGGGATTGTCGTAGTCAAGCAAGCGATTGACAAGAAATCCCTGCCAGGCATCAGACAACGACGCAATCTCCCCGTTTTGAGCTGCCTGCACCAATGATTGAAAAGCATGACTATAAGCAGTGGCCGTCTGCACCGGATCGGGTTCTGCCTGCGTCAACGTGTGCAATAAGTGCAATACAGATTTTCCGGTGGAATTGTCAAAGATGCCTCGTAATAAAGTTACGCCATGAGTGGCATGAAGTGCCGTCAGTATACGCTCGTCCACAGCAACGCCGGCACGGGCATGTCCATTTTCATGCATACGTCTCGTGTTCTCTTCTTTCCTCTAGTGATAATTCCAATGTGATAGCTCGTTTATCGCACAAGGATAAACGGTGGGAGTATCATAACATGCCATGCATGTGAGTTCCAGGGTGAGCATTTCAAATTGTTACGAATTCTTTTTTTATTTAACTGTTATGCGTACTCTCCTCTTTATTTCATGATGTCATGATGAATGTTCTATAACGTTTTCTTCTCTACTTACTCGATACACAGTACTATGGTACTGTTAGTTGATTGAAAAGTTTCTGCCACCTAAATCGTGCTGTAAAATGTCTAAGGATCTATTTAGCTCATTATTTATCTGATGTCGTTACAGGGAAGTCTATCATGCATTGTCGTTGTTCCTTAATGTGTGCCGAAAGCCGCTTCGGTTGAATGTACATCTTCAGGTACATTCCATGAGCAGGGATAGCTCACATCTGGCAGGAAAAAGAAAGGAGTTGAAACAAACCATAATATCTCGGTGAGACTATCCATCGGAACTGATTCTATGGCATTTCATCGGTGGAGGCAATTTCATGTGGCAACAACAAGAAGTCGTCAGCAGACTGGTTGACATTATTCAAAAGCTGCAATCACGGTACGAAACGGGCCATTTAATAGCGAGACCTGGGAATGGGTCCGCAACAGAAGAAGGTCTCGTTGTTTTCGTACGTGGAAAGATCACTGAAGTCCGGCTAGGGCGACGTAGCGGTGCAGAAGCACTCAACAAACTAAGCAACTGGGAAAACTGTGTCTGCCAGTTTGTGCGATCTGCAACCAGTTCTAGCAACTCTTATTCTCGTATTTTATCCGAAGAAAAGCTTATAACACATGCGCCTCTCCGTACCTCAAATAGCGCTTCCCTGCCACAAACGGACCCTCTTGGAAGAGCTATCAATACGGACCGTCTCAACACCCCATCTGCTCCCGGGGTGCCGTATCCTATCAGCCAGCCGAAGACTGCGCTACAGAGGATTGAACAACTGGGACTCTCCCGCACTCATCGACGCCTCCTTTTACTGATCAATGGACGCCGATCCATTCCCGATTTAGTACGTCTGATGGGCAGAAGCGAAGAAGATGTTCACGCACTTTTACAAGACTTAGTGCAGGCGACGGTTATTCGCATCTCAGATAAACCGCCTTCATATAACATATAAGCATCAGGTGCAATCTAAACAGCTTCGTTGCATGCCATATCATAGCAAAATCAGGAGGAAGCATGTCTGACAATGTTACCACACGCAAACGAGATGCAGCGCTGAGAGAAATTCTCGCAGCAGAACGGGAGGGACGTGTACCAATGCTCGATCATGCAGATCTGCGCCTGGCTGATCTGCGCCTGGCTGATCTGAGTGGTGGAGATATCCGCGATGCCGATCTGTCCGATGCCAATCTAGGTGGTGCCTATCTTTGCGGTGCCTATCTTCGCAATGCTAATCTTTCCGGGGCGAATTTAAGTATGGCTAATCTCAGCATGGCAGTGCTGATCGATGTCAATCTGGTTGGTGCCCAGCTGCGGGGGGCGAATTTACGCCATACCGATCTACGAGCCACCGACCTTGGCGGAGTCGATCTGAGTGGCGCTGATCTAAGCGGTGCTTATTTGATCGAGGCCAACCTGATCGGGGTGGATCTGCGCCGGGCGGATCTGCGTGGCGCTAACCTGCGTGGTGCCAACCTCAGTAACGCCAACCTCAGTGCCGCAGACCTCAGCCAGGCCAATTTGCAAAACGCGCTCTTGAACGGTGCCAATTGCGAGAAAGCTATCTTCGATGAGGCACGTCTGCATAGCGCGAATCTTAGCAGATCCAATCTCAGCAAATCCAATTTGATGAAAGCACACCTCACCTTTGCTACATTGAGCAAAGCAAATCTAGCAAACGCATACCTCTGTCAGGCCAACCTACGAGGTGCCAACCTTGTCGAAGCCAATCTCAGCCAGACGAACTTCAGCAAAGCGCATCTAAACGGAGCGTATATCTCTCAAGCAGACTTGAGCCAGTCTGACCTTATTGGGACCGATTTCCGCCAGGCCAATTTGAAAGGGGCGAATCTCAGCGGAGCCGATTTAAGCCGGGCAAACTTGAGCCGGGCGAACCTCAGCGACGCTAACCTCAGCGCTGCCTACCTGCGCAACGCTAATTGTACAGGCGCGAACCTTCAGCGGGCACTCCTCTTCGGTACACGTCTCACCAATGTCTCCGTTGCCTATGCGAACCTGCAAGGGATACAGGTCTCTATGTCCGACTTTATGGAAATAGATATGGCATCTCTTTCAACCGCAAGAATCGACGAATTGACAGCACAGCATCTTGGCCTGACTGGTCTGGCAACCAACTTTTTCTGGAACGGCGCGCAATAAACATGAGGCAGAAAGGAAAACGTATGCGGCCTTACACACAAAATCCTAAAAAATCCTGGTGGCTGATCCTCCTGGGAATCCCTTTTGTGTTCCTGCTTTTTCCATCTTTCTACAACTATGAGCAGCCAGCATTCATCGGTATTCCCTTCTTTTACTGGTTTCAGTTTCTCTGGGTGATCATAGTTTCTCTGATTATGGCCGCCCTTTATTGGGTAAAAGATTAATATTCTTTCGCACGGCGATGCCAAATTCTCAACCGCTCTGTTTATATCTGAGATCAATTGCATTGTTTTTAAGAGTCGGAGTCTATCATGATTAACATGCAAGCGCTTATCGTTTTCAGTATTGTCTTTCTGTTCGTCACGGCACTGGGGTTTCTCGCCTCGCGTTGGCGCGCAGGTGACTTGAATCGACTTCAGGAATGGGGGTTGGCCGGACGACGATTTGGAACGATAGTCTCATGGTTTCTGCTCGGTGGAGACATTTATACGGCCTACTCTTTTATTGCTGTACCCGCGCTCATTTTCAGCTCAGGGGCGCTCGGCTTTTTCGCAGTTCCCTACCTGCTTCTGGCCTATCCCCTCATGTTTCTGATTTTGCCTCGCTTCTGGACGGTCGCCCGGCATCGTGGCTATCTCACACCAGCTGATTTCGTGCGCGAACGCTTTGGCAGCAGTTTGCTCGCGCTGCTCGTCGCCATCACGGGCATTGTTGCCACGATGCCCTATATTGCGCTGCAAATGTATGGAATCGAGGTTTCCCTGGCTCAAATGGGTGTCCCTCTGGAAGTCTCTCTCTTTATTGCCTTTACCATTCTGGCCGCATACACATATGTTGGCGGTCTGAGGGCACCAGCCTTGATTGCGATCGTGAAAGATCTCTGTATCTGGATAGTTGTGCTGGTCGCGATTATCTACATCCCTATGAAACTGGGAGGCTTCGCAAATATTTTTGCCGTCGTTCACCAGAAAGCGCTGCAACATCCCAACACGTTCCAGGATTTGCTTTCGCCATCGCAATACAGCGCCTATTCTACTCTGGCACTGGGATCTGCCCTGGCGCTGTTCCTGTATCCACATAACCTGACGGGGATGTTGAGTACCAATAGCCGAGCAGCGATTAAGCGCAATGCCGCGCTGCTGCCAGTTTATACTCTTCTGATCGGCTTGATTGGATTGCTAGGCTTTGTTGCCATTGCTGCTGGTATACAGGTTTCATCTCCTTATGGCTCGAACTCCTCTATACCGGCCCTCTTCGCACAAGAGTTTCCCGCCTGGTTCTCAGGATTTGCACTTGCCTCTATCGCTATTGGTGCCCTGGCACCTGCCGCCATTATGTCTATTGCCACAGCCAATCTCTTTACACGCAATATCTATCGCGAGTATTTCCGCCCCGACTGCACAGAGCGCGAGGAATCAAGGACGGCTAAAACCGCCTCTCTGCTGGTGAAAATAGGCGCGCTCATCTTCATCGTCTTCCTGCCGACAACCCTGATCATCAATTTCCAATTGCTCAGTAATATCTGGGTTGTCCAGATCCTTCCTGCCGTGTTTATTGGTCTCTACACAAACTGGCTCCATTGCCGCGCCCTTATCGCTGGTCTGCTGGGGGGATTGATCGTTGGCACCTGGATGGTAGTCACTCAGAACTTCCAATCGTCGGTCTATGTCTTCCATTTTGGGGGGTTCACACTTCCCACATATGCTGCCGTCGCCGCACTGATCGTGAATCTGCTCATCTGTGTGACGCTCACGTTTGTCTTCAATATCTTCGGCGTTGCCAATGGCAACGATGAAACAACTCCGCTGGACTTCGAGGCTCGCCCTGTACCTGGCCTCCTGCGCCGCTCTTACGTCCAGACCGCCTTACGCCCAACACAATCTTACTCGCCCGAGCAAAGACAGCAACCCATAGAAGCTTTTCCACGTAATAGTCGTCCCCTATAACATCGCTCATCTCTGGCCCTATTAGTTGTGTTGCAAAAAGAAACCTCGTCTGATGGGATAGAACAAACAGAAGAGAAGAGAACGGTTACGAGGTATTGGGCATTTTGCAACACAACCATCAGAGTCAGGCGAGCACAATCCCTGATAACAACCCTGAATTATTCGATAATCGGCCAGCGCGGTTTTACATCGATTCCAGCGCGGCGATACACTTCAGGAGCGTGCTTGCGCGCCTGCTCAATCACTTCATCTTCATTCATCGTCAAGAGCTTGCCATGCTCAACAACCATTCTCCCATCAACCACCACTGTATCAACATCGCTGCCCGTCGCGGCATAGACCAGCGTGGAAACGGGATTGGGCGAAGGCGTGGTATGCAGATGATTAAAGTCAAGCACGACCAGATCAGCCTTTTTGCCTACTTCAAGCGAGCCTATCTCTCGATCCAGCCCCAGGGCACGCGCTCCATTGATCGTAGCCATCTCAAGGACAGTCTCGGCAGGCATAATCAGCGGATCAAGCGAGACCGCTTTGTGCAGGATTGCGGCCAGCTTCATTTCGCGGATCAGATCATAGTCATTATTGCTGGGGCCACCATCACAGCCCAGAGCGACATTGACGCCCTTTGCCTGCATCAATGGCACATTGCAAATACCAGAGGCGAGCTTGCAGTTTGAGGAGGGATTATGCGACACATGCGTCCCGGTCGCGGCCACCTTCTCGATCTCTTCAGGGGTTAGCCAGACCATATGCACCAGCACAGTTTGTGGACCAAGCAGGCCGACATCTTCCGCAAAATCAATCAGCGAACGATGATATTCATTCATGACGAATGTACGATCAGCCTCAACCTCGCCCAGATGCATCGTGATACGCATATTGCGTTCACGCGCGATCTGGCTCATTTCGCGGTACAATTCAGCGGAAACCCCACCGGGCGTACGTGCGCCAAACCAGACGTGTAGACGATCATTCGCTTTGCCGTGCCACTTATCATGCGCCTCCAGCACACCAGACAGGCTCATCTCGCGGGTCTCGATCATACCCGGATACATCACAAGTCGCTCAGAGGCATAAGAGGCAGTATCCATCACGATCCCGCCAAGACAGGCGCGAATCCCGCTCTCTTCCACTGCCTGTGCAATGCCATCAAAACCATAGCGATGAGCCAGCATCGCCTCAAGAAATGTCGTGGTGCCAGAACGCAACATCTCGGCCATGCATAATCGAGCGCTGACATACGCGTCTTCATGGGTATAATTACCCTGCAAGACCCAGACGCGATCACACAACCACTGGATCAACGACATATCATCAGCACAGCCGCGAATCAACGCCTGTGCCAGATGGACGTGAGTATCGATCAGGCCAGGGATAATCACTTTCCCGCCCACATCGATCATATGATCATCCTCAAAACGCTCCTGAATGACTGAGGCTTTATCCACCGCGATAATTCGATTGTCGCGTATCGCAATCGCGCCTTTGTGAATAATCTCACGATAAGCATTCATGGTAATAATCGTTGCATTTGTGAAAATCATGGTAGCCTCCTGTCATCACCAGATACAAATTGCATCAACTTGCAAGCGCTCAAGAGAACTTCCTTGTAAGTTCTACAATACATAACAAACATTGTTTCACGTCTTTCTAAAAAAAATGCAATCTCATTGTAGCGCGAGACAACAATAAAATCCAGATATGAGACTTCTAGATATGGACATTGCTCACTTGACAATACAGACTCTACTGTATATACTAACCACATTGGAAATAGCATTCTCAAGGAAGAGCGCTGCCCACCTCAATCCCCGCTATATATTGAGAGGATGTTGAACAATGCACAGATTCTCCTATGACTAATTTTCTCAGAATCAACTGGCGTTGTTAATAGCACAACCAGTTGCTTTGCTTCTTATCGTCGGCAGAAAATAGCTCAACGGAAATGCCATGATAACACAATCATTCTCATTACACGATCTCAACATCCTCAAACGTGAGGATTTTATCCAGGCGCTTACCCCGCTCTTTGAGGGTCCACCCTGGATTGTCGCGGAGGCGTGGCATACGCGCCCTTTCCAGACACGCGCCGAACTATATACAACACTCTGCACCATCATGCAACAGGCTCCTCTCGAAAAGCAGATCGCGCTCTTACGCTCACATCCAGATCTCGTTGGACGAGCCGCCCTTGCCGGCAGGCTCTCCTCCGCCTCTACCAGCGAACAGGCATCGGCTGGCCTTGATAGATTGAACCCCGCTGAGATCACGATGTTTACTCAATTGAACCGCTCTTACTGGGATCGTTTTAATTTCCCTTTCATCATATGTGTACGTGAAAATAAGAAACAAGGTATCCTGTCTGGTTTCGCGACACGGATGAATAATACCCGCGAGCAAGAAATCGCGCTTGCATTGCAAGAGGTTGCAAAAATTTGCGCCCTGCGTTTACAGGATCTCGTTCAAGAATAAGAAAGGATCTGTTACCTTTTATTTTTATAAAGGGTGTACTGCTGCATATGCTCTATGGCTCAAGCACGACTCGATTTTTTTAGCAGTCATACAAGTTCCAGGAGATATCCATGACCAGCAACACTATGACCGTCAGTTATGGCAAATTCCACGTGCCTGTTTATCGCGTCTACGCTCCTCCTCTCACAGGCATTGCTTCCATCCCTGAATCGCAATTTACTGGCCGCGAGAACATTCTCTTCGCCCTTGAAATAGATGTGGAAGTGATCGGCAACAACTTTCTACCAGCATATACGCAGGGAGATAACAGCAATGTGGTCGCCACAGATAGCATGAAAAACTTTATTTTGCGGCAGGCGCTCATTTTTTCAGGTGCCACGCAGGAAGAGTTTCTCGCCATGCTGGGTCGTCAGTTTCTTCAGACCTATCCACAGATGGAGCGCCTTCTCCTCACCGCTCGCGAACTTCCATTCACAGCGGTTCCCGTCCCCAACGCCGAAACCTTTCAGCCAAGCAACGTGCTCTTCAGCAGATCACATAGCGACTTTACGTTCACAACGTTCGAATTTACCCGTGCCTCTGATCTGCCCATAGAACATCAGTGTGGGCGCGTTGGCCTGGAGTTGCTCAAAGTCACCGGGAGCGCCTTCACGCGCTTCCTGCACGACGAATACACGACCCTGCCCGAGCGCGTTGATCGCCCACTCTTCATCCATCTGGATGTATACTGGAAGTATGCACAGAGCGCAGACCTGTTGACGCCCAAACGCCGCCGATATGTTCCGGCAGAACAGGTGCGAGATGTGATTCAGGTCGTCTTTCATGAATTTGTCAGCGAATCCATTCAACATCTCGTTCACGAAATGGCACTGCGCCTGCTGACACGCTTTCCACAGTTGGCTGAGGTATCGTTCGCAGCACAAAATCGTACCAGGGATCAGATCGCGGTTTCCGAGACCAATCCCACAATCAAGGTGTATAGCGACCCATTCCCGGCCTATGGCACCATCAAACTAACCATGCGAAACAGCGAAAAAGAGTAGGAGCGACCAACGATGGGCGGCTATCTCACGGCTCATGTTCTTGATATCGCTCAAGGTATCCCGGCCTCTCAGATGACGATCCAGGTCTGGCGGCTCGATACAACGGGAGAGCGTTCATTGCTGAAAACTGTTCACACAGGCGCAAATGGACGACCAGAGGAACCATTGCTAGCTGGCAAGGAATTTAGAGTGGGAACATATGAGCTTATTTTTGCCGTGCAAACCTATTTTGCGGCTCAACATCTGCCTATGACAGAGCCGCCATTCCTCGGCGATGTCCCTCTTCGCTTCAGCATCGCCGACGAGAGCGCTCACTACCATGTCCCGTTGCTTGTTTCTCCCTGGGCTTATAGCACATATCGAGGAAGCTGAACTATGGAATCAACTATAACAGCCGCCCAGACCATTATGGAACGCTGCGAGATCCTATCTCACTACAGCGAAGAACCGGATCGCCTGACTCGCCGTTTCGCCTCACCTGCGCTGAGTCAGACTAAAGAAGCAGTTGCAGGCTGGATGCAAGCCGCTGGCATGAGCGTCCAATACGATGCTATTGGCAACCTCATTGGACGCTACGAAGCAGAAGTTCCAGGCGCAAAGACGTTCCTGCTCGGCTCTCACCTCGACACGGTGCGCGACGCTGGCAAATACGATGGTCCATTAGGTGTCCTGACCGCTCTGGCTTGCGTTGAGCGCCTGCATCAGCAGCAACGCCGCCTTTCCTTCGCGCTGGAAGTGCTGGCCTTTGCCGACGAAGAGGGGCTGCGCTACCACACGGCCTATCTTGGTAGCAAAGCCATGACCGGCACCTTTCCCCCGCGCCTTCTCTCTTTTATTGACGCCGACGGTATCTCTATGCGTGAAGCGATTCGCACATCTGGTGGCACTCCTGATCCTCAATTGCTGCAAACTCCCCACTGGCAGCCCGACGAACTTATAGGATACTGCGAGGTCCATATCGAGCAGGGGCCAACGCTCGAAGCGCATAATCTTCCGGTGGGTATTGTTTCGGCGATCAGCGGGCAAAATCGCTTCTCGATCGATTTTGTGGGACAGGCGGGGCATGCGGGAACTGTCCCGATGGAACTGCGTCGCGATGCGCTCAGTGTCGCTGCTGTCTTTATTCTGACCGTTGAAACGCTGGCAAGAGGTACCCCTGGTCTCGTTGCAACTATCGGACAATTGAGCGTGCAGCCTGGAGCCAGCAACGTAATCCCTGGACAGGTCACGCTCAGCCTGGATGTGCGCCACCAGGATGATACCATCCGTGAGCAGGCATGCCAACGCATCTACGAACAGGCCAAAGCGCTGAGCGAGCAACGCAACATTCGTCTGCACTGGCAAGAGCTGCAAGAGGACGCCAGCATCGCCTGTAACCCCCATCTCATTCAACTGCTGGAACGTGCCATTCAAGAGGAAGGCTATCCACTCCACATATTGCCTAGTGGGGCTGGACACGATGGGGTGATACTCAGCAAGTTGACACCGGTTGCCATGCTGTTTATCCGTTGTCGCGGCGGCATCAGTCATCATCCCGCCGAATCGGTCAAAGTCGAAGATGTTGCTATTGCGATGCGGGTAGTGGAACGCTTCCTATCGCTCTTAGCTTGAAAGCGAGGCACATATGGCTCAATATGATCTTCTTCTCCGGCACGGTACGCTGGTGACAGCAGCGGGCGTCAGTCAGGCCGACCTCGCCATCGCTGATGAACGGATCGTCGCCATTGCATCAGAGCTTGCAGGGAGCGCCAGCGAGGAAATCGATGTTAGCGGCCTGCATATTTTCCCCGGCGTGATCGATGCCCACGTTCACTTCAATGAGCCTGGACGCACCCATTGGGAGGGCTTTGCAACGGGAACGCGCGCGCTGGCAGCAGGCGGCACCACTGCCTTTTTCGATATGCCGCTCAACTCCACGCCTCCCACGCTGGACGCGGCCAGTTTCCGTCTCAAGCAGCAGGCGGCCCAGGCCAGCGCCTATGTCGATTTCGCGCTCTGGGGCGGCCTGGTTCCGGGCAATCTTGACCGGCTGGAAGAGTTGGCTGAATGTGGCGTCATTGGCCTGAAGGCATTTATGAGCAACAGCGGCATCGATGATTTCCAGGCCGTAGACGATATGACGCTCTATGAGGGCATGCAGCGAGCCGCACAGCTTGGCCTGATTGTGGCGGTACATGCGGAAAACAACCAGATCACCAGTGCGCTCGCCCGCCGCGCTCAGGAGCAGGGACGAACCGGTGTGCGCGACTATCTCGCCTCGCGTCCAGTGGTTGCCGAACTGGAAGCAATCGAGCGGGCTATTTTATTCGCTCAAGAGACCGGCTGCTCGTTACATATCGTCCACGTCAGCAGCGGTCGTGGCGTTCGATTGGTTGCTGCTGCTCGTGCGCGTGGCGTTGATGTGAGCTGTGAAACCTGCCCCCATTATCTTGTTCTCACCGAAGACGATGTGGAAGCGTTGGGAGCAGTCGCAAAGTGCGCGCCGCCCATTCGTTCGCAGATGGAACAGGAAGCACTCTGGCAACATCTTCTTTCTGGGAATATTCCGATGGTTGCCTCTGATCATTCGCCCGCACCAGCCGATATGAAAGCTGGCAGCGATTTTTTCCAGGTCTGGGGAGGTATCTCAGGGTGTCAGTCGCTTTTGCAACTCCTGTTGACCGAGGGCCATGCCAGGCATCATCTCGCACTCCCTCTCATCGCCTCGATCACGGCGGAGTACGTTGCTCGACGCTTCCATGTCTCGCCCCAAAAAGGACGTATCGCCCCCGGATGCGACGCGGATCTGGTGCTGGTAAACTTGCAAGAGAGCTTTTCTTTGCAAGCCAGCGACCTCCTGTATCGCCACGCTCATAGTCCCTACGTTGGCCGGAAACTCTCTGGTCGAGTGCTACGTACTCTTGTACGGGGCCATACAGTATTTCTCAACGGCAAAATCGTTGCCACGCCGTCCGGTCACTTATTAAAAGCGCAAGGTCGGTGAAACCTATCAATGGTCAGGTGTATACTAACTACAGGACACACTTAGAAAGTCGATCGATGGCCTATGTGGGAGACCTATTTACAACCAACAAGTCTTGCAGAAACATTGGATCTTCTCCAAAACTATAAAGCGTCTGCACGTGTGATTGCAGGTGGCACGGATATTCTGGTCGAGCTACAGCGGGGCGTCAAACCAACACAGACCTTAATTGATATTACTGCCGTGCAAGATTTGAAATATATTCGCTACAAGCCGGGTTGGCTAAGCGTCGGAGCCTTAACCACCCACAACGATATCTTACGCTCGCTCGATTGCCAGCGCTACGCCCTCCCACTGGTCCAGGCCTGTGCAGAAGTTGGCGCGCCGCAGATTCGGACTCGCGCCACTATCGCTGGCAATCTGATTACCGCCTCGCCCGCAAACGATACAATCACCCCACTCATGGCGCTCAATGCCGAAGTGGTGCTGGTCAGTAGCGCGGGCGAGCGCTGTATCTCGCTGTACGACTTTTATCTGGGCGTGCGCCGCACCAGACTCGAACCGGATGAACTGCTCCGCGAGATTCGTATCCCTGCTCTCTCAAGCAATCAGCGCAGCCTATTTCTCAAACTAGGATTACGGCAGGCTCAGGCTATCGCCGTGATCAATCTCGCTTTCGTGCTGACGTTTGAGCAGGATATCGTCTCCGAGGCACGTATCACGCTGGGTTGTCTGGCCCCAACAATTGTCCATGCGAAAACAGCTGAGGCATATCTCAAAGGGAAGCAACTGGAAGACGAGATCTGTCGTGAAGCTGGTTCGCTGGCAATTCAGGATGTCAGTCCCATCGGCGATGTCCGCGCCACCGCCGAGTACCGCCGCGCAACTCTGGCAGCTCTCGTCACTCAGGGATTGCAGCGCCTCGCAAGCAATCAGGATGTTGAGCATTGGACGAACGATCCAACGACACGCGTATCGTTAGAAACAGCTCCCTCATCTGATTTGCATGAACGACACCCATTACACGAAAGCATTGAAACAACGATCAATGGCGCTTCCTATCGCCTGACAAACGCGCACCAGAAGACATTGCTCAACACGCTCAGAGAAGATGCTGGCCTGACTGGAACGAAAGAGGGTTGTGCGGAGGGTGAGTGTGGAGCCTGCACCGTCTGGCTGAATGGACAGGCGGTGATGTCCTGTCTGGTGCCAGCCGCGCAAGCTCATCAGAGTACCATCACCACAATTGAAGGATTGGCACAGGGCGAACAACTCCATCCACTGCAACAGGCATTTATTGATCAGGCAGCGGTTCAATGCGGCTTCTGTATCCCTGGAATGTTGATGGCAGGCGCAAAGCTGCTCGACGAGCATCCACATCCGACAATGGAACAGATACAGGTGGCATTGAGCGGCAATATCTGTCGCTGCACAGGCTACCGCAAAATTCTCAATGCCATGTTAAGTGCAGGAGGTCAGGCATGACAGATCTCATTGGTGCATCGCTTCCCCGTCCCGACGCCTACGGAAAGGTCACGGGCAGTACAGCCTATCCCGCTGATTTGCTGCGACCCGGCATGCTGCATCTCCAGGTGGTTTTCGCCCATCGCCCACATGCTCGCATCCTGCACATTGATACCAATGCGGCATTGCAGTATCCAGGGGTGGTCGCCGTTCTCACTGCCGAGGATGTGCCATACAATGCCTATGGGCTGGTTGAAGACGATCAACCGGTCCTCTGTCACGATGTCGTACGCTTTGAAGGCGATAAAGTGGCACTGGTGGTAGCAGAAAGCAAACAGGCAGCTATTGCAGGAGCAAAACTGGTCAACGTAGCATACGAAGATCTGCCAGCCGTCACTGATCCACGAGCAGCACTGGCACCCAACGCGCCACTGGTCCATACGCAGCGCGGCACCAACCTGCTCTCTCATTTTCCTATTCGCAAAGGGAATGCGGATGAGGCACTGGTCCATGCTGATGTGGTGCTTGAAGAGACATTTACTACCACCTGGCAGGAACACGCCTTCCTACAGCCCGAAGCAGGCATCGCCTTTATTGATGAGCAAGAGCGGCTCGTCGTCGAAACGGCTGGACAATGGCTGCATGAAGATCGTCACCAGATCGCCCGTATTCTCCAGATACCAAAAGAGCGCGTCATCATTCGTTACGCTGCTATTGGCGGGGCATTTGGGGGCCGCGAAGATCTCTCAATGCAACATTTGCTGGCGCTGGCAACCTGGAAATTGCGGCGACCAATGGCGCTCGTCTGGAGCCGTGAAGAGTCTATGATTGCGCACCATAAACGGCACCCGGTCATTCTCCATTGCCGCTGGGGAGCGCAAAAGGACGGTCGCATTGTAGCCGTCAAAGCAGAGGCGATTGCTGATGGTGGTGCGTATGCTTCAACCAGTTCAGAAGTGTTGAAAGATGTTGTCTTCTTTGTCACAGGCTGCTACGAGATCACCCATATCGCGGTCGATGGGTATGCAGTCTACACAAACAATATTCCCAGCGGGGCATTTCGTGGCTTCGGCGTTCCTCAGGCCCATTTTGCCTGCGAAAGCATGGTCACGCGCCTGGCCCATGCATTAGGCATGGACCCGGTTGAGTTGCGCCGTCGCAATATATATCGAGAAGGGGGCATCGAGCCAACCAACCGACCGTTGCCTCCAGGGGTAAGTGCGCTTCCCGTATTAGAGCGCTGCATAGAAGAAGTGCAACAGCGCTGGCCCCCTCAGAAATCTGCTGTATCATCGTACATCAAGCGTGGTATTGGTATTGCCTGTGGAATGAAAAACGTGGGTTATTCTTTTGGCTATCCAGAACAAGCGACAGCCACTGTGGAGGTCTTTGGCGAGGCAGAAATGGAGCGAGCAGAAGTACGAGTGGGCGCGGCTGACGTGGGACAGGGAGCACATCTTGCTCTGCGCCAGATTGCCGCCGAAACGTTACAGCTTCCCATCGAAAAAGTCGCGATGATTTGCGACGATAGCCACGAAGCCCCCAACGCTGGCAGTGCCTCAGCCTCGCGTATGACGCTTATGGGTGGGCGTGCGGTCCACGATGCGGCCCGGGCAGCGCGCGAGAAGTGGAGTTATACCGACGATTATCAGGCGCAGGCAACGGCCCAATATCGTCCACCAGCAACAACCCCCATCGATCCTGAGACCTACACTGGCACGCCCAATTATTGTTATGGTTATACAGCTCAAGCCGTTGCAGTCGAGGTTAACACTGTCACTGGCCAGGTGCAGGTTACGAGCATCATCAGCGTTCACGATGTTGGTAAAGCCATCAATATGCAGCAAGTGACCGGGCAGATCGAAGGTTGTCTTGCTCAAGCGCTGGGTTATGCTCTGCTCGAAGAGCTACAGATACAGGACGGGCATATCCTGACACCCTATTTCAGCACCTATCTGCTGCCAACTGTACGCGATATGCCCGCTGAGATTATTCCAGTCGTTTTGGAACTGGCCGATACTAACGGCCCCTTCGGGGCACGTGGTGTTGCGGAGATGCCGCTGGTTCCCTTTGCCGCTGCCGTTGCCAACGCCATTTACGATGCGACCGGCATCTGGCTTACCCAACAACCGATGACGCCGGAAAGAGTTCTCAAAGCGCTCACAACACAAAACATGGAGAAATGAACGATGAGCAAGCTGCATATTGTCGCAGGGTCATTTGAATTTACAGCCCAGATGGAGGAAACAGATGCCCCACAGACTTGCGCGGCATTTCGTAAACTGTTGCCGTTTCGTAATAAAATTATCCAGGCTCGCTGGAGTGGAGAGGCGGCCTGGATTCCACTGGGTGACTTCAATATAGGCATCGGCTATGAAAATCATACGAGCCATCCCGCACCGGGTCAGATCTTGCTCTATCCAGGCGGGTTTAGTGAAACGGAGATTCTTTTCCCGTATGGAAGTACCTGTTTTGCCAGCAAGGTTGGACAACTAGCGGGCAACCACTTTCTGACGATTGTGGAGGGTAAGGAGCATTTGCGCGCATTGGGGGAGGCGGTCCTCTGGGATGGTGCTCAAACTATTCTTTTTGAAGAAATGGAATAGAAAAATATTTACAGGGCAGAAGAAGTATAGCAAGATTATGCAGAAATAGGAAAAAGTGTTGTATGTATATCGTAAAATAGGTATGATAGAGAACAAGAAAATATGCATGCTCATAGCTGAATGATAAAATATGGAGTATTGAATGTCAAAACGAATCATGGTAGTTGATGATGATAAAGAGGTACAAGAAATCGTTGCTTTTGTTCTGCATTACAATGATTTTGAGGTGATTTCTGCATTCAATG
Organism: Reticulibacter mediterranei; assembly: GCF_016587455.1. NCBI lineage: Bacteria > Bacillati > Chloroflexota > Ktedonobacteria > Ktedonobacterales > Reticulibacteraceae > Reticulibacter > Reticulibacter mediterranei. The sequence continues at coordinate 7,832,961 of NZ_BNJK01000001.1, read as the reverse complement.
GAAAACAGATGCAAAGACAGCTTACTGAGCATCATGCGACGCTGCCCGATTTAATTATTCTGGATGTTATGATGCCCGGGGAGGATGGCTATCGTATTTTCAGTGATTTGCGTCATAATCCGCAGACCAGGCACATTCCGGTGATAGTCATTACTGCACACACGGAAGATATCTATCAACGGGTCAGCGTTGATCTGGGGGCGGCCTTGCATCTGACAAAACCATTTCATCCAGTAGAATTAGCGGAAAAGGTCAAAGTTCTCCTGGATGAGGGACAGGAACCATCCATCGAGGGCAATAGAAATTGAGGGTAAAAAGGCTTGTCTCTCTGCTTAAAAGTTGGTATCATTACAAGCAAGAGCGGTCCTGACGAGTTCAAGGAAGCAGTGCAACTATGCCTAACAGATACGAACGCGAGATCGAAGAAATATTACGCAACCTGGAGCAGACCGAGCCGAAAACGGGTCGGGGTCCGAAATTTGGCGACCGCCAACGTCGCAAACAAAATGTACGACGTTCAGGTAATCGCCATCCTATGTCGTCGTCGCTGCACCTCTCCACAACGGAATGGCTCCTGGTCACGACTGTGATTACGGCATTAGTGGCAGGTGGTTACGCATATTTACAGGAAACGAATATCGTTACAGGTATACTTGCCAGCATAAGCCTGATCTGCCTGATTCTCGTTGCGCTTTCGCATTTTGTCTTTAATCGATCTCGTCCGCAACCAACCCGTTATGGGAACATAACTATTACGCCATTGCGTCGTAATATATTCAGTAGTATAAAAACGCAGTGGAATTTGTTTATGCTCAAAATGCGCTATCGCCGCCGCAACAGGCCATGAGTTTTGTTTGTGCGAACGCAAATTTCCAGAAAGGTACTTGACAAGCCGCTAAAAGCATGTTATAGTTCAGGTGCGTTGACGGGGTGTGGCGCAGTTGGTAGCGTGCCTGGTTTGGGACCAGGAGGTCCGCGGTTCGAGTCCGCGCACCCCGACTTCTGCGGGAGTAACTCAGTTGGTAGAGTTCCTGCCTTCCAAGCAGGCTGTCGCGGGTTCGAGTCCCGTCTCCCGCTTTTCATTCTAGACCGTCGTTCTCAAGGTGCTTCACGGGCCGATCTATAGAAAGCAAGCAGTGAAGACAGATGAGAAGGACGGTTTTCTTTTGGGTCAAAAAGCGTTCAACGACAATCTGCCTTCAGTTTCTGGGAACCACCTGCTCCGCTTTCCACGTACGAACAAAAGTGTTCACAAGACTTTCCATCCATGACCATCTGCCTATCCATCAAAGCCAACACCTGCCTTCATGAGAACGCGAACATCTGCCTCTCAGTTTCCTCGCCGTGCAAAGCTGGAGGCCACTTGAGGCGATTCATGTTCTTTCGCAAAGACGAAGAGTTCGCTCTGGGCTCGGTAGCCTGAAAGACTGCTTGCGTCTATTGATGTGTTACAGAGATGCGTCACCGAGATCCCGTCAGGCTTCAAGGTGGCGCGACGAAAGGAAGCAAGCAATCATGGTGTTGAAGGCAACAAACAATGGTTCCTCTCTTGCACGCATTGCACAGTCAAAGGGTACAGACAGGCGAACGCATAACAAAGGGTCGCGTGTCACGCAAGAACGAGCTAAAGCTCAACGCGCTAAACTCGACGCGCAGACAGAAACCCAATACCGACAAGAAGAACAAGAAGCTGTTGTTCAGGTAACGCAGCACAAGAAAACAGGACGGCAAGAGGTCCAGGCGAAACGGCGTCTGATTGACACGCTCATCGAAGCCTACCTCCAGGATCACATCGGTGGCAACCACAGCGAGAAAACCCTGGAATGGCACAAAACGGCTTTAGGACTGATGCGGCTCTTCTTCCAAGAAGAGTTGGACATGACGCAGATTGATGAGGTCGAAGCCGCTGATATGAGCGCCTGGTTCGCTCACCTGCGAGCAACTCCAGGCGCTCGGGGCAAAGTGCGCTCCGAACGAACCGTGCAAACCTATGCTCGCTCGGCCCGTGCCTTCTTCCATTGGCTCGTCCGTCGTGGAACCCTTGAGCATAATCCTTTCGACCACGTTCTTTTTCCCAAAGTGGGGCGACCACTCATCCAAACCATCACCGTCGAGGAATTTGAAAAGCTCCTGCTTGCCTGTACCCCACCCAACGAGACCAGCCCTCTCGCCCAACGAGCAACGGTCCGCAACCGCGCGATTCTCTGGCTTCTCTACGATACTGGCATCCGTGTTTCCGAACTCACCAACTTGCGCCTGGATGATCTGGACCGCAAAAAGGGCGTCGTGACGGTGATGGGAAAGGGATCGAAGGAGCGGCGCATTGCCCTGGGCCAGAACTGTCTGCGCAACCTCTCCTACTACCTGGACAAACATCGCCCCGATGAGGAGGAACTGGCTGACTGGGGAAGTAGCAGGGAAGATCACATTTTTCTCTCCGAGACCCGCCAACCACTGACGAAAAACGGCATGGAGATGCTCTTCAAACGACTCAAAGAGCGCGCCGGGATTACAGGGAAACGGATTAGTCCTCACATATTCCGGCACACCTTTGCCATGAACTATCTCATCAAGAGCAACGATCCTTTCAGCCTACAAGAGTTACTGGGGCACGAAGATCTCACGACCGTTCTCAACTACATCCATATGAATGATACGATCCTTCAGGAGCAAAAACGCAAGTTTAGTCCTGGTGATCATATTCCCACTCGGATGCCTGGGCCAAGAGAGACGAGACGAAAGAGTTCTCAGATTAATGAGATGCAGAAACAAAAGTAAGGAGGCCAGTAGAGATGTATATCAGGAGGATATTCTTCAGTAGATAAGTTCTTTTACACAGGAAGAATATCGCACGAGAGAGGTTGAAACAGAAATCGATCTCTCTCATGCTTCATAATGCATAAGCGTATCCAGGGTTCGAATCTCTCCACCGGCATAACCCCTCCTCTCAAGCCCGCTGACGTTCATTTCAAGCTCAAATTCCAAGATATTATCTGCTGAAATTCGTCAATTTTCGCGGAAAATCGTGGGCGTTGCTACATGTAGCAACGCCTATTTTTCACTCCTAGCTCCCTCCAAAGCAGCACCTCCGCCAACACATAGTGTGACTTGACAATGGCTTCATCCTTTCCTATGGCTAAATAACAGGTGGCTTCCCTGCTATCTGCATCCCACGTTTCTGCCGTCTTAAGAGTCCGTTTCTACAGGAGATACTGGTAAAAAGCACGAAGAGCGAGCAGGTATTGTGAAACAAACGGTATACACTTGATAACGAAAGCGCCTACCAAGAAATGGACCACAATTCAGACGTTTATTGGCAACGGCGCGAAGAAGACTGAAACCTTCATAGTCGGCGATCACTGGCGTTTCTCCTGGAAATATCAAGGCGTCGGCGGCATTGATGCACGGCTCTATATCAGTGTCTACAAGTCCGATGGGAGCATGCTTGATCTTCCACGCTGCTTCAACTTCCTGCAAGGCAAACGCTAGAAGACCACCAGCAATTCAGAGGTGCATCAAGGCGGCGAGGTCCATTTGGACGTAAATAGCGGTATCGAATGGAAGATCACCGTTGAAGAGATGAAGTAGCTAAGACTCATCTGCTGACCGCTTTCTCAACTTCGAGAAAGCGTTTTTTGTGCTGTACTGCTCTCTGTGTTGTAGGAGATCAAGGATGCATTTAGCGGAATGCGCTCTTCCTAGTCTTTTTTGTTGCTCGTCCTGACGTGAGCGTGTGCTTACACGCTCACGTCAGGACGAGCAACAAACTTTTTGAACGAAAGTGAACATGGCTTCTGCGACTCGTACACCTATCAGCCCGGCGTAGGGCGGTGGTCAGCCCTTGCTCCTTCCAATTCTGCTGTTACTTCTTGCAACTGGACCATTTACACAAACAAACTATTATACAGTCTCAAAACCAGAGCGAGCAGCTTTCCCTTCTCGTGCTTTTTTGCACTGAAGGCTGATGCAATCATACAATCTCTTCTCTACATATTGGTCTCTAGCGTCTCTTCCTCGGTTGCCTTTTCGGAATGCTCGCTTTGACCTTGACGTTGCTCCGATTTGTCATCTTTGCTGCGACTACAGAATGTTGCATTTGGAAGCGCCGTGCAAGCTCCATCGCGGCTTCGGCAGCCTCTAGGTCAGTTGCCTCAATAAAGAAAGGTATCCCATCGATCTCTGTCACCAATTTGATAGACGATTGCTGTGCATTACTTTTCTCTGATCGCTTCTTATATGCCTCTTGTAGCTGACGGCCGATCAAGACAATAGGAGTAAATATGGTTACTAGTGCACTACTATCAGCCAAGATGACATCTTTCTGTGTCCATAGAGTGTTAAGGAACGGCACAATGACATCAACGAGAAAACCTCCGCGTTGACCAGCATAGACAGGTTCAAATATATACCCCTCGTCACGGAGCACATCTACAGTATCGCGACCGACAGCATCAACCATTGCAGGATTTGCCTCCTGCGGATCCTCGGAAAGAATTTCGAGCATAATTATGAAATTATTTGAACTATCTGACCTTGTTTGAGGCTTCATAAGATTTTACAGATTCCTTTCTTCTTGTCGATATACTGATGCAAAGATAGTATACTACAAACACATTCTTTTAGATATGGCCCTTCCATATTCTCCGTGCTAAAGTATAATATACATGATTATCATTTACAACATCTCTCTAATAGTGGATCTCCGATCAAATACTTTAATTGAATAACCAGCCGAGCACGTAAAGCGCAAAAATCCAAGTACAAGATATTTAAATCCAAGTTGATCTTAGTGAAGAGGATGCTGATATGGAGTCGTTGACAAAGTTTACATGGATTTGTATCATATTCATACAGCCAACTAGAAGATATGCCTTGTGAAGATACGAAAAGATAAAGCTCATGGATGTTCATGTATCAAAATCCATCACAAAATGTACCACTCTTTTAGAGGTATAAAGTGGAATCTCAACTGTTGCACAAAATAAGCAAGTTGCTTGATGCATTGGAACCGATTTCCCAGGGGCCTGGAGATCTAACCAGTACTCTCCAACATATTGCTCAAACAGCGCAAACCTTTTTTAGGGCTGATTCTTGTATCATTTTTGCGATAAATCCCATTACAAGCCGCTTCATTACATTTATAAACACTGTGAATAGTCTGCAAAAAGATACCATTTCTTATCAGAACTCTAGATCAGAAGAATTTGCGCAAGAGGTTTTAACGCAAAGAGTATTGCTGATAGAAAATGTTGAGCTGACTCCAGACCATAACAATAGGTTCATAAAATTAGAAGGCATTCATTCTCTTGGAGCGCTTGCACTTCGTATGAGACACACTCATAAGCCATTAGGTGTACTCTATTTAAATTTCAAACAACAGCAGAAATTCAGCGCTGAAGATTGTGAACTTTTCCAGTTCTTTGCTGACCAGGCCTCAAATATCCTACAGGAAGCATGGTTGCTGCGGCGCTATCAGGAAATTGCACGCATTGGACAAGAGATTAATCAGGCACTTACAACAGTCGAAATCCTTTTTCAAAAGTTGCAAAGACACGTGGCTGATATTCTTGATATCCGTTATGCCTTTTTGTTAGCGGTATATCAGCCTCAGACCAATAGACTCGATTTATACTTGGGGGAGAAAGGACATTCCTCCATCCGAGCTGATGATCCTCTTGTAGGAGCTTGCCGTTATGTCATCGAGACACAGGAAACCTTATTCATACGGGAATTGAGTAAAGAGGCTAAAACTTTGCCATTTCAGCCTATTGATATTAGGAACACTGAACAGCTAGAATCTCTTATTTTTGTACCTCTAATATTACGTGGCATGTCTTTAGGTGTACTTTCTATCCAACATGCTCAGCCAAATGTCTATAATCAGGAGGATTTATTTATCTTACAATTGCTAGCGAACGATATTGCGCTAGCGATTTACAATATGCGTTTGTATGACAGTTTAAGCCGGCTCAATGAGACCGGTCAGTTATTAACGCAACAACTCGACTCAGAACAAGTCCTACAAGCAACAGCTGACAAGATTCGAGATGTTATTAAGGCTGATTTTGTTATCCTCTACCCTTATGACACTACTGGTAAATGCCCCACGAAGTGAGACAATCTAGCCCTCAAACATGAAAGATTGCCCTCAATCTTGAATACTGAAACACACGTTCGCCAGGGAAGCCGCTCCCCATCAGGGAGACTTTCTCCAAAACGTGTACATTGCGTTCCTCATCATAGCTCAATGGACCAAGTTCCAGCTCCAGAGAGAGAAGAAGCATCTAGACAGCAAAGACGCGCACTGATATACTTTCTAGAAGAAAGAGAGAAGTCGAGGTTTCCCAATGCGTTTCCATTTGCTCACAGTAGAGAGTTCGCAGCGCTTCGGCGATCAATTGCATGTTCTGCCACGCGTGCCAATCAGTGGCCTGATTGAGCGGAAACCAAATATGCTGATGCCAATGCCAGGTGAAGGGCTTGAACTCTCTCTGCCCGATGGGCGTATCCTGCATGCTACCATAGCCAGCTTCGGCGTCGAGGGCTGGGCAAGCTTGGATCAGCTTTACGCCGCTGAAGGAGGTCCCGGCAAGGAAGTCTGGAAAGCCGAAGGGAACGATTTCTACACCACCAGCGACCCCTCGAACCCTGTATTGACCCTCACTATTGCTGGAGACCTGAGACCCGAAGATGTGCCACCGGGTACAGAGATCTGGTTGAGCGAGGCCAGATACCAGACCTCAGCCCCTGCCGATACCCACGACCCTGCATGTGGTGACAGCTAGCGTGCGTCTTTGCTGTCTCTCTGCTCTTCCCAAAGTATGCCAAGAAACCATGCGGCATAGCTGCACCATCAGGTACGAAACCTTGTCGTGTCTTCCACTGTTCACTTTTTCTCAGGCAGTTTGAGATGATTTACAAGGTATCGATGGAAAAAACTAGGCGTGGAGCGGTTTACCCTGGTTCGTTCATCTCAATACTCAAGATTGCGGGCAATCTTTCATGTTTGAGGGCAAAAGTTGCTCACATGGTAGGACATTTACCAACTACCCATCATCGCTTTGCCTATCCTCCTCGTATATCTGGTATCATGTTGGATTCATCTTCTTTTCAGTCTATGCTCAATAGTCAACCTGAGGATATCGTGGTACTGGCTCTACATCATATAGAACCTATTTTTGCTAATGAGAGTGAAACTATCTACTCTGCCCTACATAGTGACGCCTCCAATCATCAAGAAAGTTTTCAACAACGTGAGAAAATTCGTTCGATGGCAGTAGTACCACTACGTGTAGGTGATGAATCGGTTGGTGTTTTATTTGTCAACTTTAGACAGCCACAGCGTTTTGATGCTCCCCAAAAGCTTTTTATTGAGGGGTTGGCCCACTATGCAGCCATTGGGATCAAGAATGCACAAGCTTTTGGTACATTGACTCAACGTCGCATACGCGAATTGGAAATTTTACAAAATATCGATCGTGAACTCAGTCGCACATTGGACTTGAAACATGTTTTACAGGCCCTCCTTAGACAGGCCCATGATCAAGTGCCTTCTGAAGAAGCCTCGATTTTACTCACTAACTCGTCTTCGCAGGTTTTAGAGACAGCAGCAGCAATTGGCCGACATGCAGATACTAGCATAATGCAGGTTATCTCTTTACAGGAAACTAAAGGCATAACACGTTGGGTATTGGAGAACAAAAAACCAGTACGCGTGAATAATGTGCATCATGATCTACCATGGAGAGATCTCTATATTCCTGTTGCAGTTGATGTCATCTCAGAATTGGATGTACCGCTGCTCGATGGCGAAGAGGTAGTCGGTGTCCTTAATCTTGAAAGTGTTAGGGAAAGTGCTTTCCTTCAAGAAGATCAAGACTTTTTGCTCACCCTCGCTGGACAAGCAGTGCTCGCGATCAAGAAAGCCCAAGCCTATGAGCGTGAGAAACGCTTAGCTGCTGAAGGGCTAGTTCTTAATCAGATCAGTAAAGAAATTACTAGTCAGCTTGATCCCGTTCACGTATTTGATCTAATATTAGAGAAAGCTCTGGAGTTGACTCACTCCACAACAGGTACTTTATGGCTCTATGACCATGACCGAAACGATTTGTGGATAGTTGCTGAACGCGGCGTTACTAAAAAGAAGAAAGGCCAACGTATCAGTTTGGACCAAGGAGTCGTTGGTCATGCAGCAAGTAAAAAACAGTTACTGAATGTAAACCTGTCTCAGCCTCCTTGGAACGAGACATATACAGACGATACGAATGAAATGCACTCTGAATTAGCAGTACCGATGTTAGCAGGCAGCGATATACGTGGAGTTCTAAGTGTTGATAGTCCTTCTTCGAAGAAGCTTAATGAACGTGATGAACGCCTGTTGCAAGGACTGGCAGATTTAGCTGTTATTGCGTTGCAGAATGCTGAGCGGTATGAGAAAGCTGAGAGGGAATCACAACAATTTCAACTGTTGTACCAAGCAGGAGAAGAACTTGGTAAATTAAGCGATTTGACACAGCTCGAACAGCCATATGATGTCATTCTACGAATTGCAGAGACACATAGCCGAGGTTTTATTGTTATTAGTCGCTATGATGATGAGACCCAAGAACTAAAATTGATAAGAACATCTGGGTCCCAGCACTCTTCGCCTCATCGAACAAAATCAGATGATATTGTCAATCAGCAGGTAACAGAGGAGCAGAGTACTACTGGTATTCAAGATACCAACAATCCTCTAGTGGTCATGGATATTCCGAATTTATCAGACTCTTCAACACATTCATTGATTATTGCACCTATCTTATTTAAGGATCGATACTATGGCAACTTAGAGCTCAAAGATAAAGATCTTAGCTACTTTTCAGGTACTGATGCCAATTTCTACGAAGGATTAGCACAACAGCTAGCGGCTACAATATATAGATTGGAAACTGCACAAGCACGTCAAGAGTTTGAGCAAAGAGCTAAATCTGCTGAGGAAATGAGCTCAATTGGTCAGTTAGCCTTCGAAGTGACACACCGGTTGGACAATGATCTTGGGCTCGTAGAGTCATATGTTATTGACATTCAATTGGAATTAGATGCCCAAGCAGTAGCTAACACTGTTGTCTCCAAGAAATTGGACAACATAGTGCGAGCTACACGAAGAGTCTTGAACTTAAGCAAGGAACTTAAACAAGTGTTAGTCAAGTCAGGAGAAGCGATTGCAGGCGAACCAGTTATCATGCAACCTAGAGCGCTACTCGAAGAAGCTCAGGATATTCTAATATTGCCATCTAACATTCAGATATACATGGAGGTTGAGGATGAAGTGGCTAATGTTCGGGTTATTCCCAGCTTAGTTGCGGATATCCTACACAACCTTGTTGTCAACGCTATCGATGCTATGCCCCATGGCGGTAAAATTAAACTGAGAGCTCGTAACATCGCTCGTTTTGTCGCGCTGGAGGTGATCGATACAGGTACTGGCATTTCTCATCAAAACTTATCTAAAATCTTTGACTTATTCTATTCTACAAAGGGAAGTTCTGGTTTTGGTCTCTGGAGTGCTCGTCGCAATGCTTTCAGAAATGATGGAGATTTGACGGTAAAAAGCGAGCTAGGGCAGGGCACAACCTTTACACTGCTCTTGCCTAAAATTGAGAAGGAAATGCCTGTAGTTAAATAATACTCTCTTTTTGGATAGTATAGTATTGTCCTTCGCGATTAATCAAAGAGGAAAAGGAGATGGTGAGCTATGAAAAAGCAAGGACGGGTGCTAATTGTGGATGATTTGGAGCAGTGGCGTGAGGAATTAGTCGAGACGTTACAACGTGGAGGTTTCCGAGCAGACTCTGCATCTACCGCCGCAGAGGCATTAGAACGCTTAAAAGAGACTATTTATCATGTTATCGTGCTTGATATTAGGATAGACGATTCTGATCCAAGTAGTGTAGATGGTTTAACTCTCCTGAGGGAATTGGAAAAACGAGGACTAAGCGATGCAACGAAAGTTATCATGCTTTCTGCTTACGGTACGATGGAAAATATGCGCACAGCTTTTAGAGAGCACAAAGTTGCGGATTTCCTTTCTAAAGCTGAGTTCAATAACCGGCAATTTCTAGATAACATGCGACAGGTATTTTCTCAAACAGTTAACATTAATTTAGAACTCGACATTCTCTGGAAACATGAAAGTGGACCAGATCTAGCTGTACTTAATCTCGAAGTAGAGGGAAATAGTGTAAAATCTGGAACCTCTTTAAAAAATCAGTTAGTTTTAGAATTGGAAGATTTGCTTTGTCGCTTGTTCTATCAGGCCGAAAGCATTCTGGTATCGCCATTGATGCCAAGTCCGAGAGATACAGGAGTACTGCGAGTACAACCTTTTTACAGTGCTAAAGGAGCCGGAAATGAAGTAATTGTCAAATTTGGTGACTTCCGTTTGATTGAGGAAGAGTATCAAAACTTTAAAGAATATGTTCAACCATTTATTGGGGGCGGACGAAGTACAACTGTTCTCGGATTACGACGCACACCACATCTTGCTGGCATCATTTACTCAATGCTAGGTACAACCAACGATCAATTGATGGACTTTAGTGATTTTTATAGTCATGCTAATACCTCTCAAATAAAGGATACATTAAATCGCCTTTTTAGAGATACATGTGGTGCCTGGTATGCTAATCATAGTCTTTTACAACCTCTTGACTTGACCGCCGATTATCAAAGTCTGCTTGAAGACACGCCTGAAAAACTCGAGAAAATGCTTTCTGAACAGTTCATAAATGTGCAGGTCGAAAAGCAACTTTACTTTAGAAACTTAAGCAGCAATCATACCTTTACAAACCCTTTGTTTGCGATAGCTGGTTCGCATCTAGTGCGCCCAACTTACATCTGTATCACACATGGCGACTTCAATCAGCATAACTTACTAGTGGATAGCGCTGGACATGTATGGCTAATTGACTATCAGGGTACTGGCCAAGGCCATATCTTGCGCGATATTGCCATGCTTGATTCCGTGGTCCGTTTTCAGTTGCTTGCAGCGGAAGAAGCTGTATTGGACGAACGCCTTCAAATGGAGGAAGTTCTTAGCAGTATTGCGCGTTTCAACCAAGTAAAGCATTTGGAAAATAACTTTACTACAGCGAATCAAGCTCTTGCTAAAGCTTATGCTACTGTTGTTTTTCTCCGAACTTTGGCTAGTAAATTAGTAGCACAGAAACCAGATGATGATATGAGCGAATATTATATCGCCTTGCTCTACAATGCTGTGAATACTCTTCAGTATTCATCGCTATCTGTGATTCAACGCGAACATGCCCTCCTCAGCGCAAGCCTGCTAGTGGACCAACTGGGTCTAAACAGTTAAGGCACTCAACCAGGTTTTTATAGCGAAAAATACACTTACTTTTCATTCCATACCTTCTAGCTTCAATTGGTAAAAATGGGGTCGAAATCTAGTCCCTCCCATATCGACCAATATTACATGAGATTTATCTAGCCAATAAATAGCCCCTACCTCGTAGGTAGTTACATATCCTCCAAGAAGGTTCTCTCTTTCGACCCCATCCACGTTCCACACGAATACTTGTCCATGCTGGTCACAAGTTATCATGAGACGCCCGTCAGGAGAGAACGCTATGCTCCTCACTTCACCTGTATGGCCTTTTAACGTCGCTAGCAATTTGCCCGTTGTTGCCTCCCACACTCGAGCCGTCTCATCCTGAGAACCAGTAAGTATCTGTTTTCCGTCAGGAGAGAACACTACGCTCCCCACCTCGCCTATATGGCCTTTTAACGTCGCTAGCAATTTGCCCGTTGCTGCCTCCCACAGTCGGGCTGTGCGGTCAGATGAGCCAGTAAGTATCTGTTTTCCGTCAGGAGAGAACACTACGCTCCTCACCCAACCAGTATGACCTTCTAATGTTGCTAGTACTTGCTTACTTGCTGTCTCCCATAGCCGAGCGGTCTTATCCCAGGAACCCGTTAGTATATGCGTACCGTCAGGAGAGAACGCTACACTCCTCACCCAGCCAGTATGACCTTCTAATGTTGCTAGTACTTGCTTACTTGCTGTCTTCCATAGCCGAGCGGTCTTATCCCAGGAACCTGTTAGTATATGCGTACCGTCAGGAGAGAACGCTACGCTCTCTACAACGTCAGTGTGACCCTCCAACGTCGCTAGCAATTTGCCCGTTGTTGCCTCCCACAGCCGAGCTGTCCCGTCAGATGAGCCTGTGAGCACCAATTCCCCATCTGGGGAGAACGCTACACTCTCTACAACATTCGTATACCCTTCGAAAGTGGTTAGAGACTGCCCAGTAGTTTTTTCCCATAACCGTGCTGTCCCATCAGATGAGCCTGTGAGCACCAATTTCCCATCTGGGGAGAATGTTACGCTCCACACGCCATCAGAGTGACCCTCCAACGTCATCAACAATTTTCTTGTTGCTATTTCCCATATCCTTGCTGTTCCATCAGATGAGCCTATTAACGCTTCCTTTCCATCCGGGGAAAATGCCACACTTCTCACCTCATCATTGTGTTCTTCTGCCACCAACATATGTCCATTCATAGTTTCCCATAACCGTGCTGTCCCATCTTGAGAACCGGTAAGCACTTGGGACCCGTCGGGGGAAAATGCTACGCTTGTTACATAATCGGTATGCCCTTCTAAAAGAATAAGCGGCTTACCCGTTGACGTTTCCCACAATCGCGCTGTTCGATCGGATGAGCCGGTAAGCACTTGAGACCCATCGGGGGAAAATGCTACGCTTCTAATTCTCCCTGAATGACCTTCTAATGTGATAAGTAACTTACCACTCACTGTTTCCCATATGCGCGCTTTAAAATCAGATGAGCCTGTGAGCACCAGTTCCCCATCAGGGGAAAATGCCACACTTGTTACCACTCCAACATGACTCGGAAATATTCTGAGTAATGATCGATCCTCTGCGCCTACTTGGCCCAATTGCCGCAGCCATTGAGAAGGCGATTCGCCCTTTAACAAGGTTTGTCCTTCCTCCAGAGATCGATTGGAAAGCTGCTGATATAGTAATCCTGGAAGAATTGTAGGCCACCACCTTCCATTCCCTAAGAGGTAGCTTTCGCGGTCTAACCATCGCTCTATTTGACCAATTCGATCTGCATGCCCCGTCGCCAAGAGTTCAGCATATTCGCGAGTTGCGCGCGTTTGTTCTAAGCATCGCCAATATCCTTCACGCAAAGCACGACGTTCTAGTCTATTTAGATCTGTAAACTCGGCAATGAGTCGTTCCCCTGCTTGTACTAAAATACTGCTTCCCATTTGAATATCTTCGATCACTAATAGTCGCCCGAATTCTCTCACAAGAGGGTGTAATCGCACCTGATCTCCCGACAATTCTTCTAAAAGGCTTAATTCTAGCAATTGCATACGAGCCATCCCTAATGGCTCGAAGATATCCCCACTATCACCCAAGCCAGCAGCTAGTCCAAGCAGCCAAAGTGGAATGGGAACGGCTTCTGGGAAGTAGGCAGCTAACTTGAATAGACGTTGTGCCCGCTCATCACGCACTTTTTCCCAGCTTAGCCAAAAGGTTGCAAAAAGTGGAGCTGCATCAGCAAACTGTGTCTTAGTAATCTCCAATATACCTCGTTGTCTAAGCACTTCGAATAAGCGAACAAGTGTCACTTGGTGGTCCCGGACCAATAATGATCTAAGATGTACTAGTGCTAAAGGCAAATATCCTACTCCACGACATACAGCACGTGCGGCATTTGCTTCAGAGTCCTGACTACCCACCAATATCTTAGAGAGGAGCGATGGTCTCGTAGTTTCCAGAAGGAGCCTTACGGCTCCTTCTTCCGGTAGCTCTTCAACAAAATGGATCATCACACCAGGCGGTGTGTATGTTATTCGTGAAGTATAAAGGATGGTACATGCGACTTCCCCCCCTGCCAAGGCAGAGAGAATGGACATTTCCAAGGTAGGATCTTCGACGTGATCTAGAATTAGAAGAGCATCTGCATGATCAGCAAGGTAACGACAAAAGTGGCGCGCTCGCCGCACTTCGTTCTCTGGATGAGATACATCATCTTCAAATGGTAAGTACTCTGTATTAGCAGCGAGTTCTGCTAACTGGTGTTGCCATTCAAAGAGAGTAGTTCCCTTTGCCAGCATCCAATAGATGCCAGACGGAAAATGCGCCTCATATCGGTAAGCAAGTTGGATGGCCAATTGTGTTTTACCTATACCACCAAGCCCTACAAGGCCAACTAATCCTAAACGCACCGGTTTCTGTTCGACCCTTTTTCCAAAGAGTATACTTTCTAGTCGCTCAAACTCGCCAGGGCGAGCTTGAAATAAGGGGTTTCTTGGAAAAGGAATATAGTTCCTAGGAGCCTTTCTTGAAACTCGAGCTTTTTTATCATGTAGCAATGCCGCGCTTTTAGGATAGCTTGCGAGAATACATTCTTTCCCTGTTGAATCAGCAATTGATATAACTGGCTTTTGCTCAAGTGGTATCTCGGTTTTTATATATGCTAGCAGATCGTCTAACATGATATGACCTTCGTTTCCCAAGAGCCCATCCACCTCTCCCCGTAATGCCTGCAATAAAAGCTTTGTCATTTTCCCATGCCCGTCCACCTCTCCCGCAGCCTTATCATACCCCGAGGCGGCGAGGGCCACCTTCAATCCACTTCGTCGCATATCGACCTCTGCACCTGGGATCTCAAAGTAGTAAGCGATTTGCCGCCGTAATGTATCGAGAGAGTGGTCAGATCCTGTTCTAATATCTTCTGCGTAGCAGCAATCGAGAATGATTAGCACACAACCAGCCTGTGTGCCTTTGAAGAGTTTATCTCGTAACCAATGCATAGAAACATGAAGCGAGTGATCATCATCTACATCTCTATCATCGAAGTCGGCGGTACCAAGGTATGCTGAGGGGATATTCGAGTTCGATTCAACTATCATCTGCTGTCCATGGCCGCTAAAGTAGAGTAAGAGAAAATCTCCATCAATGCGATCTCGGGCTAGATTGAGTACAGCCCTCTTGACATTAGCACTCGTAGCATGCTCCCCAAGCAAGGGAGGAACTAACAGCTCAAAATCGCAGTGATGTTTGAGAACGTCTGCCATTGACTCAGCATCAGCTATAGCATAACTTAACGAAGGCAAAATGGAATTAGGCACGTTGTTAACGCCGACTACTAAAGCGATTCGCTTCCCCGTCCCTGGCAAAGCTGTAGCATTCATTGAGTTGGACATGGTTGAGGAACCTCACTACGTGTTCAATTATAGCCTCTTTGTCGATCGCATTTTCATCGGTGTTGTAGCTTCCTCCCTCTCATTTACGGTTACTAATATACCTCTGAAACCTTTTTGATCACGCTCTTAATCGGGATTGATACCATCTCGATCTAACTAATAGTAATTTTTATTGAGCTTTCACATTAGTTTTTGTAATTGATTGCCAATTTCAATCACCAGCTAAGTTTCAATACAGCTAAATATATCAAAAATCATACACAATGTATTAAAAGATTACCATTGTTATTAGCTGGAAAGATGACTATCCAGAAAAAGCAATTCTTTACCATTGCACTAATTTATGATCATAGTCTTAAATAAATAACTGCGAGTACATACAATTTAAGGATACGCCATTCTATTTCATTCAGTGCTATTGGGTCTTCATTCTGGTTTTCATATGGTACTTTCTTCAAAGCAGTTATGATATAGCCTAGATTTGCTGAATATGGTCAAAGATTTATAGCGCTAAAATTTCTTTTTATATTAACTACTCACACTATCTACAACACACAATACAAAGATATATAGCGCCCCTCAATTATAGCGTATTTCACTTATATTCTGCTCAGAGAATTTTGATGTTCGTAGGGCAATTATGAGAAGTAATGACTACAGTTGCCCTATTATGAGGGTTAGCACCGCTAACGGAGTTACCTACAACTCACACCAAGCTTACGACTCTCCTGCATTTTAAGTAAATTTCTAGCTTGATCCTAATGATAGCTTTGCATTCACATAGCAAAGCATTGCTCTTAGTGGTTTGCAAAAATACCAAGAAGCATTGGAAGCTGCTGAGCAAGCTGTTAAGCTTAGTTTTGGTAATTGTGAAGCACTCTTTAATAATGCGTTTGGGATCAGCATTGGATCATCCCGCAACGTCTGGAGCGCGTCTGGATACTCTTCAAAGCAAAGCATCGCGTTGCCAATTAAATTCGTCGTGGTTTCATTGCCTGCAACCAGCAGGAGATGCTATTAGTCACGACCTCTCTCATCGATAAAGCTTCACCATCGAGCTTCGTCGAGAGCAACGTGCCGATGATCCCTGGTTGCTTACCGTTGTTGAGAGATCAGCTCCAGAAAATAGCAGCCAGTTTCCATCTGCACCTCTTTGCCTGTTGCGCTGACAAACGCTTTGGACCGCTTCACCACTGGAGACGATCTGCTTCTGGTATCCCCAGCATGTCAGTAATCACTCAGACGGGCAGCGGAAGAGCCAGATCATCGATGATATCGAGATGCTCGGAGGAAACGCCACCAAGCAATTTGTTGACTATCCCTCTTATACGTTCCTCTGAGACGGGACAGGACGTGAATGCTTGTGAAACCACGGCACACACCTGCGTATGTCTTGGAAAGTCTCTCGAATGAGGAGATCAGAAGAAACTTTCTCAATTACCCTAACAACATGATACCTCTCATTTCTTGCATACAATCAGTCAGACATTGTTGTAGAAAGTCATAACAATGTTATACAACATTTTTTCTGTATTTATTATATTGTTTTGTACTAGATATTCTTATTTAGAGAAGACAGATATCATCATAATTGTAGACAATATTCCTTCCTCATGTTATAGTACAAGAAAGCACTAATTCCTGCTTTGGAAAAGGGTATGCTTTTCTCGAACAGACATATGTTTGAGAGTGAAAAAGCACAATAGATATTGTCATCTCTATGTGTTATCTGACAGGCGAATTCCTGTAGAGAGTTTTTTGAAGTGCTTTATCATAATATTTCTGTTATCAAGCATAACTTCAGGTTCGTCTAGCAACGAAAGAAGATGCGTCTTCCTAATTCGCATGGCTAACCACGAACTAGCATTCCAAACATCTGCCATCATCACAGGAAGGATCACAACAGCGTGCCGAATCTATATAAAAACCACTGCAAGTCACTCTCCTATTTTTTATTCCTCTATTGTTCTGCTTTTACCACATGATTTCATTCTTAGCATAAAAAATATACATTATACATGTTTTGTATTTTTTGTTTCTATGGGCTGAAATCGCTCCGCTTGACCCTAAATTTAGTTAGACGAAAAAGGTATACGTTCATCATGTATTTCATTCTTCAATAGAAGGGGAAAAATCATAAGTACCAATAAACAACTCAAAAGTGCTCGACAAGCTAGAGGTCTGACCCAAGCTGCTCTTGCACAGCTTCTCGGTGTAGAAGAGCAAACGGTACGAAGCTGGGAGCGTGGTATCCGTACACCTGGAGTTGAAACCCAAAAGAAGCTTAGCCGCTTCTTTGATTTGACTTCTGAACAACTGGGGTTCCAGCCTAAATCTCCCCTACCCGGTCAGGGGGTCATTGTCCCTCCACATAATCATGCGCCGCCTCTTCATCCATCTCCAACAATAGAGGACAATCGTCATCGCATGCTTAGTAGAATACGATCTCGGTGGATTGAGGGAGTACTCAACAACTCCCTCTACCTTGCCACGCTGATCACGCTGGGATTGCGAGAACAACCCGATGCAGTGGAAAATCCTTGGAGGCTGACGGTTCAGGAGTCGCATCTCCCCTCGCGCCTTTTGCCAGTGGGCACCCGGCTCACCGAGGTCTACGACACTTATGGTGGAGCTTTGCTCATTCTGGGCGAGCCTGGAGCAGGAAAAACAACCTTATTGCTTGATCTCGCGAAGGATCTCCTGGAACGTGCCTCATTTGATGAAACGCACTTGATCCCAACTGTCTTCAATCTTTCCTCATGGACAGAGAAACGCCTCTCCCTGACTGAATGGTTTGTAGAGGAATTGCAGAGCAAATATCAAGTTCCTCGTTCACTTGGGAATGAGTGGGTGGCAAACCACCAAATCTTGCCCTTGCTTGATGGATTAGACGAGGTGGAAGAAACGCAGCAGACAGCTTGTATCGAAATCATCAATAACTATCGCCAGGAACATGGTATGATCCCCATTATAGTGTGCAGTCGCAAAGAGGATTATTTTGCTCAACCTACTCGTATCTTATTGAATACAGCTATTGAAGTCCAACCGCTTACCTCCGAACAAATCGACGCCTATCTTTTTAAAGCGGGGAAAGGACTAGCGGCAGTGCGAGCTGCTCTCCAGGATGATCCTGTCCTCCAAGAAATGGCTTCTACGCCATTGATGCTCAGTACACTTGCATTCACCTATCATGGAATGTCAATTACCGAGATCCTTTCGCAGGCTTCCGTTACTGAGCGCCGTCATACCATCCTCAAAAACTATGTCGAACGAGTGTTGCAACGTCGCGGTCCCACAACAACCTATACACCGCAGCAAACTACTCACTACCTGACATGGTTAGGACAACAACTGCTTCGTCATGGGCAGACAGAATTTTTTGTCGAACGCCTACAACCCAACTGGTTGCCTGAAACTTCCATGCATCGATTTCATCGTACTGTTGTTCGCATGCTTTTTGGTGGGGAAATTCTTATCTTTGCCGCAATACTTGGCTTATTTCGTAGTGATGCAACGCCAACACAACCAGGTTTATTTTCTTGGGGAGACATAGGGCTGGGAAGTAATATACTTGGATGGATGACACCAGGACTTGGAGGAGGCTTTCGGGGGTTTTCGAGCCTCGAAATCATTGTAGCTCTCGTCATGCTCGTAACAGTACTCATAGCAGGAAAAGGGCACATTCCTACATTCTCTTTTTCCTCTTTGTTGCAGAGATTAGGCGCAGGTCTGCGTCTAGGCCTCACCCTCGGAGTGGCCGTCAGCATCATTGCTGGTTTCCTTTTCTTTCCGCTCACTGGGAACATTGGCAATGCGGTTTACCGTGCGATAGGAACGGGACTCTATAGCGGTTTCTTCATGACATTTATCAGCACTCTCATTTTCCTACTCCATCCACTACCCGCCTCAGCTACTCCCAAAGAACCATTGCAATCACTACTCAAACGGCCATATCTTCCTAAAAATCTTTCTCTCCGACTTCTAAACTTTCTACTCTTCAGCGCTTGCGGGGCTATAGGCTCTGGATGTATCTATCTCTGGCAGTATGGCACACTGAATCAATTCGTGATCAGTTATGCCTCGATTGTTGGGCTTTTTTATGGCCTCGTCTTTGGCCTGGCAAATGGAACTAATCTCATTCCTGGTTTAGGAGAAGAAATCAGACCGGCGGAAATCATCCTCTGGTCCTGGAGTACGGTGGGACAACATCTAGCGGACAACCTAAGAAAGAGCGCACTTTTAGGGAGTTATGTCATGATAAGTATGGCACTCATGCTTGCCAGCCTCACCAGTATCTATCAAGGAATAGGGTATGGTCTGCCATTTGGAATAGTCTATGGAGCCATTGTTGGCTTTGTGACCATGATGGCTGGGATGCTGACCGCCACCTTAACCAGCGGATGGTCCAGCACCTCGCTCGCTGAACGCCACTTTCTCCGGCCCAATGAAGGGGTACGCCGGTCTTTTCGCAATGGGCTGATTGCCGGTGGTCTCTTTGGCCTCATTGGAGGCCTTGCTAGTGGGCTTATGAGTGGTTTTGCTTTCGCTCTGGCAGGCATTACCGGCTGGATGACGTTGGGAATTGGGTTAGCCTTCGTTTTTGGGGTCATCTTTTTTGTCCAGTTCCTGACATTTCATGGAGGAATAGCATTTGCCAAACATTATCTCCTTCGGTATTACCTCTGGCGTGCTGGTCATCTTCCCTGGAACTACATCAAATTCCTTGACCATGCCGTCGAACGTATACTGCTCAGAAGGGTCGGGGGGGGATACATTTTTCTCACCGGACGCTTCTTGAGTATTTTGCTGACCTCTCTACATCGTAATATAAAATAGCATCAATATGAAAGTCGTATATGAACAAATCGTATGAACCGCAGAAGAGAACCCACGCCATCGTCATCGGCGGAGGTATCGCCGGTCTCGTTGTGGCACGAGTTCTCGTCAAATATTTTGAAAAGGTGTCACTCATTGAGCGAGACCACTATCCAACAGAGCCGGTCTTTCGTCCTGGCGTCCTTGAGGGACGCCAGGTACATACCATGCAATTGCGTGGGCAACAAGAGTTGGAAAGATTGTTCCCTGGTCTGAAAAAGAAGCTTCTGGCACATGGGGCAGTGGAGCGCGATTATGGCAATGAGACTCATTTCTACTACGGCGCTCTTTGTCCAAAAATTCCTCCCGTCCTTCATGGATGGAATTGTTCGCGCCTGCTACTTGAGTGGACGCTCTATCAGGAAATACAACGTTTTTCTCACCTCAATATTTATGAGGGATATGAAGTCACGAATCTACTTTGCGAGCAATATGAACCAACTGTCAGGGGCGTCCAGATGCGAACACGTGATCCTCTTAGGAACGAATTTCAGGAGATAAAAGGAGATTTTATTGTTGATACCAGCGGGGCATTCTCTCACGCCCCACAATGGCTCGAAACAAGAGGAACCTCTTCTCCACAGGAAACGGTGGTCAACGCATTCATGGGATATGCCACTAGAACCTACAAGATCCCGGCCACCTTTCAGGCAAAATGGAAAGGAATTGCAATTCAAGCAACATCACAGCAGCAACGTGGTGGTGTCCTTATGGAAATTGAAGGAAAACGCTGGATGGCGGTACTCTCAGGAATGGTGAAAGATTATCCTCCCACTGATGAAACAAAATTTCTGGAATTTGCTCGTAGCTTGCCAGATCAGGAACTCTATGAGGCGATTAAAGAGGCTCAACCCATTTCTCCCATTCACGGCTATCGAAGGACAGAGAATCGCTGGCGACATTTTGAACAGCTTGAAGACCAGCCAGAGAATTTTCTGATTCTCGGAGACGCTGTTTGTACCTTCAATCCTATCTATGGACAAGGCATGACTGTTGCGGTTCTGCAAGCATTGGCGCTGGAACAATGCCTACACCACAGGAGGCAGAGGCAGAGGAGACTTGCTCAGATGGTTCAGAAAAAAGTGGCAAGCACAATTGCTTTTCCGTGGCGACTCGCTACTTCAGCAGACGCGCGTTTTTTGTCCGAAGAAAATACCAGCAAGAAGGGGTTTGCGCACTGGTACATTGAGGGTGTGATTGCTTTGCTTCCCTATGATGCACATGTCTTGCTTGCTTTTCTGGAAGTTATGCATTTAGTAAAAGGGCCTGCCGCTCTCCTTCATCCAATGATACTCTTAAAAGTACTTTTTTCACGTTCTAGAAAAGGATGATTTGTCAAAAATAGTAATATTTCTATGAGAAACTATCTCCATCATTGCTCCCCATTGCCTATAAAGTAACACGTAGCACCAGGATGTGTAGACTATAACATACGGCCTACACATCCTTGCATCTCTCCTAGCTCTAACTGTATTTGCTCGGGGAATGTACACATCGCAAATATGACACGTTCCAAATAACAGCTTTATCAAGATCTGAATTGCAAAAAGTTCTGGAAAGCTCTCTGTACTTGGATCACCACCACTGTCAATGATACAGCTCACGCCGCATCATACTTCTTTACCGTAATCGTGTTTGATATCTTTCATATTATACAATACAAATATCGCAAATAAATGCTCATTAATTTTTGTATATTATCACTTTATTGTCCGAATATTGGCCCGTATCGCTATTGTATAGGTGTACTGTGTAGGTTCTGTATCTTCTCAAAAGGAGGGAAAACGGACATACTGAAAAGGAGCGTCATAGCATTGGGCAAGGCATAGTATGTTTAAATGGCTCAGAGATCTGACAATGCAAAAGAGATGTATATTCTTCCATTTGTCCCAAAAATAATAAATGGAGCCAGAGCAGCACGCCCATCACTTCTCTTGCTCAACAGAAGAAAGAGACCTAATGCAGCGCTTTATGAACCGCTAAAAATCAAGAAGGAATGCAGCATGTTGAAGAATACCAACGAACTCACAAAGAGCTTATGCGAGTTACTCCACAGCCAATTTCCTCACGGAACCTTTTTTCTCGACCCTGATGAAACGGCTTTCTTTATTGTCCTTCCAGCACAAAAGCCAAAAATGTGCAAATTCAGCTACAAAGAATGGCAATTATTTTCTACCTTACTCTCGGCCTACCCCTACAGCGCTTCTTTTGAAGAACTGTATGCCAGCGTGTCTAGCTGGTCAATCCAGGAATGCGCAAAGCACCTACAAGAAATCAAACGGCAAGGGAAATCCCTCAAAGACGAGCTTGCTCCCCTCTATGATGGAATCAGAAGTATTCGCCAGAAGCTCAAGCCGTTCCACCTGGATATTAATTCCGTACGAACTCAGGGCTATCTTCTGGGACCACTAGCTAGCACGGTTCCCCGTCACAGAGGACACAACAGGCCCACTCCTTCTATGACCCAGACGGATCTCTGCCTGAGCAATAATACTTCCTGTTCTTGAGTGCTTCCCTTAAGAATGAATGTTTGCGCTGTCATAGTACATTCTCTGTCTACCTTGTGGCTCATGAAGAGGCGGAAACAAGTTATCTTGCATTCCGCCTCTTCATGCACTTTTTTCCTCGCCAGCAAAAGTAAAGATACATTCCTGCAATTTCTATCGAGCATCTTGTCTCTCCCAATTCTGGAAAAAATTGCACAACTTGTTGGAAGCAAAATTCAGGAACAACTACTTTTCTAGCCAACTACTCTTCTGGTAGAATTCTCATGTGGAACAGGCATGAGTCTTAGGAAACACATGGATACACTCTTCAACAATAAAAAGCAGTAAGAACGCTATTAGTAGCAACAATGTCCTTTTCTGAACTTCTGCTTCTATTTGAAATCAGTTTATGAATGCTTCTCTGT
Organism: Reticulibacter mediterranei; assembly: GCF_016587455.1. Classification (NCBI taxonomy): domain Bacteria; kingdom Bacillati; phylum Chloroflexota; class Ktedonobacteria; order Ktedonobacterales; family Reticulibacteraceae; genus Reticulibacter; species Reticulibacter mediterranei. The sequence continues at coordinate 7,809,934 of NZ_BNJK01000001.1, read as the reverse complement.
AAGTAGCATTACAGGACGAGAAGACATCCTATAATGCTAGTAAGAAGAAAGGATTGACTCAAGCGCTTATGAAGCTCCAATCAACAGATCCATCTTTCTCCTCTTCTTTCACGCAGATTTTCTATGGTCGCTACGAAATTCTTGCTCTCGAATCGATCCATCTGGCCTTTGTCTATGACCATACGACCACCATGATTTATTATCTCGCCTTGACTCCATCAGAATATACAATCCTCTTGCGCCTGGTACAAGAACCAGCAGGTGAGATCGTCCCATTTGAGGCGCTCTTACCTGCCAGTTCCCGCAAAAAGGTATCTCTCGTAGCACCTTATCCAGGGCTTCAGCGCCATATGAACCGTTTGAGAAAAAAGTTGCCCCCTGTCTGGAGGCTTGTTTGCAAACCTGGTGCCGGATATCGATTGCAAATGGTAGCCCCACTTAAAGAGCCACAAAAAACCATTGCATCGCCCTCATCACTGCAAGCAGGCTAAAGATGTCCCTCACGTGTTCATGAAAGGATATTCCTATGAGGAACGGTCTCCAAATGTTTCTAGAGAATGCTACTCTTCAAGAAACGCTGCAACGGACTTCCTGGAAGAGCTACGAGGTGTTCTTGCTTGAAGCAGCACATACGCTCTTCATCTACGATCCAGCCCATGAGACTCTCTTTCACATCAACACGACCCCCAATGAATTTCTTATTTTGACGCGCCTTTTACATGCCCCGCCTAGAGAAGTAATACCATTTCAGGAATTATTTCCATTCGCATCTGAGCAAGCAGGTGGTTCTCCTGCCCCATTGCAAAGGCATATCAGTCGCCTCAAAAAGAAGTTACCGTCTCATTGGATCATTTCTTGTGAAACATGGTTTGGCTATTACTTGTGGGAAAGGGCATCGTAGCGGAAAGCATTCTGCATTTCAATCACCGAAGAGTGAAAGTAAATCCTTTGTGATGTTTCTTCGCTTTCCTTCTTGCTTCCCAAAAACTCAGGCTGCTGTCTGTGAGCGGCCTAAATTTTCAGGCAAGGTCCAGGTTGCTTTACGCCAGTGCGCCCAGTATTTCCATGCTGATTATGCAGTCAGGGGCCATGTGTTATAGGCGAGATACACGATACAAGAGGGTCTTTCTTCTAGTACATGGAGGCGGAAGTTACTCCACGATCAGGCAAAACCGCAGAATCAAAAAGTGAACGACGACATGTTCGACTTCCGATTGGCCGTATTCTTACAGACAAAGGTTGCCAAAGGGGAGGGAGCGGACCGAGAGTTTTGGCCTCATACCTTAACAGGCTTGCTCATGTGGACGACAAACCCACCTCTGAACTCCTCCTCTTGGTCAACCGCATACCCAAGCTTCTGATAGAGCCTCAGATTCTCAGTGAAGAGCTTGTTGGTGTAGAGCTTAATGACAGAGAGTCCCAGTGACGCGGCTACCTGCTCGGCATGGGTCAGAAGCTTTCGGCCCAGGCCTCTCCCCTGAAAAACCGGAGACACGGCGACGTTCTCGATGAGAAGATGGTCGGCCTTCGGAAGCATCTCGATGAGGGCCACGAGCTTCCCATCAAGATACAAGAGGTCGATGCGATGCTTCTTCACAGCTTCCTCATAGTCAGCTGTCATTGGCAAGGGTTCACGTCCAATAACTGGGACCCATTTGGAATAGGCTTCCCGTATCAGAGAACGGATTGCGCTAGCATCCTCGACAGTAGAGGGCCTCAGTGACATGGCTTCATTCATCATGCGACCTCCTGGATTACTCAACGGAATGTGCCTGAGAGCCTTTTCTCGACGCACCGTTATGAGAGCAATCAACAACAGGCGCAATCAGCAAATTTCTCCCGGCATCAGCGGCATATGGAGCGTTTCACTAGTCAATCCACCCCTCAACGAAGGACACAATTTACAACGCTGTAGAAACAGTATACTCGATGGGGGAGCGGCTTACCCAGGAACCTCTGTCCCACTGTACAGAGATCTTTCAACGATCAAACGATGCCCATGTGCGTCCACTTGATAGGTTTCGCCATCGTGCGATTGACGGAGGGTCTCGTTTGAAAGCGGAGGGTCTCTTTACTTATCAGCGTAGAAAACAGTGGCGAGAAGCGCAAGTACCTTGCCAGTTTTGTGCCATCTATTTATAGGAAGAACAAAGGAGATACCTTGTAAGCATGGAAAAAGTACGTATATGAGAAGAGGTTTGTCTCCAGTAATCATAGAAGGCTACGTGTGTGTCCTGTTCTCTTTTTCAGCTAAGTGGCGGGAAGAATTGGTTCTGATATTGTACGTTCTGTGATAAAAATGTGTTAGCCTATATTCTCTATGTGTGCGTTTTGTGATATATCCACACTAATCTTTCTCTATATCGATGAATTAAGTAATCATGTATGGATTATATACAGAAAGAAGCAGCCGTTATGCAAACACCACTGTCAACTGATGCGCTACTAGAGAAAGACTCTGTAAAACCTCCCTCTTTTTACAGCAAATACTTGGTGGCACTTGAAGCCACATTAGCAGCCGTACCAATATTTGCGGCGGTGATGACAGGAGGGTTGTACTTCTTACCCCGCCTCCCTTTTACCTCTGATATCCCACTTGCATGGTATGCTATCGCTGGGGGAGGGATCAGCACATTCGTGATTTGGCTCATCCTGGCGTTTTTCGCGTCTTCCTACACAACGGTTGACCATGCCGATACTTGCCAATACGATCAGCTCATCGGTCGGTTGGAAACCTTGAACGCTCATTTGGATTACAAAGTACAGGGCAAGATAAAATTGTCTCGTGTTGATGAAGCACAAGAAGCATTACAGGATGCACTTTTCTGTCGAAAACATATCTCGAACACACTTATTAACGAGCGTCATCCCGGTCTGCAATGGCTCTGGGGGACAGGATATCTCAGCCTGTGGAGAGACTTTCATCACGCCGAAGAAGTGCTCCTTGAAACGGAAGCGTCCGATGCTCTGTTCCGAGAGACACTACACGATTACTTGCACATTCAGCAGCTACTAATATCCAATCGCGAAGAACTGCTTGGCAGACTCTTTCAGGTGGTGAACAAGATTGCCCCAGCAGCCCGTTCCTACTTGGGGAAAGACAACCAATCTAACAAAGAGAACCAATTGCCTGACCCTCCCTCCCAAAACAGTCCCTCCATAGATTCACCAGACTATAGACAAGCTTGTATTGTGCTCCGAGAGGTTAAGCACGCCTATAATGAATTGAAAGATAGCAGCCAGGGAGCCCTGCTGGCTTTACGCAATAAACTGTTGATTGCAACTATTCTTGCGAACAATGCCACCTATCTGCTGCTCTGCCTGGCCATTATCGGTAACAGCCGTCCAGAAGACCTGGGAAGCATCATCGCTTTCTACTTGGTTGGCGCTCTTGCTGGCCTGTTTGGTCGCTTTTACGGCGAGGCTGATCATATCTCGGTGCATGGCAAAGAGGAGAGCAGCGATTATGGCCTCTCCCTCACCCGCCTCGTTGCCACCCCTTTCTTCTCCGGATTAGCTGGTGTGGCGGGAATTCTGCTCACTGCCATGCTTCCCGTCCTTTCAGGGAAGATGGCTCCTGTGCCTACAACCTTGGCGAATATCTTCCAGCTTCAGCCCCTCAACTGGTTTATTGCAGCGGTCTTTGGGCTTACCCCCAACCTGATTATGCAAGCCTTCAAACGGCAAGCTGCCGCTCAGTATTTACCTGATCCTATCGAGCAACTACAGGATCAATCCCCTGAGAAAGGATAGGTTCCATTCACAAACAGCACTTGGCAAAAGCAAGTTATTTTCTCCATGAACCACACATAAATATATTATGCATAAGCTTTTTGGGAGCAATCATCTGAAGTGATTGAAGCCAATCTCAAATCAACAAGCAGACCTGGCAAACAACTTTTATAAGACGCCAGGACGTGCAGCATACTTTTTCCACGCTAACTCATTTCTGGCGTCCTTTTTCTACGTTGACTGTAGAGTCATTCTACGATTACAGGCGTCCTTTTCGCCCTCCCATGCTTATTCTATTCCACGTTTCTGATAGATCGCACAAGTTTGTATCAACGTTGGAATGAAGGCAGCGATCTCTTTACAATTTCTTTGGTAATCAGATATACTTAGGGAAGATGGTGTTGTTGCCTCAACTCATGGAAGAGAGGTATCATGGCCGAATCCGCGATCCCACTCACAGCGCCTTCAGAGGAGCAACGAGCGCAAGCGCTCTCGCGTTCTCCCTCGTACATGAAGAGTGGAGGAGAGCCATCAGGGATGACGAGTCTCATGGAGAAGGAACCTTGTTCAGACGGCGAACAAAATTTGTTCTGACGACTATACTAGAAATAGCCATCATTCCTCTTCTAACAAGCATCGTAGCTGGTGGAACCCTTACTCCATTCGGTCCTGCTTGGATCGTCCTCGCCATTTTGGTTGGTGGTTTAGTTCTCATCCTTTTGTCGCAGGAGAAGCGATCCGCAGAGGAAAGCCCATCTGCTTTCCCCACACAGAAACCCAGAACGAGAGATGTACAGGCTCACCCATCTGTCTCGTCTGCTCCTCTCAAGAAAGAGACAACGTTGCAGACAGGATACCAGGCGCACACCTCTCTCTGGCAGGCAGCGTTGCAACCCCGTCTCTGGCGGGCAGTGTCGCAGGGGCTGGACGGGAAAGATGTCCAGAAAAGAGTGCGTTGGAACACTGCCCCATCTCACTGGCGAGTCATTTCTCTCTCCTCTCTCTCCGATTTCGCATGGCCTCTCATCGGGTATGGCTGTGGTTGGGGTCTGGTAGGTCTTGTCGGGTCCGTTCTTCTCTCATGTCTGTCCATAAACGTTGTTGATATTGCTGATGTTATTCCCTCCATCCATGATGGTTTTTTCGTGAAGATAGGCATTGCCAGATATACTCTCCCTGACTGGCCCGTATGGATATGGATACATCTAGGGGCTATTGGGGTTGCGTTTGGAAGCATAGTGGGATGGGTCAGGCGCGAGGAGAAGTTTCTGGCTCTCCTCCCAGATGGATTTGTGCACGGGAACACAGGGCCGGGATGGATTTCTGCGGTCAATTTCCGCCATGTTGCAGCGATAGATGTGATACCTTCCCACAATGCACTTTGGATCACTCCACGAACCAGCCAGGGAGAGAAGATGTCTGTCACCATCCCCACTGATTCTGACACGCTTCGGAGTATTGTTGTTGCGTATGAACAGTTCAAAGCGAGCGGTTCTGTCTAGAACACTCATCTGGCGAGTAAGTAGCGAGGGGCGAATGAATACACATGGCGCATTTCCACTCGCACCCCTGGTTCGTCGCAAAACCGTTCGTTTCTTGAGATAAAGTGCTAAGAATGTAGAAAGTAGTTGACCTCAGTAGCCTGCAATAGATTGAGGGAGGAATGAGAAATATGGGCACCCAGTCTATACCAATTGAGGTGTTCTACTCCTATGCCGATGTCGATGAAGCCCTATGCCACGAACTGGACAGGCATCTACGCCAGTTGCAGCGTGATGGCCTTATCACCACTTGGTACAGGGGGAAGAGTATTGCTGGCACAGACTGGGCAAAGACTCTTGATCAACACCTTAATACCGCTTCGATCATTCTGTTGCTCGTTAGTTCCGATTTTGTTAACTCGGACTATTGCTATGGCACAGAAATGCAGAGAGCGATGGAGCGATATGACTTAGGGGAGACCCTCATATTCCCTATTTTGCTGCGGCCTGTAGACTGGGCAAGTGCTCCATTTAGGAAACTTCGCCCGCTCCCAAGCAATGGAGTATCTATCACAATATGGAGGAACCGGGATGCCGCCTTTGCTAATGTTGCCCAAGAAATCAGAACTGCTTTACAAAATATCCACTATCTGAAGGTGAGTGCCCCTGCTGCCCCACTCCCACATATCTGGAATATCCCATATTCCCCCAATCCCGTATTCACTGGGCGCGAGGAGATTCTAACAGATCTAGCAAACGCACTCAAGGTAGGTCAAGCAGCAGTGCCGCCGCAACCGCTAGCCATCAGTGGACTAGGTGGCATAGGGAAAACACAGGTTGCCGTAGAATATGCTTACAGGCACCGCCAGAATTACCGGGCGGTCTTCTGGGTGCTGGCTGATACCAGTGAGTCTCTTCTCTCAGGGTATATCGCCATCGCGAGTCTGTTAAACCTGCAAGAGAAAGATGAGCAGGATAGAACCCTCATTGTCTCTGCTGTCCAGCAGTGGTTTACAACTCACGCCGATTGGCTACTCATCCTTGATAATGCCGATGAGTTGGCGATTGTACGCGAGTTTCTTCCCCCCGCCCCAAGTGGACACATTCTATTGACCACGCGTGCACAGGCGATGGGCCGTTTGGCAATACGTATCGACGTAAGTACGATGGACCAGGATATAGGAAGACTGTTTCTTCTGCGACGTGCGGGACTATTGGCTCATGATGCGCTATTGAGGGTTGCCTCACCCACTGACATCTCGGTGGCTGGAGAGATCACGGAAGAACTTGGTGGATTGCCTTTGGCTCTTGACCAAGCTGGAGCCTACATTGAAGAAACGGGATGCAGCCTCGCCGATTATCAGAATCTCTATCATACTCGGAGAGCAGAGTTACTAAAGAGGCGTGGTGGTCTGGTAAATGATTACCCAGAATCAGTTGCTACGACGTGGTCACTCTCCTTCGAGAAGGTGAAACAGCGGAGTCCTGCCGCCTCTGAATTGCTGTATTTCTGTGCATTTCTACATCCTGACGCCATTCCTGAAGAATTCTTGACTATTGGAGCAGAACATCTTGGATCACTCTTACAAAGAGTTGCTCGTGATTCGCTGGCTTTGGATGAGGCATTCAGTGCTCTACAGGCTTACTCACTCATTCATCGCAGGCCCTTTGACAAGATACTCTCGATCCATCGACTAGTACAGGCAGTACTCAAAGATGCGATGGATAAGCGAATATACCGGTTATGGGCTAAAAGAGCTATATTAGCCGTTAGCTGGACGTTTCATTGGAATCGTTTCCCCCTTGAGGACGAGGAAATGGAAGAAGAATATGAGCAATATCTACCAGATAATGTATATGAGCAATATCTACCACATGCACGGACTTGTGCCGAGCTGATGGAGCAAGAGAAGTTGCCAATACTTACAGGAGCTCATTTCGTTCGCTCTATGGATATGCCTGATCGAGCGCTTCCCATCTATGAGCAATGTGACCAACGGTTGAGATCGGCCCACATCTCGCAACGACAGAAAACTATGCATCTTTTAGAAATTTTTGAAGGAAAAGGACATTGTTATTTGGAACAGGGCCATATCTCTGAAGCTATAGATAGTTTTTTACAATGTATAGAAATTGTCCGTCAGAATCAGTACGATATAAATCGGCTGGCGCACTATGCAGATCGGCTGGCGTCTGCGAGTCTACAGTTGGGAAACTTGAGTCAAGCGGGAAACTTGAGTCATGTAGTAAAGTTCTATGAGGAAAGACTCAATCTAGCCCGGCTGTCAGGTAATCTATCAATGTATGCGAATGCGCTTCACAGCCACGGCATTATCTACATACTTTGGGGCCGCTTTGAAGAGGCCCAGTGGTATTTGAGAACAGCACTATCCATTCGTCAGAACTTATTTGAGACAGGTAAAATTAGTGAAATTGCTATTGGCTTGACGCTGAATGCAATAGGTCTGATGTATCTTGATCAAGGGATCTTGTATGAAGCTGATGAATACTTTAAAAGAGCCTACGAGATTTACAAGCGTGTTAGACCTGGACACAGAAAGGCTATCGCCAACATAAAGAATTGCTTTGGTAAAATCGCTATGGCGAGAGATCAATTGCAAGAAGCTAAAAACTGGTTTGAGGACGCACAGAAGGATTCATTGAATGTTAATAGAGGGCTATATATAGATAGCCTCAATAACCAAGGGCATCTACTTACATTACAAGAACGTTGGGCTGAAGCTGCCGCCATCTTTGAAGAAACAATGGAGATTGCTACTCAATCTCATTATAATGACCGACGCGCAGAAAGTCTGATATATCTTGCTGTGACCTTCAAGAAGAGAGGGCTACAGCAACGGACACAGCAAATCTTACAAGAGGTAGAGCAAATTTCTGAGGGGAAGTATTTTTATCTTTTAGGACGTGCTGCCCAACTCAGGGGAGATATGGACTATGAGGCTGGGTGCTATGAGGAAGCGTTACATCATTATCTGCATGAATGCGAATATATGCTACATCATAACTATGATAAACACCTAATAGCCATTCACAGATTGACCGACGTTCTTCTGGAGCTTCCTCAAGACAAATCGCATTCGATGATAAAAATGCTAAATACTTACTGTGAAGAGCATGAATGGACTCATTCATTTCTTTGGGAGCAAATACAAGAACTAAGTTCGTGGTTCATAGACTTCTAATCGTGGCGATTTTACAGGAATAGTTTCCTCGTCATAGTTCTCCTGTGCTGCCCCGAAATCGGTCGTTAAATGGGTTTCAAAACCGTCCGTTTCTTGCGACGATTAGCTCTTCCTTTTCTGCCTCCGGTAGCATTGGCACTGCAACCGCGGAATCTCCTCTTGCAAATCTCAAAACTTATCTCATAATCAAAGTCTCATAACCTCGGCGTGCTGATGGGAAACCTGAGACACAAGGGAGAGTGTTATGAAAATTGGCCATGTTCGTGTTTCCAAACAGGGACAAAACGAGGCATTACAGATTGACGCACTTGGGCGATCACGAAAGCTCAAAATAAACGGGAAAGTGGCTCTGGCCCGACGAATGTTCGATGCTCAGAGCCATTCCATTTACGAAATCTGCACTGCCTTGGGAATCTCTCGCCCAACATTGTAGCGCTACATTCAAGAGACTCCATCAGGGTAATTATAAAGAAATCACCAGCTATTTCAAAAATTTACAGTTCGAACTCTCCAACAGCGTGAAGAGTGAAAAACATTTTTCTCCGGTCAGCCATCCTCCTCAAGTTTTGGTCGGTTTGCCCATTCTCATAACAGCACTGTTTGCTCTACACTAAAGGCAGATCTGAGCCATTATCAGAGCCAGCAATTGAGCGCTCTTCTCAGAGATATTGCTTGCTAGAAAGAAGATAGCGATGAAGAACAGTAAACGCTTTTTCACCCTTCTAGTATCCCTATGGCACACACCTATCCGGAAACAGTGGAGAGGCTATGCTCTCCTACGATTATTGCTCTTAACACCTGTGGGGCTATGCATCCTACATCCTGCACCTATGCAGAAGGAGTTCTTGTCACAAGGGCAAACAACTCCTAGCTATGCTCTCATGCGTTCACCTCAAAATGTAGACGTTCGTGCCGCTGCTCGTGCTGACGTCATCTCGACCGTAGTAGCTCCACCTCCAATTGCCTGCTCTTTGTGGGATAGCGGATATATTGATTGTCTGCTCGGTCAAGTGGGTACCACCATTACCACTCGCGTCTTTGAGGCGATCAGGCCCTTTCTCATCTGGCTCAATCAAAACCCGCTTAATTTTGTGACACGCACACCCGAAGCTGCCACCTACAAGAATGAGGTGGTGCAACGCTTTGTCTCGTTCGGTATCACAGTCGTTGATGCGGCGCTTGCTGTACGCGTGCTGCTGATTGCGTATCGGATTATGGTAGGTCGTTCCATTGGCCTCCCAGCGCTCTCAGTTATGGAAGCCTTGCCCCGGCTGGCACTGCTGGTCATTGTTGCTCATAACAGTTTACTGATTTGCCAGTGGCTCATCGACTTCAATAATGCGCTCTGTTCGGCAGTTGATGGCCTTTTCCAACTCTCTCTGTTGCAACTGGCTATCCAGGCGCTACTGCGTGGCTCACCTGAAGGCACAATCAATCTCCTGCTGCTCTTTGCTCTCTCCCTTTTTCTGGCAGGGCAAGTGCTCTTTCTCGCCTGGCAGATGTTGGTACGATTGGCAACCGTTGTCTTACTGACCAGTCTCTCCCCGCTGGCATTCTTGAGCGAGGCATGGTTACGTCGCTGGGCCAGTGCGTTTGTCGCAGCGGTCCTTGTCCAGTTCTTACAGGTCTCGGCCCTCGCGCTCGGAGGGATGCTCGCAGGCTTTTTTGCAGGGAAAGTCTTTGCTGGCTTCTCCGATCAGCTTGTGATCTCACTGTTCGTGAGTAATGCACTCTTTTTTCTCGTCTTGCGCATTCCACATACTCTTCATGAATACATCCTCTCGCCAACTGTTGCCGCTGGAGAAACCACTGCCCATGCTATCAGTGCTATCGGCGGTCGTTTTGCCCGCACACTCTAATACCCCAGGAAAGGAGACCTGAACACATGGGTAAATGGATTGCCATCGGAGGGCTGCCTCTTGCGGCCATTCTCCTGATGAGTTTTTGTGTGCTCGTCACGGTCAGTGGAAACCGTGCATTGAGCATGGAAGGGCAGCCAATAGGAGAACAGCCTTCTGGTGCCAGTCAACCGATATCAGAGCAGGAAAGCCCTTACGTTCCAATAGCACGCCTGGCTGCCAGCAAAGCAGGACTTCCCCCGGACCTCTTTGTAAGACAGATTCAGGTCGAGAGCGGCTTCAATCCAACAGCCGTCTCTCCTGCTGGGGCTGTAGGTATCGCCCAGTTTTTACCTACTACTGCCGCCGGAATCGGTATCAACCCCTGGAACCCACAGGACGCCCTCACAGGCGCGGCACGGCTCATGGCAAGCTATGTAAAAAGTTACCAGGGAGACTACGCCAAAGCGTTAGCTGCTTATAACGCCGGGTCTGGTGGAGTCTCGCAAGCCATTGCCATCTGTTGCACACAGCAGCGTCCCTGGTATCAATGCCTGCCTATGGAGACCCGGCTCTATCTACAGAAAATCTTATGGATATAAGAAAAAGGAACGGAGAAAAAATGAGATATGTACTAGGAGCAACCGTTTCCATAGCCCAGTTCTTTATCAACCTGTTCAACGACGGCCTTGCTCCCGCTCTTTATGCCATTGCTGCCTTCTTTTTTGCGTTGGGCTGTATCGGCCTGATGTTGCCTGGCGAACGACAGCAACAAAATGCGAAAGCCAACCTCTATATGATTTTAGGTTCGGTGGCACTAGCGCTGCTCACGACAACGATTATCAGCATCCTTCAGACGGCTGCTGGAGGCACACCAACCATCTCACCTACCACTCGGTAGTCACACATGATCGGGAGCTTCATCTCGTCCTTGCGTTGGAACGAGAATGAAATCTCTGCTCACCGCGATGTATAGAAAAGAAGAAGGAACGTATCATGGACGATTCATCCATTTTTCCGCGTCGGCATACAACACCAACACATCTTGGTCTCCCTGATAAGTTGCTCTTTGGCCTCACCGCCCGCCAACTGCTCTTGCTCTTACTGGGTGGCTCCCTGAGCTATTCATTCTGGCTACGGTTAGGGGTGTTCTTGCCCCCTTCCTGGCTCCTGGTGCGTCTGATCAGTGCGCTGCCTCCTGTTCTTCTCAGTTTCCTGGTGGCATTCGTCACTCTGCATAATCGCCCTCTGGAACTCTGGGCGCTGGTTGGGCTTTGCTATCTCTTGCTCCCTAAAACCGCCGTGTGGCGTCGTCTCGCCTCCTCTTCCCAGTCAGGGAAATCATCTAAACATGCCAGTGTGCAACGCCTCGTCCCACTGCGTGATATTTTCCATGATGTTGCATGCCTGGCCCCCTCTACACTGGATTCCCAGCCCAGCACACGTCTCTATACCGCCGTGCTAGAAGTACAATCCACCAATTATGTCTTGCTTTCTCCCGAAGAGCAACAACGGCTTATTGATGGCTATCGCTCCTTCCTGCTTGCATTGCGCTTTCCAATACAAATTCTGGTACGTTCACAAAGGATGGATCTCACACCATATGTGCAACGTCTCACCGATGCTGTCAACCAGCCAGCTTCAGCTATTGAACAGCAGGGATCTCCTCCATCAGCTTCAGAAGACAAACAGGTTCTCCCAAAACAACAAGGACATTTTCCTGACCGAACGACCTTAGCCGCAGCACATCGCCACGCCATCGTCACCTTACAACAACAGCGCACGTTGCTGGACCGTCGCTTCTACCTCGTTGTGCGGGCAAGCGAAGAGCTGCATCTCCCCTGGTATGGGATGCTCCCTCTCATTGGCTCCGTCCTTACCAAAACACACAGACAAGAGCAACTTTCCCAGGCTCAGCGTGAGTTAGACCAACGAGTCATGGCACTTACCGAGCATCTCAGCGGGATAGGACTGGCATCCCGGCGTCTCTCAGGCAAGGCGCTTGCTGATCTCCTTGATCAAAGCATGAGGGGAGAAGCAGCTTTACGCTTCCCCCTCTCCGAATCTCTTTTCGAGCAAGCCACTGAACCCGCCTTGTCAGCAATCAATGGCAATGAAGAAGACAAGGGAAACACCAGGCAGCCGGCCCTCTCGCAAGAGAATCCTGCTTCAGGACGCTCTGATGACCTGGACGATGATGATGAGTGGGAGGAGATGGATGAAATGGAGGAGGAAGCGCATGGTGAAGATCGCATCAAGAACCTTTCCCTACATGATCTGCTGGCCCCTTCATGCTTGATGGTGGTTCCAGATCACGTACGGGTTGGCGAGGAGTATGTGCGCGGCATCGCCGTGGTCGGATTACCACGAGAGATTGTTGATGGAGCGCTCTCCAATTTACTCCATCTGGATGAAATTATGGAGATCACCTGGCATCTTCACCCACAACCAACCCCAGCTCTCTTGCGGCGCTTGCTGCGCGAACAAGCACAGTATCGCAGCACCCAACGGATCAATGAGCGCCGGGGAAGCAACCAGGACCCTGATTTGACAGTGGCCCAGGCTGATGCTGAGCGCCTGCTTCCAGCGCTTGCTAGCGGACAGGAACGACTCATCGATGTTGGTTTCTATGTTGCTGCACGCGCTCGTTCAGCCGAGGAAGTACAGGCTCACAGTCAGCGAATCCTCTCAACCCTGCACAACAGCTTACTGTCGGCCCATCCCACCACGCTTGAACATCTGGAAACCTTTCAGGCCTTGCAGCCTACAGGACAAGACCCACTCGGACGCACGATCACCACGACGAGCACTGCGCTCGCCGCGCTTATGCCCTTCTTGAGCGAAGCCGTTTCCATGCCATCGGGTGTCTTCCTGGGAGTCACGCCAGGAGGGGAGCCAATCCTCCTTGATCCCTGGGGGCCAGGCATGGACAATCCTCATGAATTCTGGGGAGGCATCTCAGGAGCCGGAAAATCTTTTGCAATTAAGTTACGCATCATGCATGAATTACTCGTTCACCCAGATTTACAAGTCGTGGTGATCGATCCAGCTGGTGAATACCAGAACATGACGGAGGCAATGGGAGGGCACAGTATTCGCATCGCTCCCGGCTCAGCTCAGAGCATTAATCCCTTCGATCTGGTTCCGCCAGGTCTGGATCTCTCGCGCTATGTTCAACTGCAACAGGGAGATCGCCTGGCTGAGAAAATCCAGAATCTCCATAGTTTCCTGGATATCCTGCTCGCCGACTATACGCCAACACCTGGAACGCTCAAATCTGAGGAAAAATCGCTGCTCGACAAAGTCCTCTACGAGGTCTACGCACGTGCAGGTATTACCGCCGATCCCTGGACACACGGGCGGCCTGCACCACTCTTGCAAGATGTTGCTCTGGTTCTACGCCAAGACAAGAAGAACAAGGATGCCCTCCGCCTGGCAGATCGGTTACAGCGTTTTATCACCGGGAGTATGGCCGGTCTCTTTAGCCGTCCAACCAACGTTGCACTCGATGTCCCTCTGCTCACCTTTGATTTACGCGAGATGCGTGGAGGCAGCGAAATCAAGCCAGCGGGGATCTTCCTGATCTCAGAATTCCTCTGGACACAGGCTCTCTATCACCCCAAGCCACGCCGCTGTTATATCGATGAAGCCTGGTCCTTGATTCGCCATCAGGAAGGAGGCGTGTTTTTAGAGCGCATGGCCCGCGAATTTCGCAAGCACGCGGTAAGCGTTGTGACCATTACCCAGAATCCCGAACAATTTGTGACTGATCCGCATGGCAGCGTGATTGCGCAAAATGCGTATACCAAAGTCTTAAAACGGCTCGATACCATTGGCTCACGAGCAGCACGCACTGCCTTTGGCCTATCCCAGACGGAGGAGCAGCGCCTCACCACCCTCGACCAGAAGAAAGCTCTCTTCTTGATCGGGTCCAAGCGGCTGATCGTTGAAATCACTGCCAGCCCGGAAGAATATATCCTGGCACATACTGACCCTGGAACACAACCACCATCACTTAGCGTCCAGGCTGAACCAGCAACATCCCAGGCTATATCGACACGCACTCCCCGCACGAGAGGAAAGCGCAACGCCACCCGTTCTGTCGCTGCACCACAAGACCCGGACAGCAGTAGTTCTCCAGCAACAGATGCGGATAGCACAGCAGAACGAACGGGAGATAAGAACGTATGAAACAGCCTTCACCACTCCCTGCGCCTCCGCTCGCAGTACACATTATTCCGCACCCAGGAGGAGAGGTTCAAGGACTGCATACATTGGAAACCCTCATCCAGACCATAGCTGTCACTGGGGGAGTCATTGGCCTGGAAATCGCTCATACCTCCCAGGGGCCGCACTTTCTGGTGCGTACGACCAGTGCGGCCACGTTGCAGCAAGTGATGCGGCACTTGCAGGCTCGTTTTCCCCAGGCAACACTACGCCCTCTTGCTTCCGAAGACGATCCGTTGCGACTTGGTGAGAACGAGGAGGTGAGCGCTGTAGAACTTTGCTCAGGTGGGGCTGCCTATGAGAGCTTGCGTTCCTGGAGCAGTCGAGATCTCCAGTCCCCAGGCTCTGATCCGATGCTCTCGCTGTTAGCAGTAGGAGCATCCCTACCTCCTCATTTTCGCCTGGTAGCACAGTTGGCGCTCCAACCTGTGTCCGCCGGATGGACCCACAAGTATACACGACTGGCACTTGAACACCCGCTAGAGCAGGAACGCATCCGGCGGCGTGAAGCGCTTGCCCAGGATCGTCGTCGCCGCGATCCGGGCTGGGGAGCCATCATCGCTCTCGGCTTGCTCGTGATCCTCCTGACGGCATGGAGGTATGGCCCACTTGCCCACATGCTGCCTGCCTGGATACCTGGTGCGTTAGGAGAGGTAGTGCATGGGCGACTCCCTCTGCTCACGAACCAACAACGCTCCGAGGCGGAGTTAGCGGGGCTTCTACTTCTGGGCGTGCTTATCAGCGTTATAGGAATGAGCCATCTCAGCTCTCGTCTGCTGCATGGATCGCCCCGACTCTACGATCAGCGCAAGGTTGCCGAGAAATTGAGCAAAAGCGCCTACCGCGCTCGCTTGCGCCTCTATGTCATCGAAACCAGACCTACTCTTTCTCCGAACATGCAAACAATCTCGCCACTTGCGCACGTCAATCAACAATTCATGTCCTGGATCAACCGATGGGCAGGTGGACAAAAGACGAGATGGGTTCAGCGGCTCTTCCGATGCTGCGCTCTTGTGTTACGTCATCTCAACCCGCGTGGTCTAGTTTCCACTTCCTTCTTGGAGACTCTTGCACTGGTTCAACGCCTCCGGGCTGCCCTACAGCGAAGACAACTACACCACACCTTACAGGCTGAACTGGTGGCGGCTTATCAGCAATATCAAACTGCTACGGCCTATTTCCGCACGTGTCGCCCCTATGGATGGCAAGCCCATCGATGGCTACAAGAAGCTTCTGGATGGACAAGAGGCATGCGACAGGCATCCCTGTACCTCACAGGCGAAGAAGCCGCGCTTTTGTGGCATCCCATGAGCGGAACAGCCCTTGTCGAGACGGTCGGTCTCGAACAACGACAGGAGCGCACCATTCTGGCCCCTGGCATCGTCGCCGCTGGGGATGGTTGGAAGTTGGGTGTCTCTGAGCATGCAGGGAAGCAGGCCGACGTGTTTTTCCCCTTTGAAGAGTTGAGCCGTCATATCTTTATCGCCGGACGAACTGGCAAGGGCAAAAGCACGCTTTTTGAGCATCTGGCCCTCGCTCAACTCCACCATCCCTCTCGCCCCCAACCAGGACTCTGTGTGATTGAGCCGCATGGTGATCTTACCAACGCAATCTTACAAGCTATTCCAGCAGACCGCTGCGACGAGGTGACACTCATTGACCTCTCTCAACAAACGGCCCCTATTGGTCTTAATATGCTAGATGCTCGTGCATTCACACACAAGACCAGTAGCGACGATGTACGTATGGAAGCGCTGGTCAGTGCCATCCTGACCACGTTACGAGGGATTTGGGCGAACAGTTGGGGATCACGCATTGAAAATGTCCTGCGCTATAGTCTCAAAGCCCTTCTGGAAGCCAATATGACCCAGATTCAGCAAAACCAGGGAACAGGAGCTGAGCAGCAATATACACTGCTTGATATCGTGCCGCTCTTAAACCTGCAAGCGTTTCGACGACAGGTTCTTTCGCTGGTCTCTGATCCCTATGTCCTGGAATGGTGGCGTACGTATTATGAACGCCTCGATACCCTGCATCAACAGGATTTGATCACGCCTGTTGTCACCAAGATCTCAGCCTACGCCAGTTCGCCACTGGTTCGCCGTATCATTGGGCAACCATGTTCGACGCTGGATCTGGCGGGGCTGGTCGCTCATGGAGAGACCCTGCTCATGAATACAGCATCAGGGGTGGTAGGCCGCGAGATCTCCAGCTTACTCGGAGCGACCGTCCTCAGCCTCTTTCATATGGCGCTGGCCGAGCAGTTAGGTATTGCAGAGGCAGATCGCCGCCGTTTCCTTGTCTTTGTCGATGAGTTTCGCAATTATCCTGTAGACTACGGATACGGTCTCACGGAACTGCGCAAAGCTGGCCTCTCCCTGGTCCTGGCGGCCCAATCGCTCGCACAATTGGATGCCTTCGATCCCACACTGCGTCCTCTGGTGATGGGCAATGCCGACCATCACTTCTACTTCACGCTCTCCGGGGAGGATGCTTTTCTGCTGCGTCACGAGATAGCAGTACGCCCGGAAGACGTAGTTGCGTTACCTGACTACACGTGTTACGCGAAATGGTCACGCTACGGCAAGCGTCTGCCGATTTTCTCCTTTCAACTGGCTCGCCCTTTTCCTGGAGATGAAAGAACCGCTACCTTGATCCGTTCGCGCAGCCAACAACGCTACGGTCGCCCGGAAGCCCACATTGATGCAGCGATCCAGCGAGCGTATCAACAACACTATCCCAACACCTCCAGGCAACAACACGGAAACACTCTACACAAAGGGATGCCTAGCAACCAATCGGCATCCCCTCCTTCACCATCTCAATCAGCAGCCAGCATGATGCCTGGTAAGAAAGTTCGCACACGCAAGAAGCCAGAGCCAGGAACAAACCAGATCCAGACAGGAAGCAGCCAATCCTTACTCCAGGCTCATGAGGAAGACCAGGCGCGGCAGAACGAAACACCATCGCCATTGCTGCCATAGTACACAAAGGAGATCAGTATGCAAGAACTATGTTTAGAGCAACAGAACACATCTAACCAGCCGCTCACCCATCTCACAGAGAGTATCCCAGCAGTATCACACATAGCTCCATTTGAGCAGAAACTCCTCGAATGCTATGCTGAACGGATTGCTCTCTCAGTGCGACGGGCCACGAATTTTACCCAGAGCTTGCTGCAACAACACCTCGCGCCTGATATCACGCTCTTGAACCGACGCGGACAACCTCTGATATTACATGGCAAAGATATCTGTAACGAGGGAACCTGGCGCAAATTTTTAACCGCTGCCACACTCGCAACGCCGCAACTCTGTTCGCTGGTAGAGGGGACCGAGACCATTACTCGCCGCTACCGATCCTGGCTCCTCACCTCCTATACTCAGCGCTACAAGAATCTGGTTCAGCCAGCGCACCTTACCTGGTTTCATCACGTGACACGCCTTGCCGTTATCTGGCACATCATGGAGGCCAAAGCACAGCATTCTGCATTTGTCGATCCCTGGGTGGCCCAGGAGATGGAAGCGCTCGAAGCATTGGGGACACTCGCTACCGAGGTTGCAAAAGCTATTCATCATATTGTGAAAGAGCCAAAAGAAGAGGCTCCACGTCTGCTTGAACATCTCTATCTCGTTCACGCGGCTGAAATGACACGTCCGCATCTGGCTCCCCAACCCCTCCCTGCGCTCCCAGAGGGTATGCATCCACCTCTGGCATTGTTGCCGAAAGGCGAGCAAGAACAAATGGGATTACCAGAGGAGACAGCGCAATGATGCAGGAGGAGACCCTGGACCTCTGGCAGGCACAAGACCAGCCCCAGGCCACCTTTGATTACGCAACTCTTGATGGCGAGACACGTGCATTTGTCCAACAAAAAGCTGAAGAAACACATACCTACCTGAAACGTACTGCTGAAGACATTGTTCAGGTCGGGCAGAATTTACTAGCGGTCAAACAACGTCTAGGTCACGGCCATTTTATGGCCTGGCTTCAGGCCGAGTTTGGGATGAGCTATCATACTGCGCTCAACTGTATTCGGGTAGCTGAACGATTCGGCGGCAAAGTTAGAACCGTTCTAACTTTGCCGAGCAAGGTTCTATATCTCCTGGCTCAACCCTCAACCTCAGAAACGATCATCCAACAGGTAGAGAATGGCGTCCTTCCCCCCAATCTGGAAGCAATTCGGGCAGCGCGTGAAGCAGAACGGCTGGCAAAAGCGGAGGCAGAGCAAGAGCGGCGCACGGCCTCATTGTGGCAAGAGGAACTGGAAGCGATGCGCGCTCGCGCTCAACAGGAACAAACCGATCTCCAGAAGCAGATAGATACCTTGCACACGGCAATGAAGCAACGTGTAGAAGCACAGATACAAACCAAAGAGGTCGTGCCACCAGCTATCCAGGCCCAAGTAGAGGCGCTGCAACAGAAGGTGACAACCCTGACCCAACAACGTGACGCGCTCTCCAAACAAGCAGAGGTGCTAGGAGCACAGGCGAGGGAAGCAGCCATCCATCAGGATGAAGAAGCAACCCGGGGAAGGCATATGCGTTTGCAGTGGCGCACAAACGCCGAAGAAGCGTTGCAGGCCATCTCACGCCTGCTTATCCAGTGGCCCACTCCACTGGATGCCTATCACTTTGAAGAAGGGGATTGGAGCAAGCTCGCCCAGATCGAAGAGCAGATGGAGCGGCTCCAACAGGCCTCCCTTCAACTACGCCAGACAGTCGAACGGACCGTGATAGCTCAGAACGAAAGGGAACACGATGCCTGCACTCCAAAGTGAAACACATCTGGAAATGGTGCAGAGGGAAAAGAGACAGGAAGAACAGCTCACTCAGCAGGAGTATGAGCTTCTGCGGTGGCTCCTCCATTATCCATTTTTACGGCTCGCTGATCTTGTATTTCTCTGCAACAAGAGGAGCCGGGCCAGCCTGTATCGAAGTCTTGCCCATCTGAAACAACGAGGATGGATAGAAGCAGTGACACCAGTGGCACTGGGACAGCAATCATGCGCCTTCTACTACCTGAGTAATCAAGGACTCCATCTCGTTGCAGACAAGCTGGGAGTTGATCCCGCTCAAGTAGCAGGAAAGTCAGGAGCCGACGAACGAGGACTCTTACGTCTCCTGCCGCGCCTTCGCTCTTTGATGCTGCTTCAGACCTTTCTCTGGGATCTCTGTTTCTCGGCCCCTGACCACCTCACCTACCAGGGTCAACGGAGCGCTATTGCCTGGCATTGGACACGTGACTATACCTATCACATCCACCATCAGGAGCACTCTTTTCCTTGCACCATTTCTCTGCTGTTGGTCTTGCGTATGCGTCCGATGGTTCCCCACTATCCTGATGCCTTCCGCGAAGAAGCGGCTGGGCCGCAAGCAAGAAGCAAGGAGATCTGGTATAGTCTGCACATCCTGCTTGACGCGCCACTCCTCGATACACGTGCGATTCAGAGCAAGCTCAAAGCACTGTGTCTGGCTCGTGCAGCAGCGCTCTCCTTCACGTTTCCTCCAATCCTCATCCTGGTCGCTGCTCCTGAACGTCTCACGCTCTGGCATGCAGGAATGAGACGGCTACTGGAGACCGAAGCATTCCCACAATTACAGGCAGCGCTGGCTGTCGTGGCACATGACATACCTCTGTCTTCTGTGCAGAAAGATGTCTGGCGCTGGCCCTGGCAACGACTGGGAACGCAAGCACCCTGTCATCTTCAAGATCTCCTGATACCCAGTGCCGCCGAGCGTCTCCCTCCTGACGCCCTCGCTGCGTTAGAAAGCAGGCAAGAACAGACCCGCACGCAAGCCCTTCCGTCCCGGCAGCCTGTCTCTCGCACTCCAATGCGGGGACGGCTGGTGCCAGTTGTGCGCGGACAATTTATGCAACGTGTAGCAAAGGCAATCCATACACAACAGGTGCATGCCCTTCCTCTCTCACTCGCTTGCTTGAGCCTCACAAACCGAGAAGTGAGCCTGCTTCTTCAGCTTGAACGCGCCCCTGCGGCGAGTCCAGAAGAGCTAGCAGCCTGGGAAGAACTGCTTCCTTCGTCTGTGGCACGGACACTTTCCCAAATGGCCCAGAAAGGGTGGGTCCGTTCAGCAAATGATCTCCTTCCTGCTTCAGTTGAACGGCGGAAACAGCGGTATATCCTCTCGAAGCAAGGTATCTATGCGCTGGCACGAATCTTCCATCTCCCCGTCAAACCCCAGACGGTCATGCTCTCACTGTCAGCAGGCCGGGAGGAATGGGTTCCACGTCGGGTTGCAGCACTCGTTCGGGGGCAACGCTGGCATCATCAGATCGGTCTCTACACCTTTTTTGCCCAGCTCGCATGTGCAGCCAGTGCTCAATCCGATCTCCGTTTGCACTGGTGGAGCCTGGAGCAGGGAATACGTCGCTATCAATGGAACGGAGCCACCTATCTCTTCCATCCTGATGCAACTGCTGAAGTGGGAAGAGAAGGACAGGTCCAGCGCTTCTGGCTAGAATATGCCGGAGGCGATCCATCAGTGAGGGATTTCACACGGACGCTCTCCTCCTATGCCGCCTATCTGCGCTCAAAGGTCTGGATGTCGGAGCAACGCCCTTTGCCAGCGTTGTGTTATCTGGTGTCTGGTCCAGCCCAGGAACACCGCCTGGCACGCGTCGTTGACAAAGGGCAGGCAGCACTGGCTGGCTACCATCTGAGAGTGACGACGATTGAACGTATACAGGACGCGGGAGTGCTGGCTCCGATCTGGTTGCCTCTCTTACCAAAGAGAGAGGCCACTCGACGGGTAAGCCTACTCGATCTCTAAAGGAAGGCTCTTTGTCCAAATGCCTCCTTCATCGATCCGTCATCAAAATCGAATCGAGTTACTGATCAGAATATAAAGAAAGGAATCGGGCCTCGTTCTATAGAGACGAGACTCACCAGAATAAGCACTATGCTTCTACAAAATAATCCTCATGACAGGAAAAAGATCCCCTGGCTACGATTGACGCTCTTTGTGCTTCTGTTAGCCATAGGGAGTGGCACCCTCCTCATCTTGCACCCACTACAAACACATGCGATAAAACACTATCTGTTGTCAGGCAAGACAGTTTTTGCCTTTGAGGGAGGGCGCAAGCTCTGGCAGCGCACCCTGCCAGGCTTCAATTCCTCTTTCCCCTCGACGCTCCTGATTGAAGACCGCCTCTATATCGCCGCTGGCCCCGTTTATGCGCTTGATAAAGAGACGGGCAAGATCCTCTGGCAACGTCACATCCCCCTCGTCGCCGCATTTTTTACTCAAGAGCAGATTGCCACCTCGCTTTTTTCATGAACGGCAATCATGTCTGGAGCAAGCGAGCTTCGATCTGAGCCAGGTAAACGAGCGGGTCTTTGCGGAAGCGGAATTGTCGCCGCCGCGCCTCTTCCCGATAGGTCAAGCGCTCGCGGACCTGACGCCACAGATGATAGTCCCACAGACATAACTCTTCAGCGGTGTAGTGATGCAGACGTGTGGCAAGAGCAGCAACAACGCGAACGGAGCCGCGTACCACCAGGCCCGGGATGGCTCCGCGCCGTCCTGTTGCCCGTCGCTCGTGATGCCGCACAGCCCCGAAACATTGCTCTAAGTCGTTATTGGTGCGTGGCAGATCTGCTAGATCGTAACAGTGAAAGAGGCCAGGTGCGAAGCTCGCCGTCACTTTGAGGAATTGCTCGATAGCGGAGGCTAGAGACCCCACGGTCGCTTTGTGATCAGCCATCTCTTGCAGGAGTGCATCATATTGAACACGTACCTGCGTAGCAGACCCGTTCTCATGGTTGTTCAAGATATGAACGGCCCGATGGACCCAGTGGTAGGCTTGTTCAATAGGTGCCCACAGAACCTCCGTTTTCTGCAACCCTCGCTTCAGCAGTCGATACAGTTCATGAAGTGAAGGTGGTAAAGCCCCTTTTTTTCCTCGACCCGTTGGATGGAGTCGTGGATCTGTTGCAATCGGTCGTGTAATCGAAGGCCATCAGCACACAAGGGAGGATGTCCATCATCGGTGAGGGCACTACGCACCGCCAGACAGTAATCGCGAATCGCTTCAGCTTCACCGTCAGTGCGTGCTTCCAGTGCCCGTTCAATGGGACGAATGCCGCGCACGTGTTTCTTCAAGACGGTTTTGGCGTGACGGTCCGCCTCAAAGATCGGCATGGCTGCATCGCGCAAGTAGTGGAACTGACAGAGTTGATGGGCAATGTCGGGAAAGACGAATGCCACCGCCTCACGAATGGTTTCCTGCCCATCGGAGATGATTGCACGCACCGGCACCGGGAGCTGGTTCTCTACCTCTCGCAGCAACATAACGATATCGCCGCCTGTACTACTGAGAAGCGGGCGAGCCAACAGAATTTCTTCTGACAAACAATCGCGAATGATCCACAAGACTTCATGACCGACATCGGGTTGTAACCCGTCAATGGCAAGAATGACACTTCCTTGTTGCTCAAGCAACTGGGTAAGTCGCTTCGCGTCCGCTAGACGAACGGCGACTAGTTCCTCATAGCGTTGCAGCAAATTCAGAACAGTTCGTTCGGCGATCCGCAGGCCCCGACTCAGCAGGTGCTGGTGGATTTCCGGGACGCTGCGGTGATCACGAAAACGCAATGCCCCTATCAATGCAATCACGTCCAGACCAAACTCACCATGTGGCAAGGCCCAGCTTCCCTCCATTTCCGGGCGATAGGGCTGATGATACCGGGGGCAGGTGCGTCTCTGACAACGCCGCACAACCAGGTGCAAACAATATCCACCGTCCAACTTCGTGATCGCACGATGGGTATGGTAGGCGACGTGGGCTGTGGTCCCGCAAGCCGGACACAGAGAGGTCAGCGGAGTTAAGAGCACCTCGGAGAAGCCTTTCATAGAGCGTTGTGAGCGAGCCATCCTGCATCTCCTCTCAGGCTTGGGAAAGAAACGGGTCTTTTGCTTTTCACATCCATTTCTATTCTACCATATCATACATTTCCCTATCTTCATATCCTTTTTACGGTTTCTTGACTGCCATCGAAGCTCGCTTGCTCCAGACATGATTGCCGTTCATGCTTTTTTGGAAGGAAGGCCGCCTCTATGTCGAGACGGACGCGCAGCGTCTGGTGCGACTTGATCCACAAACTGGAACCATCCTATGGGAATATGCCAAAGAAGAAGCAGAGATCTCGCCTCCAGCCTTCTCTTCCAGAGGGGATGTGGTCTACGTGCTCACGCGCCAGCAGATCGGGTCGTCTTTCTATGAAGTGACGGCTATAAGTGCAGGCAAGCGTGAATTGCTCTGGCAACAACATTTCGTCGTGCCAGCTCAGTGGGAAAAGCTGGAGACTCCAGTCGTGCAAGATGAACTATTGTTGGTTCCACTAGGAGAGAGGGTTGTTATCTTGCACGTAACAGACGGACATTTGCTTTCTTCCTCGACACAGCCGCAAGAAGATATTCGTCGCCGTTAAGCTGCTTCGAACATCTTGAGCCACCCTGCCTGAGTCCGACCTCACAAAAACGGCTGATTTCCAGTACGGTGAGAATGTTATGCAGACGCACGTGTGATAAGCGTCAGCGTCTTTTGTGCCTTCCAGGAAACGGATTCTCCACGACTCAGAGCAACAATGGCTTCGATGAGTGAATCAAGCCCGGGTTCATTGTGGAATGCAATGGTCGTCAAGGCGGGAAGGCTCCATTGGGCAAGCGGAATATTATCACATCCCACCACTGCAGCCGTGAGAGGGACAGCGATGTTCTCATCGGCCAACGCCGCAAGAGCAGCAAAGGCAACCTCATCATTATAACAACAAATACCCCACGGTGAGGGGCTTTTAGTGAGCGTGTCCTGTAACACCGCTCGTGCTTCCTCACGTGAAGAAGGGAGCACACAAAGCACTGGTTCCACACATTCCCCTTGCAGGCAGGCTTGCTGTACCCCGAGAAAACGATAGTGAGAAAGTCTTTGCACATCCTTGCGCTCAGAGGCAAGAAAGAGCAAGGAACGTTTGCCAGACTGGATCAGATATTGCGCCTGCATGTTCCCGACCTGTTCTTCTATCCGAGCATCTCCTAAGAGATGAAGAATCGGTGCATGAAATGGCTGGAGAAAATCAGCAACCAGCGGATCGGTCTGGTCGGCGTAAGAAAGCAGAACGCTGGGGGTGATATGGGCTGATGGGTGCATCGTTCCCATTTGGGGATGGACCCCCACATAGGAAAGCAGTGTTAAATCATGCAGTGCCAGCCTCTGCTCAAGCTCCTTCAGAGAGCGGGAGAGTGCCGGATCAACCTGTTCAAAGGGCAAGACCGCCAACACCAACTGGCTCCGACCCGAGCGCAGGAGACGTGCTGGAGCAAAAGGACTATAGCCAAGCTCCCGGGCAGCCTGGAGAACACGCTCTCGCGTCTCTAGCGGAATCGTCTGGCGTGGATCATTATTTAACACATAACTGACCGTCGCTCGCGAAACGCCACAGGCTCGCGCAACATCAGCACTGGTAATCCGGTGCGGCCTCGATGCCTTTTCCATGAGAATCGCCCTGTTCCTTGACCCGTTTCTTTGCTCTCGATTATAATGAGCTTACACGTATAAGTCAAGGCTTCTATTTCAGGCTCCTTTCACTTATACGTGTAAGTACAAAAGAGGAGTTTTCCATGCACGCGCTCTCTCGTTTCCGGCTCGCTTACAAGTGGCAGGTTGCGCTGACTGTTGCCCTGGGCATGCTCATGAGTCTGATGGATTCAACCATCGTCAACATTGCCATTCCTCAGATGCAACGAGCTTTCGCGGCCAATCTTCATGATATCCAATGGATTATCACCATCTACATGATCACACAGGCGATGGTTATTCCCCTGGCTCCCTCCCTCACCGCACTTCTGGGAGGAAAACGAGCGTATGTGTGGGCATTATGTGCCTTCTTACTGGGATCTGTGCTCTGTGGATGTGCCTGGAATCTTCCTTCCCTCATCGTTTTTCGTTGCTTGCAGGGAATTGGAGGCGGTGTCTTGTTGCCGATGGTGATGATTCTGCAAATGCAAGCGTTCCCCTACGACGAGCGCGGACGAGCAGGGAGCGTCATGGGCCTGGCCTTGATGGTCGCCCCTACGCTTGGCCCGTTTCTGGGCGGCTATCTGGTTGGTTCCTTTGGCTGGCAATGGGCCTTTTTTATCAATGTTCCCCTCGGAGCGGTTGCGGTTGCCTTAGCTCAACGAATCTTGAAGCCCATGCAAGGGCAAGCTGGAATACGCTTTGATAGAAGCGGTTTTCTCACCTCTGCTTGTGGGACGGCACTGCTTCTGTATGCAGCTCCAGACATGCTCGCCAACGGACTCACCACCAGCAATACGTTCTTGCTTGTGGGCAGTTTCATCTTCCTGACGCTTTTTGTAGCTCTTGAACGACGACGTATCCGACAGGGCCAGATGCCCTTACTGGATCTTCGTCGTTTCTCCGATCGTACCTTTACGTTTAGCGTCCTCACTCAGATTCTGGTCTTTTTTGTCTGGTTTGGAGTGCTCTTTCTCCTTCCTATTTACCTCCAAACCCTGCATCAGCAAACGCCCCAGCAGGCAGGAATCATCCAGGGAGCCATTTCGCTGGCGACACTGATAGTTTTGCCCTTTGGAGGATGGGTTGCTGATCGTCTCGGTCCACGCACCGCTGTCATTCCAGGCTTGCTCCTGCTGGCATGCGCTCTTGCGGCGCTGATGATGCTGGCGTTAGATACTCCGATCTGGATGCTGGTCTGCCTGTTTCTCTTCTTAGGTGCTGCCAACGCCATGACCAATCAAGTCGGAGTGTCCGCCTTATCACAGATGAAGAGGGAAGAAGAACAGGCGATTGCGAATGCTTCGACGCTGCTTTCTGTGTTGCGCGCTGCTGCGGCCCCCTGGGTGTAGCTATCATTGCCAGTTTTGTCCAGATACGAAGCCAACAGTTTCAGCAAACGCTCTCCGAGCAGGGTCTCTCAAAAGTGGTCCTGCTGCGGCAAAGTGAACTTTTGGCACTCCATGACAGTTTCTCCTGGCAGCATTCCTGATCCTGATCGCCTTCGGCACCATGTGCTGTGTCCCTCGCTGACAAAGCAGCAAGGAGAGCTAACGGCATTGTTGGCCGAAGACCCAGGAGGGGTCACTCAATGGGCAGGCGATGAACGCCTCACCGTATGGCCCTTCGCACGATACCTACGCCCACCTGCTCCCGACGCTCCATGAGGAGGCAATCAACCGCCTGGACGATCTGCTGGCGAATCGCGGCTAAATGTGTGCGAGCTGGTTGCTGCCAACGGGGCGAAAACCGCTCAAAGAAGAAGAGATTGGGTAAAATCCTTGTAAAGCGTTTTACTAAAACGTTTTCTCTCATCTATTCCAGTCTACCGAAGTCCATTTCGAGCATAAAATACCAAGGCAACGCCTATGGAAGAGCAAGAAAATCTGCTGATGTCTATGGGCGTTGCTGCCCCGGTTGCTGCCCGGGTTTCCCAATAAAGACAGGTAGAAGGCTCCCCAAAGCCATCATGGTATAAAGAAAAAGGGTTCTTGGTCTCAGTTGTTTAATTTTCTAAGTGATAAATCTGAAAACTTGAGTTTATCAAGGCCATTTTTTCTTTTCTCCTGCATAATGTTGGTAACGTTGCAATATAGCAGCTACCTCAGGCATATTCTGCCAATCATGAAAATGTGTTAAGATCTCTCGAATGATTGCGTCAACCGTCTCAAGATTGTCTTGTGAGAGTGCAACATCTACCAATTTGAGTTGTCGTTTAACCATAGCCGGCTCATCACCTAAATCACGGGCTATGACAATGCTTTCTGTAAAGAGTTGCTTCGCCTGGTCATAGGCTTTTTGTGATAGCGCTACATCTCCTAAATAACTTAGTGTTAATGCAATTAGAGGTTTAGTACCCAACTCTTGGGCAAGTTTAAAACTTTCTTCGGCAAACCCACGTGCTTGAATAATATTCCCCTGGCTTAATTCTATTGTCACAAGTGTTGTTAGAATACGTGCTGTGGTTTCTTTATCTAATAATTTCTGTGAAAGGGCCAGACTTTCTTTCAGAGATGCATATGCTTTTTTCGTATCTCCCTGATAATGCATGTAACGTCCAAAACTTTCTAATGCGTTAGCCAGCGTCCAAGCATCGCCTGTTTCACGGGCAACTTCCACACTCTCTTTAAGTAAGTGTCCCGCTGCGGTTATTTCGTTTTGCCGGTATAAGACCCACCCCAGGCCACTTAATGCCCCGGCTAAGTTTTGCTTATCAGCCAGGTCACGAGAAATAGCTACACTTTCTTCTTGCAATGTGCGTGCTGTGGTAAGGTCTCTAAAGCGGTAAGCAAGATGTCCTGCACGGCGCAATACCTTAGCGCGTATCGCTTTGCTCTCTGAAGTTTGTGGCAGAGCTAGTGTGGCTCTGAGCCATTGTTGTTCTTCGGTCCAGTAGCCGCGTAAGCCACAAAATTTACCGAAGGCTTCGCAGAAACGCAACGCAAGTCCAGTTTCTTTATGCGTGACCAACCATTCTAACGCGGCCCGTAGATTTGTTTGATCCTGCTCCAATTGTTGCAGCCAAATGTCTTGCTGTGGTCCTGTAAGATAAGAAGCTGCTTTTTCTGCAATATGCAGGTAAAAAATAGCATGCGACCTCTGGCTTTCCTCTAGCTCTCCATCTTTCCGCAGACATTCCAGCCCGTATTTACGTATGGTTTCCAGCATCGCAAAACGTGGATTCACACTTCCCCAATCCGTACATTGCAACAAACTATTCTCTAGAAGGACAATAACTCTATTCACAATATCTAATTCTGAGTGTTCTCCAGTATCAAAGAAGGCTTCTATGGTATCCAATGAAACGCTGCCAGTAAAAACAGAAAGATGGCGGAAGAGCCATTTATCCTGTTGATCCAGTAAATCGTAACTCCACTTTACTGTGTTATACAATGTTCGTTGGCGCTCAGGAACCGTTGTGACATCATTCCTTAAGATACGCAAGCGTTCTGGGATGCGGATACGTGCTAAGAGCGCTTCAGGAGCAAGCCACTTAATACGAGATGCTGCCAGTTCAATAGCGAGTGGAAGCCCATCTAAATGTGCGCATAGCTCCACAATCGTATCGACATTCTCTCGTGTCATGGCAAAGGTTGGCTGGACAGCCTTTGCACGTTGTACAAAAAGAGCAATAGAGTCATAACGCATAAAATCTTCTGGATTTAGTGACTGGGTGCTTTTTGGTAATGGCAAAGGAGAGACCATAAAAGTATCTTCATCATATAAATGAAGTGCAACACGACTGGTGATCAGGACCTTTAAGCGCGGACAAGGGTCAATGAGATCCTCTATAAGAGGTGCAGCTTCTAACACATGCTCAAAATTGTCGAGGAACAAGAGAAACTCTTTATCATGCAAAAAGTATTGTACTCGCTTAATAAGTGGTATTGATTCATGTTCACGAATGCCAAGTTCCTGCGCAATGGTTGAAAGTACCAGGTTAGGGTCGCTAATCGATTCAAGCGAAATAAAACCCACTCCATCAGAAAAATCATCGCTTACTTGCGTAACAACCTGTAAACCTAGACGTGTCTTGCCTACCCCACCAGCACCAAAAAGCGTAATAATATGTTTATTGGATTGTTTTAATAAGCCGCAGAGCCTTTCAACTTCTTGCTCACGCCCAATAAATGAAGTAAGAAAATGAGGAATTCTGGAAAGCATTTCGCTACGCTGATTATCCTCCACCGCAACAACAGGCAATTCAATCTGATCTTGTGCAGAGGAAGCGAGCCCCAACTCTTCTAGACTCAATTTAAAGACAGTAGATAATTTTTGGCGATAAAATGCAGAGGGGAAAGAGACTCCACGCTCCCAACGACTCACCGTACGTATGTCGGCAAGGTCAATACGTGTCGCAACATCCTTCTGTGTCCATCCATGAGATTCCCGAGCTTTCCTTAGTTTGGTGTTAGGCATAACCTTTTTGGTAGGGACATCTTTTTTATTCATCGATGAATAACCTCCAGACATGCTCTATATATCACACATGGTTAGATGTAATTAAAAATATAGTGAATCATTTATTCCACAATTGTAGAGCTTTGAAATAGTGTCTGACATTTAGCTATAACGTTTTTTCAAATAACCAGATTGAATCACATTTATATAACAAAATACATTTAGCAACTATCATTGCTAAATACACGGTGAACTGAAATAAGTATACTCTGTATGTTTAAATTTTTCCATAGTAGATAACATAGCAATCACTTTTTTGCTACTCACCTATAAGCTCGCCCACTACTTGCCCACATTGCAGCTTTTTGCCGATAAAGCTCGCCCACTACTTGCCCACATTGCAGCTTTTTGCCGATAAAGCTCGCCCACCTGTGCTCACCTCTATACTTCTTTTTCATTGTATACTTGGCATGGATAGATATATATTGATCATCTTTAGAACAATGATGGTTAGAAAAAGACAAAATGAGCAGTGGAGAAATTTATGAAATTTGTACAACATATTTTGTCAGCACGGAAAAAGGATTCTAACCAGGACGACATTACGTATGCAGTTCCTGATGAACAGGGGACAGTACGAATGAACGGGGAATCCTCGGATACCCTTTACGCAAACCCAACGGACCAACAGGCACTTCCTGCTCAAGCTATAGCATCTTATCAGGCAAAGAAGACTCTCAAGAATAACCAAGTAAGAAAAAACGGTAAGATGAAGAATGTCAGCCCTGCACGAAAACAAGATCAGAATGTAGCTGCAAAGCATAAAGCAGATGAGAAGTATCATGCTGAAATCGCTAAGTCGCAGGAACGCTCACGCAAAAGGCAGGTTCGGCGCAAAATACGAGAGCAGTTGCTTGCGCTACAGGCGGAGGGGGAGCAATGTGAAAGTGGCCAGGTCATTGAATTTATTAGTGAGTTTCTCCAGGATATAGAACTGTTACGTGAAGTTGTCCATGAAGAGGCTCATCATTTCAGTGGTGTAGGAGACACTACCTTTGTACTCCAAATACTGCAACAATATATTGCTCACGGTTCAATGGAGAAACTTTCTCAGCAGATTGCTGAATACAAGCTTTCTAAACAGCTTGCCCAATTTATGGAGCAGGTGAAAGAGGTCTTGAGTGATCCACTCGTTCTGCTTGTCTCAGTCAGCGATCAAGGTCCCGATCTGGATGCAGTTACCTCACAAAAGATCCATCAGCATATTCTATCTCTACTTGGGACAGTAGTTCATGACTTCACTATCGAAGGAGAGTTTCCTTTTCCACGTATAGATGATTATCCACTGAAACTCGTGTTCCCTTTAGGCTACCAGATGGATTGTACACTGCGACTACAAGCAGACAATATGTTACAGCCCTATGATCTCAAGGACTTCCAGGTTGCACCGCTACTGCCACTTCCTGAAACAAAGGCCGTATTAGAGGCGCTACAAGAGGACTACACCCAACTGCTTGCTATAAAAGAGACTGCGCAACAAAATGCAATATTTGAGTACATCTCTCATCTGGGCTCTCTACTGATCACAGCCTATCACTATGGCTATGGTCAATCTCGGTTGGTGCAAGATGTATTGCATGAATGGCGCAGTACGCGTGAAGACTATGCCTTAGCTCTGGGGTTGCGCGATATTCGGGCGATCCTTCAGCGTCATCACACCGTGATCCTGTCCCAGAATATTGAGGGGATCAGCCTGGAGGTTGTGCTAGAGGCTGCTAGAGACTTTTATGCGCAGAATTCCTCTCTTAGCTATGATGTAGATTTTCGCTACGATGGCGATCTGACAGATGCAGTCTTGCCTGTTGAGGTCTGGTGGCGAGGGATATCAGTTGGAGAGATCAATGTACACCAATCGCAGGCTCTCTCATCACATGATCCAGAGGGGACCTGGTTGGCCAGCCAGAATAGCAAACATTTGCTTCAAGTCTTGCATCAGGCGCTCAAAAAGGTCTTACCACTGCCTGACTCGAGCAAACAGACAGCTCTAACTTCACGTGCAGTAGAGGACTTCCAGACTTTTGCCCAGAGTCTTGCGCGTGATCTGGTGCAGGTGAAGATCCAACAGGCGGACATTGCAACATCACCAAATACGGCGAGTCAATGGTTTGAGGATGCGAAAAGCTATCGCCACCGGAAGCATAAGGATCGTGCGGAGCACTTCTGGTTACTGGCACGTATCTATGCAGAACAAGATAATGAAAGCCTTTTGCGCTGTAGCCTGGCCGAGTATTGTTTTGGCCGAGGAAATCAATACTACCATGAAATCAGGGTTGACGCCAGACCATATCTGCAACTCTTTCTTTTTCTAAATGACCATATGTCGCGTCAGGAGCGACATAATTACGTCTGGTCCCGTTACAGAACACTCTCGCTCTACTTTTCTGCTTACGGTTTCAACGTCGAACCGATGGCTGGCAGTGCAACAGAGATTGCGGAGAATTTCCACAACGCGTTTCTGAACGCTCTCCCGGCTCTACATGGTCAGCGACAACTAGAACAGGCAGGCTATTGCCTAGTCAATCTCGCTATTGCCAATTCCTCTCTCATCTTTGAGCTGATAGACGATGTGAAAAAAAGCCATGAGCAGCAATGCCTTCAGGTCATGATCAGAGCGTTACAGGGCATGCACGTACTCCGTGCAGAACAGTTTTACTGCTTGAGATTACTGGTTCATATAGATCAGCACACTGGTTTAAATGCCGTTCCCAGCACGATGGCCCGGGTGAGCCTCAATACAGTAGAAGAGCGCAGGCAGATTGCCATCGCGCTGTTGCAGCTAGCGGATGCCATCCCCAATATTCCCATGAGCAGTTTTACGGCTCAGGTTTCAGAAGAAGTGAAAAATACGTTGGCCTTTTCCTTGCTGATCGAACCATTCATTTTTCACACAACTCAATCTGTGGACGAAAGCAAACTAAAAGCCCGCTTAGTTGTCGAATTGCTCGGGTTGCCGCTGGCTAATGAGAATATCCCATACTTTATCGCAAGAGCGGCTGATCTAGCTCTATTGCTCAATCGTTTCTCGGAGAGCCAGGATCTCAAGAGTAGCATTGGCATCACGATCCAGGAGACGATTCGTAATGCACGCAAAAGATCAACGGAACGGCTACCAGGTGAGTACGGTGATCGTGTCTATCAGCTTCTCAAAAGAATCGAGTCTCATGTCACAGCGGAACTGGCCCGGCAGGTGCATGATACATGGTTAGAGATCAGGCTGGTGAGTGATCGTGCGCTCTATGTCCAGGGCAATACATTGATCACCGTCGAGATTCGCAATGCGGGGGGGGCATTAGCCGAAAATCTCGAATTAGAGGTGCAGCCACAAACTGGACAATATGACATTGAAGAGCAGCACAAAATCTACAAGATTGAAATGTCGGATAAAACGGCTCTTGTACAAACTGAAATCTCTATCCGGCCACTGGTTGGCATCAACGAGAAGATCGATCTCGCCATTGCGCTCTACTATGATACATTGAAACAAAAAAATAAGCAGGCGAAGTTACGACCAGGAGAAAACTCGATATGGCTGTATGCTGCCAGCGAGTTTCGGCGTATTCCACAACCCTATAACATAGGAGATCCAGCAACAAACTGGTTTTATGGGCGGCAAGAGCATCTAGAAAGCATCGCTGATAATCTGAGGCCAGGGCCAAAGCACGACTCATCCATGATTATCTACGGATTAAAACGCGCAGGAAAAACCTCGATCATCAAACGATTTATCGATCATACACTCGGCGAGAGACAACTCGGCCAGAGCCATGTTCCAATTTATATTGATCTGCAAAAACATCCCAGGGCAAAAAACATCAAAACAAATGAGGATTTTCTCTACTTCTTAATGGAAGCCATCGTCAAGAGTCTGACACGGGATGGCTATCCAACCTCTATTACACTTTCTGGGGATACATTCCGCGCTGACGCGTTTGAGCAGTTCATCGTAACATTGGAACTGATCACAGAGGCTATTGGCGACCGACATCTCCTTATTGTTCTTGATGAGTTTTCTACACTCTATAGTATTCTGAGCACAGACGGAGCATCAGAAGGGCTCACACCATACCTCTTTAGCTTTTTAAGTAATATGACTCAGCACAATTCTCAACTGACCTTCATTTTAATCGGTACTTATGTGCTGATGGAAATGATGCGCGATCCAGTGAGAGATTTAGCCAAGATTTGTATACCGCGTATGATCTCGTTTCTTGATGAACAATCTGCTCGTCAACTCATCGAAAAGCCTGTGATGCGTCAGGAGAATTCATATCTGGGTTGGTTGGATTATGACCCTCATGCTGTCGATTATATCGTCACCTATACTCACTCTCATCCCTACCTTATACAGTATATCTGCTCAATGCTGGTTGAGAGGATGAACAATGCAAAACACAACTTTGTGACGATCAATGATGCCATGGCGCTTTTTAATGACATCGTGATAAAACCAGCTTATGAGCGGTCTATGCTCACGTTCTGGGACGAATTCGATCCATTGCAGCAAAAAATACTTGCTATCATCGCTGCCCAAGCACGTGACATTCAGACTCCAGTTGATATCAACATCCTGGCAAAAACCTTCAAAGACTTTGGGGAACAGATCTCGATGTATCAGATACGGCAGTTCTGTTCAAGTCTGGCGGACGCAGAAATGCTAGAAAGGTCAACCATTACTACTGAAGAGGCTTATAGTATTACGATTCCTCTGTATCAGATGTGGCTAAAACAAAATAAGCCAGTCAGGGCTGTTTTTGACGAACCTTTCTCTGATTAAGGAAATCCCTGGTGAAAGGAGCGGCTTATAGTGGCTAATCATAATCCTTATTCTCATACGGCTGGTATCAATGATCCGCAATACTTCATCAACCGTACCGAGCAGATAGCAAATATCTTGAATGCGCTCTTTTCGGGCTCATCTCAATGTCTTTCTATAGTTGGGCAACGCAAGATTGGCAAAACATCTCTTGCGCAGCACTTAATGCGCCCCGCAACGCGTGAGCAGATAGGCTTTACCAATCTCAAAGCGCTTTTCATCTATATAGATTGCCAGATGCAACCAGCCTCGCTCACCACCACAGAAGCCTTTTATCAGCGGCTCGTGGGCCAATTGCGCAAAGAGCTAAGGCATAAGATGCCTGCTATCGATGTTGGGATAGTCACCACCATCACCGATTCGATTAGATGGCAAGACGAATGGGAAACCATATTGGAACTCCTCACCGATCAGAATATCTATGTTCTAGTCATCTTTGACGAGTTCGATAAAGCTATTCTGCAAAAAGAACTGATTACAGGTGGACTCTTTGGCAGCCTGCGGGCCTACGGACAATTGCCTCGCTTTGCCTGGATCACCTGTACCTATCGCCCGCTGCATCTCCTGTTTAATGAATCATTTGATCTGTTTAATATTCCGCTGCAAGTCAGGCAGGCGGAATCAGACTTTTTTAACATCCTGCCTGGAGATCATGTGGTGGATCTTTTCAGTGCCGAGGATGTTAGTGAACTGATCGATAAGCCTTCACAGGCAAATGGTATTACCTTTTCAGAGCAAGATAAACATCTGATTCAGTGTATTGGCGGTAGGTTTCCCTACTTCATACAAAGAGCGTGCTATCATATGTTTCAAGCCAAACTCAATCACCGAGTAGACCATGAAGTCATCTTACAGGCATACCGGAAGGAAGTCGCACCTCAATGGACGGCTTATTGGAACAGACTCCAGCCTAGACAACAGAACATACTCTCAGCTTTAGCCCAGGAACGAGAGACAGGGGCGACAGCTATTGAACTTGAGACATTAAAAAATAATGCTCTTATCTATCAGGTTGGTAGCCAGTGGCATCTCTTTTCAGAAGAATTTAGGCATTTTATTCTCAACGATCTCCCTCGTGCCCATAGTGATACTCCTGTTGGACAGATGTTGGAAAAACAATATCTGGTGCTGAGTAAAGCCGGACGCACAAAACATAGTCAGGTACTGAAGGCCTGGGACACATTTCTGGAACGTCATGTTGCTATCAAATACCTCTACCTGGACCAGTATCTCGACAGGGAAACTGCTGATCAATTACGCAAGAACCTGTTGCGCGAAGGGGCCATTATGCATGACCTCACCAGGGTTGCCAATCATAAACATATTAGCAAGATATACCATGCTACCGCCGATCCGACGGCGATCTTCATGGAATGGATTGATGGCCCATCATTACAACAACTTCTGTACGAGGATGTTCCATTGTCCATGACACAGGTGCTCAAGATTGGGGCAGAGGTAGCGTCAGCACTGGCGCATATACATGCTCTGGGTGTTGTCCATCGCGATATCAAACCTAACAATGTTATGCTGAATATTGTAAAAGAGGCGGTCTTGATCGACTTTGATATTGCCCGTTCTCTCAACAGAGAGACCATTACACAACATCCTGATGGTACAAACTTTTATGTTG
Source organism: Reticulibacter mediterranei (assembly GCF_016587455.1). Classification (NCBI taxonomy): domain Bacteria; kingdom Bacillati; phylum Chloroflexota; class Ktedonobacteria; order Ktedonobacterales; family Reticulibacteraceae; genus Reticulibacter; species Reticulibacter mediterranei. Next base: position 7,774,013 of record NZ_BNJK01000001.1, on the reverse strand, counting down.
GTAATCCTCGATATAGCGCACCAGAACAATCTACTGATCCAGTGGGAGTAAGTTCCCCCGCTGACATCTTTTCGTTCGGCGTACTGCTCTACGAACTGCTTACCCATGAAGTGCCGTTTCTATGTGGTAACGATCCTAGAAACTATCAGGGGCATCTGCCTACACCGATCCAGGGAGAAATCCCGGACAAATTATATACATTGTTGTGTTGCATGTTGGCTCAGGACGCAGTGAACCGACCAACTGCATCTCAAGTGCAACAGCAGTTTGCACAGTTACAACAGGAATATTTTGAACAAGAGAAGAGGGATTATGAACACGAAAGATAATAACGAATGGGCTCGTCATGTCACTTTTTGTGCAGGCTCACGTATCAGCTATGCCCTATATAATAATGGCGAGCGTCGTGGTAGTCAGGCTGAACTAGACACTGTCCAGTTTCTATTGAATAATCTGAAACCTCATGATGTGGGTGACTATCGTATTCTGGTCAACTACAATATTCCGATGCAGGGCGCGGATGCAAGAGAAGTGGATATTGTTCTGATCAATAAATATGGCGTCTTCTTGCTAGAAGTCAAAAGCTGGATTGGTAGCATTCAAGCCTACGATGACGCGTGGATCGTTGATGATAGATATAGACGTGAGAATGCGTTAGAGTCGATTAATGCCAAAGCACGTATTCTCTATAGTAGAACTTTTGGTGAGGGTGGCGAACTCAGTGAACTCAAGCGTGTCAGCGTAGCTGGCATCGTTGTGCTCACCGAGGGCACAGGTCGCTTTGTAAATAAGGGGACCAGAAGTGGCCTGGCTGTGATGGGATTGAATGATGCTTTATACCACGCTGTTACGTCTACTCAGTTACTACATCGAGGACCATCCAGCCGCATGCTCGATAATCTAGATATCCGCCGCGTTAAGGAAGCCATCTTCGTCAGGCATACCACACGAGAGGTAAAGCTGATCGGTAATAACTATCGTATCCTGAAGGAACTTTCTTTCGGCGACCTCTTCGATGCGTACGAGGCCGAGAATGTTGATATGCCGGATCAGCACGTTCGTCTAAAGCGCTATCAGCTTCCCAAATTAACGCTGGATGAGAATATGGTTCGTGCCCTGAAACAATTTAGACGCAGCGGTTTAACGCTCTCTGCTCTCGGTTCGCATACGAATATTCTGGGTACTAAAGCCTTCTTTCCCGATCAGGAGCGCCCTGATGTGTATTACGAAGTGACAGAACTGGTCCCTGGTAAGGGGAGACGGCTGGATGAGATTATGAGCAACGCAACCAGGCCATTCTCGCTAGATGAGCAGTTCAACTACCTGGAACAACTGTGTATGGCTCTGGAGCGAGCACACGGTTATAAAACAGCGGAGGGCAGGCCCAAACCGATTTTCCACCGCAACATCTGCCCAGAAACAATTTTTGTGACCAACGAGCAGGTTGTAAAACTGGCCGACTTCGATTTTGCCAAATTCGGCATGAACCCGCAGGATTCACTGACGTATAGTGATCCTGATATAGGATCTAGCCGGGAAGCAACAGAAGCATTCATTGAAACTCCATATACCGCACCTGAAGTTCTGGAGTTCCCGTCTAGCGCCAGCCCTGCAAGTGATATCTATGCATTAGGGGTGCTGTGGTATCAACTGGCTTCTGTAAAAACGCACAATCCTAAATTCGATCGCAAGCAGGCAGATAAACAGATCAATAGTATACGGCGCTTACCTGAAGCAGCGCGGTCACTGATGAAGCGTATGGTGGCCGAGGTGCCAATGAATCGGCCACAGCATGTAGAAGAAGTGCTTGTGGAGTTACGGCTGTTGAAAAACACTAAACAGCAAGCTGAATAATCGGCTTGCTGTTCTCATACCTACAAGGAGAGATAGAGTATTACGCGTTACGGGTTGATAGGACCTTCATATACTTTCCTGACTCCGTCGCTTTCATCTCCCTGCTGTAGAAAATTATGCCATAAATGCAGCAAAAAGTCAAATGTAGTGGCAAAAGAGAAAGATCGAAAGGCGGTTTCTGTCAGTGTCACTTAGCACATGTGTTATGTATGTGGACTACGAAGGCTTGCTGGTGGATCTCTCCCACTTTCAAAGTCTGGATATAGAGGTTGTACTGGCTGACCTTCTGAAGAAGGCTAGTCAGCAGTATGCCATTCAGGATGCCATTGTTCTTGGCACCTGGTTGCAACAAGCCAGTCGTGATCGGCTCACACATCTTGGATACCTCTGTCGATCTGTTTTCGGGACAGAGCAGGAAATCACGTATGAGATCCAGATCAGTATTATCAGAAGTCTGGAGGCCCAGAGTGCGGAAGCCAAGAACCGGGCAGATCATACCGATGTCTTTATTCTGGTTGGTGGCACGTCCGATCGGGCGGAACTGATCCGTCAGGTGCGCCAGGCAGAACGAAGCTGCATTCTATGGACGCTGACGCCTCCTTCACCCACTGAGCAGGCCCTGTGTTCCGTGTGGGAACCTATTCACTACCCTCACGCTGCCGTAAACTGGATATGGCCTCGTCAGGCCATATTACATGAACTCATTCTGGTAGCTGATCATTTGCAAAACGAAGAGGAGACGACTTTCTCCCTTTCTGCTCTCCACAATCAGCTCAGCCAGTGCAAGCTCTTCAAACAGGAAGCTTATCTGTGGATCGCTATCTCCATCCGAGAACAAATCGTCCTGTTAAAGCAAACGGGAGGGGATCTGCAAGTCACTTCAGGTTTTCTCAACCTCCATCATTCTGTCGTCAGGAAAACACTCTTTATTAAAGTGCGCGTCTTAATGACGTTGAGCGCGATGCTCACGCAACGGGATTGGGTTGCCTTTAGTGCCCTGGAAAAGGCACTCTCGACAGCCAGAGCACTCGTTGGCAGCCAGAATTACCGCCATGCTTGGCTGGAGATACTCGTGGATCTGGGCATTTTGCTGACACGACCGGTCCCTCATCCCAACAAAAGTTATACCGTGACCACGTTATCCTTCAACCAGGAGCACCAGGTCGTAGCGACGCTCCATAAGCAACAAAAGCGCAATCTACAGCGCGCGGTCATCATCATAAACAATTTTCTGGCGCGTAAAGGATATCATGCCATCAACACTGCGCGTTTACTGCATATCCTGATGAAGAACATGACATATATTGAGGCGCATGCAACATTGAAAGCTGCTCTTGAACAGGAGATCGCACATAATGATGGAACGCCTTCTGCGCCTATTTCTTCCCCTATAGCTGTGCGGCTCAATGAATCTCATCCCTTTGTTGTCACAACATTGGATCAGCGTGATATGTTCATTCGCTGTACCGAAGCCATCTTTACACAGCGCAATGAGCAAGTCAATGAAAGTATGCTGTCTCAAGCGTTGAGTGATGCGTGTCAGGTCGGAGAAGATGAAACCCTTTTCTGGATCTGGCTTTTCATAGATGAAGGCATCCTTGCCAGAAATCATACAGGATCAATTGCGATGTTAAGCATGAAACGGCTCGACGCCGTTGTCAAACAAGCGCTCAACAACTGAGCTAGAAGTGCGTAAGGAATGATTATGCAAGAAAAATCAACTTTTGAGCATGGAGTGGACGATGCTCTAATTCGCGATCTGGGTGCCCCTTTGCGCAACAGACTCGCCTGGATTATTCAGGAGATTCCCCATTTCTGGGAGCAGAGTCCCTATATGCATTTTACGAATCATGGCTCTGCGCACTCAGAACGTATTTATCAGCAAAAGCTGGCGCAACTCGCTCAGGAATTGCCGAATACGGAGCGACTCAGCTCGGATGAGGTTTTTATTGTCTCTGCGGCTGCATGGCTCTATGAGATAGGAATGCAGAGCAAGCACCTGGAGCCGACGCTAGATTTCAAATATCAGCCAGGTGTACCGATGACCCTGGACCAGTTGCAAGAGATCCGCAAAAATAAACACGAGCTAAGCCGCCGCCTGATCATAGCCAGTGCTCATGGGGATGCCTCTCTCCGGCTCGGTATCACGAATGCTGATGAATATACCCACCTCATAGCGCAGGTATGTGGTTGGTGCTCTCAAGAACCTTTAGAGGAGATCCCCGAAACCTTACCTCTTCGAGGAATAGATGTTCGTACGCGCTTGATGGTTGCGCTCCTGCGTTTTGCCGACCAACTCTACATAGACGGTTCACGGGTCAATCTGGACCTGCTTCAGGCTGCCCCTCTTCCTATTGTAGAAAAAACGCGCTGGTGGGCCTATCATTATACCCAGACCTTGCCCATCGACAAGGAGGGATATATTCGCTTTGACTACTTCATACCACTGGCCCATAAAGAGCTGATCAGACATATTCGTGCCTTGTTCGAGAGAGATTTTGAAACAAGTCGTAATCCGGCTATGCTGTACCTGCGGAAACATGGATTACGGCTCTCTTTGGATGAGAGCCCTTCTATCAGATTTGATCAACAAGACGAATTTAAGCAGCCCATGAGTTCTGAAATGGTTTCATATCTACGAGAAAAGATAAAGCCAAAGCCTCCTACCATAGATACGTCGGTGCCACCAATTCTGGGGAAGGAGACAGAAGAACGCCATCTTCTGGTTCTGGACTATGAAAATTTCATCCTAGACCTTGGGCTGGCAGGTCACTTTCTCTCTCTTGCTCAGATCAAAACACTCTTTACTAAATTATTAATTGAAGCCAGGAAACAGTTTTCCGGCTCCATTAATGGTCTGGCCGTGGGGCATTGGGAACGCCCTGATATGAGACCAATCGTCCGTATGTTAAATGACAGTGTGTATGACTTGCTGACTGTTTCCACACAGGCCAGAACTGCGGAAACCCTGGTACAGGCATTGAAGGAACAAGTACAGGCGAACAATCCTCCACAACATTTCTTGCTGGTAGCCCCACGACAGGATATGGCCCCTACCATCAGACCATTTCTGGATAGAAAGCACGAGGTGAGTGCCTGGATCAGCGATGCACCAGATGACATTTATCAAGCGATCATCCATCGCAGCGTGAAATCGCTTACCTCTCAACTAGGCCTTGAGCCTCGGTCTGCTACGCCACTTGACCCTGAACAACGTGCATTACTGCAAGCAGCCTGCATTCTCAGAATAGATCGTAATATGGGCTCCGGCATAGAGTCGCTACCTTTTGATAAAGTCTATGCGATCCTGAAAGAAATTGATGTCGTTGGACAAAAGGCAGATTGGTGGTATCTCTGGCTGATTCAGCAGGAAATCTTGTTGCCGATCCAGGTCAACGAAAACTTTACGATAAAGCTGAATGGGGAACATCCTGCGGTAATTGAGGTACAGGAGAAATGTAAAGCGATCCTTGAAGCATTACAGTCTATGACACAAAGTGGTCAGGATCTCTCACGCTCACAAGGTAGCCAAGGCGTCCCACAAGATACCCTGCTGGAGACGCTGACGCGCCTGATACTGTTTCGTAGCATCGGTGGGGAGCAGGAACGTCAGGAATACCTCCTGCAATTTTTGAGCATTTTGAACGACGAAGGTCTCCTACAATGCACGACGACATCGGCAGATCATCCTGTGTGGTATCTGAACACTTCAGATATCAGGGTTGTAAAGCTTAATGCGCCGCGCTATCTTCCCCAATTGGCGCTGGGCATTGATCATTTTCTCGTGCGTGAAGGTTATCCTGTGATGCATGAGCATAGTGTGGCTCGCAGACTCACCCCATATGTGGGAGAACGCTTCGCGGATGCCGTTTATCGGCTGGCTCTGGAACGCCAATGGGTGCAGCGTCAGGAGCCACGAGAAGGGCAACACCACAGTGGGAATAATCGCGTCGAGGTCTGGTTGACAAGTAATCATAAAGATGTTAGTGCTGTAATGCTTAACCGCAATATTGTGCTCGATACGCTATATCGTAAAAATGGTACACAAGGAGTGGCCCGCGATGCCTTCTGGTCCTACGTTGCGGCCAATGGCCGATTTACCTTGACACAGGCCGAGCTAGATGAGTGGCTAGGTATGTTCCAGCGCGACGGATTGTTGAGCATCACCGCGGATCAGCATAATCACGAGCATGATTGTTTACACTTCAATAACGAATCTCGCGCCGTACAGCGTTTGCTAGGACGCATGCATCTTTGCGGCGTGGTCTTGACCCTTCGCATCATGGGAGCGACACACCCTGATAGGAAAAAAAACCTAAAGGATGCAGTTGAGCGCATGGCTAGCATTTCTACACATGGTAATAAAGATCTAGCAAGTTGGGCTATAGAGTATGCGAAAAGCATTAAACTGGTGGAGTTCAGCAAGCAAAGTACCCCTGAGGGGGGGTGTGATGTCCTCTTTTTGAAGCGGCATAACTTTGTCTACCAGCTAGATCAGCGTGAACCGAAGGTTTGCCAGGACCTCAGAGGACTGGTTGCGAGACTGAGCGTTCGCCGCTCTACCGATGGTTGGGTTGCACGTCCAGAAGTTTTGAAAGAGATGGAGACCGATAGCTGTTTTGGTCTGACGCAGGGTGAGTACGAGTATTGGATCAATCAGGCCGTTCGTCGTCGTGTGCTCGATAGACGAACTGATCGTATACAGGGGCGTGCCCCACAAAACTACTTACGGGTGTTATCATCAGGAGTGTGAAGAGATTATGTCTCTGCAATATGATAGCTCTTTCTGGAGCCACGCCGCTAATCAGATCAGGCTCACTATGGATGCTTACTGGCAAAGCCCCGAACGTTTTCGCGATCAGCCGCGCCTGCAAACTCCGCAGGTGTGGCTGGGTCTGCGTCGCATCCTTGACGAACTACTAAAACAGCCAGATAGCATGGCAGCATTAACTCCTTTAGAAGAATTTCTTCTCTATACTGCTACCAATTTTTATGAATTGGGCTGGCAAGAGAGTGGTCATCCTCACTGGCCATATCATGAGCGTTATACTAGAAGCGCTCAGAGGATCAGGGAGAGTGTGGCTAACAGGAATAGGAATACCTTCGGTTTGCGGGCTATCGATGCCAATACGGCGGAAATGTTAGCACTACTCTGTATGCTGGTTGGACAGGCCGATCTTACTCATCTGAAGGATCACCAGGCTTTCGCCAGATATCTGCCCCTGGCTCGCCTGGACTATTTGGCGGCACTGTTACAATTGGCGGATTGGCTGATGATTGATCGTGCCAATAACACTCATATATCTGAGATGCTCCCTCTTGATCCTCGGAATATTACCGATGCCCGTTTCGCCCTCCAACCTTATGCTAGATGCATTCTGAAGAACAACACTATCACACTAAACCTCTGGATTCACCCGGATGACGGACGCTTTCTCAATACCATGAGAGATCTTTTTCTGGAGCCTGTATACCAGTGGTTAGCCCACAATAGTGCATGGATGGCTAACGAATTTCATTTTGTTCTGAATCTGAATCAGCCAATCACTGGAGTAACGGAAGGTTGGCCACCAGATCCTCTTGGGACTAGTTGTAAAGTCTTATTGCCTTTCCTGGAAACATTTCAGCCTGCCAAAATTCCGTCAATTGAACCGTTTCCATCTCGAATCGCGCCGCCACCTGCGCCGACGAAAGTGCCGCGTACCAAGGTCTTCATTTGTCATCACCCTAAAGACAAGAGAGAGTTGAATCGACTCAATACACAACTGGCTTACTTCGCAACTCGCGGTTTATTAGAGGTTCAGGACGCATCAAAACTTATGCCGGGTTCATTATGGCGCAAAGAGATAGAAAATGCCATTGCAAGCGCTAAGGTAGCAATCTTACTTGTGAGTGCAGATTTCATGGCCTCCAGGTTTATTGCCGAAAACCAGCTCGCACCATTATTAGCCGCTGCCCAGACCGAGGACGCAACGATTATACCGGTATTACTCAGTCCTTCCGGGTTTGAGGAGAGTAGTTTATCACAATTCAGTCCAGCTAACGATCCCTCACGTCCATTTACAAGAATGAGCAGGTACGAGAAGGATGAAACCTGTAGGATTGTGGCGAGAATCGTGAAGCAGGTTATATTAGGTTCTAACACGCATGAGTCAGGGAATCAGCAACATATACCTCCAGTAGTTGCCGCGCCACCAGCGATGGTCAAAGAAAACATCGCAGCCCATCATAAAGAAGTGGAAAATGCTCTGCCATCAGGTAGCCCAGGTTTTGAAGAGGCCCCACTGGTTCTGCAAGTGGGTCAAAAACTCTGGAATCAGTATCAAATTGTTAAAATTGCGGGAAAAACCGCACATAGTCAGGTAGTGAAGGCGTGGGATGAGGCGCTCCAGAGAGATGTGGCAATTAAATTCTTTTATCTGTCTCAGAACTATACAGTTGAGCGGGCCAACCAGCTCAGGAGATTTCTCTTGCGCGAGGCTCGTATTCTGGTGAAGATGAGACATCAGAATATTGCCGAAGTCTATCACGTTATCCCGTCCGCACCTGCTATGGTAATGCAATGGGTTGAGGGGCAATCATTACAAGACATCTTCTTAGATGAGGAAGAAATGCCGGTAGCCGATATTATCAAGATTGGCATTATTCTGTCGGATGCTTTGCAGCATATCCATGAGAAAGGCATTGTTCATCGTGATATCAAGCCAAATAATATTATTCTCACCGAGCAGAACGAGCGGATACCTATATTAGTTGACTTTGATATTGCACGTTCGCTTCATATGGAAACCATTACGCGTCAGGAAGACGGGAGCTTTGCTTATGTCGGAAATCCATCGTACAGTGCGCCGGAGCAATTTACCAGCCCGGCAACCGTAGGACCACCAGCAGATATCTTCGCTCTTGGTGTTGTCCTCTATGAAGCCTTCACACATGAATTGCCTTTTTTTTGGGGAAATAGTCCTAAGAAGTATAATGGATATCTTCCCATCCCTGAACGAAATGCTATTCCAGATCAGTGTTATACTCTGCTCTGTATGCTTCTTCAGCAGCAGCCTGAACGGAGACCGGATGCGTTCCAACTAAAAAAGCAACTGCAGGCTCTGATGGACTTTGCCAACTAACCTTGCCACTTTGCCATAAAAAAAGAAATCCGGTAAGGTTACTGGGATCTAACAACGATCCCTCCAATGTTTGCCCATATTCACACTGCTCTTTTTGCTTGAAACTGCACCAATTTCGTCCTAGGTTATTACGTTCGTTCTACTTGGCTCTTTTGTAGAGCGTCCATCCTGCCTCTTGCCTAATCCAGCGTAAGATATCTTGCATCATCCTGGTGGTGTGTAGGAAAAAAACTGTATCTCTTTAAATGCGAGCAGCCCATATAGCACTGCTTTTTAGATATTAGAATAACGAGAGAAGCTCAGCTCTACGTCTTGACAAGTTAGGGGATGACAGAACATCTTAAGCAAATACGACAAGATGATCCTTGTGTTGCTGACGGAGCCACCGTAATAAGTTATGCGTCCCTTCGCTCTGCCCATCCCAAATTAAGATTATCAAGTCCGCTTTCGTATAAAAAAGGATATCACGCTTGCTAGGCGCGTCTGCTATGCTAGGGAGCACCTCTTGCTGCGCGTCAACAAATAGTGCTTGATACTTCTCGAGGAGAATACGCATATCTTCAGATAAATCATATGCATTGTATCCCACGACAATAACTTGCTGGTGTTCAGCTAGAAGAAATTCCACACCAGTTTCATCTGCATCCCCAGCGCTTCCGCAGTACCAGAGCGTATGAGAATCAAGGTAAGGCGAGATAACATCTTTCACACGCCGTGCGACGCGACGGCAACCACGTTGAACCAGTAATCGCCACAGTTAAAGGCACCTGTTTAAGTGGTCTCATCGGTTGAGACTGCGGGCTTAATGGAGTTCGCCTCACAGCCTCCTCTAAGCTAGCGCGCTGTATATGAGCAACGGCAGCCTTGATACCTAATGCTATATTAGTGAATGCTAGGTCACGGTTTGTCCAAGTAGTTACAGGTTTTCCATCCTTAGGCAACGCCTGAAGTTGGCTAAACGGCGCTCCTTGCCAATCACATGGTTTCAATATGATAGGAATCACGCGAGCAGTTCCGGCATCATGTCGCTCGATTGCCCGCATCACTTCGACGTCGTAACAGTAGCGCAATGCTAAGAAATCTGCACTGACTAGTAGGAGGATAACACAGACCGTCTCTAGGTGTTCGTCGATTATGCCATCCCATTCTTGCCCTGCTTCAATCTTGCGATCATGCCATCCAGTAATCATACCTGAATTCTTCAAAGAGGCGAGATGAGTTTCTAATCTATCTCGCAGTTTTTCGTCTTTGTGAGAATACGAATAGAAGATTTCAATCACCCTATTGTTCTCGCGTGCCACACCCATAGCTTCGTTCCTTTTTCTGAAAGGCAATGTAGACTCAAGGCAGTGTCTATGAAAGTCAGAACCTCATCCATGATGGTGAAGTGAGGATCTTTTGCGCAAGATCTCATCATTGGATATGTGAGAAAAGCGGATTTATGGAAAACATACCTTATTTCAGCACAAAAAATAATGATTGGCCACAAAAACTGGCTCTCGGCAGCCTCAATGATTTTGGGAAGACTGCGGGGGAGCCAAAAATTTGCCGATTTGTCAGATAAAGGCAACAGCAAGAACCAATTTTACAGGCAAACACAGCTTGCCACTTTATGAAAAAACGAAAAATCTTTGGTTGTATGTTAACGACAATCAGCACTTTCAGCAAAGAGTATTGGCGAGATTCACTTTTTAACCTCTGCCATCTTCTCAAAAAGAAGCAAGTCTATATGGCGAAGCGAGAATCATTATTTGACAAAGCACACCTAACAGTTTAATAGAAAAGGGTGCCATCATGGTAACTTTAAGGCTTCCTTAATACTTTCAGCGACGCTGACCCAGACAGCCTGGCGTTGTCCTTTTGTCATGGCACTCAGAGGATTGGAGGGAACATTCACCGTCTGAAATTGAGCAAGTGGACTATATTTGAAAGCACTGGGTGAGAGAATAACGGATAAGATGACCACACCTTCTTGAGCGGCGGCAGTCAGCAAAGGGGGTAACTCTCTGGTGGCAATAAAATCCGAAGCAAGAAATTCTGCACTCACCAGAAACACGGCCACTTTCGCGGATTGTAGCCCGTGCGTTATTTTCTCGGACCACCTCTCCCCTGGCTTAATCATAGTGTCATCCCAAAAGTTGATCATGCCATTGCGAGTATGAAACTTCAAATGGGCGTGGAGTTCGCTCAGATATTTGGCGTCAGAGCGACTATAGCTGATAAAAGCCTTATCGCGTACAAATCTGGAAGGTTCCTGGCCGGTGTTTCTTTCATCCATCATATTATCACGCCTTTGTTTTATAGACACATCCACTACTGCCGTCATTTTATAGTATCACCGTACTTCTACGCAATATATTTGTAGAAATGGAGCTTTGCTATTGCATGACAAAGAGTTCTTGTAAGCTTCTAATGATCTTATTAGTGCCTGCGACGCTCGGTTCCTAAGTTCGGCGTCATGTCGGAAGGTAAGGGGCAGAAACGGGCAGGAAATAATTCTCTTCTATTCTGAGCAGGTCTATCCTCTGTTAGCTATTTCTCAAAGGATATGCAGTTACAAGAAATGTTTGTTTTCGTCTATATATTTAGAAATATTTATATACAAAATAATTTTTATGTGAAATAAATGCTGTGGCAACTCAGAAGTGATTATAATCGTAAACAGACAATTTGGTCCGATCCCCAAAAACTAAGAAACGTCAGTTTTGGATAAACTAAATGGATCAAGCAGCCAATAGAGCGAGTTGATCGAGATGCAACCCTGGTTTCTTGTCTTGATGGCTGTAGGCAATCAGCCCAGCCACCAAATGAACGACAAAATTGATCGGGCTACGATGTCGAGAATGCTCAATTTGGGAAATGTTTTTGAGTTGGTCGATGATTGACTCGATGATGACTCGTTTGCGCAAGAGGAGCTTGTCTGAAAGGTGCATGAGATGATTCTTCATGTTTTTGCGCAAGCGGGTGATGAGGTGAAGCCCTTGTTCAAAGAGGAGTTGCGTCAAGGGAGCTGAGAGGTATCCTCGATCTCCAAACAGCTTGCCCCGCAGTTCCTTGACGAGTATTGGGACAGGGCTTCGATCATCAACATTGCCGGGAGTCAAACAGCAAGCCAGCAAATCGTCTTGCTCATTGACAGCCAAGTGCAATTTGAAGCCGAAGAACCAGCCCATGCTGGTCTTCCCTCGCTTGGCATCAGTGGCAAAGACACGATGAGAGCTGATGCGTTTGGGATCACACACCTCCAATGAGGTCGAGTCAATGAAACTGATCCCGGTGCAAGACCCGTACTGGCTCTGTAAGTACGCCAGCATCGGAACTTGCACAGAAGCAATGAGCGCCACAAACCGCTGGTAACTGACCAGTCGAGGAAATTCGCTCCTCAAATGAACCTGGACATGTTCGGTGTAATAGGCTTTAAAGGTGCGATAGTGCGATTGGTGGAAATGGATCAAGATCGTTATAATCTCGCTTGGGCATAACTGCCCTGGTCTCAGACGTTGCTTCCCAGTGGCGAGCTGCGAGGCTTTCCAGTGGGGAGCAAATGCCAGCCAAAAATCATCGACAGCACAAAACAATTCGAGTACACTCATGGCTAGATCCCTCCGATGCTGGAATAGAAGCTCTTCATCTAGCTCCTAGTTTAGCTCATCGGAGCGGGATCTGCTTATCCAGAACTGGATACCGTTGGCGAACCAAAAAAAGAAGAGATACAATCAGAGGAGAGAGGGAAAAGGACACTTCATGAGGGAGACAAAAAGATAGTTTGTGGTTCTCGATAGAGAGAAGTGAGAAGGAAAGAACAGCGATGAGTCTCCAAAGCAGCAATATCCCCCCAATTCCTCCAGAAACCATCTTAGTCGCAAAAGCAGCATTTCCGAATGGAAATGTCTACATGCAGATCCGTGATGAACTGGGAAGTATTTACGACTATGCCCTCTTTGCCAGTGTCTATGCAGAAGTCGGCCAGCCTGCGATTGCTCCCTGGAAGCTTGCCCTGGTGAGCGTGATGCAGTTTGCAGAGAATCTGAGTGATCGACAGGCTGCCGAAGCGGTTCGGGCGCGGATCGACTGGAAATACGCTCTCTCGCTTCCCCTCGGTGATAACGGATTTCATTATTCAGTCCTCTCAGAATTTCGAGGCCGTCTGCTACAAGGGAGTCTAGAAAGCACATTGCTGGATGCCTTCCTTGACCTCTGTCAGCAACAAGGCTATCTTCGTGCTCGTGGACAGCAACGAACCGATTCCACGCATGTGCTAGGAGCAGTCAAAGTCCTCAATTCTCTCGAACTGGTCGGAGAAACATTGCGCTACGCTCTCAATGTGTTGGCAATCGTCGTTCCAGACTGGCTGAAGCAGCAGGTCAAGCCGGAATGGTTTGATCGGTATGGACAACGTATGGAAGATTACCGTCTCCCCAAAGACAAAGGCGAGCGTGATGCCCTCAGTACCACGATTGGTGAAGATGGCTTCTTTCTCCTCGCCTGTATCCACCAAACGAAAGACATGGAATGGCTTGAGAAGCTTCCAGCGATCCAAACCTTGTCAGAGGTCTGGAAGCAACAATATCGCCGCGAGCAAGGACAAGTCTCTCGTCTGACGCCAAAGGAGATGCTTCCTGTTGGAGAGTGGATTCGTTCTCCCTATGATCCAGAGGTTCGCTATGGTAAAAAACGATCATTCGAGTGGATAGGATACAAAGTGCATCTCTCTGAATGCTGTAACGATGATCTTCCCCATCTCATCACGCAGGTCGAAACGGTCCCAGCAATTGAACAAGATCATCATGCATTAGTTCCTATCCAAGCAGATTTAGCAGTCAAAGAACTCCTGCCCGCGCAACAGCTCGTTGATGCTGGCTATATCAGCGCCAAGCGGATCTTGCACAGCCGAGAAACCCACGACATTGATTTGATAGGACCAGTCCATACCGATCCTAGTTGGCAAGCCCGCACCCCTGGAGCCTTGGATGTGGAGCAATTCCAGATTGACTGGCAGCATCAGCGGGTCACCTGTCCACAGGGGCAGCGGAGTAGCGCTTGGTATCTCAACCGAGACGCCAAAGGAGAGTCGATTGTCCAAATCTTCTTTCCCAAACAGATCTGTCAAGTGTGTCCTGTTCGGGAAACATGCACCGATGCACAAAAAACGGGACGAAGTATGACACTGCGGTTTCCGAAAGCGCGCCATGAACTCTTGCAGGCAGCCCGTGTGCGTCAACAAACGGAGGAGTTTAAGACGGTGTATCATGGGCGAGCAGGGATTGAAGGAACCTTCTCGCAAACGACTCGAAACACTGGCTTGCGGAGGTCAAGGTATATTGGTCTCGAAAAAACACATCTCCAGCACATTCTTTCAGCGGTAGCAACCAATCTTCTGCGCTTTGTGCAGTGGCGAACTGGGACTCCCTGGGCGAAAACTCGTACCTCACGCTTTGCTGCTTTAGCCGCTTGATGGAGAGTTCACCAACGGTATCGAACTCACGTTAATTAGCCTAGCGCTTAAGTGGGCTAACGAAGCCCCTTAGAGAAATGACATGCGATACAGTAAGCCTATCTCTGGAAGAGTTCTAAGTTTTCTAGCATTACGAAAACAAACCAGCCTCAGTCCCTCTTTTACCAAATCCCCTATATGTATGTTATTGAATTCTACGTTAGCACCAGGAAGTGAACAGCTTATTTCTACCACCGCACAACCATCAAAAACCGGACTGTGATAGGGGAGGCTGGCTTACCACGACTTGATGAGCATCCACGCAGCATTGATCTGGGCAAGCCGCAAAGATACTCAGATTATTCCAACGCTCTTTTATCATTGTTGTAATCTTTGCGCTTGTAAAATCTGCGTAGATCAACGAGTTGTTGATGGTTTCTTGCTATCATGCTGGTAAGTGAAAATGTGTCTAGAGAATGCTCATTATCTCTGCCGCCAACTTGCTGAGCGGCTGCAACGATCTTCCGTAACGCACTAGCTCCAGTCTCTTCAGAAACGTTAGACAGTAGCTTCCATTTATTCTCAGCTTTATCAAAGAGAAATTCAGGCGATGAAGAAAGGATAGTTCGTATCGTGGATCTATTGGGCTGATGTTGTTGTCGTTGACACAGCTCACGATAAAGTTCAAGAAAAGCTTTTCCTTGCAGAGCTGAAGCAAGAAGAAATCGCAAACTGCTGCGATAACTTTCGAGAAGCGTAGAGCGCACTTGAGCTAACGCTGTAAGATCAACGAGGCGTGCTTCCTCTTCAAAGATTTCTGCATTTTGTCCCGCCAAGCTAAATGTAAATCCTGCGTTACTCCAGTAAATCTCTAAAATGGTTCCGGCCTCTAAAAAAGCTAACTGGTCTGTAATATCTGGGCCATAAATACGATGATGTGTCATGTCAAGCCAAATAGTCATCTCACTCGCATCAGCAAACCAGATACTAGGAAACATGGCAATATTATCACTCTTTTGTTCATGTGGATAAAATGCACGCATTTGAGGTGGAACAGGAATATACCCTTCGTTTAAATGGACAGTGAGCAATATTACTTTCCATCTATTTCTCTTTGGTATCTGCTGAGAAAGCAACGATAGTTTTTCATCGAAAATTTCCTGATGTATTGTTTCACTTGCACTCAGTTCATTCGCTTCTATCGGGACTAGAAAAGGGGATACTTGAGCACTTTTTCTTCCATTGACAGAAAGCACTGCATAGCGACGATTTTGGATAGGGAGAGGGAGAAGTTGTTTGGGAAACCAAAGATCCCTACCGACTTTCACCCACTCATCCCTCTGGCTTAACCATTGAGTCAGTTCAGCGGGAAGCAAAGCTTTCAATGAAGAGAAGTCAGATGTCAAATGCTCTATCTGCTCCAAAAATTGGAAGATAGTCCAGGGAGATCGCCTTTCTCTAGGAAAGGCAGCAAGCAACTGATCCGCTAAACTCTCAAGAGCTTGCTTTTGTTCAACACCCAGGCGAACCTTTGCAATCTGCTGGCTCAAGCTAATGCAATAGCAGCCTTCCTTGTTTTGCGACAGAGAAAGGCGCTTATCAGCTCGGCAGAAAACATGAAATATTTCTTTAGCACTTTTCTGGTCCAGTTGCTGTAGATAACGTAGAAGGTCTTCTCCATCCCACTCATCATGAAGCAAACTATCATAGATGCGTTGGTTCGCCATTGTATGGATGCTGAGCAGCCATTGTCCAGGAAAAGAAACATCCAGCAAAGCGGCTTCCTTAAATCTGTTATCCTCACGCAACAACATATCTTCTCCCTGCTCCCAATAAGTTTGCAAAACATCTGCTTCAGTGAATGTGAAACGTTGTTGACTATTCTGATAAGCTGTAATCCAGTCATTGAGTTCTGGTATTGGTGCTGGCTCAGCAAGAAAGATATGGGAGTCCTGATGTTGCATATAACAATCCTTTTCTATCCCTATAATTTTTTCTCAAGATAGTTCTAGAAAGATGCTTTCATTTCCTCTACCAGAACTTCACCAGCCAGAAAATCTCTACCAATTGATGAGAGAGAAAGACAAACATATTTCGCCTGATCCCCTTGCGGGCCTGGACGCGAACGTTCCTGTAAAACGTTTTCTCTCATCTATTCCAGCCTATCAGTGTCCATTTCGAGCGTAAAATGCCAGAGCAATGCCTATGGAAGAGCAAGAAAATCTGCTGATGTCTATGAGCGTTGCTGCCCCGGTTGCTGCCCAAAGCTTCCGGTAAAGGCAAGGTAGGAGGCTTCCCAACACCTCCTCGTCCTCAATAGAAATGGCTTGTTCCTAGCTCACTTAAGTTACAGAAATTCGCTCTCCCACAGACGTCTCAAACTCTGACACCTGATTCTGATTTTCGAGTTTCCTGTCTAAGTTGCTCTATCCAGGATCTATAGTGCGGTTTTCAGCCCCGAAGATCGCATACTGGCAAGCGGCAGTGAGAATCAGACAGTACGTCTCTGGCAAGTAGACCCTCAGAAATGTATTCACATGTTGCACGATCATTCTGATAGAATACGATCAGTTACCTTTGGCCCTGATGGAAACACACTCATCAGTGGTAGCCACGACGACACTATTAAAATATGAAATGCACAAACAGCCATGTGCCTACAAACACTAAAGAGTGATAGACCGAACATATGAATATTACCGGCCTGCAAGGCATCACCGAAGCGCAAAAGATGGCGCTCAAAGCTCTGGATACCATCGAAAACGGAGCAAAAAGAATAGCAGACATATGTTTCTCTATTTACATAATGCCGTCAGCATAGATACCTTGTCTGTCTTTTACTTATCTGTAGTTTTTTGCTTTGGGCGACGATGATGCTTGAGGTTACTCCGCCTTAGTACATGGAGTGTAAAAATCGCAGCATTTTTAGCTGCTAATTGTTGCCGATCATTTTTCTGCACATGTTTATTGCCATCGGCCCAATCGCAAATCGCCTTGACAACAATCCAATGCACTTTTTTATCAGAAGCTGCATGATACAAGCCAATACCCTCCATCTCACCTCCAATGGCATCTGACGCTAGGCTGCGTAACGCATCGCGATAATCTTCGTGATCTACTAGCTTGGAGCCGGAGAGGATGAGACCAAAGTCAATCTTTGGTGGTTTACCTGGCCAGGTATCAGGTGGCGAATATTGGGCAGCCATAAAGCGACTAAGGAGCAGTGTTGATGCCGTAACTCGTTCGCCACGATTTTCAAACTTAGGTTTATTATCAGGGCCAGAACTCACGCGCTGGGGATCGTAGTTCTGAATGTACTGAGAGACCAGTATATCTCCAATATCATGTTTATTTGCGTCTATGCCAAAGGCGATGCCGATCATAATCACGTAGAGAGGGGAGAGTGCTTCAATGGCTTCTTTAATACTAATATGTGAGCCCGCAGTACCATTTGAACCCATATGCATTTGCTGGGTCAATACTACCTGCAGATTATTGGTCAACCCCAAATCGAAATAGATTTTTTCACGTATTGTGATCTCCTTGTACCCTGGAAAAAGTTCTAGAACGGCCTTTGTTTCGATTGGTGTTGTTGTTGCCAGTAAAACATCCGTTTTCATTTTGTTTTTTGGGGCTATGTCAGAATTTTTCAATGTGTGGATTGATGACTTCTGTGGTGCTGACTGCATCTCTAAACTTTTTTTGCTTTGTTCAATTGATGCTTGTAATTTGCGAACTTCGCTGCGCAGTGCATTGATATCATGAAGGGCGGTTCGACTGAAATCATGTAAGGAATTAAAGTCAGGCGCGATCAGAGTACGTAGACCATTACAAAAGCTTTTGTAGGTGGTTTGAATGTAGTAGAAGTGCTCACATGACTGATACTGAGCGAGAAAAGCGTCTTTGGCAGCTTCATCTTCATTGACAAACCAGATCGTTTGCAGCGAAGCGGGCAGCGCTGAGGGCAGGATATTATCCCAAGCCACTTCCCAGTCGACAATAAGCAGTTCTCTTACCTGCCATTTTTCTAGCAACAGTCTAATGATACGACTGTTCTCTTCATAGACTTTGTTGTTGTTCAGGCTGTAGATAAAGGCCGGTTCATCGTTGTAAAGGCGTATAAGTTGGCAGACATTGGGCCGTTTATTGCTCTGGATCTCCTGGATCGTATAGTCTGGCTGCCAACTTCCAAGCGCAAAATCCTCAAAATGATGCTGATACTTCATCCCATGTCCAATGAAAGCATTGTAGAGCAGATCGTCCATATTCAGCGAGAATATGGTATTGAAAATATTTTGCTTCACCAGTTCGGCCAGACAAGTATCTTCTGTTGCATACATCGAATTCCCTATTGCGCTAGTGAGCAGAATTTTGATGTCCTCAAGAGAGCTCTTGTTTCTCTCTGCTTTCAGTATAGAGAACGCTTCCCTAAACTGTTCAGTCATGGAAAGTGCTACCAGACTTTTCGGGCTCAAGAGAGACATATCTTCGAAAAATTTCGGATTACGAAAGAGAGCCCCTGCTTTTGTACCCAGAATCAGGACCGTTTTCAGTTTTTCATGCTTGCGGCTTTCGAGTGCTTTGGCTAAGTGCTCAATCTCTAGACGTGCTTCTTTCATTGGCATGATACTCTACTGACATTGTGAAAAAGTTTTAACAAGTCTGCATGGCTGCAGTCCTTCTTCTATGGAAGAACAGAAACAACACAAGGAAAAAAAATTTTCCTGGCTCTTACCTTTTCCCTTTAACATGCCATTCCACTTTACGTAACTAATACCAAATATAGATTATTTTGCGTTTTGCACCAGCTATACCCATTGGTGTTTTTAGTTCCGTAGTAGAATGCACATTCATACCACAAAAAGAAACTCATCGCTACCAGTAGCCGGACGACTTTAAATATATTCTCTACATTATAAAATAATTGGTGTCGTATATGTCAATAGACGTAAGGCTTCGAGTTGTAATACGTCGGGAAAGAGCGCTTGATAAATATGGCAATTAGGAGATTGAATATCATAGCGGCCAGTCATCCTATAGGTCAATGCAGGGCAACCACCAGTACACCAGTAGCGCCATATGCAGTCGCGGCATCCTTCTTTCTCGTCAACACTAAGACCTTGTACTCCTTCACGATCATCACGAATGAATTGTAACGGATCATCCTCTGCTACCGTCGTGACCGTACGCTTCATCTCCATATGACATTTTGCAACTTCGCCGCGCTGGCTAATAGCCATATAATTATGACCAACGCCACAGGTATGATTATGCTTGCTCTGCAAATTTGCTTTATCGATCAGTGAATTGAGCAGACTATATCTGGGGAGGTGCTCTGCGATCACAGCAAACGCTTCACGCATACCCACAATCATGCGTTCTTCGTCCAGATGTAGGTCTGCATGATGGACTGAGAGATTATTTTCACGGTAATAGTTGAGCGAAAAGGGCAGGTTGCGTTCAATAAGGTAACGCACGAGCATTGGAATACCAACCAGATTGCGCGATGACACAGTCACTGAGATAGATGGGAATACACCATGCTCAAGTAGCCGCGAGATTGTCCGATCAACGCGTGTAAATGAGCCGCGACCGCCTGCTAGGGGACGCTGACGGTCATGGTATTCTCCTATACCGTCCAACGATATCATTACATCAATTTTGCGGTTCCGCAATTGCTCAATCACGTGCGAGGCAATATAAACGCCATTACTCAGCATACGTGCTGTTAAATTCAATCTATGCCGTTGTGCTTGGGACAGTGCATAATCATGTATCTCAAACACATGATTAGCTTGCAAACTTGCTTCACCACCTGCATAGTGCAGACGCACGCGTTTAAATCGATGCTTGACAGCGGAGCGAAAGATAGCGTCAACTGCTTGCCTAGCAGTGTCCTCCTGCATGTGCTCGCCAGATTTCGCGACGTAGCAGTAGTCACATCGTAAATTACAAGCATTGGTCACATGTAACCAGGCAGCAAGCATATCAGATGCACCAGGAGTTTGTACTTGGATAGGTGCATGTATATTACTTAGTATTCCATAGTGATAGAGGTGAATTGTAGCTGCTTCGATCTGTGATGCAGAAAGGTAGTCAAGGCGCTGTATAACTTCACTCAGGGTTGTAGGGTATTGGAAGCATTGTAACAGGGCGAAGGCTTCGGCATCCAATAGCATGATCAATCCTGAGCCAATCGTGCAGCATACCAGTGTATATTCTTTGGCAAATGTTTGGATAAATAACGGTTGTGCATGCTGCAATGTACACATGGATAAATATTTCTGCAAATACTCAAACTGCGAGTGATCTGTACATCGAGAAAGGTTAGTATATAGTTCCGTAGCGAATGCATCATCTGGACAATCTTTACAATCGTGTCCCTGATCAATGCTGCCTGGATTTCGTGGTGCCATGTCAAGCCAAAGTTTCATTCTTGATACCCTTAAAATTTTGTTGTGCGCAACGCTATGTGTACAAGGCTTCTAAGAGATTAGGATATCTCAGCAGCGCAAAATTATACCCTTTTTGCGATGTATCTGGCATAACAATTTTTAGATTCCCATCATGCTCTGCACTTCTTCACACAAAACAATAAATTCTGGAAAATTTTGCTCCAACCCCTGCGCTTGCCAGTATTTAATCAGCATCTGAGTAATCTCTGCTATTTGCGTGCTTGGTATTTGTATTAGCGTATCGTTCAGGTTGCGCAAGAATTTATTATACTTGATCGAATTATATAAGGCCATAAAACGGCACGCCTCGCCATAATAATGGAATGCTTCTTGGTATGCTCCTTTTTCTATGTAAAAGTCTCCCAATCCTTTGCGAGCCACACCAAGCAGGTAATTATAGTTATATTGATAACAAATGCCCTCGGCTTCTTGTAGGGCCTGGTCGGCTTTTTCCTGCTCTCCTTGTTGTTTATATATTTTGACCAGATCGATCAACGATTCCGCCTGCTGATAGGGGTCGTGAACCTGTTGTGCCAATTTAACTGCACGCGTTAATACTTCTTCTGCTTCGTGCAATTGTTGCCTTCGCATGAATATGTGACCTTGCTTATTTAGACTATTGATCTGCGATTCTATATCAATACCACCAAGAGCACTTATGTATGCCTTTCTGTACCATTCTAGACTCTCGTCCAGATTGCCTCGTGCATCACTCAATTCTCCAAAGCGATTATACATAGTTGCCTGTCCCTTTTTACTACCTAGACGTGCAAAAATGTCAAAAGCTTCCTGGAAACATTTCTCCGCTTCCACCAGATCGTCGATCTCCGTGTAAATGTTGCCAATGGCATTCAAGCTCCAACCAACAAAGATCTCGCTGATCTTGCCCTGCTTGAACTGATCAACACGGATACGCCAGGCAACTTTTGTACGCCGTAGTGCTTCATCGATCTTACCTTGCAAACGGTATACACTACCAGAACTGGTGAGAATGCTAGTATAGACATTTCGGTTGCCTAGCCTTTTGTGCACAGCAATACTTTCATCAAAATACTGTAGAGCTGTATCTAATTGTCCCTGGCGTTGGTATGTTGCGCCAAGCCAGTTAAGCATAGAGGCATAATCAGAATCATTGTTTTGTATGCGTGCCAAGTCTCTCGCTTCGCTAAAGGCAGCAGTAGCTTCTAAGTATTGACTCAATTGATAATAGCATGTTCCTTTTTCATACACAATATCTGTGTACTGTTTCTCAATCCATTTGGGGTCAGCCTCGCGCTCTAGTTGCTCGTAGAGCACAAGGGCTTCTTCTCCCCTCTCCTCCTTTTGCAATAATTGCGCTTCGTAGCGTTTCAACATATATTGCTGCTCAGTCGATAGCGCAGATAGAAACTTGTTTGTTTCTAGTAGCAGAGACCGTGCGAACGCGCTTAGCCATAAGAGGATAGCCTTGGAGAAGTTGCGCTCAAAGAACCCGTAGCCACTGTCAATATCAAAGAATAACTTGTGATAAAGAAGCTCAACTGTATAGGCCTGCCGTAATTCTTCTGAAAGAACTCCAGAAGTAAGCTTTTTCTCATAATATGAGATTACATATTTGCTGATCTCTTTACGTGAGCGTTTGTCAGGATCAAGCTTCTCCCAGCAGTATTTGTTGATCAGTGGGCGCATTTCATCATGGAGCACAAAATCATCGCTGGCAGTGCTTGCACGCCGCACAAACGACAATTCCAGTAGCTGCTGTTTCAATATGGTATCATCGTTTCCAAAAAGGATGTCTTGCATGCCTGTGCTCTCGAAGAGCCAGTGGAGTAGCTCAAAATTAAAACGGTGATAGGTATGTGCCATATAGAGCAGTATTGTATCGAATGGGCGCTCAAAATCGTTGATCTTTGCTACTAGGCTCGCCTCAAACTGCACGAGCGAAATGGATGCCAGCGCTTTTATTGAGATTACACGGCGGTTCAGTACATCATTCACCAGGCCAACAAGGATTGGTCTGCCCTCCGTACGCGCATATAAGAGTTGCATAGATGCATTCAAGGCGTCCTGATCGACCGTCGATAATTGCTCAAAATATTGCTGCATTTCTGCTTCATTAAACGGTGCAAGGGCAACTTCGAGCACCTCAGACTCACGATCACGCCAGTTCGGCTGTAACCAATCGAGTTGATTTCTCCCTGCCACAACAGCCCCTATTTGTTCAAAACGATAGTCATCTGGAAATGATTGTGAAAAGCGTAAAACCGCAATTACTGGATTCTGCTCGATCAGTTCATATGTGTCAAAGAACATCAGCAGGTACTTCCGCTCCTCCTGTAAGTGCTCACTTAATCCGCTAAGATCAGCAAGCAGTGCATCGGCCAACCTGCTGCGTACTTCGTCTCGATTTTCCTTTCCCTGTTCGATAGTTTTCAGGTATGCTGGTAGCTGCTGCCTGTATCTTCTGGCTTGCCATGTTGGGTAAGCGGCTTCTAATGCACTGGCTACGCGATCACTAATAGTGAGACCATCCCGGTCAGCTATGTTGAAGAAGTCGATTCGTACAACTACGATGTCTGGATATATATCCCTGGCGAGCTTTTCGCATTGTAGCAGCAACGATGTCTTGCCAACTCCGCCTTTTTTCTCTGGTTGTTCTAGCGCGTCGTGGAAGTATAAGATCCAAGGGGCTTCAGGAGAGTTGTTGCGTAACCATTCGCGGAAGATGGCCAGTTCTTTTTCTCGTCCAATGAAATGTCGAAAGATCTCTTTTTGACTTTGCATGGCTAGTGCTCCCCTTCTAAAAGTTGTTGGACTAGAGATGAGAAAAGCTCTGCATGCTGGCCGAGTGCAGTCTTGAACTCTTCATCTTCGGCTAATGTTGCAAATAGCTGTGCTGAGAAGATCTGGACATCTTCTTCGTTAAGTTTGTGAAGAAGCTGATCCAGATGCGAACGTTGATCAAGTATGTGCGGGTCTTTCAGAGTATAATAAAAGAACTCGCGCAGAAAACGCTCCGTATTTGTGCCCTGTCGCGCTAATTGGAGATTGGTCTGTGCTCGATGCTGGTAGAGCAATGAATGAACCTTTAGAGTTTGTTCGCTGCTTAATTGCTCCTGAAAATCTTTGTCTTGCGAGAATTCTTCATAAAATTGCTCGAATAAGATGGGCGATTCTTTGATAATCTGTTGTACAGCTTGCTCCAAAATTCGCGACATCTCCAGCGGCTCTACTGTAAAGGCACTATGATATAGGTATTCTCGCATATATAAAATATGATCAGTGCCAGGAATTGTATCAGCCAGTTGTTTGTTAAGACTTGCCAGAAAACGATGGATCTCTAGGTAGCGTCCATCTTGCTCTATTTTGCTCTTCAAAAGATAGATATGGCGAACTGGAGCATCAATAGAAAAGCCTGCTTTGAGCATGTTCCAACTCAGTATACCAGTCTCTCGAATAATTTCCTGCGATAGATTTATATAGGCAATACTGCTCTCACGTTTAAGCGTAGGCTCAAAACGCTCGATCAGCTCTTGCATGATCACGACATTAAAACGCCGGGGAATTGCCAGCAGTAGCAAGGCTGTCTGATATTTGTCGCGCAAAGACGGTTTTAAGTGGGCCAGTACTTTCTCTTCGATGACCTGGTGAAATATTTGTTCCATCAGTGGTTGCTGGTTTGCTGCTATACGCGGATCAAGTCCTTGCTGGATAATCGCGTTGGTCATCACCTCAATTGCTAATGGGTAACCTCGCGTCCAATCATAGATATAGTCACGTACCTCCCGATTCGGTGGAGTGCCGACTTCGTCGAGATAGTCGGCACAACTTTTTTGATCGAATGGTTTAAGTGCGATAGAACTAAGTTTGCGTGCTACGGTACGTGCCGATTCAAACGCCAACACTTTTCTGCTTGTGAGAACAACAAAAAGCTTGTTTTCATCAATTACTTCACTTAGCGTATTTGCTATTCTATCTATCAGCTCTCGATTCAACGGATCAACCGCATCCAGCAGCATAACAACTACTCCCCGTTTTAGCAGGTCTTTGATTGCTATTATGGATTGTTGCAGTGAAGAAGTGTCAGGCTGTTCATCAGAAAAAAATTTATTATAGCGCCTAACCTGTTGGATGACACTTTGTGAAAACTCCTGCGCAGTTTTATTTGCGGCAATACGGATGTAGGGAATATGCGCTTGCTCACAGAGACCTTCTATATGCTGCACGATTGATGTCTTACCTATGCCATCAATCCCGTGGAAATCGATAATAGGGGTACGTAAAAGGACATGCTTGTAGTCTCTTAATGCTTGTAAAGATTCTCTTATAACCTCCTTTTCTTCTTCTCTATTGATAAATGTTACCATTCTACTACTCCATATATCTCAATAATTACGCTAGCGATTGGCATTCCTGTCTCCCTCACCTGAAACGAATGTATTAATAGCCCGTTTTAAACTACGAAGCTCTTGCTTCACTGTTGCTAAATCATTAAGAGTGTCTTCTCGCATAGCCGAAACCTTTTTTGCCATGCGCCAGAAGCCTTCGCAAACTCTGTCCAGCGCAGAATCGTCCGCTCATGGTCCCTATGTCGCCAACAAAGGGTTTGTTGGTAAGAAGCTGAAGCAGCGCTGGCGAGAGCAGTATTGAGTTGGTAACTCCACCGCATCAGAACCAGAGAAAGGTCCATTGGTCCAAACCACTACGGCGCTTGCTGGCTCATCTTCGACAAATCATCGAAACCGTCAATGGATAAGCTGTTGAATACCTTTCGCTGCGCACATGGGCGACCACAGAACATCTAGCTCGTTTGGCTGCCAAGGTGGGTTTGCACAATTTTTGTATTTGGTTCAATCTGCATCTGGACTGGGCTCCTTTAGCCTTCGCTAAGCTGCTTGATTGCTAGTGGACGTAGATAGATGCATTTCACACAACATATGGACAACTTAGCTCTTTAGATGTTATTATAGCATCTGAAATATGAGCTGAATATCTGCAATTCTTCAGTGGAAGGAGATATAGTTTTTTCACCTCAATAGTTGCCGTGAATCATAAGTGTAAGGCTTGATATGATGCCAGAACCTGAAAAAGTGGAGATAACGGCACTCGTAACCTGGCTAGGTATGCGAAAGAAAATCAAGAACCCAGCTGTACTTTTCCTGGGTGCCAGAGCAGGAGGATTATTTCGTAGCCAGGAGTTATGCGATATCCTTCAGCCCTTCAGTAAACGAACTCTGCATGAGCTTTCCCAGAGCCACCGCTTTGAGGAATGCTATAAAGTACTCAGCCAGCGCCAGTTCAGTGAACGCGAGTTAGATAGTATATTAACTCAATCACTACAACATATCACACATACTGACGCTGATGTATGCATCGCGGACATGGTGAAGCAAGGAATCTTTGATGTGATCATTTCTAGCAATATCGATGATCTGATAGAGGATTCGTTTGTCCAGGTCGAAATGAGAGAACTATTTGACTACGATGTATTTATCCCGGAACACATGACACCAGAAGGAAGTATCTATCATGAGCGGCCCCTTCCTTGTAAGGTCATCAAGGCCTTCGGCGCACTCTCCTCCAAAAAATACTGCATCATTGAAAGAGGAGCCTATCTGGACAGCAGCCAAAACCTGAAAAACCTGTTAGAAACTTATCTCACACAAGACGTGTTAGCCGTTGGGCTGGATCCTACCTGGGATGAGGAGATTCTACGCATGTTTCCTACTCAGGGCGGTGTCTTCTGGCTGGTCGGCGAAGAAGAACTGATGAATCGCGCAGTGTTTGCCCGTATCGTCCGGGCCAGGCAAGCGAAATATTTAGTCGATAGTGAGCAGCACGAAATTTGGAAAGCCATCTACTGGCATCTCCACGGAGGAATGCCTATTAACTTTCAGTTGATCCACAATATTGACCGACAATTACAGGCGATTAGCCGCGATATGCAACTACTCAAACGGGACACACAAGACATCCGCAAAGATGTACAAGAGTTACATATCCTGTTCCAGAGACTATACGAGAGGCAATTAACGGGGCATGACAAAACCTGATCGTACTCCTCAAAGGTATTGTGAGAAGTACAAATTCGGCCGATATTTACTAAAAAATAGGCATCGATTTCAATGGAGATGATGATGAGTACCTTTGTGAATAGAGAAGTAGAGCTGAAACTTGTAGACGAAGCATTCAGCGCTCTACTCAGCAAGCAACGACTCCTGCGCAACCCCATTGTCGATTTTTACGGCACAGGGGGTATTGGTAAAACTTCGCTTTTAAGAAAAGTCGAACAGATATGTCAAGATAAGCATATTTTTTCTTTATGGGCAGACGCGAGTCAAAGCGATTCAGCATTTTCGTCCACCATCGTCGAGCAGGTCGAAAAATATGGCGTGCAGATTGTACCACAAGAAGAAACAGATAATCTCCTCCATCAATCTATCGACGCAACCAGAGCACTACTACAACAGGGCCCAGTTGTTTTGTTACTAGACGCATTAGACACAGCCGATAGCCAGTGTGTGGGCAGAATTGAAGCCCTGTTGAAGAACTTTGTTAATGAGAGACAGTTATTTGTAGTTATAGCGAGTAAAAGTACCATCTCATTCCAGAATGAACGCTCTGTGGCACGTAAGCTCACCTCTGTTCACTTGCCCCCGCTTGACCGTTCTAGTTGCGAAGCCTACTTGAAGAGTCCCGGGAGTCAGATCCCATCAGAACTCTATGGAATTATTTTTGAGTGGACGCGGGGCTTTCCCCTGGCAATGCAGGCTATGACAGAGGCAATCAATGCCGGTCATGATCCTCGCCATACTCAGGATCGACAAGAAATCCTCGCTGTAATTAAAGATCAGGTTATCAATCAAAACGTACTCGCTAAAGTTGAGCCAGAGAAACGCGCCCACTACTATACTTCCCTCCGTTTATTTTCGGTACCCAGACGTTTCAACTTGATGATCATGCAAGATCTTATCGAACGCTTCGCTCCTGAGCTGAAGCGTGAAAGCAATCTGGCCTATTTCGCATTACCCCGAGAGATCCAGCAAGCAACAGAAGTACTCAAGTGGAATGTGCCGCGTGCTGGCTACTCTGTAGATACTCCTGTACGCAATATTTTTCTCCTTGAACTCAAACTGGAGCAATTGGACGACTATATCGCTATCCATAGCTTTTTAGCTGAGACGAATAAGCGCTTAGCTACGGAAGTGAACGGGCCAGATCGAATACGATATCTACGCGAGTATCTCTACCATAACGCCATCAGGAATAACTCGCTCAATATGCCATCCATTCTACAGCAGGTTACTGAACAAATCACCACAGAATCTCCAGAAGCTTTTTCACAATTTTATGAAGAGTTCATGCAAGATGAAGAGTTGAAAGAGGCTTTAGGAGAACATCTAACATTTTCTCTTGCACTTATACATAGTCATCTGGCGAGTATTTATAAACAGCTTGCCATTAAAACTACCGGAACACAACGTCTGCACTACTGGGGCGAGTTCCTTTTTCATGCTATCCATGATCCGCAAATGACGGATCTCACCTCTATGCTACAAGAGACGTTGACAACACTTACGCAAGAACTTTCTCCTGAAGAGGTCACAAAACTGTTCCAGAAGCTAGCACACAACAAGCAATTTGAAGACTCTCTTGGGGAGCAGCAGGTTAAAAACTTTCGATCGTTCTTACGCGACAATCATCTAGAGGGGTAAGCCAGTATGCAACAGACAGAACAGCATTTTATTGGCCGCAGCAAAGAGCTGGCGAGCTTTACCGACTGGCTCAATGGCCCGACCACACCCTGGATTTTGTATATACACGATGCCGCTGAGCGACAGGAGAAAAAAGGTGGTATTGGTAAAACCTGGTTACTGAGAAGATACCAGGAACTGGCACAACAGATCTGCGGCAACATAGCTATCGTCGCTATCGACTTTTTTAATCTGACTAATAGAGACCGTATTGCGATTGCAAAGCGTAGCGTTGAGGCGCTACAGATAGCCTATCCGCAGTGGTCAGCAACCTCCTTTGAGAAAGCTCTCCATCACACAGCAGAGGAACACGATACCACAAGCAGCGACGCCCGTGATAGCCTATCTGCAGCACTGGTCACTGATCTGCAAAAGCTGAATGCTCTGCTTGCTAAAAACGAGAAAGCCCTGCTACTCTTCTTCGACACCTACGAACTTGTCGAGCAAAACCCGCTCATTGCGGTCTTAGGCACCAGGCGCAATTTTCCCGATTCTTACGAATTTCCACACACTCGAGTTGTCATAGCCGGGCGCAATCGCATTAACTGGAGCCAGCCAAACTGGCAGGGGCGAGAGCAGGAAGTATGCGAGTTGGCAATCGCCCCTTTTAGCCCAGAAGAAATGGCACAGTATCTCGATGCCGAGTCACTCTATAGTATTCCGGCACAGAGTAAAGAGGCGAAAATACTACACCATCTCACTGAGGGCCGCCCTATTTTAATCGGCTTAGCTATCGATGTACTCAATCATCGCACTATCACCTTGCCAGAACTCGTGGCGGTCCCACAAGAAGAGTTTGAGCAGTATCTTGTACCTCAGATCAGCAAGCTGGAAAACCCGCTCAACTGGGTACTTATGTTTATGGCCCATGTCTATCATCGCTTCAACTTAACAATTCTAGACTGGATCTTGCAAACAGAGGACTTAAAAGACATTGTATACCATGTACAACAAGAGAAATTAGTCGCCGACCTACCAACGCTCTCATTCGTGCGTCGCTCAACTTCTGGCGACGATTTTGTCTTACACGATGAGATGCGCCGCTTGGTGACAAAATACTGCTGGGGTACACACGATCCTGATCACCGCTATCGCCAGGCCATCAGCCGCGCCATGATAGCCTACTATAAGCAACAGCTAAAACAACAGCCGTCAAAGCCACCCCTGAGCCAGCAAGAACACCAGGCATATACTATCGAGATGCTCTACCATCTCTTATTCGTCGATATCCAAATTGGTCTGGAATACTTTCGGGAGCAATTTGATGCTGTACTAAATCTATGGAACAGTTCTTTTGCTCGCTTACTGCTGCAAGAAGCACAACAATTTACAGAACAGATGCACAGTCATCAACTGTTTGACCTGTTACTAAGAGAAGCGCGGCTACTGGCAGCAGAGGAAAACGCCAGAGCAGCACTTGAAATATTACAGAAGGTTGAACACCAGGCTGATACCAAATGGTTAGAAGAGCATCGCGAAACTCTTTTCTCTCAAATAGGCCAGTGTTATCTACAACAAAGCAAGCTCGCTGATGCCATTGATTATTACACCCGTAGTAGAGACATCGCCCACGCGCACAATGACATAGAGAAGTACGCGTACAATGTTGGACAACTTGGCTATATTTACCGACGCCAGGGAGAGCTTGACAAAGCCATCAAGCATTATCAAGAAACCATCGCGGTCTATAAAACAATCGATCGTCAGCGAGATTACGCCGATGTCCTGAACAGTATGGGCAACGTCTACCGCTTCCTCGGTCGAACAGACGAGGCACTACGCTGCTGCAAAATTGCGCTGCGCATTCGCCGTCAGCTCCTGGAAGCCGGGCAAATCGGCGAGCGCCCAATTGGCCTTAGCCTTGCTACCCTGGGGCTAATCTATATGAATGCAGAAGATATTGTGCAGGCGGAACGATATTTCCAGGCAGCTATAGACATTTATTACCGCATTGATTATAAATCGGGAATAGCCGCAACGCTGAATCGCCTGGGGCAGGTTGAGATTGCAAAAGTAGATCGCCAACAGGCGGAGATAGGCCACGCCAGCTTGCAGCATGCCCAGGAACTCTTTCAAAGAGCCGAGGTTGTCGCTTACGCTCTCGACGAAGAAGCATATATCAATAGTTTAAACAAACAGGGCCGTATTCTGGCACGACTGGGCAAACGAGCGGAATCAGCAGAACTGTACAGACGAGGCATCGAACATGCAAGGAGAATACAAGATCACTACCAGGAAGCTGAAGGTCTGATCGATCTCTGTGAAGCTCTGGAGTATCTAGAAGAACATGAAGCATCGCAACAGGCGTGGTTGGAAGCCAAAGAGATTGCCAGTAGAGAACATTATGCTTTCTTGCTGGCACGTGGGGAAGAAATTCAGGGGGATCTATATTATATTGCTGGCAATTATATGAAAGCCTACGAGTACTATGCCGAGTACTGCTATCAGGCCGCATTGTACAACGAGCTAGCGTATAGCAAAGCATTGCGCAAACTAAGTGATTCACTGGTCGCCTTGACTAGCGACCAGATTACGCCTATTGTAGACGCTCTCATTCCTTTGTGGGAAACGAAGGAGAAAAGCAAAGACTATCCCCAGTTTGTTGCAGCATGTAATGAAATAAAGGAATTTATGTTTTTTTAGGCAAAAGGCTTGCAAAATAAGCCACCACATTCCTTAGATAATATATTCTTATAGAATCGACCATGATCGATATAGATCATTGTATGCATATCACCTGGCAGACACGAACCCTTACACGATAGAAAAACCGTAAAGCGTGTGCCAGAAGTACTGGCATTGGAAGTGATGCTTAATCTAACAGGATGTGCAGATGAAAATTTGGCTCGATACTACTCCGATGCCTCACTTTGTGGCCGACAATGGGGTTAAATACAATGATCGTAAGGACAACAACTCAGATTATTCAGAATGGGCAGACCATAGCGTCACTAGTGGCCCGAGGTATAGTGAATGTAAGGATTGTAGTATGTACAATCCCATCTATCACCGACCTCTTCAAAGTGATATGCACGATATACAAACGCACACCTTCCAACACCTAGCACCTGTACACGTGCAGCCATGCGGAGATGATAGGTGGCTAGTGTGCAATCCCACTGCAGTAGGGCAGATAGCTGTAGTAGATGCACAAGCATTAGAGCTGATTCAGCATTTTCATTCGCCAACGACGCTGGCTGCGATCCTCTGCCGACATCCGCAATGGTCTCCTCCAGCCGTGACACATGCTGCAACTCTATTTTACGAAACTGGCTTCTTACAAGACATCAACCAGCCAACACTTGCCGATCCTATAAAGCAGACGCAGACGTTAGCGGCATGGCTGCATATAACAAATGCTTGCAATCTGCGTTGCCATTACTGTTATTTACATAAGAATGAAGAAAAGATGACCAGCAACACTTCCCGCCAGGCGGTTGATGCCGTTTTCCGCTCTGCCGTAAAACATCATTTTCGGCATGTCAGACTCACTTACGCCGGTGGTGAGGCAAGTTTACAGCCAGACCATCTCCTAGCCATTCACGACTATGCAGCCCAATTGGCCGAAGAAAAAGGCGTGCAGCTTTCAGCCTACACTTTAAGCAATGGAGTCTTTCTTTCACAGAAACTTATTCAGCAAATCAAAGAGCGCAAGATTGGTATTGGCATCTCCCTCGATGGAGTTGGCGACGACCATGATCGGCAGCGCCCATTTATGAGTGGCAGAGGATCGTTTAAGTATATCGACAAGACCATTACGCGACTGCTGGAGAACAAGCTTATACCACATATCAACGTGACAGTTTCACAGTGCAATCTGGAAGGTCTTCCCCGCCTTATTGAGTACATCCTGAAGCGTGAGCTAACCTTTACATTGAGCTACTATCGCGATAACGAATGGTCCTCCAACAAGAGCGATTTACAGTTTACTGATGCGAACATAATTGCAGGAATGCGTGCAGCATTTGCAGTAATTGCACACCATTTGCCACAGCATCGCTTGCTTGGTTCATTAATAGACAAGGCGGATATGACTACCCCTCATATGCACACCTGTGGCGTCGGGCGGAATTACCTTGTGATTGATCAACATGGAGGCGTGGCAAAGTGTCAGGCAGACATCAGGCAGACAGTTACAACTATTGATCATGATGATCCTCTAGCTGTCATCCGAACTGATCGCCACGGTGTGCAGGACGTTGCCGTTA
Organism: Reticulibacter mediterranei; assembly: GCF_016587455.1. NCBI lineage: Bacteria > Bacillati > Chloroflexota > Ktedonobacteria > Ktedonobacterales > Reticulibacteraceae > Reticulibacter > Reticulibacter mediterranei. The sequence goes on along the minus strand of NZ_BNJK01000001.1, from coordinate 7,741,205 downwards.
CAGAGAAAGAAGGTTGCCGCGACTGCCAGTGGCGTTACTGGTGTACGGGTGGTTGTCCACAACTTACCTATAGATTGACTGGGAGAAGTGATATAAAATCTCCCAATTGCAATATCTATAAAGCACTCTTTCCTGACGCACTCCACTTAGAGGCGTTGCGTTTACTCACTTACATCTCGCCATTTGTGCTGTAAAACAGCAAAGAAAAATCGCCTCCCGGATTTTAAAACGAGCAGCGATACACGTCTTCCTAATATAGAAGCAGCTATATTTTGATTTTAAGCAATTTCTACTTTGAAAATGAAGGAGCGCTAAGTGGAATTGCCACTTCCTATGCAGCGTCTTGCTCAGATGCTTTCGCAACGTCGAGAAGGTCAAACCAGACCTTATCACCTCCTGCTACCATCAGCAATTTCGTTCACACCGCAACTGATGCAATCACTGTGTCAGATCTCCGATTGGAATAGATTTCGCACCTACATACAAGAATTTGGACACAACGATCGCATCAGGCTTCTAAAAAATGCGCTCTCCACTACAGAGAATAGAGATGGCTATGACAGTCTAGCACGGTTAATCGCCAAAGATTTTTTCTCCACCATCCTGACGACTAATCTAGATAGCAGGTTGGAAGAGGCGCTGGTGCGTCAGGGATTGCCGCCCGTTACATTCAAGACGCTGGTCGTAGGACGCGACACCGATGAGTACATTGCTGAATCGCTTGACAAGCCGACACAAGGCGTTCATATTATTAAACTGCACGGCAGCTTGATTGATGGAGTTCTACCACACAGCTTCCCCGACTTTTTTGAGTTGCGTAGCAGCATGAGACAAAGTTTGCAGCGCTACCTCAATCAGGATCTGGTAATTGTTGGTTCCCTGGAGCAGGAAGATGATCTGATACGCTTATTTAGCAGAGCGGGAGGAGCTAGCATTTACTACGCAACGCCGCATGAGCCACAGCCTGACGATGCAGTTATCAAGGTGATTACAGCCCGCCATTACGATGCCAGAAATTTTGTCATTGCCGGATCGCATGGTAGTTTCGGAAGTTTCTTTCAAACTCTCGAAACCATCTTGCTCAGCAACACGTCACTCTTGAGTGCTCCTGATACCAAAAAGCTTGAGCATTCATCGCACTCCAAAGCAAACACGAGTCAGCAGGCCGCCTCCATTTATGAGGCTGGCACTCATCAGTCCTCCAGCCTTATTCTAGGCAATACATCCTTGACCAGCGACGAGAACACACCTGCTACCAGACAAACCGTTGCTAAAAGACGGAGATCGACAACTGATCTTTTGCTCGTTACTGTCACGGAAATTGAGGCAAAAGCAGTTATACATGCCTTTGAAAAGGAGAATGATCAAAAAGTTAATTATTTCTTTATAGGGGATAAGACCTATTATGATCTGGGTGAAGTGGAAGAAGCTGGCGTTGTTATGGTGCAATCAGAAATGGGATCGGGCGGCCCAGGAGGTTCTCTGCTAACAATTGAAAAGGCCATTCAGGCTTTATCCCCTTCAGCAATTATCATGGTAGGTATTGCCTTTGGCTGTGATCCCAAAAAGCAGGGCATTGGTGATATTCTGGTCTCGCGACAATTGGTAGGGTACGAACTGCAACGAGTGGGTAGTAATGATAGTGGAGAAGAGGAAATACGCCCACGCGGAGACCGCCCTTCAGCATCAACGCTACTGCTAGATCGCTTCGTGAGTGGACTCAAGGATTGGCTGGAACCGCCCACAGTCCATATTGGACTTATCCTTTCCGGTCAGAAATTGATCGATCATGTCGGCTACCGTGAACGCTTACGAAAACTGGAGCCAGAAGCCATTGGAGGAGAGATGGAGGGAGCGGGACTGTATGCAGCTGCGGAACGCAACAAGATTGACTGGATTTTAGTCAAAGCCATTTGCGATTGGGCTGATGGCAATAAAGGGCAAAATAAGAACCAATACCAGCAACAAGCCGCTCAAAATGCGGCACGATTTACAATTCACGTTCTGCGTCGCGGTGGCTTCACACCTTCTCACTTTCCCCTATGGAGACCCCAGTCATCATCCATGTGATCTAGCAAAGTAATTTTATCAGACCAGGGCGCTGAACAGGAAAGGCCGCAGTGGTATGTTCTCACGACAGAAGGAATTATCTTCGGACCATCAACGGAGAGGCAAACGCTCTTCCAGAATGACCTGGATTGTCATTGCTGTTGTTACAGTGGCTATCATTGCTGTTATTTTTGTAGCTCTCTTCATCATACTGGAACAGGGGATTGTACAGGGCCTTACCACGTTAACAGCCATTTCTATAGTGATTGGCATAGCCGTGAGTATACTCACTTTGATGGTTAATTTCTTCCAGTGGCATGCGACCGCTTCTCTAGAAACGCATCTTCCCACAGCTACGTCTGCCCCTGTTCCTCATCAAGAACTGACCTCTTCTCCAGAGGCTCCAGATAACACGACCATCATTCTCTCAAGCAATGAACTGAAGGCTACTACGACCTCTTCTCTTACTATACAGGCACCAATAAACAACGTTCATGGAGCCGATTGGGGAGAAGCTCCCGCTGCCGAGCATTTCTATGGTCGAGAACAAGAGCTGACAACACTTCATCAATGGGCTATACAGGATCAGTGCAGGGTTATTGTCATACAGGGTATGGGAGGCGTTGGCAAGACAGCCCTCGTGACCAAACTGGCACGGCAGCTCCGTCCAGCATTCGACTACATCTTCTGGCGCTCCTTACAAAATGCTCCTCCACTGGAAAGTATCCTCGAAAAATGTCTCGTTTTTCTCTCCAACCAACAATACCAGAACCTGCCGCAAAATGTTGATGCTCAAATCGCTCTGTTCATAGAGTATTTACGCAAAAAACGCTGTCTACTCGTCTTAGACAATTTCGAGTCGGTACTTCAAAGTGGCAAACATGCTGGCAACTATCAGAATAATTATGCTGCCTTTGGTCGGCTTCTTGAATTGATTGGCGAAACTCACCATCGCAGTTGTCTCCTGATAACCAGCCGCGAGAAGCCACGCGAACTACCTCGGCTGGAAGGGAAATCACTCCCCGTTCGTTCCCTGCAACTCTATGGTGTAGAGCAAACAACAGCAAAAGAAATCCTCAAAGATGAAGATTTAGCAGGCTCTGACACAACATGGACAACGTTTATTACGCTTTATTCGGGAAATCCCCTGGCTTTAAAATTAGTCTCCGAACCTATTCGTGAGCTATTTCATGGAGATATCGCTACCTTTTTAGCGCAAAACGAAGTTATCGTAAGCGATATCTATGAACTCCTCAATCAACAATTCCAGCGTCTCTCCTCCCTTGAACAAGAGATTCTCTACTGGCTCGCTATCGAGCGTGAGGCAACGGCATTAGACACCTTACGGGAAGACATTGTACACGCGGTTCCAAAGGGGGAATTGCTGGAAGCCCTCAAGTCTTTACGTCGAAGATCCATGATTGAAAGCCTTGATACCGCACGTTTTTCTCTCCAACCTGTCATTCTAGAGTATGCCACTGATCGCCTCGTTGAACAGATATACCAGGAAATTAGCACAGGACATATAGAATTATTCCAGAGCCATGCTCTGATAAAAGCTCAGGCGAAAGATTACACACGTGAGAGTCAGAACTGTCTCATCCTAGCTCCTCTTGCGGAACGTCTGCGTACGACATTTAGCCAGACGGGAAGTGAAAAGAAACTGAGAAACCTTCTCTTAGAGCTACAGGCAACAAAGCCCCAGCTTTCCAGCTATGCTGCCGGGAATACGCTGAACTTGCTGCGCCAACTAGATATTTCCCTCCAAGGTTACGATTTTTCTCACTTGATCGTCAGGCAAGCGTACCTGCAAGATGCCATTCTTACTGATGCTAATTTTGCCCATGCCGATCTTGCAACGTGTATCTTTAGTGAAACATTCGGGAATATCTTATCCATCGCAATAGGCCCCAACCATCTGCTCGCGGCAGGAACGGCCAATGGGAATATCGAATTATGGCAACTGTCTACAGGCACTCCTCTCCTTTCTTTATCAGGCGGAAAAGAATGGATACGCACAGTCACTTTCAGCGCCGACGGAAAAACGGTCATTAGTGGTGGCGATGATGAAACTGTACGTCTATGGGATGTAGAAACTGGGCAATGTTGTAATATCCTCCAGGGCCATCATGGAAGAGTTTACTGTGTAAGTGCCAGTCCGACCGACAACATAATTGTCAGCAGTGGCGATGATCAGACGATACGCTTGTGGGATATCAGCAATGGAGAGTGTATACAAATGCTCCAGGGGCATAGTAGTCGAATACGCTCCATCGCCTTTAGCCCTGATGGCAATCTCATCGCCAGTGGTAGCGAAGATCACACTATCCGCCTCTGGAAAGTAAGTAGCGGACACTGTATAGCGGTTCTGCACGATCATACTGATCGGGTTTACTCTGTTGTCTTCAGTCCTGATGGAAAATTTCTTGCCAGTGGCAGTGACGATCGGGATGTACGCCTTTGGAATGTAATGACCGGTCAATGTTTCAAAATCCTGCAGGGACATAGAGGAAGGGTACAATCTGTTGCATGGAGTCGTAACGGAATGTTTGTTGCCAGTGGCAGTGAAGATCATACCATCCGCCTATGGGATATAGCAACCGGACATTGTTTCCATGCTCTAGAGAAACACACTGGTCGTATACGCACTGTTGCTTTCAGCGCAGATGGAATGATCCTTGCCAGTGGCGGCGATGACCAGACGGTACATCTCTGGGAGGTAAACAGTGGTCAATGCCTCAAAACGCTCTACGGACATAGTAGCTGGATTTACTCTGTCGCTTTTAATACTCAGGGAAATATTATTGCCAGCGACAGCGAGGATTTAGCTATACATCTCTGGGAAGTGAACACTGGTCAGCGCCTCAAAACGCTCTACGGACATAGTAGCTGGATTTACTCTGTCGCTTTTAATCCTGAAAGCACTATCCTGGCTAGCGGCAGTGCTGACCAGAGTATACGTCTCTGGAATGTGAGTACGGGTCTGTGTCTCAAAATATTACGTGGACACACTGGAAGGATACGCACTATTGCATTCGATCCTACAGGTCACATCCTTGCTAGTGGCAGTGACGATCACGGCATACGTCTATGGGACATGAGTACGGGTCTGTGTACTCAGATCTTGTTGGGACATAGTGATCGCGTGCGTGCTGTTGCCTTTAACTTCGATGGTACTCTCCTGGCTAGCGGTGGAGAGGATAAGGTTGTGCGTCTCTGGAATGTGAATAGCGGTCAATGTGTCCAAACACTTGAAGGCCATGCCGGGAGAATCTGGTCGGTTACCTTTAATCCGCAAGGTAATCTACTTGCCAGCGGCAGCGATGATCAAACTATCCGCTTATGGAGGGTAAGTAGTGGACAGTACTTAAAGACACTGCAAGGGCATAACGGACGAATCTACTCAGTTGTTTTCAGCTTAGATGGTAGCATTCTCGCCAGTGGGAGTGAAGACTATGCTGTGTTGCTCTGGCATATTAGTACAGGCTCCATTCTTCATACCTTGAAAGGGCATTCTAGCAGGGTTCGATCTGTAGTCTTCAGCTCCGATGGACAAACGCTTGCTAGCGGGAGCCATGATGGCACTATCAAGCTCTGGAATATACAAACTGCAGAATGCCTACGCACACTAAGAAAAGATAAACCATATGAACGTATGAATATCACTGGAGTCAAGGGGGTAACGATATCACAGAAAATGATGCTCAAAGCCCTGGGTGCTGTTGAATTGACATGAAACTAACCGAAATGAAGTGTCTCAAAACCCCTGGTTAATCATATTCGTTAAGTACTCTTTTGTATTCTATAATAATAGGGCTGCCATTCTCATCAATACTCAGAGAGAGTATCTATTCTCCCTCCGTGTGTCTTTCCTGTAGAATGTTCAGTTGCCAGAAAACGTACACCAAGAAATACTTCAAGGTGATTTTCTATCAAGGTTTGAAGTGTTTTTTCAATTGCAATGGAAGTTCCTTGCACCTCTTGCGCTGAACCATTACTCACGTTAAATAATTTTATATCGCTCATCGACTCGCCCTTACAATTACATAAAGTCTATAAATTTCGGTTATCGTAACAAAAATATTGAGTTATTACAAGCCAGAATGAGCCTTTGGATGTGCACCAATTTACAAATCCTTCAAAAAAGACGTGTTGGCTTCAAGAGAACTCTATTCCTGTATTCTCTTCGTTTCCTGCTCATCACTGGAACAAAGTCGCTTGATGATATCCCTCACCTTTCTTGGTGCGACGATATCTTTCATGAGGAAGATACTTCCAGTAAGATAGAGACACACATTTCCGTACTCTAGCCTGGATGATGCCAGCGATTTATATGGGTGCCTATTTGCTGAACGCTTTCAAGAGAGACTTCCTGACGTACAGGTTTAAGATACCATGAGCATAAATAAAACGTTTTCTCTCATCTATTCCAGTCTATTGATGCCTATTGCAAGCGTAAAATGCCGGGGCAATGCCTATGGAAGAGCAAGAAAATCTGCCGATGTCTGTGGGCGTTGCTGCCCCGGTTGCTGCTCAAAGTCTTCTGATAAAGGCTGGTAGGAACCTTCCCAATGCCCACGTCCTCAATAGGGGTGATTTGTTCCTAGTTCACTTACTTTATAGAAATTCGCTCCCATGGCAGACGCCCCAAACTTCAAAGTCTGACACTCGTTTCAAGGTTTAACATCCCCCTCTACCAGAGTCTACTAACGTCTATTGTAAGTGCAAAAACAAGAATAAATATTTCTGGATGGGAATGAAAAATTAGAGATGTTGAGGAGAGTTGCTGTCAACGGTTGCAGTCAGCACGACACGGAGGAAATATAAGCCATTCTCAGCGGCGACAATGAGATGCGTACCATCCGTATGCAATGCACAATCTGCAAGAACGGCATGCGAGTAGAAGGTCATGAGGGAAACGTAGGTATCTAGAGACCAGAGCTTTAGTTGCGTCCCTGCGAGAGAAACAATAATATGCCCAGTGGAACCAATCAAGCAGCGTTGTACTGGTGAAGAATGCTGCAGCATAATAGGTGCCTCCTTCGGATTATTTGCATTCCATATCCGTAAAGTACCATCAGCAGATGCAGAGATAATGCGATCTCCGGCAGGCGTTATGACGCAATCGCAAACCTTTTCAGCATGGCCCAAAAAAGTATTCAGTACCATCCCCGTTTGTACATCCCACGTTTTAAGGGTTCGATCACTGGAAGCAGAAACGATCCAGGTTCCATCAGGGCTGATAGCACAGGCATTCACAGATTCGGAGTGCCCACAAAGCGTCAGCAGTTCATGGCCTGAACCTGTATTCCAGGTCTTAAGGGTTCTATCCTCTGAAGCTGAGACGAGCCAGTTCCCACCGGGGCTTACAGCGCAATCATTAATAGCTCCCTGATGACCAACCAGAGTGTGCAATGCCACTCCACTCTGAGCGTCCCAAATAGTTAGCGTGCCTTCACTGCAACCAGTAACAATCCAGGCATCATCAGGGCTCACAGCGCATTTTGCATAAGAGCCTGCTTCCAACGAGAGTATACGCTGCTCACTTCCCTGGTAGGTATCCCAGCACTTAATCTCGCCATGTAATGCTACCGAAATTGCCCAGTCTCCTGAATGACTGATAGCACAGCCAACCAGACCAAATGCATATTCATCCTCATCAGGTAGCCTGTTTTCAAAGGCTAGAGGCACTTGCCATACTTTCAAGGTCTTGTCATCAGAAGCTGAAACAAGCCAATCGCCGCTCAAGCTGATTGCACAACGATTTACTGTATCAGCATGACCTTGAAAAATAAAAATATCCAGATCTTTGTCCGTCCTCCACCCTTTCATCGTTCCATCCGTAGATGTCGAGATCATCCAATGACCGTCATGGCTAATAGCGCACCCAACTACAATACCAACATGTCCAGCAGTAGTAAAGCGCTCTTGGCGATCTGGAAGATCCAATACCCTTATTCCTATACCATAGGGGAAAACTAACCACGCACCATCGGGACTAATAGCGCTGTCAGGTATAGTGTCCGACAATCCATCCTCCTCTACCTCTACTGGAAAAAGAGCAATCTGTGAGCCTGTACGGGTATCCCAGAGGCGCAATGTGCAGTTGTCGGAGGTGGAGGCAATCCACGTACTATCAGGGCTCACGGCACAACTCCTCACAGCACCCTCATGCCCTTGCAAAGTACGAATCTGAGAGATACGATAATCCCGAAGCGGTGGAAATTTGTTGACCGTGCGGAGGCTCCAAAGCTTGAGAGTTTGATCCTCTGAAGCGGTAACGAACCAGTTCCCGTCGGAACTCACGGCGCAACGTGTTATAGCATTGGTATGCCCGGAGAAACTGTATAATTCATTCCCTGTATAAGCATTCCAGATCTTGATTATCCCATCTCTGGCACCAGAAATGATACGGTTTCCCCCTGGTGTAATGGAACAACATGTTACCTGAGCCGTATGCCCTTCCATAGTGAAGCGGAGAGCGCCTGTATGCTTATCCCAGAGCTTGAGAGTTCTGTCCTCCGAGGCAGAAACGATCCATGTTCCGTCAGGACTGATAGCACAATCAGTAACCGGACCGTTGTGTCCATGCAAAGTACGGATGAGAATAGTATCTCTTGTGTCTGGTAAGGGGTGCCACGGTATGAGCAAGGGACGAGGTATCTCCTGTTGAAAGGTCAGACAGGCTGCAGAGAACACACTCAAATGATATACATGGGCAAGCAACGTGTTTTCGACTTCCTGGAATGTCTTACACGCATAAAGCAGATCCCCAATTCTCGCAAGATGAGTGCGTAAGACATTCAGAGAAGAACCTTCAATGCTATCAGAGGAGATTAACTTGCCAGCCAGTTCGAGATCGGCTTCTGCGGCATATGCACTCTGTTGTAGAAAGATTTTTTTTGCTAGATAGCGTAGATTGGTCACTGTACTCCATAGGAGATCCCTTTGCTGAGACTCAACAAGGTGGTGGATAAGGTATCTCCACAAATAAATCTCATCGTCTGGTAAATCAGCCCAGTGTTTGACTCGGAACGTGTCGAGAAATTGCACCTGAAACAGGGATACGTCGTCTCCTAGCTTGAGATAAAGATAACTGCGTATAACATCATGGAGTTGTACATAACGCTCGGCCAGATTGAAGAATCGTAGTAGAGATAACTCGTAAAGCTGAAAACAAACCTCTACTGTATCTAGCTCGTCGAAATCCGAAACGGTCTGCCAGAGGCGATGAATGGCATCAAAGGGGATTGAAATATTCTCTGGAAAGATGGCAAGTTTCAGGTAGCGCTTATAGTCTGTCTCGCTCAATAGAGCAAAACTTACATCTAACGTCAGGGCAACCGCCTGATCACGTGCTCGTGACTGATGTGCATCGAATGCTACTAGCCCACGTGCATCAAGTGCATGATTGAGGTACGTTAGCGCATTTACTATGGTCATGCCAGCTCGTCTAACACGATTACGCAAGATTCCATTCGCCAGACTGAGAAGCAAAGGCCAATCTTTCAAACGCCGCGCAAGCAGATAAAACATCTTCTCATATCGTCCAAATTCTTCCTGTGGACCGAGGTGCGCGTAGAGCAGTTGTACAGACTCTTCTGGTTTCATTGCATCGACGACGACACAGGGAATATCCGCCGGCAATATCCCCTCATTTCGCGTGGTAATAAGCCTTACGCATCGTGGGCCGCCGTCAAGAAATGGGTTCAAATCAGGCTTATGCCATACATCATCTATGACCAAGAGAAGACGGAGATTTTCGAGAGTGGCACGCAGTTCCGCCTTCGCCACCTCAAAGCTCTCTATTGGAAGAGTTTCTCGGCGCAAACGGTAGATTAATCCTTTTATTTGCTCAACAAGGTATCTAGTAGTGGTTGCTTCTCCTAATGTGATCCATTCAATACCATCAGGAAAAGCTGCTACGATCTGCTTATCATGACAGAGCGCCTGCGCAAGTGTCGTCTTTCCATATCCGCCAGCACCTTTGAGGGCCGAGGTAATGGCCGTAAAACGTGGTTGCCCTTCACCAAGAATACTAGCTTTGAGTATCTTCAATTCAGAAGCACGAGACACATAATTATCTGCCAGGGTCTCTACTATAGAGGAACGATAATACGAATCAACGCGAGTGGATGGAGGTAGTGGATACCCAGCTGACTTAAAGAACTCTTCTCTCTCTCTACTATCCAGTGCAAGTAGTGTGCTTATCTTTTGAACAGCATCATAAGGAATTTGATTAGCACCTGCGATCCATTTACTGATAGTAGTTCGATCAACTTTAAGGGCTTTGGCAATCCAGCTCTGATTATGTTTTTTTGTGTTGAGATGTCTTTTAAGTGTTTCGCCAAAGGTTTCCATCGTCATAAATCAACTCTCACCTGTCTTATAGTGACACAATGTCACTTCATCATCATCTTGTGGCTGACCCGTCAACACCGATGCTGCTATGCTTAGTGCGAAATCTCAATAGATCAATGATCGAGCAAATGCACACTATATACTTGCCAGTATTAGTACATGTTCATGGTTATATATCGCATTTATTGCTAATAACAGTGACAGTATAGCCTATGAACGGGTGGTCAACAAGATCCAGGCACACAAAACAGGCTGACAGGGATTCGTTGTGTCCAAACCATAAACAGGAGAAATTTAGATGAGAGACAGAGAAGCATTCCAAAAGAGTGTTAAAGCCTATCTTAAAACAGGAAAGAGCAGTTTGACAGAGCTGTCTCTTGAACTGAATTATACGCGCGAGCATCTAAGCAGGATACTACATGGACAGGCAAATATGACAGCAGAGAGCGTACAACATACGGTCAAAGCATTAGTAACATTAGGTTGTCTTCATAGGAGAGATCAAGCAAGGCGGCTCCTCCAATTGATGGACATACCCGATTTTCCTGCTGAAGACTGGAACGCCAATCCGCTGTCTAGACTTGACGATAGTAGCACAAGTCATTCCTGATATTTGTCGTGGTGGCAAAAACGTTTGCCACCATCCCTTTCATGGAGGCGGCCTCCCCAGTAAGAATGATCTTTAGCATTTTATCTGTGCGTCCATTACTAGATTGATATATAGATCACAAAAGATCTGTTAGAGATCATTCCTACAAAGATCAAGTTCCTGCAACATTTAATCTCTATCTTACAATAGCTCCTAATGCTTTAAGGGCCTTTCTCTGCATTTCACTGAGACCTTCGACTCCCGTGATATTCATACCCTCATATGGTCTCGCGCATCTCAATGTTTGCAAGCACTCACCAGTATATCTGTTCCAGAATTTGATCGTGCCGTCATCGCTTCCGCTGGCAAGCATTTCTCCATCGGAGCTAAAAGCAACAGACCAGATCCGACTCTCATGTCCTTTCAAAGTAGCCAGACATTGACCAGTGTTAATATTCCACAAACGAATCGTCTTGTCATGGCTCCCACTCGCTAGCGTTTTCCCATCTGGGCTACAGGCCAGCGCGCGAACCCAATGGGTATGTCCTTGCAGAGAAACCAAGCATAATCCATCGCTGACCCGCCAGATGCGAATCGTCTTATCATCACTACCACTGGCTACTAATTGACCATCTGGGCTAAAAGCCACCGTCCAGATGCGATGCCTATGTCCCTGTAAAAGAGCCTGGCATGAGCGAGTCTCCACATCCCAGATACGTAGATGCTTGTCTTCGCTGCCGCTGGCTATCAAGCGCCCATCTGGACTGAAAGCCACACTCCAGACCAAGCCATAATGATCTGGCAAGGAAGCGAGAGGATTGCCCGTATTGACATCCCAAAGCTGGATACTTTTATCATGGCTTCCACTCACCAGAATCTTGCCATCTGGGTGAAAGGCCAGCGAATGTACCAGATGCTTGTGGCCGCGCAAGACATTCAAAGGTTGTGCGGTTGCGATATCCCACAGACGAATCGTTAAATCGTCACTGCCACTGGCAAGTATCGTGCCATCTGGACTAAAAGCAGTACAGCGAATTTGATTTGTATGCCCAAACAACATTTTGAGGCAACGTCCAGTAGCAAACTCCCATATTCTACATACACTGTCTTCGCCTCCACTGCTCAATAACCTCGTATCAGGACTGAACGCAACTGACCAGAACATACTACGATACCCCTGGAGAGTAGAGTGACAGTGCCCCGTATTCCAATCCCATAAGCGCACTGTCTGGTCTTCACTTCCGCTAAGCAATAACGGCTTCTCGGGATGGAAGGCCACTGACCAGATGCGATTCGTGTGCCCCTGAAGCACACTCTGGCATTTCCTGCTGGCAAGATCCCAGAGATAGATGACCTGATCATCGCCTCCGGCGGCAAGTTTTTTGCCATCTGGGCTAAAAGCAATGCTTCTTGTACAATGAGCTACAGGCTCTTCCAATACATAGAGAAGCTGTCTGGTGCGTGCATCCCACACCTTGATAGTACGGTCGTCACTACTACTGGCAAAAATATCTCCTCCAGGCGCGAATGCCAATGATCGTATTCTGAATGTGTGTGCCGATAACGTCTCTACACAATGACTGCTAGCAACTTCCCATATTTTGATACATCCCTCTTCATCGCCACTGACCAACAGAGATCCATCAGGGCTGAAGGCAATAGTCAGTATCCATCTGCCATAGCCTCCTAAATTCCTGATACATTCACCAGTGTCCATGTTGAAAACTAGAATAGAGCCATCTTCGCTACCACTAGCCAGAAGCTGGCCAGATGGATGAAAAGCAAGAGAACGAACGGGACCATTGTGTTCGGATAAGACTTTTTGACAGCGAGCTGTTAGCACATTCCAGATCCGTATGGTCTGATCGTGACTACAACTGGCTAAGAGCCTGCCGTTGGGACTGAAAGCAATGGCACGGATACCATCTATATGCCCAGAGAGTGTCTGAACTGGTTCCAGGGATGATGCACGCCATAAACGAATTTCTCCATTAGTCATACCCGCCGCGAATAACGAGCCATTAGCGTTAAATGCTACGCAAAATATGGACCCAAATGTATCGGTAAAAGTAGATGCTTTGAAACTGGCCGAGGAAAAATCTACTTCCGGCAGTTCTACTCCTCGCAGATAAGCATGCTGAATATACAAGGAGGAACAATTCAGACCACGCAAATTAATCCGCATATGAATCAACAGGTGAAGTAGATTGCTTGCTGCATAGTCATATTCTTGCGGGTTGTGAGTATGGAGCAAAGTAAGGGCGTGTCGCAACTTATTTATACCTCCCTGTTCTCCCAAATGTCCTCTGAGCATAGCCAGGAGAGGCATAACGATCAGCCGTATCTGAATAATTCTAATATTTTCCCGGACTTGCGCTTGCATAAGCGCTACTTTGCTAAAAAAGTTGAATTGCCCTCTATCAAGCTCGTGGTAAATCTGTTTTGTCAGTTTCTCCAGTACGTATTCTGAGATCACCGATTGCAGAAAATATTGACCTCTCCGATCTGTTTCTATTAAAGATCGTCGGCGTAATGAGGCTAGCACTTCAAGTAAAAGACTCTTTGAGACGGGATGAACCAGGCATTCCCATAGATGCTGAAACACCACTGGTTGCTGCTCAATCGCCAGCCAGTATATGATTTCCTGTTCTTGCTCAGACAAACGTTGAAATTGCCGCTCTAATAAATCCGAGACATCCCCAAATACGGTTTTATCTGCTAGTGAAAGATAATGCAAAAATGGGCCTGTGACAGAAGTATCAACGCATCCAAAGGCAGAGCGTGACTCTTTTGCCATCTGTGCTTGATCCCATGAAATCTGTTCTCGTGTTGTGATATATTGCGGTGTTTCTCCGCCACTGCCTCGCTCCCGAAGCCTGATTACCCGTAAAAACGGGTCTGTATTTGGTGTGATAGGAAGTAAGACAGGAAGTTCATTGAGCTTGGGATTGTTTATGTCCAGGCAATGAGGGTTTTGCAACTGGTCGTTTCTTAATTGCGGCCAGATATTACTCCTCCAGTCGCTAGCACACACAATTACCAGAGTTGGGTGGCTTCGCTGCTCTTGCAAAATCTCTTGTAGAAAGAGAAGACTCTCTGACGATGAATACATCAACCCTTTCTTTGCAGCAAATCGCGGACCTAACTCTGTAGTCGCTGCATCTCGATAGGGAAACCACGCCCCTTTTCTTCCTTCTTCCTTTGGAAGACATATCTCTGCAACCCCAGAAGGCTGTAAGCGGACTGCAAGCGGAAGCTCAATTCTTGGATGCTCATAAGTTCGTCTGGCTTTTTTATAATACAGACCAATCACTGTCAGATCATCAGCAATTGCTGCCGGTAGCTTGGCTTGCTGGGTATAAATAGCTGTGGGAGGCTCAAAGACAACACCAGTTTGTCGAAACAGCAAATCAGCAATGGCATTTTTGACCCTTGCTTGCGATCTTCGAGAATTCTCTGGCAATGGCTGATGATCTTCATCATAGCGAGGCAGCATGGGATGAAGCATCTGATTGCCTGCATGCCAATCAACTACTACCAGATGGCGGAGTATGCCCTTTGGCCCTTGTGATGGATGGATGTCTTTACCTGATCGAGGCAGTTCTATTAATACCAATTTGTGGCTATCTGGCTCAATCGTCAATTGGGACCAGACCTCTTGCTCCCACGTATGCAAACGCTCGGCGCGGGCATGTCCCAGTTGCTTATTCCATTGAACAAAAAAATCCTTTGGACGAGCCGTATTATAAAAATCTTGTGGATCAAGATTCCCAGAATCAAGAGATCCAACAAGTTTTTCCGAAATACCATAGTCAATCACCCTGATATTTTCAGGCCAGGGTGAGGCTTCAGTCAAAAACAATAGCTTGCGAAGTTGTTTGTAAACAGCATCTCGTGTTCGCCGCGTATACCAACACACCAGGAGCGTCAACAACTTTCCTCCAAGCGCACGCATTATCGCTTGCTGAACGGTCGCAGCACATATTTCTTGAGAGGCATGTGTATGAAGTTCGTTCCACGGTAGAAGAGACCATATTTTCCTGGGCATAGTTGTTTTACTGTCACGTTGCAATGGAGAGCAAGGTTGCAGAAATTCCTCCAAATAGGGAAGCAAACTTTGTATCGTTTCCAGGCGTTCCTGACAGCTAAATCCCGTTTTGACTCCATGAGAAGGTTTGATCCACTCAGCCTGCACTGGAAGAAACTGATCCCAGCGGGTAGTCATATTGGGCGTCCGATACACCAGAGGTGATGCGAGAATATCTTTCGGGTCTGCCAACATTCTCACCTCTAACCGTTCGAGCAATTCTGCGAGAGAATCATGCCATCGCACTTTTTCGAGTCCGGCATAGGTAATAGCTGAAAGTGGAACCAGCGTCTGAGCAACAGGCCAGCCTTCTTTTCTTGCTTTTGAGGTTCGCATCTGAATGGTGATCTCATGGCCTCGCTTTAAGCGCGTCACAGGCTGGTCAAGATAGCGTGTACAGGAAAGAAAAATATGTACACACTGTTCCTGCGCTCCCGCAAATGTATGTAGAGCAAAACTGAGCTTATAGGCAAAAGTTCCTCCCTTCCAGTGGATTTGTCCATCCTCATCTCGTATCGGATATTCGCAGATTAAAGGGTCACTGACCACTACAAGGTGGTGCTTCTGATCTAATGCCAGCCTCCATCTTACCTCGATACCATCAATCACAGAGACCTGATTGTGGAGCAAGCTAGCTAACACACTTGGAATAGCATGATACCGACGCGTGTCTTCTTGCAACGTCCAGAAATCATATAGCTCTCGTTGATACCATGTTGGAGCAACAGAGTATGCTACATCATTCAATCTATTCAAGAGTTCAACTTGACGAGCTACACTTCCTAAATCTTTGCTAGAGAAGGCACTTTGGAACCAGTGCTGTAGCCAGATGGCTACGATCCGCTGTATGTCTTGAGGTGTGGGGAGTAGCCGCTCTTCCGTTTCTAAAGAAAGCATGCAACGATAATAGTCGGTGGATATGTCTTGACCTGGAATACGAAACAATTCAAATGGATGGGCAATAGGAAGTGATTGGGCAAGAATAGCACGATTTAAACGGTTGTGGGGTAGATAAATTTGGAGACGTTCCATCAATGATCGGAGGGCATACTGCTCGATAAAGGCATTCAATGGCTCGCTCCAAACAAAATCGAGAAAGGATGCAACTCTTCCTTGTAACGCTTGAGGGCGCAGATAAAAGCGAGCCAGAAGCATATGATTTGGTAGATAACTCATAGATACTCTCACTTCACTTTTTTTGTCGGAAGGAAATAGAACAGGAAAAATTCTTTGTGTTCTTCAATGCCTGGACAAATGGACCCAGCAGGACATCACCTATTGGATCTTTGGCATAATCAAGCAACACTGCAATGATTGCGGCAAGCAGACTATTGCGTGGCGTATCTTTCTGCCGCACTTTTTTTGCACGTCTTGGACCCCAGGCGGCATCCACAAAATAAGCATCAAAAGGAACTCCTCCTCGAATGAGCCGACCACATGCTTGCATAATAAGTCCAGCGGTCGTTGCGGCCAGATCCTTTTGTTTGTCAACAGACAGCGAATGATATCCGTAACGATGATCCATTTCATACCACAATTGATAGGCTTCCTGACGCAGAGACATGCCCATACGATAAACATCTTTATAACGCCATAATCGATGTTTTGGATTACTACACCAATCAAGCACTGTTTTATTCATTTCACTGGCCTGTGCTTGGGCATCAAAGGGATGAGGCATGGGGCGCGTCAGAAAATAGATTGCGCCAAACGCGGCAATTTTTTGTTTGTTGAGGGCGTTATATCCCCGCCCTATCGCTTGCATAGGGGCAACCAAAATCGAACCTGGTTCGGTCTCGCCAAATTGCTCAAAATTACTGCGATAGCACGTTTTGTACCATTGAGAGACCTCGACAAAATAATCTTCCTCCATATTAGTGCCACGCTTGAGGCCATACACTTGTCCCATCAATCCAGGCGTGCGTGCAATTTCCTGTGCGACTACATGGACTTGATCGTACGAATTGACCAGTAACAGGAGCCGCTCTCGATCTCTCCACCATTGAGCAATTGTTTCATCGGCTGCCATTTCTTTTTCGCGAATGTTCTGTAATGCTTTCCGCAAATGGTCCTGCTGTCCGCGAGCCAATGAACGGGCAACCTTTTGCAGATTTTGGAGCATCAATTTCGTCCCTGAAACAAAGATCGGTTTTTCCTGCCCATCTACTTCCTCATATTGCGGGAGAAATGTAAAGGTACTATTAGCGATCGCTCTTTTGGCTTCCTTGTTAGGTTCGAGTACTCCCATAGATGGCACATCAATATGCCAGAGAGAGGAATGAGGCAACCAGGAAGTTCCAGAAAGAGTAAGCACATGTGGTCCATCTCGCCCATCAATAGCTGTACAGAGTTGATGAAAATGGGTAAGGAATTCCCGTCCCACCAATGAATAAGCAAACACCTGTAAGCTTGGCGTTTTTGCAGGCTCTTCCTCCCGTGGATCACGCTCCGCTTGACGCGCTGCTTCATTCTTATGGTGATAGAAGCCAAAAAGACTTCCGGTAGGAGGCGTTGGCAACAAACCAAGCATGTGACGAGGAGCATGTTCAAAACGATAATCGCCCGTAATGTTGATCAGGCCACTGTACCATTCATCATACATCGTTTGCATTTCTGCATCTAAGAGCGAAACCATCAGTGCAAAATCCAATTTGAGTGCGAGAGTTTCAACAGTTTCTATCACCTGTAGCACAGACTTGCCAGATGTACGTCCTCGCGTTGGACGAGCAAGGCTCTGTTTTTTTCGCAACAAGGTACGAATATTCGGGATAAAGGCGGTAATCCATTGTTGTGCTTCTTCAACACAAGATCCTTGTACAAGGATATCTCTTCTTATCATGAGCAATTGGTGAACTGGATCTTTTCTTTTGGGAGGAGGAACAGGAACCTGTTGAGGATCACTTTCCATCACCTGATAAAACCAGCTCATGATTTTATTGAATTGCTTGTTCTGGAGGGGTATATTCCGTTGTTTGGGAAAAATTGGATCGTCCTGAAGATCATCGTCATCGTAATCCGGGTCAAACTCAAAAACAATAGGTGGTTCCTGAATACCGGCAAAACAACAGGCCAAGCGAAAAAACAAACTGTAGGCTGTGAAATAGGTACGATAGACCCAGCGTGCCAAGTTCCCATAATAATCAAGTTGCGTCAAAATAGCGGAGGTAATAGCAATAGCATGTCGCTCAGCCCGAACCCAACGCTGGCTCTCCGGCTCCAAGATACGATGCCATATCCATTCATCGGCCACTTGTGGATCAATACGATCAAAAATACCGTGCTGATTAATCAACAGAATTTCTGGAGCGCAAATCCGATCAAACCAGTTTTGGATGGTGTCCGCCTCATCAAAACACACTAACGTTGATTGTTCATAAATAAGCTCCCAGAGGGCCATCTGTCTTGCCTCTATTTGATGAGGCAACATCACCGATCCCAATGCACCAGGAGTTGTGATCCAAATAGAGGCATGAAACATATCCCGATAAGCCCGTTGCATCGGACAGATGGAAAAGAGTGGACAGGAACGCAATATTTTTTTATGTGGGCGTCGATTCGTCTCCTCTTCAGACAACTCTGTTTCCTCCTCTTCTTTCGATGGAAGGTGGATCAGCCGCTGACAGGGTTCCTGACCGAGAACACCTCCTTCTGGTACAGGACTGGGCCATTCATGCAGGAGCAAGCAAGCCATATCGAGATAGCGCAAGGCACGATGTCGATGACGTTGTTGATAGCTGGTTGTGTTACATAATCGAGAAAGATTTTTACGCAATGTTGTTTTCCCCAGGATAGGCACTGCAACTGGTGGGTCTTCATCACCACAAAACAGGCAATTAAAGAAGTCAACCAGCTCTAATGCCGTCATCACATCGCCAACGATGAGAGTTACACGCCAGTGTTCTTGTGCTGCAAGGAAAGCAATAAACTTCATAAGGTTCGTTTTCCCAGCGGAAATAGTTCCACTCAAATGTGCATGTCCTTGCAAAACGAATGGCGCCTCATTCACCCCGCTCAGTTTACCATCTGCATATCTTTTGCGAAAATGAATATTGCGTGCAAGGTATTCCCAATCCGTTCCTCCATTGTCCACGCCTTGTGTTTGGAGATAGCGTTGCTCAAGCAGGGTCATATTACGTCCAGTTGTAATAAGCATGCTTGGTGAGAGGACAATGGCATCAGCCCGTTGGCAGGGGGCAGTAAACCAGGGAATAGGATAACGTCCTACCTGAGCTATTTCTGGAGTGATGCTTAATTTCACCTCCATCTTTGTAGAACGAAAGACCTCAAACATGACCCGCTCCCCCGCTGCTGCCAATTTCTGGTGATGAAAGCGTTCAGGCACAGGAGTTGTTAAAGATCGTTCGTACACGTCAAATCGCTCAACTCGATTGCCTGTGCGTCCAATTTTCCCTTGTTTCACATTATAAGCGCGCCACCTAACAGCAACTCTCATATAACGTCGTAGATCCGTCACCCAACGGAAACGCCCACTATATGGCGAGAGAATTCTTGCACGCGCAAGAATCTGCTGTTGCTCTCTAGTCAACCGCGTTGCCAGGAGAGGAAGAGGTAAACCGCTCAAGAGAAACCAGGGGGCGCGAACAGCTTTCTCCATCTGCAATTGTTCCAGCAGATATAAGACTAACTCGACCTGAAATACAAGTGCATAGCGTCCCTTTAGCTCTTTGGCTTCGTCTTCTCGCTCCAATTTTTTACTCAAATCTGTATGCCAGGCTCGGTTATACATAGAAGCTCTCTCTTTTTAGAGTGAAACAGGTGAGGAGCATCGCGTCGCCAGTTCTTGTAAAACCAAATTAACAAGATGTTCCTCATCGCAGAACATCACATCTTGAAAGGCTGCATGATTTTTTGTTCTATTTCGCAAAATATGGAGATAGCGAGGATTTAATTGAAGCCGATAGCCAGGAATGACATAAAAGGCACGTTGCCATAGTAGATCTGGCTTATCAAGATAACGAGGAAATGGATCTTTCAACAAAGCTCGGGCCAGCGTTTCAGCGCTTTCATAGTCTTTGACATCAATGGCCCAACGGATCTTTCCTCCCGGAAAGTCTAAACGATGATCATAGGCGTCTACTCCAGGCCATAAAGTGATTCGTAACCCATCTTTTTCGAACTGCTGTAGCCGTTCAAACAAAGCTATTTCTGTCTGCCCTGGTAAGCATACTCGTACATGAAGAATCCAACTAAGACGACGCATATCCATGCTCGGCGCAGTTGGCTTCATTCCCTGATAACCAGGATAAAGTTGTCCACAGATATGCTTTGCACAACAAACTCGACCATGTATCCAGCTCAAAAAACCCTGGCAGTGAGGACAGATCCAGTACTGCCCATCATGTCGTACAAACGAATCAAATACGCAAGCTTGCTCATATTTCTCTCCAACTAATGCTGGATTATAGAGACGTAGAGAAGAAAGTTCAGCTTGTAACTCTGCTTCTGTAGTTCGGGGATGCACAATCAAAAAGCGCCGAATGAGACGATATTCTGCTTCTCGATTGGCAGGGTCTTTTCTTCCCCAGAATACTAACTCTCGCATCCAACGCTGGTCTAGTATAGCTTGTAATCCATAAGAGGAGATATCACCAGAAATGTCCCTTTGCTCCAAATACAGGGTAACTTGTTCATCTAATGATGTTTCACCAAGAAAAGGCTCATGAAGAAGTGGCAAACCTGGGTCAATCTCATCGGGCAAAGAATCGAGTGGATCTGGATACCACTCGCAAAGGGGTCGAGCAAAAAGCTGAGGAAGCAGATCAATAGCAGGATATTCTGGATAACGAACATTTTTGAGATGACGCATGTTCATGCGCATAGCTAAGATTGCAAATGTCCCTCGCCACGTAGAAAAATTAGGCACATGTGCTGGCAAAGGAATAAAGCGCTCTTTCGCCCATTGAGCGAGGGCTAGAGCCAGATGAGGAAAAAGATCAACATCTCGTTGCATGATCGTTGATAATGACGATCCGTGTCCTATTTCCTTTCTGCTGCCACTCCTTCCGATACCAAGACAACTACAAAAGGAAAAAGAAATCGAGCTATTCATAAGAGAAGGATAAAATATTCTATCCTATGCAGAAAAAACTGTCAATAAAACTCTAATTTAGAAAACTTATTACATGTTTATTTTTATTTGTAGGCATATCAATCATATTCATTTGCAGCTAATTACATACAAATAGTACATTAAAAGTTTTTTTACATGAATTTACTGAAATATTGATATCGCTTAACTAATGATTTATTCTTGTCTATAGTTCGGCACTCACCTTCCCTCGATGGTGTGTTGGTAATCAACATGCTCTTCCAAATCTATGAGGATCAACTGACCATCCAGGATGCGCAACACATTATCGGTATGCGGATCAAGATTGCTGATCTAGGAATCATACTCGCTGAGTATCTGAAAGATGAACCCAAGCGCTGATATGATTTAATAACACTCTAAAGATGTGATGAGCAGCTAATGCGGGTGAACGACCTATACAACAGAACCAGTGGAACTCGCTCATCCTCAAAGTTACTTGTTCTCCACTGACAGCAAATAAGCACATTATGCTCGGTCAAGCCTCGAATTGAAGCAAAAAAATCTTCTGACACATAACTCTATTCGCTAACGCATGGACCACTTGAAGCTTCTCTTCCTTTCAGCTTCACATACGCTCTATCGTCAAACGAGATATTGCCTTGCTTCATCCCTTTTGTCGCTCTATATCGACGGAAGAGCAGAGGATCTTCACGAAGAAGCTCTTGTAATAGTTGTTCCGATACTTCGAGCGTCTCTCGCAGATAGGGGTAGCCATCGGAAGCCAGAACAATCGTGTGGAGATCGGTTGGGAACTGTCGAACAAAGATACCTTCATCGGGTACTGGAAAGCCATCTATCACCGGGAACCAATACTGACCGGCAGCAGGATTATTTTGAAATAACGTTTGGTGCGCTAAGAGCGGAAGAATAAACTCCCTTCCCGTGTCATGCTCTCGCAGTTCTTCGATAGTCTTCCCCTGAGCAATTTCTGCTGCTAAGAAGAGTGAGCGAGCGTTCGCAGTAATTGTATCAATGTCCTTGTTGTTTTGTACCAATTCCTGGTTGAGCAAACACTGGCAATCCCCAACCGACCAGATTTCTTTGCGAGAGAAGCTGACAGCGAGAAAACAGGCCGTCGCACGTTGTACAGGATCTGCCTGGACGATATCAAGCACTTCATATTCTTCATACAGACGCTTGATTGCAGAGGTCAGGAGGTCTACCGCCTCGCGTGCAGTTGCATCAGGGGAAAGGTGCGCAAATGCGTCTTGCAGCGTCAAAGCGGCGATTCTTCCGCCCGTCTTCCCGTTCCACTTCCTCTCCGTTTTCGAGGTGGCTCCATCGATCACTGCAACAAAGGATGAGCCGATATAGATTGCATCTTCACACGTTTCATCATTGCCGGTTTTTGAGACGAGTGCTTGTTCTTCTATTTCATACACCGATGAGATGACTTGATGTGTGGACGCATCCTGCTGTCTTTCTACCATGCATAACTTCTTTCGAGGTTCATTTTCGTTGGATATCCATTGACAATATGCGCGCTCACCAAGACCACAAGGTTTTTCTTCCCGTGAGCTGTAAGCTTTCCGAGGTGTTTGTGCAAATCCTCCGTAAAAAATTTTGCTGCCGCTATTGTACCATAGGTATGAGAACCAGCAAAAAGAATGGCTGTGCGATGGCGTGAGGTAAATGGGTTGTCTACACGCACAATGAGACCATAATCCATGACCACTTTGCGATTGATGGCATGTCCCTCATATTCGAGGGCACCTTGATCCACCCACTGATCTCCTCTATAGTCTATTCTCCAGAGAATCATATGCCCAATCATTCTGGCTGGCTGCTCATTGGCGAGCAAGTCAAGCAGTTTACCTGCAACCTCATTGTTCTCTGGTCCTCCAAGAAGCAAGAGGTCATGTTCAATGCGCTCTTGAAGCGGTTCATTCGAGAGCAAAATATTTTGGATATCTAACTGTCTGCGGTAGGCACGCGTGAGAGAGCGTGTGGCGACAATGAGCGCTCGCACTTGTCCAATGCCTGTAGATGGACGGCGATAGACGCCCGTATTGGTGGTAGTGGAACTGGCAGCGCAGACCACCAGCCGTGAAGGATCTTGCAATTGCCACAGTCTTCTGTTGGGAAAGCGTATCTGTATCCAAAAACCAACATATGCGAGCAGGACACCGACAGGTAGCCAGAGAACATTCGAAAGAATATTGACGAGGATCGAATGGATATCTTCCATGTTTCGTTATCCCATCCCTGATAGCTAGAAAACAGCCTAATCCCCAATTAAGAAGGGTTTTACGAATTTCTTCTCTGAGATGAGTATACATGGAGATTTCGGTATCAACTACTTATAAGATACCTCTCCTAGAACGAAGGGCATCTCAAAATGAGACGAAGTGGATGAAAAAGAGATTCAAGGGGCTTTTTAAACGTCTACATCCTCATCAGGGACTTCTTCTATCAACGCGAACACCGATACTCCTAACGCGTTCGCGAGTCGCTGGAGGGTATCAGTATTGATCGTTCGATAGGGATTGCGATACATAGCTCGGATCGTATTCAATGCCACATAGGATTTGTGGGAAAGGAGTGTCATCGTGATCCCTTGCTCTTCAGCCACTTCTTTTATGCGCAATCTGATTCTTGGCATGGCTCCTCGACTCTTTTTTCGAGATTGTAACAGGGATGCATCACAAGAAGCGCCTCCAAACTTCTGCATGCAATCTAATAGGTGCAATAAATTGCATGCAATTTATTGACAACAAACAGAGGACATGGTAGTCTCTCTTCAAGAAGCTTTTTTGATTGTATCGGCACAGGTGAATGATAGTTGAAGTGCATCTTCAAGGAGAGGATACAACGGGATGATTGAGAGAAGAAAAAAGCCCACACTAGAGCAGATGAGAACACTCTACCCTTTTGATGTTCCGACTCTGGCACGTCAAGCTGGCGTCGAGACCGATACACTCTATTATGCGTTGCTTGAGCGCCCCATCTTGAGAAATGATGCTGAGAAAATCATCATGGCGCTTTCGCAGCATACGGGCCTTCGTCTTTCTTTTGATCACATAGATATTATCGTATGGGAAGAGTTCCTGATGCTTTGGTTGGTACGGGCATATGCCGATGAACCTGCTCCGACAGGCGAAGCAACAGAAGAGAAATACCATTTCGTGTATGCCCAGGATCAGCAGCATGCTGCGACGTTGGCTGGGGAATGGCTCAAGCAGCATCCCCAATTGCCTCACCACTCCTTTACGGCCTGCCCAGAAGGCTTCAGGATCGGCGATATGTTTGTGCCAGGTCGCCAGCCAAGATCTGTAGAATAGATGAAATACCGCAAAAAGAGAGGCTCCTTTATCTCCTCAGAGCGTCACCTACTTTTATAGATATCTAAGAATAACCAGGAAAACATTCTGCTTATTTTACAACTGCCCTGTTTCTGTTTTAGAGTATGTTTATAGACACAACCACGTCATCCCAGACAGGTAAATCTATTCCTTGCCTTCCAGCATGGCCTCGGGAATGTTTTTGCGCTCCGCAAGAAGCGCATTGAACTCTTAGAGCGGATTAGTCACGAGTTTGGAAATATTGGAGCATTTCATTTCGGACCATATCTGGTTCCTATGCTGAATATGCCAGAACTCGTTCGTCAGGTGCTTGTCGATCAAAGCACAGCCTTTGAAAAGACGGCGGCGGTGCACGCATTGGGCGCTCTTATTCATGGCAACGGCGTCTTCTTGAGCGAAGGAGAACAGCATCGTCGTGCCCGCAAGCTTCTGGCCCCACACTTCCAGCATAACCGTGTTTTGTATCATGCTGAAATCATGACAGACCGTGTTTCCCGTTTGCAAGCAACATGGGAGGGGGGAGCAACCATTAACCTTGCGAATGAGATGACGCGGCTGACCTTATGGATTATCAGCAAAGTCCTTTTCGATGCAGATGTTTCTGGGGAAGAACGAGAAGTAGGAGAGATTCTCACCTACACCTTCCGTCATTTTGCTGATGCCGTCACCCCTCCGCCTGCCTCAATCCTGGCCCACGTCCCAGAATCAAACGAGCGCGCAAAGCCATTGAGCAAGCGAATGAGGATACGACGGAGGTGATTAAGTTCCACACCATAGTATTGCCGCCTTTTTTCCTCTCTATTACTGCTATCAAGTTCTTTCTAAGTTGTCCAGCGGCGCATCTACCAAGCCACAAGACATCTCTGTTTCTCCATGAAACAGGTTGCTGTACTACAGGTGAGCAAAGCCAAACACACGATGAAGAAAACACATATTTCGCTATTCTCGTCTCTCACATCAACTAGACAGATTTCATGAAATTCTTTATAATGCAAATACATCAATCTATCGCCCTCTTCTCTCGAAGAGAAACTCACAACAAGCAGAAGGAGATGTTTCCGATGTCTCAGCCCCAGGATCTCTCACTTCCTCCATCTGGCTATCAGGTTGATGCCGAAAATGCGGCAGAAATGGCACGGCTCACCAGACAGGCGCACATGCTCTCAGAACTTTTTGGTCTCTTCCCTGCTACAGTTGACCCCTCAAGTTGTCATACCTTTCTTGATATCGGGTGTGGTCCCGGAGAATGGGTGTTCTCTGTTGCTGAACGCTTTCCAGGCAGCCGCGTCATGGGCATTGATATCAGTCACCTCATGGTTTCCTACGCCCAACAGGTCGCTCTTCTGGAAGGGCGCTCTCATGTCGATGTTCAGGTGATGGATGCTCGTCGCCCCTTGCTCTTTTCCAATAGTTCTTTCGATTTTATTCAAGCTCGCTTTATTAGCGGTTTTCAATCGACAACAACCTGGCCCGAACTCGTTGGGCAGTGTTTCCGACTGCTCCGGCCAGGCGGTCACTTCTGTTCCATTGAATTTGAGGATTTGGGAATCACCTCCAGTGCGGCTTTGACCCGCTATAATTCCCTCTTAATGCAAGCTGCCAGAGCAAAAGGGCAATGCTTTACTCCTGATGGTAGCAATCACTATGGCATTACAGCCATGCAAGCCCATCTCCTGCGCCATGCCGGTTTTGAACAGATCCAGCGACAGGCCTACAACCTCGATTTCTCTGCTGGCACGCCAGCGCATAGCCGTATGTATGACAACTTTCAAACCTTTCTCAAGCTCTTGCAACCGTTTCTCGTACAGAGCGGACTGATCTCCTCGGCGGAGGTAGAAGCGCTTTATACCCAAATCATGCTTGACATGCAAAATGAACAGTTCTTCGCCCTCGTGTATTTTCAGCAGGTCTGGGGGAAGAAAACGTCTTGAGTGAACTAGTTTGAGTACTGGTCCCTCAAAAGAGGAAGCAAAATAAAGAAGGTACTTCCTTGTCCTTCCTGGCTTTCGACCCGGATCTTGCCCCCGTGACGCTCGACGAGCGCATGGGTCAAGTAGAGTCCCACGCCAAAACCACTCGTTGCCGCGTCCAGGGAGCTCGCGCGATAAAAGCGCTGAAAAATATGAGGGAGATCGTGAGCCGCAATGCCGATCCCTTGATCACGAATACGGATTTCCGCGTCGTAGGGAATGCCTCTCGCATCGCGAAAAGCGTGGATACCGACGGTAATCTCCGTCCCAAAAGCACTATATTTGATAGCATTACTCAGCACATTCCTGATGATCTGTTTGATCCGCTGCGCATCCACACGCCCCCACAAGGCCTGGGTCGGGTTCACGTCATCAAGAAGGAGCCTGAAGGTGTGCGTCTTTGTCTGCTCGGCAACGATCTGCACCTGTTGCACCACCAGATCGCGCAGGTCATGTGTGCCAATGGTGAGCTTCAACTGCGCATAGTCCAAAGAAGAGACTTCCTGCAAGTCTTGAATCAGCCGGGTCAGATGGTCCCCCTCTTCAAGGATATGTCCAAGCGCCTCCTGCTGGAAGGAAGAAGCCGGTTCGTGTGCCGTCTGGAGCCGTAACAGTTCGGCATAGCCAATAATACTGGTCAGTGGGGTGCGCAGCTCATGGTTTGCCATCGCGAAGAACTCATTTTTTTGCTGTTCCAGGCTTTTGTGGGCGGTAATATCTTGAAAGACGAGAACAGCTTCAACGAGACCACCTGCGGTATTGTAGAGGGGAGCGGCGGAACAGAGAATAATAGCGGTCCTCCCATCTGGTTTGTTGACTAGGCATTCCTGGCTAGTGAGTGCTTTTCCAGAGAGGGCATAAATGACAGCGAAATTCCACTCCATGAGCTGCTGATGGTCCGTCCCGCGCCTCCATGTCCACTCATTCAAGGAATGATTGACGAGATCCTCGCGAGGTCGCCCTAGTACCTGAGCCGCAATGGTATTGGCGTAGCGAATCTTCCCGGTCGTCGCCTCGACCAGGAGAATCCCTTCTGGCAAATAATCCAGGATCTTCGAGACACGTCGCCTCGCCTCCTCCAATTCCTGAACACAGCGAGCATGCACCAGTTCCTCTGCCAGTTCGCTGCCACCTTCCATCAAGGTTTGCACATGCATCTCTATTGCTTGCGCATCCTCCTCAAAGGCGGCAACCAGCATTCCTTCCCACTGGTCGCGACACCAGAGCGGCACACACAGAACATGTCGAGCCTTTGGCAACGTCAACCACCAGCGTTCTTCCCGGTTCTGAGTATCTTCAAGTGAGTGGGCTACGTCGATGAGAACAGGAGTACGTTCATGAGCTGCCTTGAAGAAGACGCCCTGTGAATCAAGAGGGAGTTGCGGTGGCATGTGAGCAACGTCCTCCTGTTGAAGGGTCGTACGAGTAGCCAGCAGCGTCACGTTCTGGTACGCCTGTAACGGAGCATAGACAGCAAGCGCAAGAGGGTGATAAAACGTATGGAGAGTATCCACTTCTGCCTGTGCAAGTAAGGCACTTTCTTGCGGCGTGTGACGCAAACGCTCTCTCATGGCTGCAATCACGGCCTGTCGCTGTCGCATGATCTGCATCGTCATGGGACTGGCTGTCACCAGCACCTGATCAATCTGTCCACTGCTGTTGTGAAGAGGGCGAAGCTCCCATAGCCAGGATGTAGCCGTATCAAGACGAGACTGGAAGAGAGGCCATGTCAAGGTCATGTGACAGCCTTTCTCCACCACCTGGCAAAAGCACGCCTCAATGTCGCTGGCTTGCGTCTCTGAAAACACATCACGGAAGGGATGACCTCGGGCGCGTCCCTGTTGCCACTGAGGATCAAGAAGAGACTCAAACACGGTATCGGCAGTGAGGAAACGCCAGGTATGCGCCTCAAAAAGAGCAATGCCGAC
Organism: Reticulibacter mediterranei; assembly: GCF_016587455.1. Classification (NCBI taxonomy): domain Bacteria; kingdom Bacillati; phylum Chloroflexota; class Ktedonobacteria; order Ktedonobacterales; family Reticulibacteraceae; genus Reticulibacter; species Reticulibacter mediterranei. Next base: position 7,712,807 of record NZ_BNJK01000001.1, on the reverse strand, counting down.
AGACAGATGTTCGAGGATACGTTCAGTAGATGGCAGAGAAGACATGATGGGACGTTGCATACCAACACAGGACTCCTTCCTCACTCATACAATGGGGTATGTGCTCACCTCCACACGTAACAAAACCAGAATCACATCACACCCTCCTCTCCTATATTATCACATGAAATGCACTATCAGTACTCTCTCCCGAAGCACAAGTACGCTACGACAAACGGCTCGTTTCCTTGTCTATTGTTCATCTTCCTCTTGAAGAGAACCTCTCTTCGCAGGTCGTCCTTCCCTGTCTAGCCTCGACGCAAAACGATGGCACCCACGCTCTCACGGTGAACCCCCTTCATACGCTTTTACAAGCCCACTATTCTGAAAAGAGTATACCGCTTCTCAACCTGAAGGGCACCCATCTTCTCTCTTGCATACTGAAACAGATGAGCGCTAAGATATGAGTAAAGAATTTGGTTGTAACGGGTAACAAAAAGGCCCAGAATGTCTTCTCCAATGTTTTCTTTATTATGGGCCTGAAGGTGAAATACGAGAGATGAGAGGAACCTATGGTCATATCACTTCGTGATCATTTCTCCGTCGCAATGGCATCAGAGCAGCCTGCACTACGCAATGATGTGGGCCAGCCAACCTTTCCTTTGACTATTGACGGCAAGAGAGTGCAAGCATACGAAAATCAGACCATTCTGAGCGTCGCCATTGATCATGGCATAACAACTATTCCTAATCTCTGTAATGATGAGAAGCTAGAACCAACTTCAGCTTGTCGCATGTGTCTGGTCCATATTGAGGGAAGAGAGCGGCCCTTGCCTTCCTGCAATACACCGGCCCAGTCTGGTATGGTTGTGACCACCAATTCCGATGAGTTATTTCATATTCGACGCACTAACCTGGAGTTGATGCTCTCCGATCACAATGCCTATTGCCAGCCACCTTGTCAGGTGGATTGTCCAACGCATATCGACATTCCTGGTTATCTGGAACTGATCGCGAAGGGATCGATGAAAGAGGCGGCACGCCTGGTCAAAGAGGTTTTACCTTTCCCTTATATTCTTGGTCTGACCTGTCCAGCTCCCTGTCAGAAAGCCTGCCGCCGTGCGCTGGTGGAAGAAGAGATCGCTATCTGTCGTATGCACGGATATGCCGCAGAAAGCAGTTTGCTTGATCCACCTGTGCCTTATGTACAAGATCCACCTACCGGCAAGAGGGTGGCAATTGTCGGCGCGGGTCCAGCGGGATTAACCTGTGCCTACTATCTGGCTCTGCGTGGTCATTATTGTAAGGTCTTCGATCAGCAACCCCAGCCTGGTGGTATGTTGCGCTATGGGATTCCAGAATATCGCTTGCAGAAGGATATGATGGATCGCGAGGTTGATCATGTCTGGCAGTTGGGTGTGGATTTGCAATGCAACATCGCATTGGGGCGCGACTTTACCATTGACGATCTGTTTGCTCAGGGCTTTGATGCGGTCTATCTGGCCATTGGTGCTTGGACCAGCAATCCCCTTGATACTCCTGGAGACGACGCAGAGGGGGTCATCAATGCCATTGCGTTTCTTGGCGATAAGGTGGAAGGAAAGCCAATTCCCGTCAAAGAAGGGAGTGAAGTGTTGGTCCTGGGAGGAGGTTTCACGACCTACGATTGCACACGCACCTCGCTTCGCCTGGGAGCGAAAGTGCATACCGCCTATCGCCGTTCGCTAAAAGAAGTAACGGCCACTCCTGAAGAGGTTGAGGATGCCGAGGCAGAAGGGACGGCGTTAGTTTTTTATGCGCAACAAACGAAGGTCGTGAGCGAACATGGGAAAGTCACGGGTCTGGAATTCATCAGAAACAAGTTGGGTGAGCCAGATGCCAGTGGACGCCGCCGTCCGGTGCCTATTCCTAACTCGGAATTTGTCATCTCCTGCGATACTATTATCCCTGCCTTTGGTCAGAAGCCAGATACGAGTGTACTAGATGAGAAATCTGGCGTGAAGTGGACGAAATGGAAGACGATCCAGACCAATCCGCACAACTTCATGGCGGATCGCAAAGGAGTGTTTGCTGGTGGCGACTGCCAGATGGGAGCCAAGACGATCATCGAGTGCGTGGCCCAGGGCAAGCTGGGTGCTCGCTCCGTCCATTCCTACCTGAGCGGAGAGGAAATGGATGAAGTGGCACGCCGCCTGGAACTGGAGGAGCGCAAACCTGATCTGTTCGATATCGTGCCCTACAAGCCCGTTGAGCCAAAGGTCAAGATGCCGATGTTGCCTTACGAGGAGCGCAAGCGCAACTTCCGCATCATCGAGATGGGCTATCTGCGTGAGCAGGCGAAGCGAGAAGCGGCCCGCTGTCTGCAATGTGCCTGTCCCGCCGCTGGACAGTGTGACCTACAAAAGTACAGTATCGAGCATGGACTGGCTGATAACCGCTTCCACGATGGAGAGCCGAGCGACTACCACGATTATGAGGTGGATCTCTCCCATAGCTTCATCTTGCGCGATCCCAACAAGTGCATCAACTGTACCCAGTGTGTGCGCGTCTGTCATGATGTGATCGGCCCCGACTGTTACGGCATGTTTGGCAAGGGCTTTGATACCATCGTTTCGACGCCTTTCAACGTGAGCCTGCATGAGACCGATTGTGTCTCCTGTGGTGCCTGCGTCCAGGTCTGCCCGACCGGATCGCTGATGATGGCCGAGCGCTACCTGACGCGCTACTCCTTTGCGCTCGATCGCTGTATCTTCTGCGGCGACTGTGTGGAGGTCTGCCCTCATGGGGCATTGGGCGAAACTCCGAACTTCGAGCTGTCCTTCTTCAACCGCTTTGGCGAAGATGTCACGCTGGAGAAGGATGACCTGGCGAACGCGCCCACCTATCTGGTGCGTCAGCGTCTCCCACGCAGCAAGAAAGCCTTGCCCATGATGAACCCAATGGTTCGTCCTCTGCCACCACGCGGTATTCGCGAATAGCTTCACGGAGCAAAACCGCCACAAGCCAGATGATTTCAACGCATGGTGAGGTGGGTTTCTCCTTATGAGCGCGTGTACATTTGTGCACTGTGGGCGAAGCAGCAGGTTGCCCATTGACTTTTCGCTGTCAGATGACCTTCTAAAGGCATCCCACCTTGAGATCACGCTTGTAGTAAGAAACGCTCCCAGGTTCATACGGGGTTTCATTGGGAATATGTTATATGCTCTGTTCGTGCAGCCAGACACGCATAGTGGTGACGCCTCGATTACCCCAGAGACAATAAGGGATCGCTTTGAGCGTGGCGGGCTGCATCTCAGGCGGCTGGGGACGATAGAGCATCGTTCCCTCCCAATCGGTGCGGCCAACTGCCAGAGCATCGGCAATCCCAGTCACCACACCATCCAATCCAGCCTGACCATCACTCTCGTCAATGGCCCGTATATCTGCTGTACGGGGAAGGACCAGACGATGAAGGGGGACAGCGTTATCGATACTCTCCAGGCAATAGACGAGCGGGCCACGTTGTAAGGCCACCAGCCCGATATCAGCAGCGATCTCTGGGGAGGCATACATACGAACGAGAGGCAGAGGAAAAAAGAGCGTGAGGTGGTCTGCATTCCTCCATACTCGCTCTATTTTCGCGTATCCATGCTCGCTCAGTTCGTTCAGATCGAAGCGCTCACCATTCACCGTCAGTGTTGCCCCCGACGACCAGCCAGGAATACGCAGGCGCAAGGCAAATTCCACTGGCTCCTCCAACTCCACAGTCAGATTAACGCGCCCATCCCAGGGATAGGCAGTCTCCTGCCTGAGTACAACCTGTTGCCCCTGTATCTCTGTACGTACCGTTCTTCCCTGCACATACAGATGCACGACCAGTTCTCGCTCGTTCTGGGAATAGATATAGTGACCAAAAGAGGCCAGCAGCCGCGTGATATTGGTAGGACAGCAAGCACAATCGAACCAACGCTGGCGCACAAGATTGCCCTGGGTTGCCAGCGGATTGATATAGAAGAAGGTCGTTCCATCCTGAGAGACACTGCTGAGGACGCCATTGTAGAGCGCACGCTCCAGAATATCGGCGTAGTGCGCATCGCATTCTACTTGCAACATGCGATGAGACCAGAAGACCAGTCCGATGGCAGCGCAGGTCTCGGCATAAGCGGTATCGTTAGAGAGGTCGTAGTCGGAAGAAAAGCCTTCGTTCAACAGAGACGATCCTATCCCGCCAGTAAGAAACATGTGTTTGGAGCAGAGATGGTGCCAGAGGTGCTTACACGCGTGCCACAGCTCTCATCACCTGTCTCGCAGACAAGATCGACCATCGCGCTATAGAGATACATTGCACGTACCGCATGTCCAACCACTTCAGTCTGTTCACGCACAGGTCGGTGGGCCTGGTGATACTCAAGCCCTAACGCATGGGAATCAGGAGCAGGTTCGGTATCAAAATAGCATGGTGCCTGCCCGCGTTCATCGATAAAATACTGGCTGAGCTGAAGGTAGCGGGGATTATTGGTGACGCGATACAACTTGACTAAAGCCAGTTCTATCTCCTCATGACCGCAATACCCGCGCTTCATTCCCGGTTCCCGACCAAAGATTGTCGCAAGAGAATCGGCATAGCGGCAGGCGACAGTGAGCAATGTAGATTTACCGGTCGCCTGAACGTGTGCAACAGCGGCCTCAATCAGATGACCGGCGCAATAGAGTTCGTGTCCATGCCGCAGATTGGTCCAACGCCTGTTCGGTTCGACCACCGTATAGTGTGGATTCAGATACCCATCAGCCTGCTGTGCAGAGGCAACCAGGGCAATCACTTCATCGAGCAGGGCGTCAAGTGCAGAATCGGGCGTGCTCACCAGGCTATCGCTTGCTGCCTCGATCCATTTGGCGACATCCGAATCCCAGAATTGATGGGGAGTCTGCTCATCTCCGGGCTTCCAATCCAGGCGATAGGCATCGAGACGACCAGTCTGCTGACACATGTGATAAATATGAGGAATGGTCTTTTCCCGGTTGATCTGTACACGTGGCCCCCAGAATGCATCTTCTATTGTTACCTGCGAGAATGGAACAGGCTCAAAAGCTCGATAGGGACTCTGCTTCATGCTGTCTGCCTCCTTACCTCCTCTTTCTTCAAAATTATTTCAGAAAGAGCTGTGCTTCATCCTTTATTATACAAAAGAGAGACAGAACAAGTGTTAAAACCAATCATCGTCAGGATCATTATCGCAGAGAGAAAAAGATGGCTTCCAGAGAGGATGGTCTCTATATAGATCAGCTCAGTCCGTTTCTTCTCGTCTCGGCAGAGCAAGCCGCTAATATTTTTTGCGTTCTCGCTTCAGAGAGGTCAACTGATCCTCTTCGATGGTGCCAAACCATGCACCGCGAGACGTTTTGAGGGTAAACATAGCCTCCCACATCTGTTTGCTCCAGAGCATACCAGTGGCTTCATCAAAGGTATAGACACCTGATCCCAGATCATCTGCCAGATTGGAGAAGAACTCCTCAATACCTTGTGCGACCACACGAATTGAACCATGGTCTGGAGCAAGAGGATCAGGATAGTCTCGATAGCGATCATTATGAAAGAGGATTTGTCCCCTTCTGCCATTCGGTCCTGGAGCCAAGTCAATGCAATAGGCTGGTCCCATCCAGTGGTTCATAAAGGGCAACCACTGAGGATGCCAATCGACGGAAGCTCGCTCACGTGTTGGACAGGGAAAATGGGTGTGACCATCAGGAAGTCCGAAATCCAGCCTGTTGATGAGCCAACTATGACACAGGGTGAGCAATGGAGAGAAAAACCACTCATCGACCAGTCCAGTGCATTCCTCGTAATAGGTTTGTGCGCCATGTCACGCAGCGACAGTATCCCCAGTGCAGCCGGGAGGCACTAGGAGAAACGTTCCTGGGTCATCCAATCTATCTGGAACCGAAAGGCGAAGGGGAAAGTAGCACTTGATACTTCTCAACAAAATCGAGTGGTTGATCCATCATTTCGTGCTTATGCAAGCTGTCCGCATAGCTCAGCAACGAAAACTGACAGAGGAGTACTAGGCGATATGAAAGCATGCTCAAACTCTATGGAGACCATGGACCTACCCATTCTTTTCTTGTTCATTTACTTTTTGTCTGAAGGACATTCCTCCAGAAGGGGGTGATGGATCGAAAGTTGCAAAGTAATCAAGCAGCAGACGGTGGATGAACATGTAGCCACCACCGACCTTGCGCAGCAGGATACGCTCGGCCGCGTTGTCCAGGAAACGCTCGTAGTGCCAGGGAGTGGAGCCGGTACGCCAAAGGAACAGACGAAGGACAACATGCTGAATAGTGGCGCTCCCTCCGTTGGATAAGCCGATGGAGAGCCCACTGATGGTCCCGCCAACCAGAGCGCTAAAAAGTCCAACGATTGGTCCAATAATCAAACCGGCGGATGGCCTAACAAACAGGCCCAAGATCAGTCCAACAAATAATCCGATAAGCAGTCCGACGATCAATCCGAAGAGGAGCCCTCCACCGAACCCAACAAGCAGACTATTTCTTGCAGAGCGTCGCATGCCCTGATTGGGTCTCGTAAGAATCTGCCTCTCTAATTGATCGCTTGATAACCCCCCAATAATCCCACTGATACACTCGAAAACAAGTCCGCTCATGGTCCCATTGGCCAATCCGATGATCAGCCCGTTGGTTAGCCCATTCATCCCTTTGATAAGGTATGTGCCGACGAGTCCTGCAACAAGTCCGGTCCCAAGAGTGATGATGAGCGTATTTCTCAACGATTCACTCCTGACCAGTTCTCCCCATATGTGTGATCGTAACAAGGATATGATCTCGACTGGCCGCACATCTTTGCGCACCCGGTGAGTAAGAGTAATAATCAGGCCTGTTACCAACATGCTAGGGAGTCCGACGAGTAACCCAATGAACAATCCTGCAAGGAGATGGCCCGCGAATCCAAGGAGCAATCCAAAGAACAGCTCAGAGAGCAGTCCGATAACCACTGCACCAACAAACCCGGCAAGGATGCTATTGCGCACAGAGTACTTTTTCTTTTGTGCTGGGAAAAAAGAAGAAGTCAGTCCACCTTGTGGGTCATCAAGACGTTGGCTGATTGCTTTGCCCACCAAACCGACGAAAAATCCGAGCAAGAGTCCGAAAGGAGGGCCAAAGAGGATTCCAATGTCTAAAGTATCGTGGAACAGCCCAAACACGCTTCTAACGATGAGTCCAAGGAGCAACGCACCAATGAGCCCGCTTCTCAGCGATTTCATGTGCGCCAGCGTTTGCCACATGCTCTTCCATGACCAGCGTACGACCTCCGCAGGCTTGATTTCTGGCTCTATCCGCTGGGTCAGTCCGATAGCTAGACCGACAATGAGCCCGGAGAGTAGTTCACCAATGAGCCCGGAGAGTAGATGGAAGGCGATGCTGTGGAACAATATGGAGAACGCCCAGAGGAGCAATTCGGAGAACACGCTGAAGAACAGTCCAGAGAACACCCCGGAGAACAGTCCTGTCGCTATCCTTACCGCTGTCTGGTATGCAACGTGACTGGTCTTTGGCCCCTCTAACCAATCAGGTTGCATACGCTCAAAATAGAAATCGGTCTGACCGTGCTGCACCATACGCCGGGCCAACCATGCCAGCCAGTATTTCGTCTGCTCGATAGGGTAGCGCGAAACGGCTCGTCTCTGCAGCATACGCTCCACATACGTTGCCAACACGTGCTGTCGTAGCGCTTCAGGAGGCAGAGACATTGCCAGATCATCGACGGCTTTTCCATGATAGGTCAGTGCCAGGATGGTCAGCATGAGCGGGGTTCTAGCTAACTCCTGCAACTCCTGATCCGTGCGTAAGAGCGAGTGAACCGCTGCGAGTTGCTGGCCGGCCTGTGTGAGGTAGCTGTCTATCTGCTCTGTCGTGAGGGGCTGGATGACCACGGCCTTAGAGAGGGTAACGCGTACTGCTTGAGCTCGGTATTCGGCTGTGCGACTGCACAGGACGATGGGCACGAGAGAATGCTCATGCCGGTAGGTGTTGATCGCCTGGATACAGGCACTTTGATGCGGTTCTGCTACCTCATCAAGACCATCGAGCAGTGGGAGCAGCAGCTCCTGCTCGACCCAGGCGTGCCCGAGCGCCCGAGGCACTTGATATTTGGTGAAGAGTTCCTCGACCAGCCAGGTTGCCAAAGGAAACCTCTTCTCGGCCCAGGAAGAAAGGGGAAAGATTACTGGTATTGGCAATGATCGATCTTGCTCGGCACGCGTGAGCAGGTCCGCGGCCAGATCTAAGAGCAGCGTTGTTTTGCCTGCGCCAGGCTCACCCAGGATGAGCAGCTGTCCCTCGGCTTCATCATAAACTTGTACTAGGGGAGTCCCGGAGGGAAGCGGACATGGTGGAAGATTCGTTTCTTGCACCTCGAGGCGCCAGGGATTGGCTAGCGCATCTGGCTGCTCCTGCAGATCCAGGGCGATCAAGGCTGTCTGATGGAGGGAGTGTTGCAACACGCCGTCGATCCAGATGGTGTGCACACGCTTGAGCAGGCGTGTGCGGTTCTGCTGCTCCAGGCGAGAGAGGGGGAAGGTGGGCTGTTGTGGCCGGAGAACTCGGCGTAAACCTTGCGCGATCATCAGGAAGGCTTCATCTTGGTTCTGCCAGCTTGTCACGGCTCGTCCATTGGGTGGCAGGCACTGCAAGTGTCCGAAAGGAGCTGCTTGCCAGTCGCATGGTCGTAAGATAATAGGGATGACGCGGGCCTCCCCGCGTTTATGACGTTCGAGTGCGCGCCGCATCTCGATATCGTAGCAATAGTGAGAGCTGAGAAAGTCGGAGCTGATGAGTAAGAGGATGATTGCTGCTGTTTCCAGATGAGCATCGATCTCATAGGCCCATTCATCACCGGGCAAAATCTGGCGATCGTGCCAAACAGAAATGAGCCCCTGCCGTTGCATGAAGCTCAGATGTTTCCCTAATTCATCGCGCAGCGCTTCATCTGTATGCGCATAGCTAGAGAAGATGGTGAGGGGAGTCATATTCTGCACGGGGTGTGCTCCCTTTTTGCATGTCCACCTGTTTCTGTTGCTCCCTCGTTTGCTGAGTAGTATAGCACTTTTGATGAGAAGAGACAAGAAGAGACCTGGAAAAGTCAGGGCTTTCCAATTCTCAAAGAGGAGGTGAAAAAGAAGAGTTTTTCTTGTAGAATACAAAAAACATCACATCGACAAGGAAAACTCTCTATGGACTATACAACATGGAACGTGCCACCTCAAGCGGAGATGGAAGCAGCGGAAAGCGCAGTTCTCTCGCTCTATGAAGCATTGCAAGGACTGACTGATCCCAGGCGTGCGCAAGGCAAACGCTACTCTTTGGCAGTGATCTTGTGCCTGCTTGTGCTTGCCAAACTTGCGGGACAAAAAACATTGAGTGCAGCCACCGAATGGATTCGCCATCGAGCAGGATACTTGGCCCAACACTTTGAGTTACGACGAGAGAAGATGCCATGTCAGACGACCTATTGGAACGTCTTGGCGAAAGTGGATGGGAAACACCTTGACGAGATCTTATCAGCTTTTTTTGTGCGATGGGAGGCTCAGATCCGGTGTGGAGACGAGCCAAGTCGGTTACACACTCCACAGAGTCAAGCCGATCATGCTCATCTGGCGATTGACGGGAAAACATTGCGTGCCACGACCTCACAAGAACATCCAATCCATCAACTCAGTTGTTATGAGGTCGCCACTGGCATTGTCTTGTGGCACTGTAATGTCGGGGCCAAAGAGAACGAGATCAGTGCGCTCAAACCCTTATTGACTCCCTCATGTGTGAAAGGACGTATCTTGACTCTTGATGCCATGCATACCCAACGTGATCTCTGTAGCCGCGTGCATCAACTAGCCGGAGATTATATTTTGATCGCCAAAGAGAACCAACCGACCCTCCAGGAAGATATTGCGGACTTGCTCGAAGATCGCGGCCCTGATCGTCGTCGGTGGAAACAAGCAGAGACGTGGGACAAAGCTCATGGACGGAAAGAACATCGAGCTATCACGTGCAGTCCTGATCTCAATGAGTGGTTTGGCAAGCAATGGGAAGGCATCGAGCAAGTCTTTCGGCTCGAACGGACGACCTTCTTGCTCAAAGCTGGCACGCTTCGTCATGAAGTCGTCTATGGACTGAGTAGTCTCTCCATGCGCCAAGCGCCACCTAGCCGCCTGCTCGCTTTGATTCGGGAGCATTGGGCCATCGAAAATCGGCTGCATTATCGCCGCGACGGAAGTTTAGGGGAAGATGCCTGTCAAACGCGCACTGGACGAGTACCGAGCCTTCTGGCTCAACTCAACAGCACCGTCTTGAGCTTGATGGATCGCGTTGGCGTTCGCAACGTTGCTCGACAGATGCGCTATTTTGACGCTCACCCTCAACAAGCTCTTGCTCTCCTTTTCACTGGTTCTTGTACTGTTTATTAGAATTGGAAAGCCCTGCTGGAAAAGTCCTGCAGAGTGCCTTGACAGAACACCACGTGATATGGCAGACTCAGTGACCTCGAACCCAAAGCCGGAAAAAATGTGTTCACACTCATCGCTTTGAGGAAATATCTTCAATGTCCTTCGAGCGTACTGTATCGTCGAACTTTAGATGGGGAGACGCGAAACGTGCCACCGACCACAGTACGGGATCGGAGAGTTTCCCGTTAGGATCGTTATCGCTCTCGCCAGCCCTTGTGGAGACGGAGTAACGCGCCAGCTTCCTATTTCATGATCACCCTGACCATCATGAATGCGATAGAGGGTTTTGACTTCTTCTGGCAGCGTAACAGGGAGAAATGCTTCGACCTGTTGCAACGTGGCTTCTGATGCTCCTGGGTGGAGACTCTCCCGGATTGATGAGGCCTGTTGTTGCAATTGCCTATGAATACGGCCTCAGATAACTGGTTGCAGTTTCATCTCTTCATCAGCCTTTAGTCATTCATCCCCCCATGTATCAAGAATCCCTCAAAGAGTCTTGTGTCACGCTTATCATGGATCAGCTTCTAGTATACCAGCACCAGATAGTATTGAGCCAGATATCGAGCAAAACATGTCTCCAGGAAGGAGGGCGAAGATTGGTTGCACATTCTTTTGCTTAAAACGATCAATTATCAGTATAATTTTTAATAGAGTTTGTTATTTTCGCGCGTATTATATATAATCACATAGAGGGTTCACATGTTTTTACCTGCGAGGGATGACAGAAAAATAATTGGTGGCAACAGCCTCAAAACGTTAGGAGGACACGCATATGCTTGGTTTCCTTCAAGTGCTAGCCTGGGTCGTGACGATTGTAAGCGGTATCATAGCCATCTATCGATCCCTTCAATCTTCTGGTACTCCTTCCCCTCCACGCTTCAGAACCACACATCCCGTCGTATCACACTCGGCTTCTTTGGAACATGTCTGGTGATGCTCTTTGTTGCTTTTTCCCTCGTCTTCTTCCCACTGCATGCAAATTCTCCTGTTGTTGCTGGCGAGGGACCATATGGGGTACAACAACCAACCAGTGGTGGAACCCAGACCCCTGCCTTAGCATTTACTCCAACAGGAACACCTCCTCCAGTTTCAACAAATCCGTATCCACCCTATTCAGGATCACTTCAGCTCGACGATCCCTTGCGCGACAATACCAAAGGATTTTCATGGGAAGAGGGAACAAGAGATTTGGGAGAATGTATTTTTACAGGAGGAACATATCATTCCACTATCCCCCGTTCAGGATATTTTCACTCTTGCCTTGCCCTTTCTTCCGATTTTACTGATTTCGCGTATGAGATACACATGACCCTCACTACTGGCAGTGCAGGAGGAATTGTTTTTCGAGCAGATCGAGCAACCACGCACCTCTATTACTTTACAGTTGATCGCACTGGCTCTTATACCCTCAAAGCTTATTATGACAAAAATGGCGATTTTAACACCATTGCCAGTGGGTCCGGGGTATCTTTTACTGGAAATGCAACGATAGGCGTCATAGCACAGGGAAGTAGCATGAGCCTCTATCTCAATAGGAAACTGCTTCAACACGTACAGGATGGCGAGTTCACGCATGGTCAGATTGGAGGCGTGGTCTATGAAGGTGAAGCAACGTTTAGCGATGCAAGTGTCTAGGTACTCAGATAAGCGTGAAAGGAGCCTGTGCACAGGCTCTCTTTTTATCTCTAACGATGCGAAGGAGAAGGTCACTCCTTCGCCATATGAGTTCGTTGATCCCAATGGCACGAATACGATAGAGTCCTGGGGTTGTAGGAAGTTGTCTAAACGTTGTGGGATTAGTAAATGGGAGCCACGCCGTCCACGCAAGACCACACCAGTCCTCATTGAAAAATGTCATACTCACTATTCCCCCTGTTTTCTTGAGCATTCTTACTAGAGGTTTGAAAAATGGAAAGTGCTTTACCTTTATATATGGTAGAGATAACGACGTGATTCTTACTTTCCTTTTGTACAGATGGAGGAAGAAATCATCCTAATCCAACCTTTATCGAACAAATCCATCGAAGTCTGGAGAAGAGGAAGATTTTATGCAGCACGTTCCAGTGATCACATTGTGATTCCAGACGGAGTATCCTCAGATGACAATGTGACCTCTCTTCTCAAGAATGAAAAAGGAACGCGATCACTTTTGGCAATAGCGTTCCTTTTTGGAAGTCCTTTCGAGAAGAAGCGTTTTTAGACAGCGTAATTATCCTTCGTTGTTCCGTATGGCGAGAACATCATGAAGCAGGCAACGCGTAAAAATGTGTAATTTAAACCACCTTATTTGACTTTTAATCATCTAATGCGTTTAACATTCCTGTTGCGTGTTAACTACGAATTCCCAGATATTGGCAGATGATTTGAGTGGTCTGCGTCAGAATCTCAGCGCGCCCTGCGGGTTTTAACATGGCGAGTGTTTTTTTTCCGGGATCGTTGAGCGGTGCAAATTTTTCTAGTCCTGTACCTGTCAGGTCACATTGACTTACATGAAGAAGTAAGACCTGGGTGCCTTGCTTCTCAGCATTGTGTAATAATAATGGTAGTTCGTCACCTGCAATCAGATCACAGGCCGTAAACCCTGCACTGATGAACAAAACAACCACAGTAGCAGTTTGTATAGCATGCATCCTTTCCTTTTGCCATAATGCTCCAGGTAGGATCTGATTGGCATCCAATAGCAAGAGTGCTCCTTGACGGACTTTTGCTCGAAGATGCTTGCGCAGTTCTTCCACATACCTCTTATCATCCTGGCTATACCAGATCGCTACACTTGGCGAAAGCTGTTGAAGTAACTCACCCATTCCTTGTTGCGAAAGATGTACTGAAACAGAGGATATATCCTGCTTTGTTGGCTCAAAAAACTCGGAGGCTGATCGCTGGGAAGTAAACATATTCGGCTTCTTCTCGTCCTGTGTATTCTTTCTCCTCTTAGTACAGCTTGTTGAACGAGCATACAATCTCTTTTGAGCCGATGGTGGGAGTTGAGCATCTAGCATCCATTGAACAAAAAAAGCAACGCAGAGTACTGGCAAAGCGAAATTTGCATAGATTGCGGTGAAATTCATCACCATAAGCATTGCCAGGCTAGCTGCTGCTAAAATATAAAAATAGTACTTTTTTTGAGCGGAGCGGAGATGATATATGCTCATGGTAGAGAAGGCACGCAGCCCTAAAACTGGCGCGAAAGGATAGATAAGCATCTTGAGCTCTACCCATAACCAGGAAGGAGGCACATACAGGCGCCCTATGGCTACTAAAGCTGCCAGGCAGTGAATACAGAGCAGCGCCAAGCCAATGAAAAATAGGATCTCTACAACGCGAATGGTCCTGATCCATGCAGTGTGTGCAAAAGAGGAATGCGCTTGATTTTGCCGGTCGAGTATCATGTGAAAACTCCTTCTGGACAGAAAAATCATTCATATGCTACGCTTTACAGCAGCGATACACGTGTTGTGTTCATATGAGCTTCCCAGGCTTATCGAACAAAAGAAAATGCACGTATCTGAGAAATTTTCCCAATTTTTCTCAGGATGCTTCAACAGAGATCCCTCCTGGCAGTCGAGAGCTGCTTAACAGGGTCTTTGTAAAAAAGGCACTTTCAGATGTGAGAGTGTTTTTTGTTCTACATGGGGGGGGTAGGATATCTCTATCTCTATTCATAGTGCAAAAGACAGAGGTTGAAAGGAGCTAATTATCTATAATACATTAGCTCCTTGCTGGTAATACAGAAGCCTCTCAATCAAGAAAATGGTTCAAAAGGCAGAAGAGTGTATTTCTTTTGCATTTGCCGCTGACCAACCAGTTGTACCTGCCTCTCCCTCTGGAAACGCTTTGATAACGCGTAAGTATGCAAGTGATGATGCCAAAGACGCAGGTGACTGCTCGTATGAATACTGCCAAACGCAATATCGGTCCAATCGCGAATTAAGCGAAAGAAGGGGTGGCGACGATTTGGATGTAAGTAAGCGGCAAGGCTTTGACGGATTGTCACATCATCGTGACGCACATGGTGATATCCGACGAGGCAGATAATCATCTTCATCGGTATTTTTCTTTCAAGGTCAGCAGGCTCTCTGCAAGAAAGATCACATGCGACGATCAATATTTCAGCAACAGGACGTTCCTGTATCTGTTCATACATTCTTGCCGCCATTGCACGAACTTCAGCATCAGTATCGCTTAATGCACTTTCAGTATGATGTACTCGCATATTGGGAGCCAGTGAAGTAATCAACGCATCATAGAGCGTGTGTTCTTCATCATATTGGTAGTTAAAATTGAGAACGAGCGTCTTTTCATTGCATGTATTCGCGAGTACAAAACCCTTCTTTCCCTCTACAAAATTGAGTAACGACTCGAACTTCATCTTGGCTCCTTGCTTCACAGGAGCAATGGAAGCCAAACTTGCCTGAAACTCTTTTTCCAACGGCGGCATTTGTACATGCTTCTCATCAACTGGTCGCTCACGCTGAATGTCACGTTGAATGCGTTGACTAAGCATATACTCCGCCGCCTGCTGAACCTTCGCATGCCTATCTTTCGTAAGGGCTAGAAGGACATCCAGGATACTTTCCTCATGTTCATCTCCCATCTCACCAAGCATCGTGATCGCAGCTATACGTATCTGGAGAACAGGTTCATGCAGTGCTAATCGCTTCAATGTAGCGCATGCCTTTTGCTCCCCACATTTCCCAATTGCAGAGATAGCGGCGATACGGATCTCCTCGTTGTCGTCACAATCGATGAGATGGATTAATAATGAGAGTGGCACCTGTATTCCAAGAGCGGTCAAAGCTGCTATACGTACCTGAGTACTCGTATCGGCACGAACAACATGTGCCAAAGCACCATAAACCTCCTGGTCTTGGAACTCTCCTAAAGCACAAGCCGCTGTGATCCGTACCTCTTCACAGGTATCATGAACAATTAAATGAATCAAAGCTGGCAATGCGGCCGTTTCTTTTAATTCTCCAAGCAACCAGGTTCCAATACGCCGCACACTCGCATGCTTGTGCAAGAGGGTCGAAAGCAGAAATGTACTTGAAAGTTGTTGATAGCACGACCTGGAAAGCTTTCCTAGCGCCTGTGATATCTCTTCCTGAACGATTTCATCTTCATCGGACAAGGCCAGCATGATCGCCTCAATACCCATCACTTCTCTCCGCTCTCCAAGAACATGTATGGCGGTGGCCCTCACAACGCTTTCCTCATCGTGAAGTGCTTCAAGAAAGAACTCAGTGGAGACAACATTCCCATACGTTCCAAGAATACGCAAAGCTGCTGCACGAACCATTTCGTCCTCGTCATCAGCTGTTGCCATGAGTACCTGAATAAATGCTTCTTGAGAAAGTTGTTCCTTAATCGTTCCTAGCGCCTCAGCCGCAGTTGCCCGCAAGAAAGCATTGGGATGTTTGAGCATGGCAATCAACCTCAAGGTAGGCCTTTGCTCCTCCTGTTTCGTAAGTGTCCAGATAGCCGCCTCCTGGACAAGTTCGTCTGGATCGTCGAGCGCAGCTTCTAACAATGCATAACAAGACTCCTCCTGCAAAGAGCCAAGTGCCTGTATAATTGAGGCGCGTACATGAGGTTCTGGATCATCGAAGGCCTGAAGAAGTGCTTCCTTGAAAGTCGTATCGCCAATATCAGCAATCAACTGAGCGGCGGCAGATCGTACAGATGGCGATATGTCCCGAAGGGCCTGTGTAAGCAACCGTCGTATCCGCGCAGGTATATGTTTCCCGAAAGATGCTACTGCACGTATCGTCTCAAGACGATGTTGCCATGCAGGATGGTTAAACGCTGTCTCAAAGGCTTCTTCCGATAAAATGAGTGAGAGTGACGAGGAAGAGACATGGTGCACACTTTCCTCTTGTTGAGAAAGAGCATGCGGAATAAATTCTGACGATGAGCTTCTTGCGCCTTCAATGGGAGGAGGTACAACCCGGCGTTCCTCAAGTGCAACATAGGAAATTTCCTGAAGGATTGATAGTTCATCCTTTTCATGAACAAGCATGCAGAAAGAGAACATATCTCTCATCGGTTTTCTCCTTCTAATTTTGAGGGTTCCTGTTGCAGATACCCTCTTGCCAAGCTGATATGGTTGTTTGTTGTTTTTTGCGATTGATGCAAGATGTGCGAGATCTCTTCTTTGCTTTTTCCTTGCGATAAGAGATCCATCGTTGCCTTCACTGCTGGTCGAGGAATAGCCCGAATCTGCTCGGTGACTTGCTCTAATTGTTCCTTCACTCTATACTCATGTTGATAATCAAGGACTTCTTTATGAACCAATTGCTGCCCATCAGCTACCTCCTCTACATCTAATGAGAGAGTGGCACTCTTTTGCTTGTTCACAGTGTGCAAATACTGACGCTTCGCAGCTTTACATAAATAAGCAAAGGGATATTGCAGAGATTGACGCTTGCTTCGCATACTGGTCAATACATTCTCGAAGACCGTCTGTAAAATGTCTTCAGCTTCTTGCTCGTTCTTCTCTTTCATGAGATCGAGAATATAATGTTTGAGCCTCTGACCATAATGCTTGAAAATCTCCTCGGTATAATGATCAGCCTCTCCAGATGACTTAAACATCTCCATCGACATACTCCATCAAACCCCTATGAGAGGGATGGCATAACTCAAAGACCGCCACCATCTATAAGGGATAGTAAAGTCTGAGGAGATGGCGCATGTGGCATAGAACGCTGATCTCATTTGTCGAGAACAACAGGAACTATTGCGCCTCTTTTTTCTCTACCACCACTCCTCGACACTTTAAAAGAGGAATAAAAAACAAACAATGCCCGCATTTTAGAGAAATCATTACTTTATTACTACATGCCAACATATTACAGTAGTACTCGCCTCATCCTCCTCTGTTCCAGCTTCTTTCCAGCAGCACATATATGGTTCAAATCTCTTTTAAAATATCTATCATTACATTGCATTTCATACAAGTAGAGAACTTCTATCCCATACATCTATGAGAGTCCCTACAAAGAGGGCTGATCCAACTAGTACAGCCTCGCAGAAATAACCCAGGAGCCTACAGAGACGTAAGAGGTCCTTTGTAGGTCCAGCGAAAAGCCCCGTTGGATGTACGATTGTGATAGGCAATGAATGCGAGAATACTCACACTCAACTCGTGGACCGAGAGACAACTCAAACGGGCAAGTAAGCGGCGTACGAGAATGCTGAACCAGATCTCAATTTGGTTTAACCAGGAGCTATGCTTTGGCGTGTAGACAAAGCGAATACGGTGGCTGGAATCGGAGAGAAAGGTCGCACGCGTTGCCATCGAGGCGAGATGTCCACATTTGCCTTTGATGCCCAGTTCCTCCTGGATGCCGCAGTGCTTGGCGACCAGATACACCAACGTCTCCGATTGATGGGTGTTGAGTTGATCGGTGACAAAAATCCAGGAGGTTTCTGGCTCGGTCTGGATAGTCTGTTCGATGTGTGCGGCAAAATCTTCTTCTGTGCGCTTTGGTCCAATCGTTGGAGCAATGATCTGACCGGTGGCCACCTCGAGATTGGCAATCAGGCTTTGTGTGCCGTGTCGGATATATTCGAACTCTTCGCGCTCGACATGGCCTGGCAGCATCGGCAGCGAGGGGTGGAGTCGTTGGAGGGCTTGCACCCCGGTCATCTCATCACAACTCACCACATGGGTTCCCTGCTCATGGAGCCTGGGAGCGGCTTCGTAGACCTCACACACCGTGCGGATCTGCTTGGCCAATGCGACTGGATCGTCGGCTGGCGGAGTCAGCCAGTAGCGCTTGCGATGGGGCTGTAAAGCGCTCGCCTTTTAAAAAACGCTCCACCGTGCGGGGAGAAATCGTCTTCACGATGCCGCGTTTGATCGCTTCGTCGGCCAGTTCACGCGGCGTCCAGGTGCTTACCGGCACATCTACACTGATGGGCTTTTGGCACGCCAACGCCATGACTTGCATGAACTGTTCAAAGGTAAACAGGGAAGGTGCTCCAGGACGCTGCTCATCGGTCAAGAGCACTTCGATGGCTTGACTCAGGGGTTTCTGCTTTCCGGTGGCTTCAATGGCTTGCAGACGTGACTCGGCTGTTCGCCAGCGCTCGCGCCACAATCGTACGGTTTCATGATCGACATGCAGATCCTGGGTGATCTGTGTATTGCTGGCTCCTGTTGCCGCTATCAGGATGATCTTCCCACGACGGACCAGTCGTTGGGGAGACGTCTCGCGATAGACCAGGCGTTGCAACGTGTCTTGCTGTTGCTCACTCACGTTTAAAGGGATTGCACGCCGATGGGGCATACACTTCTTCTCCTTCTCCTTGATCTTCTTTCCTTACATATACGATGAGGATACGCACGCCAGTAGGCGTGTCGGCGCAACGAACACGAGAACTTGAGCCTGAATGTCGCTCGCACCCCTGGAGGAGTTATCCTAAAAGTGGCACGAGACCTCCTCCTCTTTTCCTCTTTTGATGTTACCTGTTGCCAACTTGTCGTACTTGGTTGAGCGCGCGAGAGACAAGTTCTGCATTGTTCTTTGCCTGCTTGCCGTCAGGCAGAGTAAGGGTGTCTTCGAGGCCAATGCGTGTATCATAGCCACGTCGCAATGCGACATCAAGCAGAGACCAGACAATAGCTTCATGATCCCCGTGGAGAAGCCTGGGGAGTTGGATATGGCCTTCGTCCAGGCAGTGTATAATGGCCTCTGCTGAGGCTTGGGCAGAGTCGATTTCTTGCTCTTGTAGCTCAATCAGTATTCTCAGACAGTGGTCAGCGAAACCGAGTTTGAGGAAGCGTTGTGCGTCCTCAATACTCCAGAGACCAGCCTCGATCCCAACACCACGGGAGAGAAAATGCGCACAGAGATCGGAGGTTCCCAGTTCTGAGAAGTTCACCGAGACAAAATCAGGCAGGACGGTCCACTCTTGAATGAGATGGAGACGACGCTGGACATCGGGTTCGATCCAGATCGCGGTACTGACTCCTATAGGGATACCAGGGCAGTGCTCACGAATAGCAGTGAGTGCTGCCGCTATGTCTTGAGCAGCTAGCGATTGTTTCCCATTGGCATTTCGAGGATGGATATGCAGCGCATGTGCACCCGCAGCTACGACGAGTTGTGCATCATGGGCTAGTTCTTGTGGGGTCAGCGGGAGCGCTGGATGTTCGCCAGGAGTACGACTTCCGTTAAGGCAGGCTTTAAGTAGCATGTGATTGTCCTTTTCTCGCTCATCCTCAATGTCAGTAAGCCAACTTGCGCGACAGCCGCTCAGTTTTTTGATAGATTACCAGACTCTTTCTCTACTTTCAAGGTCTCCATCTCGGCAACAGAAGCGCCAACTTATCTCCACCTATTCTAGATGTGCAAATCGGCCACTGGCGTGAGATCCTGACTATATACCTTCCGACTTATTTCTGCGAAGCTGTACTAGCAGGGATGTTTGAGGGACTTTCTAGGAGCATACATACACAGGAGATAAAACATAAGTGCGGCTGGCTATTGAGAAAAGATGCAAAGAGCAGGGATCTGAGAGCAAACTGATGTGGACAGCTCAGTTTGCTCTCGAGTATACCTGGAGCTTCTCATTCGATACTCATTGCTGCTGCCCTACCAGTGTGGTCAATGTCGCCAGAGCCTCATCATAGTGGGCATTGGCTCCATCAGGAATTTCTGGATTTTGCCGGTGATGGTAGTCATAGGGAACGCCTCGACAAATTTGATGTAGCGTGGGATTTTGTAGTAAGCGATCTTGCCGCGACAGAAGGTTTTCATCTCCTCTCGCTTATCTGCACGCATGGTTTCAATTTGATCCAGGTAACGATTTCCTCGCCATATTTGGGACTGGGGACGCCAATGACCTGGCCATTGCTGATGTTGAGGTGAGTATAAAGGAACTCTTCAATCTCACAGGGAGAGATATTCTCGCCCCCTCGAATTGAACTTGACCCATTTTAGAAGAGTCGAGAAAGATGAATCATGCACAAGACTATTCATGAGTTTTTGCTAGTGATGATCAATAAGTTGAAATCTGGGCATGGTTTGTGACTGAGCATAAAATCCACCGAGAAGATCATTTTCCATCTCATGGAGCTGATACTTTTGAATACTTTCCTGGAACGTGACAAGTGAAAAACAAGGTGACTGGCGCTGCCAGTCCTTTTTACCATGCGTAGTAAGACGCTTTTTCACATTTTGCGTTTCCCCAACGTACAGTAATTCCTGGGTGTCGCCGTCAACAATTTTATACACGCCCGGCAAAGTTGGGGCTTCTCGGAGTGTAGATGGTGTCAGAGGCTTTAGGTCAGACCAGTGCAGTCCCATCCAATGCTTTTCATATGGGACACCTATGAGTTGCAATGGTGAGAGGCTTACACCACCTGCCAGATTATCTGGGAGATCATCTGCTAACCGGCTCCCTCGAAGATGATTTTTTCGATCTGAAGATTTGGTATAGCGTGGATGGAAACGACCGTGATTACATCTCGTCGATGCACCAAACTCCAGGCGATAGTGCCAAAGGAGGAAGAACTCCAGGCCTTCTCGTCGCTTTCTTGCCTCTTCTTTCTCATCGGAGAACGCGATGGGTGCTACGGAACATTCAAATGCGAACTGTTCAGCCTGACGCCAGGCCCAAAGCGAGGGGGCTGCTGTGTGAGGATCGTTGAAGGGCATGTCCGCCTGCATGGTATTACGGCGAAGGTCTCCTAAACGTTCCCGGAGATTTCGGCCTGTTTCGCCGATATAGAAGAGTTCGTTGATCCCAATGGCACGAATACGATAGAGTCCTGGGGTTGCAGGAAGGTGCCTGAACGTTGTGGGATCAGTAAATGGGAACCACGCTGTCCACGCAAGACCACACCAATCATCGTTGAAAAAGGTCATGTGCAATATTCCCCCGTTTTCTTGATTGTTCTTCTTATCGGTTTGAAAGGTGGAAGGAGCTTTCTTTTGCTCCTATCGTTGTCTGCTCCAATGAGTATTGGGGCCAACCAATTCCATCAAAAGAAAGGCGAGTGTAACAGCCTGAACCCTCACCAACAGGAGTTTTCCCATTCCCTCTTTGACTTGCACAAACAGTTTTCCCTTCTCTTCATTGGAAAAGGGCTGAGAACGTCGAGGCATCATGGTAATGATAGTTGGCACACGTTCTTTTTCATCTGACTCATTCCCATTTATTGGAGAAATGGACACAAGTACATCATAAAGGTTTTTATGTGTTTCTAGACAAGAAATACGAAAAAGAGAAAACGTGAATCATCCTTTGAAGATATACTCACGATGATAAGCCAGATAGTGTGCAGCAGGCACCTTCGCTTGCCTGGGCAACACCAATTTTGGCTGAAGAATAGTGCCAAAATAATGCGAGACGCCTTGATCGTTTGTCATACTCTCTTTCAGAAGAGCTGCTCGCTGAATAGCATACCCACTATTGATCGTAAGATAGCCCTGATCGAAAGCAGCATCATGCATCGGACATGCAGCGACTCCATTGCGTACATCCACTCGCTCATGCGAGGTAGACACTGCCCAGGGCTTGATATGTGAAGCACGCAGCAATCCACCACTCTGTCCAGGCAGTGAACGGGGTTCAAATCCACAAAAGACGCAGGTGCGAGAACAATTGCGCAATACCTCTAGGGCAAAGCGATGTTGTGCCAACCGAACTTTACGCTCGACCAATTTCTCGGTCAGACGATCCCCCAGGGCAAAAGTGTCATCGAGCCGCTTCAATTCCTCATCAGCATCAGCGAGGAGAAACGCACTCTCCAACGGAACATCGTCTTGTCCCGCTAACTCTATTTCTCCAGCAGCATGCTTGCTGTCAGTGAGAAAATCAGGAAAGATACTTTCATCGAGTGCTAGGTTTCGTGCCATCGTGACAATAGCGTGATAGAGGGCAAGGTAACGAGCTGGCTCAGAGGCGAGATGGGCAAAGAGCAGTGGTTCTTCACGCGCGCTATGCGTCCGTGATCCATCCAGGTTGAGCATCTTGCTGGTGAGAGAGCCAGGAGATCGACGAAAAAACGCCGCCAGCGTCTTCACCACAGAAGGCACCTGCTCGATATTGCCACCCCCATAGCGATGAGGATCAAGCACATAAAAGAGACCGTAACATAATAATGTCTCGACGGTGGTGAAAGGCACTTGCCGCTTGCCTGCTGCTGGCATCTGCCGATTCGCTATAGCAACAAGTTGCTGCTGGATTGCCTGTGGTGAGAGTTCCAGATAGGAACGCAGAACCTCTTCTTTCACGGTATCCTTACCTCAATCTCTCTTTCCTTACACCATTCTAGAAAGTGCAGACGCTTCCGTCCTTCATTATACATGAGATATGAAGGTTCCTGTATCTTTTGAAGCTTGTTCCTCTCCCGACCAGCTCCCGTCAACAGCATTGCACAAAATACCTATATTCTTTACCGCTGCCCATATTTATATAAAACAAATGAGATCTGTTGCACCATATTCGCCTTGTTTACGCGCTGGGTTGGGAGAGATAACAGAGATGCGAGAGGCACACTCGAGAGGACAGAGGGCATGTTCTCTATATCCTCTTCTAGGAAATGCGGTTTCTGCCAGGATATATTCTTCCAGAGTACACATACTGATGGTGCTACCACCAAAATGTGATACGAGTTGTTCGGTGAGTACACTATAATCCGGTTCAAGCAAAGGAAGGAAGAGTTGCCTGTTATCTTTTCCTTGTTTCTGGACAGAATATGTATATCCACAAACGGGATCGATTTGCCAGAAAATCTCCTTCATTTTTTCTATGCTTTTGAGGTTGTGCGTACAGAAGATGAGGAAGTAATCAGTTGCATTCTTGCGATGTTTGAGCCGAAACATACAAACATAGGAAGCCTTGCCGAGGGTACATAATTGTGTACGGTAGAGATCACATATTTGTTGCTCGCGATCTCCATTCAGGTCGATAGAGATCCATTGCTCACTTCCAAACACCGTTGTCAAATGGCGTTGTATCAACTTATTCGGATGAGAGAGAAAACGATTAATAGGCTCATACATAAAAGTGAGCAGTATTTCACCGTGTTGATGTTGCATAATACGACCAATGGTTGACATCGGAATATCAGAAAATCCAAAGGGATCAAGAAACGCAAAGAGAGGTGGAAATGAAGACTGTGCTTTCTCTAACGCTTCTATCCACGTAGAGAGCGTTCTGACGAATTCTCCACACTCTATCGAGTACTCAAAATGCATTGTATCCGACTGGCTAGGTATTCGTCCTTCGAGCAGCCCTCGCAAATAATTACATCTCGTTTGCTTTTCTTCGATGAAAACGAAGGTAGTTTGCCGTTGCTGCTCAGAATAGGTTCTACAATGATGCAACACATCTACTGCAATAAGCGGTGATCCTAATTCGCCTTTTGTATATTCCCCCGGACCACTGAAACCATCTAGCAGGTATATACGCTCATGCTGTTGTAATACGTCTGGGAACCAGCGTTCCAGGTAGCCACGAAGAATACGATGCTTGATTGAGGTTAATTCTGGTATGTTCCAAATAGTGGTTCGTGGTACACGCCCCATGAAACACACTCTTCCTTTGCGATGTGTTTATACACCTATTACCTAAAGAAATTCGATAAGCATATCATCAAGAGGATATCTGCCTTTTATGCGCTTAGGAGCTGGATTTATCACGCGGATTTTTGGTGGCGACGTGAGTTCCATTGGTCTCAATGCTTCCTGCTTAAAGATGACAAAAGGTGTCTCAGCCAATACATATTCTTTGATATTTGCAACACTCACCACCTGCCCTTTGAAGTTCTCTGTGAGCATGCGTTGCAAATCAGCATAATTCGGTTCGGTAAGCAACAGGGGTTGGAAAGGGTTGCTAAAATCCGAGAACTCAAAGCCACCAGTTTGATCAACGCCCCACATCGCTCGCTTCATCTCTTCCAAACCTCGGATGCTGTTAGTACCGAAGAAGAGGTAATAATCGGTAGCATTGTGCTCGTTGCGCATACGAAATGAGCGCACATAGCGTGCATGTCCTACGGCTAGCAATTGATGGCGGTACAAATCGTGCTGAAGACGCCGCCGCTCATCTGCATTCGTACTTTGCAAAGCAATCTGCCGCCATGTATCAGTGCCGAAGAGCAGGTCATAGTGTTGTTCTTTCGTCTGATACTGAACGGTGAGAAAACGATTGATTTCATCGTACATAAAGTTGATCAGCACTTCACACATAGGAAGGCTCATAATACGTTTGATCATGCTCAGTGGAGCATGTGAATAGCCAAACGGATCAATAAAGACAAACGTAGGAATAGGCCTGCCATTAGCATTTTGTCGCTCCATGAGAGTCAGGAGCTTGTCCATCTCCTCCAAAAAGGTTCCTGTAATGATTCGCGGTTGTAGTTTTGGGGCATCTCCTTTGACTCGTTTCTGTTGAACAAGTAACTGCTGAAGATGGGCGCTACGCTGAGAATCGCGTTCAATAAATATGAGTTCAACGGTTCCTCTACGGATAGCATCTTGCACCTTCTGAGCAGGATGGGTCAGTAATGTTTGCAGGGCAATGAGGGGAGAACCAATAGCTCCTCCTTCATATTCCCCAGGACCAGCAAAGCCATCAATAATACGAACACGTCCACACCGATGAATAAGAATTGGTATCCAGGCTCCAAGATAACGACGGAGGATTTCGTGTTTCGCCTGAGTATGTCTGTCCATAGACCAGATCGTGGTTTCAGGTGCCGCCATGCTTCTCTCTTTCCTTCAAAAACACAAAATATCGAATCGCAGCTAAGATGAGATGCCTCTCACGAATGCATTCCAAAGGATGAGAACAGACAACAACCGCACTATGAGGGTAAAAAGTAGAAAATTTGTTCACAAATAAAAAGAACAAGTAATAATATTACTTCTATAATAGTATGCAACATTATTACCTGTTCTGCAAGTCACACAGGAAAATCAGGCTTCACTGCTTAAATTTAGAGGCCAGTACTGGTAAAGGGTGTTTCTGTATCGCCTCACGATCTCGATAGCTAATATGGCACGCGCAAGGCATGCTAGTAATATCTCCTGCTTTCAAAAAGAGCAATGCTTCAGCGGGGTCTGCCTTACAGGGAGTCGTTTTGACCTGCGCCATCTCATAATGTGCAAGCATGGCGCGAACCCAGTGATAGAACCGTTGCTGGCGATGCAACGAAGGACGATATTTATGCGCTTTGACTGCTGGTTCCATTTCAGTTAACAGAGAGGAGACGATCTGTTCTGGAAATGATGCACGCAAGATACCAGGCATCTGTGGGGAGAAACGTAAGATATCGATGGTTATACGCTTGAGGCGCGTGCCAAGAATATCCCTCATCATCTCAAATAGGCTGTGATAATGGTCTTTGTACCCTATGATGGGAATGATGGGGCCGAGACGAATGGTATGATCCATTGCCCCATGATCAATAGCCCAGGCCAGCCCTTTCAAGCGTTCCTCTGGTGTTGCTCCTCCTGGCTCAAAAACAGATGAGATGGCAGGAGCGTTGAGGCTAATTGCTAATAATGCCAACCGTCCTTGCAAATCTAAGTATGGCTCATAAACACCTTTGGTAAGGAAAAAGCTGACAATGCCCCGTTCGGTAGAAAGATCGAGGATCGTCTGGACAAGCGATCCTCGCCCATCCTCATCAACAAACCAGGAATCTTCCTCGACTGGCCCTCCCAGCTCCGCCCAGTTGACAACACTTCCCCGTGATAGGCGCTCTAACTCAGGGATTGCATCTTCCAAGTTGAGGGAGATGCCTTTGATTCCCATTCCTTGTAAGCCTCGCAAATAACAGAAACTACATTCAGCAGGGCAAACGCCTTGCGCATAATTGCCACGTAAGAAACCACGAATGGGAGTTGCCTTGCGCTCCTCTTCCCTTGAGCGCGTTCCAGCGATCCATGTAGTTTTCCCACGTTGGTAGGCTACCACCGGTGTCCATGCTCCACAAGTGGTCCCTGCTCCACCGACAAAAGGAGCGATAAACTGTGGCTTGCCACCACCACCACGTCGCCCCAACAAGAGAATCCGCGTTTTACGCTCCTGCTCCGTCACTGTTGGCCAGCAGCGCCGATGCCAGGCAAGTGCATTGACCGCCGTATCATTGCGTCCAGATTCGTTGATAACGTGAGTAGACTCAACCAGCGAGCCAAAGCGTCGTGCCGCCTCCTGCGCTACTTGCTCCTCCGCCTCGTTATGGGCTGTGAGTAGCAAGATGGGGAGACGATCCGGCGCGACGCGTCTACGATTCTCTAGAAGTCGCCTTGCTCGCTCTCCTGCTATCCCATCAGCGACGGCAGCATCCAAAGTTACAACATCGATCTGGGCCAGTCGCTCCAACATAACAGGCATAGAGGTCCGTTGACAGGGGGGAGAGATGCCCTCCATTTGTAACGAGATTTCTGGCAACGAAGACATAATATACCTCATTCGTAATAAACTTCTCTCTGTTTTATATATTGAATTCGTGTTCTAATCAATGCAAGTGTACCTGAAAGGTAAGAAAAAAGCCAGCTAATATTCTTACTTTTTGGCAAGTGATACTCACTATATCCAAAACGAGGCATGAGAGGAAATCTGTGTAATGATAGGAGATATGTTTGTTCCACATTCTACATACAACCTAACAATGTAAATCTTGACTATTTGGTAATACCAGCTCAACATGGCCTGGCTCTTCTTTATAGAATACTAGCTGCAACACGTTGAAGTTTTCCATTTAGAAAAAGGTATTTGACCTCTTAAAACCGCTTTTTATTTACCCTCTTCCTAGTTCCAACGCTTTTTGTTCTGCTGGTTCGATAATGTAATATTGGAGTGATAGCAATAGATCATCAAGATCACGATAATAATGTGTAGGAAGAATCCAATGATAACGCCTATTATGAACCGTGATCACCCCTGTAGTGAACGGGCACGTTTTTTCTAAAAGAATCATTCTGCCACACGTTGTTGTAAGTATCAATGACCCATATATAAAGACCTTGTCGCAAAAATGTAAGTAGCATATACTTAGAATTACGCTATTCTAACTACTATTCGACATGAAGCGAATATTGTAAATGCGCAGGTGAATATGGCAATCAAAGTGTGCTTCTGCTATGCACGCCAAGACGAATTATTGCTTAATCAACTGAAAGACCACATGGACTCCTTACAACGTGAGGGATTTATAGAGATGTGGTATGACCGAAACATCGATGCAGGGTTAGAATGGGAAAAGGAGATTCTTAAAAATCTGAACGCAGCCCAAATCATTCTACTACTGATTAGCCCCGCATTCATGTCCTCAAACTATTGCTTTGGTGTTGAAATGCAACGTGCTCTCGAACGACACAAGCGCAATGAAGCACGCGTTATTCCAGTGATCATGCGACCTGTGGTCTGGCAACATACACCTCTTGGTAGTTTGCAGGCTTTGCCATTAGATGCTAAACCAGTAACGGCATGGGATGATAGAGATACAGCATTATTTAATATAGCAGAGGGCATTCATAAGATTGTCAAACAGCCACATTTTCTTCGTTCTGTAGGAACACAGCCTCCTCGTGAGAAAGGGAAACGCAAAGAAGACAATATATCTGCTTCCTCCGAAGATAGCATGAGAGGAAACCGACGTGGCCCAAAGAGTATCGACAACTTTCGTCACTTATTCAAGCAACTACGTGTACGTTCCGGGCTGAGCCAGGAACATTTAGCACAAAAATTGAATATTGATGTTGGTACAATTAAGGCATGGGAGTACGGGAAAGAGCATCCCAAAACTATTCGCTTGCTGTTAGAAATAGCAAATACATTGAAGCCGACCACAGAGGAGAGACTTGACCTGATTGAAACTGGCTTGTGGACATGGGTTCAAACCACTGAACCAGATATACGGGAACTCCATAAAGCAACTTCTCCAAGCGCGTTGGAGCGCCATTTTATAGGGCGTGATCAAGATATCAGTATCTTTAAAAATTGGCTTGATGATCCTGAAGCTCCCAGGATTCTCTATGTCCACGATGCGACTGAACAACCACAGCGGAAGGGTGGAATTGGTAAAACGTGGCTGCTCAGACAGTGTGTGAACATGATCAAGCAGGAACACCCAGACATTGGAGTTGTGATGATTGGATTTTTTCAACATCGCGGATCGAGATAAGCTCTTGCTGGCGGAAAAAATCGTTACCACGCTTCAAGAACTCTGTCCAGGCTGGTTGCCAATCAGATTTACCGAGGCGATCCAGAAGTATAGGACCAACACAAGCATTCCTCAGGACACTACCAATAACTTATTGAAGGAAGCGCTCACATCTGATTTACAAGAGGTAAATGAGCGTCTAGAGCAAGAACAGAAATCGCTGTTGCTCTGTTTTGATACCTTTGAAATAATCGAAGAAAACCCAGCAATTGTAGTCTTGAGTGAAACCTCGACATTCCCTGATACCTACCAATGCGAACATATAAAAGTTCTGATGGCAGGACGTAACGCGCTTGATTGGGAACATCCAAATTGGAAAGGACGCGAGGAAGAAGTACAGATCGTTCCTCTTCATCCGTTTAGCAGAGAAGAGACGGCAGCGTTTATAGATGGCTATCTTACTGACCCTGCTGTGGATCAGATGGATCGCGAACAGCTACTAGCCTTATACCAACGGACAGAGGGAAGGCCAATTCTCATAGGGCTGATAGTAGATGCACTCAATAACCATCTGCTCACAATAGACGATCTTGTAAAGATCCCCGTACATGAATTTGAAGGCCGCCTCGTCTCTCAAATAAATTCCCTTGCTAAACCGATGAACTGGATTGTTTTATTCATGGCACATGTCTATCATCGTTTCAATCTTGCTCTGCTGCAGCATATCTTATCTCAAGCAAATGAGCTTCCGATTGGGCCTCTTTTGAACGCCGATGAACTTGCAAGTCAGCTCGCACAGCTCTCGTTTATTCGACGTGCAGCCAATAGCGATGATTTTGTATTGCACGATGAAATGCGTCGATTGATCACCATATATTGCTGGGAGCCATTGGACCCTGATCATCGCTTTCGCAAGGAACTGAGTCGATCAGTCATGAACTACTACGTGCGTGAAACAGAGCGGGAAGTTCACGGGCCAACACGCCAGATCTACATCATTGGAATACTCTATCATCGATTGTTTCTAGACGTAGACGATGGACTACGATATTACCAGCAATATTTTCGGCAGGCCCTCCATTTACAGCAAATCTCATTCGCACGCCTTCTCTTGCTGGAAGTGCATAAGTTTCAGCAAATATTATCCAATCATCAACGACAGCAATTGCTCCTTGGCGAGGCACAACTTTTACAGAGGGAAGAGAGGCCAGCAGAGGCGCTAACCTTACTGACAGAACTGAAAAGTGGTACAGAGAGTATTGACAAAGGATCAGTATATTGGCTGAGACTGCTGCAAGAGCAAGGTAAGTGTTATCTGAAATTGAGCAACTTTGTCGAAGCAGCCGCGTGTTTTATGCAGCTTCTGGAGAGAGAGAGCATACGACACGATCAAGTATGGTCTATCGATATACTGGCTCATCTAGGATATGCTTACTTACAGATGGGCGAGTTTGAGCATGCCTTGTGCTACTTTGAAGAAGGAATTGCGCTTTCCAAGAGGCAATCAAAGAAATCACTTGGTGAGCTTCATTATGCCGATTTACTGATTGGTATCAGCGAGGTATATCGTCAACAGGGGAAGCGAGAAGAGGCTTTACGACGAGTTAAAATCGCTCATATGATGCATCGTCAAGCGTTCCTCGAAGGGCAATCAGGAGAGATAAAAATAGGAAATAGCCTTATCCAGTTAGGTAATGTATACCTGGATGGGTCAGACATTTCTCGGGCGGATCAATGTTTTCGTGAAGCCTATGACATTTATCTGCGTGCAAACTATCAGGAAGGAGTCGCAACGGCCTATAATTGCTTAGGGGTAGCGCAAATGGCTGTTGGTCAGTTAGACCTTGCCAGTCAGTGGTTTGAAAAAGCCAAGATAGCTTCTATAGAGCTTAATAGAGAGCAATATATCATCAGCTTGAACAGCTTAGGTCATATCCAGAAACAGCAGGATAACAAGGATGAGGCTATAATGCTCTTCGAGAAAGCGATAACTCTTAGTGCTGAAGCACATAAGAGTTACCAACAAGCTGAAAGTTTCATCAACCTGGCCGAGATCAGTATCCGAATGCGACAGACGGAACGCGCAGAGCATGCATTGCAAGAAGCGCGGATCATCGCTACCAAGGGAAACTATCTCCGCTTATTGGGAAAAATTGAAGAGCTTGAGGGAATTTACCATTTCGTAATGAATGATTACACTATAGCTTTTCAGCACTTCAGTGAGTATTGCCACTACATGGCGCAGTATAATCAGCAGGAATATCACGCGGCGGTACGTGAAATCACAGATAGGTTACTCGGTCTACCAGGCAATCAAATCACAACACTCAGCCAACAGTTGATAGCAAACTGGCATAGCTATGGACTGGAGAAAGATTACCCGGAATTTATACATGCCTGCAACGAGATACTCGATATGGAGGATCGCTAGCAGGCAATGCCAGATTTTTTCTGAGGATACTTACCGTCAGGAGTTTTCTAGACCTCAGAATACTCATTAGCAACGACAGGACCAGCACTACAAATTCGCTTGTTTGATAAAATACTCATGCATCCGTCTGTATAGATAGGGCTTACGTGTTCACTAGCCTACTTTTCCATCATGTTGGAAGTCGCAGGTGGCAAAGATCTATCTCTCCTCAACATACAATGATCTCAAGGAACATCGAGAGGCTATCTATCGTGCGCTTCGCAAAATGCAACACGATGTGATTGCCATGGAACATTATGTTGCCACTGCTCAACGCCCGCTCGACAAGTGCTTAGAGGATGTCTGTAGTTGTGATCTCTACGTCGGTCTCTTCGCTTGGCACTATGGATACATTCCACTTGTGAATAATCCTGAACAAAAATCTATTACTGAGTTGGAATATCGAATGGCAGTAAAGCAAAACAAGCCAACACTGCTTTTTCTGCTTGATGAGAATGCTCTCTGGTCGCCGAAGTGGATGGATAGTTAGACGGGAGAAGCAAATGCAGGGGCACTCATTCTGGCCCTCCGACAGGAGTTCCTACGCGACAAGCTGGTCAGCACTTTTCAAAGCAAGGAAGATATCGCGAATGTTGTGCAGTGGTTTAGCATTCTCCAACGGAAGCGACTTCGCTTCTCTGGCTCACTTGGCCGAGCGGCTTCTGGCATATGTTTCCCAATGGAATGCTCATGCGCACCCTTTCAACTGGTCCACCTGCGTCAGCAGCCAAAGTGATAGCCACGTGTGATCCTCGAAGCGTTCATCCTTTAGCCGCCTGAATGCGCGACTCTTTTTACTGTAGCTGCTTGACTTCGAGCAGACCTTTTGCGCCAAAATGACCACTAAAAGGATAGAGACACTTCAACGCCAGAAACGCTTGGCTAAGAAAGGTTAGTGTACCCTTGGAAGAAGAAACTGATGCCCAACTCGTCTCCCGAGCACGAGCAGACGATACAGATGCTTTTCGCAGCTTGCTGGAGCGTTATCAGCCCATGGCCTTCCATCTCGCGAGGCGCATAGTTGGCAAGGAAGAAGTTGCACACGAACTGGTCCAGGAAGCGCTGTTGCAGGCCTATCTCTCCCTTGATCATTTGCGTGATGATGCTCGCTTCAAGAGTTGGCTCTATGGGATCGTGCTCAATCTGTGCCGCAGCTGGCGCCGCCTGCACCCAACCAGCGAACTCTCGCTTGACTCCCAGGCTACTCTGTTTGAGCACCCTCTCTCAGACGATCCCCAGGAGATAGCTGAGCAGCGGGAACTTGAGCAGGCAGTACGTTCCGCCATTGGCATCCTGACGCCCAACAATTATGCGGTGGCCTTTCTTTTCTACTATAAGGATATGAGTATGCAAGAGATTGCCAATCGCCTCTCACTATCCATCCCCGCTGTCAAAAATCGGTTGCATAAGGCGCGGCAGCAGCTTCAGGTTCATCTACAGACACGCTACGCTGATCTCGTTGTTTCACGCCAAAGTCCACGAAGGAGAAAAACCATGCTTCGTCTGCACTTCTGCAAAATTGTACAGCGACACCAGAATCTTTCTGAAAGCACGTACCTCCTCTTACTTGACGAAAAACAGCAAAATGCCTGGATGCCTTTTGTAAGCGACAGGGAAACGCGGATACCTCCTATGTCCCTTCCCACATCACAAGAAACAACTGACGTTGAACCAGCTACCAGCGAAGTGCTTGTGCAAATGATCCATGCCCTGGAAGGCAAGGTCGAAGAGATGAGTGTTGAAGAACTCTATGAAGATTTGCTCTATGCCAGGGTGACTCTGCGTGGGCAGTTGGGGCGGCAGATCGTCAAGGCCAAGCTGGATGATGCGCTCCACCTGGCTATACGTGAGCAGCCCGCCATTTTCATTGCCGAAACGGTCTTCGCTCATCAAGCCATCGCTCTCGCCGACTATGGACAAACACAGGAAGAGCAACTTGCGACCATTGAACAGCTCATTCTGGACGCTTCCCCTCTCTTGCAATCTCGCGCCCGGCCCGACAACCTTGATTTCAGCCGGGGAACGCGCGGTTGGACCTTCTACGTTCGTGGCGCTCTAGACCCGCACGTGACGCGTGAGGGCAAACCTACTCTGGCGCTCACTGTGCAACAGGAGGAGTCGTGGTCAAGTAGCATCATCGTGAGCTATCGCAGTTTCCGTCCAGGTGAATATTCCGGAAGGCGGGTACGTGCAACAGCCCACCTTAAGGCACAAGGAGTACCGCAGCCTGTCTTTACCATGTCCCTCGCTGTTTCTTCCCCTCTGCCTCCCGGTGTTTCAGAGGTATCTGACCAGTACATCAGTTATGCTGCTTCGAGCAAAACCATGCAGATTGTAGACACACAGGCCTGGACACCTCACCGCTTGGTCATGGACATTCCGCAAGATACCCATCGCATCTCATTGAGCATGAGTCATCGGGGCCAGGGAAATGGTATCATCTGGTTGGGTGGTATCGAGCTTGAAATGGTCGATGAGAGTGTTGCAGTGACAGGTACAACTCTCACTTCACGGCTCTTGCAGCCTTTCAACCTCGATTTTGCGCATGAGTTCATGTTCTGGGAAGTAACAGGAGAGGCAGTATGGCACTACAAACACGGCATCGACACCACCACAGCGGCTGGCTCACCTTCCGCCTTTCTGAAGAGCGTCAGTGCCGAGCCGACCAGCCCTTGCACCTTCCAGCAGCAAGTCAATGCGCAACCTTACTGGGGGAAATCTCTCCACCTTTCCGCCAGTCTCAAAACAGATTCGGCCAGAGGTGTACATTTCTTCATCAAGCACTGGTTGGGCGATGACACTGGCGTCGAGGAGATCATCACTGGCACGACTGCCTGGACAAAGTATCATCTGACACTGCCTATCGCAGTTGGTGCTCACGGCTTCGTCTTCGGCATGACACTTGATGGGCCTGGTCAGTGCTGGCTCAACAACATTCAGTTCCAGGTGGCAGCAGGCGACCTCTAAGCACGAAAAGGAAAGGGAAACCAGCCATGGCACAGATGAGTATCTTAGAAGTGCTGAAGAACACTCTAAGATATACCACGACGACGACCTTCCTGCTGCTCGACGAACAGAGGCAACGCCTCTTGGTTCTCACACTCAGGGAGCAGAGCTCTCCAACAATGACCCAGGCCGCAACTACGCGGGGAAGCGTGCCGGCTTCGCCGCTCACCAATGACTTTCTCGCCAATGTGCTCCATGCTCTTGGCGGCGCCCTTGAAGAGGTCGCCATTGATACCTTGTTTGGTGAACGACTCGGGGCACAACTCCATCTGCGCGATCAGCGGGGCTTACATATGGTCAATGCCAGCCTCAAAGATGGCTTGCTTCTGGCGCAGCGCGAGCAAAGTCGCATCTCTGTCAGCGAAGACGTTCTCGTCCGACGTAGCGTCACCCTGGCTCACTATGGTAAGACCGAGGCAGAGCAGTTCGCCGAGATTGTGCGCCGTGCCCAGCAAGATCCGACTTCCTTGCGCCCACCCGTTCAGGAAGTACTCAACCTTGACTTCTCTCATGGTCTGCGAGGCTGGCACTTTCTCAGAGGGGCCAGTTATGGCAGCTATGAACTTGATCCTCACACCTCTCTGATGGGCAGAAAGAGCCTTGCCATCACGCTGCACCAGCCATTTACGCATGGCAGCTCAGGTATGCTGCATTACAGTGGTCCTCTCGCGGAGCACTATCGGGGCCAGCGTGTCCGTTTGAGCGCTGACGTGAAAGTTGAACAGATGCATCAGCCTGAGCTGACATTGTACCTGAGCTGGCCGACAGACAATATCAGCACACTGACGGGGCGTCATGCCAATGCCAGTTGTTTGACCCACTCACAGATCGTTACCCATGCCGGAGAGAATTCCTGGGCCAGACATGAGATGGTCATCCATGTTCCCCAGCAGGCCCAATCTTTCAGTTTCGATGTGGGGACGAAGGAACAGGGGAAATTCTGGCTTGATGGTATTGAGTTGGGCGTAGTCGATAGCAGTGTTGCACTGACTGGAACGCTCTTACGCCCACCATCGCCACAGCCATTGAACCTCGATTTCTCAGAAGGGCTGGAATACTGGGAGAAGGAGAGAGGTTCGCTGAGGCACTACGAAATCGCAGTCGATGCTATAACTCCGCCTTGTGCCACCCTCAAGAGCATCAAAGAGGCTCCCATAGGGTCTTGCCTCTTGCAGCAAAGGTTGATCTCGGAGGACTATCAAGGGAAGAGAGTACGTCTAACTGCTCGTCTGAAAGCCCGTGATGTGGCTACGCATGGAAGCTTCTTCATTGGCTCGTTCCCTGGTCTCAGGGAAGGCCACGTTGAAGAGATCATCACTGGCACCACCTCCTGGGTCCCGTTGACCCTTGATTGGCAAGTGCCAGTACAGAGCATGGGAATGCTTCTCTTCGGTGTCACGCTACAAGGTCCTGGACAGATCTGGCTGAAAGATGTTCATCTCCAAACGGTGGGAGAATCATGAAGACGAGCGAGAGAAGAGGCGACATACTTGGGGCGAAAAAGTGAGAACCATGTTTTCAAAACCAGAGAACAACCAGAAGTGGCTCTCAATTCCAACCCTTTTCAATGCCGTGCTGTACTAAGGTAGTAAAAATTCCCAATAAATGGTTCTTGATATGGAACAGTTCCATGTTTAACGCGCCATCTTCTTATGCGAATATACAAATAATCGATTAATGTTGCAAAAAAAAATTGAGATGACAGCTTCTTTTTCTCTGATGTCGCCTATTCAAGAGGCTGTGATCATTGCTCTCACCTCATGTGTGGAATGAGAACAATGATCACAGCCCAATTCTATGTCTCCCACTCAACAAGAGGATGTCTTCAATAAATCATCCGTCGCATTGATGCCCAAAGATTCCAGCAATGCTCGCCACTGCTGGAAAAACTCTTGAACTGTTCCATCCTCTCTACCTTTGCTACTCCAGCGATAGTGATGCTCGCACCAGTGCGTGATGGCAGTGTTGGCTTCACCTTCTTCCAGAAAAGGAAGCAGATCACATTCCACAAATTGACGAAGCAACCAGGCACTCTGGGGAGGATATTCTTCATCCAGGGACCAGCAGGAGTGGCTAAAATCAATGAGAAAGAGCCGCCCATCGCTGGCTCGTCGCAGCACGTTTCGGCTATGCAAGTCGTTATAGCAGATGGGTTTCGGTTGTGTTTCCAGAGAATAGAGAAGCAGACAGAGCGTTTCCACGATCTGGTTGAGTTCAACGAGCGTGAGGGGATCACGCATGTGGAGGTACTCATAGAGCGTCTCGCCCTCAATCCATTCCATGACCAACGCCTGCATCTGCTCATCGACCTGGCAGCAATCATAACAAGAGGGTATCTGAGAATGCTCGATGCTCGCCAGCAGGGCATGTTCTTTGTCAGAGATAGGCATCTTGAGGGCCACGTGCCGCTTTTCCAGGTGGTCGTAGGCTCGATAGACCTGACCAACGGCTCCGCGACCACACCACTCCAGCAGTTCATACCGATCAGCGATGAATGGGTTTTGCACGGAATAACATCCTTTCATGAGAGAACATTCATCAAATGTTCTTTAAACAAGAGAAGGGAAGTAGAAAAGAGATGTGTAGAGCTTTAGCGACGATGAGATGGAGCAACGGGAGAGGCTGTCAACTGCAATTGTGAAGTGGGAATCAGGTCGGCGAACAGATCGCGCCAGGAGGCGAGGAAATCCCGAAGAAAGATGTTGCTTCCTCGCCACAGCCGTAGCTTCCAGGCCTGTTCCCACTTGCTGATGAGCTGCTGGGTGTCTCCTCGCTCCATCAGTGGCAAGAGGTAATAGTCCAGAAAGCGGCGCATGGTTTCGGCTCCCACCTTCCCTCGGCGATGCGTCGGCAAAAAGGCAGCTCCCCCGAAATCGATGAGAATCAAGCGACCATCAGGGGTGCGTAGCACATTGTCTGTATGCAGATCCATGTAGCTGATCGGGGGATCATGCTCACCGAGCATCTGGAAAATGGCTCCAAGTTCGTTCAGGATGTGAAAACACTCCAGCGGAGGAATGGGTCGCCGACGCATCAGAGAGGCATCGAGCGTCTCTCCTCTGATCCACTCCATCAGTAAAAAGTGGCGTCCCGCCTCCTCCACAGAACCGTAACAGGCAGGGATCTGGGGGTGAGAGAGGCTGGTCAACACCTCATATTCATTAGGCGGAACCGGTGTTTTTATGGCGAGATAGCGATCCATCTGACGATCCTGGGCCAGATAGACCACTCCACAACCACCACGTCCCAGTTGTCCTAGCACTGCGTATCGCTGGGCAATATAGGTTCTTTGCATTGAAATGCATGTCCTTTCTAAGGTGATGAGAAAAAAGGATGTGAAGCTGGAGAGTGATTAGAAGGGGTTGGCACAGATGGGCAGTCGTTTAGAGGTAAAGTACACCACGCCAGAGCAAACAGTTGTTCTCGATACTAGCAGCTTACCCACGACATGAGATCTTCTCGCCTCATTACTGCACCTCCTCGTCCAGATCGTCGTCAATCAAGCTGCCTGCCAGTGGAAATCCTGCGGCGTCTCTTCTGGATGATCCAGCCAGCACATTCATGATGCTGCAATACTGGCCGTTGGCAATGATCAGGTGATCGAGGACGGCAATATCGAGGAGGTCGCCTGCTGCAATCAGGTCGTTGGTGAAGAGCATATCTTCCGGGCTGGGTTCTATGCTGCCGGAGGGATGATTATGGCAGACGATGAGGGCCGCCGCCTGTCTGGTGATCGCCAGACGAAACACCTCGGGCACCCGCGTTGAGAGGCTTTTGAGCGTGCCCTCATACAGAATGATGTTTGCCAGCAGGTGGTGACGAATATCGAGCAGCAGAACGCGCATCTGTTCCCGCTCCAGATGCGACATCAGTGGCAGGACATGGTGAGCTGCCTCCTGGGGTGTGGTAATCGTCATCGGCAGTTCGACGGAGAGAGTGGCAAGGCGTCGGGAGAGTTCAGCCAGCACCACCAGACGCGCCGCCAGTTCTGGTGAGAGACCGTAACTCAAGCACAGTTCCCCTTGTTCGGCACGAGCCAGCCCGCGCATCCCGCGTTCAGCAAGGAAACGAGCCAGAGGGGCATGGCCCGTTGTTTCGTCAGGAGACAGATCAAGCACGAGTCGAAGTAATTCTTCTGGGGAAAGCAAACTACTGCCATAGTGGGCAAGGTGTTCTCGAAGGGTATGCATAGAAAGAGTCCTTTCTTCATTCAAAAGTGGGAAAAAGAAAGTCATCAGACACGCTCTAGCCTGATGACTTTCTTGTGGGTGGATGAAACGTTCGGGAGTTACCAGCAGCGTTGCGGAGCGATGGTTAATTGCTCCCGATACCACAGATCGCGGGTCAGCGGAATATGAACAGGTGAAGAACCTTGCTCTTCCTGTTCCAGTTCAGCCAGCACGTCCTCTGGGAACAGAACTGGTTGGACAACAGGTTCGGTCGGCAGATGCAGAGCAGCGAGCGCCTGTTCCAGACTGGCAAGTGTCGCACAGCGAATCACCCGCATGCCGCTGTGCCTCCAGGGATTCTCCTGCACACTGAACGAAAGCGTACAGGTTTGTTCGTAATAGATCTCCGTGAGATACCCTTGCTCACGTCCATCCTCGATCCACGGCAGCAGGCGACCGGCCCACAAGACGGTTTCTACGCGTGCCAGGGTGCGGTACGCCTGGGCAAAACGGTGACGGATCGCTCGTGGATAGCGCGCTTCCTCTTCAGCAGACTGTTGTAGCCGCTCGGTCCAGATCCAGGGCGGCGGTATCAGGCGTTCATACCAGAACAGTGGAAACGGCCTCATCGCGTCACCTCCTCTCTGTGCATCCAGGAGAATAGGCGGGGTAGCCAGGAACGTGTTACCCAGCGGGTTTCAGTAAACCCGAACCGATCCACGATCCAGACCTTGCGGCCCTGGACGACGACATCACCCACCGAGGTCGAACGGGTTGGCACGGCTCCAGGAACCGGGGTGACGGCGCGGTGATACCACCTGGGCTGCTCGATGCTGTTGGTGAGCTGAAACACAGCTTCCAGCGCTTCGGCCTCGACAGCGGCAACGGGATGATACTGTTCACGTTCCAGTGGCTTGTGCGTTGAAACGTGCTGGTAGGCGGCGAAGAGATCGTTCGCGTGATAGACGGTATATATGGGCATGAAGATGCCTCCTTTTGCAAACTGAAAGGGTTCTTGCTTCTGTGTCAGACACAGAAGCAGGGTCGTGTGGGAACATGACGCGAGATTTACCAGAGGATCAGTTGGCGGGTGGTTTGAGGATCAAGCGGTTCTGGTGCTACAAGCACCTCTCTAGCCTCTTCCAGTTCCGCCTCGCGGCGACGCTGAGACAGGACAGAACGGACCCCAAGCGCACGGGGAATCTCAGCCAGTCGAGGTATGGCACGAAAGTAGTCATTGGCTGCCTGTCCGATGGCGTGGGCCATCGGGGGCATGACACTATCGATCACCATGTCATAGCAGGCTCCAAGCGGTCCGAGGAACTGATACGAGGAAGCAAAACCGTGCAGGTTGGCAATCTCCCGTACATGGAAAGGCCTCACCCCTCGTGGACAGCGCGGATCAGTCACCAGAAACAGGCTGCGATCCCGCCCATAGTTGGTGAACAAATTGACCGGAGCGGTGCGCTCAGGGTGATAGATGATGGGCCGATCCCGATAACCTCCATCCAACCGGCGGTAGATGTAGGGTGGGATCGCTGGCGGCGGGAGAGATGCTTCCAGGTAGTCGGCCAGCCGCTCAGTGGGCCGGGACGCGGGCGCGTAGTGGTCCAGTGGGGGAAAGGCGAAGGGCTGGCGATGCAGCAGTAAAAACAGCCGCTTCTTGCGCTGTAAGGTGAAGTCTTCGCCGTAGCCTACCAGTTCGGTGCAATGGTAGAGCGGCAAGGCCCGAAATGTCTCCATCACCCGCTTGAACTTGCGCATGCCCCAGACATTTTCGACGCAGACCAGTTCTGGCATGTGCAAGATCACCTCGCGCAACGCCTCCAGATACAGGCTATCGCCCGTCCAGGTGCCATGCACGTTGGCCGCCACGGTATAGTGATCGCACGGAAATGTGAGGAAAAAGAAGGGCAGCGGCTCGCCCGGATAATCCACCAGCGTCAGACGTTGGATCGGTCCTTCCACTACCTTGAGACCAGGATGGTTGTGGCGCAGCGTCCGGCACCGATGTGCATCCACCTCCACCGCCAGACGTGGCTGCCAACCTGCCCGTTTCAGGCCACTGAGATCTCCACCACACCCGGCAAAGAGATGGGCCGATACATGGGAGAAAGAAGCAATATCCATACATACCTCCTTTCAGAGATAGATCTTGTTTGATGAGCGTGGGATGGAATGATTTACCAGAGTGACAACTGGACGTGAGGAGCAGGCTCGGGTAGGGGTGGAGGAAGCGTTGGTGACTCTTCTGGCAAAACATCCCACAACGTAGGGAGCGCGTTGCTGGTCGTGTTCCTCTTTGCATCTGCGCTCACTTGCCCGGTTGAGGAAGAAGGTGTTGTTTTGGTTCCCTTTGAAGAGGTTTTTTGCTTCTTCCCTTTTTTCTCCCTGCGCATCTTCTTGAGAGGTTCCAGATTGCCAAAGACCAGGGTGGCCTTCGAGCCAACCACGCTCTGTTGAATGGTGCGCGCTACCTGCTCAATGGTCTGCTCCTTCGCCTCGACCTCTGCCACCTCAATGCGTGTCTGCTCCACGACGGTCTGGGCATTGGGATCACGCGGGGGCAACACAAACTGCGCGCTACTTTTGGCACGGGGACGCTCAACAAGATCCTGGGGCACTGTCGTAAGCAGCCGTTCACGGAGCTGGGCCAGATTGCGTAAGGCCTGCTCGCTATGAGCACGCGCCGCCTGCTCGATATAGTGATCCAGCTCCCGTTTGCGCGCCAGCACCCCCTGCCAATCTTGCTCCTGGGGAAAGGGGATCTGCCCCTGTCGCTCAAACTCCTCAGCCTGCTGGAGCTTCTTCTGGATGCTGGCTCGTTGCTCTTCAATCTGAAGATCCAACTTCAAGAAGAACTCCTCGATGCGGGCATCAATGCGCCAGAGGTTCTCCTGCTCCAACCAGCCCGGCGAAAACGAGAGCGATTCGCCCTCCCAGGCATCTCCTGCCATCAGGGTGTAGGTGGCAGTGTGGACCGCGAGGAACTCGATCCGCAAAAAGATCGGCACGCCCTGCCACTCTCCCAGCTTCGAGGAATAGGCCTGTTTCTTGATCGCCTCCAGCACCCGCTCGGCCAGCGCTGCCCGCCGTCGCTCTTTGCTGGTCATCAGCAGGCGCTCCGGCGTCATCCAGGGATGCGCTCCCGTATAGCCTGCACGCGCGTTGGCAATGTGCTGCAAACGAGTGAACTGCTTTTCCTCATATCTGGCCTGCCCACGCAACAGCTCCCCCTGCTGCCGATCCCGATCCCGTGCGCGCTCATAGGAAGCATGCAGTTGCGTAAATGCCTCGGCTGAGAGCGTGACGTTGGCATGCTCTAAGAGCAACACATCACCAGTCGCCGCCGCTTTGACCTGCCCATAGGTCAGCGAGGAGTCATCGGAGTAGGCCATTTCCCGGCTCGTGATGGTGGTACTGTTGCGCAACTGGTTGAAGAACTTCGCTTTGTTGGAAAGGATCTGCCAGGAGTAGGCATCAAAGGGGCGCCGTTGCACATAATAGAAAATCTCCACCACCGGATACAGGTTGCCAGGTCGCTGTCCTCGCCCCTCACGCTGCTCCACCTCATCGGGTCGCCAGGGCGCATCGCAGTGGTGAATGGCGGCACAGCGCGTCTGGATGTTGGTCCCGGTGCCAAGCTTTGCCGTTGATCCCAGCAGGATCGCCACCTGTCCATTGCGACACTGCTCAAAGAGGGCTGCTTTAGCCGCATCGCTGTCGCTGACCTCGTGGATGTAGCGAATACCTGCCGCCGGGACGCCCTTCTCGACCAGCAGACGTTTTAGTTCGCCGTAGACCTGCTCTCCCTTCTCGGCATTGGGCGTGCCCAGATCACAGAAGCCGATCTGCAAGCTCTTGTAGGGTCCGGGCAGATAGGCCGCCTGCTCCTGCCAGCGTTGATACACGGTGGTCATCTGGGTCGCAATGGCATCCAGCTTGGCCGGGTACTGCTCCGGCATCCCATGCAATCCCAACCAGAGCGCGGCTTTGCGCCCGTCACCTGTGACCCAGAGCATATTGTCCAGCTTGCCGTTGCCCATCGTCATCGGATCGCCTTCATGCAACCGTTCGGTGCGCTTCACCAGCCCGTTGACGAACGCGATGACTTCCTCGGTTGGCTCCACGGCAATCGTGTGTTCCAACCGATCCGGGCGCTGTTCCGCGAGGATATCGGGCGGACGAATATCGGCCACGGTGGTAAACAGATGCAGAAATTCAGGCAGGTTGACGAAGCGCCGGGGCCGTTCGTAGAGCCTAAAGTCTGCTCCATTGGGCGTGACCTCAATGGCGGCCTCCGACTCGATGAAGACCGAGGCAAAATCGTCAATGGTGGCAAGCTCCCGCTCGGTGAGCACGCGCTGATTGAGATACCAGAGCATCACAAAGGCCTCCACCATCGAATTGCTAATCGGCGTGGCCGTGAAAAAGGAGGCAAAGGGGCGCGTGCCATTCTGCTGCTCCAGCCAGCGCAGCTTCATCAGCAGATCATGCGCCCTCTGCGACGGTTGTGCCTGCAATTTTTCTTGATTTGTCGGCAATCCAAGATTTTTGAAAAAGTGCGCCTCGTCCGTGATAATGTACGAAATGCCCAATTGTTCAAAGGTGATGCCGGGATCATGTGGGACCGTCAGCAGGGCTTTGAGGCGTTCATGCAGGCGTTGGATCTGCTTTTCGATCTGTTTGATCTGCCGCTGTTCGGCCCGATCTTCACTCTCAGCCGGGATGCGCGAGAGGACTTGCCTGTATTCCCTGATCTGCTCCCGCATGTAGGCGGCTCTAGTCGAGGGATGGACATCAATGGCCTGGAACGCGGAGTGGGTCATCACGATCAGATCGTAGTTGCCCGTGGCGATGCGCGCCAGAAACAGCCTCCGATGCTCCTGGTCCAGATCTTCTCGCGAGAGCATGAGAATATTGGCCCCTGGATAGAGCTGCTTGGCCTCGGCGGCAATTTGCTCTAAGAGGTGGTTGGGCACTAGAATAGCCGCTTTGCTGATCAGACCCATCCGTCGCAGCGTCATCGCTCCGGCGACTTGAATTTTGGTTTTGCCTGCCCCCACTGGATAGGCACACAGAGCAGAACGATTGGTAAGCATGCGGGCAATGAAGTCACGCTGCCAGGGATAGAGATGTTCTTGCCAGTAGGGGTCCATGCCCGGAAAGCTCAGATGTGCCCCGCTGTAGCTCGTGGGGATAGTGCCATTGTAGAGCGTGTTGTAGAGGGCCGCGAGCCGCTCGGTCCGGGCCTGCTCCTCCCAGATCCAGGCCCGAAAGCGCGCCTGAATTTCTTTGCGTTTCTGCTGGGCCAGCATAGTTTCCTGGGCGTTGAAATGCTGCTTGCCTTCCTCATCGATGTCGACGACGATGGTGGTGCGATGATTGAGCAGGTGTTCGAGCAGCCGAAACGCGGAGACGCGACGGGTGCCCCAGATGCTCTTAATCTGGACGGCTTCGCCCACCCCACGTGGAGGGACGACGGTCCACTTGCCGGAGAGCCGATCATGCTTGATCTGGGGGGTGAATTTGAACGTCTCGCGGCAGAACTGAATGAGATCGGCCTCCGGCAGCCAGGGCGCACCCAGCAACACGGTAATCTGTTCCGGGGGAATGGGAGCCGGTTGCAGGGGTTCCAGCGCCTCAACATTGTGCTGCCAGCGGGCTGGATTGGTCTGCGCTGCCTTGCGTGCCACCTCCAGTTTGTGGCGCACATTACCGGAAAGATAGAGCGGGGCTATCTCCCACTCCTGCCGCTCCGGGTCTTCATAGACCAGCTCGCCCAGGTACTCGGCAATGTGTTCGATGGGGCGACCCGTAACGCGGGCAATGAAGGGAAAGTCGAGCCGTCCATAACGGTCGAGGGAGAGGGCTATCGCCTCTTCCCTGGAGTCTGCGCTTTCCTTATAGACAGGAGGCACATTGACGCGCTGGGAAAAGATGGGGGCTTTCTCAGCCTGTTGCCGCTCCTCATCATAGCGTTCCAGGCTCAGGAGTAAAGGGGCATGGGCATCGGTACGGAACAATGAGAGGGCCGGTGGCAGGCGGCGAGAGAGATGTTCTTCCCCCGTTTCTTTATCGATGCGTTTGTACACCGTCGAGCGATTGAGAAAGCCGTACTGCGCGACGTAGGCATCGTAGCAGCGGTCCAATTTCCGACGCAAAGGCAACAGCGCCTCATCGCTCCGCTCGTAGTCGCGTTCGGCTTCTACCAGAGCCAGAACCGCATCGCGCAGGTGGACGAGTGCCGTCAGTTCGGGCAGCAGGCTGGTGCGTGTGATCGCTTTGGGTTGACCCTCGCAGATCTGCACCAATCCCTTCTCCGGCAAGAGGTAGAAGCAACCCTCTTCGCGTCCATCGCTCTGCAACTGCACCAACGGGCGGTCAAGCGCTCTGGCATCGAAGCGCGGGAGAAAGAGGCTGCGATGCCCAACAGCTTCAGAGGCGATCCGGTCGCTGGCTTGCGCAATGGCGGCCTCCAGATCGTCGGGTGCGCGGATGATGAGTTCGTGGTCATGGTACATGCCACGACCGAGCGTGACGGTGCCCAGGATTTGCTCCGGGTGCTGGGCAAAGTAGGTATTGGCCTCCATCTCGACATCACCGAAGGCGTGATTGACGACCCCAAGCCAGGTGTGCCCCTTCCACACAGACCTTGCATGCCGTCGTTGCAGCACCAGTAG
Source organism: Reticulibacter mediterranei (assembly GCF_016587455.1). Lineage (NCBI taxonomy): Bacteria > Bacillati > Chloroflexota > Ktedonobacteria > Ktedonobacterales > Reticulibacteraceae > Reticulibacter > Reticulibacter mediterranei. The sequence goes on along the minus strand of NZ_BNJK01000001.1, from coordinate 7,667,880 downwards.
ATCGGTAATCACCGCCGTTTTGGCAAAGCGATGGCTGGAACCAGGCAGGCGGATTGCCCCCAGGAAAATGCCCAGATCGCCCAGGATGGCGCGAGCCTCTGCATGCATGGCATCGAGGGTGTAGCGCGACGTAATCAGGAGAGCGAGGCCGCCAGGGCGCAGGGCTGCCAACGCCCGGTAGAGGCAATAGTTATGCAGGGAGAGCCGCGTCTTGAAGGGCAGTGTCCTATCAAAAATGGGAATATCAGCAAAGGGGACATTGCCAACCACCAGATCAAAGGCATCCTCCGCCAGTGCCACCTCCTGCAAAGGGGCATTGATGATATGGGCCTGGGGATGCAGCAGACTGGCAATGGATGCGGTGAGCGGTTCCTGTTCGATGCCTGTGACCTGGATGTCCAGATCAGCAGGTGCATGGGCGAGAACCTGCCCAGTGCCACATCCTGGCTCCAGCACGGCCCCTCCAGAGAAGCCGAGGCGGGTCGCCAATCGCCAGATGGCCTGACTGAGAAAAGGGGCCGTAAAAAATCTGGTGGGAGTAGCAGCGCTGGCAGCTTCATAGCCCTCTGATCCCAGCAGCATATGAATCTGTGGCCCCACCGTCAGCCAGCGCTCGGCAGGGCGTCGCTCAAAGGCGGGAGCATATGGTCCCCATCCCGGCCAGCGGAGGAGCAGATCGCGCTCCTCCTGGGCGAGCGGTCGATAGCTCTCTTTGACGCGCTGGACGGTTTCAATGACCTCGACGATGGAGGGCAGAGGGTAGCGGGCCGCTCGCTGGCTAGGAGAATCAGGCTGCTCAGGGGCAGTGGAAGCATGAGACATGGAAACAGAAGCGTGCATACACACAATCACCTTTCTAAAGACAAAAAAAGCCCTGAGCGGGTGAAGTTGCTCAGGGCTTAAAAAACAGCGGGAATGGTCAACTACGCAGAAGTAACCTGCTTGCGAGCCTCAATGTAATCGGACAGATGGAGCGCCTGTTCAGGAGTCAGGTGTGCCAGATCCTCGACGTGATAAAAGTGACAGGCTTTCTGTTGTTGCTCCCGGGTCGTTTCCCGGCGCAGGAAGGCCAGCAGTTGGGTATCGACGCGTTGTTGGCTGGTTCCCGTCTGGTGTGAGGAAGAAGAAGGGGCCAGCGAGGAACCGTGAGATGCCTGTTCAGGATCAGATGCCGCCTGTTTTGCAACAGCGGGATGTTCAGGACGAGGAGGCAAACCCGCTTGCATGTAGAGCTTCTCGATCCAGGCTATGCGCTCGGCATCGGAGATGGGAATGGGACGACTCCCGGAGGTGGGATCATAGGGCAACCAGAGTTTGGGCAGGTCATAGAGGTAGCGACCCAACCCGAACTGAGCGCAGGCACGGCGGAACCCCTGAGAATAGGCTTCGGTGGCGCTGTTCTCCTCCTCGTGCTTCTCCCCTTTGCGCGAGAGGCTACTCAAAAACGCTTCCCCATAATCAGTCCGAGAGACACCACAAATGACGACGGCCACCGGGACAATGAGCTTGTTGCCAGCCACCAAAGGTGCCGTCAACGGTGTACTCCACTCGCCAAAGGCTAGTTCATTGAGGCGATCTTCATAGGTGCGTTTATCGGCATAGGGCAAGGCTAAACACTTCCACTGGCCCTGCTCGTTTTTGCGCGGGAGTTTGGGTAACAATCTGATCTTCTCCGGGGGAAAAGGGCAGCGTAAAACATCTTGCAGCGAGGCAAGCGATAACGACATGACAAGTTCTCCTTCAACAAAACATACAGGCTGAAGGAGTGTTCGCCCTTCAGCCTGTAAGACAACAGTGTCACTTAGTGATGATGGGAATCATGAACCCAGCGGTCTTGCTGGAAGAAAATGCCAGTTCCCTCCAGGCTGGTCTGCACGCCCCAGATCCAGGCATCGGGCAACCGATAGCGAGCAGGAGTGAGGATCTGGCTCACACGAGCATCAGCCTGCAAGCTTGCAACCAGCGCCTCTTGCAAACTGGTTGCCACCGCCAGTGCGCGTGCCGTGACCTGCGTGGTGGCACGTTCCTCTCGCACCGGGGCGATCAATTGACCGTGATCACCGACAAAGAGGAACTGGACAGCGGGGATAGTGCAGTAGTAGATGGGGCTATCGCGCTGCTCCATCTTGCGTGCTGTCAGATGAATGGCTCGCCGAGCCAGCCAGGAACCATGTTGAGGAACGGTGCGTTCCACCTGCATCAGCAAGATCGTGGCGCTATGACGCAGTAGCGAAAGCAAGATCTCAATACTGCCACATTCAACGGCCAATCCACGATGGGGGTACTCGACGGCATCAGAACGATGTGGTACGCTTGGCATAGGAAGGTATCCCTTTCTAAAAAAGCCGGTTCCCCTACTTTGCAGAGGCAGGGAACCGGCTTTTTCGTGTAAAAACGATAGTTATAGAAACAAATTGGTAATAGAGGAAACCACAAGGGTACAGAAGCTTACCCAAAAACAGATCTCCGTTTTTGGGTGGTGCTCGCACCCACTGCAACAAGCACATATAACTCCTCCTTTTGTTGACATCATTGGCTCCAACTTCAGTTAGCTAAAGAACAAGGAGTGGCATCATTCACCCGTTGGGATGATGCCTGTTTCTCTCTCTCCTGCCAGAGTTGCTTTATCCAGCTATTACTCCACAGCAAGAAATTGTAGGAAGCACTAGGAGAAGCGAAAGAAAGAGGGATGTCTCTATGAAACATACACGGATCTTTGATGCGGGTCTGGGCTATGGCTCCATCAGCACGCTGGAAACCTTGACTGATTGCACCATCGTCAAACGCGATGACCAGTGGTGGATGTTCGCCGCTGGAGTTGATCCTGAGATCAACCTGTTGAGTGCGAGCTTGCCAAAGGGAGTGCCCCTCTCAGATGAGGTGTGGCAGATCACCCTCGATCCAACCGACACAAGGAAACCGGCCCTCCTGGCTGGCAAATCCAGAAGTTCCTGGTGGGACGGGAAAGGTGGCCGCCATTGTCCATCCTACGTCAAAGGCCTTGATCCAGAAGCACAGAGATGGGTCGAACGCATTTATTACGCGGGCGCAACGCATCATCAAGCGGGACCATATAGCATTGGCTACCTCCAATGGAACGGCACGGAGCGGGTCGATCAGAGCATGCCCGTGTTCACCGCCAATGCATACTGGGAACATGGCAGCGTCTATGAACCCAACCTGATCTACCATGATGGAAAGTGGAAACTGTAGTACGTGGCAAGAGCCAATCAAGATGATTATCTGGTGCAGGGATATGCTGAGAGTCCTGATGGACGAACCAACTGGTCAGAGCATCAGATCGTCTTCGCCCCAGAGGAAAGGGTCTTCGATGTTTGCGTGATTGCAGCAAAGGATGGCTACGAAACCGTCTTCTCACGTGTCAATGTGAGCAATGCAGACCTGCCACTGACAGGGCTATGGTGGTGTCAGGGAACAACCCCATCACCTAACATGGCGGATTGGAGCGAGCCGATACGCATTTGGGGGCCAGGACCGTGGAAACCAGTGTTGCGTTACGGCGAAACAGATCCTAACAGCATGTTTGTGTTCTGCGATGGAGCCTACCCGAATGCTGCCCCTGTTGGTATTCCGTTCCACTTTACCCTCGACTGCATCCAGATCACACGGCCTGCCCCTGACGGAGAACAGGGATGGCGAGAGGAAGGAAGCAACAGTTAGAGCCTGTTTTGGAAAGGCGGAAAGAGGTGAAGATGATCGTTGGGCCGACAAGGGGTTAGAATGCGTTGCTTGCTCATTGTGCTATACTAGCAAAGCGATCAGCATTCGACGCGCCCCTGTGCATGTCATAGGAGAAGACCGATCCTCCACGACGCTCTCGCTGGAAAAGGATGAGAAGAGGAAGGAGACAGAAATCATGGCAGCAGACACCTCCACTCAAGGCGAACCAGTCAAGACCAGCATCGCCCCATGGCTCTCAGTTCACCAGGCGACAGAAGCGGTGGACTATTACAAAGCTGCATTTGGCGCGGTCGAGCGATACCGACTGGAGGATGACATGGGAAAGGTTGTCGTTGCTCAGTTGGCTATCGAAGGAGCGGACTTCTGGCTCCAGGAGGACATCGACTCCAGCCCCGAGTCTTCTTCCCATCAATCGATTCGAATGATTTTGACCGTAAACGACCCGGATGCGGTGTTCGAGCAGGCGATTGCCGCAGGAGCAACCCAAATTTTCGCGATTTCCGAAGAGCACGGATGGCGGACTGGCCGCCTCGCCGACCCATTTGGTCACCACTGGGAGATTAGCAAACCACTTTGTGATTCGTCACAGGTTTTGTCCGCTCCATGAGCGGATAAATTGTCCAGCGACCGACTTCGCATCTCTTTTTAAAGCAACCACACATGATACAAATGCTTCTGCTTTTGCCTCATATCTGTAGCATTGGTCCCATTTAGGAACCATAACCTGTCTTTTGGTCCCATCGTAAAGATTCTCGTTTCACTAGCACACTTTTCCTAGATTCACTGCTGTAGAAATGCGTCAAAATGGACAAGATCCAAGATATAAGTCAAAGATTGTTCTTTTTCCTCAGAATGTACTAGGATAGTGGTAAAGAGCGTGAAGGTTCGACGATTTTTGAGATACCGTGGTTGGCGCGAAACGGAGGAATCGACCGTGGAGACGCCTGGGGAAACCGCCGGCTTTCGTGATTTGCGGCATGCAACAGGTGGAAATTCACAATGAAACGGTTCATCTCCTGTTCGCTTCGTGGTTGATCAGATCATCAATGGTTGGATTTCTCACTATTTATATCGAAAAGGAGTTAAACAAGCATGAAGAATCCTTTCGTACATGAAGTGCATCGCGTCGAGCGTTTTGCCGATCAGAGCGTGGTGGATCGCTATCACCTGCGTCCCACCTACTCGCCAGAAACCTTCACTATCCTGAACGAATTGATCGTAGACGAACCGCGCGTTGTCCTCGACATGGGCTGCGGGACTGGCAATGTCGCTCGTCCCCTGACCGAGTATGTTGAACGCATTGATGCCATCGATCGTTCGCTTCCGATGCTTGAGCGTGCCAGGACGCTGCCTGGAGGAGATTCACCGAAGATCCGCTGGCTGCATGGACGGACTGAGGATGTGGAACTTGAGCCGCCCTATGCCCTGGTGACGGCAGGTGAGAGCCTGCACTGGATGGAGTGGGATGTGGTTCTGCCTCGCCTCGCACGTGTCTTGACACAGCATGGCTTGCTCGCTATCCTCAATGTTGAGGAACGGCCGGTTCCCTGGCACGAAGGCTATCGCCAGATCGAGCAACGTTTCACGAACAATCCCGCCTACCAGCCGTTCGATTGGATCACCGAATTGGAGAAGGAGCGGCTGTTCCAGAAACTAGGCACGCACGAGGCTGAAGTCACGGTTTCACAAACGGTTGAGGACTACATTACCGCCAAGCACGCACGCAGTATTCTTTCGCTTGACACGATGACGGCTTCGCAAGCGACGCAGTTCGATACGGAGATGCAGGCGCTCCTTTTGCCCTTTGCACAGAATGGCCTGCTCACCTTCAACGTGATTGGCAGAGTCATCTGGGGAAAACCCAAAGGCGGTGCGAAGTAAGGCCGCTCTTGGCAACAGGACAAACGACGAAGATTGCCGACAAGGGATCATCTGGACGCTCGCGTAATCGGAGCCATCCAGTGTGGACTACTTATGAAATGGAAATAACTTGTCCACACACTTTTTGAATCATATCTTATCCGATGAGTTCTTTAGAGAGAAAACTCCTCTGAGAACAACGATAATAACGAGCCCTCTCAGAGGAATTTGGTGGCATCAGTATCATGTTCTTTAGAGGCGAAAACCTGTGGGAAGAAACGAAAAGGTCGTGAAGGGTAGAGTAGTTACGTGGATGAGGTAAACAAGGCTCCCAAAATGGTAGGTGCTGATGTACCGGAACGAGGAAGGATCTATTACCTGGTCGATGACCAGTACGATTTCATTCCTCTCGCCAAAGAGTTTTTTGATTGGAATGCGGCAACGAATCGTGCTCCAGCTACTCTGAAGGCATACTGTTCTCGCCTGCTATGGTATTACCGCTTTCTCTGGCAGCGTAATTTACACATCTTGGACGCAACGCCAGCGGACCTGACTGAATTTGTGATTTGGCTGTGTAATCCGTATCGCGAGAGTGCCGCTGTTTCTCCTATCCACCAAGCCAGTCCCTTGACGGCATCGAGCGTCAACCTCATCCTTCAGGTGGTCGGAGCTTTTTACCGCTTCCTTGTGCGTCGTGGCATGATCTCAGAATCACCAGTTCGCTACGTGGATGTCCCCAGAGGCAAATGGTTGACCGAACGTGATCTGCTGGCACATACGCGCCAAGGCCGGACTGTCGTCCAGCGCATGGAATTAAAGCTAAAAGAACCGAGCCGACTCCCGCCTATTGTGTCGGAGCAGGATTTCCAGACCTTCATCGCCAGTATTCACATGGGGCAGGACCCGAATGGCGATCCCTCTGGTTTCCGGGATCGCCTGTTGTGCCTCATGCTCAACGAGGGTGGATTTCGGATCGGTGAGATCCTGGGCCTGAGAATGGAGGACCTGGAATTTGGAAAACAGGGAGTCCATGTTCGCTTTCGCCCGGATAATGAGAACGGAGCACGAGCTAAAGCGGGATATGGCCGTGATCGTTTTGTCCATTTACCCAGCGAGATTCTTGGGTTGCTCGACATCTATCTGACAGAAGTTTGGATCGAAGCATCTCCAACAACCTCACATCTGTGGATCATTCTGAACAAGCGCGCAAAAGATCGGGATGGTGGCTCAACCTACGGAGCAGCGCTCAACGTGTCCGCTGTCGAGCAAATGTTTCGATACTACTCCGAGAAATCGGGAATCAAGTTACATCCTCACGTGTTGAGGCACACTCATGCAACGGCCCTGGTTCGTTCTTACCTACGAGACGGCGAAGCGGTAGACTGGAAATTTATTCAGGAGCGGCTCGGCCATGCCAGTGTGGTGACGACAATGCAAACCTACACTCATTTAACCAATGAAGATCGCAAGTGGGCCTACGACCGCTATCAGGAGAGGAGATCAGAGCGTGCAGCACAACGCACAGGAAGATAGCCATGAACAGCGTATCACTTCTTTCTCTGCCATGAAGCTCATCACAGAAGGATCATGGACCCCAATACAACAGCGCTTACTGGAAGTCCTTCAGCGCAAAGAATATCGGTGTGCATCCATTGCTCGGATCTGCCAAACGGCTGGGTATTCTGGGAATATGGCCTGGTATCAGGCCATGACCGATCCATGTTTTGCTCAGGTCGTTCAAACTCTAGGGATTCTCTCCTGGAGCCGTCCACAGCGTCGGCTCCTTGAAGTCCTCCAAGATCCAGAGAACCGCAACAAATCGGGCTTGCAGATTTGTCGATTAGCGGGCTACAAAGACCATACAGCATGGAACAGAGCGGTCAAAGATGAGCGCTTTGTAGCTGAACTGGAAGCGTTAGGCGTCATCCGGCGGCAGCGGTTGGTTCGAGCCTCTCATCTGGAAGTAACCGCTGCAACAAATATTGAAGAAGAATTGCAGAAAGATGTGTGGGATGTCCGACGCTTCAAACACGATTACCCCAAGCATGTATCACCTGCTACTTATGAAGTAGACTTCTCCTGGATCGCCAATCCTACTCTGAGAGTGCAGGTCAAGCACTACTTCCGGTTACGTCTTCCTCGATGGAAAGCGTACACCTTCAAGAGAGTTCTCTACCATCTCAAAACAGTGCTTGCATTGTTTCCTGTAGATGTCCATGCAGGGAATCTGGGGAGAAGGCATGTAGAAGCACTTCTTCCTGCAATGAGCCAGTTAAGTGCTATCCAAGCAGGTAGAGGGCTTCGGGAGGCAAAAGTGATGTTCGAGTACATGGCAACATCGCCTGTGTGGACTCTTGCTCGACCGTCTCGCTTCCTCATTTGGGATGAAGATATCCCTCCTCGAACAGAAGCACTTCCTCGTCCTATCCCTCCTAACGTCCTTGACCAACTCGATCCCCTGATAGAGCAAGCAGAGGCGGCCATGAAAAAAGGCCAAGATCCTCCTCTCCTCACCCCTCTGTTGTGGGATGCGCTGCTTATCCTACGTCATACAGGGATGCGTTTTGAAGATCTGGCCCATCTCAAAGCGCCAGATGAACGCGGCAGAGGTGGGTGCCTTGATCAGGATACTGATGGATACTGGTGGATTTGTATCGATCATGTGAACACCAAAATGTCACGTGAACACCGCATACCAACACGTATTAGCGATGGAGTGATTGATGCCATCCGTCGTCAGTGTGGACGTGTTCAGCAGGTTCCAGATCACTTTGGAGCACACTACTTGTTTCGGACAGAGAAAGGCATCATCTCACGTATGCAGATCCAATCTGCGCTCAAGAAGTTGGCTTCCCACCTCACGTATGAAGAGCAGCCCTACCTGATCACTCCTCATCAATTCAGACATTCCATTGCAACCGACATGATCGAGCAAGGGATCGATATTTACACGGTCAAAGAGTTTCTTGGGCACAAGAGCCTCACCATGACGGAAAAATACGTCAAGGTGTATCTGAGCAGTCTGAAGGCTAAGTACGATGCATACCGCCTGAAAAAGCAACACCCCTCTGCATCTGAGATGATGAGCCAAGTCCAGATAGCCCAGCCGGAGAACGATGCTGACGGAGGATGGGTCGAAAACAAAGTGGGTAAGCTGTATGTGTCGCCGCTCCCTGACGGGATTGGCAATTGTGTGCATCTGCCCATGCACGACTCGCCTCATTGCCCTACCTGCCCCAAACTGCGTGCCAACAAGCGGCATTTGTCCGTCTGGGAGAACAAAGCCACAAACTTGCTTATCACCGTAGAAGCGTTGCGGGCTAATCCTGCTTACGCACGTGCACGGCAAAAACATGAGCAGGAACTAGCCCACGCTGAAAAAGTCATCAACACGATCAAAGAGGAGGGCTTCTGGGATGGGCGTATCCACAATAGCAAAACAAACCAGAGCTGAACAGTGTCGAAAAAACGCGCAGGCCAAGTCTGAGCAAAAGCGGCAGGCTACCTTTGCGGCGATTCGAGAGCTTCAACAGGGAAAATATCCCGTCACGAGATCGGCGGTGGCCAAGCGAGCTGGCGTCTCTGTGGTTTTCCTCCGCAGCCACCCAGATCTGCTTCAGGCTATTAGGGAAGCAGAACAACAGCATAGACTTGCTCCGCCAGAAGGCGCTGGTGACAGAGCGAAAGACCAAGTGATCGCCGCCCTACGTCGGCGTCTTGATGAACAGAAGCAAGTCCTGGCAGCTAAAGACGCAGAGCTAAGACAAAAGCAACGTGAGATTGATCGTCTCTATGGAAAATTGGCAGCTGGAAGCCAACTTGCTGATCAAGAGTTGTGTCAACGTCTGGCTCTGGCCCTTCAGCGATTAGCCTTGACAGAGACTTAGAAGTCCATGCTCATTTCATCTCTCTATTTGCAACTATCGCCAGGTTTATGCGTAGTATTGATATCTTCCTATGATGTAGCGAGTCTCTGGGCGTTACGGAACTCATACTTCCAGTGGGCGCCGTCTGGACGACGCGAAGACTATGCGTATGAGAGCTAGTCTTGTACTACCATCGAGGAGGACCCAGATGTCATTGCATGACGCGCTCACTTTGCTTGTTGCTATACCTGGAGCAATTGTTAGCATACTTACTCTAGCAAAGCTGTACAAGAAACGCAAGTAAGGTAAGCGAAAAGGCTTTTAGAACTTATTATTCTAAAAGCCTTTTCTTTTTATACCTATTCTGTGCTTCATCATATTAAACAACAACGTTGTTACCAGGAAGAAAGAACGGCCAACACTGGAATGGAGCTGATCCAACGAATCTCTCTCTAAAGAACAATGAGGACAGAGGCAATGGCAAATCACACCCTTCGCTGATCCCTGCTCGTGATTGCGTTTTTGGATGCAGGTCAGTTGCCCATCCAACACGAAAGATGAGCAGCCGAAGCATTTCCATCTGGATGAGTGTCCGCTTGTCTGGACCTTGCGTTCGTAATCTTCACAGATACGAAACGTCTTAACTTCCCCTGACTCTTTTTAACCAGGCACGCATATCCGGCTCGTGCTCCTCGTGGAAATGGCCGAAGCACAACGCACCGCTTAATGGCTCTCCCTCAAGCCAGGCAAAGCGTTCAGGGTCCTGGAGATCTTGCTCAGGAAATGCGGCAATGATATCCACCAGTTGTTGAAAGACTTCACGCTCATCGTTGAGGACAGCGGCCAGGGAGCGATCTCGATTGGCCTGGTAAATCCAGGCATTGATCTCGTCGTCTTCCTGCAATGCTGGCGGCCAGGGAGGCGGTGCAACCTCTTCGCGTGAAAGCGCCGCCTGCAAGCGTTGGACGGTCCGGCGTCGCCACCCGGTTAAGTGGGCAACGATGTCCTTGATAGACCAGCCTCCGGCGACTTCTGGTTGTGTCATATTAGCTTCGCCAATCTCGTTAAGCAAGGCTTGCCAGAAGGCATTTTCCTGGTGCAATTCGGCAATGAGTTGGGTTTTGCTAAGGGTAGTTCCCATTCTGCTATCCTTTCATCTAGAGCTTTGGGCAGAGGTAGCCCGAAAGCGCCCATCTTTCCTCATAACATAGCACAAAAAGCGGTTAGCATGTGTCCTGAATGGGGTTCTCCCCAAAACCCGGGGCTAAGCTCAACAAGAAGGCCCAGAGTGTCAAGGAAACAAACGAGCAGAGCGAGGAAGTTGCCAATCGTGATTGAGCAGCTTCACCCGCAGAGCGACCACCGCCGTCGCATTCTGGCGCAACCAGCGCATCCTTCGCCGCTTGATCACTAGAGAGAAGTTTTACCCAAAAGTCAGGGTTAACTGCCTATGCTGTAAGCATAGGTATTCCCTTGTTTTCTCTGTTTTCAGCAAAGTATACTCAAAGCAACTCAATGCTCTAGCAGAGCAACCACAGGAAGAAAGAGTATCCAGATATGCACAAGACTCTTGTTGATGGCCTCAGACATGCGTATGAAGCCTACTGTCGCGGAGATATCCAGGGAGCAGTCGATTCCATTGACATAGATCCAAACATTCTTTGGATCGAACCCAAAGAGTTCTACGCTGGTGATACCTATCAAGGACGCCAGGGCGTCATCGACTACCTCACACGCGCCTATGCTGCCAACGAGAAAGTACAGAACGTCCCCGAAGAGATTCTAGAAGTAGGGAACAAGATTGCTGTTTTCTTACACTTCCATGCCTGGCCGAAAGGAGACGGTCAGATGCGAGAGGGCCACATTGCCGATGTCTACACCATCCAGGAGGGCAAGGTCGTGCAGATGCAAGCCTACGCTGATCCTCTCGAGGCTCGTCAAGCTCTCGGACTCTCTTGCGAATAAAGTCATTTGACACAGAGAGACTTCTTTTCGTTTGTTTCCTTGAGACTCAGTGAGCTGTTCTTTTTGTTGAGCTTAGCCTCGATTTTTGGGGAGAACCCCCAATTACAGGAGCAATCCTAACTGCATTGTCCTGTATACTCCATTGAAACGGTTGAGCAAGCCGTTGCAGCGCGGAAACTGCGCTGCAATCAATAATGAAGAGGCACAGGAGAAAGCGTGTGATTGGACAGAACAACATGGACCAGCGGCAGGATGGCCGATTTTGATTTCTACATTGGCAAGTGGAAGGTGCATCAGGCTCTTGCGGAAGCGGCTGAAGGGATCGCAAGAATGGGAGGAAGCCTGAAAAGTGAGCCGCCCACCTTTCGGATCTGGCTCCCATCTGGCACTTCCCCCATCACCACATGGAAGCCAGATCCGAAAGGTGAGCGGAAAGAAAAAGCATTTCAATCATTGACAACGAGCGCAACCGTTCTAGAACCAGGGGACCAGCAGAGAATGGCGTCAATAACACTTACACCTTTCAGCATGTTGGGATTCACGGGAGACGGAGAGGAAGTACTGCCCAAAGAATACGTAGATCTCCTATCCCTTGACGCCCGGCAAGAAATTAGTCATACTAGTCCAGAAGCAGATAAACGATCTTGCCGTTATTTGAGGAGTAAATGCTCATGCTTGCTCATTACTGAATGCACTAGAGTGCTACTTACTCTCTCCGGCTGCTAGAGAAGCGTCTCTTTAGCGCTCGTGAACCTCTTTGCATTATGCCAGTCTCCTCTGGCATGTTTCATCGTGCCCGCGCACCTCCAGAAGCCTCTTTAAACGCCATCGCTGGCGATATTCCTCCTGATAAATATGAAGGCAAGAGACAAGATGTGTTACCCTATTGGAGATGCAATAGCTATGAACAAGTACAATGAAACAAGTGATCGGCAACTGTGGCCGCTCCTGGAAGGCGAGAACTGGGTTGAGTTCCTGGCTTACCTGGGAACTTCACCGCTAGCGGAAAGCTCCTTCGCAGACGATCTGACGTGGGTGATTACTGGTGTGGATGACAACACCTACAATGGCGTTGTGCGCACACGATTGTCAACGTCTGTTGCAGATCGCGCAATCATTGAGGTGCTCGAACGCTTCCGAGTACGCAAAGTGCCTCATCTCTGGTATATCGCACGCGCGGATCAGCCCGCTGACCTTGCACAGAGGCTTGAAGCGCATAGATGTAAACGACTCGACGCAGGCGTAGGAATGGCGGCAGATCTGCTGGCGTTGCATGAGCAAATCCGTCCCGTACCCGGCTTGAGAGTGGAACGAGTGAAAGATGAAGCCGGACTGGCCTCGTCGTTTGATGCACATCCCGACTTCGACGAGCATGCTGTGTCTGAACACCTACAATTGTATATCAGCCTCGGCCTTGAAGGAGATCGAGCACTCCGCTTCTACGTGGCAAAGATTGGAGAGCAGGTCGTTGGAGGCTTCGGGCTTTTCGCAGGCTCACGTGCGGTGGGCATATACGATGTCCACGTTGTTTCCCACATGCAACGTCAGGGGATAGGCACAGCGATGACCCTGGCTGCTCTGCACGAGGCTCGTCAATTGGACTATCGTCTCGCTGTCTTGGGGCCAACCCCGATCAGTATCAAGATGTATGAACGACTGGGTTTTGTCCTGCATCACAGTACTCAGGTATGTTACTATCTCCCCCTGGAAGAGTAGCTGGTTCAGGTGAGTGAATCGGTTCAGGGAACCGATCATGCCGGTCGGCTCTCCTGTTCTTTGAAAGATGTATCGCCGCTCAACAGGCAATCTATCGTCCTGGTATGGACAATTCGGAACGATGTGGTACACCTAGCACAGGAAGCTTTGCCTTTCTAAAAAAAGCCGCTTCCCACACATGCAGAGTTCGGGGAAGCGGCTTTTGTTGTATACAATGATAAGTAGAGAGAAAACTGAAGAAGGCAAGCAATCATGAAAACTGAGAAGTTGCCAGGTGGTGCTCGTATGCAATATGGAAAGCACATGGGATGCCTCTGCACTTCTAGCAACTTCATGAGGCAAGATGAGCAATAGCCCAATGCAGGCAATTGAGGGCGTCAGACAAGGGATACTCCTCCTCTCCACATGGAACCCGTTCCACATAACGACGCATATAGGGTTCCGCCTGTCGATAGGTGAGATGAGCCTGTTCCACCAGACGACAGGAAAGCCACAGTGCACAGGTATGTCGCTTTCCCACACAGGCGTGCTGCACAGCTTTTTCAAGCCAGTAATCCGGGTTCTGCTGGGAGCGTAAGGGGTACTCCTGGGAATCAAGCTGTCTTACTGAGTGAAGGTATGCCGCTTCCCGATGCCGGAATCGTTCCGATTGCTGCAAGAGCGCCAGCAGCCGTGATGGGAATGGAGCAGGGGCGATATTCTGGGACCAGGAATATCGCCGTCCGTTGGGATGCAGCGAGGGAGCAACGACAATATAGCCTCCCTCTCCACGCAGATCGATCCCATCAAGCCCTGCACACCGAACGTGGTTGCGCAAAGCCGAAGAGGGAGTTTGATAGATGAGATGAAGGCCGGAGCCAGTACGGGCCACGCGAGTTGCAGGCAGCGTTGGGAGATGGGCATGATGCACTTCCTCTCTTTGCTGAGACAACAGCGCTTTCAGGACAGTGAGCGAGGTAAAGCCCCCATGTCGTCCATCGATATCGAGCGCTACCCAGCCTGATGCCTGCCCCGTTGGAACGGCAAGGTTCGCATCAGGCCAGCGCCGCCACCACCAGCCAATGAGGTCAGGATCAGTGGTAGCATCATAGAACCCTCTCGTGTTCGCATAGGGAATTTTGCCTTTGACAGGAAACACTGGTATTCCTTGTTGGGCATAGTGCAAAGCGGCTTCCCCACACGAAGAAGGCGCACCCCAGGACGAACTGGCTACCATTGCAACTCCTCCTTGAGGCTGGTAAAGGAAGAATTGCCAAGAATCAGGTGATCGAGTAGCTCAATATCGAGAATCTTCCCGGCCTGAACCAGCTGAAGCGTCGCCTCACGATCCTCTGGGGAACTCTCACACCACCCGGATGGATGGTTGTGGCACACGATAATGCGAGGACAGTTACGGAGAATGGCGGGACGGAAAATCTCTGCTGCACGCAAACAGGCCATGTTGACGGTTCCCTTGTAGGATCTGACATATTCGATGATCTGCCCTGCTGTATCAAGAAGGAGCATGTGCATTTCTTCATGATCCAGATGCATCATTTCTGGCCGAAAGAGCTTTTCCGCATTATACACTGAACGAATACGCGTGCGTTTGATATGCTGGAGGAGATGGCATCGTGCTACCAATTCGTACGTCATCTTGAGATGGGTAATCTCGCGTTGCGTGAGGCCAAAACGCCGGAGTCCAGATGGTGCATTGACTACTTCCCGCGCCAGCCCCTGAATGCCACCAGCACGCATGATCTGCTGAGCGATGCGCACCATACGTTTGCTCGGACGCCCTGCCGGACATAATACGAGCGTCAGCATCTCCTCATCGTTGAGTACCATCAAACCACTCTCGTAATGAGACGCCAGTTCTCGCAGCCGTGTCCGGTGATCCTGGTGAATAGTCTCCTCTTCTACGACCATTTGTAGATCGCCCTCAGCAAACCTCTCTTCGTTAGAGGTGGTTATGAGCGGCGACTCACGAGGTGAACCATTCGGAGTGCCACTTGTTGCAGTGGACTCATCCATCTTGATTTCCAAATGAGGGTGTGTTATCTTCTTCATCAAGAAACGTTCTCCTTTTGAGAACAGACCTCACCTCATCACCGTGACAAGTAGGGAGGTGAGGTCTCATTTATTTTTGGCAAAAACGTGAATAAAATTTTACCTGCGTGGGTATGGTGGACCACGTGGCGTGTTTAGCATCCCCTTTCCTGCTCCTCCTCTTCTGCCGGATTCACTCAACAACCTGATAAGGTGTGTTGCGTTATGGCCTGATGAAGAGCATTCTGCCATTTGGAAAGAAGGGAACTGGCATTTTCAGGCGGTGTCACTTGCTCACAGAGCCTGTGAGAGGTGGTATTCAACCAGGCAGCCAATGTGTGCTTAAGAGGGCTATCCACCTCTTGGGGGAGAGAGTTGATCCAGGACTCAACAAGCCAGATCAGGGAGAGCAGGTCGCTTGGAAATTGCTTGCGTATACATGAAGGATCAAGAATCAGGCTGTGTCCAAAATCGAGGATGTGAATGTGGCCGCTCTTATCCATGAGGATGTTTTTGTTGTGCAAATCATTATGAATCACACCACGAGCGTGCAGATGAGCTAAAATGCTGATAGCTTCAGTTATAGCGGCAATAACGGAAGAAAGTGGCAGCGAAGCCCCTGCAATATTTCTCATGCATGCTCCTTCCACATATTCAAGAACTAAGCTCATCTTTTTACTTTGAGAGGGAAAGACAACAGTATCAAGCAGGCGAGGAACTCCTGAGAGAGGCTCATGCTTATGGATATGGAGGAGCAAAGACCGCTCATATTTTAAGTCGCCTTTCAATGGCTGCTTGATGGCAACATGTTTTCCTGAACTATCTAATGCAAGAAAAACTTTGCCATTGTTCCCCTGTCCAAGAGGCGAAAGGAGCGTATAACGCTGTTGATGGATTGTTGTCATTGTCACATCTCCTATTTTTGGGCAGCAAAAAGCCGCTCCGGGTTGTCCCGTTCCAGAGCGGCTTGAACGAAAAAGATAGGGATTCAGTGAAAGAAGGTATCTCTAAGGATGAATTTTTAGCTCCCCCTTTCCGCAATTTTCACGTGAGGTAATACAAAATCACGACATCGATGCGTTCATGCCCCAACGCCTGGGATACCTGGAGAGCGGCGCTGAGATCGACCTCGCTCATCTGCAATGGTCTTGTCAAGGCAGGAAGTGCATACTCGGAAAGGTGTTGGTAGAGGTGCTGGGCATAGGTGCGCCGACACGCGTGAATATCCAGGTGTTCTGGCAAATGTGGAAAGATGCGCTCCTCCGGTTTTCTTCCGGCAATCACAGCAAGGATCTGAGCTTCCTGGTCGGGAAGGACAGGAGCTTCACGCCACTTCCCTCCTTTGCCGCGTACCACCTGTACAACCAGTACACCATCCCGGCGACGATAGACATCTCGGACCCGCACGTCTCGAACCTCTTCCCGACGCAGGCCACATCCCAGACAAAAATCAATCAGGGAACGCCAGTGTTCCGGTTGGATATGACGGTCACGCTCGACAGGATGACGTGAACGGGTAATGGCGTTGAGATGGCGTGGAGGCAACACAACACTTGCGGCCAGGTCACGACGTTGAAAGAACAGTCGCAGTGCTGCGCGTTCGGTCCGCAGTGTCCAGGCGCTATACTGCTGAGTAATGCGCTCCTCCAGATAGGCACACACGAGCTTATCAGCGCGAATATCGATGTCTGCCAAGCGATTGAGACCAAATTGGGCGCGACACCACTTCAGAAAGCGCATAATCACATCCTGATACGTGCTTCTTGTCTGAAAACTATGGATGCGTTGATCGGTAAACGAGAACGTCGGTTCCCCTCTGGCACGTGCCTCCGCTTTGGCTCTTCCCCGCTTCTCACCGATTGCCATAAGTGCATCCAGGCGCTCTACAGCTTCATAGAGCATTCCTTTTCTTTTGCCGATAATGCCTCCTTTGAGAAGAAGAGAAGCGAGACAATAACGCGTTGAGAATTTTCCGAAGCAATTTGGCTGTAAGACGCTCCGCGATCTCACCTCCTGTTTATTCGTCCATGCAAAAAAATGCGAAGGGCCACTCTTTCTTGCAAAACAATCAGGAGCAATAGAAGCCAGAATTGCAAAGAGATCACCAGACACTTTTTCTGTTGGTGATCTCCTTTCACTGAAAGACCAAATGATGACGTTACTGGTTGGGAACCAGTGCCAGTAAAATGGTCTTCACATCAACGGGAGATGTTGTGTTGTCAAATGCGGTCACTAGCTCATGCCAGTGATGGAGGCGAGTTGTGAGTACTTGCACTCTCGCTGCCAGACCAGCCTGCTCACAGAAGCGCCATATCTGTTCGCAGTACCAGAAAAAGTGGTCCTGCAAGCGAATATGTGCCTGGAGATGGTTGGTGGCAGAGAGTTGATTATACACCTGATGCGTCAGCGTCAAGCTTTGGGGAGTACCCAGGCCAAAGAGGTTTTTGATCACCCAGTGGGTGGTTGCCTCTTTTTTGCCAAATGCAAGTTGCTCATCAACACCATACTGTCCTGCCTGTAACCGTTTAACCTCATTTTGATACTGCGTTTGCAACAGAGCAACCTGCTGGGCATGGGCCTCCGCTTGTTGGATCACGTGCGATAAGCGTGCCTGAAGGCGTTGCATGTGTTCTTGCAACACGGCGGTCATTGCAGGCACACATTCTGGACGCAATGCTTGCAGCACAAAACGGCTGGCACATTCCTCAAGGTGCGCCTCGTGACGACGCATAGCCTCCTGGAGTTGCTCATCACGTTCTTGTAAGCGCTGCTGCTCACGAACATACCATTCGGAAACCCATCGTTGTTTGCGGGATAGCTCCTGCTCAACCGGAGAAAACTGCTGCCAGCGCATGGTCGGTCTCACCGAAGAGGACATCTGACTCCAATAGATGTCCTGTTCTATTTGCCAGCGTTCCAGGCTTGCCTGCTGATCCCGATGCATGTGCTCAAGCATGGGTATCAGCGTCTGCTGGAGAGTGTTACGCCCTGCTTGTAACAGGAGAAAGTTATCGGTCGTCTCCAGGATAAGACGAACAATCTCCATCACTTCGCAGGAGCGGTTTCCACAAGAACAAAGCGGCTGTGCGTGCGACGACTGGGATGATTGATGAGTATTCTTCTTCATGGGATGTTCCTTTCAGAGAAAAACAAACAGCCACAGAAAAAGGAACAGCATCCACCGCCTGCCTGTGTTATCTTCAGGCAGCTCAGCTGAGCAGTTTATCGCACAGCAGCGTGGTTCGCTGGTCGAATACACCTCCTTTCTGTGGGTAAACATATACAATCACGCGGGGAAAGTCCGTTCGAGCGATGAAAGGAGGACGCTGGAGGA
The DNA here is from genome assembly GCF_016587455.1 of Reticulibacter mediterranei. Taxonomy (NCBI): domain Bacteria; kingdom Bacillati; phylum Chloroflexota; class Ktedonobacteria; order Ktedonobacterales; family Reticulibacteraceae; genus Reticulibacter; species Reticulibacter mediterranei. Next base: position 7,649,409 of record NZ_BNJK01000001.1, on the reverse strand, counting down.
ACAGAGCAAGCTCAATGTTCCTCAATCGTTCACCTCTCATCGCTCCAGGTGGAGAACCTGATCCAGCAACAGATCTGCAATGGAGCTCACTCAACATCACTTACAATCTGTCGGTGCTGCGCTTCACGATCCAGTATGGAGCACGCTCAACATGACCAGATACCGCAAACGCCTGGATACACCTCTTGCATGTTGCGCCAGCTAGCGACAACATGCCCTGCACCTCGTTGCTGATGCAGGTGTGGTTCCAACCAGGCAAGGGAACCAACATCTTCGTTGCTTGTTATACCTGACATATCTTAAAACTGTCAAGTGGCTCTCATATTGCCACAGTAAATGTTTATCTCCTCATACATGACCAAAAGAGGGGGAGTGGTAGAGGCAATTGTTGGCTTCCCAGGCCGATCTCGAACCCCAAAAAGAGATGAGACAGTCTCAGCGGAAATAGCACCACATTCAATAGCGATCAGATAATATCTTCTAGCAGCTATTCTTTCGCCAGCTATAAGCCAATCGTTTCTTGTTAGATATACGGGAATTCTGGGCAGCTCTACCTCTAGAGCGCCGGTCAAGTCCTCATGGTTACGACGGCAGTTGTTCTTCTCACTTTCTTGCGTCACAAGATACGGTGTGATATACTCTTCTTCAGTATCTTGTGACGCAAGAAAGTGAAAGGGAACCCTCGTGGAAGCACGCTTGACCCAATTGCTCAGGGGGACGTTGGATATGTGTCTGCTGGCTACCATTGCGCAGCGGCCCTGTTATGGGTACGAGATGGTCCAACGCCTGGCCCAACAAGGACTCGCGCTGGTGAGCGAAGGCAGTATCTATCCTCTTCTCAGCCGTCTGCAACAGCGCGGCTACCTGGAAGGATATCTTGTCCCCTCAACGGATGGCCCTCCGCGCAAGTATTATCGTCTTCTCCCCAAAGGTGCCGAACAATTGGCCGAGTGGCAGGCTGAGTGGAACAGCTTTGCCCAGGCTGTTTCACAGATTTTGAAAGGAGCGCATGCTGATGTTGATCCTCAATCAGCCCACCCGCAGCCAGATCTCCGACCTCAGTGAGGCATGTGGGAGATACTGGGAACTGCGGGGGATTGCGAAGGCACCCAAGAACGAGATGCAACTGGAATTAGAGCACCACCTTCTCCAGGCAGCGATGGATGGAAGATCTCCGGAAACAGTTGTTGGTCGCAATCCTGCCGCTTTTGCCGAAGCCTGGGCCAGAGAAATGCATCCCCGTACCTTGCGAGGAGGGGTTCTGCTCTTGCCAGGACTGGTCTACGCCTTGAGTGTCATCAGTACCACAGCCCTCGTGCAGCCCCTGTTTGCCCACACATCTTCTTTTACCTTGACCCTCTTTAGCGCCTTTGTGCTTGGGGGCTGTGAGATGTCAGCACTCTTGCTTCCGCTGGCAGGCTTCCTCGCGGTACGCATGAGAACCCGGGCGCAACGGCGCATACTGTTGGTTGCCGTTTTCGTCCTGAGTACGCTGGTCGCCCGTCTGGTGGGGGTACGGGTGAACTGGAGCACGCCCCTGCTCTCCTGGAACTGGCCGCTGACGTTCTTGTTAATCACCCTAACAGTGGGGCTGGCTTCCCTGGAGTGCTGGCGGCAAGCCTCATACGAACGCACATCTTCTGGCCGTTGGGGGGAGTTGTGGCACGCTGTGCTGACCTTGACTGGCGATGTCGTCCTGTTCGACCTGCTTCTAGGAGTGAGCAGTGTGGTCGTCTTCAACATCTGTGCGCTTGCATGCAGGACGCTTTGATTGAAAGAGAGGGGAAGCTGAAAAGCGGTTTTCCCCTGGCGAAAAGAGTGTGAACGATGGAACGTCTCTCAATTCATCTTGCTTCTCTCATCAATTGGGGATGGCTTCAAATTGGCCCGTATATTCATCTGAATATCAACCCGGTCCTGTTCTCCCTGGGTCCGCTGGCCTTGCATTGGTACGGCCTCATGTATGTCATCGCCATTGTGACGGGCCTCTGGCTGATCCGCAGGTATATCGCACGCCAGGGGATCACAGAAGAACAGGTGTATCGGATGCTCTGGTGGTGCGTGGGGGCCGGTCTGGTCGGCGGGCGCCTCTATTTCGTGATCCAGCAGCCCAACCTGGTTCCGGATCACCTCTTGAAGCCCCAACATATCCTGGCTACCTGGGAAGGCGGTATGGCGTTTTACGGGGCGATCTTTTTGATCGTGCCGGTGCTGTTCTGGCGAGCCATGAAAGAGCGGCTCAATCCTCTGGTCGTGCTGGACGCTGGAGCACTCTTCGCCGCCTGTGCGCAACCCTTTGCGCGAATCGGCAATCTTATTAACGGTGATATCATCGGGTATCCCAGCACACTTCCCTGGTCCACAGTGTATGACAATCCGGCCAGTTGGGCCTGTCAGAATCCGGCAGCAGGCACCTGCCACGTCCCGGTACAACCAGCAGCAGGCTATGAAATCCTGGTCAACCTCCTGCTGATTGGGGTGCTTCTGTTCCTGACCCGACGGTATCGCCACCCCGGTATGCTCTTGCTCACCTATCTGGGAGGCTATGCCATAACCCAGTTTCTGGTCTTCTTTGCCCGCGCGAATACTGTTGTACCGCTCTTCACGCTGAATTGGGGGTTCAAGCAAGCCCAATGGACTTCGCTCATTGTCTTGCTGCTTGTGATCCCACTGACGGTGTGGGTGAGACGCTGGCATTTTGCCGAGGTTATTCCGGCGGGCGAGATTCCCGCCACCTACGGGATGCCCCTATCCAAGCTCACCAAAGCGAAAGTCAAAGATCGAGGAGATCACAGAAGAAATCATTCAGGAGAAAACGATTTGGAGGATGATATCTCTGTTATTGGGGCATCCACAGACCCACATAAACGGCAGAGAGAAGGAGCGCAAAGAACAATCCCCAGAAGAGAAGAGCAGACCAGCGAAATGGAAAGGCTCGAATAGCAACAATACAGGCAGATGCTAAAGCAACGAGTAGGGGAGGAACAGAACCATGCCCAGAGATAAGCAGGAAAGCAAAGTGGCCTGCAAACGCAAGAAGGAGCGCAAACATCGTTATTGCCTATAAACGTGGCCGCGATTGATTGAACATTGTTTGTTCGTCTCCTGAAAGGTGAAGGAAAGATGCACGAAAAAAATAGTATTTTACATATCTTTCAATCTCTATTTTGCTATACAGTTACTTCCTCCTACAAATTTTATTGGAAGAGATACCGTATATCTCTTGTCACCGAAGTCATGATCATGCAAGTTCCAGGCATGAGATACAAATAGACCCACTAGAATAATGCCGCCAGGTAAGGCCAACCATACTTGATCAAGACATCCTCGACACATATTGGCTATCAACAATGGCCGATCCTTGCACTTGTCAGGACATGGCGACATAATAGAAAGGGTGGGAGCATTCCTGCGAAGAGGTGAGCGTCATGCCTGCAAACAAGCGTCCTCGCCGAGAGCGAACAGATGATTGGCAGCACATTCAGCAGTACAGCCTCTGGCCGGAGCAGAGAACCTATGACCTCTTGGCGAACACCATCCTACGCTCCGCGCCGGAGGAGGCGCAGACCTGTGATACAGCAACTGCCATTGTTTGACCTTCCGCCATGAGAAAAAGCTGTTGGGGGGGGGAACTTGGTGGAGGCGTCGAAACAGCCTAGCACCTTCCTTCGTCTGCTCTCACCACCCACCGATTCGCCTGTCATTTGAAACTATGGCTATGCTCTGATTAAGAAACACGTGAGCATATCGCTGTCTATCAGATTGAAACTCAGAAAGAGTGAACGCAGGGCAATAAAAATGTATTCACCAAAGATCTCTATTGGGGAATTCTTAGCAAGATCCCTAAACGCATTATCACTTGCAGGCTATGCTGCGATGGTTGTCCCGATTGCTCGAACGGCTGATGGACAGGAACTCCAGGATGAGCTAATTAGGGATTGGTATAGCCTTGATGATCTCACAAGTGATCACATCCTAGTAATCATGCCCCGCCCATCTAGACGGCTCTCTAGGGCAGAGTTCCAATATGTCGGAGATGAGCCGGATTTCTGTGAAGATTTATCTGTTCTTGAGGGTCGGCCATCAGCGGAATTGAAAAACAAACTCAAAAGATATGGCTCAAAAGAGGGCAACCCTGTTACCAATTATGGGCTACCAAGCTCCCTCCTTTTTAGCAGAGAGTCTGAGGAGAGAAAAGAGGCTCTCACGAGGGCTGCAACAGAAACTGCACGTTTTTTTGGCATTCCGGAGCGATATCTCCCCTGTATAGTAGTGCTTTCTCCCAAGGAAAAACAGATCTTTCTTTTGCCTTTTTATGCTTCATTTTCGCTCTACGCATTTGTTAAATCGTTGACTATAGAGTACCAACCAGTGATCGAGAGCATGCAGGCTATAAAAGAACGTCGGAAAGAATTGCAAAAAATAGAGCAAACGATGCCTGAAACAAATAAAGAGTTAAAGACGGTTATCACAAGATATAGAAGTAAAAAGGAAAATACGTATAAAATTCTTTTAATGGAATTGAGGGAAAAGAGGAAAATAATAAAAGAAGAAATAATAAAAGAAAGGTCGGAGAGAGAAAAAGATATCCAGCAGTTAATAGACGAACTCAATGTAGTAGAGCGAGAGAGGCCACTGTCGAAAGCCATCAGTTCAGTTGCTGATCACTATGCTCTCAAGCCAAGTAAAATGTCTTTGAGATTGCACAGTTCTCTCTCTGAGTGGCATGTAACACTCCTTGAAATGAAGAAAACATCAACGATTTCCGCAGACTCTGGCGTATCACGCCTACCTACAACAACATCTTCTTTCCAGCCAGGAAAGGAAGAAGGGCCAGGTATGGACCAGGATTTCATACCAGCTTCCGGCAGGTATAAACCTCCAACCGAGCAGCTATTTCATCAGATTGACGAAAATATTACCACCAATCAGATCGATACTCCAGTAAAAATCTTCTACTGCTATGCTCGTGAAGATGAAAAGTTCCGAGAAAAATTAGATGAGCATCTAAAGCTTTTAATACATCAGAACAGTATCATCACTTGGTACGACCGACAGATCATCCCTGGCACAGAATGGAGAAGAGAAATTACTACTCACTTATGTACCTCTCACATTATCCTTTTACTAGTCAGTCCGAGTTTTATGGCTTCAAATTATTGTTATGGCATTGAAATGATGCAAGCTCTTGAGATGCATAGGACGCAGGCTGCTCATGTCATTCCTGTCATACTTCGCCCTGTCTCTTGGAAAGACTCTCCTTTCAGTGAACTACAATGCTTACCTCAAGATGCTAAACCTGTCACTCGGTGGAAAAACACCGATGATGCATTTTTGGATATCACAAAAGGAATTCATCGCGTCGTCAGAGAAATCACTTCACGGGAGAGAGGATAGTTACAATTCCCTGCTGATTGCTTTCATTCCTACCATTTCATTATCCGAGAGATACCTACCTCTTCTACGTTTTATGCAAATTGAGCCTCTCCTCAGCTATTTTTGTCACCATATCCTTCTGACGAGAGAGCGCATCAGCCAGGGCTGAGTGCCAATATGCGTCGAGGATGTGTTGATCAAGTATGAGGCCAACACCATCGGGATTACCACTCTGCCACAATAGCCATACCCATAACATGCAAGTGGGTATGAGCATCAATCGAAGCAGCCAACTACACAAACTACGCCAAGATATTGTTCTCATAGCGTTGCACCATTCTCATCTGTTCTATCAAAAATGGAGAAACTGATCATATTTTATACATGCGAATCTTTATCTCTCGTTTTTGGATAGGCCTGATTTTCATTTTTGCACTCATACTTATGCTTCCGCTAGAAGTGTAGCAGCTTTTTTCCTGATGGATTACCCCTCCTCGTGTTTTGGTTGGTTTACCCCTTCCGCTCTCTCACTCAACACCTCTATACTAGCGACAGAAATAGGGAAATACCCGAAGGCTCGATGACAGCTTCAAGCAAAACGAAATGTCGTAGGTGCCATAGGTGGTTCTCTCAACATGTTAGTACAAAAGGAAAGTATTCTATGGATATCACACACAGCAGACCTGTCGTACACTCGCCCGTACGTACGGATGAACCACTTGGTTTTCTCGGTCTGGGTCAAATGGGCCTTCCAATGGCAAGAACCTTGCTCCATCATGGCTACAAGCTACGTATCTTTGACCCCAATTCCACGCGTATAGCCCTTCTCTCACAAGAGGCTAACGCCACACCAGTTACTGATCCTTCCTTGATCGCTTTCTCTTCAAAAATTGTCCTTTCAATGACACCCGATGACACTGCCCTGCGTCAGATCGTCAGCGAGTTATCTCCTCTTCTTTCAGAGAAGAGCATTCATATCTCACTCTCCACAGTCTCTTCCTCCTGTACGCAATGGGCCGCTGAGCAGTATCGGCAAGTGGGGCGCGGCGCTACCTATCTTTCTGCTACCGTCCTCGGTCGGCCTCCATTAGCAGCACAGGGAACATTGACCATCCTGCTTTGTGGGCCTGCTGAGGCTAAAGAACGTGTCTTGCCGATGCTACAACAACTGGGTACAGTATTTGATATAGGGGAACGAGTAGATGCAGCCTCTCTCTTTAAGCTCGCCATCAATAGCGTCATTGTCTCTGCACTCGAAGCGATGGGATATGCAACGGCCTTTCTACAAGCAGCACAACTCGATCCCCTTCCTGCACTCCAGATTCTGGCACATACCCCTCTGTTTCAGGGCGTCGTGTATCAGGAATATGGCGAGATGATTGGCAGTGACCGTTACGAACCGGCCCTCTTTCCGGTTCCCCTGGGCCTCAAAGATGTCGAATTGATCCTCTCACAAGCCGAGCAAAGCGGCTTTTCTATGCCCCTGGTAGAGCTAGCTCGCACCCATCTGCTGGAGGCCCAGCGTGCCGGTTGGAACCAGCTTGATTGGTCGGTCATTGGCAGAGTCATCGCCTCTCGGCTACCGACAGGTCCTCTCCCTGGCCTGAATGAACGACATCGCGCACACGGAGAGCTAGCATGAAGAGTGAAAATATCACACCCCCTCCCCGCTCTCTTCCCATGCGCTTGATAAGTATAAGCCTGGTAGCCATCGCCATTAGCGCGAACTTTACCAATTATGGAGGCATGCAAGCAACGCTCCAAGACGATCTGCATATCACCAATGAGAGTATTGGCTTCCTCTCTACCTTGCTCTATCTGGGCATTGCCTGTGGCTACGTAGCAGGTGGGGGATTGGTGGATCGCTTCGGGCCACGCAGAGTCTTAATCGCAGCACTGCTCACAATGGGGTTAGGCAATGCTGAATTATCAATCATGCCACATCTCACCTGCGTTTTCCTTTGCCGTTTTCTTATCGGCATCGGGGCCGGTATTGGCATCGTCGCAGGCTCACAGACTGCTGCTCGCTTCCCAGGGCGAGCGGCATCTGTGGGACAAGGACTCTTTGGTGGTGCAATGCAGGTTGGGTCTGGCCTGGGCCTCTTTGCCTCGCCTCTTTTGTTGCCTTATCTGGGCTGGGAAGGAATATTTGCCTTCTGGGGCGGACTGGCTTTGCTTCTGGCATGGCAATGGACGATCTGGAAAGAGGTATCAGAGGCAACTTCCCCTCCCTCCCAAAAACCCTTCTGGCAACGCTTCTTGAAAGCCTCGCGTCAACCGCAATTGGTTGCTCTGGGAGTGATCCATATGGGAACGTTAGGCATGGGACAGGCGGTGGCTCCCTGGCTCGCTATCTTTTTTGCTTCCTCTCCCTTTGGTCTCCCGATGTCGCTGGCTGCGGGACTTGGAGCCAGCGGTTTGCTGTTAGGAACCATAACACGACCACTGGGTGGATTGCTACTGACCCGCCGAAGCTGGCAACTCCATCTCTTGCGACTCTCCGGGCTGCTTGCGTGGATCGGGCTACTCGTATTGATCCTTTGTCCCACCATCTTGCAGATGCTCTTTGCCGAGCAAGCGCCTCCCATAGCCCATGTCCTGATCTCCCTGTTGGGCCTCTTGCTTGCCGTCGCAGGCTGGACATTACCCTACAGTAGCGTCTTTACTCGCGCCGATCAGATTGGGCAGCAGCACACGCTGGGACGCGGGACGGCTCAAAGCGTGACGATGCTGCTCTCCGCTCCAGCTTCGGCCTTTGGACCAGTTCTCATTGGTTGGTTACATGCGCACGCCAACTTTCCCAGCATCTTTGCGCTCCTCTGCTGGATACAATTAGGAGTCCTTCTCCTCGCCTGGCTGCTCGAACGTTCGTTTGTCCGACCCTCAATCCGTTCGCATCAGGCGCGATCCGGTGAACGGTTTGAGCAATCGCCTCTTCCAGCGTAGCCAACAGAAATCAGGCCGATAAACGCCCATGAATATCCCTTCTTTCTGTCTCTTTATTTCTATGCAAAGGAGAACGTATATGACGACGTTCGATCTCTCAGGCGATAGCTCTCAGGGGGAACATTCCCTGAGAGCCGCTCCGATTCCCGCTTCCATCCCCAAATGGAAGCAATCGCTCATTACCATCATCCCCGCCTGGCTCGTCAGTTCCATCCTGGCCCCAGTGATGAACGCGTGCTTCCCTCAGTGTCCATTTCTCGTGATGAACCTCATAGAGACGATCATCCTGGTGGTCGTCCTTACTTACCTCATTCTGCCTGCAACCACCAAAATCTTACATCGGTGGCTTGTGACATCCCACAATACCTCCACGCGTCGAAGGAAAAGAAGAAGCCAGAGGCGGGCGATCATTGCACCTCGTCTCCAGGTTCTTCTGCTCCTATTGCTAACAGTAATTCCCACGTTTCTTGTGGCGCAAACCCAACCCTCAGCACTGGCTGCTCCAACCCTTTCCCCGTACGTGTGGGGCACGAACTTAAGTTTGTATAACGGAGAGGATTTCTTTCTCACCAATCAAGCGACTGTCAAACTCACACAACAGATACATGTTCAACTGATCCGTTTCCCCTACAGAGGCAACCTCGCGGTAACAGAGGCAGCAGCCAGGCAAATTGCGGCCATCCATGCCACCCCATTGTTGATCTTGCCCTACGGCGTCGAGCAACTGAACACTGATCAACAGTTGATCCAGATGATGAACGGCATCTTTGGCACTCAGCAGCCAGTGTACTACGAGTATGGCAATGAACGCGATTTACCTGCTAATGGCGGCATCAATGCAGCAACCTATACCACCAGTTGGAATACCATGATCGCCCATGTCAAACCGCTTGCTCCCACAGGCCGCTTCATCGGACCTGTCACCTCTCATGCTGATCCCGCCTATCTTGGCACTTTCTTGAAACAAGCCAACCCACGTCCTGATGCTGTAAGTTGGCATGAATATACATGCGGCACCAAAGACCCGGATACGATCTGCATACAAGGGATCACCAAATGGGGAACTCACATTCAGGAGGCTCGCGACATAATGCAACAGACTATAGGAATATCCCTTCCTATCATGATCACTGAATATAATTGGAATCCCAATGCGCAGAACGATCCCCGTGCGACCAACAGCACCTTTCTAGGAACCTGGATGAGCGCGGCCATTGCTGAACTGCTCAAGGGCAACGTCTTTGCAGCCAACCAATATGTGCTGACCAATAATGCACAACTCGCCATGATCGCCGATAGCACACATACCTTGACCGCCATTGGCGATGTCTTTCAAAGTACCTTTGAGCAAGCACAATCACAGATGCAGTTGCCTCCCAGCTCCGTGACACCGCTAGCCACGTCCACACCGAAGACACCCACGCCACGAGGAACGGAAACGAGTGGATCGACCACGCTCCTCTGCTTCCAAGAACAAGCTCCAACAGAGGCAAACACACAACCACGCGTGCTGTGCATTCCGCTCGTGAACGGATCGGGCAAGGCCATTTCTGGGCAACCGATTGGCTCACTCTGTTTTCCGCTCTATCCCGCGCCAGGGCAGCAAACAGCCATAAGCATCAGTACCGTCTGTGCCCCTGTCTACGAGGCAACTGCTCCCATCACCACATCCACCAGCAGTTTAACACCCACTGTCCCTACAACGCCGACCGCAGGAACAACGGGTAGCCCAACACCGCAGCCTACCAACAGTCCCCCCCCAACTGCGACAGTGAGCAACACTCCCAGCGTGACGCCACTGTTAACAACTTCACCAACGCCTACTGCATCCTAAAGTCAACAAGGAGGAAACAAAAATGAAGGCAGGAACCATCAGCGTAGACACTGGCAAACATACTCTGCATCCCCTCAACCTACAACAGCGCCGCAAAGAACGTACCAGCACACAAGAACAGGGGCAATACAAAGACGAAGTGTTGCTGCCTGGTTCGTGTCCTGAAGGCGTCTCTCTTGAACAGGTGCCAGCAGAAACCCGACATCTGCTAGAAGTTGCTTTGCCAGAAGAAGGCTCCCGATTACTGGCCCATCTGCTACGCTACGCGACCTGTACTCCCCAGCATACGCTTCCTGCTACCTGGGCGGCACGGATCGAAAAGATGTCCGACGAGCCTCGTGCATTGGTAGTCGTCCGCTCACTCAAGGCGCTCGCCCACAGCGAAGACTCCCCTTGTGGCCCGGACCGCTATCACCATCTTACCCTGGCGTGTGAGGCACTTGGCATCCTGACGCGCCAGGTCCATCGTTGCGGAGCCGCCTATTGCACAGTCCTCTCAGTTGCCCTGCATCCCACCTATGCACTCCCACCTGCCATAATCCAGACCTGTCAACAAATGGAGCAGCGCTACGCTAACCCTCGTGTCCAACGCCTGCTTATAAGCGTGCGGATGAGGGTGCAGGCCCAGATTTCCTCATCGACGCAATCATCCTCTCCCGCCATACAACCACTCCTGTTCCACATGGAGCAATTAGTTCAGCACTATGAGCAGCAAGCTGTACCACAGGCTCCTTTGGTGCATCTGATTCACCAGATGTTGCGTCTGGTGCTGGAGAATACGTATTTTCCTGCTCCTACGGAACAGGATATGCATCTCTCACAATCACTGTTTCAGCAGCAATCTGCTTCTAGTGACAGCTTTGTGCAAAAGCCTGGCAGTAATCCAGCGTCTATGCAGATTCCAGCACCTGCTCATATGCAAGCGCTCAATCAGGAGAACAGCTTTGAGCCATCAGAGAGCAGAAACCTGCCAGAGAGAGACACCTATCTGTCTGCTGGAATGCCAACTGCTCGCAAGAGGAACAGGTTTCTGCCATCGCAAAGCAGAAACCTGTCATCATCCGTATCGATAAACGATTCTTTCTTCCAAGAAAGATTTTATGAAAATAAAGCGGCTACGTTCATCGATAGGATTGTGCCAGGCACATCAGAGCTATCTTCTGTCCAGCCTTCCCCTCTTCCTTCACGTCCCACCAGCGCACGCCGACGAACAGCTTCCTCTGCTCATCCAACCAGCAATGAGGCAGAGTTTACAGCGTCACAGTTGGGCCAGCAGCATTTCTCTCAGAGTGAGTATCAAGAAGCAGTCCTGAACCAGTATCCCGCTCCAGAGGGGCAACATACCAGCCATTCCAGGAACATGCGGCACTCACGACGTGCAAGCACACCAGAAAGAGCAGTGTTCGCTACTCAAGACACCATGCAGAAAGGAGCATACGAGCACCCAGCGCAGTCACCCCATACATGGCAGCAGGTGGCACAAAGCTCCCACACACAGGCACAAAGCAGTTTTGAGCAGGAAGAAGCCTATCGTGATTCAAGAAATCATACGCAGATTCGCCGGGAAGCAGCTCTCTATGCGCGTCTGCTCGACGGACACGCACGCTGGATGGGCAAACTGGTGCAATGTGTGCAACAATATCCAGCGAACATCCGCCGTCTCGCGTTTATTGACACACTCTCTCGACTCTATGGCCCTGATGGGCGAGGCCGTCCCAATCGTCCTGGAGCCTGGTTTTGTTATACATGCGAACGCCTGACGCACGAGGAGGTTCCACTCCCAGATGAGGTGTACCAGTGGGCGGCAACCGAGCTTGATGAGGAGCAGATTGCCTCCGCGATACAAAGCGGTCAACTCTTCCCCAGGACAGAGGAATTACAATCTCCCATCTGGCCGGGAACGGGGCAACAGCAAGCACCCGAAGATGAGAGGGCAGGGTTCATTTTAGAAGAAGCAGATCACTGGGCGGGTAGTGCGATGCCTCCATCTCAGGAACCGATGGACCGAGCAATGGCCGAACAATTGGCGGCGCGGGTCAGCCAGGACGTGGCATCGGACAGTGATCCCTCACAGGTAGAGATTCTCGAAAGCAGGTATCTGGGCATCTGGCAAGTATTGCTGATCTGGAAGCAAGGAGTAGAAGTGCTATTGGACACCGAAGAGCAGTGGGTCTCGTATTTTAAGAGGGTTCAGGATACCGCAGCCCTCATGAAACTGATGAATTATAGAGGATAAAGATGCTTTTTTCTTCGCGCCCTAAAGAAGGAAGTAAAGAGAATGCTTGTAGAACTAATCCCACCAATCCATTCTCTTGTAATTTCTTTTCTCTCGATCACAGTCCAGTGGTAATGTTCCCAATTTGATTTCCTGAGTCCTCGGAAAACCAGACATTGCCGTCCGGTCCAGACGTGATCCCTGAAAGGACGGGTACGCTATTTTGCCTTAAAACAGGATATTCTGTAATAGTACCCTGCCCTTGTAGGTTAACGCGCCCAATATTGCTCTTTTCACATACATTTTTGGAATTAAGTATACATTCCGTAAACCAGATATTTTTATCTGGCCCAACTGTAATTCCTACAGGTATAGTGTTTGGGGTTGGAATCACATATTCAGTGATATGACAGTTTTTCGGCGTTATACTGCCAATAGTGTTGTGCCAAAAGTCGGTAAACCAGACATTGCCGTCTGGTCCAGCAACCAGATTATGATTGTTATTCGTGTTCAGAACAGGTTGTTTGATATATGGACATTCAGTAACATATCGCCCATCTAAAGTCATCCTGCCTACACGATTACTACGCTGCTCGTCGAACCAGAGATTTCCATCTGGCCCCTGAGTAATCCAGGCGACTCCACTAATGGCTCCATGATCAGAAGTTGGAAGTGAAAACTCTCCAGTGATCTTCCCTGAAGTATTCATTCGTCCAATTTTATTCGTCTGAAATTCTGTAAACCAAAGATTCCCATCTTTCCCAGAGGTAAGCCCAACAAGATTACTCTCTGGGGGTGCAGGAAACTCCGTCACCTGACCTTGTGGTGTCACTCGCGCAATTTTACTAGTTCCGTTTTCAAGTACCCAGAGGTTCCCATCTGATCCACTCACAATAACTGACGGATTACTTCTGGGAGTTAAGGAAAACTCAGTGACCTGCCCTCGTAGGGTCATCCGCCCAATTTTAGCAACGTTGTCCTCAACAAACCACAGATTGCCATCTGGTCCCTGAATAATGTCATCTGCCCGAACACCTTCTGTTGGAATGGGGTGTTCAGTAATCAACCCAATGCGATGTCCTTGCCGAGCGTTCCCTATTACTGTCTCGGTTGAGGTTGGCTTCTGCCCTTTTCTGTTCGTCATCAGACCTTGCCCATAGAAAAACCAAACGACAGAGCTGAGAAGAACTATGACAAGTGCAATTGTTCCTCCGCTCATCAGCCTTTTGTTCCGAGAAAATTGTTCTGTAGGAAATCTCTTGATCTGAGATGATATCGTGGAGAGCACGTTCGGGGATGATAGAGCAAGAGGTATTACCTCTTCAACAGTGGTCAGTGGGGCGCGAGGCCAAGAATTGATTTCTAGATTCCCCAGCAAGACATCAACCACTTTTCGGATTCCTCGTGCTACATCCTCAAATGCAGCATCAATACTATTCCATTCAGTAATAGGCGTGCCATTCTTAGGAAGCGCTTGAATTTCTCCTAGTGGAGTTTGATGCCAATCGGTCGGTTTAAGAATAATAGGAATAATTTTCGCCGTTCCAGCTTTGTGCCGTTGAAGAGCCTTCTGCACTTCTTGATTCCAACAATAGTTGGAGGCAATGAAATTTGCGCTGACGAGAAGTAGGATGAGATCTGCCTCGTTCAGATGTGTATTGATCTGGTTTTGCCAATCTTCGCTGGGAAGTATTTCTTGATCGTGCCAAATAGTGATCTTTTCTAAACGCTCAAGTGGACTCAGATGCTTTCGCAGTTGCTCATGCAACTGCTGATCAACGCGAGCATAACTGATGAAGACTTTCACGCTCATCTCTGGCTCCTGGGGACGCCTTCCAGATTAACGCAACATCATCACATTCAAACTTTTGACTTTAACAAGCCGATAGCTTCATTTACACAGAACCAATTCTTCATCTTGGGACATTTCTTAAAGAACAGTCGCTTCTATTGTTTCAAAACACCTTGATATCAATTTTCTGTCACACTGATCCAGACAGACTGCTCTTGTCTAATGACAGAAACGCAAAATATAGAGGATTTGATCCTCTATATTTTCAAATCCTCTCAGACCTCTCCTACCTTTTAACTTGCTGGAGCGCGTTCTTTTGTGGGCCTTGTTTTGCCTTTGTTACAAATCCTCTCAGGCCTCTCCTACCTTTTAACCGGAGGTACTTTTAGCATACCATGAGAAGCCAGTTCATACAAGAGGTTGCGCGGGTCTCCATTTTAGATGCTTTTTGGCCGACAAAAAATATCGCTAGCAAGCAGGATATGTATGCCAAGACGCCTGACAAGCCATGCGCGGGTTTCTACTCAAAAAGATAGCGCCGAGAGCCGCGCAAAGCACATCAATAAAATATCAGTGGAATATAAGCAAAGCATGCTAGTAAAATACTTCTGTGAGATGTTCATCAATCCTTTATCTCAGGTATTCTTTAACCCGACCCTCCTACACATTGTAGCCATTGGGAGAGTGTTAGAAAGCAACAACTGCAACTCATTGTTGGATGCATGTGAACGAGTTGCAGCTATTTCATGGCATCTCTTATTATGTGAAACTCAGAGTTCTAGTGAAAGCAGATCTCTTCGGCGACTCCAATGCCAGCGGAAGCCTGCGTAGCGCCGAGGTCCGGGCCTGGACGCTTCCTACAGCACGCTCTCTGGAGGCTTGTCGAGTCAGATGGCACACTGCCTGGGTCAGCCTCCCCAGAGCCTCTTGGGAATGAGATAGATAGAGAACTGGCTCGATAATTTCCAGCTCATTAAGGACGAGAACATGTCGATGGTCACGCACCACATCGACACGCGCATAGAGCGGCACTGTTGGCAAGCGTTGAAGCACCTCTCTAGCGAAGCCCTGTTCCTCCTCCGGGACAGGAATACTCTGCTGTCCCGCTTGGTCTAACCCCTCCACTAACCCAAATCGCTTGCGCATGGCATGGGTGAAAACGCCATTGATAAAGATGAGTGCATGCTCCCCCGTCGCATAAAACGTGGGAAGAAAAGGTTGCACCATAACCGCCTCCCTCTCTAGCAAGCGACTCAGGTGTCGTTGCCCTGTCTCCAACGTCTGAAAGGAAACGACGTGAGCCTCACGTGAACTGGTGCCAATGACTGGCTTGATGACCACCTGACCCCAGCCATGTGCCTGCATGAGTGATGCTAGCTCCACTGGACTGTGAGCAGGCAACCAAACAGTAGGGATAATGGCAATGCCTCGCAGATGCAGGTCGAGTAAATAGGTTTTCTGGAGATTCCAGCGCACCAGATGAGCCGGATTCCACAACGTGGTCAACTGGGAGACACCTTCTACCCAGGAGAGAAAGGCTGCCGATCGCAAAGGGTAATCCCAGGGAGAGCGCAGCAGAACCAGATCGGGGCGCGACCAATCGTATGCTTGCTCATCCCAGGGCACAAGATCTGTGGCGATGCCTTCCTGGTGCAGTGCGGCTTGTAAAAGGATATCATCTGGTTCCTGGGAATAGACAGAAGGGTGTGAGCAGGTCGCAATAGTAAGCGTTGGCATAGCGATAGACTCCTTATATCTGCGAGCAATGAGAAACGCATTAGAGCAATGGGCTGTAGCACAGTGGCATGCCTGCTTCTCCTCGGATGCGTCAAAGCAGGCACGAACAAGATCGGGACATTCCACATGGGATTACGGCCTGGTACTTCGGTTTTGCGGATTGGGAAAGCGTCCAGCCAGCAACTCTGGCAACTGAATACGAGGAAGAGGTGCGGCCCCCATCATCTCAGGTGGCATACGACCATATCCCCATGTAGCAAAGTAGGCCCGAAAACCAGCTTCCAGCGCTGCCTGGACATGCACTGGATGATCGTCAACGAAGATCACGTCTTCTGGGCGAACCTGCTCAGCATTGGCAATCGCAATGAGTGCCTCCAGTTTGGAGGGCTGCTCCCCATAGACTCGATTCTGCGGGAGATACACCTCGTGACTCGCAAGCAAGGCGAGGACGGATGATTGATCTCTCGCTGTCACAATCCAGGGAACCTCCTGCCTCCTGCGCAGCCAGGGGATTATCCCCTGATAGAAGCGATGCAGGCGTGACCAGGTGCGCGTGCGCTGCTCTCGGACCTGCTGCCGATACACCTGTACTTGACGCTGAAAGGTCTCACGCCGCTCACTGTCGAGAGATGCATACACCACATCAAATGCCTCCTGACTGGCAATAGGAGGCAAATCGACAAGCATAGGAACCAGGAAATGCCCCAGATGACGAGCGTAGGGGCGCATTTGCTCAAAACGCTCAACAAACGACGCTGGCAATTGTGAAACAGCTCGACGCTTGAACGCTTCGACTGGATGACCCTGCGCTCCAAGCCAAACCACCAACATGCATTCCTCGTGCGAGTCACAGATGACCCCATCGAAATCGAGGACAAGGATCTGCTTGTTCTGTCCCTGGAGTGGCGCTCTGGAGCGAAGAGGGTGCCTCAACACCTCTCTGGTGATCTGTGTGCCAATCATGAAGAGACGACCTCACTTTGAACATGCAGATGACGTTCGACCTCCTCCAAAACCACCTTCATAAACGCTTCGACGTGCGCATAATAGGAGCAGGTAATGATGGGACCGTCCACCACCACAGCGGCCTCGATAACATTGGCCCCAGCGTTAACCATATCATCTTTCATGCCAACATAGGCGCAGGCGCGACGACCTCGCATCACGCCAGCCGAGATCATGACCCAGGGGCCGTGACAAAGGCCAGCCACCACTTTATTTGCCTCGGCCATCCCTTGAATAAAGGTGAGGACTGTCAGATCTTGTCGAACACGATCTGGCGCTTCATGTCCTCCGGGACAGACAACAAGATCGTAACTCTCAACCGAAAGCGCTTCAAAGGCAATGAGCGGCTGAGCCGTTTTATCTAATGGCAGAGGAAGACCATATTTTCCTTGAACCGGCCTGCCACCTTTGGTCGCAATATCAACATGGTAGCCTGTTCCTAGCAGGCGATAATACGTGTACACAACATCGTGATCCTGAAAGCCGGGTCCAGTGATGATGACTGCTCGACGATTCATACGGTTCTCCTTTTACTGAGCGTGAAATGAAATGGTGAAGTACATCTCTTCGGGTTGAAGGGTATCGAAGGGATGTTGGCTACTCAAAACCTGGATATCTTGCTGAAGAGCTTGCGCTGTTCCCAGTGCGACACAGAGGCGTGGCTCCTTCTGCCTCTGTGCCTGGATCTCTCGGCCTGTCTGGACAGCAAAACGATACACCGATTTCACACCAGAGGCACGCAGTTTATAGGGACGGATATGCCTTCCCTCCAGCATCCCAGGAACACCTACGAGCAAAGGAGTGCGTTCATAGTGGGAGATGGCTCGATCATAGCGATCCATCGCACGCAACAGGTCCAGTTTGTTACGTGGCACCTCGACCTCAAGGAGATCCAGGTCGCCATCCCCCAGATTTTCGGTCGTATGGAAGACCCCCTTCCCGAGCGTGAGCCACTCTAGAGGTGTCAACTGCTGATCCTGATCGAGCAAGCGCACTCGTCCTTGCTGCCCTGCAAGGCAGATGAGTGCTGTCACCTTGCGAGGATGACAATGCAGAGAGGTGCTCTGGCCCGGTCGCAGACACAGTTGCCAGACATCATAGAAACAATCGGTATACACACGATACTCATAACCCCAGGGCTTCTCGATCACGGCATCAAGCGCTTGCTCGTCATGGCTCTGCTCGGACTGAAGGAGTCCCTCACTGCGCTCCAACAACTGAGTCAGCAATGCGACATCAGGGTCTGTTACCTGTCCCGTATGCTCATTCATCGTGATATCACCTCACGCAGTGGCTGCTGCAACAGATCACAGACCGCCTGAGCCACGCCTCGTGCTGAAGCAGGATTCTGTCCGGTCACGAGCTGGCCGTCCTGTACGACGTGGGCTGCCAGGCAGGAGCTGCTGTATAGCGACCTCCGCAGTGACGCAAGGCATCCTCCAACAAAAACGGCACGACCTGAGAGAGTCCCATCGCCGTTTCCTCCTCATTGGAAAAGCCCGTTACCTGTTTGCCATCTACAAGCGCACGTCCCCCAGATGTAGTGAGGTGAAGCAGTCCTGCCGGTCCATGACACACTGCTGAGAGAATCTTGCCCTGCTCCCAGGCATCTTGCAGCAGGGCAATGAGCGCAGGGTGTTCAGGCACATCCCACATCACCCCATGCCCACCTACCAGGAAGAAAGCATCATAGTTTTCTTCCTGAATAGCATCAAACGCCAGGGTGTTTTTGAGTAAAGGCAGCGATGGGAGCAGTACCTCCGAAAGGCTGGCGGGATCATAGGGAGCCTGTCCTCCCTGGGGAGATGCTACCTCTACCTCGTATCCTGCCTGCACAAACACCTCATAGGGGTGTGTCAATTCTGGCAGATAGGTTCCGGTGGCTTTTCCAGTCTCCCCCAGGGTCTTATGTCCAGTCACGAGCATCAAGATCGTTTTCATCTTCATCATCCTTTCTCATATACAGTGGCAGAAGCCTTCGTACCATATCTACGTTCGTTGGGACATACAAACATCAAGGAACCGAAGGACATCCTGGTTGAAGCGCTCTGGCTGTTCCAGGAATGGAGCGTGCCCACAGTCCTCATACTCTAGAATTTGGGAATGAGGGAGGGCCAGCGCCAGTTGACGCGTATAGGAAATGGGAACCAGCGCATCTTCAAGCCCTTGAACCAGCAAAACAGGCACATGAAGTTTTCCAAAAAACTGTTGCTGATCGCAAGGCATTTCCTGGAGCCAGGAATCAGTGCAAGAAAGACCGTGGAGGAATGCCTTCACATTGTAGCCGTATTGGATATCACGTTCCATTGATGGAAGCGGATATGCAGTCAACATCTCGATAAACTGCTCGAAAGCCGCAAACTTCTCTGGCAATGAAACACTCTGCATTGTCAGCTTCGAGACAACCTGTACTGTCGCTTCATCCTGAAGGTATTGGTAGGCATCAATGCCCCCAAAAAGTGAGCTAACTAAGACTAGCCCGGTAAGGTTCTCCTCTTGTCCACAGGTCAGCAGGTAATTTCTCACAACCAATCCTCCAAAGGACCAGGCGGCAATGAACAACGGAGAGGAAAGCCTCTGGAGATGAGCCAATACTGCGCGAATGCTTTGTGCCCAGAAGGTCGGATCAGGGCGCAACCCCGATGGGATCGGCCACGACCTGCCATGATAGGGCAAGTCCAATGCAATAATATAGTAATGTTCGGATAAAGCGGCAAATTGCTGGTGAAAACAGCGGAGAGACTGGAAACCGCCATGCACCAATAAGAGGGTCTGCTCTTCGGTAGGATCACCATAGGTTTCCAGATACAAGGGAACATCAGAAGGACCAGCAATGGTGGTAGAAAGGGTTGGAAACATCAATAACTTCTCCTTTCTGGTATGTTATAGGCATCATCTGTGCCTAGTATAATGCTGGAAGATGGCTAATGAGAGATATCTATGGCTCAACGCCACACATCGAGAATCCTCACGGAGCCGCGCTAGTACTGTCTCCAGCACATCATGCACTCGTCAGATTTTCTTACTGCTCTTAGTATAGGGGAGCAAACGATTGGACGGAAGGGCTAAACCAACCAAAACACGAGGAGGGAAGCGCTCTTAGCAAAAATAAGCAAAGCAGTTATTGAACCTGACAACTGCTTTGCTTATTTTCATCAGTAATAGACATGGCAATGAGCGTAAATATTGGTATCAAAGATAGCTTGTCTATCAAGAGAGTGTAAGTATTTCTGTAACTGCTCAGGACGCCTTTACAGAGGGAAGGCAAAGCGGGTAAACTGCGGATATGGACGAAGAAGCCCGGCAGCTGAGAGAAGATAATAGCCGACTGAAGGCAGAGCTGAAACAAAAAGAAGACCGCATCGGGAAACTGGAAGGTTTGTTGATGGTGGCACCGCTGCGGAGAGAAGAACTGGAGCGGCATCTAGGCAACGATAGCCATACCAGCAGCAAGCCCCCCTCCAGCGATGGTCTCGGACATGGCCCCAGAGAAAGCACGAGCGAAGTGAAAAGCATCCTGGTGGTCAGCCAGGGCACCAGGGACATCATCTGGCACGGGTCGATGAGCCAGACCGGGTGATTGAGCATCGTTCGCAGCAGTGTAGCACCTGCCATCAAGATCTCCGACTTGTTATCGGTTTCATGACACGCATTGCCAGAATAATCATTGGATTTCTTCTCATAGGTGCAGGTCTGAGGCTCTAGTTTCTATTCAGGGAGCCTCAACTCCTGTTGATCTGTGCCGTGTTGATTGGCGTGGGACTGGTGTTAGTCGGTATATCGATGCATAGCATTTCACGAGAAAAACAGCGCGCCATCACGCAAGCATTACAGGCCCAAACGGAAACCAGCCAGCCACAACAATCATACGCCTCGCAGCAACATGCATCGGACTCTCCAGAGAACCCATAGAAAGATGCCTACAAATAATGGGTGATCGATCACTCAGATTGCAAGATTGCGACACCTCTTTTTTCCCGGTCCGGTCCATACCGCAAAAGACAATTCATGGCAGAATAGAACTGACATCAATTGAACAGAGGGAGAAAAAGGATGACGTCTCTAGCGCAGGACGATACCCACTTTCAGAGCTTGCTTGAGCAGCTGAAAGATCCCAATATGTGTATCAGCGCAGCGAAACGCCTGGGCGAGCTGGGCGATACACGGGCCGTGGAACCTCTCATCGCCACTCTACAAAACCAGAATGAGCAGGTGCCTACCCGGGTGCGCGAGCATGCAGCCGAGAGCCTGGGCAATCTGGGCCACACACGTGCCGTGGAGCCTCTCATCGCCACTCTACAAGATCAGAGTCAGCTTGTGCGTTGGCGTGCAGCCGAGAGTCTAGGAAAACTGGGCGACGCGCGCGCTGTTGAGCCTCTCATCGCCGCCCTACAAGATCAAGATTATAATGTAGTAAATGGCGCGATACGCAGCCTGGGTCTATTAGGAGACGCTCGCGCTATTAAGCCTCTCATGACTTTTGCGAAGAATCGGGATACGTGGAGACGCGCATGCGCAGGGAAGAGCCTGGGCCTCTTGGGCATTATCGAGCCTCTTATCGCTTCTCTGAATCATCGGAATGTACATGTACGTTACAGTGCAGCCGAGAGTCTGGGAGAGCTGGGCGACGCACGCGCTTTCGAGCCGCTCATCGCTGCTCTCCAAGAGGATCAGGATGAGCGGGTGCGCCTCAGTGCAGCCGAGAGCCTGGGGAAATTGGGAGATGCACGAGCTGTCGAACCGCTCATCGCCGCTCTCTATGATCGGCATCATCATGTATATATGAGTGCAACCAGGGCTCTGGGAGAGCTGGGCGACGCACGCGCTTTCGAGCCGCTCATCACCTTTCTGCACCATCAGATTCCGGGAAAACGTAGCTGTGCAGCCAGGTGTCTGGGAAAATTGGGCGACATCGAGCCTTTGCTTGCCCTGCTGCAAGATCAGCAAGAGCTGGTACGGTGCAACGCCGCTCTGGATCTAGGAGAACTGGGCGACACACGCGCCGTTGAACCTCTGCTCGCTCTTCTGCAAGATCGGGATAAGCAGGTGCGCCGCATTACAGCCGAGAGCCTGGGAAAACTGGGGGACGCGCGAGCCGTCGAGCCGCTCATCGCCTGCTTGCAAGATCAGGATCATGATGTCATTCGTCACGCGGCGCAGAGTCTGGGAAAATTGGGCGCTTCACGAGCAATCAAGGCCCTATCCATCCTCTTTGAGAACAGTAGTAATCCTTCAGTCAAGAAAGCAGCCAGAGAAGCCTTGCAGCAGCTTGAACAAAAATAAGATCCAGGAGATAGCAACCGATCTTTGCTCCCTGGCCTCGTTCGAGGCACGATGGAGAAGAGCAATGTACTGGCTCATGCATCATCGAGCAATCAATGTTGAAAGGACCGCCACGCTTCAATGATCGAGTATCGTTTTAACGGCCTGGGGATGGGATTGGGCAATCTCTCCCACCTCTCACATGCACAGACCCGTTCGATCAGCGCGGAGCATTTCACTCCAGCGTCCTGAGCAGTTATCACTGTCAGTAATTACTATTGTCCATCAACACCTGATATACTTTTGCTGAACATGTACATGCCATCTTTCGCCAAAGAGAAGTGACGCGTGCGTTTTCCGCCCGTGCAACAAAGAAAGCAGGAGAGCGATGCAATCAGTCTATTACAAAGAACCCCGGTCCTATTTCGCGGGCCGCCAGATCTGGCCCTGGAGCCGTGGGGAAATCCTGGTTGATCCAGCCAGAAGTGTTGTCCGCCTGTGTCCTTCCGAAGTTCACCAGGTTCCCTGGTGGTTTGAAACATGGCGTGCTTTGCTAGAGCAGCCCAACGTTGCCGATCTCAGCGGCCTGTCTATCCCAGAAATCGATGCGCCTCGTGATGAGCCGATGCGCCTCCAGGAGCATATCACCGCGCTCATCGAGGCACAGAACAGGTTATGCAATCTGACCGCACTCTTCATCGGCGATTGCCCCGAAACCTCGCAGGTGATTTTCCAGCAGATTGAAGCGGATATCCCGTCCCTCCTCAACGCGTATCCAGCCCTTGAGCATCTGGGTCTGCGCGGGGACCTGGTCGGGCCTCGCCTGGGCCAGCTATCCCATCCACGGTTAAAAACCTTGATTCTAGAAACCGGGGGACTGGACAAACGGATTCTCCAGGACGTGCTTGCCTCCGATTTTCCAGCACTGACCCACCTGGAATTATGGCTAGGGGACGATGGTGGCTGGCGGGTGAGCCTGTCCGACTTGCTGCCGCTGTTCGAGGAGCGGCATTTCCCCAGGCTGCGTTATCTGGGATTGCGCAATTCGACCATCACCAATGAGATCGCCGAGGCGCTCATCAATGCGCCTGTTCTGGATTCGTTACACATCCTTGACCTCTCTTTGGGAACCCTGGATGATCGCGGCGTGCAAGCCTTGTTGGACAATACTGCGCTTAAACGGCTCAAGAAGCTAGATATCCATTCCCATTACTGCTCGTCTCCTATGATGGAACGCCTGCAAGCCCTGGACTTGATTGTAGATAGCGATATGCAGGAAGATCTTGAGTTAGGGCCGTGGATTGCTGTGTTTGAATATTAGCCTCAGTCATCCCTGGTAACTCTTCAGGTGCCTTTCGCTTGCCGCTTCGCGGCTCGCAAAGTTTTTTTGTGGTGGGTGGTGATCCATCAGAAAGCCTTTGCGAAGCCCTGCAGGTGCTGAGCCGTCAGGGCAAGAGCAAGCCTGAGCAGTTACGTATTTCTCTCCTTTGATTGCATGTCAACGGTTCTTTTGCTGTGCCTCTTCAAACCGCCAGAGAAAGAACTCACATGTTCAATCCCTATCTGTTGCGGTTATACCTCCTCCCAGAGGACGTGGTGCCGCTCCTTCATGCTGCTGGATGGGATGTGTGTGATTGCAACGCCTCAAGCAACCAGATGGATCGACGCTCCAACTTTAGAGCAATTGACAGGTCATAGCGTTCGCTCCGATTATAAATTGCCGGATGAAGCTGATCCGCTCCCGCCAGCCAGATGCTATTTTGGGAATGCCACTCACCTTTAATACGATCAATAAATGGGCATTAGGCATAGGTGACATACTTGCCGCAAGTCTGCTGTGTGAATGCTTAGGGCGAGGCACATCACCAATTGTTGCCGTCCCTTGTCTCAAAATGGATTTAGTGAGCCATCCTATATTTAGAACACATATTGCCTTGCTTCGTGAATGTGGGATCACGATACTGCATGAGCCTGGCGTTATAAATCGCCGTTGATGGTCCCTTTGCATGAGGTTATTGATACTCTTCAGAAAATCACTCAGCAATAATATTGCTGATCACGGCCTCTCTCTTTTTTCTTGAGCTACACAAAAAACATCTTATGATATACTCTCTTTATCCAACAAAAACGTTCTTTTTTCTTTTCCTGTTGAACAAGGCAGAGGAAGCCCGTTTGTAGACGGATTGCTCCTCATCCCACTTCCACACTTGTACGCATAACAAAAACGGGTCAACCTCGGACAGGAGGTTGCTCGTGTCAGGAGTGATGGATGTCAAACGACTATCTTCAAGCAGATGTGGCCCAATCCTATAAACATCTGCCTAAGAACATTGATGCTCTCTTATGTTATCCCCTGCTGCTTCGTGCGTTACAGATTACCCCAGAACAGCCCTACCACCTCCTTGATTATGGGTGCGGTCCAGGAGAGGTTGCCAGGCGCTTCTGTGGAGACTTCGCTCACTTGAGAATCACCGCCGTCGATGAAGCAGCAGAGATGATCAGGATTGCGCGTGCCACCCATTCCCATGAGCATATCACCTATCGAACGATCCAAAAAAATACTCTTCCTTTCCTCCCAGATCATTCTCTGGATGCTGCTATGGCGCTCTTTGTTCTGATCAATGTGTCCAGCCAGCAGCACCTTCGTCACATCTTGCAGGAAGTCTTTCGTGTGTTGAAGCCCAATGCTCCCTTCGTTGTGCTTGATGCCCATCCAGACGGTCTTGGCAAGCGCTTCCTCGACTACCAGGCAGGTACACCTGGCAAAGGCTACCAACCAGGAGAAGCCTACCCTGTTCAGCTCTTTTCTTCTGGGGAACCCTTGATGCAGGTCACGAATTACTACTGGCCCAAAGAGATATATTTCACGCTCTTTGCCCAGGCTGGTTTCTCACAGATCAAGAGCCAAGAACCCACGCTCAAGGAACTGAGCGAGGAAGAACGAGTACCCTTTGAAGCACACTTCGGCTCCTGCCACACCTTCACGGAATGGGAGGTGCCTCCCTACCTCATTGTTCGAGGGGTCAAGCCTGCGGTGTCTGCTTGACGGCAGGCGACCAGGCCCTAATCAAACTAGTGGTCACCAGCACGATCAGCGCAACAGACGATGGCCCGCTATGCATTTCATTTCGGCCGCCAAGACATTGCCCCACAATGTCTTGCTCGTATCCATCCCCGTTGGCAAAGCCCCTACATCGCCTCACTCATCCAAAGTGGGTACACTTTAGGAAAAGTATTCTTGCTTGGCCTGGTCATTCAACATACCAATCAGGATGGCAGTGTTGTCTATCGCTTGGGGTTTGCTGACGGGAAACAGTGGGAACAAACCGGAGGAATTGCGGCATTTCGATGGCTAGCAAGCATTTTCTCTCTGTGTCTGATTGTGGTCTATCTCATCACCAATGTGGCCATCTTCTTCTTTGTCCGCAAATGTCACGAGTTCCGGGTGTTGTCTCACGTGATCGCACCTGGGGTAAGTGGCCTCATTTTGCTGTTGCCCCTAGCGTCTCTCTACTGCCTGCACTGCCTGTCGTTGGAAACACATTCGTCACCCTGGAGGTTGCTCCGATTCCCTTCCCATCAAACATCCTACCAATCTTCGTGGTGATCTGGCTCCTCTTAGAAACTGTGTATTTTCTCTATCACAGGATTTGGAGAAGTTACGTCCCAAGAAAATGGGTCCAGCGCTGACACAAAGGAACTGCACTGATCTATTTATGCTTGTCTAAAACAGGCCTATCGTAGGCAGTCGAAAATGCAAGACCTCATCAAGGGACGCTTGCCTCTGTATAGCAGACGTACTTAGCGGTCAGGAGACAGAGCAATCGGGTTGCAATCAGCATATGGTTTTGCACATGAGGAAAGGGGGAATGAGCCAGTTTTTCCTAAAAATTATGAAAGACCTCCATCAATGTGTATTGATGTCATACCAGCAAAGTTAGAACGGTTCTAACTTTGCCTCCCAAAAAGTTCGACCATATACCACAAACAGCACCCACGATAACTAAGTTCCACCGAACTACAGAAACCGCACAATTCACGCATCAATTCTGGAAAAAATGCCCAGCTTGTTGGAAACAAACTGCGGAACAAGTTGGAGAGAAAATGCTAGAAAAACTGGTTCCTCTTATTCCATTGATCTGTTAGTCTGTATCTATGGACAGGAGGTCAAGGCAATTGCAAGCAAAGATACTTGATAATGCCGCGTATGCAATACTCTTCTATACCAAATCAAGAAAATAAGGCACAAAACCATCTTCTTTACGAATATTCTCATACAACAAAGTAGAAAGTAAGTATTTGGCTATGTTAGAAGAACTATACACAAAAGATGCCATAGCCCAGGAGCCACCCTCATATGAGTACGTTACCGCCATTGAAGTAGAACTAAGCCACAAAACCTACTCACCTGAAAGAATATCTTCATGGAGCTTATCACATATCACCAGGCAATACAGTACTGTGTACGCCCTGGCGTCATGCCCTCTCTAATATACGCGCAGGGGAGCGATTCCAGAACGAGAGACCAAATATTGAGAACTAGGCCGTGAGAGGTGGCATTGCATCTCTTTTTACAATTTTGAAGATCAGCTCTGGCTGCGCCGCATCACGGTGAAAGGAAAAGATGATGACACCGGCAAAACAGAAACGCTTGCTTAAGCGCTTTGGCCCTTGTCCGCCGGGATATACCCATCAGGATCTGACGCAGTTTCTCGATCTGCTTTATGGAATGTATAGTCACCATTTTACTGGAGAGGAACTGCGCCAGATCATCGTGAGTGATCCCTTTGATCTGACTGAGCCACCGCGCAGCCTCAAACTTGTGGAATTGGCAGAATGGTTGGAGGCCATTCTTTTGTAAATTACAACGGCTGGAGAGCGAACGAGAGCATGTGCTCTCCGGCCCTATAATGATGCACGCATCAGAATCATGCACCAGAAACCCTTTTTATGCACGGAGAAATAGCGATAGGCAACTCAAACAATGAAGGCATCACCCGTCATCTCACCAAAGAAAGGAAAGAGGCTATGGCGATTACACAACAACGTCCATCTCTTCAGTATACCCTTAGCACGATTGAGTCGCATGCTCAGAGAAAGAAAAGAGAGGAACCAGTAGATAGACAGAAGTTGCAATCGAAAAAAAGCACAACATCAGGAAAGAAGATGCGCGTACAGCAGAATACACAACAAAGGAGCCAGGGAATCACACCTATCGCTGATTGCATTGACGAGTATCTGCGTGATCACGAAGGAGGCAATCATAGCGGCAAGACGCTGGAATGGCATAGCACAGCGTTGAATTTGCTCCGTCGCTATCTAGAAAAGGAAGAGGAGATCACGTGTATTGAGGAGATAATTGCGTCCGATATCAGCGCTTGGTTCGCTTCTCTGCGTAAGATACCTGGAGCACACGGCAAAATCCGCAGTGAGCGCACCATTCAAACCTATGCTCGCTCGGCCAGGGCTTTCTTCCATTGGCTCATCCGTCGTGAAACGCTTGAGCATAATCCCTTTGCTCAAGTTGTATTTCCGAAAGTAGGCAGGCCATTGATCAAGACGATTGAACCGGAAGAATTTGAGCGGCTCTTACAGGCATGTACGCCACCTCACGGTTCCGGCGCATTGGTGGAACGAGCAGGAGCACGAAACCGTGCCATCTTATGGCTCTTCTATGACACAGGCATTCGCGTCTCAGAATTATGTCGCTTGCGCATGAGTCATTTAGATCGGAAGCACGGAATCTTGACTGTTACGGGGAAAGGCTCCAAAGAGCGGCGCATCGCCCTGGGCAACAATTGTCTGCGTCAGATGCTTCATTATCTGGATCGGCACCGCCCAGATAACAAGGAACTGGCCGAGTGGAATTGTTCTGGTGAGGATCATCTTTTTCTTTCAGAGACGCGCAAACCGCTCACCAAAAATGGTGTAGAAATGCTTTTCAAACGACTCAAAGAACGAGCAGGAATTGTAGGGAAGCGGGTCAGCCCACACATCTTGCGCCACACATTCGCTATTAACTACCTAATAAAAAGCAATGATCCCTTCAGCCTCCAAGAACTCTTGGGGCACGAAGATATGACGACCGTCAAGCTCTATATGCATATGAATGATGCGATTATTCAAGAGCAGAAACGGAAATATAGTCCGGGAGACCATTTCTCTGTCCCGACGCAAACGATACGACGAACAGGCTTCAAACCCAAAACGCCTGGAAAGAAAGCGGTAGATAAAGCGATATCGGCTTTTTCTGAGAGATATGTCTAGATTTTTAGTGATTATGCACCATATACTCGGCAGGAAGTTGAGTTGCTTTTATGGTCGAGAGGAACCTAGTACACGCCTCTCGACTCCTCCTCATGCACGGTTTCAAATTTAAACGTTTTTGTAAAGATTTTTCTTTGACACGTTTGAGCACCCCTTGAATTTGGAAGTATATCTCACCTTCTCCGACTCCACCAAATCGGGAGAGGCTCACTTTCTACTTACCTGATTTTACGATTACCTGGAATGGAAAGAATTGGTATTGGGAACATTTAGGGAGGTTAGATGACACTGCCTATCGTACCCACTGGAAAAAGAAGTCTGGCTGGTATCGAATTTTTTCCTCAGCAATTGATTATTACAGAAGAGTCAGAAGACTTAAGTGGAGACGCTGATATACTCATTCGTGAATACTTTTCTTAAGTCCGGAGGGTAAAACTCCTTGATGCAAGTGAGTATAGACCTGACATGTTTCCCTTGGAAAGGTTATGATACTGGTAGGAACTGAGCTCACCCTGGATTAAGCTGTTACACCACGTGACTAGCGAGCTACTGATAAAAAGCACTACGTTCAAAGGGAGGTCATGATGCTTTCGAATGGAGCTGCCAAAATATTTGTGAGTTTCCATGAATCGGACAGTAAATATTTAGAGCGGCTCTCTTCCCACCTGGCAGATTTGGAACGTAGCGAGTTAATAGAGGTGTGGAGTGATAAAAAAATTTTACCCGGATCGAATCCACTCGAAGAAATAAAACAGGCCATCACTACAGCTCGAATCGCTATACTGTTTCTCAGCGCCAATTTCTTCGCACTTCCTCTCATTTCAGAGTACGAAATACCTCTGCTTTTAGCAACTGCTCAGAAGAAAGGCATCGTTATTTTGTTAGTCATGCTGAGTCCTTGTGAGATCGAATACACGAAGCTGGCACACATTCCTCCTATAAATGAGCTGAAAAAACCATTGAGCAAGATGTCTTATAACGAGAAAGAAGAAACCTGGGCTAAGCTCGCTACCATAGTCAGAGACATCATTACTCCAGGTTCTACATGGTCTTACTCTCATTTGCCATCGCAAAAAACAGCTTTATTGCGTACAAACCCAAATAAATTCAGAAGTGCCCAGCAATCTACTAACAAGCGGAGAAAACAATGGAGAAGTTTGGAAGCGATCACCTATCCAGTATTATCGGACTCTGAGAACAGCCGTGAAAAATTCATTCACGATTTTGCGTACGCGCTCAATCAAGTATTCAAAACTAAAGGTTATGTCTCATTCAATGGTTTGGTCCGGCTTAATGAACGAAACGCCTCAGGGCAAATCTTTCCTGTTTATGAGCTTATATGTCATCAGCCTGAATTCTGTGAAGCATTTCGCCAGAGGGGTATTCAGCTTATAGCGCGTGTACTTGCTTATAAAGAGAGTAGCTTAAGCGCTGAAGAATTAGAAGTCAAAAAAGAGGAAATGAGGCAGGAAATCATCCATGAAAGTGTAGCTTTTGCAAAGGAATGGAGTATTGATGCTCGAGTGCCTTTTTCCCCAGAGTGGAGAGCAATACAGTTCATCTATGATCCAGCCACCAGCCGTATTTCTATTTGCCCGATAGAATTAGTTTCGCTCAATCCTTCAGATTATCCTGAGCATATAACAACTACCAGCGAACTGCTCACCTATCTTGCCTCGTTCAATACACTTCTTGTAGGTATCGTCGACGATTTTAACTGGTACAAAGCAAATTATCCTCTTTTAAAAATTACAACCGAAATATTAGATAAACGAGCATTTCGGCTAGAGGAAATCAAAATCAATGTCCATGATTATGAGGAATGGGATTATGATAATCCACAACTTGATGCGGAAACAAACCATTATAAGCTTTAAGCGCGGAGACGAGCAACGATCGAGTCATCCAGGGTCTTTTTGCGCGACCCCTTTCCTTCTTTGACAGAGTATATCTCAGCTTTGTAAACTCTACCAAATCGGATCTGCGTCACAGTTGCGTTGATAGATCAGTTCTATTTTGTTCCTTCCACATGTTGGTGGTTGATGCTTCTATCCGAAGTGCCTGGCAGGGAAGCTTCTCCTTGACGCACTTGCCAACAAGGCAAGTGCGTCAAGCTGCAACAGACGGTGGTGCCTTAAAGTACCCCGCATCAGACTCTTCTTCGAGCTGCAAGCACACCTGAGTTAATCCGATCTTCGATAGTGGGAGCATCCTCGCTCATTCTACTCCTTTTCATGCGCGGTGGTGAGCCGCTGGCCCATGGATGGCTCTTATGAAAAATTTCAAACGAAATGTGTCAGGGTAGTAGAAAGCATTCTATTGATTTGAGTCCAATTCATATCGTTGTAGCAAGTGTTCCGATAACTCTACAGCATCCTTGTAGTCACGAACAGCACGACTCAATTCTTGCGGTGTACGATATCCTAAAGTTTCCTGCCACTCATCCGGGTAGTCCTCCAATCCTCCTGCCTGCAGGGTGGTTGATGAAAGTAATTTCTGCTCGATTATCGTTTGCGCTTCCGCGATCGTTGCCGCAACTTCACGCTCCAGAAAACTGCGTTCTTTGCGAGCCATCACCCTTACCTGCTTCAAGTTATTCAGCCATTGCAGAAAGGCTTCCCTGCGATCATCTTCATCACGGATAATTACATTCAGCACCTCGTCTTTACACATCTGGAGCAGTTCCCCCCAGGCTTCCTCCCGAACGGCTTCAAGCCCACGTCTTTTTAGCGTTTGTACATGAATTACAATGTAGGAGAAGCGTGATAGTTCATGTCCACCTTGCATCGCTAATTTTCCACGCTTCATTTCCAAATTATTAGGATAGATCTCATCTGTTAGCGTGCCAAGTACTACGTAATAGCCCGACTTCAAATCTGCCAGATTCAGATCCAGGATCAAAGGGAAAACTTCTGTCTGCCTACCCTCTTGCAAGAGGTGGCTTAATAAGTGACCTGCAATCTGCGATACCTTGATGGCTACAGCTATATCAGGCCGTGTCAAAGAAACAGCCGCCTCAAGTTTGAGTTGTTCCATAGTATCTACAAGAGTTTTAATGGGTGTATCCTGTGTGACCGTATAATTGAGAGTGAGCCTGATAGAGTCAGTTTCACGAGCGGGCAACCAGCCTGTGAGGTTAGTGTTAACTCCCAGGCGGCAAGGGATATTTTTTTTCAGAGTTGTCAGTTTATGTAAACTTTGGATCGCGTGACCGGGCGAAAAAGAACTTTCAACCGAAGAACTGAAAAGAAGAAATTTTGCTTGCTTCAATATACCAGCAGGAAAAAATGCCTGAGCGTCGTGAATCTTCAACCGGAAATAACTATCGCCACAGACTAAAGGACACTCTGGATTGTCCTGAAGCGGATAGTAATGATGACTGACTCCAGTAGACATGACATTCCCCTCTCTTTAACGAGCATTGATTATTTCACTATACAGGTCTGGCCGCGCTTGCTTTACATCTGATAAAATGGCTTTAAGTAAGATGGCCTCACGCAAATGGAGGATCTGGTCCTCGCCACTATGTAAAGCCACAACTTGCCAATTATCAACATTGAGAACAGGAGCGCCCGAAGTTCCAGCCTCCGCAGGCGCGTTATGCAGGATACGGTCGGGTTGGCCTTGCTTAATTCTCTCAAAGCACCCAGAACCTTGTTGCTGAGGTTGACCCTTTGGATGTTGAATGATATAGAAGTCTGTTTGTGATGTCATAGGCAGCTCTATATCGAGTTTAAGGAAACCGCGATCCCTTAACGGCGAATCGCTGCGATCCCTTAACCTTAATAAGGCATAATCCAATCCATGACTATAACATTCCAATGTATCAACCTTATAACCAACGCCCTCAGCAGGTCGTGTATAATCGAATGTGAGCATGCTATTTGTCACTTGAAGCTGGAGATCTTCCCTTCGCAAGGGTTTATCCATAGCACTTCTTGCTCTAATAGTATGCCAGCAGGTCATCGCTAGATTCGACGCTATCAACCAGCCTGTTCCCTGTGGGAAGCGCTTCGTGAGCCTTCCATTCATGACTTGTGGCACACTTACTTTGCCAACAGCTTGGATACTTGCTAGCAATTTCAGCCACTCGGCAGTAAAAAGCATGTGCCGCGTTTCCGAGTTCGCTTGCTGGACGATATACGTCTGGTTGGCAAGAGGAATGTTGGCCTGGAGTGCTTGCTCAAGATCGCAGGCTAATCCATCTAGCCGTTCATAAAGATCAGTATCGGGCTTATAGCGATCTCTGAGCACAATTAGCAGCAAGACCAGCGCATTCGTCTTTGTGTCGCTTCTGCTTTCTTGCCACAGAAGATTAATGGTTTCATCCGCAAGTCCTAGCGGGTTACCTGCAGAACGCAGGCGTTTCCTCCAGGGTACGAGAAGTTCATGCACAAAGACGGCTTTGAGCGTGTTGTAGTTCTCAAACTCATCACAGTCCGATAATGTATCGCGTAAAGAGGCGAGCAACGGACCAGGAATACCAGGCATCTCCACTCTCCATTCGTTCATTAAACAAGGTTACGATTGTATTTCAATATACATGCAGTCGATCTATTGACACAACAATACGAATATTATATTGTATATTACAAGTAAATGATAGTCGGAGGAGTTTGTATGGTGATACTATCAGGCCCAATTTTCAAACGCTGTTATGAAGTACTGAACCGCTACGATATATTTGAGCCAGAACAAAAGGCGACATTAGAAAATGCTTTAAATGCGGTTGGACTTGATAATCACCAGTATGATCATGCTAGTAATAGACCCAGTCAAGTTCATAATATAATCAATTATCTCTTGAAGCAGGATATCAAAGAAGGGAAACCTGTGTTTTGGATCTTTCTCGATGGTTTATGGCGTTATGGGTTTCTACAAGAAAATACTGGTCTCTATAAAGATGTAAAAGAGTGTTGTGCCCTGATTGAGATCAGCTATGCTCTACAGATAGACTCGAGAGTTGCCAATAAATATGATATGAACCATATAGTAAAGTTAGTAGAATACTTTTTCAAATACCCAATTCTAGATGACAGTGATCAATGCAAGCAGGTGATGCTTCAACTTCCAATCGATATCCGTCAGAAAATCAATCAGAATGGAAGAAATACCGCTACTACTTTTGGAGTAGCTATTCTCAAAGCCTGCATTTGTTTTCCTGATGGTCCAGGGAAATTGGCATCTATACTTTATGAGAGTGAACATGAATCAGCTCGCTGGCGAGAATTAGATGAACTTCTACGCGAGCTCTACCAAACCAATGTGACGTACACACGACTCCAGCAACTCCAATCACTCCTCGAACCGATAGAACTGAGCAATAATATTTTGATGGATTTCTATCGAGTCAGCACACCTGCGGCAGAGGACATGTTGGATAATATGCAACAGACATTGATGCAGACAGTTCTGGATAATCTGGCAATACTCCCGCCAGGTCCAGACGGGGTATATCCTATACTCGCCTTTGTAGCATGCATAAGTGCTTATGTAATGGCAGAGCATGGGCCAGAAAGCAATGCTGACCTGAATGATTGGATCAGAAGAAGAGCTGGTGAACTTAAAGCTGATGCTTATCAATATATAAATTCACAAAATCAGCAGATCCAGGTTTCTCGCAACCAACCTACTCGTGCTTCGTATTTATTAATAGCCTTGAATACCCAGAATGGGCATGAGTTTGCAATTCAGGCATGTCTGCTGGACGCTCAAAACAAGATACTGGACAACGCTGGATCATACGTTAGTGATAAAACGGTGAATTTGGAAGAACTCCCAAGTCAGATCGATGAGATTCGCAAAAATTACGTATATTACCTATCAAAGGATGTTATAGTCGAGATTTTTCTACCAACTCATTTACTCTGCCATACTGTTGAACATTGGCCGATTGACATAGGAATGGGCGTACAAACAAAATTTGGTATTAAATATCGGCTAGTTGTGCGATCGGTTGAGAGAGCTTGTAATCTAATGATGAGAAGAGATTGGGAGGATAAATGGGAATTATTCCAAACCTTTATCAGAGGAGAAATGCTGGAAAAAAAGCAAACGCACGCAATCGAGGGACCCATCTGGCTTTGCGAAGAAGAAGAGTGTAAAAAGAGATCGCAACAAGACCTCTACAGCGCACTCTATGGCTCTCAGGTTGTTTGCTTTGCCATGAACTTTGCGCCCCAACCTGCGGAGCCTCCCTATGTCCTCAGGACAATGTTGCTTGCTGGTATCCCTATCGCGCTGTGGCCTGGCCCTCTCATAAAGCATCTTGATGACTGTTTTGCTGATATTCATGAAAAGCTGTTTCAAGAGAATCATCATACATCGTCGTTAAGACTACAGGATCTTCCAGACTGGGTCTGGGAGCAGCGTATGCAAACGAAAGATGACGAACACTGTCTCACACTTTTTTGGGATAATCCCGACAGGGTTTTACCGGGTATGCCGCAGTTTCTAAAAGAGAAAGGTGGCATCAATATGGCGCGCCAACTCCACTATGGCAGAGCGAGTAGAAATTAAGGAGGAGAGAAATCGCTATGAGTGACCAAGACTGGAGAGTCTATCATGGAGGGGGTGAGCCTCATGATGTTAAATTCCCGCCTTCTCCGCCCTGGCGCAGATTTGGCGGCAAAAGCGAAAATGATGCCTATCGTGGCACAAAATTCCTGGCCGATCAGGAAGCTATCGATCTCGTTAATGCCGCACTTTATCTGAGACGTCCCTTGCTGATCAGCGGCAGGCCTGGATCTGGCAAATCATCTCTGGCCTATTCTGTTGCTCGTGAGTTGAAGCTTGGTCCAGTATTACGCTGGTCGATTACCTCTAGCACAAAGCTTTCTGATGGCCTGTACCACTATGACGCCATTGGTCGTTTGCAAGATTCTGCGATGGGGCCATCTTCCTCTGATACCAATGTCACCGTCGAAAAAACGCTGCCCGATATTGGCGAGTATATTCGTCTGGGTCCTCTAGGGGCTGCGCTACTCCCAGCAGAAAAGCCGCGAGTGCTGCTGGTTGATGAAATTGATAAAAGCGATATGGATTTTCCCAACGATCTTTTGCATGTTTTTGAAGAGGGCGAGTTTGAAATACCCGAACTGGTCCGTATGTCGAAAGAGCGAAAGACGATACCGGTTTACCAGGAAACGTGGGGCGAGGCGAAAGTGGTCATTGAGGAGGGACGTGTGCGCTGCCGTGAATTTCCTTTCGTGGTGATGACGAGTAACGAGGAGAGAGAGTTCCCACAGGCATTCTTACGACGCTGTTTGCGGCTAGAAATGCAAATTCCCAACGAAGAGAAGCTCCTGAGTATTGTGAACACCCATTTCGGCCCACAGGCCGAGTCAGCCGCCAAAGATCTCATCGCGCGTTTTATTATGGACCCCACTAAGAAGGATGTTGCCACCGACCAGTTATTGAATGCCGTTTACCTCGTTTCTCGTGGTGTAGATTCGCGTGAGAAAGAGGCCGTCTTTAAGGCCGTGTTAAGATCTTTGAGCAGTTAAGATTATGAACCACGAGGATATCGCCAAATTTATTCAGTCACTCCACGATGCCGATCTTAAAATGACGGCAGAAGATATTGCTGACACCTTGTGGCTGGCACTTCAGATGGCCGAGAAGGATGAGGTGCCTTTCACATCACTACCGCATGATCCATTGCCTTTGATTACTACAAAACCACCTGAGCCGTCACTACCATATGAGTTCCCATCGCACCATCCTGAGCCAGAAAATACAACAGAGGCTAGAGGTGAGGTCTATCTACCCACGCGAAAACAGAGCACTGAACACAAGACACATCGAGGCGGCAAATCTGCCCGGATGCCAGCGGCTCCAGCACTGAGGGGATTTCTTCCTCTTGGACGGGCATTACGCCCTCTGCGACGCAGAGGAATCTCACGAAAAGGGTTTGTGCTGAATGAACAGGCTACCGCACACCGGATCGCAGAGATGAAGAAGAGACTCTGGCTGCCAGTCTTAGAACATGCTCCGGTACGCTACTTTGATCTTGCTCTGGTCATTGATCAAAGCGCCTCAATGATCTTCTGGCAACAGACTATCGCTGAATTACGAACTCACCTGGAGCGTCTGGGAGCTTTCCGTGATATACGTGTATGGCAAATGACAACTGATGAAGAAGACTCTGTGCGCCTCTATGCTGGAGCACGGCCCATCACTGCCGAACAGCCTATCCATAACCCCCGGGAATTGATTGACCCAACGAGGCGGCGCTTGATTATAGTTATCACCGATTGCATTTCGCCTGCCTGGTATAGTGGCAAGGTACAGGAAGTTCTGGAAATCTGGGGTCGCAAGAATCTGGTCACACTCTTACAGATGCTTCCTCAGAGACTATGGCCGCGTACAGCTCTGTGCGCAAGTGAGGCCGTCGAGATCTCGGCTACTGCTCCGGGCACAGCCAATATACGGCTCAAAATGCCAGTTTTTCAGATGCGCACTGCCAACAAGCTTGCCATTCCCATTCCCGTCGTGACGCTGGATCGGGGGGTGCTGACGCCCTGGGTGCGGATGGCTTTAGGGATCGAGAGTGCAAAAGTTGCAGGGATCATTTTTCCAGATAATCTTCGCAGCATATTTGCAGCGGCCGTACCCGGACAGAACGAAGATGAAGCCTTTTCTCCCCAGCTACGTGTGCAAGACTTTCAAGCTGCTGCTCCGCCAGCGGCCCGCAAGCTAGCCAGATTGCTTACCGCTACACCCGTGATTACCTTACCCATTGTCCATGTGATTCAGCAAACCATGCTGTCTGAATCTGAAGCCTCCCAGGTACACGTAGCTGAGGTGTTTCTTGGCGGACTTTTAAGGGAAGTAGCTCGCAATGGTACAACTGTGCAACCTGAATATATAGAGTACGAGTTTCTGCCAGGTATTAAGGAGGAGTTGGAGAGAGCCTTGCCCCGACCTGACAAATATCAGGTACTGAGAGAAGTATCAGCGTTCATGGAAAACCGCCTGGGCTTTTCACACAGCTTTTTGGGTCTGGTAGCTACCCCCAACCTCTCAGAAGATTTTTCTATCAGTGAGGAAAGCCGTCCATTTGCTAAGATCCTGGCAAGGGTATGGAGACGACTCGGCGGCGAGTACAACCAATTGGCCGACTTACTTGAACAGCGACTCGATGGACATTCCTCTGGCACAGATACGATTGTAACACCTATTACGACATCTACTACCGAATACAAAGAAGAGGTAAGAATTGAGACATTCCTATCGCCGCTCTTCATGGCTGCGGACCGTAAAGGGAAACAATCCACCTCCGTTGTGTGTCCGTCCTGCTTTAAAGAGATTTATCCGGGAAATTGCCGAATCGTCATAGGTGATACGGGAAAAGTGGTGCGAGACGTTCCAGCTCCGCGAGACTGGTTTAATCTCGGGCGTACACGCAATAACCCCGAGAAAATTACTCTTCAGCAATATATACAGGAGTCAAGACAGCGCGAATGCACAAACTGTGGATACCGTTTGCCCTATAATATTGAGCGTGTGGATCACAATATTACGTTTGCGGTGGTTGGCGACGTTTTTTCAGGAAAAAGCCATTATATTGCTTCACTTGTGCATCAATTGAAAGAGAACTGGATAAACGCACTGAATGAACAGACCGATTTAATGTGCCTGACTCCAGGGGTGGAAGAGGCATTTATCAAAGATCAGTTGAACACCGTCTTCGGAAAGAAACATATTCTCCCTGTAACGGCACCAAGTGTGGACGAACGAGCTGATCCATTAATCTATCATCTCGCAGTCAGTATATCGCCTCAGCGCCCACCTACATCAGCAAATCTCATGATCTATAATGCTTCAGGCGAAGATTTTCGTGAAGAGAGACTCGTGCAGTTTGCACGTTTTGTATTTAATAAAGGAGCATTTGTTTTTGTCGCCGATCCAGTCATGATTCCATCTATATTTGATCAATTGCCGCTTTTTCTACAAGCTAATATCCAAAAAACGTTAGGGCCGATTGTGAGACGAAGGGCAGCCGATGTGCTGAGTACCACACTCTCTCTCTTCGAGCGTTACCATGGATATCCAGAAGGATCAGCTCTAAAGGAAACCCCCGTCGCTGTCATGCTTTCAAAAGCTGATCTCTTGAAGTATGACCCCAGAATAAATCATTATACCTTTACGAAGAAACCTCCTCCCAGCACAGACTTCTCTTTAGAAGACATTGATGAAGTCGATCTGGAAGTCAGAGATTTTCTCAGGCACTATCAACAAGGAGATCTCATCGCCGCCACTCACGGGCTAAAGCAGGTAAAATTTTTTGCCGCCTCTGCGACTGGCGAGCCTCCAGACGAGAATGGCAATTTCCGGCATATTGGCCCTTATCGCTGTCTCGATCCAGTATTCTGGATACTGTATCGTTTCGGCATTATTGAAGCAAAGCTATAATAACTCTTTCTGGACATGTGGCTTGATATTCTCCCTGTTTTCTTATAACATTATAATTGAAAGTCAAGTCAACGCGTGTACAAGCAGGATATCAGCAGTAAGATTGCGCAAGTGCGAATTATTTAGATTGTTGGGGATGAGTATTCTATGGCCTCTTCATTTTTCGTCAAATGTGTCTGCCCCTCCTGTCTTGAAGAGATTTATCTGGGAGAGTGTCGGATTGTTTCTGGCCGCACAAGCGGCAAAGTTTTAAAAGAGCCAAAGGGCCCCTTTGCACGTATGAGCGTCGAACCACTAACTGGTCCTAAATATACCTTAGAGCTGGCGCGACGTGAGTGTACGAATTGTGCTTACCCTCTCCCCTACAACATCGAAAGTGTCCCTAGCCTGTCCCTGGTAATCGTTGGCGATACCTTTTCTGGGAAGAGCCATTATATTGCCTCCCTCATTCAGCAATTAAAAACGGAATGGCTGGGGAATGCAGTTGGATCTGCCCGCTTCACTAGTTTGACTCCAGACGAGGAAATGGCATACTTAAGAGATTATGTTGGCCCTTTATTCGTAGAAAGGCGCGTACTCAGTTCAACCGCTCCATCAACCAGCGAGACGACAAGGCCACTCATCTATAATCTTGTGAGGAGTCCATCACCTAGACGCCCTCCTCTATCATTGAACTTAGTGATCTACGATACAGCCGGTGAAGATTTTTATGAGGCCAGGCTTGTACAGTTTGCCCGCTTTGTTCTCAATACGAATGCTCTGATCTTTGTAGCCGACCCATTTGCTATGACCTCTTTCGCGAAAACCTTGCCAGCGTCATTGCTGCCTAACGAAACGGAGTATATGGTTGAGTTTACACGGCGCCGCAGACTTGCCGAGCGTTTTACCTCCATTATAGAGATTATTGAGCGTTACCGCGGGCTCTCATCTGGATCGAGTTTGCCAGATTTACCAATTGCGATTATGCTCTCAAAGGCTGATATGCTTCAACATGCCATTCCAGCCTCTTCTTATAGGTTCTTGCATAATCCATATTACAGAGATGCTCTTGACTTAGAAGATATCCGTATAGTTGATGAAGAAGTCAGGGATATTTTTGCTAGATATCAACAAAACGACTTATTAAAAGCTACCATCAGGCTTAAACAGGTAAGTTTTTTTGCTACCTCAGCCACCGGAGAGGCACCTGATAGAGATCATAGATTCAGGAATGTAACTCCACTACGCTGCCTCGACCCTTTGTTGTGGATCTTATACCGTCGGGGTGTGATCGAGGCAGCTTATAAATAATCATGAGATAAGGTTTCTAGTTTGCCGTACAAACTAAAAGAGCGTAAGGCGAGATGATAGAGCAGAACACAACTATCAATATGATAGAGCAGTTATGGTATACGTGGTCTGACGTAGGTCTTAGTACCATCAGGGCAGGCTTTCGTATTCGTGCTGCTTCCGCAGGCCTTCACGATATCCGCAGCAGCCGTGTGCAAAAGTTGGATCGTTACCAGCGCTATGCTCTACCACGAGGACTCGACGATCTGGCTATCCCCACCAGCATTGCTCCCGTCTGCCTCTCGCTTATCTCTACTGGGGAAGAGCGCATCCTGATACAAAAAGTTTATACCGGAAAAGATGCTGTTGGACGCGATGGAGCATTCTTTGTGCATCTACTGGCGGGGCTGCCAGAAAATTTTTCTGCTCAAGACGCGATTGCATTATGGCAATCACCCTTCTGGCAAGTATCTGATGTTCAACTCAGGCGCGAAGAAACCCTTCTTGATCGTGTATCTCTCGAAGATTTATTGAGGCAGAGAAAAGAGATCACCCCAGGTTCGCGTAATCTTGCGAACATTCAAGGCCATCTGCCATATATTATCCAGGTATATTTAACAAAGAAACTGTCTACTGAGCCAAAAACCGGACAAAGCGTGCCGCAGAAACTGTACATCGCAGCCTCTGATGAGGACATCGCACTCCTGATCTCCGGGTTAACACAATGCCTTCCTACACGTATCCTCAAAGACCTCACCTTTAGCACATATGAGTCCAATGTGGCGGTAGCGACAACAGAGATCGTCGGCACATGCTGGCTTTCCACTCCAGTAGACGACAAGATGCCATATGTTGAACGTCTCCTACCCGCTCACTACTTTCAAGAGAAACTTGCTATCAACTGCTACACAGATATTTGCTCTCGATTGACGGATAATCCTCTCCTTGAGACCAGACCGCTGGCTGGAAAATTCGCCCTTGATGCCACTAAATACTTTGTACGGCGTTGTACAGAGAGGTTCGCTGAGAAGTTTGCGCTGCTGCTGGAACTGTCTGCTGATTTGACGGTGGATGAGCTCCTGGAAATTTATGAAAGCCTGATTTTAAAAGACGAGGATTCCATCAAACTCCTGTTGTCCTCCTCTGACTATGCACATGTCGCCAGGGTGCTTGCTAGACCCGCGTATCAACAGGAGCTTATCGTTTGTGCTATTAGTAACCCGGCCTGGTGGCGGGATACTGGCAAATCAGCCGTTACCAGATTACAAAAGGCCAGTTATGCAATTCCGGTATTACAACAAGCTCTTCTCGACATTGCGCAACTCGCTATTAACCGGGCCATCGTAATTGTCAGAGGGGAAGATGACTTAGCCTCAGAACTTTTTAGAACTGGCTGGTGGATCACAGAAGAAGAGATCCTGCAAACCATTATAGATATACTAGATTGTACTACCCCATCTTACCAGATACCAAAAATATGGAACTCGCTTTTGCAAGAGCTTCTTAAGATCGTAGATAACTTTGCTTGCTTGACTCAATACTGGAAAATCTATGCTCGTTTGATGAAAATATGGTCTGCTACTTTACCTTCTTCGATGAAAGGCCTGGAGCAGATAGAGCCTCTACTGGCAATCTCCTGGGAGCAGTTCGGCGCTTTTCTTGCATTAAGACTGCCTTTTAGTTGGATCGAGGAGGCGACAAAAAACCTTACCTCCGCAGGTGCCCCCGAACTCGATACGGAAAACGCTAATGAACTTGCACATAACTATCACCCACTTGTTGCGGATCTCTTACAACGCTTCGCGCAGAACGCTGGGCGGTGGTCTCTGGCTGAAGCTTTGTTCAAACGGCTGGCAGAAGGTCAATATGCGCGAAGATTGGACCTCCTATACATCTTGCTTGATTCAGCCATGGGTGAGCAAGATGACATTGTTATGCAATTACTGTCAGTTGTTCAACTGGCCGAGATTGCTGATCAGGTACATTTTCTTGAACACTATGCACAACGCTATCTGCTTCGTTATCCAGACTCGCCAGTACTGTCAGAGTATATACGGGCGTTTCTCGCATACTTACCAACTGCTGGTGGCGACATTTTTATAGGCAATACCCCCTCTCCTGCAGAACAGCTTCTTCAGTTGCTCACTGGTAGGTTTTTCCGTCATGCACTACCCTCTGATTCCGCAGATTGGTATACGGCAGAGATCTTTGCTGAGTTTACGGATTGGCATACCGTAGGAATCCTTCTAAGGCAACCGTCTTTGTTACAATTAGAGAAGCTGGTAGTTGCCAAATGCATCGGTAGAGTTCTCAGCATACCCGACATCTCACCGAAGATGCGCATACCAATCAT
Source organism: Reticulibacter mediterranei (assembly GCF_016587455.1). Lineage (NCBI taxonomy): Bacteria > Bacillati > Chloroflexota > Ktedonobacteria > Ktedonobacterales > Reticulibacteraceae > Reticulibacter > Reticulibacter mediterranei. The sequence goes on along the minus strand of NZ_BNJK01000001.1, from coordinate 7,606,937 downwards.
CGCTAATCTCGCCGTTGTCTGTGTTGAGAACGAACGCGGGTTAGCAACTATGATCGCCACTATGCGGCAGGCGCTAAGCCCAATGGATCTGATGGACTTGCTTGATCAGGTTGCATGCACCGTTCGGCAGAATATTGTAGCACAACGCTATCCAAAGGCCCGCTTTTGGGAATGTCTGCAATGCGCTATCTTGTTCAAATCAGCTTTCCAGGAAGAAGATGAGCAAGAATATTTTTTACAAAACTTTCTGGATACCCTTTTGCTCAACGCCAATGGATCAACGCTCGTCTGGTTAGCTGCTCCATCCAGGAACCTGTCTGTTCCCGCCTATGCCGAATGGCGGAAATATCTTTCTCGCCATCCCAAACTGGCTGCTATCATCGAGGCTTCTTTCTTTGAGCGTATAGGATTATGGTGGGAGCGTGTGATTGCTTTTACCCAAATGTGGATCGCATTACAAACCGGACATTTTAAGACCATCGCAAAGGTGGCGATGAAATACATGACAGTCCTTATGAGCTACGAAACGCCACAAATGGATAGTTGGTGGACGGAAATTGATAGCATGACGAACAGACTGAACGCATACGAAGCGCAAAGCTGGGAGCGGGAGAAACCACTTAGCCCTGTGAGGCATTCTTCATCTATCTGGAAATACATTCTAGCTTTTATCTTTATGTGGCTGGCATTGAGAAGTAAACGTATAGGAAGCATCGTCAGTGTGGCAACAGATCGTATGCTCACCCTGGAACTCTGTCAGACGGACGTTCCTCCCCGCTGGTGGATACAAATAGATGCCGCATTTGATTTTTTCATTGCATGTGAAGATGCATATCAGGACAGCAATCAAGACAGAGAGAATGCTATTATAGATTCGGGTAAAAGAATTGAGCACCTCACCCGTGAGGGATACTCCACGCCCAGACTTTCGTTACATGAAAAGAGATGGCTAAAAGTGGCATATTATCATAGAGATAAACACATACCAGGATCGCTCAGAGCATGGACTCCCCACACATTGCGTCTATTGGACCCACAAAATACTGCAAAAGATAGCTCGTCTTCAGGAGAGGGCCAGAAGGAGGTCTAGCAATGTCGTCTCTTCTATCTCCTATCGAGCGGTCGAGGAGAAGCCGTCTTCTAGTACTTATGACAGGTCTAGCGATAAGCGTCATCACAACTGCAGGCCTTATAGTCTATGCAACTGCTTATATTCCTCCGTCTGTGCAAGCACTCAATGCAAAAGCAACGGCTGGAATTAGCGCTACTGCAGCATTTAATGGAGATATTATCGGGATTAGTGATGGAAGCTATGCATTTGACACCAATCGTAGCGATGGTAGCCTCAAGCAGCAAGCCTCCAGTAAGTTCAGAGCGGGAGACAAGTCTGGAGCTAACTCGCTGTGGCTCCGTGCAGTGCAACAAGATACCAACGATGCAGAAGCGCTAATTTATCTCGAGGATCTGCGCGTGCTTAATTCTAATAAACCATATATTACACTTGTTGTAGGCACGACCATTACAAGCAAAGATCTGAGTGCCACCAGTATCGGAAGTGATATACTCCAGGGCGCTTATACCGCACAAAAGGAGTACAATGATGGTTCAAAGCAGGTTGGAGGAAAACAACTTCGTCTCTTAATCGCTAATTCTGGCAGCCTGGCAGATTCAGCTACAACAGTGGCACAGCAGATTGTCCAGGCTGTACAACACGATTCAACCCTCATAGGTGTGATGGGCTGGCCTTTCAGTGGACAAACACTTAGTGCAGTGAAAGTACTTTCTAAGGTACACATACCAATGGTTTCTGCCACCTCTTCAAGTGACGACCTGACCGCTATATCTCCCTTCTTCTTCCGTGTGGTCCCATCGAACAAAAGTCAGGCTATCGCTGGTGCACTGTACCTGGAACAGCAGTTGCATGCGAAAAAAGTTGCGCTCTTCTTGGATCCCAACAACTCATATAGCAGTAGCCTAGCAAATGACTTTAGTGCGAAGTTCATTAATGATGGCAATGAGATCGTTGCTACGGAAGAGTACAAAGTTGGGGATACAACAACAATGCCGCTACTTTTGCAACATGCTCTGGTCTCCAAACCTGATGCCATCTACTTTGCTGGTTATGCCTCGGACCTGAACGTGTTGCTACAATCACAACCCAAACTACAGATCATGGGAGGAGATGCCCTTTATGACGTAGGCGGCTATACGACTACGCCTCCAATCAATTTTAGCCTTTTACATTTTACCTCATTTGCTTCCCCAGAAACATGGAATATACTAAAAATTCCGGATCCTCCATTTTTTACACTTTATCGCAATAACTTTGATCCACAAAACCAACATGCAGGCGCTTATGGATTTGTCCGCCCTACTGGAAATACGATGCTCTCCTACGACGCAATGTTAGCACTACTACAGGGTGCTAGTAACGCTCTTACTGAGAAAATTGCCTTAACGCCTATAACCCTCTCCAAGGGTCTGGCAAAAATATATGGAACTCAGGCAATTCAAGGAATCACTGGACAAATCTCGTTTGGCTCAAATGGTGATCCAATTAATAAGGCTCTGCTTGTTCTGCATGTGACATCAGGCTATTTCACTGTAGTGCAAGCCCAGGGGGGAGTACAGGGATGCTTTTTCGTCGGACAATGTAGTAATACAAATGGTTGAAATGATGCCTGTAGAACGCGATTTCTTAAGGAGCAGAAAAGGTGCTGCATTTGGTATAGTAGGAAGTCACCAAGGAAGCGAGCAGAATTTATGGATATTACCCCTCTTATCCCAGATGGCTACGATGGCCCCATTAAACAACTCACTTGCCGTATCTGCAAGCATGTTTTCTACATTACGCAGCAAGAGTATCAACAATCCCCCCAAATCCGCTTTTGTCATGAGTGTAGCCTCATCATGCTTGAGGAGCTTGAAAAAACGCAGGAAGCCAGTCCTTTGACTCCACCGTCAGTCAGAGAAAAGCCCGTTGCCCGCGCTCCTCTGCCATCCTCTGTTGCGTTTATCCAACCCATTCCTCTCCCTCAGCCACGCACAATTGATCGGGAAAAGATGACAGTTGAGCAACTCTTTGAGGAAGCAAAGATGCTGCGAAAAACTTGGCGCTATAAGGAGGCTCTGTCTTCCTACGAACAAATCCTCCAACAAGAGCCAGCATGTCTTGCAGCCCTTTATAAAAAGGCTTCCATTTTGTATCAGACGAGCCACGAACAGGAAGCTTTGATGGCCTATGAACGAATACTTCAGCTTGATTCTGCATCTGCAAAGGCATATGTTGGAAAGGGATGGGCGCTCCACTCTCTGCACCGGCATGAAGAGTCGCTGACAGCCTTTGATCAAGCACTTCAACTTGATTCTGCATCTGCAAAGGCGCGATTCGGAAAATGGTTTGTTCTCGATTACTTACACTATGACCGGGAAGCAGAAGCGATTTCTCCTTGGAAGACAGAAAAGGAGGTTCACGAACGGCGCGTGGCTCAGCCGTGCCATACAGCGAAAGACTATTACAAAAAGGGGATAGTCTTGGTCGCTTTAGATCGTAAGCAGGATGCTCTTCAAGCATTCGAGGATTGCCTTCGTCTTGATCCTCTCTATCTCGATGCCTATAAGCGGATGAGCCGCGTCTATCTCTATCGGCGTGAGCATGAAGATGAAAAAGCGCTGGCAGTCTTTGATCGCGCCCTATCGCTCTATCCTGACTGTGCCGAGCTTCATAGGGAACGAGCAAGCGTGCTCATTCGGTTGAAGCGCTATCAAGAAGCTTTGTTGGCCTGTGACCAAGCTCTTCAACTTGATCCTACTTCTTATCTGGTTTACCTGGAGAAAGGAGAATGCCTCGGTTATTTAGGGAAATATGGGGAAGCTCTCCATGTCCTTGAGTATGCCATACAACTCCATCCCTGGGAATTGCTGTATAAACAGAAGGCAGAGGTACTGACCAAACTGAGACGGTATGAGGAGGCCGTGGAAGCCTATGATCAAGTGATCCGCCTCGATCCAATCGACTTCTTCTCCTACAAGAGCAAAATCGATTTCTTGCTTCAGGTTGGCCGCGATGCAGATGCACTGGCTACCTACGATCAGTTTATTGAGCGTATTCCATACTCTTTCAAAGGATACCAGGAGAAACTGTCTTTTCTTCTTCATGATCAAAAGCGGTACGCAGATAGCTTGGCGACCTGTGAACAGTGTCTGGTTCGTAACCCTGAGATGGTTCAGGCTCATGAATGGAAAGGCCGCACGTTGTGCTACCTGGATCGCTATGAAGATGCGCTGCTTTCTTATGAAGAGGCGCTTCGACTGGATACCAATGATGAGGATCTCTATGTTGGAAAGGCAGGGGTTTTGGCAAGTCTCAAGCGTTTTGACGAAGCGCTGACCGTCTGTGAGCAGGCTCTTCAACTGGCTCCGGCGAAAGCCTCTGTCTACAAAAAGAAGGCTGGCATCCTCAGCAGACTGAAGCGCTATCAAGAAGCGCTCTCGGCTTATCAGAAGGTGGTTCAGCTTGAGCCTGATGATGCTTTTGCCTATGAAGATGCAGGAGATACTCTTTGCAAATTAGAACAATTTGCAGATGCTATCAAGGCGTATAATCAGGCTCTTCGGCTTAGCCCAGATTTTACCCGCATCTATCAATCAAAAGCCCACGCTTTAGAAAAGCTGGGCGACCATGAGCAAGCTCTGGCTGCCTACAATAAAGCGCTTCAGCTTCACCCGAAAAATAGCCACCTTCTTTTCTCCAGAGCTGGGGTGCTGAAAAAGCTCCTGCGATATAAGGAGGCGAATGCCGATTACCTCAGTGTACAGGCGAGCGCACAGACTGGAAAGTCTGATCCCTTGCTTGCTGTTTGCTGCATCATTGCACAAGTTGATCTCAAAGAAGTTGCCGAAGCGCAAACGCGGCTCCAAGCAGCAGGGAAAGAGATCAGCAATGAGGCGATAGAGGCAGAAATCCATCTCATGTACCAAGAGCAAAAGATTGCGTCGTTGAAGTCCTCTCCCCTCTTCCAGCCTATCTGTCTTATTGTGCGTGAGATGCAGGAATGGAGTGGCACACCAAAACAGTTGAAAGAACTTCTCTCTACCCGCTTCCCTGATGATTTCAAGAAGTTGCCTCGGTCACCTGCCAAATTGGTTGATGTGTTAAAAGAGATCACACCAGCGCTCCAAGCAGAAGGAATAGCTGTCGGTCTGCCTCCTGAGACAGTTCTGGTGACACTCACAAAGGCTGGCGCAGAGAAGCAACAACATTCCGAATGAGCAAAGAGGCCCCAGGCCAACTAAAAGTCATCCTGAAGATGGAGCAAAAACATCAGAGAGAAAAAGGCAGGAACGCTAGCTATGTCAGCCATCCTTCCAACAGTGTTCTGGGCCTGAGGAAAGGGCCGCCGCATTCTCCCACGATTCATCGGGAGGTCAGGCAGCCTATTTCCATGCTTGGCAATCAAGAACACAAGAGCACAACCGCTGACGATTGCATAGACGCTCTTTGCTACTGGTTGCTTTTTTAACGTCAATCTGCTTTACTGGAAGCAACACGTAGAAGAGGAGATGCATATGGGACATTACCAGTCAGAGAGTCGCTATTACCTACACGTTCAGTTGACTGGCATTGAGCCGCCGATTTGGCGCAAAATCGTTGTTCCGGGTGCGATCAGTCTTCATACCCTCCATAAAATGCTTCAGATGGTGTGATGGGATGGGAGAACGCTCATCTCTATTTGTTCCGACTGACGATCAACGAAAAAACGACCGTGTACGGTCTCCCTGATCCTGATTGGGAGGATACAAACATACGTATTAGGGACAGTCGGAGAACAAAGCTCGATGCGACCGTCTGGGCCGATTGGTTGAAACTGACGTACGAATATGACCTGGGAGATAGCTGGATGCACCAGATTATGATTGAACGCATTGAGCATCTTGCTGATGATGAGCTGGATGAGGATGCTCTCTGGATCACCCCTCGCTGTCTTGCGGGCGAACGGGCATGTCCTCCAGAAGATGCTGGTGGGATAGGTGGATACACGTTGTTGCTTGAGGCCTGGCAAGACCCCAACCATCCTGAACACAAGCGTCTGCGCCAATGGGCAGGCGCGTATTACGACCCTGAGATCTTTTCTATCCAACAGGTCAATTCAGCACTGGCAATTCTGGACTGATGGAACCGCTCAACAAGCATGAATTAACTGCCGTGGTATCCCCAAAAAGTCAGAGAAGTCGCCAGGCTTCAAAGGAGCAAGCTCTGATGTTATGTGATCCTATCCTCGCCGTTTTCTTCCTAAGAGGCATATCTCTCCCATTTTTGCGAGGATAGGATCACATTTTAAGCCGCCGCCATAGTGAGCATTGATCCGTCAACAAACCGTTTTCCTGTGAACCACCGTACTCCCAGGTATTTGAAGCCGATGCAGTAATTCCTCCAGCCATAAACACAGCAGCAAAAGCTGCTACTCATCACCATCTTCTTGATGCCGTTCAAACGACTGACGGATAAGCGCCATCACGTCATCAAGCTGCGCCAGAGAAGCAACGCCCACCTCTATATCTCCGTTGCCATAATGCCCCACACCACTCACATCCCGGCAAAGTCCTAGCGGATCATCAATTTCCTGGAAGGGCATATTCAGCGTTAATTTCAGGCGCTTCTTCTGTGGCTCGACATCGACAAAATTCGTCGCTGCTTTGTAAGCTATATAGTGTTTCTTCATCTCCTCTCTCACCGTCTCGTCCAGGTTGAGAATACGTCTCCGCAACTGCTCAAAGATCACGAGCATATCTCCCTGAAGATAGGGATGATCGTCGAGCGTATAGTTTTTTCCCCCATTGGCACCATTCTCCCAGGTATAATCGGTAAGCACCTCGACGCCCTCTTTCAAATAGACGTCATACGTGACGGTCACCTTTTCTCCGCCAACGCCCAGCGGCATCTTTTGCGTCTTGAGCAGAGATCGCATCAATATGCCTATCTGTTTCCACGATTTGGCAAACCAGGGACTCTTCCCATTGCCATACTGCACCCACTCGCCATCTATTTTGCGAAACAGGTGAAAGCGCGTTGCGGCAACCTGCACGATCTTGATATCTTCCGGCACAAAACCGACCTCCGGATGTTCCTGGGGACCAACCACGACAGCCAGAGCAGCTCCCTGCTCCAGTTGTTTCATCTTCCCGGCAAACTGGATCGAGAGTTGTGGCATGGCCCAGAGTTCAACCGCTCGTTTCGCCAATTCCGCTGCGCGCTTCTCGATCTCCTCTTTATTCCAATGTTCCAGGGCTTTGAGGCTTTGATTGAGGCGGATCGGGCTATTGGCAAAACCATTCTCCATATCGCGCTTCTCACGGAATGGTCGGTCGCTCATCTCCGAATTATATCCAGTTAGCGTCAGATTGCCGATGGTATGCAGATAGCGCTCGTGAATCTCCTGCCAGTTCGGGCCAAGCTCGCGCTGCCACGCCTCCGAAAGATTTTCGTTTTGCGGCATGATATGCTCAATAGTATAGGCATCTACTGGCACCCATTCCTTGCTATGATAGTTTTCCAGCTTGCCCAACACATAGTTACGCAAACGGAAATAATAGATATCCTTGACCACAAAAGCTGCGGCGAACTCTTCATCGGAGGGGAATCTGGCGCTGGAGGTCTTTTGCAAGAAGGCTGCCTTGACACTCTCCAGATAGTGGTCCGGGTCGATCTCTTTCGCCAGATTCATAAAGACCTTGTTCAACGCATTGGTCGGGATACCACAGACGGCGCGGCGGAAGACGTAGCTCTCGACCAGCTTCAAGACCGCGATGAAATCCTGTTTGCTCAACCGCTGCTGCTCATAGTCGGCGTAGACTTCCAGCAGGAACGGATAGGCCACATCGACTTTGACGGTGTTGATATCAGCCAGGGCACTTTTCACATCCTGATCTTTCTCCTGCAAGAGAGCCATATTGATGAAGTAGCGAGCATAGTGAAAGATGTCCTTGACAATCTCACTGATCGGCATCTCCGCTGCCATCGCCTCACGATGGTAATTTTTAAAGTGGCTGTAGACCGCCAGAATATTCGGAATCTTCCCCTGCTTGATCGTTAGATAGTCGCGCATAAAGCGGTCGAAGAGCTTGATGCCCTCAACACTGTGCAAGAAACGCTGCTCGATGGGATACCAGTAATGCTTGTAAAGCGTGGTTTGCTCGGCGGCATCGAGGCCCATCAGGACATAGTTGCGGATCAGATCAGCCTGGGACAGATCGACACCGGTCGAGTTGAGGCTCTCAAAGATGAGCTGGGGATTATCTTTGCCCTGTTCCAGCGAGATATCGACCATCATCAGTTTGCAAATGCCTCGATAGAACACAATGGGATCAACCTCTCCCTGGCGAAGTCGCTCTTTGAAGAAGAGAAAGTTCTCTTTAAGGCGCAGCGAACTATGATCTGGTTCTGGCCCGCCTTCCAGCAAATAGATCAGCGTATCTTTATCGCTACGAGTCAGTAAGAGCTTATAGTGGGCATCGCCGTCCTCATCGGGATTGAAGAGATACTGGTTGCGAATCTTCCTGGGGGTGATCTCCGCGTGTTGCTCTCTGCCCTGCTCTTGCAGCACCTCGCTGAGTGCCATCAACAAGAGCATAATGGTAGTCAGACGTTGCTGCCCATCAATCACCAGCAGTTGTGTGACCGAACTGATGTGATAGATATCTTTCTCTATGTAAACAATCGAACCGATAAAGTGACCGGAAAGATGATCGTTGGTGGCAACGCTCTGAATGTCGTTCCAGAGCTGCTGACAATCCGCGATTTGCCAGCTATAGGTTCGCTGGTAGATAGGAATAATAAATTGTTTCGTTCCTTGCATAAACTTGAGGAAATTCGCTGCCGTTGCTTTCATAGTATATATACCTCCCTGTTTTTGTTTCTACCACAACAGATCGTGCGTAAATATGACTATAGGATGTTTGCTCTCATACTTGATGCACCTATTACACTTTCAAGATGAGCTGCCGTGCAAAATTAATTCTCTCTCTCTTATTGTCTCTCGTTCCCTCATGAGAGAGCAGCGCATCCAGTTGCAATACATCAACAGGACGCAGGACAACAGATGCCTTTCCCTGTTGATGCGCAGGAATACGCATCTCGATTCTCGCATCCTGCGCATCTGAGGTAGTGGTGGGATAGAGGATTGTTGCGCTAGTGCAATGTTCCTGACCGATGGCATACATGATGAGCTGATAGAGCATGTGTGGCGGCAGCTCTTTTTGCCAGAGGTCACGATATTTGGCATCCAGAATCGCCACAATCTTGCCTTTCTGCCAGATCACGTAGTCAGGACGTAGTGCAGGCGGTCGGCGCTTGCGTGGATTCTCGCTGTATCTCATTATGGAATCTAAGCTATACTGGTCCTGTACCTCGTATTCTGAAAGATGCTCCTGGAGAAAACGCGTCAGCAGATGTTGAAAAAACATGTTCATGTCAAACAAAAATCCAGGCAGATGCAGCGCTTGATACTGCTCACCCAGGCTGATTCCGGTTGAGGCTAGTAGGATTTCAATCAGCGTGAGAATCGGTGCGTAGGCCGTGGTGAGCCGATTCATCTCCTGCCGCACGCGGCTGAGAAGATGCCAGTTCAGCTTGACGGCAGATATTTCCGAGCAATAGAAATGCTCTAGATGCTGAAGCTTCAAGCGTAACACATCATCGTTTGCCAGTCGCACGCCAAAACGTATCCCCGCCAATAAGACCTGGTTGAGCAAGCTGTCTTCCAACCTGAGATAATGCATACAGGGCAACGTCGCCTGCATGATACCCCCTTGCCGGGCAAGACGTTGCACATCAACACGACCTCTAGGACTCCCAAGCTGTTCCTGCTTGCGCACATATTGACGCTGCAAACCACGCGTCAGAAGATCGCTCACTTCATTTGCCAGCTGATAAATCAAAAGATCCTGAAAAGAGGACGCCTCCACATCAAAGGTCGCGGTAGCTGAGAGGTCAAGCTGTCGTAGCCCATACGCATACTGCATCAGCCTGAGCAAAGGCATCATCTGGATCTTAGGGCGAATCGTCACCTGCACGTCTCCAAGCGTTATTCGCCCGACATACGATGAGGTTTCGAGAACAAGGCCTTGACGCTTCTCTATAATCTTGAGTTGCCCCGACGTGGACAATTGCTCGATCAGTTGTTGCATCGCATTGTCCTCTGGCAAGGCAAGATTGGCGAGATGGCTATGGGTGGCAGGGGCGGCAGTTTGCCACTCCTGCATCTCAATAGAAACGCTCATGCTCCTAACTCGCCCTCTTCGCTCTCGCCGTTCTCTTCCTCCTCTTCGCTCACCATCTCCCGTTGCACTTCGGCGGCGGCTGCCTGATTCGTTGTAGTGATGTCGGGGCAGGGCTTGAGCAACGCCTGAACTAGATTATCTTGCTGCGACAGATCAAAGAGTTCGTGGCGAATCGTTTGTGTTTTCGCATCTACCAGCCCTGTGTCGAGAATCTTTTCCAGCCGGGTATAGTCTTCGTAGCAGTACTCTTCCAGCAAGGGTAGGATGTCTTCCTGAACCACACGCGCAAATGTGGCGAAATCCGAAAGCGGTTGCCCCCGTTTCATCAGATAGGCATGCCCAATTTGCAAGTTGCGAGCATCACGTCCAACATGTTCACGAATCCTGCTATTGAGCGATTCCAGCCACGCGCCCAGAGGAATACCCCCAACTTCGGCCTTTTTAAGTGGTTCCATGTCTGGCATCAACTCGATAAATCCAAAGCGACGACGCAGGGCCGTGTCCAGCAACGCAATCGAGCGGTCCGCAGTGTTCATCGTGCCGATAATAGAGACGTTGTTCGGCACCCGAAACGATTGGCCCGTGAGCGGCAACACAATGGCTTTATTGCGCTTATCTTTTTCCAGCACCATTAACAACTCCCCAAAGATCCTGGGGATATCGCCGCGATTGATCTCATCGATGATCAGATAAAACGGCTGATCCTGATGAGCGCTGGCATCACGACACAGTTGCTTAAAGACGCCGTTACGTGGCTTAAAGTACATCTGCCCATCTTCAACCTTTGGGCGCAGCCCTTCCAGAAAGTCCTCATAGCCATACCCTGGGTGAAAACAACAAATCCTGACATTGCCAGAAAAGGTTTTGCCATCACCGAGAATCTGCGTTTTCTGCTCATCATCAAGAGCATCAAAAGTGGCGCGAAAGCATGCACGAGATGCCAATTCACGCGCCGTCTGTTCCGCCCAATAGGTCTTGCCCGTTCCTGGCGGGCCGTATAAAATGACCTGTCCCTTCCTCTCAAGCACGGCTTGTATCCGCTCCGTGATGCCTGATAGACGCGGCAACGGGCGAACCTGAAGCTTATCTAAATCTGATTCAGGAGCCTCAGAAGGTTTTACAGGTGCTTGCACACTACTCGGCTCATCCAATATTCTCTTCTCAGCTTCAATCAGATTGAGCGGCCTTTTCATTTTATATACAGTAGTTAACTTGCCTTCGATGTCCGGCTTCTGATCTGGCTGCTGCCACTCCTGGAGTGAAAGCCATTCTACAGAACGACGATGCGGAAAAGCACCCGATGAATCATAGGAATATTCTCCGGTGACTTTCCCGATGCCCAGCACTGTCGCCCCATTGGAGGCCAGCACAAGATCGCCAATAGCGATGTTCCAGCAAAAATCGAAAATCTGACGGGTTGCACGCGTTATAGTGGCAGACGTTTTAGCTGCGGGATAATGTGGTGCTACAAGCGAACGAATAGCCTGTCTTCCTGTATCGTCTTTTGTAAAAGTTGAAAGATCTCCAATCTCACTCCATCCAATCGCAACAAAATTACCATCACGCATCTCAGGCCAATAAGACTGCTTATTGGTATGCCCTGTCGTGCCAATACGCCAGTAGCTATGAGGAGTTCTGCCATCTCTATCATTTGTTAAGATCGTCAAGAGATGGAGAGGAATTTCTAAGTAGCAGGCAATAGCAGCATAACGTCCTGCCATAACATAGCGACCCTCAGTCTGTGACAGAGATTGTAAGAGCTTAATCAAATGGAACATTGCGTAATCGGGATTATGAAAATCGTCGAGCTTATCAGGGTACAACAAACTAAAATACTTGTGCCCCCAGGCTGTAGTACTGATATAGGGAGCAACTCGTTCCATATCCTGTTGCAATTGTACATAGTGTCCATCATTCCCATTGCCTGGCAACTGATCCAATAATTTGGCTCCCCCAATAAGTTCATCCCTATGCTGCCTGGCAACATCTACAGCTTGCTCCACTGATAGCTCGACTGGCTTCTGAGGCGAACCAGTAGTCCATTTTCCTGTTTCTTTTTTGCGAAAGAGGCCAAACTTATGAGCGCTTCCACCAGCAATGCTGCCAAATAGAGGTGAATGAAATTCCTCATCATCTTTAAACTCTAACCAGTAGACGAGGCTCTCTTTTGTACCATGACTGTGCATCGTCTCCAGGAGTGCCTCTCCATCCAGCCTGGCTAGCTGCTCCGGGCCAAATTTGTTGCGGAATGTCGCATAATACTGCTCCAGTTGTTGCTTTGAAGGTAGCTTTCCCTCGCTCTCCTCCTGCTGATACAGATCTCGCAGTTGTTGTGCAATACGTGGATCAAGCGATAGAGGCGTTGACCATCCTTCTGCTTCCATATCCCATCCTCAAATATGTCATATTTTGTAGATCGATAATGCATCAAATAGATAGTAAATTGCAATTGCTGAAATGAAAGCAACCCTGAGTAATACAGGGCTGCACTCGACTGCTATTCTTCGTAGGACTCGGCAATCTGGAAACGGAGCATATTGCTGTCCTCCTTGACGGTCCGCACCGATACCAGGATGAAGCGTGATAGTGATGATCGATACCGAATAATTGCCAGGAAGCAGATCTAAAATGAGACCGCCGACTTTCAGTTAGTCGAGTTGCGCCACGATGACCCCAACCTCTTTTAGAAAAACCCAACTCCATTGAGGTGTCACCAAACATACCAGACTCAACCATGTCTTGTCAAGAAGCCTATTATAAATGCGTATGCAAAATATGGAAAAGAAGATCGTCATTCTCTTCCGTTAAACGATACTCTATTTCTCCTCAAACAAGATTATTTGTTGAATTGTAATGTTTTCATCACGGAAGTAGTGTAATTATTGCCAGCCAGTCTGTCACCAGATTGTTAGAGAGTTGTGCCTCTCCACATGCGAACACCGCGCTTCCCGGTTGCGTAAACGCGCAGAAAGAGGTCCAGTGGCTCGAATGCACAACGCCTTACATCAGGAATGTTGTTCTTCATGTGGAAACATTGTCCTTGGCTGCCACACGTTTCTTCCTTGTTCATCAGCCTCAATAGCTTCCAGCCAGATGGGAAGACTCGCATTAGAGTGGGATTGAGTGTTGATGTAGACATAGAGTTCCTGGGATTGCTTATGATAGCGGTGAATATACTCATCTATCTCGAAGGGATCGAGTTCCTCAGTGCGCCGCATCACCAACGCCTCAAAGAGGTGTTGTTGGAGATGGGCCAGTTTTTTCGCATAATAGCGTCCGATTTGTTCTCTCGCAACGGCCCGCTCCGCTTTAGTTAATTCTCGCAGCTTGAGGATTTCTAAAAGCTGCGGTGTTGGCGTCAAATCGTAGGTCACCTCCACACTCCTTTCAAGTGAAACAGATCCGGTTTGTCCATACTCCATCCTTTCCGTCTCTCTAAGGCAACTGTTACGATAATACCATGCTGGAAAGCCTCTTCGGCTCGCTCAAGACCGAGTATGTTCCGCTATGGCTATCAAAGCCATTCAGAAACTCAATCGTCCATCAGTGAATATTCCTTCCAGGAAGCATGCACCAAGCAAAAACATACAGATTTTAAAAAGAGCCTTCCAGCAAACACCCAGGGCTTTCCAATTCTCAAAGAGGAGGTGAAAAAGAAGAGTTTTTCTTGTAGAATACAAAAAACATCACATCGACAAGGAAAACTCTCTATGGACTATACAACATGGAACGTGCCACCTCAAGCGGAGATGGAAGCAGCGGAAAGCGCAGTTCTCTCGCTCTATGAAGCATTGCAAGGACTGACTGATCCCAGGCGTGCGCAAGGCAAACGCTACTCTTTGGCAGTGATCTTGTGCCTGCTTGTGCTTGCCAAACTTGCGGGACAAAAAACATTGAGTGCAGCCACCGAATGGATTCGCCATCGAGCAGGATACTTGGCCCAACACTTTGAGTTACGACGAGAGAAGATGCCATGTCAGACGACCTATTGGAACGTCTTGGCGAAAGTGGATGGGAAACACCTTGACGAGATCTTATCAGCTTTTTTTGTGCGATGGGAGGCTCAGATCCGGTGTGGAGACGAGCCAAGTCGGTTACACACTCCACAGAGTCAAGCCGATCATGCTCATCTGGCGATTGACGGGAAAACATTGCGTGCCACGACCTCACAAGAACATCCAATCCATCAACTCAGTTGTTATGAGGTCGCCACTGGCATTGTCTTGTGGCACTGTAATGTCGGGGCCAAAGAGAACGAGATCAGTGCGCTCAAACCCTTATTGACTCCCTCATGTGTGAAAGGACGTATCTTGACTCTTGATGCCATGCATACCCAACGTGATCTCTGTAGCCGCGTGCATCAACTAGCCGGAGATTATATTTTGATCGCCAAAGAGAACCAACCGACCCTCCAGGAAGATATTGCGGACTTGCTCGAAGATCGCGGCCCTGATCGTCGTCGGTGGAAACAAGCAGAGACGTGGGACAAAGCTCATGGACGGAAAGAACATCGAGCTATCACGTGCAGTCCTGATCTCAATGAGTGGTTTGGCAAGCAATGGGAAGGCATCGAGCAAGTCTTTCGGCTCGAACGGACGACCTTCTTGCTCAAAGCTGGCACGCTTCGTCATGAAGTCGTCTATGGACTGAGTAGTCTCTCCATGCGCCAAGCGCCACCTAGCCGCCTGCTCGCTTTGATTCGGGAGCATTGGGCCATCGAAAATCGGCTGCATTATCGCCGCGACGGAAGTTTAGGGGAAGATGCCTGTCAAACGCGCACTGGACGAGTACCGAGCCTTCTGGCTCAACTCAACAGCACCGTCTTGAGCTTGATGGATCGCGTTGGCGTTCGCAACGTTGCTCGACAGATGCGCTATTTTGACGCTCACCCTCAACAAGCTCTTGCTCTCCTTTTCACTGGTTCTTGTACTGTTTATTAGAATTGGAAAGCCCTGAGCAAACACCTGTCTCACTTGTTTTTTCTAATGGAATGGTCTATAGTTGCTCCATAAGCAGTTTCAGTCACTACCAATCTGCCTCTGTGAGTTGACGTACACTTTTGTACGTCAAGGGAATGATGCGGCTGAGGTTTGCAGCAGGTGAAGGCAGTTGGTCATGGATGAACGTGCTTGTGAACATTTTTGCAGAACGTGCATTGCCTCAACAAAATCTTTCTCAGTCGGTCCTCTTTCCCCCTTCTCTCCGTGATTTCTAGGACGCTGCCACAAGGAGACAAGCAAGCTGATGCCCTCTGGTTCTCCCCCTCTCACGTGCTCTACTTCAGATACAAGGACGAAGGTTCTGTCGCAAGAGATCTCTGGTTCTGGAGTACATCTCCGGTGGGAGTGCTCCAAAAAGGGGTAGAGGAAAATAGCTGGTTCATATCCAGGCTGAAATCCAATAGCTCCAGGCAATCCAGAAGCCAGCAAAATCCCCAAAGCCCAGGCGGGTATAAGCATATGGCCTGCCTCCCTTTGGAATCATCGCAGCCAATCGACCAAACAACAGAGCGAGAAACACAGCCCCACAGAAGTAATCAGCCAGCCGACAAGCGAAATACTGCCGAATGGCGCAAGTGAGGCTGGAAGGAGAAAGATACCCGAACCAATCATATTCCCAATGACCAGTGTCATACTTGCCCAAAGCCCCAGCGCCCGCCGGGAGTTGCCTGGCTTCTGAGCCTCCGATTCTGGTGCGACACACCATATAAAAAGCCTTCTGAAATACCTGTCTCCCAAGAAGCCAGTAAAGCAAGACGATCGGGATGCTGACTTTTTTCCAGAGCGGCGATAAGTCTAGTTCCAGCTGGGTATCGCTTCTTATACCTGATCTTCAGCAAGTATCCCCTGATCTTCTCTTGCTTCCCATTCTAGCTGCTCACGGTGCTCTTCGACATACGCCGCCAGTTCTAACAGCTCGGTGGCTGTCAAGAGATGAGCGTCAAGAATAGCCTGACTGATCTGCTCATAGGCAACTCTCCCTTGAGAACCATAGATGCGATAGAGATGATACCCATACCGCTCAAGATGGGTGACTGTAATGTGTTGCAATTCTGCCATATCGGCGACTCCTCTCGTGTAGCTATCTATTCTGCTTTCATTCGTCGAACTGGACTCGTCGTTCAACAACGAGAGACGTTCCTGTTCAATCAACGCGCCCTGACTGGTGATGTCCGCCACAGCCTCTCAAGCAGCATGTCTATCCCTGTCTTGTGACCAGCAATGACCTTCGCACCTGTGTCCAGCTTCTATTGCAGAAGGAAGCAGGCGTATCGGCAAAATGGCCCATTTCCCCTGGTGGACATCCATTGACTCCTTCTCACTTAGAGTCCCTCTGGCTCGTTCATGACAATGGGTGGAGCAAAACGAGCAGAACAGAGTGTCCATACGAGGAACTCCACGGGATCAGAGCGACGTTCCTCAACGATCTGCCTGGCATGGTCGCAAGCCAAGACGTGCTGTCCAAGTGGAGCGCTCTGTTGCTCTGTCCGAGCTATTCGGTGCTGGTAGGTTGTGATAACCCACCTCACCATGGAACACCACGATGGATGAAGACAAGGGAGACCGAGAGCTGCTCGCCTATGCTCATCAAGGAGCGTGCTGATCCCCACGTACCCTAAAGGGTGCAGGGTCCAGGGGAGACGACCCATCAAGCCATCGCCAATTGCCCGCGAGATGCGCTCATTGCACGCTGCATAGCAACAGTGTTGACCCTCATACTGGTGCTGAAAGCATTCCAGGGCTTCGATGGTGCAAGGGATAGCGTGAATATTGAGGGCCTGGCCAAGGTCGCGGAACGCTAGAAAGAGGGCCATTCGTTCTTGCTCGCACCGTGGTGCTGGCTCCCACCGGAACTGCTCGAGAATCAGCGTCGCAAATACGTACAGGCAGTCCTCATTCGAGAGCCGCAACTGGCGCAGCGGCGATATCCCAGGCAGAGGCTCTCGTTGCCTTTGTTGTTGCAGGCACGTGATCCATTGCAAGGGATCTCCGTCGGAGAGCACGTCGAGCTGCACCGAGAGCCGCTCGATACTACACACCCGCAGCAGAGCCAGGGCCGAAGCAAGTCCATGCATGGTATTTTCCTTTCAGATCCTCATTCAGGCCCTGTTTCCATCGTCACATCTCCCCTCATGGCGTCTTTCTTTTTTCTCTGGTTCAACCCTTTGTTTCCGTATGCTTCTCTTGCGGGTCTCCGTTCATAGGTGGTAAACGCCCAGAAGAGCCAAAGGACAGAGCAAATGCCTATGCTGACCCCAGGGCTCCAGAACGCTAGGAGCAGCGCGAGCAGATAACAGGGAGCGCCCAGGGCATAGTAGCGGCTCCGGGTGTGTATCAGCATTGGCGAAACAGAGCCTTTCAGGAGGCGAGACTGATGGGCGGCTACCCACCAGAGCAGGTTATATACGAGGTTGGTCATCAGAAAAAGACCCGCATAGAGAGCGCAGACCACCCCGGCAACTGGGGTGGTGAGATACGTTGCCACTAACTGGGTCGGAAATGGCACGGTCGTTACCAACAAGAGTAAGAAGCCATTGGCGAAGAGGAAGGGCGTATCGGACTTGTCAATCAGCTTGAACATGGCGTGATGACTGATCCACATGATGAGGATGGTGGCGAAGCTGATAAAGAACGCCAGATAGGAAGGCCAGCGCTGCAAAAGCATCCTCACTAGATGCTCCGAGGTCAAGGGATCCTCGAGCGCCGGAACTTGCAAACTGAAGACCAATAAGGTGATAGCGACGGCAAAGACGGCATCACTGAACGCTTCGATTCTGCCTGTTTCTTTCTCACGACGTGGTTCGTATCGCTCTTCAATCATACACGCTCCCCTTTGCTGGCCGCTGCTTTCAATTGGACTTTCTGTTCTTCTGTCAACCCCGCGTAGATAAGCATGCCACGATACTGTCTCAACTGAATGAGGACATCCCTACTGGCAGATGGCTCTATCAGGCAGAAGAAGGCCGAGGTGCCAGATCGGAACACCTGTTTGAACGTCTCGATGAACCAATCATCAATGTGATCCCCCCAACCCGAGAGCAGCGTCTTGATCACGAACATCCAAAGCGCAGGCGTGAATCCGTTCTCGCTGAGCGGATGTGCCCACTGTTTGACGAGCATCTCGCCGGTCTGCTTGTAGATAGCCACAGCGGCATCATCGATAGGGAAGGATTCCGCTTTCAGCGTCTCCTCAAACTCATCAAAAAGGCGGTCTGCACCCCCTCATCATCAAAGAGGAGAACGACCACCGTACTGTCTGCCATGCTTCTATCCTCTTCTTTCTTCTCATGAGCATATCTTGTTCTCTTACAACTAGAACACCGTTTTGAGGCAGAGTTGAACACCCTTCTTCGTGAACACAGGTCGTTTCTTGCTCGCCTGGTAGACGAGACAACCGGGCGTTAACTCTGCCTGCTAGCAATTTATTTTTGTGCTCTGTAGCTGCTCAGCCAATCCTCGAAGCGCGTCGGGGCGAGATGGGCGTTCTCGCCTGCGGTGAGGGAATCATCACTCAACATTGCACCAAAGTAGCGTGCATTGACATCTGCGATCACCTCACGTGGGTCTTTTGTCGCGCTCAAGAATCGGCGAACGAGTTCATCGAGGCGTATTTTTTCGGGACCAGCCACTTCAACCATGCCGTTCACAGGTGCTCCGATCGTGACATCGGTCAGTGCAGCCACAACGTCATCCGACCAGATCGGCTGGAGAAAGGCAGGTGACACGCGAACCGTTTGTCCATTGGTGGCTCCATCGGCGATGCCGCCGACGAACTCGAAGAACTGTGTTGCACGAAGGATGCTATAGGGAACTCTCGAAACCTTGATCAGATGTTCCTGGGCCACTTTCGCACGTAGATAACCGCTCTCGGGAAGACGATCAGCGCCGACGATCGACAGTGCCACGTGATGTCCCACACCAGCAGTCGCTTCTGCGGCCAGGAGATTGCGAGTTGATGTCTCGAAAAACTCTAAGACTGCCCTATCCTCCCACGAAGGCGCGTTCGTCACATCGACGACCACCTGAGCACCGGCAAGTGCTTCAGCCAGTCCCTCACCTGTGAGGGAGTTGACGCCTGTGTTAGGTGATGCCGCCACAGCCTGATGGCCAAGCTCACGAAGATTCTTCACAAGCTTTTTTCCGATGAACCCACTGCCACCAATAACGATAATCTTCATATGAACCTCCTACTCATAAGCCCTCAATTGGAGCTTGATTCTGTACAAACGTTCAGACGTGCTCATTGTCGAAAAGGCTGAGGTACGGTGGCTTCTTCATTCGCACGTACCTTTCTGCTTGCTCTTTCTTTCGCGCTCTCCTGCCCACTCGATGCTGCAAGCACGTGAGAGATCTCCAGATCCCTCCTGTGTCACAGTGGACTCGCAGGGAGCGCATCCGACAGAACTCAGTATACTGGGAGGGGCCGTAGGAATCAGTATCCACCCGGTCCCATTTCACGTCCCATGTCAGTACCCTCCTGCCGTCCGGTGAGAGGAACTGGCCGTACTCAGTCGCTGGATAGTTGTTGGCTGCCGCTGAGCGGACAGGAGTAGGCCAGGTCCTCCACCCGACCTGGCAAGTGCATGCAGACACCATCCAGGCTCTTGCATATTGTTTGCCGGAGAGAGAACAATGAAAACAACTGTCTGGCCTGACTACACGTGAAAGCACAGTTTTGCTCGCTCACTTCCTTCATTGAACGTTCTCGAATAATGGCTCGTATATCTTAATGGTCAGGCTATCACTCTCTAGCATCCCATACAAATTCGTCATCACATATTCCCCGTAGTACGCACTGCCTTCATGGGCATCAGCCACTGTCTGATCGGCAAACTGGAGATAGGCAAAGAAATGGTACGGCTCCTTTCGTGAGCGATAGACTTGAGCCAGCAAGATATTTGGATCAGTTCGTGTATGGTGAACCAACTTCCTGAGCAATTTCATGACTGCCTGCTCATGGTCTGGAACGATCGTAAATGTCACTGTCATGCAAATCATCTCTTTCTCACTTTCCTATATGCCCTGATGAAGAAGCGAACAAGCCATTTGACATTAGCTGATTTTTTGAGAGGTTCTCTCTTCGTGCTACGAATGCCGCACGAAGTCGTGGCAACGAACGATGAAAGTAGGTTTTGGCTGTGGACTCTGGCATATTGAGCTGTTTGCCAATCTCAGCAAAACTCAGTTCCCCAAAGCTGCGCAGATGCACCACCGCACGCAATCTAGGAGAGAGTGTCTCCATCGCCTGGACTACTTGCTCATGAAGCTCTTGCTGTTCGAGGAGTTCTTCTGGAGTCAGATCGGGATCTAGAAGCTCGTCTGCCAGAGGAGACGCCTCCTCGCCGTCCTCTCCTTCCAGCTGAGAAAAGGAGATGGCCTGCCGACGCCGTTTGCTACGCAGTTCGTCGAGACAGCGGTGGTAGGCCACGCGAAAGAGCCAGGCTTTGAGCGGTGTATCCGTTCTCAATTTGGGCAGAGAGCAGTAGCACTGGAGAAAGACATGTTGCAGGACATCAGCCATCAGGTCATGGTCTTTGAGGATTCTCCAGATATAGCCACGCAGAGGCGACTCATACTTGTTTATCAAGACTTCAAATGCTGCTTGATCCCCTGCGAGTGCTTGTTCCGTCAGCACTTGATCGACAAGAGTGTGCGACAGGTTTCCGTAGTGAGAGCGTTGAATGTGATGATTCATTTTCTTTTCTCCTGTTGTTGCTCTTCTGGTGAAATTTCCACGATCTGAAAATTCCACACATCTCCTGATGGGTCAGTTCTCTCACCGGCGACTCACCGGTCTTTCTCAATTGCCATGAGTGTGGATGATCTTCGCGTCTGTCTAAGGAGTAACTTCAAAAATCACTTCTAACTCGATCGGCATCCCGAGCACCAGACTTGCTACTCCTAGCACGATCCGGTTCGATAGTTTCTCTTCTCCGAAAACGTGTACTAGCATTTCCGAAGCTGCATCAGCAACCTTCGGATGCTCTCGGGAATTGCCACAGATGGCGATCGAGACACCCAGTCCGACGACGCGGCTCACCTTGTCGAGGGAGCCTAAATAGTGCCGCGCCGCCGCCAGCACGTTTAGACAGGCGATAGTGGCGGCACGGCGACCCTCTTCTATCGTCAGTTCCGCGCCAATCCTTCCAAGATAGGTAGGCTTACCGCCTACTACTGGCAACATTCCGCTGAGGAAGAGCAGGTTGTTGATGTGTACAACCTCCAGGTATGCACCAAACGGTGTGGGAACCGGGGGAAGCTCAATGTTGTAGTCATGCAATCGCTGTTCTGGGCCAGCCTGCACGGTGTAAGAAGACAGAGGGTTGTTCATAGCATTCTCCCTGACCGAGATAGATAAAACCATCGAGGTTGGTCGAAATCAGCTTCCTGAAGTCCTCGATTATGTAATCAGTAAATGGTTGGGTAAAGAAAATCTTTGTACTGTTCATCAGGACATCGACACTGGCTGACTTCTCGATGGCTGTTTCAAAGATGTTTCTGGCCGTTCTTGCCTCGCCACTATCACCATCAACCAGCGCAAGGTGGTTTGACACTTGAAAGCCGGTTTTCTTCATGCTGCGTTCTAAAAAGGTCTTGACGAGGTTCGTACCAATGCATTGAGAGGCACCAGTTACGCTGACTGTTTTTGGTGTTTTCATCGTTCTCTCCTTCGCTCTCTGCATCAGGCCCAATCGGGAGAGCAGCGAGGCAGGATGTTCCCCGTCTCTCTGCTTCCCAAACACGCTCTCTGCTTGCTTGTCTACGTGTCCATCTGCTATGATAGAGGCAGAACCATCAAAGGGTGTATCTACAAACACGTGAGAGGTTCCCAGGCACGCCTTGCATCACGGTAGGCTCGCGAGCATATCCGATAGGACTTAGTATACTGGCAGTGGCCAGGGAAAAGCAGTATCCAACCAGTCCCATTTCACGTCCCATGTACGTTCCCTCCTGCCGTCCGTTGAACGGAGTCTGCTGATGATGCGTCAATCCTTGCATGGAGAGCCAGATTATGTCTTTGGTCAGAGGATTTGGAACACGCTTCGACATTTTTGTATAAAGACGAACAGTATGTCATCTTTTGAGTATCTCCTTCTACTCTTACACATGGAGAAGAACGAATGATGGAACAAACCAGGCAGGCCGTTTCTGGGAGAAGAGCAGGTGACTTCTGGATTTTCTGGACGGGTCAGACCATTTCACAAATGGGCAGCACACTCACCAGTACGGCACTGCCCTTGCTGGTCTTCAAACTCAGCGGCTCGGCCCTGGACCTGGGACTGGCCTCAGCGGCGACCTGGGTGCCCTATCCGCTCTTTGGGTTCTTCATCGGTGCCTGGGTGGATCGCGTGAACCGCAAGGGCTTGATGATCGGCCTGGATCTCTGCTGCGCAGCTCTGCTTGCGTTGCTGCCACTGCTGGCGCTATTGGGACACTTACCTCTCTGGTGAATCTATCTTGTCACCTTCCTCAACTCTACGCTGACGGTTGGCTTTCAGAGCGCTACCAATGCCGCTATTCCCAGCATGGTTGCCCAGGATGATCTGCTGAAGGCGAACGGGCGCACCCAGGCAAGCGCTCCCTTCGCCACGATCATCGGTCCACTCCTTGCAACGCTGTTGCTAGCTGCCACCTCGTTGCAAGTTGTGTTGTGGTGTGATGCGCTCACCTTTGTCGTCTCTGCTTAAACTGGTGGATTCTGGCTGAATCTTGACAATGAAGCTGGCGGTAAAACGGGCAGTAACACACAAAATTTTTACGATCACTTGTCCTTGCTCGAAGAGTCCTTCTGTAGGATCATTCATGTTGATCGCTTGCTCACCAGTTTCATTGTTAAAATTCTTCATAATCCACCAATTTCATTCGCACATTTACATACATTCAACTTCTCTTCCTCAAATTTTTTGCAACTCAACCCTTGCGAATGCAGGAGTGAAGAGAAGGGGAAACGTTGATTCAAGGTTGCCCAAGGTATGTTCATCACACTCATGCCTGCGAGCCATCGGAGGCGCTCACGGCTTGCGTCCCTTCCAGATTGGCCGCTTCCTCGGGGCGCCCCAGGCGACCCTGCAAGGTCGCTAGATGCTGGCGAAGGGCCACCATCTGAGGATGGGTCTCTGTTCGCCCAGCCTGCAGGCACGCTGCGAGCGCTTGTTGATGCAGATCATAGGCTTGCTCGTCTCGCTCCTGCGCCTCCCGCAAGAGCGCAAACTCATAGGGGATGAGGACGGACTTCCCTATCTGCATATTCATCTGCTGGGCGCGTTGAAAGAGCGGCTCGGCCTCGGCGTACCGGCCCTGCTCCCGATAGATGGCGCCTAGGACTGTCAGATCTTCCGCAATATAGTGATGAGCAGGGTTAAGATGTGCTTCATGCAGGTCCAGGGCTTGTCGAGCCAGTTCTTCCGCCTGAGGGTACTTCCCGAGATGCCGCAAGGTGTTAGCTAGCGTAATGAAGATATCTGCCGTATACACATGCTGCGGACCAAGATGTTGCTCATAGAGCGCCAGGGCTTGCTGAAACAGTTGCTCTGCCTCCTCATAACGACCTCGCTCTAGAGACAGAGTTCCCAGGTCGTAGATTACCAGTGCGGTCAGATAATGGGCTGGGCCAAAGTGCTTCTCGCGGATGGCAAGCACACGCCGAAAATAGTGTTCCGCCCCTTCGTAGTGCCCAAGATACGTATAGATAAGTGCCAGGTGATTCAGACTCTTGGCGGTCTGCGGATGCTCTGGTCCCAGATGGCGCTCACAGATGGTCAGATTGTGCTGGTACAGCGCTTCGGCCACATTGAAGCGTTCCTGATGCCAATACACGTCTGCCAGTGTGTGTCTAACGGGAACCGTCTCGAGATCGTCTGCCCCCAGGTGCTGCTCATAGAGCGCCAGGGCTCGTCGGGCCAGGACTTCGCCCTTCTCGTTGAGCCGTTGCGACTCGTAAAGGATCGCCAGCCCATGCAGGCTGGCCGCTGTCTCCAGATGCTCTGCTCCTAGCTGGCGCTCGCGAATCGCCAGTGCTCGCTCAAACAACGGCTCGGCTTGCGCAAAGTTGGCGCTCGCCTGGTGCAGGAGGGCCAGGTGGTACAGGCCGTTGGCCGTCTGGGGATGCTCGGCTCCCCACTGCTGCTCACGCATGGCTAACGCCCGCTGGTAGAGAGGTTCCGCCTGGCTATGCATAAAGTGCTCAAGGAAATAGCTGCCAGCGCGGTCGAGCAGATCGGCCGCTTCGGGAATTTGGAGGTGTTGCTGCTCAATCAGTGCATCGCAAGCCTGGACCTGGTCGAGGTAGCGTTGACACTGGGGCCAGGTCTCCGCATTGCTCGGGTCCTGCGGAAACACCTGCTCAACCGCTCGCACGGCCCGCTCACTCCAGGCCCGTTGCGTCTGTGCGTCCATGCCATCCCACTGTACCGCCTGCACCAGACGATGGATGCTCAGCATCCGCTCCTCCGAGAAGCGTTTGACCAGGGAAAAGGCCAGCAAGATTTCCATCATCTGGTTGAAGGCGAAGCCATCCGCGGCGGCCTCATGCAACTGCTCCGGCCAGCAGGGGGCTCCCTGCTGAAGCAGTTCCTCGGGAATGCGGTCGGGAGCGAGCACGGCGCACAACTGCAAGAGTTCCGTCGCCGCCGGGCAACTGCGCTCCACCTCGGCAAAGGAGAGGGACCAGGTTGTGACCACCGACTCGGGATAGCCTCCCATCTGCTTGCCTCGCCTCCCCAGCAAGGCGTGACGATGGCTCTGATAGAGCTTGAGATAGGATGCGAGATTGCATCCAGTCTCTTCAATATAGGCGCCCGCCTGATCGATGGCCAGGGGAAAGTGGGCCAGGGCGATCACGATGTTCATGGCCTCCTCTATCTCCTCCGGTACATAGGGCACCACCCGTTTGGCCCGTCGTAGCAAGAGCTGCGCTCCTTCCACCGTTCCCATCAGTTCGACTTCCAGCGAGGGGGCAAAGGCCTCGGTGGCACTGGCGCGTGTCGTGAGGAGCAGGTGTCCATTCCCTTTGAGAGGGAAATAGGACTGGGCCAGAGTCAGATGATCGGCGTTATCAAAGATGAGTAACCAGGGCTCAGCGCGCTGCTCCAGCCAGCGCAGGATAGCGGAGACCATTTTGCGTGGATCGGTCTCCTCGGGACGCACCACCTCAGGTAAGAGGGAGGCCAGTTCGACAAAGCTGGTCAGGATGGTCTCTTCGCTGGCTGCCGCGATCCAGAGAACATGGTGATAGCGTCCCTGCAGGCGTGCGCGATAGGCATATTCGATGGCAGTCTGGGTCTTGCCAATGCCCCCTAAGCCCTTGATGGCCTGGGTCTGGGTCAGGGCTACCTGGCGCACCCCGCCTGCCCCGTTTGGAGTGTCCGGACGCTCCAACGCAAATACCTGCTCCAGCCGCTGCAGCAGCGCGTCGCGTCCGGTGAAGTGAGGATTGCGAGCATAGGGGACCGTCCAGAGGCGCAGGTGCTCCGCAACAGAGGGAGGGGAGTCCTTCTCTTCAGAGAGCGTTGAGACCAGGGGGACAACCTGCTGAGCAAGGAGCGATGTGAGCCATTGCTCATCCAGGAGCACCTTCTGATGAGCCGAACGCCACAAGGCTCTGATCTGCTCCTCCTCACTCCCCGCTTGAAACCCTTGTTGCTCAAAGATCAGCGTGATAAAGGCCTTGAGGTGGTCGGCCTTGGGATACGTCTCCCCAGCCTCCCATCGTCCGACAGCTTTGCGTGTAATGCCCAACAAGGCCGCCAGCCCCTCCTGGGTCAGCCCGATGTTGATGCGCAGGGTCAGCATCCTCTGACCGAAGTCATAATGGCGTTCTCCGTGCAAGGACTGAGGCACCAGCAGGCTCCTTTCACCAGACGGCAGGAGGGTACTGACATGGGACGTGAAATGGGACCGGGTGGATACTGATTCCCCCGGCCTTTGCCAGTATACTGAGTCCTGTCAGATGTGCTCCCTGCGAGTCCACCGTGACACAGGAGGGCCTGAAGATCTCTCACAGGCTTCCAGGCCCTCTCTCTTGACATTCTATCTCTACTATTATAGCAGCTATGCAAGCGAACAGCGAGCAGGCGACATAATTCGCAGGGCTTTCCAATTCTCCCATCTAGCAGGAGTGCAGAGGGCGGCAGCCCTTTGCCGGGGTGCGGGGTGTCCCCACAAAAACCTTTTTTCTTCTCTTTTGCGCGCCGTCGCAGGCGGCGCGCGAAGGAGGGAAGGAAACTGGGGACGCCCCAGGCCCCGGCAGGGAGACCCCTGCACCCCTTTGAGCGGAGAACTGGAAAGCCCTGCATAATTCGGAAGCATGATAAATTTGGTCCCGAATCTTACTGGAAGCCTTTGCTCCCAGCGCCTCTGAATATTCACACACAGGTTGATCCTGATGAGATTGCACAAAAAACTGCTGAGCGCCGCTAAAGCATGATTAATTGTCCGCTTGGAACGCGCCTGGGTGTAAATTTGCTCGCTTCATGGGAGGAATGCGCGCTCATTCCGTGGGGAGTGCGATCTGTGGGAAGTTCGGTCTTTTTTACGTAGCGATACTGATATTTGTCGAATAACTTGGCCCATGATCACTTTTGGGGAATAATAGTGCCTGCTTGCAGACAGGAGATATATTGACATATTGCGATAATGTCTTTTCCAAAAGAACCCTCATGTAGATGATATTTTACATAAAAGAGGCTATTGATGGAAGGGACCACTTCATTGCTTTCTCTGCCAGAAGGAATGCAGATTGAGCATATTCAAGCCACAAGCACCTGTATCAGTGTTTCAGTGATTGCTACCCATCCTAGCTCCTGTTGTCCATTGTGCTCACAGCCATCATCCTCTATCCACAGTCATTACTCCCGAATGCTGCGGGATGTCCCTTGTGGAGGCCGTTCTGTGCAACTTTTCCTCTCAGAGAAAGGAGGGGGTTGAGAGCAATTGACCTCTAAGACGGTCGCTTACTTAGCGGGGAAACCCAAAGAGGACCGTAGCATGCGACAAAGTGCGCCCAAAGAGGCTTCTGATTTTCTGTCACGCTCTCGCGTGACCTCACTCAGGCGAGGTGAGTAACGTAGCACCTTACCTTTACCCGAAAGGCGTAGAGGCAGGGCCAGCACGAAAGTGAGGAGGAGAAAGCACACAGGTGTGTCGCCATTGAGAGGGGAAAATCTTTCCAGGAATCTTGTCAAGCCATACACACTCATTTTGGGAGGATTCTTCCAACGAACACCAGGGCTTTCCAATTCTCCCATCTAGCGGGAGTGCAGAGGGCTGCCGCCCTCTGCCGGGGTGCGGGGTGTCCCCGCAAAAACCTTTTTTCTTCTCTTTTGCGCGCCGTCGCAGGCGGCGCGCGAAGGAGGGAAGGAAACTGGGGACACCCCAGACCCCGGCAGGGAGACCCTGCACCCCTTTGAGCGGAGAACTGGAAAGCCCTGCAACGAACACCTGCTCCCCTTGTATTTTCTGAAGAAATGGTCTATAGTTGCTCCGTAAGCAGTTTCAGTCACTACCAATCTGCCTCTGCGAATTGATGAACACTTCTGTACGTCGAGAAAATGATGCGGCTGAGGTTTGCAACAGGTCAAGGCAGTTGGTCACGGATGAATGTGCTTGTGAACACTTTTGCAGAACGCGCTCATACTGAAGGCGAGTACGTTAAATCCGCTCGTGGAGCCATTTTATAAGAAGCGAGCGGTGATTTAGCGGGAACGTGACTTCCAAGCAGGCTGTCGCGGGTTCGAGTCCCGTCTCCCGCTTTTCTTCTAAAGCCGTTTCTTTCCTGGCGCTTGACAGGTCGCTTCGCAAGAAGCAAGCAGCGAGCAAATCAGGAAGAGATGTTTTTTTTGTTGCCCAAAAGGTGTTCAACGGGCACCTGCCTCATTTTGCGGGAAGCATCTACTTTACGTTTTGTGAGCATCTGCCTTTGAGTGACGCATCGCCTCACAAAAAATCTTCCTGATAGCGTTCTCGCAATCCCTTCTTGCTGATTTGCTTGTGCCAGTTGGGTCGGGCTCACACCTAAGGTCATCTCTCTTTCAAAAACATAGGTTGGGATCTACAATGCATGTCAAGAGGAAGATTTCTGATGAGACAAACGGAAGTGGCAGGGCTGTCATGTCGGCTTCCGTTGCTCATCGTAGGCTCGATCGCGGGGATGGATGAGCGTGGAAAGAGGATTGTGTCTTCAAACCAGGCGCGAGTTGCTGGTGCAGGTCCTGCCTCACTATCGTGGGGCCTCACCTGCGCAAAAACGTCAGTTGCTTGATGCATTTACTCAGAGGACAGGATATCACCGCAAATATGCGATGTAGTTATTGAATCATACCAAGCAAAGACAAAAGGCACCTGTGCGTCCACGACCATGCCGATATGGATCGGAGGTGCAGGAGGCATTGGTGCTCGCCTGGAATAAGATGAACCGAATCTGTGCCAAGCGGCCATGCCGTTTCTGCCCACGCTCATCGAAGTCTTGGAGCGGCACGGGCATCGGCAAGCCTCGTGCTGCCAACCCAGAGAGCGAGGAGGCGTCATGGGGCAAGGAGGTGATCCATGCTGGCGTCACTGATCCTGTCTCATCAGGGATGCGAGAGTACAGGACAGACTATCATACCCGGTCGGCTTGTTCCTCTCCAGTTGCCACTTTTCAGCACATCGTGGAAGAAAGCCCGTTTCCTTCTCAACCGACCTTGCAGGAGGAGAACAACGCACAGACCCGCGACAACGAGCCTCATCGCCGCCCAGGATGCCGCCCTATCCAGCAGTGGGCAGCCACTGGCGTCTCATGCACCTCCCAGCCTCCAACTATCTCGTCACACCCCCTCGGCTCTGTCCATTGAGCAAGCAGTCCACGAGTATCTGGAGGATCAGAGAAACCACCGCCGTCCGAAGACCCTACAGTGGCATCGGAAAGCTTTGGGATTGTTCCAGCACTATCTGCGTACGGAACACAGGTGTGTCCGGCTTGATCAGATGACAGAAGCACAGGTACGTGGCTGGTTGGAGTGGCTCCCTCACCTGCCTATCGTCACTGGCGCTCTTCGCTCACCCGGCACGGTGGCATCCTATGCACGCTCGGCGCGGGCCTTTTGCCAGTGGGTGGTGCGTCACCAGTGCTTGTCAGTCACGCCTTTTGCGTGACTGCCTCTTCCCCAGATGGACAAGCGTTTGCTTCCTCCGCTGGCACCTGGGGAATGGGAACAGTTGCTCCTGGCCTGTCGGCCCCCAAAGGAAACCAGGGTGCTAGCAGAGCAGGCGACCGCACGCAACCGGGCCATCCTCTGGGTTCTTTTTGATACGGGCATGCGTGCCACCGAGATCTGTGCGTTGCGTCTTGGAGATGTGGACCTGGAGCAGGGGATCGTGAGCGTTCAGGAGAAGGGTGCGACGGTGCGACGGCTCACGTTGGGACACGAAGGGTTGCGTCACCTGCTCGCCTACCTGGATAACTACCGTCTGGGTGCGGCAGTAGGTGGAGAGCGGACAGATGAGGATTCCCTCTTCCTCTCTGAGGCAGACAGGCCGCTCACGAAGAGTAGGATCACCCTCTTATTTGACCGGCTCAAGCAACGGGCTGGGATCACGAGGAAGGGTGTGGGTCCCGCCCTGTTGCGTGAGAGCTTTGCGATGCGGTATCTGCAAACCGGTGGCGATCTCGACGCCTTGTGGGAATTGCTGGGGCAAAAAGAGTCCCTTCTCCCTCAACTTTGCCATCTTTAAGAAGGATGATGTGATGTGCCAGCCGCAGGACAGATCGGCGATGAGAAACGACGAGACAAGTAGGGGGGGCATCATGGTGTCCCCCCGCTGGAAGCTCTCCAGCACCGCCTTGAACTTGAATTCTGGTGTATATTGCTTGCGCTTGCTTGTCATGGATCCGTACCTTCTCTCTTTGACCACCGTCTATTTTATCAGGTATGCAACAGCATGAACCATTTTGATGGCGGAATCTCAAAATTTACAACAGGTCTATCAGGAGAGAGCGGCATCACATGCTCGATGTTGAGTCAGAAGATACGCGGGAACCGGGCGTGTTGGTAGGGGCGGAAGGCCAATCTTATGATAGAGGCGCCAGCCCGATGGCTCCTGGAGTACGAGAGTAAACTGTGCCTGGAACTGCGGACTCTGCACATGAACCTGTTGCGCGATAAGATCGCTGGGATCAGTCGGATTGACCATAATCCAGTCCACGTACGAGGCTGGATCTGCCAGCGCTTGCGGCCATAGCCTATACGATCCCTCCCAGATGATGTTTTTGAAATCGAAATTGGCCTCGGACCCATCTACGGGAGAGCTGAAGACCTCTTCCAGAATTTTTCCTCCGTTGTAGTGCTGAGCCAGGTAGATATTCATTGTATGGGTTGCGTCACAGGAAACGCCATACAGGCCATCCTCCTGGGTGATAATCCCGCCTGTGGCGATGACCAGTGCCTGTGCGATAACCATCATCAGGGCAGCGCTGGCTCCCAGCGTGCGCCCGAGATGCTGCCAGCGCGGAAGTTTCCAGCCAGCGCATAGAGTTGTGACACACAGAGCAATCGGTACGACCGCCTCGGAGCCGAAACGTGCATTGAAGAACTGATTGTGCAACGAAGCCGTCGAGGGAACCGCGCCAGGCACAAACATCGTGGCCTGCCCTTCGTAGAGCGAGAGGACATAGAAACCAAAGGGGACCCAGAAAACGAGCATCACCAGGGTATCCAGCAATGAACGTCTACGTAGCAGAAAAACCACCAGCCCCAGCAGGCCCAGTCCAAAAAAGACCGGCCCGACCGTCTCAATCACATTCAGCGAGTAAAAGCGCACCGCCTGCCAGAGATTGTGATAGGCGTAGAGAGCGGTTGGCGTACCGTGAATGACCAGTGTCTGGACCTTGGAAGAGAATGGTCCATTCAGAAAATAGAGCGCGTTCCCGCTGATCATCAGATTGTAAAACAGCCAGAGCACGATGCCTAGCGCCCCGAGCGAGAGAAAGACCAGCAGGCTTCCCTCGACCTGGCGTAAACGCTGCTTTTTGAGCAGAGCAACAGCGGGCACAAGGAGACAAAGCACCCCAAAAAGCGACCAGCCATCATAGCGGGCTATTGTCGCCAGACAGGTGCTCGCGGCCATCAGCACCAGGGAACGCAAACGGTTCTCCTGCACCCAGGCCAGGAAATAATACCCCCCCATAGTAAACGTCGCGATACACACCAGTTCGCTGAGTGGCGTCCCTTGCAGGTATAAAATATTCGGGTTGAGCACAAAGACGAGTGTGCCGATGGAACTGGCTACACCGCTCCTGGTCAGGCGCTTGCCAGAGAGATAGAGGTAGATTGTCGAGACGACGTAGCAAACCATCGCTGGAATACTGCCCGCCAGGCCGGTGCGCCAGAGGTAGTCGTTCCAGACAAATGGTAGCATGAGCAGATGAGGCAAAGGCACCCAGGTCGTTCCAAGCTGGCCAATGCCCGGCGTCGCGCTATCAAAAATACGCCTGGCGATACGCAGGTGAAAATAGGCGTCCGAGTAGAGAAGGATGGTATGGTGTTGAAACGAATAGACCGTCGCTGTGATGCTGGCCACGAGCGCTGTCATCACCACGGCGATCAACCAGCGATCCTGAATCAGTACGAGAGGTAGCCTGCGCAATTGCTCGCGGCGCCCCAATTGGCGGGTTAAGCTGCTGCGCAGCGCCACGACACGCTGAGTTGTTGATTCTAGGGTAGCGGCCACTCCACCATTTCGCAGCAGGCGAAGCGCCTGCATGTGCGCAGTAGGCATCGAGGCTACGACAGAGCGTCTCTCTTGAGCCAATACCTGGCCCGGCAAACCCTCCTGTCGGGTTCTGGCGCTCGCGGCCAGGTGATTGCCATGCTGCGTTTTTTCCCAGTAATGCGGTTTGACAATAAGCTGATAGAAAGCGATATACGCCGAGATGCTCATCATCACCCAGTAGAGTGGGAGCAGCAGAACCCACTTGATCAATGTATACTCTTTGCGGTGCAAACAGCCAAGAATGTGAATATACATATAGAAGAAGTTGCCAAAGACGAGGCAGAAGGTGCCCATGTA
The DNA here is from genome assembly GCF_016587455.1 of Reticulibacter mediterranei. Taxonomy (NCBI): domain Bacteria; kingdom Bacillati; phylum Chloroflexota; class Ktedonobacteria; order Ktedonobacterales; family Reticulibacteraceae; genus Reticulibacter; species Reticulibacter mediterranei. Next base: position 7,574,616 of record NZ_BNJK01000001.1, on the reverse strand, counting down.
GAGTATCGGGCCAGGAAATAGTATGCGATACAACAGCTCAGGGCGCAAGACGAGGTAACAGAGTGTCAAGGCCCACATGACTGGATTGACAAGCAGCACAATGGTCCAGACGCCTACAATAAGCTGCAAAGAGAGAAATTTGCGCACATGCCCGCGCAGCAACATGTGCAATGGATGTCGCATATGCACCAGGTAGGTCTGCATGTACCCTTTAATCCAGCGCGAACGCTGAAACAACCAGGTTGTAAAGCGCGAGGTCGCCTCTTCATAGGTAGTGCTATCCAGGACCGCAGTTTTTAAGCCGTACTGCGAGATGCGCAGACCCAGATCGCAGTCTTCGGTCACATTGAAGGCATCCCATCCTCCCAATGCGCATAAGACCTCTGTGCGGAAATGGTTTGAGGTACCACCGAGCGGAAGCGACAGACCGCTGCGCTGAAGGCCCGGCAGCATAATATCAAACCAGGTACTATATTCAGCGGTGAACCAGCGGGTGAGTAGGTTCTGCCTGGTGTTATAATAGTTGAGCTTTGCCTGCACGCAGGCCACCTCAGGCCCATGATTGGCAAAGGTCAGAATGGCCTTCTTGAGTTGATATGGCTCCGGCTGATCCTCGGCATCGAAAATCACAATAAATTGCCCCTTCGCTTGCAGCAGACCGAAGTTACAAGCGCGTGGTTTGGTCTGCGGCGCGCCCGCGGGCACGGTCAAAATCTCAAAGTTGGGCGGCAATTGCATGGTATAGAGCGCCGCACGTGTCTCTTTGTCGATCTCTTCGGTCAGGAAAAGCACCTGTACCCTATCAGAAGGATAATGTAAAGCCTTGATAGCCGCGACAAACTGGGACACAACTGTCGTCTCTTTGAAGAGCGGACAGAGGATCGTGTACATCGGCCACGTCGCTCCCTGCTTATCCAGGGACAGAATTATCTCTTCGTCAATCTTCTCTCCCGAATCTTTCCCGAAGGAGCTGGTGGCCAGCAAACCGCTGGTAATAAAGCCGAGAATATAAAGCACTGTTACCAGCCCCAGGCTCACAGTGATCATGGTCAAACGCAGGAAAAAGAAACCTGCTCCCCAGCTAAGAAGCAGAAGCGCGAGCAGAAGCACCTGAGGAGGCGTGATGACCCGCAGAGCAGACCACTCTACCTGGAAAGGTGCGAAGGTTCGCACCTCTCTCCTGCCCACTTTTTGCATTTGCATCGACGAATCTCGATAGAACTGGAATCTTTCGAGAGGGGTCTGCAAGCTCTTATTGCGTTGGAGCCAGTGCATGTAGCGTTCGACCGGTTCGCGCAAGCGTTCGTCGAGAGGTTCTACCGAAACCGGAAGGGGAGTCCCAGGTGGCAGGTTTACCGGAATGGGCGTGACCGGCAAGCCAGCCGGAGAAACGGCTCTCATGCGCCGGGTTGGAATGTCAGCGAGCGAGATCGCTGGCTCCTGTCTGGTTGGCACATCAGCGAGCGAGGGTTCCACCGACCGTTGGGAGTCAGCAGAAGCCAGGCTTTGCTTGTGCTCCGTCCCGAATGAAGAGCCAGGGATAAGTCCTGTCTCGCTTTGGTGGGTGATCAGCCCAGCGGAGAGATCCTTGTCGCCATTTTGCGAACGCGCGGACGCGCTGCCCTTTGTTTCCCGATCCTGTTCCGGCTCGCCTGCTGGTGTCTGGGCAACGAACGAGACCCTCTGGAGACGCCGCACCAGGAGCGAGCGAGGACGTCGGATCGCGGGCACAACCTCGGCCTGGTCAGATCCAGGTTCAGGCTGGGAAAATTCAAACGATGATTGCGAAGTATCGGTCATGTGGTGTGGTTCCTCTGCTATCCCTGCAAGGATTGATACTGTGTTTGAATAGCGCGTGCAGCCTGAGTGCCCTTGAGACTAAAAGCCTCCACGTTATTCCATCCCCAGAAAAAGCTACCCAGGATATGTTCATCTTCAAAGACATTCGTGAGCACCGCGCCACAGGCAGCGGCCTGCTCCGTTGGATCAGTCGGTGCCGAAGTCTGCGTCAGCCACGGTTGATAGAGGGCATCTGAACTGTTGCGATAACCGATTTCGGAGATAAACACAGGTTCGCCGAGTTCAAGGGCAAATGTATCAAGTTTTTGCTTGACCGTCGCAGCCCAGAGTGAAGAAATACGCAGCGGATCAACTCTTTCAGCCGTCTCAACAAGAGGCAAATAAGCGGAGACTCCGATCATTTTTAAAGCGTTGTTATGCATCCAGGTCGGTATTTTCATGGCCAGCGAGGTCCAGTTGATATCATAGGTCAACGTCCCGGAGTAGACGCCGCTTACATTGGTGATGAGTGTATCCCACAGATCAGCAGGGGCGTTTTCCTGTAACCACTCTTCTTCGGTACCGAGCGCCAGTTGCTCCGCGCCCTCCTGTTGCGCAACCTGGAGATAGGGCTGGATGGCGTGCCAATAGCCCGTAAACCAGGTCTGTTCTTGCGTGTAGGTTGTAAACTGGATCGCACCCGCCCACGGGTGTGATCCGCCAGCCTGAAGCTGGAAGGTCACAAATACATGCAAACCCTCGGCATGCGCAAAACGAATACCATAGCGAAATGAAGAGAGCGAAGGCGTGGCAGTGCCAGTGGTAACGACCGTTGCGTTGAGCGAGGCCTGATGAAACAGTACTGGCATCTCAACCCAGCAGGCGGAGGTCTGAGCACGCATCTGAGGCAATTCGCTTAACCACTGCTGATCACCACCACCATAGCCTGCGGGACTCCACTCAGGAAAGGCTATGCCCATCTGAAAATTTCGTCCCTTGAGATGACACATGCCGAGCGCAGGAGGCAACGTAGCGCCTGGTTGCGCCGTGGCTGTAAGAGCATGGGTCGCGCCCGACGTTATGCTCGCTTGCTGGAGGCGATTGGCGGCTGCACTCCCCACGCTAAATACGCGATACACCAGCGATGCGCACGCCACAAGAATAATCACCAGAATCAAGAGAAAAAAACCTCTGCCTTGAAGGATATTTTTCATACGCCTTTTATCGATTCTTCTCCTCCACCGTTTTCTGGGGCTGCCTCAGGGTTTGGATTGATTCTTCATTATCAATCCAAACCCTGTAACGAATGGTTGAGGCTTTTTTTAGCATGATGTGCGTGGCCTGGCAAAATAGTACCAAGGATGGGGTGATGCCTTTTTCCATTGGATGTAAATGTTGAGATTCTGATGGCGGAATCTCAACATTTACGTCTAAGCACTCTCTCATTGAGAAAGCTGTCTGTGATAGGCGTCAGAGAATGAACCAGAACGACGCCATCAAGTGATCACATGTACATAAGTGGTTTCCCTCGTATCCAATATTTGAGCTAAATCCTTTTCAGGGTGAAGTTCAACATTGGTTGAGCACGCCTTAATGGGCTGGAGTTGTCACTTGCTCGTTTCCTGAGGTCGAGGGTAGAGGATGAGCAACAAACTGCGGTTTGCGCTGCTTACGCATACCCCCCAGCAGTTGCCAGGCACGAAAGATGCCCAGCACATAGACAACCAGGAGCAGATTGGTCAGATAATAGACTGGCACAGGATTTTTGGGATCGACGATCAAGAGGATACCATAGTACCCCTGCGCGATGTAGGTGAGCAGGTTCACAGTAACAACCGTCAGGCGAGAGGAGAGCAAACTCTCCTCTGGATGAGGTCGCAAGAGGGTGACACTATTGCGCAATGTGAGAACGAAAGAAATGCCAGCGAAGATTATGACGGGTATACCATAATTACCGGGAAGCAGGGCAGCTAGAGAGATAAAAAAAGCGTTAATCAGCAAGGTAAGAGCGCCCTGAGCGCTGACACGTCGCTCAACCTCGGCATTCTCCGAAATTTTATCTTCGGGTGAGATGGAGATGGAGACAAAGAGCAAACCCAGCAGAGCAGCGCCAGCACCCGTACTGGCGACAAAGAAGTTGGTAAAAGAGTCTGGGATCATAGATGGACACTTCCTTTCTCAAAAGAGCCAATAGGCTTTTGCCAGAGTGTAACAACCATAGGGAATGGCAACATTCACAATGAGCATCATAAGCGTGTTGAGTATCCGTGAAAATCTGCCAGGCGGTGATGAAACAGCATCAGTAGAAAGCATTGCTTTTTCTCTCCTATTCTTTATAGTTGCGAAGGCAATTGATTAGTTTATATTTTGATGAGAGTATAGCCGAGCAGAGGAGGCAGGGGATGTGACAGAGGTCATCTTGCGAGGTCATAATCTGCTCTATGACCCGCTATGACCTTTAGCGACAGATGTGATTACGCGTAAGGACCACGCCAGGGAAATGTTTAAATAATGCCTAACTCTTTGGCTTTCATCGCTGCCTGGGTACGGTCACGCACCCCCAGTTTCGCCAGGATGTTTGTCACGTGGTTCTTCACGGTTCCTACTGTGATAATCAGGCGGCTGGCAATTTCTTTATTCGTGGCACCCTGACTTAAGAGACGAAGGATGTTGAGTTCGCGCTCAGAGAGAGATTCGACCAGAACTTGAGCCTGGGAAGAGGGATGAGGGGAAAGGCGGGCGAACTCGGCGATGACCTTCCCAGCGATAGACGGTTGCAAAAACGACTCGCCGCAAGCAACCGCTCGGATGGCCTCCACCAGTTTTCCCGAAGAAACATCCTTGAGCAGGTAGCCAACCGCGCCTGCACGCAGGCCTTCAAAGATATCTTCGTCGTCATCGAACGTGGTAAGCACAATGACCTTGCATTCGGGCTGAGTATTTTTCAGGCGACGGGTAGCCGCAATGCCGTTGAGCAGAGGCATACGTAGATCCATCAAGATGACATCCGGTTTGAGCGTGGCGGCCAGATGCAGTACCTCCTCACCATGACGAGCTTCTCCCACGACCAACAGGTCGGGCTGTACCGAGAGGAGGGTATGCAGTCCTTCACGAAAGAGTTTCTGGTCATCGGCGATCAGAATGCGCACCGGGGAAGTCATAGAGGAAGCTCCACTTCTAAGAAAAAGCCCTGTCCGGGCAGACTTTCTGTGCGCAACTGGCCGCCCAGCGCATGCACGCGCTCGCGTGCTCCAAGCAGTCCAAAACCTCCAGTGGTACTGAGGGAACCAACACCATCGTCTTTCACGCGCAACGTCACCTGGGATACTTGTGGGCAGTCGAGGATGAGTTCGATATGGTCGGCGTGCGCATGTTTACGCGCATTGGTCAGCCCCTCCTGCGCGACACGATACAGGGTGAACTTAATCTGCGCCGAGAGTTGAGGCAGCGTATCAGGGACACAGAGAGAGACAACGCTATCCTCAGTCTGAGCCTCGCGCACCAGGTCTGCCAGAGCTTCTGGTAAGGAGCGATTCTCCGTTGGCAGCGTGCGGAGTGACGCGACGGAACTGCGGATCTGAGAAAGTCCTTCACGAGCCAGCCCCAGCGCTTTCTCGATGGAGCGACTTGTCAGCGCCGGATTCTCTTCCAGAACGGTACGTGCCGCCTCAAGTTGTATCGTGATGGTGGTAAGATAATGGCCCACATGATCGTGGATCTCCCGAGCTAGACGGTTGCGTTCGGCCAGCGTCGCCAGGGTCTCGATTTGTGCGCTATACTCACGTAAGCGCTGATGAGCTTCATCCAGAGCGGCGTGGGCACGTGCCTCTTCGTGCAACGCCTCAGTAAAGGCGATCATGAAGGCAAACGAGGCGAGCATGGGGAGAGAGGTTAACAGAATGAACCGCCAGGACTGACCGACACTCCAGTCTACGAGAACGAGGAGCAGCAACAGGAGTCCACACATGGGAGCAACTCCACGACGGGGCAGTAATACGACGCTGAACGCCACAAGAGGAGTAAGCAGGAGAAAAGCCGTTCCCTGGCTCAAAAAGAGAATGACACCGCTGATCGTAAGCTGCTCGACAAAATAGGCAAGCACAATCGGCCAGGACGATGCATGCCGCTGACAGTACTCCTCGCCGAATGGACCAGTCAGTGCATACACAATGCCGAGACCGGTCAGGGCAAACAGGTGCGGCTGGCTGAATGATGCAGAGAGAAGGATATAGGCATAAGTGACAACAATCAGCAAGAAATAGGCGCGATATTCTCGCCGGCGGACAACTCCCCACAGGTCTTGCATCTTCATAGACTTTACATTCTTTTCAGACCTCCTGGCCCCCTTCTAGCAGGAGATCACGACATCAATCAACATAAAATGTTTGATTCGTTCCTCAATACCACTGCGTTGCATATATCTATTTACCAATACATCATCCAGCGAGAGTTCAGACTCTAATTCAGGGGTATCGCTGGCCGTTTCCATTTCTCACTATAGCAAAGTCAGGGGCAATAAGCAAGCAAATACATAGAAAATGGAAAACTGCCCAACTCAAGAGAGATACTTCTCGCACCGAGAAAAGCTTATTTTGCAGGTGAGAGAAGAGAATGAGAGCAAACTCATCCTCAGTTCTATTATACGACTGATCTTGCGCGTCAATTTCGCACTGAGCAGTATGAAAAGTGGAATACCTCCGCCAGCGAAGAAACCCAGCCCTAAAACGATAAAAGGTCCGCCTAGAAAGGCAACTGATGTGCCAAGTGTGAATAAAAAAGCACCAACTATCAGTCACTAGAAATATACTCGTGATAGTTTAGAGAAGGAACAACGCATCTCTTTCGTAGTACAATGGTATTGATCGAGTCCGCGCAGGGCTGCGAACACTGGATAAAGCAAAAGAGGAGAAAAAAGATGGATCAGAACACCCAGAAACCTGTGAGTCCTGGAACGAGCAATCTCGCTGACGAGGATCTCACACAAGCGGTGCTGGCAACCTTCGAACACTCGCAGTCTGAACGCTTCCAACAGGTGATGCAAAGCCTCGTCCGACATGTGCACGCCTTTGCCGAAGAGGTTGAACTCACCGAAGAAGAATGGTTCAAGGGGATAGATTTTCTGACACGCACTGGTCATATCACCGATGACAAACGCCAGGAGTTCGTGCTGCTCTCCGATATTTTGGGCGTTTCGATGTTGGTGATTGGTCTCAACCAGAAGAAGTCTGCCCTGGCGACGGCCTCTACCGTTTTCGGCCCCTTCTTTGTCGAGAACTCGCCCCATTTTGAAAATGGCGACGATATAGCCAATGGAGCCTCTGGCGAACCGTGCTTCATGTATGGTCGGGTCTTGTCCACCAAGGGCGACCTCATCCCAGGCGCGCACATCGATATCTGGCAGGCCGATGACAACGGCTTCTACGATGTGCAGCACAAAGAGACCTCGCATGTGTATGGTCGTGGTCACCTCTCCTCTGACAAGGAAGGGAAGTACTGTTTCTGGTCAGTCAGGCCAGAAGCATATCCGATTCCGCAGGATGGGCCAGTGGGAGAACTCTTAGATGCAGCCAACCGTAGCCCCATGCGCCCGGCTCATGTTCACTTCCTGATCAAGGTGTCAGGGTACAAACCTCTCATTACCCATGTCTTCAAGCAAGATGACCCATACCTCGACTCGGATGCCGTTTTCGGGGTGAGAACTTCACTGATCACGAGCTTCGAGCGCCACGAGCCTGGCATGGCTCCAGATGGCAAGAGAATGAATGTGCCTTTCTACACGATGCATTACGACTTCCTCCTGGACCCGGCTGCGGATGAAGAGTAGATACGATGCGTGAGATCTCCTCTCCAAGCACCCTCAGACGCCCAGATGAAGAGAGAAGAAGAGAGAGCAGGAAAAGAGGCCAGCGGCGTAGAGAGCATATGAAAACCTGCCCACACTCTTTCCCTATGGGATTGGCACTTCGAAATGGTGATATCTCACATTTAGAGATATCAGGATACATACAGTTATATGATCTTTTTTCACGGTGACATCTGTAATCATCGTTGTTCTCTCTTTCATATGGAATGGACGTGCGAACCGCCCTGGCTGTTGTTCGGATATAAACCTATTGTACCGGACAATAGAGTGCAAAACGCTCTCGTTTTTGGCGAAGAGAACCCCACAGGTGTGTCTAATGCTCATACCTTTTCTTGATTGGGGATCAGCAAAACGCTGCTTTCTGATCATCTGAACCTGATAGCTACTGAGATAACACTTGTTGCGCATCCTGTGGGTTAAACGGCGGTTGAGCATATCTCCCTGTGTAGGCGAAAGAAAGGACGAATACCTGTTCCCTTGAACGACTCAAAAGGTATTAGTATTCGCATCTTCCTTCAATGCAATGAGGTACTTTCGCACCCATTGCTCCGTTCACATGTATATTTTCATTATATACTTTATATCAACACTTGCAATTTAATATGAAATATACTATATATGACATAGTACAGAAACATTAAAAATAGATGTGTTTACAGTAGATGAGATTGAACAGGAGAAACTATAGGAGGAGGTGAAGCGATGGCGAACACAGCAGCGCCACCTCAGATGATGAGCCAGCTGGGCCTGGACAAGCAGAACAAGGCGACGTTGGGTAGACTGGTCAACACTGGAGGTCTCGAGCAGGCCCAGCAGGGATCCGATGGCCGTCTGCACGCCCGAGTTCGCATCCCACCAGATCAGCTGATCTGGGAGCCCTCGGTCATCGTTATGCCCCATGGGGGCGACCTCGAACTCGAGATCATCAACGATGACCAGAACACTCACTGCGCGCTCTTGCCGAACAATGGTGACCTGCAATGGATTTGGTTGCCGGTCTATTCACGAGGAACGGCCTCTCTCAATCTCGACGGGCCGGGCTACTACTGGTACGGTTCCCCTATAGGCAACGATGAAGGCCGCGGCCTGCTCGGGGTGATCGCCGTACTGGGGGACGTTCCGCAGGAGGCTCGCCTCGACCGTCCGCCTCAGCCACGACCCTAGAAAGGATCAGTTGATGCAACAACAATATGTGCAGGCAGGGCATGCCGTCGACCTGGGAACGTTGAGTGGCGTGAAAGGGACTGCGCCACCGGTGGCCAGGTACGTCACCTACGACCGCCTGCTCAGGGCTCGCTTGGAACCGCAGAACTGGCTCACCTACTACGGTGCCTACGACGGGCAGCGGTACAGCTCGCTGAGTCAGATCAACACGGAGAACGTCAAGCGCCTTGCTCCCGCGTGGGTGTTCCAGCGCGGCCCAATCGGCGTTCATGCGGGCCAGTCGACGTACTCGTTCGAGGCCGCCCCAATCGTCGTGGACGGAGTCATGTATATCTCGGGCTGGGATGGCTGGATCTGGGCCATAGACGCCCGGACGGGAGACGAACTGTGGGCATACCATCATGAGATCCCGTTCGATACGTCGCTCTGCTGCGGCAACGTGAACCGCGGAGTCGCCGTGGCCAATGGAAAGATCTTCGTCGTCACCCTCAACGCCCGTGTGCTCGCGCTCGACGCCGTCACTGGCAAGCCTGTCTGGAACCAACCGTACGGTGATGTGCGGGCCGGTGAGAGTGCTACGCTCGCCCCCCTCGTCGTGAAGAACCTGGTCATCGTCGGCAGCTCCGGTGGAGAATTCGGCGTGCGCGGCCACCTCGATGCCTTCGATCTCGACACTGGACAGCGCGCTTGGCGGACGTACACCGTGCCCAAGCCCGGCGAACCCGGGTCCGAGACCTGGCCAAAAGACGGTGAGGCCTGGACGCGCGGTGGCGCAAACTGCTGGGTCACTGGCACCTTCGACCCGGAGCTGAATCTCCTGTACTGGGGGACCGGTAACCCGGCGCCTGACTTCGACGGCGGCGTCCGTGAGGGCGACAACCTCTACACCGACTCCGTAGTTGCCGTGAACCCAGACAATGGCCAGATACAGTGGCACTACCAGTACACCCCACACGACTTGTGGGACTACGACAGCGTGATGGAGCACATTCTCTTCGACCTGGACGGTCGCAAGCTGTTAGCCCACTTCGACAAGAACGGCTACTTCTTCGTCCTGGATCGGACCAACGGGCAGCTGGTTCGAGTAACTCCTTTCGGCGAACGGATCACCTGGGGCGAGATCAGCGCCGACGGGAAGGTCACGCCCAAGGTGTACCCCCAGAAAGAGGGAGAGCCAGTCCACGTATGGCCGGGACCGGCCGGGGCTAAGGAATGGACGCATGCGGCCTACAGCCCGAAGACGCAGATGTTCTACGTCCCGGTACAGGATCTTGGTGCGGAGATCACGCTACGGCACCGGGAGTTCAAGGAGAGCATTCCGTATTGGGGCGCGAGCGTCAACGTCGACTCCAAGGATGTACAAGGGTTTGTGAAGGCCTTCGATGCGGCCACAGGCCAGGAGCGGTGGCGGTATCGCGACGACAAGCCGATCAGCGCGTCGGTGCTGGCCACAGGAGGCAACCTCGTGTTCGTCGGCGAAGCGACGGGGGAGTTCGACGCCTTCAATGCGCAGACTGGCGAGCTGTTGTGGCAGTTTCAAACGGGAAGCGGTCACCACAACAACCCAATAACCTATAGCATCGGCGGAAAGCAGTACATAGCAGTTCCGACTGGCTGGGGCGCTTGGGTCGAAGGGTTTGCACCCGACATGTTCGGGGCGCCACGGGGAGATGCGCTCTTTGTCTTCGCGCTGCCGGAATAAGCACAGATATAAGGAGGTGAGAGCCATGCAGGAGTGGGAGACCCCAGAGTTCGAGGAAATCTGGACCCAATGTGAGGTGACGGCGTATGCTGGTCACTGGGAATAGGCGAACCAGAGCACCAGGCGAATGATCTGGTGCTCGCACGATCCCCATCTTACCGCCGAACGATTCACAAGGAGGATAGATATGTGGGTGCGTGTACTTGGAGCCGCTGCGGGAGGAGGGTTTCCGCAGTGGAACTGCAACTGCCCTCAGTGTCGGGCCGTGCGCGACGGCTCGCGGCCCTGTCGGCCGCGCACCCAGTCGTCGGTCGCAGTGAGCGCTGATTATCAGCGATGGTTCCTGCTCAACGCTTCACCCGATCTGCGTGCTCAGATCGAGTCCTTCCCGGCCCTGCACCCTCACAGGCTCAGGGATTCTCCGCTACAGGCCGTGCTACTCACTGACGCCGAACTCGATCACACCCTTGGCCTGCTGCTGCTACGAGAGGCAGGTCGCCTTGAGGTACATGCCACCGCGACAGTTCACGAGACCCTCTGCACAGGCACAGCGCTGCTCCACACGCTTAACGCCTACGCCCACGTTGAGTGGCGGCAAGTCGTTCCAGGGAGAGAGGTATCGCTGGCGGATGGTTTGTCCTACCAGGCCTTCCCTGTTCCCACGACCAAGCGGGCGCGTTTCCGGACCGGGGAAGGGGAAGAGGTGGTGGGATACCGCATCACCAACGGACCTACCGGCCCGGCTCTGGTGTACCTCCCGAACGCACAGCAGTTAACGGTATCAGTACGTGCTCACCTGGAAGGCTGTACGTGCCTGATCTTTGACGGGACCTGCTGGCAGGACGACGAACTGATCCGGCTCGGCATCGCCGGGAAGACATCGCGCGAGATGGGGCATCTACCGATCGTCGGCGCTGAGGGGAGCCTGGAGCAGTTGGCCCCGCTTCCCATTGAGCGAAAAATCTATATCCATATCAACAATACCAACCCGATCCTGCTTGAGGACGCGCCCGAGCGGCGCATCGTCGAGGAGCACGGCTTGGAAGTGGCCGCTGATGGGCTAGAACTGGAGTTATGAAGTAGATGGTGTCCGATACTGAGGATTTCATCGGAGCGTTGCGCGCTCAGGCGCATCGCTACCACAGCTGGCATCCGTTCCAGGTGATGATGAACGAGGGACGCCTGAGCCGCCGGCAGATTCAGGGCTGGGTGGCCAACCGCTTCTATTACCAGAAGAACATCCCACGGAAGGACGCCGCTATCCTCGCCAACTGTCCTGACCGTGAGGTACGCCGACGCTGGATCCGACGCATCCTCGACCAGGATGGAACGGCGGACGGGGAGGGGGGCATTGAGGCTTGGCTGCGCCTAGGCGAGGCTGTAGGACTGACGCGGGAGGAGGTATGGGACGAGCGGCATGTCGTGCCCGGGGTACGTTTCGCCGTCGATGCCTATATCACCTTCGCCGACACCCGCCCGTGGGTCGAGGCGGTGTCGGCCTCGCTGACCGAGCTGTTTGCACCCGATCTGATGGCAGGGCGCCTGACCGCGTTCGAGCGCTTCTACACCTGGATTGACCCTGCGGGGCTGGCCTATTTCCGCGCCCGCCTGACGCAGGCGCCGCGCGACGCGGAGCACGCTCTGGAGGTGGTGACGAAGTACTGCCGGACGGCGGATGAGCAGGAGCGAGCTGTGGCGGCGCTCTCCTTCAAATGCGACGTGCTGTGGAGCATGTTGGATGCTATCACCTGGGCCTATTTGGGCAGCACGTTACAAGGGGATGCTTGATTGCATCCCTGGACAGGCCTTCTACTGAGCAGGAGATTTGCCGCTCTCCTTCCGCTTGTAGCGGGCCACATATCGAGCGTGTGCCACACCTAGCTCACAATGGTAGCACAACGATACAGGAAGGTATATGAGCATGGTCTTACTAGTTACGAATCGACCTCATCTAGCGCGACAGGTCCGACTGGAGTGGGACTCCGTGCGGCAACGACACGTGCTGTTGGCACCGGAGGGAGTGCTGCTCCTGAATCACACAGGCGCAACTATCCTCGGCCTGTGTGATGGGGAGCGGACGGTGGTCGAGATCGTGGAGGGGCTGCGCGGACAGTATAACCGCGTGGTCGACGACGAGGTGCGAGATTTCCTCAATCGACTCGTTGCGAAGCGATGGGTGGAGCTTGACGATGAATAAGCCATTCGGCATGCTGGCCGAGCTCACCTACGCCTGCCCGCTCCACTGCCCGTACTGCTCCAACCCGCTCAACCTTGCGGACTACCGTGAGGAGCTGACGATGGCAGAGTGGCAACGGGTGATGATGGAGGCACGATCCCTCGGCGTACTGCAGCTTCACCTCTCAGGCGGTGAGCCGCTTCAGCGCCGCGATCTTGTCGAACTTGTAGCCAGCGCCCGTGAGTTGGGTCTGTATACCAACCTCATTACGAGCGCCCTCGGCCTCTCGCCTCGGCGGGCGGAACAGCTAAAGACCGCGGGCCTCGACCACGTACAGATCAGCATCCAGGCCGATGAGCCAGCCCTCTCTGACCGGATCGCTGGCACGCCTTCCTATGGACACAAGATAGCGGCAGTTCGTCTGGTCAAGGAACTGGGTTGGCCGCTCACATTGAATGTAGTCCTCCACCGCCACAACATCGATAGGATCGGCAGCATTCTCGATCTAGCTGAGGAGTTAGGAGCCGATCGGATTGAGCTGGCCAATACCCAGTACTATGGCTGGGCTTGGTACAACCGCGCAGCGCTCCTGCCTAGTCGGGTTCAGCTTGATCAGGCCGAGGCGGTAGTACGCGCTGCACGCCAGCGTCTGGAGAGGAAGATGCAAATCATCTACGTCGTCCCTGATTACTACAGCCGATACCCTAAGCCCTGTATGGGCGGCTGGGGCCAGCAGCAGCTTACGGTGACACCCAACGGGGATGTCCTCCCCTGCCCCGCGGCGCACGCCCTCAAGCTTCCCAGAGCCACTGTGCGCGAACACTCGCTGGCATGGATATGGGAGGAGTCGCCCCTCTTCCAGCGCTTCCGAGGAACGGAGTGGATGCCGGAGCCTTGCCGGAGTTGCGAGCGCCGCGAGGTCGATTTCGGCGGTTGCCGCTGCCAGGCGTTTCAGCTCACCGGCGATGCAGCGCGCACTGATCCGGTCTGCCACCTTTCACCAGACCATCGGCTTGTGGCCGGGGCGGTAGAGGCTGCGAATGCGGGCGCAGAGGCGATTGCTCCAGAAAGGCTTGTTCCCCGTGCCTCTACAGATCGCCGAGTAGAGACTACGGCGATGTACCTGCCGTTGCATAAGTCCCGCCGGTTCCCACACCGAGATGACAAGAGCAACGGCCACTACTCACCGACCGGCCATGTAGAATTTCAAGGCAAATCTCCGGACGATGTGCCATGATACCGCTTCTCATACTCGGTTTTGTCTGCAGCCTGGATAATTTCCGGCTGTCGATTGCACTCGGGGCTTTTCAGTTCGGCTGGCGCCGTGCACTCCGGATAGCGGCGGTGTTTGGGCTCTGGGATGGCGTCTCGCCCCTGGTGGGTGCGCTGCTCGGACGCTACTTGGGGCAGGTGATCGGTCCAATGGCGGACGCTCTGGGACCGATCGCGCTAGCTGTGTATGGCCTATACCTGGTCGTTCGGAGTCTGAAGACCCAAGCATCGGAGGACCTGGATGACCGTTGGATGCTCTTCGGTATGCCTCTATCTCTAAGCCTGGACAATATGGTCGCGGGCACTGGATTGGGATTGCTCGGCTTCCCCACCGTGCTCTCGGCAGCGGTCTTTGGCACTATCACGGCCCTGATGTCATTCGTTGGGCTACAACTCGGGAGAGTCGCCGCTCGCTTCATACCCATCCGCTCCGATCTCCTCACCGGTATAGGACTCTTGATCGTGGCGGTCGTGCTGGTGCTGGGGTACTAAGAGCCAACCAAGACCTGTTTCCTCTTGGAATATGTAGGGAAGAGTCTCGCTTGCTTTTCCCTGAATGTTCTAGGCCAGCCAGTCCATGAATTCATTTGGAGTCACGAGTATACGGTAATAGAGGAAAGATAAAAAGACACTAAGTCTTATAATAGGCGGGTCGAGCAAGAAAGAAGTTGATAGAACACAAAGGTGAGTTCATCTTGAGAAGTGAATATTCCTTCCAGAAAGCAGGCACCAGGCAATACACAATGATTTTGAAAATATCCTCTCTGCAAACACCTGTCTCAGCGGAAATAACACCATACTCACTAGCAATCAGATAATATTGTCTACCAATCATTCCTTATACTCAATACTCAATACTCACGCCAATTACATATCATCAGAAAGGGTGTCCCACAGCTTTTTGCAACATGGTGATCGACGTGAGGCTAGTGAGATACGACAACGATGCGATAGGGATGCCTTTTTTGCACTGTCTTCGGATGACAAAAATCAAACCACCTCTCAATTGTTTGCTCCTGTGCAAAAGAAGAGATACAATACTCACAACAGCAAGACAAGGAGGGCCATCAGATGGCCGTGCAGCAACAGCTAGAGCGACTGAGACGCAGTGTCGAAGAGTGGAACCAGTGGCGACTCCAGCAACCTGACTTACGTCCTGATCTGGTGGGAGCCAGGCTCAGCGAGACCATGCTCAGCGGGGCCAACCTCACCCAGGCCAACCTGAGCAGGGCCATGCTCAACTGGGCCACCCTCAGCGGGGCCGACCTGAGGGGGGCTGACCTGATCGGAGCCAACCTCAGCCTGGCTGACCTCTTTGGGAGCAAACTGAGCAGAGCCAATCTCAGCGGAGCCAACCTTTCTTATGCCATCTTCATGAGCGCCACCCTCGCTAGCGCCACCCTCAGTGGAGCCAATCTCAATAGGGCCAGGATCAACGGGGCCGATCTCACCGAAGCTACCCTCAGTGGGGCTGATCTGAGCGGAGCCGTCCTCAGCGGAGCCACCCTCAGCCTGGCCGACATGAACTCTGCCATCCTCACGGGAGCCGATTTCATCGGAGCCACCCTCACGGGAGCCAATTTCACCGCAACCAACCTCAACAACGCCGATCTGAGACGGGCCAACCTGAGCAGAGCTAATCTCAGGGGAGCCGACCTGAGCGGGGCCAACCTCACCGGAACACTCCTCACGGGAACCGATCTTACCGAAGCTAATCTCACCAGGGCTAACCTCCGTATGGCCAATCTCAGTGGAGCCAATCTCAGTGGGGCCACTCTTGACTCTGCAATTCTTACTGGCGCTCTTCTTGTCGGAACCAACCTCACCGAAATTGCCCTCAAAGGGACGGTGATGCCTGATGGATCAAAACACCCATAACGAACCATCCCGCTCTCAGCCGCGATTTGAAACGCCAGTGATCCATAGGAACAGAAAGTTGGAATAGAATTATAGCCAAATGGGGTCTGTTTAGGATCTATGAAGAAAACGAAACACCTTCACGCACCACAGGTTATAGGGTCGCTTTAGCCCAAACGCTCGCATCGCTTGCAGCCGCTCAAAGAGCCTCTGACCAAGTTGCTAGATCCGTCTTGGAGCCAGCATCGGTTTGCTCATTCTGCCTTCTGTGGACTGGGAGAACTGACCCACGTGCTCACGGTTTGATGATGCACGCCCAGAAGACTCGCAATGCGACGGTAACTCATCCCCTGTTCTGCAAGCGCGAGAGCCTCGGCTTTGCGTGATTGATCGGGGTGCCGGACACGTGGCCCAGGAGTAAAGTACAACTGGCACGCACGGCAGCGAAATCGCTGACTCCCCGACCGATTTTTCCCGCTTTTGATAATCTCTGTCGTCTGCTGGCACTGAGGGCACGCAGGAAGTACATCGCCTGTTACACTGGCTACCACAGAGATGTGCTCCGTTGATCCCTCTCTACTGCTGGTAAAAGCACTCTCTCTCAGGGGATTCATTGTTTCTGGTTGTGTTCCCTCCAGTGGCGCAGCTTCCTGGGTGCTGCCCATGCTCCGCAACAGCGCCATCAAACGTTCGCGGGCCTCGATGGTCTGGGGATGGGTCGCTCCAAATGTGTGGGTTCGAGCTGCTAGAGCGCGTTCGTAAAGGGAACGGGCTTCGTCGTCGTGACCCTGTGCCTGCCGCAACAGAGCGAACTCATAGCAGGCTTGAGCCGCTTGCGGATGAGTGGACACAAACGCCTGTTCATTGATGCTGAGAGCGCGAAGAAACAACGGCTCCGCCTGGGCATAGTTCCCCTGGTCTCGATAGAGGGTCGCCAGGATCACCAGATCGAGAGACGCGTAGGGATGGTGAGTACCCAGATGCTCCTCGTGGATGCCTAGAGCACGCAGAGCCAACGCTTCCGCTTGTGCGTGCTTGCCCTGTTTGAGAAAGAGTATGGCCTGACAGACCAACACATCTGCCATGTGAGCATGCAGTGGTCCCAAATGCTGCTCGTAGATGTCTCGCGCCCGCAGGCACAACGGCTCCGCTTCCCTGTAGCGTCCCTGCTCCATATATAACTCTGCCAGAGCGCGCAGACACGTTGCGGTATAAAAATGGGAAGAGCCGAATTGTTGCTTCTGGATCTCAATGGTGCGCAGATAGATGCGTTCGGCCTCGGCATACTTGCCTTGAGCCTGATAGATCACCCCTAGCCAGCCCAGCGAGTTAATGGTGTCGGAATGGTGGGGACCGAGATGCTGCTCCTGGATGCGCAGCGCACGCAGGCCCAATGTCTCCGCCTGCCCGTATTTCCCCTGATCTTGATAAAGGATCGCCATGTGGTGCAGGGTCAGAGCGGTGTCGGGATGGTGAGGACCGAGATGCTGCTCTCGGATGCGCAGCGCACGCAGGTACAATGGCTCCGCCTTTGCGTAGTCTCTCTGAGACTCATAGAGATTCGCCAGGCTGTCCAGGCTGTCAGCAGTGTCGAGATGGTGAGGACCGAGGTGCTGCTCTCGGATACGTAGCGCACGCAGGTACAATGGCTCCGCCTCCTTATAGCTGCCATTGTCTCGATGGAAGATCGCCAGATGGTTCAGGCTGGCCGCTGTCTGAGGATGCTCCAAACCGAAGCGCTGCTCGCGGATGGCCAGGGCGTGCCGGTACAGGGGCGCTGCCTGCGTGAGCATCGAGTGTTCCAGAAAGTAGCTGCCTGTTCGGTCAAGGAGATCCGCCCCCTCCGGCAGCAGGAACTGATGGTCTCGGATCAATGTGTCGCACGCCTCGACCTGTTCCAGATAACGCAGGCATTGAGGCCAGGTATCCACGTTTTTCGGATCCTGGGGGAAGATCGTCTGCACGGCACGTACCACCTGTTCGCTCCAGGCACGTTGGGTCTGGGTTTCCATGCGATCCATTTGGACAGCCTGGACCAGACGATGGATACTCAGCATCCGTTCCTCAGAGAGCCGTTTGACCAGAGAAAAAGCCAGCAAGGTTTCAAGCATCTGGTTAAAGCTGAGGAGATTCGTGACTGCATCACCCAGTGCAGGAGGCCAATGAGAAGCGCCCTCTGTGAGTAGTTCTTCTGGGATGTGGTCCGGGGCGAGAAAGGCACAGAGGCGGAGCAGTTCGGCAGCTGCCGGGTTGCTTCGTTCCACCTGTTCAAACGAAAGGGACCAGGTGGTTGCCACCGACTCGGGATATGGCGTGGTCTGCTTCCCACGCCGTGCCAGCAACGCGGAGCGGTGCTGTTGATAGATGTGAAGATAGTCATGCAGGCTGCATCCTGTTTCTTCAATATAGGCACCCGCCTGATCTATGGCGAGAGGAAATTGTCCCAGGGCAATGACCACATTGATGGCTTCGTCTATTTCGTCGGGTGAGGAGGCCGAAAAGCGGTGTGCCCGTCGCAGTAAAAGGTGGGTTCCTTCCATGATCCCCATCGTATCGACTTCGAGGGAGGAAGCAAGAGCGCCAACGGCGTGTGCCCTTGTGGTGAGGAGAATGTGTCCGTTGCCCTGGCGAGGGAGATAGGGTTGAATCAGGGAGAGATCGTCGGCGTTGTCAACCAGCAGCAGCCAGGGCTGTTCGCGCTGTTCTAACCAGCGTAGAATGGCGGCAATAATGGTGTGTTGATTGGTCTCCTCCTGGGACACAAGCGTTGGCAACAAACGCGCAAGCTCAACAAAGCTGGTTACAATCGTTTCTGCACTGGCCGCAGAGATCCAGAGAATATCGCGATAGCGTCTCTGTGCGCGTGCGCGATAGGCATATTCGATGGCGATCTGGGTTTTCCCAATGCCACCTAATCCCGTCATCGCCTGGGTTTGGATCAAGGCGGCCTGCCGAACGCTCCTGGGCTGGTCTGGTGTCTTCTCAGCAAAGAGCTGCTCCAGTTGGGAGAGCAAGTCGTCACGTCCGGTAAAGTGGGGATTGCGGGCATAGGGCACCGTCCACAGCGCACGCTCCTCGGAGGGAGCGCTCACGGCCTGCGCTGCATCTGTGATGTTACTCTCTGGTGGTGATAAAAACTCCTCCACCAGACCTAACTCCTGAGCGCTCTTGCCAAAGAGTGTACAGAGCTTGACCCGGAAGTAGGCACCAGGTTGCTGATCGCCTCGTTCCCACCGCCCAATGGTGGTGATGGTAGTACCCAACTGGTCCGCGACATCTTTCTGCCGCCAATTGCGCTCGATGCGAAGCTTCCGTAAGGATTCGTTCCTCGGCATCGCATTTCCTCCTGATCTTTCTCTGTGATGGGTATGCTCAAGAATACTCCCCTGACGTTCCTGCTCGATCGGATGGGAAAGAAGGTCATCCATTGGATAGTATACGATACGCTGGATGGTATGCGATACGCTACGAAGATGTTTCTCGTTCTTGTTTCTTTTAAAAGCGACGGAAAAAGTCACGTGAAAGACCAATAACGCTCTCTGAAAAAGCTGCACAACAGGGTATCCTTTTTCTGAGAGGAAGATCACCTTTGGCATTTGCCCCAAACGTGAGCAACTCAACGAAACTATGGAGATTAGCTCGTAATGTTCATAGGTGAAGATCAGATGAGAGAAAAGGAGACATCCTTATGGCACAAACCATTGTTTGTATCAACAATGCAGGTATGATTATGCAATTTTGGATCGAGTGGGTAAATGATGACGGAACCCAGGGTTGGACACAAGCGAACAGCGGGGACTATCCTGTTGATCAAAGGCGAAGCCTCGACATGGATGCTTTAAACAGCCAGGGTGAAAGCATCCCACCTGGTCGTCTTGTGCGTCCTCATGTGCAAGCAGTGGCGGGAGCCAGTATCGCAGGAGACAGGTATATCACCTATACGCCAGGCTCTGGCACTGCCATCTATGATGTCACAGGAACGAGTTTCAATTACAGTGTCACGCTCATCCAATCATAGTTGTCCTCAATTTTTTTGAAACCTTTCAGAGAAGAAAAACAGGAGATTGTTTCATGAAAACAGATCCCTCTCACTCTATCAGGAAGAGGAGAACGAGCAAGATCTTGGATGAACATCAGCAGCAGATGCAACGAGGTTGGTTCACGAGCGTCACGTCTGTGGCTGCAGGAGCGGGCCAGCGCGGGAGACGGCAACTCCCGCTGATGTTGCTTTTCAGTATCATGCTGTTCGCAGGAAGTTGCTCCTCGGCTGTACACGCTCAGGAAGGAGGCCACGCCTCGATTGCTCAGACTCAGAAGGCATCGTCTCTTCTGCCGGAGGGCTTTACTGAAGGGTTCGCCATGACCAATGGCATTCGCATGCATTATGTCAGTGGTGGAAAGGGACAGCCATTGGTGCTACTTCATGGGTTTCCAGAAACCTGGTATACGTGGCATAAAGTGCTTCCTGATCTTGCCAAACACTACCGGGTGATTGCCCCTGATATGCGAGGTGCAGGCCAGACAGACGCGCCGCAGACCGGGTACGACAAGGCAACGATGGCAAGGGATATTCATGGACTTGTCTCGCAACTCAGCCTCGGGCCTATCAATCTGGTCGGTCATGATATCGGGCTGATGGTCGCTTATGCGTATGCAGCGCTCTATCCTAGCAATGTGACACACCTGGCTCTGCTGGAAGCGCCAATCCCTGATGAGAGTATCTACACGCTTCCGGCACTGAGTGCCAAAGGGCCTGGCGTCTGGTGGTTCGGATTTTTCAGTACGCCGCAGATGCCTGAAAAACTCATCCAGGGACGTGAAGCAACCTTTTTAACTCAGTTCTTCCAGAACAGCGTTCCTGTACAGGTCCAGGGGAGCATCACGCAAGAGGAGATCGCACTCTATGCGCACTACTGGCAAGATCCTGCACGTCTCCATGCGTACATCAGCTATTTCAGTTCCTTTCACACGGACGCAGAGCAGGTAAAAAGCTATGGGAAAAAGAAGTTGCAGATGCCTGTGCTCGCTCTCGGAGCGGACCACAGTCTCGACACGGCAGTTTTGACCCAGGTACAGAACTACGCGACCAATGTCACCGGTGGAGTGATCGCCAACTCCGGTCACTGGATACCTGAAGAGCATCCACAAGAATTGGTCAATCAGCTTCTTGCCTTCTTCAACAAGAAGTAAAGAGCGAACAAAAGAAAGGGGAACATCTATGAGTATTGATATTGCATCGCTGGTTCTCAACGCTGGCGAAGGCGAGACGACATTTGAAGCGAGTGGGGAGTACTGGACCTGGAAAGCTACGGCAGAAACGACCAATGGGCTTTACGATCAGGCAGTCATAATCACGCTCCCACAAGTAGGGCCACCCGAACATACCCATCAGCAAGAGGAACTGCTCTACATTCTGGAAGGAACCTACCGGGTAAAACTTGAGAAAGACATCTTTACGGCTTCGACGGGAACCTTTATCCGCATTCCAGGAGGCGTAAGACACTCCTGGCGCTCCTTAACAGGGGGAAAAATGCTCACTACCTTCCTTCCAGGCGGGCTACGAGGGTTCTTTGAAGAGCTCCGTCCGCTCTATCTGGCTCCTGAGTTGGATATGCAAGCGCTTGGAGCACTGGCGGCCAGGTATGGTCTGGTAGTGACCGGCCCACCTCTGGTCGAATAGTCCCAGCGCTTTCCTTGCCATGAGGGGAGTGCCAGGAGTGCCCAGCGTGGAGGCATCGTTGTTCTCTCTGCCTCCCGCTTCGTTTGAAAGCAATTTCGTGGTGAAAGAAACAACCGGAGGAGGATCTATGTCTCATTCATACCTACCAAAGAAGCCAGGGGACAGGCTCCCTCTCATGGCGGACGACCTATTGGTACAACAAGCGCTCGCTGGAGATCAAGGGGCTTTTGAAGCCCTGGTACACAAGTATGAGCGGCCCCTGCGCGGCTATCTATGGAACATCCTCAAAGAGGATGAACTGATCGCGGATGTGCTTCAACAGGTCTTTCTCCAACTCTCTGTCTGGCTACCGAAACTGAGTACCAATCGATCGCTCAAAGCCTGGCTCTTCCGCGTCGCGTACTATCGATGTCTGGACGAACTGCGCAAAAAACAGCGTCGGCAGGTCATCTTCTTTTCGCAATTGGAAGGACAGGACAGCGAGGAGGAGCCTCCTTTCGTTGAGACGATCCCAGATGGGCAGCCGATGCCAGAAGACCTCCTCGAACAGCAAGAACTTCATGAGCATGTTATGCATGCTCTGCGAGTACTCTCTCCAAGAGCACGTTCGATCGTGCATCTGCGTTGCTTTAGGAATTTGACCTTTTCTGAGATTGGTGAACATCTTAACATCTCGGAGAACACGGCCAGGATCTCCTTTCACCGTTCTTTGCCAAGACTCCGTGCTGTATTTTGAAAGAGAGCAAAAGCTGTTTTTCAGGTTGCGAATCCATACTCATCGAGAAGGGCACTTTCGAGCGTTGCCAATCAATCGAAGTGAAGACATGAAACAGGACAATCTTGTCAATTGACCTGACCAACACACTCAAAGGAGGATAACATGACCAATCTCACTGCCCATGAACAGCAAGAAATCGACCGCGCCAACACCTCGGGATTGCAGCCGGTGGTCTTCGTCCACGGCCTCTATCTCCTGGCATCCAGTTGGAACAACTGGCGTACGTTCTTCGAGGAACGGGGTTACACAACCCTCGCGCCTGGCTGGCCCGACGATCCGAAGACCGTTGTGGAGGCTCATGATAACCCGGAAGTTTTTGCTCACAAGCGGATAAAGCAGGTCACCGATTACTATGCTCAGGCTCTGAGTCGGCTCAAGAAGAAGCCCGCTGTAATCGGTCATTCCTTCGGTGGCCTCATCGCTCAACAACTGGCCGACGAGGGTCTCTCGTCGGTAACAGTTGCCATTGACCCGGCCGGGTTCCGTGGCGTGCTACCCGTGCCGCTCTCCGAACTCAAGTCTGGTGCACCCGTTCTCTCGAATCCTTTCAACTACCATCGGGCAATTTCACTGACCTACGAGCAGTTCCGCTACGGCTTTACCAACGCGCTCTCGGAAGAGGAATCCCGCCAGCTCTATGAGCAGTTTGCGGTCCCTGGCTCCGGCACCCCTGTCTTTCAGGCGGCAGCCGCCAATCTGAACCCGTGGACAGAAGATCAGGTCAACACCCGAAATCCTGAACGGGGACCACTCTTGCTCATAGCGGGAGAGAAAGACCACACAGTTCCCTTGGCGGTCGTCACGGCTGCGTACAAGTTGCAGCAGCAGAATCCCTCGGTCACAGCGTTCCATGAAATACCTGGCCGCGGGCACTCACTCACCATTGACCACGGCTGGCGCGAAGTGGCCGAGGTCGCGTTTGCCTTCGTCGCAGAGCAACTCTCGATCAGCCAGTAGTCTGCTATGAGTAACTCACGCCAGTCGTAGAACAGGCGAGCAGGCTGTTTGTTCTTTCATGCGAGATCGAGTCCAGCAGAGAGAGAGCAATTTATCTGGCCTGTTCATGCCATAGAACTATAGTTCTATGGCATGAACAGGGGAAATGAGAGAAGCCTTTTGACTACCAAAAAGCTTCTCTGGCCGATTTTTCTTTTTCTGTTCCTCGATGGTTATCTAAGGATCACATGAATCATGCAAAATAGAGTAGAGCAGATTGACAACTGGATAGTGGTGGAGCTTCCCCGGCTGAACCGTGCTGTCCTGGAGAAGCATCTTACAGTTGAAGACCTGGTTGTTCGTGCAAACCACCAGGTGCTTCATACCGCTCCAATACCAGAAGAACTGACGCCATTACAGGCAAAGCAACTGGTGGTCGATATCGGATTGCTTGGAGCTTCTGTTGGCAGGCATCGGCAGGAGGCTGACCTTGAGCTACTGCGCACGCCTCAAAACAGCTTCTTGTCGATGGTTGCATCGCAGGACAACATCCCATTCCTGGACTATGTGAGGCGGCTTGCACAATGCACACATACGGGGCATCCGCCTCGTGACACGTATGCTTCGCTGGTGCGCTGGAACGTGCCCACAATAGAAGTGAAGTGGCAAGGTCAAGTCTTGGGGTATAACCATTCCGTCTTTCATAGGAATGTTGTGCGGACGTACACTGGAAACCAGGGAGAAGAATTGTTCCTGGTCCTGCTAAAAAAAGCAGAGGCGTTGGAAGCTAGTGTGAACGAGTTGCTCTATCCAATCGTGTCGGGATCAGTTCAGGTCAATAGTTCTCATGCACTAGAGGCAGCGATCCTGGCAACGAAACTGTTGGATGCGGTACACCAGATCAATCTGGAGTTTACTGCAAAGAACGAATGCGATCAGTCCATCTTTGAAACAGCGCATTTCATGGATATTCTCCGTCAATTCGCTATCCACTGGACTGCTGGAGACTCACCGCCCAGCGGCGCACAGGATCCTGAGTTTATAAAAAGGGATTTTTATCTCGGTTACCAGTTCGCCGGTTATACGAACCATGTATATGGAATGTTTCCGGCACTTTTAACATCTGAAAGAAGCACGTTGGAAGAGGCTATGAGGTTGCCCAGCATCCCCTCTCTGCTGGGAAGCCTTATAGGCATCGATGCTGATATCTTCGCCAATGGCAGCCCTTCTCAGCTCCTGCAACTGGCGGACGATTATCCGTGCGTTATTCCTTACTTCTTCTTGATGCAAGCGAACGGCAGAGTTGCCTCTTCGCATTTGATGCTGACCAAACGCTTTCTTTTTAACCCCATGCGCGAGCGAGATCGAAGAAATATCCCGGACAGCCCTCTCGTAAGCAATCGTGCGGGTACGACAGGAATGTTAGAAACCCTTTTGGAGGCGTTAACAAAACCCAGGCGCAACCATATGCTCAGAGGCTTCAGCCGCATTCCACTCAGCCAACTGGCAAGGAGACAAAAAACAGAACCAAGCAAACGGCATACCAAGGAGGAATTACTTGGTATGGTGAACTTCTGTCATCAATCCTCTGCAGCAGCATTCTTCCTCTGATGAGGGGCTGTTCTAGCTAAGGCCAAATCTCGCCGTAGCCTTTTTTATACATGCCAACTTTAAAACGTTATTAACAATATGACTAACATGTTTTACCAGCTTGCTTCTGGAGATGTTAGTCACACACCTGTTTGCCTGGACACATACCGTTGTTCACCTCATCGGGCGGTCAACTTCTTGGCAATAATCACTTTTGCCTCTATCATGCTTTGTTTATAATTTGTAAATACACCCTAGCCAAAGGTGTATCTGCTATAATAGAGACATTACGCTTCCACTCGCGTTCACGCCAAAGCGAGTAGAGGGACTCCAAAGAAAGATCCATATCACGAGTTCTGCACGCAAGGAGACCTTATGGAGAACCGATCTGATCTATCTCTGCCTGCTACCTCTTCATCCAATACGTTTGCATCTACATCGGACGCCTCCCACTTACCTCCACCCCGTCTGAAGAAAGATGCAGATTATGTCTTTTTTGAATTAACACGCAGCATTTGCCCTGCGTGCCGTCGCGTCATTGATGGACATATACTCTTACGCAATAATCAAGTGTATCTGCGCAAGCGCTGCCCTGAGCATGGGCTGTTTGAAGGTTTGGTCTATGGGGATGCTCAGGCTTATACTTCCGCAGCTCGCTTCAATAAGCCTGGCACGATACCGCTGGCCTATTCCACCTCCATCGAGCGCGGATGCCCCCATGATTGCGGCCTATGCCCTGATCATCAACAACATGCTTGCCTGGGTATCATTGAGGTAAACAGCGCCTGCAACATGGATTGCCCACTCTGCTTTGCCAATGCAGGAGCAGGCTTCAATCTGACGCTTGAAGAGGTCGAAGGGATTCTCGATCATCTGCTAGCAACCGAAGGCAACCCGGAAGTCGTTCAGTTCTCTGGTGGTGAACCGTCTATTCATCCACAAATCATTGAAATGATGAAAGCGGCGAAAACACGGAACATCCGACATGTCATGCTGAATACGAATGGTAAGCGCATCGCCACCGATGATGATTTTCTGCACCAATTAGCCGAATTACACCCATCAATCTATTTTCAGTTTGATGGTTTTGCCTCTAAAACATATCGCATCCTACGCGGTGAACCTGATATCCTGCCGCTAAAACTTCGTGCATTGGATCGCTTGGCAGAAATCGGAGCAAATGTGGTACTGGTGCCAGCGATTGATCGCTTTGTCAATCTGCACGAGGTAGGCGCAATCACCACATTTGCTATGCAGCATCCAGCGGTTCGTGGCATTAGCTTTCAACCAGCTTTCCAATCTGGCCGTCACGGAACAAACGATCCCATGCAACGCCTGACCATTCCCGACATCCTCACGGCGCTGGAAGAACAAACTGGAGGAACGCTTATGGTTTCAGATTTCGTGCCAGTCCCCTGCTGCTTCCCCACCTGCAACTCGGTCACATATGTTCTCAACGATGGTGATACCGTCCTGCCATTAACGCGCGTCCTCAACGTTGACGATTACCTGGATTACATCACGAATCGTGCCGCACCAGATCTTTCAGCAGAGATCAAAAGCGCACTGGAAGGTCTCTGGTCCTCGTCCGTCGTTCCTGGCTCAGACAAAGCCGCGCAGCAATTTGCGCTTTCCTGTGCCGCTTGCGAGCTGCCCGACGGACTGGACCTGGCTGCCTTTGCCAAAAATATCTTTATGATCATGTTGCAAGATTTCATGGACCCCTGGACATTCAATCAAAAGAACGTGATGAAATGCTGCAAAGAAATCTTATTACCCGATGGCAAGCAAATTCCATTCTGCGCTTATAACAATGTGGGATACCGAGAACAGGCCCGTACACAGCTACAAGCTCGTGAGCGACAACGCAATCAGGCCAGACGCGCGGGTCTCCCTTTTACTCCTGAACCATTAACCTTTTCATTCGAGCAAAAGTAGCTTTGCCTATCCATCTTATCTCATTATCTCTAAAAGGAAGGACTGATGAACTCATCGCATGAGCTACCATCCGATCCCATAGAAGTCAAGATGTGCTGCTCAACTGTGTATCAGAGCGACATCGCACGGTTTCTCCTCGGCGACTCGTTCCATCCTGGCGGTCTGCAACTCACCGAACATCTTGGCACAGTGCTCCATCTGGCACAGGGGCAGCGAGTGCTTGATATCGCGTCAGGGCGGGGAAAGAGTGCAATTGCACTTGCACAGCGTTTTGGATGTCAAATACAGGGAATTGAATATGGTACACAAGCAGTCCAGGAAGCGACAGAGGCCGCAGCAGAGGCAGGTGTCGCCCATCTTGTCACCTTTCTACAAGGTGACGCCGAGTGCCTGCCAGTCGCCAATGAAACGTTTGATACAGTCATCTGTGAGTGTGCCTTCTGTACATTTCCTGACAAATCAACGGCTGCTTCAGAAATGTGGCGTGTATTGAAACCAGGTGGGCGCGTGGGATTGAGCGATCTTACACGGTTAGGAGATGTGCCAGAAGAGTTGCGGGGATTGCTTTTGTGGATTGCTTGCATTGCAGACGCTCAACCTGTGGACGACTACGCCCGTTATCTCACGCAGGCAGGATTCGTCGTCGATCTCATTGAAGCTCACGACGAAGCACTGTATGAGATGGCACAACAAATCCGTGGCAAATTGCTTGGAGCAGAGCTACTCGTGCGGCTCAAGAAGCTCGACCTTCCGGCCTCGCTTGACTTTACGCAGGCAAAATCACTTGCAAAGGCAGCCATCGCTGCTATTCAGATGAACCAGTTCGGCTATGTCGTGATGAGGGCGCATAAGGCACCAGCGTAAATCTTATCCCTCCCCACGTCGCATGCGCATATGGGTAATCTGTGCAACAGGCGCAATGATCAGTAAACAGGAGGTTACAATCAAGAGAGGAATGCTCAGAAGATGAGTAAGCATGGAAAATGGCGCAGGTGCCAGTAACACCAGGAATGAAAGACACTGAGCCAGTCCTGCATATTTGCCCCACGTGGTCGAACCAAAATATACAGGACGAGCAAAGGTCAGATAGCTTAGTAAGACCACCACACATGGAATAAGGAAACGTAAGAGCATGACCCAACCGAACAGCAGAGGCAACACACCATTGCGGAGCAAAATGACAGTCAGCGAGAGATATAGACAAAAATCGGTTTCAGCATCGGCAATCTGTCCCAACTTACTCTGCGTCCCTGTGTGTCTGGCAATCAATCCATCAAGGATATCAGTTCCTATGCCGCACAGGAAAATTGCTAGAGCGACCATCGATGGCGTTGCCAGACCACCAAAAAGTCTGCCAAGCAGGTATGAAGCAGCAAACCCGCGTATCCAGGTGAGCTTATTAGCTAAGCCGACGCGTGGTAAGAGTACTCCACTATGCACTGCCCGGTTAAGGCCCAGATGCCAGAACAAGTCGCACTGTTGCCACACCATGCAAAAGACAAATCCTGGCAGGAGGGAGAACGTATCGCTTACTCCCATCAACAGGCTATTACCAATTAAGGCGAGAAGAGCCAATAACGCAACAAAGCAGGTAAATCGTCGCCACGAAGAGTGCAGTGAGGGGTTGTCACACGCCGTTTGCAAAGAGAGCATCCAGGAACGGCGGAAGAATCTGCCCCAGGCATGCAGGCTGAAATGATCGTTTCGCAATTCTGTTACTGCCTCAACAGCAAACGTCTCTTGAGAACTCGATTGCATAATAAGTATGATTCCACCTTATAGTTATGCCTCTTACAACCAGGCGAGAGGTTCGTTCAGACAACACAGATGCTATAATAAACACATGATGCTCCAACATTTCATCCCTCCGTTCCAGCAAACCGTAATTGTAACCCTATTGCGTAACCCTTTAAAGCGTCAGAAAGTCCATTATGGCTACCAGGCCGGTGACATGATCCGTGCAGTGGTTCCAGCAAGCTTGAAGACCAGCGGAACGCATCGTGGACGGGTCTTAGCAAGAGCGACAGGTTCTTTCGATATCAGCACAAAACAAGGGCGTGTTGCTGGGGTCAGTTATCGCTATTGTCATCCTCTTCATCGCAATGATGGATATAGTTATCAGAAAGGAGCGCGGCAGGAAGCCCTGTGCTGAAGCGACGGGGCTTCCTGCCGCAATTTCTGTGAAAGAAGAAGCACAAAAAAACAGAGGGCAAGACCTTGCCCGGGAAGAACTGCCAGCGCCGCAGGGTATTGGCGTAGCGGTTGCCATCGATTGGGGTCTGGCTGTGCAAACATTCTTGACACCGATCATAGCCATCGTTCATCCATCTACCCAGCCATTTTTAGTTGGTCTCGACTCAACACTCAGCCTGGTGCTGCTCTTCGTCATTGCATGGCTTTTTGCTGGCGTTTGTGTACTCTTTGGCGAAATGCTACGACGCGGCCACAACTGGACTCGCTGGATACAGATCGCTTTTAATACACTCCTCTCGCTGGCTGGCATCGCTGCACTTCCCAGCCTCTATCAAAGCATTACAACGGGCCACTTCTGGTCGCTCGTCACAGAAATTATCCTGATCATCTTTTCGCCTCTGGTGGTCTGGCGTTTGAGTCGCCCTGCTACTGGTCGCTGGTTTAAGACAATCAGTGTCGCAGAGGCGCGTCAACGTCACAGCGGCAAATGGGTCTGGTTTATCGCTCTGTGGGCTATTATAGGAGGAGTGTTGCAAACCCTCGCGGTAATGAACAGATAGATCTGACAGGATGGGTACATATTCTATGGCTCAGATGAATTACGATCTCACCATTCTTGGCGGTGGATCAGGCGGGTTGACGGCGGCTCGGATTGCGGCCTCGCTGGGAGCGCGTGTTTTATTGATTGACAAAGCACGTCTCGGTGGAGATTGTTTATATACAGGCTGCATCCCAAGTAAAAGCCTTATCCACGTTGCACAGGTGGTTCATCAGGCCAACAGTGCCGCCCGCCAGGGATTAAACGTAAGCGGGATAGACATCGACATGACACGCATCAGTACTTACATTCAAGGGGTAATTAAACGGGTATATGAGGCCGAGCATATCTATACAGACGATGTGACAGTGAAATTTGGGAGTGTCTCTTTTCAATCTCCGACGACGCTCTTGCTCGACTCTGAACACATCGCCAGCCGCGCAACAATTATTGCAACAGGGTCACATCCAGCCACTGCACAGATAGAAGGTTTGGCCGATCTGCGATACCTGACGAATGAAGATGTCTTTCAACTAACACATTTACCAGCATCACTGCTCATTGTTGGTGGTGGTCCTATCGGTGTCGAGCTTGGGCAGGCGCTAGCTCGATTAGGGGTCAGGATTACCATTATTCAAGGACCAGAACGCATTTTACCACGAGAAGACCCCGATGTCTCAGAGGCAATTACTAACGTGCTTCAGTCCGAAGACGTGACAGTGGTAACAAAGGCGCGAGTGCAGAAGGCCGAACAGTTGGGCACAAAGAAGCGCCTGACCGTGAAGCAGGGCGATCAATTTGTCACGTTCGAGGCTGATGAGGTGCTGCTCGCAGTTGGCCGCCAACCAAATGTGACTGGACTCGGCCTGGACAGGGTTGACATAGCCTGTACCACACAGGGTATTCAGGTGAACAACTATCTTCAGACCACCAGAAGGAACATTTTTGCCCTGGGCGATGTTATCGGCGGCTATCTTTTTACTCATGTTGCCGCTTATCAGGCAGGGGTGGCTGTACGCAACGCTCTGCTGCCTGTGAGCAAGAAGAAGGTCGATTATCGCGTCCTCCCCTGGTGTACTTTTACAGACCCGGAGGCGGCCCGCGTTGGCCTGACCCTTCACGAAGCACAACAGCAGTATCGACAGGCACGCAGCGTTACCCTCCCCTGGGCAGACATTGACCGCGCTCAGACAGAGGGCGCTACGACCGGTTTTATTAAGCTCATACTGGCAGGGAAAAAAGAGGAAATCGTGGGAGCGCATATGGTGGGTACACATGCAGGCGAGTTACTTGGCGAGATAGCATTGGCGATGCAACACCATCTCACAATCTCTGATATGCTCGCCACCATTCACCCCTATCCAACGCTGCATACAGGCTTACAACAGGCCATCTTTGAGGCACACCTTTCAGGCAGACAGGGCCGTACAAATCGCCGCATCGTCAGTACAATGCTTCGTCTCAGGCGATAAACGCTAAAACAACAACTTGTCTTCAATCAATCTTTTTCCTATTAAAGAGGTATTGTATGAGAAAAGCAAGCGCTATAACATCAGCCAGACAACAAGTGTATGCACTGCTGCTCTTCGGTATCATCTCGCTGTCAGGTGCCTGGTTACTACATCTCAATCCTTCTGACTATCCAATAGGTATCTTCGTGCTTGGGATTGGAATGCTGATTTCTTCATTCCTCTACCCTTATCGTCTAATCATTGCCAGCAGCTTAACAACAACAATGGGCATAGCGGTCTATCTGGCCTTCAAAGGGCTACTTCCTGGCCGACAGGTTTTCCCTGCATACATTCTTGCGCTTGGCATCGGACTACTGGCTATCGCTTTCGCAGGACGACGCGGGTATGTGCAGTCAGGAGCCATATCACCCGCAACTATTGTGATCGGGATAGGACTCATTGAAGTCTTATTGATCGAGCGTCTGACTCCTCCTGGCCTTATCCCCTTTGCGCTCTCGCTCTGGCTTCCTGGGTTAGGGCTGCTCATTCTGGGGATCATCTATTTCCTGATAGGAAGAAGGCGCTAAAGGGTACAGGTTATATGAATATGAAGCAGAGATCATATAAACAGGCGAAGCAGCGAGCAAGGACATACTATACAGAAAAGCATGCTGCATCATATAATCGAACCTGGCAGACGTTTTCTGAGAAAACACTGGCAGCTACCTGTTCTCTTATCGACCTGGAACGACTACATGCAGTACGCGATGAACAGGCACGTGTTCCGCGTATCCTGGATGTCGCCTGTGGGACAGGGCTGCTCCTACAGCGCCTTGCGCACCTCATTCCACAGGCCGAGTTGTATGGCGTGGATGGAAGTCAGGCAATGCTCGAACAGGCACGCCTGCTCCCCGAAATTGGTCCTTGTCTTCATCTACTGCAAACATCGCTCACAAAAGAACAGATGGCAGATTGGCCCTATCAACCATCTTCCTTCGATCTGATCACCTGTACCAATGCATTCCATTATCTGGATGATCCGCTTGCCGTCTTGCAAGTTCTGGTCACACTGCTTGCCCCCCGGGGACAGATAGTGATTGAAGACTACGCACGTCGCACATTTCCTTTCCCCTGGCGGATCGTAGAATGGTTCATTCAACGTGTTGATCCTCAGCACGTCAGAGCCTATACCTTGAGAGAGGCGCTACAGTGTGTACAGTACGGTCTGACCACCAGACTCCACATAACGGCAGCTAAAAATTTCTCCATCGATCTTTTCTGGCAAGGATGGATAATTGCAGGTACATATTGGTCGCTAGATGACACACAAGACATCTGATCTCTGTTGATCTCAGAAGCAAGAAAAGCAGGAGGATGCTCTTTCGCCAGTCTCTCGGATGAGTTACAACTCATCACGTCTCTGGTCTCTAGAGTGCCCCTCGCTCGTTGCTCTTGTGTTTGTGAAGTGTTCTCCCCACTGTTGCATGAACGACAAGATGGGCTCGACTGTCCGGCCAAGAGGAGTCAGCGAGTACTCGACTTTCGGAGGGACCTGTTTGTAGATTTCCCGAGTAATTACCTCATCCTCTTCTAATTCGCGCAATTGAAGGGTGAGCATGCGCTGGGTGATCTCGGGAATCAGTCGGGTGAGTTCTCCAAATCGCCGAGGGCCAGAAAGCAAAGCGTATAAAATCATAGGTTTCCACTTCCCTCCGACAACAGCAATCGTGGTTTCCACCCCGCATTTGTCGTGTATTACAGAGCTTTCTTGTCCCATCGAACATCTCATCCTTTCCGTGATTGGTGCTCTCTCACCATACTATCATTGTTGTCAGTATCGCACATTTTTGTGCGTACTTGTACCTAGAGCAGACTGTGGGTATACTTGAACCACAAGAGAGGTCACAAAATCTCTCTCCTCTCTTCCCGTTCGGACAGGCAGCGTTATACGGCCCGTCACGGACCGATCGCATACATTACCACTCACGAAAGGCTGACCAGTCATCAGGTTTTCGGAACCTGGCTGATCAAACTATAGGGGAAACAATGACACTATCAGAGAACACGACATGGCAGACGCAGGAATTCATCGGGAAGCGAATCCTGGTCACCGGGGGAACGCAGGGTATGGGAAAGGCAACGGTTGAGCGGCTCTCACACGCTGGCGCAACCGTTTTGACGACGGCACGATCCACTCCACCCGATCTCACGACCCCAGACCTATTTATCCAGGCGGATGTTAGCACTGCTGAGGGGACAGACAAGGTCATCAAAGAAACACTCACTCGTCTCGGTGGCATTGATATTCTCGTCAATGTCGTTGGTGGCTCTTCCTCCCCGCCTGGAGGAGCACTTGTATTGAGCGACGAACACTGGCAGCACAATCTCAACCTGAACTTGCTCTCCGCTGTCCGTCTGGACCGGGGGCTGCTCCCAGCGATGATGGCACAGCAGTCTGGCGTGATTATCCATGTCTCGTCGATTCAACGAAGCATGCCCCTTAAGGCGACCCTGGCCTATGCAGCAGCCAAAGCGGCGCTTTCCGTATATAGTAAGGGTTTGGCCAACGAAGTCGCCCCGTACGGAATACGAGTCAATACGGTAGCTCCTGGTATGATTGAAACAGCTGCCGCCGGCAGGCTCATTGATCGGTTAGCGAGCACCGCAGGAACCAGTTATGACATCGCTCGGCAGGGACTCATGGATGAGGCTCTGGGAGGGATTCCCCTGAACCGTCCCGGTCGTCCAGAGGAAATCGCCGAACTTATCGCTTTCCTGGTATCAGAGCGGGCTTCCTATATCACCGGCAGTGAGCACATCATCGATGGGGGAACCCTTCGAACCATTTAATGCATTGCAGGCGCATGTTTGCCATGATTGAAAAACATCCAGCACACATTGGCCCACAAGACGCTTCAAAGACTCACGGGATGTGCCATATGAACAAGCTCTCGGGCTCCTCAATCTTGTTCATATGGCACATGCAACGAGCTTGTCGTGTTACATTGCGAACCCTCAGACTGAGAACAATCCTATTGAGTTACGCCAGCATGCTTAGACGACCCCTGTGCGCGTAAGGCCGCGCATCCTCTCCCAGCGTCACATCTCGTCTCATGGAGCCGATTGGCAATTTTCCAATGACGATGAACCTCTTCGCCGACCCGCAATCTCTTGCCGTCCAAGGCTACCAGTTCTATCGGGCGCTGGCTAGCCTCAGACGAGGCGCAACATAAAACTGGCTGTGCCCTCACAGGTGCCGCAGGTGTCACGCGGTCGTCTCCTTGTCTGCTACGAGCTTCCGCGACCCCAGAAAATCCAGCACGATCTGGTTGAACTGGGCTGGCTTCTCTAGAAAAGGATGATGTGCGGTCTCTGCTATGACCACCTTTTTCGCTCTTGGGATCTCTGCGGCCAGCTGCTCCAACGGATTTGGCCCGTCCCACTCTCCGAGAATGACCAGCGTCGGCACGCCAATCTCCGACAGCCGTCCAACCGCTGGCGGTTCCAAGGGCACTGGCGATGTCTGGGCCTGCGCCTCATCATCTGGGCGCTCCCAGTTGCGCGTCGTCATCTCGCGTACTCGCTCGCGTATGGAGGGTGCCACCTGTACCGGAAGCCGACCCGGCCCATCTGTCCACAATTCCAACGAGATCTCAACGGCTCGTGTGATGTCGTGCTTCTCAAAGGCTTCATTCAGGCCCAGATACAGACGCACCACATCTGGATGCTTTTGCATCACTTCTTCGGATGGTCGAAATCCGCTGACGCCTGCGGTGACCGGGATCAGCGCATCGACCATCTCAGGATGCTCAAGCGTAAAATCGATCGCCAACGCGCCTCCTCCAGAAACTCCCATCAGATAAGCGCTCTCGATGCTCAGGAAGTGCATCAATTCATAGAGATCCTGACGATCAGAATACGGCTCTCCTTTCGTAATCAGCCCTGAATCGCCAAAGCCCCGCTGATCGTAGCGGATGACTTTATATTGCTGGGCGAAGACGGCGAACTGCTCGTCCCACGATCTTCTATCCAGAAGGTGGCCATGGACGAGAACGAAGGGATGGCCTGTACCAGCAATTTCATAATACAGCGTCGTGCCGTTTACCTCTGCAAAGCCCGTCTGTATCCATTCTGTATTTGACACGGTATCGCTCCTCTCTTTTCGGGTGACTCTCTCGAAATGGTAGCATCGAAAGCGGTCAGGAACGACCCTGTATAGGGCATGGGAAAGTCCTGACTTCACCGGTTGTGGAATCTACGGCAAAACAGCAGCGAGAAAACCAGGGGATGATCCTGGAAGTTGAGGATATTCGTGCCCACCAAGACGTTATCACTCTCCTTGTGAGGCCAATCGAGAAAGATGAGGTGCAGTGACGGCCAGGATTATGAATCAGAGGGACCTGTCACTGGCAAGACGCTGCATTTTTCCTGTTGTCTGTACAACACACTTTTTGTCCTTTCTGCTCGTGTGTGCTCGCTCTTTGAGAGAGATGGCAATATGCTTCACTATTCCGACCAGCTTGATCCATCGCACTTGAGGGCGAGAGGTGTGCCAAATACTCATTGATGATACCCACCATCATGAATGAAAAACCAGTTTCTCCATACTAGTCATACTCGAATAGATCTGCTATGATAATGGAAGAGATGCAACCAGGAAACATGGAACATGTGCAGTGACACGCTCCATGCTCCCCACTCAGGTTGTCAACTGCTGTCACAGTTGCATCCCGTATCACAAGTGTAACCCTGATAGAATGGGTATGTCAGTAGAGGTTGGTTAGATTGGTAGTAAGGGTTGCGTTATCTTTTGGGGGCATACAGAGTGGCTATGACCCTGACCTCGCTAGCCAATCTGTACCGGGATCTGGGGAAATATACAGAAGCTGAGGAGATCTATCGGCGAGCGCTCAACCAGGAGCAGTTTCTGGGACCGGAGCATGCTGAGCTGGTTCGTCCTCTTCTGGGCCTGGCGTTGCTCTCGTATAAGCAGGGAAAGCTGGCGCAAGCCGAGAATCTGCATCAGCGTGTTTTGCGCATCCTAGAGCAGCTGCTGGGGACGGAACACTACTTCATGGCCTTTTCGCTGGTAGGATTGGCAAATATTGCACGCGATCAAGGACAATTATGAACAGGCTGAGTCGTTGTATCTGCGAGCTTTGCGCGTGCGTGAGCAACAACTTGGGCCAGAACACCCCGATGTGGTTGCCGCGCTGCAGGGATTAGCGCAGCTCTCTGCCAGGCAGGGCAAGGACGAACAAGCCGAAAGGCTATATCAGCGAGCCTTGCACACCTGTGAACAACAGCTCGGACCGGCGAGCCATCAAATTGCGGAAGTGTTGTATGACTTCGCGCAGTTTCGACAGATGCAAGGCCGTTCGCAGGATGCAGTTTCTCTGTATCAGCGGGCGCTCACGATCCGCGAACACGCCCTTGGACTGGATTCCCACATCACTATCGACACCCGCACACGCCTGCTGGAAACGTTGGCTGTACTGGAACAAACGGAGGAAGCCGCAGTTCAGAATGGAGGACAGGCGTCCAAGTCAAATGATCTCCCACAAGAGGCTCTTCCAGCCGACAGGAAAAGTGCCTCACAGGAGAAACAAGCCACAGAAAGCAGCGCAGAGGAGGATCTTGTTCCCGCGTGTCCTCAGTGTCAGCAGACAGACGAAGTGCTCAAAGGTGGAAAAAATCGCTCAGGCACTCAGCGCTTTCGCTGTCGGGCGTGTCATTTATACTTTACTCCGCAACCGAGTATCAGGCAACCAGATCAGACACGCAAAGCCCAGGCCCTGGCATTGGCACAACAAGGAATGAGTTATCGTCGTATTGCTCGTGACCTCGGGGTACATCATCAAACGGTGAGTGGCTGGATCAGCCCTCACGGCCCACAGGAAGCGGAATGAACGCATGCGTTCTGCTCTCTTGCTATGATTTTTACATACTCTTGCTGATATGCCTCCAAAAGCTACGTAACCTTTACTGCAAACCAAACCAACCTCTACTGACATCCTCTCTCACCAAAGTTACACTTATAGCACAAGATGGAGCTGTGATAGCAGTTTGCTGCCTGAGTAGGGTGAGTTAAGATACTCCGAACGTGTTCATCGAGAACAAATAAAGGAAAAGAATACGATGAGTACCAACATCATTACCACCAGAGACGGAACAACGATTTTTTATAAAGATTGGGGCGCCGGGCCAGTGGTTGTCTTTAGTCATGGCTGGCCGCTGAACGCCGACGCCTGGGATAATCAGATGCTATCTCTGGCCTCCCATGGCTACCGTGTCATTGCCCACGATCGCCGCGCCCATGGGCGCTCCAGCCAACCCTGGGACGGCCACAACCTGGATACCTATGCCGATGATCTGGCTACCCTCATTGAGACGCTCGATCTCAAAGACGCCACACTGGTCGGCCATTCCACCGGTGGCGGCGAAGTAGCGCGCTACATTGGTCGCCATGGCACCTCGCGCGTTGCCAAGACGGTCCTGGTCGGGGCGGTTACCCCGCTGATGCTCAAGACAGACACCAACCCGAACGGCACACCAATCGAGGACTTCGACGGTATCCGCGCCAGGATCGCGGGAGACCGCTCTCAATTTCAGCAGCCCCTTCTTCGGGGCGAACAGACCGAACTCCAAGGTCTCGCAAGGCTTGCGAGACGCGTTCTGGCTCTGGGCGATGCAGGTTGGACTTAAGGGCGCCTATGACTGCATCAAAGCTTTTTCCGAGACCGACCTGACGGAAGATCTCAAGCAATTTGATGTGCCAACCCTGATCATCCATGGCGACGATGATCAGATCGTGCCGATTGCCGCCTCGGCGCTTTTGGCCGCCAAGCTCGTCAAGAACGCGACCTTGAAGATCTATCCGGGGGCCGACCACGCCCTGACCTTCACTCACAAGGACCAGTTCAACGAGGACCTGCTGGCCTTCTTGCGCAAATAAAGCAGATTTTGCAGCAACATACCGTATAATGGGGCAGACAGTCCTCACCGGTTTTCATCATCTGATCGAGCAGATCTTGCTTTCACTGCATATACCAGAGGAAAATGCGGTCCATGCTACTTTGACAAAAAGAAGGATGGAACGCGGGAACAACGTCATCACTCATGCACCAGGGAGAACTCTATGCCGAGAGACTATGCTGCTCTGCCACGCACTCAGATCCGTCGCAGCGACCGGGAGGTCGCCGATGAAAGTTGGATCAAAGAACTCTTACAGCGTGCCCCTGTCGGGATACTGGCAACTGTCTCGAACCATCAACCGTTCCTCAATAGCAACCTGTTCGTCTACGATGAGGCCAACCATGCCATCTACACACATACGGCACGGGTAGGCCGAACACGGGCGAATCTGGAACGTGAGGAACGGGTCTGTTTCAGCGTGTATGAGATGGGCCGCTTGCTACCAGCAGAGACGGCCTTTGCTTTTAGCGTTGAATATGCCAGCGTCATTGTCTTTGGCACCGCTACGTGTCTCAGCGACGAGCAACAAACTATTGCAGCTTTGCACCTGCTTGTCCACAAATACGCGCCCCACTTGCAGCTAGGGCAAGATTATCGTGGGGTCGTCCCAGAGGAGTTGTCCCGGACCAGTGTCTATCGCATCTCTATTGAGGAATGGAGCGGTAAGAAAAAAGAAGCTCCGGCGGATTTCCCTGGTGCTTACACCTACGGCTATCCAGGTCCATCGAGCCAACGATGAGGGATGCCCTGGAAATGTTCTCGTCCTGGAGCAACGCTTGTCCTGATCCAGGACGATCAGCTCTGGCCGAGCTATGTCGGCACGTATCTGCATACAGAGGGGTGAGTAGCGGTGATCAGTGTAGAGTATGATCATCTCTACCTCAAGCTCAATGATGGCCCACAGCTCCCACTTGTGGCTCTCAGAGATGACCTCTATGTAGTGCAATCTCCTCTCTCCAAGAGCCGACTCTCCGTTGGCTTTCTGCCTCCAGAGCAGGGGAGAGTACACTATCTTGTTCTTGGTGGACGCGCCTTCACCCGTATCGAAGTGGAAACAGCATCTCTCGATCCGTCGAAGTGGACCTGTTATGCTGGGAGTTACAGGCGGCCTGGTTCACAAACATACCGCGTTGAGGTGAGGGGATGAATCTCTCCATAGCTTCTGACGAAGAGCGAAGAGACTGCATTCCCATTGACAACACTCATTTTGCCTGTGAGTGGGGCATGTTTCAATTTGTGGTGGAAGAGGATGGCTCCGTGCAGAAGCTCATCCAAATCGGGTATTGGGTATTCACGCGGTAAGAAAGAAGAACTTGTGTCTAAAATACAATACCATTTCTGCTTGTTACCTTTCTCCTCTGATTTTATGGACGGTGGCATGATATGCATAAGCCATGCCTCTACGCGAGCTACACTCTCACACACAAATGCAAAGCCGAAAGCATCCCCATAAGCTGCCGACCCCTATCCTCGTCGGGAACGCTCACACGAGCCGCCACGAAACCGTCAGGCCGGACCAGGAGCATCCCATGCTCGGGCAAGCCGGTCGCCTGTTGCCAGCTCTCCTCGCTTGCTACGAGCTCTCCTTCAGGGCCTATACTATAGGCAGCCAGTTCAATGCCAGAGTGGGCAGCGCATTCCTTCGCCGCCTTGTGCCAGCCTTCTCTATCTAGGCCTGTCAGCAGAACGAAATGATGACCAGTAATATCAAGAGTTGAGATGCGTCGGCCCTGATACTCCACCCACACGTGAGGCACACGTGAGCCGGGCTGCCCTCTCAGCTCTGTGTAGTCCGGTGTGCTTCCTTCTTCACCTGAGAGCACTGCTGACGAGGCATAGAAACCGAAGCGGGCCTGTAGCTCGTTGTCCGTTGTTTTTTCTCGGTCGGTGATCTCTTCCTGCTCGGCGGCAAAGCCAGCTACGTGACGCCTTTCCGTCTCGTAGGTCGAGAGCAAGGTGGAATCAGCGTAACCCTGGAGAACGGCGGCCAGCTTCCAGGCAAGATTCTGTCCATCCTGGATGCCTAGATTCGCACCCACACCGCCAGTGGGCAGGATAATATGTGCCGCGTCGCCAGCCAGGAAAACTCGCCCAACCTGGTAGCGCTCAGCCAGCCTCTCCTGCGGCTCCCAGGGGAGAATACCCATGATTTCTACCGCGAGGTCAGGTATCCCGATAGCCTTGCGAACCAGCTCCTGGCAGCGTTCGACAGATGAGGCCTTCAACTCTCCATTTTCGAGATACCCGGGCATCTGAAAAAGCCAGCGATCACTATTATTGATTGCCATGAGCAGGCCCGGAGCTTCAGGAGCCTCTATCGTACAGAGTATAAACTCGTAGCTTCGTACCAGTTCGCTCAGGTCCGCACGAAAATCGATTGCGAGAGTTTGCATCCTTGACAACGTAAAGCTCTTCGCGGGGATGGCAAGAGTGCGCAGTGCAAGGCTATTAGCCCCATCCGCGGCAACCAGGTAGTCGGCACGAATACGCTGCTGCATTCCCGTCTTGCGATCCACAACGAGAGCCGTCACGCCCGTCTCATCTTGCTCAAAAGACAGTAATTCGGTCTGAAGGCGCAGATCTCCACCTCGTTCCCGCACCGCCTCAAACAACACGGGCTCCAGAGCGGCCTGATTACACAGACAGCCTGTGGTTGGACTGATAGCCTGCTCTGCTTCTTTCATCTGGTCGAACGTCTCAATATCTTTCCCATCCAGGTTCAGACGTTTGACCTGGGCCATGTCGGCAGAGGCAAGAGTCTCGACAAAGATCTCACCTCTGCTCCTGCTGAGCGGCTCGGCGGCCTTCCTGACGCTCTCTTCAAGCCCCAGCGTACGCAATACCTCCATCGTCCGCGCTCCCAGGCCAACCGGACGGGGATGAATCGCTGTACCTGGATGTCGCTCAATGAGTATATACGGAACCTGCTGCTGCGCCAGA
This sequence comes from Reticulibacter mediterranei, assembly GCF_016587455.1. Lineage (NCBI taxonomy): Bacteria > Bacillati > Chloroflexota > Ktedonobacteria > Ktedonobacterales > Reticulibacteraceae > Reticulibacter > Reticulibacter mediterranei. The sequence continues at coordinate 7,533,784 of NZ_BNJK01000001.1, read as the reverse complement.
AAGAGCGCGGTCGAGAGGCCAGTTGGTCCGGCACCAACAATCAAAACCGGAACAGAGACATCTGCCATTATTGTTTTTCCTTTCTGCACTCCGTTTATAATTGCAGTAACTTAAAAATTTAAGTTACTGCAATTATAAACGGAGTGCAGAAAGGAAGTCAACCCCAATCTTGCAGTCCATTGCAAAAAGAGCTACAATGCGCCTATGACACAGACACCAGGACGACGTGAACGAAAAAAGCAGCAAACGCGAGAGAAGATTGCCAGAGTAGCGATGGAGCTCTTTATTGAGCGTGGCTTTGAGCAGGTGACAGTGACGGAAGTGGCTGAGGCGGCTGATGTGTCGGTAAATACCGTCTATAATTATTTTCCGACTAAAGAGGACCTCTTTTTTGGACTCAATCAACCTATGGAGACTTCCCTGGCCGGAATCGTTCGTCAGCGCGAGAAAGGAGAACCATTGCTCACCTTTTTGCGTCATTTGCTGCTCGGCAGTCTCGAACATATGAAAGCGATGCCGCCTCCAGAGCAGGATCCTACGCGGCAGCAGGTCTTCCGGGTGATTCGGGAAAGCCCTACCCTGCAAGCTCGGGGCCGACAAATGACTGAGTCTATTGAAGAGGATCTAGCCCATGCTTTTGCGGAAGATATGGGTACGCAATTAGATGATATCGTACCCCTCCTCGTTGCGCAAATGATCCTGACCCTGTACGCGAGGATCTTTGCGGAATACCAGAAGCGACGATTGAAAGGCGAATCTTCCGAGGAGATCCATGCCGGTCTCTCAGCTATGGTTATGGCTGGTCTCGCTCTATTGGAGCATGGAATCGATGCTTCCAGGGGATAAATCATTGCCAGCCCACGCCTTTGCAGCAACTCTCCCGCAGCGAGGCAGAGGTAATTTCCTGCTTTCTGTGCTATATTACTGGAAGCAAACGAGCTTGACGGACTCGCTCATCTGCGACCAGTGGGGCAGACACTGGTCGCGACGATGCGGCAAGAACGCCGAAAAGCCTATCAAGAAGGTATCACACATCTCTTGCTAGAAGATATTGAAGCTGTTTTGTGAGAAAGAGCTGATACGCGATAAAAACGACCCGAGCCCCTCATCACTGATTCACTACAGAAAGTTGAGCATCGATCAGATATGAAACGCATAGGATTTCTCACCTTCGGCCACTACCAGTCCGGGCGCGGCTCGGCGGTCCCCACTGCTCGCGATGCCATTCTCCAGACCATTGAGCTCGCTGTAGCAGCTGAGGAGATCGGCCTGGACGGAGCTTACCTGCGTGTCCACCACTTCGCCCGCCAGCAGACCTCGCCATTCCCCGTCCTCGCCGCGATCGCCGCACGCACGCAACGTATCGAAATGGGTACTGCCGTCATCGACATGCGCTACGAGAATCCTCTCTACATGGCCGAGGAAGCTGCGCAGACCGACCTCATCGCTGGTGGACGGCTACAACTCGGCATCAGTCGCGGCTCACCTGAACACGCCCTCAACGGGCCTGAGCTGTTCGGCCACGTCCCCGCCGCTGGCGAGACGCCGGCCGATATGGCCCGCCGTCACACAGAGCGCTTTCGCCGGGCCATTGCCGGCACCGGCATCGCCAAGTCGGATCCACGAATGACCGGCGGGCGGTCGCTGTCGTTGCCAATCCAGCCACAGTCTCCTGGACTGAGCGAGCGCATCTGGTGGGGTTCGGGCACCCGCGCGACCGCCCGTTGGGCGGGAGAACAGGGTATGAACCTGATGAGCTCGACTCTGCTCACCGAGGACACTGGTGTCCCTTTCGACGAGCTCCAGGCCGAGCAGATCGCCATTTTCCGCCAGGCGTGGAAAGACGCGGGCTGGCAGCACGAACCCCGCGTCTCCGTCAGCCGTAGCGTGCTCCCCATCGTCAACGATCTCGACGAGGCGCTGTTCGGGAATGAGCGCCTCTCCACGGACCAGGTCGGCATCTTACCAGATATCGGCAACCCGCAGTCGCGGTTTGGCAAGACTTATGCTGGCGAACCGGACGTCATAGCGGAGCAGTTGGCCAGGGACGTCGCTGTCTGCGAGGCCGACACCTTGCTGCTCACGGTCCCAAACACCCTGGGTGTGAACTACAACATTCACCTGCTTACCACAATCGTCGAGCACATCGCGCCTGCGATCGGCTGGCAACGCCCCCTCTGACCTCCTGTACTGACTACATGGTCCATCCGTTCCAAAAAACAGGCGATTTGAGAGCTGTTTTTGGAACGGATGGACCATGTAGTCAGTACAGGAAGGTGCATTACCTCAGCAAAATCCCGGTCAGGGGGCGTATCTGCCCCAAGAGTGAACCGAGACACGTCTACGCATGCAGCAGTGCCGTGATTGCTTTTAGTTCCGCTCGCGCTCCATGAGCGGCGAAAACGTTGCAAGCCTCGTGAAGCAACGCCTGGGCGGTCGGGGCATCGAGTAGTATTGTCTCTCCCCAGGCTGCTTGCGTGCGGGCTATTTCGAGGTCAAAACCAGAACTGGAAGCCTGCTCCAATGTTTCGGCAAAGAGCACATTGGCAGCCTGACTATCCCCTTGCAGTGCCAGGAGGTGTGCAGAGAGGCGCTGGCTTTGGAGTAATTGGAGCAAACGACCATGCCTCTGTGCCGTATGCAACGCTGCATCCAGATAAGATTGCGCTTCATCGATAGATCCACACACCAGCAGCGTCTCAGTCAACCAGAGTTGAATGCGCGTTCGTAAATGCCAATACCCTTGATCGATCAGCAAAGCAAGCGCTGCTTCCAACTGAGTCCTGGCCTTGACGAGATCATTTTGACCGCGTGCGACCAGTGCCAAACCTGCCTGATAGCCTGCTTGCCGCTCGATATTGCCTAGCTCTTCAGCCAGCATCAGCCCTTGTTGAAAGGCATCCGTTGCTTCTGTCCAATTGCCGAGATAAAGATGAATTTCACCTTGCGTGCTGAAGGAATGTAAAAACACGCCAAGCAGATCATGAGCTTCAGCTATTGTGTTAGCTTGCTCCACTGAGCACTGAGCGGTTTCAGACTGACCCAGAAGGAGGCTATGATAGGCAAAATTATTGTGGGCCAGGGCAAGGAAGTAATAGCTATGAGCGGAGGCTGCGGCCCCTGCAGATTCCTGGTAACATTCCAGAGCGCGGTGCAGTTCGCCACGTTGTGCCGCAACATTCCCCAGCTCAAAAAGCGTTGCGCATAGATCACTCTGGTAGGCATCTCGGCGACTCCCGTGGCGTGGCTCCTGCTGGTGAAACGCTTCAGCTCGTTTGTTCCCTGGTGCTGAGCAGATGGTTCCCAAAGATAGCACTGTTTTACCAATTTCCTGATGTTCATACATTGCTAGCGCTTGTTGCAGATGACTCTCAGCAACAAGCAAGTCACTCCCCTCCATTGCCAGTGCCGCACCAAGCATGCGGTGTCCCCGTGCTACAAGTGCGACCGGCAATACTTTTACTGCTTGCTCACAAAGCACAAGACCTGCCCTGGCAACTGTTATCGCTTCAGAGTAATCATTGGTGACAAGCCCCAGTTCGGCAAGTTCAAAGTACGCTGTGATCTGGGCCACAAGGTCGCCGATGCGCTGGGCCAGTTCGAGATTCTGACGATGCCAGTGAGCAGCTTCATCAAGCTGACCTAGTACTTGATGAAACGTACCCAATGCATGCGTGAGATGAAGTATCTCGTTAGGGAGGGCCGTTGCTAGAACAAGGTCATAGAGATGATGCAGAAAGGCAACTGTCTCAGTGTTGGCATCTTCCAGCGATAATTCATCGAGGAAGCGCAAACCATAACGCCGCGCACGTTCTGCATCTTCACCGGCAACCGCGTGACGAGCCATCTGACGTAGCGGAATATTCGCACGCCAGATTGGACAGCCTTCAATAATTTGCACAAGTTGACAATGCAGAATTCGGTGGCGGACATCGCTCAGTTGATATACAAGCGTCTCGCGCAGAAGACGATAAGCAAGCGTAAAGCGATCACTTTCACTCTCAATCACCAGTCCTCTGTGAACCAGATCATCCAATTCCGGCAACAATTGATCGCCTTGGACATTCGGAAATTCGTAGAGCAAGGCGAAAGGAAGGGCAAGCTCGGCAACAGCCAGCACTTCGAGCAACGTGCGAGCATGTGATGAAAGAAGAGCGAGACGCCAGGAAAGCAAATCATGTGTTGTGTCAGGTAAAGGGCGGGCAGCACGCCAACGAAGCCAGCGCCCCATATCCAGGCTCCAGTGTTCTCCTACCAGTGTAAGGATACCATCGGTGCGCAATTGTGTGAGTATTTCCAGCAAAATAAAGGGGCTGCCACCCGAGCGAGCATGGAGCCACTGAGCAAGTAGAGCTGCCGAAGAGACTCCGACAGCAGAGGCATGCAACAGATCAACAACAGCTTCTAATGAGAGTGGTGACAAAGATGCCACATGAACATCACCACGTCTACGTCCCAGCATAACGAGACGATCTAACGCTGGAATGGCAGATGCATCATGTACACAACCAAGCAGCATGATAGGAAGGTGACGGATGCGCGTAGCGAGAAAGCCGAAAAGGCGGAGTGTAGAACTATTAGCCCACTGTAGATCATCTAGCGCAAGCAGGAGCGGTACATTGCACGAAAGCATATGCAGCGCTTGTAAAACCCGCCACTGGAAATGTCCCTGTGCATCTGCATCCTTTTCATGAGATTCTGCTAGCAAATCACTGAGATCGCCGAGAGATGTACATTGAAATGCTTCTATAAATGGGCCATACGAGAGAAGATCATCGAATGGTGAACAGGTGCCTTGCAAAATGACCCAGGAAGGTGATGCATGAGTCAGCATCTCAATATATTCACTCACCAGACGGCTTTTGCCTGAGCCATCTTCGCCCTGAATAAGAAGGGTCACGCCTTTATCAGCAAGTGGTTTCTGACTCATATCCAGCAATTGCTTGACAAGACCCTCTCGACCAACGAAAGGCGAGGTCTGCGAACCTGTCGGTACACGTGGTGGAGCAGAGCCACTGATGCTTGCGTTACGCTGAATCATAAGGATTTCATTGAGGAGCGTTTGCATTTCAGCAGAGGGAACCAGGCCCAGTTCCCTGCTTAGTTCGGTTTCAAACTGGCGGTACTGAAGCAAGGCCATGCCGATTGCCCTGGTGCGGATATACAGATTGATCAGCCTCCGTTGCTCATCCTCTGAAAACCGATCTACCTGAACGATACGCTGCACATACCCAATCGCTTCATCCCATGCTTTACGCGCCTCGGCCCACGATGCTAAACGACGGAGGGCCATCAGGTATGATTGATCGAGCAAGATAGCTTCATCTCGCCTCCACTCCTCAAAGCACGGAGCCTCTGCCAGAGTAAAGCCCTGAAGCAACGGCCCTTTATAGAGTGTGATGGCTCTGCTCAAGGCGCTCTCGCTGCCCTCAGTGAGCAGCTGACGGAAAAGCACAACATCACACATCTGGGGAGGAGGTTTGAGCGATATGACATCTCCTTCTCCAGTCAGTACATCCCCAATACCTCGAGTATTAAAAGCCTGGCGAAGATGATAGATGCTGGAACGGAGGGAGTGGCGCGCGTTGCTATCCGTGGTTTCGCTCCACAACAGAGAGGCAAGGTGATCGCGGTTATGGGGTCGCCCGGTCGCCGCTAAATAGAAAAGCAGCGCTCTTGGCTTAAAATGATGAACGATGAAGGGGCTACCTGCGATCTGCATCTCAGGCGGACCCAAAAGGTGAATCATCAACTGAAGCGAAGCGTCTTGCATAAGGCTTCCCCATCAAAACCAGGCGTTCAGTATATCGAACCTATCGTTCACAGTTTTAAATGTACTGAAGAAAGACTGCATTGTCAAGTTCCACAAAGCAACCAGAGATATCCACTTCGGTCGATACACGATTGACGCGTGCGGTGACGTTTCAATGACGCACAATACATATACTGTGATCAAGTTACGGAAATAGATAACCCAAGAATGGAGGACGACAATGTCAGTCAACCCGATGGATTACAGTGGCAAAGAGACCGTACTGGATGTTGTGCGTGCCGAACGCGTCCAATTCTTCACTGTCATCGATGACCCGCAAAACTGGAATGTCCAAACGCGTTGCACCGAATGGGAGGTACGCGATATCGTCGGTCATATGATCGATGTGACCGAGGGCTACCTGTCCCGCTGGGACATGGCAGGTAGAGGAGAGCCGGCCAGTGCGCTTGGTCTGCAGATTATGAGCGAAAAACTCAATGAAAATGCTCAAGCCTTCCGCACCCTATCTCGTGACGATGCCATTGCACGTCTCAAAGCCGACTCGGATAAGATGCTGGCGATTTTTGACGCGCTCACCCCTCAAGAGTGGAGCAGCTTTCTGGTCACCCACCCATATATGGGTCCACTCCCAACCTTCTTCTATCCTGCCTTTCATATCATGGATTATGGAGTCCACACCTGGGATATGCTCTGGGGTCTTGACAAAAAAAATGCCAGGCTCGCAGAACGTACTGCAGGCGTACTTGTTCCCTACATGTTCATCCTCATGCAGTATACCGTTGACGAAGAATCAGCGAAAGGTGTAGAAGCCACACTAGGTATCAGTATCGATGGCGAATGGGGTGGTCAGTGGCGCGTCACAATCAAAGATAGCGCGTTCTCCTACGAATCAGCCGACACGCTTGAAGGGACACAGGCTATTTTCCATTTTACCAATCCATCCGATTTCGTACTCACAGTGTTTCAGCGTTTCCCTGGAGGGGAAGCAACAGGAGATCCCCAGGTGATTGATCAGGTTCGACACCTGTTCTTCAGGATATAAATCGCTTCTCTGTTTTGGGAGAGACAATCATGTCCAATATATCTCCAGCGAAGATTCAGGCCCAGGGTATCCATCACATCACGTTCGTCGGCTCGCATCGCCAGGCAACCATCGACTTCTACCAGGAAGTACTTGGCATGCCGCTAATCATGGAACAACCCAATCTGGATGTGCCAGGAGAGACACATCTCTACTTCGATAGCGGTGATGGACGCCTGATCACCTTCTTCGTCCGACCAGATCGCACGAATGATTCGACACCTAATCCAGAGGGCATTGGCAATCTGCACCATCTCGCCTTCAGCGTCTCTCAGGCAACCTATACTCAGGTAGCGCAACGGCTGAATGCACGCGGCATCTGGAATACGGGAGAGATTGATCGGGGCTTCATGAACTCGATTTACTTTCGCGATCCGAATGGTCAGTTGCTCGAAATGGCAACCTATAAGTTTTTGCCACCGGAGGGTATACAACAACCGATGTTCTCACCAGAGCACATCAATTACGTGTCGCAACTGGAGCTTATGCCATCCAGGATGTTCACCTTGCTGATGCGATAGCTGAATTAAGTGAGCAGCGGAGGACTTCAATCGCCGAAGTAAAAGCAGCAGCGGATGCATAGTGAAAACACAACCTGAACCAGGAGTTGAGGCACCAGCGACGGGAATCATCTGGCTGCTGGTGCCTCGACCCCTCAGCGCCCGCGCATTGCCTCAACAAAATCTTCCACTGTCGGTCCTGTCCGCGCTCCTCCTAACATTTTGGGAATAAACAAGGAAATAGCTTTTAGCTTATCTGGTAATTTTACCAGATATTTCCTGTGCCCAGAGTTTGAGGGAGCACCACAGAATCATGCGAGAGGAGAAAGTGAGCACGCCACGTCCCAGCCGCCATGAAATACCAGGCGTGATCGGTTGGCTTCTTGCGCAATCAAAAAAGCTCAAGATGATGTGACTCTTGAAGCGTCAAGAGGTCAATTTCGATATCCTAGAGCACTCTATTCATAAGAGTTGATCTATGACAAACTATGTACTCGATCTTTATGAACACTGGAACACTACTCTAGTGAAGAGCCCTGCCACTAATACGTGTTCACAAGAATTCCTTCTTGATATGCAGCTACCTCGATATAGAAGGCCTTTAAGCCCTCGAAAGCTTGGCAGAGAAACTCCCATTCCTGTTCAGCCCAGTCTGCAAAGAACTTGTAGACGCCTTGCTCTTCCATATGTACAGGGTCAAAGACCTTGCGCAAATCATCTATCGTTCTGCTTTCGAGATAGCTTGCCATCTCCTGAACCTCTTTGGCAGACGAATAGCGCAGAGGAAATCCCTGGCCACTGCGTATGTGCGAAGGAAGAGCCGAAGCTCCATTGATGATCTCGCTCCCTATGTCATTCGCGCTGCCCATACCAACACGCGCATTTCGGCGATCTCCGGAGAGCAGATAGAGAAGGCTATCCTGCCTACGCTGAACATCGTAATACCTCTTTTCAATACCTGGATGCTTCCATTGCAAATCTTGAACCATCTTTTGGAACATCTCCAATGTAGGAGAATTTCTCGGAGACCTTCTTTCTTGACGAGAACTAAGATTGAAGCTCGTAAGTGTTAAGTACTCGCCCAGTTCATGGTCTACTTTGGCTTGCTCCAATAATTGGCAGGGCTCGGGTAGGGCCTGGTACTCTCGATCTAAACCCATATCAAACTTCCTTTCTTAGGAGTGGCGCAGCGGACTGCTTCGTGCCGATTGCCTGCGGACCCGCAGCGTTCTCGGGCTTCTCTCATCAGAGTGCGGTGATTGACAATCCATCTCTCAAACACATGCTTGACGTGGGCTTGCAAAAAGTCTTGGGATAGTCTCTACGCTCTATAAAAACGAAAAACGAGACATTTACGTAGAACGTTTCCCGGCCCAACAGACCTCTGCCGGGGTGCGATAGTCCAGTGCCTGATGCAGCCGCTCTGCGTTGTAAAACCGAAGATAGCTGTCTACAGCGGGCTGAAGAGGAACAACGTTGCAGGCAGGACTCCATGCTCCAAACCATCTCTGGCGAGCAGTGTCGCAGAGACTGAGCGGGAAAGATGTCCAGAGAAGAGTGCGTTGGAGCGGGGCGACCTTCCATTGATACTGCCTTACTTTCCACCGAACTATTCGGCCTGTTTGTCGGTCAGATGGCTGGACGTGGGCTGGAGCTGCCCATCTTCGGAGGGCACAAAACTGATGTGCACACGCGTCCGGTCTCCACGATGGAGTGTGTTGGAGTATTCGAGCGGCTTGCCATTGGGCAAATAGACGACGCTTTCCAGGCGCAATAGCGGACTATGGAGCGGGATGTCGAGGAGGCGTGCCTCTCGCTCGCGCGCCGATACCGCCTCAAGATTTCTCTCAGCGCGCGCAACCGTGAGGCCATAGCGCGTCTGGAGCCAGCGATAGAGAGAGACCGATGAGAGTTCATCGTTTACCAGGTCAGGACAGAGTGCTTCTGGAATATAGGTTGTTGAAACCAGAATCTTCTCATCTTGCACAGAACGCAGGCGGATCAGGATATGTACCAGGGAACCAACAGGGATCTCCAGATGGGTCGCAGCAACTTCAGGTGCGGGAAGCACTTCTTGTAAGAGGATCTGCGTGGTGAGCTGCTGACCTTGAAGCTCCATGTCCTCATAAAAACCGAAGGCGCGCTGGACGAAGCGCTCGTCAAGCTTGGGTCGCGCTATAAATGTTCCCTTGCCTTGAATCGTATATAATTTTCCCTCATGCACTAGATCACTGATCGCACGCCTCACAGTTATTCGGCTAACACCGAATTCTTTGCACAATTCCGGCTCTGTGGGGATCGCCGTCCCAGCAGGCCACCGGCCAGCATTGATCCGCTCAAGCAGGGTCTCTCTCAGTTGAAAATATTTCGGTACCGGGGAAGACTGTGAACCACCGCCTCTGGCCCGTGAAATCATGGATTCCATCGTTCGCGCCCTTCTTCAAAATCATCATAACCATTTCGATATGTTATCATAACGATATGATAATCCGGCATGGCTTTTCCGTCAAGGTTCAAGATTGTCTACTCCCCATTCTTCTCACAGCGCTCGTAGGGCTGATTCTTTGGATAGCGCTGGTCAAAGCTTGACTTATCCAAGTTTATCAGCTACCATATCATTATAACGACATAGCAATATCATCATAACGACATGTATTTTATGGCAGTGACGCTATATAACCAATCCCATGCTAATTTGGGAATGGAAGGAGAACAGCGATGCAAAGGCGCGAATTTCTTCAAAGTGCATTGGGCGGGCTAGGCGGACTCGTTGTACTCGCTAGCTGCGGCGGGACAAATTCAGCTTCGCAATCGGGACCGGTAAAGCTCTCGCTGGCGAATGATAAGCCCAGTTCGGCCGCGCAGATCAATGATCTTGGGAAGTTCATGTTCGACAAGTACAAATACGGTATTCAATCGCAGCCCTATCAGGATACCTCTATTTATCAAGGCGTGATCCGTTCCGCAGCCAACACCCCTAAAGCGCCTCCCCTCTTCACCTGGTGGTCGGGCTTTCAGCTTCAAGACCTCGTCCGGGCTGGTTCTGTTGCCGATCTGACACCGCAGGTCCAGAAATGGATCAAGGATGTTGGTTTGGGCGAAGATATTCAAAAGGCGTTCCAGGTGAACGGGAAGTATTATGCGGTGCCGTTCAATGTTGCGTACTGGGTCATCTTCTACAACAAAAAGGTGTTCAGTCAATATGGGCTACAGGCTCCGACCGCCTGGCAGGACTTCATCACGATCTGCGACACGCTCAAAGGCCACGGCGTCACCCCCATTGGTGAATGGGCCGCACCCTCGTGGACGGGCTTCATCTGGTTCGAGAACATCCTCATCAATACTGATCCCGATCTCTATGAGAATCTGATGCTGGGCAAGGCAAAGTATACTGATCCCGGCGTTGTCAAAGCTATGCAGTTGTTGAAGGATATGCACACGAAGGGCTATTTGAAGACACTAAACGCGAATGATCCGCCGACGGATTTTGTGCAGGGCAAGCAAGCAATGCAACTGGTAGGTCAATGGTGGGAGCCAACGGTCATCCAGGCTGGAATGAAGCCAGGCACCGATTTTGACGCCTTCATCATGCCAGCCATTACATCTGGACTGCAACCACAGCTTATTTTTGAGGCTGGCCCTATCGTCGTTTCAGAGCATTCTGCCAGCAAGCAGCAGGCGCTTCAGGTGCTTGAGACCTATATGCGCAATGATGTTCAGAAAAAATGGGTAGAACTCACCAATTTTGTGAGCGGCGAATCCTCGGTCCCGCCGGGCAACGATGTCAACACGCACGTTGCCACACTGATCAAAGACCAGAAGCCAACCCTGCACAATCGCTATTGGGAAGCAACCCCGCCGCAAATTGCGGTGTCGGCATCGGAAGCGCTTATTCAAGCGCTGCTGCATCCCGAAACTTATATGCAAGTGCTGCAAAACTGCCAATCTATCGCGGACCAGTATTGGTCCAGCCAGAAATAGCATATTTTTATGAGTCATCCGAACCTCTATGTTGTCCGTTCGCTCGTTTGAGTTGAAAGCTTGTTCAAAAATTCGAGATGACTCATAGCGGAAAGCAGAGAAGGTTATGGCACAATCGACGAAAATGGAGGCGACTACGCCTGCGCGTCCCGTCGTACACCGACCGGGTCGGTCTCGTTGGCAGATCTGGCGGCAGCGCATTCTGCCCTTTATCTTTGTGTTGCCAGCCGTCATCCTTGTAGTGGGAATGTTCTGGTATTCGGTGATTTTCACTGTTATCATGAGCTTTACCAACTGGGGAGGATTGACAGAGCCGCAATTTGTCGGTGTGGCGAACTATATCCATATGACACAGGATCCGGCCTTCAAGGTCAGTCTGCTCAATACGCTCATCTGGGTTATCGGCATGGTGATTTTGCCCGTGGGGCTGGCATTGGCTGCCGCTATTCTTCTGCAAGATCTGCGCGGGCAAATCATTTTCAAGAATATCTTCTATCTCCCCTATGCTGTTGGGCTGACCTCTATTGGCGTGATGTGGACCTTTCTGCTCTCGAATAATGGCTTTTCGGCGCTGTTCGCGGCTCTGGGCTTGAACGGCCTGGCGAGCATTCGCTGGCTGACCACGCCACCACTCAATACTTACGCTATGATCGTTGCTGCAACCTGGCAGGGGATGGGTACCAATATGCTCCTGTTCCTGGTTGGCCTGAACGGCCTGGACCGTTCGGCCATCGAAGCCGCGCGTCTCGATGGTGCCGGGGGCTTCCGCCTCTTTCGCTATATCACTTTCCCCTTGTTGCGCCCGGTCACGACGGTAATTATTGCGATGACGCTGGTGAATAGTTTGCAGGCATTTAACCTGATCTGGGTGATGACACAGGGAGGACCGTATGGCTCGTCCTCGACGCTGGCGGTCTGGATGTATAACCAGTCGTTCTTGTTGTATCGCATGGGCTATGGCTCGGCGATTGCAGTTGTGCTGACGATCATTGTGCTGGGTGCGTCGGTCTTCTATCTGCGTCAGAGTGTAGGAAGTGAGTAGCTGATGAGCATACGTAATATTCCGCGGCGTCGAGCATTCACCGTCCCTGTGGGCCGCATTATTGTTTATCTGCTGGCGATTATCTTCGCCGTGTTGTGGTTCGTGCCGATATGGGCCACGATTACGACCGCAAGTAAAGATACACCGGATTTTTTCAGCAATCCGTTCTGGTCTCTGCCCCACAGATTTAATCTGATTGAGAATATGATAACAGCGTGGAATAATGCCAGTCTGGGTCAGGGGTTTATGAATAGCTTGATCTATGGCGTGGTTGGCGCGGCGATTGCTGTGCTGATTGCTGCCATCGCCAGCTATGGGCTGGTGGTGCTGAAAATCAAAGGGGCATTTCTTTGGTTCCTGGTGATCTTTAGCGGCACACTCTTTCCCTACCAGATCTATATTGTGCCACTCTATCAGATGTATTCTAATCTAGGCCTCTATGATAGCCAGATTGGAATGCTTATTTTCTACGTTGCAGTCTGTATTCCTTTCTGTACGCTCGTCTTGCGCAGCTTTTTCAGCACTGTGCCAGACGAAATCGCGCAGGCAGCACGTGTTGATGGTAGCAGCGAGTTCCGAATCTTCTGCCAGCTCTACCTGCCGTTGTCGGTTTCTGCGCTCCTGGTGCTCTTCCTCTTCCAATTCACCTGGATCTGGAACGATCTGCTCTTTGGCCTGGTGCTGAGCAATTCGCCAGAGGTGCGGCCGGTGATGGCGAGCCTGAGCAGTCTGATGGGCGTCTATGCCGGAACGAGCTTTACGATAATCCTGGCGGGGGCGCTGGTCGCTTCACTGCCCACGCTGGTTATCTTCCTGGGGCTACAGCGCTACTTCATGGAGGGTCTGACACTTGTTGCCAGGCCGCGCTAGCTAAACCATCCAAAAAACCTGATATGCATAAATATTTCACTCATTGGAAGGAGATTCTCGATGTCGATTGTGACGACGTTCACGGCTGAACCTACGATCTTTTTCCGCCGTGAGCACGGTCAGCTTTGCCAGGTGGTACGCGTGACTCTGGTGTGCCAGGCTCCGCTTGAGCAGGCCACGCTTGAAGTCGCGGGACCATCATACCGCAGCGCACTTGAGCCAGGGCACTTTGAACACGGCCAGCACATGCTTGATGTACTGGTGCCAGAGGTGACGAACGAAACGCCTTTTCAGGTGACTCTGCGTGCAAAGGGCGAGCAACACACGACTCACGTCATAGTCCGTCCTGAGCGACACTGGGAATTGTACCTGGTCCATCATTCCCATCTGGATATCGGCTATACCGATCCGCAGCCCACGATCATCATGAACCACCTGGATTATCTGGATCAAGTGTTGGCATTATGCGAACGCACATCCTCCTGGGAGACGCCGTTCAAATGGACCGTTGAAACGACTCTCCCTCTGCTGAAATGGATCGAGAGCAGGCCGCGCCGCACGGTTGCCCGTATGGTTGAGGCGATCCAACGTGGGCAGGTGGAGGTCTGTGCTGGTTGGGCCAGTCTGCACTCAGAAGCCTTCGAGATTGACGAACTGGCCCGCACCTTCGAGGTGGTCGGCACGCTGCGCAATCGCTGGCATATACCAGTGAAGACGGCCATTCAGACCGATGTGCCGGGCCTGACGGAAGGCTATTTAAAATGCTTGCAACGCCTGGATATCCGCACGCTTTCAGTGGCGCATAACTATGCCGGGCGCTCGCTTCCAGCGCGCACCGGGCAGAAACCAGATACACGCCTCTTCTACTGGCAAACGCAATATGGACAGGCAGGGACCGACGAGCCTGTACTGGTCTGGTATACCGATACGCCCCACGGGGTCTATATGGAGGGAGGCTTTCTGGGTTTTCTTGATAAGGTTGAGGCGGTTGAAAAGGCTCTCCCTGAGCGCCTGGCGCAACTCACTTCGGAAGAGTATCCTTTCTGCTCGGTGCATTTGCGCGTGCAGGGTTCGTTCTGGGATAATGCCTGCCCGAATATACGCCCCGCGCAGGTTGTGCATGAGTGGAACCAGCGCTGGACCTATCCGCATATCTCTATCGCGACACAGCAAGAGTTTTTTAACGCCGTTCGGGATGAGGCTAATGAGCGTATTCCACTCTTTACGGGCGACTGGACCGACTGGTGGGCCGATGGCATCGGGTCGGCTACGCGCGAAAATGGTATGAATCGCCAGGCGCATTATCAGTTGAAGGCAGCGGAAAGCATGCATACGCTGGCGAGCCTGCACACCAGCAACTGGGAGGACTATCCCACGCAGCAGGCGGAGCACACGTTCCAACAGATGGCACTCTTCGATGAGCATACGTGGGGTGCAGCCAACCCGTGGGACAATACACTGGAATCAAATACCTCCGGCGACATTCAGTGGCGTATCAAATCAAACATGGCACTTGATGCCTATTATAGCAGCCGTTATTTGCTGCACTCCGGCCTGCATCACCTCGCCGATTCGCTGCTAGGCGATCACGATGCACAGAGTGGTGCTGGCTCGATCCTCTGCTTCAATCCTACCTCGTTTGAGCAAACAAGTTTTGTAGAGGTCTGGCTGCCAGCGGCAGCAGGCATTCCAGAACCATTTCGGCTCGTCGATAGTATCACCGGCGAAAGCGTACCCTTTACACGCGTCTGGCATCGCTTCGGAGGCGTTGATCTTCAGGTTGATCTTGGCGAAGGCACCGACCAGTGGCACGAGGCATCCGACACCGGGGCACGTCCACGCGGCAAAACCTTCGGTTTCGTGGCCTCGCACGTTCCCGCGCACGGCTTCAAAAGTTATCTGCTCCAACCTGAGCCGGTCGCTGCTCCCTCATCCTCAGCAACGCCTGTTGATGCCGATGTGCTGGAGAATGCCTATTACCGACTGAGCTTTGACGCGCAGCGCGGAACGCTCACGAGCCTCTATGACAAAGAGGCCGGCTATGAATGCATCAACCCCGATGCGGTTTTCTCGTTCGGTGAGTTGATCTATGACCGCTACACCACAGCCCCTAAATTCAACCATCTTTCCAGCCGTGTCACTGGTCCGGCGGCGCAGTTCATCGGTGGTCGACATCGCATCACGCTGGCGAAGAGGACCGGGCGCAGAGATACGCCGCTGTTCACCGAACTGGAGTTTACTCTGATCCTGGAGGGGTACAATCAGATCATCGTCACGGTCAGGCTCTACCACACGCAGAAACGGGTGGACTGGATCTATCACCTCTCGAAGATTGCGGCACCCGACAAAGAAGGTCTATACATTGCCTTCCCGTTCGCCCCTGGCCTGGGTCGGCCCACCTATGAGATCACGGGTAGCAGCACATCTCAGCAGACCCCACATGTGCCGGGTTCCTGCGACTATCTGCAAGCCATCCAGCACTGGCTCGCACTTTCCGATGGCGCGCAGACCGTCCTGTGGAGTCCGCTTCAGACGCCGCTGATCGAAATCGGCTCAATCTATACCCCTTATAATCCATTTGAGCAGACGACGAAGGCCCTCGAACCCTCGACTGTCTATTCCTACGCGCTCAACAATATGTGGGATACGAACTTCCCCTATCAACAGGGAGGAGAGATCACCCTGAAATATAGCCTGACCAGCTACGCGGGCGCTTTCGCACATGAGCGGGCCTATCAGTTCGGTGCGTCGTGTGCCAATCCCTTGCATTCGCTGTGGGATGCACGAGTAGTGGACAAAGCCAGCGATGCACTGATCCACCTGGACGGCGAGGCAGCATCGCATGTGCAGCTCGTCGGGCTACGGCAGGCCAAGCAGGGAGGTCCGGCGATCCAGTTGCGGCTCCAGGAGATCGCAGGCAAGGGTGGTGCTCTCAAGCTTGTGCTTCCCGGAGCTCGCTTCTCTCAAGCGTGGCTGGCTGATCTGACTGGTGAGCCGCTTCAGCCATTGCCCATTGAAGGAAGCACGATCACCGCATCAATTACCCCTGGCACCTTACTGACCATCGTTGCAGAGGTAGTGTAAGTTGTCCCGATAGAAAGTGAAGGAGATGGAAAAGAGGATCGACAGCAGGCAGGAGGAATCTCACCTGCCTGCCGTCCTGGCCTTTGACATCGGCGGAACGCGTATCAAAGCCGGGATAGTTCAGGGCAGCGTCGTCTCCAACTTGACGATTGAGGCACTAGCTGGCAGAGAGGGAACTTCTGATGTGCTCTCGCAGATTGTACAGATCGGCAAGCGCCTCATTGCCAGGCGCGAGGTTGTTGCGGTCGGGATGAGTGTCAAGGGGATCATCGACCCGCAGCGCGGGGTGATTCTGAGCGTTAACGAAGCGCTGGCTTCGAGTGTTGGCGTGCCTATCGCCGAACGGTTGACACGTGAGTTTGGCGTACCGATCCGGCTCGAAAACGACGCCCGCATGTACACGCTCGGTGAACTGCTCTACGGCGCGGGCCGCACGGCAACGAATATGGTCTGTTTGACACTGGGTACAGGCGTTGGTTGTGGCGTCGCGTTAGGACGTCGCATCTTACGCGGCCCACACGGCCTCTCTGGTATTCTTGGCGGCCATATTACCGTGCAAGTAGATGGTCCGCGCTGCACATGCGGCAACGTCGGCTGCCTGGAAGCTCTAATCGGGACAGGAGCCTTGATCCACGAGGTAACGGAAGCACTGGCGAGTGGACAGCATTCTATCCTGAGTGAGATTCCCATCTCATCGCTCTTGCCTCAACATATCTTCGCAGCCTCCACTGCCGGTGATGTGCTGGCGCAGGAGATTGTACAGCGTTTCACTCAGCGCCTCGGCGCGGGCGTGGTCTCACTTGTACACGCGCACGACCCGGATCTTGTTGTGCTCGGCGGCGGCATGGCTGCCGCCGCCGAGCAATTTTTACCGGAGGTCCAGGCATATGTACACAGGCATACCTGGACACTTCCGGGTGTAAACGTAAGAATAACAACCTCTGAGCTGCGAGAGGCTGCGGCCCTCTCAGGTGTCGCGGCTTACGCTCGCGGCCTGGATATTTTCCTATGAGATGCAACTTAACAAAATACCTCCTGTTGTAGCTGTGCAATGCATTGCGCAGCTACAACAGGAGAATTCCCTGATTCATTTGTTGCATAATGTGATTGAGGCTTAAAAGGATATCACCTGGATGAAGGAATCAATAACGAATAGCTACCGTACACATCCAACGCACCATTTTCCCTGGCTGGAGATCAAAGCCGGTCACAGCGCACTCGCCGCAACCCTCTACGATCTCGCCTGTCGCGAAGCCGACAGCAGGCTCATCATTATCGACGGTTTTGTCGGGCTGGAGTGGAACCGATTTATTCCTGAGTTGCGCGCTGCACTGAGCCAGTTCACCCCGCATACTCGCTGGCTCTCAACGGAACAGTGCTTTCAATCAACGGAGGCTATTGAAGACGTTCTGGCACCATCGCTCACCTCAGATCCTGTTTTTGGCCGACTCTTTCACGGTCACCTGGAAGATCTCTGGGTGCAAGAGCATAGTACCGCGCTACGCTCTACGCTCCAGGAACACGACGTCGACCTGATAATTGTCTACGGCTTTGGCGCGTCTTGCCTGACAACGGAAGGCGTGCAGGTTTATATCGATGTGCCAAAAGACCGCTGCCAGCACCTGGCTGCCCAACAACGCGTCTTCAACGTGGGGGCGGCAGCGCCGCAGCGCTTTGGTGAGATGTACAAACGCTTCTACTTCGTGGACTGGCCGATGCTCAATAAAGTGAAACGGGCGCAACTGCCGCACATCGACCTCTTCGTTGATGGCACAGAAAGCACAGAACCGCGCTTCACAAATGGCAATGATTTTCGTCGCGCACTGCGTGCGCTTGCACAGCAGCCCTTTCGCGTCAAACCCTGGTTTGCTCCTGGTCCCTGGGGCGGACAATGGATGAAAGAACAGTTCGGGCTACCTGCGGATCAGCCGAATTACGCCTGGTCTTTTGAACTCATCGCTCCTGAAAATGGCGTGCTGCTTGGCGATGGTCAATGCTCCCTGGAGTGCTCCTTCGACTACCTGCTCTGGGCTGAAACGGATGCTGTGCTAGGGGTTCCAGTCGCAGCTCGCTATGGAAGCTATTTTCCGATTCGCTTCGATTATCTTGACACGATGGGCGGGGCAAATCTCTCCTGCCAGGTCCATCCACGGCTCGATTATATCCGCAATGAGTTTGGAGAGCCATTCACGCAGGACGAGACGTACTATATCGTCACCAATGAACCAGGCTCGAAGGTATTTCTGGGGTTACGCGAGGATGCCAACGTTTCCCATTTTCAGGAGGCCGCGCTTGCTGCTCGTGATCGTGGTATCCCTTTTGAGATAGACGAGTTCGTTAATAGCGAGAGCAGTGCGCCGCACGATCTCTTCCTCATTCCAAGCGGCACGGTCCATTGCAGCGGAGCGAATAACCTTGTGCTGGAGATTAGCGCGACGCCCTACATCTATACCTTCAAGATCTATGATTATCTGCGCAAGGATCTATCGGGCAATTTACGCCATGTGCATCTTAACCACGCATTCGCCAACATCGACGCAGGGCGCAGAACGAACTGGGTCAGGCAACACCTCTGTCCGCGTCCAGTGCTGCTGAGACAGGGTGAGGGATGGCGAGAATACGCGATTGGCAATATCGAACATCTCTTCTTCGCCATTCACCGCCTCGAATTCACCGATCAAATTAGCGACGATACACAGGATAGGTTTCACGCGCTCAATCTCGTCGAAGGGGAGCGATGCGAAATTGTGACTAAGCAACACGAGCCGGTCGAACTGCATTTTGCGGAGAGCCTGATCATTCCAGCAAGCGTCGGCCACTATCACATTCGCAACCTGGGCCAGAGCGCGTGCAAGCTCGTAAAAGCGTTTGTCAAATGATCTCTCCTGTTTCCTGAAGCCTTGCATAAGCCTTCAGGGATTTCCACAGTTATGAATAGTGCTCTACTGCCGTGGCGAGAGTGATCGCGGCTTTCTGGGGAGAACCGTGAACGGTTCGCTCCCCAGCGGTTAGCGCAAACAAAGTATTGCGAGCACGAGTATTACTATGATAATAGAGGTGATACCGAGATAAGCGGACAGGAAAGGCCCGTTGAGGGTAAGAAGGATAGGGTCCGAGATAGAGTGGGAGAGAGCGCTTGCAACAAAAAAGACGAAACCCCAGAGGATCGCTGTGAGCAACGTGCTGAACTTCCTGTGAGCCAGGGGTCCTGGCAGGTGCGATTGGATTATTCGCTCAATTGATGAAAAGAAGGTCAGTTCAAGGGTGAGAACAAGGGCAAGCAGGAGGTCCCACGTTGTGAGTGAATAGGCGGAAGGATTCCCGATGGAGTGAAAGAGGAGAAGTATCCAGAGCGTCAGCAGCAAACCTGCGAGCCAGGCACTCATGCGCCTGCTTACGCTCCGGAGAGTGGAAGGTTGTTGTGTCATCTGTCAATGCCTCCTTGCTGTGCAAGTTAACGACTACTCTTCTTCTGTCTCTCTTCTCGCGTTGCAAAAAGGAGAATCGGGATTTTCACCACTGTACACTCTCTACGTTTCTCACTAGACAGGAGTTACAATTCCAGATAGAACAGGGAGAGGGTAAGAAACTCTTGAACAGCGCCCAATGTTTTTGAGCGCTGCTGTAGAGGAGGATGGGCATCTGGAGTTGAACGAAAAGCGTCGTCGCCTTGGCATCTGCCCCTCACGGATGGTGCCGCGAGCAATGGTTCACCATCCACATCCCGCCTCTGAATGGCTCCATCTCCTTTCCTGGAGATGTTCTGGGTGAACCCCTGTTTTCGTTTCCGGTTTTGTCCCTGCCGCAAAGAATAGAGAGGTAGATAACACTTGCAAAATGCAAGTTATTTGTGAAAGGATCAGACGCAATGAAGACAGCGGTTCTCGAGCACGAACAAGTGACCCGGCCTTTAGAGGACGTTTTTCCCATTGCTCTTTCTGACGGAACAGGTTCTGCAAAAGCGAAAGCGCAAGTCAGAAGGAAAGAGCAGTCGGTGACGGTTGCTTTAGGTTTCTTGATCGGCTGTGTAACGTTGATGATGACAGGCTTTTCAGTAATTATTCCTGTGTTTCCCCAGAGATTGCAGGCGTTGGGGCTTGGAGTGGAAACGCTGGCATTGATGGAGGGCGCGTTTGGATTGGGCATGTTTCTTTTCAGCACCCCAATGGGCACCTTGTCGGGACGGGTTGGGCGCAAGACGATCCTGTTTGTGTCGCTGGCAGGCTATATTGTGACGAATCTGCTGCTGGCATTCGTGAACGTGCCCCTGCTGTTCGTGCCTATTCGGTTCGTGGAGGGGGCACTACTGGCAGGGGTGGGACCGGTCGCCATGTCGATGATCGGCGATACGGTTCCAAGCGAGAAACAAGGGCGCTGGATTGGTCTGATGACGACGGCTCAGGCGGTGGGGATTGCACTTGGCCCGGGCCTCGGCGGCTATCTGTATCAGGCGCTTGGCTTTACCGCTCCCTTCCTGCTCACGGCAGGGGTCGCCCTGGTAGCGACTCTGTTGACGATCTTTCTGGTCCCTGAGACCCTGCCAGAGCAGGTGCGCCACCAGGCACGCCAGCGCAAGGGACAGCGTGGCGCAAAGGGGCAGCAGCCCAAGGAGCGGCGTTTCTCCAGTGTGATCGTGCTCGTGCTTCCCTTTCTGGCCATCGATTTCGGCATGATTTTTACCTATCCGTTCGTGTTCCCGCAGTTCCCTTTCTTCTTCGAGAAGATGTTGCACTACAGCGTAGCTCAATATGGAATGGTGTTCAGCATCTATGGAATGGCCCTGGCAGTCTTCCCCTTCCTGCTGGGGCGTCTCACGGAGAAGCTGTCGAAGAAGCCACTCATTGTCATTGGCTGCCTGCTCTTCAGTGCCCTGATTGTGGTTGTGCTGCTCGCCCCGAGCTATCCGCTCTTGCTTGTCGGTGCGGCTCTCGCTGGATTGGGGAGTGCATTGGTTGAGCCTGCGATGGGCAGCATCTACCTGGCAGCGACCAGCGATGAGAATCGCGGGCAGATCATGGGGATGCGCGGCTCTGCCATCTCACTGGCAGTCATGCTCGGACCTCTTGCTCAGGCAGTCATCGCCCCCTGGAGCACTCCGCAGATGACGTTCGCAATGGGGACGGTGATCTCACTGGCGATGGCGGGGATAGCATTCTTCCTGCTCAAGCGGGAGCAGTAGGCACCAGCAACAAAGGGTCCTCTCCCCAGGAGGACCTTTTTGCTATCCCTTTCCTTATTTTCCAACAAAATAATCATTCGTAAGCAAATGAAACCCCCTATACATACGATATTATCGTTCAATAGCATAAAAAATAGATAATAGATACATGACATTCTTTTCAAGAACCTTTTCTCCGCTCAAATTTAGATATCACTTGCCTTGACAAAGCTGTGTCTAATATGTTACGTATAAACAAAACAACACGAAACTAGATGAAATATACTTGTCAGTGACGATAGGTAGGGTTATCATCCAGACTTCTCGAACGTTTCAACTGAACACCATTGTTTCAGGCCAACTTACAATCAGAAGGGCAATAGAGACAGCCCTGAACTGCGCATAAGTTATCACGCACAGTTCAGTCGCCTGTATCTGTTGTCCTTTCTTTTTGAAAAAAGGAAGGAAGAATTGCAATGAGGCTCGGATGCAACACCGTACTGTTTGCCGCGCAAGATTTAGAAGGCGCATTGGAGCGTATTGCGTGGTGCGGTTTTAAGGAGGTCGAGCTAGCGGCCATTCCTGGTATGTGCCAACATGTCGCGCCTGGACGTGATGACGCAGCCAGGATCAAGCAACAGCTTGAAGAAGCGGGATTGCGTGCAGTGGCGATGGAAGCAGCCATGAATCTGACTGATCCCGCCAATATCCCCCGTTTTATTGCCGTCCTACGCTTCGCTGCCGAACTTGGCGTTGAGGTCGTCAATACGGGCAATGGCGGCAAGAGCAACGATCCGGTAGCGGAACAAGCAGCCCATGACGCCATTCGCCAGCTCGCCCCCCATGCTCAAGAACTGGGGATGACGATGGGAGTGAAAGCGCACGTCAACCAGGCTATTTACAATACGGCGAGCGCCCTGCGCGCATTGGATGCTGTTGGCGATGTACCCGGCTGGGGTATCAACTACGACGCCAGCCACCTCTATCGCGTTGGGGACGACATGGTTCAGGCCGTCGAGCAGCTTGGCACGCGCATCGTCTCTGTACACATCCGCGACACGCTGGAACGTGTCATCCCGATAGGACCTCCGCTGACACAGGTGCCAGGGCGTGGCAGCATTGATCTCAAAGGAGTGCTGGCTGCCCTCCAGAGAGTTGCCTATAAGGGCCCGATAGACCTGGAGGTGATCGGCGCAGGCAAGATGGCAGATTGGCAGGCGACGGCCATCGCAGCAGAAAGTCGCGGCTATCTCCACCATCTCATGCGCACACTCGAAGCATAACCGCTCATCATAAATAGCTAAAGAGACCACGACAGGTCTCCCGCACAGATCATTGTCAAATAACTACATCACGAGGAGGAACCATGCTTAAAGTAGCTGTGATCGGTCTCGGTAATATCGGCAAGACCCATACCCGCTTTTACAGTGAAAACAAAGATGTTGAACTTGTAGCGCTATGTGATATTTTAGCTGAACGGGTTGACCCGGTAGCCCACCAGTATGGAGTGAAAGCATATCATGATCTCGATGAGATGCTGGCCTCAGAAGCTATTAATGCGATCAGTGTAGCCACAGCCGGAGTCGAGAACGGCAGCCATCACTACGAACCAGTCATGAAGTGCCTTGCGGCCGGCAAACATGTGCTGGTGGAGAAACCTATTTCCAACAACATCGAACACGCACGTGAGATGGTACGCTTCGCCAGAGAAAAGGGCGTTCTGCTCGGCGTCAACCTCAATCATCGCTTTACACCAGCAGCAGACCGTGCTAAACAGCTTTTGCAAGATGGGAAGCTAGGCGAGATTCTCTTCATCAACATGGCCTTGTGGATCAACAATCCTAACGAAAGCTCGCCCTGGTTCCATATTCGCGCCTTGCATCCTCACTCTATTGATGTCATGCGCACTTTTGGAGGTCCAATCAAGCGGGTGCAGGCATTTATGCATAAGGGGCCGGGGCGCACGATCTGGTCAAATCTCTCGATGAACGTCCAGTTTGCCAGCGGAGCTATCGGGCATCTCACAGGTAGTTATGATGCCAGCGGACTGCATCCTATTGAGCGTTGCGAGATTGGCGGTAGCGAAGGACGCGCCGTCATCGAAAATGTCTATCAAAAGCTGGAGTTCTTCCCTCGGCGCAGCCCGGATAAACTCGTTTTCGAGAATTCGATCATGGGCGGCATGGGAAACTTCAACGATACCTTCCGCAACCGCATCAATACATTTGTTGAGCAGGTCATAGCCGGTGGCCCGCTGGATGCTTCTGGTGATGAAGGGTTGGCAGCTCAGGAGGTGATCGAAGGCGCAATTCGCTCGTGGCAAAACGGCACCATCGAGGAGGTCAATGGCTGATGAACATCGTCCTGATTGCCCTTGACACGCAGCGTGCGGATCACCTGGGCTGTTACGGCTATCCGAAACGCACCAGCCCGTTTATCGATAGTATTGCCCGTCGTGGGGTGCTGTTCGAGCGCTGCTATGCGCCGAACATCCCCACTCATCCCAGTTTCACTACCATGCTCAGCGGCAAAGAAGCGATCACGCACAATATCGTCAATATTGGCGGGGGCGTCCCCATCGCTGATGGCGTGCGGTTGCTTCCCGAAATACTCAAAGAACATGACTATGTCACGGCTGCGGTGGACAGCATGGGACGCCACTTCTCACGAGGCTTCGATGAGTATTGCACCTATCAGTGGGATCGCTCCAACCCGACGATGCTGCGTAAAGCGGAGACGGTGAACGAAAAAGCATTGCCATTGATTGAGCGCCTCAAGCAGCAAGCGCAACCATTCTTTCTGTTCCTGCACTACTGGGACCCACATACGCCCTACCTGCCGCCACCACCATATGATCGCAAGTTCTATCCGAAAGACAAAGATCCCTACGATCCCAACAATCACAGCATGGACGAAGCCTGGGCCTGGGAACCGTTCAAGTGGTATTTTCACGATTGGATGCCGGGCGTCACCGATGCCGAATATGTGATCAATCTCTACGATGGCGAGACGGCCTATATGGATCACCATCTGCGACCCATCTTCGCAGCCCTCGCCCCCATCCAGGAGGAGACCCTGGTCATTATCACGGCGGATCACGGAGAAGTACTCAACGAGCAACTCGGCTATTTTGATCATCACGGCCTCTATGAAGGCAATGTCCATGTTCCCCTGATCCTCTATTGGCCGGGCAAATTACCGAAAGGGCGGCGTGTGCCTGGCTTCGTGCAAAATCTTGATATCGCACCAACGCTCTTAGAATTAGCAGGCATTCGGGACCGCGACAACATGGAGGGCATCAGTCTGCTGCCAGGCATCTTCGGCCTGCGCAACGGCAACTACGATGAGGTCTATCTCTCTGAGGCCACCTGGCAAGTAAAACGCGGCTTGCGTACAGAACGCTGGAAATTCATCGATTCCATCGAGCAGGATCCGCATGGACGTCCGATGCAGGAGTTGTTCGACCTGCAAAGTGACCCGGAGGAGCAGCAGAATCTCGCTGTGAGCCGTCCAGAGGTGGTAAAAGAGCTGAAGGAGCGCCTGGATACCTGGGTGGCGCAACGCCTGAGCGAAACCGGGCGTTGCGTTGATCCACTCGGCGAGCAGGGCAAATGCGGCACGCGTATCGGCACGCAGCGTCCCGACGATATCGTTGGAGCTGGAGCAACACCGCTCCACAAACGCCAGCAGGCGGCAGCGGCCACCATTCCCGCACCAGAAGATCTCAAAACGCCCAACGAAGTGCAGGATGAGACGAGAGGGGTGAAACTGCATGGCTACGTCAAAAAATAATGTAACTCGTCTGGGTATCATCAGCTTTGCGCACAGCCATATCAACGCTTACATCGAGTCGATCAAAAATTTTGCCGATGCCCAGATAGTGGCAGCCTGGGACGAAGATCAGGAGCGAGGTCGCACACAATGCGGCAAGAATGGTATTCACTTCGAGCCAGATCTGGATGCCTTACTCAAACGCGATGATATCGATGCCGTCTTTGTTACCAGCCCGACCAACCAGCATGCAGCCCACGTTCTCACGGCTGCTCAGGCTGGCAAGGCGGTGCTGCTGCAAAAGCCGATGGCCTTAACGCTGGAAGACTGTGATGCGATCATAGCAGCAGTAAAGCAATATGACATCAAGTTCAGCATGTGCTATCAGATGCGTGCCGATCCGGTGAATCAGAAGATGAAACAGTTGATCGACGAAGGAGCAGTTGGCAACATCGCCATTATGCGGAGGCGTCATGCCATCGGTGCACTGCTCTCGCCGGATTTCGCCAGACCCGGCAACTGGCACATTGATCCTGTCCAGAATATGGGTATGTTTATGGATGATGCCTCACATGCCGCCGACTGGTTCTACTGGATGCTAGGGCACCCAACCAGTGTCATCGCAGAGATCGACAACATCGTTACGTCTACTGCACCAGACGATAATGGTGTTGCCATCTTTCGCTTCGGCAAGAAAGAGATAGGCATTCTGCTCAATAGCTCTACCATGCTGGCAGCAGAGGCCACCACCGAGATCTACGGAGATAAGGGAACCATTGTGCAAAACTATGGCGACCTTGTTTCGTCGGGTCTGCCACGTCCAACAGGAGCTACAGCGCTGAAAATTTACCGTACAGGTGCGCAAGAGTGGGAATCCTTCAACTTTCCAGCTGATACACCACATGGATCACGCATCCGAGCGGTACCGCGCCCCTTAATCGAGTACTTGCAGGGACGCGCTGATCCTCTGGCAACGGCGGAAGACGGACGCGTTTGCATCGAGATGATTCTAGGAGCGTATCAGGCTGCACGAGAAGGCAGACGAGTATACTTCTCTCACTAAAAACATCGGTCTAGCCAGGAGCACGCGCTCTACCACGCAGCCTGCTCCTGGCCGCACCTTTTCTATTCTTTCAGCGATGAAGGAGGGCATCATTATGATGTTGGAGTCAGCAAAGTTGCCTAACATTGTCATAGTGGCGATTGATACGTTACGTGCCGATCATATGCATTGTTATGGGTACACAAAAACCACCGCGCCTGAAATTGATGCCTTAGCCAGTGAGAGCATTGTTTTTGATACCGCCATTGCTGCTGCCATTCCGACGATGCCATCATTCACGACACTCAATACTGGCCTGCACCCCTATCGCCATGGTATAGTCGCCCATGTTGGGCAACGCCATCTTTCTGAAGACATCCTCTTTCTGCCACAACTGGCAAAGCAGCGCGGCTACGTAACCATCGCCTGCGACAATCTGGTTGTTCAGGGCGAAGGGCGCGGAAGCTGGTTTGCACGAGGCTACGATCACTATTCCGGCTTCCTCTACAAACCTTTCAGCAATCAGAGCAGCAAGCTCACCGACCGCGCCATACGCTTTCTCCAGCAATATGCGGATCACCCGCTCTTCCTCTTTATGCATTACTGGGACCCACATACACCCTATGGCCCCCTGCCACCCTATGATCT
This sequence comes from Reticulibacter mediterranei, assembly GCF_016587455.1. Taxonomy (NCBI): domain Bacteria; kingdom Bacillati; phylum Chloroflexota; class Ktedonobacteria; order Ktedonobacterales; family Reticulibacteraceae; genus Reticulibacter; species Reticulibacter mediterranei. The sequence continues at coordinate 7,506,834 of NZ_BNJK01000001.1, read as the reverse complement.
ATTGCATTATGAGCCAGGGTCCGGGCCAATAGATATGGCGGCTGTCAGGCGTATCCAGCCAGAATATTATGATGCCTTCGTGGGCGATATGAAGCTGCGCTATCCCGATGATTACGCCTATATCGTGGCTCAGTATGATGGAGAGATCAGCCAGGTCGATGCCCAGGTAGGACGCCTGATACGCGCCATCAAAGAACAGGGGAACTGGGAGCATACTATTTTTATTCTCATGGCCGATCATGGTGAGTGCTTCGGCGAGGGCAACTTCTACTTCGACCATCATGGCCTCTATGATGCGGTGACACGTCTCGCGCTGATGCTTCACCTGCCTGACAACAACGCCAGACGAATTGGTGCACTGGTCTCCAGCGAAGATATCTTGCCCACGCTGGCAGAACTGGTCAATCTGTCCATGCCGCCATATCCCTTGACGGGGACTAGCCTGTTGCCACTGCTCAATGGTACAGAACAGGAGGTGCGACCCTATGTTGTTTCCGCCGAATCCACACGCCAGGCATCACTAGCCGTGCGCACACCTGAGTGGAAAGTGATACAGCCTATTGTAGAGGACTGCGAAGGACACCCGTTGCCTGATTTCTATGGACACTCACGCAACGCTGCTCCCCTGCTCTTCGATCTACGAACCGATCCGGCAGAACAACACGACCTTAGCCATGAGCAACCGGAGAAACTCGCGGAAATGCTCAACTTGCTACAAAACTGGAGAGCGGAGATGCAGCGTATCACTGGTCAACCCGATCCTATTCAATCGCACGGCCTGAGCCTACCCTATACGCGATTTATGGAACGGGTACTGAACCGCAAATAGCGATACACAAGCTGGGGTGGTCCACACCTTTTTGCAAAGCAGTACTGCCATTTGTCAAAAGATTGGGCCTTCCGCTGCTTTGGTGAAGAGGACAGAAACATCAATCTCTCACCGAGAAACTTGAGGCAGTGCATCTTCTCGCAACCGTTGCATGTCGCGCCTGGGTGGGACGCCAAAGAGACTTTTGTACTCTCGATTGAAGTGCGAGGCATCCTGGTAGCCCACGCGATAGGCTGCGCTGGCTGCATCGAGATCTTCCGCAAGCATCAGACGCCGCGCCTCTTGTAGCCGTAGTCGCTTCTGGAATTGCAGGGGACTCAGCGCCGTGACAGCCTTGAAGTGCTGATGAAATCCTGAAACGCTCATGCCCAGTTCGCGTGCAAGCTGCTCGACACGTAGTGGTCGAGCGAAGTCTTGACGGAGCCGCTCGACCGCTCTCGCAATAGGAGAAGAACCCTCCCCAAGCGTCGTCAGGTGGCGGAGTCGGCTCCCCTGCTCTCCCATCAGGAACCGATAGACGATTTCCCGCATGATCAGCGGTAGCAGAATAGGTGCTTCGGCTGGGGAGTCCAGAAGCCTGGTGAGCCGCACGGTCGCCTCCAGCAGCCTGGCGTCCAGGCTGCTGACATCGATGGCCCTGACCCCTGGAGGCTTGCTCGAAGGGGCATAGCCTGCCTCAAGCATAACTGAACTGACAATGCCAGGATCAAGAGAGAGGCGGAGGCTGAGGAATGGCCGCTCTTTCGAGGCTTCGAGAACCTGGCCGATAGAGGGCAGATTGACCGTCGCCAGAAGATAGTGGAAGGGGTCGTATCGATAGTGGCTCTCGCCCAGGAGGAACTCCTTACTCCCCTGGGCAACCACACACACCGACGGATCAACTACGCTATACACGCGCTCCAGAGGCACTGAGTGACGATACAGGTGGAGTCCTTGAAGCGGTTGGACGGACCCATCGGAGGTAATAGCTCGTCCGATCCGCTCGACCAGTTCCTCGCGATAGGCTTGCAGGACGAGTGCCTCGCGTTCTCCCTGCTGGTACAGCATCACCATCATAGTAACCTCTTTCCTTGTTTCTCCCTTGCTCGTTTGAAATTTTTGGAGAATCAGACAATCATTTTCGAGAATTATTCTACCACTCTCCGTTCCAGACTGTCTATACTACCTCTCAGAGAGAGGAAAAGCCTCTCTGCCCGGGCCATGTAAGCTGGACTTTTCTTCAAGAAGAGGCAAGGCGGTTGACTGGATGGAACACGTCAGCGATGAGCAATATCAGGGCGAATCGTAGAGGCAAGTTCGTTGCAATCTATCGCCCGGAGACGAGAAGATCAGCGAAGCGATCACTCATTTTGCCTTCTCCTCTGGCTGGTTCATGACTATGTCTGCGATGGATGGCACCCTGACGGTATTCTGTAGCAATAAGTGTGATGCTCGCCAGTAGACGCTGGTGAGCGTCCTGAACGAGAAGGAGAATCATCATGCGAGGAACACTGCTGTACGGTCCACGCGATGTGCGTGTCGAGGAGCGCCCCGACCCGAAGATCGTTGAGCCGACTGACGCCATTCTCAGAATCTCGACCACCTGTGTGTGCGGGTCCGATCTGTGGCCCTACCGTGGCATCGAGCCGATCACTGGGCCGACCCCAATGGGGCACGAGTACGTTGGCATTGTCGAAGAGGTCGGAAGCTCGGTCAAAACGATCAAGCCCGGCCAGTTCGTGATCGGGTCATTTTTTGCCTCCGACAACACCTGCCCGATTTGTCAGGCAGGCTACCAGAGCAGGTGTATCCACAGCCAACTCATTGGCGCTCTTGGCGCTCAGGCACAATGGCTGCGCGTCCCGCTGGCAGATGGCACGCTGGTGGCAACCCCGGACATTCCATCCGATGACCTGATCCCAAGCCTGCTGGCCGCATCAGATGTGTTGGGCACCGGCTGGTTCGGTGCTGTCGCTGCCAATGTGGGGCCGGGCAAGACTGCTGTGGTCATCGGTGACGGCGCAGTCGGGCTACTCGCCGTACTCGCGTCCAAGCAGTTAGGGGCCGAACGGATCGTGGCGATAAGCCGCCACGCGAAACGACAGCAGCTTGCCCGCGAGTTCGGCGCAACTGATATCGTCACCGAGCGCGGGGAGGCGGGAGTGGAAAAGATCAAGGAACTCACTGATGGGCTCGGAGCGCATTCTGTCATCGAGGCGGTTGGCACTCAGGAGTCGATGCTCCAGGCAATCCGCTCCACTCGGCCCGGTGGGTATGTCGGGTATGTCGGTGTCTCCCACGACGTGAAGCTAGACGGCCAGGAATTGTTCTTCTCAGAGGTTCATCTGCACGGCGGCCCGGCACCAGTGCGCCGCTTCCTGCCTGACCTCATTGACCGAATCTGGAAGGGCCAGATCCACCCCGGCAAGGTCTTCGATCTGGAACTACCCCTGGAGCAGGTAGCGGAGGGCTACCGCGCAATGGACGAGCGCCGCGCGATCAAGGCGCTGTTGCGTCCATAAGGAGGTTCTACTATGACGAACTGGACACGCAATGACCTCGAACGCATTGGCGCAGCAGAGGAACTACAGATCACGACTTTCAAGAAGGATGGCATGCGGCGTCGGCCCGTTGTTATCTGGGTTGTCCGCGTGGGTGATGATCTGTATGTGCGAGCTTACCGTGGTCATGAAACGGCCTGGTTCCGTCAGGCACAACGGAAGCCTGAAGGACGCATTGAGGCTGGCGGAGTGACAAAGGACGTGGCATTTGTCGATGCAAGCTCCGACGAGGCGCTGGCGAACCAGATAGACGCTGCTTATCAATCGAAGTATCGGAAATACAGCGCGACGTATGTTCGTCCGATGATTGCCCCGCAAGCGCGTGCAACCACATTGAAACTGAAGCCTGTCTAGCGTAAAAAGCAGGTGAACGAGAGGGAGATCACATGGAATACACGAAACTCGGAAACACCGGAATGGATGTATCTCGCATCTGCCTGGGGTGCATGGGTTTTGGAGATGCGGAACGTTGGGTTCACAAGTGGGTGCTTGATGAAGAACACAGCCGACCAATCATCAAGAAAGCCCTGGAACTGGGGATCAATTTCTTCGATACCGCCAATGTCTATTCCATTGGCAAGAGTGAGGAGATTCTCGGACGTGCATTAAAGGACTTCGCCAATCGGGACGAGGTTGTCATCGCCACAAAGGTACATGGCAAAATGTATGATGGACCCAACGGTGCTGGACTCTCCCGCAAGGCAATCCTCAGCGAGATCGACCACAGCCTCAAGCGGCTTGGAACCGAGTATGTGGACCTCTATCAGATTCATCGCTGGGATTACCAGACGCCCATCGAAGAAACGATGGAAGCGCTACATGACGTGGTAAGAGCCGGTAAGGCTCGCTATATCGGTGCCTCTGCCATGTTCGCCTGGCAGTTCCAGAAGGCGCTGTATACAGCCGAGAAGCATGGGTGGAACCGCTTTGTCTCGATGCAGGATCACCTCAACCTCCTCTACCGCGAGGAAGAGCGGGAGATGCTCCCACTGTGCCGTGAGGAGAAGATCGGGGTGATCCCGTACAGCCCACTCGCCTCCGGTAGATTGACGCGCGACTGGTCATCGACAAGCACCCTTCGTTCCGAAACCGATCACATTGCCAAAGGGAAGTATGATGCGACCGCCGTGACCGATCAACGGGTGGTTGCGCGAGTGGCGGACATCGCAGAGAAGCATGGGGTTCCGCGTGTGCAGATCGCACTGGCCTGGCTATTACAGAAGCAACCAGTGACGGCACCGATCATTGGGGCGACCAGGATCACGCATCTGGAAGATGCTATTGGCGCTCTCTCTGTGAAACTGATCCAGGAAGAGGTTACTTCCCTGGAAGAGCCGTATGTACCGCATCCCATCGTCGGTCATCAGTAAACCATCAAGGCGGGAGAGCGCCCGCTCATCTTTTGTGAAAGAGAAGGACATGATCACCACACCACCTCAACAAACCATTCAGCAGAAAACAACACAAACGATGATGCCTCTGCTGGCGCTCTGCCTGGGCTACTTCATGACGATTCTCGATGTGACCATCGTCAATGTCGCCCTGGTCGATATGAAGGAACATCTGAATGCGAATGTGACGGGACTACAATGGATTGTCGATGGCTATGCCCTCGTCTTTGCCAGTCTGCTGCTGACAAGCGGGGCGCTGGGCGACCGCAGAGGAAACAGGACCATATTTTTGGTCGGATTTGCCCTCTTCACGCTGGCATCGACGTTGTGTAGCCTGGCATCAACACTGCTCGTCTTACAGATCGCTCGCGCCTTTCAGGGGCTTGGAGCAGCTCTGCTGGTTCCCAATTCGCTCGCCCTCTTAAGTACCATCTATACCGAAGCCCACAAACGGGCGCAAGCGATTGGTATTTGGGCCGCAGTTGCCAGTATTGGAGCGCTTTCCGGCCCTCTGCTTGGCGGCTTTTTGGTCAATGCGTTCGGGTGGCGTAGCATTTTCCTGATCAATCTACCCATCGGCATCCTCGGCTTTCTGCTCACCCTCCATTCGGTTGCGCCATCGACGCGGGTGGCGAGACGCAGCCTTGATCTTCCGGGGCAAGTGGCGGGGATGCTCGCGTTGGGGATGTTGACCTTTGCGTTGATCGAAGGCAATAGCCTGGGAATCCTCTCTCCACTCATTCTTGCGGCATATACTGGAAGCATCCTCTTTTTCTTACTCTTCCTATGGAGAGAAAAGACCGCCAACCATCCTATGCTTCCATTGAAGCTGTTTAGCGAACGAACGTTCTCTGCGACCAATGTGGTCGCCCTTTGCCAGACCTTTACGTTTACGGGCTTCATTTTTGTCATCAGTCTGTTCCTGCAAGAGATGCAACACTATTCACCGTCGCTCACAGGACTCGCTCTGCTGCCGTCCTTTGGCTGTGCCTTGCTGGCAACATCGCTCTCTGGTATGCTCATGACCCGCATGGGGACAAAACGCGTGATGAACATCGGTCTGATCCTCGCCGCCTTTGGCTGCTTTGGACTGGCGCTGGTCGAGACGCACACCTCGTACCTGCTGCTTGCGTGTTTGATTGCTATCCTGGGAGGGGGACTAGCGCTGGTCTTACCGGCGATGACCAATGCCGCCATATCACATGCCCCAAGATCCCAATCGGGGATCGCATCGGGTATGCTCAATGTAAGCAGGCAAGTGGGTGGAGTCATCGGCGTTGCCATCCTGGGAGCGTTGGTAGGCAAGCAGCAAGCATTTCTCTCAGGCATGCATCTCGCCTTTGCGATCGCAGGAGGGGTTCTCCTCCTCGCGTTAGGAACGGCAATGATCTTCGTCAGAACACGTGAGGTGCCACTCGCGCGATGAACCATTCGGCGCTACCGACATTGTGACCGAACTTGGCCAGGAACTCGTCTTGCAATCAGGCACATATGGAAAAAGAGAGATAAAGAAAAAGAGGAGTATGATATGACAGCATGGACTGAAGGTGACGTGCAGGTCAATGATATCACCAGCCATTATTCCCGCACTGGCGATAAGAGCAAATCCTCTATACTCCTGTTGCACGGCATCACGGATAGTGGCCGGTGCTGGTCGCGTATGGCGGCTGATCTGGCAGACAGCTACGACGTGATCATGACCGATGCACGGGGGCATGGTCGCTCTGGTATCTCGACAGAGGAGGTCTCGATCTCAGTGCTGGCTGACGATGCCGCTGCGGTCGTGCGGGCGTTAGAGCTGCAAAAGCCGTTCCTGATTGGGCACTCAATGGGAGCGGTCACGGCAGCTGCGGTTGCAGCAAACTATCCTGACCTGGTTCGAGCCATTGTGCTAGAAGACCCCCCTCTGTTCGACAAGCCACCATCTCAGACTGATATCAACAGGGGTCTGATGGGAACCACTGAGGAGCAATCTACTCCATTGGGATGGCAATGGCTCTTCGATCTGAGGACGCTACCGCGTGAGGAGCGCATCGCCAGGGGACGCGTGCTCAATCCTACCTGGGCCAAAGAGGAAATTGGCCCCTGGGCGGACTCCAAAGGCGAGATGAATATTGCGATACTGGAGCCTGCACTTGCCGCCGTGGATACCTTTCGCTGGCGCGAAATCATGGCGCGCATCCAGTGTCCCATTCTGCTCATCACAGGTGATCCCAAGTTGGGCGCGATTGTCACCCCCGAAACTGCCCGGCAAGCTGCATCTCTCTGGAAACAGGGGGAGGCGATACATATTGCTGGCGCGGGTCACAATATTCACCGCGACCGGTATGACGAGACGATGAGGGCAGTTACGGCTTTTTTGAACCAGGTTTAAGAGCGTTGACTATCTTCGTCACCAAAAACGCTTCAACACGCACAGAAGTACGCGTTTATGGATACTGATGCGAATCGTACCTGACTTCAGGAATAGTCTCTCTACCACGCATCTCGCGATATTCAGTGGGAGGAATACCGCACACTTTGCGAAAAGCTATCGAAAACGCTTTAGGGTTGGTGTAACCTACCTGTTGAGCGACGTGCGAGATACGCAAGGCCGGGTCTAACAGGAGATGCTTTGCTCGCTGCATGCGACAATCGAGCAGGTACTCCTGGAACCCCGTCCCCATCTCCTTTTTGAACAACATACTGACATAACTGACAGAGTAATGAAACCTGCGGGAGAGATCGTGCAAGGTCATGTCTTCATGCAAATGGTCATGTATCCATCTGCGCATCTCCTCGATGATCAGGCGTTCTTGTCTCTCATTGAGTTGTGTCGCAGGCAGAGGAGTCGTGACAGCTTCGTGAACCAGGCGCAGGACATCAGAAGGATTCACCGGCTTGAGCAAATAATCGATCACACCATAGCGCAATGCCTGGCGTGCATAATCAAAGTCGCGAAACCCTGAAATGATCACCATTTTCACCGCTACACCTGCCGTTTTTACCTTTTCACAAATCTGGAGTCCATTCATTTCCGGCATACGTATATCAATGAAGGCAAGCCGGATCTGAGGTTCCGTCTTCAGTACATTCCAACATTCCAGCCCATTGCTGGCCTCCAAAACGGTAAGGTCACGATAATGTCGCGTGATAAGCATCTGCAAACCCTGGCGAATCACTCGTTCATCGTCAGCAACAAGTACCCTATGCTCTTGCTTGTGATCCATCAACTTTCTCCTTCCAACGCCGCCTCTTCGAGAGACCAGAGGGGCAAGCGAATCGTCATACTCACTCCTCTCCCCATGCGACTGGCGGCTAGAGCAAGCCCATATTCAGGGCCGAAGATGCGTTGGATCTGTCCCTGAACATTAAGAAGACCTATATGGCGCGAACGGGCGAGAAGATTCGCCTCATACTTGAGCGCTGACTGCCAACGGTGCAGCTCTTCATCTGACATGCCTATCCCATCATCAAGAATCGAGAGGATGAGATGCTTTTCTTCCTGCCAGCCCCTCACTTCTATGTTGCCTCCCTCAATTTTCGGGTCAATACCATGATAAATGGCATTTTCGATCAATGGTTGTAGAGTGAAGCGTGGGATTGTATACAGCTGCAATTCCTCTGGTATCTGGATCGTATATCCCAACCGTTCCTCGTACCGCTCTTGAAGCAATGACAAAAAATGTTCTATATGTTCCACCTCCTGCTTCAACTCTACCAGCGTTCCTGCCTCTAACGCATAACGCATGAGTTGCCCTAAGTTATAGGCCATCGTTGCCAGACGTTCCTGCCCTTCTGTCACAGCGAGCATCTGGAAGATACCCAGGGTGTTATAGAGGAAATGGGGATGAATCTGACTGTGCAAAGCCGCCAACTCTGCTTTTTTTCGTTGCAATTGCGATTCGTAATTGTCCTGAATGAGTTGCTTTAAACGCACTACCATATGGTTGAAGCTGTTCCCTAACGATGTCAGTTCACCTCTGCCGTGAACGTGGAAACGGACATCAAGATTGCCCTTCTCGACTTGCCTCATTAGAGAACGCAGTTGAGTAATTTGCTGACTCAGACGATGAATAGCCAGCAGCGTAGCTCCCACCACAAGCAGGATCGTCAGACAGATCATGAATACCGTCGTTTGTTTGATGGCTTCGATATCCTGCATCAAGCTGGAGCGGGGAACGAGTGCGGCAACAGTGCAACCAGAAAGCGACGATATGTTGCTGGAGATAAAGTAGTCAGTGTTGTCCCAGGTCAATTGTCCGACATGTTGACGGAGAGCCTCTTGCACCGTATGAGATAAGGCCAACTCTTTGTTCTTCGAGGGAGTGATATACATCGTCTGATCATTTGCGCCATACACGAAATACATGGTATCGCTCTGCTCTGCGGATTCGGCGATGATTTGTTCAATCGCGTTCTGGGTATCAATATTCAAAACAATCGCGCCTACAGTCTGGAATGTATCGACATTGACAATCGCCTGAACAACCGAAAAAACCTGACGGTTCCCCTGGTCAGATGGCAAAACATGAGTCGGCAACAGCATAGTGCGGACAGAAGAAGAGCGCATCAGTTTCTGAAACCAGGGCAAAGTCGTCCATTGCCCGAAAGGCTGCAAGCCAATCAAGCTTTCGGGAAATGCGGTTGAACCCGCAGTATAGATATCAACAGAGTCAATATTGCTATTGTGAATCAAAATATTGAGCGAAAAATTCCCGACCGTCTGGATATCTTGCAACGATGCCCGATCAAAATTGAGTTCTGGATGCTGCGCATAGTAGGTAACAATGTGTTGAATAGTTGTATCATACAGAGGCGTTTTTGCCAATTGAATTGCCTGTTGCAGGGTGGTGTCAAGATTGCGATTGACGAGTGAGGCGATCTGGCTGACGTTAGTCGCCGAACGATTCTGAAGCGCGTGATAGGATATCTGATACGAAACATACCCGATACACGCAAGAGGAAGGAGAATAAGAGGCAAGAGGATCAAAGAAAGTTGTGTGCGGAAGAGGAACACCCTATGATCGCGTAGCTTCATCGTTGAACATCCTTTTTTCTGTCTCAGCAAGCACGTTGACATTGTGCCTCATGATTCAACCAGAGCAAATCTATCGTATGTTATTTTTTGGTTCATGTCTATAGACCCCAAACAGGGAGAAAATAGCTCCTGCTGGAGCCTCCAGAACGGAGAGAGAGAACATCTGCACATTTTCTGATACTACCAGCCAGAACTGCCCTCTAGAAAGATCACAAACTGACAAACCTTTTCATAAGATTACTGCCTTGTAGCATGAGAGACAGCCCTCTATACTTTCTTTCGTAGTCATGGACGTTCATGGTCTTATTTTCTCTCTTCAAGTAGAAGTCAGTCTCACCAGCTTTCATAGCAGAAAGGGTGTTTCTCCATGCCCCATCTATTTGACGTTCCTTCACTCACCCGTCGCCACTTTTTATCCAGGTCCGCCTTGTTCGCAGGAACAGCGCTCGGTGCCGGATCATTGCTTGAGGCGTGCGGTTCTTCAGGCACAACGACAGGTGGACAGCAACCCGTAACATTGAAATTTTATCATTGGATCGGCACTGATGCTGGTCCCGTTGTTGCCGAGATCAACAAGCGCTTTCATGCCGAGAACCCCAACATTACAGTCCAGTTTTCTTCCAACGCTTCAGATCAATATGAAACGGTGTTGAAAGCACGTCTGGCTGGTGGTGATGCACCTGATATCTTTGGCGTTTATCCCGGCGCGAAGTTCTATCCCTATGCCAAAGCCAAATACATCGCCGATCTTTCCGATGAACCCTGGGTGTCACGCCTTTTAGCTGGAACAAAGAGAGTCATATCCTACACTGACGGCAAGATCTATACGTTGCCTATGGACGCAAACGCCATTGGTGTTATCTACAATAAGGAGGTCTTTCACCAGCATGGTCTTTCGGTTCCTACTAACTGGACTGAGTTCTTAACGGTGTGTGATAAGCTAAAAAGTGCAGGCGTGACGCCTCTGGCTCTTGGGATCAAGGACCAATGGGTCGATCAGCTCATCCCTTACACGATGGCTCCTTCAGCTATCTATCGCGAGAATGGTGATTTCGATAAGCAGTTAGTTACCGGGACAAGTTCCTTCTCCCGTTCCGCCTGGCCCCAAATGATGAAGGACTATCTGGACCTGAATGCACGCGGATATTTCAACAAAGGTGCGCTTGGCACAACCTACGACCAGACCACACAGATGATTGCAGCTGGCAAGGCGGCAATGGTGGTCAATGGCAACTGGATACTGGCCCCCATCAGAAGATTGAATCCAAACCTCCAACTGGGCATGTTTCCTATGCCCTATGTGCAAGCAGGGCAGCCCATCTGGGTTTCCTTTGGGGTCGGCACCACGACAGCGATTTCCGCAACCACAAAATATCCAGCAGAAGCCAGAAAGTATCTTCAGTTCTGGGCCAGAAAGGATATTATGCAGTTGTACTTGAAAGAGAAAGTGGCCTACTCCTCCTTCACAGATATCACCAATCCCGCGCTCGATCCGGCGGCTCAAGATATGCTTACCCCTCTGAAGGTAGGCACCTATAGCTCCCTGGATCAAAACTGGCCGGTCGGCGTTCAAGATGTCATGCTCAAGGATATCCAGAGCGTTTTTGCTGGTTCCATGAGTACCGTACAGATGCTCAAGGAAATGGACACGGCTTTCCAGAAGAATAAGGGAGCAATCAGTTAGTTCTCCTCTCCTTAGATCGCTCCTTTGAGCATAGTGGGTTTTAACAATTTATTATAGTGATCTCTCCCCGTCGTAGTCGAGCGATTTATCGCGGGTTGGCCGTCATCGACTTCCCCGCGATAAATCGCTCGACTACGACGGGGAAAGTTGAAAGAGGCATGGTATGGAGCAAACGACCATCGTTATTGAGCCATTAGAGACGCGAGAGGGGACGATCCCGCGCAAGAGGAGACCGCGCCGTCTGCGCCAGTTCAGAGTGCAGAGTCTCTTTCTGCTGCCTGCGCTGGTCATTTTTACGGCATTTGTGATCTATCCTCTCCTGGGTAGCCTCTACTACAGTTTGACCGATTGGGATGGTCTGGCCCCCGATCTGCATTTTGTGGGCCTTGCCAATTTTCAACAACTCTTGAGCGATCCCACGGTCTTAACCGACCTGAAAAATACGCTGGTGTTTGCGGCAGGGGTGATGGTATTACAGAATGGTCTCGCGCTCCTGTTCGCTATCATGCTGGATGGATTGCTGCGTCGTCTCACCTTTCTGCGCGTGCTGTTTCTCATTCCGGCGATGCTCAGTGCGCTGGCTATTGGCTATATCTGGAGTTACATCTATACCCCAGAGTTCGGTTTTCTCAATACCTTCCTCGGCAGAATCGGCCTCGCCACCTGGCAACAAGATTGGCTTGGAAATGCTCACCTGACGCTTACCAGCCTTATCCTGACCAACACGTGGGAGTGGACGGGCTTTAGTATGGTGATTTTTCTGGCGGGCTTGCAGGCCGTACCGGGGGAATTGTACGAGGCGGCAAACATCGATGGGACATCGGGTTGGCAGCGTTTTCGGCATATCACCTTTCCGTTGATTGCGCCTTCCGTGACAGTCAATGTCGTGCTCACCCTGATTGGCAGCATGAAAGTTTTTGATCTGATTTTTGTCATGACCAACGGCGGTCCCGGCGATGCCAGCGAATCGCTCGCCCTCCGCCTCTATAAAGAGGCATTTACCCTGAACCATTTTGGCTATGGGACGGCAGTTGGCATTGTTATGTCGGTCCTCATTCTCGCTCTGTCGGTCCTTAATCTGCGCCTTTTGCGCAAACGAGAGGTGGAACTTTAAGATGCAAGCGCGTTCTCTACTTAAAAAATCCACGATCCCTTTGAATCCTGGATTGCTCGCATCTCGTGGCCTGGGAGTGCTGATCGTGCTGTTCTGGAGCGCTCTGGTGGTCATTCCACTACTGGTGTTATTGTCAGTCGCGCTCAAATCACCAGCGGACCTGCTGAACAATCCACTGGGATGGCCCGTACAATTCGTCTGGTCGAACTTTGCCGACGCCTGGAATAACGCGGCACTTGGGCAGGCTTTCTTCAACAGTGTCCTGATTACCAGTGTAACGCTGCTCGGCCTGATCCTGTGTGGTGCAATGGCCGCCTATCCCCTGGCCCGTTTTACCGGTCCCTGTTCTCAGCGGATCTATCTCTATTTTGTTGCGGGCTTGATTGTCCCCCTTCAACTCGGCCTCTTCCCACTCTATAAAGAGATGCACGATTTACAGCTCATCAATACCTATCACGGGGCTATTCTCCTGTATATTGCCGTCAATTTGCCGTTTGTCATTTTTTTGTATACAGGGTTTATTAAAACGGTTCCTCGCGAGTTAGAAGAAGCGGCCCTCCTGGACGGTGCCGGTCCCATGCGTACCTTCTGGATGATTGTGTTTCCTCTGTTGCGCCCTGTGACAGCGACTGTGGCAATCACCAGCGCGCTCTCCACCTGGAATGACTTTTTTATCCCGCTGATTTTCTTGCAGCGCGATGGGATGCAAACGCTACCGCTGGCAATTTTTAACTTTGTCGGGCAATATAACAATAATTGGCCGTTGATTTTCGCTTCTGTGATCATCTCCTCGCTCCCTCTGATCGTGATTTTCCTGATCTTGCAGCGCTATTTTATCAAAGGGATCGCGGCAGGCGCTCTGAGAGGATAGCTACCTGAAAGGAATACATGTGATGTCCACGTCGTCTCTTCGCGTCCGAGACCTCCGTTGTGACTATCAGCTCAATCCGCTGGGATTTGATTGGCAGGAGCCTTGCCTGAGTTGGAGGCTTGACTCCGATCAGCGTGGTGTGGCACAGTCCGCTTATCAGATTCAGGTGAGAGATGGTCAGAGTGATTTGTGGGATAGTGGAAAAGTACGCTCTGAGCAATCGCTGCATATCCCTTATCATGGACCCGCGCTGAGCTCTCGCCGGCGCTGCATCTGGCGGGTACGCGTTTGGGATCGCAATGATCGCCCTTCAGACTGGAGCGACACAAGTTGGTGGGAAATGGGCCTGCTGCATACAACAGACTGGCTGGCTCGATGGATCGAGCCAGATTGGGATGAAGATCCAACAGTCTTCAATCCCTGCCCGTATCTGCGCGTTCCCTTTATCTTGCGTGCCCAACCGGTCGGCGAGATTGCTATACACTGGCATATCGATGGCGAGCACTTTCAGTTCACCGTGACGGTTCCAACGAACACGACCGCAACCGTGGTCATCCCCACGCGACTGGGCAGAGAGATCACCGAAGGAAAAATGGCTCTTTCGTCTGTTGTCGAAGTACGTGGAGTGAGGTGTGAGCAGGAGGCAACCTGCATTGAGATTGGTTCAGGTATGTATACATTTACTGGCATCTCTCATAGTTGAGTTTCTTCAAAGATTGTGATGAACAGATATTTTGCCAATATTGTGCAGGGGCTGTTGCCAGCCCATAATCCATAACGCCTGTCCATTCTCTCTTGTGAACAAGGCAAGAGTAATGAGCTCTTGGGACCTCCTGGTTACAACCTCCGCGTCTCGTTCCCTGGTGCCTGGCCCTTGCACGAGGAAGAAACTGCTTCTGGGGGCGAAAGCACTTGCCAGAACGTTGCTTTCTTGCTATACTCTTATGAAATTAGAACAAATATTCTAATTGAAATGCCCCTCCGATTCAGGAGCATTTCTGGTAAGAAGAGTATGTCAAATAAAAGGAGCAGCAGAATGCAGAACGTCTCACTTCGCAAGATAAAAACACCCATCGGCTCCTTGCAGGAAACGACCGAAGACATTGTGCACTTTTCGTTGCAAGGGTTACTCCCGAGAGGACAGACCCTTGCCTGGAACAGTACGCTTGGCACGCTTTCTCATCTCGTCCTCAAGCAAGATCGTCCTCATTTGCTCATGGAGCAGCAATTCACCACCAGTGAAAGCGGGGTGCTTCTCCCCCTTCTGGAAGCGTATCCCTATTACTGTCCTTATGAAGTTCTGCTGGCAAGCTTCACCAGCGGACGGATCACTGAGACAACGATAGCTCGCTACCGCGAGCGCCTGCAAGAGGCCCAGGAGGCGGGCATCTGGGATCACGAGATGAGACCAATGAGAAATGTCCTCTCGCGCACCCGTTTCAAGACGCGCGCCTTCGGCCTTGAAATCACGTCCATTGTGGAAACAGGATACATGCTCATGAGTAGAGGTCTTTCCTCTGCCGCACAAGAGCGATAACGCTTTCTCTTGGAAGGAAAGGGCCTCTCGAAGTGTTCTTTCCCAGTTTTGGGGCACTCTTCGCTCTTTTTCTTGAAGATGTCGAAGCGGGTGTCTATCCTGAGTTCCAGCGGCGCGGCTCCAATCAGAGTTTTAAGAAGGCAACGCAAGATGCTTCCCCCATTGCGGATCTCTTCGAGTTGGCAGGCGAATATGCTTCAACACGCAGTTACGCTCCAGTATCTGGATCATCCGAATAATCTCGCAGTCATCGTGGGATGGCTGACCGCAGCCTATGGGATCTGCCAGTTGATCGCCGCGCCAGGTTTAGGCGTTCTGAGCGACCGTTTTGGGCGACGCCCCATTCTCTTCATCTGTCTCCTTGGTTCCGCATTTGGCTATCTCATCCTGGGCCTTGGCGGTGCGCTCTGGTTGCTCTTCCTCGGACGCATCATCGATGGCTTAACAGGCGACAACATCAGTGTCTTGTTTGGCTACATCGCTGATATCACGGAACCAAAGGACCGTGGCAAGTACTTTGGTCTGCTAGGCAGTGCGGCCGGTGTCGGTACTCTCATTGGCCCTGTGCTTGGTGGACTACTAGCCGCGATCAACGATCGCGTCCCGTTTATTGCCGCTGCTGGCCTTCTCCTGCTTACCCTCGTCTGGGGGTACTTCTTGCTCCCAGAGAGTTTGGACAAAGAGCACCGCATCACCTCCATTTCGGTCAATGAACTGAACCCCTTGAAACAACTGGCGTTCGCGTTTCGTTGGGCAAACGTACGGTGGTTATTGCTGGCCTGGTTCTTGTACGCTTTTCCAGTGGGTATGTTGCAGACGACGCTCACCGTCTTGATGAAAGACAGCCTTGGCTTCAATGCCACGCAGGCTGGCCTCGTGGTCACCGTACTCGGCGCGGTAGACATTCTCGTCCAGGGTGTACTGGTGAGCTGGTTCCTTACAAGGCTGGGAAACATCCGGCTTGCTCTCATAGCCTTAGTGCTGGTCGGCATCAGCTACTTTGTGCTTGGTTCCATCGCGTTTCTCGCCACACCAATTCTCTTGCTTGTCGGTATTATGCTCTTTGCAGGTTCAGGGAGCCTTGTTGAAAACGCACTGCGAGGTCTCATCTCTGAACTGGTTGGACGGCACGAACAAGGTCGTGTGAGTGGGGCAACGCAATCGTTGCAATCGCTTGGATGGGTTGTCGGACCACTTATTGGCGGTTTCATATACACAACGTGGGGGCATTTTCAAGTATATATCTCAGCTTCGCTCATTACTATCCTCGCCGTTGTTTGTATATGGATCGCTCTTCCGCTTCTTCAGAGGCTCCAGGCGAAAAAGCAAACGCCTGGGCCTGGTGGTGAACAAGAGGCCGCATTGCTATCGAATGAAGAGAACTGAAAAGGGTTTCCTTGTCGCTTGCTCTTGAGGGATAGGTTTTTGTACCACTCGGTGTCTGAAATAAACGATCAGCGTTTTGCTATCCGCCTGGCAAGCAGGTTGCCGAGCACCTGAATGCCCTGTACCAGCACGACTAAAAGAACGACCGTGATAATCATCACACCAGTCTCAAAACGCTGATAGCCGTAGCGAATTGCCAGATCGCCTAGACCTCCAGCGCCAACTGCACCGGCAATAGCCGAATAGCCGAGCAGGCTGATAATGGTAATGGTGATACCAAGCACCAGGGATGATAGGGACTCTGGCAATAGTACTTTGGCGATGATTTGCCAGTGGGTACAGCCCATTGCTTTCGCCGCCTCGACAGCACCTCGATCAACTTCTCGTAGCGAGGTCTCGGCCACACGGCCAAAGAAGGGAATAGTGGCCACCGTCTGTGGAACGATGGCGGCCGCTGTGCCAATAGTGGTGCCTGTCACGAGTCGAGTAAAGGGAGTGATGGCAACCAACAAGATGATAAAGGGTAAGGACCGTCCAATGTTCACGATCACCCCCAGGATTTGATTCAGCCAGGGAATATCGAGCAGCCCATCCCGGTCGGTCGTCACCAGTAACACACCCAGAGGCAACCCGACCAGCACGGTGAAGAGCGTAGAAACGCCAACCATCAGAAACGTATCCTGAGTGGCCTGCCAGAGATCGGGTAAAAGGATAGACCAGTCTTCCATTAGAGATGTACCTCCTGATGTAATTTCACATGCACCCCAAGATCGTGCAAATAACTCAGTCCGGCGTCAATCTGTTCACCAACGAGTTCGGCCTGTAATTGACCGATGCGCTGATCACCAACCTCTTCTATATTAGCGCTCAGAATATTGACATCCAACCCAAATCGACGAATCAACGTGGAAACCATCGGCTGCTCGGCGACGGTGCCAGAGAAAGCGAGCGTGACGATAGTGGCACCTGGACGGGCCTGGATATCTCGCACCTGCGGGAAAAATGCCTGTAAGAGGCGCGATTCAGGTAATGCAGCCAGTTCATTCACGTATCCCTGTTCGACGATACGACCCTCTTCCAGAATGGCGACACGGTGACAGATTTGTCGTACTACACTCATCTCGTGCGTAATGAGAAGAATCGTCAGACCAATACGCTGATTGAGATCCCGCAAGAGGTCCAGAATCGAGCGCGTTGTCTGTGGATCGAGGGCAGATGTGGCCTCGTCCGAAAGCAGAACCTTCGGAGATCCTGCCAGAGCACGTGCAATACCAACGCGTTGCTTCTGCCCGCCAGACAACTGCGCAGGATAGACTCGCGCTTTCTCCTCCAGCCCAACCAGTGATAGCAGTTCTTGCACGCGCGCCTCTCTGTCCGCCCTTTTATAGCCAATGACTTCCAGGGGAAAAGCCACATTCTCAGCAACGGTACGCGAGTTGAGCAGGTAAAAATGCTGGAAGATCATGCCAATATGCTGCCTCGCCCTGCGTAAAGCTGCGTCATTGAGAGTCGTCATCTCCTGACCGTCCACTATCACCGACCCTGACGTTGGTTGCTCCAACAGGTTCACACAGCGAATCAGCGTACTTTTACCCGCTCCACTCTGGCCGAGCACTCCAAAGATCTCTCCCTGTGGCACCTCCAGGCTTACGTCATCGAGCGCAACCACTGCCTCCTTTCCCCGTCCATAGACCTTGCGCAAATTATTGATCGTTACCATACAATCCCTCTATTTATCTATTTGCTGCGTAAAATCCCCGTATTCATGTATGGAGTGCTTCACCAAAAACAAACCTCCTTTCCAATATAAAGGAGGTTGCTTGCTTTTCGGTTATTTCATAAGTCATTTAGAAAGCAGGAATAACTGTTCCCTGATATTTATCCTCGATAAACTTCTTGACTTCTGGCGAGGTCAGCAGCTTTGCGAGCTTTTGTATGCGAGAATCTTTCTCATGCACCTTCAATACCGTCAGCACGTTCGCGTACGGATTCCCTTCGGCCTTCTCAAGGGCCAATGCATCTTTGGTTGGCTTTATACCGATGGCGAGGACATAGTTTCCATTGATGACGGAGAGTGTTGTGTCATCCAGCGAGCGCGGCAATTGAGCGGCTTCCGGTTCTTTGATCTGCAAATTCTTAGGATTGCTGGCAATATCCTTCACGGTTGCCTGCGTTCCAACGCCTGTCTTCAACGTCAACAAACCGTTGGCAGCCAGAAGATTCAGTGCGCGCCCTCCATTAGTGGCATCATTAGGAATGGCGACAACCGCATTATTTGGCACCACACTGAGAGATTTGATTTTCTTTGAATAGAGGCCAAGTGGCTCAATATGGACTTTAGCCACTGCTACCATATCAATGCTATGCTGTTTGCCAAAGTCCTCCATATACGGAATATGCTGGAAAAAGTTCGCGTCGATCTGCTCATCCTGGAGCGCCAGATTGGGCTGGACATAATCGTTAAATTCTATAATCTGGAGCTTTAATCCTTCTTTGGATGCAAGATTATCTCGAATATACTTGAGAATTTCGACATGCGGAACTGGAGAGGCTCCACCTTCAATGTCTGATCTCCACTCCCGCTTTGATTCGCGCTGGCTCCCCCACAGGCTGTCAGCACGGTCGCCAGAATCAACGCTACAATAAAAAGATTGAACTTAAATAGACGCATAATAATAGATTTCCTCTGAAAAAACGAATTGAATAGTAACTACTCCTTCTTAATAATAACAATCTTTATCAACATTATCAACAAAACACTGGACAAGAGAAGGCCACTGCTCAACACGTTTTCAAGAACTAGAAAGCTGTCCCTATTTCCCACCTATGTAGCAAGCTTTTTTTATTTATGCTAAAGCTAGCAAAGGATTTGCGTTTAACCCCACTGCAAACGAGGACGCAGTTGAGAGCCGATTATGTCGGAGCCGTCCTGCATATGACCTGCAAAGTCACGACACCAAAGCTTTTGCGAACACACAAAAGGTATGTATTCTGTGCTATAGGAAATAGCAACATGACGACACATGCATTTTTTTGACAGGAGCGTTAGTCTTGACACAAAAAGCTACATACCGTATCAACGGACGGCCAAAATGGACTGCGTCAGGAACATCACTGTTGCTCATAGCAACCTTTGTGGTTTCTGTAGTTGTTATCCTCTCCGCCCCTTCGTCCATTGCACAGGCACAAACTCATGATGGTGGTGGTATGACATCGCCCGCCACACGAACTTATGTTTGTTTTTTAGAAGGCCCGGACAGTCCTGATAGCGACGTGTGCAAGAAAGCTGTTGCGCAGGGTGGCACACAACCTCTCTACGACTGGTCTGAAATCAGTGTAGATAATGCAAATGGTCAACCCCGCCAGTACATTCACGATGGTCAACTCTGCGGAGCAGGCCAGGCAAAATATGCCGCCTACAATGAGGCCAGTGCCGACTGGCCGGCAACTCCTCTCCCAGCTGGAGAAGAGCATACATTTCAGTATGCAGCACATCCGACTGAGGCGGGTACCTTTGAGCTTTATGTAACAAAAGATGGCTACGATCCAACCCAGCCTTTGAAATGGTCCGATCTGGAAGACAAACCATTCCTGGTTGTTTCTGATCCTCCAATCATCAATGGCTCGTATCAGTGGAATGGTAAACTACCAGCAGGGAAAACGGGACGCCATATCATCTACACTATCTGGCAGCATACAAACAACCCGGAAGCCTTCTATAGTTGTTCCGATGTCATTTTTGGCGCATATTCTGTTCCTACAGCTACTACCATATCTACTCCTACACCAACTCCCACTCCTACACCAACTCCCACTCCTACACCAACTCCCACCCCTACGCCAAGCTTCACGCCTACGCCTACCTCGAAGCCCACCCTTACACCAAGTTCTACCTCCACCCCGACACTCACGCCCACATCGTGTCCTACTCCCACATCAGGCGGCCTGACGCCAAGCGTAGGCGTCAACGTACATAGTTTTAGTTACGGGGTGGATGCGCATAGCTCAACAAACTTACGTCCCTGGTTCCAGTCCTGTGGCTGGTCGGCGGATTACGTCATCCTGCACTATATTATTCCTGGTCAGGTGCAAGAGAATGTATATACAACCTACGCTGGCGATAGTGATCGCTGGGGTTTCGATACCAGCCGTATGCAATCAGGCCAGGTACTCAAATACAGCTTTACCTATAGCTATGACTACCGTCAGTACGATACTGTCTGGTATACCTGGACTCAGCCGTGATTTCACGTATCATAAATCGTTAAGTTATTCGCCTCCAGTGGTGATGTTCACTGCTGGAGGTGCTTTTTAGATGAGGATAAACTTATAATATCCATCGCGATGACTCTACACTTGCTGTTTCTTCTTCCGGCAATTGTACCCCCCTGACCAGATTTTGCCACTCTTCAGCGAGATTAACCATAAACTCTGTTTGTTCGGTCGTCTGTAAAATAGCAGTGCCGGATTGGTGCATCTGTTGCACAAGCGTATAAAGATCATTCATCATTATTTCGGCGACATGGACCGTTTCAGGTATCAAGCGCACAACATCCTCCAGCAATCGTACCGGGTGTTCTACACCGCTCGACTGCAGTGGAGCTGGCTGAAGCCTCTGTTCTGTCTGAGAGACTGTAACGTGCTGCAAACAGCCAGCGGTTTCTCGAATCGCATCAAGGCCCAGTTGAAGTGTGCTTCCCATCCGTTGAATAGAGGAGACTATCTGCTCCGTCGATCTTGTTACCTGGGAAAGTGTGATCATCTCGGCCTCCGTTGCTTTTGCCAGCGTTACAGAGCGTTCCAGCAAAAGACGGGAGTTGGTAAGCGTTTGTTCAGAAGCATACAGAGTCCAACGTGTAAACTGTACCATCTTCTCGACCAGTGTATTACAAAAATCTGCCACATCCCCGACCAATCCTTCTGACAGAACAGCCTGGACGCGTAAATCTCCCTCAAGGGCTGGATACAGTTCATTAACCAATTGTCGAAGCTGTCTATGAATCCGGGCAATATCAATGTCAATATCCTGTTCCGCAGCAACATTTTTTTGAGGTGGAGCTACATTCTGTTGCAAATCCATCAACTCATTGATCACACGAGCCAGAGCCTGCACTTCGTTGCTCCCCTGCACAATGACGCGTTGCTTCTTATCACCCTGGAGAAAAGCCCGGCAAGTTGAGGTCAGAACGACAAATTGGCTTATGGCGCGACGATGTAAATAGTGCAGTATCATCCATTCACCGAAAAAGACTGCCAGCGCCCAGAATATAACCATATATACATTTAGAGGTAATATCATCCTACTTCTCCTTTAATCGAGAGAGGATCTTTATCCGAGCCGAACGCGCTGAATGAAGTGTTATCATCTCTATATTGTAGCCTCTAGTAGAGATATTTGTTTGTTTCTCTTGCAGTTATCCTTTTAACATTTCTTCTCATCAAATACTGCTCAAGGCAAGAGCGCGATACTTCAGGATGTAGAACCAGCAACTATAAAGGCATGCTGCATATATTCTATTGCAACATGCCCTCTGCATTCCTCGTCATATTGTGATGAGGAAGAGACTATTAGTTTCCTGTTATTCTCCGCAATGACTAGAATAACATTACTGCGTTAAAATAGTTTTAATAAATCACGAACTTTATGTTAAATACCATGTAAACAATACTACTTGTTCTCGTAATCATGTGCTAACGTAACCTCCAGACCTTAATATTGTTGAAAATAACATTGGTATCGCTATTCCAGCAGATGGCCATAAAGCCAATACGTCCAGAGGTATAGGTAGAACTGACGATATGCGTCAGGTATTGCTGATTGATGAACAGATAGAGATCTGCTCCCTGGGCTACAATGGTCAGCACATTGGTCTGATTAAGACCTTTCAAGATGGCAGGACTGTTTCCTTTAAAGTCTCCTGGTACGAAGTCCCACGATCCATCCAGGTTAATGCGGAAGCGGTAACTACCACCGCTACCGTCACGCAAGAAAATCCCCCCGCCATCGTTGTTCGACCCTGAAGTGACTTTCATCTCTACCTGGATTGCCACATTACTAACATCCACCGCATCAGCTTTGCAATATGCCAGGCCGTTGATTTGCGGCATCTCCGCCTGATAGCCACCATTAGCAAAATGACAACTTCCACCGCCGGTAAAATTTATCAGATTCCACGAAGCTGCGTCTTGAGCCGCCAGAGAGGAACTATATAGGATCGGTCCTGAAGTAGCCGTCTGGTAAATCTGTTGCGGCGTCATATCCTTCGTGATCAGCGGCGGTTGTGGCGTTGGCGTGGGTATCAGGGTTGGCGTCGGGATCGGCGTCGGCGTCGGAACCAGCGTTGGTGTCGGCGTTGGTGTTGGAACCAGCGTTGGGATCGGCGTTGGCGTCGGAACCAGCGTTGGTGTTGGCGTTGGTGTCGGAACCAGCGTTGGTGTCGGCGTTGGCGTCGGGATCATAGTTGGTGTTGGTGTCGGCGTTGGAATCTGCGTTGGTGTCGGCTTCGGCGTCGGCCTGGGGGTTGGCGTCGGCGTTGGAACTAGATTAGGAATTGCCGTTGGAATCTGCGTTGGCTTCGGCTTCGGCGTTGGCCTGGGAGTTGGTTTCGGTTTCGGAGTCGGTTTGGGGGTTGGAGTTGGTGTCAGGGTTGGCGTCGGGATCACAGTTGGTGTTGGCGTTGGGATCAAGGTTGGCGTTGGCGTTGGCGCTGGCCTTTGTGCCCTCTGATTTGCTTGAAGAACACTTGCCAGATAGGGAGTCAATAAACCAACCAGAGATAAGCAAATTGCCAGCACAAGTAATATACCAGTGTGCCTCTCAAACGGGAACAGTCTCTTCGCTAGCTTTCCAGGCGCGCCACGTGGTGTGTGTAAATTCAACCTGAATGGCTCTTTTCCCACAATAGGCGATGATGCATCCTGCCCTGTTTTCGCCTGATTTGGAGACTGGGAAATGGACTCTGATGGTGGCAACACCATAGTATCGACTAGATCTGGCAAGAGTTCTTCGTCTTCTTTGAAGGCTGGCACAACAATTTCATCTAATATATCATTTTCTGCCTCCTCAGGTTCTTGTGGGATCTCATCCTTTTCTTCCTCAGAGGTCTGCTTCACCGAAGAGGGGGTGGCAACATCAGGGACTTCATCCGTTATAAGGTGGGAGAATTTTCTGTGGCCTGGCGATTTTTCTGGGCCAAAGGGGAATGCAGGTGGTTTGTGCTCGGAGGCCATGTTGAAGCCTTCAGCTTCAAAAGTTGGAGGAAATCCTTGCTCATTGGTAAGCGCGTCTATAAGCGAATGGTCTAATGTATACGGGTTCGCAGGAGCATCTTCAGCAATCTCCTCCACATCGGCCATGTGCTCCTTTTCTAGCACATACGCTTCTAAAGCATGCTGTGTCTCAGGCAAAACCTGAAGAGATGGCGATGAAGGAAACGCCCGTAAGGCCGCTTGCAAGGCTTCAACAAAAGCCGCCATACTCGGATAGCGTTCAGCAGGATCACGGTCCAGGGCACGCATAAACACCTGCTCTACCCGGGGAGGAACTTCTGGAATGATTTCTGAAAGAGCTGTGGGTGTTTCTGTGGCATGCTTGATCTGAAGGAGCGAAAAATTCTGTGCGCTAAAAGGGGTTTTCCCAGCAATCAATTCATAGCCAATACAGCCCAGAGCATACTGATCGCTTTTTTCACTGCCCTGCTCCACATCCTGTTCCGGGGCCATATACCTGATTGTGTGGCTATCAGATTTATATTCCAGTTTATCTTCATCGATCAGTCCGGCCAGGCTGAAATCAGTTAGCATCACCTTCCCATCCTGATCAAAAAGAATATTTTCGGGTTTGATATTGGCATGGACCAGGCCACAGGAATGCACGTAGTTAAGCGTCTGTCCGAGTTGTATACAGAGATGAAGAACGTCGGAAATATCCCAACTCGCTGACACAGTGTCTTTCAGTCGATGGAGTAAAGAATCCTCAGAAATATAGGAGGTAACTACATACAGCTGTTCATCCTCGATCCCCATATCGATAATAGAGACCAGATGATCATGTCTGATTTGTTGAATAAATTCTTTTCTCTCAATAAAGGTCTCATATTCATAATCACGGTTCAGGCATGCCGCATCAAAGACCTTGAGCACCACTTTGCGTTCCGGCTCTGCCAGCGGATTTGCCATATACACCCGTCGCAATGGCTTATCACCAAGCTGCTCTATAATGCCATAATCATGAAATCTTTCCATGAAGACGCCTATTCTCCTTGTCGTTCACTGCTATAACCATCACCGATTTGCTCCTCTCCTCCTGGTGAGATCCTGTTTCCCAGAATCCCTGGAGCTTTCAGAATGCCCGGTGACATCAGACGCTCTGGAGCTTTCAGAGTGCCTGGTAGCATTGGTGTTAGCGCTGACATTTTCCCTTAACTTTGCAGCCTCTTCATCCATACGTCTGTTAAATTCCTTATTGAAGTTATCTGTATTCGCCAATTCACGATTCTCGGCTTCGCGAGCTTTTTGCTGCGATTTTGCAAAGAGGTGCATCATCAACATATCGCTCATTATACTATTCTGCTGGTTGTTAAGTGGCCTATCCGTAAAATCATTCATAGAAGTTGAGGAGTCTCCACGTATTACCCTTGTAGTGGCTGCATCTATTGAGTTGCTTTGCTGCCCCAATCCATTATCTACCCCTCTCATAGCAAGAATACGTCCATCAAATTTTGTCGGATAATAATATTCACTGACTCCCTTCATAAGCCGTTTCCAGGTACTATTTTTGCTTTTTATTTTATCACTTGTTTTAGAATCTTCTTTAGAATCATTACTATCTGTCTCGCCTGTTGCCTTTATCGACCCATCGGATGATCTGGAAGTTATCGACCCAGTTTCACCAAGCAGAGAATGATCGGAAGGCGATTTTCTGTTAAATAATTCGGAAGACGATTCGCTGCCAAATACTGATTCTGAATCGCTCTTCGACAATATAGTATCCTTGCCTGATAGACCCTTCGTAGCATTAAATCCTGACTTTGAAACATCCAAAGGATCTGCCGGTTGATCTGAGACAAGTGTTGAACGTACTACATCGAAAGATTTTCCACTTTTTTGAGATGAAAAAATTCCCCCCTCAATGCCACCACTTTCCCCAACAGAAAAAGCTCCCCTGGCAAGTCTTGCGGCTAACATCATACCAAATGGCATATGCATTCTTCCTTTCTATTATAAATGCTGCCTGCGGTCTTATGTTAAGCATTCCCTGAATACGTCATAAAAGTACTATTTATTTATTCACACGATGTACGGGAAATGGTTTTCGTATCAGGGATGCGCAGAGGGGCCTTTCTTATCTGCTTTCACCTCCAGCTGATTTTTCCGAGGTGAGTCGATTTCTATTTGTGTAATCTCCGCCTCTACCTCCAAAATGGAGCGTCTAAGATCAACATCATAGCTAAAGACTTCGGGAAGAGATCCCTCAAAAGGATTCCCATAGCGGAATGGAGATTCTTCCTCTCTGATGTCATCTTCTTCCTTCTCCTGGATTTCTTCTGATACATCTAAATTTGCCCCATAGGAATAAGGACGCCTAAACACTGAATACACATCACCTTGAATATCAAATGGGCTATTATGAGCATTCTGTACTAATGGATAATCGCTCTGGCCCGGCCCTGGCTCCTCAAAAGGATTTTCAGGGAATGTCCCTGCTTGAGGGGCGCCAGTTCCCCATTCAGATGAGAAATCCTGTTCATCTCTTCGTCTGGCACCTGATCGCTGTGCAGGAGTAGAGGAGAGAGAAGACGCATTTCTCAATTTGATCCCTGTTGACACAGTAATAGGCACCGTTTGTTGTAGCCTGGCACGTATGTTTAAGATAGAACGTGTTTCGCGGATAATGGCCCATACAAAAAAGAACCAGGCAGCACCTAATGCGAGCGACTGGACTATTAAAAGTATAAAGAGCCACTGTATCGCGCTTTCTGGCTGTCCCCAGGGTGCGCCAAACTGCATAATGGCTTGAATAAGCAGTAACCAGGGGGCTGGCGGAATGCCCCCTGACAACCATAATAACAGCAGCCCGGCCACAAACAGCAGCAGGCTACTACGCAATATATGCTCCTTGAGAGACGGTAGCGACTCCTGAGAATCTCCAGATGATATTACTTTCATCGCAATGCTCAACTTCTCCGCTCATGCTTCAAACTCTGGCTATTTGTAAAGCGTCTCTCTTTGGCCGGAGAATCGATCATAAGCGGCGTCGTAGACGACCCCAGAGAGCGCTTGCTGTTTGTATGTTCGCTAGTGGCCTCTTTCTCCTTTTCACCGGATTGTAAAGAAAGCGTAGAGACCACCGTTGTATTCGCCATCTCAGCCTCTTTTGGCGACGCAACCACCTCCATCTGCGCCCATCCTTTAGTAGCAAACAATCCTTCGCCACGCTTGGCTCCCAATAAAAAGCTTTTCTGCCTGGCACTCAAATTGAATGTACGCATCACTGAGTCAATGGTACTGGAATCCTGCTTCATCAAAAACTTCATGGTTGACATTGCCAGGATCGTCTTGCCCTCATCGGAGCCGAGGAAGTCATCGGAGTTCTGAGTAGTACACCAGAGGCCGCCGCCATACTTACGAATACGACGCGCAAACTCTTCCAGGAATTTCGCTCCCTGGCTAAACTTCATGAGCAGCCACGCTTCATCTATCAAGACAATAGAGTTGTCCTGCACAGTTTGTGAGCGGCGGGCTTGGCGCATTTTTGTCCATAAAAACTCTGTGATGATAAAAAGACCTACCGGCTTTAAGGTATCTACCAGTTCGCGAATGTTGAAATTGACAAAGCGATTATCAAGTGAGAGTTTTGTCCTGGTTGGAAAGAGATGCAGGTAACGCTCCAGGCGCTCGCTCAATCCGTAGACATCTTCAGAAATTCCAAAACGATCATCACCACGCAAAGCGCTTGACATAATCACAAAGAACTCTT
Organism: Reticulibacter mediterranei; assembly: GCF_016587455.1. NCBI lineage: Bacteria > Bacillati > Chloroflexota > Ktedonobacteria > Ktedonobacterales > Reticulibacteraceae > Reticulibacter > Reticulibacter mediterranei. The sequence continues at coordinate 7,479,484 of NZ_BNJK01000001.1, read as the reverse complement.
GCATATTGGGAGGCGTTCGCCCATGCGTCGTTGGGTCCATCGTAATGCCACGATTGTCATAAGTCTTCACCAGGCATCTATAGAGAAACGCCTTTTCCTTCTGCGGGAGAGTTCCATCGTCAGACAACAGCAATTCAAGCAGCGTAATCAAATTGAGCAGTTTCTCGCGAAAAAATCCGCCTTCTTCCTTTCCAGCTGGACCGACGCTATTGCCCTGTCCATATAACTCAAACGGATTGATCTGCAACGAATCAGACGACAGGCGAATATACTGTCCATTGACACGCTCACACAGATTGCTGTATTCCGCTTCGGGATCGATGACGTAGACATTACAGGTTGGCAAAAGTCGGCTGGAAACGGTCTTCAGAAAGAAGCTCTTCCCAGCTCCCGATTTTGCGAAAACGACCATGTTCGCATTCTCTAACTGATTGCTATCAAACGGATTAATCAGGATCAGGCTCCCGTTAGGATGAATGCCAAACATCACTCCTGAATTCATGCCGATATCGCTTCCCGCAAAAGGAAAGAAGGTTGAAGCCGCTCCAGTTCCAAACAAGCGACCGCTCTCTATAACATTCGTAGCATCAGGTAAGCAGCTGAGCATACCCAGGTGATGTTGCCAGTGCGCTGGCAACGCGCGAAAATCCAGGCTACGAATTGTTGACACCAGACGATTGCTGCGCTCCAGAAGTTTCTGGCGGTCCTCTGCACGCACCTGGATACATGCAGTTATGCCGAAAACACGCTCATCACCACGTGCCAGGCTTTCACGCAGTTGATCCACATCCTCTAATGCAATCGTTGTTGAGGGGTCTGGCGTTCGCCCCTGGCGTCTGGCTACCAGCACTGAGCCGCGAAACTCGACTGCTTTTCTGCCTAAACGTGCATTGACCTTTTCAGGAGGAAAGGGGGTAATGTGAATGCTAAAATCAACATATGGCTCATCAATTTGAATGATCGATTCAAACCATCCTGGATAAGCACTACGAGGGTAACTCGTGATCGTCAGGGTGCGCAAATAGTCATGTCCAACTTCACCATCAACGCGTACATAGTTGGGGAAAATCTCAATGCTGCTTGGTGTCACCAGCGCGGGCAACGAGACGAAACCTGGAACCTTCTCTTTTTGATCTTTCTTCTTTTTCTTCTTCTTATCCTTCTCATCGAACAATTGATAATGTGCCGCCAGCTCTAACAATTCCTGTTCCTGTTCTGCCAGACTCAAAGAAGTCACGTGTGACCGGGGCTTGCGATCCTCCTCGTAGGCAGACTCCATGATACTATTTACACCTCTCACCATACCATCCGTTATTGATCCCAACTGCGCCTCCATAGGTGTCAAACAACGTTGGTAGAGCGCTATGATCTCCATCGCATTGAGACGCCTGCCACTCAAGCCCACACGCTCTAGCTGGCGCAAAAGCTCTTCCATGCGCGTCCGTAACTGCAACTGCCCATTGATCAACGCTTCGGTCTTGTGTTTCGTGTTCTGATAGTCCGCAGGGACAATGATGTAGTACTCACGTTTGATCAGCGATCTATAGGTAGCGAGTTGGCGTATGAATTGAGCATGATCAATGGCGATCTCGGCCAGGTCTCCTTCAATGGACTCGATGCGACTCAAATATGCTTCCGGGTCATAAGCCTGATTCCTGACCAGGATTTGAATAGGGAACGAAATTCCATTGAGAAAAGCCTTGAACCCTTCAATCACCCCTTCTTGCTGCTCCTCTGACATAAATGCAAAGTTAATGGCGTCGATTTTGAGGATGCCGCGATATTCATAATTTTTACGTCCCAGGTCCAGGCAAACAACGTCACCAGCTACCTCACGCAGCCGGATAAAGTTCTTTACAATGCTCATCGGGGTTGTAAAAAGTAAACTTGGTGGTACTGGCGCTGCTCGCCGCATGAATTGCTCCTTTCGATGGTCTTTTTTTACCAATCATTCTTTGCTTCGCTCCGAGCAACAAGCTGATATAGCTCCATATCGATCGCGTCGTCGTCATCCTGATCAAGTTCTTCTGTGGGGTCAAAGGTAAACACTTTGGGCGTAAAAAAGTACATCAGGCCAATGACACCCCATATCTCCAGAGGCCGAGAAGCAATCTGCACGAAAGCCACTGTTATCAGCCCCGCGAGAGGGATGACAGCAATTATGCCTTTCAGAATCTTGGCCGCAAGGTCATCTCCAGGAATGATATGTCCCAGTAAAAGCCAGACCAGATAGGTCAGTGATACGCCAAGAAGGATCAGCACCAGTTCACGCGTTGTCCGCCCAAAAGCGACAGTGGGCTGTTCATTGAGAAAGGTGGGAAACTCTTCTTTTTTCATGGATGTTACCCTATAGCGTACATGTGGCACCTTTTACAAACCATGTGGGAATAGTCTGACCCGCTGAAACTGCCAGCACGACAATGACAATCCCCACAATAGCTCCAGTAATAGCGGTATTTGAAGTCGCTATTCTCCGCTCATTGCCAAAGGCAGTCGCGCGCATTAATCCACCGATAATAATGCCAATGACCGTAATAAAAATGCCCACGCCGGTTAAGACGCTAATGATGGTGGTTGCTCCATCTTTTATCTGTTGTACTAAGTCTCCGTCGCATTTTGGTGTTACAGCAGCAGGATTCAGCCCTGGTGGGAGAAATAATCCTATAAAGAAGGCCAGAGCCGGAACAGCATGCATTTGCTCTAATCCATCCGCGAGCAAGAGACTGGCACGAATCACGCCGATGGTCGCCCACTCATTTATTGCTGATACAAGCATATTCCATCCTTTCGTTTCCTCTATCTGTTTTCAAAACTGTTCTATTTGCTTTCTTCATCAACAGCAGACAATCTTTTATTGCTTACTTATCAGAATAAGAAACTATGAACAGGATAATGAGGGGGAAGGAGGGAAGATAATTCTGCATTGTCTTATGAGTATATTGCTCTGAATATTACAATAAATCATCCCTCTCTCCTCCCTAAAGTTGGCTGCCTATCATGGTAATCTGATGCTATAGTCCTCCACACATAACTGAAGTGATATGAGCCAATTACGATAGAGGGCGAGGTATCAAGATGATTCCCGGCTTTGATGTTGAGACATCGAATGTTCTTGGTCGACTCATTGGACAATTTGAGCGCTTCCACCTGGAAGGCACAACACCACAGGAGTTTGATCCCCAGGATCTATTTGTTGGTAGTGAACAGGTCTTTTTTCGCATTCGTGGACTGGCAAGTTTCTGGCTATCATCTGCTCGTAACCCTGGGGCAACAAACCCCTATGTCAATTTTGGACAATACATGTCTGACCTGGTAATTGCGGCTCACAACCAGCAGTTGGCCGATCTGACACTGGTCATTCTAGGCGCTCCTCATAAAACGACGGTCTACCTCTCTCTAGGAAGCGAGCAGGCAACACGCACGATTCTGGAAGGCATTTTTCCCGGGATACAGATGGAACGTTTTTCAGCGGGAGACATCAGTGCCATGCTCCCTGACCATTTCATGAAAAAAGGTATTATTACTGGTATCCCTAGCAATAAATCATTTGGCACAGGAACCGAAGTTCAAAGGATGGCATATGCACAACAATCCGGGAACGCTCCATTCAATCTGGATCAAATACAGTTAGAACGTGTGCTGCGCGGTATGCATGGCGCGTCCTGGGCATATATCATACAGGCTCATCCCCGTCCACGACTCAAGGTTATCGAAGCGCGGATGCGCATTATTGATCTCCTGACACAGGTCTACCAGAAGCTACGGACGCAATGGACCAGCATGAAGCAAGATAATGAGCAGCTTACCACCAGCGAGTCTGGTGGCTCCTCACAGACATTTAGTGGCGATCTGCTTAACTACCGCGCACAATATCTCATTCAACTGCTGGAGCATGATCTGGAGCGGCACGACCAGGCGATGGCCGCGGGTCAGTGGACGGTCAAAGCGTATTTTGGTGCCGGCAATTTGAACGATGCCCAACGGTTGGGATCGCTGCTGCTTGGCGTCCTGGCGGGGACTGACTCTCGTCCAGAACCACTGCGCGCTACTATCTGCCAGACCAACGGCACCCCCCTCAAGGATTTTCATACGTATCTGACTTCCCATGAGGTGGGCATGTTAATCCGGCTCCCACGTGAAGAAGTCCAGGGATACGCGATCCATGATCATGTGAATTTTGACGTTGATTTCCAGTCCATTGACCAGGTGGAGTTGCCTCTCGGCCACATTCAACAAAATGGGAAAAATACACCTGAAACATATAATATTTCGCTTGAGCATTTAACAAAACATGCTGTTGTGATTGGCGTTACCGGCAGTGGCAAGACAACAACAGTCATGAACCTGCTTGATCGCGTGGTGGAAGCGAACAAACCGTTTCTGGTTATTGAGCCAGCGAAAACAGAGTATCGCTCCCTCCATCGTATCTTCTCCCAAAAAACATCGATGCGCATTTATACGCTGGGCAGTGAAATGATCGCGCCCTTTCGCCTGAACCCTTTTGAGTTTGAAACTGACGACGAGCCTGGCAGTGTCTCCCTTCTGAGTCATATCGATTCCCTGAAAGCCGTTTTTAACGCGGCCTTTCCTCTTTACGCTCCGATGCCCCAGGTATTGGAAACTGCATTGCATGAAATTTATGAGGATAAAGGGTGGGATCTTACCAGTGGTGTCAATCAGCGTCTGACCGACTGGTCTCAGCGCCACGAGTACCCAATTTTTCCGACAATGACTGACCTGTATTATAAGGTTGAAGAAGTCACAGTACGCCTCGGCTATCATCATGAAATCGAAAGTAATGTGAAGGCGGCGCTAAAATCCCGGATTGGTTCGCTGCGCATCGGCTCCAAAGGCTTGATGCTGGATACTGCACGTGGCATTTCTATGCACGATCTATTAAGCACTCCCACTATCCTGGAACTAGAAAACATTGGAAACGACGATGAAAAAACGTTTTTAATGGGCCTCTTCCTTACCAGGCTCTATGAATTTCGTCGCCTCCAGGCTGCTACAGGTTTGCTTCCTCCTGGCTTTCAACACTTGCTTGTTTTTGAGGAAGCCCATCGCCTGCTCAAAAATACCAGCACACAGGTCAACGACGAAGGCTCGAATCCTCGTGCCCAGGCGATTGAGACGTTCACCAACATGCTCTCAGAGGTGCGAGCTTATGGTCAGGGCGTTCTGGTCGCCGAGCAAATTCCAAGCAAGCTCGCACCTGATGTTTTGAAAAATACCAACCTGAAAATTGCCCATCGCCTGATCGCCAGCGATGACCGCCAGAGCATCGGGCAGACTATGAGCCTCACGGAAGAGCAGCAGAATCACCTGAGCAAGCTGGTCCCAGGTATGGCAGCGGTCTACGCAGAAGGAAATGACCATGCCTATCTTGTGCGCATCGATAACTATAAACGCAACATTTCGCCCCTGTTAGATCGAGATCTCAAACGTCTCAGTCAAGAGTATGCCTCCGTCCAACCATATCAGGCCATCCTCGACATCGACGAATACAAATTGCCTATGTCATCCACCGGAGGACCGGACCCAACAATCTACCAGGCAGCAGGCAAGTTGCTCGATTCTGAAAAAAGCAAGTGGCTATGGTCCAATATCATTCTGCGCATCGTTGCCAGCCCAGCGAATACCTTTGATATCCTGTTACGCTTCTCAGAGCAGGTAGAAGAGGATATGTCATTTCTCTTACCAGAACAGCATAATGCCGTGTTACAAATGGTGCTGGTGCGCGGCAGCTTTGAGCTTATGCAACAGCGGGGCGCACAGGCAGGATGGACCTACGAACAAACTGAAGAACTCTCACACCTTCTGACGCTTGGCTTGAGCCAATTTATACGTACCTATGCCGCAGCAGAGGAAGCCGCCCCCGACCTTGAACCAGACGATATAGAGGCTCAGTTCCGGGATGGCATGATACAAGCAGGGAACTATCTTGAGCAGTTTGCCAACCGCTATAAGCTACTCATGAAACGTCGTCAGGGGCCTTTTGCCGGTTGTTCCTATTGTCCAGCACGCTGCCTGTATCGTTCAGAAGTGCGTACGCTCCTCTCACAGAAAAACCGCACCTGGATCTCTGATGAACTAAGCAGTAGTGCTCATGGCACGGAAGATGAGCGCTATCAGGCTGTAGCAGAGGTCACAATGCATATCGTTCGGAACTGGGCTGGCAAAGACATTGAGGAAACCGCTGACCCTCAAGCACAGATGCCTGAAGTTGCCTTCTGTGCCTCCTTGCACACTATTGCAACCTCTGATTATACAGAGTACGAGCAAGCCATTCTAGGTATGAATTTTAAAGAGCATTTTTTCCCTGAGAATCTGGAAGAGGAGGAGGACCTGGAAGAGGAGGAGGAGGAAGAGGAGACATTCCCTCTTTCCGACTAGCATCTGAGGAATGTTCTCTCTACACTGATTTGTAGGCATGTGAAAAACGTACTAATGACGTAGCAAGTGTCGATACTACCAGGAAAGGAAAAGGCCGTGTATTCAAGAAGAGATGTTACTCCTCCTCCTCCCGGAGATAAAAACCGAGATAAAAACCAGGATCAAAGCCAAGATCAAAGCCAGAGAGAGAAAGATAAAAGAGCAAGACGGCCATCCATTCTCATTACACGGACTGAATCTCAAGAACGAGGTGAATCATCAACATCAGCCGGTTGGAGCCGGAAGCAATTGGACGTAACACGAGACGAGCATCGGCGAGGTCGTAGAAAGGACGTTCATACATTATCAAACCAGGGTGCTGGCTCTTCTTCTGAGATACAATACGGTGAAAAATCCAGTGATTTAAGAGATGTTTCTCCCCCCTTTCCTTCTCACCCCTCTCCTGTATATGATGCTCCTATATCCCCAGAAATGCTTAGTCAATATGGAGGTTTTTACGCTCCTGATAATGATGGGAAAAAATATGTAGAACCATCAGCTAACCCTGATAAGTCTGCTGCACAGGCATTCAGCTCTAAGGCTCTTGGAAAGCGACGCGCGGCGGAATCAGGCAACCTGATGGCGGGTGCTATACTCTCAAAAGAAGATTCGCAAGCTTTTGATACAGGGGCGTTTTCTAGAAGAAGAAGATCATCAGTGAGTTCGGTTGACTCAGGTTTTGGTGGTAATGAGGATGACAAACCGCTTAAATCACCTGAGCGTTCTAGAAGATCATCAGTGAGTTCGGTTGACTCAGGTGTTGATGTAACTGAAGCACCGCCCAGGCATGATAGCGGCTTCTCGAAGACAGAAGAGCTTGATCCCGCTAAAATCAAGCTGGCCCCCTTCGAGAACCAGAAAATGACGGCCAAAGAGCTGGCATCTCTCACCAATCAAGAGCTGAATGATAAGGATGCGAATTTTGAGCGTAACGTGGGAAGTCTGAGGGATTTTCGGGCAAGGCATCGGGCGAACCGAGAAATTGGAAAGCTACATGAACAGAAAAGAAAGAATAAAGCTGAATATTTTTTTAAGAGGGGAAATTTACGAAGTACCTATAAGCAACTTGTTGAGTCTATGGTAAGGGTGATGATCAAGGATGTTCAAACGACGAAAGAGCCGAAAGTTCATTCAAAAATTTTAAAGACCGAGGTATCATCCACTGTTACGGCAGAAAAGAGAGATAAAGATAAAGACAAGTGTACAGCGCATAATATGTATGCTAAATTAAATGCGCTCAGCTTGTTTAAAAGAGAAACAGAGCAAGCGATTTCGGCACAACCAGAGTTTCGTGAGATAGAAAATGCAGCGCTTAGAAAAGATCTACCAGGTGTCAGAAAAGGACTGCAGGGCATAAGAAAGAGGTTTGATGCTACTGATAGATCCCATCTGCGAGCGCATGGCGTGGTCGATATTGAGAAGGGAACCGTCACGCTGAACGGGAGCAATACCGTTATAAAATTGCACGAAATTCGAGATATTACTGTTAATAAGGGCGGTACTGTTCTTGGTAGTACTTCTATGGAGAGAGGTCCCCTTTCCCCTGATGTTGCTCGTGGCTCCAGGCATCGTAGCCTGAGTAAAGCACCCTCCTTTAATAGTGAGCTTTCCTCTCATGGCAACAAGGATACATCCTGGACAATAGCACTTCCAGAAGGTGGCACGGAGGTCGTCGAGAATCGCAATACTCGAACGATGCTGACGACACAGCATCTCATCAACTTCCAGACCAACAGAATTGAGTTAGCGAATGGGACGATGATCGACCTCAAAGACATTGACTGGACAAAAAGTAAGGAAGAAGAGCCGACCAAGCTTCACCTCAAACAGGATGCGCCCCTGTTTGAGGATGGATCGACTCTTGATCTGAAGGAAGCCGCCAAGTCATTTGACGCCGCTGCTATGAGGAATAGGCAGAAGCAAGAACACGCATTCAAGCAGTATCGCCTGGCACAGATGGAAATGTTAGAAAAAGTATCCTATGCAGGAAGCTCAACCCTCTCTGATATGCATGCACTTCTGTCAGGTATACGTACAAACGATAGCACTATAATAAAGGTCCGAGAGGATATAGCTAAAGTGAAGCGTGCAGAAGATAGCGTTACCATGTATCATTTTAAGGAGTCAGTAAGGGAAATTGGAAATGATGCCACCAGTGGTTTGCTCCACATACGTCAGAAGGCGCTAAATGACGCATCCAGAGTGTTTGCCCATGCCCTAAAAAGGAGTGCGTTGGCAGATATTGATAAAGAGAAGCAAACATTTGGCAAATTTGGTGAGACCGAGACGGTGAAAACGATAAAAGGAACTAACGATGGCATCGAGCTACAAAATGACACAGACTTACCAAGATATGATAAGCAAAAAGCCAGAGAAACTGAATTCAACGCACATACAACCGCACTCAATATTGAGCGCGAAAGCCTCGGTAATCAGCTAAAAGACATTGATGCGAAGGCATCCCGTCTTGTGGAGTCGCGGGTGAAAGAGAAAGCCAGTCTAGAGAAAGAGCTTGGCAGCCTCAATAAGCAGATAAAGGAACACGAGGAGGGAACAGCCCAAATCTGGCAGAATGACGCTGCGTTCCGGGAACAGGAAGACAGACTCAAGAAGCAGCATATCAACATCAGTGAGCAAACCGATCTCAAGTGGAAGCAAAGCAGTCTCCAGTATGAGCAGAGCAGGCTTACGGATCAGCAAGCCGACCTCAAGAAAGAGGGAGCCGATCTCACTGGTAGGCGGGACAACCTCAAGAAAGAGGGAGCCGATCTCAATGGTGAGTGGGGCAACCTCAAGAAAGAGGAAGCTAATCTCACTGGTAGGCGGGACAACCTCAAGAATGAAGAAACTAAATATAAGATACAGCAAAGCAACCTCCTTAATGAGCGGGTTCGCCTCAGAGGTCGGAAGGATACCCTGCTCTCAAGGGAGGCAGGAGAAGACAATACGGCCGAATTAGCTGAAACTGATGGGCGACTGGGGAAAATCCGAGAAGAATTGAAGCCAATCCAAGAGCAACTAGGGAAAATCTCGGAAAGATTGAAGCCAGTAGAAGAGCGGCTGGGGAAAATCCCAGGAGAATTGAAGCCAGTAGAAGAGCGGCTGGGGAAAATCCCAGGAGAATTGAAGCCAGTAGAAGAGCGGCTGGGGAAAATCCCAGGAGAATTGAAGCCAGTAGAAGAGCGGCTGGGGAAAATCCCAGGGGAATTGAAGCCAGCAGAAGACGACCCGTGGGCGAAGCTTAGTGAAGCATGGGCGAAAAATCGGCATGAATGGGAGGTATTTGATATACAATGGAAGAAATCTCGTGGCCGCTCATACGGGGAACTTGCAGACCGGCGAAATCAAATTAATGGAAGACTGGCTGACATTGAAATAGAGCTAAAGAATCCTAAGGAACTCGTGAGAGAGAGGAATATGCGGGAGCATCGGCGTACCGTCTATGCGGGTATGCAAGTTGAAATTGAAAGGAGATTGAACCCCTTCCGGCAGAGGGAGAGGGGATACCAGGAAGAGGAAACCAATCTCAAGGGCCAGCAAACAGACCTCAATAAAGAGGAACCCAGGCTCAAGGGCCAGCAAACAGACCTCAAGAGTGAGGAAGGCAGGCTCCAGGGCCAGCAAACTAACCTTAAGAATGAGGAAACGAGGCTCCAGGGTCAGCAAACAGACCTCAAGAATGAGGAAGGCAGGCTCAAGAGTGAGCAAACAGACCTCAAGAGTAAGGCATCTGACCCTGCCAATAAGGAAGGCTCCTCTACTCCTCCCGCTGATAAAGAAGGTTCCTCTACTTCAGCCGAACCAAAGGCTACTCAGGCCAGATTGACTGAAATAGAAGAGCGACTAGGGAAAATATCGGAAGAATTGAAGCCAGTAGAAGAGCGGCTGGGGAAAATCCCAGGGGAATTGGCGCCAGTAGAAATTCGGCTGGGGAAAATCCCAGGGGAATTGGCGTCAATAGAAGAGCGGCTGAAGAATATCCCAGGAGAATTGGCGTCAATACAAGACCAATTGAGGGAAAATGGTGAAGCACGACGGAGAAATAATACGAATTTGAATACAGCGAAAGAAGAATGGGCAAAAGCTAACGGCCTCTCATACGAGGAACTTCTAGGCCGCCAAAATTTTATTAATAGAAGACTAAGAGAAATTCCAGGTGAACTGAATATTGCGGCCAGGACTCATCCTGATTGGCAAAGACGTGAAGTAGTACAACAAGATTTTGAGGATAAAAAAGCTGAATGCGCGGAACAAGATAAAAAGGCGAAAGAATTCAAGGAGCTTGAAAAGAGGCTAAGAAAGAGTAAATCGCCATTCACCAGGAACTCTTATCATATTCGTAAAATCACTGAGATTGATGCGCTGGAGCAATTGGATGGAGTAAAAAGGAGCGCTGAGATAGAAAAGCTTGTTGAAAAACTACAAAGGGTGAATATTGAACATGGAGACAGCGAATTAGTAAGAGCTAGAAAAGAATATGAGAACGCACGTGTTGATCATATCACGAAGGCACATAGCGAGGCCGAAGCGAAAAAGAACCCGAATGAATTGAGACTGGCTCTCTATGAGGAGCGATATCATGCTGCTATCGTTCGTTTTAATATAACGAGAGCGAAATATGCTTTAGAGAATGAAGTGACTGAGAGAGGAATAGATGATAGTGGAAATAGAACCGAGGTAATGAAGAGCACAGAGATCGACCGGCTTAAATCGGTAAGAATGATGCACCTGGATGATATGATAACAGATGCCAGCAAACTCTCACAGGAGCAAAAAGCAGAACAGGTTGCGAGCCAGCATGAGTATGATAAAGAGATGTATCGTGTGAAGCCAAAGGAGTTTGTACCAAAACCCACAGGAGCAAAATCGGCGATAGACAATGCTGCTGAATTCACAACATATGCACGCGAACGAGCACGATTTGAGATTCAAAAGCTGATTGACGAGACAGAAGACATGAGCGATAAAGCGAAAATGATTGATAATCGCGGTGATCTGGAGAAAAACTTTGTCGAAGGATTCACGAAATCATACGGCGAGGAAAGGACACGTGCACATGAACTTGAGAGAGTCAAACTGGCCCGTAAAGCTATGAATGATTTCGCATGGAAAATGTTTGGCATGGCTCTCGTTTCAAATTTCCAGATGGCCCAGAATACCTTTGATCAGAGTGTTGATAGCACTTTGAATAGTATTATCCGCAGTGGAACGAGAACCGCATAGGTTTTTTCTCGCTCATAGCTTGTATATTGGGAGGGACGTGCATGCCAACCATACAATGTCCAATCTGCCAGTACCGCGATGTTGGCCCTGCCACTACCTGCGCCAACTGCGGTGCATCGTTGACCCTCTATCGCTCCAACATAGAGCAAAATCGAGCGGAGGATGAGCGCCTCTCATCTGATACCGATAAACAGCAAGCCATTGTTCCTCCCAAATCATCAGGAGGGAGATCTAAGCATCTCCCTGTTGTTGTGCCGGATCATCCAGAACATGGCAACAATAACCTCCCGGTACAAAGATCCCAGATGTCACCAACGCCCTACCAAAACGCCGGGTACGGCGGTCAGGAACAGATTTTTCCTACCATACCTATTAAGGAAACTAAAATTTTCAGGTTACCTGAAGAATTTCCTCGTAGTATCTGGTTGCCGAGACGCAGACCAGATGTCACTGGCATCATTATACATGTGCAGTCAGCACAAGAATTTCCTGACTATCCAAACCTTCTCAGAGCTCTGGTAGATCTCGTAACCGAATTTATCTGGCTTGTGCCTAATCAACCTGTTCACAAAGAAGGTGAACGCATCCTGGTCACAACCGTCCGGGTGCGTTTGCAGAGTGGCGAGAAAAGGGATGTGCGCATACAAGGGAATTTGCGCGGCGCTAATCTCTCGCTGGGCGATATGATCTCATTCTGGTGCTGGAAATATAGAGGAAGCTTGATGGTGCGCACAGGTTACAATCACACCTCAAAAGCCATTATCACAACTAATGCTATAGCAATGTTCATACCTGCCATTATCTTGCTTTTAATATTAATTGCTTTCCTTGCTGCATTTTTCTCATGGAATCATATATTACCGGCTATTCCTGGCTTTTTTCATAAATAAGAAGCCCGGGTTTTATAATTTTTTCCTATAATCAATGTTTCTTTAAAGAAAATAGATATAATATAACGTAGTGTCGCAAACGTCTTTCGAGGCAAATGGAGATGCAGAGTCACTGAAAAGTTCCCGCAAGGAGAAAGTCATGAGCCGGCACGCCATCCTAAAATGTTTACAAGAGAGATATATCGAATGAAATCCCATCCATTGAAAAGAGAGCGCCAAGCGCGTAACTGGTCCTTATCCAGAATGGCGGAGATATTGGATACAAACGTGCGCACGGTGAGTCGCTGGGAAAATGGACAGGCAACTCCATCTCCTACTTATCGTGAACGGCTCTGTCTTCTCTTTGAAAAGAATGCGCGTGAACTGGGTATTCTGCCTGATAGCGCGGAAAAAAGTGTTGAGGCGGAAACGCCTCGTGCAGCCCCACTCTTCCAGTCTAAAATTCTCAAGCACACCCCTCTCCTGGTAGATCCGCAGATTCCAGATATCACAGAGCGCGCCTCTAGCTTGCTGGGCCGTGAAACACTATTGGCCCAGGTAAAGCATCGGCTATTGCATAATAATCGAGCGGCATTAACTGCGCTCAACGGCTTGCCTGGCGTGGGTAAAACCGCCCTTGCGGTCGCATTGGCAACCGACCAGGAGATCCAGGCGCGTTTTCGTGACGGCATTCTCTGGGTTGGGCTCGGACCGCGCCCTAATGTGCATGCCTTGCTTACGCGCTGGTGTATGCTTTTAACCATTCCTCATTCACTGGCGGCGAATGCCAACGACCGCGAGGAGCTGGGCAAGGCGCTCCATACAGTAATCCGTTCACGTCGCATGTTACTGGTCATTGACGATGCCTGGATACTTGAAGATGCATTGGCCTTTCAAGTTGGAGGAGGGCAGTGTGCCCATTTATTAACCACCCGTCAACCTCAACTCGCCTATGCCTTCGCTCAGGATGGAACCTTTCTGGTTCCCGAACTCAATGAAGCCGATGGTCTGTCCCTGCTGGCTCGCTTTATCCCACAAATGGTGGAGCAAGATCCCGAGGGCGCTCGGGCACTGGTACAGTCCGTAGGCAGTTTGCCACTGGCGCTGGTATTGATGGGGAAATATCTGGCAACGCAAACTCATAGCAAGCAACCTTATCAGCTTCAGGATGTTCTGAGTACCCTGCATCGCACAGAACTGCATTTGCGTGAGCACAAGCCGCTATCGGATGAACCTCTCACTGAGGAGCAGGCGAATCCACTTCCATTCTCTCCGCTCTACGCGGCTGTCGCCATGAGCGTGCAACAACTATCCCCCCAGGCGCGCCATGTCCTCAGCACGCTCACAATTTTCCCACCCAAACCCAATAACTTCTCGGAGGAAGCCGCGCTAACAGTCAGCCAGGCAGATGTAGAAACACTCGATGAACTCTGGGATATTGGCTTACTGGAAAGTAATAGACCCGGACGCTATATGCTGCACCAGGTTGTCGCCAGCTACGCACGCACTCAATCCATTGATAGCGAATCGCAACGGCGCTTTGTATCCTATATGCTTCACTATCTCCTGGAACATGTTCACAATTATGAGATGTTAGAGCCTGAATTGAAAAATATCTATGCTGCATTTGATACCTCCCTGGCGCTGGGAATGCAACAGGAGATGGTCCAGAGCATCACTTCTCTGGTTACGATCATGCGCACGCAAGGGCTCTACAATCAAGCAGACCAGTATCTTCGATCCGCGCTCCAGGCAGCGCTTGAGATTGCAGACCCCAGCGGGCAGATCGTGATCTTACGCGACCTGGCGACCTTCGCCGAGTTACGAGGTGATTATACCCAGGTCTTGCAATATGCCCGACGAGCCTTGTCGCTGGCACGACAACATCAATTATTTGCAGATCTGAGCGGCATATTAACGCTGTTGGGATGCGGTTTCTTTCATTGCGGCAAGCATCAGGCCGCCTCGACATCTTTTACTGAGGGGCTACGTCTGGCACGCCAGGAAGAAAACTACCAGCGTGCAAGTATCCTGCTCGCCTACCTGAGCAGAATTGCTCGCTACCAGGGCCAATACGCCCAGGCTGAGATCTATGCTCAGGAGGGTCTTGTTCTCGCTCGCCAGACAGACTCTCAGGAGACTCTCAGCCAACTTCTGCTCTCCCTCGCGGCACTATCCATCCGGCGAGGAAATTATGATCAAGCCGAACAGCATGCTCTGGAGGGACTGGTGCTGGCACGCCGTCTCGGACAACATGAGCAACTGGGTATCTTACTCAGTACACTTGGCTGCGTTGCAACTCATCAGGGCAACTATGCCCTGGCAGAAGGATACTTTCAAGAAGGTCTGACGCTTACACGCCGTGCAGGGCGCCTGGCCCAGGTTTGCGATCTTCTCACCAACGCTGGTGTGCTGGCAATCAAACGAGCCGAGTATGCCCAGGCTGAGCGTTACCTGGATGAAGGTCTCCAATTGGCGCGCCAACTGAAACTTTCTCCTCTGTTACCCTTCCTATTGATGTGTTTTGGTCAAGTTGAGGGTCTCTTACGCAAGTTTAACCAGGCGCTGGCTTATCTTCAGGAAGGGTTAGAAATCGCCCGCCAGCTGGGTGCAACCTGGCTTATCTGCGATATCCTTATCAACCAGGGGGAAGTTTATCTTAAAAATCAACAATTAGATAACGCTTCAAAGGCATTTCATCTCGCAATCACCGCTGATGCAGGCAAAGAGCATGATCTTCGTTGGACTGCTATAGCTCTCTATGGACTATCTCGCATTGCCGCCTTGCAAGGCAACAGGGCCGAAGCCTATCGACTGGGACGCGAGAGCCTGAACCTTGCCTCAGCCTTGCCAGCGGATAGAAGCGAGGAAATTAAGCGATGGCAGCAATCATTTTCTGAACAGGAAGATATACTTTATGACGCCCCATCCATTGAAAGTTGAACGCGAATTGCGCGGCTGGTCACAGGCAAAAGTCGCAAAAATACTTGGCACGACCACTCGCACTATAGGTCGTTGGGAACAAGGGCAAGCTATCCCTTACCCGCATTACCGCGAACAGCTCTGTGCTCTTTTCGGCAAAGACGCGCTTGAACTTGGTATTTCCACGAAGAGCGATGAAAATAAGAGCGTTGCTGAATCCCATGCTCTTATAGAAACAACCATTACCACACCGGGTGAACAGACGGTGGCAGGATCAAGCTATCTGCTTGATCCTGCCATTCCCGAGATACCAGGCCGAGCAGGTGATCTACTTGGACGTGATGATCTGCTGCTACAGGCAAAACAGTTTTTGCTTGAAAATAACCGCTTTCCTGTGATCGCATTTCATGGTTTACCCGGCGTTGGTAAAACCGCTCTCGCGGTTGCTCTGGCGATGGATCAACAGATTCAGGCTCGCTTCTGCGATGGTATACTCTGGGGCAGCCTGGGGCCATGTGCGAACGTATTGGATCAGCTTATGCGCTGGGGTGACTTGCTGGGCATCTCCCCCGATGAAGTCAAAAATGTGCATAGCAGCGCATCGTGGAGACGCGCGCTCCGCATGCACATAGGCACACGCCGCCTGCTAATCATTATCGATGACGCGTGGAGCGCCGAAGATACTCCGGTTCTCCAGGTAGGGGGCGCTTACTGCGCTCACATTTTGACCACACGGCAACCCCAGGCTGCGTTCGCTTTTGCTCAGGACGGTGCTATCCTGGTATCCGAACTTGAAGAGGCCGATGCACTGGCTCTGCTGGCTCGTTTTGTCCCCTTGCTGGGGCAACAAACCTCTGAAGAGGTTCTGACACTGGTACGTGCAGTAGCGGGTATACCACTGGCGCTGACACTGATAGGCAAGTATCTAGCCAGGCAAGCCTTCACCGGACAACCACGCCGCTTGCAAAGCGCCATTACCCGCTTACAATCCGTCGAGCAGCGTTTCCACGTGAGCATGCCCGTCGCTTTTGCTGAAAGTTCTTCAGGTCAATCCGGTTCGGCCCCAATCTCGATCTATACAACGATTGCCAGCAGTACACAGCGACTAAGCTCGTCGGCACGCGCTGCCCTTTGCGCGCTGGCGGTTTTCCCTCCCAAACCCGCGAGCTTCTCAGAAAGCGCCGCGCTCTCGATCAGCCAGCAACCTGTGGAAGCGCTTGATGACCTCTGGGATGCCGGGCTTCTGGAAAGCAGCGAACCAGGACGGTATACGCTGCATCGGACTATCTCCGACTTTTCACACCTTCTCTATGACGATACTGAAGCCCGCAAGCGGCTGGTCCACTATGTCCTCTCTCTGCTTGAAGCTGATCGCTCCGATGACGCTGCTCTTCGTCCCGAGATCGCCACTATTGTAGCGGCTCTCGATACCGCTATAGCCCTGGATATGCTCCCGGAAGTCATTCAGGGGACGTTAGCCTTTTTCCCTTTTATGTGCGTACACGGTCTCTATCTACAATCGCATTATTATCTGGACATAGCTCTACAAGCCTCGATCGAACTGGCCGACTTATCTGATCAAATGACTATTTTGCAACACCTGGCCGCTGTTGCTGAACTTCGTGGCGATCAGCAGCAGATAGAGGTCTCTACGCATTCCTTTCCGCTATCATCCTCTCTTCTATCTCCTCCGCAGATTACCAGCGAGAAGATAGAGAGTTCCATATCAACCAGTAGTAATTGTAAGGATACATCCCAATAAGAAAGGCAGTCTCAGAAAAAGGAGATTTATTTACAGTGGAAGATACAACACACGAACTACCTGAAAGAGAAAGTGAGACAACCTGTCATTCTTACGACAGGCCGAAAGAGAAACCTGGCAACCAGGCCTGGCTCACAAAAGACGGGAGATTAAAGCTACAGGACATGAGAGAATACATGGCATTTTTGTTCGCAAAGCTCCCCTTTCCTCAGAGGAAGTGGGGGAGGAAAAAACGCAGATTCTTGCCCGTCGCTCTTATGCTCTATCTGCTCATTTTCCTGATCACCAGCATTTTTTCTCTCATCGGAGGAACTTCGGCTTCAGCCTCTTCTCAACAAACCACTCACAGTCAAAACCAACACGCGGCAAGCAGTCCTTCCATAGTTATTGGGGGAGTGGATACAACGCTCTCCAATCTGCTCGATTGCACCACGAGTACAACGACAACGACCAATTCAGATGGAACGGCGACCTCAACCCCTGCGGATAGCAAGTATATTGCGGGTGGTAGCCCGACACCGACATGCCAGAACGGACACTGGGCCTGTCAGCATGGGGGTAGCACGGTTGACGACTATGTTCCAGGGTCAGTGCCAAAAGATAAAGATCACTTTTATGTGGTCTGTTTCGGTGCTGGCAATTTAGCAAATCCCTGGTTCGACCCGACCCAGATATCGTACCCCAGTCTTGATGGCTGTAATCCCAACGCGAAATACAGTTTTGATGCGTTTGTCAAAACGAAGGACGCTGATGTTTTACCAATTTGCGCCGATGTTGCTGGTATTGCAGGGAAAACATGGATCTGTCCTATAGGCTATAAGGTGGCCTTCACAGCATATGGAGTTGAAACAGTAGACTTCTTTGATCCGCTCCAATGCCAGCCTAATAATAGTAACTGGATCTTTCCTTGCTCAGATGTCAGTGATGGCCTCCCCAATGTGTCCGTTATTCAAAAGGACTGGCTTTCAGGCAATCATCCAGGCGTGTTATCGAGCGCGGAGCTGACGACACCCACTGCGGGCGAGGGAGGACGCTTCTTCTATACGTTCCCCGAAGATACCTTCAAGCTCGATGGAGTCACAAAGCTCATGCCTTATACTCTGGGCATCGGACTGATCTTCCTGTCACCAGTCATTGTCCTGATCGGCTATCAAGTGCTTCTGGGCAGTATTACCTTTCGCTATGCCAACGCCCTGCAAGCCATTCCACGTCTTTTGTTAGGCATAGCGATTATTGTGGTCGCTTTTACCATGAC
Organism: Reticulibacter mediterranei; assembly: GCF_016587455.1. Classification (NCBI taxonomy): domain Bacteria; kingdom Bacillati; phylum Chloroflexota; class Ktedonobacteria; order Ktedonobacterales; family Reticulibacteraceae; genus Reticulibacter; species Reticulibacter mediterranei. Next base: position 7,461,018 of record NZ_BNJK01000001.1, on the reverse strand, counting down.
CGAGACCTTGATTGCGATCTCCAACAACATCACAGGTGGCCTTATCCTGCTCCATAAAGATCTGGGGGGATTTCCCACTGCGATGGTGAATAACCAGCCGGTTGCCTATACGCTCGCCAATGAGAATGACCTGATCTCATATCGTGGGATGGTAGTTCCTATGAGCCGGTGGGGATGCGCCGCTAACGAGTTTATGAAGATTCTGGCGGCCAAATTTGTCACAGATGTGCTGGCCTCGATCATCCCGATCTTTGGCAATTTAATCCATCTTGTCGCCACCATCGCCAACTTTTTCGATCTGATCAAGCATCTGGGCCAGTTCATCCTCCTGGTACTCTCCATTATGCTCTGGGCGCAAGTGCTCGTGCGGATCGTTCTCTTAAATTATTACATTCTGCTGTGCCCCATCGCCTTTGGCTGCTGGGCTTTACCTGGGGGATTCGGACAAGGTGTGGTCAACCAGTGGGCCAAAGGCTTTTTCTCCACCCTGCTCATTCAAATTGTCCAGGTCTTTGTCATTACTACGCTGCCATTGGTGATTCCGGTATTACCAGCAATCCCTTCCGACAGTCTCGGCTTGATGAAAGGGTTGTTGACCCAGTTACCGCCTATTCTGGTGCTCTGGATGACGGTGCGTGCCCCCTCTATTCTGGGTACCTCTACGGCCAGGGCCATCACTAATGCCGGCTCAATCGCCGGAGGCGTGGTGACAGCGGTTGGCGCAACGGCCTATAACATGGTCTAGTCGTTTTATCTAGACAGCATGGAAAAGATTTCTTCATCGTTAGCGGCGGTTCCAGGCTGGAACCGCCGCTAACGCCAGGACAAGATACAAGCCACAAACCTGAAGAATGTCCAAGTTGTCCTCTACTTGACGGTTCCCTGTCATTGCCCCTCGTTTACTTTTCCTGCCATACTTGTAATAAGAAAAGAAAACACTTTTCAAACTGCTATCTATACACAGAGAGTATTTCGTCTATAGCCTTATGGGTAGCATTTATTCCATATAAGACTTTTGGAGCGTTAATTGTGCATTTAGACTTACTGCCTTGAGAAGACAGAAAGAAAGGACTCTTCACATCATGCAGACCTTGAGCCATGAAATTACTCTACCGATGAACACAAAGGACATACGGTGGTATGAAGGTAAGCACGTCATTACGATTGGTAGAAGAACTATAAAACTTACTCCAACGGAATTCCGATTACTTTTTCCGCTACGTCATGGCCACGCCGTGACGTATACTGATCTGGCCTATCACGTTTATCAGTGCGAGGTAGATGACACGGTTCGTGTCATGATGGATAAGCACATCGACCATATACGTGGTAAAATGCGAGGAACAGGCCTGTATTTATATTGTGTGCTTAACTACGGATACCTGATACTGCCAGAAACCTGGTAGCAGGTCCATATTACGTGTAGCAAAGGATTGGCCATAAGCGTCTCTAATAGAATAGAGGTAGCTGCTTGTGATATGTGGGACACGAGTACTCCAGGCCATAACATCTTTCCTTCGCTTCACCTATTATAGGAAGCGCCACCCTATTCTCACTCACCTGCTTTTGAGAAAGGACATGCTGTATTTATGGATAATCTCGCCGATCCTTATCTAGGTCAGATGGTTCGGGGATACCATCTGGAAGAGGCATTAAGATATGAAAAACTTATGACGCTTTACAGAGGGCGCACACAGGAACTCTGGCTCCTTCCAGAAATCGCGATCGCGCTCATTCACATACCGGAGTCTCTCCCTAAGCACGTTCAGGAAAATTTTCTTATCCGCTTCTCCCACGAAGCAAACAAGCTGATACGCCTGCGTCACTCTTCGCTGTTCCCTTTATTTGGCTACGGCGTACAGGAAGACTATTGCTATATCTTGATGCCCAACACCTCTGTCCTGACCCTGGCAGACCGCCTTAAACAGCAACCTCGCTGGCGACCAACAGACGCGCTAAAAATCCTCGCACCTGTTGCCCAGGCGCTTGACTACATACACAAACAGGGGCTCGTTCACCAGTTCCTTCATCCCGCCAATATCCTCTTTCAGAAAAGAATGCCCCCACAGATTACTGATCTCCGTCTGGTACAAATGCTTATGGCTGATGATTCACTCATATCATCTGGGGAGTCTACTACCTCCACACCGCTTTCGCACCTGAAAAGTCTCGCTGGCTCTTATTCAGGTATGGCCGAGTACCTGGCTCCCGAGGTGGTAAGAGCTTCAGAACCCGATCCTCGCTCGGATATTTACTCGCTCGGGGTAATCATGTTTGAAATGTTAAGCGGTAGAACTCCTTTCACTGGCGAGAACTATCCTGATACCGCCTTCAAACACATTCGCGAACCCCTCCCCTCATTGCGAACGCTTTGCCCTGATTTACCCACCGTGCTGGAGTTAGTGGTGGATCGGGCGCTCCACCGCAACCCGCAAAACCGCTTCCAGACGGCAGGAGAGTTTATCGCGACATATTCTCAAGCCATCAGTAAACATTCTCATACCATTTACCCGGCCAGCCTACACAGAGAGAGGCAGACACAACCACTCACTCCTGCTCCAGCAACCACTCCTCCCATACAGGGTGAGAAGAATAATGCCGACAGGTCTGCACACGAGCAGAAACCAGCAGACGTTACCACGCCACCAGAGCAACTCGGCACACTCTATCCGAAAAATAAAGAAATTATTACGATGATTGATGATTTTCGCAAAAAAATGGAACGATTTCAAACCAGAAATACATCAGACACCAGGGGTAGCCATTAATCGCCTTCTCGTCCAACATATCTCCATCAATAAGCACTTCTTTCCCTTCTTCCCCCCGGTTGTTTCCCATTCTTCTGGTTACACTTTTGGTATGAACACAGGTTCATTTACAGATAGGTATAGTCATTGACAACGGGGATGAACAGTGAATCGATCTTCAAAAATTGGTAGCGGTTTCCTGGTCGCGGTTCTGCTGGCAGGCTCTTACACCTTTTCCGTCTTGAACCCAGGAGGTGGAGGCGGGACACAACAACCGGTAAGCGATTCGAGTACTCCGGCTGTGTATGTCCCACGTGTATCTCCCACTCCCACTACTACCTCCTCATCCAACTCTAAAGAGACCTCCCCTGCAACACCAGGCACGCGTGCATTTATATTTATCAACAATTCTTCGGAGACGATCTGGGTTGGCGCATTGAACAATCCTGGTTCTGAATTGCCAAATCATGGTGGTTGGGCAATGACTGCTGGTGCCACCACTACTTTAAACCTCCCTACAGGCTGGCAAGGACGGTTTTGGGGACGAACAGGCTGTACTTTCGATAGCGCAGGAAATGGTGCCTGTGATACTGGCGATTGTGGACACCGTTTACAGTGTAATGGGGCAGGAGGAGTACCCCCGACAACGTTAGCAGAGTTCACGTTGGATGCGCAGTCCATAGGGGGAATTGATATTTATGATGTGAGCCTGGTTGATGGCTACAATATTCCCACGACAATCCACACGTCTAATACCACACCTGCTAACGCTGACCCCTACACATGCGCAGAGACCGGCTGTATGTTCGATATCAATGCTAACTGTCCCGCTGAACTCCAGGTGAAGAATGCGAGTGGGAAGGTCGTTGCCTGTAATAGCGCGTGCAATGCCTTCAATACTGATCAGTATTGTTGTAGAGGAGCTTACAATAGCCCCCAGACCTGTAAAGCGGAGAACTGGCCCGTAAATTACGACAAGGTTTTCAAGAAAGTTTGTAAAGAGTCATATAGCTATGCATACGACGATGGGACCAGCACCTACCATTGTAAGGATTGTAGCTATACCATAACGTTTGGCATGGGAAACACTGCCAAATCACCGCCACGCACTCCATCTATGAGAGGCTTGTCGTAAGAGAGAGGAATAATGGCTCAAACTTCTTCAAAAATTGGGGGTGGTCTCCTGGTCGCAGTCCTGCTGGCAGGCTCTTACACTTTTTCCGTCCTGAACCCGGGAGGGGGCGGGACACAACAACCAGCTGGTGATACGAGTACGCCAGCTGTGTATGTCCCGCCTGCAACCAAAACGCCGACTAGCTCGACAGCCCCAGGCACCTCAGTAACGCCGTGCTCAAACTGTGGTGGAGGTGGTAGCTTACCGCACCATATACTGGCAGGCTACTGGCATAACTTTACCAATGGCTCGACGGCTCTGCGCTTGAACAATATCAATGCTAACTATAGCCTCATCATCGTGGCCTTTACCAACACCGATCCAGGCAAACCGGGCACGGTAACATTCAGCATCGATCCTTCTCTATCAAGCGCTCTGGGCGGCTATAGTCAAGATGCATTTATCAATGATATTACGACGCTGCATGCACAGGGCAAAAAGGTTATTATTTCAGTCGGTGGGCAGAATAGCAGTGTCAGTGTGAACAGCGCAGATACAGCCACAAACTTTGCCAACAGTATCCATGAGCTAATGAAGACCTATGGTTTTGATGGCGTTGATATCGACCTGGAGCAGGGGATCAACGCAAACTCGATGGCTAGCGCTTTACGGCAACTCTCGGCTCTGGCTGGGCCAGATTTGATTATCACCCTGGCACCACAAACGCTGGACATGCAGTCGACAGGGCATGACTACTTTCAACTGGCTCTAAATATCAAAGATATCCTTACGGTGGTCAACACTCAGTTCTACAACTCCGGGACAATGCTTGGCTGCGATGGAAAGGTCTACGCACAAGGAACCGTTGACTTCCTTACCGCGCAAGCATGTATCCAGCTCCAGGGCGGGTTGCGTCCAGACCAGATCGGGTTGGGCCTGCCAGCGATAGCATCCGCCGCAGGGAGTGGATATGTTGCGCCATCAGTCGTGAATGACGCGTTAAGTTGTCTGGCCGCAGGGAAGAATTGCGGATCGTTCAAGCCATCGACTACCTACCCGGACATTCGCGGCGCGATGACATGGTCTATCAACTGGGATGCCACCAGCAGCTACAATTTTGCGAATACAGTTGGATCACATCTGGGCACCCTATCAGGATGACCGTCATTCCCATTCATAACGAAAGAAGAGAATGACGGTTTTCCTGTCGGTCAAAAGAGGTTCGTTGAACCACTGGAATTATCTCACTTATTTTTTAAGCTGTGGAAACTTATCTGGCGCGTAACGAAATGCTCTGAAGATACTATTCATCGTTGCTCCGCCACAATACTGGTACACATCAGCTGGAATAGTATTATCTCTATTACCATTTAACAGTTCTGAAAAATAAGGACTCACATACTCCCAGACGACTTCTCCTTCTGAAGTCACTTCAAATATTCTTCCGTTCAACCCTTCCGTAATGAGTGTATTTCCATTCGCCAATCGCTGTGCCCCCGAAATAAAGGCACTATAAAAATTGTAGGCCGGTGTATCGCGATATTCCCATACAATTTCACTCGTCCTGGGGTTAACCTCGATTACCCGCGAATAGGTATGCGGATCGGTTAATCTCTGCGTGCCATTATCAAAGATCAGAATGTTGCCATTGTCCAAAGAGGTTGGATTATGCTGCTGAGCAAGCACATCATGTCCTAGCTGCCAGACAATTTTGCCGGTCTTTTTACTAATAATGACAACAGTGCTGATGCCGCGAAAGCTCACCAGAATATCGCCGTCCGGCAGTTCCTCAATACCATTGCCATGTGGCCAGTGATGAGGATCTTCAGATGAGTGTACTGGCCTATCAATCAGTTCATCCAGATGCTCCCACGCATGCCACTCCCAGAGAATCTGTCCCGATGGCGCAACTTCGATAAGCCTATCGCTCCAGATCCCACTTTTTGCGATCTGACCCTGAATCTTCTGCGCCACGTCCTCGGGAGTCTTTTCGATGGTTAACAGCAGCGTATTACCAGTGCGCGTTCTGCGTGCATCATGATGGTGGTCTGGATTCTTATACTCCCAGAGAATATCTCCCTCCCAATTCGCCTCCAGCACGACGCCAGCCTTGTAGAGTGGCCAGTGAGGAAAGCGGAGATCATCGCTTGCAGCAGGGGTCCAACCGTTGTAGAACAGATTCCCGTTTTCAAGTAAATACCCATAATAGGGAGGATATGGTAATTTCCACTGATGTACAACATTTCCCTCTAGGTCAATGAGATAGACGGTTCCATCACCGGAGAGAGTTGTAAAAAGGGTATATCCATGATAGACCTTCTCCGGGTCATAGGCAGTCAAGCCAGTCCCACGCCTCTTTTGTGTTTGCTGCTCAATGGAAGTTTGTTGTTTTGCCATCTTATTTTTACCCCTTTGCTCCCGTACTCTTCAAAATAAAGCGAGGCACCTGACAGATTGTTCTATAGAGTACCTGGAGCTTCTTGTTGGTAGGTGTGTACCATAATAGATGCCTTGAGCTAGTATGTACTCATCTGGCATTAATGACTTTATCGATCAACTATGTCATCTATGATAGCATCTTCCCAAATCATTTATCAAGGTTATAAAATACATTCTTCATACTTATGAAATAGATAGATTGCAAACGAACGACGATAGAACAACATCTTTTTTCTAAGCAGGTGCCACTGCCATACTGTTGTCACACGACTCTGCTATACTTCAAACAAAGCATGGATCTATCAAATTGACGCAGAAACAAAGTATATAGAGAGGAGCATTGTATGCAGAAAACAAGCACGACCGGGCACAGTGGACTGGCACCGGACCGCCTGCGCCGCTTGAGCAGCGTTTTACAGGGCTACGTTGAGAGAGGCGAGGTTGCTGGGATCGTCGCCCTCATTCATCGCCGTAATGAAGAAGCTGCCATCGAGACTATCGGCTGGCAGGATAAAGAGACGCGACAGCCGATGCAGCGGGAGACGATCTTCCGTATTGCCTCAATGACCAAGCCAATAGCCATCACCGCCGCCCTGACGCTAGTAGAAGAGGGCAAGATTCGTCTCTACGATTCACTGGACGCCTGGCTCCCAGAACTGTCACAGCGTATGGTGATGCACAATCCGAACGGCTCGCCCAACAACGTCTATCCATCTCCGCGCTCAATCACCTTGCACGATCTGCTGACGTATCGCATCGGCATCGGCTGGGGAACATCCAGCCTGAGATCTCGCCTCTTCGCCATGAACCCCTCGCCGGTGGCCGAAACACTCCAGATCCCAAATGTTGAACAACTCGCTCCTGACGCCTGGATCGCACGCCTGGGAGAGATGCCTCTGCTCTACGAACCGGGAGCGCGCTGGCTCTACCATATCTCCTCTGAAATCCTGGGGGTTCTGATCGCTCGCATTACAGGCAAGCCATTGGAAACATTTTTGCGTGAGAGCCTCTTCGAGCCTCTAGGGATGGTTGATACCAGCTTTGTGGTGCCACCAGCGAAACGCAACAGGCTTGCGACGCTCTACGCACAAACGCCAACGGGCAAGTTGACCGTACGGGACCATCCGGCAAATACGGGTTGGGCACATGAGCCGCTTTTCCCCTCAGCTGGTGGCGGCCTCGTCTCCACCGCCGACGATTTTCAACGCTTCGGGCGCATGTTACTTAACAAAGGCCAACTCGATGGGGTTCGTATCCTCTCGCGCAAAACGGTGGAGGCAATAACGACCGATTATCTCACCCCGGAACAGCATACTCATTCCTCTTTTGCCTTTGATCGTGTCGATACTGATCCTTCCGCCAGTATATGGGACAACTGGGGATTTGGCTATGGCGTGGCTGTTAGAACCAGGCGGATCGGCTTAGGGCCGAGCATAGGCTCCTTTTTCTGGCCTGGAGCCTATGGCACCACCTGGATCTGCGATCCACAAGAAGACCTGATGGCGACCCTGCTGTTCCAGGTCATCGGCGCAAATCCGTTCTATACCCAGCTCGGCGAAGATTTCCTGGCAATGATCTATCAAGCAATTGTCGATTGAAACATGCCTCATCTCTCGCCGGAACCTGCTATACTAGAAGCAGCACAATGCAGACTTTTTCATGGAACCATAGAATGGAGCAAACATGTCTATACGCGCTGTAGTACTCACTGAACCCGACACGCCCCCTGTCCTCCGCGCGTTTGAAGTTCCAGTCCTAGAAGATGGCGCAGTTCTCCTGGAGACCATCGCCTCCGAGGTCTGCGGCACCGATGTTCATCTGCACCATGGACACCTCAGCGGTGTGCCGTATCCTATCATTCCGGGGCATGTCAGCGTCGGACGAGTCCTACAGGTCAAGGGAGATGTCCGCGATGTCGAGGGAGCAGCAATCACAAAAGGCGAAATCGTAACCTTTCTCGATGTCCACCGCACCTGCGGGCGCTGCTGGTATTGCCAGGTAGCAAAGGCCTCCACGCGCTGCCCCGAACGCCGCGTCTATGGCATAACATATTCGGCCAATGAGGGACTGTTAGGTGGGTGGAGCGAGCGCATTCTCCTTCTCCCCGGCGTCCATATCATCAAATTGCCGCCATCGCTTCCCGCCGATGTGTTTATGGCGGGAGGATGCGGACTTCCCACAGCATTGCACGCCGTCCAGCGCGGAGATATCACCTTTGGCGATACAGTTGTTGTGCAGGGAGCCGGACCTGTCGGATTATGCAGCATTGCGCTGGCCCAACTCCAGGGAGCCAGTCAGATTATCGCGATTGGCGGCCCTCCACATCGATTGGCAATCGCGCGAACATTCGGAGCCGATTTGACCATCGATATCGCTGAACACTCCCCGGAAGAGCGCTTCCGTATGGTACGCGATGCAACTGGCGGGCGTGGTGCAGATGTGACGATTGAAGCAACCGGCGTCCCTGCTGCTGTTACCGAGGGGATGCGTCTGACACGTGATGCGGGAACATTCGTTGTCGTCGGACAATATACCGATCATGGCACGGTCAGTTTCAATCCGCACCTGGACCTCAACCGTCCACATCTTCAGGTGCGCGGCTGCTGGGGAAGCGACCTGGGCCATGTGTATCGCGCGGTCCGCACGATGGCCCGACACGCTGAACGTTTTCCCTGGCGCTCTATGATCAATGGACGCTATCCATTAGAACAGGCTGATCAGGCGTTGTTAGCGGCGGAACGGCAGGAGAGCATTAAAGCATTGATTCTGCCGAATGGTCCACTGGCTTGAAACCGACCAGATCTCTCAATAGATGAGAAACTATGAACGAAGATATACAGATACGACCAGCACGGCCAGCCGATGCTGAGAGAGCTGCGGTTCTCCTTTACTCAGCGTACAATCATATCCAGATGACGTATCCTCCACAAGAAGATCTCTCACATACATTTATCAGACACCTAGAACATTTCTTTCGCGAGGATGGCAATCGCTTTAGCTATCAATACATCCAGATTGCTGAACAGCGCTCAGCGGTGGTTGGACTGCTTCTGAGCTTCGGCGGGCGCGATGAAGCGCGGCTCAACGCTGCCATCGGGAGTTGGCTCGAACATGAGGCACATGACGACGAATGGTACGTCGATGCGCTCGCTGTATTCAGAGATGCGGGCCATCAGGGGATCGGCTCCCGTCTGCTGCAAACAGCTGAGCAGCAGGCACGACAACAGCACTACCTCAAAATCGCGTTGAACGTGGCTCTGGGCAACAAAGAGGCGCTGTCCCTCTATCAACATCAACACTATGTTGTCACACAGGAGACGTTCCTTTATCAACGCCAGTATGTCCGTATGGTCAAAACCCTGGAAAACGTGGAGCAACGCGACGCGACGTGACGTCCTCTCCGAAGTTTGTCCTGAAAGATCCAGCAATGACAGAGCAAAGACTTTGTTCGTGTCACAAATACATCGCCTCTTTCGACTCGTGTTTGAACAGTGAAGTGAGAGGGCGCGGCACCAATGCATGGAACGGTTGCAATGGCTCCATGCAGCTAGCGTTTGTCCACCCTCTCAAACAGCAAACAACGAGCAAAGGATATAGGTATGACGACACATACATCTACGCAACTCCCAGTGATCATTGTTGGTGGTGGTCTATCAGGTCTCTCAGCTGCCGCGTTGCTGGCGAAGGCCGGACATGCAGTGAAGCTCTTTGAGAAGGCCAGCACTCCCGGCGGACGTGCCAGAACCAGCCAGCAGAGCGGTTTCTTCTTCAATCAGGGGGCGCATGCCTTCTATCTACATGGGGCTGGTACAAAAGTGCTGAACGAGCTTGGCGTCCGGTATAGCGGTTTGGAGCCTGCCCGCTCAAGATACCTCGCACTTGAGGGAGGGAAGCTCTATCCATTGCCAGCTAGCGTAGCATCGACGTTAGAAACTCATCTTCTGTCATTTGCCGCGAAAGCAGAGTTAGCTGGCCTGTTTGCGCGCATAAAATATATGGATACTGCGAAACTCCAGCATGTCAGCTTGCAGGATTGGCTTGCAGCACATGTGAAACACCCACAGGTATGCCAGTTCCTTCTGGCTGGTGCGCGCCTCGCCACCTATAGCAACGCACCCGATCTCCTTTCGGCAGCCCTGCTCCCTTCTCTGTTGAACGCCCAGGTACTTTATGTGGATGGAGGATGGCAGACTCTGGTGGATGGGCTGCAACACAAAGCACAGGAGGCGGGCGCAGAGATCAGAACCCAGGCCAGGGTCAGGGCCATCGAAGTTGCAGGTGAAGGATATAGCATCCAGCTGGCAGATGGTTCGAGCCATGCAGCAAGCGCGGTTCTGCTTGCCACCGATCCCGAGATGGCCTCCGCTTTAGTGCTGAATGGAACACATGAAGCGCTACATCGCTGGGCGGCTCAGGCAATTCCAGCACGTGCAACCTGTTTCGATATCGGGTTGCGCCGCCTGCCCAGAGCGCAGAACCTCTTCGCACTCGGCATTGATCGTCCTCTCTATTATTCGGTGCATTCCGCCTCTGCCCACTTAGCGCCGCAGGGAAGCGCCCTGGTCCATATCATGCACTACCTTCAGCCAGATGAATCCCCGAAACCAGAGGCAACCCGGCAAGAGATGGAGGCGATCATGGATCTCCTGCAACCAGGCTGGCGCGCGGAGGTTGTGGAACAGTACTTCCTGCCGCATATGATCGCCTCCAACGCAATTGTCCAGGCTCAGTTAGGTGGTTTAGCAGGGCGGCCCGGTCCAGCAGTTCCCGGTCTGCCTCATCTATACGTTGCTGGTGACTGGGTTGGTATGGAGGGAACGCTGGCAGACGCCTGTTTTGCCAGCGCCAGCAGTGCGGCACGGTTGATCATATCTGATCTCGCCAGGCAACAGAGCGTCTCACGCGCCAGCGTTATACAATAAATAGTGAAAAACTTGTACCCCGGTTGTTTCGCTCTCCGTTCGCAGCCGTGAGCGAAACAACCGCAAAAGATACGCGTGACTATGAATACATCAAACACACAGCAAGAAAAGATATTCCAGGAGTATAAGCCATTACTCTTTTCCATCGCCTATTCTATGCTCGGCAGCATTATGGATGCCGAGGATTGTATGCAAGAAGCCTTTTTGCAGTGGTATACCGCTGACCAGCAAGAAACGATAGATAATCCCAAAGCCTACCTCTGTACGCTGGTGACGCGCCGATGCATTGATCGGCTACGCGCCGCACACGCCCAACGAGAAACCTACGTTGGACTCTGGCTCCCTGAACCCCTGATCGAAACCGCAGATCCGTCCTACCTCTCGGAGCTAACTGAATCCCTCTCGATGGCCTTTCTCCTGCTGATGGAGCATCTGTCACCGATCGAGCGGGCTGTCTTTCTGTTGCGCCAGGTGTTCGACTACGATTATGCGGAGATCGCCACCATTGTAGGCAAAAGTGCGGAGAACTGTCGGCAGATCATGCATCGCGCACGACGGCATCTTCCCACGCAGAGCAACGTCTCGCAGACTCCTCCTGCTCAACAACAGCAGGTCTTCACACAGTTTCTCCAGGCATCAATCAATGGTGATATGGATGGGTTACTACATGTGCTTGCAGACGAGATCGTCCTGTATGCTGATAGTGGAGGCAAAGTCAGAGCCGCACGCAATCCGCTCTATGGACCAGATCACGTCGCTCGTTATCTGCTGGGGCTGAAGCAGAAATTTCTCTCTTTGTTCAAACTGGCGGTACAACCAATGATAATCAATAGGCAGCCAGGGCTGGTCGGCTATCTGGAAGAGGCTCTGGATGAAAAGCAGTTGCTTCACCTTGAACTGGAGAGCCGCGAATATATCAAGCAACAGCTTAGCTGGTATCAGCATGCGCTCAAAAAGGGAGAGGCAGTGTTTGCCATCGTTTGCACATGTACTGATACGCAGATTCAGGAGGTCGATATGATTGTCAACCCTGAGAAGTTGCGGCACATTCCCCCCCTCAATGCTCACGACAATGATACAATCACCTTTTGACTGATGGTTGCCTCTCCATCAGTTGACGTCGGAACCTTCCTCTTCAGCGAGGATACGATACAGTTGGCGGCGTGTATTCACCAGCAGGGTGCGCGCCGAGGCAATCTGTGTTGCTGTTCCTTCATGCATCACCTGTTTGAGGGCGGCCCCAACTTGATGGAAAAGCCCTCGCAACTCCTGCTCTCCATCATCGACGCTGCCTACCACAGCGCTCCAGGCTCTGGTCAGTTCCTCGCGATGCTCCTGCACATACGCCTGTCCGCTCTCTGTTAAGTGAAAGACACGCCGCCCCTCGCTCTGCTCAACACGCACAAGCCCCTCATCTTCCAGCAATTGCAGCGCCGGATAGACCGATCCCGGACTCGGCTGCCAGACACCACCACTCCGCTCACTTACACGCTGCATCAGGTGATACCCATGCGACGGCTGTTCTGCCAGTAATAGTAAAAGAGCGGCGCGCACATCTCCGCGCCCAACCCGCGCACCATCGCGTCCACGACGACGGCCATGATGACCTCTCGGCTCAAGCCCTGGCTCCTCTTCAAAGTGACCTCCATGCCTGCCCTCAAAAGCGAAGCGGCCCTCTCCCCGTCCTCCATGATGCCGCGCATGCTCACCACCAAATTTCTCTCGTCCCCGCTCTCGGCTCATACGCAAGCCGCGCGGCATACCTGACCAGAATGCTGGCCTTGTTCCCATCATCTCCATGATGTCCTCCTTTATATCAAATGACATATCTTCGATATATCTATGATACATCTAGTTATATAGGTTGTCAAGTACAAAGAAACTCATTGAGAGATGTGGCAACAAGCGGGACATGGCTCGTCAAGTGGTGCGCTCAAGCTTGCGGGCACGAATATAGGCGCGCCGTGTCGCCACCTCAACGTCTTCATACGGGTCTCGCTCAATGCTCTCCACGACCGCAAAACCTGCCGCGCGGAGATGATCTTCTATCTGCGCACGTGGATAGAACAGAAAATCGAGGGAGACGGGACGGTCCCAAAGCATGTCTATATGACGTACCTCCTCTCCCACGTGAAAGGCCAGCAACACCTCACCGGATGGTCGTAGCACGCGCCAGAATTCACCGAAAGCCACTGGTAGTTCTGTTGCAGGAAGATGAATAATCGAATAAAAGGCTGTAATACCACCCCAGGATTCTGTCGGCACATCCAGCCTCGCCATATTCCCCACTCGAAACTCAATATCAGGGTCGAGCTGCCGCGCCAGCTCGATCATACATGGCGAAAGATCCATCCCCAACACATGCGCTCCCTGCTCATGTAGAAAGCGCGCCACGTGTCCTGGTCCGCACCCCAGGTCGCAGATAGGACCGGGCGTTCCCACAGAGGCTGCAAACCGCGCGAGCCAATCGCGATCCAGCGGCTTGTGAGCAAGCTCATTGTAGAGGTGAGCGGTGTATGTGTCTGCCAGCACATCATAGTTCGAACGAACGCGCTGAAAATACTCATTCATGCATGATCTCCCAATTGTAGAAATATCTCTCATCCTGCTCGCCTCCATCATATGCTACACACAGGCAAGTCCAGCATGAGCGAGCACACATGCTCTTAGTATAGCATTCAGAGATGAATAGTTATGGGGTTTTGCTCAGCTTCCCTCTTGACTTTTCCTTCTTCCACGCGCTAACATGAATATGTATTCAAATTCATAAAAGGAGAAAAAAGCATGGCTGCTTCACTGCATACGAATCGCGAGGTTACTCTTCCACAAGGAGTTGTCCGATACCGGGATGAGGGAACGGGACCGACTCTGGTCTTCGTTCATGGCTTACTGGTCAATAGCGCTCTCTGGCGTGATGTCATTGCTGGCCTTGCGGGACAGTTTCGTTGTCTGGCGCTGGATTTACCGCTCGGCGCGCATACGGTTCCGCTGAACGCCGATGCTGATCTGAGTCCATCAGGCGTTGCTCGCCTCATTGCTGATTTCCTGGTGACCTTAGATCTCCACGATGTTACCCTTGTCGGAAACGATACCGGGGGCGCGCTCTGCCAATTGACGATTGCCAATCATCATGAGCGAATCACGCGATTGATCTTGACCAACTGTGATGCTTTCGAGGACTTTTTTCCGCCGCTGCTGCTCCCGTTTAGCTATGGAGCGCGACTCTTAGGAACGCGTTTCGCCGATCTGCTCACCTGGACATTGCAGACGAAACGCGCCCAACGACTGCTTATGGCGACGGTCTCTCTTCGGCGCGCCGAAGACGAGACACTTGACGCCTATTTCTCCGCTCTTAGCAGTGGCGATAGGGCAATCAGACGCGACCTCACCCAGTTCCTTCAGCAAGTCTCGAACCGTTATACAATAGAAGCCGCAAAAAGTTTTCCACAGTTCCAGCATCCTGTATTGATTCTCTGGGGCAAGAACGACCTGTTCTTCTCGGCCCGCAACGCCAGGCGGCTTCAACAGGAATTTCCTGATGCGAGACTGGAATTTGTCTCGCAATCGCGTGCGTTCGTACCGGAAGATCAACCGATCCTCCTTGCTCAAAAAATTCGTGAATTTGTAGGTGAGTCACGTGCATTCGGGTCCAATAGACAAGAGCGAAGCGAAGTTGCGTCCGAATTTGTTGGCGGGTCAGCAGTTTCCACCACGCCCACAACAACTGAGGAGTAAGCAAAAACGAGATGCGTTGTTGCAAGCGGCACTGAGCCTCTTCGCAGAGCGAGGCTATGAAGCAACAACCATCGAAGAGATCGCCCATCAAGCAGGGGTAGCTGTCGGAGGCTTCTATCAACATTTCGCCTCCAAGCAGCAACTCCTGCTTGTGTTGATGGATAGCTTACTGGATGGAGTTGCAGATCTTTCTCAACAATGTACTCCGCTAGACAATCCGCAAGAGGTTCGGAGCGCTATCGAGCGGGTGGTTCGTCAAGGGCTGCTCATCGACCGGACCTATGCTGGAGCATACCGGGCATGGCGAGAGGCCACAGCGCTTAATGGAGCGTTGCGCACCTTGCATGAGCAGATCGAGCAATGGACAGGGCAGCAAATCGAGCAAATGCTCTACGTCTTGCTGCAAACGCCCGGGGCAAGAGAGGATGTAGATATCGCGCCACTGGCCGGAATCGTCAGTGTGTTGTTCTGGCGACTGGCAGATGTTCCGCTGCACGAGTCCGATGCCGTCGTCACCTCCATGACCACGATGCTCTACCATACGATTTTTCACGATGGTGCGACCTGAGCAATGAGCAGCCAGCGCTGATCTATTCAAGAGCTTTTTATCATGAGTACACTTTATTAGAGAAGAAAGAACAAGTGGGAGAGATGGCTAACAGCAGAGAATTTGACATGATCTTGCCCTTACTCGCCACCCCATTGCTGACCACCTCTCTACTTTACATCATTGCTCAAACTGCCTAGCCCTGTTTTAAGTCATCAATGCAAATGGCTTTACGAGCCAGTTCCCATTAGCCATTTAGCCGCTGTATACGGTTATTTATAGACATAGATTTACATTGTTGCTAAGATGTTGGAGGGGGTGTAAATTCACGCTATGGTTTTGCAATGCAATGTGAAAACATTGGTGCCATAACATAAGCCACTTTGTCAGACAGCCAGCTTTACACAGTGCTGTCTATCAATCTTATTTTCAGCGAAAACACCCATCTTACTTTTATTTCTTTTCAAACATCTAATATAGAGTATATTTCATGTCAGATGTTCAAGTACTGCGTTAGAGTGGTGCAACAATGATAATCAATGACCAGCAAGGGGTACACGAAGGGAGTGACTTTCCTGCCTACATACCATCTCAGAGGGCATTACACGTTTTAGTACAAGGCGGGATTCTTTCTAAAGGAGAGACTCCACAGCATTTGATCGAGAGGGTCACTTCCACGCTCTTCTCTGTAGAAGAGCAAATGTTTGGCACACCACCTGCCGACAGCAAAAAGTATGCAACAGCACTCGCAGAATGTATCGTTTCCGGCGCTGCCATACCAGGAACACCTTTACTTACCAATGCCGGGCGCGACGAGAACCGCTCATTATCTTCATGCGCAATGATACCAGTGATCGGTTCCACATTAGATGAAGCAACAGAAACAAAGCTTCTCTCTCATTACAAACAGAATATGGGGGCCGGATTCGATTTCAACGATTGCAACGATCCAGTCGCTCTACTCACCCAGATCAACAACCTCGCGGCGAGAGAAACCGCGACAGGTAACTATGACCGCTATATAGGTAATATGGGGCTATTACCTATCACGCACCCTTCTATCCATCAATTTATTAAAGCAAAGAGAGATAGAGAGATGAAGCACTTCAATATTTCCATAAATGTTTCGGAGACATTTATGGAAAGAGCGGCAAATAAAGATCTCTTCTCACTCTCGAATGGAAAGCAAGTACAGGCTGACGCCCTTTTGTACGCGATAGCAGAAAATGCCTGGTCTCATGGAGACCCGGGTCTTATCTTTTTAGATCGAATGAACCGCGATAACCCCTTAGCAGATAGAGAGGAATATGCGTATGTCACAACTCCGCCATGCGCAGAGCTAGGATTGGCAAAAGAAGAAACGTGTCATTTTGGCTATATCAACCTGGGAAGTTTTATCCTGAGAAGGAGAGGAGATATTCATATTGATTACAACAAAATGAGGGAAATCACTCACCTACTCACACGAGCGCTGGATAACGCCATTGAATATAGTCTCTCGCGTTATCCATCACCTCTCAGCGCCTCTATTTCTCGAACGACCAGACGTATCGCTATAGGCGTGTGCGGGTTAGCAGATGTTTTTCTTGCTTATAAACTGCCCTACGCTTCAGCCGAAGCGAGAACACTTGCACGAGATCTTCTCTCTTTCATTACCTATGCAGCCAAATGTGCCTCAATAGATCTGGCCCGTCAACGGGAGTCGTGCCCGGCTATGAAGTTTCCCGCCAATAAATATGTGCATGGATCTTTCCTGGAAGAGAAATATGCGCAGAAACCCACCCACACTGTCTCAGCCCACGATTGGGCATGCTTAGCCAGTGACATTCGCAACAGCAAAAATTTGCGCAATCTATCTGTTACAGCGCTGGCACCATCAGGAAGGTCTTCTCTCTTGCTAGACGCGACATCTTCGATTGAACCCCTCTTCAGTATTTTCTCACATGACGGAACAATCCAACCAAGAATAGTCAATTTTCTCATGGACGAGTTGAATGGAAACGCCGATACAGTAGCTCAGGTATGTCAAATGGCTACGCTCTCTGGAAGTTTCCAGCAATGCGAGTTGTTACCAGCTTCTATTCGCGCTTGCTTGAAAACGGCAAAAGAAATAGAGCCAATGGCCCATCTACAAATGGCAGCAGAGATCGCCGGTGTAGAGGGTGTAGTAGATGAAGCGGCATCAAAAACAGTGAATCTGCCATATGATACGCGTGTGAGCGATGTCGTTGATATTTTTCTCCAAGCTTACCGCCTCGGACTCAAAAATATTTCTATTTACAGGGACAAAACAAAGGCTGCACAACCAGAAATGCTCTAAAGAGCAAGTAGGAGAGTACAATATATCCTGGATATATTGCCAGAGGAGCTTATCTTCCAGATAGATCGTACTCTCTCTGCTGCTTGCTTTCTCCCTCCTGCTTTTCAACTGCCCCAAGTGCTTTTAATGTAGCTCGCTGGCTAACTGTTATCCCCTCCACCCCTGTAATATCCATCCTCTCATATGGCCCCTCGCTTTTGAGCTTCTGTATATGGGTCTTCCTGTCAACTTCCCATATATCAATCAATCCGTTGGTACTTCCGCTGGCAAGCAACGTTCCATCATAGTTAAAGGCAACACTATACACCGCAGCTCCACAGGGAAATACGACAAAACATTCTCCAGTTACGCTGTCCCACAAGCGAACAGTCCCGTCTTCGCTCCCACTGGCGAGTATATTGTTTTGTGGATTGAAGGCAATAGATGTAATTCTGCTGGTATGACCAGTGAGTGTTTTCTGACATATCTTGCTGGTCAGGCTCCATAATTTAATCGTCTGGTCATCACTCCCACTGGCCAGCAGATGCCCACCTGGATGAAAAGCTACTGATCTCACTTTATCTGCATGCCCTGAAAGCGTGGCAAGACATTTTCCACTCTCCGCGTTCCATAATTTAATCGTCTGGTCATCACTCCCACTGGCCAGCAGATGCCCACCTGGATGAAAAGCTACTGATCTCACTCTGTTTGTATGCCCTGAAAACATTCTGACACATTGCTGATGCGAAAGATCCCAAAGCTTCACCGCCTGATCTGTACTCCCGCTGGCGAGGAAGTTTCCATCAGGATGAAAGGCCACGCAGTACACACGATAGCTCTTCTCTCCCTTGAGCATACCAAGATATGTTCTTTCCGTTCCATCCCACAATCGAATAGTCCAATCTTCGCTCCCACTAGCAAGCCGTAAACCATCTGCGCTGAAGGCAACTGACCAGATCCAATGAGTATGGCCCGATAAGATATTCTGTTGTTTTCCAGCACCAACATTCCAAAAGCAAATGCTCTGATCTTCACTCCCGCTCACCAGCGTATTCTCAAGAGGACTAAAAGCAAGTGCATAGATTCTGCACCCATATCCTCTCAATGTTTTGAGGCAGACTCCAGTCTTTGTATCCCATATCTGAATAATCTGGCGATCGCTGCCACTCACCAGCGTAGTTGTATCAGCAGGACTGAAAGCCACTGAATAAACTCTGCTCCCTGTTCCTTCCAAAATGTTGAGGCATTCCCCGGTTGCAGTACTCCATAAACGCAGCGTTTGATCGTCACTCCCACTGGCAAGCACATTGCCTGATGAATCAAAGGCTACTGTCCAGACTCTATCATCATGGAGTTGTAGCGTGCTGCGGCATCTACCTGTATGACTATCCCATAGGCGTACAGTTCGATCTTCGCTGCCACTGGCGAGCATTGAACCATCAGGATGAAATGCTATAGCCCTGATCCCGTCTTTATGGCCTCTTAGCGCTTTGAGATATCCCCCGGTTTCAACATCCCACAAACGAATCGTTGTGTCATAACTGCCGCTCGCTATTATCTTCCCATCAGGGCTGAAGGCAACTGAATAGATGCGGCTCTTGTGCCCTCGCAGCACCTTGAGACAGTCCCCAGTTTCAACATCCCACAAACGAATCGTTGTGTCATAACTGCCGCTCGCTATTATCTTCCCATCAGGGCTGAAGGCAACTGAATAGATGCGGCTCTCGTGCCCTTGTAATACCTTGAGGCATGTCTGCGTGCGCAAATCCCACAGGCGTACCGTTTGATCTTCACCGCCGCTCACCAGCAGATGTCGAGTGGCATCTGGATGAAAAGCAACAGATCGAACCCAATCTGTATGACCACTCAAAGTGGCGATAGGAGTTGCAGAAGCCAGATCCCATAGTCGAATTTCACCATCAGTTGTTCCAGCTGCCAATTGTTTCCCATCGGCGTTTACCGCAATAACAAAAATACTACCGAAGTTATCGTTGAAGATTGACCGCTCAAAACGAGCATGAGCAAATGTCACATCATGGAGCGCGGTGCCTTGCAAATATGCCTGCCGAATATTGAGAGAAGAGAAGTCGTACTTTGAAAGATCAGCCCTTAAATAGATCAGCAAATTAAGCATGTTTCCCGCAACATAATTGTGGGCTTGAGATCCCATTGTCCTTTGCAAGGTAAGAATATGTTCAATCTTCTTATACTGTTCTTTTCCTAATGTGTTTTGCAAACGTTTTGCCAGTGGCTCAAGTACAAAATGGATCTGATTCATTCTTATGTAGTCGTCAGTCTGCGCCTTGATCAGTGCATGGCTTGCCAGCAACTCTATTTGTTCCTTGTTGATTTCATCATAGATTTGCTCAAGAAACTTGTTCGTCATGTACTCAGCAATAACGGGCTGAAGGAAGAAGTGGCCTGTTTTCTCATGTTTTTCAACCATCGAACGGCGTAACAGCGAAGAGAGGGCTTCATATATCTTTTTCGGCTCTACATCAATGATATCGTTCAGCAAACTTCTACGTGAAGTTGGCTCTCGCTCAATTGCGAGCCAGTACATGATTGCTTGTTCTAGTTGTGCTAGTTGCGCAAACTGTTTTTGCAACAACTCATCAACATCTCCAACAATGCCTTTCTCTTCTTTGAGAAATGTTTCTATATCCCCTTCAAATAACTGGTAAATAGATTCGGAGACCAGCTTTAAGGCCAGCAAATTACCATCATAGAAGCGGATGAACTTTTCCCATATCTCATCACTACCACGAATTGCCTTCTCTGATTCCAGGATTTCACGCGCCTCCTCTAAATTCAGGCCACGCAATTGCATGGATTTCACTAACTGTTCTTTTCCTTCCAAAGGAATGATTTCTCTGGGTCTTTCTCGGCTCGTAAAAATAATACAACTCTGATGTTCTGCTGTTCCTAGATATTCCACTAATGCATGATATGCTTCATAATTTATTTGCGTGTGTGTAGGACGTTCATCATCTTTTAGAACTGATTCTACGTTGTCAAAAATAATTAAGCAGCGGTATCTTTGTAGATACTGAATAAACTTCACTACCTGTTCGTTCAGATATTCAGGAATGGCTTCCTGCTGATGATCTGATAAAAAGTTAATGGCGTTTCTTAATATATATTCAGCGGGAGGAGCGTTTTGGAGAGAACGCCAGTATACATATTCAAACTCTGTTTTGAATCGTTCTCTCGCTAATGATGCAAGCGTTGTTTTCCCAATCCCTCCAAGTCCATAAATAACAACAATTTTACAGCGATCATCGATGATCCAGGTTTTTAATGTGGCCAGTTCTTGTTTTCTTCCGCGTACGCTTGTAATGCCTGGAGCCTCTCCTCTATCTTCCTTCGTTCCTTTCCTATCGCCTGGTAAGATCTGAACCTCCTTGCTCAACGTGGGCACGGCGGTATGAGCATCCTCTGGAAGCGGCTCACCTATGCCGTTTCCAGTTGTCAAGATGCCCGGCCTCAACTGCAAAACACGCTCATATTTATCCACCAGTTCCAGCGGAGGCACGCCCTTCCCATTTTCGACAGTGGACAAATAGCTTTTAGAATAGTTCAATTGTTTTGCTAATGTGGTGAGAGATAATTTTTTGTTTTGCCGTGCAAGCCTCATCCTCTGACCGATGCGCAGCGTTTCCCCCTCACCTACGCGCACGCTTTTGTCTTTTCGACCCATGAAAATCCTCCTCCCACCTATTTATACCATAAACAATGGGCTAATCCTACAAAAATCCTATTATCCCATTTTTTAGGGACGCACGCCTTCAAAATCTGATATACCCCTACTGAAAATACAGCGATGCTAGCCTCACATTCTTGCAAAAAATTAACCTTTATATTCACGAGTTTCATGGTATAGTTCTATTGTACACAAAACAAACTAACAAAAACACAAAACAACATACAGATAGCAGATTTCGGCGCGATAGTGTATCAAACATATTCTTTTATCTCGTCTATGACGACTGGCTCACTGATATTTGGCTCATATATCTATTCATAGTTTCACTGCTTTTTTGTGAGCCTAGTGAGTGTCTTTAGCATAGGGAGAGAAAGAATATGGTTTATCATTCGCTGCTAGCGGGCAATTCTATATGTTGCCTGTGCAGCTATGTTGTATTGCAATCACAATCTTGTCTGAAGATTCCTCCGCTGGGACACGTCCTTCTTATTACATATATGCCTGATAGAGTTTTGTGTGTCAAACAAAGATACGGAGAGAAAAAGCGATTTCTCCTCCCTCCCACCACTACTTCATCACTGAAAATTTCTCCTGGTTGTATCGCGTCCCCATATACCATCTTTTCCTGTCCTCGCATATAAAAGCAAAGGAGCTTCACATGCCAACAACCAACGATCCTCATATCATCGAAATATTGGAACAGGAAATGAAACATATTACCGATTTGACCAGGAGGAATATGACCCGTTACCCTCTGGAAGAGAGAGTTGATGAGGTTGATGATATGGCCCAGCAAGCTCTTATCAAACTCTGGCGAGCATTGCAGAAAGGCCATATTGCCAATCCCGCTGCTTATGCCACTACCATCGTATCAAGTGTTTGTATCGATAGACAACGCCGCTATAAACCCATCTACACTCACTTCGATCAAGGGGTGGATGATCTCTATGACGATCAAGAGCATCAGGATCTTGCCTGCCATATCGAACACATGGAGACAATGGCAACCTTTGTGCAAATTGCAACACAAGCAATACTCATGCTGCCTCCACGTCAAAAGCTGGCGATAGTATGCGCCCTGAAAGATCGGTTTGCAGATGCAGAGCCTCTCTTAACCGCTTTAGAAGCGCAAGGAGTAGACGTTGCAAAAGTCTGTTGGCCTGACAATATATCTGATAAACAACTGCTGAGGGCATCACTGGCAGTTGCTCGCAAGAAGCTACGTTGCATTCTCTCACCTTCATTGTTTGAAAGTTAGGCGTGCGTCCTGACTTCCTTTCGACGGGATGTAATTCTCCCTGCTCGAATAAGGGTTGGTCACGGTTATACTCGCCATTGTAGAGTGAAGAGCGATGCAGTCCATCCTCAGCGATCACCGTGTCAATGTGGAGCAGACTATGGAGGTGATGCGTCGCCTTCTACTCTCACCTGGTCATGAGACATAGCAACCAGTGAATGCCCAAACGCACATGCTAAATGCATAAACAGGCATATTTCGTGAAAATAAATAGCCAATCACGCATTGACATTGCGCGAAACACGCATTATACTATTCTTATCATCCTGGGAGGATGGAGCCGCCCGTACCACGTGAAGAACAGCTAAGGCAGGGAAGCATCTTAATAGCGTTCATCACATCCCCTCTAGCTGCTCTCTCAAAGCTGTGTATGTCTTTTCGTTGCTCGTTTCTCTCGCATCCTGGCTTATGCAGGCCCATCGCAACGTTGTTCCATGTATTTTCACCTCGTTTATGGCTCAAGCTTCAGAGGAACTGAGGCAGACAACACTGATGTTTGCACATCCGCTATGGAGAAAGGACTCTATGAAACGATCTACCTCATACATTCACTGTCTGCGTTTGCGTGGATGGAGATTCGTACTGGCATTGATTGCCGTTGCGGGTATCATCATAACCACAGGCGCGTTTGGCGTTTCCAGCTCACCTGCCCTAGCAGCATCGCTCCCCTGCGACATTTATGCGGCTGCCGGGATGCCGTGTGTCGCCGCACATAGCACAACGCGCGCGCTCCTCTCCTCGTACAGTGGAAAGCTCTACCAGGTCAAGCGCTGGTCGGATTCCGCAACTACCGACATCGGAACCCTCAGCACAGGAGGGTACGCCAACGCCGCCGCGCAAGATTCTTTCTGCTCCGGCACCTCATGTACCATCACAATTATCTATGACCAGTCAGGCAAGGGCAACCATCTCACCATTGAGGGACCGGGCGGCAACGGTGCCCAGGATTACGGCGCGAACGCCGCCGCGCTCCCTATTACGGCTGGCGGACATAAGGTCTACGGCCTCTACGTCTCAGCTGGCGTCGGCTACCGCGACAACTCCACATCGGGCGTCGCAAAGAATGGTGCTCCCGAGGGAATGTACATGGTGACGAGTGGCACTCATGTCAACAATCGCTGCTGCTTTGACTACGGCAACGCCGAGACGAATAGCAAAGATAACGGCAACGGGCACATGGATGCGATCAACTTCGGCACCGAATGCTGGTTCTCTCCATGTTCAGGGTCTGGTCCCTGGGTGCAGGCCGATCTTGAAAATGGACTCTTTGCTGGAGGAAATGGGTCCAACACAAGCAACAAGGGCAACTCCAGCGCATTTGTCACAGCCCTCCTCAAAAACAACGGACAGACCACCTACGCCATCAAAGGGGGAAATGCGCAATCGGGCAGCCTGACGACATGGTACAGCGGAGCGGAGCCGAATCTTGGCGGTTATTCGCCCATGCATCAGGAAGGAGCCATCGTCCTGGGAACTGGTGGCGACAACAGCGACGGCTCGGTCGGCTCTTTCTTTGAAGGGGTCATGACCTCTGGCTACCCAACCGACGCGGCTGATAATGCTGTTCAGGCCAACATCGTCTCCGTTGGCTATAGCAGCAGCATCAGCTTCCCGGTCACGGGCACCGCATATCGGTTCACCAACGTCAACAGCGGTAAAGTCCTCGATGCTGTCAACTGCGGAACGGCCAACGGAACCGCAATCGATCAGTGGGCGTCGCTTGGCAACACCTGCCAACAATGGAAGTTTGCCAGCGTCGGCAGCGGCAAATACACCATCACCAACGTCAATAGCGGTAAAGTTCTCGACGCTGTCAACTGTGGATTGGCAGACGGAACATCTGTAGATCTGTGGTCTTCACTGGGCAATCTCTGCCAGGAGTGGGAGGTTATCCCAACTGGTGGCGGGCACTATGAACTTGTCGTCGAAAACAGCGGCATGGTGCTTGACGACCAGAACTGTGTCACGACCAATGGAACTCCGGCCCGCCTGTGGCAGGGGCTCAACAATACCTGCCAGGAATGGAGCATCGCACCCTAGCGGACACAGCCAGGAGTGAGATAAACGGATGAGTCAGGCCGGGTGCGTCAAGGAAGGCGTATCCGGCTGCCTCCCACAAGCGGCAAATACTGGGTGATCTCCTTGAAGAGGGAGGAGGACCATCCCCAGAAGTTCCTGTCCATCTCTGTAAGATTAAACAGTCGAAAGCCCACAATCGTCAGGAGAATGAGGCCGCAACCACAGATCAGCAGGCAGAATAACCTGAACAGCGAAGGGAGTCTTCCGACCTGGATACTATCTTTCCTGGGATGATAGATGAGTGGCACCCGACTCCCGAGAGGAAGCACACCAGGAAGCTCAAACGTCTTCTGGTGCCAGAAGAGACGAAATACAATGACTGAAACGGTATAGATTTGCTCCCACTCTATTACATCCTGGTATCTCATCACCTTGCCTCGCCTCTGGACCTTGCCTCTTCTCTCCATGAGATCCTGGTACACACTGAAGAGGAGGAGCAGCCCAAGCCCGATCAACAAGCCCGCAAGGAGATTTATCAGGCTGCCGAGCACCACCACTTGCGCAAACTGATCGAGGCCATTGAATGCTAAAACCGCCTGGGAAGGCAAGAAAGGATCGTACCAGCATGGATACTGTTTGCCAATGGCATAGTCGCTGACAATCTTCTGTGCCTCTTGTGGTTGAAACGTATAGTAATGAAGTGGGCCGCTATAGCCGCTGGCCTCAAACAGTCGGCCATCCCGGGTCTTGACCTGATAGGTGAAGTCAGGAAGGGTCGCCTCCTCATTTTGCCCATCGCCGTAATTCTTATGGTATATCCTCGCGGCCTCAATAGTACAGGTTCCTTGAGCATACGTTCTGTCCAATTGGAAATAATAGAAGCGATGAGCGACGAGCAGGCCCAGCACCAGCAGGAAGAGGAAGAGCAAAAGACACCCCATCCATCGGGTATGGCCACTAGTGGGCGGCTTTTGTTCTTTCATTGGATGAACGTCTTCCCCCTTCTTGAGAGAAATATGTCTACGCTAAACTATATTCACTTTTTGCCAAAAAGACAAAAGCCATAGCCCGTTCATCTTATCAGACAGCGCTACTAACAATAAAGGTATTCCCTGGTTAAGGTCGCAGCTATCTATAAAAAACGTCATATCATTAACAATTATTTTTCACAGGGTAAATTTCCATCAGATTTTCAAAAAATATCTCCATTCTTAGTGCTAAATATCTCCAAATCTACGACAAAAACCATTGACATAGCGAAAATCATCGTCTATACTCTTTCAAGGATACAGCTTAAAGTGATAGATCACAATGATATATTCTTGCGAAAGGGAATCAGCATGCAAGCGACGACGAAGCAACAGAAAGGCTACAAAGGCATTGCGATGGAGGGTATCATCGCTCGTTGGTATACACAGATTCGCAGCTCTGGGAATCAGAGCGAAGATAGGAAGAAGCAGGCTGAGAATCTCACCAATGGTTTGCCAGAAGGGGCTGCGGTGCTTGAGGTGGCCCCAGGTCCAGGCTACTTTGCAATCGAGATGGCACGACTCAACCAGTTCCATGTGACCGGACTGGATATCAGCCACACCTTCGTAGAAATCGCCACAGAAAACGCTCGACAGATGGGAGTGAACGTGGATTTTCAACAGGGAGACGCAGCCAACATGCCCTTTGACGAAGACTCTTTCGATCTGATCATCTGTCAGGCGGCGTTTAAAAACTTCAGTTATCCTGGAAAGGCGATCAACGAGATGCATAGGGTGCTACGCAGTGGAGGCACAGCAATCATTCAAGATATGTGGAAAGATACATCCAATGCAACGATTCGCGACGAAGTGGCCCTGATGAGACTCAACCCTCTGAACGCCTTTATGACGCGGAAGGCGCTGGAGTCGCTCAGGCGGCGCGCTTACACGAGAGAACAGTTCGAACACCTTGCCGCCGCGAGCGCCTTTGGCGAATGCACAATTGTTACGAGTGGACTCGGCATAGAGGTACGACTCAAGAAACAATAGGCTATCGATCCCGAACGAGATGCGTCGCTCACGCGGAGAGTGACGCGCTCGTATGTATCCATCGCACGAGTCGATCACTATCCACTAGCAAAAGTGTGCCAGATGATGCTTCCGCCAGTTTTCGCGCAGGTTCAGAGAAGATCGAGGTGGTAACGAAAATTCCCTAAAGCTATTGTGAGTACTGAGAAGCAAGCTTGCTATCTTCTGGCGCATTGAATACAATGGATGGGGATTTTCATCCTCGATAGTCTCTTTCATCTAGAAAGCAGGAAGCAACAGTTATGGCATTGAAATATGGCTTGATTGTTCCCCAGGGCTGGCGTATGGATCTAGTTGGGATCGCAGACCCGGTGGAAGCCTATGAGACGATGACGCGGGTTGCTCAACTGGCTGAAGAAGTCGGCTTTGATTCGATCTGGCTCTATGACCACTTTCATACCGTTCCCACTCCCACTCAGGAATTGACCTTTGAATGCTGGACCAGCACCGCCGCGCTCGCACGCGACACCAAACGGGTGCGTATCGGCCAGATGGTGACGTGTAACGGCTACCGCAATCCGGCACTGCTGGCAAAAATGGCGAGTACGGTTGATGTCCTCTCGCATGGACGGCTCGATTTCGGAATTGGCGCTGGCTGGTACGAACACGAATATAAAGCCTATGGCTATGATTATCCCGACGCACCAACACGGTTACGTTATTTACGGGAGGCTCTACAGATCATTCGCAAGATGTGGACCGAGGAAGAGGCTGTTTTCGTCGGCAAATATTATCAGATCAATGGCGCGATTAACCAGCCCAAAGGCGCGCAAAAGCCACACATTCCTCTGCTCATCGGCGGGAGCGGCGAACAGGTCACGCTCAAACTGGTGGCGCAATACGCAGATGCCTGCAATATCAATAACCACGACAACGCGGCATTGGTTCGCAAACTGGATATTTTACGTGGACACTGTGAGCGTGTGGGGCGCGACTACAACGAGATCCGCCGCACCGTCGAGTACAGCGTGGCGATTGATCGCAATGAGGATGAGGCACTACGAAAGGCCCAGGCACGCAACATCGTGCCAGAGAAAGGACTGGTTGGAACTCCTGCCGCCATCCGCCAACGTCTGCGCGAGTTGGAAGAGGCGGGTGCGCAAGAAGTGATTATCTACCTTCAGGATGCCGCACAGTTGGACAGCGTTCGCCTGTTCGCTGAAGAGTGTATCCTCCGCTAGCTAACACAGTCTTCCTCTCCACAGACGCGACCTACAACTCCGCCTGTGGAGATGGTCCCCTCATTGAGAAGCCTTCGATCCTGGCCGTTTTTTCTAGATGCGATCATTGGAATTGCTGGCGAGTGGAATTAGTCCTTAACCAATTGCTGAGCCAAGCAACCTACCAATCCCGAACGTGATACCAGCTGCCAGCAGGCCAAGCACCATTTGCCGTATCCCCGCTTGCCAAAGTGGAGAACCAGCTGTCAAACTCACACCAGCACCGATCCCAAACAGACCCAGCACGCTCAGCAGTAAACTGATACCAACGGCGACAAATCCACCAGTGAAAATGAATGGGAGAACGGGAATGATCGCGCCAATCACAAAGAGGAAGAATGAGGTGATGGCAGCCCCCCACGCAGAACCACCAAGCTCCTTTGGATCAATCCCCAGCTCTTCTCTTGCCAGCGTATCGAGCGCGGTATGGCTCTGTTGCATCAAATTGGTTGCAAGTTCCTGCGCGGTTTTCTCATCTATCCCTTTCGATTGATAAATCAGGGCCAGTTCTTCTCGCTCTTCATCGGGAGCATGTTTCAACTCCTCGCTCTCAATAGCTATCTGATGGATGTTGAGTTCGCGCGAACTCTGCACTGAGACCCACTCACCAATAGCCATAGAAAACGCTCCCGCCAGCAACCCCGATAGACCGGAGATAAGCACAGCCTGACCTGCCAATGTTGCTCCTGCAACGCCCATTACCAGACTCAGGTTGGAGGTCAGGCCATCACTTGCCCCCAGTACGGCAGCACGCAGTTCATTCCCACCAGCACTACGGTGACGACCTTCAAACTGGGCCAGCAGTGGACCAGCAATCCCTCCTTTCGTCGAAGATTGCAAATAGCGAAAGAGACGAGCATGCGAACGCTCATCAGTTGGGAGACCCGCTTGCACGGCGTCCGGCTGGTTATCATACACATGAACAGCCCCTCTTTCCATAGAGGAGATAGTAGACAGGACCGCTCCCGTTCCCATACGCTTCGCAAGCCACAATAATGCCCGCACTCGCCAGTTCGGTGTATACATTGGAACGGCCATGCCAGCTTCCTCCAGATAACCCTTCCAGAGGGTGGCGTGGCGCTGTTCAATATCTGCAATACGCCGATAGAGTTCCGCCAGATGACGATCATCCTCAACCTCGGCAAGCTTACGATAGAGATAGACCCCCTCTTGTTCAGAAAGATAAAATTCACGATAGCGCTCAATATCACCGCTGACCGGTGTGTTTGTCCTGGTTTCTTTCATAATACTCTCCCCCCGTGCAATACTGCTCACTTCCGCATAAAAACACCTTGATGCTCTTTCATGGTAACACGTCTGCGAACCCACATCCACCTCATCAGCCCTTCTCCCGACAAATGAGATCGGATTGAGAGAATGAGCCAAACCGGGGCATTCTCTTCTGAAAGCTTCATCAACACGCCACATTGACGGCGTTGAAGACAATGATTGCACAGTGCCCTACACGAGTAAAATGATATACTGAAATATTGACTCTCATTCAGCACTTTTGAAGAAGGAGATTTCTGGTGACTCCATCAACGGCAGGACGCTCATTTCCTCAACATCGTCCGGTAACGCTGGCTCGTCGAGGCATAGTTGCCGCACCGCATTATCTGGCCGCCGAAGCCGGACTGGATCTTCTGAAAGCCGGGGGCAACGCACTTGATGCCGCCATCGCAGCCAATGCCATGCTTCAGGTCGTCTTTCCCTTTGTCTGCGGTCTGGGCGGCGACATATTTATGATTATCTATGAAGCCAGCAGCGGCAAGCTCTATGGACTCAATGGCAGCGGACGATCAGCACAGGCCGCGACTATCGATCGCTACCGTGAACTGGGTTATACGACGATGCCCACGTACGGCGTCCACACCATCACTGTTCCTGGCTGTGTGAGTGGATGGAATGAAGCTGCGCAGCGTTTTGGTCGTTTAGGATTGGCACAGGCTCTGGCTCCAGCCATCGCTTATGCAGAAGAGGGCTTCGCTATCGGACCGGGTCTGCACGCTGCCCTCACCCGCGTCAGCGCCCACCCTGAGACGCATCGCTCCTGGCACACCCACTTTCTCCCTGATGGCACTGTGCCGCCCATTGGTGCCGTGATGCGCTTTCCCACCCTGGCTCACACTTTGCGCACCATCGTCAAGGAAGGCCCGGAGACCTTTTACCGGGGAGCAATTGCGGAGCAGATAGCAGCTTTTTTTGCCAGAGAAGGCGGGTTGATCACGCGCGAGGATCTAGCCGCACATCAAAGCGAATGGGTGCAGCCGTTGAGCGTTCCCTTCAAAGGTCTCACGATCTATGAATTGCCGCCCAATACTCAGGGCATTACAGCACTACAGATGCTCGGTATTCTGGACACATTACCGCTCGGCGACGATCCACTCTCTCCCCAAACGGTCCATCTTGCGGTAGAAGCCAAGAAGCTGGCCTTTGCAGACCGTGCCACTTACCTGACTGATCCACTCCACATGCGCATACATCCGGAACAGTTGGTTGAGCTGGACTATCTCGCGCAAAGACGCTCACTGATCAATCCAGAGCAGGCGCAACCCTCAGTTGCCCCTGGCAGTTTCACTGGCGATACCATCTATCTATGTGCCGCAGATAAAGATGGCAACGTCGTTTCGCTCATTCAAAGCAACTATATGGGCTTTGGTAGCGGGCTAGTAGTAGACGATGCCGGAATTGTGCTGCAAAATCGCGGCGCGTACTTCTCGCTCGATCCTAATGCCGCGAACAGGCTGGAACCCGGGAAGCGCACGCTACACACTCTCATTCCATCTATGGCGCTCAAAGATGGGCGACCTGCAATGGTCTTCGGGACAATGGGAGGAGATGGTCAGGCCCAGACGCATCTTCAGGTCTATACGGCGGCCGCACACTTCGGGCTGAATATTCAGCAGGCCATCGAACTACCACGCTGGCTACATGGTCACGCATACGATGCAACTGGTGCCGAGACGCTCCTTGTGGAAGGCCGCTTTCCTACAGAAACGATCCATACGTTGCGTCAGATGGGCCATCTCGTGCAAGAAGGAGACGCGTGGCTCACGGCGATGGGATATGCGCAGGGCATCGTTTTCGATCCCTCTACAGGGGTCATGCAGGGCGGATCAGACCCGCGCGCGGAGGGAATCGCTGCCGGGTGGTAACACACCCGGCAGCTCCATGCTTAACAATCAAGATGCAGGGGTGTAGGCCACCGCCCAATCAATCTGCAAATGTCCAGCAGTTGAGGGGGAGGGGCAACCATCCAGACAAGACTCGGTTTGGATCACCCACTGCATTGGCGTATTCGGTACACCTTTGGTTGATGTGCCAATTGATTTGCCATCAAGAATGAATTTCACCTTGCCCGGCGACCATTCAAGGCTTGCGGTATGCCAGGAGGTATAGGCAACCCCGGAATCGAAAGCGTCCTGCTGACCGCCACCTTTGGGATGCATAAAGGCGTTAATATTTCCATCCAGCGGTCCTTCTGGGAAGTCGATCTCGCCATCAGCGGCCCCTTCTCCGCCATTCTGACTATCTGGCCACAGTAGCCAGGCCGTCTTAAAGCCTTTGAGCGAGTCTGATTTAAAGCGGATCGTGTATTTGCCATACATATGATCCTTCAGGATCGGCAAAATCGCAGCGGCCATCGGCGTGCCTTTTTCGGTATGGAGATACAGATCAAGCAGCCCTCCCTTCGCGCTCAACACCTTTGAGGGATAGTAGCGCGAGGGTGCGCCGTGATACGAACCGGCGGTGTCGGGCCAACCATCATCATAGACCGTGAACTTTTTGCCATACGCGTTCAGGAAGCCACCAATCGCCACATCTGTAGAAAAATCTTCGGTAAAGACCTGATGCCAGCCTGGAAGATCCCCCTTTGGCATTGCTTCCCCCGAAGGAGATGCATTGCTATCAGCGGGGATCGTTGGAGTTGGGGTCAGTTCCGTCCCAGATGTGGCGGTTGGCTCTACATCTGGCGTGGATGTCGTTTCTACGGTCGGCGTTGGCTCTACGGTGGGGGTCGCCTCCACCGTAGGAGTCGGTGTTGCTGTGCCTGCCTGACCGTAGACTTGCAACTCCCACAAAGAATATCCATTTTTAGTGACACCGTTAGTGGCCACCAGACGAATATAGCGTCCCTTGCCAACAACATCCATCGTCTCAGTATTGCCCTGCCCATTGTTCTGCGTATAGATCACAGTCCAGCGAGAGCCATCATCGGATACCTGCAATGTATACGCCCGAGCATAAGAGGTATCCCATTGCAGCACAACGCGTTGGAACGTTGCGCTGGTATCAAAATCGACTGCCAGCCATTGTACAGCGCCTGTTGCGCTGGTCCAGCGGGTCTTAGAGTTGCCATCAACCGCTGCCTGTGGAGAACGTGTAACTGACAACGTTGATGACGCAATAGCCGGGCGATTGCGCGAAATAGGCTGCGAGTCATCCTGTAGAGTGGAGGCATAAATAAGGCGTGGAAGAAGAGCAAGGTTGACAAGACAACTGACACCAACAACAGCCAGGATAAATAGGATAACACGTTTCTGACGGAGTCGGCCTTTCCAGGAAACTTTCTGCATCATTATCTCCTGATATGTCCCTTTTCCAGTTCATCACGACCACATAACAACATGACGACAAAGGGATAAGATTATGGAGTGACATGAAAATAAATATAATGCTTAAAAGCAGGCGATATTTTCCAGGTCCAGAGATAATAGTAACAGAATAGCAGCGAATTAAAAGAGGGAAGGAGGGAAAAAATCTCTGAAAAGTAGAAAAAAAGCAATGGCAATTGTTATGGAGGAGCGTTTTTAGCAGGAACGCTCAAAACCTATCAGGCCATCTCTGTTTGCGCATCAGGATTCTTGTTTCTGAATCGCAATCTCGTGATCGCGAAAGAACGAGCGCCAGGGACCGCAGTTCAGCATAAATGGCTGCATCAGCGCCCGTTCCGCCTGGACGGTGTGCATCAAGTCGTGTGCCGCCCACGTATGAAGCAACTGCGCCAGGGTGACGGTGCCGAACTGTGGATGTTGGACGGTCCGTTCCAGATCGTCATCCCTCACTTGACCTAGCAGCACAAGGCTTTCTCGACGCTGTTGTGCAAAGGCTACCGCCAGTTGCTCAGGATGCTGTGCATCAAGGTCCGGGTGAGGCTTCCGAGGATCATATGCCTCGAAATCCTGTCCAGCTAAAAACGCCCGGAAGCGGACCGGGAAGAGCGAACGTTCCGCGTCCAACAAATGCTGTAGACAATTGAGCGCCGACCACTCCCCTGTCATCGGCACACGGGTTAACAAATCATCGGGCAGTGTACTGACTAATCGTTGCCAGCGCTCAGGGGTGGTAGAGAGGACAGCTTGCACACGTTCTAACAAGGTATTCAAGAAAAACCTCCTGTTGTTTACTGGCCTGTTTGCTCCATTGTCCGTCCATCTGAATGGAAACAATGTATGTACGCCCATTTTGGCATGAACGGAACTCTTTGACCAGTTAAGGAACTGACAGAAGGCATCAAAAAACCGTCATTGTACGCTTCATAGTTGCAGATCAACCGTTGCGTGATGCTATAGCAGGAAAGTTAAGGGAGAGGCTGCATTGTACAGCTTCTCCCTTTCAGCCTGATTAGAGAACAGAGTTGCCAGCCAGTCGGGTGAGATCCACCGTCTCAGCCATGCGCTGATATCCGGCATCGTTCGGGTGGATATCATCGCCAGAATTGAATGCAGAATTGAGTTTGGTCTCGTCCTCTGGATGGCGCAACGCGGCTGCAAAATCAAAGATGCCGTCAAACCATTGCGCTCCCTGCTCGCGAATCCAGGCATTGACGATACGCCATTGGACTACCTGCTCAGGCGTATACGAACCGGGCAAAATCGTTGAGCCGAAGACGCGCAGATGATTTTCTCGCGCTAAGGTGGCAAGCTGTTGCAGACCAGCAATAATTGCCGGGGCTTGAGTATCATTGCGTAGATCATTGATGCCAATCTGCACGATCAGGTCCGTCACTGCGGCCTGCCCCAATACGTCCCAGGCAAAACGGTGCAGCGTGCTTTCTCCAGCTTGGGGAAACCGTGCCGCAAGCAATTCGTTCCAACTGATGCCCATGTTCAGGACAGACGTTAATGGAGCCTTGTCAGAAGCAGCAAGACGACGAGCCAATACGTCTGGATAACGTCTATTTGCGTCGGTACTGGAAAAAGCACCGTCCGTCGTCGAATCACCCAGAGCCACGACTACATTGATCGGCTGTTCCGGCAAAACCTCAACAGCTGTGAGCGCCCACCAGGAGGTCGTCATAAGCGGATAGGCTGGGAGTAGCTCCTCAATTGCCACAATACGACTTGCACTACTGGCTCCTGGCGTTGACACGTATGAGGTCTGTGAAGCAATGAAATGTCCAGTGTAGATATCTCCCTCCACAACCGCAAAACTGATCGCAAGGTTGCTAAATGCCTCAACCCGCACATCTATAGGATCGCTCACCACATCGGCGCCAGCCTCAATCGAGACGCGTTCCTGCCCACCAAAGAGGACGGGATAAGCGGCCCCCTCTTGTATGAGGCCAAAGAGGGGGCGTCCAACAGAGACATCAGCGAGAACAAGTGGACGATCTCCGTAGCGGTTCGACAGGCGGAGCCGTATCTGTCGTCCACCAGCATGCAACTGCACTATCTGGTATAGCGTGCGACCTGTGAAATGCGCTGGCTGCATTCCCATAGGGGCAGCATACCACGCCCCCACCCAATCCGGTCTGAAGGTAGAATCAAAAGACTGATCTTCTACATGTCCATTCATAGTAACGCTCTCCTTTTTATTCTTCTTTCATAATATATTGCTGCTCTTCATAGATGTTCTCCGAAAGGAACAGAAAACATATAGCTTGTCACTACTATATCCGAAGAAGCTCAATCTTATAAGAAGGCACTAAAAAGTGATAGGGTTACTTAATGGTAACTACGCGGCTCACCTGACATTTACGCCTCGCTGCCAAACATAGCTGCGGCCTGACGAGCAATTTCGTCCGGGTCAACATCGCGAACATGCTGGGCAAGCCCCCAACGATATCCAAACGGATCAACAAGTTGACCATACCGGTCGCCCCAGAACTGCTCCTGCAAGGGTTGCAACACGGTTGCGCCAGCATCAACAGCACGTTGCCAGAGAGCATCGACGTTTTCAGTAGACAAATGCAGCACAACCGGAGTGCCACCTATTGCCAATGGTGAAAGAATGCCAGCTTCAGAGAACTCGTCCGCTAGCATCACCGCTGAGTCGCCGAACCACAAGGCTATCTGCATATATTTTCCACCAGGCAGGGGTACGCGCCCTCGCTCTTGCGCCCCCAATGCTTCTTTGTACCACTCAGCAGCTCGCCCTGCATCTCGCACAACCAGATGCGGAGTGATGGTATGCATCCCCTCTGGAATCGCTTGTATCTCAGACTGAGTCATTAATTGTGTTCCTCTCTTTTCCGCATAGCGCAACTAAAGCATACATTCAATCCATACATAATGTTCAGACACAGTGTATACTATCTCTAAAAGAGATGTCAAGGCAGAGGCAATTTCTGTTTCCTTCGTCCAGCTTCTTGCCACAAGGCATAGAGCTGTTGTACAGTACATGAAATATCTTGAAGGATGGCTTTTATGTCACGACGTTTTGGCAGAAGGGATGATCATCAGGGGCGAGAAGGGCAAGAGCAACGCGACATCCGGGAAGCTATCCTGGACGCAACCGAACAGTTACTCGCCCAACAGCGTTTTGACGAGCTGAGTGTCGCCGATATCTTGAGCGCTGCCCGGATTTCTCGCGCCAGCTTCTATTTCTATTTTGAGAGCAAATATGCGGTTCTTGCAGAGCTGGTTCGGCGCGCAGTCAATGAGGCCCAAAGTGCTGCCCAACCCTGGGTCGAGCAGGAGAATGTCTCTCCAGAACAGACGCTACAAGAAGGCACGAGCCAGGGATTACACCTCTGGCTTAGCCATGCTCCAGTCTTGCGGGCCATTGTCGAGCATTGGCGCTCTAACGAACAGCTCTCGGCGCTCTGGATGGAAATGATGGATGGCTTTACCGCAGCTGCTACGCGGCGTATCGAACGCGATCGGGCGAATGGGCGCGCCCCTCAAACATCAGTGGATGCCTCCACCCTCGCAAGCACACTGACCTGGATGAGCGAACGCATTTACTATCTTGCCGCCATTGGACACCCGGACTTTCGCGACGAACAAGAGGTCATTCGTGTCCTCACTAATGTCTGGCTCTCCGCTATCTACAGCAAACCACCATCATCAAAAGAAGCCACATGATACACAAACTGCCCGACAACCGCTTCGGAAAAGAGGATAGAGATTATTAGAATGTCAGATTTCACAGCTCTAATGACATTCGTCAGTTGGTGAAATCTTCAGTCACCCAGATCAGGCCTTTTACATCAATATATACACCTATACCAATGCGATGATAACTTGTACTAAGCAGGTTGCGACGATGGCCATCATCGGGAGGCTGCTCACCAAGCATTCCTTGTTCGATATTGGCTTTGACAGCACCCCACTGATCCGGCGTTGGTGACGTAAACCCTGCATTTTCTCCGCAAGCCATCCAGCTCACTCCTGCATTTGTCAGACGGTCACAAGGAGCAGGCTCGCCAGAACATTGATGAGAGAGTCCACATCCTTGCCCCATTGTCTTGCTATGGGTTGTAGAGACAGCTGCTATTTTGTCATCCCATGTATAGGGCGGCAACCCCTGAGCCGCGCGATCACTATTGATCTGTTGAAAGAGCTTTTGTACCAGTTGCGACGTGCCGCTGCTGGCCCCACTGGAAGTAGGTGTGGCTGGAACTGAAGTGGGTGGAGTTGGAGCTTTGGTCGGACTGGGAAAGGCAGCGGGAGGTGTTGCAATGGTTGTGGTTCTGGGGGTGGGAATAGGCGTTGCAGTAGCACCCGCAGGAGTTGTTCCCGTTGGATGGGGCGCAAAAGACCAATCGGTAGTGGGAGAACTGACTGGCGTTGTGGACTTTGTAGCTGGCAACCCTTTGTAGCCAGTAGATGTTGGCACGGAACGCAATATGAAAATACCAGCGACGATTCCCAGCAAAATAACCACGGAGACGCTACCTATAATAATTGTACGCTTCATCAGGGTTCCCTCTCAATCAACGGATTCATATAATCTGTGCAGGCGCTCGGATGAAAGAGGGCAAAAATCTCTCTATTCTCTATGACGGAAGATCAGCCTGTGCGTAGTCATTTCCCAGCTTGCTTGTTTGTGATGGGGAGAATAGTACCAACCCGGTGAACAGAACGCGCATACCAATCAGTCGCAACCTGTTCTCTATTGCGTTCGGGAATTTTGCTACCTAACATCCCTCCTGAGATACAACTTTGCGTCAAAACAAGCGTAATATTCAACAGCGGTGTGGTGTTAGGTAGCAGCATGGAGAACAAACGACTTCTTTATGAGGGGGGAAACATGCCCAGACGCATACCCTACCAGTTGCAATGGTCCGATTCAATACAAATGTATACTGTCTTTCTTGATGGAAAACAGATGGACCTCGAACCCTTTGGCGAGCGCTGGTTAGCCTGGCTAGAAACGGTCTCCTCTTTCTCGTTTCAGAGCCGATCTGGGGCAAACTGCACAGTTCGCAAAGAGGCTGTCCAGCGAGGAGGCACCTACTGGTATGCCTATCGGCGCAGCAATGGACGAATGCTCAAGCGCTATCTCACCCGCACTACCGAACTGACCCCTGCTCGCCTGGAAGAAGTTGCGCTCATCCTCAACGAGAAACAAGCACTCTCCGGGTCAGATCTTCCCTTCGCTACCAGGAAGCATACAGTATCTCATACCCAACAAATCAATGAGGGTGCTCACTCTCAACCACTCCTGCTAACGAGGCTGCATCTTCCACGCTTGCCCATGCAATATGTTTCGCGCCCCCGTCTACTTGCACTTTTACAGCAAGGCATGCAAGGGCATTTAACACTGGTGTCGGCTCCAGCAGGCTCTGGCAAGACGATGCTCTTAGCAGAATGGGCTGCCACGGCTCATTTCCCGGTGGCCTGGCTCTCGCTCGATACAGCAGATAACGATCCAGCACGTTTTCTCGCATATCTCCTGGCAGCCCTGGTGAGCCTCGACCAGCGTATCGACGCAGTATATCAACCAACAAATGCACACCATCCTGAACAGGCGCTCGCTGGCGTTCTCAATGATCTCAGCCGTCTTCTTGAGCGCGAGGCAGTTGTGATCCTGGACGACTATCATCTCCTGACCAGCGATGCCGTCCACCAGCTGCTACGCTTCCTGCTCGATCATCTTCCAGCATATCTGTATCTGATGATTGGAACGCGTGTTGATCCCCCTCTCCCTCTGGCACGCCTGCGGATGCAACGTCAATTAAGCGAAATACGCACGGAAGACCTGCGCTTTGCCTCAAATGAGGTGGAAGCGCTAACAACCACGATGGGCCTTGCGCTCTCACACGATGCAATAGACTTGCTAGAACTGCATACAGAAGGGTGGATCGCTGGTATCCAGCTCTTGACGCTGGCCCTGCACGGACAGACGGATGCTTCAGCATTCTTGCACACATTTCGCGGCACGCACCGCTTTTTTCTGGACTATCTCAGTGAAGAGGTGCTGGCACAACAAACGCCTGAGACACAACGCTTTCTCCTGTATACCTCTATTCTGGCGCAGATGACCGGGCCGCTGTGCGATGCCGTCACAGGGCTATCAAATGGCCAGACCCGCCTCGCACAATTGCTCCGAGCCAATCTTTTTGTCAGTGTACTCGATGACGCTGAAATCTGGTATCGCTATCATGCCCTCTTTGCCGAAACGTTGCGAACGCGCCTGCAAAAACTGGAACCTGACGTGATACCAGAACTCTATCTGCGAGCCAGTCGTTGGTATGAGCGACAGGGGCATATGGAAGAGGCTTGCGATTACTCCTTGCTTGCAGGCGATTTTCCACGTGCGGCTACCCTGCTCACAGAACTTTTCCCTCAGTTAATAGAGCAGGGGTACTTTGGACAATTGGGCCACTGGCTGGATCAACTGCCACCCGCCTTGATTGCCAATTCTCCTCAACTCTCCATTGCCATGCCCTGGATGTATCCCTTTCACCAGGGATCATCAGACCACATGGAACAGGCATTCAAACACATGGAGCGACATATGCAGAAGCATCAGCAGAGCGACGCTGCTTCCTGGGTCGAGCCGCAGAGCGTGCTGACGTTGCTTCATGCGATAACAGCAATATCACACAATAATTTCTCACATGCTTTCTCACTGATTGGCAAAGCATTGCGCGCATTGACGCAGCGCGAAACCGCACTGAGCCAGCTTATCTCGCGCTTCCTTCAAATCTCCTTGAGCATTATGTATGGCGTGAGCGGCGATCTGGCAAGTGCGGAACAGACCTTGCTCGATCTCAGCACGCTGCTCCCAACGACACCTTTTTCTGTCGTCCATCTGGCAGCCTTGTTTCTGTTAGGTGAACTCTACAAAGCGCAAGGGCAACTACACAGGGCGGAAGCGCTCTATGACTATCCAGACAAGATACTTGAGTCGCACGCAGAGATTCCACAGATGCCGCTGCTTGTGATCAGTTACTCACTCATGCGCAAAGCAGCACTACTATACGAATGGAACCGCCTGGATGCTGCCACTAGCATAATGCAGCAGGTGCAAAAAGCTCTTCCCTCGGCCACCCTGGAAATCATTCCATCCTCCAGCAGGCCAAAACTGCTGATCTTCGGACTCTGGGCACAGGCACGTATCGAATGGGCGCAAGGCAGCTCTGAAGCAGCAAGAGCCTTTTTTGAGATGGTACAAAGTCAGCCAGAGATCTTGCAAGAGCCAGATGAGAAAGAGCAAACTCCGATCAACCTGACAGCGCTGATCGCTCGCCTCCAGTTGCTCTACGGACAGACTGATGAAGCTATTCGCTGGCAAAGAACCTGCGGACTCCACTTCGATGATGTTCCTGAGACGCTTCAGCAAGGAGAACGCATCTTCTCCTATCTAACGCTGGCCCGCATCCTGATCGCACAAGGACGCAGGAATCCCACAGATAAGACGCTCTCTCAAGCCTTGACCCTGTTAGAACACTGGCGTCAGCTTGCCCAACGCCTCGATTTCCAGAGCTGGCTGATTGAAATCGAGATGCTTACCGCACTCACATTGCAAGCACAGGGCCATACCAGACAAGCGCTGAACACGCTTGGGGCCGCTCTTACCCTGGCTGAACCGGAGGGCTATATACGCCTCTTTGCAGATGAAGGTCAACCCATGATGCACTTGCTGGCCCAC
The DNA here is from genome assembly GCF_016587455.1 of Reticulibacter mediterranei. Taxonomy (NCBI): domain Bacteria; kingdom Bacillati; phylum Chloroflexota; class Ktedonobacteria; order Ktedonobacterales; family Reticulibacteraceae; genus Reticulibacter; species Reticulibacter mediterranei. The sequence continues at coordinate 7,420,592 of NZ_BNJK01000001.1, read as the reverse complement.
ATTTCTCCATATACTACCGCCTCACCAGCCTATATTCAGCGTATTCAGAGCGCGCTGCCATCTGGCTATCAAGCACTGCTCAATCCTCCACAAGTGTCTCAGAAACTTCCTGATCCCCTGAGTGGACGCGAACGAGAAGTACTGGGACTGCTGGCTACCGGCGCTTCTAACCAGCAGATTGCGGACCAGTTAGTGATCAGCCTCAACACGGCAAAACGACATGTGAAACATATTCTCGCCAAACTTGCCGTTCCTAACCGCCTGGGGGCCGTGATCCGCGCCCGCGAACTTCACCTGCTCTAACTGCTGCCAAAATACTCCCTCCAATGCCCCTAAATGAGCATGGCAACAGCCTCTAATAGCTGTATTCTATCCACAAAGAAGAACCGATCTAAGACCTATTCGCTGAAGGAGTTTTTCCATGACTGAAATTACTATGAATGACCTGCTCTCACAAGAAAACAAAAGAGATCCCCATACATTCTTCGCGCACCTGCGCTCTACAGAGCCGATCTTTTATGTTGAAGAGATGAATAGCTGGGTTTTGACTACCTATGAAGATGCGCTCTTGCTTTTGAAAGATCCACGCTTCACCAAAGATAATCGCAAGGTTGCTCAAGGGGGGGACGGGGGCATGCGTACGCTGCTGCAAGTTGATCCGCCCGATCATACCCGCCTGCGCTCGCTCGTCTCAAAGGCATTTACTCCGCGCATGATCGAGCAGTTGCGCCCACGCATCCAGCAGATAACTTCAGAGCTTCTGGACGCTGTAGAAGAGCGGGGATCAATGGATCTGATCACCGATTTTGCCTACCTTCTGCCCATCACGGTGATTTCAGAAATGCTCGGTATCCCCGCTACAGATCGCCTGAAGTTTCGCGCCTGGACGCAGGCAATCGTCAATCAGCAAGAGGAGGAGACTTCTCTCGAAGCATTTTTCAGCTACATCAGAGCGCTGCTGGAAGAGAAGCGGGTCCATCCTGGCGACGACCTGACCAGCCGTCTGGTACAGGTAGAAGAGAATGGGGATCAACTGAATGAGATCGAGCTGGTCTCAATGATCTTCATATTGATTGTTGCCGGTCACGAAACGACGGTCAATCTCCTGGGCAACGGGACACTGGCACTTTTGCAACATCCCGATCAGTTGCAGTTGCTCAGGGATGATCCTTCGCTCATTCCTACAGCGGTCGAAGAACTTCTGCGCTACACAGCTCCAGTCAGCCTCTCCGATGAGCGCTGGGCCAACGAGGACCTAGAGTTACATGGGAAGCTCATTCGCAAAGGCCAGATAGTGGTAGCGTCTCTCATCTCTGCAAATGCCGATTCCCACCAGTTTCACAACGGGGACGCACTCGATATTACTCGCCGTGAAAACCAGCATCTGGCATTTGGGAAAGGCATTCATTTTTGCCTGGGAGCGCCACTGGCGCGTCTGGAAGGGCAGATCGCTTTCTCCACTCTAATCCAACGTCTGCCCAATTTGCGTCTAGCAAGCGAGGCCGAAGATCTTATGTGGACCCGCAATCCTATGTTGCGTGGTCTCAGAAGCCTGCCAGTCACCTTCTAAACGCTCTTCTTCTTGAAAAAGAAGCCGGGTTCGTCCTCTCCCATGCAGGAAAACCAGTGCAAGCGGTGACGTTTCTGATCATAATGAAGCGATCAGAAACGTCACCGCTTGCAGACCAGAAGTGTGCAATCTTGCCGCCAAGTTTATGCTACTTCTTGCGCGCTCTTCTGTTTTGCACCTGGTCTCTTCAACTCAATACCGGGCAGCAGGTAAAAGGCGGCAAGCAGCGCCTCTATACCCAGGCTTAGCGCTGGACTCAACCAGGCGAAAGCAAAGGCGATCACATACAAGAGGGGACCGAGCAGATACTGTCGATTGATGCGTTTAACCATTTGCACATCGACATGTTGTTCCAATAAGCGATGGCGATAGGTCGCGTAACGCCAGAGTGCGTTATAAGCAATAGCGACCAGTACAAAGGCGCCACCATAAAGCAAGGTTGCATCGCGAAAACTTATCGGGTCTTTACTGTACTCTCCAAGCAGAGCTGTGGGAAAGGGAACCACCGTCGCCGCAAACAACACAAAGAGGTTCAGTACAAGCAATGTATGATCAATACGGATAATAAGATTGAAGAGGCGATGATGATTCAGCCACATAATACCCAGAGTGGCAAAGCTGATAACAAAAGCTAAAAAGATCGGCCATTGCTCCCACATTGCACCAAACAGCCCTATTTCGGGATGACTTTCAAGCACGTGATCGATAGCAGGTTTAAGCTCCAGCACCAACAACGTAATAGCAATAGCAAAAACCCCATCGCTGAAGGCTTCAACGCGTGTCGTCTCTTTTTTTTCGTCCATCAAATACTTTCTCCCGCTTTCACTGGTCTGCTTGCACCATAAACTGGCTTGTTTCCATAGCTCGCACTATACAGTAATTTCCCCACCTGTCAAGCAGCAGGCAACTCGAGTTGGGGGATGAAGGTATACGTGTGAAGTGGACTCTGAAAGATCACCTGCTTAGAAACTGTAAAATTTACAATATCTCTTTAGTATCCAATTTGCGATACAACAGGCTCAAATCATAGTATTTCTCTGTAATTGCTTTTATAGTTCCAAAAAGTATAGTGATCTCTAGCGTTTTAGAGCACGAGCTAGGATTTCCCTTTTTGGGTTCGTGAGGGGGTAACGACTAACCTCACTGGGTGGACTACCAGCGATGCTAGCACCGCCTTACCACCCTCTACCGCCTTTAGCCTGAAGGCATCAGGGGCTACTTTTCTGATTGTATTTCCAGCACCGTTAATATCAGCATTGATCACGCGTCCATCAGATGCACGATACAGTCCACGCTTGACACGCTTCCCGGAAAAGCGGTACTTCTCATTGCTCTTGTTTGGGTCACGTACTGGCAATGGGTCCAGGTCGAGCAGGCTCGCTTTACTCGTATAGGACTCTTCCGTGATCTTGACGGTGATGCCTACTAATTCTGCCTTGTAGGTTAACATGGCGATGAAACGTGCATGAGGGATCTGGCAAAAGTTTTGATTGGTGCGCTTGCCCATGTTCACCTTTTGCTTCCACCCGTCATTTTTCCCGATGCACAACATCCCAATTCCCTCTTTGAGCAACAGGTCAATAATCCGCTTACTAGTCGTATGCATATACTGGTCAATACGTCTGTTGCGCTTGTTCGTCATGCGCTCTAGCCGCTTCGTTGTCCCTTTGCGTCGAAGCTGGTTCTGGAGTTCTGCCTTCCGCTTGTTGTAGAATTGGTTGATAGACTTCACTGGACGCCCGTTAACTAGTACCGACTGAAAGCCGGGTTTGTTTGAGGTTAGCGCTACCAGATTGTTCATACCAATGTCAATGCCAGCGTAGGAGGCAAGGTTCACTTCCGCTTGCTTCTCTTCTTCTGTGTAGAGTAGGGTAGGCACCCCGGCGAGGTACTGTATCAGCCCTTTTCCGTGTGCCCCCCTCCGAACCGTGCTGACAATTTTCACTGTACACGGCTCTCCAGTAGTTCTTTCCAAGATGTGCCTCGTTCCGTCAGTCGTTGATCGATTGTTCCCTGATGGATCGCGAGATGACAGGTCCGGCAGGCCACAATGGTTTTTCTCCGGCGTGCTATCATGTAGCGTTTCCAGTTCTCCATTGTTTTTCGCCCTCTCTGGTTCAGATCTGCTAGTTTGTGGACATGGTGGACTTCAACCTTCTCCCGGCTCCCGCAAAGTTCACAGGTGTCTGCTAGTAGCCGTTCGAGTAGTTCGGTCCTCTGGTTCCAGGTTTTAGGCGGCTGGTCATTAAGAATTGCCAGGGGTTTTCGTATCAGTGACAGACCCCCAAAGCGCGCAATAAGTGGAGGTTTTCCATTGCGGGCGACCTTGACTTCCAAACATCTGAGAGTTTTCCCCTCTGGTGTGGTTGTTTTGGTAACATATCGCTGGTGGATTTTCTTGCTGCTGATTTTGTGCTTGTTCGCAAGCGTTCTCAGCAACGATCCCCACATCACCCACTGGAGCCGATACAAGGTCGAGACATTGTATGCCAGTTGATAATATTGCACGATGCCCCGATATTCCGCTTGGTAAAGGGCTACAATCGTGTAATCACTTTGAACGAGATGTTCTCGGCGGTCTACGATTTTTCCTTTGCGCATGTATCGGGCGATCTTCTTCTTGAGAACGTCTGTTGGTACTCGTAAACCAATGCGTCCGTTAATTCGGCGGCGTCCAGCGGTATGCTGGTTGTTTTCTTGTTGGTTTACGATGTCGTAGCCGAGAAATCGCGCAGTCCCGCTTACCGCATGCGTGATGAGCGTCTTTTCTTCGGAGAGGGTTAGTTTGAGGTGTTCATGTAACCATGCTCCGATGGCTTGCTTGATTTGTTCTGCTTCGGCTTTTGTACCTGCAAATCCTAGTAAGAAGTCATCTGCGTACCTCACATATCGGAGTCGTCTGTAATTTGGATCATTCGGATCTTTCGCCGGGATTTGGTTTCGTTGCTGCTTGAGCCGCTTCACTTCCTCTCGGTTCTCTTCCTTTTTCATACGCCCGATTTGCTTGGTCAGCTTTTTCCATTGGAGGTGTTCCTTGCGGGTTTTCCCCCGTGTGCATGCCGGAATGAGTGTTTGGACAATATATTGGTCCAGTTCGTTCAGGTAGATATTCGATAAGAGCGGGCTGACCACCCCTCCTTGTGGTGAACCGCTCAATGTAGGATGGTACGTCCATTCTTCTAAATATCCTGCCTGTAGAAGCCCCTGGATCAGCCACAAGAACCGCTCATCTTTGATGGTTTTGCCTAGTATGTCGATTAGAATACCATGATCTATGGTGTCGAAATACTGTGCGATATCCCCTTCGATGAACCACCGTGTTCCCGTCCATTGATGTTGTATCGTTTGGAGTGCGCTATGACATCCTCGTTCGGGCCGAAAGCCGTGGGAACAGTCGGAAAACTGTACATCGTAATACGCTTCGAGAATGCTGCGTATGACCTCCTGTAAGAGTTTATCCGACCAGGATGGAATGCCGAGCGGGCGCATTTTCCCATTCTTTTTGGGTATTTGTACCCGGCGTACAGGAGTCCATCGAAAGGTTTTCGCCTGGAGTGAGACGATGAGTTGTTCGATTTTCTTCTGTGACATCTCATCCACAGTTTCATCGGTGCTTCCTTTGGTCATTGCGCCATTATTGGCGTAAAGGCGTGCATAGGCACGCAGGTAGAGATCCTTGTTGTACAAGAGTCTATATACTCGTTCCAGTGGCAACCCTTGTTTTCCGCGTTCTTGGATGATTGTTAGGATCGTTTCGGCAGTACGCATCTCGCGTTTCCTCTTTCCTTTCAATCTGAACTACCTAACCCCCTTCACCCTGTCATCGGTTTTCCCGATGTCCGTGGCGGAGCGTGACTTCCGCGATTACTATGGGGTTTCCGTGACCTTGGGGGTCGCCCCCTTTAGGCCATCCCGCGTTCCGTTGGATAAAGACGTTTCGAGTCGTCCGTAGGTCGTCCGTTTGTCCTTCAAGTACCCCGTTGGTAGCTCCATCACCGTTAGGGATTACCCCGGCAAGTCGTCAACCCGATGGTAAACGGTGAAACTGGTTTCAGGCATTTTTCCAGCAACGTCGTTCTGCGTATGGACAGGACTAGACTTTAAGCAGTTTAGCTTTAACCTTAGACAACGGCTTTTGCGGCCCTTCGATACGCAATGCCTTTGTATCTTATCCGCTTTCACATCATGCTGCTTTCCGCCATTGGTTTCCCTCTGACGTTAGATGCGGAAGCCAACAACGTTTCCCTAGTTGTTGCCCTCTGCGAGGGCGATCTTTATCCGCGTGACGCGGCGCACCGACCTCCACGACGTAAAAGCCCTTGCGAGGGACAATACGAACCTGATCGATATGCTTTTGTTTCGTCTCCACCATGATGGGTAAACCAGATGGCTGAATACGTCCTCGTATCCCTTTCTTGCTCTGTCCTCCCTTGAGCGCCTGAAGAGTATAGACCAGCAGGTTCCGGCCTTCTGTCTTGTGCTTATACTTCGGGAGTTTGGGACGCCCGGTGAACTTGGAGGGATCTTCACGGTAAGCATCACAGGCTTTGAAGAAACTGTCCCAATCGTGATCCAGTTGCATGAGCACCTGTTGACTGACCTTTGCTGGGAGTGCTTTATAGGCCTCATGCGACTTCATGAGCTTGTATGTCGTGGTGTAGGAAAGATACCTGCCCTCGAAAATATAGGCTTGGCGAATGAGGTACAGAGCAGCATTATACAGATTTTTCGACGCAAAGGCTGCGTCGTCAATGACCTGATAGCGTGGATCATCTCGGTTAATGACGTGTCTCTCTGTTAACTGCATACCACTACTCTCTTTCTCTTCTCAATAAGTCTCTCTACATGATACTGATGCATCCAAATCTCTTGCTACAGGAAGGAGTGAAGGAGAGATAACGGAGCCAATTCAGCAACGTCAGAAATCAAAAGCAAAACGCTCATCCTAGTAACCTTCCCTTCACCCCTAAAGCTTCACTTCTCAGGTGGTAGTTTTAGGGGTGGAACCCTGTCATAAAACGCTATAAAATCAAGAAAACGCTCTATTTTCAACATTAGTGTCGTATACTTATTGGGAAAGAAAAAGGATTTTGCTGATCTTAAGGAAAGGGCTGTGACTACTATATGCAAAATGATCTAAATAACATGTATATCAGCAGGCGCAAAATACTTTCGGGCCTTCTGGCGACAGGTGCGGGGCTATCTATCGATTTTGCCACTGCCCTCTCAACCTTCGCCCAGACGGTCCCACCCCAAAATTTGAAGGCAACAATCAAGACTTCGCAGGTCGCCATCAAGAAGCAATGGCTCACAAGCAAGAAAGGCAAAGCTGCGCTCAAATCCTATCCACTCAAAATGAACACACAGGCCGCACCTATGAGCGCCAATGCCCAAGCAGCGTTCTCGCGCTATCCAGTCAAAACTACCTCTAATCCCGGGCTGTTCGGTCTTGCCAAAGGGGACACCGGTTCCGATTTCTGGTTCACGGAGTCCAGCGCAAATCGCATCGGCAAAATTACGACGCAAGGGACCATTACTGAATACCTCCTCCCTCTGGAAGGCTATTCGCCCAATCGCGGGATTGCCAATGGTCCCGGCGACGCAATATGGTTCGGGTATGACCCGCTCACTGATCAAACTCCATTCTTCGCGCCCTTTTATATCGGATACATTGTTGGAGGAAGTGGGAAGGTGACGCTTTATGAGTTGCCCAATAACCTGGTCGTCTTTATCGCAATCGGCCCGCTCGTACGAGGCTCGGACGATACCCTCTGGTTTGGCAATGGGACAACGACGGGTGGAACGTTGGGCCGAATGACTCCCGATGGGCATCTCACCATGTACACGCTCGGCAGCGTCTATGGGGGACCATACAGCCTTGCACTTGGGCCAGATGAGGCGCTCTGGTTTGATGTCGTCGGCGCGAATGGAAACCAGAATGGGATCGGGCGCTTCACCACCTCCGGCGACTACACCTTCTACGCTGTACCCGAGATCTTGAATAGCGATGTCATCGCAGGAACAGAAAACGATGTCTGGTTCTCTCTCGGAGCATCAAGCAACAATAGTATTGGTCGTATTACCACATCCGGTCAACTCACCCGTTACTACCTGCCAAATCATGTAGTTCCCAACCAACTTGCGCGCCTGAGCAACGGAGCCATCGCTTTCTCCAGTATAAACCCGACAGCACAAATAGGCATCCTGACACAGAAGGGCGATGTGCAGTTGTTCAAGATGCCCGAAAGCTCTATTGTCAATGACATGATTTACGCGGGATGGACCAACGAGGTCTGGTTTACCATTCCCGAAGCCATCTACAAGTTCCGTGTAACCAGTTAGGACATATCAATCACTCGCATCCATCATCTGCCCTACAGCAGCAAAGTCTTCTCGCAGCATATCGCTCAGGGCGCGCTGTTGGAGCTGATCTCTTCGATCAGCCTCGACGAGTCCCAAATTTTCAAAGAGAGACTTCACCTGTGAACTAATGATGAGGAAGAACCATCCAGAACGGCTAGGCCCGTTCAGTGATGATACCCAAACAGCACTGGCTTCAATCGATGTTACGATTTTTCATAGTTTAAGTCGTAATAAATAGAAGCTCACAGATAATGTATCTTGAAAGGCAGATGTATGTTTGTACTCCTTATGCTTGGTTCCGGGTTGTTTTGGACAATAACCTATATCCTTATTATCCGCCGAAGCATTCTTGATCGCACATATGGGATGCCGTTGGCGGCCTTATGTGCCAATATTTCATGGGAATTCATTTTCTCGTTCATTTTACCCTCTTCTAGCATCCAGCGGATCGTTAATATTATCTGGTTTGTGCTGGATGCTGGTATTTTGGTATGTTTTTTGCGATATGGGCGAAACGAATTTGCAAATCTGTCAAAATGGATATTTTTTACCACTTTTGGTCTAACGCTGGCAACAAGCTTTGGCGCGGTTCTGCTTGTAACACTTGAATTCCACGACAGCGGAGCATATTCGGCCTTTGGTCAAAATCTCATGATGTCAGCACTGTTTATTTTGATGCTCTATCGTCGAGGCTCGCTACGCGGTCAATCGATAGCCATAGCCGTAACCAAGTTGCTCGGCACAGCGCTGGCATCGCTCGCTTTTTTCCTCTACACAACCATTTCTCATAACTCGGTCCTGCTGCCATTTCTTTATGTATCCATTCTTGTTTACGACATGATCTATGTAGCGATGGTCTACAAACAGCAACGGGCCGCGAAACAAACATCCATTGAAGCGACAGCCTCAGCAAGTCACGTAGAACTCTCTCTTTGATATCGAGACATCAGAGAGGGATCTCATTAGACAGGCAGGCGGTTATGAAACCGCCTAACAGCTTCTCTCTACGCTTCTTTTTCCAGGCAAAGAACCAATTCTTGCTCGTCTGCTATTGCAGGTAGATCAAGCACAACACAACGCTGATCCGGGTGATATTGCCAGGCAACTTCCTGCTCATCGATGCGCACACTCTGCGGAGAGGTGGACATAGCGTGCAGTTCCACCCGCGCACGCTGGCGAGGCGAAACGAAACTCCCCTCCTGCGCACTGATGCTCACACGGATCTCGTTTGCTTCAACCGCACAGGTAATCGTGCGACGTGCATAGACCCCCTGCTGATACTCATACCCATCCCCTGCATCTTCATACAGCATCGCCTGACCGCTCCCCTCAGCAGGAAAGAGCAGCAGCGTCAACAGGTCGGAGGCCGCCGGATCAACGTAACTGGTGGCAGGCCAGAGAGGTAATGCAGTATTCGCTCGCACATAGAGAGCTGGTTGGCCTAGAGGTGCATGCGCCAGGATATGCGCGGGACCATCAATGCGCTCGCCGCTCCAGTAGTGAAACCAAGTGCCAGCTGGGATATAGACGGAGCGGTATTCGTGACCAGGACGCAAAATGGGAGCAATCAAGAGCGTATCGCCATATAACACCTGATCATCTAGTGCATAGGTCGTCGTATCTGCCGGGTACGCCCAGAAGAGCGGACGCAGCACAGGCGCGCCCGTGCGATGAGCTTCGTCAAACAGGCTGTAGAGATAGGGCAGCAAGCGTTGACGCAGCTTCAGCATCTCCCGGCACACGGATTCATATGGCTCGCCAAAGACCCAGGGTTCCTGGCGCAACGTCTGCTTCTCCGAGTGATTGCGACAAAAGGCCTGGAAGATGCCCAGTTCGGTCCAGCGCGCCATCAGTTCGCCGGTCGCATCTCCATAAAAGCCACCTATATCAACACCACACCAGCTGACACCGGACAAGCCCAGATTTTGCAACTGCGGCAGGCTCAAAGCCAGATGCTCCCAGGTTGAAGAGTTATCGCCTGTCCAGACCAGGGCATGACGCTGTACTCCTGCATATCCAGCGCGCGTGATAATGAACGGGCGCTGTTCCGGTCGCAATTGCAAGAGTCCCTCGCGTGCGCTCTGCACCATTAACGATCCATAGGCATTATGAACCTGAAGATGGAGCCTGGTGCGACCGCCGCCCGGATGCACTACTTCGGCTGGCATGGTCGAGTTTAAAGGGATAAAGAGCGCCGGCTCGTTCATATCGGACCAGATACCAGCAACGCCCACGCCGAGCAAGGCTTGATGCTTTTCGCCCCACCACCTGCGCGCCTCTGGGTTGGTAAAATCTGGAAATACACAGACGCCGGGCCAGACGGCATTTTCATAATCCGTGCCCTGCACGGTCTTACAATAAAGGTCGCGCTCGCGTCCCTCCGTATAAATCGAGAACTGCTCGTCAACCTTGACCCCCGCATCGACAATGCTTACTATATGAAATCCCAGATCACGTAGTTCCGCAAAGAGGCCCGCTGGATCAGGGAAGCGCGTCTGATCCCAGGTGAACACGCGGTATCCATCAAGGGTGTCGATATCTAAATAGATGGTATCGCAGGGAATATCACGCTCGCGAAACGTCCGGGCCAGACTGCGCACCTCTTCAGCGGTTTCATAGCTAAAACGGCTCTGCCCATTGCCCAGCGACCAGAACGGCGGGAGTGGCGTATGGCCCGTGAGATCGGTATATCGTGCCACAACCTCGCGCGGCGTCGGTCCACAAAACACATAGTACACCAGATCGCCATGAGCAACCTCAAACCAGGAACGCTCGTGATCTTCACGTGCCAGATCAAATTCAACCTGACCTGTACTATCGAGAAACAATCCCCAGGCCCGTCCATCATCCAGAACCAGGGTGAACGGAATGGAAACATACAGGTTGTTCTGAAGCGCTGTATGTCCACGTGGGGGATCAATATTCCAGAAGAGTTGATGAGATCCAGTCTTATCCAGATCGCCGGTGCGTTCACCACAACCAAAATAATGCTCGCCCGGAAGATGCTGCTTATACACACGTACCGGCGTTCCCAGGATCGCCCCAGGATTGACCATATCAACATTTTTCTCTGTCGGAGACTCGGGAAACCAGCCCATCCCCAGTTCAGGATCGTCGGCGGCAAAGATGCGCCCATGTTTATCGCTAAAACTGAGACGCAAAGTGTTGAGCGCGATATGCGCGCTGGCCTCCGCTGTGATAATGGTCAGTTGCTCATCCCCTTCCTCTATCCTCACAACTCCTGTATCCCAATTCCGCTCCACAACAGCTTCCGAATAATAATTGACGGTGCGCCCATCAGGGAAGATCCCAACCCGAAATAGATCTGGAGCCAGCACAGTCACCTCAATCGTGGCTGAGCCAGCACGCAAGCACACGTGCGAGTCGCTCTTTGCTATGATCCTCGCATCGTCAAAAGCTTGATATCCAGTGAAGAGAGACGAAAATCTACAGTTGGTTGCGCTTGCTGGCAGTGCCATCTCCATACGTGTACAGTCCTTTCAAGAAAAGAAGAGCGTCAAAATAGTTCCAAAAAACATAGCGTTTCATAGCGTTTTCTAGCGTTCTATTGATCGCTTGCTGTTTCCACCATTGCTAGTCTTCTGGCTTCGTGAGGGGAATGACAACCTCACTGGATGGACTACTGGCTTGTGGCCTTTCCCATCCTCTACCCCCTCCACTTGTTGGAAAGCATGAGGGGCTACTTTTCGTATGATGTTACTCGACCCGTTGCAGTCGGCATTGATGAGCGTGCCATGTAAGTAGAGAGTATGCAAAGCTCTCGCTCCTTTCTCCGCTTTGCATACTCTCCTCAATGATGACTTCCCTGTCTTACTTATACAGCTCTATACCGCTGATAAAGGGGTTGTCCGCTCCCCCTTGCGTGAAAGCGACCACGATCTGCCCACTACTGTTCGCTGTTGCAGTGAAACTCTTCTGGACAGCTGTTTTATAGCCACCGGTGGCATACACATCAAAGCTACTTAAAACGGTCGAGCCGTTGATTGCCACATTGAACTTGCGCTGTCCCGCCGCCTGCCAGGTCAGCTCAGCCCAATCCAGTTTCACCGTATAGGTATTCCCGGCAGTTAAACCGGTCAGGGTATAGGTGAACGAAGCGTTCCAGCGGCACGTCTGCCACACCGCTTGCGGCGCGGCATTGCTCACGCTACTAGTATTGATCGCGGTTGATGTATCCAAATAGCTATTTCCCTGATCAAAGCCTGTATCTGCCACAAAACTCCCCGTCGCTGAACCGCCAGAGTTAATTGCTTTCACTAATGTTGGCGTCGGAGTCGAGGTCGGCGTCGGGGTTGGCGTCCCGCTTCCCGATGGTTGATAGATTTCAATGCCGCTGATAAAGGGATTGTCCGCTCCTCCTTGCGTGAAAGCGATCACGATCTGCCCACTGCTATTGGCGGTGGTCGAGAACTGCTTGCGCAAGGCTGTCTTATACCCCACTGTCGCGTAGACATCGAAGCTACTCAAGACCGTTGAGCCGTTGATTGCCACGTTAAACTTGCGCTGTCCCGCTGCCTGCCAGGTCAACTCGGCCCAATCCAGCGCAACGGTGTAGGTGGTTCCAGCAGTCAGGTTGGGGATGGTGTAGGTAAAAGAGGCATTCCAGCGACACGTCTGCCACACCGCTTGCGGTGCCGGGCTGCTGGTGCCACTGGTATTGATCGTGGTTGATGTATCCGAGAAGCTGTTCCCCTGATTAAAGTCCACATCGGCCACATAGTTCCCTGTCGCCGATCCACCTGCATTAATCGCGGTAATCAAGGTGCCGCTGGGAGGGGGCGTTGGCGTCGGAGTTGGCGTTGGTGTGATGGGGGTTGGCGTCGGCAGTGGAGTTGTTGGCGTCGGCGAGGGCGGAGGAGTCGTCGGGAAACCACAGGTTTGCGGAGTGGGACTCCAACCGGTATTGCCAGATCCCATCGTCACATTCCACGACCCCGATCCCTCACAACTCTGCATGCCACCAACCGACAGCCCGCTCGCTGTGACGTTGGAGGCCGATCCGGTGATAGTACTGACCTTATTGGAAAAGGCAAACTCTGAGGCACTGATGTTGATATTATTCATGGCAATGGTGCTGATTGGATTGCCGCCATCAAAGGAGATTGCAACATACTGGCTGTTATCAATCTCGTTGCCCGTCACAGTAAAAGGCGCATTGATGGAGCCACTGGCAGACCAGAACATGAGGCCACCAAATTGCTGAATACCCTGATCGCCATTGCCTGCGGTGTACTGAATGGTGTTATTGGAGACCGTTGTTGTGCCAGCAAAAGGCACTGTAGTATTGCCGAAATTCTGGTAATCCAGCATAATCCCGCCACCACGATACTGTGAGCCGCTCACAACATTATTGGTAACAGTGTTGCCATTGCCACCATAGATAGCAATACCATTGGCGACATAGGGCGACTGCACCGTGTTGTGATCGAACGTATCGTTGCTATCACCGGTTGCAGGTACGTTATCGGAGGACGACCACATAGCGAGGCCATCATCGCCGGTGCCACGTATAAGTGATTGAGAGACGCTGGAGTTGGTGATGTTGCGATGGAAGTTGAGACCATCGGCAAGCATGCTATCGATACGCACATTGCTCACCGTCAGGCCGCTAAACGGTCCATCAAACCACATGCCAACCTTTGTATGCTCGATCCAGACATTGGAGATCTTCGAGTTATTCAATGAGCCACCAATGCCGTTGTCCTGAAGACAATCAACGCGGTTGGAAATCTGGCCCTCAATAGCAAAGTTCGACAGATTGACGTTCGAGCTCGTGCTGCCATCGTAGGCATCGTTGCCATAGATTCCAACACCGGTCCCGTTGTTTACGTTATTGCCGTTTCCGCCGCCAGTTGGAGCACCAGTGAGAATCGAGTACCACACTCCCGCGCCCGTTACGGTCACATTGTCAACAAGGATATGGCTGGTAACTAAATACGTCCCCTGTGGAATCCAGACGGTCTTCCCTTGCGCCTTGCCATCATTGACAGCGTTCTGGATAGCCTGCGTCGCATTCGTCGCACCGGTCGGATCGGCATTATATGGCGAGGCGGTAACTGAGAGAGAGCCAGACGGCTGTGTCAGGGGGTTTGCTACTTGCTCGAAGTCGGCAACATCGATCGCATACCAGGGAGCCGTGTTCTCCGAATCGACTTGCAGCTTCACCGTCGCGCCCTTCGCCATCTGCGGCAGCAACACATGCATTTCATCAAACTGATGAGCCGCTGTACCTCCAGGTGTGTTCGACCAGACGGTTCCGTTACAATTGGAGAAATCAGGCGGTCCGTAGACCCAGCTGTATTGCGAGGTCAATTGCAGATCCTTCGACTGCTTTGTCCCATTGATATAGATACTGAGCGAGGCACTGATGCCACCACCACTGGACGAGTCGGGAATGCTGTAGCGCAGATTGAGCGCGTTGGCCTGATCTGACAATGTAAACTGGACATACTGCCCTTTGGTCAACTGCACTGCTTTATGATCTACAGCATCAAACGCGACGCTGCCCAGTGTATAGGATGGGCCAATAATGGTGCCATTGGTGCTGGCATCGTGCGCTTTGAGTTCGGTAAAGGGAAGCGTGGCTCCCGTGCCACCGAGCGCGGCATTTGTCGTCGCATCGCTCTTCACGTTCGCGGCGCTGACTGGACGAGAAACCAGCGCAAACATACCTACCGTGCCAATCACCAGGATGAGCAAGATCAATGCCCTTCCTATCCTGCTACACCTTTTACTTTTTGCATCCTGCATTGTATCAATCCTTTCCAGGCTCTCTTCATGACGCGCCACATCGCCAGCCTGTCAGCGTATGTAGCCTACAATCTCGGTATCATAGCTCGCCGCTATGCAGCTCTGCCACAACAACTAGAGAAAGCGCATTCCTCCTTTCAAAACAGCCAGGAATCAACCTACCAGCTTTTTTCATGAAAAGAGAGGGGAGCGAAGGGAAAGATAAGAGACGTGCTTCCCTGCCCGTCATCTCTTCACATCATTGCATATACCTCTAACTGGATCATTACCCTTTCAAACCGGTCAGGCTAATACCGCGCAAGATCTGGCGCTGCAAAAGCAGGAACACCACAATTGGAGGGATGCTCGCCAGTGCCAGACCTGCAATCAGATAGGCAAATGGCATATTTGCGTTCGAGACCTGCGCATAATAGAGCGCGAGTTGCAATGACTGCACATCAGGCTCAGTCAACACTAGTAGCGGCCAGAGAAAGTCTTTCCAGGTCGCAATCACGGTAAAGATCGTCACCACAGCCAGTGCCGGACGTGAGAGCGGGAGAATGATTCGTGTGAACAACTGCCAGGCATTGGCCCCATCCAGACGTGCCGCCTCAGTTAGCTCATTGGGAATACTATCAAAGAAACTTTTGAGAACCAGGATATTAAAAGCATTCGCCGCTTCAGGCAGCCAGACGCCGGACCAGTTATTGATCAGCGAAACATGAATGAAGGGCAGAGAGCTGATATTCACAAATTGTGGGATCAGATAGACGACTGGCGGCACCATCAGCGTGCAGAAGAAACCAAATTGAATGATATTTTTTCCTGCCGGGCGCAATTTTGACAGCGCATAAGCCGCCGTAGCTGATACCAGGAATTGAAAGAGTACGGCCCCTCCTGCCAGCAGCAGCGTATTGATAAAATAGAGAGGGAGATTCAGCACATTCCAGGCATTGACATAATTTTCCCAACCGGGATGCACTGGCCAGAAGGTCGGCGGCGTCTGCACGATTTCGCTGCTGGATTTCAAAGCGCCACTAAACATCCAGTACAGCGGCCCCAGCGTTATTAACGTGCTGAGCAACAGCAAGGCAAACACCAGCCAGTAGATAACACGCCCGGATGGACGACGCAATGATAGAGGCGAGACGAGCGTGCGTTCGCCGGCATTCTCAAGAGGCGCTTGCTTGCGACGCCCCGGCTTCTCGTCCTGTGGTGTCGCCCCTGGCTTGAGGGAGAGAGCCATACATTAATCTCCTTGCATCAACTGATTGGTCATGCGCATATAAATCAGCGCAAAAACGGCCAGCACCAGAAACAGGATCACACCAACTGCGCTCGCCCCTCCAAAATCGGCATACTGGAACGCGTAGTTATAAATCAAGAGGAGGATGCTCATCGTCGCGTGTTGTGGTCCACCACTGGTAATCGTAAATGGCTCAATAAAGACCTGCATGGTGCCGATAATCTGCAAAATGAGCATCAACAACATGATCGGACGAATGCCTGGCAGCGTAATATTCCAGAGACGCCGCCAGAGACCAGCGCCATCGATCTCCGCCGCCTCATAGAGCGAGGCCGAGATACCCTGCAAAGCTGCCAGATAGATCAGCATCGTCGAACCCGCCGCACTCCAGGTAGCGATCACCATCAACGAAGGCAGCGCGCTTCCAGGCGTCTCCAGCCATAAACCGCCGGGCAGATGAACCAGGCTCAACAATGCATTCAAGAGGCCGGAGTCGGGATTGTAGATCCAACGCCACAGAAAGACCGTCACAATCGGCGGCAACATTACCGGCACGTAGAACGCCAGGCGAAAAAAGCCCTTGCCATGCCGCATTTCATTGATCAGTAAGGCCAGAATGATCGGGATAAAATAGCCGAAGAGCAGCGCATAGAGGGTAAACGCCAACGTATTGCGCCATGCTATCCCAAAAAGCGGATCTGAAAAGACGCGCTTATAATTGGCAAAGCCGACCCAGTGCGAAGAGTTGATGAGATCCACATTCTGAAAGCTCATCAAAAAGCCATAGATGATGGGATACCAGACAAAGAGCGCGAAGATCAGCAGGGCAGGCAGCAAAAAGAGATAGCCGCTGAGACTGCGCTGAATACCCTGCTTCCACCTCTGAGTGGTGCGCCGCTCTTTAAAAGCCATCGCTTCACTCCTCCGTTCCAGAGATTCCGGTTCCCGTAGAGACGAAGGGAATGGCGAGGACGATGAACGTTGCATACGAAGCTCCTTCTCAGGAAGCTGCATTCTGCTGAGCAGGATACAGCTTCCCCTCACCATTTCTCGTCAGGAAGCAGCCTGATCGAGAACCTGCTGGAATTGCTGTGCGGCCTGGTTTAGCAGCTTTTGCGGATCAGCATTCTGGTCGCTCAGCACTGCCTGCACCGCAGGATCAAGCGCAGCATACATCTTCTGCGTCTCCTTGCGCGGCTCAGAACGAAGCGCAACAGTCGAGTTGATAAACGAGGTGTAGTTTTGCAGCGGCACGGTGGCGTATTTAGCATTCAATGCCTGGATCTGCTTCTGGAAATCGCCAGTAAAGAGAACGCTGGTCGGAGCGCCCACGACCTGCCCACTCGCCGCCTGTTGCGCAAGGCTGCTTTCCAGCAGGTTCAGATCGAAGTTGCTATAGATAACATAGTCGAAGGCGGCTTTAATCACTTCCTGAGACGATTTAGGGTTGAACACGAAAATATTTCCACCAGTCAGGGCTGCATTACCGCCATTTTGTGGCATGGCTCCGATCCCAAAACTGGTGAGATCCGCCCCGTAGACCGTCTTCATAGCATTCAACTGATCAGGGGCCATGATCGCCATCGCCACTTTCCCGGTAGCCAGCAATTGAAGGATATTGTCCTGTACGTAGCCCTGTTGTTTGGTCAAGGACTTGTCAGTAAAGCGCATCGTCTTGAGCAATTGCAGCACAGAGGTGCCCTTCTCGCTATTGAACGTCGCCTTCGTGCCATCCGAAGACTGCATATCACCACCAGCCGAGTACATCCAGTTGGTGAAGCGCCACCCACCCTGGTTGCTGATACTCGGCTCAGCATAACCAGCAACTGATGATGTGGTCAAAGCTTTGGCTGCACTGCGAAACTCCTCCCAGGTAGCAGGGGGCTTATCGGGATTGAGTCCAGCTGCCGTGAACAGTTTGCGGTTGTAGAAGAGGCCCAGCGCATACCCGTTCTGAGGGAGGCCATAGATTTTCCCCGTTGTAGGATCGCTGACAATCGAGGCAATGCCAGGATTGTAGCTGCTCCAATACTGCCAACCCTTCGCCAGACTGGTAATATCTGCAACCACATGTTTGGAGATCATCAACGGAGGTTCAGTAAAATAGGTCTGGGTCGCATCCTCTGCCTGACCAGCCGCTACTCTAGTGAAAAAGGTTGCCGGATCATAGGGAGCGGTTTTGCCCACAATTTTTTCGTTTGGATGGCTCTGCTCAAATTGCTTGATGACTTGCTTAAAGACATACTGCGCTCCAGGATTGGTATTGGGAGGCAGCGTATTGACCGTTGCGGTTACTACTCCAGGAGTTGCTGGTGCAGAACCTCCGCAAGCTGCCAGCACATCTAGGCTCATTGCTCCAAGACCGAGAGCTGCGCCCCCCTGTAAAAAACGTCGCCGATTGAGAAACAGTCCAGCCTTTGCGTTCGTACTCATGAAAATCCTCCTTAAAAAGAGCATGTCGTTCTTACGTCATGTCGTGAGTATGTTAAAAATAAAAACACCGATATGACGAGCTGGTAATCGATAATACGTGATGAGTTCCAGGTCTGACGAAACGACGGAAGTAAGGGTAAAAAAACGGCGAAAAGGCGCATCACCTGCGGACAGGACACAAATAATCAGAGCCTGTGCGGACAATTACGCCAGAGGGAAACGAGAAAATGTTGGGAAATTCGTAGTATGTCTGCATTGAAGGAAACAGCGCCATAGCTTGTTCACCTCCTCAAAGATATTCTCGTCGAACACTGACGAAAGGTTAATTAAGGGTAACGTTTACCTTGTCTTTCTGCAAAAAAGGTAGCATAGAAATTTCCAAATGTCAAGGGTAGAGCGCCATTTTTCCAAAATGTTGTTTCTCCACCCGAATTCCTGCCTCATCTTCCTTCAATAGCGCATGAATAAGCTCTTTTAGCGGGAAGAATGTTGACAATTTGAAAAAAAACATGGTACGATTGACACAACACTTTGAGTGATTGTTTACCAACATCAGGGGGAAAGCGCATGGCGCAGGAGTCGAAACAGAGTAAACGTTTAACCATGGTCGAAATCGCTAAGGAGGCGGGGGTTTCTACAACAACCGTCTCGAAGGTCTTGAATCAACTTCCCGGGGTTGGTGCGCAGACACGTGCACGTATCCAGCGCTTAATAGAGCAAAACGACTATGTGCAAAATCATGCCGCTCGCCATCTACGCAAGGGACAGAGTGGATCGATCGATCTGGTGATTATGCGCCTGGAGGGTGGCTATGATCTGGGTATCATGCACGGCGTCCAGGATGCGCTTGAAGAAAGCGGACACCGCCTGACAGTTTTTGCCACTCATGAAAATGAGGACACGGAGCGTCTCTGGCTGCGCCGTTTGCTTGATCGTTCCACAGATGGGGTGCTGCTTTTACTTCCCTACGAGCGGGTGGGAATTCCTAATGCGTTGATGGAGCAAAATATCCCTTTTGTAGCAATTGGGGACCGTAACGAACCAACCACGACGTTCCCGACGATTGGTTCGACGATCTGGCTGGGCGGATATACGGCAACGGAACATCTGATCTCTCTCGGGCATCGACGCATCGGCATTATTACTGGTCCGCTACACCTGACCACTTCACGCGCACGTCTTGCTGGCTACCGGGAGGCGCTTGAGCGTGCTGGTATTGGCATCGATCCGGCGCTCATTTGCGAAGGAAACTATTTGTTGGGTGACGGCATTAAGCAAACGTTCACGCTGCTCAACCAACCTGATCCTCCCACTGCTATCTTCACCGGCAATGATGCTCAGGCAGCCGGTGTGTATCAGGCGTTATACAAGCGCAATATCCGTATCCCCGACGATATGAGCGTGATCGGCTTCGACGATGTGATGTATACAGCTCAGATGGCACCACCACTGACGACAATTCATCAACCATTGATCGAGATGGGACGCATGGCAACCGGTATGCTCCTGCGTCTGATCGCAGGTCTGCCTCTGGACTCCAACCATGTAGAGCTTTCGACTTCGCTCGTGGTGCGCGAGTCTTGCGCGGCCCCACGCACACATCCACTCTCTACAACCTGATACAGCTGCTCGATCCACTTCCCTTGCAAAAAGCCATCACTTTGCTCTCTACAACCACCCTTCGCCCTCCGTTTGCCTCTTCATAGGACCACGAACACCGTTCTCTGTTCCCTGATCTTTTATAAAATTCTCCTTCAATGTCTATGATATCCCCAGCAATGGTGCCGTACTGGCGCGTCCCGATGGCTTTATTGCCTGGCGATCAGGAACCGCAAACGAGGCTTTAGAGCAGGTATTTGCTCGTCTGTTTGGTCGCTAGCCTGACTGTCATACAGGCATTACATCGTCATCGTGACGCCTGTATGACGAACCTATAAACCCAGGGTAGCCGTCCGCAAACGCGTTCGATCAAGCGTTAAAGCCACCTGATCCAGGAATATCCAGAAAAATGCGCGCTGATCATCCAAGGGTCCCTGCTCATCCAACGCCTGCTCCAACGTGAGAAACCTCTTTTCGGCCTGGATATGCAGCGCAAGTACGCCTAGAATACGTCCATCGATTTGCAGAGGAAGCAAGTGCAAGTACCCCTTTTCTCCAGAAGAGAACACGACATTAGATACTACTCTCCTTTTTCCTTCCACTAAGACCTGATGCGCAATCGTCAGATGCTCAGGAGAGAGCGTGAAAGATTCGATCTGTATGGGAGCCTCGGCCCGGATCAGCAGGCGTCCCTTCTCATCAGGAAGCAACAAAGCGCATTCACGCATGCCCCAGGCGGCAAAAATGCGGACAGTGGCAAGCGCTATCACATCAAGTTGCTCATCAAGGGTCATCTGGCTATTGACGGCGTGCATCATTTCGTAGAGAATGCGCGTTTCTCGTTCCCGCGACCAGGCCTGTTCTGCACTTTTACGGCTGATAATGGCAAGCTGACTGGTCACAAGCGCCGTCAGCAGAAAAACGCCAAGTGCCAGCCATTCACTTGTAGGCATGATCAAAGTATACAGAGGAGGAACCAGAAAGAAGTTAAAGGCCAGCACAGCGACAATGGCGGCAAGTATAGCAGCATAACGCCCACGCCACATCGCCAACGGCAGAATGAGCAACAGGTAAAGAATCGAGACGGTGGAGATCGCAGGATACAGCCGGAGAACGACCATGAAACCTGTGATGAGCAATACACCTATAATTGCCAGCAGGCTATCAACCACGATCTGTTGCCGGTGGACTCTTGCCCGCGCTTCTAGCTGAGGAATACGTTCTATCGCTTGCATCAACGTATGCTCCTTTTCAAGAGAAAACATCATTGGTGAAGAGCAGCCTTATCTATCAAGGTGCTTCGCTTCAAGTTTCTTTCTCTCGTCCTCAGTATATCCTTCATCGCCTCAAAAACTACTCAAGAAGATGCAAGCCGCGCTCAGTTTTCAGGCAAGAACCGTATGCTCTTATAAATAAAGAAGGAGCTATATGATGAGAAGGGATGAGTGCAGCTTGCTTCATCCCTTCTCAACTATATTAGAAAGTTGGGGTTGCACGGGAGGTGGTATAGTCGCGAGCAAAGAACCCGACGCCTGCTGCTACAACACCGACGACGAGATGAAGGACATGATCGGCAGCATTTACATGAGTTATGCCCATCAACAGATGGTTAAAGTAGAGTCCCGGATAGATCAGCCCGGACAGACCAAGCAACAGGTAAATGATCCCGAAGACCTGGTTGAAACGCCGGAACCAGCCCAGAAACACGGAGGCAAGGGCCATCAGACCTGTTATCAGGTGGATCAGATTGTGAACAATATCCACGTCAAACCCCATCAGACTCCCAACTCTCATACTGGATGTAACAAAGAGGCCCACGATCCCTATGATCGTAAAGACAACGCCAATAATCAAGGCGATGACACGGTTTGTCGTCCACTCCATATGGATTACTCCTTTCAAGACCACAGCAAAACTACATGAAAAATTGCATACCGTGATACCTTCACGAAGAAGAGAAGAATAATGTAACTCATGAAGAAAAAGGGAATTTTTCTTTCTTCAGCTTCTATTGTAGAAGGTTGACATATTTTTCCAGCTAAGGAAGAGATATGCGGTTACAAATAAGGCTTCATCTATCTCCTACATAACTAAATAGATGCGATAAAGCGGGTCGTCTCATTTTGTTGTAAGATACAATGTAGTGGCCTCATTTTTAGGGAAAAGAACAGGCTGCCCATTGTCATTTTTCAATGGGCATTTTCTATTTCTTGGAAGATGCAACGACGATGGGCCGTCTGTTCACCCTTAATGTAACATCCATTTAAAAGGCAAGAGAAGAGAGGAAAAATCAAATGGAATATAGGCAACTGGGTGGCTCTGGCCTGAAAGTTTCTGCGCTCAGCTTCGGAACAGCAACCTTTGGTGGCCGGGGAGATTTCTTTAGCGCCTGGGGAAAAACTGACGTGGCTGAAGCATCTCATCTGATTGATATATGCCTGGAAGCTGGCGTCAATCTGTTCGATACCGCCGATGTCTATTCAGGGGGGGTCTCTGAAGAAGTGCTGGGCAAAGCTATTGCTGGGCGGCGTGATCAGCTCCTGATTTCAACGAAGGCAACATTTCGGATGGGCGAGGAACCAAACGATCTGGGTTCCTCACGCTATCACCTGATTCGCGCCTGTGAGGATAGTCTGCGCAGACTGAATACAGATCATATCGATATTTATACGCTGCACGGCTTCGACGCTCTGACCCCAGTTGAAGAGACGTTGCGCACACTCGATACGCTGGTACAGAGCGGCAAGGTACGCTATATCGCCTGTTCCAATTTCTCTGGCTGGCATCTGATGAAATCTCTTGCCACCTCTCAGACCTACGGTTGGACCCGCTATGTAGCGCATCAGGCGTTTTACTCTCTGGTTGGCCGCGAGTATGAGTGGGAGCTGATGCCACTGGCGCTCGATCAGAAGGTGGGCACTATTGTCTGGAGTCCTCTGGCTTCTGGCGTGCTATCGGGCAAGATCCGGCGTGGGCAACCGGCCCCGGAGGGCAGTCGCGTCCAGCAGATAGGCTCCGAAGGGTCACGCATTCCCGACGAGAAAGTGTATGAGATCGTCGATGCCCTTGATGCGATTGCCAGCGAGACGGGCAAGTCGGTCTCTCAGATCGCCCTGAACTGGCTGTTGCAGCGTCCAACGGTGGCAAGCATCATCGTCGGTGCGCGCAATGAGGAACAATTGAAGCAAAATCTGGGTGCCGTTGGCTGGAATCTCAGCGCCGAACAGGTAGCCAGACTCGACAAGGCCAGCGAAATCCCGACCATCTACCCTTACTGGCATCAACGGCCTTTCGCCGAGCGTAATCCCCTTGCGGTTCCCACGTACCTGTAAGTACGCGACGAACAAAGCAAAATATAACGCCTCGGTATGTCAGACGAGACTGGCAGATGGATGCTTACCATCGCCAGCCTCTATGATGTTTTGTTGTTCTGTTTGTGTTACAGATGTGTTATCTCTCTCCAGCCTCCTCCTCGACTGGAAACGCTTTATTGCTCCACTCTTTAAAGCCCCCTGCCATACTCACGACATCTGTATACCCCATCGATTGCAGCGTCTGAGCAGCCAGCAGCGAGCGACCGCCAGATGCACACGCCACAATGATGTGAGCATCCTTTTTCGTTGTCAGTTCTGGTTTGGCATAAGGCGTTGTCGGATCGGCGTACCATTCAAGCATGCCGCGTGGAGCCAGTACCGCACCTGGAATATGTCCCTGCTCCCACTCAGATGGCTCTCTGACATCAAGTAGCAAGCCAGCCTGTCCCTGTTCCAGCTCCTCCTTTGCCTGTGCAACGGTAATTTCGGGGACGGCTTTGCGTGCTTCGGCTACAATCTGGCTTGCCGCCTTTCCTTGTTCGTTGCCATGTATTGTCATAATGCTTCACCTTTCTTTTTAAGATAGAGACTCAAATCTCTATTCGTTTCATCTTCCTAAAGCATAATCAAAATCAGGGAAGAAGTCTCCATTCTTTCTAATGGAAATAAAGCATGGCAAAAAAGCTCCCTTGCTGCGTTAATACTATAAATCTAACCTGCAAATATTGGGCAAGTCGAACCAAAATTAGCAATATATTATCAAAAGCAGTATTTTATTTCTATAGGCGTATCATTTGAATGAAAGTTGGACTATGAAAGGAAAGGCGGCATCCTCAGATCTCTTGAATGAGCGAGAAAAAGAGATCTTGAAACAACTATCTGCGGGATTGTCTGATCAACAAATTGCCGATGCTCTCTTCCTGAGCCTGAACACCATCAAATGGTATAATCGCCAGATTTACAGCAAACTGGGGGTCAGAAGCCGAACCCAGGCTATCACATATGTAAAGAGCATCGATAACGGAAGCGTTCTGTCACCACCGCTGATACCCACGTCCAATCTGCCAGCACCAACCCGTCTTTTTGTTGGACGTAACCGTGAAATGGTTGAAGTGACACGCCTGCTGCATACTTCTCGCTTGTTAACGCTCACCGGTATCGGAGGGACAGGCAAGACGCAGCTAGCGTTGCGCGTGGCAACAGAGATCACCACAAGCTTCGCTGATGGCGTCTGTTTCTGCGATCTTGCTCCGCTGTCCGATCATATCCTGGTAGCTCAAACGATTGCCGGGGCACTTGGCGTGTTTGAACATCCTACAGAACCACTGTTGAATACATTGAAACGCGTCCTCGCTCAACGAGAATTGTTGCTCCTGATTGACAACTTTGAGCATGTTATCAAGGCAGCTCCACTAATCTCCGAATTACTGACCGCTTCTGCACATCTAAAAATACTCGTCACCAGCAGAGAGCCACTACGCCTTGCCGGGGAGCAGGAATATTGCGTACCACCGCTCTCACTCCCGCCTGATGAGGTATCCTCTGTTCAGGGCCTCATCAAATCTGAGGCGGGGCTGTTATTCGTACGCTATACACAAATGATTTCGCCTCGCTTTATGCCAAATGAACTGACAGCTCCAGTTATTGGACAAATCTGTACCCGCCTCGATGGATTACCCCTTGCGCTTGAACTGGCTGCGGCACGTTGCAAACTCTTCACGCCCCAGGCCTTATTAAAGCGGTTGGAAGGAACGAGGGAAACCTCTCCTCTGCGCCTCCTCACAGGCGGCCCACGTGATGCTCCCCCACGCCAGCGGACCCTGCGCGACTCCATTGAATGGAGCTATAACCTGCTTGATGAGAATGAGAAACGATTACTGGCCCGCCTGAGCGTATTTCGAGGCAGTCGTTCGTTGGAAGCAATCGAAGACATCTGTAGCGCAGGACTGTCTATCGACGTACTAGATGGGCTGGCCTCGCTCGTGGATAAAAACCTCGTGCAGCAGAAAGAGATGCCCGGCAACGAATTGCGCTTTGTCATGCTAGAAATGATTCAGGAGTACGCGCGTGAGCAAATGCATACCAACGGTGAAGAGGAAACCATAAGAAGGCGGCATGCGATGTATTTTGTCTCTCTGGCTGAACGTGCGGAGCCAGAACTGCGGTTAGCAGGATACAATCATTGGTCCCGGCAACTGGAACTCGACCTGGAGAATATCCGTGCAGTGCTGGAATGGTCGTTAAACGATGGAGATGTGACGCTCGGTGTGCGCTTAGCAGGCGCACTTGGCCTGTTCTGGTATGGTAATGGACACCATGTCGAAGGCCATCGCTGGACGCAACAACTGCTGGAGCGGCTTAATGAAGTTCCCCGTATATATCATCCCAGGCTCCTCCTCAGTGCCGGGCATCTGGCCCTCTTCTATAATCTTGATGCAGGGACTCCCTTTTTTATCAGATCACTTGCTATTTCTCGTGATTTAGGAGATCAGCTTCAGATAGCGTGGGCACTTGCCTTGCTGGGCTATACAATGCTGCGAGAGCCACATGCCGCTATGCCTCTTGTTGAGGAGAGTCTGACGCTATTCCACTCAATGAATCATCTGCCAGGAATTGCGCAGGCTCTCAATATCGTTGGGGAAATAGCGCGCGCCAGTGGCGCTGATGAACATGCAAAGCGTGCTTATGAAGAATGTCTCGCTGCCTCTCAGCAGACCGGTGAAACGCGTCGGATTGTTTTTATTTATCAGAACCTTGCCTTCATCGCTCTCCACGAAGGCAAGGCAGAACATGCGCGCGACCTGGGGATACAAGGTTTACGGTTAGCCCACACCACGAACAACCAGTTGCAACTAGCGCAAGCTCTGGCAACGCTTGCCGGGGCAATCGGCGCACTGGATCAACCACGACAGGCCGTGCGCTTACTTGGTGCATCAGAAAGAGCATTGGAACGCCTGGGAGCTTTTCACCAGCCCAACGACAAGCGAGAGATAGACGACATGATCGCCACCATCCGTACTCAACTCGATGAAGCAACCTTCCATACAGCCTGGACTGAAGGTCGCGCGATGACATTGGAACAGGCCATCTCCCAGGCACTCGATGAGTAAGATGCTCCAATACATACTCCTTGCTATCGGGCACGTCGCGAGCTGCAACCAGAGACTCCTCGCCTGTGCCCTTGCCTGTTAGCAACCCGTTTTTCGCAGAGAAAAGTACCACGAACGCTTTACAAGAATTTAATCTCTATGCTACTATAACGGTGATTGAAGTTTTGCGTACAGATACAACCAATCCACAAATAGAGCATGCTTCCGAAAAAACAAACCTAGCAATATTCTTCAAGCTCTTATGATGTTCTGTAATGAAGGGGTTGACATAGGTGAGTGACATTGCCCGTTCAATCCAGAGGTATATTCCTTTGGGCAGCGGTGTTGAGATTTCGCTGAAAAATGGCGAGAAGGTTGTTGGGAGCCTCGAAGAGATCAGTGTAACCCATCTAACGCTCAAGCGCTACTCATCAGGTATTCCCTTTTCCTGCATTCTCGACATGATCGCGACCTGGCAGCCATGCGAGCAACAGGCACAGAGTATAGCAGCGCCAGACCAAACAGGTTCGATCCAACGCTTAGAAAAACCAGGAAACACCTCATCTCAAGGTACGAAAAAAGCGAGCGGTCAGAAGAAAAAAGAGGCCACGAAATCGGCGCGCGGATCGTCCAATCAAGCGGCAAAAGTGACTCCTGCCCAACAGGCCCGCTTTGTCGAGGGGGCCGCTCTTTTACAACAGGCCAGACAGATTATCAATCGAGGCAAGGATCGAGAAAGCGCGATTCCTCTCCTCCGCGAAGCAATCGACAAGATCGAGAA
Organism: Reticulibacter mediterranei; assembly: GCF_016587455.1. NCBI lineage: Bacteria > Bacillati > Chloroflexota > Ktedonobacteria > Ktedonobacterales > Reticulibacteraceae > Reticulibacter > Reticulibacter mediterranei. Next base: position 7,393,447 of record NZ_BNJK01000001.1, on the reverse strand, counting down.
ACCAGAGCAGGCCATTCGCCAGTTAGTATCACTCTATTTTCAGATTAACCAGCATGAACATATTATCGAACTGTTAGAAGATTATAAAGGCTTAATGAAAAGTGAATATCGCAACACGATTCTCACTGAAGCCTACTGGCAAACGAGACGCTACGAAGAGACAATCAAACCGTTGAGATGGTGCATTAAAAATCTCGATACGAAAGCCTCACCAAGCAAAAAGGCATATATGTACCAGCAGATGGGTATCTGTTACATGCAGCTCGATCAGTTGGAAGAGGCAAAAACCTGGTTTGAACGCATCCTTGAGATCAATGAAGCTCATATTGGAGCAACCAGAAACATTGCACTCTGCCTCTTAAAGCAAGGAAAATTCGACGAAGCCACGGAAAGACTCCAGAGCCTCTCCCCTGATGCAGGGGTCACGGAACTGCTGGAAAAGATTGAAAACGCCCGAACCCTCGGTATGACTCCCCAGGAGGTCGCCAAGATTTTTAGCGATGTCAAGATTTCTAATGAGATCAACACATTTACCGATTTCTTCCTGGAACGATGTTCGTATAAAGGTGTTGCCCCGGAAAAGGTCCGCGAGAAAAGCTTCATCAATAACGATGCATTTGGTCCAGAAGAATTGGGCAACCGGTCGGGAGGGATCAGGCGTCCCCAGGAACGCGCGGAATATTTTCTTTCTGCCGCGAAAGTCCTTTTCGAGAGCAAAGAGAAACCCGATCTTGATCGAGCATATAGGGATCTCTGCCGCAGCTTTAGCTCGTGGGGAGATGATGCTGTCATCAATCAAAAGTCACTGGAAACCGCCTGCGAATGGTATGGTGAAGCATTGCGTGTCTATGGCGGCGACAAGACGCGTGGCAACGACGAGGGAGCGAGGTTTACGCTGGTGCGCTTTCTCTATGCCAGCACTGGCAAGCGAGAAGAGATTCCAATGGAAAAGGAGGACGTTCCCGAAGTCGCAATGGCACTCGAATACACCCTCTCGTCTCACCAGGAACCAGAGCGGATTTTCCACGCTATTACCTATCTGATTGCGCGCAGTCAATATGCGGCTGAGATCTTACTCCCCATCATGTACGACTCTCCAATTATACTCGAAAGGGCGTTACAGTTTTTACAACAAAGAGAACAGCAACCGGTTGCTGTTAATGATTACGGTGCATTCACGAAATACTGGAAAGATTTGCAAGCAGAGCGAATCCAGATTAATCGGGCAATCTTTACTCACTTCCAGTCGATCAAAAAGGTAAAACTCACCGCTATTTCGTTGATCGAGGACGCTTTGAAGCTGATCAGTGAAATCATGCCAAAAGTCTCTTTTCACCTGGATGGAGAGCGCCTCAAGCAGCTCCAGAAAATCCTGGACCATGCGCACCATCTTTCTAGAGCAACAACCTTTGAGACAAAGGAGCGCTTTTGTAATGAAATTGAGGCGCTGTGTCAAATGATGCTCAAGGATATCGAGCAGGGACCGACCATTCTTTCAGTTGAGCAGATCTATCCAATTGTCGCTGAGCTTCAGCAACAAACGGGAATTCGTCGTCAGGAGATCCAGATCAACTTTATGCCTCAGATCAGCCTGCATATCCCGGATGGTATGAATGCTCCTACGCTGCTCGGTCATAGCATCGAAGTGCCGATTTTCCTGACCAACAAAGCTAGCTGTGGCCCGGCTGATACTTTGGAACTGATTGTGAAGCCCAATCCAGCCTTATTTGAACTGCATTGCAAAGAGATGAGGTTTGAAGGATTATTGCGCGGAGGTGAATCCGAGCCAATATGTGTTTCTCTGCTGGTTACTGAGCAAGCCATTGAAGCGGAAGTGTTCTCTTTATCGGTACATGTGCAGTATCGAGCGTATACTGGGGAAACCTGCACGACAGAACCAACTGATTTTTCTATTCAGCTTGGAGCATTTCAGCCTATTCGTAATCCCTACATTTATGCAGAGGGAGCCGTTGTTAAACAGGATAAGATGTTTTATGGGCGCGATACTTTTATCGACAATGTGATTGCGGCAATCCACGCTTCAGAAACCCAGAGCAAATCGTTTGTCATCTATGGACAAATGCGTTCTGGGAAATCATCGATCCTGTATCATCTGATGGAAAGGCTCAAACCCGACCCAAATTTTCTGATTGCGAACATAGGGAGCATCGGTGAATACCGCCTCGAGGACATGGAGACAAAGGTTTCTATCTTCAACCAGATTCTCTGGGTGATCCTTGAAAAGGTCCAGGCCGCCATTCTCGCCAAAATCAGCCGGGGCTTCTCTCCCCTTCAGATTGACCTGCCAAAAAATGTGCGGGACTTCTATGACCATCCAACACCCCATCGCTATTTTATTCAATTGTTGGAAACCTTTCTCCAGCAGGCTACCCAAACCCCAGGGTGGCAACAGACAAAAATCATCGTCTGTATCGACGAGTTCCAGTATATTTATAGTTATATCGTTAAGGGACGCCTCTCCGAAAATTTCATGCAGTATTGGAAAGCTATTCTTCAGAAAAACCTCTTTAGCGCTATCCTGGTTGGGCAAGATGTGATGCCAAAATTTATTGACCGTTTCTCTAATGAGTTTGGCGTCATGGAAAAGTTCCTCGTAACCTATCTGAGCAAAGAACATGCTGAACTGTTAATTGAAGAACCGATCTTTATTGATGGGAAAACCCGCTACCGCGAAAACGCCGTTGATTATATTCTCAGATTAACGGCAGGCAACCCTTATTACATTCAAATTCTTTGCAAACGTCTGGTTGAATATATGAATAACAAGCGGAAACCATTCATCACGCAGGCGGAGGTCAAAAACATCCAGGAAGAAATGGTGAGAGGCGTTCAAAGGCTGGATACGCAATTTGACAACCTCATTACATCAGGAGATGTTTCTGCCGATGCTATTCCACCTGAAGATGCAGAAGCGGTTCTAAAAAATATTGCGAAGGAGAGCCGCGACGGTTTCTGCGCTCGTGAGGATATCAATTGCCAGACAAAGTGCGATCTCAACGACGTATTAGAGGATCTGGTAATGAGAAAGGTGCTTGAGAAAAGAGAGACGTTTGTGAAGCATACGGGCCAGAATCAATATCAATATAAGATTATGGTAGATCTTTATAGAGAATGGCTTTTGGAGAATGCTTGAAGAAGAGGGGAAAGCATCCATGCCCTTAGAGTTTAAAAATCCATTTTCCGGTTTTACTCAGATCGTCACCGGCCCACACTTTCTCGGGCGCAGGCAAGATATGATCAAAATAGCAGGCATGCTTGTCAGCCCCGAAGAAGATGAGCCGCTTAGCAATATTGCAGTGGTGGGCATTCACCGGATCGGGAAAAGCAGTCTGGTCAAACATGTTTTGAAGACATATGAAGTGGACCTCTTTGTCAAACGGCGGGTGCCAGTCTGGATCAACCTCAAGAATCACAGGAACTCCCTTGCTTTTTTCAGCCATTTGATCGATGCCGCCTTAAAAGAGATCAACAAGGCCCAATATCTCGACACAGCCAGCATTGAGCGCCTGATAGCATACCAACCGGATGCGGCTTCTTTTGAACTCCTTTTTCCTGGCAATATCAAGAAATTCTTTACCGAAGTTGAAAACGCCGGTATCCACCTTCTTTTTATCCTGGAAGAGTTCGACTATGCCCGTGTTCTCTTTGCTAAAGATGAGCAGGGTTTTGAGAGTTTACGGCAACTTTCGCAAGAGTGCGGCGTGAACTATATCACGCTTTCAAGACGAACGGTCAAGCATATCGAATTGCAGACAATGGCGGGATCAACCCTGGATAGTATCTTCGCGAAACATTACGTCACGCCTTTTAATGATGAGGACCTACAACAATATTTTGGTCTTTTTGCACAGACTCCTATCCAGATTACCTCGAAAATGAAGCAGCAGATTCTCTCTTATTGCGGCGGTCATCCCTACCTGCTGGGCATGCTTGGTTGTGAACTCGTCGCCGCCTCTTATCAAGAGCAGCAACCGGCTATTGAGCAAATTCTCGATCGGATCCAGACATCGTGTGATCACTATTTTGATAATGTTATTCAGCGTTTGCGCGAAGATCAGAATATCAATTCCTTGTTTCAGGTAATCTTTGGCCCCAAAATCGATATCACACAGAAGGATATCAACGAGTTACGCTCGTACGGACTCATAAAAGAAAATGCCGCTCAGAAATCGCTTCTGGGAACGAAGCTCGCTCCTGCCTATATCTGCTTTTCCGAGAGCTTCCAGGCATATTTAGATGATCTGGGGCGCGAAGTCAAGCTGTTTCCGCTTCTGGGAGAGACAGAGTTGACCTTACGTACGCTCATCAAAAAGGAATTACAGAAAGTATATAAGGATCTCTGGCTAGAAGACTTAAAGAAACGCTATCCAAAAGATTTCCAGACCTACACAAATATTCAGGCGAAAGACCAGGATAAAGGAAAAGCTGGCACATCAGATAATTTATTGGACTACACCTATTTAGGAATGATATTTGACATTATCTTCGAGAAATACTGGCCTATTTTTCGTCCCATTTTTCAAAAAGATCTGAAAAATAAAACGTATTGGAAGCAGCGGGCAGACCTGATCGCCGAGGTAAGAAATCCCGTCATGCATATTCGTATACAGAATATCACAGCCGATGTGCGTTACCGCTGCGAGGAGTATTGTCAGGAGATCTTGCAGGCTATCGAAGAACATACAGCGTTGACCGAGAAATAAGGCATTTTCCCTGGAAACCTTCATTGGCATCAATACACATTCTCCCTCTGGCGTTAAACTTGCAACCTGTCTTCGTACTAGAAAGAAGAGGCTATAAAGAAGAGATGTAATTTGCTAGGCAGGGAGAGTTTATGGCACTTGAAGGAAAACAGTTCAGCCACTACCGCATTCTTCAGCTCATTGGCCGGGGCGGCATGGGCGAGGTCTATTTAGCGGAGGATACCCAGGTCCGCAGGCAGGTGGCGGTCAAGGTTATCAGGATCGAGACGACGGGGTGGAACCAGGAGACGGGGAGCAGCGCGATGCGCCTCTTCTGGCGGGAGGCGACGGCCATTGCTCAGCTTGATCACCCCAACATACTGCCACTCTACGACCACGGTGAAGCTGCGATTGATGGCTTGCCCCAGGCGTATTTGATTATGCCCTATCGCCCCGAAGGATCGCTGGTCTCCTGGCTACACAAACGAGCACAAGCACACCAGACCCGGCAGTTGACGCTGAAACAGGTGGCACACATCATTCAGCAAGCTGGCAGAGCCTTACAATATGCGCATGATCACCAATTTATGCATCTGGATGTGAAACCCGACAATTTTTTGATCCGCAGCCGGTCAGATGCTGACGAGGCACCTGATCTGCTGCTCACCGATTTTGGCATTGCCCGCCTGAGCAGCGCGACTTCTGGGAGCAGCCAGTCGGTGCGGGGCACTCCCACTTATATGGCCCCGGAGCAATGTATCGGCCACCCCGTGTTCGCCAGCGACCAGTACGCCCTGGCAATTATGGCCTATGAACTGCTCACCGGGAAACCTCCTTTTCTGGGCACACCTATGCAGGTCATGTTCGCCCACATGCAGGCCCAGCCCGTAGCGGTGCGCAAGAGCAATCCGCTGTTGCCGTCAACAGTGGATGAGGTACTCCAGCGGGCACTAGCGAAGAAGCCTGAACAGCGTTACCCCTCGGTAGCCGCGTTCGCCCAGGCTTTTCAGGAGGCTTTCCAGGCAGTCGATAGGACAACTGTCATGCGTATGCTTCCGCCTCCACCGCCACCAGGTGAGAATGAATATACAACCCTGGCGATCAGTACGTGGGAAGCGCGTAACGGCGGCATCCGCGTCCTGACCCTGCTCAATGGGCATATAATTAACGTCCAGATCCCTCCAGGTGCGATCTCCGGCCAGGTGTTGACGCTGCCCAGTCAAAGCACGGCAGGAAACAATCTCTACCTCAAGCTTATGGTGCTTGAAACGCCAGGAGAAGTGCAGGTCGATAGAACTCCACCACTGTCTGCTTACCAGATCCCTCCCTTCCACCAGACGCCGACGCTTGCTTACCAGGCTCCGCCGCCGTCTCCTGCTTTCCGAATCTCGTCTGGTGTCATGATGTCGATTCTGCTGTCATTGCTGCTACTGCTGGGAGGAGGATATCTGGGCACGTTTCGTATGCTCACAGGCCAATGGCCGTGGGGCGCGTCTGCTTCCGGCAGGACACCAGAGACGACATTCTTCCCGAACAATCTGCCAGGGAGTACCTCCGTGCCCGGTGGTGCATGGCAGGCTGCAACCTCTGGTATCTCGCAGAATCTGACAGCCGTGGCCTGGTCCGGTTCACTGTTCGTGGCCGTGGGAGGCACCTACGACACTGGGAATGGTGTGGGCGATGCGGTAAGTACTGGCGTCATCCTGACCTCTCCTGATGGGCATACCTGGACTCTCCAGCATGTTGCCAATCTCCCCTATCTGACGGATGTGATCTGGGCACACTCAGAATTTGTCGCAGTAGGACATGTTACTCACAACAGCGTGGTCTTCGCCTCGCCCGATGGACACACCTGGACAAATCTGAACGCGCAGTTCGCCAGTTCAGTGGACGCTAATTTTTCAAGCTTTACGAAGATTATCTGGGCGGGTTCGCAATTCGTGGTCCTGGGCTTTTTCAGCCGTATCTATACTTCGCCCGATGGACACATCTGGACGACCCGCTCCGATGGCACTTCAGGAGACGTGGGTGATCTAACCTGGTCCGGTTCGCAATTTGTCGCGGTAGGGATTGGAGGTACCATTCTCACCTCGCCAGATGCGATCACCTGGACGCCTCGGCGCACGAGCAGTTCGAGCAGCCTGAATAGCGTAACCTGGGCCAACTCCCAGTTCGTGGCAGTGGGCCAGGCTATTCTCACTTCGCACGATGGGATCGCCTGGACTTCCCAGAACGTGAGCCACCTGTTCAACCTCACCGATGTGATCCGAGCAGGCTCGCAGTTCGTGGCAGTGGGATGGGGTGGACAGATCCTCGCCTCGCCAGATGCGATCACCTGGACCGATCAGAACGCGGGCATCTCACAGAGCCTGAATAACGTGGTCTGGTCCGGCTCGCGCTTTGTCGCCGTGGGAGACAAAGGAGCAATCTTTGTCTCGTCCTAGCTGCTCCTTGAATCCAACAAACTAACGCATCCTGCCCCGCTTTTGGGGCAGGATGCGTTAGTTTGTTGGATTCAATGGGGGAGTCTATCGCTGGTCATCTGACGGAACCGTCACAACGCTTATCTCAAGCGCCGAGAAGTGAGAGGATTGGTCCTGCACCAGGACAGCGGGATTGTCGTGTTGGGAAGAACGATCATTCACCACACGGATGTGGCCGAGCGCGTGTCATTATTCTCATGGTTTTGCAGATTAGTGAGGCCATAGTTTTGCAGGGAACTGGTGCTGTTTGAGCTTGAGAAAAAAGACAGCTCACGACGGTTTTGCATTTTCACATCGTGAGCCTCTTGGTAAGGAAGCATAGTTTTGCAGAAAAACTTCAGAAATAGTAGCAATTAACCTCTACATTACCTTCCTATATGCACTTACCCTGAATGGCATTCCAAGTTCTGGAGTTCCATTGAACTGCTCATCTGGCACACCATTCATGCTTTTTACCACTTGATAATGCCGCCTGGAGGAATCTTTTCGACGAAATTTGTTACTCTCATGCGTGAGGGGCCTGAGAACCGTCAGCACATGCACTTTTTCCCTTGATGGGATTTCGGAAAGCGCGTGCTTTTACCCACCCACGCTCGTTTCTTCGGGCGCGCCCCATACACGCAAAGACGCCTTTGAAGTGAGTGCGGTCTGGTCGGAGAATGGGGAGAGTAGAAATGAATGGGTTTACCGGGTTGTGGAGGAGGAGCAGAGTAAGAGGAGGGGGTCGGGCGAGCGGGGCAGCACCCCGAGTATAGAATGAGCAGGATGCCTATCAATAAGAAGGGAAACCGACCCGTCGACAACCAGGCTGAAAAGCACCACAACGAAGGAGAACTATTATGCAATCCCAAACGACAGCGACCGACGTTCGCCCCTTCCACATCAGCATTGAGGAAGAGGCAATCCAGGACCAGCGCCGACGCATCGCCGCGACGCGCTGGCCCGACAAGGAGACCGTCACGGATCCTTCGCAGGGCGTGCAACTGACGACGATGCAGAAACTCGCGCGCTACTGGGGCACCGACTACGACTTCAGGCGGGTCGAGGCGAGGCTGAATGCCCTCCCGCAGTTCATGACCGAGATCGACGGCCTCGACATCCATTTCATCCACGTCCAGTCGCGTCACGACAACGCGTTGCCGCTCATCATCACGCACGGCTGGCCTGGCTCGGTCATCGAGATGCTCAAGGTCGTCGGCCCGCTCACCGACCCGACGGCACACGGCGGCAGCGTCGAGGATGCTTTCCATCTGGTGATTCCGTCGATACCCGGCTACGGGTTTTCAGGCAAACCGACCACGACCGGCTGGGACCCTGACCACATCGCACGTGCCTGGGTCGTGCTGATGAAGCGCCTTGGATACACGCGCTTTGTGGCGCAAGGCGGCGATTGGGGGGCGATTATCACGGATGTGATGGCTGCACAGACGCCTGCGGAGCTGCTCGGCATTCACACCAACATGCCTGGCGCTGTTCCACCCGATATTGTAAAGACGCTCCCGTCCGGCGACCCGCCGCCATCGGGTCTCTCAGTCGACGAAAGCCACGCGTACGAGCAGCTGAGCCGCGTCTATACCAAGGGCATCGGCTACGCAGTTGAGATGGGGTTGCGCCCTCAAACGTTATACGGACTGGCGGATTCACCCATCGCCCTAGCAGCCTGGATGCTTGACCACGACGCGATCAGTTACGAGGACATCTCAGCAGCCTTTGATGGACACCCCGTAGGCGAACTGACAAGAGACGAGGTCCTCGACAACATCACGCTCACCTGGTTGACGAACACGGGGATTTCTTCAGGTCGTCTCTATTGGGAAAATAAGTTGGGCTTCTTCGACATCAAGAACGTCTCCATCCCGGCTGCCGTGAGCGTCTTTCCTAAAGAGCTCTATGAAGCTCCGCGCAGTTGGGCCGAGCGGGCGTATCCCAAGCTCATCTATTACAACAAGGTCGACAAAGGCGGGCATTTTGCGGCGTGGGAACAGCCGCAGCTCTTTTCAGAAGAGGTTCGCGCGGGCTTCAGATCCCTGCGCTAATCGGAGAGGAGGGCGATAAGCACATAATGTGTGCCCGTCGTCCTACAGCACAGCAGAAAAGATGTACTTGTTGGCCGATCTGTCAACGATCTCCTTGACAGATTGGTCGACACGCATCCAGGAAAGGAACGCTCATGTCTCAGACACCTCCCAGCGCTGCTGGGCCTCTCACCTGGCTGGTCGCTTCCCAGGTCACGTGGCGAGGCGTACGCACATCGATGCTGCCGTCCCGCATGGTGCAGACGTGCATCGCTGAGACATCCAAACAGAGGAAAGGCATGCATGATGAAAAGAAACCAACTCTTGCTCGCGACGAGACACCCGGCAGCGGTTCCATTCCCCTTTGAAGGTGAGTTGCCTTCACTCGACAGCGCGACCACGTGGCTCAATTCGCAGCCACTCTCGGCGGCTGACCTGCGCGGAAACGTCGTGCTCATCGACTTCTGGACCTACACCTGCATCAATTGGCTGCGCACACTTCCCTATGTGCGGGCGTGGGCCGAGAAATACCAGGATTATGGATTGGTGGTGATCGGCGTGCACACGCCTGAGTTCGCCTTTGAGCACAACATCGAGAACGTTCGCCGGGCCGCCAGGGACATGCGGGTCGAGTATCCCATCGCGGTCGATAACGACTATGCGATCTGGAGTGCATTCAATAACCACTATTGGCCTGCCCTCTATTTCGTCGATGCGCAGGGGCAGCTTCGACATCATTACTTCGGCGAGGGCGAATACGAGCAGTCGGAACGGGTCATTCAACACTTGCTGGCCGAGGCTGAAAGCAGCGGATTCGATCATGAACTGGTTGCGGTCGAGGGGAAGGCGGCTGAAGCTGCCGCCGATTGGAGCAACTTGATGTCGCCAGAAACCTACGTCGGCTATGAGCGCACCGAGAACTTTGCATCTCCCGGTGGCACAGTCGTGGACCAGCGTCACATCTATACTGTCCCCACGCGCTTCTCGCTCAATCATTGGGCACTGTTTGGGGATTGGACGGTGGGGCAACAGGCTACGCTGCTCAACGAAGCCAACGGGCAGATCGTGTACCGCTTTCACGCCCGTGATCTTCATCTCATCATGGGAGCGGCAGTGCGAGGAACGTCCGTGCAATTTCGCGTGCTCATCGATGGAGAGTCGCCGGGCGAGGCTCACGGCATTGACATTGACGACCAGGGGAACGGCATGGTGACCGAACAGAGGATGTATCAACTGATCCGACAACCCGGGCCCATTGCCGATCGACAATTTGAGATCGAGTTTCTTGATGCGGACGTGGAAGCTTTCGCGTTCACGTTCGGCTAATCCACGATACAGGAGGTGAAGATATGAGTGAAGGTTTCATCTCACGAGGGTTTCGCGGTCGTCGCCAGAAGAGTGAGATCAGCGGAAGAATCCCGCCGGGACAATATCTCGAACGTGGCTTTCCTGTCCTTTCAGCAGGGCCAACACCGCACACACTACTCGCAAACTGGGATTTTTCCATTACCGGGGAGGTCGATCAGCCAAAACGTTGGAACTGGGACGAGTTTCATACGCTTCCACGCGAGACGATCACCCAGGACATCCACTGCGTAACCAAATGGTCGAAGTTTGACACGCACTGGGAAGGCGTCTCCCTTGATACCCTCCTCGCGCAGGTCAATACTGCGGCCAGTTACATGCTCGCCTTCAGCGATGGAGGCTATACCACCAATCTGCCCCTGGAAGAGGTGGCGGGAGGGAAGGCTTGGATAGTCGATACTTATGAAGGCCAACCTCTGGAACCTCAACATGGTGGCCCGGCTCGCCTGCTGGTGCCTCATCTCTACTTCTGGAAGAGCGCCAAGTGGGTGCGAGGCTTGCGCCTGCTCGATCACGATGAACCAGGCTTCTGGGAATCGCTAGGCTACAACAATCATGGTGATCCGTGGAAGGAGGAACGCTATTGGAGCGACTGAACTGGCAGATCGGTGAGGTGATCGCCACCCGACCAGAAACGGGACGCACTAGAAGCATCACGCTTGATCTCCCTGCCTGGATGGGGCATCGAGCGGGGCAGCATGTGGATGTGCGCCTCACGGCAGAAGACGGTTACCAGGCCGAGCGCAGCTATTCAATTGCCTCGCCACCAGAGGAGGCACCGCGCGTGACACTCACCGTCGAACGGCTCGATGATGGGGAGGTCTCACCATACCTCACCGAGGAACTGCGCATCGGTGATCAACTGGAACTACGTGGCCCGATAGGGGGCTACTTCGTCTGGGAGGTGCAGATGGGTGGCCCGCTCCTGCTGGTCGCCGGAGGGTCGGGCATTGTGCCGTTGATGGCGATATTGCGCCACCGGGCCGCCATGGGCAGCACTGTTGCGACCCGTTTGCTCTACTCATCGCGCTCCCTTGAGGACGTGATCTACCGTGACGAACTCGGCCAGTTGATGAAGAGCAGCACGATGCTGGAGGTGGTGCAGACGCTGACCCGTAAGCAGCCGCCCGGTTGGATGGGCTATTCTCGCCGTATCGATGCCCAGATGCTGCGTGAGGTAGCCTGGTTAGTCGAGCAGCGCCCGCTGACGTTTATCTGCGGACCCACCCCCTTCGTTGAAACGGCGGCGGCAAGTCTGGTGGAACTGGGACACGAACCAGGACGCATCAAGACGGAACGCTTTGGACCGACAGGAGAAGCATAATGGAGAATACACTGGATGGCAACGCTGCCGCTGGCATGCTACAAGAGATCTTCCCCTTTGAAATGACGCTCGCGCAGGTCACCTGCACAGGCTGCGGCACCACCAATGTGATTGGTGCGACCGCAGCCTACATGCACGGGATGGGAACCATCGTACGCTGCCCCTCCTGTGACATGGCGCTCATCCGCATCGTACATGCCAGGGGACGCTACTTGCTGGATATGCGAGGCGTAAGCGTCCTTCAAATGAAAGAAGGCTAAGGAACATTCTATAAACAACCCTGTGTCTTATCGCAGCGTGCAGGTCGATAGCCCGTTCATTTTCTACCGAGAGGCCGGGCCGAAAGGCGCACCTGCCCTGCTATTGCTTCACGGCCTGTCATCCTCTTCGTGGATGTATGAGCCGCTGTTGCAGCGCCTGTCTGACCGTTATCACCTGACCTCCCCAGATTATCCGGGGTTCGGTCATAGCAATTGGCCTGATCCTATACAATTCACTTACACCTTCAACAACATAAGGAGCTCCCGCACTTTGGTGAAAGAGAAACAACAGGAGAAAGGAACATGGATCATCACGTTCAACACTCCAAAAGAGTGAACCTGTCGCATATGCTTGTCAATCAACTGCTGACGAAGCGAGCCCTCGCAGGAGATAAGGAGATTGCATTACGTAATCGTGCGGAGCGGAGGAAACAGCATGCAGAGCGCATGGCACGAATCTGCACGGAGGAGATTCATCAGGTAGTGGTGGTATTGCATCAACAAGGTATTTATCCTCGCTCTATCCAGGTTGCGAAACAGCTAAACAACTCGCATATACTACGACTAAAGGAAGCACGCAAGATTTAGATTCCAGCACTGGACGAATTGGGCTATCCGACAGATCATTTGAAAAAATATCCATATCCCTTCCACAGTTTGCATAGTTCGTTGATCATATTTGCATAATAGTAAAATTCATCTTTTCTTTACTACGAATAGGAAACATAGTTTTGCAGAATCTGCAAAACTACGGTATTAATGACAGCGCTGTAACTTAACCCATGGTTTTGCAGGGTAGAGGACGCATAGTTTTGCAGAAAGTTATGAAGAAATAAGCTTGAAGGAAAAGTTCTCTCTCTACAATTTCCTGCCCCAGCAGGATTGACTATTAAATAGAGGCAGTATAGTTTTGCAGAAAAATCTTTGCTGTTTCACCTGACTATAGATATATACCGAATAAAAATTAATTCGTACGTCCAATTATCCTATGTCTATCATCCCTCGCTATATATCTTGCTTGACCTTATCCTCGCAGATTGGTACACTAGTTCTAGTATTTTGATGGTTGCTGGAGGTACATTTAGAGCCTGAAAAAGCTAAGCAGAATCAACGATTACCTTAACTTGCTCTGTAGAGTCTTTAGATAGATTCTCTGAGGGACGTTTAACTAGATCGGGTAGTTTATAGTACTTTGTCATCAATATCTGGAGCAAGAACCCGAGAGCATTGACACAGGCTCCAAGAAGAGCTAGATTCTGTGCAAGAACAGGATATATCTATGGATAACAAAAAAATAAGAGAAATAGGTAATATCAACGAGTCATTACTGGAAGCACAACCCTTAGTGGAGGATGAATCTGTGACTTTTGGCTTCCAGACAGTTAGAAGTAATGGGCGCAAATTGTCTGGCTCATACTATACACCGTCTAGCCTGGTCGAATTCCTTCTTGATTTGACTTTTGATCCTATATTAGATAACGCTTGTGCTAGGTTAGACCCAGAGAAGGCACTCCTTGACCTAAAGGTTTGTGACCCTGCATGTGGTAGCGGCACTTTCTTAATTGCCGCTGCACAAAGGATAGCTGAGTGTCTAGACACCATCCGTTCAGATAGAAGGAAACAGCAGAAAGATGTTGAACGCACAGCACTTCGAGAAGTATCGAAAAAAAGCTTATATGGTGTGGATCTCAACCCTCAGGCGGTAGGATTATCCAAAGTTTGCATATGGTTACAGACTCTAGAGCGAGATAAACCGCTCTTTCCTCTTGATGATCATATTAAATGTGGAAATAGTCTCCTTGGCATCGAACTTGATAGAAGATTATCAGATAAAAGGTGTGGATCAAAAATGCCTAATAAGAATATAGATAACAAACGAGAATCTCATCTGAGCGGCGAAGTTAAACAAGTTTTGTTAAATCCTTTGCTTTCCATTGATCTTACAGATGCAAGTGTGCTTGAGCGTTGGCTAGATGAGATGCTTCGTGTTGTTAAAAATGTAGTGAGTCCTATGAAGGGAAAAGAGCTTATACTATCATTGCTTTTCTATAAATATCTTTCAGATCTTTCCGAGCCATCTCTGCTAGATAACGAGTTCTATATCGTACGACCAGCGTGTCGATGGGAGGCTGTTCAGACGCATCCAGTGGATGGAACGTTAGGAGATTTTATAACCAATATCACACGGGAAGCTATATCGCTCAATCCTAATCTTAAAGGAATTCTAGGATTTATACATTATGGGGAATATAAAGATGGAAAGCGTGTAGTAAACGATACAGTCTTAAGGAAACTGATTGAAATCATTAGTTGCTATAATTTAGCTCATGTCACGAAAAACATAGATTTTTGGGATAATACGTATGCGTATTTACTACAGCATCTTCCTGATCCACATAATGCTGCTCAGAATCAATTTTACACTCCTAGAGATGTAGCACGCTTGATGGTAGAAATGATAAAGCCTACATATAATGGTAATGACAATTTTTATGATCCTGCCTGTGGGTCAGGATGTTTGAGTGGACTATCTCACTATCTAAAAGGATTGTCAAATGGGCAGGAGGCCGATAAAAGATTTGTAGGCCAAGATAAAATTTCTATTGCATCAGCTCTAGCAAAAATGGACTTAGGTTTTTCATGGACAGTTGAACTTTATCAGGAAGACACATTGCGTAATCCGCTTCGCGGCAATAGTGGAAAACTCAAGAATTTTGATTACGTCATGGCTAATCCTCCTTGGAACTTATCTGGATGCGATAGAGAAATTTACATAAATGATCCCGATCGCTTTCCGTACGGCATACCACCTACAAGAAATGCTGATTGGGGATGGGTACAACATGTACTGGCATCCCTAAATAAAGATCACGGGCGAGCAGCAGTCATTCTCGATCTGGGAGCTTTATCTCGTGGTTCTGGTAGCGAGTCACCTGAAAGTGAGCGCAACATAAGAAAGGCAATAATTGAGGACGATATCCTCGATGCTATCATTTCCTTGCCAAGGAACCTGTTTTATACCACTGCGGCACCGTGTTGTCTTTTAATCTTCGATATTAACAAAAGGCAAGAATACAAAGGGAAAGTTCTTTTTATTGACGCTCTGAATTACATGAAAAGATCTAGAACTAGTAGAAAAATAGACCTCCAAAAGGAAGAACGTGACAGGATAATTGAGGCATATAACCTAAGAAAAACAATTAAAGATTTCTGTTGCGTTGCTTCGCTCAAGGCAATATCTTCCAACGATTATGATCTTCGCCCTGTTTTATATGTCTCCCAAGAGATAAATATCCATTATCGCAGTCAGCATGTTATTGAAAGGGAACTAGCTGAGGTCAGTCAAATACGAACATCTAATGACTTAAAGATATTGGAACATCTTCACTATCCATCTGAAGAACCTGTTCACTCAGATGATATTCTCAAGATTTATCTATCTGATATGAGCAAGGATAATTTGGATGAGGATCTGCGTGCTCTGCTGGAGAATTCAGAGAAGAGCAGAGGACAGGAACTCGCCTTGGAGATAGAACGGAGGGAAAGGGTTTCCCATTTGCTCTTTGCATTAGACGTGGAAAGAATTCCTTTAAAAAAATGTGCTAATATTTATAGTGGTTTTACACCGACAAAAAAAGAAAAAAAAGCAGCAGAATTGTGGACTGAGGGAGAGTATATATCCTGGGTGAAGGCAGGCGATTTAGAACAGGAGTATATTCTGGAGACAGAAGGACGTCTTCCAGTGATACTAACAAGAAATGATATTTGTTCCAGGCGTGCTGTTCGACCTATAAACACTATAGTGCTTGCTATCTGTGGAGGAGGAAGCACTGTTGGCAAAACAGCGGTTTTAGGCATCCCGGCTGCAATAAATCAGGCTGTTTGTTGCATCTACCCTCAGGAAGATACCCTTGACCATTCTTATCTATTTTGTTATCTAACCTATATGAGAAGGCGTTGGGGACGTGAGGTTACAGGGGGGCGTCAGGATCTCACCCTCCAGGCTGTGAAAAACCATTCTCTTCCTCTTCCTGATAAAAAAAGGCAGCAAGAGATCGTGAATGAACTACGGCCTCATAATGAAAAGATTCTCAGATTGAAGGAAGAGATTGCCTTATTGCGAAAAATATTAAAGGCTTAGATTTCTTTCATCGTACGCAGATAATATTTTCTAAATCTCAGCTTGCATGCTTTCTAATATAAATTTGATTTCTTCTGGTATGTCACTTTGCCTAACATAGCGTAACAAATCATTCTCGGATATATTCAGTTTTTCTTCGGTACATAACCAATTGAGCACTGCTCTATAAGCTTTTTTCCCTATAGCAACCTCGACTAGTTGATCAAAATCCGAAGAATTTTCATAGACTTCTCTTATCTTTATCGCCTCACTTATAGACTTTTGCGGATTTCGATATTCATCGAGCCCAATAAGCATAGCAGACTTATAGATGTGCCCTTCTATTTTTCGATCAAAACCATACTTATTTAGCGAAATAGTATCCTTCATAATTTGGAGCATCTTTGCTTCAATTTCTTGTATAGTGGGTATTTTTTTGTTAGGATAAACTTCTTGGAGTGTTCTTAAGAATAACTCAGGGCTGAGTAAGTAACTTTCAATATCATGCCTGATGAGTTGATGCAATACAATTTCATTACGATGAGCATAGTCAGCAATCCTCTCTCTCCACTGCTGACTCATTCCATCGCCATCTATAACGAAGTAAACTTGAATATCTTTGCCAAGATATTTCTTTAGCATATTTTTTGCAATTGAAGGCGCTTTGTTATCTCTACCATTGCCTGGAATAATAGGAATAGTATTTATTCCTCGAAAACAATTCGTTTCTAATACCTCATCAAATCTCTCTAGGATCTGTGTGTTTGAGTCTTCTATGAATGCAAGCTTTTTGCTGATCTTGGCTTTTGCTAGATGGTAGTTGTCAATCAGATCAGAAATTGCCTCATCAACATGTGATCTGTTTATCAAAGGCTCCAAGTGCTGAGTTTGAGCATAAACAGGCACAACTTCAGAGGGTTCAGCTCCTTCGATCATAGGTACAGAGTGGGTCGAGATAATAATCTGGATATCAAGCTCGTTTTGGATCTCTCGTAAGGCACGAACAAGTGTATATTGCAAATTTGTATGCAAATGAGCATCCGGCTCATCAATCAATATAACTGTCCCTTTAGACGCAAATCGATAAATTGGTGTTAATATTTGAAGTACTTGTAAAAGCCCGCTTCCTGAAGAGATCAAGTCGAGAGATATACGTTGTTTTTGACGAGTTTCCGAGAAAGATGTAGCGATATAAAGGTCATGGTCTTCGTCGAATTCACTTACATCGATATGGAAATTGAAATAGCGTTCTAGTATGCTTGAAAGCTGTTTATAAGTTTCTCCACCAGACTGTTTCTTGATATCTAATACCAGATTGCGAATGATTTCGCTCATTCTGCCTGTCTGCACTCTGTCCTGGATTGCTTTAGGAAACTTGCGCTCTTCTACCGTATTTATACCAACGAACCCTGAGATTAGAAGAGGATGCGACAAGTGCAAAATAGGGTTGCCCTGAAGATCCTCTGGTGATGAAATACATTTGAAATTGAAGCTGCCAAATCGTGATGTTACTTGTAGCCGATAAGTATTGCCATTGAGATCTGCCAAATCAATTAGCGCGGGATCGTTAGAAACCTTCCCTCCATAGAAGAGTTCTCCAAGTTTGGATATATTGACTGCTGGTAATTGTTCAAGAAAGTAGACCGTACCTCTTGATGATGCCTGGATGCTGCCGTTTTTGCCTATAATTAAGTCTCTATCATATATTACCTGTAAAGCAAGATTGATGGCTTGAAGTACAGTCGTTTTACCAGAACTGTTTTCTCCCATCAGGATAGTAAAGGGACGGAGTATAATTTCAATGTCTCGAAACTTCTTGTAGTTCTGTAGACGAATTTTACTAAGCACGGGCTTCTTGCCTCTTTCTTTAAGATCTACAGGCTGGAGAACGAGTGACTATTCCATGTGATTTCCATTGTAACTTCGAAATGAAATGAACACAAGCTGCTGAAAAGTGCTCATTTCGACTCCGAAATATTCCAGTGTAACTCCGAAAAAAGTAGTTGATTGTTTTGTGTGATAATGCTCCTATCTCATGGGCATTTGCTTAGCTTGCTGTTAGCAGGTGAGAGTCTATGGGTTATTTTTTATTCGACCAAGCGAAATGTGGTGCCTAGGCGCAGGCGATTTATTGCGTAGATAAAGGGCCGAGCGGGGCCGCATTAATCCTCATTACCAACGAGAAGATCTTTCGATTGCTAACTGGATTTTATCCCATAATGCAGCTAAAAAATCTTCCCTAGTATATTCTTTGGTCCCGCTCATATGAGAAAGTAGACTTATATCCAATAATTCAAGCACAACTACCTCTTTTTGTAGGTTCCATTTAAAATTTCCTGATGCATGAAATCCATTGCTAAATGTTGCTCTACCCTCCGTATACGAGAAACTTATACCCTCATCCCCTCTACTTCCCCCCATCGAGCCTCTATGAATATCCAAGGAATAAATGGTCATCTGGTTAGACAAAATGCGTATCTGTCTATGTCCCTGAACATCATTAGCATAGAAATTTAGCGTGTCTTCCTCCTCAACAGCTTTCTTCAGGTTTATGGTAATATATTCAATCCACTCGTCTCTTACTTCGTATGGATTAATCGCCTTCTTCGCTCGTGGCTTTGATAGAGCAACTTTTTGATCTGTTTTAGGCAAACTCGTTAATCTATCGTCTGGTACCTTTGGAGCAATTTTTAACTCCTGTAGCTCTTCAATAGCTCTTCTGATGCCTTGAGTAACATCATAGAATGCTTCATCTTTACTGTACCAATTCCGGCTATCAACCGGTTTCCCATCGGTTGGAAGTGCCTGGAGTTTGCCAAATGGTGCATTATGCCAATCACAGGGGCGAAGAATTATAGGAATAACGCGGGCTTCTCCTGCGTCGTGCCTCTCCATTGCGCGCTTCACTTCCACCCCATAGCAGTAAGGTGAGGCAAGAAAGTTAGCACTGATAAGCAGCAAAATGACTTGGACGCTGTTTAAGTGTATATCAATTTCTTCAGCCCACCCCGTCCCAGCAATGATTTTACGATCATGCCAGCTAGAAATAAATCCCTGATATTTCAAAAGGCTGAGGTGAGTTTCTAGTTGATCTCGCAAATCTTGGTCTTTATGAGAGTAAGAGAAGAAGACTTCTAGTGCTTTCTTCGGTTCGGATGCCATTGCGACCAATTCCTCCTTTATGCGCTGAAGTGAGTATATAGTGCCTGAAGACCGAAAGCAAGAGCCACATTTCCACAACTAAAAAGTTTGAAGCCCTTGGCCTAGTCAATCCGTACTGCTTCATTTAGTGATGGAGAGTGGCCTCCTCTGTCGTTTTATATCGCCTCGCTATAAATGTCTGCATGGAGCCATTCTTGAGCAATACTTCTATTTCCATCGAGGACGCAATCAGCCAGCAAGAAAAGCTGACGAATACAACACGCTCGTGGCTTGCTCTATTCTGGAGAAGAAAGCGGTCAAACTTATGCTGCAACATGTGTATATCAAGGGAAAAGTATTGGGTCTATAAAATGGTCAGCGAAGCGACATTGTTCCCACAAGGGAAATAATGCTAGTTTTGCTGCATTAATTTGGTTTTGCTGAAGATGGAACGTTCCTTCCTCTACTATCGTTATAAAAGCTCTTGATAGTAGATCGGCAACATAGTGATTTTCATAGTTAGCCTCTTGAATGCGTACAACCTGCTTGGCGAGAAAGGTCAAAGCGTCATCATATGTTGAAAAATGTGATTGGCTATCTGTATCTTCATCGTCTTTCGTCCTGAGACCAACTGCCCCCAAATTTCCTAGGATATACTCTACATTCACCGTAGTAGGATCAACACAGCGAGCGAGGCCTGTGAATGCGGCATAATATGGCCGTAAAAGAGATGCTGCCATATTAGAAGCTCCGTAAGAGCGGTAATGGTGGAACCACGACTGTATCTTGTGCATATAGGGAGCAAATTGTTCTAGCTTACATATCTCAGCCCAGGGTATCTCATCTTCTGATGAATAGTCCAGCGTGGATGCTTGTATAACAGCATCTCGTCGTTTTTGACTTGATTTTGAAAAAGGGAACAGTTTGAGAAGGATCCATTCTATCAAGTTCTTTCTCATTCCCTTGGGAGACAAATAGTTTATCCGAAAATACGAGAGCACTTTTGGAATAAAGTGTTGCTCTAACCATTTTTTTGTATAACTGGCAGTCCAAACGCCGTGAGGACCAACGTTTTGAAAGATAGAATCATATGTTACATCTGGCTCTTTATACAAGTAAAGATAGGTAATACTGTCAATGTAAAGAAGATCTACCATGCCATTTGGAAAAAGGCCATTTCCAAATTTTGGCCAGATAATGACATGATCCGAACCTCCTTTAGGACATACTCGTATACTCAAATTCCGCCTATCGAAAATATGCCATTCGGAGTCCCCCTTATCATAATCAAATTCGTAAGCAAACTGTTGCATCTTCTCCCATAACCACGTTTCTACAGAGAGTAGCTCAAATCCTTTTTCATGTTCTATTTTTTCTGGCCGGAAATCCCACGTCTCCAAGATGTTAGTTGCTTTTAACATGATGGCTTTGTATTGCTTGCAAACTTCGTCCACTGCATTGCACAACTCATCTGCCTCGCGTTTTGAAAGAATAACAGTTGTTTTCCCCAGTTGGGCTTCAAATGTATTTTGCTTTGTTCTCTGGAGGAAAGGACGTGCTTCCCAATCTGGAGGTGTTTCCAGACCAATAAGAAATTTTGTGAGGATTTCTTCGTGCGAAAGATGGCAGGTAAGTCCTCGGAGCAGAATATTGCTGAATTCAATCTGACAACTACCTTCGGCAAATACTATTGGTAGTTCACATGTGATAGCAACTTTGGACTTTACAACGCTCAGAAGCCTTTCATCTCTCACAATAGATGGCTCGAAATCTCCCTTTGCTAGCTGCTCTTGTATATCAGGATAGCGCTCAAGCGTCCGCATGAGCTCCACATACTGAATATGCCTCAGAGGATCTAACAATTGCTCTTTCAGTTTTTTGACAGTTTCAAATTGGAGTTGGTCATATAGTGTACTTGCCGTAGCTTGATCACTAAGTTGCTCTATCGTAATATCAGCAATTATTTCCTCATCATGATGCTGATGACGTTTAAGAACGATCATTTGTTGTCCATTCGTTATTACAAGAAATGGAGGTTTTAGAAGGTTCCCATAATATTTGGCTTGTACTATTGCACCGCTTAAATCATATATCTCTCTTTTCTTTGCTTCAATAAGCAGAAGAGCTGTATCAGCATTTTGTTTGTCTTGTTCTTCTGTTGAAAAATATACCTGGTCAGCTTCCGGCTTTCTGCCCGCTTTCCGTGACTGATAATCATCCATTGGATATTTGCCCCGACGGTAGGCCTCTGGATAGCCGAGAAGTTTGAAGAGTGGCAAAACAAATTTCGTTTCTACATCATCTTCACTTTGCAGAGTAGAGGGATTAAAGCTACTTGCCCATTCCATCAAATGCTCAACTTGACTATGATCTATCACTGAATTTATACCTCTGTAAAAAGCAATAAGTCTTTCTAATGCCTCATCAATTGTCCGTATGATCTTGGAAATGTAACCTCTGGAATAAAGGTTGCACACAGGCATTGAAGAATGTAGGATGGCTGACCTGCGCCCAACGCAAAGGAGCAAGCAAAGCCAGAGGAAAAAGTGGGTGAGGCCTGATTTGTTCCAGGAGCTTTTGAGCATCAACTTCGCGGTTTAGCTCAAGACAAGCCATAGCTGTCCAGAACGTAGCTGCCCATCCAAAACGACCATCAGCATTGTTGTGGAGAAGGGCCAGTACACGACGAAATTCCTGGCGCAGATAACTCACAAGAGCAGATAATAAACGGTCGCCTGGAGTTGCAGAATCTTCAATGCTATCTGCATCCAAGTTATCTTTTAGCATACTCAGGACATCTCGTGGGAGCAGTGGTGTGTGAAGCTTCTCTATTTCTTCCTCTTCCTCATCCCAACTATCATCCTGTGGTTTGCCATCCAAATCCAGCCAGCCCAACTTGATATAGTAGTTTCTCGTATCAGCAACAAATTTCTGCGGATCTTCATAGCCGCTAAGGACACACCAGAGGGCAAAAAAGCCAGAGAGCCGTACTCCACGGTCTTCCAGATCGAGCTCAAAGTGCTCAATGGCCTCCTCTAATTTTCCCTGCCAGATCAACGTCAATCCCAGGTATAATCGTGCTTCAGTCAAACAAAGATCATCAAGATCAAGTGTGGTACGAAAATGTTCTTCTGCGCGCGTGAACTCTTTCTCATGTAAAGCCAATTCGCCCGCCATGAATTCTAGATCGCGAGGTGCTGGATCATCGTCAAAGTCGTGGTCTTCAGGTAACAGCTCTTCAGGATCGTCAACCCGTGGAAGCCCTTTTGCCAGATTCAGGATCAATCCACACTCTGGGCATTGTTCTATTGGCTCCGAATCCTCATCAACGGGAACAGTATAATATCCTGGAGGAAGATCACTATAAGGATTTTCGCTGCTTTCTTCCGCATTCCACCCTTCGTCTGCTTGTAATAGTCCCTGGCCACATACATGCATTACATGGATCATACCTTCTCCTATTGTCTCATCCAGATAGATCCGTGCTTCTTTGACCGTCATTGCATCCCATTCTTGTTGACCAAAACTCATCAATTTTTCAACATGTGGCCCACAAACAGTACACTCAATTCCATCTTTTTTTACATGGAAGAAAAAATCAGTATATCCTCTTCGTTCGAGCATTGCTCGAAATGTGCTGATATTCATTGGCCTGTGCTCCTTCTGCTAAAAACCGCGGCTTCCTCTGATTTTTTAGCGACGAGATTTTGTATTGAGAGCGGATAACGCCTCTGGCGTGCCAATTTGTTTGAGTAAGCTATTAATGCGACGACGTAAATCACCTTCGGCTGTGCCTAAAGTCTCTACTAAGCTTGGAACTGCGCTGCTTCCTATCTGTCTTAGTGCTTTTGCCGCGTTGCGGCGTATAGCATCATCGTTATAAGAGAGTGCCAGAATGAGTCCTGGAACTGCGCTGACATCACCTATCTCCCCAAGTGCCTCTACTGCATGACTACGTATTGACCATTCCTCGCTATCAGATGCAAGCATTTTTATGAGATTGGAAACAGCATCTAGCCCACCAATGTCGCTCAATGCACTTATAGCGTAGACTTTCACAGCCCGTTCTTTATCATGTAGGGCCTGAATAAGACTAGGAACTGCAGCTTTGCCAAATCCTTTTAACGTTTGTGTTGCCCAGACTTTTCTCTCCGTATTCTCCTCATGAAGTACGTTTTGTAGAATTGGTACTACTGCACTTCCCATTTTCTCAAGGGCGTCAGCAATCAAGTAGCGGCTACGATCCCATCGACGATGCATCATATCAACAAGCTGTGGTGCAACCGTTGCATCTCCAATGTTGCCTAATGCAATGATAGCCTCATTAGAAATTTCTTCATCTCGCAGACGGAGAGTATCCAGAAGTTCAGGAATTGCGCGGATATCCCCGGCGTTTCCTCTTGCTAGGGCAGCTAGAGTACGTACATCTTGGAGTGGATGAGATAATGCCCCCACTAGTGCCTCAACGGCTACAGGATGGCTGGTCTGTGCCAGATTATCGATAGCTCCTGCACGATCTTCTGCATTGGCGCTATCGAGAGCGGTAATGGCCATTCTAATATATGATGGCGTTGCCGTATGAGATGTTGGTACTCGATGAGGCTCTAAATGTTTTACTATGCCTTCTATTGCCTCAATAAGAGCCTCCCAAGGAGGTGTCAGAGGATCAGTAAAGTCAAAATGGGGAAGCATTGTGAGGCGTGGATGTAGCTCTGTTTCCTGTCGTACTATCGTGACAACTGGTATTCCAGCTCCTAGAGCGAATATCCACTCATACGTGACTGTTTCAGAGGCCTTTGCTGCAGAAGTCATAATTGTTAGAAGCAGAGAAGCATTTCTGATTGCTTGTTCGATGCCTGTATAGCTTTTTTCAGAAGAAGGGAAGATTTCGTGTTCTGAAACGAAATTTCCGTTATTTTTCATATGCAATATCAGTGATTCTGCAAAATCACTATCTCGATCCTCGTAAGAGATAAAAACTTCGCTCATAATCGCCTCTTATTCGCCTTGTTCGGTATCTTCTCGATCATTATTAATGCGCCTGTCAATCTCCTGTACAGCCTTGCTTCTCGCCGCGAATATTGGCAAAAATTCAACATAAGAGGAGTTTTTTCGTATCTGCACGAGCTTCCAGCCCTCCTCAGTATCCCGGTAAAGAAGCAGATAAAAGCCGTTCCATTGGGGATAGTGTCCTGCTTTGCGCTCATACGGGCGGCGAGCAAAAAAGGAAACGACGACGTGAGGAAGCGGTGAAACGGCTTTTGCGTCCATGCGGGAAAAACTGATACCTCCTATATTTTCTCTCTCATCCGTAAGGAGACGTTCCCGTTCAATCCAGGCTGTAAGTGCAGCAATGGCTTCGACTGGGACATCTGAACGATCCAGAGGTACTTTCATCAATTCATATTCTTCATGTGACAGGAACGGCGACTCTCTCATTACTTCATTGCTCCTTGTCGCTGGTAAGTACTGGTCGCCGACCTCCTGTGGTAGAAGCCGGAGAATAAGCTGCGACCAACTCAGAATGTACTGCACTGTCTGCTAATGCATCGTATAATGACATGCCTCTTTTCCCTCCTCTCTTTTAGAACAAATATACCTTGTTGAGTTATACAACAAACAATAGTTGGATACAAGGGTATAGGAAGATGGAAGAGGTTTTAAGTCTCTTCTTCATTCAATCCACCATCGAGTATGCAGAGCTGGTCCTCTATCATGCATTTTGCTAGATGCATAGGATAAGGAAGGGCGATATTGCCGCCATCCCATCCTGGCGAGATACGCAGAAAATGGGGAATGTGACACCAGGCCTGGGGATTGTCCATTTCCTGCAAGAAAAAGGGAACAACTTCAACGATGGTCTGATGTTTAAAAGCGATTCCCCCTCCTTCGTCAGTTTTATAGAGGCCCGGTTTCCCCCGCTGTTCTTTCGCAGCTGTCGTTGGCAAGCGTCCAACTGAAAGGTAGTGGAAGAACTCACTTTCTGTCTGTGTATCGATGAAGCCGGTCAGATGACTCAGATCTTTCCCCTCTTTTATCCCCTCATCGTCTTGCTGTATCGCAAAGTATTGGGGTGTTTCGCCAGCGCCAAGTGTGCGTACACGAATAATACGCAGGTTAGGGAGATCTCCCTGATGGTAGAGCCGCTCAAATGTTTTCACGTGGACCAGGTCGAGTTGATTTTTCAGCGCCGTTTTGCCGTTGGCGAACTGAGGTAGTACATCGCGATTTCGCCAATCCTGAGCTTCGAGGAGAATAAGCGTGGGCTCACTGTACATTTTGGTGAAGATCTGAGCAGCAAAGTGTGCCTGAGCATCTTTTTCTAGGCGGATATCTTCTTCTTTTCCTCGCATGAATAGTTTACCTAATTCTTGGCGAGCTTCCATGAAAGGTAGCCATTGTTGAGGCTTGTGAGGCAAGAGAGCCTGGAATGTGCCGTTGGGACAGAGACGTACTGCCATTGGATAATCCATTCTTGGCTCATATTTGCGCAGTTTGAACAGGCCGATCACATGCAGATGCTCGGCCTGTTCTTGTGGTATCCCTGCCTTCGTATAGAGATCGCGAGGCAGATCATAAACCAGCCCCGTCTGGCGATAGATGAGATCTGCGACACTATTGTGTGCTCGGGCCTTGCTTTCTGTTGTCACTCCCTTTTTATCAATCTTAAGAGGAAGAAAGAACATCTGCGATGCCCATCCAAGTTTATTGCATGCTCGGCGAACAGCGCCTTTAATGTGCTGGTCGGGATATGTTTTCTTGGAATCAAGCTTGCGCAATCCGATTAGTGCTAAAACATAGCCTGATTGAGCAGGTAACAACTTGCTCAGATAGTTTTCCCATGCCCGCGTCTTTTCACGAAAAGCGGCGCGCATTTGCGTTTTCCACTCTGTCAGGTATTTTTGGCGGTCAGCCCGCGTAGGAAATTTTTTATAGTGATCGTGTGGATCGAGTTGGCCTTGATCTAATGGTGCCAATAAGGTATCAAGCATCGGAGTGGGAGGAATAATTATCAGCTGAATATGTTCTGGCCATGGTTCATCCATTTCCATGAATAGGTCTCGGCGAATTTCCTGTTCTAGGATTGTTTGAGAGATTGTATCGCTGCAACAAAGAACGATAGTGATGGGCTGGTTATTGGCTGCGCGTCGAAGAGCAGCAAAGATGAGCTTTTGACGCTCCTGTCGATTTTGACGCTCCCTTTCTTCATCGGAGATTTGCGAATGCTTTTTCACGAACTTTTTTTCTTCAAGATCTTCCATGCCGTACATCATCAAAGGAAGCTGAGGTCGGTACATTTGCCTTATTGGTATATCAGCAATCAGCGTATGACCTGCCGAAAGTTCGAGCCCTAATAGGTCGCTCACTGCATTCGCAACCTCTCGTAGTTCCGCGAAATCGAAGCCTGTTTTTACTTTATGCTTGGGCTTGAGCCCTTCGGCGTGGAGTACAAAGTATTCATCATACATGGTTTGTGAGCTAGCTATACGGTAGTCTGGTGGCGCTTGTAAGAGCAAGTCTGGAGCAACCAGATTACGCGCTTTTATGGCTGAAAGGAGTTGTGTCGGATCGTCCTGCCAACGAGGGTTGGTTACACCGCCAGTGAGTGGAAGGGTGACTAATGCTGGCGACCAACCCCATCCGCTTAGGCGAGGTTGATGTATGCCAACTTTGACACTGACGTCGCGATTCCAATTGGCGTCTCTCAGATGCCCATCCACGTAACGGCTACATCGCACGTAGAGATGAAGCCAACGATGGGGGCTACCTGCCTGCGTTTGTAGACTAAATTCCAGCTTATAGGCGAATGTTCCAGTTTTTATCTCTTTCACGTGTGTAATGAGATGTTCATCTTCAAACTCGGCCCGGAATGGATTACTCATGACGGCTAATCCGGCGTTACCATCCTGCGCTAGACGCCAGGTGACGATTTTTCCATTGATGCGAGATTGTTTTCCCGCTAGAAGAGAGGCCAGCACGCTGGGAATAGCACGATATCCCGCTCGCGTACCTCCGTCAAGATTGAGAAAAAGTGAGGCGGCATCTGTTTCTTGCCATTGCTGTACTGGTTGTTGTAAACGATCTAATAGTCGCTGATGAGCACTTTTTCCTGTACCGCTGATAGCTTTGGCAAAGCTATTTTGCCCCCATTGGTTTCCCCACTCATAAAGCAAGTCGCTCATTTGTTCTGGTTGGGGACGTCGTGTTACATCTACGCCCACCACTAACATTTGTCGTTCAGGCTGTTGAGTATCCACATCGCGAAGAGGTATAAATGGATGCGCTAATGTTGGTGCGAGTGCAGTGAGCACGGTATTAAGACGGCGGTAAGGCGGATTTTCGGGATGGTCACGGGGTGAAAGCTGCTTCATGCTCTCAAGAAAATTCAGACAATCCTGCTCATAGGCGAAGTTTGAGAATGAGACTGCTAAGTTGCGAAGATACGCTTCATCAAGACGAAAACGCATCGGTACAATTTGAGAGAAGGTGTCCATAGTTACCTCGCTTTCTGCTTAATATTCGGGGTTAAAGCCCTGAATATCTACCAGTGCATTTACGATTGCTTCGTAGAGCGCCTGTCCAATCTCTTTTTCAATGTATTCCTGTAACACTTCGATCATGGCTGTCAAGAGGCTAGTATCCGATGTCTCCGTTCGAGTGCGATCTTCTGCGCTTTTGGGCCCCCAGGCTGCATCCATAAAGTAGGCATGAAAAGGGACACCGCCACGCAGGAGCCGCCCACAAGCTTGAATGATATGTCCAGCGGTTGTCGCGGCGAGATCGAATCGCTCGCTGTAGGTCGTATCGTTGTTCTCATCTTTGTGTTTGAGTCTTGAGTAATAACTGCGCAGTTCGGCCTTGCGCCAGTAATCGCTGGCTTCACTACGTAGCAGGAGCGCTTTTCCAATAAGTTCTTGCTCTTGCCAGGCTTTGAACTGTGCGTCTTTGCACCAGTCCAGGGTGCGGCGATTCAGTTCGCGTGCCAGCGATTGCGTGTCTGCAGGGTAAGGCATCGGACGCGTCAAAAAGTAAATCGCTCCGAAAGCCGCTTTGCCATTCCGATTGAGGATGTTGTAACCACGCCCAATGGCTTGCAATGGAGCAATAAGGATCTTCCCATTGGTTTGGGCAAAATCTTCAATGTCGCTGCGATAGATTGTATCATCTGTTCTCACTTCATCGATGCCTGCATCAGTGCGATCAAGATAACGGATTTCTCCAGGAGGAGCTGTTTGCCATTGCTCATTTTG
The DNA here is from genome assembly GCF_016587455.1 of Reticulibacter mediterranei. Taxonomy (NCBI): domain Bacteria; kingdom Bacillati; phylum Chloroflexota; class Ktedonobacteria; order Ktedonobacterales; family Reticulibacteraceae; genus Reticulibacter; species Reticulibacter mediterranei. The sequence goes on along the minus strand of NZ_BNJK01000001.1, from coordinate 7,364,785 downwards.
CCTGAGTTCCTGAAAAGCCCACCTTGCCTGATCATATGAATTAACAATGAGAAGCAAGCGCTCGCGATCTTGCCAGTTTTGAGGTTCCTGTTGTCCCAACTCCCGTAGCCATTCTAGTTCACTCTTCAAAGACACACGCTGGTTGCTCTGATTGCCAGCTATGGCTCGCAGCATATTTTTGATCGGTACGAGTTTCTCGGTCTTGCCAGAAATGCGTATTGGCTCCAGGCCATTCTTCTTGCGGATATATTGCGGGCTATAGAAGAATTTACTTTGCTCGATTGCCTGTTGAGCTTCTGGCGATGGGTCGAGTATCCCTTGTGGAGTGATATCGATGTGCCAACGCGAAGAATGTGGCAGCCAGGAGGTGCCTGAGAGAGCCAACACGTTTGGGCCGCGTCTGCCATCGAGATCGGTAAAAAGTGTGTGAAAGTACATGGTGTACCAGCGTCCCACGTTGGGATACCCGAAGACAGAGAGGCCAGATGGGACCGAACTGTTTCTTTGCTCCTCCTGACCGATTTCCAGATCTTTCGAGTAATAGGTACCAAACATACGACCAGTCGGCGGGACAGGCAGAATATCTGCTAAATTACTGGGTGAACGCTCAAGTGAGTGTTCGTTGAGATCGGTGATCATATTCTCAGGCTTGTTATACCACTCATAGAAGACGACCGGAATGTTGCGATCCAGAATCATGACGCTGAGAACAAATTCCAGACGCAGTGCGAAGGTATTCAGGTCATCCGGCGGTTTCTGCTCGTGAGGTTTTTGCTGCTTTGCCTGCGCCTGCCAGGCCACTCTGCGCTGAGCTAATTTTGCTAATGTTTGCTCAATATTTGGAATAAAGTCCTGAATCCAGGCCTTACACTCATCGCTCACCGCATCGTTGTGAGCGCTGTCGCCTGCTGCAATGAGTGTACGCATAATCAGTGCTAAGCGGTACACCTGGTTGCGTTGAACATCCCCTTTAGGTCTTTGCAGGGTTAGCGGATCAGACTGGCTCAGTCGGTCAAAATAGCGTACAATACGCGAGACTTTTTTATTTGCTTCAACCTGATCTAGTTGCTGATATTCGTCGGAATCTCGCTCAGGAAGATCAAGCAAGCGCCAGACCAGTTTATAGGCCAGGGTGAGTGACGTAAAGAAGTTGCGCCCAATCCAGTGTCGCAGAAGCTCTCCTTGTTCTGTATCTGTTAGATTGCTGAGAATATTGGAAATGGAGGCCAGGGAGTGTCGTTCCGCCACTACCCAGCGGCGTGTAGGAGCAGGTTGTGTCCGCCGAGGTATCCATGCTTGGGCTGTTTCGACGTCTTCAACGTCTAGTAGACCACTGCCGTCGGTTTTCGTCAGAGGCACTTCTCCAGCGAAGAGATTGTCAAACCACTCCTGTACTGTATCCGCTTCGTCGAAGATAACCAGGTCCGATTGCTCATAGACAATCTCAGTCAGGTGAATTTTCCGTTGATCGATCTGGGCTGGTAGACTGGCAGCTCCTAATGCTCCTGGCGTGGTAATCCAGATGCGTGCTGATGGCATATCGCGATACAATTGTTTGCTCGGGCAAACAGAGAACAAAGGGCAGGAAGAGTATGTTTTCCGTTGGCCCTCTCTCTTCGGCAATTTGTACAACGCTTCACAGGGTTCGTACCCTGGTTTGACCGGATTTTGCTGGTCAGTGGCAAGTGCTTGCAAAGGGCAGGCTGTATTGAGCCAACGCAAAGCCCAGTGATCAGAACGAAATTTGCTGGAGCGATAGAGACGTTGCAGATGGATATCTCGTGTTGAGCGCCCAATTAAAGGAGCGGCTACTGGATTTTCTCCTCGCTGGCAAAAAAAGCTGTTAAAATCATCAGCAAGATTCAGTGCAGACATGGTGTCACCGACAACTATGGTGATGCGTAAATCTTTCTCTGGATGCAAAGCCGTGTCTGCTAGGAGCAACTTGGCGATGGTCGATTTACCTGCGCCAACAGCACCTACGACATAGGCGTGGCCGTCTAATTCTAGAGGCACTGCATTTTTGTGAGAGAGGCTCCCGTCGGATTGCATGGCGCGATACCCAATCAGCTTCTCTACTAAATCAGCCCAGCTTGTTTGCGATCCCAGAGCACTTTGTAATCCACGTTGTTGTCGTAATAGGTCTATTTCAGCAGCAATGGCATGTAAGTCATCGTATGAATAGCTCAGAGCAGACCGTGGACGTGGTTGGATAAACCAGGGAATACTTGTCGCTGCCCGCTCTGCGATCTCTTCAGGGATATCTACTTGAACGACTTGTTTGCCTTGCCTCGTTATGGCGTCGAAGAGAAATGGTGCCGCTGTAGCAGGCTTAATTGTTCTCTGTACGAATGGCAATATGCTATCCAGAACCGTATCATATGCAAGAAGGCGTTCTTCGGAAAACTGAGGTTCTCGCAAAAGCATCTGTTTTTCAAAATCGTCTGGTCGTACATTGTAGCTGCGCCAAATTTGAGGGAGCGAGGCGTACTCTCTGAGGGCATGTTCCCAGTTGAAGCGCCCGGAAAAGGGTAAGAGAATGCGTGCATTGGCGATCATGTGCCGCTGGACCTGGTCGAAGGCATGAAGCCGAGAGTCAGGAATAGGCAAACCGCTTAAGATCACCCAGAGGACGGTAATTGGTTCGTCGAGCAAGCCAAGTCGTTCAAGGAGTCGCAGGCCGAGTTCGACCTGGAGAAGAAGGACATATTTGCCTTTCAGCGTATTACCTTGATCTTGATCTTTGAGTATCTGAACAAGGGACATATACCAGTGACTTCTATCGTACATGTGTGCCTCCTGAAGCCTGAAGTGCTTAAGCTGTTACCATTGCTTTGAATTGCTTCTCGCTGAGAATACCGACATGAGCTGGTAACTGCCCAGCAGCACGCAACGCGCATGTCCGATAATCGCTCCGCTGTTGCTCCCGGTAGGATGGGTAGACATAATACCATCGCTGCCATTCCAGTGCCTGTTCAGTGAAGTGTCGCTTATCTTGAGCAATATGTTTTCCCAATGCGAAGGGATCTTTGTAATCTTTGACGTCTATGGCCCAGGTTTCGCTCGTTTGAGAAGAACGCTGGAATCTGAGTTGCAAATCGTAACAATCAACGCCAGGCCATAAAATGACGTGTTGCAGTTCAGGAGTAGTTGATTGGGCATCTTGTGTGAGCCATTGATAGAGTTGTATTTCAGTCGTTCCTGGAATCATTGTCCGCAAATGGATACCGCGCTTGAGAACCAGGGGATAGTTCATAGGGTCAAGATCTTGCCAGCCCAGAGGACCCGGGCAGCGCCCAAGGCAGGCATTTGGTTTAAGACTTCCAAGCCGCTTGTTGCGTTGATAGAGCGGACCACATGCAGGGCAATTCCAGTAGTGAGCCTCTGATGTACCAGCTGACTGGTGGAGGAGTATGGATTGGAGCGAGCGGGCTTCTTGGTATAAGCCACCAACATCTTGGATTTTGATATGCCGCAAGTCGCGAAATTGTCGACGAAGCTGTTCGTTGCTCGTCCAAGGGTGAGTGATGACATACTGCCTGATAGCAACATAGTCCTCGTTCGCTCCAACTGGATCAGCTATAGAAGCACTTCTGGCCATGTTCAGGATGTTGATCATGAGTTGGTTCTCAAGGATAATTTGTAGATCGCGGAGAGTAGCTTTTTCAGGGATCTGATATTCCAACAGAAACTCTACTACCTGTTCATCCAATCCGCCTTCGTAGAGTAATTCAAAACGTGGATCAACCCCAGTTGGTAGTATGCCAGGCCACCACTGCTCAAGTGGCTGCTCGAAAAGCTCGAAGAGGTCTGTGATGGTGTTTGGGTATGTTCCCAGCATGACCAGCGAGAGTTGATTCAAGGCGTAGAACAACTCGTCTGGATAGGGATACTTCTGCTCGTTCTCCGTATATTTTGCTAGGCCAATGGCCAGATAAGGAAAGACTTCCTCTGGTAATGGTTGTGTCATACGTCGCTTCCTTCTTTCATACTTGACCGTTTGTACCAAATGTGGTACGCTGTTTCATGTAAGAAACAGTAAAGAGTATACAGTATTTTTGATGGATGTGCAATAGATGAAACAGCGTTTCTGTAAAAAGACGGCCCAAACTGGGAGGAAACAATGACAAGAGTCTTTGATACAGAGTATCTGGCTGCGTTGATCAAGACGAAGCGCGGTAATCGAGGACTACGAGAAATCGCTCAGGAAATCGGGGGCGTAAGTCCCTCGACATTATCTCGCATCGAGAATGGAAAAGTACCAGATATGGATACCTTTCTGCGCATTTGCACTTGGTTACAGGTTTCTTCTGAAGAATTTATTAAAGAGACGGATGATCAGCAACAAAACGAAATAAGTACTACAGATCGTATTGAAGGATATCTACGTGCAGATAGGGAATTAACTCCTGAGATGGCTGATGCATTAGCAAAATTAATGAAGTCGGCGTATAGAGCTGCAACTGAAGGGAAGTTAGGACCTGAGTAGATGAGTGGTTTGGACAGAAACATGCGTAGATGGTGTGAGAATGAGGGGATACGCTGGCGAAAAGAGTTGAAAATGTATGCTTATGATCCTCTGCCTGCCCGAAGTTTGGCGCAGCATCTGAAGATTCGTGTCATTAGTCCTGTAGAGATCCCAGAGATAGATGAGTCGCTGCTCCAGTGTTTGTTGGCGGAGGATGCAGGCTGGTCAGCGTTAACCCTGCCTATAGGCGAAGGTAAGCATTTGATTATTTACAATCCGACCCATGCGGCTACGCGGTATGAGTCAAACGTGATGCATGAGTTGGCTCATTTGCTCCTTGGTCACCAGCCAATCCGTTTTCATCAGCTTTCTGGGGGACTTCTTGTACGTGAGTATCGTGTTCCTGATGAAGATGCGGCTGCATATCTAGGCGGGTGTCTACAAATTTCGTCAAGAGGCCTTGACTGGGCATTTCAACGGGGTATGACTTTGCAGGAGATCGCTGAGCACTTTGGAGCTAGCGTACAAATGGTTCGTTACCGATGCAATATGACTGGATGGAAACTAACCTGAAGATGTACAGGTCTAATTATATTGCGTGCTATGCGTTCATGTTCGGAGGCTGCTTCGGATAGCATTGTGCCTACATGCCTGGTGATGCAGGATTACTTCGGCAGTGTCATGATTAGTATCCTCAAAGATTGAAAGATAAAGCTTATAGATTTCCTTCTTTTTTAATCGTTTGTATCGTACTTTTATTCTGAGTAGGCATTGATATGAAGTTGTTCTACTTTCTTGGCTAGTTGATGTATAGATGGTTGCGTGTACAATTTCGTTGTATCAAGTGAACTATGCCCTAACAATGCTGCTAATCCAACCAGATCACCTGGATACTGTGTCAGATAGTTCCGAGCGAAAGTATGCCGAAGAGTGTGAGCGCTCATTTCCTCGGGAACCAAACTGCCTGCCGCTTTTACTAGATCTGCAATCATCTGTCCCATTGCTGAGGTTGTGAGTGCTCCTCCTTTTTGACTTTCCCAGAGTGCATCGAATGCATGTGGGGATGCTGATTTGGGCCATTTGGTTGCCACTGCTTTGATCGAAGGTTTTTCAATCTCAAGCCGTGGAGCTATGTAGGTTGCGAGTGCATCACGCGCTGAACTATTTAGCGGAACAGATCGTACCTTGTTGCCCTTGCCTGCCCGGACTAAGAGCATTCCGCCACGCTCTCCAAAAGTGACGTCGCCGAAGGTAAGAGCACTGCACTCGCTGAGACGAATACCCGTTTGTAGGAGTGTCTGGATAATAGCATAATTACGCGCTGCGTCTCGGGAGGCCTGGGCTTGGCGAAGCAACGCATTTACCTGGGGATTGGAGAGCCCTTCCCGCTTGGAGCCTGTTTGACCGTTCACTAGTTTTACTCTAGCTGATGGATCGATGGTGAGATATCCTTGATCTATTAGCCAGCCACACCACGTGCGTAAAGCGCTGATGCGGAGATTGATCGTACTGATAGATTTGTGCTGTTCATGTTGCAGCTCGTTACGATAGCCGATGAGAGCAATAGGAGTTAGGGCCGTTAACTGGAGTGGCGCATGTTCTTCCTCCTCATACCAACCCAAAAAGTTCGACACAGCCTGAATATATTTTTTAATGGTGCCAGCAGAATGATCGTGTTCTTGAAGATAACGTTGCCAAGGGACAAGAAGAGTCTTTGGATCAGATTCTTGATGATTTGTTTTGAAGGTAGTTACTCGTTCCATGAAGCCATCCTCCACCAAAAAATATTTCCCGCTGTTATTTTTATGGCTTAACCCTACTTTAACGATTTTGCTTTGAGCGTAACTTTTTCTCTAGTATATTATATAACAGCGGGAAATATTGATTTCCTGCTCTTTTATGACGCAATTATTAGAAGCCGATATGTCTAAGATCAGAGACTATTTCCATTTTCCGCCAGCCAACGTTTGCGTTCCACATAGTCAGGCATAGCTTGGGCAACGAGCTCCCAGAAGGAGGGTTGGTGGTGACGCTCACCGCGCAGGTGAACCAGCTCATGAACGATGATATAGTCAATGATGGAAGGGGGAAGGAGCATCGTGCGCCAGTGGAAATAGAGGATGTTGTTGCGGCCACAGGAACCCCAGTGATAGCCAAGAGGCTGGACCTTGATGGCCTCTGGCTCTGCGCCGACTCTATACCTGAAGAGTTCAACACGTTCCTGAAGCCAGACTCTTCCTTGTGCGGTGTACCAATTGGTAAAGTGTGTCTCTCCCTGATCAATAGCGTCTTCGCGCAGAAGAAAGCGGTCATTGTGCAATTCCAGGGGAGGATTGTCGCGGACCGGAACGAGACGGAGGCGATAACTACGACCAAGGTAGTAGAAGCCTTCACCATCAACAAATCTTTTGGCCGCAGGAGCTTTGAAGAGCATCTCCTTACGGGCCAGTTTCGTGTAGATCCAACTATATTTTTCGCGAACTGCACGTTCAATATAATCTTGTGGGCAATCAAACGGAGCGGAAAGAATCAGTTCTCCCATACGTCCGATGGTAATGCCGATGGTTTTGCGCCTGACACTTCTACGCAGCTCAAATGTAAGATTGTCGATAATAACCGTGACGGGATTATGCATTTTTTCTCAGCCTGCTGGTATGAACCAGAGCCAGCCTGACCAGGCGGCTTGCTACTTCCTCACGTCGTTGAAAGGGCTCCAGAAGCTGATATTCTTCGAGAAAAAGGAAACCGATATCTCTACGTAACTCATTGGCACGCTCCACCGATAGCCAGAAGTCTTTATTCTCGGTCAGGCGCTGGCTAATGAATGCGACGATACGCCTTGTAATGCCAGCAAGAAACACACGTTCTTCCTGGCTTAGTTTGGCATCTGTAGCCTGTGGCGCTATCTTAAAACGGCGGCTGCCCTTTCTAGCCTCTTCTTCTAGGATGCCAAAGAATGGGTATTCGGTCCTGGCATCGAGGTTGAGGCTGGTATCGATCTCGCGAGCCTTGGTAATTTGTTGGATAAATTTATCGAGGGCATCGACGGTCAAGTCCCATTGACCTCGCAGCCTCTCGATGATGGACTGAAGCTGATCACTGAGCGTCTGATAATAGGAGGGATCTTCCTGCTCAAAATAGTAGGTGATATAATCGCGCGCGAAGCCTTCCATTTGGGCGGCGTTGGTTTCATCGGAATGGTAGCGGCGCAGCTTATCCTGGTAGTTGATGTCGTGGATATCAACGGGTGGGATGCGATGATGAATCTGGAGCGTATCGATATGTTCAGCGATCAGTTTACGCACTTTATTGCCAATATCGAGAAGGTTAAGCTCTGTATCGCGATAGACCGAGGAAGCGGCAAGATTAATCAAGCCAAGCTGTTGAGCGTCTTTAATAAAATTCAGGGCTTCCGGGCGCGGAAGAACCGTTTCCATGCTCTCCATAAATTTCTTCAATTTGATCTCGAAGTCTGCACGGATCTCACGATCTTTGAGTAACTCTACGCAGGCCTCCCAATCTTGATGAATGTCACGCTGCCTGGTTGTAAAGAGGGCCAGAATGCGACGGTGTCGGTCAGCTAGCAGGGGATACTCATCTTTGATGCTCACTAAAGCGCCCTGGACATCGGCAGCGTCATAGGCGTCGAGCGCATCTTTGAGGTTCTGGGCAATGCCATAGTAATCGACGACCAGACCGTTGCCCTTGGAGGTTCGGATTCTATTGACGCGGGCAATGGCTTGTAGCAGCTCATGGTTTTTAATGCTGCGATCCAGGTAGAGGCCCTGAGCAATGGGGGCATCGAAGCCAGTGATGAGCATGCTGCGGACACAGAGAAAGGCGAGAGGACTGGTGTCCTGGGTGCTGGTTACGTCCGAGATACTCAATTGCTGGTCGTTGTGTGGAGATTCCACTGGGAAAGTGCCAGAGAGGGCAGCTTCATAGGCCTGTGGGCTGGCGAGATCAAAAGGGAGCGGCTTATTAAAGGCTTTAATATATTCATCTTGCAGATCTTCGCTAGTCCATTTGCTCCAATTAAGATGCGTGTCATGGAGATCATCTTTGGGACTGGATGAGACGATGGCGGCGAAATCGAGTGCATTGAGCAGATTGCGGTAAGGTAGGATGCGTAACAAGGTTTTGTACTCATCGCTTTCATCAAGTAATTCGATCTGCTCTTCTGTAAGATGGCGATGATTTGTGGGTATAACGTCTAGACGCGCAATGATGCGTTTTTGTGCCTCTTGTAGTGCGTTGCGGTAGAGAATGGCGGCCAGGCGGCTCACTGCGACCACCATGGCTTTCAGGCGGTTAGGCAGGATGTGGGCGCCATAGTGTAGAAGGATATCCTCAGCCTTCTTCTCAATGAGCTGCTCGTTTTCCAGAATAGTACGATAGGTTATATTGCTTTCCTGAAGGGATGCGCGCACAAAATCCGCGAGGGGTTGGACAAGCGTATCATACTTTGCGTCGAGGATGCGCTTCTGTGTAATCTCGATATCGGCCTCGTGACCCTCATAGAAGATCGGCAGGGTTGCACCATCGATTTCGGATTGCCGAATCGTGTATCTGTCAATATAGTCGCCAAAGATATCAGTGGTCTTCTTGCCCGGTCCTCGAATAATGGGCGTGCCAGTAAAAGCGATACGCGCACTGTTGGGAAGCATCCTACGCAGATTTGCGTGGAGTTTTCTGGTCTGGGAGCGATGACCTTCATCTACGATCACAAGCACAGTCTCATCAGAATTGACCGCTTTCTCTGAGGGATCAGGGTCGTCATCGGCAGGGGTCGCGGCAGCATCCTGATCTTCGTCTTCATTGACAGCTGGCGCGAGCGCGTCCTTCAGGTCGCGGTACTTTTGAATCATCGCAAAAATAAGCTGCGTATTTGGCCTGCGCAAAAGAGGTTTCAGCTCAGGAATAGTGTCCACCTTGCTTATAGGTTCATCGGTTAGAACAACAGCTCCACTGAGTTGTTTTTCGAGTTGCTTGCGGTCTGTCACAAAAATAATTTTGAAGCTCCGCAGTTTCTGTATAGTGCGCATCTTACGCACTAGAAAGACCATTGTGAGACTTTTACCCGAACCTTGCGTATGCCAGATAATACCTCCGCGCTGGTCTTCCTCTCCGTGCTGGCGGCGCGTGGGATTTTTTTGCAACTGAAGGATAGCATGATGGACCGCACGGAACTGGTGATAGCGAGCGATCAGCTTGCGCACCTTACCCTTCGAGGTGTCGAAAAGTGTGAAATTATAGAACAGATCGAGCAAATTATGCGGCAGGAGCACGCCCAGGATAAGATTTTGCTGGCTGGAAGGCTCTGCCGGAAGTGCGGCGCGATAGTGCTCAAGTTCAGGTGGGAGATAGGGATCTTTCCACTCCTGAAAATCTTCGTAGGAAGCGCCCAGCGGAGCAAAACGTGCCTGGAAGAAACTCGTAGAGATGAGCAAGAGGTTAAAGTAGAAGAGTTCGGGCATGGCTTGGCTCTCAACGAGATCAGAAGTTGGTATGTATGCGCGAGCATAATCCAGCAACTGAGAGATGCCCTGCTCCAGCGGATTGGTCAGCCTGGGGTTTCTGCACTCGACCACGACCAGGGGAATGCCATTGACGAAGAGGACAAGGTCAGGCACAATGTAGCGATTGCCCGCGAGATCGACGCGAAACTGATTGATGACACAAAAATCATTATGTTCCGGGTCCGGATGAGCGAAATCAATAAAGTGGGCGCGGCGGGTATGACGTGATCCCGGTGTGAGTGGAACTGCGCGTCCTTTGAGCAAGAGGTCGGTGGCCTCGCGATTGGTCTGGAGCAGGCTGACTGCACGCGTTTTGAGAAGAGGTTTGAGCGTATCGAGCATAAGCTGGACATGAAAGTCGTTCATCCAGGGCTTGCCAGTCTCTTCGTCGATATTGGCTTTGGGAAGGGCCTCGCGGAAGTATGTTTCGATGAGCACTTCGCGGAAGGTGCCACGACCGGTGAACTCAGGCGCGTTGATATCACCTCTTTTGTACTTCCAGCCCTGGGATACGAGTTGCTGAATGAAGGGCAGTTCGACTAAAGTAGCCTCCTGGTTCTGACGATCATACTCACGATCCTTCCAGAACTCTTGCGCGATCTCATCTTTGTTTGCCCCTTTGACAGATGCAGGCAAAGTAGCAACGGAAGCGGTAGGGTCGAAGCGGGTAGTGACTTCACGGCTGAGTTGCTGCGGACGAGCAAATTCAGAGATTGAAAGTTCGCCGAGAAGCTCTACCGTATCATCGCCTAATTGGGTCAGCACATAATGCTCACCATCCTGCTGGAGGAAACCCTGGATGGTCAAATAATTCAGGAAGGGCATGAGTTCATCATCAGTGATTTTGTAGTGGCGCAGGAAATCGTCTTTCGTCGTGCAGAAAAGGGTTTTAATCGCCCAGAGGATGAACGTAGCACGCCGATTGTCCAGAACCTGTGCGATCTGCCATGTGTATGTATCAATAAATTGCTGCATACTCACCTTCCCCTCCCACTTCTACTACTCATACGATAAGTTTCGAGACGCTTAGCATGAAAGAATTTTAGCACTTTTGTACGCATCTGGCAATTGGTAATCTCGATCTCCTGATAGTACTCAAGTTGTCTGAGCCAGTAAAGGGTCTCATCGCGTTTCCAACTTCCGGGGAAGGCTTTTGCGGTTTCAGGATAGTAACAGAGTGCTTTCTTGCGAAAATCATCATCAGAATTGTTATAAAATTCCTGCCATTCGCTGATCGGAGAAATTTCTGGTTCAATCAGCACGACAGTATTGTCAGAAATATAAGCCTGGCTAATCTCACGGTCCTGCAGCGATTGACCTTCGGGAACAAGGAGAGAGCCACCCAGTATACATTGATGTTGCTCATTCAGCAGCGCATGGTAAATGGCACGACGTTCGTTGGCAATAAGATCGTAGGTGGACTGAGACGGTTCCCAGATTAATATAGTGAAAACAACCTGATGGATACCGTTCTGCGCCTGGTTATAGCCCTGTCCAAAAGTGGGCGTCGTGGCTCCAGCTTCGGTGGTCCTGGGTTCCGGCTCCTCGGCAGCCGGGAGGGTATAATCGGGTTGAGTGGACGCAGGAAGAGACGTCGAGCGTGGAGGGGCATTGGTGGTAGGCACGCTGGTGGTGAGGGCAGCCCCAGAGAGTTGTTGAGGCTTTGGCCTAGCAGGTTTACGAGGCTGACGCAGCTTTGGGCTAGAGGATTTTTCGACAGGTATTGGCTCTTTTGGGGCCTGCTCCGATTGTATCTGTGTGACAATAGGAATAATTTCTTTTACTACACTGCTCCAGTCTTTGTCATTCTGAGTAGGGTTGCCCGTTCTGGGAAGAGGTACTAAACCGCCTAATATTCGGTCTCCCTGCCAGTTGCAGGAACCTACAATGATCGGGACGAGATTTATCTTTTGCTCTTTATGAAGCCGGAAAGCATGCTGCATTTCAGAGCTATTATAGTACTCGCCGAAAAGGTCGGCGCTGACCAGCATGAGGATGATTCTGGCCCGGTCCAGTTGAGTCATGATGTTTTGATCTTTATTATCGCCTCCTAAAAGCTTGTCGCGGTGCCAGAACTGGATCTTCTCTGTCCTTATCAGTGATGTGAGTTGTTTTTCTAGCCTGGATAGAGCGCTTTTATTTTCCTCTGCGTAGCAAATATAGAGCTGGACTGGTTCAGCCATGCAGCAACTCCCTCACTTACAATTACAATCGGAAACACTCTTTGAGCGAACGGCTAATTGCCCGCTCTCCGCCATTAACTGTGTGACTCGTACATGGCCGGTCAGAAGGTCGTGCATGAGTCCTTTTTTGAGCTGCTTGAGTTTGGCGAGTTCGTTTTCTTCGGCGGTGATGCGGGCATCGTGAGCATTCAAGATAGCGATAATTTCTTTTTGCTCCTCTCTAGAAGGAGCCAGGATGACTAAATTTTTGATACTACTCTGACTAATATTTTTCATACTGGCACTGCTGCCTGTAGCATGCATCTCAATTTGAGTTCGTACAAAGGGCATTTGGAGCATATAGAAGATGAATTCGCTGAGAGCATTTTTGGGGTTAACCTGTAGTCTCAGTGTTTTATCACATAACAAAAGTTGTGGACGAGGTTTGCTTACTAAACAAACTATCCCTACCAATTCAGAGGTATTTGCTCTTGACATCAGCAAATCACCATCGTGAACTTCATAAGCAGGCTTAATATAAGCAGGATTTGTAATCACTTTATTTTCTTCAGCACGGAAACCTGTGGGGTGAATCGCGCTGACTTTTAATATTCCCCAATCACCTGCTCCTGCTGGTTGATCAGGACAGTCTGGACTTTTCCCTGCGTCGATGCCTACGAGAAAAGATTTTAACAGTTGAATTTCCCATTTTTTAGGTAGTTTGATCCTTTTCTGCAAAAAGGATTCTTCTTTGAACTCTTCAGGATGCGCCACCGGATCGCGCACATCTCCATGTCCATCGATCCCCTTAGTAAGCAGGTCATGTAGCAAACCAATCTTCATTTGCTTGAGCTTAGCGATGAGTTGCTCGGTTTGTTGGATCTGGGTGTCGAGGGTATCAAGGATATTGGCAATAATCTTCTGCTCAAAAAGTGGTGGAAGAGGAATTTCTATTGTTTGGAGTTCACCACGGTTTAGTTTAGCTCTTGTTCCTCCTCTAATGTAGAACCGAATATCTTTATGAACTAAATTGTAGAATACCCAAAGATTAGTTGTAAGATATTTTGCACGTAAAACATGAGCATGATTATTTACCCATGCCTCTCCGTGAATCATGTAAGCGATAGGTTGATTCGCATAGTTATCAAAATTGCCTCCATCTTCTGCAAGAAGTATCAAATCTTCATTAAAAATTGGGCTGTCTATCCACCCCTGTTGTCCGTTAGCTCCATAATAGGGTACATGGCCTTGACGATTTTGCCGCTTTTCCTCACTGATAGGTCTTCGTAAATTGTCTAAGATGTCACAAGAAGTCCCTATAGTAGTCAATGACCATCCATTTGGCAAGTTGTAAGAATTAGTTGGCATACCCCAGCCCTTTCAAATACCCTGTTAACTTCCTCGCAGCCTCATCTCTTTTAGCCTCAATCTCCTGCAACGTCACGTTATACTTATCCCACCAATTTTCAATGGCAGCAATGACCTGCTGGCGGTGGGCGATGACGTAGCGTTCGAGCTGAGCAATGATGTTGTTATGAGTGATCTCAAGGATGTGGTATTCGCACTCCTCAGGAGTGAGCTGTTGGTGGCGAGCATCAAGATGCTGGAGGAAAGTATCGAGCAGGGCTTGCTGCTGTTTACGCGTGCGGCTGAGTCCTTCTATGATAGTATCGTAGTAGGTAAGCTGGCTCTTGATGGAAGCAATTTCCTGGAGTTCAGGGGCGAAAGTAGCTTCCAGGACCGAAATCTCATCCTGGGGCGCAACGGATTCTTCGGGAAAGAGTGCAGGCTGGACCTGGGCGTTGTTTTTACCACGCCTGGCACCGTTAAGCTTCTGTTTGAGTTCCTGGAGGCGTTGAAGTGGCTGTTGAAGCTCTTTTTCGAGAGCGGCCAGGCGGCTCTCTAACTCCTGGACATAATTGCGTTTAGTAGTTTCACCATTCTCTTCGCTGGATTCCTCTTCGGCTTCTGCATTTACGAGAAGAGCGTCTTCGTCTGTGCCATTTTCGTCGGAATCGGCCAGATCACCACGCTCGAATGCCTCTTTTTGCTGCTCCAACTCAGCGATGGCCTCGCGCGTTTCGGCAAACTGCTGAACATAATCTGGAAGCAAGCGACTGATAAGGGTATGGACGAGAATATAGTCGATGCGCTCGTTTCGGCTGAGACCTTTTTTCTTCTTATTACTCTTCTTTTTGCCTGTTGTGTTTTTGTCTCTAGAATTTTTCTCGGTCTGGTTGGGAATGTTCTCTTGGGGTTCCTCTAGCATGGAGTGGATTGTGCTGATCCAACTGGCAATCAAGCCGGTGAAACCCTGATTGGCGATAGTGAGAAGATCATACTGGCTCTCATTCCACCAGCTTGCGATCACACCGGCAATCTTATAGCGATCAAGGAGGCCAACAGGAGCGAGAGCTGTATTAAAGGTGCTCAGAAAATCGGCACGCAGGATCATCAGCTTCCCGGTAGTGGGCAAGTTGCGGAGATGGTGCTGATGAGCGAGCCACCAGCTTTCAAAAGAGGAGCGCAAGCGTTCTTCCTGAGCTTGCATCTCTGGTTGTGTAAGGAGAAGTGTTTTGATCGCACGACGCTCAGTAATCGATGGCCGGAAGTCATAGTAATGTTGATCACGCTTACTAAAAATAGCTGAAACGGGAAGAGCGTGAGCGGCAAGCAACTCTGACCTAGCAGCCACCTCAGCTTTAGGAATGCCGCCGGAAAGATGAGCACGCACATCGTGAGGCTCAGGAGGTGGCGCATTATCGGCGTAGCGGCGGATATTGAGGTTATAATCATTTTCGGGTTCCGCCAGTTTCTTACAGGTCACGACACTTGCATAGCCTTCAACACAGCGAAACTCCTCAAAAGTCGTCACGATCTTCTCGATATCTTCCGGGCGCAGAATATTTTGCGCGCCTCGCTCACCGTACTCAGCATCGGCGTTAATGAAAAGTACCTTACCCACCCGTTCTGGTAGCTTAGTCCCCTCTTTTCTCATTACCATAATGCAGGCTGGAATACCGGTGCCGTAGAACAGATTAGGAGGAAGGCCAATGACTGCCTCCAACCGATCCTTTGTGATAAGATCCTGGCGAATCACTTTCTCCATGCCACCACGAAAGAGGACGCCGTGAGGCATCACCGTCGCAATAATGCCGCCAAGATTGAGTACAGAGAGCATATGTTGCACGAACATCAGATCAGCTTTTTTTCCAGTTTCAGGACAGAAATGATCAAAACGGTCCTGAAACTGCATATCATCCTGTTTATAATCCTGGCTGAAGGGAGGATTACTGAGAATATAATCGAAACGCATCAACTTATCGTCAGCTTCCAGATGGGCTGGATTGAGGAGCGTATCGCCCTGTTTAATATCGGCGGTTTTGATGCCATGCAGGATCATATTCAGGCGACAAATGGACCAGGCATTGCCGTTCGGGTCCTGACCAAATAAATTAAGGGTATCTGGATTACCGCCGTGTTCATCGACATATTGTTTGGAAAGGATCAGCATACCTCCAGAGCCAACGCAGGGATCATAGATACGGGAATCCTCGCGAGGCTTCACAATGCGGACCATCAGACGGGCTACATCGCGAGGGGTGTAGAACTGGCCGCCCTTTCGGCCTTCTTCATCAGCGAACTCGCGGATGAGATATTCGTAGGCCGCACCTAAGAGATCCGGGAATTCAAAATCCTCGTTGCCCAGACGCACGGCACTGAAATGATCGATCAGAGCACGCAATTTTGCCTCTGGAATGGATTTGTTGCCAAAGGTGCGATCAAAACGGAGATCGAGAATATCTCTGAGAATTTCATTGGCTTTCATCAGTCCTTCAAGAGCGATGTTGAGCGTATTGGCAACGTTATTGCGCTGGGCCTCATCACAGATATGCTTCCAGCGGGAGAGTTTGGGGAGGAAGAAAGCCGTACGATAGTTCTCGGGGTACTCAACCTGCTCCAGGATTTTCTCCTCACTGTAGCCAAGAGATTGGTAATGCTGATAGAGACGTTTGTATTCAATATCGAACTCATCGGAACTACGCTTGAGGAAAAGCATGCCAAAAATAAATTGCTTGTAATCGGAGGCATCGATGGAGCCTCGTAAAATATCAGCCGCTGCGAACAGATGGCGTTCGAGCTGGGGCAGGGTTAATCTTGCCATAACTTATTTAAAATTCTCGCATGTTGTACAGTAACATAAGTCAAACAGAGATATCTCTCCAAAACCTGTTGCCACGGTAACAAGTCAGTGATGCGGCTCTTGCCCAGAGCCGTTTCCTACATCTCATCTAAAGCCTTTGTTGATGCAAAATTTGGCCTCAGAAATTGCTTTATTTGCCATATCTTTGTTTGGCCTTCTAGCTGCAATCTAAGAGATTACTGGTCTCCATTTACTACGTGAGAAGAGTTCTCTTCATCAGGAACTTCCTCTATTAACTCACCAGGCGAGACTCCGAGCACTCTTGCAAGTTTTCCGAGTGTTATGGTCGTCGTAGCATAAAAAGGGTCAGAGTAGATGCGCTTAATCGTCTTATAAGATACATCTGCTGCCCTATGAAGTTTGCCCATGCTTATGCCCTTTTCTTGAGCAACCTCTTTGACCCGTAAACGTACTGCCATATCTCGTCTTCTCACCTATTGTTTGACGAGATTGTATCAAGGTACTCCCCTCAGGAGTAGTCGCCATATAGTAGACTACATAGTAAGCGTCCTACCTACATGGGTACTCTTATATGTCCGATATCAATAAGAAGAGAAAGGTTGTAACCATGTAACTAGCAGAATAGAACAGAAATGAGCAGCACGCAGAAACAATATGACATCTATGGCCCCACACATAGGTGGGAAGCTAGCTGGCTAGTTCTGCCTGAAGGTAAACCCTGCTACAATCCTGTGTATTACGTATAAGGGCAGTTAGCCAATGGCAGTACGTTTACGGATCAGAGAGATTGCTAGAGAGCGAGGCTTTAGTATGGGAAAGCTTCAACGAGATGCTGATGTAGCTTATAACACAGTGAAGCGCATGTTCAAAGATCCATACTATGTCACTACTACAGAGACGCTGGGAAAGCTGGCGAGAGCACTGGGCGTTTCTCCTGGGGAACTCATTGAAGAAGTACCAGATGATGCGCCAGATAAACGTGTGTAGCAATACTAAAAGGATACTAATCTTATCAAATAACATTAGTATCTATAAGGGTTCATTATGAAGAGAAGAAAGAAGCAAAAGGAAAGCCGCTTCAAAACTGCGACTGGCTCTCGGCCTTCAAAACCAAGAATTATAGAAATAGGGCTAAAGGATGTCGTCACCTACATTAAACGTGTGGAAGAACAGGTAACACCACTGATAGAAGCACATAGACTCTCTCCTGCGGATGGATTTTTCTTATTAGCTCAACGTGTCCGAATACTTATCACTGGTGAACCTTATCCCTCAGCCAAAAGTATAACAGCGATAGCTAATGATATCAAAGTAATCTGGCAGGCTGGCCTATATACGCCAGCTCCCTCATTTCCCTACTCTTTAGATACCATACTTGAAGACGAAAAGAAGGTTCTTGCGACGAAAAGGGAGTATTCACAGCTTTTTCTGCCATTTTCCTCTAAGGAAAATGACATATCAGTTGGCATGGCTGAAATAGCCGCGGGAATTGTAATGCATCCAGAAACTCATCTATGGCAGATCTGGATGATAGTTGGTGCTCCGTGCATCTTTATTGGCGCTTACCATGATCCAGATAGCGCTCAACATTATTTGGGGCTGGTGCTGGATGCCATGAGGAAAGGCGTTACGAAGTTTGAAGTGGAGCAGCTCTACGAGAAGATCCAGGCTAATGGAGAAGATGTGCCAAAGCAGATACCATTTGATATGATGCGCTATCTGATGGATCACCTGCACCTCTATAAGATTAGATTTTAGCTGCGCATACTTGGTCTGGTCGCTGTGATATCGCAAATGTTGGCTCTGGTCAGAAAGAGAATATTCATGCTTTCGTACTTCCATGAAGCACCCTCATCTTCCTTTCCTATTTGGGAGATAGATATCCCAGACATTCCATCTCGAAGTTGTTTATATAGTCTAGCTCCTCTTGGCCTTGGCAGCCCCTTTGTTGAATCATTGACTAGCTATATATGCCGACTTGCATATGAGCATCATATACATACAGGAACAATGCTTCAGCATATCGTTGCCCCACTTATCTCTAAGCACTATATTGCTGGTGATCAAAGCCGAAATATTAGCAGTTTCTTGCGTTATGCAACTCCGATAAATGGTAACGGCGTTATGGCATCTGACTGGGTCAATATATTGGCTCTACTAACCGCTCGCAACGATCTTTCCCAACTGACCATGCTTGCTGTGGCTAATGCTGTATCACATCGTAATCTATTTCAACCAACTAGGCAATGGTGCCCAATTTGCTATAGCGAATGGCAGCGCCAGAATGCTCCTATTTATGAACCGCTTTTCTGGTCAATCAGTGGCGTAAACATTTGTCTGGAGCATCATCGTTTGTTAGAAAAGCGGTGCCCGCATTGTCTCTCGCATCTTCCGTGGCTTGCTTGGCGATCTCGCCCTGGCTACTGTTCGGGTTGTGGTAGGTGGTTAGGAAACATTGGCAACGCTAATCAGATTGAGGAAAAAGATATCTATATTGCTGAAATGACGGGAAATTTCTTGGCCTATATTTCATCAGCGTCAATTTCAGTATCAAGAGATGTTTTTGTTAAATCATTGAGTGAACTTATTTCTATCACGACTGAAGGTAACATTGCGGCATTTGCGCGTTGCCTTGAACTACCCAAAGTTACTCTATGGGAACTTGTACAAGGGCGTTTTCCTCCATCACTGCCTTTCTTATTCCGGCTTTGTTTACAATTTCGCCTTTCTCTGCTCCAACTACTTGTTGGACTGGATGATACTTTGCCTGATTCTTATTCGCCCAAGAAATCAGTAATAAAAGAAGATTTGCGTCGTTTTTTTGATCGTGCGAAGGTAAGGCAGGCCCTTGAAGAGATCCTCTCCGATCAGCAGCACGAACCAGTTTCTATGTAGGCGGTGGCACAACAACTAGGTCATCATGCGAGAACAATATCGACTCATTTCCCTGAGCACTGCCGAACAATCTCTCTTCGCTATAAAGAGTATCGCAGACAACAGGGAGAGCATAGAAAATCTCTTCTGCAAGCTCAGATTCATGAAGCAGCTCTCATTGTACAAAACCGGGGAATGAATCTTACCTACCAACGCGTGGGTGCTGTATTGGGAAAACCGGGATGTTTTCGAGAATATGAGATGCGTCGCGCATTTCTAGATGCTCGTCATCAGTTAGATGGGGATGTTTCTAATCATGATAGGGATCACAAAAAGATATGAAGATGGGATAGTAGGACTTTTAGGTGTAAGTTTTTACTATTTTCGCAAATGCCAAGCACGGTTCTGGTTCATTCACTGAGAAAAGCCGTGTCTGTCTGAATGAGTAGGTTATGATTGTGCATTAGAAGAGTAGCCGTCGTATCCTGAAATAGGAGTAATAGTATGCTTCAACCACTTGATTTTTCTTTGTGGTGTGACAAGCTAAAATTCCCTGAGGCTACCTGTAAAAAAATTCAGGAGATTCGCTCATCTGAACCAGTACGTAACAGGCAAAGCCGAGTCGGAAATTGGACAGGACGTTACCCAAGCAAGAAAATGAAACGAACAATCCAGTTTGAGAGTCGGACCGTAGAATTCCCAGCCATCTACAACATGGAAAATGATGACATGGTACTAGAGCTCTATGATCAACCATCAAAAATAGAAATGCGTTATATGTCCAGTGGAGAGCATCCTAGACCTGTTGTATTTTGGAATACGCCAGACTTTTTTGTGTTATATGCTGATAGTGCAGGATGGGAGGAATGGAAACCGGAAGAGCAGCTAAAAGAGCTTGCCAAATCTATGGCTAATCGGTATCAACTGGACGGAGAAGGCAATTGGCGTTGTCCACCCGGCGAAGCCTATGCTGCTCGCTATGGACTTAAGTACCGAGTGCGATCTGACGCTGAGTTGAACCCTATTTACCTACGCAATTTGAGATTTATAGAAGATCTAGTAAGAGAGTCATGTGCGCAAGTTGACCCAGTAGCTTTAAAAGTTTTGCAGAACTTATTTTCTGAAGAGCCAGTAATAACTTTTGCGGAGCTCTTAGAGCAGCTTGAAGCTCAGCATATCTATCATGCATTACTCCTTAAACATATCTATGTAAATCTTGCAGTTGCACCTCTTGCTGATAGTAAATATGTGCATTTCTTTCGTGATCAGGAAGTAGCACGTGCTTATATTATTCTCGATGAGAATCCGTATCGACCTGCGAGGCCTCAATATGTGGATGTTGGAATAGGTCAGGATATTGTTTGGGATGGTCGTGTGTGGACGATTTGTAACATTGGAGAAACTGCCTTTTATATGCGGTCAGAACAAAAGGATTGGGCAGAAATATCGAAAGAGGATTTTCAGGCCTGGGTAGTACAAGGAAAGATTATTCAGCCTGACAATAATAAAAAGACAGATACTAGAGGTATAAGTGAAAACGGGCACGAGATTCTGTCTAAAGCAGGCATGAAAGATTATGAAGCTGCAAACAAAAGGCACTCACTACTACAGCAGTATCGTGCAGGTGCTACGCCAGAAACACTGCAAGTTCCCTATCGGACCCTACGTGATTGGGAGAAAAAGTGGGAGAAAGCCGAGCGCGATTATGGTCATGGATATATTGGATTGCTGGCTAGGTATCAACGTTCTGGCAACGCCCAGAGGAAGTTACCTCAAGTTTCCATAGACAAAATGATAGAGCACATTAAAAACGATTATGAGACTGACAGACAAAAGGTTCGTGTCCATTCCTGGGCACAACTAGCTCATGCTTGTGAAACAGAGGGTATACCAACTCCGACCTATAAAACTTTTTGCAAGGAAATAAAGAAGCGTAAAGGATATGAACAGACGCTGAGACGCAAAGGGCGTCGAGCGGCCTATCAGGAGAAAACGATGTATCTTATGCTTGACCAGTGTACTCCTCGTCACGGTGACTTCCCTTTTCAGGTTGTTCATCTCGATCATGATCAGCTAGATGTGGTATTGCGATCCTCTCGTACGGGCAAAGTGTTGGGAAAACCCTGGGCTACAGTTATGACAGATGCCTATTCTCGGCGTGTTCTTGCTGTCTATCTAACATTTGACGATCCAAGTTATCGTTCGGATATGATGGTCTTACGAGAATGTGTACGGAGGCATGGGCGTTTACCGCAAACCCTCGTAGTGGATAGAGGATCGGACTTCGGCAGCACCTATTTTGAAACGTTGCTGGCGTTTTACGATATCACAAAGTTAGAGCGTCCTTCTGCTGAACCTCGTGCTGGATCAGTTATTGAGCGTTTGTTTGGTACCACCAATACGAGCTTTATTAATAACGTTATGGCAAATACACAGAACACGAAGAAGCCCCGAGAAATGACTAAAAGTGTTGATCCCTATCGTAAAGCGAAATGGACCTTACCAGCATTTTATAGAAGATTATGTGAGTGGTTTTATGAGGTTTACGATCAGCGTATGCACTCTGCTCTTGAGCAGTCTCCACGAGATGAGTTTATCGCGGGTATAAAGCTAAGTGGAGTGCGATCCTATCGTATGATCCCATACGATGAAACCTTTCTTATGATGACTTTACCTACTACATCGCAGGGGAAGGCAAAAGTCATTCCTGGACGAGGAGTGAAGATTCATTATGAATTTTACTGGGCAGATGCGTTTAAGAACCCTGATGTTGAAAATACTGAAGTACTCCTACGATATGATCCGTTCGATATAAGCAGAGCTTTTGCGTTTGTGAAAGGCCAATGGATTCAGTGTCTTGCGGCTCACTATTCTATCCTGCGCAATCATTCTGAACGTGAGTTAAAAATGGTTTCCGCAGAATTACGGAAGCGACGTTCCGTCCATGCTCAACATTTCACGCTTACAATGAAACAGATTGCTGAGTTTCTTACTTCTGTTGAGGCTGAAGAAAAGTTTGGGATACAACGCCTCTATGATGCAGAATCACGGGAAATTTTGCAAGTTATTGATGCAAGTTACGTCAATCAGTTTCAGGCTTTACAAGCATCTTCTATGCCTCCACAAATACAAGATGAAGAAGTCGATGATAAAGATGATGTGGAAATATATGGAGAGTATTAGCGATGTCGAAACCAGATGAGTCCCAGGCTGAGGGTGATAATTTGCCTGTGGACCGTAAAAAGTATGCAGTAATGACTAAGGATGAACGTTTGCAGGAATTCAAGCGTACTGTTGCTCATCCGCATTTGAAGGCTGCAGATCAATCTTTGCGGGAAGCGATTCGTGAGCCTGGTGGAGCTTCTCTCATTCTAGTATATGGCCCTGCAAGGGTCGGCAAAACTACAATGAAAAATCACGTGATAAAAGAAATTATCACAGAGATGCTGCCAGCGCTTCAGGAGGATCGGGAGCAAATTCCAATTGTTAGTATACTGCCAAGACCTCCGATGAATAATTCTTTTAGCTGGAAAGATTTTTTGCAGAGCGCTCTTATTGCCCTGGAAGAGCCTTTGATCGATCACAAAGTTCTCTTAAATACTGGGAATGGCGAGGGCGAGATGGAGGCAACCTGGTCTGCAAAAACAAGACGACGAACGCCAGAGGGAACTAAAGATGCTTTGCGTGTTTCGTTCGAGACTGCTATCCGCCGTCGTCGCCCTAGAGCAGTTATTATTGACGAAGCACAACACTTGGGTAAGGTGAGTGGAGGTCGTCAGCTTCAAAATCAACTAGATTGCATCAAGTCCTTAGCTGATATTACAGAAACGGTCCACGTTCTCATTGGTACATATGAGTTATTGCCACTACGAAATTTAAGTGCTCAGCTCATTGGGCGTAGTTTGGATATCCACTTTCCCAGATACCACACGACAAAAAAAGAATTATCACAGTTTAAAAATATCCTGGGAACGTTCCAGCAGCGCTTACCTTTTGCAGAGGAAACAGATGTACTCCTAAAAAATTGGGAATTCTGTTACGAACGGTCCATTGGATGTCTAGGCAACCTCCGGCTGATGCTTATACGCGCGGTTCGAGCCGCAATGGAGGCAAATGAAAAGACATTGAGCTTGAAACTGCTAGAAAAACATGCATTTTCTGAAGCCGAACTTTTTGAAATGATGGTAGAAGCCCATGAAGGCGAAAAAGAACTCGCTGCCAAGCCAGAACAACATACCAAATTACGGGAGATGCTGGGTTTGTATCCTACAGGAGAAGGTAAGCCAGAAACTTCATCCGAGACACAGCAAAATCAGAGTACCCCATTGCCTAATCAAGAAGCTAAATACCTTGAAGTTGCACAAACTAATGGGAATAAGTCAGAGACTAGAGAAAAGGTTGCTGATGAAGTTTCTAAAGTGTCAAAAAAGGCAAAATCGCGTATTTCTCAGCCTGGACGACGTAATCCGAAACGTGACAGAACCGGTCAAGTTATACCTTCTCCTGAGAATAAATCGGTATGAGTATTTCGGACATAGATCAGATAGAATGCTATAAGATATGGGATGTCAACATTCCTTCCGTTCCTCCGCGTAGTCGCTTATATAGCCTGGAACCAATTGGTATTGGAACGCCATACGTGGAAAGTTTAACTAGCTATGTTACGCGCCTAGCTCAGGTACATTGTGTGACTCTGCAAGCTTTGGTAATGAAAATAATTTTGCCAGAACTCGAACGATTCAATGATGCCCTCGATTATGGATATCACTTCAATAATTTTCGGATTGAGAATATATCAACTCTTAATGGTATAAGCCCTATTTCTGCCATGTGGGTAGAAGTATTGCAAAATTTAACTTCTCGGCAAGATCTACGTTTTTTGACGTTACTAACTTGGAGAAATGTGCTTGCAGTTGATAGATTACTCTGTAAACATAAAAGATGGTGTTTACTGTGCTTGGAAGAATGGAAACAGAGACAAGAACCCATATATGAGCCTCTTATTTGGACACTTAATGGTATTGATATTTGCTTACGGCACAAACGATTACTAACAATAGAATGTCCTCAATGTTTGAAGAGACAACCTATATTGACAAAAATAACTCTTCCAGGACATTGTTCGTTTTGTGAAGGTTGGCTCGGAGATGTTTTCAATTTTGAACCTACGGAATTAGTTGTATGCGATACAAAGGAGGCTAGCCAGCAATGTTGGGTTGTTGAGGGTGTTGGAGAAATGCTTGAGGCCGCCCCGAATTTATTAGAGATACCTCAGCAAGGACATTTTGCATTTGTGATCAATGCTTATATGGAAAATATGGCAAAAAGTCGTATGAATGCATTTGCTCGTTTGCTCAATATAACAGCAGCAAGCCTATGGGGTTATATTAGAAAAGAAGATTTACCTTATATTTACTCTTTTTTGCATATATGTTATACATTATCTATTTTCTTGTTTAAACTAACAGCTTTTTACGGAAGACGGCAAGCCGTTCCGTGAAAAGAGCGAAAACGCATGAAAAAGCCAATCAGCTGTCTATTTTGGGACCAGTGGAGGCACTTTCGGCTTCTGATGAATGATGTGAAAGCGCTCAGCTTTGCGAATCGTGGCCCCTTTAGGTCTCCCTGGCGATTTTCCGCGAGGTCGTGGAGAACGAGCAGGAGTGCCCAATTGTGGCAACAATTTGCTCATCGCTCGACGCACCTGTTGCGGGGAAAGCTCGCGGTGTCGGTTTTCCCACGGGCGAAGCTGAGGAGTAACCAAGTAACGAGAAAGCACCAGCACATTGTGGGCAATTGCCACCAGATGGCTCCAGCGCTCAAACTGTTCTGGGGTCCGCAACTTGGGCTTGTCCCACAGCAGACTTTGTTTGTCAAAACGATACCCATGTTCTTGGCTGAAGCGATGGACGTAGCTCAGAGTGGCGGCAGGCAGATCAGCGCTTGCTTGTCCAATCCAGACAAACCAACTGACTCGTGGATCACACTTGGTTCGCTTGGCCTGTGGGCGTTCCACGCGGATCACGCACAGCTTCAACCAGCCAGCCTCCTTGAGCGTGAGCTTGTGCCACCAACGCAGTTGCACCGGGCGTCCAACAGTATCAGAGCCAGACCACGTGCCGTCTGGGTCGCTGTGCGTTGTCACATCGCAGGGCTGCAATTTCTCTCCGCGTTTGCGTGGGGCACCACGTTTGCCTGTTGGCGCTGGAGCTGGACGGTAAAAACAGCGATTCTTCTTGAGTCGAATCAACGTGCCTTGAACGGGCAAGGTACTCAATTGACACCACAACCAAGCAGAATCATAGCCCCGATCCATCAAAATGATCGTGTCAGTCGGCAACTGGGGAGCAAGCTCCCTCAACTGCGTCCAAGCCATCTGCTGAGCAGTGATCGCGGTCTCGATCCTCTGCACCGAGAGGACATAGGTCCAACTACTAGGCTGCTCCGGCAATGCCACCACCGTCGAAAATTGCCAGCCATACGTCCTGGCCGTTTCGCCTTCCGGCAAATTGTGAACCATTTGGGCGCTGCGATCTGCCGAGGTGACAGCTTTCAGACGGGCGATCCCGGTGGCATCCACCGCCAAGCGCAAGGGAGAACAAGAGGCTGGGCGGAAGTTTACCAAGACCTCTCGCAGGTGCTTTTCATTGATGCGCCCATCTTCCAGCGCTTCGTAGACGCTTCCCCAGCCCCGCTCAAAATGCGGAGACAGCGACAATTCTGGCAACGAGTGCGCTCGATCCTCTGTCACCAATGCATCCAACAGATTGAACAGGGCATCTTTGGCCCGTTCCAACGTCCCATACACCGCGTGACGAAAGGCTTTGAGTGTGTTAAGGTGCATACGAGTTTTGCTCCTTGTATCTTTGGGTTGATACTGGAACTTTACTCGGTTGAGCGACCTTTCGCAAGATCGGTCGCTCTCTTTTGCTCCGTTAGTTTAAACAAGAAATCTATTGCACCTTTAAATTTTTTGACGATGCAAGAAAATCAATTTCCAAAAACTGAGGTATTGGCCGTAGGTCAATGGTCAATAATGGCGTCAGGTAGAGGGATTAAGGTGAAGATCGATGATATCCGGCGAATACGTGAAATTTTAACTAATGTGCTGACGATTGAAAATGCAGAGTTTTATCCAAGCTTGTCTGAGATCGCGACACAGCTAGGTTTAGATGCTAAAACTTTAAGAAAGTATTACCCTGAATTATGCAAGGCGATTGTTGAGCGACAACATCGAATAATTAATGAAGAGGCTCTCCTTTTGATAAAGAAAACATTGGAACGTACGTTGAATAGTGAAGAATATTTGCCTTTAACGGCCGTTGTTAGAGAGACAGGTTATGGCGCAACAACACTACATAGATATTTCCCTGTTCTTTGCAAAGCGATTATAACTAAGAGGCAAGAACGGTTTGAGTATGCGAGAATTGAGAGAAGGTTGAATGAAGTATTAAATTCTAGTGAAGAAGTACCATCTGTGAATGAATTGGCAAGGGAAATGAATTACCCAGCGTACATTTTTCGTGATAATTTTAGGAATCTTTGTCAGCAAATTTCAGCACGACGCTCTGCAGAGCGTAAAGCGCGGCATACAGAAAAACAGGCGGCAATAGCTGAAGATATTTGCCAAGCAGTTCTTCAGCTTCATAAACAGAAAATTTACCCCAGTATAAGGCAAGTTTGCAGGATTTTAGAAGATAAGCATGTATTGCGTTCAAGAAAAAATCATGAGGTATGGCTGTTAGCGCTACAAGATCTCGGCTATACATAGAAAAACTAATAAGAGGTGTATAACGGCTTCATTATTATCTACCTTGCTCTATAGCTGGCTAATCATTCAAAACAATTTCTTAGCTGATTAAAAACCTGCATGTTTTTTACTGGTCAAAGAGGAAGCATAGTTTTGCAACGAAAAAGAGAAGCATAGTTTTACAGATTCTGCAAAACCTATGGGTTAAATTACAAGCGCGCTCTGCTTGGGAATTCCACCGTAACTCCGAAATGAAATGAACACGAAGGGGCCAAATGCCTTTAGAAACCTCCGAAATATTCCAGTGTAACTCCGAAAAAAGTACGAACACCTATTGTCAAACAATACATCTATTTCTCGCTTACCCAAAGTATCTGGAACCGTTATGAGATGAACTTACAAGTGTGGCGCTATTGCTGTACCTGTGACGCATGCCGTTGCAGGCATTTCTGCTTAATCTGTTCAGGGAACTTCTTCTTTTCTAAATGAGATCGGCATCATAGGGTGGCAGAGAGATAAAATTCAACAGCCGCAACTAGAACAGGTTATCCAGACGACTTTGCAATAGTTTGAGGGCGTGATAGCCTAGCGCACAACTCATTGACGAAAAGTTATGTGCTTTGTTGATGCTGTAAAACGAGCTTGACTGTGATCTGACGTGCTTCTGTTTTTATATCCATGAATTGGAGAGGTATAGAATATAAGTGAGATAATAGCCGTCCAAATGCTACAAAAATACTTTTGCGTTGCTGAAGCACAGCTGAAGAAGGAGTCATGCAATCACTACGAAAATCTTCGATAAGATGAATCAATAAGATTGTTTGCTCATTTGCCTCGTTAATCAGAGGCAAAAATCGAAAACTCAAAATAGTGAATGCTATGGGGAGGCTGGTAATATCGCTATGAAAAAGTTGACAAAAGCTGTGGAGTTTTAATTGTACCTCCTGAAGCGTATTGACTGCTCTATTGCATTGAACGGGACGAATGGTTCCACGTCCTCTAAAGGGAATACTGCTTTCGTTTAGTGTGGCTTCCATCTCTTCGATTATCATGAGATGATTGTGTACGATCTCACAAAAAGTGTAGAGATGAAACAGAGCTACTATTCTTTGCTCATCACCTGCCGTGCGCGTTGTTCTGTTTGACATAGGTTTGCTGCTCCTGAGCGCCATACAAAAAGCATTACCTAAAGTATGCAACAAAAAAAACGCTTTTTCAAGACCAATCGAATAGCAAGGCATCAAGCAATAGATGAACAGCATATTTACAATCAAGTAAACATGTGTAATACTCAGAAACGCCAATAGAGTATGAGAGCGCTTCTTGAAAAAGTGAGCGGACCTCGAAAAACTTTTTTATCTCGTGGTCAAAATTAATACCCGGAGGTTGTTTTTTTCTTTTAAGAAAGCTGTAGAAGTCACTATCAAGGATAAGAAGGACATCCTTCATTTCTTCAAGATCCCGCTCCTTGATTTTTTTGACCTTCGTGATTGTATCAATTTTCGTGTATATCCTGTATAGACGCCTATTATAGGCATCTATCCCTGAAGAACGAAAGTTTATTTTGCGCCCTAAATCATAGCATAAGAGATACATGTAATAACGAGATTTTTGTAGCTCCATGAAATGTACCTTCTTCGCTTTACCCTGCCGTCGTGCTGACAAGAAGCTTCCTATCGCGCGATTAAGCTCTTTCATATGAGCATTCAAATCGATATCTAGTGACTCTTTTCCATGAAGAAAATCATAGAAGCCCTGATAAATCACGTTGAGGCCATTCTCAATATCGTTGAGGTCGTCGTCCTGGATTGGTATTTTTTGGAGCAAAAAAAACATTGCTTCCAGCATCCCCAGATAAATCTCAAATTTCTCTTGAGACGAAGCTGTCTGAATGTCATAAACATTATGCTGGCGAGCAATACGATTGAGCAAGCCAGCTCTGGCATCTGCCATATGGCATAATCCATTGTATGGTACAAACCACGTTTTCTCATTCGACTCAAAGGATGAATTTCTATTTCTAATGTTTCATAAAATCCGCCTACACTATAGACTAGTTACAGCGAACTTTTAGCCCCACAGATAAAGCTTTCTAGTCTCTGGAGATGACTTATCAATGCTTCTGTTTTCCTTTGTATCAGTTGACGATTTTCTTCATCAGGAGTAAGTGCTGAAATAACGGTTTCTATCTCTGCTACTATATCATTTATCCCACTGATGCTAGCTGGATAATGTTGCACAATAGAGTCAGGTAAATATGTCGTAGGATTGAGAAGGGTATCGTCCAGGTATTGGCGGAGATCTAGCAAGCTGTTTTTGGTACTACGTAATATCTCTATGCTTTCTTTATATCGTTTAGGAGGAATATAGCTATTTTTCATAAAAAGCTTTCGTGTGTTTTCAATGGATTGTATGATTGTACTGATGCGAAGATGGACATGGAGTTGTAGCTGGTTAGTGCCGCTTCTCCTATCTTCTGGCTGATCAGGAGGGGCTACATTTTCCTGTCTTAAAGCAGCGAGAATAGCACTCAGTGGAGTGGCAACATTGTGAGAAATGCCATTCCGTTTTCTCGATACTCCCTGGTGAACAGCAATGAGTTCCAGGTTTTGATTAAAGCAAGGAGCACCGCTCGCTCCAGGAGCAGTATTGACCCTATGAAAGAGACGGGTATCGCGTTGACCCAAACCAATAATGCCATGTGGATGATAGGTAAGCTGTAATGGGCCTTTTTCAATGTGCTGTAAAATACAAAGTGGTGTATCAATAATCACTTCTGGTGCAGGAGAGGCCAGAGAAATCCATCCTCGTGATGGTGCCGATGGTTCTGCCCTTTCGCCACCTACTGGCTCTTTACCAGGCGTCCCAGAAGTTCGTAAGAGAGCAAAGTCGAGTTTTGTAACCGGGCTGTAATCAATCAGCCAGTTGTTTGCTAGCTGGTAGATAGTTCCTGTGCTCACAGTCTCACCGCCAGGGAGCATTTTGTAATCAAAACGTAACAGCACGTCTTGTGGATTAGCGTATCCCTTCATTATCGTTTCTATGAGGTGATAGCTTGTCATCACTATATTGGGGCCAATAAGAAAACCTGTACCGTATATAGCATCACCAATTTCTACCAGGCAGATCTCTGTCTCAAGTACTCCCAGGCGTGAGCGCATTTGTGCTATATCTGCGAATTTACCATTGCTCATTGTGGCTAATTGCTCAAAGTGTTCAGATTTCTCACGTACATCAGAGGGTAAAATTTTGGCGGCCAGCCCAAATTGATCCGCAAAGGTTCGTAGGCTGACATCTTCAGGATGGGCATCAAGTACGGCTGCAAGGAGTTGTGCAGTCCAACCTTCTGCCTGAGACAGTTCAATAAGTTTGTTCACGGTTACTACAGGGTCGTCACTAAGCGATAGTGCTTCTAAATTCTTGTTTAGCCTGAACTGTGCCATTTGCACTAGATCATCCCGGTTAAAACTGTGAAGCAATGCGTCACGAAATTGAGCGAACTGCGATGAGGTTAACGTTCCAAGCTCAACAGATTTGTATTCTGTGGACTCTTCCGCTAGCTGGGGAAGAGCAAACAAAGGAGTGAACGTTCTCAGTGGTTCAACTGCGAAGAGACGATTACTTCCACGTTGCACGATAGCAATGGGGTTAGGACCACTCCAGGCGCTCTCTCCTAAAATATCGATAACTGCTTCGATAACTGTAGGAGGTGGAGGCGGTTGCTGCTCCAATACCCTCGTGATAAACCGCACACGTATATTCGTCTTGTCTGCTTGCAAACGATCAGTCCATTCTTCAACTGAAAGCTCTATTTCAGAGAAACCTGCTGCTCGTGTCAACTCTCCCGGAGACCTGATCCCATCTCTCACTACCTCCTGTTCCCAGGTTGTCAATGCATCTACTAACCTTCGCCATGCACTTATTCTTTCTGTATAGAGTCCTGTTCGACGAATAATACGGGCAGTAATTGCAGGGCGATCTCGTCCTAGTTCTCCGGCAAACCAACCCATTAACGCCGGGTGCTGCTCAATCTGCTCGTCAGCTATACTATCAAACAGGATATAAAGGCGCTCTTTGAAATCAGAGGGTGTGATCTTTCGTTCAATACGATCCAATCCAAGATCCTGCAGCCCGATCTCCAATAAGAAGAGAGAGACTTCATCGGCGGAGAGAGAGGTTTCATTGTGATTGAGTAGCAGCGCCCTGACTTCATCCAGACACTGATGAGCTTGCTGGATGTTCATCCGTTGTGTTTCCAGACGGGCGCGATGAATGAGCAAAGCAACAACAAGTCGTACGTCAGAAGCCGATGAGAGTCCATTTTTAAGTGTGGAGATAGCTTCCTCCCATTTTTGCAGCCGTTCATATGCTTGAGCTTGAAGTTCGTAGAGAGGACTATCGGAACTCCGTTCCTCGCGTTCTTGTAGCAGAGCAATGGCTCCTTCTGCTTGATTTCGTTGTAGAAGCTCCTCTACTCGCCGTTCAGTATCGCGCTCCCAGCTCTCTGAATCAGCCACACTCCGATCTTCGTCTGTAAGAGGGACATTCAAGTGAACTGCCAACCATGCCTTTGTCATACCAGAGAGTTCATCGAGAGCGTCCAGGAGACGAGTCTTTACAACACTATCATCTGTCCAACGTTTATTGAGTATTTCGATAGGCTGATGCAGGGATAAACGATGATATAATTCCTCGGCTCGTGCAATGGGATCTTCCAGGCGCTCGTAGTATGCAATTGCAGCCTCTTCAATGCGACAAGTTTTCTCGTGATCTCGCTGTCGTAGCAATCTGATCATGATAACGCGAAGCTCTGGACGATGGCGCAAGGCACCATCTTCAAATTGCACAAGTGACTCGTCGCGCCGGAGCTTTCCGAAGAGATGCTGGGCATCGTCATGGTTTTTTAGCAGAATGCCGCAGGGAGTCGCCAATACATCTTGAATCAATTCGGGCGTGATACGACGCAAGACGAGACCTGGATAAGCTAGCTTACGTACATCCTGGTCCTGGATATGGTCAAGAATGCGTAAGAAGAGTTGTCCTTGAAATGCACTTTCATCGAGGCGAGATTTGAGCAGGTCCTTTTGTATAAGATTCTCGATCTCAAGTTGGCCCAATTTCTCTAAAGCCAGTACTACTAATTTTAGAGTAAGCGGTAGAGTATAAGAACCAAAGTGGTTAACAATTGCTTTTGCTTGCTCAGAGGTAAGCAAGCCGTGTGTCTGCGTCTCCAGATATCCTTGCGCAGTTTCAGCGTCAAAACCTTTGAGAGCATAACGTCCAATTGAATAATCAGAAGTGCCTGAGATGGGGTATCGCCCTATAAATATGATTTTTAGTTGAGGGAGTAAGTGTTTCATTATATTCAAGAATGAGCAGAAGCTTGCGAATACAACGTGACTGTAGTGTCGGTTCCGTTCAAAGGTATCTAACACAAGTAGAAAAGGAGCGTGCTTTGTAAAGGGTTGTAATAAATATGCAAAATCTTCGGCAAACCTTTCCCACTCTTTCCGACTATTTATTAACTCTATCCCCTTCGAAATTCTCCTTTGCTCGTATTTCGCAACCTGATTACGCATTGTATCGCATATCTTATCGCAATACTTGCGTATATCAGGATAGAGAATTCCGAGTTGTCGTACCGCCTCGATTAAGATGGTGAGAGGTTCTTCGATACGCATACTGGGGCGCTCGAAGTCAATATAGGCCCACGGAAAGCGTTGTTCCTGAGCGAGTTGAGCGTTATTCAGGATGAAACGGGCCAGCAAAGTGGATTTTCCCGCTCCCCCTGGCCCGTAGATGGTTAATGCCTGATCCTGGAAATGAAGGGCATCCGTCACGAACTGCTTATCGCTGCTGGCTGGAGTAGTGGATAGAATGCCTATGTATTCACGCAACCTATTCAAATCATATTGCCGTCCACGGAAATTGTCTCCGGCCAACTCATAGAAAGGTTGAAGGAGGCTAAGTAGCTCTTGTCGTTGTTGGATATCACTTTTGGCAGGGAGATCAGGAATAACGTTCTCTAGCCAATCTACGACCTGAAAAGCGGCTGTCGTTTGCGATAAGTCCTGCTCCGGCAAGGGAGGAGCACCCCCGGTAATATACGCGGTTAACAATTGTTGTACGGGGTCATCAGGACGCACATAATTTGCTGTAAGAGCGTGCCGAAGTGCTTCACGATTACCCATCTGTTGTATAACATCCCGCCGCACGTGTGGCCGCAAAACCCAACGTCTCTCCTTTTGTCCATCAAGCAGTAAAGTACTCTCTTTGAGTATATCTTGAATACTTTCCTCGCCCTGGATGCCATCAACAGGGCGAAGTTCTGTCTCTCGAAAGGAAGATAGAACGGCTGCCGCCTGATAATAGGGACCATAACGAGGCGGGGAAGAAGCTGCTCTAATGGAAGGATCATAGCTAAGATCCCACGTATGGAGTTCTTCTTCCATTTCTTTGAGGCTCTGGGGTATTTTATCTAACACTGGTTGGACGAGGAGTCGTTTGGCTTCTTCATAGGCAGCATTCCCAAGCCTTTCCATTTTATGAGAATCTTCAGGATTGACCTGCCCCCAGACCCGAACCACAGAGTCCCTAATATCCTCATTTCTCAAAGATATGTGCTGTTTTGCCTCACGCTCTTCGTAGATAGCCCAAAAAAAGTGAAGGAGGTGCTTGGCTTCAATATCATGTATATATTCATATTCAATACCATTACGAATGAATGTATTCATGCTATTTAGATCCTGGTAACTCAGAAGGATGAGTCGCAAATTAGCCAATTGTTTATGTATCAGCTCAGCTAGAGCATGGATGAAATCCTGAGTTCGAGGAAGTAGTAACTTTCCAGTAAAACTATCGATGACAATCCAGTATTTTGTTGAGTCGCCCGCAAGTCTTCCTTTCAGCCAGTTACTGAAGAGAGAGATCCAGTGTTCTTGTTGCTGCTTGAACTCCTCAGGCCAACATTGCTGTAAGCCCATTTGCAATACAATAGCATACCCTAGATCTTCTGCCTTTACCTCCACCAGACTATCAAGATCAATGAAAACAGTGCTGAAAAATTTGTACGTATATTCTATATAATGAATGAGTTCCCAACTGTGTGATTTTCCACTCGCAGGCCCACCATTCACAATAAGAATGCGTTTTCCCGCCTCATCGTGCAGATTTTTTAGAGCGTTGCGCAACTCTTCACGATCTAATAAAACCTTTCCCTCTCGAAGGTAACAGGTGGCGAATGGGTCGCATTGTTCATGCCACCTGATTGTTGAGAGGAGCTGGCTGCTGATGTTCTGAAGTCCTTCGCTGTCTGGTCGGAGATCTAGAGCAGTTTGAATCAAACGCCCCAACCAGTTTTCATCGATGGCTTTTCGAAGCAGTGAAGTAATAAACTGAGAAACATTTTCCGCACTGAACTTCAATTGATCCAGCGTTTCCCCACGCGCTTTTAGCACCAGCTCGTTCAGGCTCTCTCGCGTCCTAAATGTATCATTAAGGGTCTCATCCAATAGTTGGAGTTGCTCACGATTTAATAAATACATCTCTCACGTCCTTCTCGTGTAGATGTTGTCTCTCTAGTTAGTAAGGTGGAGTGGCTTGCCACGCTTATTCAGTAAATCACAGATGGCTATTATTGGAATCCCCTGGTTATACTGTGGCTTATAAAAATTTTCATACTTAGGGTCTCCACAGTGGTGCAAGGCAATTAGATTCCAATCGGCATCGAAACAAGGTGCTCCCGATGAGCCTTCCACTGTATTGGTAGAATAGCGAACGCGAGTCAGGTTGCTATTCGTTGTCATGATGCCCGAGGTCTCTATAGCCAGCATTAAATTGGGAATACCTGGGTACTGTAAGATAGCAAGCGGAGTGTTTGGAACAAGATTAACATCATCTGGCAATGTGATCCATCCACGTGTAGTACTTGATAGGTTCTGTACGTGATCTTTGCCCGGAGTACCCTTCACACATAATAGAGCATAATCCAACTGCTCTGACTCCGGTACATTACCTCCCGGATACGGCATGGTATCGATAGGACTGTACTCGCTATGATCATAATCCCACTCATGAGCCAGTTGATAAGGAGTGCCGCTAGACAGGACATTGCCATCAAGATCTTCCTTATAATCGAATCTTAGCCTGACTCTTGATGCTAACGCGGGATTATGGATAACATCTTCCATAACATGGTAATTTGTCATCACGATATATGGTGCTACCAGGAAACCTGTCCCGGTAATGCGATTATTTCCCAAAGAAGTATAAGAAATACGACATACTCGTGGAAGCAGTTCTGCCAGACTCTTTATCCATACGTCGGGGTCCAACATGCTATGCGACTCGTAGATAATACGCTCAAACGCTTTCTTTGAATGTTTTGTGTAAGCAAGTCCAAATTGGCTGGCAAACTCTTGCAATTCGAGATCATCTGGACGAGCATGTATTGCAGCCAGGAGTAGTTCAGCGGTCCAACTACGATCTTCAACGGCATTTATCACTCCGAGTACACGATCAGGCATATGAAAATTCCCAAAATACAGGCTCTCTCTTCTATGGCCGAAATCCACTTGAAGCATATTATCAAAACTTATAGGATCAAAAGCATCCAACAGAGCTTTCTGAAACTGGCTGACCTGGTTCGGTAATAATCTTTTTCTTAGAAGACGAGGCACTGTTTCACTCCTTTAGCTTTTTAGAGAACAGGCGCACCCGCGCATCATCAGACACAGTCATACAATACTTCCCGGCGAGATGCGCCAACAGATCAACGAGAACGGTAAAAACTCCACTAAGGATAGAGTTGACGGATGAAATCCTTATCGGTCTGAGAAAGTTCGCTATTCTCTTCTACACCCCATTGATTGCAGGTCCAGCCCGGGTCAATGCGATAGATCATGATAGAGTGGGGATCGAATTCGTTGTACTGCGTTTGGCCTTCGTCGTAACGGTGAAAAATATTCCATTCGATCTGAGTATCAGGCCAGGGTGGTTCCAGAGATTTGAAGTATGCGAATACAGCCGGTCTATTCCACTGAATTTCAATGTCAGGACGTTGGTGCTCATGTATCAAACCTAACGCATGACCAAACTCATGGAGGACGGCAGCAGAATAGGTCTTATCAGACGAATCGTGTTTGAGCCACCCGAAATTCATCGTGGGTTGAGAAAGAGGAATTTGTTCGCACTCCCGACCAATATAGGACCATGTGAACTTATCCTTGAATGAAATACGTATCTGGGGAGAGGGATGGCTCCTGAAGACAAAATCAATGTTTGCATGTTCACACCATTGTTTCGCATACTTCTCTACCCTTTTATGGACTCGTGGATCACCATCTAGAAAGGTTACGTACAGTGTTCTGGTTTCCCAACGTAAAGCTTTTTCGGCAGCAGCCTCGAAATTATCTCTTTTCGTTTCTCCAGACGAAGGCTGCCGATAGCGTAGCGGAAGAGTCCGTTCAAAGTAGAATTTGATCATCGACTCACTCATGCTATAACTCCTGTTCGACAGAATAAATAACGAGACGACCTGTATTGAGAGA
The DNA here is from genome assembly GCF_016587455.1 of Reticulibacter mediterranei. Classification (NCBI taxonomy): domain Bacteria; kingdom Bacillati; phylum Chloroflexota; class Ktedonobacteria; order Ktedonobacterales; family Reticulibacteraceae; genus Reticulibacter; species Reticulibacter mediterranei. The sequence goes on along the minus strand of NZ_BNJK01000001.1, from coordinate 7,328,299 downwards.
AAGAATATGTTGATGATTGTCTATATGGTAATACTACATGATATGCACAGATTTATCAATATACTATGTTTTTCGTTGCTACCTCTAAAGGGAACATACCCGCATAACCATTGGATCTCGTTGAAAATCTACGTGTTGAAGAAGAGATGTGACATTTACGTGAGTATTATATATATGAGCTGTTGCGATAAGTCCCAGTACTTCCAGTTCGAATCGATCCTCCCCATTTGCCTCGATAGTTGCAATTGCTCTTCAATTTGCTCTGCAAGCATATGACTATGGGCGATGAGGTGGATAAACTCAATCAGTAACCGTTTTTCGGCTACTTGCTCATATGCCCATTTTAGTGGTCGTGGGTATTACGCTAAGTGGAGCAAGAAAGGTTTTATTTTTTAATTGTGACGGATGCACTTCATATTCTGAGACAATTTGGGCCAGCGTTTTCTCTTCTCTCAAGAGTTCCTGAACGACTTTGGCCTTATTGATCGGTGCCTCTCATGTCGTGATCAACTACATTCGTCGGAATAGATAACAACTCTTGTGCTCTCTTTGATCTTTGGGTTACCTCTTTCCTGGCCTCTTCACTGAACCATCGTTCAATTTCTTTCAGCAGATAAGATTCTTTCGCTGCTTCAGCTGCGTTACTCTTCTGCTTTGACTTTTCGTCTGTGTGGGGCAGATAGGGGAGTAGCTGCTCTTTGATAAAGGCAACGAGAGTCCATGTTAGAGCAAAGGCGAGTGGGTCCTTCTGGCGGTCTTCCTGGTCCAGGTAATAAAGAAGCTGTTCGAGGCTGTTATAAATCTCGGATGGCAGGTTGTTGCCGCCAGGTATCACTCTACCATTGTCAAGGTATTGGCGCATCCGTCGAAATAGTGTCTCACCAATGGTATCTGCTTGCCAGCGTCCTGGTATCTTGTATAGACTCTTGAGCGTATCGATCAACTTTTCTATGTCCTGTACTCCCTTTTTATTCCCATTAGTGTGAGGAATCAATGGTCCGACGTCTACAGAGGTTGTATTGCTTTTTAACGTAACATGCAGATAGAAGCTGCCACCATTATGCTGTGTGTAGGGAAGCATGGACCGCATGAGTGCATGTTCACCCTGAAGCGGGTTGTGTGTGCTTTTGATCCAAGAGTTGCAACCATGACAGGTCGGGATAAGATTATAGGGGTGACAGGCAAAATGGGGATAGAGCGACTTGGGCAGAAAATGATCAATAGTCCCGTAGATATGTTTATCAGCTTTCACGTAGTAACGACTTGCATCACAGATCGGGCAGATTATAAGCTCTTGATTAGCATCAATGAATGCTTCGAAGAAAGCCTGCCGTCCAAATGGTTGACCAGTGCTAGATAACTCACCTGGGAATGTAGCGCTGTCAGCACTATTACCTAGAAAGGCATCATAGAAATAGAGAAAAAAGCAATAAGCAGCACCTTGCCAGGTGAGAGCAGTATCCTTCTTATCAATATGGATTGTTTTTTCGCCTTCTAGGAATTTGGCTATTGGTATTATTTGCTTCTCTTCATCCAACAGGTCGTTCACTTCCTGAGCAATGCGTTCACACCATTGTTGCTTTTGCTCTTGCTCTCCGGACAGCCAGACAAACTGTTCGAGATACTCTAAGTGCTTCTGGCGCTTCTTTCCTCTATGACCTTCTGGCCCGTTCCAACACCACTGTGCGATTGCGTCTTCGCGTCCTCGAAATCGTGTAATTTGTGTTAAGCTCTTCAGGTACTTAGCAAAAGCCTCTGTCATGTGCGTTACTTCCTCCACCTTCTTCTGCTTCTCCTGATTAGTTACCATAAACTTTATGTTCTCTCCGCTGGCCGCGTAGCGTAATAATTCGACTTGCAGCACTACCACATTTGCAAGACTCTTCTCAATGATGGGCGAGAGCTTTAAAGCATGCAGCAACATAACTATCTCCCACGTAAATCATGAATTTGGCGTAAAATTAAGAAACGCCAGTAGCCAGGGCCAACCTGTTTTTCTAAGTTTTCCAGGTCTTTTATACATTGGTTTTTAATGTTGCTTGGTAATTGTTGCCACTCAGATGCGATTTTCCTTATGCTTTCAAGTTTCTGTTTGATGCGATTCACGCCGTTTGCGCCAGCAGCGTGTCGTGCCCCAAAGACAGAGACAATAATATCACTGGGATCTGCTCCTAGCGTCTCCAGGCTTGTAGGTATTGTCTCATAAGTGTAGCCGTTCCGACGTTTGAGAATCAAAATATTTGTATTAACCACATCTGTGAGTGTGATGCTTGAATGCGTCGTCATTAAGGCATGGCAGGGTTGAGGCTTTGGCCTATCTTGTGGTATCGTGAGTGACTCGTCAAGCATAAACACAAGTTGTTGCTTCCAATAATCATTAAAATGGACTTCGGGTTCATCAAGGAGGATAAGCGCCTCGCTCTCTCGGAGCAGAGGCATGAGGCATAGGCGGCCCAGGAAACTCTGTTCGCCGTCGCTGAGCCATGTGAACAGGTGCAGAGGCGGTTGCTCAACCGAAGCACCCAGTTCATCTCGTTCCTCCTGCTCCTGACTCCGTTCCAGGAAAAGATTGACCTCTTGTAAGAGTTGCTCGTTTTGCTCGCGTGCCTGAGCCAGGCGTGCTAGGCTGCTAAAGAATAAAAAACCTCCCCCACCTCTTAGCGCCAGCAAGTCGTTCGGCAGCGTTTTTTTTGCGAGTAGATCGAAGACTAGCAAGTAGTCAGAACCAATTTGTATTGTATGGGTTGCTAGCTTTAGCAGTTCCTGGATAAAGCCTTTGTCCGGCTCTAAAAGCGCCTCCTTATTCATGCGCAATCGCAACGAAAAGCCATTTAGCGCCTTTATTCTTGATTCTTGCATGATATTGGACAGGTATCTCCACTGAGAAGAGGACTCTGTCGTCGATGCATCTTTCATATCAACTAGCATGCCACACAAAGCCACCAGTGGTATCTGTTCAGCGGATAGGAAGTAGAAATGATCGGTACGAATCTCTTCTGTTTTTTGTGTGTCATCAGCTTTCTCATCTTCAATAGGCGTTCCTGGTAGTTCCTGCAAATACCACTCTTTCAATGCATCTTGATATCCAGGCTGCTCTGGATCGGGAAATTGCAATTCTTCGTCATCGCCGTTATCTGACTGATCCTCAAATTGTAGGGCCTCTATCCACTCCTCTTCGTTACCGGTGGTGAAGGCAATAATGCGTGGGGGAAGATCGTTTGTATGTTGTGTAGCGTCAAAGGGAACATAGCTCTCGTGATCCCCTGTTTCATACTGCGCTATTGTTTCACGACGAATGTATAGACCTTCACTTCCTGATATGTGATTGCCTTCTTCATCAAGGTTCGTAATAGAAATAACCTTTTCCTCATCATTTTGTTTAAGTTGATAGCTTACTACAAAACCAAAGGGAGGGTTCCGTTGTTGTTCGTTCTTAAGCTGGAGAAAGAGTCTTGCCAGCAGGCGTAACAACGTCGATTTGCCCGTACCGTTTACACCCACAATGAGATGCAGAGTATAGTCTTTTGTTTCCTCTGCTCCTCCAATACAATCAAGCGTAAAATTTTTTAGGGTACGATATTCTTTAATCTTTATTTTACGCAGCCGCATCAGATCCTCTCTTCTTTAGAAGATAGAGACTCACCTAAACTCACTTGGTCATGCTCAGTGGGCAAACGATAACAGTTCACCACTCCTTTGTCAGAATGGTTGATATGAACGTGTACCAGAACCCCCATGCGCGTTAAAATCTCAAGGGTATGCTGGACCTTTACAACATCTTTTTCCTCCAGCTTTTGTAAGAGCTGATACTGCGTAAAATACAGAGCGTGGCCTTCCGGATCGACAAACTGTTTTATCGCTTTCCAGATGGTATCTTGCTGGTTACCCAGGTGATGCGGCAGCGTCAGTGAGGAAAGATCGCAAACGCGTGGGGGGAGGTCTACGAAAGGTCTGGTTTCTAATTGGCCCAGCAGATAGTCAGCACGTTGCCGTATCTGGTTGTGCAAACGCTTAATAGTATTCAGTGAGTCGAGTGCTGATCCTTCTTCCCCTAGACTTTCTGCTATGTCTGACCGAGTTTCCACTCCTGACTCGTCCACTTCAGGCTGCACCCTTTGAGAGGTTGGCTGTTGAGTTTTCTGTAATTGAGCGTCACTAAGCACCTGCCGTTGGACAAGATCGTTGAAATAATCCACTGGGCGAATATTATAGTTTCCGGTCTGGATAGCCTCTACTGTCCGTGTACAACCAAGCAAGCGGCCATCAGCTAAAATTGCAACCGTCTGACCAGGAGTATTACTGGCAAAGAGTATAACACCTGTACGTTTTTCATCGAGCGTTTTTAACCACGCAATATCATCTTCTCCATGCTCAATATCTGTTGGTTGTATATCGACCTTATCTAAAGGTAAGGCAATATATTGGACAGCTTGTCCTGGAATGGATGCCTTAGCAAAGAAATAGTGTCTATTCTCTGATCCCTCTTTATTCTCTTCAATCCGCCAGATTGAGGTGAGAATTGCCTGTTCCATGACTTTGATGACAAAATGTACCTTAGAGGGTTGTTCCGTCGAGTGCAACGGAAAGACAGAGAAGAGAGTGGTGTCTGGGTTGCCATCGTTTCGTGGTATAGGCCAAAAATCGGGCTCGCGCAGCCGCAGGACCTCTGTGATCGTTTCCAGATCGTTCCCGCTTGCAGCCTCTGCTGTGATATTGCGGTTGCGCCTACGGGTATAGCCATCATTCTCAACATTGAATAGCCAGGGATGAACAGTCTGTTGTCGGTCACGCTCCAAGAGGAGCAGACCAACATTCTTGTGATTGAAAGGATACAAAGCTCCTTCTCCCAGTAAAACCACGGCTCGCATTGTATGCTTTTCCAGAATAGTACGTTTAAGTTTCATAGTGCTTTTTTTATCTGTCAGCAGCGATTCGGGAACCATGATAATAGCTCGGCCTCCCTCTTTTAGCTTGTTGAGTGCCAGGCTAGTAAATAAAAGCTCGCTAGCACGTCCGTTAGTGACGTTCATGGTTTCTCGTGCTGTTCTCTCATCAATGGTGATGCCAAATGGTGGAGCCATAGCAATACGATCAAATTCTGTTCCAGCAAAGTTTCTGTGACAGAGAATAAATGCATCCCCGTTGTAAAGCTGAACAGTTTCTGTGGAAAGGTTGTGTAGTACGACGTTGGCTGCTGCAATGCGCACCCACTCAGGGGAGATATCTATACCTACACTTGTCCCTGTATGAGTGTTGTTTGTAACGTATCTGTTTACCAGGAAGCCACCACTTCCACAGGTGAAATCTGCAAAAGTATCCTCAGATGCGATCTCAAGAACGTTTAGCATAAAACGCTCGATATGACGTGGGATGGGGTAGGATTCCTTCTGGGCTGAGTCGAAGGCATGAAACAGAACATAGCGATCAAAAAGATTGCCTTCCCCTTGCGCTAATCTGCTTGCCTCTACTAATTTTTCCTTAATCTCTTCTTCTTGCCCGTTGTAAGGCTTACGTGGTCTGCGTGGAATGAAATCCGCTAATAAGAGTAGTTTTTTGCCCGCTATCTCAAGTAGGAGCAAAGCTATATACTCGATAATCTCGCGGTTATCAACAATACTAGACCGATTGAACATCAACCATATCTCATTCAAGATTTTCTGAATCTCTTCATCTATTGTGCCCATATCCTATAACTCTCCCTGAAATGCTTTTTGGAAGATTGCACGTTCCACCCGTGTCAGTTTATTTCGGCTATCGTCTGCTTTCTCTTGCATCTCATGTGTTATCTCTTGCACTCGCATAAGGTGCTTTACAATATCGCGCTGCATATTTATATCTGGTAATGGAAGTTCGTAGGAAAGCACTTTATTGACTGATGGCGAAGTTTGCATCATTCCCTGTTTGTTCGTTGTGACATATGCTAGAAATTGCTTCGAGAGCAAAGACCAGAGGAGAAATCCTGGCAGAAGATCTTTTTGTCTGTCTTTCCTGACACGTAGGGGTATCATAGTTGTACTGCAAAGCGCTTGATCTACATCTAACAATACTGCTAGACGTGCTAATGCGTTTGACTTGTAGTACAACACTACATCCTGTGCCTGTTCCAGTAAGATTATTGAACTCTCGATGCTCTCCTGGTGTGCCTGCCAAGTGCTTCTCGTATGGAGTAGTCCCCTCTCAGGTGTTATATGAGTTTCATCAATATAAAGATAACTTTCAAGCTGTGCGTTTTGTTGTACTACCCTTTCTTGTATAGTGTCAACCATGTTTCTTAGCTCTATTCTGCGCGTACCAGGCCATTTTTCTATCTGCTCAGGAGTGAATATATTCAGCAATGCCTTGTTGAATGCGTTTGTAATCTCTCGCTGTGTGTTTTCAATGAGCTTATAGCCTTGTTGTACTTCTCTCAATCTTGCTTCGAGTCGTTCAACAATACGCTTTTCTTCTTCTACTCCTCCTGGTGGAAGAGGAATAAAAATGTTTTCCTGTAAGTATTTCTTTGTGATACGTGGTTTGCCATGTTTTTCAACTTCCTGTGCAACGAGAGGTTGTCGATAGCGAAAATAATAAAATAAAAAATCAATGTCAATTGGAATGATGGGAATAAGCGCTGCAGTAGCTTGATTGTGGATTGCTGCTTCTCTAAATATACCTACTCGTCCCGCTGTTCCAAGCCTCGCCATTGCAAGCAAGAGTCTTTCTTTCGTTAGCACTTTCTGGTCTGGCTTCATTCCTTTTGCTTCTATCCTATCTCTTGTTGTATAGAACCTGATTCGTATATCCTTAGTGTTCTTTACATCGCCAGACTGGATATAGGGAATAGTTCCCTTGGCATCTGCTATATCTTTCGTTGCTTGATCATCTCCCACTTCTATATTCAGAATCTCCTTCAATGGGAGCAATTGCCATGTTTTGGGATTATTATTCCCCTGTTTCATGCGTTTGTGTCTCCCCAACTATCTCATCTCGCAATTTCATTGCCAAGTTATGTAAATCAGCGCAATTCTGCAAAAGCTGATCAAGCGTCTTTGACAGATCCCTTGCTTCATTCTCTTCTTGCTGCGCAACGTCAATCGTGAGTATGTATTTGAAATCTGGTTTGCGCAATTCGTTGCTGTCCTTTATCTGTATATACATTTCCTGCCCTTTCTGTAGAAGATCATCCGTAGGAGACTGAATCCACTTCTGCCAGACTGTCAGTAATTGATCAAACTCTTCATCTCTGATTTGTCGTTTTTTCTTAGATGTTTCTTTTTGTTGCTGCATTTTGCAGTACAGAATCTTGTCAGACCTTCCACTTTTTTGAAAAAAAAGAAGGTAAGTGGGATAGTGCGTAAATGGATCAAAGGTTTCTGGTGGTAGTTGGACAACCATCCGTAGATTGAAGTTATTGACCAACTTCTCTCTAACTTCTATATCTCTAGTGCTCCTATTCAGCAATATATTTTGTGAAACGACAATGACGCACTTATCCCCGATATCCACTAGTTTATCCATACAATGTTCCAGAAATTGGTTATCATAGTCCTTTGAGGATGATCCTTTCCTTGTAGTCTTTTCCTGTATTTGCTGTCGATCTAATACATCAAATGGGGGATGAGTGAGAATAACTAACTTCTTCTTCTCTGTTTTCTGATAATCATCTTCATAAAGATCAGGATAAGTAAAAAGATCAGAAATAGTAATAGGACGCGTTATGTCTCGTTCACGGATCTTTGAACAGTCAACATTGTGCAAGGATAGGTTCATTTTACAGAGTTGCAGGACCGATGGATGAACTTCACTCCCCTGAAACACACTTGCAACTGGTTGTCTCGGATCGATATCATGTATATATTTATGTGCCGCAATTAGAAGATTCCCTGCGCCGCAAGCAGGATCGTAGATGATTTCATCCTGTTGAGGACTGGCAAGTTTTACCATAAAGCGTACCAGTGGTAAAGGTGTAGAAAATATGCCTGTCTGCTTGTAACTTTTAGTTTTGCTACCCTTTGCGAGGATGTCTAAGAGCTTACTATAGAGGTAGGCAGTAGTATCTTTTTCAATGTTTTGTACTAGGTCAACGCTGTCGACTACTGCTAGCAGTTGTTTGAAGACTGTAAAGTCAGGATATATATGCATATACTTTGTATCGATCTCAAAACTTGTCTGTATTAGAGGAAATAGTTCCTGATACAGAAAATATGCCACTTGCTCCTGAGTCTCTGCTTTGGATACGTTTTCTATCCACGCAGACCAGGTGTACTGTGTATCTTTGAATAATGCGAGGGGAGCTTCTGCTTTTCGTTTGACTGGTTCTGCTCGCTGCTCCTGGTGTTCCAGACACTTGAGGAAAAATAGCCACGCTAGGTATTCTAGTGAATGAATCTGGTTATTTGTCGCATCTTGCTTCTTTTTTACATATTCGCATGCCTGGGTGACAGCCTGGTCAATTGAGTGTGTACTGGGGTGAGTAAGATGAATACTGTAAGTCTTCATGATATCTTTCTATTCTTAATCGTTCAATAATTATAAATGAAAATGAGAACACTTTGAGCAATATTGTGCTCATTGGTTTTTTTATGATACTCTATTCCCTGGCTCATCAGCAATAATATGTAGCATTACAGGATTTCTTTCTTATCAATGCAGTCCGGTCATAAACTTCGCATACAATGGTTTTTAACATATTCATTGCCAAGAACCTGAACAGGCTATTATTGTTTTAGCGCATTAGCTAGCTCATAGTTGTGACAAACAATAACAGTATTCGCGATACCTTTGAAGGTCATTAGATCCCATCATTATGTAATGCCTGAAACCATGGAGAATCGCATACTGTAACAAAGTCTGGATCCTTTGCCATTTCCTCTCGAAACTGAGGCCAAATTTTAATCGCCCTTGGCAACGTCGTACGACACAATTCTTCTCGGTTCGTCAGGGCGTAGATACAAGCAAGATCGTAGAATGCGGATGCCTGTGTCAGGCCTTTGCAGGATGGCATTGTCAAGCACTGATTTAACTCTTCTTCTGCCTCGGTTAGACGGTCGAGCTTTATCAAAAGATATCCACGATTTAGTCGTACCCGCTCGTCTCTTCTTGCCATATAACCCACTTGCTCAAAGGCGGCAAGGGTGGCTTGTAGTATCTCCTGATCGTTTGTGTCTAAGTGCCAATGATGTTCAGCAATGATTGCTCTCACTGAGGCTCTCTGTTCGAGGAATTGCGCTGCAAGGTCCCTCGCCAAGCCTGTGTTTGTCACTGCTTTTATGGCAATAAGAGCCAGACGCACGGCAGGAAACACGTAAGCCAGGTCATGCGATGTGCCAATAGAAACAGTCTCTTCCTTCAATGCTACCCCTGTTTTCTCCCGCCATCCTCTGTTATATCCAGTAGCTAGCATATCAAGAAGCCTATTTTCCAGCTCCTGTTCACCTATCGATTGAGGAAAATTCTGCTGGAGCAACTCCAGCGCAAAGATGTGAGAGCGACTGATCATTGCATCTCCAGTGCTTAATGGAGAAATTTCAGGCTTGAGGGGTAACTTCTCTTTTAGCCACTGAGCGATCATGCTATAGACTAGAATGTATTGCTGCTGGAGTTCGGATCTGGGGAGCGCATGTATCGCTGTCAGCATCTGCTCACAGAGTTCATATGCTTCGATACGGCGTATTGGACGCTCATCAAACATACGTTCATAAACTCTCGCGATTAACAGACCTTGCCATGAACGTGCTTTCTGACTCCATTGATACAACGCTGCCAGGTTGTCTTCGCTTTCAAGGCTCTGACTAAGCAAGTCTAGCATATTCTCAAGATTCGCCTCAGCAAGTCGGGTGAAGGCCTCAGCTCGGTGGTCTGCTGTAAACGGTGATGCTGGAAGAGATGCTTGTAATTCCTGTAATGCAATGGCAGGCGCTTCAGAGAGACTGACTAGTTGAGCAAGCAACTGTTCGCGTTCTCCTAGCTCTTGTACATCGCTTCCAACCACCGAAACATTACACAGTTCGCGGGCAAAACTGAGTATACTGGCCTCTCTTCGCCCGGCATCTAGCAACCGGCGCATGGCATACACCAGCCTCCAGTTCCTCGGTAATCTGCGCAGCAGTGAGATAGGATCGGAATGTGCTGCTGCAAGCCAGATCAACATTTCCATGCAGAGGTGAGTGCATACATTGTGTGCTCGGAAAAGCGTTTTTTGCAACGGGTGTACAAGAGTTTGGCTTTCTTCGATAAGGCAACGTAGCAGGAGGTTGAGCAAATGATCTGCGCTTGACTGTCTGAGAAGGGTAGAGGCGTGGTTGCGTACAAAGCTGGTGGTGTTCACGAAGAAAAACTGCATTTCTGTCTCGGGATAGGGGGTTTGGAGGCCTTGCAGTTCCTTAGGTGACGCAAGACCCAGACATGTAAGGCCTAATTGCGCAATAATGGCCCCACGGAAGGCAAAGAGCCTGTAATCTGTGGGGACGTCCGCTATATCTGGTACAGCAAGGTGTGTAAGTTGTTCCTGTGCCTGGGAGGAATACTGAGCACACGTCCACCAGGTAAAAGCAAGTCCTTCGCTCAGCCAGGCGCGTAGTCGTGCATCATAGGGTTTCAGCCTCTCTGGTAGGAGCGGAGCAACCCGCGTAGGAAGTAGTTGCGCGAGATTCGACAAACATGCTAACACTGATCCAGTCGACAGCGAAGGTATAGACCAATCAAGCGCTGGGGAGCCAATAAGTGCGTCTAGGAGCTTATCTGGGGCAATCTCTAAGAGTCTGTAGGTTGCCCAGAGCAATTGGTTCGTCACATGCTGATCGCTCTCATTTCTGATCGCATCGCAAACCTCATCCAGAATGCGCTCAGGTTGCTCAAACATGATGCTACGGAGTGCTGTAGCAGCGCGCCCCCGGGTATTTACCTCTTGTGAGTGGAGATCGGAAAGGATACTCTCTAACTCACCATGTTCAAAAAGTGCAATGCGCCCTCGAACCTCATCAATCTCTCGCAGGGATCGCCTGCTGGGAAGATGAGCGACATTTGTTAATAGGAATGAGTAGCGACTCAATAGACGCTTCCCTACTTCTGCTGCCGTCGTGTGATTGATACTCAAAAGAGGCATAAATGCATCATGGAGTCGCTCATCGCGCTGTTCTTTGTCTACATGAACCAAATGCGATATCTGTGACACACAGAAACGCATTACAGCCTCCACATGCTCAGGTGCGAAGTCAAGTGTGAAACCAAGTGCATGACTACCGTTAAGCCGATTTTTACGTCGTTCGCTCACATAGAGCTGCGCAACCCATTTGAAGGCCCGTTGCATGCACATTATACCTTTCTTCTGGGTAGCTTTCTGTGCTGCAAGCTGACCCAGGGCGGCACAGCTTACAACCCCAAATGCATCCTCTTCACGACGAGTAAGCGTTGTGAGAAAAGCCAACACACGATAATCCTGAGAAGAGCATTGCGCTAGACCCTCAGCAACCGGCACCACCCACAGTGGATCACGCCTGAGTAGCGCTTCAGCGGGTGATACTGGGTTTGCGTGAGCCAAGCTGCGAAGTAAAGCGCTCACGACTCCTGCATCTTCTTCCGGGCGTAGTTGCTGAATGATGTTATCCTTCACATCATCATTTCCGGCCAGGTAGTTTTCACTGAGGGTTCGGGCGAACACACGCTCAGCAAGTGGTGTGTCTGCAAAGCGTATTCGTCCTCTTGTTGTCAAAATGCCTACCTGTCTAAGTGCATCCAGGGCTTGATTGCTGCGATTCCTCAAAAAAAGTTCCAGTTGGGCGATGGCGTCTGCATTTGATAGACCATTAGGACGAGCCATCCAGATCTGCTGGTGCAATGTATGGAACGCATCTGCCACATCATGCTCATCAACATTGAGCAGAGTAGCAACATGCAGAAGTAATGCCTCGAGACGCGAATCAAGTAGAGCATCGATATTGACTGGAGCAGGAGCTCCTTCCTGTTGCCGAGGGTTTTCCCTGTATTGTTCTAGATACCGTTCCAGCAGGTAGGGGCGGCGGAGCGGAGCAAAGGCAGGAGAACGGAAAAAGTGGCTCAAGCAGCGGCCTTCTTCGGGTGTCAGTCGCTGAAGAAGTGCTATCTCCTGCTCTTCAGTAGTAAAATCCGGCAGGATAAGGCTACAAGGACTCTGCAGTTGTACGCGAATCTTGCCCTCCTCGCCTTCTTGAGGAACTTCTGGATCCATTTGGTAAATGTCACTCGAGAGAATCTTCTGACCTAATCGATAAAACTCCCAGATATGTGTTTGTGCCGTCAGAATAAGTTTAATTCCGGCATCACGACATTGTTCGACCATTTTCCCTAGATCGCGGCGGAAGACAGAAATATCTCCAGTGGGCTGGAGATCGTCGATTACCAACACAAGGGGACCCTTACCCTCGAGGCGCGCAAACGCTCGTAATTTTGCCAGGAGATCCTCATCGGAAATGGGAGCCGAGGTGAAGATGCGCAAGTGTTGCGCAATCAGGCGGCTGAGTATTCTCTGGTCAACATGATCAAGATCTGACCCAGGGATCAACAAACGCGCACGTCCTAGTAGCACGCGTCCTGTCCAGTCAGCTATGATCCACGATTTCCCAATGCCGCTCATCCCAAGCATCACAAATACAATTTCTGGCGCTTGTAAAAAATATTGGAGCTCGTTTGTAACGCGGGTACGGGGTGCGCAGCGTCTCGCTTCCCATTGAAAACCAGGTGAGTCATATACTGCTTGCACTGCTTGATCGCAAGCACTAGCCGGGTCCGAATCGAAAGGCAAAAGTGGCTTGAGGGGCATTCCTGCTACCTCATCGAGCCAAGCGTTATCGTAGATGCGGGCAACGGTTGGACCTCCAGCAGAATCGCGAAGGAGGGCTCCCAATAGATTATTTCCAGCCTGTTGGACAACTTTAGGAACGAGGTATCGATAGGCGAGTTGGAGATCGACCTCGGCTTTCAGTTGGCGTAGAGATAACGGTTCTTCCTGGGCTAATTGCCCTAATATGTTCAATGCAATAAGCTGAAGTCGTGGTTGATCAACCTGTTGCCATCCCTCTTGTTGTAAACGTTTCTGAGCATTATCAAGAATCACCTTGAGCTTGGAGTTGAGTTCTGAATGAGTTTCAGGGTCATCGGCGAACCTTTCAATGGCCTCTTTTCTAACTTCTCCCTGGGTAACTAGGCGAGTTCTCCAAGCCCTGCCACCAGTCTCTGAAGATAGTGCATTCAGTATGAAATTGAGAAGCAGATTCTCATCAAGGAGAGCAGTAGCCGTCCATGGATCACGGGTAGCCTTGAGTTGAATCCATTCGTCTTCTTCTGGGTCTTGCACACGAACTGCTGGCATAAGTATGCTCGTCTCTTCTGGTGCTGGCGGTGTTGTTAGATTGGCGAGAAGATCATTACCTCGATAGAAGGCTACGGATCTAACATTTCGACAGAGCAGCAGCCAAAGGACATATATGAGGTGATACTCTGTCCCTTTCAGATTATTCCAATCGCCGCGAATTTCGTCGTCGAGTGGTGAAGGCATGCTTTCTCCTTCCCGGTCATTTCCTATATGGCACATCACTTGTAGGGCTTTGAATTGTCATCTGTTCTGTTTTCTATCAATATTTATGGCGTTCAAATGGAACTCTCTTAAGTTCGTTTGGGACGAGTATGTAACTTCCCCTCCTCGTGCCCCCTATTAGGCGAAGCCGCTTTAGGAGACAGCCTCCTGACTGCCCGCAAAGATGTTGCCGAGTCCGAGGTGCTGTTGCTCTAGAGAGATGAGATATGATGTTGTGATCTTTCTCGTCGATCTGAGAATGGCACCAGTTGACAAGCGTACACTCACCAACTCTCCATCTCTGATACTGAGATGCCAGTTATATGCAGTAATAACGAACCTGGAGATCTGCTTGTATTGAAAGGTGCGTCTGACCAGGACCACCAAGCGAGGATCTAGAAGCGGGTCGGAAATGCCCTGCACGACCAGTCCAAGCTTGAATTCCTGTGAGAAGGCATCTGGCCGGAAGGCGATAGAGTCAAGCCCAAGCTCCTTCTGGACTCTGGCACACCAGTGAGTGTCGTCCATATAATCAGCCAGTTCAAGGAGTCGGTCCTCGATCGCAGTGGTAGAGACCTGGATACCCATCAGTCTTTCGATGACTGTACTGCAGCCAGGAGCAGCTTGAAAGACTCCTAACTCGATTCCTGGTATCAGAAAGATCTGCCAATTGAAGACGTAGCTCTGCCAATTTGAGTGTGGCCTCAGTGCTATATAGACGAGAGCAGAAGCGAGACTTCGAGCGTCGTCCGGCAGGCGAGCCAGTGCTGCATCACGGTCCAACTGGTCGATTGAGAGCAGATAGCCTGTTGCGTCTTTTCCAGTAATGAAGCTCTCGAAAAGAGTTTGGAGCACGGCAAGTAGCTTTGGATCGGGGAGGTATGCATTCTCCCAACATTCGGCGATGGCCTGAAGCAGTGCCGCGTAGTTGCGCACGGGAGCAAGGGGGTTGACCCAACGGAGGCGTGGATCATTCATGGCTCGCGCCCATCGTTCGAGAACGTGGAAGAGTCGGACACGCAGACGTTGAGTTGGAGTCCAGGGCTTGCCTGAGTTCTGTTTCTGGATGCTCTCCTGCTGATCCTCTGAGGCTCTGGAGGGCAGACGATGAGCGGGGGTGCGATCCAACATTTCGCGGAGGAGGAGAAGGATCTCGTCTTCGTGAACGAGCTGACCGACAGCGAATTGTTGATAGGTCGTGATGCGCCGATCGAGGGTCAGTTCTTCCTGGACTAGCCGATCCCAGAATGCGGGATCGGCCTCCTCGCCGTCACTGGAATCGAGGGCTAGTTGGGCGTTGCTGACAGCGGCAGTCTCATCAACGTCGAAGATGCATGCCTGATGGAGACGCTGCAGTATAGCTCCGATTGGAGTTTCCATATCAGTGACCTCGAGTTCCCTTGGCTTATCCATCGTCTGGTTCCGCTCCTGCAACCACGCTGCAAGGGATTGCGGATCGTCAAGCGCTACCACATTGGAGATCTGAGAGCAGGTTTCGTCCTCAAGCCATAATAGGACGGCTCCATCACCAACTTGAAAGGGCTCTGTAGTCTGTTCGCTGGTCAAGAGTACTTTGGTTGATCCATCAGTCAGCAGCACCCGAGTTTCAGGAGACAGGGTGGGCTGAACGACCACCTCGATCCGACCGTCAGGGAGCCGTCGAGCGAATCGGATGAAATAGCGGTGGAAGGTGGCCTTGATAGGTTGCTGGTACGAAAGGGTCTTGACGCTGTCGAGTGAGAGCGAGTGCAGCAATAGACCCGGAGGACAGAATGCTGACCGAACTGCGTCGGCAGAGGCGGACACAATCACGCCCGCCTCGACATTGGCCCAGGGTTCTGCAGCGCGGCTTACAGTCATTGCCGCACGAGACAGATTTGCGGAGCCGGACAGTAAGCGGCCATGGTCGCCCCAGACGATGCCTATTAACTTCGCATGGACGAAGTGGTCAGGCTCAAAGCACCAGAGCTTTACATCGCAGTTGAGGCGCTGAAGGACTTGCGCTAGCGTAGGACCATCGACGCTAAGTTTGTGGCAGACGTACAGATGGAGCTGCCGAGGGTGTGTTACCTTGACCAGTTCCTCAAGAGTGGCAGCGTGCTGATCCATGAACGGAGCAAGGGCATGCACTTCGTCCACAGAAGAAGGCAAATCGGCCCGAAGCTGCGAGAAAATGCTGGTATGAGCATTGCTTACGAAGATCGATCGGCTGCCAGACCCTGCAAGCCACCGTGTCTTCGAGCGAAGATCCCACCAACGTCGATGGACATCGTCATCGTCCAATTCTTCGACGAGTTCTTGCATCCAGTCGCGCCATGATCGAATCACCGCCAGGTCCTGGTTGTTTGTAGAGGAGAAGGATGAAAAGACTTCGTGACCTTGTTCCAATCCTTGGAGGGTCAAGTTCCCAGACCCCACTAAAAGGAGACCGTCACGGACGTTGCCGAAGAAATACGTCTTAGCGTGGAAGCTACCAGTACCCAGCTTTACTCCGCGAACAATATAATCGCGTCCCACACGCTGTAGCCTCCATTGCTCACCATCAGTCATTGCCGTCCAAGTCTCGGTAAGTTTATCGGCGTCGAGAAGCAGCGTGACATTAAGTGGCGAGTCGCCGAGACGGCGGAACAAGAACTGCTCGAAGAGTGATGGCTCAAACTGATAGGACGTCGCCCAGAAACAGGTCCATCGAGGTACAAAGAACTCGGCTGGTGTAATCCTCATCCGAACACCTCCTGGATGAAGGTCTCGCCTAGCGATGTAAGTACAGACTGATCTCCGTTGGCTACCCAGAATCCGAGGTCCTTGCTGATTTGAGCGACAGCACTGCGGCGGATATTGGCGAGTTCGAAGCGCTCCAGTCCGTTGTCATAGAAACGCAGCAGTCCATTTTCCCATCGGAAGCGGAAGGTGAACTCAGGAAGCTTGAAATAGGCAATACGCTCGTGAGCTTGTATAATATAGTTGTTTGTTAGCCATGCAAGCGTTGTAGCAAGCGTCTCTCCAGCTTGGACGTGATCCTGCAAGAGGCGCCATAGAGCGAGAAGCCCTGGCTGATTATCGGATCTCTGCCGTGCGATATGTGTCCAGCCAGCCGATATAACTGCAGGATCGGGAAAGCGATCAAACGTTGCGAAGAGAAGCACGAGGCCTGCTATTGCCGTCTGCTGTTCGGCAGCCCAGGAACGAAGGTCCTCCAGGTTGCGTGTTCTTGTTGCTATAGCAACTGCATCTCGAAAATTCAATGACGGTAAGTCCGGTACAACCTGAATTGGCTCATCCCAGATATTGATGTCATCTGCCGTCAAAATAAGATTTTGGAGCAGGGTCTGCACCTCTTCTCGTGTGAGGCCATTGGGGCCTTGAACTGCAAACCCAGTACGACAGACTTCGGTCCATATGCACGAAAGGGCCTCTTGCATATACTCCTTCATGATCAGGGCGGCCCAACGGGACGAGGCGTCGCCTTCTGGTGTGTTGTCGGAGAGACGTGGCCGGGCATGTTCGATGACAGCTTGCCGAAACACCCCTTCATTCTGACTAGCGGCAGGTGACCCCGCCAGTACACTCAGGAACAATGCAAAGCTCCGTCGACGTTGTTGCACCGCATCCCTGATCCACTCGGCTCGCGTGGTAAACAGAGTATTCCGAATGGCCTCCTGCTCTGCTGGAAACTCTGACAACCGACAGAGGCATGCCGTCTCGGCGTATTCGCGGAGCACAGCCACCGGTATCGGACTCGTACCCCAGAAGTATTGCTTGTAGTAGGCAGTGTCGCGGATCGCATTACCAAAGTGCCCAGCCAGTGCAGTGATCCATTCTTCCTGACGAAGCACATCGACATGCGTAGGAGTGGCGGCGAGTTGTGTGCCAAGGGGAGCCACAACTTGGAGATCGATTAAAGGGCTGCGGTAGTAGAGACCATAGCCGCCGAGGAAGCTTTGGACTGACTCGCCGCGAGGAAGGGGATCTGTACCGCTTTTTACGACTGGGTCAACGCGGTTTTTACCGACGACCGCTGACCAGCGAGAACCACATCCCTTTGAACAGAGTTGGACGGCAAGCCCATACTCGTACTCTCGTGCCTTGATGAAAGTTGAGAGCTCATTATTAGTTGGAGGGAGCTTGTGTGCCTGATACTCGGAGAGGAGAAACGGATAGAACGAAAAGTACCTTGCTCGCTGTGAAAGTGCAAGTATGCCGGGCAGTAGCTGCGGCATGATTCGGTCGATCGTGATTGTTTGCAAGCCTAGTGGATCTCGGCCAGCCTTGACGCTGAGCCCTGGCTTGATCCATTTGGGGAAGCCAGCAACGTCGCTCAAAAAAGCCTCGGAAGTGCTCATCTCGATCGATCCTGCCAGCGGCAATTGTCCGCCAATGCTGGGCTCATTGGTAGAGTCTACAATTGATGCGTTCAGTGAGGATGGACACAACGCGCCGACATCATTCTCCATGCCGACGGCTTCCTGATCCGAGTAAGACTCAGACATTGCAAAATACTCCTTGAGAAAGGAGCGTTGCTGAGATGGCCTGCGCTGGCCCGAACAAGATTTCCAATGTTCTGGCTAGCGAGGAAGATATCAAGCTCCTAGATTTTTATATGACATCTATTGTAACTCTAGAATAGAATAAACGTCAATAAACAAAAAATGCCTTCACTATCGTGATATGACTCTACGAGCAATGTAGAAAAGGTATGTTGCTCGTAGAGCTATACAAAACTGCTTGCTAGATATGCCTTATTGACTTGCAGTGCGGACGTTCTCAGGTTTTATGTTACAATCTTCTGCACTGGCAGGGATCTGCCCGATAATTAACCTATAAAATATGCTAGGCGATATCCCGTTATTGCTCGCTTGTAATAAACGGACCTCGACAATGATCACTCATAAGGAGCAGGGTCTTACTATGCTGGAGATCTAGGATGAGCTTCGCAAGGGGTGTATGCAGACCATCCAGAACTCTATGACTTGGCAGTGGAACGCGAACATCTCCACCCTGGCCCTCTTCGCTATCTAGGGAATACGAGTGATCTCCGACAACGCTATATCTTGCGCGTTCTGGTCTATGAAGCAGATGAATTAGTCTATGAACAATTCTGTCGTTGGAGTGGCATACCAGTGCCAAACCCCGATAGTATCTTCTTCGAGCAACCAGATAGTGTACGCGTAGTGCGCGATCTGAGGAGTACCATCGAGGAATTGGAAATAGCGCTAACCATGAGCGGATATGCGCTCGAGCTTTTGGGGTCATCAGAAAAGCTTACTCAAGAGCAGATCTGTTTACTTATGGAAACATACGAAAAGTAACTTCGTGCTATCTTTTACAAAATGTCTCTTGCATCCATACTATTTTGTATAAATCTTTTAGTATTCCCAGGTTTCGTACCCCAGGGGCGCTCGATTGAGTTCCTCGCGATAGTGTTGCCACAAAGGCATGAAACGATTCATATACATCATAAACCGCTCGTTATGATGACGTTCAAGCAAATGGACCATTTCATGTACAATAATGTACTCTAAACAGTGAACCGGCTTCTTAATCAGCTCTAAATTCAACCAGATACGGCCCGCCTCAATATTGCACGTACCCCATTTTGTTTTCATCTTCTTTACGCCCCATTCAGCCACCTGCACGCCGATGATAGCTTCCCATTTAGCAATGAGGGGAGTTATCTCCTCTTTGAGCCGACGACGATACCAGTTGGTCAGGACGCGTTCACGATCATGCGTATTACTACCGGGCCGCACAAAAATATCCAGAATTTTGTTGTTGCGAATAGTTACGGAGGGCGTGCCTTCACGATACACAACATTGAGCAGATAACGATGGCCTTGATAGTAATGGCTCTCACCGGAAATATACTCTCGCTCCGACTGCCGCTCCTGATCCTGAAATTTCTCCTGTTGACGCTTGATCCAGGCCAGTCTGGAAATCGTAAAGAGGCGCACGGCCTCATCGTTGACCCTTAGCGGTGCCGCCACGCGTATTCGCCCGGCTGGTGGATAGACGGCAAGGTGCAGGTTTTTAATGTTTTTACGCACGACATCAACGACAAGGCCATTTACCGTGATCTGGTGTTTTTCCTCAGTACTCATCCTGATTCTTTGCTAGATCAAAGATCCGCTTCCCCAGGTCATCATCTTGCAGAAGATCCTGGATCGCATAGAGGACTTCCTTTTCCTTCACAATGCTGCCTTTCCAGCCATCCCTTTTGTTTTGACGTATTATAGCATCCACAGCCAGCGCTAGCTTTTCATCGTTCCCTAGATTAGTATACAGCGCTCGCTTAGCACGTGTATTCAGCGATGGTGGATAGCTGCCCGCACCAGCAGGATTGTACACCAGTCGGGTCAGTTCGATGATCTCTTTCAGGTATTGTTGATAATCCTTTGCCTTCTGCCTCCGCTCCTGGGTTAGAGTGTCAAGTACCTCCGACATTTTTTCGTAGTACATAGGGTTCGTTGGCGTCTCATCGATGATGACCCGACGCAGGTTATTCTCAATTGTTTCAGCCATTGCCCCCTGATTACTTTTTATTCCAGGTGGCAAGTCTTCCAGACCTTCTACGCCCCGTTCTACAATAAGCTGGACCAGAGAGATATCATCAAAGTCTGAGATTTTCTGGCTCTCGTCGGCTCGAATGTAGGTGTCGATCAAGTGGCGCATCGCTGGCTCATAGAGCTTGAGATCAGGAAAGTCACCACTGGCTCTCTTGACTTCAGTTCGAACATTCGTATAATAAACCACCTCATCCTTGATCTTCTGGCTTTCCTGCTCACTATAGCCAGCTTCAGGCATATCATTGGCGAGGTTACTGTAGGCACGAATCAGAGCAACTGTGAGTTTGTAAAGGGCTGCACGTTTCGGCTCGTTGTCTTTGAGTTCGTCACCGTTGGTCGTGTCGCTGGTACAGAAGTAGCGCAAATAGTCCTCTGTAGCGCGGGGCAGATCAACCGGCTCACAGAGCGCTTTGATCTGTTCACGTGCATTTTCCAGTTGTTCGCGGCCTTTGGCAATGCGGTCTTTCAGCAGCCCATCGACATCTTTTTTATCGTAGCCACTCAGCGCTTCCGAAGTGTAATCGCGGATTGAGCCTTCAAGGCTTTTGAAGAGGTTCTGATAATCGACGATATAGCCGTAGTCTTTGTCTTCACCATCCAGACGGTTCACGCGACAGATGGCCTGAAACAGCCCATGATTATGCATCTGCTTGTCAATATAGAGATAGGTGGCCGATGGTGCGTCGAAGCCGGTTAGCAACTTGTCCACGACGATCAGGAGCCGCATCTGCCCCGGCTGCTCGACAAACTTCTGCTTGACCTCTTTCTCAAAGTCTTCGGGCGTTTTACCATTCAGCATTTTTATGTAGATGTCGTACTGCCGCTGTTTCTCGGTGCGCCCCTCGCCAGTACGTTCGCCCTTAATCTCTTTTTTTGAGGGCTTATACGAGGTGACAATGGCGCATTCGTTGAAGCCTTCGTTAATGAATAGTTCGTAGATTTTACACGCCTGATAGATGCTATCTACGACCAGCAAGGCATTGCCGCGCCCACTCATCAGACGTGGCTTTTCGTCCATATCGTGCAAGATGTCGTCCACGATCATCTTGAGCCGCGCCTCTGAACTAAGCACCTTTTGCATGGTGCCCCATTTCTGCTTGAGGCGGGCGCGTGCTGCATCGGTTAATCCTCTAGTTTTGATATCAAACCAGCGGTCAATCCTCTCCTGCGAGCCGATATACTGGTTGATGTCGCGAGCCTCGTAGCACAGATCCAGCACGACTTTATCCCTTACGGCATCATCGAATCGGTACTCATGTATGTATGTTCCGAAGATATCAGTACTGGTCTGCTTGTCAGTCTTCAGTAGAGGAGTGCCAGTAAAGCCGATATACATGGCGTGAGGCAGGACGATATCTTTCATGGCTTCGCGCAGTTTGCCCGATTGCGTGCGATGACATTCATCCACAAAGACGTAGATATCGCCCTGCGCTTTGAAGTCGGGCGGGAGATTGCTTTTCACATCTGCGATAAAGGCGTCCACATCTCCTTCTTCTGCGGTACCGTTTTTGCCTGCCTTTCTGCCAAATTTGTGAATGAGCGAGCAGATGAGCCAGGGAGAGGTTGCGCCGAGTTTGTTGACAAGGTCTTTCCCGCTCTTTGTGCGCACGATTTTCTCTTCGACGCCCAGGAAGATCTTTTCGATCTGTTCGTCCAACTCGGTGCGGTCGGTGATGATCAGGACGCGAGCATTGGTGACGTTTTCGCGAATCCATTTTGCCAGCCAGACCATCGTCAGGCTTTTGCCGCTGCCCTGCGAGTGCCAGATGATGCCGCCCTCTCGACTTTTGATGCGCTGCTGGGCTGCTCTCACACCGAAGTATTGATGTGGACGACACACCTTTTTGATGCCATGATCGAAGATAACAAAATCGTGGATGATCTCTAACAAACGCTCTTTCGAGCAGAGTTGGGTCAGGTGCCGATCCAGCACGTTCGCAATGGTACTCTCCTCTTTCCAGAAGTCATATTGCTTCTCCGGGGTGCCAGTGGTGCCATAATAGAGGCCCTCGGTATCGTTGCCAGCCATGACTAACTGAACTGTGGTAAAGAAACGCTGGATATAATCCGCGTCCTGATTGTCTAGATTCTGGCGAATGCCCTCGGCCACACCTACGATTGCTCGCTTCAATTCCAGCACGCCAAGCGCAATGCCGTTGACGTAGAGTACGATATCGGGCCGCTTGTCATTTGGACCCCGTACCGTGACCTCTTCGGCGATGTAGAAGTCGTTGTTTGTGCGTTTTTTCCAGTCGATCAACCAGACGGTCTCAGTTTTATCACCTGCCCCCAGTTTGATTTTGACACCATAGCGCAGGAGTTCATAGACATCTTTATTGATGTCGTAGAGGCTTCGGTTCTGATCGCTTGCGATACGCATAAATTCGTAGGTGGCGCGGTTGATCAGGTCGTTGCTGTAGCCCTGCTTTTTGAGGAAGGCCAGCAGCAAGGCTTCTTCGATGTTGCGGTTGTTGAGAAGTTTTTCTTTGTTGCCGAGGTAGGTATAGTGCAGTTGATCGCGGAATAGCTTGACGACTCGATTTTGCGTAATGCGTTCGATCTGTCCAACTATGCTCATAATAACCTCATCTTCCCTGTGAGTAGTTCCTGCATCATTCCATGCTTCAAGGCGCGAGTCTTATCGCGCTTTTGTTCTAATGCGGTGATTTCGGCGTCCATGTCGGATAGGACTGTGGCAATGGCGGTTTGCTCGTCTTTTAAATGAAGCACAGGCAACGGATAATTAATGATTGCCTGTGCTGGCACTCTTTTTTGACCTGCAGTGCCAATCATTTCCGTTTCTAGACGTTTCCTAAATTCAGCAGTTTGTGTTTGGTAAAACACATATCTAGGATTAGCGTTCTTTTTTGCCCTCAAAACATGGAATTCCGTACTACCAAATCCCACTTTTGTTTTCAGGGTATCTAAGCATGCACCTTTGCCGTTTTCAAAACAGGGCGTGATTTTGGCAACAAGGATATCATCGCGCTCAAAGAATGTAAGGCCCTTTTTAACTGATGACAAAGGTAGAATGCTCTGATTAATAATGCTGCCGCTCTCGGAAACATCCTCCATACCAATAAAGGTGACTAAATCAGAATCTTTAAGACGTGTTCTGCTGGGGTTTAACTCAAAAAAGTCCCCTAATTTTGCGCTTCCATGACCACTAAACCCCGGCAACCGAATCTTCCCCGTGAGCAACTGCTGCATAGTGGCCTGCTTGATATCGCGCTTCTTGGCAATGAGTTTGTCGAGCGATGTGATCAGGGCATCTATGTCGCTGAGGGCAGTGGCGATGGCGTGTTGTTCGGGAAGGGGAGGAAGACGGATTATAAGTTTTTCTGCATCAGGAACCCTCATGTGTTCAACAGTTGCTCCACTGCCTAACAATCTGATCTGTTCTTGAAGAACACGATCTTGAAATGCATAAAGTAGAAATCTGTTGTCCAGGTAACACGGATTGGCCCTATATTGCATGAGACGCTGGCCTAAAAAAATATAATCATCAGTCTTGATCATACCAACTTCACCTAAAGGAGCTTCTCTCGTAAGAATAACGTCTCCTTTTTTAGGTGTCATTCGTCTTGTCCAGATCTCGAATACATCTCTAGTTACATATTTAACGTCAGAAAGATCAATATCCCCATCCCTTACATTGTTGGTACGGATCATTATATATGAAGTTTGATAGTCTACGGTTGGGGCTGTCTTGTTTACGCAGTCAGTAATTGATTCGCAAACATCCTTAATAGAAACATCTTTCCAGGATCGTTGCGCATCATTGCATTCTTTCTCTTCTGCCATTATGACCATGCAAATCCCATCCTTTGCAAATGCTGGTGTACCTTCTCGCTCAAAACTTCAACTTCTTCCGACAGCTTTGGCAGCGGCGTCTCATATCGCTCCGCCAACTCTTTAATGCGACCGGTTAGCGCCTGTGATACACGGTTCAGTTCGGTTTGCACATCGGCTGAGAGGGACGCCAACCATTTATCATCAACTACCAGCGTCTTTATCTCGTCCTCACTCAATACTTTATATTTTGCATCAACTTTCGCATCTAAAGCTTTTTGCGCCGTTCGGACCTTCTTGCTCGCTTCGGCCTCCTGATTGATCAGATCGAGACATGTATTCAGCATCATGCGCTCGTCCATTGCTTCAGGATCGGTCATAATATCTCTCAACCGGGCATTGATGCTATTTTTTGTGATAGTGCCCTTCTCGGTTTTCGCCTCTTCAAGCAGACCATCCTCGCCGCTATGCTCCTCTTTCAGTTCTTCCAACCTGCGCGTGATTTCGTCTTTCGCTGCTTCCAGTTGCTCAATGTGTTGCTGCTCGGCGGCGAAATAGCGCTTGACAATCAATTGCCTGGGGATGAGATCCTCGTTGGCCTGCCAGCCATCCTGAGCGATCATATACACATCGTCCTGCATTACATCGGACCAGTAGCTCATCAAATGCTGGTAGACATCGTACTTATCGATCAGTTGCGCCACGGCAAATACCCGCAAAATATCCTCGGAAAGCTGCTCAATCAACGCTTTGGGACGGCTCCCCACACCCAGTTGCTTGAGTGCAGGCGTATTACAGGCCTTCCATTGCTCAAACAATGAGGTCACGGTCTGCGTGTACGCCACAAATTCGGGATGCGAGAAAATCGTCGGCTTAATCTGAGAGCTATCCACGCACAGTTCGCTATAGCTAGCACGCGGCCCGCTCGCAAAGAGCCGCTGTTTGAGCGTCGGAAAGACCTGCCAGTAGTCAGACAGTGCCTCGATATCATGTTCTGGAATGCCGCCCAACAGATGGGCTGTGATATCGTGCAAATCTTCAGGCTCCGTGCTATCGATGTAGCGTGGGATATTGAGGTTATAATCGTTGGCCTCGATCTCGGATATGCTCACCATGCGCGAGTATCGGGGTAGCTCAAGCTGGCGCGTGAAGGCATCGACGATCTTGTGAATGTCCTGGTGGCGCAGGCGATTCTTGTTCCCATCCTTCATAAAGCCCTTGCTGGCATCGATCATAAAAATACCGGTGCGACTGGTAGCGTTCTCCTTGTCGAGAACGATAATGCAAGCAGGAATGCCAGTACCATAGAACAGGTTGGGAGGCAGGCCGATAATGCCCTTGATATAGCCCCGGCGAATGATCTTCTGGCGAATCTCGGCCTCGCTGTTGCCCCGGAAGAGGACGCCATGAGGTAGAATCACCGCACCCTTGCCGGTACTCTTGAGCGAACAGATGATATGCAGCAGAAAAGCATAATCCCCATTTTTTAAAGGGGGAACGCCAAGCGCAAAGCGTTGATAAAGATCATGCTCTGGGTCAAAGCCATTGCTCCAGGCTTTATTGGAGAAGGGAGGATTGGCAACTGCGAAATCGAACGTCTTGAGATTGTGATCACTCGGATCGTTCTTAATATCTTGTTTAAAATAGGGACGAGAAAGCGAATTATCATGCCAGATATCATAGGCTTCATGGCCGTGCAGAATCATGTTCATACAGGCTAACGCATAGGTTGCATTATCCATTTCCTGCCCGTAGATCGTAATGCCATTTGTTGCCTCATCAGCGGCCTTCAACAGGAGAGAGCCGGAACCACAGGTAGGATCATAAATAGTCTCACTTCGGCCCTGTGCCTTGTTGATGCCAATAACTTTAGCCATGACGCGTGAGACCTCGGAGGGCGTATAAAACTGACCCTTGCTCTTGCCCGATTCAGTTGCGAAGTGGCGCATCAGGTACTCGTAGGCGTCTCCCAGCAGATCATCCCCCTCGGCACGGTTCCTGCGGAAATCCAGGGCGGGAGTATCAAAGATCGAGACCAGATTGGAGAGCCGATCCTGCATCTCCTTGCCCTTGCCCAGTTTATCGGCATCATTGAAATCCGCCACATCGATTATACCTTTGAGGTTGTTCGCCTCGGCGATTTTCGCGATAATCTGCTTGTTGATCTTGTCGCCGATCTCTTTATCGCCTTTGAGCAAGACCATATCGGCAAAGCTGCTGCCTTTGGGCACCTCGATCAAAGAGCGAGGCTGACCGGCGTACTTATCGGAGACGTATTTGATGAAGAGGAGGACGAGGACATAATCTTTATACTGTGAAGCATCCATTCCCCCACGCAGTTCGTCGCAACTCTTCCATAACGAACTATAAAGCTCACTTTTCTTAATTGCCATTCCAGGCTTTCTCCATCAACTTTCTATGGCATCTTTATATAAAATTTAAAAGAACGTGCAAAAGATATGGGGTGTACTGCCGCTTATAAGACTGGCAGGTTAGGTATGTAACAAAACCTGACCTTCGCTGTATCTGGCAGTGTTAAGATCTACTATGTCGCTCAGCGAACGCAGAAATTCGGCTAGAGCTTTTTCTCGCGTCGGCTTATCTGGCCTAGAAACACTACGCCAGATAAGCAGTATTTCTATCTCACCTGCATGTGTTTTATCCTGAATGATGTAACGTGCGACTGTGCCAGGGAAAATCTGTTCTCCCGATTGCCTTATTTCTTCGAGCCTTTGCTCTAGCTGCTTCTGGGATTCACCATGTAGGCGTACAAGGATAGAGTTTGTGAGTAGTCGATTATCCACTGGAGATGCACGCCAAGCGGGAGTATTTTTGCGCGGGCGCCCAGAGATTTTGGGCTTAAATTTCTTAACATCTTCCACTGAAATCATAATGACATGAGCGGCGCGTACTGCTGGGAGACGTCCCTCCTCAATATAGGCATAGACTCGTTTGTCTGAGACCCCAAGCATTTTTGCGGCTTCTTTAATGGTGACATATTCAGCTATATTAGGAAGATCAAGGCTTTCACGCATGCGGTTATCTTACTGTTCGTATACCCTTTTGATGTAGAGATATTAAGTAACCCTTTTTAATCTATTGAGATAGTGGTATACTGGAGACTATCGGCAGTGCGTAAATCAAGCCTAACTAGCAGTATTGATCAGGCCGCATAGGTTATCCTATGACATGTTTGATGGCTGATCGTGAACGGATGGAAAGTCGGGAAAGGGAAAAAATGTCATGTGGACAGATGAGCAATTAGAGAAATGGCATTGTAGAAAACAACAGTATTTTTCTGAGAAAATCTCAGTAGAGCTTCATAAAGAGATCCATCAACAACGATTGCTTGTTCAACAAGAAATGCTCCAAGTGTTAAACTTATTTTTGGATGGAGCAATGACACTCAAAGAATTTAACCAAGTCTTTCAGCAAAGAACTCATGAGGAATGGAATGTTTTCCATTTGAGAGGAATGTCCGGAGGGCTATTCCTCAATAAGCTTGTTAAATACATTCCTGAAGAAGATACATTTGCTCATCTCTTGCGGATGATGCTGCGTATTCCAGTGGATCAGCAAGATGGACAGCGACATATGAGAGCACTCACTCGCTTCTTAGAAGGAATTATTGCCTCGCAGCAGGCCACAAGACTCCAACTGCAACCAGCACGTGTTCCATTCTTTTTGAGCGTGTGGTGGCACATCCAGGAGGTAGAATGCTGGCCGATCTTTTACCTCGATCTGCGTCACGTTCTTCTGTCAGAAGAACGTGCTGTAGGCGCCTTGCAAGATCCAGTAGAAACATACTTTGTATTCAAAGCGAGATTCTCAGATCTCAAACAGGTTCTAGCTCTTAGCGCCTGGGAACTGGAACAGCTTATTATATGGCACCATACCAATAATACACCTATCCTTGAGATAGAAGCTTCTACCTCACTATCTTGTAGAAATTCACCCTCTTCTCATAATCAGAAAGAAGTGAAAGGAAATAAAAGTTTAATCACAGAGACTGTACGTTTTAGAAGCAATAGTAGTGGAAGGGGAACCATGACTTATAAGAAGGGACAAGTGGATACTAATCACACTTACATACAATGGTTGCTAGCTAAAATTGGGATCAAGATAGGTTGTAGCGTCTGGGTCGCTATTGATGACCATGAGAAAGTATACAATGAGGAAAGGTTAGGTGACTTTTGTCCATCATCTTTACCTATCCTGGCTGATTCAGCCTTTCATCACATTATTAAGCACATGGATATCCTATGGCTCCGTAAGGATGAGGTCATTGCTGCTTTTGCGGTTAGTCTGACTGCTACAGATATTTCTAAAAGCTTGCTTCTCCTATCTGATTTGATAGTGCTTTTCCCGAAGCGTAATACTCAACTCTGTGTGGTGACGCCTCAAGGATGTTTCGAGAATGTTAATATTGAGCTAATGCATCCAATCTTTTATCACCATGATATGCATAAGCGTTCTAAAATCATTATTCAAGAACAACTAGTACAGCATGCAGAGCATATCCTGCGATGGGCAAACAGTCCATCTGTAATGGACGATCTTATCTTGCATCTAAGCAGCAAATAGTGAATAACGTCATTGAAAGAGGTAAGGTTGATGAAAGTGGAAGAGTACGAAAAGCACATTTGACAAACATAGAAAGACCTCATCACTCAGAGAAAAACTCATATTGAGGATGCTAGTACACATGGACAATGTATACTTCAGGATAAGGCTGCAGCTCCGATAGTTGACACGGCGAAAATTAACTCTGAAGGAGATGTGAGCGAAGAGCTTATATTCCCGATCATACAAGAAGAAAATATCACCTGCTTCTTTGAGTACTTTGAAAATATATCGTGATAAGACCAGCAAATAACAGATTTTTAAGCACACGTGGGATTATCTGAGACAAAGGACAGAGAAGCGGTATCTGGGATGACAGGAATCACAGCAGATAAATTGATGTAAAAAAGAGGGGAAGGTATCATGAAAAGAGAAGACCTTGAAGATGCTACGAATCTTGAGCGAGATGATATTGATCCGAAGTTATTTGCGGCGGCACTTGCGATACAACATATCGGTAGATTGCTGGCGTATGGAGGAAGTAGCAATGGTCGGTCTAGCGATGAAGATGCACTCCATCCTGAACATTTTGAACGCTTTGTACCCCGCGCTCTTGAAAATGCACAAAAGACGAAACACTTCAAAGATCACTGGCGGAATCTTCAGCAGATGCTCCCGTACATAAAAACTGCGTGGATGAAAGGTCGCAACCTTTTTCATGAAGATTTAACGTGTGCAATGGATAATCAAGAGCAAATGGATTATTTCTCCCATATCGACTTTGCTGTTGACTGTTATGCCTACATTTCAGCAAAAAACACGTACCCAAATAACTCTATGATGCAAGCATGGGCCATCAATGGATATATGGTAGAGTGGCGTGAACATTTTCTCAGCGATCTGCAAGGAGAAAATTTAGCGGATGGTAGTGCATAATCAAATATATATAGTATGCGTCTAAGCATTTCAATATCCATTTGCGGTGTCTGTAGTAGCATATCTTCTCTAGAATGTTGTACTGAGTTTTTTACTATGACATATTATTTTGATGCGTTGCCACTTCATCCGCAGCCTGAGCATTTTGAATCGCTTACCAGTTACTTGATGCGTCTTGCTGAAGTCAATGGAATCTCATCCATAGATGGCTTATCAGCCCTATGTTTTCCTCGTCAGGATCGCAGGATTACAAGAGATATAGCCGATTACCCACCTACATCGTTTGATCAACTGACGATAGTAGGAGCTTGTAACGAGGAAATACTGCGAACAACAACCTTCTTTCATCTCACATCTAAGTTTGGGCGTTCAACTCTTCCCCAACCTACGAGTCGCTTTTTATCTGGTTGCATGAGTCAATATCTACGCTATTGTCCGGTATGCTTTACTGAACAGCAAGTAAGATACTATCTGCTATCCTGGAGATTTCTCATGGTAACCTACTGTTACAAACATAAATGTCGATTGCTAGAAGTATGCGGGCATTGCGGCGAATTGATTCCTCTCTTCACTTCTCCATTCAAATTAGGTAGTTGCCCCAAGTGTCAACTGGATCTACAACTGTGTGCAGCAGATTTGGTAGTAGATGATGCAGAGTTGGAGAGAGTGGCACATATTCATAATGATATCGTATTTCTACTAACACCCCATCTGTGGGAAGTGGATAGTGGTAGCATCATCAGACATATAGGGCGAGGGTTTGCTTACGTTAGGCAAAAGAAACGACTTACGGCTGTAGAAGTGGCAAACCAGATCGGAGTAACTTTGACGGTTGTGGAGGGCATAGAACGAGGCGATTCTCAAGGCAGAGGAGCGACGCTTCAGAGTTATCTCAAATATGCTCATTACTTATGCCTCGGCTTAAGGGAAATATTTAGCGGTGCTATCAACTCACCTGCTCCCGTTTCCACAACTTCTTTGCCTCTTTGTCCTTTTTGTCAGCAAAGTCATTACGTTACTCGCTGTGGGTATAACCGAAGTGGTTCACAAAGGTATAAGTGCCAAGGTTGTCATCGTAGCTTCACTGCTTTGGGCAAAGCCCACGAGGTAAAGAGACGCACGTCTTGAACTAGTTGACATTGGATAAGTAGCCTTGGAATGCGGCAGGCAAAGGCACTAAACAGGTGAAGGCCTATAAATACAACTGCACTCTAGCAGCAAATATTGACCGACATATGGATTGTGGAAAATCAAAGGCTGCTTCTTCGTTAGAAGAAGTAGAAGTGGTGTAGGGTTAATTTCTTTTTCGATTCTTGAAGAGGTGTTTTATGGCACTCAAGCGCAAACCACCTGAAAACAATGTGCGACGTGTGATGTCAATGGGTTCGAACCTTCCTGGGGTAACCACAAACAAAAATGGTCACACAGTCCAATTTGAGTCCTTTGCAGAACGTATCTTGCTCTTGCTTCTTGAGCGCGATAAAACTGTCTTGGACTACAGAAGCCAACCAGAGATCTTTGAATTCAAAGGCCAGGATGGAAAATTACGAAGGTATACCCCCGATTTCAAGGTTTGGAAAGTTGATGGAACGATAGAAATTCACGAGGTTACACGAACAGAGAGACAAGCACAACTACGCATTAGTGAGCGCGAGGTCGGCGCTCGAGAGATCTGCCAAGATCGGCAATGGAAGTATATTGTGCATACAGAGCAAACTTTACCACAAAAAACGGAGGGCACAAACTTACTTGCTCTGCTTCGCTACCGATTAAAGGCATATGCACACATCTCCGTCATCGCTGCTGTGCTTGAACATCTTAGACAAAATTCTGAAGTGCATTTGCCGATCTGTGTAGAGTATGTCGCTCACCAATTAGATATGGCTGAATCAGTAGTCTTTACTACGCTCTGCTATTTACTCTGGCACGGAGAACTTTGTACTGATCTCCAAAAACTTCTTATCTTTGATAGTACATTTGTGCCTGGTACAACTGTTTGGTTACCCAAGGAGGGAAGTAACAATGGCGAGTAAAGAGGGAATACCATCGCTTAGACAGTGCCTACGACCTGGATGGTGGATTTACTGGCAGAAGCAAATATACTGTATCAAGTCTCTTGACAGCACAAACCTTGTTCTCCATGTCGAAGATCATCTCTCCGAAGAGACGAAGACGCTTCAGGTTAAGCACCTTTTGCGAGCAGATGGTAAGGATCAAGCTATCCCACTTTATGCACCAACCCTCGAGCAACTTCTTCGAGATATTAAAGATCCCCAACCTGAACCTGAGGGGGCGCCTGAAAACGGGTTGCCTCACGAACTAATTGAAAGAGCGGACAAGATGATTGACCTTGTTCACTTTGTTGAGGAGAAGGCTAGAGAATTGCAGTGCCGGGAGAGAAATGAGCAGGGTAAGTGTAGCAGCGCGTGTGAAGTAGAGGAGTGTAAATGCAGGGAATCGGATGCATTGCGCACAGCATGTGCTCTTTTGCATGAGCCTGTGGGACTGACTACCTTTTATGATTATCGAGGGCGGTGTAGGAAGAATCAATGGGATCGTATACAACTAGCGGCGTCATATAGGCGCAGCACCTATTCCAAGACCAGACTTACCAAAGCGCAGCTTCATTTCCTGGATACCGTCATCACTGATTATTACCGAGCGGACCGTCCTTCATCGCCAATGACAGTGTTAAAGATTGCCCGATCTGCATTGGAAAAGCACTTACAAAACCGCTGGGTTGACCCAGAGAAATGTGAAAAGGGTGTTCCTCAGGATCTTCTTGCAGAGTTACGCCTGGTTCTTGATGAACGATTACCAATGCAAGCAATTCGAGAAAACACAAATAAGGAGAAGCTCCTGAGGGAAATCACTATGCCATCGCGGGGGTTCTTTTACCAATATCTGCGCTGGTTCGAGTCGCAACCTGATCAAGGAAAGAAGGTGCTGAACGATCGCTATGGGAAAGGCACATGGGAGCGTATTTATATGGTCTTTGACTCATTTGCTCATCGAGCGACTTTTCCATTGCAATATGTCTTTGCTGATCATTACCTACTCGATGTCTTCATCGTGGATGAAGCGACATGTAGCAAGATCAGTCGCCTCTGGCTTACTGTTCTCATTGATGCCTATTCTCGGTGTATAGTGGGCATAGCTCTCCTTGAGGAAGACCCGTGTATTGAGTCTATCCAGAACGCGCTTCTTCATGCGATCTGGCCAAAATCATCGCATACAGCTATGGGAATAGAGGGCGAATGGGCCTGTTATGGTATTCCTCAGCAGCTCTTCCTTGACAATGCATGGGCGCATCACTCGCATAGCCTTGAAAACTTGGCCCGGCTCATTGGGCAGAATGGAAAGTTCGATACAATAGATTTAGTATTCCGTCCGCCATACAAAGCACGCTATGGTGGGTTGATAGAGACGTACTTCGAATGGTTATCAGATC
Organism: Reticulibacter mediterranei; assembly: GCF_016587455.1. NCBI lineage: Bacteria > Bacillati > Chloroflexota > Ktedonobacteria > Ktedonobacterales > Reticulibacteraceae > Reticulibacter > Reticulibacter mediterranei. The sequence goes on along the minus strand of NZ_BNJK01000001.1, from coordinate 7,295,466 downwards.
GTATCAAGCAGTTTTTGCCAGGAGCAATTCAATCTAGTGATCCGAAACATATTCGAGATGCGGCGAAAAAAGCGTGTCTGCTCTACGAAGATATTAACCGTTTCCTCCAGGAAAGCATCGTTGAATATAATCATACCCCACATAGAACTTTAGGAATGACACCACATCAGAAGTGGGTGGAGGGAATGAAAACTGGCATCCCAATGGTTCCTCGTTTAACTGAAGAGACCAAGCGGCAGTTCCTCCACCTGATTCCAGAAAAAAGACAAATTACGGAAAAAGGGATCTGCGTATTCGGTATGCAATACACTTCGCCTGTTGTGGCAAGTGCTGAGAGAATAGGCATGGACAAAAAACCAATCCAGTATAGTCTACGCTATGATCCCGCTGATATTAGTAAGATTGCGCTGTTTCGCGAGGATCACTGGATTGACGATATCGGGGCCAAAGAACTCCTGCTTCCAGATGGATGCTATAAACCAACGAGCTTGTGGGAGATTCAGACGGCGAAAGCACTCGCAAAAGACGTAAATGGTGATACCCGCGATTGGCTTGCTTATGTCAATAAAGCTGAGGAGTTGAAAAAAAGACGCATGTCCGAGAAGAGGAGAAGGCAGAGAGAACTGCAAAAGGGAGCAGATGATCATACTCAGCCTACTTCAGCAGAAGTAAATATAACAAAAACAAGATCAAGTCAACACAATGATCCGACTGAATTGCTTGCACGCTTTCTAAGTTGATAGAAAAGGAGTGATGATTGAGACGATATGAATACAGACGATATGTTTACATTAGCAGTGGACGACCAGATTAATGTTCGCCAAAGGTTACAACAACTGTGTGAATGGCAGGGAGAATGGAAAAAAGAAGATAACTACCTAGCTCAACGCGTTGAAGAACTGAGCGACTCCCAGTTGGCTTCACAAGAGGGGGCACAAATAGGATCTCTGCGTCGCCGACTGCTCTTACGGCAAGTGCGAAGACCACTGGAAATTTCTCCTGAACAGGTCATAAAGATAACATATCCAGTACTCCGCCAGCACCTTGTCGAGCAGTTTGCAAGATTGTTACCAGAGGAACGCCTTCTTTGGCTTAACAATTTTCTCTTCATTATGACACCAGATGTTCGTCAACTAAATGACAAAATTGCTAAGATACGAAGCTATCGGTCGTTTGGTCAGCAACGAAATTTTCTCTTAGGCGGTGAATCAGGAATGGGCAAGACAACCTATCTGGATTGGTTTACCTCAAACTATCTTCCAGTCGTGGAGAGTGACCGCACGCGGGTTCCCGTCATAAAAATTGATGCGCCAGAGGGAAATAGTCCAAAGCCTCTTTTCCAGCGCATTATCTTGGCATGTGGAAAGAATTATCTGAAAAAGGATAATGAGGAGGATCTGCTTATGAAGGTGTCGCTCTATTTTCAGAAGTGCGGCGTTGAGGTTTTGATTGTTGATGAGGTAGAGCATATTAAGAGCTATGGTGTACGTCGTCGCCTTTTAGAGGTATCGAATATGACCTATGGCATTCCCATCATTTGTGCTTCTTGTGATCCACATCGATGGACGCTTGGAGACTCGGAAGTAGCAGGTCGCTGGAACGACTATTTCCGGCTCGATCTCTATAAAAATGAGCGACTCCAGCAATTGCTTCTTTACATTAATCTTCTACTGCCCTTCACAAGCGATTCGTTCATGCTCCCTGACTCTGGCGATCCGAAAAAATCGTCGTATGTCATCGATAATGGGCTAGTGAAGTCTATCGAGAAATGGACAAGAGGAAAATTGCGTGATGTGATGATTCTTGTTGTTGAAGCAAGCAAACAGGCTATTCAAGAGAGTCGACCTTGTTTAGATGACAAGTTATTAGAGCGAACGTGGAAGAGTATTCAAAGTAAGCCACTAGAAGAAAATAGGTAAAACGCGGATATTAGAAAGGATAAAGAGATTAATCATGAAAAGTGCTCTATATTATTTTGATAGTTTACCTATACATCCTCCACCTGAACGGCTAGAATCGCTCACTAGCTACTTAACGCGCCTATGTGAAGCTAACTGTATATCTTCTATTTGGGAACTAGGTCTAATGGCATTTCCTGATCAAAGCACAGCAAGTATAAGAAACTTTAAAGATTATCCGCCCTTATCATTTGAACACCTTCAGGTGCTTGCTGTATGTTCTCAGCAACAACTTTTACAAACGACCTTCTACCATTTAGGCAGGAAATTTGATCGTTCTGACTCACAGTTCCTGATACCATTTTTAATGGGTAGTGTTGCTGATTACTTACGGTACTGCCCACATTGCTTGGTAGAAGCAGGTTACTATCTTTTAACATGGAGGTTTATTAACATACAAGGCTGCCCTAAGCATCAATGCCAACTGCTCAACGTTTGTGGTCATTGTCAATCTGTTGTCCCCTTATTTACTTTGCCATTGCAGCTGAATATCTGCTCGAATTGCGGAAAAGATTTGCGGCTGTGTCAATCGTTGCAACTTACTGATGAAGAAACTCAGAAGGCGCTGTTGCTTGTTCGAGAGATAGAATTTTTACTTGCGCCGCAGGTTTTTGAAGAAATTATCAGTCCTATTAAAGAACTGCTTGGTAAAGAATTTGTTGCCTTGCGCCGAAAAAGAAATGTTAAAAGAACATCAGTAAGTCAGTCTACGAATATAAGTCATGGCAGCTTAACGTCAATAGAGTTTGGTAATGATAGAGGTAGAACATTGCGAGCATATTTAAAATATGCTCAATATCTTGATACTACGTTATCTGAAATATTTACTTGTATAGCATATAAAATGCCTTCTAACGAATATGCTTCTATGTATATAGAAAAAAAGATGTCCGAAGAAAATGATATAATTTTAGCAGTAAAAGAAGCTATAGGTATACTGGTATCCAAAGGAGAATCGATCACGCGCAAGAAAATAAGTCATTTAACTTATATATCTAATGATATCTTTAAAAAACATGATAGCATATTAGAAATAATAGAAGAAAATCGTTCAAAATATAAGAAGATGCAAAAAGATATATACGAGCATGATTTATTATATAAGGCGAGAGATGCTATTAATTATCTAAATGAAAGGAAAGAGCCTATTACATATAAGACTGTTGGTAAAATAATTGGTATACATCGAAATGCTTTCTCTCGATATCCCTCTCTGGAGTCATTCGTGAAAGAAAATTATGTATATTCTTACCAAAGAAAAGGAGAATTGCAGGAGCAAAGCCTGATTATTGAGGTGAATAAAGCTATAAAATACTTGCAAGATAGAGAAGAAGAGGTTACATTTTTAGCTTTAAGCAAAATTATTGGCACTACTGTATGGTCCTTACGCACTAATGCTTCGGTTCGGCGTATTGTATTATCTCTATCGAAGAGTCAAAAAGAGGAGGATATCCTACCTAAAGTATTAGAGGTTATTAAGTATCTAGAAGATATAGGTGTTGGGGTGACGACAAAAACTATCTGTCAAACTATACCTATACATAGGGACAGATTAAGATCAAATTACCAAGTCTGGGATTTAGTAACGCAAAAAACTTGTGAATATAGATTATCAATGGGGAACCATCAAAAGCAAGAGGAAATTCTGCTTTCTATGGTTAAAAATGCTATTCAGGAAATTACAACAAGAGGTGAGAAGGTTACTCAAGCTAGAGTTTGTGAAGTATTAAATATAACACGGCAATGTATGAGGAAATACTCCAATGCAAATGCAGCTATCAAACAATTCGTAGAAGTACAAAGACAACAACGAGAAGATGATTTACTTATTCGAGTACAAATAGCAATAAAAAGCTTGATAGACAATGACCAGATAGTAACGCCCGAGGCTATAGGTGAACTGATAAGTGTCGCTCCTGGTAGTTTGTCTTATCATCATAGTGTTGCTACTTTCATACGAAAGGCTATAAATAAGCAGAAACAGATGATGCGTTTGCAACAGCGTATCTGGAAAGAAGAAGAAATTATTCAGAAAGTTCATGAAGAAGTGATGAGACTACAGCAATTGGGCAAACGCGTATCTGTAACTGCTATTATGAAGAACTTAAGGATGGGTTACGCAACGTTAAGGTATTATCCGAAAGCAAAAAAACTGGTAGATACGTTCAAAATTAAGAACAAACTCAAATAAACTTTTAGCTTCCACCTCTTACTTTTTTCGGAGTTACAATGGAATCTCATTTCATTTCGGAGTTACGCTGGAATTCTCACTGCTCCTGTGTTAGATGCGGGCAGAGGCGTATGGGAGTCGAACCCACCGGGGAACGCGCGGAGCGCCCCCCCAGCCGTTTTGAAGACGGTGAGACCCACCGGAGTCCCTACACCTCCATATGATGCTGTATTGTGCCATTCACGCCCGCGCTTGTCAAGCCAGTTGCCGAATGCGCCCTACATTCACTTCGGTCAGATCTTTCACTACTAGATCGGCCACACGCAAACCGGGCAAGTCTCGCTCTTCCGCCACCGCTATACAGTACATGCCGGCCGCTCGTGCCGCCTGTATCCCGGCAACCGCGTCCTCAATGACTAGACTATTCGCAGGTGCAACGCCAAGTTCTTCTGCGGCCTTTAAAAAGGTATCTGGCGCTGGCTTGCTACGTGGCACCGACTCTCCCGAAACAAACGCCGAGAGATAGCGCTCCAATCCCAACACTGCGCTGATCAACTCGATATTGGCAATCGGCGTGGACGAGGCCAGCGCTTGCCGATATCCCGCCTCCCGGAGCGCACTCAACAGTTCGATGGCACCAGGTAAAGGTGTCGCCGTCTCACGAATAAACTCGCGAAAGTAGATCTCTTTCTGGTCCGCCAGTTCTTTGATGCGCTCAGGCGTGGTAGGGCCAACCAGCGTAGGGATAATGGCATCGTTGCGCCAGCCAAACGTCGCCCAGAACTGCTCGTCGCTGTATGGGATGTGTAAATCTTCCGCTAAACGATACCACGATTTGAGATGAGCCTCCGCGCTATCTAAAATGACGCCATCCAGATCCCAGATGACGGCTGTAATCGTATTTGCCATAGCTATGAAATAGAACTCCTGCCAATCTTTTTCCTCCATCATATCACAGCGGCCAGGGCTTTCCAGTTCTCCGCTCAAAGGGGTGCAGGGGTCTCCCTGCCGGGGTCTGGGGGGTCCCCAGTTTCCTTCCCTCCTTCGCGCGCCGCAGGCGGCGCGCAAAAGAGAAGGAAAAAGTTTTTTGCGGGGACACCCCGCACCCCGGCAAAGGGCTGCCGCCCTCTGTACTCCTGCTAGATGGGAGAATTGGAAAGCCCTGTCACAGCGGCCTGCTGAATAGACGTTGGGTTGCTGCCGTGATAGAATGGTGGCAATGTAGGGAATTTTTTTGCCTATACATACATGTTCTGCCCCCACTAGATCTGGCGTATGCCTGCATCGATTGATAGTGGTGTATTGTTGCTCTCTCGATACCTGGATTGTTCCATCACAGAACGTTGATGTCATCAAAGCAGGTTCATAATAAAAATATGTGGGGGGACCGTTTGGAATGTTTTCGGAGGATGTCTGGTAATGAGTCACCGTCGCTTCTTTAATGAAGAAATAGAAACACTCCCTAAAGAAAAGCTCAAAGCATTACAGTTAGAGCGCTTGCAGGCAATAGTAGAGCGCGCCTACCACCAGAACCAGTTTTATCGTACCCTCTATGATGAAGCAGGCATCAAGCCAGCCGATATACACTCCCTGGAAGATATCCACAAGTTGCCATTCCTGGAAAAGAAAACCGTTCGCGAGGCGTATCCCTATGGCATGGCGCTGGCTCAGCCCGGGGAAGCGGTCGAAATGCACGCGACCAGCGGCACAACCGGTAAAAGCGTTCCCGTTTTTGCCACCAGAAAAGATATTGCAAACTGGGCTGATCTGAACGCGCGCGAACTGTGGATGACTGGCGTTCGTCCTGGCGATGTCTTCATGAACTGCTACGGCTACGGTCTGCCAACCGGAGGCTTTGGTTTTCACTACGGCGCAATGGAAATGGGCGTGCTGGCAATTCCGATGGGTTCTGACGCCCGCCAATACGAGCGCTTCATCGAGTTTATTCTCGACTTTGGCGTCGCCGGCGTCTGTATGACCCCCTCTGTTGGCCTCTATGTGGGCAATAAGGCGCGAGAAATGGGCGTGGATTTCAAAGGTTCAAAGCTCAAAGTGGGCCTGTTCGGGGCAGAACCCTGGCCCTGGGAGACGCGCCTGAAGCTTGAAGAATATTTCGGCTTCACGGCCTATGATGAATTTGGGATGACGGAGTTTCTTGGCCCCGGCATGACCTGCGAGTGTGAGGTACGCGACGGCATGCATGCCTGGGCTGACGCATTTCTGGTTGAGTGCATTGATCCCGAAACGGGCGAACCGTTGCCAGACGGCGAAGAAGGCGAACTGGTCTGGACCTGGCTCGCCGCCGATGGCACCGCAATGATCCGCTACCGTAGCCGCGACCTCTCTCGCACCTGGTGGGATGAACGCTGCCCCTGTGGACGTACCCATCCCAAGATCGGCGCGATCAAGGGGCGCACCGACGATGCCGTCTCTATTCGCGGCCTGATCGTCTTCCCCAGCCAGGTGGAGGCAGCTCTGATCCGCTTCCCCGAGACGGGAGCCAATTTCCGCATCATCGTCGATAAGAAAAACGGTCTCGATACCTTTGATCTGAAAGTGGAGATCAAGGATGGCGCGATCCTGGAAAACGCTGAACATGCAAAAGTGCTGGGCAAACAGATGGGCGAAGCGGTGAAATCGATCACGGGCAACACACCTCATGTGCAACTGGTGCCTGCTGATTCGCTTCCACGCGCTTCAGGAGGCGAATCAAAGACAGCCAGCGCTCGCGTAGAGGATCGTCGCAAGCCGCGCTAAAGGCGCCCGCTCACTGGTTTTTCAGCCCCTTCATCACTGCTCTGAAGGGGCTGAACTATCTTGCGATGGAGAACTATGAAAAACCAGCGTATATGCTCCGATAGTAATGCAATCCCCATCGGTTAACCTCCATCCTACCCCAACAGTGAGGCGCTGACCATTCACCAAAATACCTTTCGCGCTGCGTTGATCGAAAATGACATATTGCTCACGGTCATATTTTAAAATGGCGTGGTGACGAGACGTGAGATTGTCGTGGTCCAACAAAATGTCGCTCGATCCGGCACGACCAACCGTGATCAGTTCGTTTTCCAGAGAGACCTCGCGCGGCTCAGCCAGATATTGTGAGGTAATCACCAGACGCGGCATAATTTTTGGCACATCTCGCGCCTGTGGCTCGTTCGGCTGAGCAGGAGGTGATGCTGGCTTCTCTGGTGGTGCCGGTTTTTCTGGCGGCGTTGGCGCTGGCTCTGGCAGAGGTTGCGGAATATCTGGCCCTGGTGGGGGCAAAATTGTAGGCTGCGGGTTCGGCTCTGCTGGCAAGGTCTCCGGTTGTGGCTTTGGCTCGGGCTCCGGGGTGATTTCCGGCTGCGGCAAAGGCTGCGGGATATCAGGTGCAACCTTTGGCTCCGGCTGCTCTTGCAAGACAATGTTATTCCAGACAATATTTGTTTCGGTATCATATATGCCCGCCAGATGCCCCTGGGCACCCAACTCGGTGAGCTGTCCATTCTGCAAGGCGGGTTCGGTTGTCAATATACCATCAATACCATCAGCATCATCTGGTATATAGTAGGAAGCAGGCGGAAGCGACTCTTGATCAGATTGCAACAAAGACTCCAACAATGCTTCCAAATCAGATACCTCTAACTCTTCTTCGCCCTGGCTTGCTCCTGTCTCATCTTTGTTATCTGCTGCCAGCGATTGCGTTTTCCTCTCCAAAGGCTTCGGCTCCAGATACAAAAGCTCTTCCGTATGTTGTTCAACGGCTGATGAAGTTGTCTGCGCCACTTCGTCTTCTGATGAGGGAGGCGATTCAGTCGTATATGTCGATATACGGAATAGCTGTAGAGGCGTCTCGTCGGGCAAAATAGTATGTGCTGGTTGTTGTAACGACTCGGCCAGAGCCTCTGCAAATGCGAGAATAGAGGGGAAGCGTTTCTCCGGGAAACAGCGCAGTGCGCGCAATATAATCTCTTCCTGTCTGGCACTGACACTGGGATTAAACAAGGTCAACGGCGTGATCGTTTCGGTAGCCTTCTGTTGCATCAGCATATTCGGTGAGCCAAGAAATGGAGGACGCCCGGCCAACCAGAAATACAGCAGAACCGCCAGCGCATATTGATCGCCAGCAGGAACAACATGCTTCTCCAGATGTTCAGGAGCGGCAGTGATTGGTAGGATGGTGATTTTGGGCAAGCCAAAACGTCGTACAAACGTTGCTATTCCAGCATCCGCAAGCAAGAATGGGGCAAAATCCGGTTTCCGACTCTGAGTCGGGCTACCTGACACCATGATATTGGAAAAGGTCAATGAACCATGAGCAAGTCCCTGGCAATGCAGATGATGAAGGGCCAGAGCCAACTGATGCGTATAGGTAATGGCGTCAACCAGAGCTAGCGGCGGGTTGAACCAGGTTCTTCCTTCTCGATTGAGCAGAGAGCCGGGGCCAACGAAACGACGCACCATATACAACTGGCCATCAACTTCTCCATAGTCAAGAATCGCCGTCAGATAGGGATGAGTAATACTGCTAATACGCTGCATATCGCGAAAAAATTGGCGACGGATCGCATCTGACAATAACAGCCAGGGATGAATAAGCTTGAGAAGCACTGTTCGCTGAAGCAATGTATCTTCAACCTCATAGCTTTCTCCCGAAATACCGCTGCCTAAAAAGTGAAGCACGCGATAACGCTCAAACTTCTGACCCGCTTCCAATTCTTGCATATCTACCTCGCACTCCTGAAGACCTATCGATATTGCCCACTATTGTAGCACAACCTTTACCGCTAAGATAGTTTCAATCTGCCTGACACCAGAACTATCAATACTCACCGCACCTGCCAATATGCGCATCACAGTCCGCACTATATGCCCAACAGTTCGTAGTGGAGCGATTTATCGCGGTGGTAGAACCACCTGTGAAGCCACCCCACCGCGATAAATCGCTCCACTACGAACTGCATTATCGGATCTATTTGTAAAACTCATTATGCTTCCTACTCTCTATAGTACCATGCCAGCAATAGCAAGTGAGTTCACCGTGTACTGGCCAGATAGTATCTTCCCAGCCATTATACATGAAAGATTCCCTCTCTTCATCTCTTTCATTGCAGCAAGCAAACGAGTCAGCAGGCCAATTCGCAAGGTTTTTAACCATTATTATCTTTTTATCTTTTCTAGTATTTTCCCATATACATCATAAATTTCTTCTATTACTATTTCATATGTTATTTTGAAGGCAAAAAAAGTGTGATTATGCCTATTTGCATTGACAATCGCCACAACATATCTCTATACTGTCCACGACGATCCATTGGTCGGAGTGAACACCGGCCATTTTTTGTGACGGAAGGTACACGCATTCGCGTTTAGTATTTGGATCTGGATTGTAATTTAAATCTGAGATTGATTTGAGATTTGTCTCGCTGGTATCACTCTATTTAATGTCTGGGATGGTGAAAATAAGTATGGATGTAAAGACACAAGAAGCAGATAACACTACATCGCAGCAAGAACCAATACAGAAACGTTCCATAAAAACCCTGTTAGATGTCGCTATCATACTGGTCATGTGTGGCCTACTCTACTATGGCGCTTCCTGGCAGATATTTAAAATCTACACAGACGCGGCCAAATATCAATGCTACGCGGTCGCTTTTCTGCAAGGCGTTCCTGCTCTGCACTCGTTCCCCGAACATCAGTGCGATAATATCCTGCATCCCGACCCAACAATTCCTATTATTAACAATACCGCTCTTGCGGAAAAGATGCAGCGCATGGGCATTCCGCAACCATTAGTACAATTCGTTGCAGCACAATCGCCCGATATGCCTTTTCACGCACTGCCACGCGAATATCCATTTCTCAATCTGATCCCTTTTTCACTGGCACTGCTCGCCCCCTTCTACTGGTATCAGATAGCCTTTGCCGTTGTGATGGCAGTCGTGGCCGCGATAATCTACGCGGTACTGGCACGCTTCCGCTCAAGGAGCGCGGCCATCGCTTTTGCCCTCTATCTGGTGACAGGCTGCTGGGGAACAGCTCTAGGACGCTTTGATCTGGTGCCATCGGCTCTGACGCTCATTGCCATCGTCTGTGCCATGCGCAAACACTGGAACTGGGCCTTCTTCTGGCTTGCCCTGGGAACAATGGTCAAGTTTTACCCGGCCATTCTTCTGCCCCCGTTCCTGCTAGCTCAACAGATGGAGGTTCACAAAACAGGGATGAAGTGGCTCAATTGGCGGCGCTGGCAATCACTGGGTCTTTTTGCAGTTGCCTGTGTCGTCATCATGGGCGTTTCCCTGCTCTTGAGCGTCGGCAACACGATCGATCAGATACGCTATTTCGGCGACCGACCTGTACAGGTGGAATCGCTCTCCGCCTCCCTGATCTGGATCGCTAGCGTTGTCACTCATCATACACTGGTCTACGGCAAAACCTTTGGCTCACTCAATATCCTGAATGTGCCATCGCTTGGCTCAAAAATCAGCTTGCTCGGCACGCTCCTCTTAGGCAGCGGCCTCCTCTATACTTACTGGTTGCAGTGGCGCGGCAAGATCCAACTGGCGGCTGCTGCTCTCTTAACGTTGCTGATCGTTATGGTGACAGGAAAGGTGTTCAGCCCACAATACCTCATCTGGGTCGCTCCCCTGGTCGCCTATGTTGGCAGAGCCAATATCAAATGGCTAATCTCGTGGAGTGCAATCGGGCTGCTGACGACTTGGATCTATCCCAACATCTATATCATGACGCCTCGCCTCTCCGATGTGCCGTTGCTACCAGTCTTCTTCCCGGTCACAACGGCTCGCAATTTCCTGCTCCTTGGCTTCATTCTTGCCCTGCTCATCTATTACACGCGTAACAAGCATACAGGTACAGCCGACGAGTCAACCGTTGATGAGCAAGCAGCGCAGGTATCGATCTCGCAATAAATGACAAACACAACGAACGAGAGGAAATCTATGTTAGAGAGGCGCATTGAGGAAGCGGCGCTAAATAGCTGGCCGGCCCTGCAACAGGTGTTGTTCGATGGTTGGGTCATTCGTTTTGCCAATGGATATACGAAACGAGCAAACTCGGTCACGCCCGTCTATCCTTCATCCTTGCCAGTTCAGGATAAGATCGCTTTCTGTGAACAACACTATCGGGAGCAGCAGCAGCCAACCATCTTTCGCCTCCCATCCTTCTCTGACGATGCACAGGTTCTCGACGACCTGCTAGGGCAACGTGAGTACCGCTTTGCCGATCTGACACTGGTACTCTCAACACTGCTTCCAACGAAGCTCACCACCAATGACACGATGCTCAAACCCGCATTTCAGGCCGTGCCATTGGATGAGTGGCTCTCATGCTATAGGAGCTTGAATCAAGCAAACGAAGAGCTGCAAGCTTTTCACCGCGCCATCTTGCAACATATCGTCCCTCAAACGCTCTTTGCCGTCTATTACGAGCAGGATACGCCTGTCGCCTGTGGAGTGGGTGTGCTGGAGCACGAGATCTTCGGTCTCTTCGATATCATTACCCATCCAGCACAGCGCAGAAAGGGCTACGGTACACAACTTGTGAGCGGCATGCTCAACTGGGCCAGCGAGCGAGGAGCAAGTCGAGCCTATCTTCAGGTGGTCAGCACCAACCAGGATGCGCGCGGCCTGTATGCTAAGTTCGGCTTTCAGGAGAACTATCATTACTGGTATCGCATCCAAACAACAGGAGGATAACCAGCATCAGCAGCGGAGGGCCAACGGTCGTCAGGCTGGTAAAGCCCTCCCAATCGCCAATCGGTGGGAAGCCACGAAAGAGATAGATGCAAAATGCCGATGTGGAGAACGCCAGTGCTGCGCCAATCACGGCGCGACCAGGCCGATCACGCATTGGCAGGCAGGCGGCAGCTAATCCCACCAACCAGATGACGTACCAGGGAAAGAACCAGGGCGTCACTAGCAGCAACGCCCCCAATACCGCGACAGTTGCCAGCGTCAACGTCCTGGCAGTTGGCAGCCTCCAGATCCACACAATCCCACCAATCATCGTAGCCGCCAGCGCGAGCAGAGCCATATTTTGCCAGACTTTGTACTGACTGAAGAAGAGCAGCGGCGTCTTCCGCCAACCAGGATTGGCCGCACCATGCCAGCGTATCCAGTTGAGGATGGCCGACAGAATCGAGCCATACGCCGCGTTTGCCGAGGGCGGACTCGTAAAGCTGGCGATGATCGCGGAAGGGCTCTGTCCGATCCAGAATGGGATATAGAGCGCCAGCGCGCACCCTGCACCTATAGCACCACTGATAACAACCGTGCGGATAGCTGCCTGCCATTGAAGAGCGCCCTCGCCCAATTCACTGCGAGTGGCATACAGGGTTTTGCGCCCTAGCAGCACAAGAAATAGTATGGCAAGAGGTGCCGCTGTAAACTTGATCAAGGCTGCCAATGTAAAGCAGAGCAGCGATGGCAGAGCGGCGCGTATGTCTGGTTTACGAGCAGACTGTTCTCTTCGCACCCAGCACAGGATGCCGCCCAACATCAACGTGACCATCGCGGTATCCATATGCGCACCCAGACTGCTCTCCAACAGCACCAGCGGATTCCAGGCGTAGAGGAGTGTTCCCAACACTACCGTCCGCTCAGAGCGCCCGGACGCCCGTAAGATCATGACGACCAGCACCATATTGAGCAAATGCGCACCCAACCCAAGCAGGCGATAGCAGAGGATATAGGTAAGAGGCTGGTCTCCTGCCAACCATGAACCAAGCATGCTGATAATGAGCCAGACCGGACCGTAGGCGGCAGGAGCATTATTCCAATCATCCAGGTGCGTAAAAGGATCTTGCGGATGGGTCGAAAGCGTCACAAAATACGGATTCTCATGGTAGACCGTAAGCAGGCGTCCGTAACCAGCATAGACAAACGCATCATGCGACAGCATGGACGGCGTAAAGACAAGCGCAAGCCCGGCGATCACCACCGCCAACCAGATCCACCTCCTCATCTGAGGAGAACGTTTATCAATAAGATGCTCAGGTAAGTGCTGGATATACCATGCACTCACCCCATAAATCACAAATGCCAACGTCACCAGCGAGAGGAAAAGGATGAGATGGGTGGAGAGCTGCGATTGTCGGGCGTTGGCAACCAGATGTAAGTCGAGAGGGAGCCAGGTGCCGATTGCCAGTGGCCACATGCTGAGAGGAAGCGAGCGAAAATACTCGACGCCAGCCAGCCGATTGAGAGGTGCAAGGCTCACCAGGATGCAGGCAACAAACGCAATAGCGCAATATAACAGACCGCTTGCCCGACCATCGCTACCTACTTTCCTACGCTCAGCATGTGACGGCTTTTTATCTTCCAACACCTTTTTCACCGTTACAATCTCCTATACCATCCATCGATTCATTATAAAGAGCAGGCTCAACGTTGCCAGGAGCATCACACCGACTATTTGCACCACCTGATGAAGCCAGGAGCGCCGCTCTCCTATTTGTGCCAGAGTGATAAATGCAGGGAACATGACCAGTACGAGGCTCTGACTTGCAGCCAGGGGATCGTGCTGATCCGAGCCAGAAAAAAGCAAAATGCTACATAGAAGCAGAATATTCCAGAGACTATAGCTGATGCGCAGTCTGGACCAGCCGGAAAGCGTCAATAAGAGAAAAGCGAGCGTGATGCTCAAACTGATCAGAACACGCACCTGATAAAAGGAGCCGAACGGTTGCCGCCAGAATAGCTCAACAAAAGCCTGCCAGAGACTCTGCCAGGGCCAGGAGAGAGGTCGAGATGCCAGAAAAGCGAAAGGATTACCCACTATTTGCCAGCAATAAAAGCTATAGAGAACGGTCCCAATAGGGAGAAGCACCACTGGCGGCAGCGCCAACCACAGCTTCGCGTTCTCACGCCTCAACCATAACTCATAAAGATATGGAACGATCAGGAGTAGTCCTGTAATATCGGTGAGTGCCGCACCACAGCCAAGCAGTCCCGCCAGCCACCAGTGCTGCCGACGAAGGGCGAGCAATACACCTGTGGTCAGGAGCAGGAATAGCGCCTCATGGGATGCGGTAAAAAAGACAAACGCCGTTGGGAAGATGCAGAGATAGAGCAAGGTACGCTGTGCAACCGCTTCCCCAATGCTCTCAACGGCCAGTTGATAGAGCACAAACAGCGCTCCCAGCAAAGCGAGATTGCTGATAAGCATGCCAGCAAACAGATAGCTCCAATCGCCATTGCCAAACAGATGTGCCAGGGCAGCTATGAGCAACGGAAAAAGAGGGAAGAGAGCGGTATCCGCTGCACTTTGATAGCCAGCCTGGGCAATATGCAGGTAGCGCAATACAATCCCATGATTCCACGAGGTAAAGAACGCAGCATCAACGGGCGCACTCGAATATTGCTCGGCAGTCAGCAAAATATAGCCGAAGTATGTGACCAGCAACAACAGCAAGCGCGTCACGAGAAACAGGACCATGATATCACGAATGGGAGCACGTTTCATAGTCGTCATTCCTACACAATCCAGCGATTCATCAAGAACGCTATCCCTAAGACCGCCTGCAACGCCAGGAAAAGTAAGATCAAGCTCTGATGGAGGCGTGGACGCGGCAAGCTTAACGCCGCCAGAGTGAAGAAGGCCGGGAACATTTCCAGCACAAAACGCTGATTGGAAAGCAAGATATCTGGCTTGTCCAGAGCGGGATAGAGCAGGATATAGACGAGAAAACAGGCCAGCCAGAGCGTATAGCTGATGCGCAACTTCTGCCACCCTGCGATCACCAGAACAATAAAGCCAAGCGTTGCGCTGAGATCCAACAAGAGATGCGCCTGATTCGCCGAGCCAAACGGTTGTGCATGATAGAGAAACAGCGCCGAAATTGCCTGCCAGATACCCGCCCAGGGCAGCGACAAATAGCGTCCCGAATGCTGCTGCACATGGAGAAACGCCAGAAAATCGCCGACCGCATACCAGCAATACAGACAATAGATGAACATCCCGGCTGGAATAAGAATCACTGGTACTATTGCCAGAAGAGCGCCTTTGCGAGATGCAAGCAGTTGCGTGCGTGCGCTCCATAGCTCCCAGAGATAGGGAACGATCAACAAGATACCTGTCACGCGGGTCAGCGAGGCAAGCAGGCCAAGCAGGCCGGCCAGCCACCAGCGTTGCCGCTGCATTGCCAGAAAAGCGCCTGTCACCCATAGGAGAAGCAGCGATTCGTTATAGGCCGCGAAAAAGAAGAAGGCCGTTGGAAAGATGCACCAGTAGAGCAGGGTGCGCCGGGCACCCTCATCGCCAAAGGCATCGCAGGCCAGCCGATATGTCAACACCATCGCGCCAAAAAGGGCTGCATTACTGATAAACATGCCAGCTGCCAGATAGCTCCAATCGCCCAGCACACGCCCAATACCATTAATCAGCGCGGGAAAAAGTGGAAAGAAGGCCAGATCAACGCGCTGCTCGTAGCCGTATTGTGCGATTCGCACATAATTGAGGGCGTCCCAACGATTCCAACTCGTCAGTAGTGCAATGCTGTCTACAGGCATGCTAGTTTGGCCAGGAACCGTGAAGAGCGCATAGGCTATATAGGTAATGGCGACCAGCGCCAATCGCGTGATGAGAAAGAGCCAGAAAATATCTCGTATTGGTATAGTTTTGAAAAATGATGCACATCTTTGCTGCAATGAGCCGCCTCCGTCTGGTCTGCATATGTTACGATGAATAACGGACATGGTATCGGCAGAGCCACAAATTATGACTGCCACTCCATCCGAAAGACAACCTCATGAGCCTGTTTCGGCTGCTGATGACGACTTTCCGAAAGCAGCAGGGCGGCGCGAGACGACATAGAACAGGGTAGCCAGGAATATCGAAAACAGGGCATTGCGCACAAAAACGGTGAGATAAAAATCTGGCAGATAGGGTCCGAAGGGGAAATTCGGGCGCTCATAAAGGAAAGGGTAGATTAATGTTGTAACAAGGCTAACACTCCCCCAGCCAAGCAACCATCTCCTCTCGCCCCGACTGACATAAGCAATGATGGGCGCGATCCAGATTAGATATTGCGCGCTAAAAACCTTGCCGGTATAGATGATGATCAGTAAGATCAGCAGCGACGACAGCGCCAGCGTAATTTTTCCGCGCCATTGTAACCAGAGCGTATAGAGCAAGCCTACGACGAGCAGCACTGTACCACCTGTTGCCACGAGAGACGACAACGGACTGAACATATTGCGCGATCCAAAGCTGAAACCGAACGTCAGTGGATAGCCACCCAGCGTGTGAGCGAGCCAGAGCAGCGACGACGAAACGGACTCAACCTGAATTGGTCTGTTACCAAAGTAGCTTAGCGGGGCCAGCGTCCCGGCCACGCTCAAGAGCAACGATACGGCGCTCACGCCGATACAGAGCGCGAGAAATAGGCCCGGTGCAAGCCAGCGCCGCCATGAGAACCATTTGCCTGTATACTCTCTTTGCTGAGCGATGAGAAAAGCAGGCACTAACAAGACAGGATAGATTTTTGACAGTGCCGCCAACGCTAACAACGCAAAAGCATAGTTCCAACGTGCGCGTTCGGCACAGAGCAACGCACACAATGTCAACACTGCCGGGAAGAGATCAAAGCGACCCAGCGCCGTTCCCCAACCACCAACGAGCAGCAAGAGCAAAAAAGCGCAAGCTGTCCAGCGGCCTGCGAAGCGCAGCAGCACTAGATAAATCATCGCCATCAGCACCAGCATCACCACAGCAAATGCCAACTGATAATAAATGGGTGGAGCGAGACCGGCTAGGCTAAACGGCACCATCACAATCAACGGATATTCGCTTGGTAGAGCGTGCAATGGCTGCGTGGGCGATTGTGTCGCTACAAAGTCGGTCAACCACGCTGGCGCACCTAACGCCGTCAGCTTCTTGAGAACACTGATCGAAGAGAGAATGGGCGTTGTCGAGGTTGGATGGGTAATAAACGCACATTGTTGCGTGGGCAACTCCGACAACCCTGCATACCCTTGCCAGAAAGTCACTGTATAGCATGCATAGCGAGCAACATCGGTCTGCTGAGCCGCCGCACTATGAACATCCAAACTCTTCCAGAACGAACCATAGTATAAAGCCGCACCAACTAGCAACAGCAACACAATATCTAGCCAGAAATACCGCACGTTCTTTCTGGTTGCTATAGAGGAGGATCGGGAAGCATTGTCATCCAATACATTTGTATTCATTAAACTACCTGTATTTTATCTAATCGTCGCTGGATTGCGTGCGAGAATATAGCAATAAATAGTCGCGCCACCGGTAATGGTATGGACAACACGCGTTTGCCAGGCGGGAGGTATAGTATAGCCGCGTTGAATCAGATGCATCGGCCATACCAGATAATCATACGAGAGATTGTAATCGTCCGGGTGAACCTCTGTCAACTGAAAGCGAGCAGCCAGATCACCGTTATAAGTGTACCAGGAGGTTCCATAATTGCCCCCACCCAGAGCATTTTCCAGGCCAACCAACCCGACCCGCGCCCGTTGAGCAGAAGTATGATCTGCCAGCCAGAACAATCCGTCACGATAGCCAGGATAAGCTACCTGAAGCGACGTATTCTCTCCCCCAAAGAGCTCACTTGCATATCCCTCAGCTCCATACGTCGTTGCCAATCCCAACGCATGCGGCACAACCAGTGCGGTAATAAGCACACTCGCCAGCAGTTTACCGTGTAAGGGATTACCATCCCATCCACATACGGATCGCCATTTCCATGTATCAAAACGAACAGGGTTATAAGTATGAATATAAGAAGCCGCAATAGCAACATATCGCAACAAGATCACCAATCCTGTTGCGCCTGCCAGGACCAGCGGTGGTGCCAGTGGCAGATGGTAATGTGTGCCGACGACGATAGTTAAACGGCTAAACATCAACAGCATCGAAAGGAGCCAGATGAAGAGAAACGCATAACGCGCCGCCTCCTGGTAGCCTGATTGAGTGCGCGCCAGATGAAAGCGCACAAGTTGTACAGGCGCGAAGAGCAGAAAGAAGAGCGCGGGAAGCGTGACAAGCAGACTGAACTTCGCAAACAGGATATAGAGAATCGTCCATTGAGGCATATGCAGGCTGGCGGCACCGGCCATAAAAGTGAGATGCCCCTCTGAGGCGTGGTTCCATTCATAAAGAAAGCTATGGAGCAGCAACGGGATTGGGCGCGGCCAGATTGCAGGATCGGCAATCAGAAAAGTCAGTGGACACAGCACGAACGCAAGCAACCACCAGCGCCAGGGGATTGTGGGTTGCTGTTCTTGTGGCAGGCGTGGACGCAGGAGCAGATAATAGTAGAGTGTGAAGAGCAACATGCCCGGAATTGCCAGTGCTGCGGTATACTTGCTATCGGCAGCCAGCGCCACCAGGACCGCGATCAGCAGATATAGTTGTGGCCACCGGATAGCAGGCCACAGCAGCAGATAGGCTATCGTAATGAGGGCGGTCATGGTCATATCCAGATATGCCAGAGCGCTGAAATAGACCAGCCAGGGACTAAAGGCGAGGCACAAAGCAGCCCCCAGCGCAATAACACGCCCAAAGGGGATACGCCCGAACCTGTAGATAGCAGCGATTAACAGGCTCCCGAAAATAATGCTGGGAACACGCGCAACCTGTAGCTCGCTGAGAAGAGCGCCACTATGCATGTTGAGGAAGATAATCAATCCAATGATGAGCTTGACCAGGGGAGGATGCTCATAGTTATAACTCCACAAGTTCTCTTTGATGAGCCAGTGAGTCAGGAGGTGAAAATCTGTTTTGCCACCAAAGATATAAACAATCTCATCAGTCACCACATCCAATTGTCGCGCCAGTATTATGCGAGGGATCAGAGCCAGTATCATTAAGGCCAAAGTAATCAGCACATCACGCGTTGTCGGGGTATAACGCCGCACAATCTGCATACGGTCCAGCTTATGGAGAGCGCCCTCATCGTGCAGGTTATCAATTCTTACATTCATGTTTTAACGCTCAAAGCGAGCCAATAGAGATATTGTGGTAGCGGATAGGTCGCCAGTATATCATATCGAGGCGCTTACGTCGAGACGGAGGGAAATATGGAGATCACCTCAGATGTGGCTTCTAAACAAAGAGAAGATTTTTTGCATTTTTACCATTCTCTTCAGAAATACGCCGAACTCAAATTGAGTTCGGCGTAGGAGTTTGTTCCAGCATCAAATTTCAGGATGAATCATATTGCTGGGATTTCTTCTCTGCACGGATTGCAGATAGAGTATTTCTTGCCGCTCGATCTCGCTCTGGATCTCGGTCAGCCCTAGTTTGTACTGGTGCGCGACCATGAGCAACTGGCTGACGACAACGGTCAGATGGCGCTTGCGCTCCTCATCTGCGATTTTCAGGCGTTCAATCTCCGCATGAATGCTATCTATGCTCACATTGGCCTCACGAGCGGCAGTGAGCAACTGGTTGATGGCAGAGGAAAGCTGGCCCTGGTGCTGCCCCTCCGGGTTCTTCGACGGATAGGCCGCAGTCGATATAGACTGGAAGGCGGGAGTCGCTGGCAGCGAGAAGGCCGGGATGGGTGTGGGCTGCCAATTGTTCTGGTTGTTCTGGAGAGGCTGCGGTAACGGCTGTTGACGGATCGATTGCGCCTGACCGACCATCGCGGGCATGCCCTCTTCCAGACCCAGCCCATCGCTCCCGGCGTTGACAATCACCTCCTGTGGGAGTGAAACCTTGCCGCGAACCATCGAGGCTGCGGCGGCAATCACACAGACTACTGCGGCCAGATAGAAGGCCATGCTCATACCATTCATGAACGGCGACGAGATCAGATTGGGGAAGAAACTCTGTCCTAGCAGCGTATTCTGCGCAGTCTGTGGCAACTGCTGAAGGACTGCACTTGGCAGCAAGGACTGCATCGGATTGTAACCCAGGAAGGCAGCAAAGAGCGCCGCGATCGGCGGTAGTTTAGCGACACTATTCGCGATGGTAGCCGGTAAGCCCTCGTTGATTAGCCCACTGGAGAGCGTCGAAGGCAACGAATTAGCCAGGCCAAGCGTGACAATACTAAAAAACATCGTCATGCTGACCACCGACGCGGCATTCGTAAAGGTGGAACGCATGCCAGAACCCACGCCGCGTTGCTCCGATGGCACATCGTTCATTGACAGTGTGGTATTGGGTGCCGAGAACATACCCTGACCGATACCCATGAAGACCAGGAGTACGGCGAACCAGACATAATCGAAATTTGCTGGCAGAAGCGTCAGCAGGATAAAGCAGACGGCTTGCACAATCATGCCGCTCACCGCGAAGAGGCGCTGACCCAGGCGATCCGAGAGAACGCCGCTTAACGGCCCCATCAGGATAAAACCGGCCATCAGTGGCAGCATATAAATGCCAGCCCATAACGGGGTGTCGGCGAAACTGTAGCCATGAAGCGGTAGCCAGATGCCCTGGAGCCAGATGATCAGCATAAATTGCAGACCACCACGTACCAAACCGGCACACAGATTCGCGATATTGCCATTCGTGAACGAGGTAATCCTGAACAGCTTGAGGTTGAACATCGGCGCTTCAACGCTCATCTCAATCCATACAAAGAGAACCAGCAGCAGCACGCCGATAACCAGACAGCCGATCACAAACGGGTTGCCCCAACCCATCGGGTCGCTGCCATACGGCTGCAAGCCATAGGTCATGCCAATCAGCGCAATCGTCAGGCCCAGGAAGAACGTGATATTGCCAAACCAGTCCATTTTCGGGCGCGCCCTGGTCTGCTCCTCCTCACGTAGCATCAGATACGCCCAGATCGTACCCGCGATACCCACCGGCACGCTGACCAGGAAGACCAGACGCCAGTCAATAGCGGAGAGTAATCCGCCAAGGATCAGACCAATAATCGACCCCAGGATAGCCGCCATCTGGTTAATGCCCAAGGCCATGCCACGCTGCTTTAGCGGAAAGGCATCCATCAGAATAGCCGTGCTGTTGGCCATAAGCAAGGCACCGCCTACCGCCTGCACCAGACGGAAGATGATCATCAGAATCGCCGCCATGTCTCCTTTGCCAGGCAGGAGATACAGGAGAACACTACCCACGCTAAAAATTGCAAAACCCATATTATACAGGCGAACACGGCCAAACATGTCCGAAATGCGGCCCAGCGAGACCACCAACGTCGCGGTGAGCAGCATATAGCCCATCAACGTCCAGAGCAGATAATTGGTGTTGCCAGCTCCCAGCGGATTAATACCGATTCCATTGAAAATAGCGGGCAACGAGATGAGTACAATGTTGGAGTTGATGGTAGCCATCAAAACGCCCAGTGTGGTATTAGAGAGCGCGATCCATTTGTAGTGGGGGCCAGGTGGTCGCAGCCTACGGGGGACTTTGATTGGGGGGTCGTCATTTGAACTTGCGACATGCAGAGATACTCCTTTCAGAATGGCCAAACTGTTCTCATGCAACGTTGCAGGTTGATCAGGGGTAGGCGGCCGTGATCTAGATTTTTCATGAATAAAACAGTTCTAGAAAACATAACAAAAGAAAAAAAGAAAGAGGCAGCTTTTTCGCACGAGAATTGCGCAAACATAAGCTGCCATTGAGGTGGATCACCCGCCAGTCGATCCAGGCTCGATCAGCGGGGAACCAACAAGGAGTGCATTGCCACCCTCCTTCGCAACCATCATCCATAGAAGCTGAAAGAGCCGCTGCTCCAGTTCAGCCAGCGCAGTGATCTTCCCGAAGTGATCAAAGACGCTGGCGAATGACCCCATGATGACAGCTGCGGCCAGTTCGGGATCGATATCCTCCCGGAAAATCCCGGCCTGGATGCCTCGTTCCATCACCCCTCTGGCCTGATCGAGAAACTGCGTCCGCCGAGCCTCTCCCCGTGCTGGATCTAGCAACTTTTTTAGTCGTGGATCGCGCATCACGGCAAAGAGAGATCTATATTGCTGTTGCACACGCAATCCTGCCGCGACCAGTGCCTCAAGCGCGGCACGTGGATCATCCATGTGGGGCTGGACTGCCAGGCGTATTTGGGTCAGGGCATCTTCAAAGGTATCATTGACAAGAGCACGCAGGAGATCCTCCCGATTACCAAAATGGCGATAGAGCGTGCCCACCCCAACCTGGGCTTGCGAGGCAACATCATTCACTTCCAGGTCAAGCCCGGATTGCGCGAACACAGCTAGAGCTGCCGCAAGCAGCCGCGCACGATTGGTCACGGCATCGGCTCGTTTGCATGATTTTTCAACATGGCTCATGTACTCCTCCTCTCCTGATGACGAATAGACGATCATCAGGAACATGCAATGCTCCCATTGAGAGTGTCCCATTTTGGCAACTGATCTTGCACGGCGTTGTCCCTGAGGTTTGGCGAGGTCTCGTCAAGACCTCGGAGAAGATGACGTGCCACACCCCTAACCACACTCTTATATGGAATTGGAATTCCATTTCCGTAAAGAGTATAGCAGTGACGAGATTTGTTGTCAAGCGAATGATCCCACACTCCCATATGAAATCTGGACATAAGAGGTGTCCATGCTCCCCAAAAATAAAGAAGAAGCACCAGTAGAGGTGCTTCTAAACAAGACAGTGAGTTAGACACATTCTCGCAGGGCAATGCTGCCACTCAAGCTGCGCAATTTCATCAGCGCAACCACTTCAAGCTGACGCACGCGCTCTCGTGAGATACCCAGTTCTTTTCCCACTTCAAGAAGTGTGCGACTGCGGCCATCACCAATGCCATAGCGTAAGGTAATGACGGCCCGTTCGCGTGGTGTCAAGACAGCTAAAGCGCGATGAAGCTCTTCCCCTAGCAGATGTTGAGAGGCGGTATCGGCGGGAGCGGGAGTTGTACTATCCTCTAGCGAATCCGCTAATGAGTAGCGGGCTTCATCATCCACAGGAGCATCGAGCGAAACAGGTTGCTCGATAACGCCCAGGAGATCTTTCACTTCATTGACATCAAAATTGCAAGCCTCTGCAATTTGTTCAGGCAAGGGATCAAGTCCGTTTTCTTGCGAGAGCTGCGCGGCTATGCGGCGCACTTTGCGCAAGCGCGTGGCGACATGTTCGGGTAAGTGGATTAAACGAGACTGTTCTCCAGCTGCCCGACTAACAGCTTGACGTATCCACCAGGTTGCATATGTCCCAAAATGACAGCCCCGTTGATAATCAAACTTTTCAGCGGCTCGCATCAATCCGAGGTTGCCCTCCTGAATAAGATCGATGAGGGGAACACCGGTGCTGGTATAACGGCGAGCTATTGCGATAACCAGGCGCAGGTTCGATTCGATCAGCTTGCGGCGTGCCAGTTCGTCGCCTGCCGCCGCTCGCTGTGCCAATTCAATCTCTTCGCTGTGTGTAATTAACCCCAGTCCACGAATATCACGCAAGTAGCTCTGAAAAGCATCTTCAGAGCCAGATGCATGTTTCGTATTGGCAACACCTGCCTGACGCGCACGAGCCGGGGCTTCTTCCAACTCTTCTTCACTTTCAGCGTCTTCTTCTGTTTCTTCAAGACCGCTAAAAAATGTCTCAACATCCCCCAACGTCAACCCGATATCTCCGAGGGGTTCTGTTGTTCGTCTTGCCCGGCTTCTAGTGGATGGAGGCTCCAGATCTACATCGAGATCTGTAATGGCAGCTGAGAACCCATCTCTTGCTGCTGTCGCTAACATAGTTCGATGGTCATCACTGACAGGATTAACAATTGCCATGAATTCCACGCTCCCTTCAGGAAACTTACCGACAAAATCAGCGTCGGACCCCGTATGGCCTCGTGGTCAGCACAAACAGGCACAGTCGAATGTTCGTGCTGATAGGTACGTGTCCATTCCTTGATTCTCTATTTCTTTTCCTCTATTTTAAAAGAATGGACCGGGCCATCACATCGGGTAATTACCTTAAATACAATCAGGTTGTAACCTTATCTTGCTACGTTCCGTCTCCCCACCACATATCAGGTTGTTTTCCATCGCAATGTGTCACCCTTTTGATTGTATGCAGGAAAATACATCAGCTTTTATCCGGGTTGGTTTCGTCAAAAGGATCATGGACGCCATGACCACGATCATAAAAGAGCTGCGTTGGATCTCCTAGATGATCTTCATAATCGGGGCGCTTTTCCCATTTTCTATCCTTCACCCCATCCGCGCTCATCACCAGATGTACGTTGTCTTTGCCTTTATCTTTGTCTATATATGAAATCGCACTATAAGGTATATACCGATCTTTATGGAATATTAAGCCTTTGCGTATTAAAAAAGAATCCTCGTATACTTCTGCAATATGTCCTAAATCTTCATTTTCTGAAGAATAGACATGCATATGTTGATGTATGTCCTGGTGATTCCAGTTTGGCATCTCTCGTCCACCTTCTCTGTATTTGTGAGGCACCTATTCGCTTTCACGTTACGTTAGTTGGAAAAGTTTCATGCTGCCTGTGGGGATATCCTCAATGGTGGCTTCTCGTCTGACAATGATTATCTGCTATCTATTGATTAAACAAAAAGAGCATCTTGCGCTCTTCATCTGACAGAACAAACCTGGTGTTGCGAGGGATGGGGTAGATTTCTGCTCGCTCCCATAGGGGTCCAGTCACGCTGGTTCCGCTGCCGATCTGTACACCGCGCTCTTTCAACGCATTCAGCAACTCCTGGGCATTGAAGAGAAAGGCAAATGCAATGCTCCAGGGATTTGCCAGGGTAGATGATGTATTCTCTAACCCAGTGAGAATAAGGTAATAATCGGGGTAAGCGTCCAGGCGAATATTGAGCAGCCCATCGTGTCTGAGCCGCCACTGCACATCAACGGTCCTGCCTGCCAGTGGGCCTTGTAGGAAGCGGCCATCGTAGCCACGCCGCTTGCCCTCTTCTTCAAAAGCGATATTGAAGATAGAGGCAGCAATATATTCTCCCACATGATTGATCTGCGCGCTACGGCCTATAAGATCAGCTATTTTGCCATCTATAGTATTTCTTGATTTGATCAGGCTAGCAAGCCAGGATAAGTTATCCATAACACTATGCTCCCAGTAGTATGATCTCTATTCCTATAGATATTGTACGGAACAGATAGCATTAAGAGATGTAAGTAACGCTATGAACTGGCTCCAGGGTTAATCTTCGCGCCTGTAATTTTCCAGGAACCGTCAGGCTGTTGCCCCACAACATAATAGCCGCTAAAGGTGTCCTTTGTATCTTTATCGGTCAGCGCAGTAATCACGATGGGAACCTGTACGGTGCCGTCGTTCTGCTGAGTAATACTACCTGTTTGAATATCATCGTGCTTTGTATGTGCAAAGCCGTTGACAAAGCTCTGATAGCTGCTGGGCGATGGCGTCCATAAATTGTAAGCGGCCTGGTAATTCTTTTGATTGATGTAATTGAAGTACTGTTCAATCACGGCCTGCGCTTGCTGTTCTGGCGTTTTGGCAGCAGTTGGCGACGGCGTGGGCGTGATCGCTGTTACGGTGGGGGTCGCAATATGCCCTAATAGCCGATCAAGCGTTCCGGGCTTCATTGCAAGCAACGTGGCGGTTAGCGCTGCGGCAAACACAAAGGCGATAATTGCCAACGTGAGCGCGGTGGAGGATTTTTTTGTTGGAGCAGGCGGTGCAGGTGTGTGATATGAGCTTTCGGGATAATTCATTGGATAATCAGGCGATGGGGTCGGGTCAGGATATGTCTCACCTCCAGGCATAAACGAGGGGCTGACGCCTATCGGGTGATTTTCTGCTGGCATATTATATGAGGGCGGGTAAAAAGATCCTGCCGCAGCATGAGGTGGAATTGTTTGCTCCCAATCAGCAGGGCCAGCTGTACTCTTTGCGTTTTGATCGCCACTCGCCATCCACTCCGTCTCTCGCGAGTCCACTGATTGCTGCGTCGCATAATCTTCCTCTGCCGAAGATAGATTTTCTGACTGTGCCTGGACAGTAGATGCATCGTTGGGTACGGTTGCACCACAGCGAGGACACTTTTTCGCGTTTGGAGCTAAGAGATTACCACATTGACCACAAAAAGACATAACAGAACATCCATATCCTTTCTCAACAGATGCGATAACAGTTATTCCATTGTATTGCCTTCAGATAGTGACAGGCAAGCAGATACATATATAGATGTGCCTTTCCACTTAGACCTCCCGAACAATCTCCCTTCTATAGAAACGTTTATACACCCCCAAAAATACACCTCATTATCGGATAAATCCGCCGCAGAGCTTTTAATCCAGGTCAACCTTACAATAGTTCTCCGGTTGCGAACTGGTAAAAGAGAGCTATTTTCTGGCCATATTTCCACTAGCAGATCACACGTGCGATAATAGAAGCCGCGAATAGAATAACTGGTAGAAACAACAATGTGTAAAGCATGATATGGATAATATATGCATAAACTTACCATTGATTATCAGCGCGCAGGAGCATAGAGATGGCATATTCTCCTTTTCCCCACGAACAAGAAAAGAATACAGAGCATTCTGGAGAATCAGAGCAGAGACAGGATGAACAGGATACTCTCATCCAGGAACAATACGACACAGGAGAAATTGAAGGCTTATCAACTGATACAGATGAGCGGCTCTCTATCCCATTGCTCAAAGCGCTCCCCATCGCACAGACTCGCACGCCCCAGCAGGCACGAATTGCCATTGTTGGCGCGGGTATCGCCGGACTTCATGCCGCCCTGGTGCTGCAAGATGCAGGTCTCACCTGCACCATCTATGAAGCTGCCAATCGTATTGGTGGACGCATGCACTCTGATACCACCGATTGGGCTAATGCTATCATTACCGAATGGTGCGGGGAATTTATTGATCCCGAACAAAAAGTCATACACGACTTGATTCAACGTTTCGCGCTGCCGACCATCAGCTTTGATGAAGCGCTGCCGCCCGATGCTGAGAGCATTCTTTTCTTCGGCGGCCAGTATTATTCAGCCGAACAGTTTCTTGAAGACTTTCAGCCCGTCTCAGCGACGTTGCACCAACAAGTCCTGGAGGCAGGCTATCCCACGACCTATAACCATTACACAGGAACTGGCTATCGCCTTGATCACATGAGTATTTATGAGTGGATTGAGCAATATGTTCCGGGAGGACATACCACCCCATTTGGACAATTGCTGGATATTGCTGGCACGGGACTCTATGGCGTCGAAACAAAGCTTCAGAGCGCGCTCAATCTGATCTATCTTCTCGGCTCCCAACCAGCCACAGGTCGCCTCAATCTAACTGGCTCTGTTCAGGGACGCATGAAGATCGCGGGTGGCAACCAGCTCTTGCCGCTCACCATTGCTCAATGTCTCCCCGCGGAGGCCATCAAGCTGCAACATCGCCTGATGGCAATCAAATGCAATAGCGATGAAAGCATCACCTTATCAGTGCAAACTCCTGATGGCTTACATGATGCTACCTACGACCATGTAATCCTGACCCTTCCCTTCAGCACATTGCGCCAGGTCGATTATCAGCTGGCAGGCTTCGATATCCTGAAGCGAAAGGCGATTACGCAGCTAGGCTATGGCACAAACTCCAAACTTTTCCTCGAATTCGACACGCGTTACTGGCGGCAACCGGGCGGTCCCTGGCCTGCCACGAACAACGGGTTCATTATCACCGATACTCATATGCGTGTCCTCTGGGATGCATCGCTGGGGCAATCTGGTGTTACTGGAGTTCTGGTGAGCTACACTGGTGGTATCTTCAGCTCTTCCTATACGCCTGCTTCTCCCTACTCGACCTCCCAAGACTCGAAAGAGGTCCAGCGTTACGCCTCCTACTGTTTGCAACAGCTAGAGCAGGTGCTTCCTGGTATCAGCGCTCACTACACTGGAAATGCCGCATTGAGTTATCCAACAGGCGATCCACATATCCAGGGCAGTTATGCCTGCTGGCTGGTCGGTCAGTACACATCTTTTGCCGGATACGAGCGCGTACGTCAGGGGGCTATCCACTTTGCTGGCGAACATTGTTCGGTACAGGCCCAGGGCTACATGGAAGGCGGCGCGGGCGAAGGGGCGCGGGCCGCGCGTGAAATCTTAGAGGATTTTGGCATGGTTTAAAGGGTGAGAACTGTTTTGCGTAAAGATACCTTCTCCGTAGTTACAGGTATATATAAAAAGTAGCAGAGAGCTACCATCTTCCCTGCTCTTCGTCAAGCGAGCTGCCACAACAGGAAACGCTTTCCGTAAAACATGGTAAGATTATACATGGAGGAAAGAAAGACAATGAGAACCTTCGATGGGTTCATGGTTGCTCTGGCAGAAAATCTCTTCGATTTGAAGAGACTGTCCGTCGCTTCTCCCGCCTATCAGGAAAAGCAGCGCCAGGTCGGTCGCTATTGCTATGAAGCAGAAGAATATCTGCTGCCAACCGAACTGCGCATGCTCAAGGGACAGCTTGGCATCACAGAGCGTGCATGGAGAAGATACAAAGATGCCTGCATTGCAGGTATTATCGGTGATAGTTAAAAAGAGCAAATCCAAGACGTTGTGGAGATGACAATCAAGGGCAGATATTTTGCCTGAAAATCGCATTGGAGAGAGAGGAGCATGATATGGCTTTTGTCGTTGCCGCGCTGTGGCGTGCCAAACCGGGCAAGGAAGATCTGATTGCACAGGTGATTGAAAAAATGACCCCTCTGTCACGTCAGGAGCCGGGCACTCTGTACTATCAGGCCCAGCGCTCAACTACCGACCCACAACTATTTTTCCTGTACGAGCAATACGTTGATGAGTCCGGCTATGAAGCGCACATGGCAACCCCATACTTTGAGCAATATGTGCGAGGCGAGGCAATCCCCAATCTGGAGAGCCGCGAGCGCTCTTTTTATGAGACCCTCTAAATAGAACCACATCAATTCGGTATACTTTTCAGAGAAGCAAGCGATCTATCTTTTCAAAGATGAAAGGAGCAATTGACCGATATGACGACGGTAGTACTGCTTGGCACACTGGATACCAAAGGGGTTGAGTATGATTATTTGCGCAAACGAGTGGAGCAAGAAGGCTGCGAGGTGCTACTCATCGACGCCGGAGTTCAGGGCCAGCCATTAGCGCAACCAGATATTCCCCGTGAGCAGGTGGCGGCGGCGGTCGGAGCAGATGTTACACAACTGGCGACTGTTGGTGATCGTGGCGCGGCTATCGAGACAATGGCGCGTGGTGCAACCGCAACTGTACTGGATCTCTTCGCGCAGGGACGCTTGCACGGATTACTTGGTCTGGGTGGCTCCGGCGGTTCCACACTCGCAACTCAAGCGATGCGTGCCTTGCCGGTCGGCGTCCCGAAGCTAATGGTCTCAACATTGGCATCCGGGGATACCAGACCATATGTTGGCGAGGTCGATGTCACCATGATGTACTCGGTCGTCGATATCGCCGGGATCAACCGCATCTCCGAGCTTATTTTAAGCAACGCCGCCACCGCTATTGCTGGCATGGCAAAGAACTATGCCACGTTCCAACCTTCCACCCACGCGAAACCGCTCGTCGGCGCTACTATGTTTGGCGTGACGACGCCTTGTGTCACCGAGGCTCGTAAAGCGCTAGAAGAGCGCGGCTACGAAGTGCTGGTCTTCCATGCGACAGGGACCGGTGGGCGTTCAATGGAGGCGCTGGTCAACGGTAATTTTCTCGTTGGCGTCCTCGATATTACCACGACCGAGCTAGCTGATGAACTGGTGGGAGGCGTACTGAGCGCGGGGCCAGATCGTTTGGAAGCAGCCGGAAAGCATGCGCTGCCCCAGGTTGTCTCGCTCGGCGCGCTGGATATGGTCAATTTTGGACCCATCGATACCGTTCCCGACAAGTTTCGCCAGCGCAACCTCTATCGACACAATGCCACTGTTACCTTGATGCGAACGACGCCCGAAGAATGCGCAAAACTCGGACGCATCCTCGCCAACAAGCTCAATCAGGCAAAAGGACCGGTTGCGCTGTTTATTCCCTTACGCGGTATCTCTATGATTGCCGCTGAGGGAGGCGTCTTCTACGATCCAGAGGCAGATCGTCAGTTGATCGAGCAGATGAAAAGCGGCTTGCAGGGTCATATTGAGGTTCACGAGTTGGACATGGACATTAACGATCCTCGTTTCGCACAGGCAATGGCGCAACGGCTCGATGAGCTATTGCACAGTCAGAAGCTCACGCAAACGAACAAAGTGGGAGGTGCATCATGAATAGAACAGAGGCGCTCGCACGATTACGTCGCACACGAGATCAGGGTGGAGTGATTATCGGAGCTGGTGCTGGCACTGGCCTCTCAGCAAAGTGCGTGGAGGCTGGAGGCGTCGATCTTATTATCATCTACAACTCTGGTCGTTACAGAATGGCCGGGCGCGGCTCGCTGGCCGGCCTGCTGCCCTATGGTGATGCAAACGCAATTGTGGTTGAGATGGCAAACGAGGTGCTGCCAGTTGTCAAAAAGACGCCTGTTCTGGCTGGCGTGTGTGGCACCGACCCATTTCGCGTCATGCCCTACTTCCTGCGCCAGCTCAAAGAGATGGGCTTTGCGGGCGTGCAAAACTTCCCCACAGTGGGCCTCTTCGATGGTACATTTCGACAAAACCTGGAAGAGACCGGAATGGGCTTTGATCTGGAAGTTGAAATGATTCGCATGGCACATGAGTTGGATCTGCTCACCGCTCCCTATGTATTCAATCCAGACGAAGCACGAGCAATGGCTCAGGCTGGTGCGGATGTGCTGGTGCCACATATGGGATTGACCACCAAAGGATCGATTGGTGCGTACACAGCACTCACGCTCGATCAATGTGTGGAGCGTATCCAGGCCATGCACGATGCAGCGAAAAGCGTCAAATCCGATATTCTGATTCTTTGTCATGGCGGACCGATTGCCGAACCAGAAGATGCCGCCTATGTGCTGGCCCGTACTCAGGGCGTGGTTGGCTTCTTCGGAGCTTCCAGTATGGAACGCCTGCCTACAGAGGTTGCCATCACTGAAAACACGAAGCGCTTCAAGCAGCTTCGACCTGCTACAGCGTCGTAGAACCACTAATAAACAGCGCAAAGGAGACTAAACATGCTACAGGAGATAGCCAGACAAATAGATCCGAATTCCGTTTCAACGCAAACCTTTGAGTGGGGAGCCATCAAATGGTTCGTCAGGCCCGAACATATCAGCGGGGCCGGTGTGACCTTTGGCGAGGTCGTTTTGCTGCCGGGCAAGGGGCATGATCGTCACAACCACCCACAATCGGAGGAGATACTCTATGTTCTCTCCGGCGAGGGCTTGCAGATGCTCAACGATGGCGAGCCTTTCCCCATCAAACCTGGCGACACGATCTATGTGCCAACTGCGATGTTCCACTCAACGCTCAATACGGGCTGGGAGCCATTACGCCTGCTAGCGATGTACAATCCCGCCGGGGCTGAAAAAGTGCTGGAGGCGCTTCCCGATTTTCAAGAGATTCCTGCTGGCAAGGTCCCACCAATCGTGCGAGGAAAGTAGACAGATTACACGTCTGAAGGGGCAGGAAGCCAGCCTATCTGTTGCGCCCATTCATCAGCCTGTGCAATGACGTTCCAGATAAAGGGCTGCTTGGCATCGGTATATGCCTGACGATCCCATTCGTACTGCCTGGCAAGCTCGATCTTGAGATCCGCATATTGCTGTGCGACCAATGGATGAGTGCGCAAGAAATCGCGAAAGAGCAGGGGCAATTGTTCGCTAAAGCTCCCTGCTCTGCGTACGTGAATGTGCGTTCGCCTCTGTCCAATCGATTCACGGAAAAAACGTTTCGTGCGTTCTGTATTCTCCGCATGAAACACATAGCCCAGGCGCTCTAGAGGCAGGCGATATGCCTCTAGAGGCTCAAAGTCGGCTATTGAGATTTGCAGATCAATCACAGGCTTGGCCGCTAATCCAGGAATCGAGGTCGATCCAATGTGATCGATACGCAAAGCTACATTCCCAAGCTCGCGACGAAGCGGCAAGGCTAGCTCTTTGAAGAGATGAGGCCAGGATGCGTCGTAGGGAACGATTCTGATGGGATCATCTGCTTTTTGCGGCATTGGTGAAGATTCCTTTCCCAGTAGGATAGCTCACAGAGTTGCCTGTCCTTGCATAATAGCGGATGTGATCTTGAAATGTAGCTTCGCCACCTTGCGCAACGCATCCAATCCTCCAACGGCGACAATCTCGCGCCCAACTTCGCTGATACGTGGATTGGAGGCTCCTTTGGGCAGATCGATGCCAACGGCTTGCGACAAAACTACCATCTGACGCACAAATTCGGCGCGAGCAATAATTGAGGCTGCGGCCACAGCGAGATCATCCTCGGCCCGATGACGCTGTTCTAATGCAATCTTACACCCTGTTTTGTTCAGTGCCTCACGCACCAGCGCTTCATCTCCAAATTGATCCACAATTGCTCGCTCGCACGGCACCTTCTTTTGCAACGCACAAATGATTTGAGCATGGGCATCAGCCAGCAACAGATTGAGATTTGACCATTGTTGATATAACTCGTTATAGCGCTCCGGCATATAGACACGCATCATCCCCTGCCCACGACACACACTTCTAATCTCTTCGGCCAGCGTGAGAATCGCCGAATCGCTGAGTTGCTTGCTATCTCGCACATTGAGCGCCAGCAACTGTGGTTCGGTCTGCTTATCCACATAGACTGCTGCGACCACCAGCGGGCCAAAATAATCGCCCTTCCCCGATTCATCGCTACCAATCCTGGCAAGACCGGTCATACGTGGCGAAGAGGGTATACTCGTTACATCTTGCAATTGCGGCTGAGTTGGAACTGCGGAACCATAGGCCCATGCTTTGAGCGCTGTTTGCAGCACTCCCGGCTTGCCCTGTACCAGCACCTTACCCGTTTTGTAGAGCGCAACCGGAACCGCCGTTGTTCTATCTGTTATGGTGAATTGATACCCGCTCTGGATCTCTTTTTCCGCTACAATCGACCATCCCCTGTCCTGCACAAATTGCCGAAATGCAACTTTCATTGCCTGTAGATCGACATTCCCCATAATTACCTCCCCTTTATCTACTTGCCATTTCCATTATAACAGATATACCTATTTGGTACGTTGCAAAAAAACAAAAGCCGAGGATTAAGTGATCCCCGGCTTCTTGTCAGGCATTCAAGAGGGTGCGCGTACAGGGTTACATACCTACAGCTTCCTCCTGTGCCTGCGCTACTTTATTTTCCAGGTCCAGTTCGCTCTCCCACACAAAAGCGCTCTTGCTCGGCTCCTCCACATTCCTCACGATATACAGATTGTATCCTGGACCTCGATCTTGCAATTTACATTT
The DNA here is from genome assembly GCF_016587455.1 of Reticulibacter mediterranei. NCBI lineage: Bacteria > Bacillati > Chloroflexota > Ktedonobacteria > Ktedonobacterales > Reticulibacteraceae > Reticulibacter > Reticulibacter mediterranei. The sequence continues at coordinate 7,262,067 of NZ_BNJK01000001.1, read as the reverse complement.
TGTTGGGACTTTGTGTACCGGGATAAAACGCTCTATCGTATAGGGCGTCTTGCGAAAGGTAACAGGTGAACCGATAGGATAACTCACGATTTGGCCTCTTTCATTGCAGCGAAATACTAAAGAGTAAATATATGGATTTCATAACCTTACATCAGGTTGTGCTATACGCTCAAACTCCTCCCTAACAGCGCGAAGAGTTGAAGCCGAAAATGAGAAAATCATAGTAGGTATCAATCGATACAGTCAGTTGTTTCATTGATGACACCCCTGTCTCGGCCCCCCAGATGCTTAGCAGAGATGATGGGTGCGTCAAAACATTTACCCCATTGTTAAGATTACATTTTTGGATTGCGCCGATCATGGCCGAGGATGTAGTTGTCAGCGCCCTCGACCAACTATTTGCGCCAAACAGAGATAGTACTTTGTTACCAATTACTACCTCAACAACAACCTTCCTACACTCTTAAAATAGAGGCTATTGCTCTGTATGCTGGTTTGACCTGTTGGCGCTATAATTCTCATACAGAATAATTCTTTAAAGAAGAAATCACGATCTCGAAAGTTCGTAGTGGAGCGATTTATCGCGCATGGGCTGGATTGCGCAATAAATCGCTCCACTACGAACTTTCGAGGCTACCGTTCTTCGATCAAGAAAGCAATCTTTCCCTAGCCCTCTTCGCCCCGTGCCGTGACGATATCGTTTCTGGCAGCCCACAGGTTCAGATCTTGCTTCTGAATGGCAGCTGCCATCAGATCAGGAAACAGATCGGGCGTACAGGCGAACGAGGGGATGCCCATGCTGGCAAGCTGGGCGGCGTTGCGCTGGTCAAAGGATGGCGCACCCCGGTCGCTGAGGGCTAGCAGACACACCACCTGAACACCGCTACCCACAAGCGCCGCTGCTCGCCGCATCATCTCTTGCCGATTGCCCCCCTCATAGAGATCGGTGATAAGCACCAGGATCGTTTGTGTTGGACGCGTAATCACCTGCTCACAGTAGGCCAGCGCACGATTGATATCGGTGCCGCCGCCAAGCTGGGTGCCGAAAAGCAGATCAACCGGATCTTGCAAGTCATCGCTCAGATCCACCACAGAGGTATCAAAGACCACCATCCGCGTGCTGACAGCTTTGATCGAGGCCAGCACTGCACCAAAAATGCCCGAATAGACAACCGACGCCGCCATCGAGCCGCTCTGGTCCACACACAGGACGATATCGCGCAACGACGAACGTTTGTGGCCGTACCCAATCAGTTGTTCGGCGATGATCGTGCGGCGCTCTGGCAGGTAGTTTTTCAGGTTGGCCCGAATCGTACGATTCCAGTCGATCTCGTTTGCGCGTGGACGCCGGGTGCGTGTGGCTCGACTGAGGCTACCACGCACGGCCTGAAGCAGCGGATTCGCCAGTTTGCGCTCCAGTTCTTCCACCACCTTGCGCACCACCTGTCGTGCGGTATCTTTGGTTTTATCGGGAATAACCCGGCTCAGCGAAAGCAGCGTAGCAACCAGATGAACATCTGCCTCCACATTTTCCAGCATCTCCGGCTCTAACAACATCTGCGTCAGATTCAGACGCTGCAAAGCATCCTGCTGCATGACGCGAACGGTTGATGATGGAAAGTAGGTGCGGATATCGCCAAGCCAGCGCGCCACATTGGGTGACGAACTGCCCAGACCTGCCGAGCGATCCGTATCATACAGCGCCTCCAGAACGCTATCCATCCCTTTATCGCGACCGCTCAACGCCATACCGTCTCCTGCACCATCTCCACCAGCACCACCCATGCTCTCTCCAGCACTCTTGCCCAGCACCAGTCTCCAGCGGCGCAAGCGCTCTTGCTCGTCAATTGCCATGCAAGTTCACCCCCATAATCTGTGCTAATACTGGCAGAACGCTCATTGCGCGCCCCTGATGCAACGCCTCCTGACCATGCGCTGAGCCGTGCTGAGCTATCACATGCGCGGAGGATGCCGACAGGTGCTTCACCTTCTCGCCCATTGCGCGTCGCTCCGGTGCCTGGAAGCTGGAAAATGCTCGACGCAAAATGGGTAGCAATGCCTCGAATGTCTCAGCAGTCAGATCGCTCATCCAGCGATCCAGCGCACGCCACAGGCCATCTTGATGCAGCACCAGCATACCACTGCCACGTAGCACACCCTCGACCCATGCCGCCGCCTGTGGTGCTGGAACAGCAGTGGAGAGAGCCAGGCGGGTGAGCCGTTGTAATTCCTCTTCATCCAACACACGCTGCTCCAGCAACAATCGGCAGCAGCGCCCACGCAACAGGCCGTGAATGCCCTCTTTCTCCATCAGTTGGCGCAAGGTCTCCTGCCACTCCTCCCGCTGCTCGTCGCGATTGAGCAGGCCAACACATTCCTGCACCCTGTCGATACTGCTCACCATCTTCTGGGCGGCATCATCGTCGAGCGACGAACACGCTCCGGGCAAGCCGATGATGATACGCTCGAATAACCCATCGATCACGGGGAGAATCTGCTCAGCTCTGGTCTGGCGTACGTCGCCATAGCGAGCCACTCGCGCTAAAGGCGGGAGAGCGCCCATCAAATGCTGCACGTCGGCTGAGACGGCAGCTCGCTTCTGAATGATGGAGAGCAGGCGATCAATCGCTTCAGGCAAGACCGAAAGAATGACCTGATCTAACAATTCGCTCAGAGCTGGTAACTCTTCTGTGTTCTCTGCCTTGTGACAGGCAAAGGCTGTTGCAGCAGTCTCAACGGCGTTGCCCCATATATTAGCCTCGATGATGGCTACCGCAAACTCAACCTGCCATTGCAGCCGCCAGATCTCATGAAAGGTACCACTCTTGCCCGAAACATGCTGAAGCTCGCCCCAGGGAATGTTCAACAACCGCAACTGGTGCAAAAGCTGACTGCGCGCACGATCCGTTTCTTTGCGCAGATCAAGATCAAGCGTCACAATCTCCGTCGATGGTTTGAGGCGCAAGCGGCGCTGTTTCGCTTCCAGATCACGTTGAAGCGGCACGGCTGGTGCGTCAGACGGAACCTCTCCCAGCTTCTCGCCAACTTCGAGCTTCTCATGGATCAGCGCCATCGGCGAAGCATCGCCATTGCACAACACCGTCCTGATCGCTTCGTGCAACTCGGCCAATCCGGGCATCGGACGATCGCGCAGGGCTGAGAGCGCTTCGGCAAGACGCACCGCCTCAATTACACTCGCGGAGGAGACATCGAGCTTCTGTTCACGCAGCAGATGGGCGGCACGAGTCACCCAACGAATCGAGAGGCGATCCGGCGTCGTCCAGAGATGCTCATACCAGCCGGGCGAGGTGACGCCTGCCCCATAGCCGCTACGATAAGAGAGGCGCGAATTGGTCCAGGGAATCCAGGTCGCTGAGACCTTGAGCTTCTTCAGGCCATTGAGCAGCGCCGTATCAGCTTTCGCCGGTCCTGGCGAGACCAGAACGGGGGCGTGCCATGCTCCACACACAACGGCGATACGCTCAAAGCCCTCTTTCTGGGCCGCTCGAATCGTCTGACGCATATAGGCTTCGCGCTGCGCTTCTTCCTCATCTTTTGGTGTTGTATCCGCTCGCAACGCGGTCATCGCTTCCAGAATGCCCTCGAACAGATTGGTCATATCGCGCCGCTGCTCTATCTGCTCCTCCCACCAGAGTTCATGATCGCTATATCCCGCAGCCTCGGCAAGCAGGGCCAGCGGATCGGTATGCCGTACGTCATTGGTATCGCCCGCATCCTGAGCGTCGGGAGCAACCATTTGCGCCTCCTTCAGCTTCTTGCGGGCGCTGGTTGTGGCCTGTTGAGCATCTGGGGCATCAGTCTCCAGAGGTGCGGTCGCCTCCGGTTGGATCGGTGTCTTTGCCAGCTGAATCGCCTGGGGCAGATCCATAAAGCGCGCCGGGATCTGATGTTCCAGGCCATAGCGCAACGCCTGCCATTCCGGTGAGAAATGAGTAAATGGATAGTAGACGGCGCGTTTTGGCTCCTCCGGTGCGTAGATGATCAGCGCGACCGGCGGTTGCATCTGCTCATGGGTTAGCAGCGGCAGCACCTCCTGTGCATCAGGCGGTCCCTCCACCAGCACAATATCGGGCTGGAGCTGCTCCAGGGCGGCGTGTAGACTACGCGCACACCCTGGCCCATGATGACGTATCCCGAAAACATGAATGCTCATGTTAAAGCACCTCGTGGCAGGCGCGATAGAGATCCTTCCATCCGTCGCGCTCTTTGACAACGGTTTGCAGGTATTCAAGCCAGACAACGCGATCCTGAACCGGATCTTTAATAATCGCTCCTGTCAAACCAGCGGCCAGATCGTTTGAACGCAACGTGCCATCGCCATAATAGCCAGCCATAGCCAGGCCGCTGTTAATCACGGAAATGGCTTCAGCGGTTGAAAGGGTGCCGCTGGGAGTCTTGACCTTCGTTTTGCCATCGAGCGTGACACCAGATCGCAGTTCGCGGAAGACTGTCACGACACGGCGAATCTCCTCCAACGCTGGCTTCTCAGCAGGAAGCTCCAACGCGCGACCGAGGCTGGCAACGCGGCGATCAACGATCTCAACTTCTTCGTCCATGCTATCGGGTAGCGGCAGGACAACGGTATTGAAGCGGCGCATCAGGGCACTGGAAAGCTCGTTGACTCCCTTGTCGCGGTTATTGGCGGTGGCGATCACGTTGAACCCTTTACTGGCCTGAACTTCTGTATTCAACTCAGGAATGGGCAATGTTTTCTCGGAAAGAATGGTAATCAGCGTGTCCTGCACTTCGCTGGGGATACGAGTTAACTCCTCAAGGCGTGCGATTTTTCCCTGCTGCATGGCCTGCATCATCGGACTTACCACCAGCGCGGCCTCCGATGGACCTTCCACTAACAAACGAGCGTAGTTCCAGCCATAGCGAATGGCCTGCTCGTCAGTGCCTGCCGTTCCCTGAACGAGTAGAGTCGAGTTGCCGGTAATGGCGGCGGCGAGATGCTCGCTGACCCAGCTCTTCGCAGTACCGGGCAAGCCATACAGCAGCAGCGCGCGATCCGTTGCCAGCGTTGCCACAGCGATCTCGATCAGGCGCGGATTGCCGATATATTTCGGGCTAACAACAAAGCCATTGGGGAGCGTGTCGCCCATCAGGTAGGTGCGCGCCGCCCAGGGCGAGAGCTTCCAGTTGGGGGGCCGCTGACGCGTATCAATTTTCTCCAGTTCAGCAAGTTCTTCGGCATATTGCTCTTCAGCATGTTGACGCAAGACAGCGTTCAGTGCAGTTGTTTCTTTATTCTCAGTTGTGATGTGCGTGCCATTTCCATTTACCGTTGTCATTATTAAATCTCCTCCAATATGCGTTTTTTCAGGCGTATATATGCTTCAAATGCTGTTAATTCACGTTTCCAGTAGGATACTATCCATTGCTTCACGTCTGGTATTTCCCAGGATTGGAGCGCTGCGGCGAAACAGGCAGGTGGCAGCGCCATCTCCATCCCTTTGAGAAAATTCACCCACTCATACCCGTAGTCTGAATCTTTATTGAGAGAATGCAAGTAATCGCGCATGATTTGCAAACAGGTGTGCCCGAATTCTTCGCTCCAGGGCTTCGGGAGAGCCACAGCAGCAGGCATCCATTCTTCGCCGCTTTCGCGCAATTGCAATACCTTTTGCTCTGCTTCTCGCTGTGGCAAAAGGGCCAGGAGACTAGCCTTATGCTGGCGTGCAAAGCTCGATTTTGCTTTTGCCTCTATACCAGCCAGGGTGAGTTGAGAATCAGGTTGAGAACCATCCCACCAGTCAACCAGCGGGGCAATCCAGTGAGCGCTACGGTGAAGCAGGGTTGCATATGACCAGCTTTCGATGAGTTCCAGCACCCAGTGCGTTTGAACGGCGGCATCGAGAAGCTGCTGCGGGGTCAGGCCAAACTGCTCCTCCCAATGCTGAGGCGGCACTTGAGCAAGTACCTTCGTCATCCAGGTAGTACGTTTTCCCTGGATATTATCGCTATTGCTTATGATGCCATCGCGCTCCCATGCCTGATCGATCTCCTCTGGGAGCGTCACAACGAGTTCGTTATTGGTATAAGAGAGTATCGCGTTGGCGCGCGCCCGCATACGTCGGGTCAGGGCAGACTCAGGGAGACGAGCCAGAAACGAGGCAGCGGTAGCACGCACATTGGAGCTACGATCATCGAGTGCCTGCTCAAGAAATGGCTCGTCCTCCATTGAAAGCTGCGTCTCCATTGTCGCGAGAAAATCATTTCTGGCTTCGGCCTTTTCCAGCTTCCACACCTCTACTAACCATGTTCTCGCTTTGGCTGGATCGCTCTGGCGCAAACGCTGGAGAATCTCGGCCCGCTGTCCCTGCGTTCCCTCTTGCCAGATTGTCTCCGCATCAGTCGGGAGCGCCTGGGTCGTCTCGGCCAGGTATTGCGCAACCCAGGACCAGGCCGGGTTAAACTGGCTCAACCAGTGTCCACGTGTGCCCAGCACAGGAACGAGGGCAGCCCTCAGTGCCTTCTTCTCTGCGCCCCGCTGCAATACCTGGGGCAAAAAATCATACGGGAGACGTAAACCAGCATTGCGCATACGTGCCAACGCTTCCAGCAACAGATCGTCCTCGTTTTGCAGCAGCGTATCATCGATAATCTGTTTGACGCGACGAGAGCAATCGGCAAGCGTTTCTGACTCCGCAGGTGGAGGGGCCTCTGGCGCTGCGCCAGCGACTCTCCCGGCCCGGCGATACATGGCCCAGGCACCAGCTGCCAGCAACAATTGTCGCTCAGGTTCACATGAAAGCTGTGCTGCCAACGCGTCAACTGGCGTACTGGTCGTTATGCCCTGATTACCTGCCTGCCCGGTGCCAACGATAGCGGTGGTAACAATAATATCCATACAACCCCTTCAAAATCTCATGTACATTTTGTGGCTTTAAATTTTGTGATACTGGCCTTCCACCAACGCTCCCAATGGTGCAACTGTTTCGCCATTCCACTCACCCGCAAAATCAACGGGACGGCCTCCAGAGCGCACCAACATTTGCCAGTATTCGCCCCTGGTCAGCGGCAATCCCTGACCTTCCACATCGCGCACCCACCACTGATCGCTTCTCTGGTCATAGAGCGGAATAACATTGTTCAACACACATAAAAAGCGCTCCTGCCAGGGCTGACGAGCCAGCAGCACCGCAACACCGGTGTAAAACTCATCTATTGTTGGATAACCAGGAAGGGCAGCTGTGAATGGTATCAGATCGCCATTGCGTGCTTCAATCAGCGCTCGCTGTGGTACTGCGCCCGGCCAGTAGACGAGATTGGCCTGCTGCCGAACGCCGAAGGGGTATGTGGTTTGAAAGCCGCTGCCAGCGATGGAAAATTGCAGGATCATGGCCGGGCGTTTTGTCGCAGTGCCGAGCAACCATGTGCGCTGGGCCTGTCCCCGGTCGATAGTCTCAACGATCTGACCCAGAAACATCCAGTCATCACTCATGCGCTCGCCACGCACCAGCACCTCATCCTCTTTGAGTGACCAGCCAACCAATTGGCGCACATCCTCTTGCAAGCCAGGCTCCAATTGATCAAGCCGCCCATATGCCTGAGTAAGCAAGGCAAGCTGTCCACAGTGCGCCAGGAGCTTCTCAGGCCAGTTTGGAGAAGCGTTAGGGATCGTACCCATTGTTCGTATGCGTGAAGCGAGGCCGGACGCCTGCGCATCCACCATCTGTTTCGCCTGCTGCTCCCAGAAGGTGAAAGGCTGGGTTTCCAGGCTCCCCAAACCGTTGCGCACCAGATCGTTGAGCCAGAGATCAAGGCGCTCAATCCCCTGCACTACCTGCGCTTTACGCTTCTCAACGGTCTTGGCTTGCGCGGCTGGTGAGACTCCCTCGCTTGCTTTCGCCTGAAGCGTCTCTTTGCGCTTCGTGACTGCCGCACGTTTCGCCAGCCACGACACGATCCAATCGGGATGTTCTGCCTCTGGAACGGCGTCAGGAGTATCAATAGCGAGAAAAAGCAGACCGAGACCATGTTTACAGGGCTGCTTGCGGCTGGGACAACTGCATTGAATGGTGAGCGTGGAACATTCGACTCGCACCTGATAGAGTGCGCTTCCCTGACACTCTCCCCAGAGTACCTCTGAACTCTGACCAGTATTCTTCCAATGCTTGCTATTCCCAAGCTTTTTTCCGGCTTTGGTGGAACTTGCATCGGGAGACAGTGCCAATACCTGGTCTGTCGTGATTTGTAACCCCACGAATATATCCCCCCAGAACAAGTATTTTTTGTCCTTTTTGTCTGTCTGTATTGTTGTTCTTTTGCAGTGTACCGAAAACGGCAAGGAATGGGTACTGTGCCAGCCAGAAAAGGGACGAAATGACTAGTTTTTAGCTCTACCGCAGCCTGACCTTCTTGCGCACAACCGGAGTGGTGACGTTGAAACTACTTCCGCGCTGAATACGTGAGATTGATATGCCATGATGTTTTTCATAAAGGCTGTTCACAAGCGAGAGGGGAATGAAAAAGTCATCAAGAGAGATTGGAGGATGAATGATGTGTATTAGCTGTGGATGTAATCATCCCGCTGATAATCATGGAGATAAACGGAATATCACGCTACAAGATATAGATGCGGCGGCTCAGGCGGCTGGCACAACACGCGAGAAAGTTTTACACAATATCTCTGATGTGGCTCAAACCTCACAGCAAAACGCCACATCCTCTGCTCGCCCACGCCAGGATGGATATCTGGAGACAGAAGGCACAGAGGGCTATGGTCGTGCTGAAGAGCGCACTGGAGAACCAGCCAGCGCCAATCCTGCTCAACAAGGATACAACCCGGCTCATAGCGGGGCCAGACATGCAAAAAATCAGCCTGGGAAGCAGGTCGAAACTCCTGGACGCGAGACCGGCACCTCCTGGGGTGATGATCAGCAGATGGGCTATACGACGGATACCCCCGACCGGAGCAATCCCGCTGGCTAAGGGATCAGATGATGAAGAGAAAAGAGCGAGCGGTGCGGGTCTCTCCCCGCCCACTGACGAAGAGGTGAAGTTTATGCAAGAGAAAGCCAAGATCCAACATGTACCTATTAAAGTCTATCGCAGCGCTGATCGCCTCATGATCGCAGCTCCGATGCCCGGTCTGGAGCCGGAAGATATCAATGTCCGGGTCGATGCCAACGGTCACTTGATCATCGATGGCATTATTCGTGGACTCCTCAAGGATATCAAAGAACTTTTGATCGATGAATGGAGCGTGGGAAGCTATCATCGCGAGTTGGATCTGCCTAACACAGTTGATGCAGTCCACGCCAACATCACCTATGGCAACGGCGTGCTGGTGGTAGCATTCCCGATCAGCGAGCAAACGATTCCAGCCAGTCTGATGCTGCAAAAGACTGGAGCCAAGCATGGTGAATATGTAGGTCATACTGGGCACCTATCGTGAAGCACATCCTTTCTCCCAACAAAGAAGGCCCGCATGACCCATATGGGTTATACGCGGGTCTTTCTTTTGATGCGCCATTTCATGAAAGCAAGATTTGCTTTCCACGCTGGCAATCGCTTTGCCAACGGCAAGGAGTCGGCCAGAAATCCCAGCATTCCTCCCACCAGGGCACCAACCCCCCCCCCGATGAGCAATGCAGTATCAATCTGTGGAATGAGGCCACAGATAAGGCCCAGCAGCACACCAATCCCCGCAGGGATACCCCAGCGTATAAGAGGAGCAACCAGTTTTTGTGAGAGATCAACATATGCAGAGCGTTGCAGGTGAGGCAGCAGAGCATCAAGGCTGAGGTGAGCGGCCCCCATGATGCACAGTGGTATGGCAAAAAAGAAAACGAGCATTGCCAGAATGCGACCAGAGACGACGCCTCCCAGACTGCCAAACCAGACAAGGCCGATGAACAAACCAAGACTACCTGCCTGCAACCGTTTTTGCAAAGGCTTCACCCGCAGCATACTTTGCCAGACGGTCGGCAAAATTTCACCATACAGCCGCAATGTCGTGGGGCCGGAGGCTCCCGGCGTGAGATGATAGCTGATATGATAGGTCACATCGTAATGGCTCCCGTGTGCTTTATTGCTGGTATCAATAATTAGCTCCACCGGTTGATTATGATGAAAATGAGTTGGTTCCGCGCTAGCCCCTGCATCATCGCTGCTGATCTGAGCGACGAGAGGGATCAGTTCCTCATCAGCAGTATTGTGTGGGATCACCACATACCGAACAATCTGACCACGCCGGATGCTTCCCAGAAAGATAGGGGCTGCGGTAAGCTGATCCAATACCACACGCGGCGGGAGCGCAGGAACATGGATCATGACTTGCAACGGCATCTCAACAGGAGGGTCATAATTATCCAGATAGAGCATCACTTCTGCTGTATGCGAAACATTATGCGTGAGATGCTGTACATCAAAGCATAGTGGTATTTTTATAGTGGATGAACTTCCAGTCCCCTGTCGTAGGAGGGCAAAGCGCATGGAAGTTCTCTGAGCCTGCAATGTGAGCCAGGGCGTTCTGCTTTCGATGCGACCAAAGGTACAACCTCGCCTGCCGCTATGATAGAGCGTCAAGGCTGCTTCGGCGGGGCGATCCGCGACAAATGTTCCGGCATGAAACAGGCTTCCCCCTTCTCTAAGTTCCTGAATGCCAAAGCGAGGCCGCTCTACCGCAGGATTGAGCAGCAGAATACAGCGCTCTATCGCCTCATCTGGATGCATCCCCGACAGAGAGATCGCCTGGATGATCTCGTTCACACACGCCGCCAGACGATGACGTAAAGCAGCATGCGTGAGATAACCAACCAGCGGATGTGTCATGGCAGATGTGTCGGCAATCCAGGTGTGCGCTCGTTCCCACTCTGCATCGAATCGCTCGGCGATCCCACGCAACGTATAGGTGGGAAGCTCGGTATCATAGCCATCATAGGGATCGAAGAAAAACGGCTGGCGGATCAACAGATCAAGCCCCTCATCGTCTGCCTGTTCCCCTGACTCGCTCTCCTGATCCTGCTGCTTGAATACGATCAGTTGTTGATCATAATGCTCGCGTGTGGCCTGCCCGGAAAGAAGATGCTGCCGTATCCCCGGTATCAACACATTGATGGCATAGCGAGCGCTCTTCATCGTGAATGGATTATTGAGCTGGAAGGTCATATTCTGTTCGTACTGCTCCAGTGCCTCTTCGATATCGGCTGTATCGGCATCTTCTGTCACCCCCAGCACTTCATAGTAATTGACAAAAGATTGCTCGATAGAATCGACCATCGTTCACTCCTTCCCAGGCGGGTTAACAAGATTGGCATATCGTCTCCGTATGTAGCGCTCAGCATAGGTGCGAATAAGCGTCATAACATGAATGAGCAACACCATACACAGACTTATAAGCAGGCCGCCACCAATAATCCAATAGGGAGAGGCGTTGCTTTCTGCCGCCGTTGGGGGATGAATGATACCCCAGAACAACATAAAAACGCATAACAGCGGCACCAACTTATTTCCAAGCTTTTTGAATATTCCGGCACTCTGTTTCTCTGTATAGCTTGTATGGCCGCGTCTGAAGCCTGTATACGCGCCAATTCCCCCGGTTATCAGGCCAACGAGCAGAAGGAAGAAAAGATTCAATTGGTGTCCCATCTCTGCCGCCCCAATCACGCAACTCATCAACGCTATTCCAGCGTTCATCGCTCCATGCTGAACCTGATCCTGCCAGGGAGCATAGAAAGGAGCGGCCAGGGCAGACGTGAAACCTATCACAAGCCCTGCCAGCACTGCACCAGTCACAAAGTTCCACACAAAACCGGGGAAGTCTCCTCGCAGCCCCCAGAGCCAGAGCTTGCCTCGTAAGCCCTGGAAATAGGTCATGGTGGTGATCGTTAATGGATATTCATGAAGTATCGGTGGTTGTCCCACTTCACGCCATTCCACGATGCGCAACGCCTGACGATACGTTTTGCCTCGATCCAGCGCCTCCAGATTGACCAGTTTGATAGAGTGAGATGCGGGCGTTCCCGTGCCCAGCCTGCCGCTAATTGCAATCCGCTCTGCCGCCGGCGGTACAATACCAGCCAGTTGCAGCCAGCTGGGAGCCGCCAGATCTGGCTTGAGGATTTCAAGCGTGAGACTCGAAAAGCCGCGCGTGTTGCTGGTCACTTGCAGCATAATCGGCTTATGGGCCAGCTCACGATCCCAGGCTTCCAGCACAAACTTATTCGCAACGCCATCAAAGGAGACGAGCAGTGCAGGACGGGCCAGTTGTGGCACAACCTTTTCCAGCACCAGCTCCAGCCCCAGACCGCGCCTGTATTGATCATGCTCATACGCTTTGATGCACGCCTGATAATATTCCTGAATGCCCTCACAGTGCTGAACCTGCTCAAGCCAGAGCAACATCGCTCCCGTATAGAGGTGCTGCTCCCCGCGATCCCAATAGCGATCACAGAGCTGTATCAGTTCAGCGAGCGTGGTTACTTGCGGCACCTGCGAGAACGGCTCCCAACTTTCTTGCGCATAGAGGCGAAAAGGGCGCTCCGGCGAGAGATGATACAGAATCTCATTCAATAAACGGAAATCCGGGACGCTGGACCGTGCCATCTGGTGAACATTGCCAGCCAGCGTGCGATTTTCAAGTTGAAAGAGAATCCAGTGCTGCAACTCCCCCTTGCGCAACAGGCGCTCTCCATCCTGCCAACCCTCTCGACTTTCCTCACATGCGACCACGAACTCTTGAGCCGTATATACCTGTTGCTCGCCAATGGTGAGGGCGCTCCCCTTTGGCTGCGCGTGCGGGGTTGATGGTCGCTGCTTCTCCAGAAACTCAGGATCGTTGATCAGCTCTTCCTGCCAGATTCGCAAGCGCTCGATCATCAGTTCTTTTTCTTCCGAATCCGGCTCAAACATCCAGAAGCGCATCTTATCCGCCAGTGCAATCTCAACCTCGTCAACCGAAGCATCTGCTGCAATGCCAAGCAAGGCAAAGATACTATTCGAGTTTCCATTACTTCCTGTGGGCTGATGAACGGGGATGTGCAACTCAAGCGGTTGCAGCGTCCCACCATCGGCCCAGGCAATCCGTTTCCCTTTGCGCTCCTCTTCCTGGCGACATGCGTTACAAATGTAGAGATGGTTTTGCATCTCCAACAACGGAGTATCGACGGAAGGAGATTTTCCGCACTTGATACAACGCGGATCGATCTGGAGACGAGGTTCGTGCAACGTGGACATGGACAACTCCTGTCAGCGGTCAGTCTGGCATCTGTTCATCTATCGCCTGCGCTACTTCGACCAGTAAATGCCCCGGATGCCAGGCCTGCACCACGTCCGGCTCCACCCACTGCATCTCCCCACCATTGGGAGTCCGCACCTGAACCTTTGGCGGCGTGATTGGATACCCCATCGGGCAGTGAAAGATAATGGTGAGAAACCCTATCCCTCTGGGTGAATAGGCTTCCAGCACCCATTCAGTGCTGCCCGGAACAGGTTTTCCGTTCGCATCAAAGATGGGAGTCTGCTGTCCCTTCCCGGCACACAGGAAGCCTGCCATTGTGAGTTCCGTTATCTCCTGCTCCTGGCGCGTTTCGCTGATGGATGCGCCGCTCTCCTGTCTCTGAGGCGCTGGTGGCAGTGGAGGTGCTTGAGGCACAGTTCCCTGGTTGCCGATCGGGAACATCAGACCGTCAGTGTTGACCAGCGTTGGATAACTGGCAGATGGCGGTTGGGCAGGCGGTGCGGGAGAGAGCGAACCCGACACGCTAAAAGCAGGCGCGTAACCGGGTGGTAATGATTGGCTGCTGTTTGGCGCGGTTCCTGCTGGTGGCTGCCCACTGGTGCTAAACGGTTGAAGATAGCCAACTGAAGGGGCTGACGGGGTCTGTCCAGGTTGCCGTTGTATATGTGGCTGCTGGATGTTAAGCGCGGGATCAAGTCCCACCGCCAGCATCAGCTTGCGCAACTCGGCGTCGCGCTCAATCAATTCCTTGCCGATTGTGCTATCCTGCAATGCCAGAATGGACGGAGCGATATTGAGAATGTGGCCCTGATCGATAAAGCCGTGCATGACCTCGCGATCCCGCTGTCTATTGGCCTGGGCCTCAAGCAACTCTCGGCGCGCTCTCTCCACCAGCTTATACATTTCCAGCATCATGCGGTCATGCTCTTCGTTGGCCTCAACCGCCGTCACAAACACATCTTCCACTCGCAACCCGCTCAGGATGGCCGCATCGTCCCGGCCTCCCTGTAAGCGCTCCTTGACGTAATCGCGCAAGGTTGTCGCCCACGCGCCATACTGATCATAGGGGAGCTTGCCAATAATTTCTGCCACAATATTATGAAATGCCGAATAAAAAACGGCGAGCGGCTCCTGCAAAGAAAGGAACTTATCAATATTTGCGATCTGGCAGGCCAGTTCAACTTGAGCGGTGACATTGCAGGCCAGATCAGAATTAGCCGCACCTGGCGCATCATGTGGTAACAACGGCCCCTTGACGCGCCCCTGGGCTACGGCAGGCAGCAGGACAGTGCGCAGGTTGATGCGCTTAACCTGCCAACTGCCCCAGATGATATCCCAATTCCACAAAAAATGCGGTCCCGCTGGCAGTATCTTATATTGCTTCCCATCGCGATAGACTACCATTACCGTATTATCTTCAACATGTGTGCGAAGGAGGAAGCGCAAGAAGAATTTGTCGGTAATATCCCCTTTCCCCTTCTTCTCATCCCCTGGCTCTTCGTCGTTCAATCCATCGGAGACAAAGAGCTTATGTTGCTCTTCCAGGTTCAGCAGCTTCTTTGCTGGCTGCTGCTTTGCTATCTTCTGCATAAATATATCTACTGCCTTTCATCTGGAGGGAACATGCGTCTATATGCGCTGTAAGTTGCCTGGGAGATCTCTCCCGGCAAGGTTAATCTGAATCTGTACCAGTCCGCTGCCATCCTGCCTCATCATGACGGTGGCGTGTGCGCCGCTCGGCGTGCCAAGGGGCAATGCCAGCGAGATCTGGCCCAGATATTCTTTCGCAAGCAGTTGCGTGCCATCACCAGTATATACATCAATAGGCGGAAATGTAGCTGTTGAACCAAGTATCCGCACCGGAACAGGCTGGCTCCACGCATTCAGCGCATCGCCAGGACGGAGCATCACCAGTTTAATAGCTTCACCTCTTGCATTTTTCACTGCAATACCCACCGGATAGCTCACACAATCGATCACCAGCCCCTCTTCTGCCAACAGTTGTAGAGCCGGGGTGTGCTGCTGCGGTGCCTCTTGCCTCTGTCCGTTTTGCCCCTGCACATCCTTTTGCACTTCAGCATACGCGGCTGCTTGATAAGCTGCTCCCAGCGCAACGCTCAAATCGAGATCGAGCGTGGCCTCTGGCCGACGACCAAAGAAGCGGGCCAGCATCTCCTGGACGGCGGGAATGCGCGATGATCCACCACAGAGCAAGACCTTCTGAATATCAGACGGAGTTTTGTGCGCTCTCTCAAGCGTTTGCTCGACCACAACTTGCAATTGGAGCAAAAGCAATCCAACCAGACTTTCAAATTGCTTGCGCGTCACCTCCAGTTCCAACAGACTACCGTGAGGAGGTGCAAGCATTACTCGCGTACTTTGAGCGGCACTCAAACGGCACTTTGCCGCCTCTGCCACATTTACAAGCTGGTCATAGGCAGCGATATCGTTGGGATACGCCGTTTTTGTTTCAATCTCATAGCGGCGTCGGAGCGAGGTTGCCAGCGCATTGGTAAAGTTGATGCCCCCAAGCTCCTCAATTCCTTTCGTTGCCAGGACGCGTGATTCGTGCGTGCCAAGTTGTAAAATGGTAGCATCAAAGGTGCCACCGCCAAGATCGAAAACGAGCGCCGCGCCTGGTTCCACCTGCTGACCATGCGTATAGGTCAATGCTGCCGCACTTGGCTCGTTCATCATTTGCAGGACGTGCAGGCCAGCTCTCTCGGCTGCGGCTTTGGTGGCGCTACGTTCGCGATCTCCAAAGTGAGCGGGAACGGTTATCACGGCATCGCGTACAGGAAAACCAAGCAGGGTAGAGGCATCATGTACCAGTTTGGCAAGGATGGCGGCAGAGACTTCGACCGGATCAGTCCTGTAACCGTTTGAGACCAGACCGCCAACTGGTGGACGACCCATCATGCGCTTGACGCCGCGGATGAGCGACCCTGTGAGCCGTTCGCGCTCTTCCCCGCTCGCAGCTTGCACCATATCAAGCGCTGGTTGCCCAACAAAAAAGCTGCCATCTCGCCAGAGGGCAACTGATGGCGTGGTGAACATACCCTCAGCATTGGGAATAGGACGGGCCACATTGTCAGCGTTGACAATCGTAATCGAAGAAAATGTCGTACCCAGATCTATGCCAACTGCACGTTTCATCTATATTTCCTTGAACAGTTATTGAGAGGTAAATGCTATTCATCAACATGTTGTTACACAAACATTGCAGAGCAATACGTAACCCCTTGATCCCCTCGTAAGGAGATATGTTGAGATGATACTCTAAGTTCGGCTTAATTACAATGCACTAGAACACATTACGCATGCTCTAACTCATCAATAAACATGGCACGCCGATGAGATCTTTATGGCTATCCTCTATCTCTTTCATCGGACAATCTCAGCGAGAAATAGCAGATATTTTTTCTGATGGCCGATTTTTCTCAGCGTTTGACTTTTTCGTAACGTTTAAGAGACGCATCCCCAGTATAGTATAGTCAACAAAGCACGGACAGGTTCACGAAATGCTCTCCTGGCAGGACGTTTCAGGAGAGATGCAATTGATACACCGATATATATACAATACATAAAAATGCAAGCGAAGCTATCAATTGCTATTTTCTCTCGCGTGAACAGTAGAAAGACAAAAAGGGGTGTTAGTATGCTGCAAATAGCGATTGCAAAGCAGATCAATTTGGAAGATGCCTCATTTACAACACTTTTTCAATCAGAAGATGTAGCAATTTGTGATATGAGTCTGGCTACATTAGAAAAACATTGTTTAATAGAAATTGACAGTTATTATCATAATGCATTATGTAATGAAAATTATGGGCTAGAAATGTTTCGGCGCGCAACGGTGCTACACGACCCCTATGCATGGGAAGCACTACAGCGCTGCTTCTCTGGAATAGCTCGAAGCTGGCTCCGTCGCCATCCGCGCTGGGAAATGGCCTGCGCCATCGATAGCGAAGAAAACTATGTTGCTCAAGCATTCACGCGTTTATGGTATGCCAGCACAAAAAACGAGAATTTGCATTTCCAGACCCTCTCCGCAGCGCTCGGCTATTTGCGTGCCAGCCTCAATGGGACGATTATGGACACCCTGCGCAGCTATTCGCGGCCAAAGGAAATGGCGTGGCCGGAGACAGATTCAACCGAACTGGTCATGGACGAATTAGACGAGACTGAAGAACTATGGACTATTATATGCAGCATGCTCTCCAACGAACGCGAGGTCCGCGTGGCCTACCTGCACTTCCGCTGTGGCCTCAAAGCCAGGGAAATCCTGCAATTTTGCCCCGAAGAGTTCAAGGACGCACAAGAGATCTATAGCATTCGCCGCAACATGTTCAAACGATTGATGCGTAACGTCGATCAAATCCGCTGGCGGCTCGGTGCTGGCGATTAAAAACATGCCATTCTTTACCGTAATAATGAAATAGCTCGGTAATACTGGAGATGTCGTAGTCGAGCGATTTATCGCGGGGGAAGCCTGTCATCGGCTTCCCCCGCGATAAATCGCTCGACTACGACATCTGGGAACATTGTATTCGTTATATGTTCATTGTCTCTTATCTATTACCAGTAAACGATAGTTTCTCCTGTGAGCCGTTCCGATTGCGGGCCAACCAGAAACAGAACGGCCTCAGCCATATCTTCAGGCTGCCCAATCCGTTGCAAGCGAGATTTCCCCTCCTGTCCGCTCACAGTGCGTGTTGCCAGAAAGCGTCCCGTATAGGTTGGCGGGGGCGCAATGCAGTTGACGTTGACATCATAGGGCCGCATCTGTTCGGCCAGACAGCGCGTGTAGTGCGCAATAGCTGTCTTCGCCGCCGCATAAATGATGCCACCTTGCACTGGCACATGCCCGGCTGAGGAACCAATATTGACGATCTTGCCTGCCCGCCGCTCGCGCATATGCGTGCCTACATATTTACAGCTATACATCGTGGTGAGCAGGTTGCGCTCAACGACTGAGCGGATATCATCAGGGTCGATATCCAGTGCATCGTTTGGCACCGGACGCGGTGTATGCGCGCCAATATCGCCACCGGCATTGTTCACCAGAATATCGATCTGCTGAAATGTCGTAAGCGCCCGCTGTACCAGTTGTTCCACTTGAGTTGGCACGCTCAAGTCGGCGACAAGAAAGAGCGAACGACGCCCCAGAGCGCGGACCTCATCAGCCACCGCCTGACCCGAAGCAGCCTCACCAAATTGAGCTGCGGCCTGCTCATCGATATCATGAATAATTACGTCGGCTCCGGCACGCGCGAGGTGCAACGCATAATGACGCCCTAAGCCACGACTTGAACCAGTGACCAGTGCAACTTTGCCTGTCAGGTCTCCCTTTGTCATGTTGTGTACCCTGTCTGCTTTCTACTGAGATCTCTGCTCGTTATTTGCGAAGCGATGGTTGAAGGATATGAATATACGCCAGACTTGCCGCCAGCTGCCGCTGCTCGTACTCGACAATGGCCTCTACCGGCTCCTCGCGTTCAAACGGTGTTCGCCAATCGCCGATGGGTTTTGCATTGGCCTGGACCATACGCAACACCTCGGCCAGTTGAGCCGCCGTGCGCGCCGGATACTCAGGCCAGTAATCATCGGCCAGCACGCGAATATGACGAGCTTCTAACGCACCCAGTTCTATTGACATAGTAACGTCTGGACAGGCGGCAGCAAAAATATCGAAAAGCGCTGGGAAATCGATCACGCCCTGTCCCAGCGGACTGCGGACGAGTCGATAACCTTCCTCGCTCAGATAGATCCAGTAGTCTTTCAAATGAACATTCTTGAGATAAGGGGCAACGCGTCTTGCAAAATCGACCGGCTCTTCCGCCGTTGCCAGAGGATTGCCAGCATCCAGCGTGAGGCCAAAACGTGGTGACGCAATGGATTCGCACAGCCAGAGCAACTCTTCGGATGCGAGATCCTGGTGATTTTCGACGGCCAGATTGACCCCGGCCCGTTCCGCTACCGCTGTTGCCTCGCGCAGTTTTGCCAGCACCTCTTGTAGAAACGGCTGCCAGCGTCCCGCCAGATGTCGGCGATCACCACCGATTTTCGCGCCCCCGATCACCGTTCGCACGGTTGCCGCCTGTAATTGGATCGCCAGATCGATTGCCTCGGCCAGCTTTGCAGGATCATAGCCACCGGCGGCCAGAGTGATAAACAGCCCATGCTCCTGAGCATAACGTGTAACAGTAGGGATATCTGAGTTTTGCAGGAGCGTTGCCGGCAGTTCGACGCCCTGAAGTCCGGCTGCAAGTGCCTGATCCATTAATTGTTGAGGAGTGATGAGAGGACGCCCGGAGGCTGGATGCAACCCCATACTGAAAGTTGTACCATAAACTGAAAGACCAATGCGCATAGAATGATTTTCCTTTGCCAGTGAAACAAATGCTATGATTGATGCGATAACGACTTATTCAGCGGTCCAACCACCATCAACGACCAGTGCCGCGCCCGTCATAAAGCTGGATGCATCGGAAGCCAGGAAGATAGTAGCACCACCCAACTCATCAGGATTACCCCAACGCTTGAGCGCAATATGATCGATAAAGAACTGGTTCGCCTGCGGATTATTGAGAACGGGAGTGTTCAGTTCAGTGGCGAACGGACCCGGACAGATAGCATTAACCGTCACGTTATAGCTTGCCAGTTCCAGAGCGACAACGCGCGTCAGCTGGATCACGCCACCTTTGCTGGAACAATACGCGCTACGTTCCGCTAATCCAGCTATTCCCAGCATAGATGCGACGTTAATAATGCGACCAGAGCGCCGCTCTTTCATATGACGTGCAACGGCACGAATGCAGAGGAACGGTGCCTTCAAGTTGGTGCTCTGTACCAGATCCCAACTTTCCTCGTCAAACTCTTCAATCGGTTTGCGAATATTGATGCCAGCATTGTTGACCAGGATATCGATATGCCCGAACTCTTGCAGCACCGTCTGCACCATGTTTTCCACCTGGGTGGCATCAGTGACATCCACTGCCAGCCCCATAGCCCGACGACCGGTGGCCTGAGCAATGGCAGCGGCGCTCTCCTCTGCTCGCTCCTTCTGGCGACTGGTCACAATCACATCGGCCCCTGCCTCCGCAAGCGAGCGTGCCATAACCAGACCTAACCCCCGGTTTCCACCGGTGACTAACGCAACCCGACCATCCAGTTTAAAGACTTCCAGACCCATGAAAGCTTTTTCTCCTTACGACTATAAATAAACTCACTACAAATACTTCCTACGATAAATAATAAGTTTCATATGTGTGCCAGCGAGTTAGCTCTCTGGCAAAAGGGGTGATGCCCAGCCACGCAAGATCATAGAGGGAAAGCTTCTGGATTGCATAACCCTCTGAGAGTTGTTTTTCCTGTTTCAAGCCTAGCAGAGGGCGAAACGCATAGAGGGCAGTGGAGATATCATAAACGCGCTCATTGTTTTGCAGTTCATAGGCAATGAGCATATAGCGCGGCTCGTCCGGCACAGGGCACCAGGGCTTCGTCATGACCAGATGCTGTTCGACATACTCGCGATCAATGGGATGCAGAAATGGTTCGCTGTAGCTCTTTTTAATCGAGGTCACATATTCAGGAATAGGGGAAGGGCAATAGCCAGGAAAGTGGATCTCCGGCGTCACGGTTCGCACCGACCACATTCTGGGTTGAAAGCCCTGTTGTGCATAGGGCAGAGCAAGCTCATACGCTGGAGCTAGCGCCTGTTTCAATTCGGCAAGGAACGCAGCCTTATACTGATACTTTTCCTTAAAGACCACCCATTCCTTTTTCGTTTTAGTATAGAGCAGCGCCAGATCGTAATGAGCGATCTGCATTGTGCAAGAAAACTGTTTGCGGCCATCGGGATACATCATCAACTGCGGCTCAAAGCTGATGGTTTTCTCTTCATCTTCGCCCAACTCGGCATGCTTCTCACGATCCCATTGCTCAAATAAATCTGCAGTAATACGCGCAACTTCTTTATAGAGCGCTCTTTCGCTCACACGCTCTTTACGCGCAAGCTCAGCCACAATCGTTCGGTTGCTCTTTTTGCCTCCGTAGCGCGCCTCGACAGCCGCTACATATTCATCGATAGGTCTGAGAGGTTTACTCATATGTCCCTTTCCTTTTTCATCACGTAACCAGACGGCAGCACCCCGGACCCATAAGCATGATCCTCAGAACACATGCGTTATGTGCAAGTATAACACATGACAGCGGGCGAACGGGGAGCCACAGACAGAATGATGCTCTAAGATGGAAAGATGGGTGAAAAGTCTGGTAATGGACTTGAGTGCTATGATATAGTAGATGTACCAGACAAAAAGATGGTAATGGAGCTTACCTCGCCAGAGCGATGATGCTGGCGGAACCGCATACACTTGCATGCTAATGGCTCCTGATGACGCCTGGGCGCGAAATCAGGAGCCTTTTCGTGTTCTTTATCCCTCTTTATCTAGAGGCGAGGAGTAAGCTTAGCAGAGAAAAATATTAACCAGTTGGAGGACAACCCTATGACGATGAACCCGCTGCTGCTAATGGGCGGAGTTGGTATCTCAGGCGCGTTGGGCGCAGTGGCACGCTACCTGTTGGGGCGTTTCATCGCCGAGCGGTCAGGCTCGCAAATTCCCTGGGGCACACTGATTATCAATATTACAGGAGCCTTCTTGATCGGTCTGGTCTTCGCATTGACATCACAAAAGTTTCTTTCCCCCGCGCTCCAATCACTGCTGGCGACCGGCTTCCTGGGTGGCTACACAACATTCAGTACGATGGACTGGGAAGGGTTGCAACTAGCGCGTGGTGGCAGCATAGCGCAGTGTTTTCTGTACGTCGGCAGTACGTTTCTCTTTGGACTGTTGGCTGAAACGCTGGGTATGCTGCTTGGAAGGAGCCTCTAATCAATGGGAACAACACTTTCGCCTGCTCGTCGCCTCCTCGCCGTTTTCTGCGGCGGCTTTCTGGGCACGCTTGCGCGGGCCTTGCTCAGCACAATGATTCAAGCACATTTCGGCAATGGCTGGCCGTATGACATTCTGCTGATTAACCTGACGGGAGCCTTCCTGCTAGCTTTTTTTACCACGCTCGCCGATGCCACCATCCTGATCGGCCCGACGCGCCGCCTCTTTATCAACGTTGGCTTTATGGGCGCGTATACTACATTTAGCAGCCTTGCGCTTGGCGATATCCTTCTCTTCTCCAAAGCTATGTGGCTGCCCGCCATCTCCTACCTGCTCTGTAGCTTTATTGGCGGCTTACTGGCTGTTCTGCTTGGCGATTGGGTAGGCCAACGCATTGTCAGGCGCGTCAAGTTGATACGCCCGGCGCCTCAAGTAAGCCAGCAACCGCTGGTGCAAACCATCGAGCTACAGGACGATTCCACCCCTTCTACGCCAAACAACATCCAGGCCAGGTAGCTGCTGACGACCCGGCCTGGATGCTCTGTTCTATTGCCATTAGCGCCAATGACGCATCGGCAAGCCTGCTACCGGTGATGTAAAGGTTGCTAAACACGGCATTGCCAGCGAACCAACATAGACAGTGCGCAGATCTGTTTCAAAGACGACATGATAATCCCCATCTGGGGTGAGAATGCCAATGCTATTTCTGAGCGGAAAAGCAATCCAGATGTTGCCTTCGCTGTCAAAAGTAAAACCATCAACCAGCGCTCCTGCACCTGCCCCATTCGGTCCCACAATTTCTTTATCGGTCAGGCTACCGTCAGGCTGTACGCGAAAACGTAGAATGCGGTTCTTCATGGTTTCGGCAACATACAAATATTCCTCTTTTGCATCCAGGCGAATCTCGTTAGTGAAGTAAATGCCATCCATGACGATACGCGGCCCCTTTTCATCAACGAGAACGATATAGCCATCGGGCCGGGGTTTTGCGGCTGCTGGCCACCATTCCCGTTCGCCTCGCGACGAGAAGGCTGCCCATAATCTGTTCTTGCTATCCAGAAATACAAAATTTGCGCATGTCAGCGTGACGCCATCGACCTCTGTCAGTTCAGTCTCCGTCCTCCCATCGGGATAGATCCTCTGAATGGTGCCAACGGCAATATTGGCAACGAGCAACGATCCATCATCGGCCATCGCCAGACCGTTTGGCTCTCCACCCAGGCCACCCAGAAATTGCTCTGTACCGTCTGGATTGATACGTGTCACGCCGCCACGCCCATCGGAGGCCCAGAGCGTCCCATCAGTTTGCGCAATGATCGATTCCGGCCGCACAAGATCATGACCGGTACATGTCAGTTCGCTCAATCTAAGCCAGAACTCCTTGATCGAAATACTACCTGTACTCAATCGGTGTCCTTTCCTCGCTGAAACATCTGTCTATTTTTCACCTCTCGCTTGCTCACGAAAAATAGACAAGACACGCTACATTTCTTACATATAAGATATTACTTGCGATTCAGGCAGCAAACAAGCACATCCATTGGAATGTTCCTCCTCACGCAATTGTTATCAATTGGTGAATAGCAGTGGGCAAGCATCATTGGCTCACTGCTCGTATACATTCCATAAGCAGCGCAGGAAATATCCGTAAAAGGAGGTGAAATGCCAACAATCGAATTCTTTTATTGGGAGGAGTGTCCAAGCCACGAACGCGCACTGGCTATTTTACGCGAAGTGATGGCAGAGGAAGGTATCACCGCTCCTGTCGATGTGATTGAGGTCAAAACTGAAGACGAGGCTCAACGCTACCACTTCTATGGCTCGCCAACCATTCACATTAACGGACGCGATATCGTTCTCCCGCTAGAGGATGCAGGCGAGCCGAGTCTCACCTGCCGCGCCTATCGTCGTGCGGATGGACGTATCTCTCCCCAGCCACCACGCGAGCGGATTATTGCGGCATTACGGGCTGCCTCGCACAGCTAACATCGTCATCTAGTGTATTTTTGAGTGATCATAAAAGGAGAAGCTCAATAATGGCAAATCTACATATTGGCAACAAATTGATCGACTTTACGCTCCCGGCAACCGATGGCAACACGTATAGAGCCAGCAACGTACTAAAAATAGCAAAGGCGTTAATTGTAACGTTTACATGCAACCATTGTCCATATGCTCAGGCGTGGGAAGGTAGATTGATTCAACTCATCCATGATTATGATCCGCAGGGCGTTCATATGCTGGCGATCAGCTCGAACGATGCTACGAAGTTTCCCGCCGATGACTTCGAGCATATGACGAAGCGCGCCATCGAGAAGCACTACGTCTTCCCCTATCTCTACGATGAGAGCCAGGATGTCGCCAGAGCATATGGTGCAGAGCGCACGCCTGAGTTGTTTATCTTCGATGCTACCGGGATACTACGCTATCATGGAGCGCCTGACGATAACTATGAAGACGAGCAAGAGGTCAAGCATCACTATGCCCGGGAAGCACTCGATGCTATCCTCATCGATCAAAAGGTGGCGCAGCCCGAAACGAGGCCGGTTGGCTGCACGATCAAATTCAGAGTATAGAGTACGGTATAGAGTTTGGGAGCATTGCAGCTTGGTTGCTCAACGAGTCGGTAAGAGAAATTAGTGGTAGAATAATAGGCAATGGCCGATGAGGTTGCATTTGGCTGGATCATTCAACAACTATTTCTTGCCAGAAGCAAAGGAGCATACCTATGCAAGCACTTCTTGGCATCGATCTTGGCACTACCGGCGTCAAAGCTGCACTTTTTGCGGTAGAAGATGGGCGTGTCCTGGCCGATGCCTTCTTTGATTATCCCCTCTACCATCCTCAGCCGGGGTGGGCTGAACAAAATCCCTCCGATTGGTGGGATGCGACCATCTCTGCAATTGGCGCGTGCCTGGCAAAAGCCGCTCAACAGGGCATCCAGCCGGCAGATGTACGCGGCCTGGGACTCTCCGGGCAAATGCATGGCGTGGTTCTGCTGGACGACGATCATCGCGTCTTGCGCCCCTGTATTATCTGGGCCGACCAGCGCAGCGATGCTCAATGCCGCTGGATGACCGAGCGTGTAGGCGCCAGCCAGCTAATCGATTATGTCAGCAATCCCGCGCTCACCGGCTTTACTGCGCCCAAGCTGCTCTGGGTGCGCGACAACGAGCCAGAGATATTTGCGAAAGCGCGCGTCCTGCTCTTACCCAAAGATTACATCCGCTATCGTCTGACCGGCACGCTGGCCATGGAAATCTCCGACGCCGCCGGAACCTGCCTGCTCGATGTCAAGCATGGTCAGTGGTCGCAGGAGGTGTTGCAGGCGATAGAGCTTGATCCCGCGCTCCTGCCTCCCGTCGTTCCCGCAGATGCCGTAGCAGGCACCACAACTGAAGAGGTACGATCCTTAACTGGTTTGCCAGCTGGTACGCCGGTAGCCGGCGGTGGAGCAGATAATGCCTGTGGCGCGGTCGGCAATGGCATTGTTGAGCCGGGATTAGCCCTGGTCTCGGTTGGCACCAGCGGTATTGTGCTGGCCTATTCAGATCTGCCGCAGGTGGACACCTCTGGTCCTATCCCCAGAGTCCACACCTTCAACCACGCGGTCCCGCATGCCTGGTATCTGATGGGCGTGACGCAGGGGGCCGGACTCTCGCTCCGCTGGGTGCGCGACAATATCGGGCTGCCGGAGCGAGCACTAGAGCGCTGGACCGGGGTTGATGCGTATGAACATATGGCGAAAGAGGCGGCGGGTGTCCCGGCTGGCAGCGAGGGCTTGATCTTCCTGCCCTATTTACAGGGTGAGCGCACTCCTCACCTCGACGCCTATGCACGTGGCGGCTGGATTGGACTGACCGCCAGCCATGATCGTCGCCACCTGATCCGCTCGGTCATGGAAGGTGTCGCATTTAGCCTGAAGGATTGCTTTTCGATTATTCGCGAGCAAGGACTGAAGCTTGACCAGATGCGCGCAACCGGTGGCGGTGCCAAGAGCCCTCTCTGGCGTCAGATCATCGCCGATGTGCTGGGCGCTGAACTGGTCCTGACCAACGCTACTGAGGGGCCGGCCTTTGGGGCAGCATTGCTGGCAGGTGTGGCAAGTGGTGTCTATAGCTCAGTGCAGGCAGCATGTGCGCAAACGGTTCACGTGATTGAGCGCACAGAGCCGCGCCCACAGGTTGCTGGTGCATACGAGCAGGCCTATGAGACCTATCGCGCGCTCTATCCAGCCTTAAAGCCAATTATCAGCAAGCCTCTTTAAATTGGCGTGCTTGAGTCGGACGAGCCAGTTTGTTTACAATGCTGGCTCGTCCTCTGCACTACTTCAAAAACTGTTCTCAGGAGCAATAACAAACATGAGCTTTGCCGATCAACTATTAACGGAAGATATGGAGCCGTTACGCGCTCGTTTGCTGCATCATCCCCTATGGGAGTGCATCATCAATGGCACATTGGAGATGGCACGTTTACGCCTCTTTGCCTTGCAAGACTGGTGGCTTGTACATCAGGCGTATCGGCTCGATGCGCTGGCGATTGCCTCTGTCTCCGATCTCGACGTGCAGGAATTGTTGATCAGCAAGCTGACTCCTAAAATCGGTGGATATACCCTCTTGTTGCGCTTTGGCGAGGCTCTAGGGCTGACACGTGAGGATTTCGATACAGTGGAGCCTCTGGCGGGCTGTATGGCTCTGACCACGTTTTTCTACTGGATGCTGACGTATGGCTCTATTGGCGAGAAGCTGGCAGCAGTTGGAGCAAGCGAAGATATTTTCATCCAGATCTGTGCGAGAGTAAAGCCTGGCCTGCTCCAGCATTACGGATTAAGCGAAGAGCAGGTCGAGTTTTTTACCGCGCACGATGTTATCGGCGAACGCGTCGGCCCCATCGACGAAGCATTGTTGCAGCGCTACAGAACCCCCACTGAGCGCCAATCCATCACACGAGCCGTCCGCCTCAGCCACGAATTCGAGTTGATGTTCTACGATACAATCTTGACGACTCCGATTGCTTCAGGCCACCTTTAGCTTGCCGTCATCGCGTTGATAGAAGCGCAATAAGCGTGAGTACAGCCCCCAGGGTATTCGCGGTACAATGACAGAGAATGGAGAAGCGGATATTGCGTTTCCAGCACACAATCAGGACTTCTGGAAGCACTAAGAAAAAAATGAGCAGGTAATTGTATGGTTGCCAGAAATGTTGCAAAGCAAACAAGAGTGCGTTGATGACAACAGCAAGCCATCCCCAGTGTGAGAGACGAGGCAAGAGGTATCCTCGAAAGTAGAGCTCCTCAACAATCGGATTGATAATGCCATCGAAAACCAGTGTGAGAAGGGCTGTAATCAGGGTAATCGCAGTCAATGGCCCCAGATCTGTGGACTGCGGCAACATATACGCAGGCATCCAGCTAAAGCACTGCTTGACCAGAACCGCTACTACTGGCGAGTACACGATCTGCAATCCAATTCCATACACAAGGAAAGGAAGAAAGAAAACCACATATTGCCAGAAGGGCATCTGTTGCGTATAGAGTACGATGCCTCTCAGCGAAAAGGTGCCATTGCGTTTTTTGCCAAGGTAATTGACTGTATCAAGCCGGGTATTGGCCTTGAGTGCAGACCAGATGTCGACCGGAATACCCATAAGTAGCGTCACAACCGTTCCCCACAAAGCCAGTTCAGCCGAGATAGGTACGCCACCCTTAAGGTGACGAACGTGACGCCAAGCAAAATAAACACCAAACCTATAATACAGATGCGCAGGACACTGCGATCTGCCGAAAATACAAAAACACGCCTAGTAACATTAGGCGTGTTTTTCTCATAGTTGGATTATAAGGTGCCACCACCGCTTTATAGTAATCGCAGATATCGGTTAGCACGCATTTGCTACAGCTGGTCGCATTGATGTTCTATGATACAATCTTGACGAGCCGACTGGCACAAGATCCTGATTACTTCAGATAGCGAGTGACAAAAAAGTCCGCGTAGTACCTTTCCCACTGCGCGCCAGGGGCTTCGATCTTCTGCTGCTTATCGACCAGCACGAGTAAATAGATCAGATCGCTTCTCAGCAGTTTTGCATCGAGGAGAGCTTCAAAACCGTTTTCCAACAAGTAGCCTGCATACCAGATCGGCCAATCGGGATCGTCCCCATTGGTCTCCTGATGGGTCGCGAGATGAGCCTCTCCTGCTTGATGGAGCAAAGCAGCAATAGCTTCTTTGTGTTGTTTCTGTTCTTCGCTCATGTTTGAACAGACCTCTTTCTCTCTCATACTAGAGGAAGACGCTTACTCCCACACGTCCTTTCGGAAGGCACGCCTCTTCGTGAGAATAGATTTGTTTCAATAGTATATACAGGTCGCAGATGATCGCTCAACCAGTCAAGGAGTGCCAGGCGCGCCTAAAGAAAGGCTAAGCCCATCATCGCCCTGGAGCGCGTACCTTGATTTCCTGTATCAACCAACCGTTACCGTCCGGGTCACTAAACGACGCGAAACTGTTGTAGCTGTTCCGTCCAGAGTCGAGGCCGGGAGTCTGTCCTTCTGGTCCGAAGTGGAAAGGTTCGCTTACCTCCACTCCACGTTCGACGAGTTCGGCACGCGTGGCTTTGAGATCAGACGTGACCAGATACAATCCCTGGTATGCGCCCGGCGTTGCCTGCGTAAGCCCAGTGCCGATCTGAATCGAGCACCCCGATCCTGGCGGCGTCAGTTGCACGATGCGATAGCTTGCTGCCCCGCGATGCCGGAAGCCCAGTGCCTCCTCGTAGGTGGCTGCGCTATAGTCAACGTCCACCCGAAAGCCCAGTGCCTCCTCGTAGAACTTCTTTGCACGATCCACGTCCGAGACGGGGATGATAACAACTTCGAGCCTGAGATCCATTTCTGTGTCTCCTTGAGAGTTCGATTGGGTCGCGTGCTTAGGTCTTGGGATTCAGTAACTTTGTCTTAAAGAAAGAGCATACTCAATCGTAAAGCAAAAAGCAATCCTTTAAACCCATATCTTATCCATTATGCGATTCTCTCCACATTCTTGAACAGTATACTTTCTTGCTTCTTATACATCAATTACCGTCTTACTCTAGCTGTATCTGCCGTTCCTGCTTGAAATATTTATGTTCTAGATTTCTATCCAGCATAACAAAATCAACAAGTATATAGTTATATTATAGGATATAACAAATTTAGTACATAGAAAAATACGCCGAATGTTGCTCGGCGTGTTTTTCTATAATGGAGTTATATCTGTTTTGCAGGTACTACCACAGATTTATAGTAATCGCAGATATCGGTCAGAGCGCATTTGCTACAGCGTGGTCGCTCAAACACACAGATACGTTGTCCGTGTCGCAGCAGGGCTTTATGAAAATCATAGATGACGCGCGAGTTATTGGGGAGCAATGCTTGCAAGAGATTATGTGCTGCTTCATTCGTTACTTTCTTCCCGATGAGTCCCAAACGTTGACTCACTCTCCCCACGTGAACATCAACTGGCAAGATGGGCTTTTCGCAGCTGAACAATAAGACGCAAGCTGTCGTTTTTGGACCCACGCCCTCAAAGCGATTGAGCCAGGCAGATGCTTCTTCTAAGGGCAGGTCGCATAAGAAATTCAGGTTCAGTTCTCCTCGCTCCTCGGTGATCTGGTGCATAATTGTCTGGATACGTGGCGCTTTCACCTCCGGCCAATTGACGTTTGCAATCGCCTCCTCTACCTCAGTCGTTGGCGCATCGCGCACCCCTTCCCAGGAACCAAACCGCTTTAAAAGATTGTCCCAGGCAGCCGCTGTCTGCTCATCGCGGGTCCGGTGGGAGAGCAGAATATCGACCAGCATCCCCATTGGATCTTTACTGGAGAAGGGAAGCTCGCCATAGAGATCTGTCAACCGCCGGGTCACTTCTAACGCTTTTTCAGAGAGCGCGGCTATATCGTTTGAGGGATACCCATAATCAGCAAGATTCCGCACACGCTTCACACGTTCTTTCATGTCTATCTCCCTACTTCGTTTCATACACTGCCTGATGGTTATACGAAACTCCAGAGATAAGCGTTACAAAAAGATTGGGAACTGGCCTTTACGAGAGCAATTTCTCTTCTTGTTCGTCCCACATCGTGAACAACGATTGCATCTCGGCCCCGGTATAGGCACCAACGACCCTCACACGCCTATGCACAAGCTGTACTCCAACAATAATCTTGACAAATTCGTCTTCTGCTCTTAGCTGGGTAATGGACTCCTTGTCTCCTTCGAGCATAACAAAGCCGTTTCCTGGTGTGATCATTTGCTCAGCATACTTGAATCCGAGATGCAATAATGGAGCAACTATAGCCAGGTAGAGTGCTACGACGAAACTTTTGCTCATTGACGAACAGTATAATATTTGTGGAGCTATCGTTTGGAGGGTGCTGTATACAATAATGGTATGCACTAGTGATGATTGTAAAAAGAGGAGACGTACATGGATAAAGCAGGTGTGCAGGACGCCTTCATGAAGGCAGGCCTCTCGCGTGTCATAAAAGATCTTGACCTCTTAGCCCAACCGTCGATTCGCCTTTTCACCGCTCCGGCGAAGGAAGGATCGCTGGCAAAAGGGGCATCGAAGCTTGGAGGCATGCCAGACCTTCCGCCCGGATTTGAATGGCCGCAATGGAAAAAGCTACCGCAATCCTTCATTGCTCAGATACGCCTTGAAGATGTCCAACCGTACGATGTAGACAAAGTGCTGCCGCCAAAGGGCATGCTCTGGTTTTTCTACGACGCCACGCAAGAAACCTATGGAGACAATCCCGACGATAAAGGTGCCTGGCACGTTTTCTTTAAGGATGACAATCTCGACGCATTGCAACTAGCCTCCGCTCCCGCAGCCTTACCCGCTAAAAGCCGCTTTAAACCTTGCTCCATTCGTTTTGCTCAAGAGATAACGCTGCCTCAACAACCTGAGCTTATCGTCCCCAATTTTGATTGGACCGACGAAGAACAGCAGAAGTACGAAGATCTGCTCTCAACCTTCCCCGATCAGGCTGATCGTGCCAAACCCCACAACCGTATACAGGGCAACTCTGATACCCTTCAAGACGACATGCATTTGCAGAGTCAACTTTACTCTAACGGCATCACCGACATGGATGATCCACGCGTAGAAGAACTATCGAAAAATGCAAATGATTGGTTGCTACTACTTCAAGTGGATTCGGATCATCAGGCTGGCATGCGCTGGGCCAGTACTGGAATGCTGTATTACTGGATAAAAAAAGAGGATCTTCAAGCTCACAATTTCGAGCATACATGGTTGGTGTTGCAATCTGAATGAGTTTGTTCGTTTAATTCAAGGAAGCGGTAAAAAATACGTACCATTATCATGGGAGGGAAGCTCATTGAGAAAATATGTGTCCTGGCTAGTGCTGCTCTTTGCGGTATCGCTGGTCTTCAGCGGTTGTAGCACGAACATTACCGTTGAACCACCAGGAGCAACGGCAACGACGGGAGGAGAAACCACTACAACACCTACGACGGCCCCATCAGCAAATGAACCCAACTGGGGCGTGCAAACCAAAACCACAGGCTGCAAGGCAAAGGAAGGTTTACAGGATTTTGCCTGCACGCCCGGCGCCATCATTAAAAGCGCCACAAAAAAGCAGATCTGTACTCCTGGCTATGCTGGTTCAGTTCGCAATGTTCCACAAAGCCTGAAGAATAAGGTCTACGCGGCCTACGGCGTCAAAACACGCAAACCCGGCCAATATGAAGTTGATCATCTTGTCAGCTTGCAGTTGGGCGGCTCCAACGATATTTCTAACCTCTGGCCCGAAATCGATGCCCCCAAACCCGGCTTCCATGAAAAGGACAGAGTCGAGAATTATTTACACGATCAATTATGCAAGGGCAACATGACCTTGAAAGAGGTCCAGGTCGCCATTGCAACCAACTGGCTTGCCGTCTATGAAAAGATGCCAAAAAAATCGAGCAGTGGCTCAGATAGCGACGATAGCGAATAATTGTCTTCTCGACAACCAAAAAGAAGCCTGCATGCAAATATGCTCAGGCTTCTTTCTTTTCGTTGGCTCAACAGGAATATCGCAAATCATCCAATAAAAAGCGCACAAACTATGCAGCTTCACCTCTCTGGTAGAACGCTCAAAAATCGGGTACACTCTTTTTATCAATTGTTTTTCTACGATGTGGCTGGAGGAACAGTATCATTCCGCGATACTGAACCGTGATCTAGATAGGCAGTAATGATCCCTACACAAGGAGATTTTACGATGATGATAACGACCACTCCAGCAATACCGACTCTGGTCCAGCAGAAGCTAGATGCTTTTGAGCGCCTGCAACCTGAGTTTGAAGCGTGCTTCCAACTCGTACAAGATGTGCATGGGCAGCAACGTTTCGCCTCATTTCCCGTCGCACTCACCGTACGCTATCTACACTCCCTCTGGATCTGTGAGCATAAAAGCCGCCTGCTGAGCGTTTTTCAAACAATCAAAGAATATGAAGGCAAAACATGTCTGGAACTGCTGCGCCACTGGCAGGGCGACGAGAATACTGCCGATGTCGTAGCTTTTCTGCAACACAAATTAGATATGTTGCCTTTCGCCAATCTGACACGTCAGGTGCAGGCCGCCAGATACACTCGGACAAATGATGGTCTGGCTTCGCGTCTCACTCATGGACGAGCAATTTTACTCAATCGCGGCATCAATCTGATGATGGCGCTGGATGCCCTATTTGCATTACCACAGGAAGAGCTATTACAGCAGGTCCGTACGGCCTGTGAACAATATGGACACACCCCGGACCAGATAGCACGCCAGTTGCAGGAAGAGGACTCGCCGCTCTACACTTATGTCCCTCATCAAATGCTGGCCCAACGCAACATGCGCGTGATGAATGCATTAGGGGTCAGCGTGCTTCGGAAGCCCGCCGATCTGCCAGGACAACGTACGTGGCGCGTCGTTCCCTCAACTGAGCCGCTGAGTCCCTTCGCCGAACAGGTGGTATCGGGTTATCTGGATCTGACAGCGCCCTGGCATAACAATCTCAAAGCGGATCGTTTCGTTGATCGCCCTGAACAGAGTAATAGTGGAACCGTATAATTATACCGTCCCGAGAAATGGAGATAGCTAATGAGCGAGCGCACAATCCCTGAACAGAGCAAACATCGCCCCTGGGTGCTTGTTGCCGCGTGGTTTGGAACAATTGCTTTTGTCGGTCTGCTCAAGCGCATTCTGGAGCGCCAACAATCGTCCTGAGTCTTCGTAGCTGTCTTTGTATATCATTTTAATAGAAACAGGATGTAATGGCTGGATATATTCTCCTGGAAGGGGGCGCTGAATTTGGTGGGCTGATGTCGGCACCCGATCTGCGAGCCATCGAACTAGCTGGCGGCTTCGATGTGCCCATCAGCATCATTCCTACCGCAGCTGCTCCCGATAACAATCATCGTCGCGCTGGCAACAACGGTGTCAACTGGTTTCGGCATCTCGGCGCACACAACATCGAAGCGCTTCCGCTGATCGATACCGCCTCCGCCAACGATGCGACAATTGCTGCCTCGCTCCAACAATCGCGCCTGATCTATCTTTTAGGCGGTTTTCCAGGCTATCTCGGCACGACGCTGGCAGGAAGTACCGCCTGGCAAGCAATGCTCGCTGCATATGAGGCCGGAGCCGTAATTGCCGGAAGCAGTGCCGGGGCAATGGTACTCTGCCAGTATTACTATGATCCCGGCACCCGCAAACTCATTAACGGACTTCGCCTATTGGACAATACCTGCGTGCTTCCCCATCACAACACCTTCGGCAAAAATTGGGCCACCCAACTTTCTCAAGACCTGCCCGGCGTTGTCCTGCTGGGAATCGATGAACGTACGGGGCTGATTGACGATGCCGGAACGAACAGAAAAACCGACTGGCGAGTGTATGGTCAGGGCGCAATCTCCATCTATCGCAATGGCTCAACAGCGATCTATCATGCTGGCAAAACTTTTACGGATAGCTTCTCCTAAAACAGAAGAAGCTATCTTTTCCTTCGTTTTTGCTGCCCCCAAACCTGGACATTCTCAAAAAAATCGGGTACACTGTGACTTAGTGTATCGGAAACACCTTTTCTTTTTGTTTGCCTAGTAAGTGTACAAATTACACTTATTCAAAGGAGAGTTAGGCATGACCTTTAGCCAACCTGGTCAGGCATTTGATGTCGCCATCATCGGCGGTGGCATTGCCGGGCTTTCGGTTGCCTTGCGTTTACCTGCACATATGCGTATTGCCCTTTTCACCAAAGGACTGCTTGGGGAGAGTAACACGCGGTATGCCCAGGGGGGGCTGGCAGTTGCAATGGGGGCCGATGATAACCCCGAGCTTCATTATCAGGATACGATGGTTGCCGGGGCAGGATTGTGCGATGAGGAAGCGGTACGTATCCTGGTGGAACATGGCCCCGAGGCTGTACAGTGGCTGATTGATGATATGGGAGTCCAGTTTGATCGAGCGCAACCGGGTAGTGATGCACATTCCACACCGGATGGGTTATTGTTGGGTCGAGAAGCAGCTCATTGTCGCTGGCGCGTGCTGCATGCTGGTGGTGACGCGAGCGGGGCCGAAATCGAACGCGCGCTCATGACGGCACTCCGGGCAAGATCATCCATTGCGCTATACGAAGAAACGTTTGTCAGCGATCTGCTCGTAGAGGATGGTGTCTGCGTTGGCGTGCAAGCCGTTGATCGTAACGAAGTCCCCTTTACAATCATGGCACAATCAATAGTGCTGGCGAATGGCGGAGCAGGAGGCCTCTGGTTGCACACCTCCAATCCCTCCGGTGCAACAGCTGACGGTATTGCATTGGCCTGGCGTGCTGGAGCGGCGGTGGCAGACCTGGAATTTATGCAGTTCCATCCGACCGTCCTGATGGTGAATGGCACCTCCCATCTCATCTCGGAGGCCGTACGCGGAGAGGGAGGATATCTGCGCAATCATGCCGGTGAACGCTTCATGCCGCGCTATAGCGAACAGGATGAGCTGGCCCCGCGCGATGTCGTGGCCCGTGCCATTCTCAGCGAAATGCTGAAGGAACAGACCGAGTGCCAGTATCTCGATCTACGGCATCTGCCAGCTGAAAAAATGCATGCACGCTTCCCGACCATTTCAGCAATCTGCCGTCAAAATGGTTTGGATCTTGCCACTGATCTGCTGCCTGTTGCTCCCGCTGCCCATTACTGTATGGGAGGTGTTCTGGTCGATACCGAGGGCAGAACAACGCTGCCGGGTCTCTATGCCGTTGGCGAGGTTTCCTGCACTGGGGTACATGGTGCGAACAGGCTTGCCAGTAACTCGCTGTTAGAGGGGCTGGTCTATGGCATACGCGTTGCGGATCATCTGACGGCCTCGGCGGTGCTCAACGATGGCCACACAAATAGCTATCACGCCCGCAAAGGGGTCTCAACAATAATCTTCGACAGCGCATCAGATGATGAGGTTCCGTCATCCGGTAATGCGAACGAGCGATCTCCATTGGAAATACGTGGCGAACTGAGGCAGATGATGTGGCAGTATGTTTCGTTGCGCCGCGAACGTGAGGGCTTATTGACCGCTCGCAATCAAGTGAAAACTTTGCAAGCTCTGGTCCTGGAATCGGGCAACGAAGAGCGGCAATTATCGCCACGCATTGCTGAAACCATCAATATGCTTCAGGTTGCCGAACTGGTTATTGCGGCTGCTCTAGAGCGGCGGGAGAGTCGCGGGAGCCACTGGCGCTCTGATTATCAGACAACTGATGACCTGCTCGCTGGTCGCCACTACGCTTTTCAGCACTCACGCATTGATCCTTATGGATTATCGTTCCGGCACAAAGAGGTGATACGACATGTATAAACCATCAATAGAGCTGATTCAACGTGCCTTAGAAGAAGATGGAGCGGCGTACGACATTACGACGTTAAGCACCGTCCCCGCGCAACAACAGGCAATCGGACGAATCATCGCTCGCAAAACAGGAGTCGTTGCAGGGTTAGAACTTGCAGTGGAGACATTCCGTGTTTTCGATGAGCGGTCCTCCGTAGAGGTATTGGTGAAAGATGGAGCTGTGGTACAACCAGATGACGTGCTTGCTCGCCTGAGCGGTCCCGCACGCTCATTATTGAGCGCCGAACGCGTTGCATTAAACTTTCTTGGTCGTCTCTCTGGCATCGCCACGCTGACCGCTCATTGTGTGCGCGCTATCGAGGGAACCCGCGCCCGCATCATCGATACTCGTAAGACCACACCGGGATTGCGAGCATTAGAAAAAGAGGCAGTCAGGCTCGGCGGTGGCCAGAATCATCGCTTTGGCCTGCATGATGGCGTTCTGATCAAAGACAACCATATCAAAGCAGCAGGCGGGATCACCGCCGCCATTGTCGCTGCACGGCGCACGGCCCCCCACCTCCTCAAAATTGAGATCGAGTGCGAGACAATCGGCGAAGTGCAGGAGGCGTTAGCAGCCGGGGCAGATGTGGTGCTACTGGATAATATGAGCGTCGAAACGATGCGTAGTGCGATCTCTTTAGTACGCCAGCAAGCTCCAAACGTCCTGATTGAAGCTTCCGGCAATATGGGTACTGATGCCGAACGATTGGCGGCTGTCGCCGCTACTGGCGTCGATTTTATCTCAATTGGTGCCCTGACGCATTCGGCACCCAATTTCGATATCTCACTGGAATTTGCCTGATGCATTCCATTGATGGATATGAATAAGGAGGAGACGATGGTGCTAATAACTGAGTGTGCAGAGAGCCAGGAGACGCGCGTTTTGCCGCTCCTTACTCCCAAAACACGCGCCAAACATGATCTTTCTAAGCGTGCCGATAATATCCCAACCTTCTATGCCGAAATGGATGGCGAGGAGTTGGATCGTCGTATCGCAGCGGCACGAGCCACTCTGGGCGAACGGCTGGTGATCCTGGGCCACCACTATCAGCGTGACGAAATCATCAAATACGCCGATTATCGCGGCGACTCGTTCAAGCTGGCACAACTGGCGGCGGGACGGAAAGCGGCCGATTATATTGTTTTCTGCGGCGTTCACTTTATGGCCGAGAGCGCAGATGTCCTCAGCGCCCCACATCAGAAAGTGATCCTGCCCAATCCAGCAGCTGGCTGCTCAATGGCGGATATGGCGAATATCGCCGAGGTCGAGGAGTGCTGGGATACGCTCACTGAATTGCTGGGAGAGGATGCTGGTATTATCCCGGTCACGTATATGAACTCGGCAGCCAACCTGAAGGCTTTCTGTGGGCGCAATGGCGGCGTTGTCTGCACATCGTCCAATGCGCCTAAAGTCATCGATTGGGCCTTCAAACAGGGAAAACGCGTCCTCTTCTTCCCTGATGAGCATCTTGGTCGTAACACTGGCCTGCGCTATGGGATTCGTGAAGATCAGATGACGGTCTGGAATCCGAAAGATCCGATGTCTTCAGAGAACGCTGAAGAGGAGATCGAACGTGCGCGCATCATCCTCTGGAAAGGCTACTGCACAACGCACATGCGCTTCAACGTGCAGCAGATCGAGAAAGCGCGCGCTGAGTATCCCGATATCAAGATCCTGGTCCATCCAGAGTGCCGCCGCGAGGTGGTAGACGCTGCCGATCTGTTTGGCTCAACTGAGTATATCATCCAGCAGATCGAGCATGCCCCCGCCGGGACCAAATGGGGCGTCGCGACCGAGATCAACCTGGTGCACCGCCTGGCGAAGGAGCATCCCGAACAGTTCATTTTCTGCCTTGATCCGATTGTCTGCCCCTGTTCCACCATGTACCGTATTCACCCGGCATATCTGGCCTGGGTGCTGGAGGCGCTGGTGGATGGAGAGGTGATCAATCAGGTCAGCGTCGATGAAGAGACCGTCCACTGGGCTCGTGTAGCTCTGGAGCGCATGCTGGCCCTGGCCGCATAACCCCAGGATATGCGGCCAAAGAAAAGCGCGGATACCGTATATGGTGTCCGCGCTTTTCTTTGCAATTCGCTGACCTTTGAACTACCCGTGATAGTGTCTTTTGGCTGACTTGTTGGCAGAAGACCTCAGTGTGTTGTATTGTGGAGGCGAAAAGCTTTGACGATTGATAGTCAACTAGCAAGAAGGAGATTTACCAATGAGTGATGCAATAGAGGTTCAAGAAGAGCAAGCGGCTCCTGATTTTACGCTGCCAGCCATAGGAGACGATGAGGTCGTAAAAAACAATCAGGTTCATCTGGCGGATTTGAAGGGAAAAATTACGGTTTTGTACTTTTATCCAAAAGACGACACTCCCGGCTGCACGACTGAAGCGTGTTCATTCCGCGATGCCAATCATATCATGCAGCAGCATGGCATCGTGGTCTTAGGGATCAGCAAAGATAGCGTCGCCTCGCACAAGAAGTTTGCCGACAAGTTTAGCTTACCTTTTCCCCTGCTGTCCGATACCGACGCGCAGGTCGCCCAGCAATATGGCGTGTGGAAAGAGAAAAGCATGTACGGCAAAAAGTATATGGGCGTCAACCGGGAAACGTTCCTCATCGATAAAGATGGGATCGTGCGGAAGGTCTGGTCCAAAGTGAAACCTGAAGGACATGCCCAGGAAGTTTTGGATACCATCACTTCGTTAGGACTTTAAAGAACCTCGATCTTCTCTGATTCAGTAACTCTTCCGCAACATTCTGGCCGTAGTCCCTATCCGTCCGATGGACGGATAGGGCGCTCAGAGTGAGAGAAGCCAGGGAGTCACCTCTTTGCTTCATCGAGAGTGTAACTTCTTGGTCTCGCTCTCAAGCTCTTTATGCCTCAATAAGGAGTAATTAGTTCAGAAGGAGTGGCTCAACTGCGCTGATGATTGGGCCTACCTCCATGTGATCAGAGTTCAAGAGTACAATAATACTAACCTTCTGCGCAGGATATTGCCTGATCAGCGAACAAAAGCCCTGAGTTCCGCCTCCATGCATCCGAAATCCAGGGCCAAGAAACCAGCCATATCCATACTGCCATGACCTCCCCCATGCAGTGCCTTGCCCATGTGGGGTAAACATCAACTGCAACGTATGGGGAGAAACCAAGGGACATGCAAACAGTGCATCACACCACTTGTTGAGATCCAGTACCGTTGAGTACAACTCTCCTGGTGCCTCCTCAAACAAGCTCAAGCGGTCGTTGTCTGCATGGACAACCTCTCCATCCTCAACTGTATGACCATAGGCACGACCAAAATTAATCCAACGAGGCCGATCCAGGCCTGTATCGGTCATGTCTAGAGGCGCGAGGACATAGCGTTTCATCAATTCGTCAAACGACAGGCCCGTCACCCGTTCCAGAAGATAACCCATCAAAATGAAGCCAGTACTACTGTAACTCCATCCTTCGCCTGCCTGAAACAATTGGGGCAATTTGACTAGATATGAGAGCAGGCTTCCGCGTTCGTTTTTGAGTTTTTGCATCTCAAACCGCAGATTTGGGACATCATAAATATCTTGTAAACCGGACGTATGAGATAACAAATGATGAAGAGTGATGTTCTGATCGAGTACGACCAATTCAGGCAGATAACGGTACGGCTTTTCCTGAAGCGAAATCTGCCCATGTTCGGAGAGAACCAATGCTGCCATTGCGATAAACATCTTGGTCACCGAAGCGATATGAAATTTGGTTTCAATGACGTTGGGAATATTCAATTGCCTGTTTGCAAATCCATACGCTTTTTCAAATACTATGTGTCCGTCCTGAGAAATGAGAAGCGCTCCACTCAGACAATGCTCTTTCTCTACCTGTTCAAGTGCCAATGTCAGGCTTGTTTCATTGATCATACAATACCTCCAACAGGTGAATAGGCAACGATCAGAATGATCTTCTCCAATTGTACCAATGAATCCTGACATCTTGTGTCAAGAAGACTGCAACAGAGCGGGACAAGCTCAGTTTCTTTACCTCCTCCAGATGAGCAAGGAATGACATTACCAAAAAAGCACCGCTGCAAACGACGGCCTATGCGTTACCAGTGCCTCATCCACTCGTCATCATAATCGGCAACAACATTAAGGGGATGAGATCAGAGATTACAAATGAGTAATCGTCAGATCGCGCCAAGTGAACTCAAAATTTGTCCTTTGACCACTGCGAAAGAAATCGATGATCGTGCGTGCTGCCAGCGACGCCATCATCAGCGCAAATGGGCGCGTCAAAGGGTAATCGCAGGGGTCGCCAGGAACTTCCTGTGGCACCTGATACTGCGGCTCCCATAGCCCGTTGCCATAGAGTCCATTGGCGCTAAACCCGATATGCAAACAGGGAATACGTTGCGTACGAGTTGTCTCACTGATCGCTGCTCGTCCCGCCCGATTGTCAAAGGCATCGACAACTAGATCGCTCTTTTGCAACAACGCCTGTGCGTTTGCCACTGTTAGCTCCACCACCACCGGCTCTATTTTTGTCTGCACCGCTCGATAGAACGTATTCGCCAGCGCGCGAGCCTTTGGTGCTCCAACCTCCGCGCGACTATATGGCTGAGTCGAAAGATTGCGCATCTCCACCCGATCTTTATCGATCAGCTTGATGCGCATAAACCCCATACGAGCCAGCGTTTCGGTCAGATTTCCTCCTAATGCGCCCGCTCCACAAATCGTGATCTGCTTCTCCACAAATGGGGCCAGCGATATATGCCGCTCCTCATGAAAAAAGGGGCTATTGGGATTCAAATTGGGTTGTGTCATATGCTTTTCTCACTGCTTTCTTCAAATGGCATGCTTAACGAATTATGAGCCATCTTTCCGCTTTTGGGATTCGTCGGTGTATTACATAAGTAGAGCAATCTCTCTGCTCAGAAACAGATATGCAACGCTTTTCTTTTATCATGAATGAGAAAGGGATAGCTAGCCCGTTATGAAAACAAAAACAAAACAGCTCACGCAACAGGTACGTGATGCACTGCTTGCCTGCTCGAATAAAGTCTTGCTAGAAACCATCATAGAGTGGCTCGACCGCGCCGACGAATACTTTCAGTACGCCGATTGGAGCAACCATTTTCGCTACACATTGGGCTATCAGGTCGCATCAGATACCACAGAGGCTGTCTATGCCTCATTTGAGGAACTCGAAGCCGCCGAGCCTAACTTCATGGGCATTACCTGGATTGTTCCCGATGCAGAGACGCTTCGGAACATCCTCACTTCCTTCTCGATAGAAGATTTCTATCATAACGTGATTCCATTAGCTGGATACGCACTCCACGATAGCGCATACGAACAGAAATGGGGCCACACCCCCTCCAGCTTTAGCGATGGTTACGATTTTATGCGCTCGCTAGCAGTTCATCTACACGAAAAAACTTATCGCAAACCAGAACGTGGACAGATCGTATTTTTGCCGGATGTCGCCCGCAAACGCAAGAGCACGGGTACGTCCACGCCCGTTTTCGCACGCGGCACACCATCTGAGGCTGTTATTCCCAGGGAACATCCGTCATCACATTCACCAGACTGGTCAGATCAAAATCTTGATCTCGATCGCTGAGACAGATCCCGCTGGACACAACATTCAGGCGTGGATCGATGGTCGAGCGATAGCGTCTGGTCTGGCCCTGCTCGCTCCACTCAACAACAAGATGCCCAGGAGAACCATCGGTATTTGTGATCTCGCTGTAGCTATGCAGAACCGCATCAGCCTTCGCCAGAGCATGTCGC
The DNA here is from genome assembly GCF_016587455.1 of Reticulibacter mediterranei. NCBI lineage: Bacteria > Bacillati > Chloroflexota > Ktedonobacteria > Ktedonobacterales > Reticulibacteraceae > Reticulibacter > Reticulibacter mediterranei. Next base: position 7,220,280 of record NZ_BNJK01000001.1, on the reverse strand, counting down.
AAACGCTGTTCCAGCTGGCTATTCAACGCCTGCCGCCGCAACCACTCTCGCTGCTGTTGATGGCTCTGCTGCTGCTGCGCAGCCCGCTGTTGGCGTTCTATCGTAGAACCTTCACCTGCCAGAGTTGTCTCGATATGATGCAGTTGCCAGAACAGCAGAGCAAGGCGTTCAGAACCTGCCAATCCAGGGAGGAAACGTTCAAGTTTATCGATATTAGCAGCGGTATCACGGAGCCACTCGGCATGCGTGGGATCGGCCAGCACATCAGGACCATCAAACCAGAGATTGTGGCCCTCCACACGCACGATCACGCGCTCAAACTGTTCCGCTCCATTGGTTGGATCGCACAAAAAGACGGGCAATGGCTCAGCCCGAAAGCCGAAACGCTGGCGGGCATCGCTATCATTGAATGGCACAGCCCACCACATGCCCGGCTGCTTTGGATTGGTATCAGGCCAGAGCAGAACAACCCGCAGCGCGGGGAACAGTTCCAGATAGCCGCCACGCTCCCAGGGCAGCGCCTCCTCAAGCACCTCCGCCTCTCGCTCGTTGATCGGACGGAAACGGCCCCAGCCGACAAACTCGCGCGTGGGATAGAATTCATGCACCATGCCACCAAGCCGGGTCCGAATACGGCCACCAGGAAGCAGGGGAGCAACTATTTCTCGCTGCAACAGCGTCCTACTCTGGTTATTCAAACGAGCAATCAGCGCCCGTGCATCAACCTTTGGCTTCTGCTCTCTCGTCATCGCACTCTGCTCTCCTCGTTTCTATCCTTAGAATTAACATATACTTTACTCCTGGCCAACATAAAAAATGGCTTGTCTATGATGGTTGCTGGCTAAAGCACTTGATCAGTGGCCAAAATAGTGTATACTCATTTATAACACAACTTCATAGATAGCTCCGGGTAACTGGCGAGACGGTGGAAGCAACCACAGGGGAGCCTGGAGCGAGATTCACAAAGCAGTCGTTCGCCTGGGCTGGAATAGTCATCGGTCTGTATCACATTCTGTTGCTATTCGAGAAAAGGAGCGAACGGTTATGCCAACAACCACACAGGAACAATCCCTGCTTATCCGCTATCTCAATACCCTGAACGGTATCTCTCCCAGTTCGGCTGCTGCCGCTTTCTATGCTTCACTAGATCAGATCAATACGGTCTCACCGTCCATCAGCACAGCTATCATCAAGGAACTACGGGACCAGCGCAGCAACCTGAAGCTGATCGCCAGCGAGAACTATAGCTCTCTGGCAACTCAACTGGCAGGGGCGAACCTGCTTACTGACAAATACGCCGAAGGCTATGCTCACCATCGTTTCTACGCCGGGTGCGACAACGTCGATGCCATCGAAGAAGAGGCGGGACAGCTTGCGTGCAAGCTCTTTGGCGCTGAGCATGCCTATGTCCAGCCACATTCGGGTGCCGATGCCAACCTGGTTGCTTTCCTGGCGGTCCTTTCCGCAAAGGTGCAACGCCCGCTCTTAACCGAACTGGGGCTAGAAGATCCCTCGAAGGTTTCGCGCGAAGATTGGGCAAAGGTACGGGCGGCGGTTCACAATCAGCGCTTGCTCTCCCTTGATTACTATTCGGGAGGCCATCTCACGCACGGCTATAGACACAACATCTCAAGCCACCTGTTCGATGTGTATACCTACAGCGTTGAGCCTGATACCTACCGCATCGACCTGGACAATCTGCGTCGCCAGCTGCATGAGATCCGCCCCTTGATCCTACTGGCTGGCTATAGCGCGTATCCTCGCAAGCTGAACTTTGCGAAAATGCGCGAAATGGCCGATGAGGTTGGGGCAGTCCTAATGGTCGATATGGCACACTTTGCCGGTCTGGTCGCAGGCAAAGTCTTCACGGGCGACTACGATCCGGTTCCACACGCCCATATCGTCACATCAACGACCCATAAAACCCTGCGCGGGCCTCGTGGTGGACTGGTTCTGTGCAAAGAGGAACTGGCCGAGTGGGTGGACAAAGGGTGCCCAGCGATGCTGGGTGGACCGCTGCCCCACATTCTGGCGGCAAAAGCGGTTGCCTTCCGCGAAGCGCTGACCCCCGAATTCGAGACCTACGCACACAAGATCGTTGAAAATGCCCAGGCGCTCGCTCAGGCATGTCTCGACGAATCGCTCCAGGTCTTGACGAACGGCACAGATAACCATCTACTCCTGCTCGATGTGGCAAAAACCTATGGCTTGACCGGGCGGCAAGCGGAATCAGCACTGCGCGCCTGCTCAATTACGCTCAATCGCAACTCGCTCCCCTTCGACGCCAACGGTCCCTGGTACACGAGCGGATTGCGCCTGGGAACACCTGCCACTACGACGCTTGGCATGGGCACGGAAGAAATGAAAGAGATCGCAAGCATCATCAAGCTGGTCCTCTCTCACACCACCCCGACAAGCACGGCAGGCAAACAGAGCCGCGCCAAATATAACTTGAGCGCCAACGTCATTGCAGAGGCCCAGCAACGCATCAGTGCTCTGCTCAGCCACTATATCCTTTACCCTGAACTGGACCTGGAACTGCTGCTCTCCTCTGTACAAGAGACCGCGCAGCGCTAATATACGTGAAGATCTCCTGTAGGGATAGCTACAGGAGATCTCCTCTATTCAACTGACATGATCCGTTGTGGACGCTCGGGTAGCGGGTACTGCATGATCAGATCCACCATCTCGGCCCGACTCGGCATGGCCATGAGCGGAAGAATATTGACCACACTGTACTGGTCGCCGCGAAACTGATAGCGCATCACCTCAATACCCTGCTTCTGCAACCCGGCCATAAAGCTCGGATTAGAGCCGTCAACCTGCACAATAATCACGCTCGGGGCGACGTGCATCTCTTTCACATACTCTGCATAGGCGTTGTGGAAGAGCGGCGGCGTATTCTCACCCTCATCGGTGACGATGACGATCTGCTCAGCGACAAATTTATCTTTGAGCATTTTCGCCAACGCCGCGCCAATCGAGGTGCTGCCATCGGCTTTGATCAGCTTGAATGCCTTTTCCCAGTCGCTCAACGCTGGACGATCTTTGCCCTTGACGCTTGCTTTCACCTCGAACGCCGCCGAATCAAAGGCATAGACACGAAATTCTGCGTTAATCACGGCACCCACCAGAGCAGCAAGCTGCTTTGCTACCTCGACAGCCTTCGTCATCGAGCTACTCTTGTCCACAAAGAGCGCGGTTGGCCGCTTGATTTCGACTCGGGATGCGACGCGCTGATCGGTTACATCGGTCAACAACTGCTCAGTCTCCTCATCGAGTTGAGCAGCTTCGATGGCTTTCTTGGCCTTCAACGTGGACACGCGCTTGTCGCTGGCAGAAGCAGTGATCTTTTGATCGATCAGCGCCTTCACCTCTTTGTCGTCCAGCGCGCCCCGACGCTTGAGCATTGCCATGTTATTGATGACTTCCTGCGGAGACATCGCGTTAATCAGAGCCACCAGCAGTGCTGGCGTCACATGCTTGATTGCACCTACCGCAGTGGTGTAGGGAATCTTCTGCTCTAGAATGAGGAGCGCCTGCTCCTCGGCGGTCTCTGCCTTCGCCAACTGCTTGAGGGCGGCCAACGGACTATCCGCCGGTGGCTGCTCATCAAAGAGAATCGCCTGAGCGCGCGGACCCGGCTTAATGCGCAGGCTGGCGTAGAGATGCTTGAGATCGTTGCGTGCGCGCAATGCGGCCCCGTCAAACTGCCGAATATTCTGTTCACGCGTCTTGAGATAACGCGTGATAGCGCTCCTCAACGAACGCGGCGTCTTGCCAATCACCTGCTTGCTATGATCCAGGACGCGAGCAACCTCATATGGTGCGAGCTGCTGAAGCAACATCCAGGCTGCACCACGCAACTCCTCGTGGTCGCTGGTGGCGAGATGGGCCACAAAGAGCAATTTGTGGTCCCTCACCTCTCCCTTCTCAAAGTACCAGGGAGCAAGATGGCCGTAGAAAAGCGGATCTCGCTCCAAAGCACCGGTATGCAACGGTGCCAGCTCTTCCAGCTTGCGATGCGGCGTGGTCAGGAAGGAGTTGAGGATCTGCACGCGCACATCCTGTTCGTCATTTTGAGTCATCCTGTACTTCTCCTTCTCTCATATTATTTGCAACAATCCTCTTGCTCCGAGTCGGCTGATGGCAACCGCGACTGCTGGGCGACTGCTTGCTAACTGCTCCGCGAGGACATCCAGCGAGTGCTGCGTTTGCCAGAGAGCAAGCAAGCGCCGATCAAAATCTATCTGACTAAATTCTTTTACCAGGATCGCCTGAAGACGCGCGATGGCATCTTCGTTGCGTGCTGTGGCGAAAAACTCGCCTCCGGTTGCCTGGCTGATCCGCGTAAACGAGTCATTCGCCTCTTGCCTCATGCCAAGCGCATAGATCGTAATGCTTGCTTCCTCTGCGGCGGCAGTGACGCTCTCAATAGTCTCCCCACAAGGACACCCTTTCGCGAAACTATCGCCTTTGGTCCCCACACCATGCGGTGGCGCATCTCCCACCAGCACCAGAAGACGCCGCGCATGCTCTCGCCACTCTAATTCGCGGCATGCCCCCAGGATGCCATCAAACACCGCTTCTGGCAGATCTCCACCGCCACCGAGCCCCAACTCATTGATCATACGTTGCGCATCCTTCATTTTGCCGGTAAAGGGATGCACATTGTAAACAAAGGAGCGCTCCTGGGGCGGATGATCGCGATATTCCACAACTCCAAGCCGCATATCTATAGCAACCTGGGCCGTTTGAGTCAAGCGGGTCAGCATCGCGACCATCTGATCTTTCGCCGTCTCGATTAATCCGCTCATACTGCCTGTCGTATCCACCACAAACGCCAGGTCGAGCGCGTTGATTGCCTCTAGCTCTTTCATACGTGTGCTACCTGCCTTTCGGGGAGTGGATACTCCAGAATTTCGTCAATCAGTTCGGCTCGCGATGGACGACTGAGCAAGGGAATGAGGTTGCTCAGCGCGTAGTAATCGCCCTGAAAATGGAAGACATTCACGACAACGCCCAGCGCTTTGCCGGCCACCTCTATCTTCTCGCTGGTCTGCCCCACCTTCACCAGAATGATCTCCGGCTTCACAAACATCTGCTCAACATACGCCGTGTACGCATCTCTGAACAATGGCGCATGGTTCTCGTTAGCATCGGTGACAATGATAATCTGCTCAACGCGTTGCTTCTCCTGCATCATCGCCTGTAAAGCGACCCCACAGGATGTTGCGCCTCGCGCGTACACGCTCAACATTGCCTGCTCCCAATCGGCCAGTGTCTTGCCCTGTGCCTGAACAGCATATGCCTGAGTATCAAACGCATAGGTGAGCAAATCGCGCTCGCAAATGAGCGAGAGCATCGCTCCAATCTGACGTCCCAGATCGATAGCCTCATGCATAGACGAAGATTTATCGATCAATAGGGCGGTCGGTCGTGTGATCCTTCCTTGCTTCTTCACCTGCGCCTCGGTCACGGCTTCAAGCTGCCGGGCAATCTCGCCGGAGAGTTCCGCTGCTTCCGCAGCAACTCTGGCTTTGAAGGCTGAAACGCGTTTGTCGCTCTGCGCCTCCTGCAATTTGCGCTCGACCAGCGCCTTCATTTCCCGATCATCCATGACGCCACGCCGCTTGAGTGCCGCCATGTTGTTAATGACCTCCTGGGGCGTCATGGCATTGATCAGCGTCGTCAACAGTGCAGGCGTGATCTCTTTCAGCGCTCCAACCGCTGTTGTATATGGGATTTTATGCTTCAGGATGATCTGTGCCTGTTCTTCTGCATCCTTTGCCTTCGCCAGTTGCTTGAGGGCGGCCAATGGACTATCCGCTGGTGGCTGCTCATCAAAGAGAATCGCCTGAGCGCGTGGACCCGGCTTGATGCGCAGGCTGGCGTAGAGATGCTTAAGATCATCACGCGCACGCAACGCGGCCCCGTCAAACTGCCGAATATTCTGTTCACGCGTCTTGAGATAGTGCGCGATGGCACTTTTGAGCGAGCGCGGCGCTTTCCCAATCACCTGCTTGCTATGGTCGAGGACGCGTGCAACCTCGTAAGGTGCCAGGTTTTGCAGCAGCATCCAGGCCGCACCGCGAAACTCTGGATAGGCGCTGGTCATCAGGTGCGCAATAAACAACACTTTATGGTCGCGCACGCTGCCTTTCTCAAAGTACCAACCAGCCAGGTGGCCATAAAAAAGCGGATCACGCTCCAATGCGCTGTTATGCAGAGGGGCAAGCTCCTCGAAGCGGCGATGAGGGGTGGTCAAAAAAGAATCGAGGATCTGAACACGTACATCCTGCTCGTGGCTCTGAGTCATGATTTCTACCTCTTTCTTTTCGTTAGAGTACATTACCAATACCATGTCCCCCACCTTCTGGCAATGTACGAGTTCACAGATGAGGTCATTTTAGGGCAAAATAATGCCCTGTACGAGTTCAAGGAGCCGTTTACTCCCGCACGAGACGCGGGAGGTTGGGATCGAACCAACTGCTTTCGCTTTGGAGACGAAATCAATCCAAGTTTGTAGGCTCTTCAAGTTAGAGTACAGGGCAAATATACTTGCTTGGGTATCAAAAATCAAAGCCGGGACGCGCGAGTTAAAAGAGCTGTAAAAACAAGTGCTCTACCATTGAGCTACAGCCCCATGAATGGAGCTGGTGAGATTCGAACTCACAACCTCTGGATTAGTAGTCCAAAAAGTTTGTAAGCTCTCCAGGTTAGAGCGCGTCCCAGCATAATTGTTTTTTATGAAAACGTTTTATTCAGGGCTTGATCAAGGCGCACAAGTTCAATGAGCTGTAAAAACATAACTGGCGCTCTACCATTGAGCTAATCCCCGATTGTTAAGGATGGGAGAATTGAACTCCCAACATCCAGATCCCAAAAGTTTGTAAGCTCACTCGGTCAGGGTGCGCCCTGGCACTATGCTTTTTTACATATATAGAGATAAGAGAGCCTGAGACGCGCGAGTCGAAGGAGCGGAGAAAAACTAATCGCTTTTGACCACTAAGCTACTTCTCCAATAAGCGGAGAACGGAGAAGACGAGATTCGAACTCGCGTAACCTTTCGGTTAATTAGTATGTAAGCTCTTCCCGTGAGAGCGCGTCCCAGGTGGTTGCTCTTGTATTAGCCGTAGATGGCCTCTGGACGCACGATGATCGCGTTGCTGGTGCGAATAATGACGTGATCGTCCAGATGGCTAGCAGGGAGATCAAAGTGGCTGACAATTGCCTGCCTGATCTGGGAGTCGGTAGCCTGGGTAGCCAGATGCAGCATAGCAGCTGTCAACTCTTCGCTGCGTCCATCGAAGCGCACATGTATGGTCTGGTTTATCAGCTGTGTCATTGCTACACCTCCCAGCGTGTACGTTTGTAGAGTATATTTGATAGAGTATAGTTGCAAGGGTACACGTCTCTGCACTTACATTCCTATGTATCTTTGCTGTTTGTCAAGTTCCACTGTTGATAGTGTACTCGCATCTTTGCGCTTTGTCAAGTGTTTTTCGACAAATTTTTTATTGTATGCCAGAATCTGCTAGTTTGGGAAAGGAGATGAATAAGATGAGCAACATCACACAAACCCCCTGTGACAAAGGAGTGCTCAGCGTAACTCCACCTACGGCTTCCGGGCGACCTCCCTCCGGGATGTGGGTACTGGTCGCAACGATTCTTGGGTCGAGCATGGCGTTTATCGATGGCTCGGTCGTCAATGTTGCCTTACCTGTATTGCAGGTAGATTTGAACGCCACCGCCGCAGATGTGCAGTGGGTTGTGGAGGCATATCTGCTCCTGTTGGCATCGCTGGTACTACTTGGCGGCACACTCGGCGACCATTTTGGGCGGCGACGTATCTTTGCCATCGGTATTGCTCTTTTTAGCCTGGCATCGGTCTGGTGTGGCCTTTCGCCCAATATCGATTCGTTAATTCTTGCGCGTGCAGTTCAGGGCATCGGTGCCGCTCTGCTGGTGCCGGGCAGTCTGGCAATTATCAGCGCCTCCTTCAATACCAATCAGCGTGGCCGGGCCATTGGCACTTGGTCGGGCTTCACCTCTATTACCTCCGCTATTGGCCCTGTGCTGGGAGGAGGACTGGTGCAGTATGCCTCGTGGCGCTGGGTCTTTTTCCTCAACGTCCCGCTTGCTGCGATCGTGCTGGTAATCCTTTTCTTGCACGTACCTGAGAGCCGGGACGAAACAGTTCGCGGTGGACTCGACTGGCGAGGTGCCCTGCTTGCCACCATCGGACTCGGCGCTATCGTCTACGCTTTAATTGAGGCGGGTTCGCTCGGTATCCTGCATCCACTGGTCTTGAGTATCCTGGCTATTGGGGTCATCATTTTTGTGGCCTTCATTCTATTGGAAGCGCGCATCCCCAACCCGATGATCCCACTCACGCTTTTTCGCTCATCCTCTTTCAGCGGGGCCAATCTGCTAACGCTGCTGTTATATGCCGCTATGAACGGGATCACCTTCTACTTGCCCTTCAATCTGATTCAGGTCCAGGGATATCCTCCTACATTGGCGGGTCTGGCCCTCCTCCCATTTGTCTTGATTATGTTCTCGCTCTCCCGCTGGGCTGGCGGGCTGGTGGACCATTATGGAGCCAGACTGCCTCTCGTTGTTGGGCCAGTAATTGCCGCTATCGGCTTTGCTTTGTTCGCCGTGCCGGGCATCGGAGGAACATACTGGCTCACATTTTTCCCTGCCGTACTAGTCATGGGCTTAGGCATGACGATCACTGTCGCGCCTCTGACAACGGTTGTAATGGGATCGGTAGCAGAGCGGCACGCAGGCATCGCATCGGGCATCAACAATGCGGTGGCGCGTACAGCTGGCTTGCTTGCAATCGCTGTTCTGGGTATAGTAGTGGTGGCGAGCTTTCAGAACAACCTTATGTCCCAGTTGGCACATTTGCCGCTCCCGGCCTCTGTTCAGCAGGCAATTGCAGCGCAGGGACACAAGCTGGCTGCGATCCAGCTCCCTGGAGGGATCAACGGTGAAGCGCGCATGCAGATCAAACAGGCCATTGACGAGGCGTTTGTGGCAAGCTTTCGCCTTGCGGCCCTGATCTGTTCAATACTGGGCTTGCTTGGTGCCTGCTGCTCCTGGTTCATGATTCAGGATACTCGCAAAGCCACAACTGGTAAGACCGGGCAAAAGCAACAAACTTCTCACGAAGAAACCATTGATAAATAGCACTCTATGAAATTTGAGGAGCCTAGATATTTATGAATCCATTTGACAAGATAAAAGCTGCACGTTCGTCGTTCCCCGAAGTGGATTTGACCCGAGGCCGCAGTATTGCCTATTCGCGCAGTACGACGTGCCGTATCATGGAACTTATCGATGGCAACGGGCAAGGGAACGTGCATGGTGGCACAATTATGCGCATGGTTGATGAAGCTGCTGGAGTTGTGGCAATGAAGCACAGCCAGCGACCATGCGTCACCGCCAGAGTTGATCGCTTTGACTTTCTCGCCCCCGCCTATATCGGGAATATGGTCTCTGTCAATTGCGCATTAAATTACGTTGGTCGCACCAGCATGGAGGTTGGCGTTGAAGTGATCGCCGAAGACCTGATCACTGGTGAGCTTCGTCATATCGCCAGTAGCTCAATTATCTATGTCGCCCTCAACGAGCAGGGCAAGCCAACGCCTGTGCCTCCTCTGGCTCCAGCCGATCAGGAGGAGGCCGAACGCATCGAGCAGGCGAGCATCCGGCGTCAACATATGCAAAAGCTGGATGAGGAGTTGGCGCAATGGCGAGCGCAAAACCTTGCGAAAAAGATACCATAGGCTGCTTCCTTTCCGCTTTTGGGAATTTGACCGGTATTTCTTCTCTTAGAGACACATTTTCGTCTGCTAAGAGGAGAGATAATGTCACCTAAGTTCATTTCTTTTGCCCTGTCTAAAGAGCAAATTTGCGAGTTTCTGGGACTAACAAAGGCAACAAAAATAAAGAAAACGACGCTTGTCGAGCAGTTGCTCGCACGAATAGAAACCAATGCCGATGAAAAGGCTCGCCTACTGGAAACGTTTCTGTACGAACTGGCGGTCGAGCCTTTCGAGCTTGAGGAAATCCTGCACTGCACGCCTATCGAGCGAAGACGCTGGGTCAAAGAGGGGAAGTTACCCGTCCTCGAATATCGCACATTCAGGAAATCTGGTCACGATTTAGAGTATTCCGTGCATGATCGCCGCGAAATTTTACTGGTCTCCCAGGACGACATTCAACAGTGGAGGATAGTGCACCGAGACAAGGTACGCGTGAACAGACAGGCCGCTGCTCAGCTTGCACTGGAAAGCAGAAAAGTCAATCAACAGAGACGCCAGCAATTTTCACAGTCCTGGCAACAAACGATTGACGAGTGGAGGCAAAAGGGATCACCTGAACTGGCTCAAGTACTGATCCTCGCCTACTGGACAATCTGGGCCTCGCGCTGGGCAAAAGAGAACCAGATCAAAGCGACGAGAGGCATAAAACATGCTGAGTTGTATGCAAAGCGGCGAGACGAGTGGTACGAGCGGAAAAATCAGGCCATGTTTCTTTTAGCACAAACATCCTATGCGCGCCTCTCGTTTTATCGTCCACCCGATCCCGACAAACACCATCTCTGGCTCTGTCAGGAACATTATGAAGAGAAATATGAAGAATACTACGAGTCTATCTGGGAATATTACTATCAGAACACAAGAACCGTGAGGCAGTGTCCTCAGTGCAGCGTCAGTTACGAGAAAGATTATTACGCGCTCTATTACCTGGAAATCACAAGCGCTGTGTTTCCCGATCTGCGCTTCTCGTTCCACATGCCCTATCCAATCGGTCGTGCTAACTTACCGAAACCACAAAAGTTACCACATGTGGAGCATACAGAACAGGATGGCATGTTTCGTTTTGGCAGACCATTAGTAGACGACGAAAAGATTATATATCGTGAGCGCGACGTACAGGCAAAATTTGAGCAAGCTTTAGCAGAGGCAAAGCAACTCCCTTTTCTGCATAAAGCTCCCGCTGAAATAACTACAGTTCCCCAGGACAATATACCTGTGATGCCATGATTTAATGTATCGATACTGGTTTAGACCGCCAGATATTCTTTTGCCGAAGGAGCAACCACCGGGGCTGAAGGAGCAACCACCGATGCAGGCATGCTTGCAACAGTCTGTTCGGTGCAGCAGGTACACACAGTCTGCAAGACGGATTTCTGCGAGTAGCGCACAACTGCTGCATGATGGCTACATATGCTACGCTGGCATTTCGTGCAGGTCTGCGCGTCCCACCATTTCAGTGAGGCGTTACAATAGGCGCAAGTGCAATTGTGAAACAGCTTCATCGGGTCTCTCCTTCGCTCTGTACAGAGCCACAAGTTGTTTGCAACATCTCCGCGTTTCTACAGCCTGCTCAGTGCTGGCCTATGCATAACACGCCAGATGTGCAGAACATTGTCAGAGCCGGGACGAAATAGCTATATCACCTATCTCTTCCTGGTAAGGATATGCTAATATCTGACTCCTCCACTCAGATATTAGCATAGGCTAACATGCATCGTCAAGGGAAAACCCGAAGATTGAAAAAAGAGAATGTTTCCTCACAAAGAGAGGCCCAGGTGTTGCTCTGACCACGTAATATTCTCCACCAGCGAACGCTGCCCATCAACAACCAGAAGGGGTAAAGCTCGTTGGGTAGCTTCATGCGCCACATGATGGGCAAATGCAATATCGCGCTGCATCCAGTTGAGAAATGCCTGTTCGGGATCGCTACATGCTTTCACCACGTCTTTTGCCCACGTGCGCTGCCGATAGTGATGCATCTGAAATTCGCCAGTAGGCACGATCCAGATTGCCCGACGAGGATGAGAGAGGAGAGGATATACACACTCTGGCAGAAGCGCGGCCCCTTCAACGAGAACGGGCTGTGTGCGGGGATAGGCAAGCAGATCTTCCAGAATCAAGGGGAACTCCTCATGATAGAAGGCTATTTCTTCAGCAACCTGCTGCGCCACCAGGCGCATCCAGAGATCCTCGCTCGACAGATGGACCAGGCGATGAAATATCGGTTGCTGCTCGGCAGTGACGATCTTGCTATGCTCGTAAAACGCCTCATCACAGCGATAGAGAGCAAACCCATACTTTTTCACGAGCACATCGGCAATTGTGCTCTTGCCAGAACAGGGCGAGCCTCCTAGCCAGTAGACATTGGCAAAATTGTTAGCAGTTGCAGTATCGTGTATGGACATATGCTTCTCCCCAGTATGGTATACTCATTTTCTAGAATCTAGTCTAAGAGGTCTCTATGGCAAAAACACCACGAACACAGGCTATGAGGGCACTGGATGCCCGTAAAATCCCTTATCAGATCGATATCTTTCCCGATACTATCCACGACGCCGTGCAGGTCGCCGCCGCCATTGGCAAACCTGTCGATCAGGTTTTCAAGACGCTTGTCCTGTTACGCGAGGATGTGATCAACGCTCGTCCTCTGCTGGTGATGGTTCCCGCAAATCGCGAGATCGATGTGCGACTCTTAGCGCGCGAGCTAGGGGTGAAAAGCGTACGCATGGCTGGTCACGATCAGGCGGAGAAGCTCACAGGACTGAAAGTTGGCGGCATCTCTGCCCTGGCCCTGCTCAATCGCCCCTTCGATGTCTATCTCGACGATGCCGCCTTGCAGTACGAACAGATCCTTGTGAGCGGTGGACAGCGCGGCGTAGATCTGGAATTGCGCGTGAGCGACCTGCTTGCCGTTACGGGTGCACAAACCATCGTGGCCACGCGATCAAAGGAGTAGTGATGCTCACAGTTTGCCTTGTTTCAGCAATTTCTTGGCTGATGGACCTGACTGGATCTTGAAATGAAATCTGGTCGGGTTCTCCAGTACATCTCCAACCCATTGCTGATGATCCGGGTACGTGTAGCGAGGAAACTTCTTCAAGGTAAAATAGGCAATTTGATCCGTCTCATCGCTTGCCCCAGGCTTCCCTTTAACGATCTCACAGAGATACACAAACCTGAGCACAGCCCTGGCAAAATTGATATAGACGCCCGCCAATCTTTTGACCTGCACCTTGACCCGTGCCTCCTCTTTCACCTCACGCACAACGGCGCGACGCGGCTCCTCGCCTTTCTCTACTTTGCCGCCCGGCAAGTTCCACAGATCTACATCACTTCTATGACAGAGCATTATCCGTTGCTCCTCATCAAAAATAATAGCGAACGCTCCTATTTTGAAGTAGTGCCGAATGATTGCCAGGATCGAGAAATAGACTGTTTGTAGTATTTTTGACGCTTTCATAGCAGATATTATAACAGCCCTCTGCGACCCATAGACAACCAGCACGGCTTTTTGTGATAGGTCATTTGACACTTCTCTGTTGAGCTACTCTAGCGTACACTCCCTATAACATTGCAATCAATCTCAACTTATACGCATTTTAAAATCATCCAGCAATTTTTGATAAAAATATCTTCTATAGAAGAGAAGGAGCTTGAGATGTTGACACCATCTCTCTCATACTGTAATTGTTGCGGCTTGCCGAACTCTACAATACAAATTGGAGCTGATTGTCCACGCTGCGGCTATCCGGTCGATGCTCTCAAAGAAGAGCGTTTTCTACACCATGCGATCAGCGACCTTCAGAGGATCGTCACATACGGCGGCGCAAACCTGACCATCACACAGCTTATCCAACGCTATCAGGCTCGCCTGAGCGATTTAGAGCGACAAAAGGCACTGGCTCAGCAAAATAATAAAGAACTGGTCGCTGTCAATAATCAGAGCGAAACACCATCCCAATCACGGCCTCTCCATTCACAAACAGCGGCCATTCAAACTCCTCCTGCTGTTCCGGTCACTGCGCCTGTTGTGCCTGTCTTGCCAGCACAAAGCGGCCCCGAGCAAGCGGGCAAAATGTTTTCTCTGAAATCGTTTCTAGAAGATCAGACGATCAATATTGTTGCCTCTCTAGGAGCCTTTCTCATTCTCGTTGGCTCGTTGAGCTTTGTTGCCACGACCAGTGATCTCGTACTGGCTTTCTTGCTGATGTTTATTGTTCATGCGGTCTTCGGTGCCGTTGGAATCATTTCTTATCGCTTCCAGAGTTTTCGTATTGTGGCTGTCATCTACACCGCGATCTTTGCCCTACTGATACCGCTGGTGGGTTTCTCCGGGTATCGTCTGGTCACAGGCAATCTCGTGCATATCGAAACGCCGCTGCTGATCTCCATTGCGTCCATCTACGCAGCTCTCATCTATGGAGCGCTGGCCGTCTATCAGCGCTTCACCCCTTTCGCATACCTCGCTGTTGTGGCGCTGGCGATCGCCGATCTCGCCCTTGCCATCAATTTTCACCTGACGTTGTGGTGGTGGCCTTGCACGTTGATGGGGCTGGCCTTCCCTGCCCTGCTCAGCGTCTCCCATCAGTCACGTACGCGCTTCTTTGCCGGTTCCTGGTCCGTGTTGCGTGAACCCGTGCGCATGCTCATGTATAGCTGTATAGCGGTCTGTCTCTTCGGCATCATGGCAACTTCTCTTTTTTCTCTCTCGTCGGGTGTCACTGAGCACATAACAGAGGATCGCGTTGCACTGATGACGATGCTGCTGCTTTTACTCTGCTGGTCCTGTCTGTTCGTCTGGCGCACCCGGAAAGCTGGCGTTGCTCAAAGCACTACGCTCCAGTTTCTTGCATGCGCGCTCTCTGTCGCCTATACCTTCAATGCAAACGAGACAGGATATGTGTTTGTATTGATATGCATTGCTCTGCTCTATCATGGACTGGTACGTTTTGCCGAACGACAGCTACAACATTTCAAAGATATGACCTCATGGTTGGAGGCAATCGCCTTGCTTCTCGTGGCCCTGCTACCCCTGATCGCTTTCCCTGATCTGTTCTGGCAGATCTTCCTGGACAGCATGAATATACAGCAAACCTTCCTGTCGATGACGGGCAAAACCACTTTCGGTTTCCTGGCAATCGGCGCTGGCTGCGTTCTCACGCTAAGCGTCATCCAGCATCATACAAAGTGGCAGAACACGCTTGCAACGAATCAGACAGGATGGCCCTGGCTGCTCTTGCTCAGTGGTTTCCTGCTCAACGCTGCTTTTAGCGTGGCCGTTTTGTGGCTGCATCTGTGGCTTCACAATACGGTTATGTGGAGCTTTCGTAGTACGCCTGTATGGAGCTTTTTCGGTCTGGCCCTCGTATTGATTGCCCTCGCCGTCCTGGTACGCCAGAAAATGAGTGCTCGTTGGGCTGCACCGCTCGATGTGGTGGCGCTCTGTATCATAGGGGAAACGCTCGTGTTGGGGCTGGGTCAGAGTACGGAAGTTATCATTTTCCTCCTGTTCTTTTTCGCTGCACTTGTCTATGGCATAGCACTCTACCAGCGTCGAGCGATCCTGCTCGCCTTGCCGATGCTCCTGGCACTTCTGGCGCTATCACCGCTCCTACAACATCTTCCAGCGCTATACATAGTTGCGCTTGTGCTTCCTCTCCTCGCTGCACTGCAATATAGCTTCATTACTCATCACCTGTACGCTGATGCTCCAATGAAGACGAGCAAAATCAGCCGGATCAAGTGGGAGTGGCCGCTCCTGGTCGCGGGTATACTCTACGGATGTACTTTTGCGCTGTACGATGCTTTTGCACCTGTCAGTACAGTACAAAGCTGGTTACGAGTTGGCTTCCCCACCGGGATGGAGGTAGCGCTGATCGCTATTGTCTGGTATGCCGCCGCCGCTCTGACACGGCTCAAAGGGCTACTGCTCATTGCTGCTGGTTTTGCAGTGCTGGCTCTGCTCGTGCCGAACAATTCTTTCTGGTTCCTGACCTGGTTAGCCCCTATCCTGGCACTGCTGGCCTTTGGCGTGAACCGTCTGGCCGGGCGCGATTGGGCCTTGCCCTTTTATGCAACGGCGGTGATTGCAGCTATCATCATGGGCATCACTGGCTATACTCACGGCCTCTACCTTGCCACCACCTGGGCCTTGCTCGTCTTCGCTGTAGATCTCTACCTGATCGGCTACGCAGAACATGAACCGCTCCTCTTTTGGATTGCAGTTGTGTTTGCGTCCTCATCGATCTATTGCTCGGGAATGATCGGCGGTTTCTACCGTTTCTTCCCTCCCATCATGGCTCTCTCCTGCGCTACTCTCGGCATAGGTATCGGTTGCCTGAAATGGCTGGCTCCCACAAGATCCTCCCCCGCTCCATCTCACAGCCTCCTGGGGTACTCTTTGCCACTCTATGCCATCGCCTTTGTAGCAGCGGTTTTCACCGGCATCTACGGGCTGCTAGCCGGCGTCAATAATCCCTTTTATACGGCGATCCCCGATGCGCTGCTGATCTACGCGCTGGTCGCCTACATCATCACCTCTTTTGAGCGCAAACCGCTCTATCAATGGGTCGTCGCAGGATTTGCCATCTGGGGTATCCTCTCGGCAACGCAACTGATCACGGCGCCCGAGTACCTGCTGAATGGAATCTGCGCATCGGTGCAATGCGATATGCAGGCACAAAATGCCATCTACTACCTGACAGGCATAGCACTGGTAACAGGTATGCTTGGCCTGCTGACCCGCCTCTTCAATCGTGGCATACAGACAAAATTTGCCTGGAACTGGTCGTGGTATCTGTCCTCGCTGGTCGCCATTGTAACGACAGCAAGCTGGGGTTACGGATTGAAAGATCACGTTCCTTTCCTCGTCATTTTATGTGCGTTTATTCTGCTCTCTCTGCTCATTATGCTGGTTGAGCGCGTCCCGGAGATCGTTGTTGTGCCGGTTGCGCTGGCAGCCTGGGCCATCTCTCTCGTCCATTGGGATCTCTGGCAACAGATGGTCGGTTATACACTCCTCTGCATCCTCATCTTCAGTTCACAATTCGTGTGGAAGAAGTTACCACCAGCTTCTCTTATCGTATCGCCCGCAATGTTGCATCAATTGTCAGGGTTGGGCGGCCAGATCTGCGTGGTGCTGGCAATTATCGGACAGGGTGGTCTGTCTGCCTCCACAGGCCTGCTTGCTCACGTGGGCGCTAGTGCATTGCTGGTACTAGCGACCCTGCTCTTCTGGGCTGGGCGTCTACAGGTGCAAAGAACGACCCGCCGCTGGTGTGGATACATGACCGGGCTGCTTCTCGCACTGGTCGTCCCGTGGGAGCTATTAGCTTCAGGGCAGACACATCTCGATGTCCTCACTCTGGCACCAGCAAGTTACCTGATCGTCATCTCGCCGTTTTTGAGCCGAGACGAAACGTTGCCATATCACCACAGGATCGGGCAATGCTGTTCTGTACTAGGCGCAATACTGCTCTTAGCCCCCGCACTCTGGCTCAGTTTCAGTGCTGCAAATTTGCCGCCGACGCTGATTCTGGCAGGTGAGGCGCTCGTTCTGCTGTTGCTTGGCGTCGGTCTGCGCGTGCGCTTCTTCGTGCTGAGCGGAGCCGCGCTAGTGGTTGTGGCCGCAATGCATGCTCTCTTCCTCCCATCATTGGGGCTGCCACCATCTCTGGCCCTGACCATCTTAGGAGGCACGCTGCTGGCTATCGCAACGACGCTCAGTCTGGCGCGTCGTCGTTTGCGCACTGTCTGGACGCGCTTGCAATAGGCAGGAGAGAAAACCCGTAGATAGTACTGTGCCAGGACTGGACGTTGTGGTATGATGAGGGAGTACACCCGAAGTCATCTATAGCCGGATGTTCATCCATTTCTACCCCAGCGTTCATAGATGCTTCGATTACCAGAGGTAGAGCCGCACAATAACTGTGTAGCTCTCTCTGGATTTTCCGGTGTCGAAAAGCAAACCAGAAATAGCAAAGTAAGTAGGAGTTATTTCTATCCATACACTTTCACAGCGTATCCCCACAGTAAAAGATAACAAATCGCTTTTGCTGTGTATAAAAAAATAAACAAAAGAATCCTGGAGAAAGCAGAGATGGTAGTAGCGGCAGAAAGAGATGTGGTAGTCGTTGGTTCTGCTCATTAGGAGGAGGAAGCTATGGAAATTTCGTTGCGGTTGGACACGCTAGGCATGGTGGAGGTGCGTTACCTGCGCGGTCGGGAACGCTACCGGGAGTGGCCCCAGTTTGAATTGTTGGCAGCATCGAGGCAGGCGCGCGTACTGGCTTATTTCACACACGAGGTCGCCGAACAGTTGCATCAGCAAATCTTGATGGTCGAAGCGGCAGTTGGCTTAGATGTGGAAGATGAAGAAGATGAGGACGATGAGACCATCGGCGACGAAGGCGAGAGCAACGAAGGCAACACTGGCGAAAAACCCTCCGAAGCGGACAGTACAGCGTTTTCTCCCGCGTTTGCTCAGACGCTCAAACAACTCAATGAACTGGCCCGACAACGCCTGGGTGGTAGCGCTCAGTCTAGCAGCGAGGTGCCAGCTGAACTAGAGGGGAGTGGCGAAGAAGAGGACGCGCTGGAGCAATTGCAAGACGCCTTCGTACAAATGATGGAGGTCGTGCGCGAACTTGCCGAGGAGATGTCCACAGATGCCCTTAAAATCACTGGTCGCTTCAAGTGTGCTCGGACAAACATCGAATTCATCCCTCAAACCCATGATGATGACGAGGATGAGGACGACGAGGACGATGAGGACGACGAGGATACAGTGACAGAGGGCGGCGTGCTCGATATCGAGGTGGAGCTGGTCATGGTCTTACAACTCTTTGAAGAGGGACGGGCCAGACCCGACGATCCTCCCGCCGTTGAACTACAGCTCGATGTCGATGATTTCGAGCGCCTCCACGAGACGCTGGACTTCGCTCTGGAACGGGAGAGACGAAGCCGTCGCCGTCGCTAACATTTGCCTGTAACCCTGGTGCTTGGTGATATCTCTTCCAGGCATATTTCTTCTGTATTATGAGGTAGACTTTTTTATGCCCGAAGCTATTGTGCATCAGAACTTTGATCCTGCTCATGGTGTTCTCTCTTATTACACCTACGATGTATTGACCGCACTTCTGCATGAGATTGTTGCCGCTCATCCTGACCTGGCAGAGATTGAATCGATCGGCAAAAGTCTGGAAGGGCGCGAACTCTGGCTTGTCACCTTAACCAACAAGCAGACAGGGCCAGCTCTGGAGAAGCCTGCGTACTGGATCGATGGAAATACGCATGCCGGTGAAGTAACCGGTTCAACGGTCGCACTCTACACGATCTGGTCATACCTGACGAACTATGGCAAGGACGAGACGGTTACGCGTCTGCTGGATCGCTCCACGTTTTACATCCTACCACGCCTGAGCGTCGATGGAGCAGAGCGTTACCTCACCACCCCTTATTTTTTGCGCAGCAGCACACGCCTCTATCCATATCCAGAGGAGCAAGACGGCCTCTATCCAGAAGATATCGATGGCGATGGACTGATCCTTGATATGCGCGTCCAAGATCCCAACGGAGCCTGGAAATGCTCCGAGAAAGATCCTCGCATCATGCGCCGCCGCCCCATCGATGAAGAAGGTGGAGAGTACTATCACATCTTCACTGAAGGGCTTATCCGCAACTACGATGGCTACCTCATCCCTATCGCGCCACCGCGCGAGGGAATGGACATCAACCGCAACTACCCTTTCCAGTGGGAACCTGAAGGGGCGCAACGCGGTGCGGGAGCTTATCCGCTCTCGGAGCCTGAAACACACGCCGAGGCCGAGTTCTGGCGTACGCACCCCAATATTTCCGGCTTCCTGACGTATCATACGATCTCCGGCGTTCTGCTCCGACCCTATAGCACCAAACCCGACGACCAGATGCCATCCGCCGATCTGGATGTGTTCAAGCTGCTTGGCGAACGCGGCACCGAGATTACAGGCTATCCCTCCGTTTCAACGTTTCACGGCTTTCACTATGGCCCTGACGATGTGACCTACGGTGCGATGGATGATTACGTATACGATCATTACGGTTGGTTTGGCTTTACAACGGAATTATGGGATATGCCAACAACAGCCGGGATTGGTCCGCGCAACTTCATCGCCTGGTTCCGCTGGCATCCTGAAGAAGACGACCTCAAACTGATGAAGTGGAACGACGAGGTAATGGAAGGGGAGGCGTTCCATAACTGGCGACCATTTGATCATCCGCAGTTGGGGCCGGTGGAGATTGGCGGCTGGGACTACAAACTCAGCGATCAAAACCCTCCGCTACGCTATCTTCCCGAAATGTGCGAAAAGCATAGCCGCTTCACGCTGTCGCATGCCTCCTTGAACCCGTATCTTAGCCTGCGCCACCTCAAGATAGATCAGGTGAGCGACGATGTCTTTCACGTCACCGCTATTGTAGAAAACAATGGCTTCTTGCCGACTTATACCAGTAAGAAGGCGTTTGAACGGAAAGCAGTACGGCCAATCGAGGTTGAACTGGTCCTACCAGAAGAGGTCAGTATCGTCAACGGAAAGCGCACGCAAGAGATTGGCCAGCTTGAGGGACGCTCAAACAAGCTCTGGGCGTGGTTTAACAGCCACCCATCAACAGATAATCGTGCAAAGATCGAATGGGTATTGCAAGGGCCGCAAGGAACCAACCTTGAGCTTACCGTTCGTTCGCAGCGCGCTGGATTCGTGCGTCGTACCTTTGGATTGGAGAACAATACAAGACAATAGGAGAGGAGAACCAGGCGTATGAATGCTCAAGATGTAGTTCAACTCGCGCAACAGGAAAATCTACGTCTGATACGCTTTTTATATTGTGATAACGGCGGCATCATTCGTGGCAAAGCGACACAGGCAAAAAAGCTGACGAGCCGCATGCGTGAGGGGATCGGCCAGACGCTCGCGATGCAAGCCTTTACTGGCGTTGAGTCGCTAGCAACCGTTGAGGGTATGGGACCAGTCGGAGAGTTTCGTCTCATCCCAGATCCAGAAACCTTCGTGATCCTACCCTACGCGCCCAATACTGGTAGCATGCTCTGCGATATGATTGGTCTCGACGGCAAAGCGTGGGAAGCATGTCCGCGCACCTTCCTCAAACGCATGATCGCGCGTCTAGCTGAAGCAAACATGGCTGCGGAGGCGGCGGTCGAGCATGAGTTTTATCTGGCCCGAGAAGAGCTGGGGCAGTTTGCGCCTGCGGATCGTAGTCTGTGCTATAGCAGCATCGGACTGGATGAGCAAGCCAAAGTCGTTGATGCGATCCTCGCCGCCTTAGAAGCGCAGAACATCTCCGTCGAGCTATTTCATACAGAGCTTGGTCCGGCCCAACAGGAGCTATCGGTCGAGCATGCGCCGATCTTGCAAGCTGCTGATCATGTCTGTCAGGTGCGCGAAACCGTACGCGGCGTGGCGCGTGAGTTCGATCTCTACGCCACCTTCGCCCCAAAGCCCTTCCTTGATCAGGCTGGTAGCGGCGCTCATATTCATTTTAGCCTTTGGAGAACCAACGAAAACGGGCAGACGCAGGCCAATCTCTTCTATGATCCTGACCAGCGCGGCGGCTTCAGTCAGCTCGGCAAATATTTTGTCGGTGGTGTGTTACGCCATATTCGCGCCCTGGTCGCACTGACCTGTGGCAGCCCCAATTCATATCGCCGCCTGCTCCCTCATTATTGGAGTTCAGCCTACGGAGCTTACGGGTTTGACAATCGCGAGGGAGCCATTCGCATCCCTTCGCTTTTCAGTGGGCGCGAGGCAGATTCGGCCAATATTGAGTTGAAATGCTCCGATCATAGCGGCAATCCCTATCTGGCACTTGGCGCATTGATTGCTGCCGGGCTGGATGGCATCAAAAACCAGATCGATCCGGGTGAGCCGCAAGAGATCGATCCAGGCAACTACAGCGATGAGGAGCGCGAGCAACGCGGCATCTATCGCCTGCCGACCACCCTCAATGAGGCGCTTGACGAACTCGAACAGGATAGCGTGCTGACCGAGGCGCTGGGACCATTACTGGCGACATCCTATATCGCCGTCAAACGCGCTGAAGTGGCCTTCTTCCAGGACAAAACGCCGGAAGAAGAAACACTCCAACATTTTTATAAGTACTAAAATTGCTACAAATTAAGAACCCAGGATGAATTCGCGCAATTGCTTGCCAGAATCTCCTGGGTTTCATACTGTGAAAGATAGTGTCAGGAGAAACCCGATGAAAGGGCTGAAAGTTCGCTTCTACGTGGTTGATGTCTTTGCACAGGAGCCACTAAACGGCAACCCGCTTGCGCTTGTGCCCGATGCAACAGATCTGAGCCAGGAGACAATGCAACAGATTGCCCGTGAGTTTAACCAGTCGGAAACCACCTTTTTGCTGCCACCAACCAGGGCTGAGGCCGATTGGCGTCTGCGCTCTTTCACCCCAACTGGAGTTGAGGTCTCCGGTGCTGGTCACAATGCGCTAGGTGCCTGGTGGTGGCTGGCAGAATCAGGTCGGATCGCACTGTCAGGACCACAAACGGTCTTTCAGCAAGAGATTGTGCAGCAAATTTTATCGGTGGAGATCCTGGCAGAACAGGGAGAGGAGGGGAAGCAATGGAGACCAACTGCCATCGGGATGCGACAAAGTCCACCATCATTTGGGACCATCCACAACAATCCGACACAGCTCGCGGAGGCACTCGCACTGTCGGTAGATGATCTGGCTGTAGAAGGACTTCCCGCACAGATTGTTTCCACTGGTGCCGGGCATCTGCTTGTGCCGGTGCGCAACCGTGCAGCGATCAACCGCGCCCAACCAGATATGCCCCGTCTCTTCCAACAATTGCGTTCAGTCGATGGACAGGGTTGCTATCTATTTAGTCTCGATCCAGTTAATACCACTTCTATAGCTTATACCCGTTTCTTCAATCCTACAGAGGGAATCGTCGAAGATCCAGCTACAGGAACCGCCGCCGGACCACTGGCCTGCTATCTAGCAAAGTACGGCAGGATTGCCCCCGATACAACAATCATGATTGAGCAGGGCTATACACTGAAGCGACCAAGCCACATTGAGATACGTTTGCACGGCGATGATGTACGTATCTTTGGCGCGGCTGTGACGGCAGCTGAAGGCACGCTCCTGCTCTAAAGCATTGCGGAGGGACAGAAAGCGAATCACTCTGATGTTGAAGTGCCACATCAGAGTGATTCGCTTTCTGTCCCTTCCTGTTTGTCCTGGCCGGGCAACACGAAGATACCCATCTGGGCCTGCTTCTGCATCGCAATCACGCGCGGATCAGTACGTATCCCTGGCTCAATTGATGGAGGTGGCACAGGCGTTGCGGGCGACGAATTGGCTCCCATCGGCCCGTTTTGTGAATTGTCCGGCACATCCATCCCATTCTGGGCACTGGTCATCATTGGTTCAGTATAGAACATGCTCGCCGATGCTGGATCATTCTGTGGCATGGCCGGCGCACCTGCAACATTCTGAGCGCTGGTCATCATTGGCTGAGTGTAAAATGCGCTCGCAGCTCCCGGACCGTTTTGCGGATAGTTCGGCATCAGCGCGGTTGACTGCTCAAAGACGGCCTCTTGTGGGGGAGGAAATGCATTCTGCCCCTGCATCCCGGCTGCGAACGGGTCAAACTGCGCTGGCATCCCGGCTGCAAACGGATCATACTGTCCCTGCATATTCGCGGGTGCCGCTCCATTCGCCATGAACATATCGGGCGCTTGCTGCAAGATATCGTTCATGGCAGGCGAATTTAGCACATTTGGGTCCATCAAATGCGGTGCATATGCCTGCTGGGGCGCAGAAACCTGCACAGCAAGCTCAAACTCGGTCTGGCTTGGGCGCTGCATCTGGCTGTACGCCATCGCCTCTGCCAATTTCTTCTTCTTCCTTTGCTGCACTCCGATGAGTACCCCGGCAGACACAAGCGTCGTCATACCAAGGCTACCAGTGACAATCAATGTAGTCATCGTTCCCTGATCGTGGGGCGTGGTCGCCGCTTTTGGCGTGGGAGTAGGCACAGGATTATCTGGAGGCGTGGTCTGCGGTGGTGGAGCAGTAGTAGCTTCAGGGGTAGGCTGATCTTCAGTTGGCGTCGCGTCTGGAGCTATAGGTGTTGGCAACACGTCGCCACCATTGGTTACAGGCGTCACAGGCACAGTAGGACGTGTTGCAGTAGCAACAGGTTTGGGCGTCGCTGTCGCCGCTGGTTTCGGCGTTGGTGTTGCGGTCGGCTTCGGTGTTGGCGTTGCCGTTGGTTTGGGTGTCGGCGTCGCGGTCGGCTTCGGTGTCGGCGTTGGCGTCGGCTCTTTTGTTGGTGTTGGTGTGGGATCGTCTGGTGTTGGTGTGGGATCGTCTGGTGTTGGTGTGGGATCATCTGCTGCTGATGTCTTTTCAGACGCAGTTGTCTCGCTGGTTGGAGTATTCTCAGATGTAGTTGTCTCGCTGTCTGATGTCTTTTCAGACGTAGCTGTCTCGCTGGTCGAGGTTACGTCCAGAACAATACTTTGCTGTCGTGTATACGCATAAGCCTCTGTTTGTAATGACAACAGGCCTACCAGTGAAAACATGCTTATGAGGAACCAGATAACGAATATTTTTCCTATCTGTTGTACTATTCTACGTGGAAGCCTTCTCACGTTTTTGCCTCCCTGCCGCAATTGATTATTTTTCTGATCACAGAAATAGATATATACATATATTAAAATCGCTCAAGACCAGATTATGTTACAGATTGCGGGGATCAAGACACATTCCGTGCCCGATAAATGGAGATATATCTTGCTCTCATTATAGTAAGTCTAGGAGGTTAGCTCATCTTTAGTCAAGCATATTACTAAAAGGTACTATACACCACCGCTCTTTGAGCGATGGTGTAGCCTACGAAGCGTGAAAATCGTTATAGATCATTCGGTTTGCGTCTCCGATTCATCCAGGCGAGCAGGATTTGTTACCTGATTGAGACGATTCCAGAGGATATAGTCGGAATCCTGCTTCAGGACATAGTAGTGACCGGGTTCCGCCACCATATCGCCTGACGCCACAAACTCACCGTTTTCCAGATGGCTCAGATCAATATACTTCGAGCCTTGGATCAAGCGCGTGCCTGTCGGCATGATCTCTATGCGCTTCAGTTCATCGTCGGTCAGATCGGCCAGGATCGTATGCAAATCTTTAAAATCATTGGCAGAGAAGCCTTCGCCTATGATCGTTGGTGCTCCCAACCCTTCATCATCAGAGGAACGATGGCCAACGGCAAGATCGTGATTATATACAGCGGCTTGATTGATGCCATGCTGATGTGGCTCTCGCTTCGTTTTGTCGCTCTTATGCACTTCCGAACTCTTACGCGGATTGCGAGCATTCGAGTCGGTGCCACTACGCGACTCTTTATCCTGGATGCGCTCCTGTGACTCGGCCCGATGAGTTCTTCCCATACTCATATCTCTGGAAGGCGGCACTTTAGCCTCCTGGGGCTGCACGTTCGGGTTCTCATGGCGGGCCGCCTGCGCCTGATACGTCTCATGCTTTTTATAAGTGCCTGTCGTAATGACAGTACTCTTCTGAGGATGATTATGACCAGCCGCTATTTTAGCAGGTCTTTGTTGGTGTCTCTTTGGCATCTTTTTCTCTTTTCTCTCGGTGTATAGCGCCTGGGACATCCCACTTCCTCCGCCTCCCATCCACGAATTGTCCCAGGCCAGCGGGTAATTCCACCACAAAAGGTACACGTCCACCAGAAGAAAACGTGACAGCACCTCATAGACCATTCTACCGAGAAAAAAGCATGCCGCTACGCTCACATCGTCTGTAAGCACACTACTTCATTTGCTTGTTCTTTGTACGTACGCGCTCATAGATCTCCTCCATCACTTTGATGAATGAGGCGTCTTTATGCCAGAAGGCCGGATAATCGCCTTCTTTCTTAATCAGCAGCGCTGGAACGCCTGGTGCTCCAGTTGGTGGCGATTGGGCAGGAAGCCGCTTTGCACCGGTCCAGAACTCTTTATAGCCAACCGTAGAAGAGGCCGCTTCTCTGACCGGACGAGTATAGTAGGAAGAGGACTCAACCGGCTCCACTGGCTCATCATTGGCCGCCAGAGCTGATGCTAGAATCTGTCCCAGCGGCGATTGGGCAAGTTCGGCCTGTAGATCTCCTCTGGATAATCCACGCAACTCAAACATCACAAACGGATCTCTATCCAGCGCAGAGGCGAGCAGATAGTACACTCCGGCGATATGTTTGCAGGGATTTGCATAATCCGGGCACGAACAGGAGGTCACGAAATCATTCTGGCTATGCGGCAACAGATGCAACCCCAGTTCAGAAAACGCCTCCTCTATCGTATCCGGCATCTCGCTCATCAACAGCTTCGTGACCAGATCTGCCCGTCCCGCAATCTGGCGAATCACCTTTTTCCAATCGGCGGCGCTAATGGGCTTTATGGTAATGGAAGTCTTGTAGACTGGCTCTTTATAGACGCCAAAGTACGGATTGATCGAACCCCGCACTCGGGCTGAGACGGTGCCATTCGCCAGTTTGTGTTCAATAATCCGGCCTCCACTGGCGTAAGAGCGCCCACGTCCAAGACGGCCAGGGTCGGTAAATTGTTCCAGGGCCGCGATAAAACGCTGGCCCCACCAGGTACGACTGAATTGTGCCATAGTATTTACCCCACAACTGCGCTCCGTCGCAATGCGATCAAATCTTTAAAGGTGTCGTTATCCAGTTCCGTCAGCCATGACTCATCGGTTCCTACCACCAGCGAGGAGAGCCGTTTTTTATCCTCAATCATCGCGTCAATGCGCTCCTCCATCGTTCCCAGCGCCACAAATTTATGCACAAACACGTTCTTGCGCTGACCGATACGAAACGCGCGGTCGGTTGCCTGATCTTCAACTGCCGGGTTCCACCAGCGATCAAAGTGAAACACATGGTTGGCTTTCGTCAAATTCAAGCCAACGCCACCTGCGCGTAGCGAGAGGATGAACAGCGACGGCTCGGTCTCAGGATCTTGAAACTCAGTCACCATCTGATCACGCCTCGTGACGCTTGTTCCACCATGCAAGTAGTAGGTATTGTAATGTTTGTTATGCTCAAGATACCGCTCCAATGCACTCCCGATCTCGGTAAACTGAGTGAAGACCAGCGCACTCTCCCCGCTTTCAATCACCTCTTCGATCATTTCTCCGAGCCGCTGAAGCTTGTGAGAGCGCTCAGTGGTAAAGGCGCTGCCATCCTGCAAAAACTGCGCCGGATGATTGCAGATCTGTTTGAGCTTCAACAACGTGGACAGAATCAGCCCACGCCGTTGCATACCCTCCGCCTGCTCTATCTGTTGCGAAACATCGTTCACCACCGCCTCATAGAGTGATGCCTGTTCAGGCGAGAGCGTACAATACATTTTTTGCTCGATCTTATCAGGCAGGTCATTAATAATGCGCTTGTCGGTCTTGACGCGCCGCAAGATGAAGGGTTCGACTAGCTTCTTCAGCGTCTCCGAGCGGCTCAGGTCGTTGCTCTTATAGATGGGTGTCTCAAAGCTCTTGCGAAACTGTGCTTCTTTTCCCAGATAGCCGGGATTGAGAAAGTTAAAGATGGACCAGAGATCGCGCAAGCGGTTCTCAACAGGCGTGCCGGTCAAAGCGAGGCGATGCGGTGCCGCAAGCTTGAGAATTGCCCGCGTCTGAGCAGCCTGCGGATTCTTGATATTCTGTGCCTCATCGACCACCACGCGCCGCCAGCTCACGCCCTGCAAGAGCTTTTCATCCAGCCGTGCCAGCGCAAAGGAGGTTAACACCACATCATACGCCTGGCACGCCTCGATAAAAGTCTGCTTCTCTTTCATGCGATTGCTTCCCTGATGCACTACCACGCGCAGTTGTGGCGCAAAACGCTCGATCTCTCTGCGCCAGTTACCTAGCACAGATGTTGGCGCAATCACCAGCGTTGGCAGCGCGCATTCGCCCTCTGGTAGCTTCTCGCGCTCTTTGAGCAGATGTGCGATAACCTCCAGCGTCTTGCCCAGCCCCATATCATCGGCCAGACAGGGATTCAGACCGAGTTGTTCCAGATATTGCAACCAGGCCACGCCGCGCCGCTGATAGTCGCGCAAGTTCCCCTGCAAAGCCACCGGATCTTCAATAGGCGCAAACGCATTTTTATCCTGAAGTCGCGCGAGCATCTCATGCAAGCTTTGATCGTGTTCCCATTCCAGATCATCTTCTGCCTCACTGCTGATCTTCAACAGATCCAGCAGCGAAATTTCAGGCGTTTCATTCCGGTGTGTCTGCCAGAATTGCAGCATTTGTTGCATCTTCTCGCGATCCAGTTCCATCCATTGCCCGCGAAACTGCACCAGCGGCGTCTTCGCATTCACAAGCTGCTGCCATTCCTCGGAGGAGACAACCTGACCGCCTATCGAAAGTTGATATTCGTACGAGACAATGGCCTTGAGGTTGAGGTGACTTGGAATGGCTGCTGCCGTCCCTTTGGGCGAATGCACCGACGTTTTGAGACGAACCTTCGCGCGTCTGCGGCCCTGTGGCGTCCACCATGCCGGAACGATGACGGTATAGCCTGCATCTCCAAGTACCCATGCACTCTCCTTCAAAAAGGCGAACGCTTCATCTAGCGTCAGCTGACAGCCGGCGGGCTGAGCTGTGGCAAGACCTGACCAGATCTCAGGATAGACGCGCGCTGCATATCCCAGCGCCAGCAGCAAATTTTTCTCAAAATCCTGTCCAAAGGGTCGGGCAACTTCCACGCGCTCATGAGGCGTGAGATCCCAATACTCGCTCAGGCTCAACTTGAGTGAAGGATCATGTCTGGCCGCAACAAAAAAGTGCAGATACCAGTTATCAATATTGCTGGCGGGTGCCTCTTCCAGACGAAAGCAAAGGGTGAAACCGGCCTCCGTATGCACGCCGATCAGCTTGGCACGCCACGCCAACCAGTGTTTGTAATCCTCAATTTTATTGACGGAAGCATCAAATAGGGCTATACGAGACGGATAGATGCTTTTGTAGAGCAACGTTCCGTCAATAATCCTGTCAAATTTTCCAGTAAAAGATGTTCCAGTAATAATATCAACCAACAAGCACTCGGAGAAATGGCGCAACAGGCTCTCTTTCGCGAAGAGAGCAACATTGTTTGCACTGCTCATTCCCGCCGTACAGACAAACGGCATAGCAGTTGCATACCGCTGAATAGCCTCCTCATAGCTTTTCGACAACAGTTCCCAGCCGTAATGAAGCTCGACGCTCTCATGTTTCTTCACACGCTGTTTCTTCGTCACGACTGCCAGAATCACCTGGTACTTCATAGACGGGATATATTGATCTTTGGCGATAACACCTTTCAATACTTGCGTATATTGATACCAGAAGAGCAGGTCTGCCCCCAGTTGAAAATCTTCGGCGGTATGCAGTGCGGCAAAGTGAATGTCATTCAATACGGAAACGATATCCACCACCCGATAGCAACAGATCTGCCAGGGCATCAGTTCAAACGTTGTGGGAGCTTCTTCATCCACATAGCGAACCAGTTCAAAGGAGGGAGTTGGTCTGCCCGCAACGGTCGGCAACAAAAAGTATTGCATGCACATGTCGTGCATCGGATCGCCACCAATTGAGTTTTGCAAGTTGAGCCTATTCATCAGGAAAGCGGCAAGGGCTGTCTGCTTCAGATGGCGCGGATGCACACCTTCTGCGGAACGCCACGAGCTGTCAGGAGGTGCGTCGGTCTCAATCCAGAGATAGAAAGCTCCGGCCTGAATGAACTCTTCCTGTTCCCCCTCATTGGGAATCCAGGTGCCGTGAATAATATGCATGCTACAAACCTCTTCACACAATATATAGAGTAGTTCTCAATTATCCTTGCTGGCGATATCTGGCCGGAGGAATACCCACCTCGCGTTTAAATGCTTTGCGAAAAGCAGCTTCCGAATCATAGCCGAGCTGCCGGGCAATTCTATCCATGCTGACCTCGTTTTTGAGCAGGCGGGTTGCCACATGCATACGCCAGCGAGTGAGATATTTCACGGGTGGCTCACCGACAAGCTGGGTAAAGCGAGCGGAGAACGCCGAGCGAGAGAGGGCAACCGCATCTGCCAGTTCCTCAACCTTCCAGCCACGTTCGGGCGATTGATGGATGAGGCCAAGCGCCATACTGATTGGCTGATCGCGCAGGGCAGCCAGCCATGCTCCCGTCGCCTGTGCCTGCTGATCGATCCAGACACGGATCACCTGTATAAAGAGCATTTCTGTTAATCGCCTCAACATCGCCTCGCTGCCAGATTGCAGTGAGATCGATTCGCGCCCAATCCAGTTCACAATTTCCGCGAAGTCCTCCCCCATGCATCCCTGCTCGCCCGGAATATGAATCACATCTGGCAAGCAGTGGAGCAAGGGGAAATTGCCCCAATGCTCAAAATGAAATGCTCCGCAGAGCATTACCATCGTCGCTTGCTCGTTTTGACAGGGAAAAAGTCGATGTTCACGATAGGCCTCATAGTTCAAGTGTAGCTCTTGAGTCAATGGCGAAGCGAGTTCATCGCAGAGGACATGGGCGTGTCCATGTGGCAAGAGAATCACATCCCCATCCTCGATGCGCCGGGCCGAGGTTTCCCCCTCGACACATAAATACCCTCCGCTCAATTTGAGAATGTGGAAGATACTATCCTGACTGGCCGCAAAGTCAAAGCGCCAGGGAGTAGTTGTCTCTGTGCGTGATGAAAGCCACCCCTTGAGGTCAAGCGAATTAAGTACATCCGTCAATACATCCACACTATGCTCCATATATTGGACGATCAGACATAGAACCAGAACATTATGCCATAGACTATCCAGACATTCAAGTGTTATAGTATTGCCATCGAGACGCGTGCTTGACTCAAGTGGGCAACCAGAGGGATTTTCAACAATATAGTCTACTCAAGGAGACAGATTCTATTATGGCTACGATGAAGGCTGTACAGATAGATGCATTTGGTGATATTGATGTATTACAATATAAGGAAGTCGAGCGACCTGAACCACAAGCAGGGGAAGTTCTGGTGAGAGTACGCGCGGCTGGTGTCAATCTAGTGGATGCTGCATCGCGCCGCTTTCCGCTCCCGATCACCACAGCGAAGAAAGATCTGCCTTACATCCTCGGCTGGGACATTGCTGGCGATGTGGTGGCACTCGGCCCTGAAGTGACACAATTTGCGGTTGGCGATGCGGTATATGGCATGCCACGCTTTCCCGATGAGGCAAAGGCATATAGCGAATATACGACCGCACCAGTGGCAGATATCGCACTCAAGCCACGTACACTGACGTATCAAGAAGCGGCAGGCGTCCCACTGGCAGCGCTGACGGCCTGGCAATCAATCTTCGACATAGCCCATCTGCAAGCAGGACAAACCATTTTCATTTCTGGCGGCTCCGGTGGTGTTGGTCATTTCGCCATTCAGCTTGCCAAATGGAAAGGTGCAAAGGTTATCACGACGACATCAACTCGCAATGTCGAGTTTGTACGTGCTCTGGGTGCCGATGTGGTCATTGATTATACGCAGCGAGCGTTTCAAAATGTGGTGAAGGATGTCGATATGGTGCTGGATACCATTGGTGAAGATGTTCTCAAACATTCTTTTGAGGTGGTTAAGCACGGCAACATCATTGTTTCTCTACCTGGACATAAAGGAGTTGGCCAGCTTGGTGCGGAACTTGCCCCATGCTACGGCATACAGTTTGTCCTGGCTATGGTCCATCCTTCAGGTGAACAGATGGCAGAGATGGCTCAATTGTTCGATGCCGGCCAATTGAAGGTTTATCTTGATGGCGTCTTCCCACTGCAAGATGCTGGTCAGGCCCATAAACTGAGCGAGAACGGGCATGTACGCGGCAAACTTGTCCTGACCGTTGAATAGCTGTTCATACTCAAGAAAAGCACAAAGTCGTTCGGATGGAAACTTCTATAGCTTCCATCCTCTGTCGCTAATCATTTTACCCTCTACACTTCCAACATCTCAACAAGCCCCACGCTTAAAAATCTAGATGAGGCGACTCCCCCCACATCAAACGCCATCTATGGTTTATAATTACGCAAGCATCAGATACAAAAAGTACCGTCATTGCATCCCTGTAAAGATCTATTGAGCTATAGTGATGGCGCTACATATGCAGCTTCCTCACATTGTAACGCTACTAATTGTACTGAAAGGGAATTCGCATCATGACAACACATCCCAATGTGACCTCTGGAGAACGCATCGAACGTACCATCATTGTACAGGATATTGAGACCCATCTCTTCGAGGCTGGACCCACCTCAGCGCAACCCGTTCTGTTCCTGCATGGCGCGCATTCTGGCAATCTCTGGCTTGATTATCATCGAGCACTTGCCCAACAATTTCACGTATTTGCTCCCGATCTTCCCGGCTTCGGCCTCACACCACGCCCCGATTGGATGCGCGATATCAGCGACTATGTCCTCTTCCAACAAGACCTGATCCGCATCCTCGACTTGCAGCAACCACATCTTATCGGCCATTCGCTGGGCGGCTGGATGGCTGCGGAACTGGCCGTCTGGTATCCTGAGATGATCGGTAAACTGGTGCTGTGCAATGCTGCTGGCCTGCGCGTTAAGGGATCTCCAATGGGCGACCTCTTCGCGCTCAATCCCCAGGAAGCTCTGGCACTCTGCTTTGAACATCTCGATGCAGCATCCCCACTGATTCCCGCAGAGATCACCACTGACTTTCTGATGACGCAATATCGCGAGAATATATCGCTGGCTCTGCTGATGTGGAATCCGAACTACGACCCCAAACTGGGGCGTCGCCTGGCAAGAATCACGTGTCCCACACTGATTATCTGGGGCGAGAAAGATCGTTTGCTCCCTCCCGTCTATGGAGAAACCTGGCATAAGCTCATTTCAGGCTCTACGCTGATCTCCCTCCCGGATACAGGCCATATGCCCATGTTTGAGCAATTGGAGGACTGGACGCAGCACGTTGTGACATTCTTGCAGGCACACGAAGGAGCAACACATGAATAGCATGAGTTTCTATTTCATCCACCTGATGCCCTGGCCCTACCTGCCAGCCAATTTCGACACTGCTTACGACTCAACCTGGGTCACGCTGCCCAACACCATCTACGATCCGGTCAAAGGCCACGAACTCTACAACCGCTATTTCGATCAGTTAGAATACGCCGATAGGCTGGGCTGGGATGGAGTGGTCGTCAACGAGCATCACCAGAACGCTTACGGTACTATGCCCTCGCCTAACATTATGGCGGCAGTCCTGAGCCAGCGCATCAAGCGAGCAAAGATTGCCGTTGTTGGCAATGCCCTCCCGCTGCATGACGATCCTCTACGCGTGGCCGAAGAGATCGCAATGCTCGACGTAATTACTGGGGGACGTATCATCTCCGGCTTCGTACGCGGTACAGGCATGGAGTACTACTCCTATAATATAAACCCTGCCCTGAGCCGCGAACGTATGAACGAAGCGCACGATCTGATCATTCAGGCCTGGACACGTCCTGGTCCCTTTGCCTTTGAGGGCGAGCACTACAACTACCGCTACGTCAACACCTGGCCTCGCCCCTTTCAGCAGCCTCATCCTCCTATCTGGTTGCCCGGAACAGCAAGCCGCGAGACCATCGATTTTGCCGCTCAGCATAAATATCCCTACATGACGGTCTTTATGAGCATGGAGCAGCGCAAAAAAGCGTATAGTCTCTATCGTCGCTTTGCCGAAGAGAAGTACGGCTACGAGGCTTCCCCAGAACAATTGGCCTTTAGCACTCCCTGTGTGGTGGCTGAAACCGACGACGAGGCGATGAAGATTGGCGAACGCTACATGATGTGGCTATTTGCCAGAGGGCTAAAAGTACGTCCTGAGTTCAACTTTCCACCAGGTTATGTGAGCGAGGCCAGCTACCTGGGTACTATCCAGGCCGGTCTGCAAGCGCTACCAACGCGACCAACCTTTAAAGATCTTGTCAATGCGGGCATTGTGATTGCTGGTGGCGTCAATACGGTAATCGAGAAACTGGCCTATTATGCCGAAGAGCTACATGCCGGCATCCTGGTGGATCTGGCTCAGATCGGCGAAATGCCCAGCTATCTTGTGCTTCAACATCTGGAACTGATGGCGAAAGAGGTCATGCCCCATTTCCGTCCACAGCCCGCCAAAACTGAATCTGCTCCTGTAGAACTGCATACAACACACTAAATTGTACCTCCGTGAGGGATCTTTCGCAGATCCCTCATGTCGTGAAAAAAATGCCTCTCCCCACGTACAATAATGGGAACTATTCTTCTGCTTCTACCGTCATTTCTGTATTAGTCCAGGGATGCAACCCAGCATCCCAACAACTTCTACCGTTGGACTTACCTATAAAAACCAGACAAACAATGTTTATGAAGGAGCAGATCAATGCAGCATATCCAAAAACTCTTCAAAAGGCGCATGTTCTGGTTAGTCAGTAGTATTTTATTACTCGTTCTATTAGCCGCCTGTGGCGCTGGTGCAGCAGGCGGTAACAGTAGCGCCACGTCAGCAGTAGGCAGAGCTGATAACGGATCAGCACAAATGGCGAGTGCACCGCAATCATCGAGCAACTCTGCCTATACAAAGGCCAAAGCAGCAAACCAACAGGAAAAGTCGGCCAATCTCGTAGGCCCACAATACCTGATCAAAAGCCTCAAAGTCAGCATGCAGGTGACAGATACGCGCAAGGTCGCCGATGACCTGCAAAACTGGATCACGCTTACCGACACTCACGCCACTTCTGCTGGAATGGATTACCAACAGATTGGAAGCAATCTCTATAACGTCACCATGACCTTCTCCGTTCAGGCCAGCATCTATCCCAAAATTCAACAATACCTGGGCACCTATCCTGCTCAACACGGTGGTCAGCTTCTCGGCATGACGGAAACGGTTCAGGATGTCACGAGTACCTACGTTGATACACAATCCAGACTGAAGAACTTGCGCGTCGAACAGGCTCGCCTTCAGGAATTGATGAGCCAGGCAAAAAATCTCACCGATCTGCTCACCGTCGAACAGCGGCTCTCCGATGTCGAGGGGCAGATCGAAAGCACCCAGGCCCAACTCAACACTCTCACCAATCAGGTGATGTTCTACCCGATCACCATCTCGCTGCAATCCGTTTATACTCCTCCAACACCACCACCTCCTCCTGGATGGAGTGCCGGTCAGGTGTTTAAGGATGCCCTCTCCGCTTCTCTGGCCTTTGGACAGGGGTTGGCAAGCTTCCTGATCTGGTTGCTTGCTTTCAGTGTCTATATCATTCCCGTTGTCGTTATCATCTGGCTGGTGCGTCGCTTCCGTCTACAAGCACGTTTCGCGGCCCGACCCAAGATGCCGCCGTTTGCCAGCTTTGTTCCTACCACGCCACCAGTCAGCCGGCAACAGGATGCAGACTCTCCGACTATTCCCGATGCAAATCCTGAAAAGTCGGAGGCAGCCAGCAATGCTCACCACTGAGAAGTAGTAGCCAAATAGGCTTCGTAGTGGAGCGATTTATCGCGTAAATGCGAGATTATGCGATAAATCGCTCCACTACGAAATCTATATCTCTTTTGCCGCCAGATACGCCAGGAGAGGATCGAGGAACAGCGCAATACCTTTATAGCGCTGCATCTCTTCCGGCATCGTACGCACCACGCCAGCGATCCGACGTGCTACATCAGCGCTCTCTATCACCGTATCCAGAGGAGCCTGATAAGTGTGGATAGTAAAGAGGATACAACCTGTTCGCGGCAATCGTGAAAGCGTCTGCCGTTCCAGGCGCAGAAAACAGCGCGTACCAATGTTTTCTAGAATAAGATGCGCCTCTTGCTCTTCAGAGAAGAAGTGAGGCGTGAGGTTCAAGCGAGGAGTGGCTTTCAGCGACCAGTTCACGCGCCATACTGGTCTCTCAGGTTTCAAGCGCTCCAACAACAGGCTCGACGAGCGGCCCAGATAATGAGCAAAGAGCGGCACCTCATGATGGATGCCAAGAAATGACTTCCCCATTTTGTCGTCCAGACACCAGCCATTTGGGAAACAGAGCTGCCCCGCTACCAGCGGCATCTCATCAGCCGCGTTCCCGCTCAAAATCAGCAGGTCCTCCTGCATCTGCCTTCCCACCCAATCCAGCGGCGGTAGAGGTAAGCTCGCACTCTCTCCCAGAATGAAACGTGTCTCGTCATTGAGCAACCGATTCCGCCATGTCCATTGCTTCCCATCGATGATAAGCTCGAAATAGTGGG
Organism: Reticulibacter mediterranei; assembly: GCF_016587455.1. Lineage (NCBI taxonomy): Bacteria > Bacillati > Chloroflexota > Ktedonobacteria > Ktedonobacterales > Reticulibacteraceae > Reticulibacter > Reticulibacter mediterranei. The sequence continues at coordinate 7,184,133 of NZ_BNJK01000001.1, read as the reverse complement.
GATAGCGAGCAGCCATATCTTGCAGCAGCAACTCCACAACATCCCACTGCGCAGGCTCAGTTTCCAACGAAGCCTGAAAATACTGATCATACACATCTGCTAACAACGCCTGCTTCAGCGCTATCTCTTCCTGATACCGCTCACTGTCAACCTCGATCAACCCCCTATCGTGAAGCGCCGTCACCCCCATCAGCATCTTAAATGTGTCATCGACAAATGGAAAATACGGAAGCACGCTGCATCTCCTTTTTCCACTCCTCATTGCTGGCACCCTGCCCTGAAGAATGGTTATAATCAGTCTAGCCAGAACTTTATCATACTATCGGAGAAACCCCATGACAGATCTTGCAAGCTTTCTCGCTCAACAACTGCCGCTGACCGAAGATACCGTCACGTGGCAGAGCATTCATATGCAATTTCACGTGACCAGCTATCTGAGCCGCGAGCTTCCCCCTCTCGATTACATTACGTCCGTACGCGGCGTGATCTTACGGGAAGATCAGGTACTTGCGGTACGCGACCCTGAAAGCATCCATATTCTCCCCGGTGGACGGCGTGAAAAAGGCGAAACGCTCCTGCAAACGTTGGAGAGAGAACTGCTGGAAGAAACCGGCTGGACGATTCACCCTCCCTACCTGCTGGGCTTCCTCCATTTTCATCACCTCACTCCTAAGCCAGCTAACTACCTCTATCCATATGCTGATTTTCTTCAGCTTGTATATACAGCACGAGCAAATATATATATTACAGGAGCAAGGCGTACCGACGATTATGAACTGGATGCCTTCCCCCATCCCATCGCAGATATCGCCGCACTCCACCTGACAGCGGGAGAACTTGCCTATCTCGCAGCAGCACAGGCCATTTATTCTGCTTGAGCAGACACAAAAGCACAGCTACTCGCTCGGATCAACGCCTGCTTCATTACGCGCCACCATTTCAGCGATACGTCCATCAACAATCCGAATCGCTCGATCTGCTTGCGCCGCAATGACGGGATCATGGGTCGCGATAATAAACGTCTTTCCAGTTTGATCGCGCAATTGTGAGATAAGTTGCAATATATGTTCGCCATTTCCGGCATCCAGGTTGCCGGTCGGCTCATCTGCAATCACAAATGCAGGATTGGTTGCCAGGGCGCGCGCAATCGCCACTCGCTGCTGCTCTCCGCCCGACAACTGATGCGGGCGATGGGAGAGACGATGCGAGAGTCCGACCAGATCGAGCAGTTCTTTCGCTCGCGCTGAAGGTGAACCGCCATGCTTGCCGACATAGAGGGGAACCTCGACGTTTTCCTGAGCCGTCAAGGTGGCAATGAGGTTATATGCCTGAAACACGACACCTATTTTGCTATTGCGTACCGCCGCCAGTTTGCTTTCGCTCATATGCGTAATATCGATGCCGTCAATAAGGACGCGACCAGCAGAGGGAGTATCCAGCCCGGCGACAATTCCCAACAATGTACTCTTGCCTGATCCTGACGGGCCGACAATCGAGACAAACTCGCCGCGATACACCTGGAAGCTAATCCCCTTTAAAATCTCGATCTTTTCGCGTCCCAATGGCAGGCTTTTTGTAACATTGACCACCTCCATCACTAACTCTTTGCTCGATACGCGCAGGGGTTCCTGCCGTAAATGTGCATCTTCATCTTCCATAATTCGGTCTGTTTCCTCTTTTTTGACATCCTGCATCAATACTTTAGAGCGTATCAAGCATCGTACGTACAAAACCAACGGCAAGCGAGAGCCAATCAAAAGCGCCTGTCCAGGCAACCCATTCTCGTTGGGTGGGCCATCCAGATTTGTAGCGCGGAATCATCTCTCTGGGCATCACAACAGCCCACTTGCTCCCTTCACCGAGTCCACCAGGGGTAATGCGCACGGTAATATTAAACACCGTCTCGTTGGGTAGATGCAGTTTCCAATCTGGCATCGCCTTCAAGAGGGGATCATGTCGCCAATTGCTGCTCAACAACAAGGAATGCTCTGAGGCTGGCTTCTGTAGTTCCCGTCGCGCTAGCACCTGACCAAGCACAGCCGAACGCTCCCATTCAGGGAAACGCAACCAGACAGCATATCGATACTCATCCAGCCCCATTGCCCCGATCATCGCTTGCTGCCCCTCACGTTTGACGCGCCGCTCGGTCTCGCTCTGCCATAGCCTCACCATTGCATCCAACCGTTTCTTCTTCTCTACCTCGCTCAAATGGGCAAGGGAACCAGTAGCCGAAGGATACGCGTTCATATCATTAACGCTTTCAATTTGGCTGTAGTGTCTTCTTGAGCCAGCGGTGTATAGACAATCATCTGCAAGTCTGGCTGCTCGGGCATAGGGAAGACGGTGGGGTGCAAGACAAGGCGACCGACCTGTGGATGATTAATTTCGTAGAGGCCGCCGCAGTCCAATACAATCTCATGCTCCGGCCACCAGGCGCGAAACTCCGGGCTGTCTTGCTGCAACTCAACGATCAACTCGCTCAACCATCGATCATCAGGGTGCTGGTCGTACCTTGCGTGCAAAGAGGCAATACAACGTCGCGCCTCACGTTCCCAGTGGACATGAACGACGCGTGCAGATGGGCACATGAAATGAAACCAGGGAGCATTACGTTCTCGGGCAGTTCGGCGGGAATAATCACCAAAGACTCGATTCGCACTTTCATTCCACCCCACCACATTCACACGTGCATCAAAGAGTCTGGCCGGATAGGTGAAACCATCAAGAATGGCTTGAGTGGCGGTGTTGGGAATGTGCTTTTGACTGTCTGGTTCGTCTAATGGTGAAGCTGAATCTTGTGCCAGGAGCAGCAAATGGCGGCGTTCCTCAGCATTCAGTTGCAGGACGGATGCAAGCCGCTCCAATACCTGATCAGAAACTTGAATATCCCGGCCTTGCTCAAGCCACGTATACCAGGAAACGCCCACCCCCACCAATTGAGCAAGCTCTTCTCGTCTGAGGCCACGCGCTCGTCGCCTTCCAAATGTTGAAAGGTGAAACTGTTCTGGATGCAGGCGGGCACGGCGATTTTGTAAGAAATCGGTCAGTCCCGCACGGTGCTTGACTCTTTCTCTCATAATATTCCTCGTTGCGCCCGCTCCAGGTCTCCCAGCGGGAAGCTATGACTTTCTAGCCATATGATACAACACACTCCTGGTTAAAGTCGCGGCTTCGCACCATACTACCACCAGAGATGCAGCCCGCGCCTACGATTTTGTCAATATGGGAGGCTATCAGGCAGATATCCCTGCCCTGCGCAAGCTGCACCCTGGCCTGATGAACTTTGCTACCTGGCTAGAGAAGACAGGAAAGACGCAATTAGGGGTATGAGCGAATGCCAAAATAAGAAAAAGAGATGAGAGAAAATATGCAACAAAAAGATGAGTTAATCCAACAAATTTCATCAAATATAGCTCACGAGCGCCAACCTAGTAAGCATGTTGGTGTCTACATTCAGGCAAGAGATACAATAGACGCTATTGCTAGAATACAGGAGGCTGAACACGCTGGTGTCCAACAAGCCTGGATGGCAATGGGAGGCGCGGGTTTCGCGGATATCTTGACTGTTCTTGCAATTGCCGCTACGCAAACAGAACAGATCAAGCTGGGAACAGCAATTGTGCCTGCCTACTCGCGTCACCCACTGGTGACGGCGCAGCAAGCTCTCGCTGTGCATGATTTCGCCCCGGAGCGCTTGCGGTTGGGGATTGGTTCCGGCAATCGTGCGTTCATCGAAGGTCGATATGGCTTGCAGCAGACCACACCTCTGAGGTATCTCAAAGAATACATGGAGGTAGTGCGCGGCGTGTTATGGCAGGGCAGAATTGACCATCACGGCGAGTTTTTCCAGGTAGTGGATACCTTGCCACGCACAGCTCAGGTTCCACTGCTCATACCTGCATTGGGTCTGAAGGCGTTTCGGCTTGCAGGAGAGATTGCAGATGGCGCTCTTGCCTCGCTCTGTCCAGTTCCTTACCTGCTCGAACAGGCATTACCTGCCCTGCGAGCTGGAGCTGAGGAAAAATCTCGCCCTGCTCCCCCTGTTGTCGCCTGTTTGCCGGTTGCTTTCAGCACGGATGATGCAACGGTGAGTGTCGCGATGCGTCAATTCATACAACAGTTGGCACAGGCGAGCACATACGCTCGTATGTTTGCGCAAGCAGGTTGGGCTTCTGCTATGAATGGCGACGAAGCAGCATTGAACGCCCTGGCGCGAACACTCGTAATCAGTGGCAATGAGGAGATCGTGCGAGATCGTGTGCAAGAACTGTTAGCCAGTGGTCTGGATGAACTGCTGCTCCTGGTCATACCCATTGTGGATGAGGCGACCGAGCGAAAACAATTGCTCCATCTGATCGGCACCTTTTAACTCCCGCGCATGAAGTCCCTCCCCCTCTAAATAGGGAGGGATGAGAGAATACAGTTTCATTCCCCTCGATCTTGTATCAGTCTTTGGCTTCTCGAAAAAGCCTTATTGACCAGCCTGCCGTTCGCAGCGCATTGCAATCTCCTGTGCTGCTAAGGGAAAGCAGCGCTCCGCCCAGGTCGCCAGATCCTCGGCAAGAGGCGCGATAAATGTGCAGATTGTATTATCGGGATAGCGTCGCAGCGTGAGGCTGTAGGCATGCAAAAATTGCCGCGTCAGCATTGCATCGGGCGTGGAGCATTCTATCGGTAGTCCATAGGTACGATCACCAACGATTGGATAGCCCAGTGCTGCCAGATGAGCGCGGATCTGATGCGTGCGACCTGTGACAGGTCGCACACTGAGCAGGGCAAACCCATGCTCAACCGCCAGCACCCGAATGATGGTCGTCGCCTCCTGTCCATCGGGACCGACAATACAGCGGCGGCGCTGTTCAGGATCACGCTGTAACGGGCCGTTCAAGATAATATTATCCTCGCTCGCTTTTGCCAGCTCTGCATCGGGATCAAGCGGCGCCTCGCTCCCATCGGCCAGCCGTTTGCTCACAGTGAACGTTGTGCGTGGGTGCGACCAGTCGGGTGCTCCTTTCTGCACGACGGCAAAATAGCGCTTGACAATGCTATGATCGTAAAACTGTTGCACCAGATGATAACGCGAGCGCTCCGTCCGTGCGACCGCGACGATACCCGAGGTATCTTTGTCCAGTCGGTGAACCAGCCCCGGACGCTCTAACAGCCCGTCTTCTTTCCAAATCCGCTCAAGACGCCGCTGCCGCAACATCTCGCGAATGTGAGCCGGAGCCTGCAACCATCCCGGCTCATCCGGCAAATCAGGCGGTTGCCAATCATCTGCCCCCTGCTCTTGCTGATATGCCAGCACAGCATCCCACATCGTCCCATCGGCGTGCTTGTACGTCGGATGCATCACCAGATCCGGCGGCTTATTCAGGATCAAGAGATGGTGGTCCCGATAAATAACTGAAAGGGGAGGCAACGCTCGCCTCTCTTGAGCAAGATCTTCAGTCTTCATAGCGCGAGTATAGTCCGAACTGAGGCCAACGTCAATGCACAACCAAGACTATAAGAATTTCTCTTTAGTTGCGGATATTGATGCCCGATCTCGTTTCTACGCCCTCTTCCCTAACGTGATAGAATGGGGTCATATATTTGCTGGGGAACTATACTGTCAGCAGATAAAGAGGTATCGATATGTCGCTTATACATTATGAGAACGAGCCAGTATTACGAGACCCTATCGTCATAGTGGCCTTTGGAGGCTGGAACGATGCCGCTGATTCGGCGACAACAGCAATAAAATTCTTAGTTGACCGCTGGACGCCCGTAAAAATTGCAGAGATTGATGCGGAAGATTTTTTTGTCTTCACCGAAACGAGGCCAACCATTAAATTTATTGATGGCATACAACGTACCATCACATGGCCGTCTAACCAGTTTCTCGCATATGTAGCACCCGATCTCAACCATGACATCATCCTGTTCCTGGGCAGTGAACCCCAACTGAAATGGCAGACGTTCAGCGCCGCCTTCGTAGAGATTTGCAAGCACTTTCACGTATCGGAAGCAGTGTTTCTTGGCGCGCTCATGGCCGACGTACCACACTCGATGGCCGTCCCGCTGACTGGCTCATCATCGGATCAAGATGTGATGGAACGCTTAAACGAGATGGATATGGAAAGCTCTCCCTATGAAGGGCCGACAGGCATGCTCGGCGTACTACAAGATGCCTTCCGACGCGTACACATCCCATCAGCAAGCTTCTGGGCAGCAGCGCCTCATTACCTGGCAGCTACCCCGAATATCAAAGTGACGGCGGCTTTACTCACCTATTTGAATACCTATCTCTCGTTGGGACTCGATCTCAGTGGTATTCAATCCGACGCCGTTCATTTTGAGGAGCAAATCACCGCTCTGGTGGCTCGTGATCCAGAGGCCAGCGCCTATGTCCGCCGCCTTGAAGAGCAGGTCGCTTCTCGCGCGCGAGATGAGGACGACGAGGACGACGATGATGAGGATGAACCCAGCCTCGACAAAGCGACCGGCACCGGACCTTTACCAAGCGCAGATTCATTGATCCGCGATGTGGAAGAGTTGCTGCGCAAAGAACGAGAGAACGGCTCTCAGATGCATTTCGATGATGACGAGGAGAGTGAATGAGTAGGACGCCTTATAGTTTAGAAGAAGTTTTTCAGCCGCGCTCAGTTGCCATACTGGGCGCATCTCGTGCCCCTCAGAAATGGGGGCACGTAGCCGCCAAACAATTAATGCAGGGAGGCTTTCCCGGCGACATCTATTTAATCAATCCAGGCGTTTCTGAGATCCTGGGACGCCCCACCTATCCCAACATCCAGGCCGTCCCGGGTCCAGTTGATCTGGCGGTCATTGCTACCTCTTTTCCTCACGTTCCCCAGGCAGTTGACGATTGTATCGCTCATGGCGTCAAAGGGATCGTCATGATTACGGCCGGCTTCAGCGAGACAGGACCGGAGGGGGGCGCGCTGGAACAAGAACTGGTCGCCCGTTGTCGCGAACATGGGATTCGCATTATTGGTAGCAATTGTATGGGCCTGTATGTCCGGCGCTCCAACGTCAATGTGCTGGGCATGGTCTTTCCGCTTCCAGCCGGTCCCATCGGTCTGGTCTCACAAAGCGGCAATCTGGGCATGTATTTCTTTGCGCAGGCCTATCTGGACGGCCTGGGCTTCACCACATTTTTAAGCGTTGGCAACGCGGTTGATGTCTCTTTTCCCGAATGCATGCAATATCTGGCCAACGACCCCGAGACGACGGTGATTGCTGGCTATGTTGAAGCCATTCAAGCAGACACATTACGTCAGGTCACGGCAGCCATGTACGAGCGTGGCTGTTATAAACCAGCCGTGATCCTACTCAGTGGCGCTACCGAAGTCGGCGTGCGTGCTGCTCTGGCGCATACAGGCACTCAGGCTACCGTACGCCCAGACACAGACACCAGCCTCGCCAGAAGCGGTGTCGTACGCGTCCTGCGTTCAGACGAATTGTTCCCGGTCGCACAAGCGTTGGCGCAACAACCGCCCACACCTCAAGGGAGAGGCCGTATTGCCATTATCGGCGACGGTGGCGGCAGTTCGGTGGCAAGTGGAGACGCAGCAATACGAGCGGGGCTGGAGGTTCCTATCTTAAAGGCCACAACGCAGCAAGCGTTGCGGGCACTGATGCCGAACCGCGCAACCTCCACTAACCCGGTCGATGTCGCTGGCGCCGCCGATGAAGATCCTCTCTCATTTGCTCACCTCACCGAAGTCTGCCTCAAAGATCCAGATGTGGATGGCGTCATCATTACCGGCCTCTTTGGAGGCTATCGTCAACTCCTCTCAGAGGAATTTGGGCCACGCGAGGAGGCTGCTGCTCGTATGCTGGGCGCGCTTGTACGGCAATATAACAAGCCGGTTCTGGTGCAAACGATTTATGCACGCCATGACATCCCGGCTTTGCGCCTCCTGCAAGAGGAAAATGTTCCCTACTATGAATCTGTCGAAATCACATGCCGTGCAATGGCTGCCCTGGCAGAAATAGGACAATTCCTGGCTGATCGTAAGTAGATCTCCAGGTAGCCAAGAAGGAGAAAGCCATGCCAGATAAGATGTATAAAGTCAACCAGCAGAAACGTCTGCAATCAAACTTTATGTATGGGGGGCTTATCGGCATCGGTATACTTTTTATCATTGATCTTATCAATCAGACGCCGCTGGATGGCACGCTCACAATTGCTCTGTTTTGTTTCTCCATTGCGCTCCCCTTTCTGGGCCTGCTCATCGTGCGCAACTATCAAGAAGCAACCCATGAGTATACGGTCCAGTCCACACATATGCACATTGCAAACTGGTTGGGCATACTTGGCATCTTCGCCGGGCTGCTGGCTGAAATCTGGCATATTTTGTGGATAGCAGGCTGCATTTTCCTTCTATGCAGCCTGTGGGGGATTATTGGCTACTCCCTGTTTCAAACAGCCCTCAAAAAAGCCAATCAGCGCGAGGATGCGGAAAAGCCAGCTCAACCATCCTGAAAGATCGTGCCCAATCGCTGAACAATCTCACGAGCTTCTGTTACAGTCTGCTCGATCAGATCTTTTGCGCTGGGGATATCGTGAATCAGGCCCACTGCCTGACCAGCCCAAACAAACCCTTTATCGAGCTGACCGTGAAGCGCCGCCTGTACGTTGACAGAGCCAGCGATCGCTGGTAGCAGGCGGTTCAGACGCTGCTCACGCGAAAGGCTTTCCTGCTCTCCGTACGACTCCAGATGCAAAATATTGCGTGCCACCAATCCGTCGAGCACACGTGCTGGTCGTCCAATTGAGCGCTCGATGATAACGGTATCGGTCTCTTGCGCCTCCACCAGTGCTTGCTGATAGTTGGGATGGGCGTTGCTCTCCTGCACAGCCACAAACCGCGTTCCCAGTTCAACGCCTTCGGCTCCAAGTGCTAACGCAGCTGCCAATCCTCGACCATCAACGATGCCTCCGCTCGCCAGCACGGGGATCTTCACGGCCTCCACGATGCGCGGGGTCAGAACCATCGTGCCGATATCGTCGCGCCCCAGATGACCGCCACCTTCAAAACCAACGGCAATCACTACATCAGCTCCCAACGCTTCTGCCTTGCGTGCTGCTCGTACACCCGCAACCAGCACCATCGTATGGACAGAAACGCCACTCTGCTGGATACGCTTGAGCAACGGTTCGGGATTGCCACCCGTAATACTGATCACTGCGGGAGACTCTGCCAGCGCCGCATCAAGAAATGGCTCCAGGGGGATGTGTCCGATGGGAAAATTGACACCGAAGGGCTTATCCGTCAGGCGCTTTGCTGTTTGAATCTCAGCCTGCAACTCTTCCGGGGAACTGAAGCAAGCACAACCAATTTGTCCCAGCCCGCCAGCATTGGAAACAGCCGCCGCCAATTTTGCAAACGAAAGATGAGCCAATCCTCCCTGCACAATGGGATAGCGAACCCCGACCAGATCGGTAAAACGTGTACGCATCTTCTCCGGCAGCATGAGCATATATAAAGGCCTTTCTTCTCTACCGAAATACTAAACATTCTGATTGCAAAATTATGCCTGCCATGTTCTACCATATGACAGGCATATCCTGCAATTATCCTACAGAAATGATCGGAGCGATCTCTATCTAATGAGGAAATGCATAGAGAATCAAGCCGATAAAGAACAGACTCACCAGAATGGCCGAGCAAATAAACATTCTGAGAAGTCGGAGAGAATACGAATCCCAGGGACGCTGGTTTACTCCTACACTCAGATAGTAATCTGTCTCGTTCCGGGTAATTTCTCTGCTCAGGGTCATAGGCGCCAACCGCTGTACGCGCTCCTGCAATCCAGTTTTAAAAGCTCCCTTATGATAAAGAACCAGATGCGTTACAAAACCGATCACTACCAAGATGCCTGTCATCGCCCAGGTTAGCCAAGCAAATGTACTCATAGCATGCACCATTCTTTCGTCCTCGGCTTTTGAGCCTTTTTTCTTTCTTTACCTCACTCTATACATCTAAGACGCAACATTAAAAGAAAAATAAAAATTTCAGGCTTTCACCATTGAATTATTTTTCTGGTGAAAGCCTGAATAAAAACAGCTTCTATGCTGTGGATGAACTTAAACATTCTTGATCTATACTAGAACAGTGACTTTGCGCAATCGCCCTCCTCGCAAAAACTGAACCGGGATTTGTGCCCCCGACTGGTGACGCCGCACGATGCGTTGTAGGTCGCGTGGCTCCTTCACTGCCTCACCATTAGCTGAAATGATGATATCCAGGCGCTTGAGTTCGGCACGATCAGCGGGGCCGCCGGGCCGAATTTCCATCACTTCCATACCAAATTGCTGCGTGATCTTCAACGTGCGTTGCAGCGCCTCATCGATCTTGACACGCATCCCACCAACGCCCATCGTCACCCCTACGAACGCCATCTCTCGCTTCTGGGCCAGCTTTGCCACAACCACTTTCACCGTATCCAGAGGAACAGAGAAACCCAATCCTTGCGCCATCGGCATCATCGCAGTTGTAATCCCAACAACTCGCCCGGCACTATCCACCAGCGGACCACCAGAGTTGCCCGGATTAATCGGCGTATCGGTCTGAATAAGATTGGTCATCTTATGCACACCTGGAGCTTCCAGCGTCCGCCCTAACGCACTGACCACACCCGCCGTGACCGTCCAGTTCAATCCATAAGGATTACCTACCGCAATAACCAGCTGACCCACTTTCAGCGGCGCTCGACCCAGTTCGACAACGGGCAGATGATCCGCGCCAATCCGCAAAACGGCCACATCAACGGTTGGATCGCTTCCCACCAGTCCGGCATCGAACGTTCGTCCATCAGCCAGCGTCACATGAATACGACGGGCATGCTCAACAACGTGAGCATTCGTAAGAATCTGGCCATCCGAGGCAAAAATGAAGCCGGAGCCGAGGCCACCACCTCCAAATCCTGATGGCGATGAACGACGGCCAGCACGTCCATCTCCACGCTCAATATCGATACGGACAACAGCGGGACCAACACGCTCTGCCGCCTGAGTCACGGCATGCGAATAAGCATCCAGCGCTTGAGCATCCCTTTCATATGTATTCATCATCAGGTCTCGCACTTTCTTGTGGAACCCATAGAGTGTAGTGATGCGAGGCTACAACTCAATAAGGTTGATACCTATTGTATCACAGATCAGTAATAACCTGCACAGGTCGAGTATTTCACGCGTTGCCAGCAAGCAAGCACATCAGTAAAGTGCCGCTTTTAAGTCTGCAATACGTATACGCCAGCAAATTTCTAGCTTAGTTTTCTTCATGATTGCTACACATTCTTTGACAAATGTTTGACATTGTCATATAATATACAAGCAAGGTAGTCTTGCAGCTTTTCTCTTTATAATGACTCTTACCCATGCATCCTCACAGAGTGTGTTAGAGGTAGTGACGTATAAAAGGAGTAACCATTCATGAACGATCTGTTAACCGTATCGGAAGTAGCTGAAATTCTGCGTGTCGATGACACCACCGTTCGCCGTTGGGTGAAAATTGGAGCGCTTGAGGCCGTAGTATTGCCCCATGTAAATAAACGTCAGGCATACCGAATTAAGCGAGAAACGTTGAATAAATTGCTCGAAGGGCTTCCAAATAGCGCGGCTTAATTGTCGTATAAAAATTGTAATCTTATATCGTATCATTATGTATAGCGTGGTGCCATCTGGGATGTACATCTACAGGTAGCCCCACGCTATGTCTATCGTTCCCAACTATGGGCCAAGTTCTCCCTCGTCCTCAAAATAGACCGCCGGGTCATGCAAATACTCTGCATACACTACCCAGTTCGCCGGATCAAACAACGGCTCAATATTTTCGTTTGCCTCCAGACATTGATGAATTCTGTCCTGCATACGCGCTCTAGTGACACAAAGGGTAAGCGTTTCATCTCCATACAATACCGAGCCTTTGAAGATATGTTGCGCTTCGTCCCATACAAAGCCCGGAGTAATTGTCATGTGTAGACCGTGCTGTTTGATCGACGCCAACATGCATCGTCCCTCCTTTTCCTGACAAACACTATCCTTTTGACCTGCTTCTCTTCAAAATGTTCTTACGACAGGAGCAAAAAACGGAAATATGTGATCTCTGTCTTGAAGGAGCTATTTGGTGGGCAGCGCCAGAACGTTCTTGACAGTAGAGGTGAGCTGTTGGAACGTAAATGGCTTCTCGATAAAGCAGGCGTCAGGAACCATGCTCAAAGCCTGAGCAATCTCCGAAGGAGTGGCGGCAGTGCAAAATATCAGGGGTAGTGATCGGGTTCGTCGATGCGAAGACAGGTAACGAATCACCTCAAGACCATCCATATCGGGCAGGTGCAGATCGAGAATGAGAACATCTACTGGCAAAGTAGCCGAAGGTATAATCTTGGTGGGAACAGACCATTTCTCATGGGAAACAGCATGCGACAGGAGCGCCTGTAAACATTCATGAGGATGCTCATAGACAATAACGTCGTGGCCAGCATATTGAAGCATGGTCGCACAAAGTTTTGCGATCCGAATATTATCTTCGAGTAGACCGATTCGAGCCATAGCACCGAGTATTCTTTGTTTGCCTTTGCGTGTGTCTTCTCAATTGTAAGGTGTTCATACACACTCTGTCAAGGCAGAGAACAAATATCCCATTCGTCACCACATTTTCCGGCGGCAAAATAATAGATCCAAGCATGATATAATGCCATCAGCATTCATCTCAACGACAACTCATCTCTACTTTATGGACATAGCAAATGAACGACACTGAACACATAAGACGGCCCCCCATCAGCATTGTACGCTTTGGGATGGGCAAAGAGATACAGCTTTTTGAGGAAGAACTCGTGGTCACAGGAACCGAAGAAGACCAGGAGACACGAGTCCAACTCCATGCGATCAAGCAGCTCACATTAATTCCTGGCGACCCTAACCCATCCAAGTTAGTATTTATGGCAGATCTGGACGATGACACAACAATCATCCTGGCCGAAGGGATGTCGAACGCCCGCGATTTTCGCGCCATGCTGCCCCGCATACGCGAACTGCACCCGGAGATACAACTCGACCCTCCTGATATGGAAGAGCAGCTGCGGCAGGCATTGAACACGCGCCGAGCCTGGACCCTCACCTGCTACGGCTCTTTTCTCCTCATCTGCGTTCTGCTCTATATTCTCTATCTCGTCGTGGCCTACCTGGGCAACAGACATCCATAAACAAGGGAGAACACAAAATGGCTGAAGAGGTCTATCTCGTCCCCAACATGAGCAGTGATAGCCGCGTCCTGGTCTTCAGGCGCGATTTCACTCCTCCCGTCAAAGAAGACACGCTCCAGGTGGATGCCTATGTCATCATCACCGAACGCTATATCGTTCTCTGCGACACCCTGCTCTGTCCCGAAGATATGGCTATCGTTCTCAACGAGATAGCCCCGACACTGACACAGCGCCAACTGCTGGTTGTCAACAGCCACTCCGACTGGGACCATACCTGGGGCAATAGATACTTTACCGAACATGGGAAGCCGCCAATTATTGCCCAGGCCCAGTGCCCGCAAGGCCTGTTTTCTGACGCATCCAGGGAAACGCTGACCTATTTTCAGGGCCACTACAATACATTCAAGCATGTGGAACTGATACCGCCCACACTCACGTTTGAGCAGAGCCTGACGATCTATGGCGGCGATCTGACGCTTGAGCTATTCTCAGCACCAGGCCATGAGCCAGACCAGATAGCTCTCTGGATTCCTGAACTGCGCCATCTCCTGGCCTTTGATGCCGCCGAATATCCTATCCCAACGCTCCATGAGGCCACAGGGGTTCCCTCAATGATTGAGACGCTGGAACGCTTTCTGGCTCTGAATCCTGCACGCGTCCTCTGTTCACATGGAGGTACAAACGAAATCTCAGTGATCGAGCAAAATTTGGCGTACTTACATACCATTGAGCTGCGGGTACAGGCTCTCCTGACAACGCAAGCGGCATCGACTGAGGAAGCACTTCTGACAGCAACATTACACGAGTACCCTTTTGAAGAGGTGCTCTCAACGCTGGCCCCACTTTTCCAGGACGACAGCTCCTTTTATAGAGAAGCCCATGCAAAGAACGTTCGCTGCATGGTCCAGTGGTTATTTCAGTTTCAAGCGCCTAACGAGAAGTAACAGGTGGTTGTTTTGGCGCAGGGGAACGGGGTCTCCTGCGCGTTCGCGTCGTCATACGCAACAACAAATAGAAGAAGAACAGGATCAATACCAGCGGCACAATCCGTTTGGGATCGCTCATCCCGCCTATTCCTGGGAAGAGGTAAAGTTTATCGGCAGCCGCATACAACTGGGCATAATCTGTCGCCCCCAGAGCCAGCGCATAGACGGTGACGCCTTTGGGCAGGCCGGAGGCGACGCTTTGCCAGTTTTGTCCCTGATCATCGCTGCGCAACGCGCCAAGATCGCTGCCGATATACACTGTGCCACTGCTGCCGCTGCGAAAATCGACCAGGATCGTACGAATGTTGCTCCCGACCAGTGGCGTCTCCCCCCTCTGCCAGTGTGCCCCTGCGTCCTGAGAGCGATACAATCCCTGGTTCGTCCCGATGTAGAGCAACCCTTGCGTTCCTCCGCTCGATGCAGCAGTCTGGATAGCGTTAATCGTGATGTTGGCAGGCAATCCATTCATAAAAGCCCGCCATGAAGCTCCCTTATCGACTGAGCGATAAATGCCAGACGTGGTGGCGGCCCACAGTTGATGCAGGCCGGGATCAAATGCCAGGCTATTCACCCCTGCCCCTTGCGGCAAACCGCCGCTGGCTGCGTGCCAGGTCGTGCCGCCGTCCGTGCTGCTAAAAATCCCCTGTTTGACTGTGCCGACATAGATTGTCTGTGCTGTAGTACCGGGAGTGAAAAAGAGCGCGGTATAGCTAGTTGCAGGTAAGTCAGAAGTGGGAGAAAGCCTCTGCCAATGTTGAGCGGCATCGGTGCTAACAAAGAGACCTTTTTCTGTGGCGGCGTAGAGCCTCTTTCCGGCGTTATCCAGCGAGAGCGCATACAGTGCAGCAGGTAAGGGCAGGCCACTACTCCGTTCCTGCCACTGCTGCCCAGCATTGGCACTTATAAAAACGCGCCCCTGCTCATCCCCAGCATAGATCTGTTGAGGATCGTTCGGATTAACGGCCAGCACGCGCAGTTGCGTATCCTGCAATCCGTTGGCCTGCCAGTTGCCGCCACCCAACAAACCGCTACCAGAGGCACAACCGCCCAGAGACAACAGCAACAGACACAAAAGCGTCATCCCCAGCACATAGCGATACCATGCCCTGTTTATCAACATAATAGCTCCAATTGCTCGCCAATACCATGCTGACAGGCCAGCTTATACACATGGGCAGCAGTTGCGATATCTTCAAGCGCGATCCCCAGCCCTTTGTAGAGCGTTATCTCGTCGGGCGCAACCCGCACAGTACGTCTGCCGACAACGACCTCCGACAGATCATGGACCTGCAACCAGTCGAAGTTGCTCTGCTCTGCCAAAATGAAATCGCCCGCTTCAACGCGAGCCTGCTCTACCGAGTCGGTGACGATCAACGAACACATCTGCAACACTGTAGAATCGAGTTCGCGCCTCTTTGCCCAGTTCGAGCCAATCGCATTGATATGACAACCCGGAGCAAGCCATTCCCCGAATAGTACTGGTCCACCCGCAGAGGTTGCGGTAATCACGATATCGGCCCCCTCTACCGCATCCTGGGCATGGGAGACCGGCACCACCTCGATATTGAGGATATGCATCATCTCCTGACAAAATAGCTCACAGCGCTGAAAATTGCGGCTATAGACGTAGACGGAGGAGATGGGACACACGGCGCACACGCCCATCAGCTGCGTCATGGCCTGCTTGCCAGCACCGATCAAGCCAACCGCTCGCGCATCGGGGCGCGCCATATATTTTGTTGCCAGAGCGCTGGTTGCCCCTGTACGAATAGCTCCCAGCCAGTCGGCTTCAATAATCGCTAACAGTTGCCCATCTTGCGCGCTGAAGAGCAATACCACGAAACGCACGCCTTCACGAAAAGCCGTATACGTCTTATATCCCAGCACACCAAGCGTGGGAGCGGCGGCGGCAAGCATATTCAGTACGCCATGAGGCAGCATCAGCCGATCGCGTGGCGTATTGATGGCTGTTCCTTGAGCCTGAGCAGTGAAGGCATCTTCCAACACAATCAGTGCATCGTGTATGCTCAATAAAGAGCGCACATCTTTCTCTCGCAAAACTAACGCCATACGAAACGCTCTACTTTACTGCTTATGATTATTTACATGATCAATAATCAATTCCCTGTTTTTTACAGTGTGTTACTAATTAGCGCGGTTTGTTGCTAATTAGTACGACGGATCACGCGGCGCATATAGACGACGGTCTCCTGCACCTCGTATCCCTTTGGTGGTTTAATCGCTTTTCCGTTCCGAGGGGTGAGCACATCTTTGATGCCGTCCAACACGGGCATCGTTGGTTCCACTGCGCGGACAGGTTTTGTCATGCGAGCCATCAGGCCACGACGCAACAGTTCCAGGCCGAAGCCGAGCGCAACCGCACCAACACTGGCAGCAACTTTGCGTGGCAGGGGCGAATTGTACAGCACAGCAGGCAAGAACGATTGTGCGGGAACAATATCGGTCGCTGTATTCGTCAATTCTACACCACACTGACGGCAATAGATGTCTTCCACCGTATATTCAGAATGACAACTGGGACACTGCATAATATTCCTTCCTCCTCGTGAGGTCAAATAACATTTACTTTTTTGTTCGATTTTGCACAATCTCTGCAATTGCGTCTATAACGATTGCATTTTCCTCAATAGTATTATAAAAGTACGGGGAGAGACGTAACAAACCAGGACGCGAATCGGTGATAATATTGCGAGCAATCAAGCTTTCAACAATCTCCTGAGGCTGTTCAAGTTCCAGCATCACAATAGAATTGCGACACTCAGGTTCGGCGGGAGCGCGTACTACCCACCCCTGCTCGCGCGCTCTTGCGATCAGATCGTTCGTCAGATAGCGCGAACGCTCACAAATACTCTCCACACTGGCCTCAAGCACAATATCCAGACCGCCATTGGCCGCGTACACAGCCGCCATCGCAGGAGTGCCCATCTCGATACGCGTCGCATCAGAGCGGAACTCGAACGCCTCCACATTGAATTGAAACTGCTCGCGATGCCCAAACCAGCCCGCTATAGTTGGGAGCAGCGCCGGTATCAAGCCCTCGCGAATATACACGAAGGCCAGCCCGGGACCACCCATTAACCACTTGAGGGAACCCGTCACCAGCACATCTATATCCATCGCATCAACATTGAGGGGCACCTGTCCCGTTCCCTGATAATCATCAACCAGGACATAGGCTCCGTGCTTATGCGCAATATCAGAAACGGCTCGAATATCCTGAATATAGCCGCTGGTATAGCAAACGCGAGAAGTAGCCACCAGAGCCGTTTTCGTATCTACTGCGGCCTCAAAGAGATCAACAGGAACATAGATGCGATCAGGACTCTTCACAAAGTGGCACTCCACGCCCAGGCGTTCTTTCACCAGCCATTGATGACCCAACGTCGGAAAATCCATATCTGACATCACTACTTTATTACGGGTTGTGTAATCGAACGCAGACGCAATGCTGCTCAAGGCCGTAGAGACGTTGGGGGCAATGGCGATCTCATGCACCTGAGCACCAATTAACGCTGCAAACTTTTTGCGGGCCTTCGCGATCTCACCCAGCCAGATGTCATACCAGGCATGAGCACCCCACTCATTCCACTGTTCTACAAATTGTTCTATGCCCTGCACGGACCGTACCGATAATGCTCCGAGCGAGCAGCTATTGAGATAGGTTTTGCGTTGCAGGATAGGAAACTCGTCGCGATACGCGAGCAGTTCCGGATGTTCGATAGCAGGAGGAACAGGATATTGCATCCTGGATTCACCGAGAGACATGCGGCTTACTCCTTCGACTTGTTTTGTCTAATGACAACGCCTCAGTTACCAAACAGCGTGCATTAATCTTCCTTTATTGTAACAGAGGTCAATGAAAATTCACATCCCCCTGTTTGCGCCGCTAGCGCAGCGTTTCAACCGATTGTGCCAGCAAGCGCGCGGCAATCTCCACCTCATCCTCAGTAGACCAGCGACCAAGCGTGAGGCGTACGGCTCCAAGCGCTCGCTCTGGTGAGAGACCCATCGCAAGCAGGACCGCTGATGGTTCCGTCTGCCCCTCATGACAGGCGGAGCCGGTAGAGCTGGCAATCTGTGGTGTCGCGGCCAGCACCTCCTCGCCGCTTACGCCATCAATGCTAACATTCAAGGTATTGGGCAGGCGCTCGGTCGTATGCCCATTGAGATGAACGGCACCAGGCAGATATTGCACCAATCGCCGCAAAAACAGATCGCGCAAACGCTGAAGGCGCACCCGACTGTTATCGAGTTGCTCATAGGCCAGCACAGCCGCCATGCCGAGCGCTACAGTGAACGCAACATTTTCCGTCCCAGCCCGACGACCTCCTTCCTGGCCGCCGCCATAGATAGCCGGTTCAAGCTGTATCCCCCACCGCACATATAACGCGCCAATGCCTTTGGGCGCATACAACTTATGGCCTGCCACCGTCAACAAATCCACGCCCAGTTCGGTAACAACGGTTGCAATCTTGCCTACCGATTGCGAGGCGTCTGTATGAAACAGAGCGCCGTGTTGATGCGCAATCTCGGAAAGCTCCGCAATCGGTTGTAGCGTTCCCGTCTCGTTGTTCGCATGCATAATCGAGACCAGCACCGTCTGCTCATCAATAGCTGCCTCCAGATCAGCCGGATTCACACGGCCATCGCGATCCACCGGCAGGTAGGTGATACGAAAGCCGTGCAAGCGCTCAAGAGAGCGGCAAACATTGAGGATGGCGGGATGCTCCGTTATCTGCGTAATGATATGATTGCCTCGTTCCCGCAATGCCAACGCAGCGCCGCGAATAGCCAGCGTATCGCTCTCCGAACCGCAACCAGTAAACACAACCTCCGAAGGATCACATCCCAATAGTTGCGCCACCTGATCGCGGGCCGTTCCCTGAGCCTGACGCATTGCCTGCCCATAATAGTGCGTGCTGGAAGGATTACCAAAGTTGGTCGAAAGATAAGGCAGCATCGCTTCAAGCACCGCTGGATCAACCGGTGTGGTGGCATTATAATCTAAATAGATTGGATTACCCTGTAATCCCGGGTGCGTTTTCATGATCTGCTGTTCCCTCTAAGCTAAACGGGAAAAATCTCTCCCATTGATGAAACGAAGATAGAACATTTCTCGCCTCACTGTCAATCTCAACTACTATTTCTGGCAAAAAAAACTGGCCCTTACCAGTTTGCAGTAAGAACCAGTTTCATAAAGCGTCTAGTGAACGTCTGGCTAGCTGGCAAACTTGGCTGCCAGTTCGCGGGCTGATGGTTCTACCAGGACAGAGCCATCAGGGAAAATGATGGTCGGTACGCTACGCGCGCCTCCATTAACCTTTACAACAAACTCTGCCGCCGCGTCGTCTTCCTCGATGTTAATATAATCGTAGGCAATTCCATGCGCATCAAACCAACGCTTCGCCATGCGGCAATCGCCACACCAGTTGGTGGCGTACATTTTGATTTTTTCTCCAGTTTTGGGTGTCTCTAAAGTAGAATCCAGCACAGATAGCTCCTTATATGTGAGATATACACGTCTACTCATTGTAACACTCACTCAAGGCCATCTATTCCCACACTGACTTCTCAAATCATGGTGCTGTACTGGTACTATTGACCAGGATGATTTTAATCTCGCTCACAGAAGAGGGGAGATGATCGGTTCCAAAGGGCAAGGTAATCTCAACACTCTTCACGCCTGGCTGCCCATTGAGAAAGGCAAGCGCAGCCTGAGTTGTTGAGCCTTTGATGGCCTGGGGCCAGGTACTCATGGCCTCCTGAGTTAAATGATACACCCAGAGTCCCTTCACGGTCGTACTCAAAAAAACGACGCCATTCTTACCTGGATGAACTACTGGATTGCCAACCAGCGCGGGTGTTCCCTGCACCTTATAGGCGTTGCCCAACATCTGTAGTGCATCCTTCTGCAAAAGTTGGGTGGCAAGTTGCGTCGCGGTCGTCCGATTATAGACGATGGCACTACCAGTCACTTTGACCGTCACCTTCACATGATCGGCCCGCGCCCCAACTGGCTCGCTAGCACTATCTTTCACGGTATAAGTTGGCGCAATCGCAATCGTTTCGCCCGTCGTCAGTTGTTGCTGTATCCTCTGCAATACCTGATCCTCAAGGCGCGCGACCAGTTGATTGCGTACATCATCCAGATCGTTCTGGGCAACGACTGTCACCTGTTGAGCATCGGAGCCGCCGGTAAAGGGGCTAGTATTTCTTAAAGAGATACCATTTGCACAACAGGGACCATCAAGCGTGTGCGCGGAAATATTGCCCGCACCGCCCTGTTTTACCGCGACAGCATCGCCCGAGTTCCTGCCGTTTTGTCCATCCTGACGCGACGGCACCTGAACATCCTGGGTCAACCGCACCTGGACGCCATTATTGCTGGTAAAAATGGTTTGCGCTGAGACCGTAAAGTCGTTATTGCTGCTGTTGACAAACTCGATGGTTCCCTGTGCCGTCGATCCTCCCGCAGATTGGGAACCGGTAGTTGCAACCGTTCGGCTATCACTGGTGGAAGCTGAGATCACGCGGCTGGGGATACTATGCGTCGCCAGATCTGGCGCTTTGACCTGAGAAGAAGTGGTCAATACATAGCTCTCCTGCATTGTCCGGCTCTGTGCAGTGACATACACAGTGGCAACAGCAGGCGTCCCCAGAAGAGGAAAGCCTGCCGGAAAAATATTGATGCCTATCAGACGTGGAACAAGCAACGCAAGCAGCAACAGGGCCGGTATAATCATCGTCGCCAGCAGGCGGCCAGAGAAGCGTTTGTGGCGTGGTGGCTCTGGCTCTTCAGTGATGCGTGGTGACTGCCGAATGCTATCAGTCGTGCGCGCCTTTGCCCCGGCTCCGCGCAAGGCAACTGGCACGTCAACATCGCGCCCACGACGCGGCATCACAATAGGGGCTGGTTGTTCGGCTGATGAGAGAACTCTGGTGCGACGCTGACGCGGTGGATAGGGTACGACAGGAGCCTCAAACTGTCCCGAAGCAGTTTTCTCCTGATTGAGAGTGGTCGGACCCTTCAAAGCTGCTAGAAACGCGGCACGCAGTTCGGCTACGCTACGATATCGCTCCTCTGGACGCTTCGCCATCGCCGTCCGTACAACCGCATCTAGCTCCTGTGGAATCGAGGCGTCATGATCGCTGGGCGCGGGAATAGGTGCCTGCATCTGCATCTGAATCACACGTATATCATCAGGATCATTATAGGGTAGTTCGCCGGTCAGCAGTTGATAGAGCAGCACGCCCAGCGCGTAGATATCGGTCTGAGGAGTGACAATACCGCGCGTCTGCTCCGGTGCCATATATTGAGGCGTTCCCGGCACCTGATCGAGCGGTATGGGCTTACCGATTTTGCCCGTATCATCCATCTCTTCGGCACGCCCACTGCGTCCATTCGTTGCACGAGTATTGGTCGGTGATGTACGCACCAGACCAAAATCCGCCAGATAGACATAAGGGGCGCCACTACGGCGTAGCTCCAGCAGCACATTCGACGCCTTGATATCCCGATGGATCAGCCCCTCTTCGTGCGCATACTCAACGGCATCCAGCAGTTGTTGATAAACGACGGCGACCTCTGCCAGATCTGGCAGCGAGCGACGCAGATAACTGGTCAGCGTGCCACCATCAATAAATGGCATCACCAGGTAGAGGATACCGCCAGCATCGCCAAACTCGATCAAGGGCAAGATGTGCGGGTGATGAAGCCGCGCCACAGTGCGTGCTTCACGGGCAAAGCGGCGACGCATATCGCGGTCAGTCGCGTAATCACCGAGAATGACCTTAATCGCTACGCGTCGCCCAAAGGCGGTTCGCTGTTTGCCTTCATAGACGGCCCCCATGCCACCTACACGAATACGTCGAATGACATCATAATTGCCAAGCTGCTTGCCTTCCAGAGACAGCATCGCGTGCATTTATCCTTTCCACCAGCGCGCTTCCGAGTATTCAGGTCGAAAAACCAGAAGTACAACAACCACATCAGCCTACAGTATCACACTCTGTCTAGAGCATAAACCCGAATACGCGTCTCGATGGGGCAAAGGCAGACGTAATTACAACGGTGCCAATGCTCCCATTGCCCGGCACGGCTGTAGCGCCACCCGTGCCGTTAGCAGAATCAATGACAGTGGGAGTGACCGCAGGCGGGTTGGCGCTCCCCGACAGGCCTGTGATCGATTGCACCTGAATCGCGATTTGTGCCGGATCAGCAGGCAATACATCACCTCCGCTGAACTGCACTTTGCTGATGCCTTTCTGCCCCTGAAGCAGCGCCGTCGCATCCTTGACTGACTTGCCAGCTATCTGCTTTGCCAACGCCTGTTTCTGTGCATCCGTCCATTGATAGACCCAGACCCCCTTCGCATCGACAATAAACGAGACCATCCCATCTTTCGGGGTCTGCGGTTTGAGGTTTGTCTGCATCCCGCCAACCAGTGCATAGCCGGTTCCCAGATTCGTGTCCACCTTCTTTTGCAGTTGTCCCTTGACCAGATCCAGCATTTGCTGCCGATTATAGACCGTGCCAGTACATTTGACGGCAACCGTCACCGTCGCCTGCGGCACGTTCATCCCCTTATCACCCACCGGTTGATCGGTACTGGAACTGGTGGTACATTGCGCCCCATTCATCATCTGCTCACCATTGGCCATCTGCTTCTGCACCCCACTCCATGCCTGCTGTACAAGCGGCTGCTTCAGCGGATTGGCAACGGCACTGATATCCCCCTGCTGCACAAATTTGTAGTCTTTGGGATCTTGCCCACCTGTAAATGGGGTATTATTGACGACAGTAATGAAATTCTGGTTTGTGCAACATGTTCCATTGATCGCCTGGGCTGGAAGATTGCCAGCAGCCCCTGCTGTCGTTGCATGTGCGGCAACTGCTGCTGTTCCAAAAGAAACCCCAGGAACCGCCGCTGGAATGGACAAGTTTGTATTGGTCACGATCACCACACCATTGGCCTTTTTGAAAGTGGTTCCTGCCGCAACGGTAAACGGTGCAGAAGAGCCATTAGTAAACGTGAGCTTCCCAGTCGCAGCTATCCCCTGAGTCAGGTTGTGCCCACTGGCCGTCACGGTCTTTTGCTGCTGGGTGGTTTGCGTCAATGTACGAGCGGTGATCTGTAAGCGGGCAGCATCGGGATTGCTGGCAACGCCGGTGATCACGTAGCTATCAGATACAACCTGATTCGCCGGGGTGATACTCACGGTGGCAACTGGCTGTCCCGTAGGCAAGGAGCGCGACAGCATATCTCTTGTGCCCGGGAAGTAGGCCATCACGCCACCGACAATTAGCAACGTCAATAACAAAAGCAACAAAGCGATGAGCCAGCCCCTCCCGCGTCTACGGCGTGGTCCGGTTGGTCTGCTTCCACCCGGAGTTGGGCGCACCGGAGGCGGATTTGCGCCGCTAGTAGTACGCTGCGATACTGCTGCTGCCGCCAGCCCTGCAACGCCAACTGCTCCCGCCGCTCCAGTTGCCAATGTGCCGCTCGCACGTGCTTTGCTGGCACGAGCTGGCGCTGGCGCTGGCTCAAGCGTTTTCGGATCAAGCTGCACGGTCGTACGCGCGCGTCGAGAAGGCAACTCAATCGGCTGAGGACCGGCATCATCATCGGCATCAGCCGCTGGCTTGCTATTAGCGGACGGTTGCAGTGGCCGACTGATTGGCTGCGAGGCTGCCGCCCGCGAGGCTGCCGGAGCAGATGAAGGAGGAGCGAGCATATCGTCCTCATCATCAAACTCATCATCCGACAACGAAAACACACCAGTGTTGCCCATCGTGTTTGCAGAGTTTGCCGGTGTCTTCGCAGGCAGATCATCCATCGCACTCGCTGCCGCCGCTCCTGCCAATCCCCCCATCACAAAAGGAGCCGCTGACGATGCTGAATCCTCCTCCTCCCCCTCTTCCTGAGCCTGCCGAGCCTGTGGAGAGGAAGCATTATTCGCACCCACCGCTCCACCTCCATTGACCGTTCTCCCTCGTCCAAACAAACCCTTCTTCTGTCCAATGGGCAATTCTTTCTCTTCTTGTAATGCCTGTTTATAGCTCTCAAGAGATGAATAGACCGTAAAACGCCGCTGCCGGGCATATTCTGCCGGTCCCTGACCCAGCGGCGCAATAAAAATGATTTGCGCCTTTAATCGGCGGCGCATACTTTTCAAATCCTCGAAATCGACTGGACGCTGAAATGCTTTATTCTGCTGCGTGGGCAATACAACTGCCACTTGCTTACGACCAAGCTTCTCGTGTGTCAGTATAGCGGCCAGCACGCTTTTGCGATCATCGTTGGGTGAGACATAGATGATACCGATATTCTGGCTACGCGGATCATTCATCCCCAACAATTCCGAACCGTTTCCTTGTCTCATGGTCGCCTTCCCTCTGCCTCCCTTGAAGTAGCGCTTTTTCACTTCCGGTGTCATTTTACACTATTAAGTCGGAATCTGAAAGACCTGTCGGAATGTTTTCTTGCGGTTTGATACCCTTTATCTGCTCGTGTGGAGAGAATACCATGAAAATGTGGGGCAGGATTTACTCCGAGAGAGGGGCTATTCGGAAGCCAATCCCGCCTGATCCACAGTGGGGTGCCAGCCAACAGGCGAAGATGGACCAACCTGTTGCCAACATTTCTCCTACCCCTCTATTAACACGTTCAAAAACGCCTTATGTTATACACTGTCTGTTTGCCTCCAATCTCTCCACCAGACGCATCAGTCTGTTCCGCTTATTCATTTAAACGCTCATTCCTGCTCCTTTTCAAAGTCAGCGATCTCTTTTTCTTTCTTCTGACACTACTTGAAATGAACGAGACCTCCAACCTTTTGTGCGTTTCGGCCTATGCCCCTCGCAGATTTCGTCCTCCGCCTATTGCACAGAGCCAGGAGGGTTTTCTACATCACCTCCTTCAAGCTCAGTATCCGCGTTCTCTTCCTGCTTCTCGCCCCGTGCAGATCGCGAACAATCCGATACAGCTGGCTGCATTGGGTCATCAGGAAATGACAAAGCTGAGCGAAAGGAGAACTGATGGATATGAGAAGAGCGCGCTGGTGGGGAGAGCAGGGCCGTGCGAGCATTTTCCCAGAACTGTATCGCATCAGAGAAACGCTGCGCCAGATCATCGGCAAGCGCCGTAAAGATGACCTCATCGAGTTCGCGAGGCAACAGCGGTTGTAGCAGGCTAGGCGACAGAGGCGGTTTGAGTGGCTCATCGGGTCGCAAATCAAGCAGTGTGCGCCTGAAAGGAAGGCGACCAGTGCAGAGTTGATAGAGGATCACGCCCAGAGCGAAGATGTCGCTGGCAGGAAGCGTCTGGCCACGCAGTTGTTCGGGGGCCATATAAGGGAGCATGCTGCCACGAGCATAGGTATAATGAGCGGCATCAACCTCTATGGCCAGCCCAAAATCGCTCACTACCGCCTGCTCGGTATCATCAGGCAGAATGCGAAACAGCACATTCGGTGGCTTGAGATTACGATGGATAATCCCTTGTTTGTGAGCATGGGAGATAGCACTACATAACTGCGGAAAGATGGAGAGAATAGCGCTCAACGGATAGGGCTGACCAGGGTTCAAGCGCTTCTGGAGATCACCTCCCTGAGCATACTCCATCACAATATAAGGAACTGCCTGAGTTTGATCGATCGACTCTGATGCAAGGTCGCCATAGATGTGTAAGATGTTGGGATGATGCCATTGCGCGATCTGTGTGGCCTCCTGCACAAAGCGATCAAGCGCCCTCTGGTCAAGCTCATCAGGCTTGATAACCTTGATGACTACCTCGCGCTTCTCCTGTTCATCCCAGGCCAGACAGACATCGGCCATTCCCCCACTGCCCAGGAACCCTTCCAGATGATAGCGCTGGCCCAGATGTTCGATAGCATGTCCGTACCGCCACAATCTCATAAGGCTGCCTTCCATTCATAATGCACAAGTATAAAGAGTTTTTTAACAGATTTTTGCTGTGAGACAGACGATAGTGAGAATAGCTGATAGAAAAATTATTGCATGGAATAAAGAAAAAGGCAAGGTTTTTGCAGTATACATAGAAAAAGTCTGCGATGGGATCGCAAAATCGGACGGACATCGCAAGATTTTTGGACGTGTAACGTCCAAAAGACCGCTACTCTTGTTTCTAACCAGGCCTGAAAATGTTACTCCCACACCTATGTTCAACACACTCCTGTTGTAAATCGGAGTGCTCTTCCATAATAGTACTGACCAGTCCATATGTGATCTGGCTCCTCTCACCGTTCAAGGCAGGAGAGTTGTCTGTAATAATGACCAAATCTAAAGGAGAATATTCAGGAGAAGCTAATGGATTCAATACAAGCAATTGTCGTTGATCACCAGGTTGCCGAACATCTGGTAATACGCGAAGTTCAGCGTCCAATTCCTACACCATCAGAAGCACTGGTTCGAGTGCATGCTATCTCGCTTAACGTGGGTGATATCTACAGAATATCGCTGGCGGAATCAGGAGGGCAACTAGGATGGGATCTGGCGGGTACTGTTGAGCAAGCAGCCGCTGATGGATCAGGGCCAAAGAGTGGCAGCAGAGTAGCAGGACTTCTCGTTGCTCCTCGCTTTGGAGCCGGAGCACAGCTCGTTGCTGTCCCAACGAAAGATCTTGCGGAGATCCCAAACGGGGTCTCTTTTGCCCAGGCAGCTGCTCTCCCAACCGCAGGATTGACCGCCCTTTACGCGTTGGAGAGGGGCGGATCTCTTCTTCATAGGAACGTTCTAGTCACTGGAGCTTCCGGCGGTGTCGGTCATTTTGCATGTCAACTGGCTCAACTAGCAGGAGCATCTGTCGTTGGAGCGGTACGGCAGGAAGCGAATATTGCAAGCGTGAAAGCGCTCGGAGTTCGCCACATCGCAAAAGGTGCAGATCTTTCCGTTGCACAGCAGTTCGGTCCTTACGACCTGATTATCGATGTGCTGGGAGGCCACGCGCTAGCAGTAGCGTTGAGTAGCCTTCTCGTCCCTGGAGGTCTTTGCGTTGGCCTGGGAATGATGGATGGCCTTGAAGTGACGCTGAATCTTGGAGAGATTTTCATGCAGGCGGGCAACATTAATCTATCCACGCTAGTTTTGCCTGTAGAGCTGAAAAGCAAAGCTGGAGCGGAAGGACTCGCCAGGCTGATGCATCTGGTTGCAGAGGAGCGTTTACATCCACTGATTGGCATAGAGGCTCCCTGGACAGAGATTACCAAGATCGTTCAGCAATTCCGGGACCGCCGCATCCCCGGGAAAGCGGTCTTGCATATCTCATAGAAGCAACTTTTCTAGAAACAAAGCCATCAGAGAAAAAGCAGAGCATGGAACAGGAGAAGTACCATGCTCTGCCATCATAACAAGCGTCCCTCGTTACCAGAAAGGAGGTAGAACCTGCGTCCAGGTTGTCCCAGGAAAAAAAATTGATCCTTATCGCTGCCCTACTCTCTAGTATCGGCAGTAGAAAAAAAATAATAATAGGTTGGTGTTGACACTATTCGATCCCAACACACTATTAAGGACCACCCACCACTGGTGGATGGCCCCCAACAACCATACTATTCGATTTCGGCTAGCGAGGTCCAGCGCTGCGAACAGACTCGGTTGTCAGCGTGAACTGTGTGAAGTTTTTCTTGAACAGCTCGGCTAACATTGCGGCCTGACGATCATAGGCGTCTTTATCCTCCCAGGTATCGCGCGGAGAAAGTACGCTGGAAGGCACATCCGGGCAGAATGTGGGAGAGAGCAAACCAAAGATCGGATCTGACACCATCTCAGCTTTGTCAATTTCGCCGCTGATGGCTGCCTTGACCATTGAACGCGTGTAGTTGATATTAATGCGCTGCCCCACGCCATATGGTCCACCAGTCCAACCCGTATTAATCAGGTAGCAGCGAACATTATGCTTCTCGATTCGCTCACGCAACAGATTGGCATATTCGCCAGGACGCAATGGCAAGAAGGCAGCACCAAAGCACGAGCTAAACGTCGCCTGCGGCGTCGTGACACCCGCCTCCGTTCCCGCCAACTTGCTTGTGTAGCCCGACAGGAAATAGTACATCGCCTGCTCAGTTGTCAGCTTCGAGATCGGTGGCAGCACCCCAAACGAATCAGCCGAGAGGAAAATGACCGCCTGGGGATGTCCAGCCACGCCATCCTCAACAACGTTCTCGATAAAGTCAACCGGATAGGCAATACGCGTATTCTCGGTCAACGAATCGTCCTCGTAGCGGGGATCACGCGTTTTTTCATCAAGCACCACATTCTCATAGACAGCCCCAAAACGGGCTGCATTCCAGATCTGAGGCTCATACTTTTGTGAGAGGTTGATACACTTGGCATAGCAACCACCCTCAAAATTGAAGACGCCATTCTCGCCCCAACCATGCTCGTCATCACCGATTAAGCGCCGCGAAGGATCGGCTGAAAGGCTGGTCTTGCCGGTGCCAGAAAGACCGAAGAACAGCGCCACATCATTGGCAGGGCCAACATTAGCGGAGCAGTGCATCGGCAACACACCCTGAGCAGGCAAGATGAAGTTGAGCACCGTAAAGATGGACTTTTTCATCTCGCCAGCATACTCTGTCCCGGCAATCAATACCAGTCGCTCCTCAAAATCGATAATAATAGCGGCGTCAGAACGAGTTCCATGCACACGAGGATTCGTGCGGAAATGAGGAACGCACAGGATAGTGAAGCCCGGACGCTCGCTGGTCTGATCGCTCTCGTTAGCACGCAAGAACAACTGGCGCGCAAAGAGATTGTGCCAGGCCAGTTCAGTAATCACCTGCACAGGCATACGATAGCGCGGATCAGCACAGGCAACGGCATCAAGAATAAAGACATCACGACCCTGCAAATAATCGGCCAGACTACGTCGAACCACCTCAAAAGTTTCAATAGACATCGGGTGATTATTTTCACCCCACCAGATTTTAGCAGTGTTTTCAGGAGTAGAAACTATAAATTTATCCTTAGGAGAGCGCCCTGTATGTACTCCGGTGGTTGCAGCAAATACACCATTCGATGCAAACACGCCTTCTTTACGCTCAAGCGCACGCTCGGCAAGTACAGCAGGTGGCAAATTCCAGTTGATCGTACCGAGATTTACCAGCCCATAATCCTCCAGAGCCTTCCTACTCATCATCATTGTCATTTTATTCATTCTCCTTTGGGGCATCTTATTTATAAGCGCACATTCAACAACGGCGATGGTGCAACATACTCTACCCGGACGGAGTATGAGATGATACGCTTGCCCCTAACCACCGTTAGTTTAATACAACTGACGCCGGAAACGCAACCCGAACAGCATAAAATGTCTATAAAAGCAACAAAGAAAGATGCGATTGATAAGCCACCATGTCCCTCGCACATGGATTATTGTCCAACTTATCAATCGCATCCGACGACAAACAATCCCCCTCATCCGAGCAAATGCCA
Organism: Reticulibacter mediterranei; assembly: GCF_016587455.1. Taxonomy (NCBI): domain Bacteria; kingdom Bacillati; phylum Chloroflexota; class Ktedonobacteria; order Ktedonobacterales; family Reticulibacteraceae; genus Reticulibacter; species Reticulibacter mediterranei. The sequence goes on along the minus strand of NZ_BNJK01000001.1, from coordinate 7,154,460 downwards.
GATGTTTCTGCTTGTCACTGAGAAAGACGCGAGCGCCATCCATAATTCGGCCATTGCTTTTTCGCATCTCAGATCAAACAACATAAAAATGCATGTACTTTCATGGCAATCAATGTTACACTTATATACGAAGGAGAGGACATATAACGTCACTCAACTATTCGAGCGTGTTCAACTCATAGCCTTATTTAGAAGGAAGGAGTGTATGGCATGGCTCAGCGCCCCCAACAAACATGGCAGCGATGGCCCGGTTGGTCAATGATCTCTGCAAGCAATTATCTCGGCTTCACCCTCTGGTTTACTGGCCTGCATGGAACCGGCAAAAGTACCCTCGCAACTCTGCTCCAGAATGCGCTGGCCCTGCGTGGCTATAAAGTCGAGATCATCGATAGCAGCACACTCTCCTACTGGCTCCAACGCGAATTGCACATCGACGAAACCATCAAGGGGGATCGGAGCCATATTCCGGGCTATGATGCCTTCGTCACCTATCTCTGCGCGATTCTGGCACGCAACGGCGTCATCACGATCACAACTTCCGTCTCCCCTTTCGAGGCAGCTCGTAGCCATGCGCGTGAACACATTGAGCATTTTATCGAGGTGTACCTCAATTGCTCGTTGTCACAACGCCGCCGTCGTCTGCATCAAAAGGAGAGCGAGATCTTTGTGAAAGATAGTCTGTATCAGGAGCCTGCAAAGGCTGAACTATGCATCGATACGGAAACAGAGTTGGCCGAACGCAGCGCTCTACGCATCCTTCTCTATCTGGAGGAAGAAGGCTATATCGCCCCTCTCTGGGAAGATTTGCCCACGACAGAAGAATTGGCCGCCATCAAAACGCGCCTGCATCCGGTAGAATATCTGGAATAACAAGATAGACACGTTTCAACAGGCAGAAGGTGATACACAAAATATTATGCTTGCATGGTAAATATGTTTTTTTGATAGCAATATTTGCATGATCCGTATTTGCGCGCCTTATCGTGACTATCTTCTGTACACTACAAGTGCGATAAAGCGCGCAAATACGATATATGTAGTATCGCTCGTTAGAGTGCCTGCACATACGCAACAAACTGGTCGCCGCGATCAAACTCATTGAGGAACATGCCGAAACTAGTAAAGCCGGGAGAGAAGAGCAAGATATCACCGGGTCGCGTCAGGGCAACGGTGACATTGAGCGCCTCTTTAAAATCTGAAAACACTCCCCGCACAGGATTGCTCACTTCCTGCCGTTGCGCCTCCTCCTGCAAAGCTGGCACCAGTTCATCGGTGCCAGAACCAGCAAGCAAGACCACGTCGCGACAATAGCGCACAATCGCCTCAGGCCAGCGTTCTAACGGCAAATGCTTGGTATTGCCTCCCGCCAGCAGCACAATATTCTTGCCCGCAAACGCCTCAATGCCAACGCGACCCGCCACAGGAGTTGTACTGGTGCTATCATTGATGAAATGCACCCCGTCGCGCACACGAAACTCGTGCAAACGATGCGCGACACCCTCGAACCGGCGCACCGTTTGGGCGATGCTCTCGTCAGGGATACCAAGCAGGCGCGCAGTGGTGGTGGCGAGCAGAATATTCTCAAGGTTGTGACGGCCCTTTAAAGGCGTGTCGGTAAAACGGAAGGGATCAACACGAAGGTCACCACCTGTAAGGGATGTGCGAGCAAAGCTGCCGTCACGCTCGATACTGGTAAACCAGACCTGACCCGGAGCCTCCTCACCAAAACGGCGCGTCCAGGGATTGTCATAGTTGAAGATCGCCAACCCCTGAGACGACTGAAAACGAAAAATGTTCGCCTTCGCCTCCGCATATTCCTCTATATCGCGATATGTATTGAGATGATCGGGATAAACGTTGGTCATCACAGCGACGGCAGGGCTGATTGCATGGGGAGCAAGTCCCTCAAGTTGCCAGCTCGACAGTTCTAACACAACGAGCGTCTCCTCCGTAATCTGAGGGAGCAGGGAGAGCGTCTCCACGCCAGCCACGTTGCCGCCCAGCACAACGGGAGAGCCACCGTGAGCGCGCAATATCTCGTAAATGAGCGTGGAGGTGGTCGTTTTGCCACGAGTCCCGGTGATACCAATAATCTTGCCGGGACAGGCCAGGAAGAAGAGAGCGATCTCCATCTCTATGCGCGCCCCATGCTCCTGAGCAAGCAAGAGATACGGAGAGGAGCGAGGAACGCCAGGATTACGAATAACAACATCGGCCCAGATAAAATCTTCCTCGCGATGTTGTCCCAGCACAAACTCTATCGGTAGCCCGGAGAGAGCCTGTACGCTGGGAGCCAGCACATCGGGCAACTTCATATCTGTTACGCGCACACTGGCACCCTGCTGGGCTGCATAACGGGCCGCTGCCATACCCGACCCTTGCAGGCCCAACCCCATCACCAGAACACGCTTACCACGCAGATCCATAAAAGCAATCCTCATTTCGTCGGCGTTGAACGCATCATTCAACACATCATTATAGGTGGTGATCGGTCTCCATAATAGCAGAATCGCGCGTCGGAAACAAATATAACATTTGCACAAAGACAAGGAACCAAAAAAACAGTATAATTGAGGGTGAACACAACTATCCCATCCATCATTCGCGTTATTTGTCAGCGCAAGACCGCTACCAGATCTCTCAAGAATCCGGCAGCCGAAATGCAATATACCAGAGAGTATCTAGAAACATATGGTTATGCAGCCCGGACAGGTCGTGCAGCCCGAATACGTCTTTGAACATGTCTCTATCGGCATCGCCATGCTCGATGCCAGCGATTTGCGTATTCGGTACATCAACCCTTATCTGAAATCACTCCTGGAGGAACCCTGGAGCTATCAGGACGTGATTGGATACAACGTGGACAATATGATCTCGCCTCCTGTTCTCAAGGTTGCCCGTCCTATACTGGAACACGTCGCCGCCACTGGAGAGCGCATCGAGCATGCCGAAGTACCCTATGAAGGTTTTCTGCAATCTAGAGGCCGCACCTACTGGCGCGTTGCCATTGAGCGCATTCCGGCGCTGCCTCCTCTCGCGCACAGCCAGGAAGAGCGCGCAAACGGCCCGGCATTGCTAATCACAATAGAAGATGTCACCGAAACGGTCCGCGCCCGCATATACCAGAACGCTATTCATCATATATCGGCGGTTATCTCCAGCCCAACAGCGCTCCCCCAGGTATTAGATCGCATCTTACAGGCGATTCAAGAAATGGTAGGAGCTACGCGTTGTGCCGTGATCCTGGCCGACCAGCCAAGTACAGACGCGCATATCCCTGGCTATGAAGAGCCGCAACAACTGCCAGCCGAACCCGCCCGGAGCGCAAGAATCGTCGCGTATAAGGGGCTGTGGACGCAAGACTGGCATCCACCGGTCACAGAACGGACACTGCTGGGACGCGCCGAACAAGCAGGGCACGCCCTGATCATCACCGATACGCGGCTGGCACCCGAGATCGACCTGCCCTTGCTCGATGATGAGGGCAAGTCCACACGTCCCGGCTCCGTGCTCTGCGTTCCCATTTTTGAACCATATCATGCAGTGGATCAGCGAGCGGTGAAAGATGCTGCTCAGGAGACGACTCACAAGCAAGCTGTTTTGGGCACCATCGAGGTCTATCATCGCAGAACGCGCGGCTATCCAGCGGAGGAAGTACGCTTGCTGGAACGTTTCACGCTTCAGGCAGGGCTGGCGATCCATAACGCGCGCCTCTTCCGTAGCGTGGATCGCTGGGCGCGTGCAGCCAGTAGGCAGGCCCATCAAAAAGAGAATATGATGCAGGCCATCCCCGACGGGGTTGTTATCTATGATCCGCGCTGGCGCGTGGCCGATGCCAATCACGCCGCCCGCCAGCTCTTTGGCTGGACCGATGACATTATCGGCAAACCCATTGCTCAAGCGCTGGCACAAAGCGGCACCATCCTGCTGGCAGACTTTATGCACGTTCCTGATCTGGCAATCGAGCTTGAACGACGAGCGTTAGAGGGGCAGATCGACGAATTCAAGATCATCAGCACGCATGGACAGGCCTCCACACTGCGCTGCTCCTACACGCCTATCCGCGATGATTTTGGGGATATCTTCGCATTCATCATCGTCTATCATGATGTTACAGAAGAGGTAGCGGCTCGCGAACGTATCGAGGCACAGGTGATTGCCCGAACCGCAGAGCTGGCCCAACGGAACGAGGCGCTCCAACAAACGAGGGCCGAGCAAGAATTGACGAATGCTCGCCTGGCCTTGCTCCTCGAACGGCTCCCATCGGGCGTCATTCTGGTCAATGCTGAGGACAATACAATCTCCATCATCAACGAGCATGCGGCCCATTTGCTCTGTCGCATGGGTGCGCCGGGAGAGGAAGCTCAAGATCATCAAGATGGGGCGATACAACGCTATATTGGCCTCAATAGCGAAACGATTTTTAGCGCCATCCCACTCTACGGCATATCCGGCGCGCACGTCCCATATGAAGAACGGCCACTCTATCGTGCGCTCAAAAATGGAGAGGCCAGCGAAGCAGAGATGCAGGCTCTCACAACAGACGGTCAGACGCTTCATTTGCTCGCCAATGCTGCTCCCGTGCGCACAGCTGGCGGGACAGTCAGTAGCGCGGTATTAGTCTTGCACGACATTACCACGATGAAGACGTTGGAGAGGGCGCGTGAAGACTTTTTTACCACAATGGCTCACGAACTCAAAACTCCTCTGGCCAACATTCGCGCTCATCTCAGCGCCCTGCTCGCCCGCGATCTGCAATGGTCGGTAGAAGAGCAATATGATTTCTTACAAACAGCCGACGAACAGGTAGATCGGCTCGTGGGCATGGTCAACCACTTTCTGGATGCCTCACGAGTCGAGGCTGGCGCACTCAGACTGGAACACGAGGCGATTATCATACCAGAAATGCTTGAAGACCTACAAGACCGCCTGGAGGCGCTCATCTCATCTTCGCAGCGCGAGTTGCAAATTGAGAGTTCGCCGCACCTACCAGCAGTGCTGGGTGACTACGAACTGATTATAAACGTGTTGACGAACTTACTGAGTAATGCATTTCGATACGCGCCAGAAGGCGACAGCGTCCTGTTGGAGGCCCGAACCGTCTTCGAGCCAGATGGAAAGACTCCAACAGGCGTCACATTAAGCGTGACAGACCGGGGGCCGGGCATGACGGAGGAACAACAAAAAGAGGTCTTTATGCGCTTCAGCACATTCGCTGCATTGAATCGCCCCGCGCTGGATCGGCCCGGACAGCCAGCGGTAGAGAGGAGACGAGGCACAGCTCGTTGGAGTCCCGCAACCGGATTGGGACTCTACATCAGCCGGGGAATCGTTGAGGCACATGGCAGCCAGTTCATGCTCAAGAGCAGCCCAGGGCAGGGAGCGAGCTTCTCTTTCACCCTCCCGATCTATACCGAAGAGAGGGGCCGGAAAAAGCATCAACGTGACAGAGAAGCAACGCCAATAACATCAGAGCCAGTTAGAGGATTAGACGATGACCACAACGGATAAAAAGGTACGTATCCTTTGCGTGGAAGACGACCCGCAAATGCGCACCTTCTTGCTCGCACAATTGAAGGCGCGAGGTTTCTACGTACAGGCTGTTCGCGATGGAGCGCAGGCCATCGACCTTGCCGCCATCTTCCAACCACAGTTGGTGCTGCTTGACCTCTCGCTGCCGTCACTGGATGGACTGACCTTCTTGAGACGCCTGCGCGAATGGAGCGGCGCGCCCGTCATCGTTCTCTCCGCCCATGATGAAGAGCCGGTGAAAATCAAAGCGCTGGACCAGGGAGCCGACGACTATCTGACCAAGCCGTTTAGCTTAAATGAGCTACTCGCGCGTGTTCGTGTCGCCTTGCGTCGAGCAGAAGAGACGGCGCGACTACGCAGCAGCGCAACGGGCAGCGAGGCTCAGCGCCCAACTTATCGCACAGGAGGAGAGAACGGGCTGGTTGTCGATTTCGCTCGCCGCAATGTCCGTTCAGGGGGCCAGGAAGTCCATCTCACACCTACAGAATATGATCTTTTGTGTGAGCTGACCAAAAATGCTGGCAAAGTGTTAACCCATCGCGAACTACTGCAAAAAGTCTGGGGACCAGACTACAGCGGAGAAAACACCTATCTGCGTACCTTCATCCGCCATCTGCGCCGCAAGTTGGAGCCGGACCCATCCCAACCACGCTTCCTGCATAATGAACTGGGCGTTGGCTACTACGTTCCTCCCCCCGACCTCGACGCCGTATAGGATAGCTATGAAGCAAGGAAGCGATGAATTCGCAACAAAAAACAGAAATTCACACGCTTTTCACATGAGGGCGCAAATCTTCACGCGATTATCACCGAAGGTCAGGTATACTATTGGCAGAGGTGAAAGGGTGGAAAAGACCACTGCTCACCGTATCCGTCGCACCGGCGGCACATTCACACAGCATAATGTTAAGAACGCATAGCAGAAGCAGGTTTTCGGACATGCACGAGCAAGAAGCTGTGGACACGGGGCCGGGCAACGGCGATATGAGTTTGTTACAGGGTGCAGCGCATGAAATACATGTGTCTCAACACCCGACTCAAGAAATCCCGGAAGGGACAAGCAGAACGATACAACGCATCCTGGTGGTCGAAGATGATCCCACGTTGGCAACCCTGGAATCTGAGATTTTAACGGCTCATGGCTACATCGTCGTCACCGTACATAGTGGAGAACTCGCCATCACCGCACTTCGTAGCGCCATTCCCGATCTTGTAGTGTTGGATCTTGAATTACCGGGCAGTATCAAGGGCTGGGAGGTCTTACAAATGTTGAGAACTACGGCCAGCATACCCGTTCTGGTGACAACCAGCGCTACAACGGCAGTGAGACAGTATATCCGTAGCCGAGGCGAGAGCAGGATTACCCTGGATCATCTGCCCAAACCGTATCCTATGCAGACACTTCTCAAGCGTGTCAAGCGCATGTTGATGATAGCACCTCAATAATTGTGTCATTATCAGCCAAAAAGGAGGTTCCATATGGACCGCAAAGATGATCGCGAAATGTTACGTAAGAGCGGGTTCGCCGAAACCGAGATGGACCAACTGAGCAGACTACGCAGGTATTACGCAGAAAAAGAGAAGCAGCAGGCTGCAATGGCTCATCGGCGCATGGAATTCGTCCGTTGGCTTGTCACTACAGGGAAGCTCACCGACCAGATCGCTTCCTAGCAGGCAGGTAAAATCAGCAGTGATGTGCTTGCGCCCTCCACGCATGCAACGCTAGAAAAGAGAGAGGCATCAGCCACCCGGTCTATACGGGCGATTGATGCCTCTCTCTTTTTATCTATCAGGTCCAGGGAACCTCAAGAGGGCTGCAAATGTGTATTGCGCACGACCAGACCATCGATCTCCCGCTCCAATTCGCTGGTTTCCGTCACGTCCGCTAAGAACTCATGGCGCGGCAGGCGAGCAACTGAAGCCAGAATCGTATTCACCAGAGATGGAGGGGGTTGAACCACCTCTAACTGCAAAAACAGTTGATCGATATCATCCATTGGTGAAAGATCGTCATCATCGTCATTAGCAAAGAATGGCTGGGATAAATCCTTCATCGCGGTTCCCTTTATATTTTAGAATACCTGTTACAACCTCTGGAATTAGCACGAATAAGATAAGAAGAGAGTTTCATTTCTCCAAGCATTCTTATCTCGTCCTTATCTACATAATAAGAAAGTTTGGAGAAAATGTCCAGTAGCGACAATGCCTTGCGCTTGTCGCCCACAATGCCTTGCGCTTGTCGTCATTTTCGCCTATAGGATCGCGAGGTTAGGAGAGCTAAGCAAGCGGCTGAGGAACTGGTTCGCAACTCGTTGATCAACACGTTTACCAATTCGGGCCAGCAGGACATTGAATGGTTCCATGCTAACATTTGGCTCCGTTGTTGGATATTCCGCAAAGCCTAGTGTCCCAAACAGATGAGCCAGCAATTCTCGGTAGCGATAGACAGATATTCCCAGCCCCTCGGTATCCCAATGCCAGGAGAGACCAATCGCAAAGAGGATCATATCCTCCAGCGCGTCCAGTTCAAGCGCGAAAGAGAGCATATTCCGAGCGATCCCCAGGCCGCGCCACGAAGCACTCACCTCAATAGCCACTTCGTACAGGTTCTCAATGCCCTCCCACCATTCATCGGCAGGAGCAATCGTCACCTCGCCCACGATCTCACCCATCGTTGTATGGGCCACCGTCAGCGCGCAATCAGGATTTTTTGCGATGGTGAGCAGCAACTGATGTTCGCGCTCAGGAAGTCGAGCGAATGTCTTCAGGCCACTATCCGGTCGCAAGCGTTCAATCAGAGATGGAGGCGAAAAATCGCGCATCAGGATGGGGCCGCGCTCCGTTTGCAGCGTTCTGGTCCGCGATGGCGCGGTGGTTGCATCGCGATTGAGATGCAAGAGATCGAAAAGTCCCGCAAGCGGCGAGCGATGGCGAGGCGAAGGGAATGCCTGACGCACCGGAGGTGGCACGACGAGATGACGCACCAGAGCCGCTGTGTGCCGATTAGTAGTGCTGATAGACCAGCGGCGAGGCTGTGGGGGAAAGTCTGCCGCACGATCTAGAAAGGTCGTGGGGAAGCCGGTCGCGGCAGACGCCTTCCCCATCAACATCTGTGCCGTCTCTTCATGCTCCTGTCCTGCCTGCCACGCGGGAAGCCAGCGCTCAATCCAAGCAGGCGGCAACGCTTCTGGCACCGCCTGTTCAGACATCTCAGCCCACACCAGGCTCCAGGCTCGCGGTACCACACGATACAAATCATAACCACCCCCACCAAGCGCCACCCAGCGCCCACCACAATAGGTATGTGCCAATTCATGAGCTGTTTTAATCTGTGCCAGGATACCACGCGTCGTGAGGCTGAGGTGCGTCAATGGATCATAGGCATGTGTGTCGCAACCATGCTGCGTAATCAGCACGTCGGGAGCAAAAGACGTGATCAATGGCGTGAGCAGCGCATTCATAATCTCGATATACGAATCATCCTCGGTAAACGGCTCCAGCGGCACATTCACGGCATACCCACGAGCACCACCATTGCCCGTTTCCACCACATCGCCAGTGCCGGGAAAGAGATAGCGTCCCGTTTCGTGCAGAGAGATGGTCATAACGCGCGGCTCATCATAAAATGCTCGCTGAACGCCATCGCCGTGATGAGCATCAAAATCGATATAGAGCACTTTCGCTTCTGTTGCTCGCAACACGTGCGCGATAGCCACTGCCGCATCGTTATAGATACAAAAGCCCGATGCGCGCTCGGCCCAGGCGTGGTGCAACCCACCGGATGGATGGAAGACATGCAAAGGCCGCTCATTGTCAGCAAAAGAACCACCTTCCGGCAGTCCCATCACTGCGCTCATTGCCACCAGCGTTCCCCCGGCAATCGTCGCGCAAACCTCATGCATATCGGGCACCGCTGGCGTATCACCCCCATCAAAGCCATAATGTAGTGCCAGTCGTGCGCGCTCCTGACTGGTCTCCTCTATTGCAGGGATACTCAAGCGCTGTACGGCCTCGATATAATCGGCGGTATGAGCTAGCTTTAGCTCATCGAGAGTGGCTGTGCGCACAGCTAACCGCGTTTGTGGCTCATCAGGCTTCCACAGGCTGCTTTTGGTCAGGAGATCGAGCAGTGCCTCGACGCGAGCAGGCTGCAAAGGATGTTCAGGGCCAAAATTATAGCACAGTTCGGCAGGATCGAACGCGATACGTACGCCATGTGACACTTGCGAAACAGACATAATTATTCTCCCTCAACCAGCGCATTGCCAAAAGAATACTGAATCCCCTCTTTTTGCAGGCGCATCAACAAGGGCGCGGGATTAATCGTCCCCAGACGCAGAGTTGCCACACGTGGTACGCCATCATCCACCGGCACGGCCAGAATGCTGCGAACGGAGATATGCAGTTCGGCGGCCAGCAAGAGGGTACGAGCAAGAAACGACATATCGCCGAGAGGGAGAGCCAGATTCAGTTGCATACCGGGTTCAAAAGCGCCCATCGCGCGTGATAGTGCCATCAATAAATCGCTACGAGTGACCAGCCCCACAAGAATTGCTTGCTGTTCAGCGAGGGCCGGTTCCTGTTCCGCTGCATATTCAACGACCGGCAAATACGTTAAATTACGCTCAACCAGGATCTGGGCTGCGGCGGCAACGCTGGTGGTTGGTGTGACGCGGATAAGGCCGCGATGCATTACTTCCGCAACGAGGCGCTCCTGCCAGGACTGTTGTCCTGCTGCGGCTGGGTTCTGGCGGGCAAGAGCTGCTTGAAGATCGATATCCTGGGAGGTCAGCACTCCCGCCAGCACACGCTGCACCTTGCGCCTCTCCTGGTCGTCAGGTTGAGGATCTCGTACGGAGACGCTTCGCGCTACAGGCAAATGGTGAAAATGGTGCTGGCGAAATAGACTTATCGCACGAGCCAACGTATCATCAGGAGCCACCGTCACCAATTGGGTTGTCATAATATCGCGTATAATCACAGTTCGCTCCCTATGGGCAGTAAATAGAACAGCGTCCGCAACACTTCGCCAGGTTGCTCGTAGAATAGAATAAGCCTACCCCAATCATAGCATATGTTGTCCCGTTGCTCCTATGTTCCTGGCTAACAGAACCGGGCATCGCGCACATATTGCCGAACGGTGGCAAAAGCGCCAAAGGGGTGTATACTAACGACGTGTCACACGATCCAGAAGTAGTATTCAACATATATAGGAGACTGCGAATGGAAGATCATAAAGATATGCCAACGCCACACTCAATTATCCCGGCAGAAAACAATCAAGCCTCTGCCACCCCTCCCGCCTCACAAGACCTCCCAGCGCAAGAAACAGATAACGCCGATACAACAGATAACGCTCCAACAGGGTCTACGAACAACACCACAACAGATTCCATCGACGAGCAAACTGAAGTACATCCCCCTGCCATACCAGAACAGGAAGCAGCGCTGGAAGCTCCGGTAGAAGATAGCGCAAGTCCGGCTAGCGAGGCTGCGACGACAATCGAACAACCAGCAATTGAAGATAAACCGGAAACCGCAGTTCCAGCTCAACCAGCCAGCGAGAACAAAACCATCGTGGCGCATCCATCACCATCAGCGCTCCCATATATGAGCATCGAGGATCTTCTCGCGCTACAAATTGCCGGCGACCCACAAATTTCGCCGGATGGCAGCCTGATCGCATTCACCGTCCTGCAATGCCATGCCGAAGAGAATATTACCAGTAGCGCGATCTGGCTCGTCAACAGTGCTGGTGGGAAAAATGCATCTCCCTGGCAGATTACCGGCGGAGAGTATCACGACTCGCAACCACGCTGGTCGCCCGATGGACGAACGCTGGCCTTCGTTAGCGACCGCACCGGGACGGCTCAGATTTTTCTTTTGTCATTGAGGGGCGGCGAGGCGCGTCAGTTGAGTTCGCTGACCCAGGGTGTAAGCGCGTATAGCTGGCGACCCGATGGAGCCATGCTCCTGGCCCATAGTCTTTGGAAACCCGGCGACGATCAGAGCGACAGTCAACCAAATAACGCTGCGAACATCTATACCCGCATCGATGCACATTGGGATGGTGACGGCTATAAATATGCACGCCACCAGCAACTCTGGCTCCTACCATTAGAAGGAGAAGCCATTCGTCTCACATCCGAGCCGGTCGATCTGCTCCAATCGTGCTGGTCGCCCGATGGTCAGGAAATAGTCTTTGCCGCTAATCGCCGTCCCGATCCAGATTTAAGCGTGAGCATGGCGCTATGGGTGCTGACCGTCGCCACCGGACAATTGCGCCGCCTGACGCCCGAAGATGGGCTGGCTCAGATGCCCTCGTGGTCCCCCGATGGACAAAAAATCGCCTACCTCTACACCGCAGATCAGACCGAAACCAGCAATATTGCCCCCTGGATCGTCTCTCCGGGTGGAGGTGGCATCGGCCATCCCGCCGTGACTGGTGCCGAGCAATTGACCTGTCAGGCCTGGATCATCGATGAGCTACGAGAAGAATATCTCGCCCGCCCACAATGGTATCCAGACAGCAAAGCGCTCCTGGTGCCAGTACAAGAACGCGGCCAGTTGCACCTCCACCGGTTGGATCTGGAACAGAACACCCGCACGCAGATTACCAGCGGCAACGGACGTTATATCAGCGCTCAGATCAGCAATAATGGGCAGAGCGTTGCCCTGGTCCGCGCCGATTGGTTTACGCCGGGCGATATCTGGGGCATGGACAGCAACGGCCAGAATCTCCGCAAGCTAACAAAAGTCAACGATACCTTACTGCGAGGACGACAGGTGGTTCGTCCGAAACGCATTACCTGGCAAGGTGCGGACGGACTGGAGATCGAGGGCTTTCTCTACCTGCCACCATTAGCTGAAAACACAAGAGCGCCATTGATCGTCACACCACATGGAGGTCCCTCGCTAGCCTGGGGAGACGCCTATATCCACGAGTTCCAGGTACTGGCGGGACGAGGTTATGCGGTGCTGGCACCCAATATCCGGGGCAGCGCTGGTTATGGCGAGGAGTTTTGTCGCAGGATACTCAACGATTGGGGCGGCAAAGACTTTCACGATCTCATGGCAGGCGTCGCGCATGTCATTGCCCATGAAGCCATCGACGAAAAACGCGTCGGCATCGGTGGCATCAGCTATGGCGGCTATATGACTAACTGGGCGATCACTCAGACCAGTTTCTTCAAAGCAGCTGTGAGCCGCAACGGGATCAGTTCCATCGTCACTGCCGGGCTGCTCTCAGATCAGACCATCTGGTTTCATCTGTCAATGGACAACGAAACCCTACAGCAACAACGCTCTCCATTGACCTTTGTAGATACTATCACCACGCCGTTATTGTTGTTGCACGGCGAGAGCGACCTGCGCTGTCCCACAAGCGAATCCATGCAACTGTTTGTCGCGCTACGTAAGCGCAAACGCACAGTTGAGTTGGTGAGCTATCCCTCCGCAAGCCACCTGATGGATTGGCCCCAGGTGGGTCAGCCCCAGCAACGTGTAGATCGTTTGCGCCGCAGCCTCGAATGGTTTGAACATTTCGTTTAATACTGAGTTTTGTGATTTTAAATGTCGTAATCGAGCGATTTACCGCAGTCTTCCAATTTTCCGCGATAAATCGCTCGATTACGGTTATTTCGTCACAAACAATTGCGTAATGCAGAAGAAGGAGGCCAGCATGAGAAAAATGCCATAACCTCCCACCAGCACGCGCGACACAGGGACGGAACCAGCTAACGCGCGCGAACTGAGGCTTTGATACGCCAGACGAGCCGCTATAATCAGAATCCCGATCAGTAGCAAGAAATCCAGCACACGGATAGCAAAAGCGCCGTTAAACACGGCAAGTGTGATAAACACCGCACCAAAGGCCAGCAGTGCCCCAACAATATCAAGGATCGCCCAACCCATGAACAGCCCCTCGTCAAAAGAGCGAGTCTGCAATTTAGGCGTGACCTTGATGACAATAATCAAACCACCAACATATGAAATCAGGCTCAGCAGCGTCCAGAGTACATACGACATCTTATCTTTATCCCCAAGCGAATTCATGGGCGTTGGTTAACAATGTATACCCATGTGTATCACCCACGAGAAACACATAGACTGTAGAAATACCAGTGGTATCTGTCATATCCACCTGCTGCAAAGCAAAAGCAGAGCTATCAGAGCGCCAGATGACCTGCCCACTCAAGGCAAGACTATATTGCTGCATCGCCGTTGGATCGGCGAGAGATGCCACAGACGGCCCCTTCTGCAAGAGCGGATGGTTTTCAGTCGCAACCACCGTCTGGCTATCTGGCCCCCATGACAACGCAAGGTCATGAGCGAGCAGATCAGGGGACATCTGGGCAAACAAAGGCGCCTCTGATCCATCATCAAGACGATGAACCTGCACAGCACTCTTGCCCGCATTGGCATCGCCAGTCAGAATATGCTGTGCTACCAGCAGCGCACCATCCGGCGAAACATCCCAGCCCGGCCTCATGTACGCGCTGCCAGAGTCGTTACACCACGCCTCGCTGCCCATATCGAACACCTTGCTGCTCTGTGCAGTGGATTGTGCGATGGAATGACGATAAATCACCAACTGACTTTTCTGTTCAAAAGGATGTACGACGACCTGATAAAAAAGTTGCCCTTTGCTATAACGCATAGAGAGCATGAGTGGCATCCCTTTTTGAGGATCAGTCAGCGTCGTAACGCCGAGCGTGCGCAAAGGGAGAACAAGCGATAGCTTCCCTGCCGCGACATCATAGCGGTACAAACCCACAGTATTACCTACGTTTCCCGCAACGCCATTGTACCACGCCAGCAAGTGCATTGAGTCCTCCCAAAATACATATTCCCAGCTGCTATTCTGGGGCGCACCGCTGACTGGCACATTCTTCTGTATGGCCGGAAAAGTCACAGCTGTAAACTGCTTTGTGGCTACATCCATGACATAGAGCGATCCACTGGCCCCAAAATCGGGTCCGGGACAGCCACCACCACCTAAACCGGCGGGACTGGCGTTCATCACCAGCGCCAGATAGCGATCACCCGGCGACCAGAGAGGACGCTGCCAGAAGACATTGGGAGCCTGCTCATAATTAAAATTCGTCATCTGAACAGCAGTGGCACCGTTGAGCGCGACCCAGAGTTGATCCTTGCGTATGAAGGCATACGTTTTGCCCATCGTCCCGGCGGCGGCCGAAGGCACAACAACTGAAGTTGCCGTTGAAAGGATCGCAGGAGTCCCATTGCCAGTATCAGGCGTTCCACGCGGAACGGTGCCCACTCTGGATGATCCACATGCAGAAAGCAGGCCCAACAGAGCAAGCAGGACAGAGAGCAATACGGGAGAAAATCGTCTATCTATCAACAAATATTCACCTCAAATTCCAGCCTCAACCAGCATATGCCATATGTCGATATGGCGCTACTGAAAATGGTAGATTATTGTTCATCTTACTTCATCATATATCAACGACCCTCAAAGAAAGAATATCGTAACATGGGAGATTTGGGCCAGCAACAAAAAATGTCGCCTGGCGACAAACAATAACTAATTAATATGGTTATTATAAATTATTGACATGAATTGTTATACATGGTATAGTCGGGTAGGTGAATCGATTAACCAGGTTGAAGAGAGAGTGGCTTGGACACCATGAGTAGAAGAACGCTACCAACGACAAAGGATGTCGCCAGGTTAGCAGGAGTATCGGCAGCGACCGTCTCATATGTTTTGAACGGAAGACGCCAGAGAAGCAACACTATCAGCGCAGAAACGCGTCAGCGCGTACTGGATGCCGTCACCACGCTTGGCTATGTCCCCAATCAGATAGGACGTAGCCTGCGCTTGCAACGCACCGAACGCGTCAGTTTGATTCTGCCCCGAATAGGCGTGCCGGTCAACGATGTCTTAATCAGAGATATCCAGCGGGTCGCTGATCAACATGGCTACACCGTAATGATCTCTGTGGTTGATACGCCGGAGCGCGAACGACATATGCTCAACCAGCTCAAACGCCGGTTGGCAGATGGAGCAATTATCGTGCATGGCACCTGGGCAGAAGAAGACTTTGCCGAGCTGGTGCAGGCAGGCTTACCGCTCGTCGTCCAGCGCAATCACGTCACAGCAGAAGGCTTTGATGTCGTGCAGACAACGGAAGCTGAGACATGCTATGAGGCAGTCAGCTATCTCTTATGCAAGGGACATCGCCGGATCGCTTTTCTGGGCCATTTTGAAAATTTACCGAGCAGACTGGAACACTATGACCGTTTTACCAGCTATTTACAGGCGCTCAAAGATCACAATATCGCTATTGACGAGCGACTTATTTGCGCAGGAGCAACAACGCGTAACGACGCCTATCAGAGCGCCCTGGATCTGCTTCGATTGCAAGAACCGCCGAGTGCTATTTTTGCAGCTTCGGATATTGCTGCGGTCAGCGCTATCTGGGCGGCGCACAGCATAGGTCTACGTATCCCTGAAGATCTGGCGCTAATCGGTGCTGGCAACATTCCAGAGGGAGAAATCACCGATCCGCCAATCACCACCGTTGGACCTGCCGATCTCGATTTTACAGCCATTGCCGACCTTCTCTTCAGTCGCCTGGCGAATCCTGAACAGGAAGGACGCGTCTATCAGTTGCAATGGCAACTCATTTTACGCGCCTCCGCCTGATTCCATGCCGGAGAGGTTTATCATGTCAGAGAACATTACAACAACAGACATTACAGAAGTCCCCTCTAAGCGATCAATCAGTCGTCGCGAGATGATCAAACTGGGCGGCAAGCTTGCTACAGCGGGCATAGCCATGCCCACCATTCTTTCAGCCTGTGGTAGCTCATCATCTACCAAAACTCTTAGGGTCTACTGGAGTACCGGTCATATGTATAACGCCTATAAAAAGGTGGTCAATAAATTCGAGGAGGATCACCCAGGCTGGAAAGTCGAGATGGAACCGTATCAGTGGGCCGACATGCGTACAAAATTGCTGGCAAACTTTACCTCGCATAGCGTCCCCGATCTCGTCGAAGAACCCGGTGGCTGGGTTCAGGAATTCTCACGCGCAGGCAAGCTGTTGTCTCTTCAACAGTATGTAAATACAGATGGTAAGAGCATAGGCTATCCCAACGATTGGCAAACTTATGCAGTTGAGCGCAACAGGATCAACGGGCAGGTCTACGGCATTCAACTTCATTTGACCTGCGTTCTCTGCATCTATAATCAGGATATGTTCGATAAAGTGGGCATTAAACAGGCACCCACAACTTGGGATGAGTTCCTGACAATGGCAAAAGAACTCACGCACGACGGGGTGTATGGCGTCGGACTCAACAAACAATCCGCCAATGCGTGGCCCTGGTTCCTGCAAAATGAGGTCAAATACTACGATCCGACTAGCAACAGTATCCCAATGGATAACGATGCTGCTTACGAGGCGCTCCAGTTCCAGTCAGATATTATTCACAAATACAAATACTCGCCTTTACCGCCGGTCGTGAACTCGAGTCAGGGACCACAACAACTCTTTTCCGCTGGCAAGGTTGCGTTTATTCTCACCGGACCCTGGGACATCAAGACAATCCAGACCAGCAGCCCCAATATCAATTGGAACATCTCTCAAGCCTTAAAGAAAAAGGTCCAGACCACCAACACTGGCGGAACAAGCCTGATGATCCCAAAGGATGCAAAAAATCCTGATATGGCCTGGGAACTGGTCAAACGCCTGACTACTCTTGATGTTGAGGTTGCAGTAGCGAAAGAGGCTAGTCTGACGATGCCGCGCAAATCCTGGGGAACACATCCAGAGATCAAGGGATTAGATCGCATCGCCCCCTTCGCCGAAGGGCTGAACTATGCACAATCAGCGTCCGCCCAGCTTGATCTTACAGGCAAATCTGGTGCCATTGCGGATCTCTTAGATAAAGCCTATCAGGATGTCATCTATCGCAATGTCTCTGCATCGCAGGCACTAAAAGATTTCGTCGCAGCAGGCAATAAAGCCTTACAATCGTAAGCTAATGTAGCGTCGAAAGGGGGAACTTGTGAGTCTGATCGCAACACGGGATCAGGCGGGTGCCGTACGCATGGTACGTATGGGATTAGCGAGCCGTCAGGCACTCATCGCCTATCTCTTTTTATTCCCGGCATTTGTCTATTTCTGCATTTTCTTCTTTTATCCAATTGGTGTAGAGCTATGGAGCAGCTTGCAAAACAATGACAGTGGTGTTTTCGCCGGGCTACAAAACTACATCCAGGCGTTTCAAGACCCACGCGTCCTGAACTCCTTCAAAGTAACTGGTCTCTTCGCGCTGGGAGTCACGGTTCTTAGCATCATTATTGGGCTGGGCCTGGCAATCCTGCTGGATCAACCATTACGAGGACGGGTAATCTTGCGCGCCTGCCTGCTGACACCCTATATTACATCAGGGGTGATCGTCGGGTTGATGTGGCGCAACATATTGGACCCTGCAACCGGCATTCTCAACCGTGTATTTGCAATCCTGGGGCTTCCTCCCCAGGATTGGCTCTCCAACTATCAGGCAGCGCTACCTGTCCTGATAGTGATCATGGTCTGGCACGGCGTGGGGTATACTATGATCCTGTTTCTGGCCGGACTTCAGGGCATTCCGCCAGAATATGCTGAAGCGGCAAGCGTCGATGGAGCAACGCACTGGCAACGTTTTCGCCATATCACCCTCCCGCTGCTTGCTCCCACAACGCTGTTTGTCTCGATTATCAGTGTCATCAGCAGCCTGCAAGCTTTTAGCGAGGCATTGATCATCACGCAGGGAGGGCCAGCAGAAGCCACGCGGCTCTATGTCTATCACGTCTTCAACGTCGCCTTTAACGAGAACAATATCGCTTACGCGTCGGCACTGACATTTCTTATGTTTCTCGCCATCTTACTCCTAACGACACTACAGTTGCGCATCGGTGGCAACGATATCGAATATTGAGGAAGGATAATGAGCAAAAAAACAGGAATACAGATTGCTGGTATCAGCGTGAGCTATGCGGTTCTCATTCTCTTTGCAGCACTGGCGCTGTTGCCGCTGCTCTATATGCTTTCGCTCTCTCTGCAAACCGACACAGAGGTACTTGCCAGCACACCAGTCCTCTGGCCCGCTGTGCCGCAGTTCCAAAATTATCTTGAGATCTGGCAGATCGCACCATTTGCACGCTTTTTTCTCAACAGCGCAATCGTAGCAGGTGCCGTTACGCTCTCGCACCTGTTCTTTGATCCGCTGGCGGGCTATGTCTTCGCGAAATTTCGCTTTCCACTCAAGAGGGCCATCTTTTTGATCATACTTGGCACATTAATGATCCCCTTTTTTGTGCGTATGATCCCGCTCTATCTGCTGATGGCCAATCTTGATTGGCTCAACTCTTATCAAGGATTGATCGTCCCATTCATGATGAGCGCCTATGGTATCTTCTTAATGCGACAATTTATTCGCCCTCTTCCCTATGAACTGATCGACGCTGCCCGCATCGATGGCTGCTCAGAGTTTGGCATCTACTGGCGCATCATTCTGCCACAGGTCAGACCGGCTCTGGCAACATTGGGGCTTTTCACCTTTCTCTTTCACTGGGATGAGTTACTGTGGCCGCTGATCATCGTGAACAGTAACGAGATGCGCACAATGACGATAGGGCTTACACTATTCAATCAAGAATACTACACACAATGGCAATACACGGCTGCCGGAGCAGTATTCCTCTTTATCCCGATGCTGATCATATTTCTGTGTACGCAGCGCTATTTCGTTCGAGGGCTGGTTCTCTCGGGCATGAAATAAACGGTTGCAAGCATTGAAAACTCACCTGATGGATATACTCAAGCAACAGTATCTAGCAAAGGAAACACGAGATGGTTAAAACAGCTGTAGAACATCCAAATGTTATCGTCTTCTTCACGGATCAGCAGCGCTGGGATACATCGAAGCTGCATGGCAATCCTCTGGATCTCACTCCGAACTTTGATCGGATGGCCCAGAGCGGAACGCACATCTACTATTCATTTACGCCTCAACCGGTCTGCGGTCCCGCACGCTCAATCCTGCAAACGGGCCTCCATGCCACTACAACAGGCTGCTTTCACAATAAGATTGCGCTCCCTGCTTCTGCTCACACGCTGGGACACTATTTCCGTGAAGCAGGCTATGATACAGGCTATATCGGGAAATGGCACCTGGCAGATAGCGAGCCGGTTCGCGAAGAACAGCGCGGAGGATATGAATACTGGCTGGCAGCAAACGGGCTTGAACACACCTCCAGACCCTACGATACGGTGGTCTACGACAACGAGAATCGGGCGGTCAAGTTGCCAGGATATCGCGTCGATGCCCTGACAGATGCGGCGATTCGCTATATCGATGCACACCGGCACAAACCATTCTACCTGTTCCTCTCACAATTAGAGCCGCACCAGCAAAATCAGCAGGATTATTTCCCGGCACCCGATGGCTATCAAGAACGTTATACTGGCGCGTGGGTGCCACCTGATCTAGCCGCACTAGGTGGCTCAACATATCAACACATCGCCGGATACTATGGACAGGTCAAACGCCTGGATGAAGCCTTTGGCCGCCTGCTAGACGCGCTCAAGAGCCTGCAACTGGATGAAAAAACTATCATCCTCTTCACTTCCGATCATGGCAACCACTTCAAAACCCGTAACAGCGAATATAAGCGCTCGTGTCATGAAAGTTCAATTCGTACATTGGCCGCCTTATACGGTCCCGGCTTCACAAGCAGGGGTCGCGTTACTGAACTGGTCAGCCTGATTGATTGGGCGCCAACACTGCTTGATGCCGCTGGTCTCTCTGTTCCCACAGAGATGCAGGGATACTCCATCCTGCCATTGCTTCAGGGACAAAAAGAAGATTGGCAGCAAGAGGTCTTTATTCAGATCAGCGAGTCGCAGGTCGGGCGTGCGATCCGCACAAAGCGGTGGAAATACGCAGTCGTCGCGCCAGAAAAAGACGGCTGGCGGGACTCCTCTTCAGACCATTATGTAGAAAGTTCCCTTTTCGATCTGGAAGCTGACCCCTATGAACTCTCGAATCTGATTGGGAAAAAGTCGCATTTCGAGATTGCCGCAACCCTGCGTGAACGCTTGCTTGCACGCATCGTTGCAGCAGGCGAGGCACAGCCCACCATCGAAACAACATTGACACCACCAGCAGATGCCCAACAGGCGTTGCGAACCTGAGCACGTTTAGAATGCATTTGTAATAGCCGCTCATAGATATAAGGGGTTAACCTGGATCGAAGTTTGTTTCGTTCAGGCTAACCCCTTATATCTATGAGCAACTGAACTACTTAACGCAGGGGGCGCTTTTGTGTTATAGTTGAACGCGAACAACAAGCCAACGAAAAAGAGGAAACGTTGCTATGGCAGAGCTAACCTGGAGAAATAAACATGAGCCTGGCCAGGCAACGCAGGAGGACGGCACAGAAGCTCACTATGAATGGCTTCTTCAAGCAGAACATCGCCCAGACAACAATATAGCTCCCAACGATCATTGGACGAACCATTTGCTCTGGGGTGACAAAAAAGGCGTACTCGCCGCGCTCCTTCCTACATTTGCCTCCTCCATTCATCTGATCTACGTTGATCCTCCCTTTATGACGGGGAAAACGTTTAATAGCGGTCCCCATCTCGCCTATAAAGATCTCTGGAATAACGATCTGGATAGCTATCTGCAATGGTTGTACGAAACATTCCTTCAGTTACACACATTGCTGACGCCGACTGGTAGCCTGTATATCCACCTGGATTGGCGCGCTACCCACTACGCAAAACTATTGCTTGATGAAATCTTTAGAAAACACGCAACCGATATGGGGGCCGGATTTAAAAATGAAATCATCTGGCACTATCAATCTGGTGGACGCTCGCAAAAGCATTATGCACGCAAACACGATACTATCTTACTCTATACTAAATCGAGCCAGTATTGCTTTCACAGCGAGAGAGTGGGAGAGCGGCGAGGCGCGCAAAAACGCAACCACATGCGCAAAGAAGTGGGACAAGATGGCAAGGTTACCTGGAGCATCCGTTCAGCAGGACGCATCTATACCTATGATGAGGATACATTGATGGCGCTCAGCGATGTCTGGAGCGATATCAGCCACCTGCACCAAAAAGACCCGGAACGCACAGGATACGCCACCCAAAAACCCGAAGCCCTGCTCGAACGCATCATCCTCGCCTCCTCCGAAGAGGATGATCTGGTGCTGGATTGCTTTTGTGGCAGCGGCGTTACACCGCTGGTCGCGGAACGGACTGGTCGGCGCTGGATCGCAGGCGATAAAAGCGAACTGGCAATCACAACCACCAGCCAACGCTTGCAAACAGCGGGATTGCAGCGACCTTTTCGCATTCAGCAGTTGATAGTCAAAGAATGACAATCATGACCTCCTGGCTACATGCAAGCTCGACAAGAGCGCTTTGCATATCGCGTTGTATAATAGAACAGTTCTTAGATGCAGGAGGAAAGACGCTCGTGATACAATCATAGTGAATCAATGACGACGAAAAAACAGGCGTAAACATGCCAGGAAGACAGGCAAAAGGGCAACCATGCTAGAACTACTGGAACAATTATTTCGACAGGTACGCGTTTACACCCAGTCTGAACGTTATGACCGCAAACAAATATACGCTCAATCGCCCCGACACACAACGATGCAGTTCGATAGAGATGCTGAAGATATCATTGTGCGAGGGCTGGAAGAGAGCGGCTACGGGTTTGAAGTCATTACAGAAGAACGAGCAACATTCAGCACCAGCTCATCACCCACCTATCGCATAGTAGTCGATCCTATTGACGGATCAACCAATGTAGCTAGAGGCATTATGACCGCTGGCATAGCGCTCGCGGTATTACCCATTGACAGTCCAGTACTGCCAGAAAACGTACAGTGGGCGCTGGTGGGAGAACTCTTTAGCGGTATTGTCTATCAGGCCCAGCGCGGAGGGGGAGCTTTCCGCAACGGCCGCCGTTGCCAGGTAAGCGATGTGAAAAGTCTGAAGCATTGTCTTGCAGGGATCAACCTGGATGGCAGAGATTCCAAATTAACGCGAACACTGCTCTCAGGATCACCAGGCATCGAATATGTGCGGCGCATGGGTAGTTCTGCCATCGACAGCGTTTACGTTGCCAGCGGAACCTATGACGCCTACATCGATGTGGGGGACATTCTTACCGGAGAATCTTTCTTAGCATCGGCAAGCATCGTGCTAGAAGCTGGCGGGATCATCAGTGATCCCCAGGGAAAACCACTCCGCCCGATCACCAACCTGACGGAAGGCTTCTCACTGATCGCTGCCTGCACCAAAGAACTCCATCAAGAGATCATCACGAAAATCCAATCAGCGCGCTAACAACGCCGTTGGCCTGCCTTTTCCCACCTTAAATAGAAGGATACACATTTAAAACTTTCAGTAATTGCCAGAAACAAAAAAGCTCGATCTTACAATACACTATGCAAAGACTGTAAGATCGAGCTTTTCGTTGCTTATTAATTAGTTCGCGGCGTCAATACCGCACTGAAGCCCTGCCACATACCAACAAACATAGGATGGGTCATGCGCTGGAAGTTGGCCAACGATGAATCAGCAATATAGACATACTGGTCGTCGCCACCGCGTATCACAAAAATATGTCCATTGGGATAATAATAGCTATCGCGCACGCTGACAATGACCGGAGCACCCTTATTGGCTGTGTCAATGACCTCTTGCAATGTGCGGTTGTGACCAGAACTGGTATCAAAGCCAAAATGCGCGGCGGTCAACGCAATGCCACCCTCGCGCAACAGACCAAGCTGCACGTTCCAGACCCCCAGATCGCTCTCCACCTGCAACACATCGGCGGCAATGAGATGGCGGCCATATGCATTCATGACCGTCTCCATAGCGATGCCGGAGCAAGATGAATACATCCAGGATTGGCGCTGAGTTTCGCTATAATACTGATTCGTAGCAGCCGAATCCACACGCACCACCAGCATGCTTGCCGTCTGAGGCAAAGGACGTGCAGGGGTATTGACATCAGCAGGTTTATTATAGCTGAGGATCGTCGTCTCCACGCTCTTTGTAATAGAATGAAAGGTCTCTCCCGCCAATCCGCTCTGTACAGAGAGGGCCAGCAGCACCATACAGATGAGTCCAAGCGAAACAAGGGTGCGACGGCGGCGATACCAGGAAGCAGGTAATGAAAATCCCTGAAGCGGTGGTGGCGACTCAACGCTCACTACCTGGCCATCCTGCATATTCAAAATAGCTGTCACATGACGATCAAGAGGATGAGCTGGCAAGCGTGACTGTGTTGCCACTATACGCTTGTAGCGTTGATACGCCCGCCATGCTCCCCAAATAAAACTGGCAATAACTAGCAGCATTACAGCAAATGACAATGCTGTAACAACGGCAGGCACCATACATGCACCTCACGACTACAATTTGTACTGAAATGATAGATACAGTTCAGTATAGCAACATTTTTAAAAAATATGGACAAATATAGCCAAAATGGACTTTTATCTCACCTTTTAGCCCTTCCCTGAAACTTGTGACCGAAGCTACCTTGCTCACGAGAGTTATCAGGCAAGATGCATCAGCGTGAACTACGTATGAGTCGCCATGTAGGATATTCCCCCATCTCGTACCTGTATCGTCTTGGCTTTGTGCTCAGAGCCAGTAAGAGGATTATTGATCTGTTGGTCAAAGAGGGCATCGGCGTGTTGTGCATCGGAAAAAATGATGGATGGAAGCAAAACAGCAACATGGGCAAACGTACCAATCAACATTTCGTGCAAATCCCACATGCTCGTTTCATCGCCATGCTGACCTACAAAGCGGAACTGGTTGGTCTCGCCGTCAAGCTCACGGAAGAATCCTATACATCAAAAGCCAGTTTGCTCGACCTGGACCCGTTGCCAGTACGTGACCCGAACAAGCCCAATGAAAAGCACCGCTTTTCCGGCAAGCGCGTCAAGCGTGGGCTGTACCGCGCATCCGATGGACGCCTCATCAACGCTGATTGTAACGGATCAGGCAACATCATACGCAAAGTAGCACCTGATGCTTTCTCGAAAGTGGAGGGTGTAGAGGATGGTAAGGGGGTGCTTGCATCCCTGGTAGTCCATCCAGTGAGGTTCGTCATTACCCCCTCACGAAACCGGAAAGAGAAATCCTAGCTTGCTAGTGATCGCTATACTTTCCTGGAACTATAGCTCACAATCAGAGCCAGCCAGATAGTGCTATATCTTTCTTGTCGAAAAATAAACCTGCGAACCATCCCTGATTTCCAATAAAAGGAACTGGTGAGATCAAATCGATTGGGACAAAAGCGACGAAAGTACTGAACGGTATCGCGCGCAAGAAGATTTGCAGGAATGTGCTTCACGCGCTATTATGGTGGTCTGAGATCGTTCAAACGGCTTTGCAGCGCATGAAAGGACAACACCGCAATGCTCTACCTTGGCTGTCCAATGTGGGGATATAAAGCATGGGTGGGAGACTTCTTTCCACCACGCACTCCGGCGAACGCGTTTCTTCGCCTCTACAGCAGGAAGTTCAGCAGTGTCGAAGGCAACACAACTTTTTACAGTCTCCCAGCCACAGAAACTGTCGCCCGCTGGGTGCAAGAAACGCCGGAAACCTTTCGCTTCTGTCCCAAAGTCTTGCGTGACATCAGCCATGCCCCGGCATTAGATGCGCCGAAGCAGACAATCGATCTGTTTGTACAGCGCATGCGAGGGCTAGGAACCCGCTGCGGCCCGATCTTCATGCAACTCCCACCCGCGTTCACACCGGCTCACCTGCCCCGACTCCAGGCATTTCTGGATAGCTGGCCCGACGATCTGCAACTGGCTGTGGAAGTACGACACGCGGATTTCTTTCAAGCACCTCAGGAAGACGCGCTAAACAATCTACTCAGCACATACAACGTGGCACGTGTGATGATGGATATTCGCCCACTGCAAACAGGCACCGCCAAAGAGCAGCGCGAGTTGCTGGGGAGGGAACGCAAACCAGCCTTGCCACTGCATCCGGTCGCGACGACAGACTTCACCTTTCTCCGCTATATCGGGCATCCAGACCCGACCGTCAACGGGCCATTTCTCCAGGAATGGGCCACGCAACTGGGGCAGTGGCATCAACAGGGCCGCACCCTGTATGTTTTTTGCCACTGCCCATATGAAGAGCATTCACCCGCAATCTGCGTCCAATTTTATCAACAGATCAGGAAACAGATTCCGCTTCCGCCCCAGTCGTGGCAGTTTGCGAAGGCGGATACACCAATCGTTGAGCAGGGTCGTTTATTCTAAGCGGAGCCGGCGTAATCAGCGGCGTCGAGGTAGCAGGCTGAGGGCAATGCTGCTTGAGCATCACCTTATGATACAGGGCAGTGTATTTCTCAGCCATCACACGAGCCGAAAAATGCTGCTCGGCGTGCGCACGTACAGTGGCACGGTTCAATGTATCAATTTTGCAAATGAAATGTGCCATCTCGTCTACATTGTGGGCGAAAAAACCGCTCTTACGATGAACCACAATCTCGGGCGCAGCACCACTTGGGAAGGTAATTACAGGGCATCCCAGCGCCATTGCCTCGATCATCACCATGCCAAAAGGCTCCTCCCACCGAATAGGATTGAGAAAAGCACGCGCCCGACTGAGCAGTTGAATCTTCTGCTCCATATTGACCGGGCCAATGTAAGTAATCTGTTGCCCATCAATCTCTGGCTTGATCGTATGTTCAAAATACTCCATTGCCTCTGGAACATAGCAATCAATAATACCTGCCAGTACAAGAGGAACGCCCGCTTTCTTTGCCGCCTGGATCGCCAGATGCGGCCCCTTATCAGGCACAATGCGGCCAAGCCAGACAAAAAAATTTTCCGGCTGCTCCTGCATTGGTCGAAGCCTCTGCATCGGTAAGCCATGATGAACCACACCGATAAAATTCAGACCGAACGGAGCTTCATCACGTGCAGCCTCACTAATAGCCACCATCGGCACTGAGGTAGCCCATTCCATATAATCTCGATCTGCATCGCCGGTCCATGAACCAACGCGGTCAAAAGGGAAGCGGCTATGCAGCGTCATCACGTGGGGCGTCGTCAAATGGGCAGTGAGGGGAAACAGGTACATATCGGCAGCAGAGGACAGATGGGTATGCAGGATATCAAAGGAATGTTCCTTTACGTACTCAACCGCCTTATAAAAATGGAAGTACGCCTTGAGGTGCGCAGCCCAGGGAACTTCCGCTTCAATCAACGATTTTGGAAAAAAAGAGACCAGTTGAGCAGACGTTCGCGCATCCCCAGGAGCCAGCAAAGTAACTTTGTGACCCCGGGCAACCTGCTCCTCTATCAAGTTATACAAAACTATCTCGGTTCCTCCATAATTTGAGGGAGGTATAGAAATCCAGGGCGGAGCAATATGTGCAATTCTCATACGTTCCTCTCTTTCTTTCTCGCAAAAGAAAGAAGAAAACACTAGCCAGTAGCACTACAAAGAGACCGCGTTAATATCATGGCCTGACGGCAACACATCAACTCATTCTTAAATTGCTATTATTTGATAAGCATTCCAACCCACGATAAATACATAGTTGCAATAATACCTATCATCCAGGAATAGCCTTGAATCATCCATTCCTGAACACGAATAGATTGTGCTAAAAGATACACCATATATAAGACTTCAGAATTACCCACCCATAAAATATTACAACACAAGGAAAATATATAGAATATCTCTTTTCGGCAGAGTAATGAAATAAAATATTTTATATTCTACAAAAATTATATCATTTATCAATGTAATTACAAAAAAAATTTATTTATAGGTGTCTAATAAAAAGGCAACAAAAGAGCCTGAGACGCTCTTTGACAACAAATCTTCAAGAGGGATTTCTGGAATTGATGAGGATTTCTTCCACCACAAACGCAATTGCAGATCAGACAGTAGCAGCAAATACCACATGCCTTTCCTACAAAAAATCGGGTATTTATTGAACAGCTTTGCAAGTCAGATAGTATACCCGCAACGTTATTAGTAGTGCTTCCACAAACTGCCACTTAACAGATTTACCAGCGACACACTTCAGCATAAAAGCAAGCAAACAAACTGAAGAGCTACTCAAGCGCCTTTATAGCGTTGATCAATACATAATCAGGAAGGGATACCACAAAGAAAGCAGGCAAGGTGAGCGCATGCCAGAATGGTAACGGCTCAATGCTGGCATGTTGAGCTAAAAAAAGCGTGATGACCGTTCCATGCGCAACGATGGCGATATTCCCCTCAGTATGCTGATGCAATATTTTTTGTACAGCACGATCAAAGCGCTGCAAAGCCTGAGTCGCCGTCTCATTGCCCAAAACTAACTCATCAGGCCGTGTAAAGAACTCAGTGATGGCACGTTCCCACTTCTCTTGGCCCAGATATGGCACAGTATCCCGCTCATGCTCACGCAAATCGTGATTCGTACTATACGAAATTCCAAGTTGAGCAGAGAGTAGTGCAGCGGTTTCGCTGGCCTTTGGTTCAGTACTGCATACGATTGGAGAGGGTTGATAGCTGGAGATCTGCTCCGCCAACTGCCGACATCGGGCGCGCCCCTCAGCGGAGAGGTGCCACTTGCGACCAGCCATCTCTGGCTCGATAGCTGGTTGTGAATGCCTGATCAGTATCAAATAGCGCATCATGCACCCTACCCAATCAATGTGCTTCAGTGGGAAGAGGAAACGTACGCCCCTCCATCTGTTCAAAGGCGTAACGCAACGATGGCGGAATGGGATGCGATCTGCCAAGATAGTAATTGGCCCACACCATCACCGAGCGACCAGTGGCGTAGACGCGCTCATGATCGCGAACATCACGAATCTGATGCTCCATCACGAAACTTGAACGGCCCACGCGCACCACTTTCATACCAACCTCAGCAGTATCAGAGCGGATTAATGGTAGCTCGTAGGTGCAAGTGGTCTCTTTTACCAACATACCATAGTGATGGCCGCGTGGCCCCGTCTGGATGCGTGGATTTGGCGACGCATCCTCTTCAATCACATCGTCCAGCTGATGCTCCTGACTGGAGGGCCACTGCTTGAGCCAGGGTTTCAACTGATCAAAATAATAGCTTCTCGCCTCTTCAAAATAGACAAAATAGACTGTATTATTGACGTGGGCCAGGGGATCAAGATCACGAAAACGGATCTGCAAAGGATACCAGCAACGAAACTCTTCACTCATGGCACAATACACCTTTTCTTCAGCACAAATAGCATAATATTGATGATACCAGACGAATGCTTGCACAACAACCAGCACAAGAAAAAGACCAGATAGAGAGTATCTCCACCCGGCCTGACAGCACGCATCTCTATTGCAATCGTCTTTCCATTAGCGATTTCCGGCGATATCATATAATTGGACCAGTTCTTGAATCACAGCCTCCTCGCGATTGCCACGAATCCCTTCCGGCACACATGTTTGCAGATGCCCCTCCAGCACTATCTTCTCCAATTTCTCCAATGACTTACGCACTGCATAGGTTTGCCGCAAGATATCCACACAATACTTATCTTCTTCCACCATCTTACGAATACCAGCTACATGACCCTCTATATAAGAAAGCCGTTTTAATACCTCTTTACGACGCTCTTCCTGCATTGCACGTTCCTTTCTCAATTGCTTTTAGCGAAACCGTAAGCTGGCATTTCCATTATACAATTCCCCTGGGGACGGGTCTAGCTTAAATAAGCTGCATTATGTAGATCTAACCAGCATCGGAAAGCATCAATTATAACAGATCACAATTACCTCACAATAGAGAATACGACAAAGCACTCAACAGGGCAATATACCTATGCAGACATCCCACCTTACAGCAAAAAATAGGGATTTCTCCTAATAGACAGCCCCAACGTTGCCGCATATGCTATAAGACACAGGCATTTATCGTCGTTTACCTGTTGTAGAGTAGAGAAAAGAGATATATACTTTCTGAACGCTTTTTCATTCAGAAAGTGGAGAAAGTTAGTCGGATATTTATGCAAAAAACACGCCATTTCGTGACGGTAAGTACCGCACTCATGCTCAGTCTGGGACTTATGCTCGTCTTCGCCGTCGGAACAGCCTCAGCGCACGCCAAAGTCATTAGCTCGACGCCCGGCATGGGTCAAACCGTTGCCACAGCGCCGACGAGCATATCGGTAACAACAGCTGAAAATATGAACCCCGATCCCAAAAAGAGCAACCTTTTTGTCTATAGTCCTGCTGGCGACCTGATTAGCCAGGGTGACGCAAAAATTCCGCTGAACAATCCCAAAGAGATGTCTGTTCCCATCAAGGCGACCGGCAGCGGCATTTATGTGGTACGCTGGGTAACAGTCTCAGCAGACGATAATGATCCGGCTGAGGGTGCCTTTACGTTCACCGTCAATCCTGCTGGCGGCAACGCAACTACCGGAGTTGAAGCGAAACCGACTGCCGCACCATCTACGCAGCCAGCAACAGCAACGCAGAGCAGTTCGCCAGTCGTGCCCGCAGTTATTACCGGAATCATCGCGCTACTCGTTGGTCTGGGCGCAGGCTTCGGCTTTGGTCGAACACGTCCCGCTCCCGTAACCAGCGCTGAGTCAGCGAAACCGGAAGATAAAATCACCAGCAAGTAGTAGTTAACAAAGAGCAAAGAACGATGCGCGTACGTCCGTTTTTCTGGTGCTTGCTCACCCTGACATGTATCAGCGTCTTGCTGCTGGCAATACTCCATCGTCCACATGTACCTGCAAAATTGCAGGTACATGTGGATCGTCACACCCTGATCGCGGGGGGAATGACCTCATTAAACCTCCAACTGACCGATCCGCAGGGCATCCCTGTTGAGCGAGCAGAGGTACTGCCAAGTGCATATATGACGAACATGGATATGCAGGCCAGCACTCACACTGTCAATGCATTAGGCAGCGGTAAATATGCCGTCAAGCTCCATCTGGATATGGCCGGTCCCTGGGCAATCGTCATTCAAACCCAGGCCGAAGGCTTCGCCCCCCAAAAGCAAATCCTTTACGTCGAAGTCACATAGATACATCCGCACACAGAATGAAAACATTTGAAATCCGGGCCAGATTGGTTTTTGGCCGCACTCATGCTACACTACATCAGGAAGGTTGACAGTTCAGAGATGATCAGCGAAAAGGTGTATCCTGACGTGAGCAGAGTTATTCGTTTCTTCAAAAACCTCTTTCAGCGCTGGCACCTTTCGCTTTTTGAGAAGGTGATCCTCGTCAATACTGTCATGCTACTTATCGAAGCTGTGGCCGGATTATGGGTCACAAGCCATAATTTAGAGGTCCATCATTATCTGATCGACACCAGCTTTATCGTCCTGGCAACATTGATTACACTGCTTACCAATATCATTTTATTGCGCGTCAGCTTTCGCCCACTCTTCGGTCTGCTCTCCACCATGCGTGAGGTCAGCACTGGAGCAACACAGGCTCGCGCACAGATCACGGCCACAGATTCAGAAATTGGTGCCTTAGCGCAAAGCTTCAATAATATGCTCGATCGATTGGAGGCAGTACGGCGCGAGCAGACGATGCTGATTTTGCAAGCTCAGGAGGACGAGCGCCGCCGTCTGGCCCTGGAACTGCACGACGAGACGGGCCAGAATCTCACCGCATTGCTGATCCACGCCGAAGTTTTAAGCCAGAGCATCCAGATGCTGCCAGAGACTACTCTGCCTGACGATACTCGCCAACACTTAGAAACGGGACTGACGCAGTTGGCGCAGTTAACACAACATACGCTGGAAAACATCCGTGTGCTGGCCCAACAACTGCGTCCCAGCGTTCTCGACGATCTGGGGCTGCTGGCGGCCTTTCGCTGGCTGGTAGAAGATAGTCGTCAACACCTGCATCTGACCATCGATCTGAGCGTCGAGGGGATGACAGAGGCGAAACATCTTCTGCCACCCGCATACGAAACAGCGCTGTTCCGCATTGCCCAGGAGAGCCTCACCAATATCGCGCGCCATGCACACACACAACATGCCTCGATCAAGCTAAAGCGCGACCAATCACAGATCAGCCTGCGCATTCACGATGATGGCTGCGGGTATGCACCGAAGCAACAATATACAGGATCGGGGCAGATCGGGATGCGAGAACGGGCAACACAACTCAAAGGCACATTGCGCATTCAATCGCGACCGGGCCAGGGTACAACGGTTCAGGTCATTTTGCCACTACCAACGGACCATTTGCTCAAATAAAAAGAGAGGAATATTCATGTCTGGCGACTCCAATACTGTTCAACTGATTCGCGTTCTCCTTGCCGACGATCATGATATCTTACGCCAGGGCTTGAAATTATTGCTCGCAGCACAACCAGATATCGAGGTGGTTGGGGAGGCACGCACAGGAAAAGAAGCAATAGAGCAGGCTCAAGAACTACAACCAGATATCATCGTGATGGATATTAGCATGGCAGAAATGGACGGCATGGAGGCCTGTCAGCACATTCGTATGCAACATCCCAATATACAGGTACTCATGCTGACCATGCATGAAAGCGAAGAATACTTTTTACAATCTCTGCGCATGGGAGCCGCCGGCTACATCGTCAAGAAGGCCGCGCCTGCCGATCTCTGTATGGCCGTCCGCACCACTGCACACGGGGGAGCCTTCCTCTATCCCGGTTTAGCCAGAGCGCTCATTCGCGCCTATCTCACGCCCCAGATGCCCACCAATCCTGCCCTGTCCTCTTCAACGCTCAACACGCCTCTCGACGTTCTCACCCCACGCGAACGAGAAGTCCTCATCCTGGTAGCTGAGGGCCGCACCAACCAGGAAATCGCCAATCAACTGGTGATCAGCATCAAGACCGTTCAGGCTCATCGCGCAAATATGATGGAAAAGCTCGGCTTACAGGATATCACCCAGCTTGTCCGTTTCGCCATTGCACATGGCCTGATCACATCAGAATTTTGATGCGACCCAACTACTATTTCTAATTCCATCAATAGAGTTACAATTGGACAAGAGCATTTCCACATAGACAATAACTGATATATAGAAATTGCAGGTCACATTCTATTGATTCTTAATAGCGAGATATGCTATCATCGCTTCAATTACCCATGTGCGCAAATGAAAAGGGGGAAACGTCCACACATGCAATTTATCAGACAAAAACAGCAGGTTGCCGTCTGCCCTCAATGCGATAACATCGTACGTATTGACGCGGAAGTGTGCAATATTTGTGGAAAACGTCTCAGAGCAGGGAATGGGAAAGCGGCTCCTAACGTCCCACCAACGCCACTCACAACGCCGTTACCAGCCCAGACACTTCAGGATCTAGCGGCTTCGCTTACCACACAGGAAGATACCGAAGAAGAAGAATACGAGGAGGATGAGGAGGGGTACGATGAGGAGGAAGAGATAAGTATTCAAGAAGAAGCTCCACCACTACCAGCGACTCCAGCAGAGATCCTTCAGACCTTGCAGCAGTTGCAAGAACAGGCCGCAAAAATGGAACAATATTTCCCGGCAGATATGCCCGACAAAGCCCAGAAGTTGAGCTCCTGGCGTAAACAATTGCAGCGAGCATCCACCTGCGCCGAACTGTTTGACTGTCCGCAGCTCCAACATATCGAATCACAACAACTCTTGAAGCTGCGCCTTCATCTGGCTGAAGCAGCTCAGGCACTTGATTATACCCGCGAATATACGGTCAAAGTCATTGGGCATGCGGGCGCAGGAAAAAGTACTTTGCTTGCGGCGATGGTTGGGCGCGATATCTTTCCCCGCATGGCTGGTGGAGCTGTCACGGGTGTCAAGACGCGCATCCGGCTCTGCAACGAGAACGAACCAGAAGAAATGCGGGTACATTTCCTGACGCGTGCCGCCTTCGC
Source organism: Reticulibacter mediterranei (assembly GCF_016587455.1). NCBI lineage: Bacteria > Bacillati > Chloroflexota > Ktedonobacteria > Ktedonobacterales > Reticulibacteraceae > Reticulibacter > Reticulibacter mediterranei. Next base: position 7,120,989 of record NZ_BNJK01000001.1, on the reverse strand, counting down.
GGACGCTCTCAAACAGACGCAACAAAGCATTCAACAGGCTGGAAATTCCCGTCAGCGCGACATGCTGGCAGGCGAGCTGTCTATCCTGCTCAAGGCCAGCGAAGCATACGCAGATCGCTATCTACGCGAAGAACCGCTGATAGAGATCATTCCCCGGCAGGCCTGGAAAGACGACAGCAACCGCTACATTGAGGAACCGGCGCGCGACAGCAAGGAACCGCACCTCATTCGCCTTATAGATTTCGTTGAGTACATCGTCCATGCGACACCACATTCATTGTTGCCGCCAGGCAGCGTTCTTGTCGATCTGCCAGGAGGCTCAGCTGGTCAAATTCGCCATGATGCGATCTTGCGCGAGGAACTCAACGATGTTGACGCCATCATCCTTGTGATTGGCAACAACCGCTTTGGCGATGATGACCGCACGCAGCGCATCTTCGAGCAGGTCAAGCACAAAGTCTTGCAGCATCGCTCTCCTGAAATCGCAGCTCAGATGGTCTTTCTTGCCGTCACCCATTGGGATGAGATCACCTCAGCCGCCAGTATGGAAAAGGCGCTGGGTAGTCTGCGATCTTTGCTGCGAGATCTTCCGGCGAATTACAGCACCCTCCACCGTCACGGACCCAACAACGACTATTTCTTTTACCCACTACGCAGCCTCGACGCGCTCTTTGCCACGCTGGGAGCCGAAAAGCAAACGCTGGACGATGATCGCCTTCAAGAGGGCAGAGATTACGTCGGGCGCGTGCTGAGCGTCTACCCAGAACTGCTACAAATCGATCCTAAGCTGCCGAAAACCGCCAATGCGCAGGATTTCCAGAAGGTCTCAGTGAAGCAACACGAGGCGATGCTCCGTTTCAGCGGACTGCCCAGCCTGATGCACGATTTACAATGCTTCCTGACCAGCAATCGCTACGAAGTGCAACTCCGGCAGGCCGAGACACAGATTGCAATGGCGCTGCAACATCTGGAAGATCTCTGCTGGGAACATCTGAATACACAGGGTATTCATAGCCGCGACCTCGACGAGTTACAACAGGAGATGCATTTGCGCAAAAGCAAGCGCGGCGCAATCCGTTTCGAGCTGCTGCAAAGGCGAACCAGCGAGATGCACATCGCCTGGGGCGAGGCGCTCAAGCAGTTTGATGCCGTCATTAGCAGCGAAAACAATGCCTTCCATCATGCTCAGGTCATGGCACACGAGCGAGCAGCCCAACGCATCAAGCTGCGCATCATGCAGGGGCACTTCGATCACTTTATCAAGGTCAACAATCGTATCCAGGGTGACTCGCCAGCGATGGAGATTGGACGGCGCTGGGTCGATATCGATGGCTGGAATCTGATTAAAGAACTGCGCTTCAGTTTTAGCGCTGCTCTGGAACGCGAACTGAACGAACCGGCCCGTACGCTGGCAGAAGCCTTTCTCATGCCTATCGCCTATAAAGAAGAAATTGATGGTACGCTGGACATTACGCGCATCTCACTGGGTGAGGTTGGCGGCGAACTGGACGAGATCGCAAAAAATTACAATAAGTTGAAGCGGAGTATTCGCGACAAGGCACGCGATATCTGCCTCTACGTCAGTATGGCCGAATTGCTGAATGAAGAGAAATACGCGCCAACCAAAGATGCTCCCGCCGTCAGTTCGTTGTATCGCCTCGTCTCGTCGCAAGATCGTCCCGAAGAGATTATTCAGCAGGCGCGTCAATTAATGGGACCAATTCTCGATGTGATCTGTGGCAATCTCGCTCAGTGTACGGAGCGGCGCATCGCCCATCTCTTCCGCTATGAACTGGACAAGCTGGAAACGCGCCAGGTCTACGATGCTGATCGGCTGGATACGTTGCCAACCAGCGTGCCTGGAGCCTTTTCTGATCTCATCAATAGCCTCTATAGCCTGCTCACTGAGCGCGTCCTCACGTCGGAGGCGCTACGTCAACAACTCGATCAGCTACAGGCACAACGCGAGGCTGATGTTGATCGCTGGGTAGAGCTGCTTGGCGACACTGAAACGTTGCGAGTGGCCTATCGACAAAGTTAGCGAACTACAAATAAGAAACGAGAGCCAGTTCGCGAACCGGTCTCTCGTTTCTTATCCCCTGAACGGGCACCCGTATAATAAGTGATTACAAAAGGCATCGCCCCCAGGATGCCCCAATAAGCATGCATTCTAATGAATGAAACGCTTACGGCTCCCCCCAGAGCATTTGTAAGCGTGTATTCGTTCCCCGCTCATAATACTAAGATACGAAGGAGAAGATCTGGTTGACAACGTGTTAAGATATCATTAAGGTTCACCTGAGCGTCCCCATCTCAGGTTGAGAAACCTTCATGCTTAGAGCAACAGCGTCCCAACCGCGACAGCGACCACAAACACCAGTACAGTATAATCGCGCCAACCCAACGGCGCTTCGTGCAGGGGCGTTTGCTGGCCCTCGATATCGTAGCCGCGCGCCTCCAGAGCCGTTGCAAGCTCAGACGCACGGCGCAACACACTGCGGATCAGGGGCACGAATAACATCGCCATGCTCTGCAAGCGCTCTCGTACTGTCCCATGCCCTGGATCAGCCCCACGAGCCATCTGCGCCTTGACCAGATGCTCAACTTCTTCGAGCAGGCTGGGGATAAACCGCAGGGCAAGCAACGCCATCAACGCGAAGTCATCAACCGGGAGCTTTAAGCGGCGTAGCGGCGATAATAACATCTTCAATCCTTCCACCAGCGCAATCGGAGAGGTTGTCATCGTCAACAAGAGCGAAAAGGCAAAGAGGCTGAATAAAGCGACGGAAACGCTCACCAGAAGCCATACACCGCCATATGTCACGATCAACGGTCCGATGTTGAAATGCTGTGCAGGAGGAGGACCGTAGACCAGCAGAAATCCGACTACAGTTGCGAGAAGCAACAGGATGAGCAGTCCTCTTCTGCGCTTGAACCAACTCAGAGCAGCAACAGGCAACAGCGAGGCGATCAAGCAAGCAAACAGTACAGCCCAGCATACCAGCAAGACACTCTGCGCGCTCCCATACGATGTCACAAGCGGCCCAATCGTGTAGAGCGCCCGAGGATCATCTCCGCGAGCAAAGGGAGTCGTCAGTGACCCGATGATGATCAGGAAGATCAGAAAGCGTACACGCCGCCACATTTCTCGCAGCGAGATACCAGAGAGCAGCGTACCCAGGCAAAGCAGTCCCAGCGCCACAATAAAAGGGATGAAATGCCAGCGATGCCGCAGCGCCACCAGCATCCAGAACGCAATCCCAAAGAGCGCTAAGAGCTTCGTCCTGGCTTGCAAACGATGCAGCAAGCTACTACCCGGATAATAAGTTCCCAGCGATATATTTCCCAGCATAATATCTATCTTTCGATTAAATGTCGTATTCGCGCTTTTTACTGCGCATGTGCAAGGATGCGCAGTAAAAAGCGCGAATACGACATTTAATATTCACCTGTTCTCAAAGCAGCAAAAGCCTCATCCAATGTAAAGGTTGTGAGAGGAATCGTCAGGCCGCGTTTACGCAACAATTGCAGCAATTGACTCAATGGAGGAGCTGCCAGCCCCCATTCGCGCAATTGTTCCACCTGAGCAAAGACGGAACGCGGCGTCCCCTGCATCACCAGATGCCCATCATATAAAACAAAGAGCAGCTCGGCCAGCATCGCTACCTCAGTCATATCATGTGTCACCAGCACAATAGTTGTGCCTTGCGTTTGTTGGATATGGCGTAGATAGGCATAAAACTCCGCACGCGCCTCCGCATCGAGTCCAACTGTTGGCTCGTCAAGGATGAGAATCGAAGGAGACATAGCCAGCACGCCGGCCAGTGCCACACGCCGTTTCTGCCCTCCGCTGAGATCGAGGGGAGAGCGCCAGGCATACTCATGATGTGGCAGGCCAACCTGTTCTAGCGCGGTTATGACACGTTTGCGCACTTCACGTCTGCTCAGCTTCATCCGTTGAGGTCCAAACGCCACATCAGCATACACGGTTCGCTCGAAGAGCTGCGTCTCTGGAAATTGAAACAGCATACCAACGCGCTGGCGCAACGCTTGTAGATCGGCCTTCGCAACCCCAACATCAATGCCATCGACAACTACCGTGCCAGATGTGGGACGCAATAGCCCATTGAAATGCTGAATCAGCGTGGTTTTGCCCGATCCAGTCACGCCAATCAACGCAACGCAACTGCCGCGCGGAATCTCCAGATTGATATCCTCTAAAGCGGCTCTGCGCAAGGAACCGTTTTGATAAACATGAGAGAGACGATAAGCGAGAATAATTGGATCGGTCAAGGCGCTAACTCCTCCGCAATAGCACTCAGGGTGATGGCTCTCGACGAGAGAGGGACGCCAGCGCGCCTCAAGCGCTCAGCTAGCAACAGCGGCTCAGGAATCTCCAGCTTCAAATCGCGCAACAGATCTAGATCACGAAAGATTGTTGCTGGAGGTCCATCCAGTATAACCTGTCCCTGCTCCATCACAATCACTCGTTGTGCCAGCGCTGCCTCTTCTAAGAGATGCGTTATCTGTATCAGTGTCAACTTCTGCTCTTGATGCAACTGATGTAATAACGCGGTGATTTCCTGACGAGAGAGAGGATCGAGCATCGAGGTTGCTTCGTCGGTAATGATACAGCGGGGACGCAAAGCCAGGATGCCAGCCAGCGCCACACGCTGCCGTTGACCACCGGAGAGCTTCGATGGTGGCAGATCGCGCAAATGGCTAATGCCCACAGCTGCCATCGCTGCCTCAACCCGCTCTTTGATCATGGCTCTCGGCCAACCACGAACGGCAAGCGACCAGGCAACATCATCCTCTACCACCGTTGCAATCAACTGATTGTCGGGATTCTGAAAAACCATCCCCACGCAATCGCGAATAGTACGTACCTGGGCTGCATCGCGCGTATCATGCCCATCCACCAGCACATGTCCACGATCAGGGAGGAGCAGCGCGTTGCAAAGACGGGCTAGTGTTGATTTGCCGCTGCCGTTATGTCCCAGCAGCACAATGTACTCGCCCTCCTGTATCTGAAGGCTGAGATCGCGCAGGACAGGGATGGAGGGGCTATTCTCGTGTGGGCGTGTCGGGACGGGATAGCCATAGATCACATTTTGTATATCAAGCAGTGGACTCATACTTCGACTTTCTGTTCCTCTTGCTGCTCTTCCTGCTTGCTAGCCTTGCGCGCTGCCGCCAGCCGCCGCCTGATGGCTCGCTTGACGATGCGTCGCCTTCCGCGCTCCAACCACCACCCCACTTTGCCATCAGGGAAGGGACGTACATCGTACCCGAGCAAGCGGATCAGGAAATTGGTAACGCTATAGATGGGCAGCACCATAAACCAGGAGGCCACCCAGAGGACGCAATAAAACGAGAGCCACCAGTAGGTCAATGCCCAGGTAGCCAGAGCGGTAATCACAGGATAGATTTGTTGCTGCCACCAGTGACCAATGCCTACTCGCACTGCAAGCGTATTGGCGACAAAGATCAATCCATTATAAAGCTGTTGCAAGGAATGGACGAAAGTATCTACGGGGGTGCCGCTGACTATCGTGAACAACAAAATCAGACAATAGAGGGTGAAAGCACCACAGGAGACGGCTCCCACCAGCAGCAGCGAATGGCGCCAATGATACTTCATCGTGACACCGAGAAATAGCCCTCCCATCATTTCAAGAGAAGGGGCTATCAGATACTGCGGCCCGATAATGACGCCGAGCATAAACCAGGTCACGCACATTGTCATAATGCCAACATACAGGCTCCGCCGTAACACCAGGATCGCAAACACCACAAAAATAGGCATGCGAAAAAAATCGCCCACGATGGGAATATAGATTGCCATTAACTGAAAAATGACGGCCAGATCCGCTATCAATGCCCCTTCAGCTATCTCTATCGGCTGTAGCTTTCGCACAGGCTGCTCCATCTAACGACCACTCTAGTTTTATACATCGGTCCACTCCACATATTGTAGCGTATCGCAGAAGGCTCCAAATCCCTTCTAACAAGCACCCGAAACATTGCTTTTATATTCTGGTGATGATGAGAAAAGACTATAAGAATGGTCAATACTCAGCTTCTTTATCTCAACTTCCTAACATTACGATACACGCTCTCTTTTTGTTGCAGCGGTACATTGTTTGCAAGAGAAAAGGTCCAGGCAACCATTCATTTTGTGCCTGGACCTTCTCTCAAACATAACTCTTATATCGCAAAGATATTCGTCTTTTCAGATCGCTTGTTCGCCGGGTATCAGTCTGGAACGCTTGCCCTTTTCTGCCCGCCATACGCAGCTTCCCATCGTCCATCTGCCTGGGCCAACTCGACCTGCCTGATCCCCGCAGCGCGCATTTTGCCAGCGGCCTGCAAGACTGCAACTTTGCCACGATTTATCTGTGACCATTTACTTTTCGGGCCACGCGGGGTAAACTTTCGCAGCCAGTACTGTGCATCATACGAAGCCGCCTGGCTGTCAATCCATCCATAACAGAGGGCTGCGTCTAACGCTTCTTCGTAAGTAATGGATGGAAGACCGCTGGCTTTCTTCGCAAACTTCAGCCACGCTCCCCTGAACTCGCTATGATACTGTTCAAGCCACATTTCCCACTCACGCTGCGTTTCACATGCAAGTATCGGATAGGTCTCACTATTTTTCATGTCCCTCACCTCTGCTTTTTAATGTGGGAAGTTGCCGCGTGATTTGAAGAGTTCAAGCACGTATCCATCAGGAGCCGTCAAGAGGGCGACGCGGGCAAACCCCGCCGGGTGATCGTGCGGCTGGGCCAGGGAGGGAGCGCCACGCTTGACGAGATCTGCATAGGCTTCCTCCAGATCATCGACCTCGAACACAACGACGCCCCGATAGCCTTCCTGCACGGGCGCAGAGTGGACAGAACCAATCGATCTGGCAAAATAGGAGGCGTCAAGCAATTCCAACTTCACATTGCCAGCATCTAATTCTGCGTATGTGTTGTTCTCGTCTCGAAATATCGTAGAAAGACCCACAATCTCGTGCCAGAAGTGAAAGGATGCCGCGAAATCGTTGACCAGCAGGCGGAAATCGTTCAGTTTCATATCCCTCTCCTTATGTTTCTCTATCATAGCGCTCGTTTATTTAACTTCTTGATAGATAAAGTATACCCTCAAAGAGTGACAGTATCAGCCCTGATTTTTGATTGGCGGCAAGAAAAAGAGAAAATCATCGAACGAACAGTTTTAGCTCATACCTTGATCTCCTGAGCCTGTCTATTGCGAGGCAACCCATAGAAGGCAGCTTCCAGCCGCGAATGATGGAGCTTGCCGCTGAGACCGAAAAACTCACAGAAGCTCATAATCAGTGGGTTCCAGCGCTCAGGATCGATATAGTTCTCCGTTCCTGGCACAAGTAGATACTCATCAATATGCACACGCGCAATGCTCATCTCAATTGCCTTGATCGTTCCATGCTCCTCATCAAACGCATGGACCTGCTTTACATACGCCTCCAGTTGAATCGGGCATTCGGCAACCAGTGGCGCATTGACCAGATCAGCAGGTAGCGGCGTCAGTCCGGCAATGCCAAATTTATCTGCTTCATAGCGATACCCTATCTTCTCTTTATAATCTGGAACTGGATCGCGTCCGGTCGTCAGCGCCAGCTGATCCACCGCGCCAACGAGGTCCGCTGAGGGCAGGTTAAGTACTCCCTGCCCTTCACGCAAGAGATTTTCGACCGTCTTCGATCTACCGCTCATCCCCAGCATGCAGGATTGGTTCAACCACCACACTGAAGACATCGGGGCCAGATTGGGCGAGCTATCTTCATTGCGAGTACTGATCAAGACAACCGGCGTGCCAAAGTAGAGTATTTTAGGTGTGATCGCCGTATGCATATACATTTTCCGTCCTTTATACTGACATGTGTTCTATATCTTTACAAAACAAGAGCCGCGCTTGCTTGATGAACGAAGCATACCGTAAAAGCGGTGAGAGTACTATCCGATTCTTGCGCTTCAAACCGGGCTCGACAGCCCCCATCTTGTCAGGACTCATCGGAGCATGGTATAGAAAACTAGTATTTGAGAATGGAATGTTCTCCTATTGTTTTTTATTAGACAGAAAAAAGGTCGCAAAAGGTCGCAACATTTTAAGCTACGAGAGCAATAGAAGAAAGATAAGGCTATATTCGTGGTGGGTTTGCTGATTGGTATAGATGGTCTCATATTTCTCCCATTGGCATTTCGAAGAGAATAGAATTATAGTTATAGCCGATTTTCTTTCTAAGCTTCTTCTTCATCCTTTCGTTTTGATGCTATTTGACTAATTTTTTCCCGTAACTGGTTGGCTTCTTCGTGTTTTCCTAATCTTTCTAGTGCTTCTGCTTTGATGTTATAGGTGTTCCAGTAGCGTGGCGTCTCAGTTGGAATATGAAGTACTCGTTCACAAACTAATAATGCATCTTGATACCTTTTAAGAGAAAACCATGCTTCAGCCATCCCTGACCATGCATCCATATTATAGGGATTAAAATGAACAGCTCGTTTAAATGCTTCAAGTGCTTCCCAATAATAATTATCATAACCGGTATCGGAACCGAGAGAAAGAAGCTCAACCCCCTTTTTTTCGTCAAGCGCGGAGATTTCGGGAGAAAATTTTGTTTTCATCTCCTGCAACTCCTCTACCACCATACGAATACCTCTCGCTACATCCTGTAAACCTTTATCTCTTGGCTTCCATTCAGTAACAGGGAGAGCATCTTGAGGGAGAGCGAGAAGTTCTCCAAGTCGTGTATGCGTCCAATCTACAGGACGTAAAATAACTGGTACGACTCTTATTTCGCCTGAGATGTGTTTCTCCAATGCTCTGCTAAGTTCTATATTATTGCAGTAATCCGAATTCATGAAGGCGGGGGAAATCAAAGTCAAGAAAATATCAGAAGCCTCGATCTGAAGCAAGATTTCCCTTTGATAATCTTTTCCAGGTGATATTTTACGATCATACCATTCCATTATTAATCCCTCTCGCTTTAGTGGCGCCAAATGTTTCTCCAACTGCCTGCGTAATCTTTCGTCTTCTCTCGCATAACAGTAGAAAAGCTTTATAGGTTTTTCTTTAGAAGGATACAAACTATCTTGTTCATCAAACTGCTGAGAAGCTAGAGATTTTGAATAGGCAATTAATGCTTCGGGAATGTCTGCATCTCGTAGAAAATTTTCAGGAATGATACCTTTTGAAAGAAAGATTGTTGCTAGATTAATAATTGGCTGGTAAGGAAATGTTCCCTTAGTAAGACCTTTTGCAGTCCTTAAATCTACGTTGTGGAATTTGGCGAGATTTATCTCTGCATTAGAAAAATCTGCATGATCTAAAAAAGCTGAGTTAAATATGGTGGACCTAAGCAGACATTGACTGAGGTTTGCCCCTTCCAAATTAGCTCTGTAGAAATTTGTATCTCGTAAATAAGACTCTTGAAGGTTAGCTCCTCGCAGATCTGCATAACTTAGATTCACTTGCCACAGATTAGTATTTCTCAAATCCGCATTGCTGAGATTAATTCCTTTTAGACCATATTTATTGAGATTTATAGATCTTATGGTGGCTTTGCTTGCTCTCCTCAGTTCTGCTTCGTGTTGGTTTACTCCACCCAAAACACCTAGATTAATGCGCCTCAAATCTGGCTTTATCTTAGGATGATCCTTTCTCCAACTGTTCCATGTTTTTGCGCCTTGCTCTAGAATGTTTAAGTGTTCCTGATTTGCCATATGCTTCCCCCTTAATAAAATAGACGAGTAGATAAGGCAATTTCGAAAAGAATATAACAAGGGATCTGAGCGCTTTGCTTAAAATGGACTCATATGCCGGGTCCAATATAAAAAGAAACAGCACTGGCATTTCTTCTACGCCGTATTATCAAATCGCTCTTTCTTCTGGATGACCAGGAATACGAAATTGAAAAGATCAAAACTCATCACAAGAAATCAATAAAGATAATCCATAGAAAGATAATCTGTTTTGGAATTTGCTCTGTTTGCTCGTCTATTCTGGTAAAGGAGATAGAGATCGTATGGCAAACCAGAGACATGTTGATATTTTGAAACAGGGAGTGGAGGTGTGGAATAAATGGCGATTGGAGATCGAGGAGAAACAAAAGAGTGTAGTAGCTCCTGATCTCAGTGGAATCGATCTTAGTGGAATGAACCTCAGTGGGGCATTCCACTACTCGACTGATTTTCGCAAATCCAATCTTAGTAGTACATACATCCAGGGTTCTAATCTCACCCAAGCTGATTTTCGTTATGCAACCCTTGTAGATGCTGATCTTAATCATTCTGCACTACTTTTGGCTGATTTTAGCAATGCAGATCTGAGAAAGGCATCTATCTACCTTGCTTACCTCGATAGAGCTACCCTCTGTAATGCCAATCTGCAAGATGCTCGTTTATTTGAGTCTAAATTCAGGGGAGCTAATTTGACAGGAGCCAATCTATCAGGAGCTAACCTCGATAGTGTTGATCTGAGTTGGGCTAATCTAACAGATGCTAATTTGACAGGAGCGAGCTTGTGCAAAGCAGTTCTCACAGAAACGAACTTCACAAGAACAAATCTCAGCCGAGCTGACCTAACAGGAGCAATTTTCATAAAGACGAATTTATCACAAGCAATACTCACAGATTGTTCTGTTTATGGAATTTCTATTTGGGATATAGATCTAAAAGAAACTACCCAAAGAAACCTTGTCATTACTCCCTTAAACCAACCACCTGTTATTACTGTAGACAATCTCGAAGTTGCTCAATTTATCTACCTTCTTCTCAATAACCAAAAGATCCGACAAGTCATTGATACTATCACCTCGAAAGTCGTCTTAATTCTTGGCCGTTTCACTTCAGAAAGAAAACCAGTATTGAATGCCCTACGGGAAGAACTTCGTAACTATAACTATTCACCAGTTGTATTTGACTTTGATCGACCGAAAAGCCAGGATTTGACGGAGACAGTAAGCACTCTGGCCCACCTTGCACGCTTTATCATTATTGACCTGACTGATCCAAGTAGCGCTCCGCATGAAATGGCAACCATCGCTCCCCAATGTATCAGACCTATCAAACCAATTATCTCCAATGAACTCATACTTAAAGATGGAAAAGAAGTGGAGACGTGGCGCGAGTATACGATGTTTCAAGATTTACGCAAGAGATATCATTGGATACTAGACACCTTTCGCTACCAGGATATCTCTCATCTCATCGATTCTCTTCAAGACGATATTATCAAACCAGTAGAAGAGAAGATCACGCATTGGGAGCCGGAAAAAGAGAAGATCAAAGAGCAGGAAGACGAGATCAGAAAACTCAGAGAGGAGTTAGAGGAATTAAAACGAGGAGCGTAAGTAGTTTTATAGAGTTCTTAGATAGGGCCATTGCCGTTTCATTGTATTTTAGTAGTTGAAACTTCATTGTTGTACAGTTCGCAGGCTCAGAAGAGGGGTTTCTTGCATTGCAAGAAGAAACAGGATATATTTTAGCTATAATAATTTCATCGCAGATTGAGAGAAAGAAGTGAGTACGATAAGCGCCATAGCTTCAGCCCCAGAGATATTCTATTGTTACACACACTCCGACGAACCGTTGAGCAGAGAATTAGAGAAACATCTGAAGCTATTGCAGCGTCAAGGTTTTGTCTCTACTTGGCATAGATACCAAATCGATACAGACATGAAAGAGGCTGAGGTTATTAATCGCCATCTTAATACTGCCTCAGTTATTCTGCTACTTCTGAGCGTTCGCTTTCTGGCGTCGGATTTTTGCTTTAGTGTCGAGATACAACGGGCGGTACAGAGGCATGAAGCGGGTGAAGCCCGGGTCATTCCCATTCTGTTGCGCCCCGTGGATTTGGGCGATACACCCTTTGAGAAACTCTCCATGCTGCCAAGTGAGGGTAAACCTATCACCTCATGGAGCAATCGAGATGAGGCATTTCTTGAGGTTGTCAAAGGTATTAAAGAAGCCCTTGAGTCCATCCAAAAAGCAACATTACCTATCCCTTCTGCAGAGACTCTCAGGGATTTTTTCATTAGTTATGCGGCAGCTGATCGTAGTTGGGCAGAATGGATTGCTTGGCAATTGGAAGAGGCAGGTTATACCACAGTCATTCAGGTATGGGACTTCCTTCCAGGAAGAAATTTCATCAGTGAGATGAACGCAGCGGTTAAAACGGCAAGAAGGACTATTGCTATAATCTCGCCTGAGTACCTATCCTCTGCCTTTACCCAATCGGAATGGACTACTACCTTTCAACGTGATCCCACAGGGAGCCAGGGATTACTCATCCCTGTGGTTGTTGAGCCTAGTGATGTTAGCGGTTTTTTGGGATCAATTGTATACGTTAATCTAGTTGGACTAGATAAACTCTCAGCGCGTGCTCAATTACTTGCCTCGATTGGAAATACGAGGAGCAAACCAAAAACAGCACCCGTGTTCCCTGGTTCATCGGCTCGATCAGGGAAAGATTCAGAACCGCCTTTTCCTGTACAGGACACTCACCAGCTTTTCGACGTGTTTGTGAAATCAGGCTTTCCCTACATAACATATGTAGAACGTGAAGATTTTGGATTACTGAAACTCTCTTTAGCGCAACCTGGTCGTGGCGTAATTATAGAAGGTCCATCAGGGGTTGGAAAAACAACAGCCCTCAAAAAGGCTATTGAGGAATTAACCCATGAAAAACCTCTATCGGCAGATTCGTCTGTATTACTACTAAGCGCACGTGAGCAAGAACACCAAGCTAGCATAGAAACACTGGTAAGCTGGCATAATGGGACTGTTATCATTGATGATTTTCACCGACTAAGCCCGGCAACCAGTAAGAAAATTGTTGATTATTTAAAATATCTGGCGGATACTGAACCTGAATCGAAAAAACTGGTGATCGTCGGAATACCACAGACAGGTCAAATGCTCGTTGATATATCGTTCGATATCGCGACACGGATAGATGTCTTCAAATGGGGAAAAGTGGAAGATGAGCTTATTCTTCGTATGATCGAGCAAGGGGAACAAGCATTAAATATTGAACTGACCCAAAAATCTGAGATTATCTCGGCTTCAAGTGGAAGCCTCAATATTGCTCAGTTTCTCTGCTTTAACATCTGCTATAAGCAGAGAATAATCAAGACGCAGGAGCAAAAGCGAACAATTCATTGTACTATAGACACTGCTATATCCTATGTGATAATCGATCTATCAAGGAAATTTGGAGAGCTAACCAGGCGTTTTACTGCAATGGGTGGGTATAGAGATATAACATGTTTAAGGCTATTAGAGGCTTTAGCAGCTAGTGGTGATGGATTTGTTTCCTTAGCTCGTCTCAAAGAGCAGAAACCGAACCTTGCAGAAGGCATTGAAAGATTCATTGATGAAAGGTGGATAGACAAGCTTTCTGAGGTATATCCGATATCCAAGCATCATCTCTTCTTTGATCCGACACTTCAAGCATTAGTAGTCGAAGATCCACAATTTACCTTTTATCTCAACAATATACAATTCAACATGCTGGAAAAAGAGGTAGGAAAGACGAATACTCCTCTGCAGAGACCAGTAGGAGGAAGTATAACTAATCCTCTGCGAGATCATATTTTCATTAGCTATAGCCACAAAGATAAAGAGTGGTTAGACAAGCTTCTCACAATGTTTAAGCCTTTAGAAAGACAAGGTTTGCTCAAGACCTGGTCTGATACCTTAATTGCTCCAGGCTCAAAATGGAAGGATGAGATCAATACAGCCTTGGCCTCAGCGAAGGTAGCTCTATTATTAGTCAGCCCGGATTTTCTCGCTTCAGATTTTATTGCAAACCACGAACTTCCTCCTCTTTTAGATGCAGCTGAGAAAAAAGGATTAGTGATCCTGTGGATCGCAGTAAGTTATAGTATGTATAAAATAACAGAGATTGTTAACTACCAAGCAGTTAATAATCCTTCTGAGCCTTTAGATAGTTTGACAACTTCATCAAGGGTTAATCAAGAACTGGTCCTGATTGCAGAGAAAGTCAGAGAGATACTTCATAAAAGGTAGGTATTCTCGTCTCAGAGGGGAGAAAAGAGAATACCCAAACGTCTTTGCTCAGATGCTCTCTTTCCGTTGCGCTCATTTACATCTATATCACGTACTCTGGTTTCTCTGGTGGGAGTTCATCCCACGTTCGCCCGTCAAGCAGGCGTCCACCGCTGTTGTGATACCGTCCTCCCACCTGCTTAAAGAAGAACTTCACCCTTGCCGCTCGACATTGCTCTCGTGCGGAGCGTGCCCAATCCAGATCGAAAGGACGTGCCCGCGCTCCACTTTCCCCGCCACAAATGAGCCAATCGATCTGCTGCAACCAGGGCATGAAATCAACCCGTTCCAACGCTGGTTCATAACTCACAAATCGCACGAACGCTGGCACCTGGATGAGCAAGGGAAGGCGTTCATTGGCCCGTCGCTGATTGCCCGCTGATGTCCCGATCCATACGTTGTCCGGCCACTGCGTCCAGGGAACCATCGAGAGGATATGCTCCGGGCGTTTGGTGAGCAGCAACCAGTTCAACCAGGGAGTACGCGCAATGAGCCGCCATAACTTCTCGCGTTCTGGTTCTAACGTTGGATGCTCTTCAAACACATCAGCCATACTGCTACAAAACACACTGCGTCGATGTCCCTGTAGCTCTGCTTCCCGGTTCCAGGTGAGCGGTTCCTGCCAGTGCTTAATGCCGAAGGTCCGGCGTGTCGTGGTTGAGGCTGGACCCCAAAGTTTCATCCCATAGCGACTGGCTATGCCTTCTGCATAGCAGTTGCCACACTCTTCCGAGACTTTCACACATCCCCAGGCGATATTGAACGTGTAGCCGGGAATGATGGTGCCATCAGGCACGTGTCTATGGGTCCATTCAATCGTTGTTTTCATGCTCGGTGCTCCTCCTGTTCGGGTTGAGAACAATGGTGTGTGGTCAGTGCTGCAATATATCGCACGTCCTCTGGCAAAACGGCAAGCACGGTCGGACGTGCCTGTTGCAGCAGGGAGACGATCAGGCTCACATGACAGAGAGTGAAGTCGTAACACCCACACAGCAAGATCAGCAGGTGTCCTTCCTGTAAGTATTGGAGTAGTCCAGCAATCCCCACCGCAGGATCAGCAAGTGTGATAGGACCGCCTGTAGCATAGTTGCGGTTGCCCAGAAATGCGCCAGCCCAACGGTAACGCTTACTGTAGCGGGTGTGCAGGGAAGATTGGTTCCACTCCGACCAGTGCGAGCGGGGCGACATGCGAGTATCAATGAGCAGCATACGAGGGTCACGCTTCATCAAGTGGTGAACGAGCGCTCCGTCTCGACTGTAACCGCAGGGATAAACTAGGAAGAACGGATAGCTGCTCATCGTCACATCCTGACCCTTCCTGTCGAATAGAGCATCCAGCGAAAGAGCAGGCCAGCGGCAATCGCGCGTACCTCTTCGGGACCGCCACGTGGGGCCACGTAGCGAGCATAGCGCATCGCCACTTCATGGGCTTCCGTGCAGTCCGTGATGGGCCAGCCAGAGAGAACGCCTAGCAAAATGAGTCGTCGGGCAAGGTCTTGTCCTTGCTGAAAGGGAGAGCAGGCTGATTGCATTCAGGGTTTCCTTTCTGAGTGATCTGTTGCTTGTTCGTGTTCAGGATGACGCACTCCATCATTGCTCGTCAGAGGGTCGTTGCCTTGTGTGCGGCCTGTCCACTCTCCAGCGACATCACACATTCCCTGCGTCATTGGACTGAGAAAGGGCATGAGCGATCTAGTGCGCGGTTGATAGAGCGGATGGACTGGAGAGCCACATCGGGTGACATTCAGACAGGATAAGGGAACCGATGAAAGCAGGGCAAGAACGGCCTGCTCACGATGCAGGTAGCGACCACCATTGCCCCAGGCGATGACAATCTGCTCTGTCTGCGTGACCGCCTCCTGGATGAAATGATCATTCTTCGGTCCCACTGGATCAGGGACCGTTGAGAGCAGGCGTGGATCAGGGGTCTGCCACGCAAACAAATTGACGAGCACGAGACCACCATAGCCAAAGGTCTGTGAGAACCGGAGAAGGCGGCGCAGGGTGGGATCGTCGGTGTGTTCGTCAGCCATACTCGGATTGAGCAGTATCCAGACGAGGGAGGGACGATCCGTGTCCCAGGTTCTCCAAAGCCGATAGCGATAGGCGTCCTCGATGATGGCTCCTTGTCCCTTATCGGGAAAGAGCGCCGTTTGTCGGACGGTCGTGCTTTTCAGGTTGCGTTGCTTCATGATGCTTTCTTGATTGTATCCTGGCTTCTGTAACACACTACAGGATCATCACCGATGGCCTCGTCAGAGGATTGCACTCTGACCTCTCGCTTGGACGGATGAGGCTGAAAGAGATGGTCTGTAAGGCTGTAAGTGTAAGCGTGTAAGTTGAAAGTTACATCACTTACAGCCTTACAGATTTCATCCCGTACATGACTTACGCGCTTTCACTCTGTAAGGGGGTCGTCACTGATCCTGTATCCCTTTCAGTCGGGACACTTTCATCTTTCACTTCTGTAATCGTGACCCGTAATCCGGCTAAGATTTTGCCAGCAGTGACATGCGAACAACCGACTTTCCTTCCAGCTTCGGTCGCTGTAATCGTAGGATGGTCTTGCAGTAACTTACGAATAGGTTCCTCGTAGTTACTGCCGCCCTTGCGGATATGGGTCGGTTTCTTGCCGACTGCTTTCAGATGAGGCGTGCCTGTTTGTTGAGGAGCTTTCACCCCAGCCAGATGATGGAAGGTTTCAACCATCACTTTCACACTTTCACGTTGCATCTCTTTCATGGCTTGCGTGTTGGCATCCTGCATCGCTTGAAACCCTTTCATCATTTCAGCTTGAAAGTCTGTAAGCGTCATCGGTTGACTTACAGGTGCAGGTTGTAAGGCAGTGCTGGGTTCACTTACAGGTTTCAGGGTTTCAGGCTGTAAGTGTAAGTGGTCCTGGTTACGGCTACTGTCAAACATTAAGGTGTAAGCGATATTTAAAATCGGAAAGGCTGAAACAATGTAAGGGTTTAAGTCTCCCCACGTGTGAATATAAGGCATGAAAGGGATCGTGACTGTCACACTTTCAGCGGTCCATAACATGTCACTGTGAAACTCACGAGCATGTTGTAAGTTGGCGGCCCAACTGAAACCCGAAATCAGGAGGATGAAGGGCCAGAACTTTAACACACATCCCAGGATCGGGAGAAACTTTTGATACCAGGGTAAACCGTAGGTCGCGTTACGTAACTCACGAGCAAATTTAATCGACAACAGAAATTCGGTAATATTAATGGCTCCGGCGATCAGGTACGCTACGAACCACCACCAGTCTGAAAGGGTGCCATCTGCGTTTTGTGGTTCAAAGGCGGCGAAAAAGTAGGCGACATGAGGCAAAGACGCCACCAGAAACACCAGAAAGGCGAGACTGGTGACGAAGAGAAAGGCACCATCGACCGCTCGATCAATCCAGGACTGATGACGAACGGCTCGTGCTGGCTTCGGTTTTCGTGGCCCTGGTTGGAGCTTGTGCCACAGATCGGTACTTTTTCTCCAGAGCGTATGAGCGGCTTTTGGTATCCAGGTTGCTGTCTTCTTCATGGCGCTCTGGAGGCGTGTTGCTTGCTGTTTCATCTTCCTTGCTCCTTGTCTGGTGAGTGAGTGGTTGAGTGAGCGATCTTTTTGCCCTCACATCCTCGTTTTTTCGGAGGGTTTTCACTCACTCACTCAACCACTCACTCGCTCACTCATTAGAGGCTCCTTGTCCAGCCTGTGCTTTAATGCGTTCAATCAGTCTGCCCGCTTGATGTTGGGTGAGACGGAAGGCTTTCATGAGTTTCCGCTCACTGTTGTAACCGCTGTTCCACAAGGCAATCGCTGCTGCGAGATCGATGTCTTCAGCGCGTGGCCCCTTCTCAGGCAACACTGGGGTTGGTAGCGGCGTCACGTTCTGCGGAGGGGAAACCGGTTCTTCCTGCTCACGTTCTTGCTCGTCATCACCCCCATAGCGGGCGTCCGTTGGGTCCACTTCTGGCAAGCGATTGATCAGCGCCATGAGTTGCTCAAGCGTCAGATCGCTCACTTTTACCGCCTGCTGCTCATTGCCTGCGTGCGGCAGGTCATCCACCTGTTGTGACACAGGGGCGACAAACGTAGAGGGTCCAAGCAGGTGATAGAGGCTCTCGTTGTCCACATAGGGCACGTGTGCCTGCACTGGATGCTTGGTTACTGCACACCGCAGCATGATCGTCCCCTTGCCGAGATCGTTTTCCGGCAGTTTGCCCCCGGCGTCTCCCAGCAGGACGCCCGCTGTGGTGGGATCGCCACCTACATACATGGCGGTACGGAAGCACTTACGCACGCCTCCTCCGTCCATGCCGGTCGTCTTGACCAGAAAGTCTTGTGAGGCGACGATCAGAAACAGGCCGTACTTGCGCCCCTCGCGTAAGAGTTTGGCGATGTAGCCGGGAGCCTCTTTGACCTCGGCGACGATGGCGGGCAGTTCGTCGATCACGACAAAAAACGGTTTGCCAATCGGTTGTCCATCACGCGCACGGGCAATGCGACGTGGGAGCAGCATCTCAACCATCCACTGTAAGGACTGCTTGATCGCTGGATAGTTCGCGCACTCCAGCGGCGGCTTGTTGAGGCAAGGATCAAAGGGCGTCCAGTCCTCTCCTGCGTCCCGGTCGTAGCGCATGTAGTGGGGATTGAGCAGCAGCACCCGCACCCCGACATGACACAGTTGCGCCATGAGCAGGCGCATGAGCGAGGATTTCCCGCCGCCTGTATTGCCTGCCAGCGCCACATGGCAGAGGTCTTTGGCGGCAACGTACACCGGACTGCCATCAGTGAGCCGTCCCAGGTACAGTTTGTGCAGGGACGGGGTAAAACCAGAGGAAAGCACCTGGGAGAAGGTGAAGCGGGTGCCGGACTGCTGGGGCAGCGTGACTTCATCCTCCTCGTCAAGGGGGTCTCGGTCGTACCAGTCTTCCTCCCATGTCTCTGACTGCTGATGGGTTGCTGGTGCCTCTGGTTCGGGTGTTGCTGGTAGCTCTTGCGCTTCCCCCTCTTTGGGCTGTGCCTCGGCTTCAGGGAAGTGTCCAAAGGCACGCTCTAGCCAACTGCGTCCGGGTTGCTCTGCTGGTGGCTCAGAGGGGGCAGGAGAGGGAAGCATCCCCCTCACCTGCCCGGCGATCTGTTCGTAGACTTCCGGTCCATGTCGCCATGCCACATAGGAGGCTAGCCCCCCAACGAGCAAGCCCGTTGGCCCGAAATGGCCGAAGATGTCAAAGGGCAAGCTTGCCAGAAACGTCCCCCCCGCCCAGGCAGCAGACTGCTGGAGCGGATACGTTTTCTTGTCTTCTGTGTGCTGTTGGTCCTGTGGTTCTTCTTCGCGCATTGTGGCCTCCTTTCTAGCGGCCCCATTCTGTGATAGCAGTCCAGAGCAGATTGATCCCAATCAGGCCAAAGAAAGCGACGATAAAGGAAGTGATAGCGGCAAAGCCGAGTTGTCCGCCCATGCCGCTGGGGAGATTGCCATAGTTGAAGTCGGTCCAGAAGTTAAAGGCAACCAGGATGAAGGCTCCAGTTTTAAACCAGCCGCCGAGCCGTCCCTGCACAGCAACCTCGCCAATCACACAGACCAGGTAGACCAGTTCAACTCCCCAGCCCCACATGACCGCCTTTGCCATATTCATGGACAGTTCGCCGTGTAGCAACTGCACCGGTTGCAGCAGGATACCCCAATCAGGAGCAAAGGAGATCACCGCACTCTTCAAGATGAAGGCTTCACTGGTCTGGATTTGCAGCATGAGCGCCAGCAACCAGAAACCAATGAGCACCACACCTAAGAGTCCCTTAAGGATGGGGACGTTGCCCCGATTGTGTGCCAGATAGGTGGCGGCGTGACCGACCGTGCCACGTACATTGTGTCCTGCCATGGTCTTACTCCTCCATTGTACGGCCATAGACCGTATAATCGCCGACCGTCTCTTCATCACGCAAGATGGCGAGAAAGAGCGGGTCGATCTCACATTCGATCCATTCCATCAGCAGAAAACCGAAGCCTTGCTTGTCCGAAGTGCCATGATCGACGATCATCACGTCGTCGCGTCCCTCAAACCAGCGAGCAATTTTCGCGGTAATTTCCTCAGTGACTTCAGGGTGTAGCGTGATGTAGATGCCCTGTGCCTGACCGGGCAGGATCAGCCCGCTGGTTGCTGGCAGCAGGTCACGCTCAAAGCCATACGGAACTAACGCTTCCATCGTTTTCTCGTCCTTTCTGTGTGCCTCATGCACACGGTTCAAACACACGACAGGTGATGCCATGTGCACAGGCAGCACGACGTAGCTTGCTCATAGCAGAATGGAATAACTGATAGACACGTGAGCGGCACATCCCAAGCTCTTCACTGGCAGCGAGGGCTTCACGCTCCCCTTTGCCATCTAGCCCAAACAAACAGGTGATGACCTCCTGTTCGCGTTGCGTGAGAACGGCAAGCAGGATCGTCACGGCACCCTGCATGTCCTGCACTCGTTCTTGCTCACAGAGCGCTTCCGCTGGATCGGGTGATTGCTCGCTGGCAAGGGTTTCATGCAGCACAGCATCATCACTTGTTGATGAAAGAGGAGCGTCCAGAGACAGGGGCGGTTGGTCAACGGCCTGGATCAGGGTAAGGGATCGCTCGGACTGTCCCGTGTGGAGTGCAAGATCACTGAGGGTGGGCACACGTCCGAGCTTGTGGGTCAGATCATCGGTGAGGGTGTCCAGGTGTCGATATTGTTCGATCTGGTAGCTAGAGCGACGGATCAGGCGTCCGTGTTCGTCTAGTGCCCGCCAGATCGCTGCTTTAATGTGATAGGTGGCATAGGTGCCGAAACGCACGTCAAAGGTCGGATTATATTTGTCTACGGCACGTATGAGACCCGTGTTGCCATATTGGATCAGGTCGAGCAACGAGAAATGTTGCTGGTTTTGAGCGTGTCCCTGGTAGCGTTTGGCTATGCTCACCACCAGACGCAGGTTCGCCTCGATGAGACGGGTCCGGGCTGTTCCATCGCCTTGTGCGAGACGTGCAATGAGGGATCGTTCCTGCTGCTCAGAGAGGAGCGGGTAGCAGTCGATCTCGCGCAAGTAGCACCCAAGCAGGTTCATCGTCGCCTCGTCCTCTTGCTGGAACGAGGGCTGTGTGTCGAGGGAGAGACCGGTCAATTGACCGATCTCGTTGGTAGAAACAACATCGTACGAGAGAGGCAGTGCAATCATCATGTATTCCTCCTCATCTATGCGGTATGAAGGACTTCAGAGCCAAATGGGTACAAAAACGCGTCGTCATCAGGAAATGAAAAGGTAGAGTAGCCAGTGACATCGGGATCAGCGTAGACCTGGGCCAAAAACTCCTCGTCAAACTGTTCTCGCGCCATCAGCACGACAAAGCCAACAGGTTGCTTTTCGACAAAGCCGACATCCACAACCCCGAAGGCATCCTGATCCATGAACTGATCTTTGAAGGACTGTTCCAGAGAAAAGGTCTGTTTGCGCGGGCACAACAGGTGAAGCAGTTGCATCAGGCACCTCCTATCTTGCGATGAGCCGCACGGTAGTGCTGTTCGTCGGTGACGGCCTTGTGGTATTGCTGTTCCATGTACTGCTCTCTTGCGGGATCGTAGCCGGGATAGGGAAAGGTGAGGGCGTTCCATTGCTGCGTCCCCCACAGCAGCGAGGAGGAAGCTATGTCTTGCTGCTGGTGGGTTGGTGAAGGAGAGGCGACTTGCTTCCAGGTGCCAGCGACGAGACGCTGAGCGGCGCGACAGCCGGAACGCTTACAGGTGCGATAGGTGTGGCTCACGGTCTCTTGCCAGTCGTGGCTGCCAGTGGCCTTGCACAAGGGATTGATCTGTTGAGGCATGAATAGGTTGCTCCTTGTGAGGCAAGCGGGAGCGGGAAGGCTCCCATCTGCCAGTGCGTGTTCGTACGACACTACTCGTCTTCTTGCTCGTCATCGTCGAGGATGGCGTGGGCTTCCGCTTCAGGAAGGAGCGGGATCACCAGTTCGTCGTCCTCCTCGCCACCTTCAGGAACCGTGAACACAAAGTACTCTTCCTCATCGTCAAAGGCGTTGCCAGTGGTGGTCAGGTCTGCCATGTGGTATGGTTCCTTTCTGTCTTAGCGAGAAGACATGTCGTCGTCAGGTCGAGCGTCAATATCAAGTGCATCACAAAACAGGACAAAATCGGCAGCTTGCTGTTCGACATACGAGGGGACATCGTCCAGGGCTTGCGTTTCAAGGGTCTCGTCGTCAGGGTCCATGTGTAATCCTTTCTCGCTCCAGCATTGGCGAACACATATCAAGGCTTGCTCGCCACAAGAGCAAATGGTACACTGACAGGGCCACTCGTCATGGACTCTGTGGCAGGGGTGCGAATGTGTTCAGTCCGCCAAGATCGTCCACATTCGCACTACACCGAAAATGCGCTACAAGTTTCTCCTCACGTATCCTTCAACACCATCCATGAAACATTCCAAAGTCGTCAACGTAGAGCCTTCTTTGGTCTGGTTGACAACTTCTCTATAATGAAGGATACAATATGTCCAGTCAAATTGTCAAGTCAAAAATGAGCAAAATTTAAGCCTTGTCAAAAAGACGCTAGAATTTAATTACTTATTGATCCTTCTCTACCTTGACTGGAACACTCTTTCGATATTACATTTCATCGCGAGTAATGATATAATTTAGACTGGTCTTATTTGACCAGACATAAGGAAGGAGAAGTCATCCATGCCAAAGCAACAAACTACCGTCACAGAGGTCGCAGAAGCCCTACGAGAACGTATTGTCGCAGGAGATTTTGGACAATATGGTCGTCTTCCCCCCGCTATCGATTTAGCAAATCAGTTTCATGTGTCACGAGATACCATCAATAGAGCGCTGAAACTCCTTCAAGCCGAGGGATACCTTGAGTCCAGAGGAGAGAGTAAGAGAGGAGTGGTCATTAGTCGATCACGGGTGCGTATTCAAGGCATTACGGCCCGATTTGACCTAGAACTTCAGAAATTAGGACTTGTGTCTACTGAATCGAATATAGATGAACCTGCTCTTGTTCCTGCTCCTTCTCACATTGCTAGAGCATTAGGCGTTACGGAGGGAACACCTGTCGTGAGACGTTTTCGGAAGCAGGGAGCGGAACAAGGAGATACAATTATTCCCTACCGACTGGCAGAGAATTTCTATCCTACTGCACTGGTTGATGAAGCGATCTTAGATCAAATAAGGAAAGATGAACGTTTTGACGTGCTTTTAGCCATTAGAGAGAAACATAGGAAAGCGCCTGTACGTGTCCACGAAGATGTGATTGGAAGACTTCCCACAAGCCAAGAACGGCAACTTCTCAACATTACCCCTCAGACTCCTGTGCTAGAAGTAAGTAGGGTCAATTATGCAGAAGACGACACAGTAATTATGGTAAATAAAATCATCTTTGTCGCGAACCTCTTCGTCCTTAGCTATGACTATCCCACAGGGCATTGGAAAAATTGATCTTTTGCAAAACATGTCAAGTCATAAAGGCTTGACAAAAAGCCTGCCCATACAGTACACTACTAGTGATAGTTAAAATCGAAAGAGGTAATGAGTGTTAGGAGCAACGTCATGCAGTTGACAGAACGCCACGTCATTGATCGCACCGATCCGCGCTTTGCGGTCATTGATGAGGCGGCTTTCAAGTCGAAAAATCTGTATAACGCTGCTCTGTACCTCATCCGACAAACCTACATTTTCGAGGGGAAATACCCCAACTACAATGAAGTACAACGACGCATAAAGGCACATGAAGCCTATAAAGCGTTGCCGTCCAAAGTCAGTCAACAAGTCTTGATGCTGCTTGACAAGAATTGGAAAGCGTTCTTTGAGGCGCTCAAAGCTTACCATGAAGACCCCTCGAAGTTTCTAAGCCGTCCCAAACTGCCTAAGTACAAGCACAAGACGGATGGTCGTAACATCCTTATCTACACCATTCAGGCACTCAGTGGAGGCCGGGGAAAGGGAGCGTTACAGCAAGGGCTTATCAAACCATCAGGATTGGCAATCACGGTCAAGACTCAACAAACGCACGTCGATCAAGTACGGATTGTTCCTCGCAACGGGTTTTATGTGGTAGAAATTGGTGCGCCGCGTCACGCGGATAAAGATCGCCCTCGCAGAGGGCAACAACTAGGGAAACGTTGTTGGCTTCCGCATCTAACGTCAGAGGGAAACCAATGGCGGAAAGCAGCATGATGTGAAAGCGGATAAGATACAAAGGCATTGCGTATCGAAGGGCCGCAAAAGCCGTTGTCTAAGGTTAAAGCTAAACTGCTTAAAGTCTAGTCCTGTCCATACGCAGAACGACGTTGCTGGAAAAATGCCTGAAACCAGTTTCACCGTTTACCATCGGGTTGACGACTTGCCGGGGTAATCCCTAACGGTGATGGAGCTACCAACGGGGTACTTGAAGGACAAACGGACGACCTACGGACGACTCGAAACGTCTTTATCCAACGGAACGCGGGATGGCCTAAAGGGGGCGACCCCCAAGGTCACGGAAACCCCATAGTAATCGCGGAAGTCACGCTCCGCCACGGACATCGGGAAAACCGATGACAGGGTGAAGGGGGTTAGGTAGTTCAGATTGAAAGGAAAGAGGAAACGCGAGATGCGTACTGCCGAAACGATCCTAACAATCATCCAAGAACGCGGAAAACAAGGGTTGCCACTGGAACGAGTATATAGACTCTTGTACAACAAGGATCTCTACCTGCGTGCCTATGCACGCCTTTACGCCAATAATGGCGCAATGACCAAAGGAAGCACCGATGAAACTGTGGATGAGATGTCACAGAAGAAAATCGAACAACTCATCGTCTCACTCCAGGCGAAAACCTTTCGATGGACTCCTGTACGCCGGGTACAAATACCCAAAAAGAATGGGAAAATGCGCCCGCTCGGCATTCCATCCTGGTCGGATAAACTCTTACAGGAGGTCATACGCAGCATTCTCGAAGCGTATTACGATGTACAGTTTTCCGACTGTTCCCACGGCTTTCGGCCCGAACGAGGATGTCATAGCGCACTCCAAACGATACAACATCAATGGACGGGAACACGGTGGTTCATCGAAGGGGATATCGCACAGTATTTCGACACCATAGATCATGGTATTCTAATCGACATACTAGGCAAAACCATCAAAGATGAGCGGTTCTTGTGGCTGATCCAGGGGCTTCTACAGGCAGGATATTTAGAAGAATGGACGTACCATCCTACATTGAGCGGTTCACCACAAGGAGGGGTGGTCAGCCCGCTCTTATCGAATATCTACCTGAACGAACTGGACCAATATATTGTCCAAACACTCATTCCGGCATGCACACGGGGGAAAACCCGCAAGGAACACCTCCAATGGAAAAAGCTGACCAAGCAAATCGGGCGTATGAAAAAGGAAGAGAACCGAGAGGAAGTGAAGCGGCTCAAGCAGCAACGAAACCAAATCCCGGCGAAAGATCCGAATGATCCAAATTACAGACGACTCCGATATGTGAGGTACGCAGATGACTTCTTACTAGGATTTGCAGGTACAAAAGCCGAAGCAGAACAAATCAAGCAAGCCATCGGAGCATGGTTACATGAACACCTCAAACTAACCCTCTCCGAAGAAAAGACGCTCATCACGCATGCGGTAAGCGGGACTGCGCGATTTCTCGGCTACGACATCGTAAACCAACAAGAAAACAACCAGCATACCGCTGGACGCCGCCGAATTAACGGACGCATTGGTTTACGAGTACCAACAGACGTTCTCAAGAAGAAGATCGCCCGATACATGCGCAAAGGAAAAATCGTAGACCGCCGAGAACATCTCGTTCAAAGTGATTACACGATTGTAGCCCTTTACCAAGCGGAATATCGGGGCATCGTGCAATATTATCAACTGGCATACAATGTCTCGACCTTGTATCGGCTCCAGTGGGTGATGTGGGGATCGTTGCTGAGAACGCTTGCGAACAAGCACAAAATCAGCAGCAAGAAAATCCACCAGCGATATGTTACCAAAACAACCACACCAGAGGGGAAAACTCTCAGATGTTTGGAAGTCAAGGTCGCCCGCAATGGAAAACCTCCACTTATTGCGCGCTTTGGGGGTCTGTCACTGATACGAAAACCCCTGGCAATTCTTAATGACCAGCCGCCTAAAACCTGGAACCAGAGGACCGAACTACTCGAACGGCTACTAGCAGACACCTGTGAACTTTGCGGGAGCCGGGAGAAGGTTGAAGTCCACCATGTCCACAAACTAGCAGATCTGAACCAGAGAGGGCGAAAAACAATGGAGAACTGGAAACGCTACATGATAGCACGCCGGAGAAAAACCATTGTGGCCTGCCGGACCTGTCATCTCGCGATCCATCAGGGAACAATCGATCAACGACTGACGGAACGAGGCACATCTTGGAAAGAACTACTGGAGAGCCGTGTACAGTGAAAATTGTCAGCACGGTTCGGAGGGGGGCACACGGAAAAGGGCTGATACAGTACCTCGCCGGGGTGCCTACCCTACTCTACACCAAAGAGACGACACCCGCCTCCGTGAACCCTGCTTACTATGCTGGCATAGACATTGGCATGAATAATCTGGTGGCGCTAACTTCAAACCAACCCGGCTTTGTTCCGGTTCTGGTTAACGGGCGTCCAATGAAAAGCATCAACCAATATTACAACAAGAAAAAAGCAGAACTACAGAGCAAGCTTGGGCATACTGGCACAACCAAGCGGATGGAGCGTCTGACCAATACACGCAATCGTCGCATTGACCACTATATGCACACAACATCCAGATGGATTGTCGATGATCTGGTGGCGCATGGAATAGGAACGCTGGTGATTGGCAAAAATGACGGGTGGAAGCAAGAGGCCAATATGGGCAAGCGTACCAACCAGAACTTTGTGCCTATCCCTCATGCTCGGTTCATCCAGATGTTGACCTACAAAGCGGAACTAGCAGGTATCACCGTCATCATCACCGAAGAGTCCTATACCAGCCGTGCCAGTTTCCTTGACAGGGATGAGATGCCGGTTTATGATCCCACTCGGAAAGAGAAGCCGAAGTTTAGTGGCAAGCGCATTGAGCGTGGACTCTACCGTGCAGCGGATGGGACACTGATCAATGCCGATTGCAACGGGTCGTATAATATTACACGAAAAGTAGCCCCTAATGCCTTCGGGTTGGAGGGGGTAGAGGATGGGAAAAGGGCTGTCCCCCTGGTAGTCCATCCAGTGAGGTTGTCGTTCCCCTCACGAAACCAGAAGACAAGCGGAAAGCAGCGGAAGCAAGCGATCAAGAGAACGCAAGAAAACGCTCTATTTCGCTAGACTTTTTGGAACTATAGTACGACTCCGAAACAGGCACGACAGGAAATCAGAATAAAGCACATGCATAATAGAGAGGCGGCAAAGGGGCCGCAGATCCCGGCAAGGATGCATCTCATGACCGAGCAATGGCCGGGAACCTCGGAGCAGACGTGGCAGGAGTGACAGTTCGCTCCCGCTTTCACTCAGACCGATACTAGCCAACAATGCATAAAAATAGACAAGGAAGAGATGCTTAGCATGGCCTCACAGGGAACCAAATCTAAGACGAACGCTCGTACAGCACCCACTTTTAGCGCTAATCCGCAGCAAGCTGCCGCGATTGCTCATAAAGATGGTCCAGCCGCCTTCATTGCTGCCGCAGGAACCGGCAAAACCTCCATCCTCGTGCAACGCCTGGTACGCCTGATTGCCGACGAGGGGATCGCGCCGGAATCTATTCTTTGTGTTACCTTCACGCGCGCCGCCGCCGATGAAATGGAAAAACGTGCATTAAAGGCTCTCAAAGGGCGCGGATTCGCGGCTAAAGAGATGAAAGCGTTGCGCGTCGTGACCTTTCACGGCCTGGGACACCAGATATTGCGCGAAAAGCTGCAATGGAAGCCACAAGAGCTTAATCAGCGCTTGTTGAGCGGCGATCCCCGTCAATGGCTGGCAGAAGATATCATCCGGCCCTGGCGCAGCAATCGCTCGCGTGGTATGAACTGGGATGTCGAAATTGCCGGTGTTCTGGCGGCGGTGGATCGTGCCAAAGAGAGCCTGATACGCCCCGAAGCATCGCTGGCCTTCTTCCGTTCCCATCTTGGCGTCGAAACAGATCTGGCTGAACGCTACCAGGAATTTTTCACCCACTACGAACAGACCAAACAAAAAGAGAAGCAATACGATCTTTCAGATCTGATCTACGTACCGCTGCTGCTATTGGAGAACAGCCCCAAATTTCGCAAAACGTGGCAAAACCGCTATCAATATTTACAGATCGACGAAACCCAGGATACCAATCCTTCTCAGTACCAACTCATCCAATATCTGGCCGCGCCGAAACATAACGTCGTTGTGGTTGGCGACCCGGACCAGGCTATTTATCAATTTCGCGGTGCCAGCCCGGAAGCCTCGATTCTCTCGTTTCGCACGATGTATCCTAAAGGCAAGATATACCGCATCGAACACAATTACCGCTCAACGCCGCAGATTCTAGAGGCTGCCAACCGCCTGATCAGCCACAACGATACGACGCCTGGCTTTGAAAAGGTGCTACGAGCCACACACCCGGACGGTGCCCCGATCCATGTAACTGCCTACGAAGATCAGGAAAGCGAAGCTGACGGCATTGCCAACCGCATCGAACAGCTTGTGCGTGCCTGGCGTGAGCATTCCGAAGATCTCTCCTACCGCGATATCTTTGTCCTTTCACGCACCAACCATCATCTCGCATCGCTCGAAATAGCAATGGCGCGTCACCGCATCCCATACCGGGCAGCAGGCGGCTCCTCGTTCTTCAAGCGCAAAACGACGCGCGACATGCTGGCCTATCTCGCCCTGATCGATGGCGTTCATGTGCATCGGGAATATCTTGATGCGCGCAACGGCCCGCAGCCGCTCAAATGGGATGATGTCTTCACACCGGTCCATTGTGGCGAGCAAAACGCCGCCTTTCGCGCGGTGGCAAACATCCCCTCACGCGACTATTTCGCCCGCACAGGTAAGACATCGCATCGCTTTACGCCCTCATTTTTCGGCTCGCTAAGCTCGTTTGCGGGAGGACGCCCCCTGTTGCAGTTCTGTGAAGAAAACGCCTATACCATCGCCGCCGAACACCAACTGGGCGTCAAGGACTGCGTCGCATTGATCAAACAGGTCTGGTCGCGCTGTCGCAATAACCCGGCGGAGGCCATCAAGCTGATCCGCGAGTTGGCCTATGATACGCATCTGCGCCACTACGACAGCAAACACCAGGAAGGCGAGGACAGCGAAACGCCAACTCACCACGAAGATGTCAAGCTGGAAGGACGCTACGACGAACTGGAAGAGTTGACCGAGATTGCCCAGCGCCACCAAACAATTCGCCATTTCCTCCGTGCAATGGCTCGCTTGAAAGAGCAGGCAGAAGATACCAGCAAAAATAAGCGCGATTGCGTCAGTTTGATGACAGTTCACAAATCCAAAGGACTTGAATCGCCGGTCGTTTTCGTCATGGGATTGACGGAAGGCGTCTTTCCCCATCGCCGCTCGTTTACGATGGCTGAAGATGGTCCCATCGTCACATCAGGCATTGCCGAAGAGCGCCGTCTGGCCTATGTCGCGTTCACACGTGCGCAAAAGCTGCTCTTCCTCTCTTCCATCCTGCGCTATCGTGGGAGCGACGCACTCGCCTCGCGCTTCATTCAGGAGGCCGAATTAAAGCCAACAGATGAGGATGGCATTTTGAATCCTTATCTCTTCCGACGCGATGGCTCGCCGCGTAAACCTGATCCAATGGTAACAACACCTACACTCTTTGATTGAGAGGGAAACAGAGGGACATGCCATGTGACGCTTTCTCGAAAAGTGGTACGTGTCATAGAGTATATGCAGCAAAGCCAAAATAGAGACGAGGAATAATACGCATGCCCTGGAAGGATGCATCTCTTCTAGCCGGCCAGCTCAGCCGGAAAGAATGGTTGATGTTTCTTGGCTCGCTTGCTATTAGCCTGCTGGCCTGCTTTCTAACAATATTTCAAGCCAATGCCGTTGTAATCTTTATTATCAGCGGGATTGCGCTGGCTTTTCTCGCCGCCCTCGTCGGCCAGGCAACCGATCAACTCGGCTCATATTTGGGCTCAGGGGCAACTGGAGTACTACAATCCGCGCTTGGCAACCTGCCAGAACTCTTTGTGGGCATTTTCGCCTTACGCGCCGGGCTGATCAATGTCGTGCAATCAGCCATCGTCGGCTCCATCCTAGGCAACAGCCTGCTTGTGCTTGGCATCGCGTTTTTTGTTGGCGGCATCCGTCACGGCACCCAGCGCTTTGCGTCAGGTGCTCCCCGCAATATCGCCATGCTAACCATGCTTGCGGTAGCGGCTCTGGCAGTACCAACATTGGTGCAGAGGCTACATACTCCAGCAGCGGGACATGAAGAGGGTTTGAGCATCGCCTGCTCGCTAATATTGCTAGTTATCTTCATCGCCAGCGTCCCGGTCTCGCTCAAAGATGGTCCCACCAGTCTGCCAACCAAACCACCCACTGGTGCGCTCGTAGAACCAGCTCCCTGGCCGCTCTGGTTAACGCTCGTGGTGCTGATAGGCGCAGGTGTTGGCTCGGCATTTGTCTCCGATTGGTTTGTTGCCGCGCTCACTCCTGCAATAGAATTTCTGCATATCTCCCCTACTTTTACGGGACTGGTCATTGTGGCCCTGGCTGGTAATGCGGTAGAAAACGTTGTTGGCGTTCAATTTGCTGCTCGCAACCAGTCCGATTATGCCATCAGCGTGATCCTGAATAGCTCGCTGCAAGTGGCGCTTGGACTTACTCCAATCCTGGTTCTGCTCAGCTTTGTGATCGGCAATACTCCGATGACGTTAGTATTAGCTCCCTTACTAGTCGCCGTGTTAGGAATAGCATCGCTCTTGAGTACAGTTATCATTTATGATGGACAATCAACATGGCTGGAAGGATTAACACTGATTGGACTTTATGGCATTGTCGCCGTTTCGTTCTGGTGGGGCTAAACCGAATATATACTACATACTAGCCAGAACGTAGAGCCGCGAGTGGCGCGACGGAGCATCCCACTCTCTCTAGTGAACATGGATTACCGGAGGTAGTAATTGGATTATCGTATCTCACTTGTGGGACTCCTGATCGGTGTGCTGGTCGGTCTAACAGGAATGGGCGGGGGATCACTGCTGGCCCCGATCATGATTCTTTTCTTTCGTGTTCCGCCCGTCTGGGCCATCGGAACCGATATCGCCTATTCAACCGTCACCAAAGCCGTTGGCTCGCTCGTACATATTCGCCAGAAGACGGTGAATTTTCAAATCGCGCTCTGGCTGGCCTGTGGCAGCGTTCCCTCAACATTATTGAGTATCGGCCTCGTGCAATATCTCCGCACTAACTATCACAATCTCATCGATGGATTTATATTGCGCACTCTGGGCATCACATTGATGATAGTAGCGGCTCTGCTGCTGCTCAAGCCATTTATTATGAAAGGGGTCGAACAGAGAAACCTGGAGAGGCATAAACCGGCAGCACTGCAAGGAGAACCTGAAGAAAAGAGCGTCAATCGCTGGGAGCAGCGCTATCGTCCACTCCTGACAATCGTTATGGGGGCAGTAGTGGGATTTCTGGTTGGCCTTACCTCTGTAGGCAGTGGAACACTGATTATTGTCTCGCTGGCTTTTATGTTTCCCAGATTGGGGCCGCGAGAACTGGTCGGCACCGATATTTTCCAGGCCTTCATGCTGCTGGCATCAGGTGTAATTGGCTACCTGCTCTCAGGAACCATCAACTGGGCGATGGTCCTTTTGTTGCTAGCAGGTTCTCTCCCCGGCGTATTTCTAGGGAGTAGGCTCAGTAAATATATTCCCGACAATATTTTGCGCCCACTGCTGGCATCGGTCCTGGCCCTCTCCGGCTGGAAATTACTTTAATGATGAAATTTCTCCGCCAGGATCGGAATCTCTCTGGTTGTAGTCAAGCGATTGATCGCGGAAGGCTGGGCCTGTTGTGTGATCCCCCCGCGATCAATCGCTTGACTACAACCAGAGGGTTCACCATGTTTAGTACAAAAACTTATCAGCATCACAAACGGCGCTTATTCCGCGTTCACATGGTTTTGCACAGAAAGGCGGTGAAAGGCGCTTTCTTTCTCAAGTGCTGGGCGCAAAAACGAGCAGAAGGCCTGAGCTGCGCGTGAGAGTTGTTTATCAGCCCGCTGTACCAGGCTAAGCTGGGGACGCAGTTCCAGACCTTCAATTGGCACCTGCACCAGATCGCCGTTCGCCAGTTCGCGCTGGACAGACAGAGAGGAGACAATGGCCGCACCCACATCGCTCAACACCATCTGCTTGACGGCCTCGTTGTCGGTAAGCGTAAATAAGGGGCGAATATGGACGCCATGTTGCAAAAATCCATGCTCGATCACTTCGCGAATCCCGCTCCCCTCTTCGCGCAAGATCAGCCCTTGCTTGCTCAGTGCAGAAGGGGGCAGCGAAGCCAGGCTGCTCCAGGGATGATTACGAGCCACTACCAGGATCAGCTCATCGTACGCAAATACTTCCACTTTCAAGCCCGACGGCAAAGACGACGCATCACCTTCCACCAACCCAAAATCCAGCGTCCAGTTTAATATCTCCTGTACAATCTCAGAAGAGTTCATAATCGAAATACGCAAAGCAACCTGGGGATAGCTTGTGCGGAAACGAGCAACCAGTGAAGGCAAAAGATAGACCCCTGCCGTTCTATTTGCCGCCAGGGTCACTTCACCGCCTTCTACGTCGCGCAATGCTGACAAAGCCTCATCCATCTCGCGTTCGAGGGCAAATATTTGACGAGCATAGCTTTGCAACACGCGGCCAGCATGTGTCAGAGCGATACGGCGGCCCTGCCGCTCAACAAGCTCCAGGCCCGCCTCGTGTTCAAGGCTCTGAATCGTTTTTGTGACGGCAGGCTGGCTCAAATTCAATTCTTCAGATGCGCGTGTAATATGCTCAAGCTCGGCGACCTTTAGAAACACACGTAAGTTCTGCAAATTCATATGTTTTCTTTGTTCTCCAAACCCTGGGGTCCATATCAGTGCTTGCTGCTGGGGCCAGAACCAGATGGTTCACGCCACATAATCTCTGACCTATACATTATCATAGATCCTGGGCTGTGTGGGCAAATTTCTCACTGTTCAGCTACAATTTGCCCGATTGCACCATCTGTCCCTTCCCTACAAGATATCATGCCTGGCAAGCACGCTTTTCCATCTTCAGGCAGTCGAATAACTCCCACGAATATCATAGATAACTTATATACATATTATTATGAAAAATGATGATAAAAATAACTTGAAAGAATGATATAAATATGGTACTGTTGCAGAACAGGCAAAGATTTGCTGACGGGTCAAAGGAGATACGTATTCATCGTCTGGTTCATTATTCAGCAATCAAGGAGACGTAGTATTTTGATGAGGACATTAGCCCGGCGTCGCTCGCGCGCATTTCCATGGTTTATACTCCTGGCCCTTATCGTTCTTCTATTATCTGCCTGTGGTGGAAATGCCAGTTCCAGCAGCACAGGCGGTTCTGGTAGCGGTGACTCTTCGGTCACTGTCCATCTCGGGTACTTTCCGAACCTGACGCATGCCGTCGCGCTCGTCGGCGTTGCGCGCGGAACCTTTCAGAAGGCATTGGGTTCAAATGTGAAACTTGATACCAAAACGTTCAATGCTGGCCCGGCAGAAATCGAAGCATTATTTGCTGGAGACATCGACATCGGCTACGTTGGTCCCAACCCCGCCATCAATGGCTATGTCAAAAGTAAAGGTGCGGCCTTGCGCATTATTGCTGGCGCATCGAGCGGTGGAGCGCTCTTCATTGTACGTCCCGGAGCCAATATTCATAGCGCGAAAGATTTGAATGGTAAAAAACTGGCAACACCTCAGCTCGGCGGAACACAGGACGTTTCATTGCGCCACTATCTGCAACAGAACGGCCTGAAAACAACCGATAAAGGCGGGACAGTCCAGATTGTCCCGACAGACAATGCTAACATCCTGACTGCTTTCAAGCAGGGAAGCATCGATGGTGCCTGGGTTCCCGAACCCTGGGCAACGCGCCTGATCGTCGAAGACAAAGGTCAGGTGTTTGTCGATGAGCGCACGCTCTGGCCCAACAATGCCTTCACAACCACCGTCGTTGTCGCGAGCAAAAAGTTTCTGGATCAGCATCCCGACCTGGTAGAGAAGTTCCTTCAGGCCCATGTAGAAACTGTTCAATATATCAATAGCAATAGCGATCAGGCAAAAACCCAGGTCAACACTCAACTGAAAGCGCTGACGGGCAAGCCACTGGCAACCCCGGTGATTGACGGAGCATTTAAAAATCTCGACATCACCTACGATCCACTGGCACAATCGCTCTTTAAGGCCGCAGATAGCGCCTACGAACTGGGCTTCCTGGGTACGAGCAAGCCAGATTTGAGTGGCATCTTTGACCTGACCATTCTGAACAAAGTACTCAAGGCCAAAAATCTCTCACCAGTCGCAGGATCGTGAGGAGGAAAAGTATATGAGCATACTGCGCACCACCAGTTCACAGTCACGCGAGAAAATCAATACATCGACCTCATCAAACGATGGTGGAGGAATCTCAATCCGCGTTGAAGGCGTGAGCAAAACCTTTATCAGCCGCGAGAAGACGGTGGAAGCGCTACGCCCCGTTGATCTGGAAGTGGAGGCAGGCGAGTTCGTCTGCTTCCTCGGCCCCAGCGGATGTGGGAAATCAACCTTGCTGAGCATTATTGCTGGCCTGGAAACGGCCAGCAGTGGTGCAATCTACGCCGACGATAAAAAAGTTGATGGTCCTGGTACAGATCGCATCTTGCTGTTCCAGGAAGCGGCGCTCTTTCCCTGGCTCGATGTCCAGGGAAATGTCGAATTTGGTCTGCGTCAAATGGGCATCCCTGCCAAACAGCGAGCGGAGACGGCCCGCCACTTCATCGATACCGTCCACCTGACAGGTTTTGAGCGCAGCTATCCTCATCAGCTCTCGGGAGGAATGCGCCAGCGCGCCGCTATTGCACGAGCATTGGCAATCAATCCAGCCGCCCTCTTAATGGATGAGCCTTTTGGTGCGCTGGATGCGTTTACCCGTGACCGTCTGCATGCTGAGCTGGAATCGATCTGGTCCAGCACACGCAAAACAATCCTGTTCGTGACACACAACGTTCGCGAAGCGGTGGCGCTTGGAGATCGTGTGGTGGTCTTTGCTCCACGCCCCGGACGCATCGTGCGCAACTTCAAGATCGACCTGCCCCGTCCGCGCTCGCTGGAAGATCATAATCTGGTGGATGTGGCATCTGACATTCTCGACGTGCTGCGCTCTGAAATGGAGGCATCCGAGGAGGAGGTAGTTCATGGCACGCGCCATTAATATCAGCGTCCCACGAGTGACCACATGGTCGTGGGGAAAAATAGCGCGGCTGCTTGGCTTTTATGTCATTCTGTTAATCATATGGCAATTGTTATCCCAGAGCGGTCTCTGGGTTTCTTACCTGCTACCAGGCCCTGGGGAGGTAGTGAGCAAGCTTATCAGCGGTTTCGGGGACGGCTCGTTCTTGCAGGCCATTCTCACCAGTCTGCGCCGCCTCGCTATCGGCTACGGCATTTCGCTGGTACTGGGAGTCGTGATGGGCCTGTTGATTGGCCGCAACCGCTATGTCGAAGAGACACTTGGCTCGCTGGTACTGGGACTGCAAGCTCTGCCTAGCGTCTGCTGGATTCCGCTGGCGCTGCTCTGGCTGGGACTGAGCGAACAGGCAATGACCTTTGTTGTAGTCATGGGGGCACTCTTCTCGATCACGCTGGGCGTCGATGCGGGAGTCAAAAATACCCCCCGGTCTATCTGAAGGCGGCACGCAATATGGGAGCGCAAGGGCTAGCCCTTTCGACACAGGTTATCCTTCCCGCCGCCTTGCCAGCGGTGATCAGCGGCCTCAAACAGGGATGGTCCTTCGCCTGGCGTTCGTTAATGGCCGCCGAACTGATCTATCAAACCCTCAGCCTGGGAACGCTGCTGCAAAACGGACGTGATCTCAATGATACGGCCCAGGTCTTCGCCATTATGCTGATTATTATCGTTGTCGGTACTCTGATCGATCTCCTGATCTTCTCTCCGCTTGAGCGCAGCGTACGCGAACGCTGGGGCTTCAACAATAACTAATCTCCTTAAAACAATACAAGCGAGCCGCGATCATGGCTCGCTTGTTTATCTTTTGGCCCAGAGCAACCATTCTCTATCGACAAAAACTCTTCTATGCAAGATAATACAGAAAAGCCGCTATCACCAGCGATTGCTTGATAGAAAAATATAAAGAAATGGGGATGAGTGTTTCCATGCAAAGATGTTCTGCCTGTGGCACTACAAATCAGGCAATCAGCCAGTACTGTGAACGCTGCGGATCTTCTTTAAAGACATATTCCACCTCCACAAGCAGCGAGGTTGAATACACCATTCCCAGTGTGAATATGCCACCTCCTCCCCCGCCGGCTTCAGATCCCTATCAAACAGCATCATCGGCCTACACGGTTCCCTATCTCTCAGGCAACATGCCGCAAGATGAGAAAGCTTATTATCCATCAAACGAGCGAGCATTTTATCATTCAGACCGGAAAACACCAGCGACCCAGGGCATCGGCAGTAAAGTGCTGGGCATTATGCTCTATCTGCTCGGCGCATTCAGCGCGGCGCTCGGTAGCTTTGGCGCTCTCGATAGCTTTGTTGGCGACTCATGGGCAGCCGTCAGTTTGCTCGCAGTCCTGCTGCTCTGTAGTTTCGTCCT
The DNA here is from genome assembly GCF_016587455.1 of Reticulibacter mediterranei. Lineage (NCBI taxonomy): Bacteria > Bacillati > Chloroflexota > Ktedonobacteria > Ktedonobacterales > Reticulibacteraceae > Reticulibacter > Reticulibacter mediterranei. The sequence goes on along the minus strand of NZ_BNJK01000001.1, from coordinate 7,084,019 downwards.
CGCCATAGTCCTCATACGCCATCCCTCAACTCATTTCCGCTGGGGGCAACGCCTGTTGTGGTGGTTCGGTGTAAGCGGCCTGATCACACTGATCACCCTGCTCAGCTACGGTATCCTGGACGAGCGTATGAATGGGACGATCCCCGACGCGACAGAGAACGTTCTTTTCGGCAGCGCTTTCATCTGCTATGGCCTGCTCACTATGTTCCTCGCCCTCTGGTAACATATCTTGTTCGTAGTGGAGCGATTGATCGCAGGGCACTTGTCATGCAATCTTCCACCCGCGATCAATCGCTCCACTACGACATCTATTAAACCTCTATCCGAAGCGCCTGCTCTTTCTCCATACGAGAATCAGCGATCTTACCACGCCCTTCAAGGAGAAGCTCCCTTGCTCGCGTCGCGCTCCTGAGATCGATCAGAGCTTCGCTGAACGAGGCATGCAAGGCAGGATCGAGAACGACACGCAAAGCCGCGATTTCAGCACCAACCGATAGATTCTGTTCGGCCTTATAGCGGCGAACCTGCTGCAATAGGGCAAGCAAGGTACTGCCAGTTTGTTCGGCCTCCTCGCTGATCCATCCCGGACGGGCAACGGGCCACGCTGCACGATGGATCGACGAAACACCCTCATATTCGCGGAAAACTCCCTGATAAATCGTCTCCGTGATGTAGGGCAGGTAAGGAGCCAGCATCTTTAAGACCGCAAGCAGAGCATGGTACAGCGTCCAACGCGCTGCATCACGAGCTGCCCCGGCGTCATTATAGAGCCGCGCCTTGACCAGTTCCAGGTAGTTGTCGCACAGGTCGGACCAGAAGAAGCGCTCAACCTCAGCACGCGCCGGGGCATACTCGTTGCGCTCCAATTCGGCGGTGACGTGCGCAATCGTGCGGGCCAGACGCGAGAGCAACCAGCGATCAGTCGGTAGCAGATGCGCAGGTTCGTGCTCCGGTTCCAGATCGAGCAGATGGCGCTCGGCAAAACGGCTGGCGTTCCACAACTTGGTAATCAGCCGCCGTCCGGTGGTCAACAGATCGGGCTGGAAAGGCGTATCGAGGCCCGTCCTGACTGATGTGGCCCAGTAGCGTAACGCATCAGCCGACTCCTGTTCAATCAGGGTCATTGGCGCCATCTCGTTATGCTCCTTCGATTTGGAGATCTTGCCGCGTTCTGCTGAGAGCGCAAAACCAGAGATCATGATTTCGCGCCAGGGAATCTCACCGGTATGATAGAGTGCCTTGACGATCGTATAAAATGCCCAGGTGCGAATAATATCGTGGGCCTGAGGTCGCAAACTGGCAGGAAAATGCTGCGCGAACCAGGCGGGATCGTCCGGCCAGCGCCCGATAATCAGCGGCGAGCAGGACGATGTGGCCCAGGTATCCATAACATCTGGCTCCGGCTCAAAATCGGTCGAACCACAGGCACACGGTCTGGCAGGCGGTGTGACGCGCGGATCGATGGGCAACTCTTCCAGTGTGGCGAGCAGCATCTCCCCACAGCGCCGACACGTCCACGCTGGGAACGAAACGCCGAGAAAACGCTGGCGAGAAATGCACCAGTCCCATTGCAGATTCTCAACCCAATGCTCATAACGGGTGCGCATGTGCTCAGGAGACCAGCGGATACGCTGCCCAGCCTCAAGCAAGCGCTCTTTCTGATCCAGAACGCGAATGAACCACTGACGCGTCTGCAAGTACTCGACCGGCGTACCGCAACGCTCATGAACGCCAACATTATGCTCGATCAACTCCTGCTGCAACAGCAAACCATCGGCGCCCAATTGTTCCAGAATACGTTTGCGAGCTGCGAGAATCGGCAGGCCAGCTAAGGGACCGGTCAACTTGGTCATTCGCCCATCGCGCCCAATCGCTTGCAACAGCGGCAATTGATGTGTGCGCCACCAGTGAACGTCGGTCGAATCGCCAAAGGTGCAACACATAACCGCGCCGCTCCCCTTCTCAGGGTCGGCCAGTTCATCGGCCAGAATAGGAACCTCTATCTCTCCACGCGAAGAGAAGGCTGTACCAGATAGATGCGCGGTCGTCCCGATCAGATGCTGATAGCGCTTATCGTTTGGATGAACGAAGATAGCAACGCAGGCTGGCAGGAGTTCCGGTCGCGTAGTGGCGATGGGCAAACTGCCGCCATCCTGCAAGCGAAACGCAAACGTCGAAAACAGCGTGGGCAGCGTTGCATCATCAACCTCGGCCTGCGCAATAGCCGTCTGGCATTCGGGACACCAGAGCGTCGGGGCAAGTTGCGTATAGGCCCGGCCTGCCTGATACAATTGAAGAAACGACCACTGTGAGGTGCGCTGCGCCTGTGGAGAGATGGTCGAATAGCGATACTGCCAATCGACGCTCAAACTCAAACGCCGCCAGAGCGCCTCGAAGCGATCCTCCGTCTGTTGAACCAGTTCCAGACAATGAGCGATAAACTCCGCACGATCCATCTGCGTTGCTTTACGCTTGATCGTCTTCTCAACAAAGCGTTCGGTAGGCAAGCCATTATCGTCAAAACCCATAGGGTAAAAGACCCGTTCACCGCGCATGCGATGGAAACGCGCAATAACATCGGTTTGAGTGAAGGAGAAACAATGACCGATGTGTAGCTCGCCGGAAACGGTAGGAGGAGGGGTATCAATGCTGTAGATGGGACCGGAACCGTCAGGATCAAATGCATAGAGAGCAGTTTCGGCCCACTGACGAGCCAGGGCAGGCTCAGCCTCGCGGAAGTTATACCGGTTGGGCAACATAGGATGGTACTCCTTTTTGTGTACTAACAACTCTTTGCGCCACCGTCATACAAGGACGAGGGCAGCGCGTACTCGTGGTACCACCTTGTTTCGATAGCCGACTCGCCCAACCTTTGGAGCCTGACTATCCTCTCGTAGCGATAACGGACTACACCGGAATAGCTTATCGCAACAGAGATTGCCTCAGCTATTCGACTCACGAGCCACGTTCAAAGATCGCAACCGAAGGAGGCTCGCACCCGGTGGCCCCCACTCTCTGGCAGTCCGATATCTTTTACTCCGCTCGTTCCAGGTCTTTTGCGTTATGTATCAATAATAGTATCCATTTCTTTGCGACCTGTCAAGTGCCGAAGAGAGAAGGAATAGTAGAGCATAACAGTATCAATTACGGGCTGCATCACATTGCTACAGCGTCAGGAGTGCGTTATAATGGAAAGAACGATGTATCTCGACTCGTTTTTTCGTATGGAGAGGACAAAGATTTTCATGGAGAAAGCTATTCCAGTCGCAACTCCAGAGCAGCAAAACGGCGAAGAGCAGAGAGGCAACGGGGTAATGGAGGCGCAACAGGAGGAGATGCAGGAAGAGATCCTGGAGTTGCCATTATTGCCTATCCGTAATACCGTCCTCATTCCTAATGCCGTCGTTCCCCTTCTGGTCGGACGCGACGCATCTATTAAAGCCGTAGAAGACGCCATCAGCTCCAACCATCTTTTATTCGCGGCAACACAACTCAACGAGAAAGAAGAAAACCCCGATCCACAGGGGGTGTATGAGATAGGGGTCGAAGGCTATATTGATCGCATCTTGAAAATGCCTGATGGCACCATCAGTATTCTGATGCGAGGACAGCGCCGTTTACGCCGTCTCGCCGCGCTTCAGGCCTCCCCCTATATTCGCGTGCAAGCCGAAGTCCTCACGGAAGAGGCCGCGCCTTCTCTGGCATTAGAGGCGCTAAGGCGAGCAGTGCTGGCGCTCTTTGAAAAATGCACCAGACTGAGCAACACTCTTTCGGATGAAGCATATATTACTGCCATGAACATCGATCAGCCGGGCTTCATGGCAGATTTTATTGTCTCCTCACTGGACATTTCGGTGAAAGCCAGACAGCAAATCCTGGAAGCGCTGAACGTCGAACAACGCTTGCAACAGGTCAGTATTTTGCTCTCTCAAGAACTGGATATTCTAGAGCTGGAAAATCACATCCATAGCCAGGTCCAGCAAGAAGTAGACAAAAGCCAGCGCGAATACTTTCTGCGCGAACAACTCAAGGCCATTCAGCACGAACTGGGCGAGGGCGATCCGACGATTCGCGAGGGGCTGGAACTGCGAGAAAAGATCCAGGCCAGCGGCATGCCCGAAGAGGTCAAAACCCGAGCGAACAAAGAGCTGGAGCGCCTCAACGCCCTTCCTTCAATCGCCCCGGACGGAGGTGTGATCCGCAGCTATCTCGACTGGCTGGTCAATCTGCCCTGGGATACCGCAACGATCGATCGCCTGAACGTCAAAGAGGCGGCAACCATTCTCGAAGAAAATCACTATGGGCTGGGCAAGATCAAAGAGCGCATCCTCGAATATATCGCCGTACGCAAGCTCTCTAACAACATGCGCAGCCCCATCCTCTGCTTCGTTGGCCCGCCCGGAGTTGGCAAAACATCCCTGGGACACTCCATCGCACAGGCATTGAACCGCAAGTTTGTGCGCCTCTCGCTGGGCGGTGTCCACGATGAGGCCGAGATTCGCGGCCACCGTCGCACCTATGTCGGAGCCTTACCCGGTCGTATTCTGCAAACCATGAAAACCGCTGGCACAATCAACCCGCTTTTCGTGTTAGATGAGATTGATAAAATTGGAGCCGACTTTCGCGGTGATCCCTCCGCCGCCCTTTTAGAGGTGCTGGACCCGGAGCAGAACAGCGCATTCTCCGATCATTATCTCGAAGTGCCATACGATCTTTCGCGCGTGATCTTTCTCACGACCGCCAACGTCATGCATCCCATCCCGGCAGCCCTGCGCGACCGCCTGGAAATCATCGAGCTGCCCGGCTATACAGAAGATGAAAAGCTGCACATTGCCCGGCAATTTCTCATCGCCAAACAAATGCGCGAACATGGCTTGAAAACGACGCGCATCGAGATTGCGGATGAGGCTGTGCAGCGCATCATCCGCGAATACACCTATGAGGCCGGAGTACGCAATCTGGAACGGGAACTGGCAACTATTATGCGCAAAGTTGCGCGGGAAATCGCGGAAGGGCGGCGTACTAAAACACGGGTCACGGCCAAAACCGTTCCCGAATATCTGGGGCCGCAGCGCCATTATTACGGCACGGCGGAGGAGACAGACGAAGCTGGCGTCGCAACGGGTGTTGCCTGGACGAGCGCTGGCGGCGACCTCATCACGGTTGAAGCAACGCTCATGAGAGGGCGTGGCAATCTGACATTGACCGGGCAGCTTGGTGAGGTGATGCGGGAATCAGCTCAGGCAGCGCTGTCCTATGCCCGCGCACGGGCGGAACAATTTGGACTAGAAAATTGTTTCTATGAGAAGAACGATATTCATTTGCACCTGCCAGCCGGATCGATCCCAAAGGATGGTCCTTCCGCTGGAATCACGATGGCAACGGCTTTAATCTCAGCACTGACCGGACGGCCCACGCACCGCGATGTGGCAATGACCGGCGAGATTACGCTGCGGGGGCGTGTGCTGCCAGTTGGAGGCATCAAAGAAAAAGTGCTGGCAGCTCATAGAGCGGGCATCAAGACCTTTATTCTACCCAAACGCAACCAGAAAGATCTGGATGATGTCCCACAAGAAATCGTAAACGCATTACGTTTTGTTCTGGTAGAGCGCATGGACGAAGTGTTGCCCATTGCCTTACACGCCAGAGCAGGATAAAATAGGGGCATAGTAGATTAAAACGGAAGGAGCGACAAGATGGATTTCTGTGGTCAATGTGGCTTTCAACTGGCCCCTGAAGATACGCGCTGCCCACGCTGTGGAGCGGCCATAGAACCCGGCGAGCCATCAGCGACCGGCAATATGCATCCCAACGCTCCAACAGAGCAGGCGCGTTCATTTATTGCCAATCGCCCCTCGCCAACATCGACACAAGGATATACCCATCCCCCGACGCAACAGAACGAGATGCAGCAAAAACTGGTGCTGCGTCCGGGATGGAGTGACGATAACTATTCAACGGCCGCCGCCTCAGATGCAACAAGCATGATGGATCAACCCATGATGGGGAACGCGTACCCAACGGCCTATCCGCAACAGAGCGCCACCAACTATCCGCCAGCGGGAGGCTTCCCTCCTCAGACATACGGAGGTTTCGCGCCACCGAGCGGCAGACTCTACAACAACACGCCCGTTCCCAACGCATATCCCGGAAGCAGCCCGTACCAGGGCATGCAAGAATCCGTGTCTCACACCTCTAAAGGCCGCTCTGCCGGACTGGTGTTGATCCTGATCGGGCTACTTTTCATCCTGAGTTCGATCCTCCTGTTTATTCTCCAACACAACGGTGCCATTTAAAACGGATGATGCCGCTCCCTTGCACCAAAGAGCATGAGAAAAGGGAGTGCAAGGGTCCAATAAACATGCTACAATACAGACTATGAGTGAACTTCGCAATCAAATCGAACGCATCCAGAAACGCGTTCAGAAAACTATGGTGCGTCTTTGACCTGGCTACCAAAGCCGGACAAATCCAAAAACTTGAAGAAGAAAGCATGGCTGCTGACTTCTGGTCAGATAACCGAAAAGCTCAGGCCCATATGCAGCGGCTCAACGCTTTACGAGAAGAAGTAACCACCTGGGAAGGTATCGCCGCCCAACTCAACGATCTGCACGGATTAGCCGAACTGCTGGAAGAGGAGCCAGACGAAGAGATGCAGGCCGAAGTTGCGCAATCGCTCGTCCCAATCCAGGAGCAGATAGAAAAGCTTGAGTTTGCGCTGATGTTGAACGGAGAGCACGACGAGCACAACGCCATTCTCAGCATTCACGCTGGCAGCGGCGGCGTCGATGCGCAAGACTGGGCGGAAATCCTGCTGCGGATGTATCTGCGCTGGGCCGAACACCACCACTTCCGTACCGAAATCTACGACTACAACGAAGGTGAAGAGGCTGGCGTCAAAAGCGTTACGGTGGAAATCGAAGGGCGCTATGCCTATGGCTATCTGCGCTCAGAAGCTGGCACCCATCGACTGATCCGCCTATCGCCCTTTGATGCGGCTCATCGTCGCCATACCTCGTTTGCCAAAGTGGAGATCATGCCAGATATCGAGGATAGTATCGATATCACCATCCGTCCCGAAGATCTTGACATCGACACCTACCGCTCAACCGGAGCTGGTGGCCAGCACGTCAACAAGACGGACTCGGCGGTACGCATGCGCCACATTCCCACCGGCATCGTCGTGACCTGTCAAAACGAACGCTCGCAGATCCAGAACCGCGAGGTTGCCTTGAAACTGCTCAAAGCACGCCTCTACGAACTGGAACTGAAGAAGCGCGAAGAAGAGACGGCACGCCTCAAAGGTGAACATGTGCAAGCGGACTTCGGCACCCAGATTCGAACAGTGACGGTCCATCCTTACAACATTGTCAAGGATCACCGCACCAATCAGGAAACGGGCAACACCGATGGCTACCTGTCGGGCGACGTTGACCCCTTCATCGACGCCTATCTGCGCGACAAAGCAGGTGGTGTTGTCGCCACTGAGTAGTCACGTCAGGGCAATGCAACAACGCACAAAAAGGAGGGAACGCATTGCCCTGCTCGGTCCTCTCAAGCACGTACAAGGTCGCGCATCCCATCATAACGCTCGGGATACCGCAGCTTACGCAGAGCCTTGACCTCAATCTGACGAATACGTTCCCGCGTGAGATGAAATAACATGCTGACTTCATCAAGAGAGAGCGAATGTCCATCCTTTAGACCATAGCGCATCTCAATGATCGTGCGCTCACGCTGGTTCAACACTGTCATCGCCTGCTCAATATGCTCGCGTTGCGCCTGCAACGCCACTTGATCTACCACAGCATAAGTATTGCTATCCTCAATGACATCGGCGAGATGATACTCCTCATCATCGGCCATCGGTGCATCCAGCGATACAGGCTGCTCTGAGACATTGAGCAACTCTACCACACGATCTCTTGGCAAGCCCACCTCAAGCGCAATCTGTTCGGGCAATGGCTCCAATCCCTGCTCCTGATACATGCGGCGGGCGATGCGTTTGATTTTGTAAATAAGTTCCACCACATGGACCGGAATATGAATACTGCGTGAATGCTCGGCAATAGCGCGGCTGATGGCCTGGCGAATCCACCAGGTAGCATAGGTACTGAAGCGAAAACCACGCTTGTAATCAAATTTCTGCGTGGCGCGCATCAGACCAATATTACCCTCCTGAATTAAATCGAGCAGCGGCAACCCCTGATTAGCGTAGCGCTTGGCGATACTGACCACGAGACGCAAATTGGCTTCGATGAGCCTCTGGCGCGCCTGCTGATCCCCCTCGGCAATCCGCTCTGCCAGACGACACTCCTGCTCAGCCGAAAGGAGAGGGTACATGCCAATCTCTTTGAGATACTGCTTCACCGAATCATCAACGGCAGTACGCTGATCCTCATTGCCCTCACAGGCTTCGTCCGTCTCCTCTTCAAAAAATCCCTTCTCCATGCTAAGATCAGCTCTCTCATCAAGATATTCTCGTGCCATCGAGTTCTCTTCCAACGCAACAGATCTGTTCCCACTCACACGACGAGATGCTTTACGTACTCCCACAACCAGTACTCCTTCATTCACACTCAAGGGTCAAACTAGAACATCAAAAAATAGCTTGCAGACGAGGACGCAATCAAATATGCCGTCCGAAAAATACTCTCCCATCTTTTTTCTTTGCAAGAGTTGTGCCAAAGCGAAAAAGGACTGGCGGAGAAATCGAGAGCGAAGAGATCAGAGCAGCAAAGCCGCGCATGGATTTCAGCGTCAGGGATGAGATAAGAAAAATGATAAAGAGATGAACAGAAAGTCATGAAGTATGAAGAGATTTCCATAATGTGAGGAAAATTCCCCAATGCACTCTGCGAACAGGAAGCAGGGAGTAGAAGGGGTCACAGGACGTATTGGACGATACATAGACATGCTTGACTAGTCTTGTAACACCTGTTATGCTGAAGATAAGCAGCAATAGACCCCGTGTGACAGGGGAGGGTTGCGACAATAAGCAATGGAACGGTTGTGATTGTGCTATGCCTTTTGTCCTATCTCTCGTGCAATTTGTGTGAGCAGTGATGGTAAAGGGATTGGAATATCTTTTTCCTAATGAATATGAAGATTTCTTCACATACCTGCTGACAGAGAAGAAGAGTTGTGGTATGATAGTGAAGGCATGGATTAGACCTGCTGTGGGGATGCGGATGCAGCGGCGGAGGCTCCCCCATCGGCTTACTTTCTCGCTAAGCCTCGTCTGGCATTTGTCTGTCAGACGATAATACCTCCAGAGAAGAAGGAAGGAGGCGATTTCGTGGAAAACGCATTTCCCCGGTGTCGCAAATGTGGTGAAGGTGATCTGGTACCGCTTTCGGATTTCGGTAGCCAGGGAGCTTCCATTGAGTACAAGGCGTGGGTTTGCACCAACCCGTCGTGCCTGTACAATATTAAGATCCGTAATGGCGACATAATCATTAATGAGCCGATCAGTGATGGCTCGCTCCACACTTATCGTAGCGGTCGCCAATAAGGGTGGAGTACGGTGTTAGACAACACGTTTTTGGGCGGTTTCGACCGCTCATTAACGTGAACACATTCGGGCAGAAGTGCTGCTTATTTGTTAACAGCCTTTTGCCTCTATCATGTAGAGGGACAATCATTTTCATTGTATAATGAGATGATCTGATGCCCTCTTCTTTGAGTTTGCGAGGGAACACTGATCGCTTCGGAACGTAAATAGCAATAAAGGAGTCAATGCAGACGTGCTCAATCGCTTCTTTGGGCAGAAACCGCAAGAAGACCCCAAAAAAGATCAAGCACCCGCTCAGGAGCAGGCGCAACCCGCACCAGAGCAGCGCTTGAACTTTCTCGGTCGGACGCGACAACTGTTCAGTCGCCTGGGCAATACTGTTCAGGAGACAGATACGATTACAGATGATTTGTGGGATGAGTTGGAAGAGTCGCTGCTGGCGGCAGATGTCGGCCCTGGCACAACCGATTGGTTGATTGAGCGCCTGCGCCAGCGGGTCGAAGAAGAGCATATGCGCACCGGCTCACAGGTGCAACGAGCATTACGCGAAGAACTGGCAAGCTTGCTTGGTCCCTCCTCTTCATTGCGCTTCGCCAAACAATCTCCACTCACCGTCATTCTGGTCATTGGCGTCAACGGATCAGGTAAAACGACCAGCATCGCGAAAATGGCCTATCGCCTCTCACGCGAGGGGCAAAAGGTGCTGCTGGCAGCTGGAGATACGTTTCGCGCTGCCGCCATCGATCAGCTCAAAGAATGGGGTGAGCGCGTCGGTGTACCGGTGATCAGCCAGCATCCCAACTCCGATCCTGGTGCGGTCGTCTATGATGCAATCCAGGCTGCCCAGACGCGCGGCAGTGATGTGCTGATTGTGGATACGGCAGGCCGCTTGCATACCAAATTCAACCTCATGGAAGAATTAAAGAAAATTAACAAAGTCATCCAGAAATTCATCCCGGACGGTCCCCATGAGTTGTTGATGGTTATCGACGCCACCACCGGGCAGAACGCGCTCCTACAGGCGCGCAAATTTGCCGAAGATATTGGTTTGACAGGAGTCATCATTACAAAGATGGATAGTACCGCCAAGGGGGGATTTGCATTCGCCGTCGCAGATGATTTAGGTGTGCCTATCAAGTTCATCGGCACCGGCGAAAAGGTCGAGAATCTCATCCCCTTTGACCCGCAGAGCTTTGTAACAGCGCTCTTTGCACAGGAGTAAGTAGGAAGAGGTTCTTGTATGGTGAAAGAAGCGGCTGCTCCCTCTACCGAGCAGACATCCCCAAATGACCGCACCTTGTCTGCGGTGGGCAATATCGCCGTAAAATGCCCGAAGTGTAGGGAGATACTCTATGGACGCGATCTGGAAAAAAACCAGAAAGTGTGTCCGCGTTGTAGTCATCACTTCAGAATCAATGCACGTGAACGTATCAAATTGCTGGTGGATGAGGGCAGCTTTGTTGAGATCGATGCCGACATAATCCCGACCGACCCGCTACATTTCGTGGTCAGTCCTCCCAATCAGGCGAAAAGCATTGATTACGCCAGCAAGCTTGTTGAAGAGCGCAAAAAGGCCGACCAGAACGAGGCCATCATCAGCGGTTACGCCACCATCGATGGCAAACCGATTGCGCTGGCAGTGATGGATTTCTTCTTTATGGGTGGCAGCATGGGATCTGTCGTTGGCGAAAAGATCACTCGTGCTATCGAACTGGCAATGAAGCAGCGCATTCCTATGCTCATTGTCTCGACCTCCGGTGGTGCTCGCATGCAAGAAGGTATTTTTTCGCTCATGCAGATGGCGAAAATCTCTGCGGCGCTCGCACGGCTGGGAGAGCTGGCTCTGCCTTATTTTAGCCTGCTGACCGATCCCACAACAGGCGGCGTTTCTGCCAGTTTTGCATTCCAGGGCGATGTCATCCTGGCCGAACCAGGGGCGCTGATCTGTTTTACCGGTCCCCGTGTAATTGAGGGCTTCATGCACATTAAAGTGCCAGAAAATACCATCAATTCCGATTTTGCCCTCCAGCATGGTATGATTGATGCTGTGGTACATCGACGTGAGTTACACCAGACGCTTGCACGCCTGCTCCATATGTACCCGACAATAACGAAATAAATACTTTATATCTTCAATCAAAACAAATAGAGGATAGAACGTAAAATGGCTTACGACCTGGAATTCGAGAAGCCGCTGGCGGACCTGGAAAAAAAGATCAATGCGCTACAACGCAAAGGGGATCGACTGAAACCAGACGAGCAGGCGCAATTGCAGACGTTGGAGAACGAGCTGCGCACGCGCACAGAAGAGATCTATAAAAATCTGACCGCCTGGCAGACGGTACAAGTGGCTCGCCACAAGGATCGCCCTTACTCTCTAGATTACATCAAATTCATGTGCGACGATTTCTTCGAACTGCATGGAGACCGCTCCTATGCCGACGACCATGCTATCGTTGCGGGCCTGGCAACCCTGGACGGGCAAACGGTAATGCTGATCTGCCATCAGAAGGGTCGCGACATGAAGGACAAGCAGTTTCGCAACCTCGGCATGCCACACCCGGAGGGATATCGCAAGGCCCAGCGTATGATGCGCCAGGCGGAGAAATTTGGGATTCCGCTGGTGACACTCATTGATACTGCTGGCGCGTCCGTGGCGCTCCCCGACGAAGAGCGAGGGCAGTCGGAGGCGATTGCGGCCAGCCTCTATTTAATGGCTCGCCTGCGCGTCCCCATCGTTGCCACAGTGATTGGCGAAGGCAACAGCGGTGGCGCTTTAGGAATCAGTATCGCAGACCGTATCTTGATGATGGAACATAGCTACTATACAGTGGCAGCTCCAGAGGCGGCGGCGGATATTTTAAAGTTTGGTGGGGCACATGCTGCGCTGGCGGCTGAAGGACAACGTATTCGTGCTAAAGACTCACTGGAGTTCCATATCGCAGACGAGCTGGTGCCCGAACCGCTCGGCGGGGCACATCGCAACTATCGTCAGGCGGCGGAGTCGCTGAAAGCGGTGCTGTTACGCCATCTGACAGAATTGAAACAGATGACGCCAGACGAATTGCTGGAAAAACGCTATCAGAAGTTTAGAAACATTGGACATTTTGGGCGAGAAACGACCACAGAAACTTCGCAAATCCAGGTCTAACCTCTTGACTTCTGATCCGAGATGCGCTATTATAAGCACCACCAGAGATGCATAACAAAGCGCATCTCGGATGAGCCGGTGTGGCGGAACGGTATACGCGCTTGTCTCAAAAACAAGTCCCGCAAGGGTTGAGGGTTCGAATCTCTCCACCGGCATAACCCCTCCTCTCAAGAAAAAGGAATCCAGACCCAGACCCGATTTTCTCCTCATTGGCAAGCTCTCATTCTCAGGTATCCCTTTCCTTGAAGGCTGAAGACGCAAGCAGCAAGGCATGAGCGAACTTGCCCTTGAAAGGATGGTCTTCTCTGCTTAAGCCGCCGGGTGATGACATCTCTCTACCCGAGATCCAGCCCTTTCCACACAACAACGCACGGGAGCGTCTCTCCTGCTCGGTGACCTTCTCAAAGGACTTCGCCCATATCGTGAAGTCCACTCCCGTTTTGCACGAGCATCCCTTGACAGTTGCGATTGCTTTCAGGTATACTCCTTTATAGTTGGTTAACCAACTACTATAAAACAACTAGGAGGCAACGCATAATGGCGACACGACAGACGGACAGACGCGATCGACCACGACGAGCGTCTGTCCACCTATGAGGCAGGTGTCCAGGAGCTAGTGCTCTGATTCCCAGACGCAACCAAACAGGAGAGCCTACGTCGCTTCGCCAAAGCGTTCATCTTCTAACTAGTGAGTAAGCAATACGACCGGATATCCATACGAATGGACGACAGAGATTGAGAAAGGGCAAGAAAAATGACGGCAGACCTCACCATGAACACACCCGATGACCAACAGATGGACCAGGCCACATTGGAGCACAACCGCGCGACTGTGCAGGCCTTTATCAACCTGGCCTTCAACGACAAGAAGGTGCAGGAGGCGGTGACCAAGTACGTCGGTTCTGCCTACATCCAGCACAATCCCCGCATCCCTGATGGCATCGATGGTCTTCTCACTTTCGCGTCTTCCCTGCAAGCGCAGTTCCCGCTGGCGCACAGTGATATCAAGCGGATCATTGCCGAGGGAGACCTGGTGGTAGTCCACAGCAAGGTTACCTACTCCCCAAACGATCAGGGGGCCGCAGCGGCTGACATCTTTCGTCTGGAGCAGGGCAAGATCATCGAGCACTGGGACGTTCTACAGGAGATCCCAGCCACTTCCGTGAACAATAACACCATGTTCTGACGAGCCCAGCCTCTCTTCCGTGCCACCCTCCTTAGTTGTGGAAGAAGGATGGCGCGAGATTCGCACAACGGGTGACCCGCGTTCTGGCCAACACAGTTCGCTTCTGCTACCATACCTACTCGCATTCCCAGACGTGCAGGTGGTCACCCTGAGCAAGGCATTGGCTGTCATGGGGCAAATCGACTTTAATCATGTATCCTTCTTGAAGGAGACAGTACAATGAAAATCAAGTGGAACGCCGCTGATATGTCCAACCTCGAAGGTCGGACGGCAGTCATCACCGGGGCCAGCAGCGGGATCGGCTATGAGATTGCGCTCCAGTTAGCTGCACATCATGCACACGTCGTGCTTGCGTCCAGGAATCAAGGCCGGACGGAGCAGGTCGCACGCCAGATAGCAACGATGCTGCCAGAAGCGAGCATCGAAGCGCAAGTGCTTGATTTAGCCAATCTTGCCTCTATCCGTCGCTTTGCCGAGACGTTCTCCCAGCGTCACCAGGGTCTCGATATCCTGGTGAACAATGCTGGCATTGCGGGTGGTCCCCGTCGTCAGACAATCGACGGCTTCGAGATGCACTTCCAGGTCAATTATCTCGGCCATTTTGCGCTCGTGGGCCTGCTGCTGCCCTCGCTGTGTTCACGGGCAGGATCGCGTGTGGTAACCACATCCAGCACTATCGCCAGCCAGGGAAAGATCGATTTTGACGATCTACAGGCAGAGCGCACCTACAAGTGGATCAGAGCCTATGCTCAATCAAAACTCGCGAATCTGCTCTTCGCTTTTGAACTGGACCGCCGCTGCCAGGCCGTTGGAGGTGGCATGAGCAGCCTTTCTGTCCATCCAGGCGTCGCCAGAACCAACCTGCTCACCGGTAAAGAGTCTGACTGGGGGCGCCCACGGCGGGGAACGGAGATCCTGATCCGAGTCCTCCAGATCGTGCTCGCACACCCAGCGGCTCGGGGAGCACTTCCGGCTCTCTACCAGGCAACCGATCCTTCCGCCAGAAGCGCCGAGTATATTGGCATCTCGGAGGGAATAGGTGGTGGCTATCCGGTAGTGAGTAAGGTTCCGCCCGCCGCACTTGATCATGTGACAGCGCAACATCTCTGGAATGTGTCGGAAGAACTGACCGGAGCCCGATACGATCTGCTTACTCAGGCCACGGGGTCGGCGTGCAGTATCGAGCCGTTGGGGTGAATCCCACCGAGGAGGGTTTCCTTGAGAAAATTGAGGAGCAGCTAGATGACCAAAACATTTCATATGACCAGCGGCATGAAGATTGGAACCGCCATTCTCACGGCTCTGTTACGGGCCGGATTTCCTTTGGGTCCTCTGACCCTGCTCTCCGTTCGAGGACGCAAGAGCGGGAAGGTCTATACTACTCCCGTGGCATTGGTTGAACAGGATGGCAGGAGCTTTCTGGTTGCGGCCTTTGGGGTGGTGAACTGGGTGAAGAATATTCGTGCCGCTGGTCAAGTGTGGCTCATGCGCGGATGGCACACAGAATCGATGGGAGTCGTCGAGCTTGAGGCAAGAGAGGCAGCACCCATCCTCAAGCGATTTCTCCAAAGCTTTCAGAGAGTGCCGTTTATCCCGCCGTACTTTGACGTGACCCCGAAGTCCTCGCTCGCCGATTTTGAGCGGGAAGCGATGCACCATCCCGTGTTTTGCCTTGTGAGCACAAAGGTGATGCAGGAGTAGACAGTATGCCAGCTTTCACACATACGGCATGAAGTAACAACAGGTAGGTCTTATAGTAATGCAGCAGCCATTCGAAACACCGGAGAAAAAAGAAGGCTCCCTCTCAGGTTCGCGCGGCTTCGCTGATGAACTGCAAAGCGCTTGTACACTTCGTTGGCGGGCCTAAGAGTCCGCCAACCTTGAAAAAGAAGAGAGCATGCGCCCCCATCCTAACATCCTCCAGTTTAATTCTCGTGCGCGGAGCAAACCATCACCCAACGCATCAAACGGGGAATTTGTTTGTCTTCCTCCGTCATCACCGCTATGAGTTGTTTGGAAACGCCTTTCAAGAAGAACTCGCCACACTCTATGCACCAGCCACCCATTGCTCCAGCACTACTGGCACTGGCAACCATCGTGCAAACCTACACAGGAGTCTCGGACGATGAGGTGATTGAAGACGAAATACTGGTTCAGTACCTTGCCCCCGAGACTTCTTTGGAGCGACTGATCACACTGGCCCATGCTCGCTGGGCCAGTGTGCAGTTTTACGAAGATGCGAAACAGGAATGTGGCTTGGATCATTACCAGGGACGCAGTTGGAACGGCTTGCATCGGCACTTGGCCCTGGCCCTGTTGGCCTACAGCTTTCTCATGCTTCATCGCCTCACTCTTCCTCTGCCTCCCGAGGAGGCGTTTTCCCCCTGCATCACGCGAAGCTCGCTGCCTGGCGTGCATCGACAGGTGCTGCTCTGGCTGTTCCAGGATCTCGTCCTCTGGCTTCTTCAGACTGAACAGGTCCAAACGTTCCGTCCTCGAAGAAACTAACAAAGTAGTAATCGTGACACGGGCAACTAATAGATCACAAAGAGAGCAGCAGGTGCGGAGGTGCTCAAACCCGCTGGAGGAGGCTGTAGAGGGTTCCAGTGCGCCCAGTAACCAGCTTTTTTGAAGTTTTCCCACAACATCCGATTAAAACCAAGAGCAAACACAGACAGACGCCCATCTCCCACACCATCGCCTCCCTTGACAATGGCTGCCGCAGGAGACGAGTTGATAGTGTTACTATCAATGTTCTCCCATCCTCCCCACCTGCCAGCCCAAAACGTTCTCTCTGAAAGCCCATTGGCGGTATTACGTACGAAGACATGTAATTGCCCGGGAACTGCACTGGTGACAGCAGGACTCGAAGTCAAGATCCCTCCCAGATCTTGCCAATTCGTCCAACGGCCATGATCGAACACCTTGTCCTCTAATGCATTGGCATACGAGCTACGTACAAACACATCAATGCGCCCCTGGCCCCAGGAGATCGCCGCTGGGTCGCCAACGAAATTGCCATTACTCAGTGTTTCCCAGTCATGCCAACCGTTATTGAACCATTTGTGAACCAGCGCATGCCCCACAAATGCGAACACATCCAGACGCCCTGGTCCCCAACTGGCAACGGTAGGAGCAGAGGTGAGGGGATGGACGGTCTCAATAATGAGCCAACTGGTAGATGTCGGCGGTGCCAGCGTTTCCCATTGAGACCACTTCCCATTATCGAACCAGACGTGATCAAGAAACCCATTCGTCTTATTCGTGCTCAGAAAATCACGAGCAAACACATCAATTCGTCCCGGCCCCCAGGAGACAACAGAAGGAGCCGAATCGATATGCCCACCAAGACTATGCCAAGGGGACGCGATACCTGTAGCCAGGTTCGTTGAACGGTGCCACAGAGCATTATCGGCACCACGCACGAATACATCCAGATGAGCCATACCATCTTGAGCTTGCGTGCGTATAGTAGCCCCGTTCTGCTGTTTGCTGATCGTCGTTTGAGCATGGACCGCCGCGACTTGAGGAACCTGGAACCCTCCCAAAAGCACGCCTATTAGCAGCGCCAGGGCAATAGCGATAGCGCTGCTACGACAAGCGCGGGCACGAGGTCCACCCACCAATTCCCACAAAGATTTTTTCATGAAATGTCTCCTTCTCGATGACCCACCCCGTTTCTCATGGGCATCTGAGGGTCAAAAAGATCTTTTCTGCGCTTCTTCAGGAAGATATGGGAGCAAACAAGACGTAACTCCATGTCCCACCATTCCTTGAGTGAAACAGAGAGATCTCCCAGTTGCATAGTTAATCTGGAAACACCCCATTGGATTTCACAGTAGCATGCATGTGGATAGTAGGAAGGCCAACACGTTCGAGAACTCAGTTGGTATTTCCCTACAACATCACGCCACAGCGTCCAATGCCTCTCCCAGAGTGCGAGGGACATATCTCTGCCATAACAGTATAGCCAGAGGCCCCAAAAAGCACATCTGTAAAAGTACCAGGGTAGACCTGCTTCCCTGAGAAGGAAAAGCAGGTCTACCCTGGTACTTTTACAGATGTGCGCAGGCAGAACTGCCAGTAAGACGACACCAGTAGAGTTTTTTCGCTATATATGTTGAAAGAGGCACAAATCACTACGATGAACAAATATGCAATAACATTTAGTAAAAATGGTTGTGCTGTAACTTTAAGTCAGCGCGAAAAAAGTGTATAATAAGCGCTCATATGGCTACCCAGGCTTGTTTGTCCAGAGAGGATCGTCTGGGTATGGAATTCTGATGAGGTGTTTTTTTATGGTAATGCATGTGGGTCAGGACATTGGCAACTATCGCCTCCTGGCCGAGATTTCACATGGTCAGTTTGCTATTATCTATCAAGCAGCACATCGCATTTTGACCAATCGTTTTGTCGCGTTCAAACTCCTCTATACGGCCCAATTACCGGCTCAGGGAGATCAGGAAGATTTTTTCCGCGAAGCCCGTGTGCTGGCAGCGTTACAGCATCCTCATATTCTTCCGCTCATTGATGCCAATATCTATGAGGGATTTCCATATATCATTACCGAGTTTGCCGCACATGGTTCCTTGCGCAACAGACTCAATCGTCGGCCAGCTGTCCCACTATCGGTAGACGAAGCGCTCCTCGTCTTGCAGCAAGTGGGCGAGGCGTTGCACTTTGCACACCAGCATAACATTGTACACAGCGACGTGAAACCCGAAAACATCCTTTTCCATGCCAACGCTCAAGCGGTTCTGGCCGATTTTGATATTGCCCGCGTGTTGAGCAGAGCAAATGCGGCAGCTCAGAGCCTGGGAGGAACGGCCGCTTACATGTCACCTGAACAATTTCAAGGGAAGGTCCGTAAAGAAAGCGATCAGTATGCGCTGGCGTGCATCGCCTATGAACTGCTTACGGGAAAACGCCCCTTTCGTGGAGAGGATCAGGCAGCATTGATGCATGCCCACCTTTATGAACAACCACCAGTTCCCTCACAGCTCCGCACCAGCCTGCCACCGCAGGTGGATGCGGTCATTCTTAAAGCGATGGCAAAAAAGTATACTGACCGCTATAAAGATATCTCTGGCTTTCTAGCTGCTCTCAACACCGCAATAGAAGCCGGAAAACCACATAAATGGTCGCCTCTAGTCTTAAAAAGCACTGCCGCAACGAGGGAGAGCGACTCCACAATTTATTACGAAAAAACAGAGATCAGTATACCAGAAGAGGTAATAGCTCCTGAAACAGGTCATACTGCTCCGGTCGCTAAAAAACGTCGTACAACGAAGGCTGTCGCTGCTGAGAAGACTGCTGCACCCCAACGAGTCAGAGCAACCCCCGTCAAAGCAAAAACTGCTCAAAGGAAACAGGCCGATCCTACAGAAGAGAAAAAGCCTGCCGTCAAGAGATCGACAAACAAGGCAAAGACGAAGCAAACAACTTCAAAAGCAATCGAGGTAGATGCTCATTCATCAGAGAAGAAGGTGGTGAGAAAAAAACGTCCGGCATCGGTTGCAAAAAAAAAACGCTGTGGATGAGCCACAGGCAAAAACACCTGTCCGCAAAGCCCGTACCGTGAAGAAGGCTGAGGATACGCCTGCGAAATCTCCAGTGGCAAAGAAAAGAACAACACGTGCGCGGAAAGAAGGGGCAACAGGTACATTGTAAACGCCATCTATGGGCACCTTCTTCTATGTGGGGCCCGATGGCAAGCAGTTGGGCAAACTCGCTCGCCTCGCAAACGCATCAAGTGGCATCTTAGCAAAGAGCGCAAGATGCGAGAAGTTTTTGGCACTGTTCTATGCTAGATTCTAGTACTGGAAGACTCTCTTTTACGTTTAAAAACGCACCCATACAAGAAAGGACATGAGACGATGGCACATCTTTTCAATTGGGTTGAGATCCCCACCACCGATATGCAACGTGCGAAAAACTTTTACCAGACCCTTCTAGGCGTCGAACAACTCCAAGAGCAGAACATGGAAGATATGCTATATACCTTCCTGCCGATGGAGCCGGGCGAGACGGGGGGCGCACTGGTCCAACATCCGAACTATCAACCCGGTCAGGGCCAGGGCGTGTGCGTCTACCTGGTGGTCAAAGGAGATCTGAATGCAACGCTGGCAAAAGTAGAGGCAGCCGGTGGCAAAGTGGTCATTGCAAAGATGTCTTTAGGCGATATGAGTCCGGGCTACATGGCGCAAATCATCGATAGCGAGAGCAACCGCATTGGCCTCTGGTCTGCTGAATAATCCACCAGAAGGAGTCTTTTGCCTATGGCACCCACAACGAACCCTACAACAGGCAACTACGCATCTGTCAATGGGATCAATCTCTACTATGAAATTCACGGCACTGGCACGCCCTTAATAATGCTTCATGGTGGCTTTGGCACCTTCGAGATGTTCGCTGCCCTCTCTCCCACGCTCATCCAACAGCATCAGGTCATCGGCGTTGATCTGTATGGACATGGACGCACAGCCCTGACAGATCGTCCCCTCCGCTTTGAGCAGATGGCTGATGATATCGCTGGCTTGATAGAGCATCTTGGAATCGCACAGGCCAACGTGATTGGTTACTCTCTTGGCGGTGCTGTGGCTCTCCAGACCGCCATTCGCCATCCAGAACAGGTCAAGAAGCTCGTAGTGATCTCCTCTCCGTTCAAACGGAGCGGATGGCATCCCGAAACTCAAACGGGCATGGCATCGATAGCTCAGGCTCCTGAAGCCTTTCAGGGTACGCCAATGTACGAAGCCTATATGCGCGTTGCCCCGAAGCCGGACGACTTCCCGCGTTTCGTGGCCGAGATGCAGGATGGAATGAGTCAGGACTATGATTGGACGGAGCAGGTGTCTGCGTTGCCTATGCCCACGCTGATTGTCGCAGGTGACTCCGATTCGCTCCCTCCTTCTCATGCAGTCGAGTTTTTCACTCTGTTAGGTGGAGGCAAACAGGATGCAGGCTGGAATGGCGAGCATCTCATTCCATCACAACTCGCCATCTTGCCTGGCACCACCCATTACAACATCGTGTTTCGACCCGATCTTCTCCTCCCTGTTCTCGCGCCCTTCCTTGCTGGCAACAAACCAGCTAATCAACAATAAGAGATTCGGCACTCTAGTTGCGTGCTATAGGGTAGACCATTCATCATACTAATCTGCCTTATAGTACACAAACGAAACTCCTCGTGATACCTCCGTGATAAGAAACCATATCAGAGTGATACTGTTGTGAAATACTTATGATACACTTATAGTAAGATTAATGTGCATCATATCCAAGAACGAACGTGGTTCTTATCAAAGGAGCGAAGCGATGCAACAAGAAACGGTCTACCCAGTTCAATTTTCAGTTGATTACCCCGACCGTCCACTCAATCGGCTCAGTACCTTCTTCCGCATCTTCACTGTCATCCCTATTGCTATCGTATTAGCAACCATCTCGGGAGGAAATTGGCAATGGACCTCGAACAGCAGAACCACAGTCATCACTATCGGCGCTGCTGGTCTGCTGTTTCTTGCTCCACTGCTGATGATCTTGTTCCAGCAAAAGTACCCTCGATGGTGGTTCGACTGGAATCGTGAATTATTGCGCTTCTCAAATCGAGTCACGGTATATACCGCGCTCATGGATGATCGTTATCCCGCCACAGACGAAGAACAATCGGTCCATCTGGACTTCCCCTATCCTGATGCCGCACAAGATTTGAACAGATGGTTGCCGCTGGTCAAGTGGCTACTGGCAATTCCTCATTATGTGGTGCTGTTCTTCCTGGACATTGCGGTCGTTGTAGTAGTCATCGTCGCCTGGTTTGCCATCCTGTTTACCGGACACTATCCCAGAGGGATTTTCGATTTTGTCGAGGGCGTCTTCCGCTGGCACAATCGCGTTCTCGCCTACGCCCTCCTTCTGGTTACAGACCAGTATCCACCGTTCCGCCTGCGGCCATGAAACACATCGCATAACGCTACTCTATCAGGAGACAAATAATGGCGTCCTACTAGATAAGACGCCATTATTGCTGTCCAGGCGCGCGAATTCCGCCTGAGCGCTCCATTGTAAGTCTTCTGTGAATGCCACTGACAGGCCAGCTAACATTCATTGCAAAATGACATTCCACAACCTATACTTCTTTATAATTAACTGATAACGAGATTTGCCAGAACGCTTGTTCTTAGAGAGGTCAGTCTAATATCATGGATATTTCGTCTCTTCACTCCCCACTAGTACGTCGAGCTATCGAAGCGCTCAATGACGAACGACTCGATGATTTTATGGCTTTGTTTGCTCATGATGCGATAGTCGTCGATGGCACAACTTATCACGGGACAAAGGCTATTCGTGCATGGATGCAACGCGAAAATATCGGTGTCCATATGCGAATTCATGTAGTACGCGAGAAGGATACAGAGGGAATGATTGTAGAGGTTCAAGCAGCATCTCAAGGTGGCTATTCCGGACCTGGCACTTTTTCCTTTACTGCTCATAATGGGTTGCTCACCCGCTTGGAGATCAGCTAAAAAGAGAAAAATGCTGCAATCTCCCTGTCTCGCATTCAGAGCAGGCCTGAAGTAGATCAAATCTCGCACTGATCGGGCATTACTTGCCTGGAGAGCAACATTGCACTTTGTTTGACCACTTCCATAAATCGATCTTCTTCTTATTACACCACATCGTCAAGAGATGATAAAATCTCATATGTGGGCAAATTTACTAATAAACACGCGCTCAACCATTTCATTCTTCTACTTCAATATATATTGACAAAGAAAGGCAAACAAGTTTATGACGGCGTCCCGACGCACCATTCATATTCACTGCGATCAGTGGCATCTGGCGTGGGATCACAGCATCTCACCAATCGCCACGATTCGCTCCGGCGAAACCCTCACCTTTGATCTGCTCGATGCTGCGTGTGGACAAATCACAGAAAACAGCACCATCGAGGCAGTTAAGACGCTCGACTTTTCACAGGTCGATCAGGTCAACGGTCCAATCTATGTTGAAGGCGCAGAGCCAGGCGATACGCTTGAGATTGAAATGGTCGATCTACAACCCGCCACGTGGGGATGGACCGCCATTATCCCTGGCTTTGGCTTACTGGCCGATGAATTTAGCGAACCCGCGCTCAAAATCTGGCAACTTGAGGGTGGCGCGAATGGCTGGGGCGAGTTTGCCCCTGGCATTAAGCTCCCCCTTGAGCCTTTTTGTGGCGAGATTGGTCTTGCCCCTGCCGCTTCCGGAGCGCATTCAACCATTCCACCCTATCGTCATGGTGGCAACATGGATACGAAACATCTGACGAAGGGAGCGCACCTTTATTTGCCAGTCGAAGTCACCGGAGCGCTATTCTCTATCGGCGATGGACACGCGGCCCAGGGCGATGGTGAAGTGTGTGGAACGGCCATCGAAACGCCCATGCAGGCTACTCTCCGCCTGACGGTGCGCAAAGATATTCAGGTGCCAGAACCACAGTTCCTCACAGCAGGTCCGCTAACTCCACGCACCAATACCGCTGGCTATTATGCCACCGATGGTATCGGACCCGACCTGATGGAGGCAACGCGCAACGCCATTCGCCATATGATCGACTACCTCCAACGCACCTACCATCTCTCACGCGCTGATGCCTACATGCTTTGTAGCGTGGCCGTTGACTTGAAGCTGTGTGAGGTTGTGGATGCGCCCCACTGGGTGGTCAGCGCCTTCCTACCATTAAGCATTTTCACCAATCCCGCCTAACTCTCCACACAAAGCCAGACAAGCAGAGATTTCGGATATACACCCCGGAATCTCTGCTTGTTGAATGCTTAAAAATAATGATGAACCAAATTGACCCCAAATAGGCCAAACATTTTATGAAGATTTAATTGACAAGGATCTCCTATCTCAGTAGACTCATTCTTGTGAGTTATTTATCATCCAGCCGGCAAAAGGAGATCACCGATGAACTATACAATGCAGATGACCATCAAGGATATGATCCAAAAACTGTCGCGATATGGATTTCAAGAACATACAGAAGCCGCAAGCAAGCAAAACGGGATGAAGTATCTTTGTGCATTCAAACGCATGGGCAGTGATGATGATGTCTTCTACTGCTGTGTAACAATCGATGATGTCTCTGCTCTCCTGACGCTGGTAGAAACGGCGGCTGTACAGGGGCGGCAGGAATAGTCTGGATAGGCGCAATAAAATCGCTAGCAACTATTCCTGCCGCCTCAGACGTGAGAGAAATGTTGGCGTATGACATCTCCCGCCTACGCATTCTCTACCGTCCCTACAAATTGTTCCCGGTCTCCCATCGCTTCCCAATCGCCCTGTAGCTCAAGATCAACGGCCAGATCGATATGCATTTGCTCAAGCACCCGTCGATGAATAAGTGTCAACAGAGCAATTACATCCGTTGCATGCGCACTACCCAGATTCACGAGATAGTTTGCATCAGCCGAAGAGACCTGGACGTTGCCGAGCACCCTTCCTCTCATACCAGCTCGCTCAATCAGGTGGCTAACATCCTGGCCAAAAGGATTTTTGAACAAGGGCCCGGCATGGCACGGCCTTAATTGTTCATGCATAGTTGTATACTGCTTGAGTCGCCGGTGGAGATGTTCTGGATCATCACGATATAAAGTAAGCGCGAGGCGCAAAATGATTTCGCCCGGTTCAATCATGGTGTGCAGAGAAGGCATCAGATGGCCATCTTCGTCAAAAGAGGCACAGCGTTGCACACGAAAACGGCTATGACGATTGCTCAGATCCAGTTCGTCGTGTTCATAGCGGCGCACCATCGGATATGCAATCGTATCTTCCCCATCGGCATTGGCTCCCCGCGCATCCAATACCTCTAACCACTGCAAATGCTGCCCCACATCCTCATTATGCGCCCCCGCGTTGCTGACGATGCCTCCTCCTAATGTTCCTGGAATATCGGCTCCAAACTCCAGACCACCCCAACCCAGCTCCGCCAGTTCATAGGCAAGGCGGGGCCAAGTTATCCCTGCGTCGGCGATGAGCAACCCGCGTCCATTGCCAAGATTTTCAACAGTATAAGAATGTGTGGCGACCTTCGCCACGATACCGCGAACTCCTGCATCGGAAAACAGCACGTTCGAACCATTGCCAATAATAAGAACAGGATAATGCTCCTCCGCACAGGTGTTGACCAGTTGAACCAGCTCTTCCATTGAGTTCAGCAATATCCAGAGATCCGCCGGGCCACCAATACCAAGCGGACTATATTGCGCTAAAGGTTCGTTACGACGCACGCGATCCCGAAAGTGCGTATGTAAGAGCGCATAGGCTTCATCTTGATTGAATGCCATGAGAAGTGCCTCCTGACTATGCAGACAGAAACAAGTACAAACCATGCCACAACCACATCCATCATTCTCTCTCACAATCTAGTAAAGACTATACCTCTCACACATCACAACGACCTATCGGGTTACTCTGCTCACCTCACATTTCAATCACAATGCCTCTTATCTGAACTTTTGTTCCTCATCAAAGAAAAAGACCATCGCACTCGCCGTCTTCCCCTCCATGTGATGCGTCTGTGATAGAACAGGTTCTCTGTGTGACGAAAAAGAGATACCGTCACAGTATGCTATAGCCAGAGAAAAGAAGAAACGAACATCGAGAACAAAGAGACGTTCAAAAAGTTCTTCTTCCATCTCGCACCAAGAGATCTAATTTATAGTCTTTGTTAGAAATGTATCACTCAAGTGTAGCCGCTCTCATTCAGGCATAGTATAAAAAGGAGCAAAACAATGCGTGCCTTCCAATTGCAGCCGAAAGCAGCAACGCAAATTCCCGAACCCCCTATCGCTCGTTTTTTCTTCGCTGACACTCGTATGGCCTGGCTCTGGTTGATCGTTCGTTTGTATGTTGGCTATGAGTGGCTCTCCGCCGGTTTTGAGAAATTGACTGGTTACTCGCTGTTCGGAGAAGCACAAAAAGGTGGTGCCTGGGTATTTTCCGGGCATGATGGCGCGGCAATGGCCGGTTTCGCAACTAACGCGCTGAAGCTGAGTACCGGAGCGCACCCCTCCGTTCAGGGATGGTACGCCTGGTTCTTGCAAAATCTAGTTCTGCCTAACGCCACCGTCTTCTCGTATGCCGTCACCTTTGGTGAAGTGCTGGTCGGTCTTGGCCTGATCGTTGGCTGCTTGACTGGTATCGCGGCCTTCTTCGGTGTCTTTATGAACCTGAACTTCATGCTGGCAGGCGCAGTGAGCATCAACCCGGTTATCGGCGCACTTGCCATCTTCCTGGTTCTGGCCTGGCGTATCGGTGGCTACTGGGGTCTTGACCGCTACGTCCTCCCAATCCTGGGTACACCCTGGACCGGCTCTCTGGCTCGCCCCAAGAAAGCAGCGCTGGCAACTAGCTAACTAACACATCACATCCTTCCACAAAAAGGAGAAAGGAGCAAATCGCTCCCTTCTCCTTTTTCTTTTCCGCTCTTCAAGCATTAACATCATCGCACTCGTGAGCTTAACTTCGCCTATCTTTCCGCTTCAAGAAATACGCCACCGCCAGACCAAGTAGCAAGATCATCGCCAGCAGCGCGAACCAGACGATCAACAGATGCATTGTCGCCTGCGATTTGCTACAGGTTGAGAAGAGGGTGCCGCAGTAGGCAAAGTCATCGACCCCCAATTTGTCGGCGTGCAGGCCAATTGACGAACCCAGGCCGGCTATCGCCCAGCGTGCCGCAAAGATGCCGCCAAAAGCTTGAGCAGCCGGACCATCCAGCGTGAAAACAATCCCCGAGAAGATCACCTGGGGGATCAGCAGGATCGGCACGAAGCTCATCGCTCGATCCGTGTTTGGCGCAAGGGCTGAAACTGCTAAGCCCAGCATTAAGCCTGCCAGCGAGGTGAGCGCCAGCGTAATGTAGACCTCCAGCACCACCGGGA
This sequence comes from Reticulibacter mediterranei, assembly GCF_016587455.1. Lineage (NCBI taxonomy): Bacteria > Bacillati > Chloroflexota > Ktedonobacteria > Ktedonobacterales > Reticulibacteraceae > Reticulibacter > Reticulibacter mediterranei. Next base: position 7,057,242 of record NZ_BNJK01000001.1, on the reverse strand, counting down.
GAAAGATGCCCTGATGAAACGGGATGCCTGCGTTGACGATCAACACCAGGATCGCGCTTTGCAGCAAGCAGAGCAAGCCCAGCACAAAGCATTTCGAGAGCATATAGGGCGCAATACCAAGATTGACTGCACGCTCACGACGATACACCTGTCCCTCTTTGACGACCTCGCGCGCGGCATTAATGCAGCCAAACATCACGGCGGCAAACGACATAATGAACAGCACTTCCTGAGCCGTTACGCCCGAGCTGGGAGCTATCGAGTCCTGCAAGATTTGCTCTTTACTTTTCCCCTCGCTGGCCGCAAATGCCTGGCCCTGGGGCGTATTGAGCAGGTCCACCACCCGCTGACAATCGGTGGAAACAACGGGGCCAGAGGTTGCGGTAATATCCGCTCTCGTCGGACACACAACGATATGGTTGGCGGTGAAAGTATTAGGCCCGGCCATAAACAGCAAAATCACTGCAATGATTGGTGCCTGCAACAGCAGAATCAACAGGTTGCCAGCGTCATTTTTGAGCAATTCCGCATAGCGCAATGAGAGCAATAAAAATTGCTGCCAGAACTTGCCGCGTCGGGGCTGTTTGATCTCCGTCGTGCTCTGCACGGCATCAATATTCTTGTTCGGCCCCCGCTTGAGCGGCTCCAATACATAACGCTGATAATCGGGCGAGGCTTTGAAACGCGCCTCCGCCTCTGCCGGAATATCGGGCCGCTCGTCGGTCGGCTCTAACGCAGTATAAATCTCGGCAAACGACGATTTGCCAAAGAAGGCACGCGCCTGATTGGGCGGTCCATAATAGGCCATACGACCGCCCTGAGCAAGAAAACAGATCGCGTCGCAGACATTAATGTTGCTGGTTGCATGCGTCACCAGAATAACGGTATGCCCCTTATCTGCCAGGCGGCGCAACAACAGCATCATTTTACGATCAAGGCCCGGATCAAGGCCCGATGTTGGCTCATCCAGAAAGAAGAGGCTGGGATTCGCCAGCAACTCTAAGGCAATTGAGACGCGCTTGCGTTGTCCGCCCGAGAGCTTGCTTACTAGCAATTTACGGCGGTGCTTCATCTCCACGTCTTCCAGCACATCGTCAACGCGCTGCTGGATCTGTGCTCTCGTGAAGTCCTCCGGCAACCGCAAACGAGCAGCATAATAGAGGGCGCGCTCGACGGTAAGGTCGCGGTGAACGATGTCGTCTTGCGGCACATAGCCCATCTGCGTGCTAAAAGCGGCCAGGTTGCGATAGTAATCCTGCCCATTGTAGAGAATCGTTCCCTGCTGGGCGGGACGCTGCCCGTTGAGCGCATCCATGAGCGTCGATTTTCCAGCACCCGAACCGCCAACTAGCGCCACAAATGTTCGCGGCGGAACGACCAGCGAGACGTCATTGAGCAACACGACTTTTTTATTGCCGAACTTCTGAATATGGGTCGCATCGATACGAATACCACCGCTCTCGTCCTGCTGCGTCAACTGCGTTCCAGTAAATGTCAGCTTAAATGGTCCAATGCGAATCACATCTCCGGCTTGCAAAAGCTGATTTCTTACCTGTTGCGCGTTGACGTACACATGATTGGTGCTTTCCAGGTCAACGATGCGATAGCCCCTTGCATCACGAACCAGCCGCGCATGATGGCCCGATACCTGGGGATGATTCAGCACCACCTGATTATCTGGCAGCCGTCCCAGCGTAATCATCGCATCATGCAGGGGAATGGGACGAATCTCTGGTAGCGCCTCCTGGGGTGCGCTCGTGCCGTCGTGGAAGGTAAGCGTCACCAGCACGCCGCCCTCATCGCCGATACGAAAGATATCGCCGCGCTGGAGCTGCTTGCGAAACTTCTGATCGCCCGCGATGATCTGTCCCTGATACATCAAACCATTGGCGGTACGTGGTCGCGAAGGATGGGGATGGAGCAAGATTAATTGATCCTCTTCGCGCACAATTTGAACGTGAAAGCTGGAAACCGTCGGCTCATTAATCACAATATCATTGGTGGGATCGCGACCAATTGTAATCACCGGTTTTGTTAACTGATAGGTCTGGCTGGCGCGTCCCGTATTGGTACTGATCTCCAACGATGGCACGCCCTCACCAATTTGATCGAGCGGGAGGGCGATCTGCGTTCCCTTCGGAGCCACGTTTGGAGGCTGCACAGGCAGAGCAACGGCAATTGTCGGCGTATGTGGCGCTGGCTCTGCGACTCGGCCTGTATTGCGAGGAACAGGCTGCATCTGAGAGATAAGGCGAAACGAGGTGTTTGCTCCCAGGCTCACCACATCCTGATCGTGAATGACCGCCTGTTGAATTGCTTTCTGATTAACCAGCAACGTATTATTCGGCGTCAGCTTCTCAATTCGCCATTGACCATCCTGTTGATACTCGATGCGGGCATGCCTGCGCGAAACGGCTTGATCGAGCAACACAATATCGTTGCCCGCATCGCGTCCAATTGTGATGGTCGGAGCATAAATGGGAAACGTTTGTCCGGCAAGCGGTCCGGTAAGGATCTGAAGCGAACCCGCTTGATTGTTTCTCTCCATAATAATTTCTCTTCTTCATGAAGATAGATAGCAAGAGATCGAGCAAATACGAGCGCATGTATTTTTGCGTCTCTTACCCATTAAGCTTTTCGTTGCTACTAAACTACTCCTGGAGAGAACAAATTACAAGCGTAACATTACCCATTTTTGGCAAAAAACAACCCCGCAATACGCGGGGCTGTTTCACAGGCGAAGCAACTACTTCGCCTTTTTCACTGCTGCATCATTGCCGCGTGCCAGGGCTGTAAAAATGCCTATGGCTGCAAAACTGGCGCAGACGAGCAGAGAGGCGCGGAAACCGCCCACGAAGGTATTTTGCACACTACTCATCGCCAGTGCTGAGAGATGGTGTGCTTGTGGCGACGAGAGCAGCGTCCCGGCTGCTGCACCACCTAACGCGGCAAAGACAGTACCAGTAAGCGCTACACTGATGCTCTGCCCAACAACACGTCCCGTCGCCAGCAGTCCTGACGCCTCTCCCTGAGCCTCCTGTGGGGCTGCGCCCATCATAGTGCGGGTATTCGGCGATTGGAATAGCCCCTGACCGATACCGATCACAGCAAGCCGCCAGATAATATCCCAGGTCGAACTCTGAGCGTTGATCTGGCTGAGCAGAGCTAAGCCAATACATGCAAGAGCGAGACCGATAGGAGAGAGCCAGCGCGAACCAAAACGATCTGCCAGCGTGCCGCTTAAAGGGGCGACAATAGCCAGCATCAACGGCAACGGAGTGAGTAACAGGCCGGTCTCAACTGTAGAAAAGCCGCGCAATTCCTGAAAATAGAACGGCAGCAGAAAACCGGGCGCAAACAGAGCCATCATACAGAGAATAAAGCTCACATTGGCAAACGCGAATATACGATTCGTAACTAACCCTGGATTGACAATGGGATGTTCAACATGGGTCTCAACAAAGACCGCCACCGCCAGCATCACGATTCCCACTGCAAAAGAAACCAGCGCTCCGGTAGAGAGCCAGCCCCATTCCTGGCCAAACGAAAGGCCCAGAGTCAGCGCCGCCAGACCAATCGCCAGCGTGATCGCGCCCACTGGATCGAAGCGTCCGCGTTGCCCCTGCGGTGGACGCTGTTCTCGATAGAAGTACCAGCCAGCGAGGAGCACAAGCAGACAAATGGGAACATTGACATAAAAGATCCAGCGCCATGTCAGATACTGTGTAATGATCCCGCCAATGGTTGGACCGGTCGCTACACCCAGCGAAACGACAACGGCATTCAGGCCTAGAGCCAATCCGCGCTCATTCTTTGGGAAACTGCTTGTAATCATCGCAATGTTGACGGCGAAGATCAGCGCTCCTCCAATCCCTTGAAACAGGCGAGCAATAATGAGCAGCAAGAGAGATGGTGCCAGCCCACAAAGCATCGATCCCAGAATAAAAATGACCAGTCCCAGCATAAAAATCGGCTTGCGGCCAAGCATATCGGCGAGGCGTCCAAAAGTGAGAAGAGACGCAGCAATCACTACAAGATACCCAATAATAATCCACTCGGTCGCGCCGCTGATCCCAGCATGGAACGTGCTGGCGATGCTTGGCAGGCCAATATTGACAATCGAGCCATCAAGCGTGGTCATAAAGCTCGCCGATGCCGCCAATGCCAGGATTACCCACTTGTTCATCTGTCGCTGCGACTCGTCCGCACGTACAGCTGACGGGCTGACAACTTGACCGTTTTCTTCAGAGAAAATAGTTGCGGAATTCATACTCATCGACTCAAATCTACCATAAATTTTCTTCCCTGGTTTTTTCTCCATCATATCCTCTCTAACCATTGCAGAACGCCTCTCAATACCTTCTCCTCACCTTGCCAACAGCCCTATTTTTAGTATAAATTCTTCAATATACATATGTCCAATACATAATTACTGCGAGATTAATAGATAGAAACTATCAGAGGAAAGATATCAACATGGAGCTACGTCATTTACGCTATTTCGTTGTTGTCGCAGAAGAATTGCACTTTGGCAGAGCGGCAACGCGGCTCTCCATTGTGCAACCATCGCTGAGTCAGCAGATCCGGCAACTTGAGGACGAACTGGGCTTCCCTCTTCTGAGGCGAACGAAGCGCTCCGTAGAACTGACCGACGCGGGCAAAGTATTTCTGACGGAAGCGCAAGATGTGCTTGCCAGAGTACGCAATGCGAAACATGCCGCGCAACGGGCCTATCGCGGCGAAGTGGGCCGTCTGGTCATTGGCTACATCAGTTCTAGCGCCTTCGACCTGCTCCCCATCATGCTCTCTACCTATCGCGAGCGCTTCCCGCATGTCGAGGTGGCTTTGCGCGAAATGACGACGCAAGAGCAGATGCGCGCATTAGAAGAGAACCAGATCCAGATCGGCCTGCTCCGTCTGCCCATCAGCGCTCCCTGGTTGGATATCGAAGTGATACGGCGCGAACCAATCGTCTGCGTACTGCCAGAGGGACACCCACTCGCACACCAGGAACGCATCGTCCTACCGCAGCTGGCCTCGGAGCCATTCGTGCTGCAATCAAGACAACTCGGCGGTGGCTACCACACTCAACTGATGAAGCTCTGTATCAGCGCAGGCTTTACCCCAACGTCATTCAGGAAGTCACCGAGACCTATGCAATTGTCAGCCTTGTTGCCGCTGGTATAGGAATCTCGCTGGTTCCTCTCTCCACCCGCAATATTCGCAGTCAAGGGGTTGTGTATCGCGAACTGGATGGAATAACGGCGCTCACGGAGATTGCCCTGGCCTGGCAACGCCACGCACATTCAGCGATCATCGAAAACTTCCTGAGCACAGCCAGAGAAACCACGACAGACCCGTCTTGATGACATAAGATAGCTCATTGCACACCATAATAAAACAAACGTGAGAGGCCGCGCGACCACTCCAAAAATCTATTGACTATTCAATTGAAATATGGTATCTCTAAATAAAGAGAAGCTACTACGTCGCTGTAGATTAGTCCGATGTTCAAAGAAGATCCAGGTGACGATGAGCACAACTCCTATTCGCGATACCCGTCGCAAAGAAATCATTGCTGCCGCGCTTGACCTCTTCAGCCGTAAAGGCTATCGAGGCACAACCATGCCCGACATCGCGCAGGCAGCTGGCATCAGTACTGGCCTCATCTACTATATTTTTCCCAGTAAAGAAGATATTTTGCTCGCCTGTTGTGAGGATACCGCGACCATCACGCGCGAGGTTCTCAAGCGAGCACGCGAAATTGCCGATCCGCTCGAACGTTTCGATACCATTGTCCGCGAACTGTACACCATCACGGATAACACATCGAAACAGCTCATCATTCTCTACAGAGATATTTCGCTGCTTCAGAGAGAGTCGCGCCAACGCATCCTTGATCCGATGAAACGGCTCGACGACTATCTTGTTGCGCTCTTTGAAGAAGGGCAACGCGCTGGCGTTTTCACAAAGGACATCCCGCAACCACGCGTGCTGGCAGCAAACGTGCAAAGTCTTGGACATCAATGGGCTTTGCAAAAGACCTGGCACTTTGCCCCGGAGATCGATCTCGAAACCTACATCGCGGCCCAACTTGAGTATTTCCATGCGCAATTGTTGCAAAAGTCCGCAGATCGCTCTGCATCCGATACACCAACAACCGATTAGGGAAGCCGTCCGATGAGCAACAGTTTTTCGGGCTTAATCCCATCTATACGTTGAACAGGACATCCATAAAACAGGATACCCTGGTATCGCTGCGCCCTGCAATTATTGATGTAACACTTTATATGCTTATATATCGAGCATTCACTGTTACTTACCATGTTTTGCAGAAGCCTTCGGATATATTTACTGTCGCCATTTCACAGGCAATAGGAGGAACCGCTATGGATTTTCGTTTAACCGATGAGCAGCGCATGGTGAAAGAGACGGTCCGTGCATTCGTCACGCGAGAATTGATGCCTCTGGAAGGTGAGGTTCTCCGCAACGAGCGCGAGGGACAGCCCGGCATCACACGAGAACAGTTGCGCCAGTTACAACTGAAGGCAAAAGAGCTGGGCTTCTGGGGCATCAATACGCCGGAAGAGTATGGTGGGGCCAATCTCGGACCTGTGATGATGGCAATCGTTGCGATGGAACTGGCGCGTACATTCGTTCCCTTCACCTTTGGCGGCAACGCTGATAATATTCTCTACCGGTGCAACGAAGAGCAGAAGCAGCGCTACCTGCTCCCCACCATCAATGGCGAGCGGCGTTCCTGTTTCGCATTAACGGAACCAGGAGCCGGTTCGGATGCGGCCAATATCAAGATGCCAGCGGTCAAGGATGGCAAGTATTGGGTGCTGAACGGCGAGAAGGTCTTCATCACCAACGGCAACGAGGCAGATTTCGCGATGGTCTTTGCCGTCACAGACAGGGAGAAAGGCGCGCATGGTGGAGTGACCTGCTTCCTGGTGGACCGCGAAATGGGCTGGCGTTCCAGCTATATCCCCACAATGGGCGAATGGGGACCGGCCTCGCTCTATTTCGACAACGTGCGCGTTCCAGAAGAAAACATTCTGGGAGAACTCAATGGCGGCTTCAACCTGGGCATGCAGTGGATCGGTGCCGGACGCTGGGCCATCGCAGCACGCGCCGTTGGAGCCGCTGAGCGCATGTTGCAAATGGCAATCGACTACTCAAAAACGCGCGTCACTTTCGGCCAGCCCATTGCGCAACGACAGGCAATTCAATGGATGATTGCTGACTCAGAGGTAGAGATTGAGGCGACGCGCTGGCTGGCCCTCCATGCCGCGTGGCTCTCCGAGCAGGGACAGGACACACGCCACGCCGCCGCCATTGCCAAGCTCTACGGATCAAATATGGCCAACCACGTGGCTGATCGCGTACTCCAGATTCACGGCGGCATGGGCTACACCAAAGAACTGCCCATTGAGCGCTGGTATCGCGAAGTGCGTCTGTGGCGCATCTTTGAAGGGACCGACGAAATTCAGCGCTTCATCATCTCCCGCGACCTGTTACGAGGCTATGTAAGAATCGGGGAGATGCTCTGATGGGACGCGCTCCAAAAGCTGCAATCGTGGGCGTGGCCGAGTCTGATCTCGGTCGCACGCCTGATAAAACGGTGCTGCAACTTCAGGCACAGGCGGCCAGAGCCGCTCTCGACGATGCCGGGCTGCACATTCAGGACGTGGAGGCGCTCTTCTGTGCCGGGAACTGGGCCTGGTCGCCAAATTTGATGCTGGCCGAATACCTGGGCATCCAGCCCAAATATACCGATACCACCAATATTGGCGGATCTTCGTTTGAAGCTCATATCGGCCACGCGCTGGCAGGCATCGAAGCAGGTCTCTTCGATATCGCGCTCATCACCTATGGCAGCACCCAGCGCTCCGACCGGGGGAGAGGACGTGGACACCCATCCTACCGCCTCACAGAACAGTACGAGGGTCCATTCGGGCTACCCACACCGGTTGGTGCCTATGCACTGGCGGCCATGCGCCATATGTTTGAGTATGGCACCACTGGCGAACAATTGGCAGAGGTGGCTGTTGCGACAAGAAAGTGGGCCGCGCTCAACGAGAAAGCCATGATGCGCGATCCTATCACCATCGAGGATGTACTCAACTCGCGCATGATCGCCTCGCCGCTGCATCTGCTGGATTGTTGCCTCGTCACTGATGGTGGCGGCGCGGTGGTCGTTACCTCGGCCACACGCGCGGCTCACACCCGGAAAGCACCTATCTGGATACTTGGGCACGGTGAATCACACACCCACAACACAATCAGCAATATGCCCGATCTCGCAACACATAGAGCCGCCATTGCCTCGGGACAGGCAGCATTTGCAATGGCTGGTTTGACACCGGCAGAGATAGATGTGGTGGAGATCTATGATTCGTTCACAATCACTGTGCTGCTCACCTTAGAAGCGCTCGGCTTCTGCGGACGCGGCGAGGGCGGCGCTTTTGTGAGCGGACAACGAACCGCGCCTGGCGGTCCCTTCCCGCTCAACACCAATGGCGGCGGATTGTCGTACTGCCACCCCGGGATGTATGGTATCTTTCTGCTGATCGAGGCTACTCGCCAACTGCGCGGAGAATGTGGGGCACGACAGGTTGAAGGCACGCGGCTGGCCCTGGCACACGGAACAGGTGGGGTACTCTCATCAGCGGCCACCGTGATTCTTGGAAAGGAGTGAGCGCCATGCCTGCACAGTTGCCACAATTCGTGATCGATAGCGACTCGCGGCCATACTGGGAAGGACTGGCACTGGGCGAACTCCGCATCCAGCGCTGCGATGCCTGTTCCCACCATGTGTTCTATCCGCGTGCCATCTGCCCACACTGCTCTTCAGAGCGGCTATCGTGGATTACAGCAACAGGCAAAGGCACGATCTATTCATATACCGTTGCCCATCAAGCATTCGGTCCCTTTGCCGACGAGGTGCCTTTCGTCGTTGCCATTGTCGAGCTTGAAGAGGGCGTGCGCATGATGACGCGTATCGTTGACGCGCCTCCTGAGCGGGTACATATTGGCGCGACGGTGCATGTCACGTTTGCAGCTATCAACGAGGAAATTACCCTTCCATACTTCCAATTGACCATGTAGGCAGGACACGCTAGACATAGAAAGTGCGCATAAAGGTACTGGAGCATGTCTGATAAAGACCGTATCACACCGGAACAGCTTCACAGATTTCTACGTCCGAGGAGCATCGTTCTGGTTGGAGCTACAGATAACTCTCGCTGGTCCATCTCTACCTTCGAGAATCTGCAACGTTTCGAGTTTTCGGGACCGATCTATCTGGTCAATCCTAAGCGTGCTATCGTGCATGGTCAGCCAGCTGTGTCATCACTGCGAGACTTACCCGAACCAGCCGATCTCGCCTTCGTGATGGTTCCAACGCAACACGTCTTCTCGGTTGTTGAAGAAGCGGCGGAGATGGGTACAAAGCACTTTGTGATACTGACAGCCGGGTATCGCGAGGTGGGAGAGGCAGGAGCGCAGCTTGAGCTGGAGCTACTCACATTCGCACAGGAGCGAGGTTTGACGCTGCTTGGTCCGAACGGCAATGGCTTTATCAACGTCACGGATCGCATCACGCCCTATGGCCTCGCCATCTCACCTCCACTCGTCTCAGGTCCAGTCAGCGTGGTCCTACAGAGCGGTGCGTTGGCGAGTGCCGTTCTCTCCTTTGCTCAAGCCCATGCCATCGGGTTGAGTCTGCTTGTCTCAATGGGCAACGAAAGCATGATCTCTACCACCGACGTTGTAGATTATCTCATCGAAGACGATGCAACACACGCCATCGCTCTCTTTCTGGAAAGCATTCGCCACCCGGAGGAGCTACGCCGCGTCGCAAACAAAGCCCGTGAGCGCCGCAAACCCATCATCGCACTCAAAATCGGTCGCAGCGAGATGAGTACACGCACAGCCCTGGCACATACAGGTGCGCTCGTGGGCAACGATGCCATCAACGATGCAGCGTTCAAGCAACTGGGGATTGTGCGTGTAGAGTCGCTCGAAGACCTGCTCCTCACGGCTGGTCTGGCTGGCTATCATCGCTCGCTGCCTGGTCGTCGCATGGGTGTGGTGACGCCCTCCGGCGGCGCATGCGATATCATTTCGGATCTCGCCCAGGATGAAGGGATCGTCCTACCAGAGTTTGCGCCGCAGACGGTGGAGCGCTTACAAGAGATCCTGCCGCCCTTCTCAACGGCCCACAATCCGCTCGATGTCACCGGCTATATTGTCGTTGATGGCACGCTACAGGCACGCTCGCTCGATGTGGTGATCAATGATCCCAACATCGACTTTATCCTCTTTTTGACCAGCCTTGATGGGCGGCGTCAGCTAGAGCCGTCCGCTCTGGCAAATCTGCTGGGACAATACGATCAGCTCGCCGAGACGATCAAGGCGGCATGTATGCCGGTTGTGCTGGTCTCCAACACTTGCATCGATCTTACTCCCACCGGGCAGGCCGTCGTAGAGCGAACTGGGCTACACGTCGTCGCTGGCATGAAACATGGAGTCCATGCCATCGGTCGCCTGCTCTGGTGGTCTGAGCAGCTCAACACGTCCGTCCCGGACAATCAGGCCGTCTCGCAACTCGCCGCTCCTGCAATCACATATCCGCGTCGTGGCAACTGGTCAGAGGCTAAAGTGCGGCTGTTGTTGCAGGAAGCCGGTATTCTGGTGGTTCCCGGTAGCCTTGCAACCTCCCCGGAAGAGGCAGTACAGGCTGCACACGCACTTGGTTTTCCGGTCGCGCTCAAAATCCAGTCAGCGGCGCTCCCACATAAAAGCGACGTTGGGGGTGTTGCGCTCAATGTGGCAAACGAACAGGCTGTACACGCTGGCTTCACGACGATGATGGAGCGCGTGCAGGCACAACATCCTGACGTCCACATTGAGGGGATACTTGTAAGCACAATGCGGCCTCCCGGTACGGAGCTACTTGTGGGCATCGTACGTGATCCACTCTGGGGGCCAGTTCTCACGCTCGGGCTTGGCGGCATCTGGACCGAGGCGCTCAGGGATACCGCTATCCGCATCCTCCCCGTTGAGCATGAAGATATCCGCAATATGCTCAGAGAGTTGCGCGGTGCAACGCTGCTGCTTGGTGGTCGCGGACACACACCCGTCGATCTCCCCGCACTCGTCGATGTCATCTATCACATTAGCACACTGGCCCTGAGCCTCGGCCCAGATCTTAACACGCTGGAAATCAATCCGCTCCTGATCGGCACAGCAGGCATCGAAGTGCTTGATGTATTGCTGAGCTGGCATGCTCAGGAGCTTCTCTAATTTTGGATAAGTACTATAAGAAATGGAGGACAGACGATTATGGGCAAACATGATAATCGCGTCGCTTTTGTCACCGGAGCTGGCAGAGGCATTGGAGCCGCGACCGCGACACGGCTGGCAGAAGAGGGCGCGCGCGTCGTACTCGCCGATATCGATACCGACAACTGCAAACAGGTGGCGGCAGAACTGGAACGCCAGAACGCGCAGGCTCTCGTCGTCTCCTGCAACGTCGCCGACAAAGCCTCAGTGGAGGCAGCTGTCCAGCAAGCCGTTGATCACTTTGGGCGACTGGATATCCTGGTGAACAATGCCGGAGTGCTCCGCGACAACCTGCTCTTTAAGATGAGCGACGATGATTGGGAGACGGTCATCAATGTCCATCTACGCGGTGCCTTTCTCTGTAGCCGGGCCGCACAGACGCATATGGTCAAACAAAAGTTCGGGCGCATCATCTCGCTATCTTCCACCTCAGCGCTAGGTAATCGTGGACAGGCCAATTACTCGACTGTAAAAGCCGGACTGCAAGGTCTGACGCGCACGCTGGCAATCGAGCTAGGCCCATTTGGAATCACCACCAACGCCGTTGCTCCCGGCTTTATCGATACGGAGATGACGCGCGCCACTTCGCGGCGTCTGGGCTTTGATCCCCAGGAGCGCATTGAGGCCGCCTCAAAAGTTATCCCGGTCCGGCGTGTCGGGCAGCCACGCGACGTTGCCAACGTCATCAATTTCCTCGCCTCAGATGACGCAAGCTTCGTCAACGGCCAGATTATTTATGTATCGGGTGGCCCTGCCGGAACCTAAGCTGCATTTTTGATTAGACGTGCAAGGAGCAACAATATGTTTGATAAAAGCAAGATCGGCCATAGCTTTGCACCTTTCACGGTGGAGGTGTATCGCAACAAAATTCACGAGCTGACCGCCGCGATAGGCGACAACAACCCCGTCTATCACAGTCGGGAAGCGGCTCAGGCAGCAGGGTTTCCCGATGTGCCAATGTCGCCAACGACGCCCACAATATTCAACTTCTGGGGTGCCAGGCAGCGTGAAGGGAACAGCCTGGCAAGCCTGGGCATCGATGTAAAGCGTATCCTGCATGGTGAGGAAGAGTACGAGTATCTCGCTCCGATCTATCCCGATGATCGTTTAATGGGCGTCACAACGGTTGTTGATGGCAAAACTCGCGTGGGCAAAGATGGCCTCTCGATGGATATCATCACGACCGAGACGAACTATACCAACCAGCACAACCAGCCAGTGCTGAAAACCAGATCGACGGTGATTGTTCGCGAGCTGCCCTCTGAGAAAGCAAAGGAGCCGGATGCATGACCACGCAAACGCAAAAAACGCTCTACGCCGAGGATGTGCACGCCGGTGACGAACTGCCCCCGCTCGTCAAAGATGCGATCACGCACCTGCAACTAGTCCGCTACGCAGGCGCTTCCGGCGACTTCAACCCGCTGCATACCGATCCCAAAGTTGGTGAAATAATCGGCACCGGCGGCATTATCGCGCACGGCATGCTGATTATGGGCTTTGTCGGGCAACTATTAAGCAACTATCTCGGGCCGGGAGCGCTCCGTAAATTCAATGTGCGCTTCAAAGGAATGACTCGCCTGGGCGATATCATTACCTGCACCGGGAAAGTCACTGAGAAATACGAAGTTGATGGTGAAACACGTATTGTCGGCACGGTGCAGGCAGCCGACCAGAACAGTGATGTAAAGGTCAGTGGCACCTTCACAGCAGCATTGCCGCGACGCGAAGCATAAACCTGCACCATAGTTAAACAGGGATGGCGTATATGCCATCCCTGCACCACTATTGCACCAAGAGAGATCATTTGCAGGGATGCTTCCCCCGCTTGCCCCCCCTTTCCAGCAGTACGTTGTTGTACGCACAAAATAACAGGAGGATTCGGATGAGTACCATCTACACCAGCTTCAGGCAGCGCAGCCTTGAACACTATCCCTCCAACGCCTATCGTATCTGGTATCTCGCTCTTGCGGTTATCGCAACCATCATCCTGTATTACGAATCGTATATCCTGCCCTCAGTTGCTCCTCTCGTCCTACAAGAGTTCAAACTCTCCGTCTCATCGTATTCGCTTATTGTCCTGGTCAGCAATGCACTTGGCGCTTTCGCCGCCATCTTCGGTAGCCTGTCGGACCGCATCGGTCGCAGCAATCTGATCATTTATGGCTTGCTGGTGACAGGCATTGGAACGCTGGCAATCGCGCTGGCAAATTCGCTGTGGCCCTTCCTGATCCTCATCTGGGTTCTGGGATTTATTGAGGGCATTATCCTGGTCGTGACGCCCGCGCTTGTACGCGACTTCTCGCCACGCTTTGGACGAGCGCTGGCGATGGGTTTCTGGACGGTGGGACCAGTCGGCGGCAGTGTCCTGGCAACAGGAGTCGCCAGCCAGACGCTTCAAGTCCAGGGCACGTGGCAATCTCAGTATATTATTGCTGGCATTGTGGGGCTGGTCATCTTTCTGCTTTGCTTCTTCTCCATGCGCGAACTCTCGCCCGGCCTACGAGATCAGGTCATGAACACATTACAAGAGAAGGAGCTTATCGAAGAGCGTGCAGGCAGCATCGATGTCGAAGCAGCGACGCAACGCCCCTGGAAACAAATATTGCACCATCGCCTGATTCTCAGCGCCCTCGGCATTAGCCTTTACTTGCTGATGTATTATGCCGCCGTTGCCTTCTTCCCAACCTATCTCAACAGCATCTTTCAGTTCTCGCTGGCCGAAGCAAACGGACTGGTCAGCATCTTCTGGATCGTTAATGTTGTCGCCGCTATCGTCATTGGTTTTATCTCCGACCGCACGCTGATCCGCAAACCCTAATGCTGGCTGGAGCCATTGCCACAATTATCGTCACGCTCCTTTTTATCAGCCGCATCGGTGTTCCAACAGCGGCCTCGCTGATGGCGATCTTCCTCAGTCTGTTCGGAATCACTCTGGCCGTTGGCTATGTTACCTGGATGGCTGCCTATACCGAAACCGTTGAGGATATCAATCCCGCACTCGTCGGCACTGGCCTGGCGCTTCAGGGAGCAATCTTGCGTCTGATAGTTGTGCTTTCCACCCTCGCCTTCTCGTTCGTCGTGCGCGACCAGCACAATGGGCTGCAATGGGCAACATGGTGGTGGGTCTGCATTGCCGGGCTGATTGTCTTCATCCCAACTATCTTTGTCGCCTCCGGTTCATGGAAGCCAACCTCCATACATGCAGCCATAATCAAGCAAGAACAGGGCTGATAGCAACAGCGCGGTCCTTGACTCCCTTTTGATCCCTTTTTCAGATCAGGAGGGTCAAAGACCGCGCAATGGTGAGAGCAGGATACTATTTTCTAAGCATGCCTGGCAATCAAAGATTTTAACGCATTCCAATGCTGATCCGAGTCGTTGCCAGAAGACATAGTATCGTAATAGCTGTACCAGAAAATGATCTGTGGTCGCGAATGCAGCAACGTCTCAGACAGCATATACTTCATCTGGTCTGTCGTAGGATAGGACGTACCGGGTATATCATAGTTGCTATAACTAAATGCCTGCAACACAATCGCGCCGCCGTGTTTGTGCGCGTCCGCGTATGCCTGCACGCCAGCGGCAACTTCGCCCGCGCGATCAAGCGCGGGATAACTGGGCGAATAGTCCCTGATGGGATAGAAATCGGTACCGATCACATCGGCAGTATCATAAAACGGACTGTTACCGTGCCATGTAGCAACAGTTCGCCCAGAGCTATCGATAAACAGGCGAGGATGTACGGGATCGAGTTGATGGACCACATCGGACAGCTTCGTTTTTAGCGCGTCGTGATTCTCTGGCTCGACCTCATCGCCAATATAATACCCCCACAACGCCGGGTGATCTTTTACCAGTTTGACTACATACGCAAGAAAACCGCTGTTGTCCGTGCAATTGCAGGTCTTAGCCAGATCGGGATAGGTTGAGCGCAGATCTTTTCCCTCATAAAAGGCGGGAGCTTTGAGCGGGAAAA
This sequence comes from Reticulibacter mediterranei, assembly GCF_016587455.1. Classification (NCBI taxonomy): domain Bacteria; kingdom Bacillati; phylum Chloroflexota; class Ktedonobacteria; order Ktedonobacterales; family Reticulibacteraceae; genus Reticulibacter; species Reticulibacter mediterranei. The sequence goes on along the minus strand of NZ_BNJK01000001.1, from coordinate 7,041,914 downwards.
TCACTTTCATGCCGACCGATTGCGCGCGATCAAGGTAGGCTTTTTGAAAACTAGCGTCTCCGTAGATCTCGCCGTAGTTAATCACCAGTTTAAATCCTGCCGCCGCCATCGAGTCGAGGTGGGCAAGGCAATCACTACTCGCGCTTGTCTTGGGACTGCAACTTTCGTAAATGCCATACCCATCCGTTGGCCCGGTTGCGTTTGTCACCGGCAGATTGACCGGCACAAATGGAAGCCTGCCAGAGCGTATCTGTGCAACATACGTTCTTAATAGCGGGGCCAAAACGATCACTGCAAGCACGACCACAACCAGAAAGAGAGAGCCAACCAGTATGAATGCACCTTTACGCTTCATTGCGAGCGAGCCTCCATTCGCACCTGGCGAACGCTATCGGTCCAGCCAGACGCCTTTATTGAGCTGCAAGGCTTTCTGGTAGACGCGCGTTGCCAGCGCCACATCCTCGATTGCCAGCCCGAAGGGATTGACGAGAACGATGTCGTCGTTGTGCTTGCGGGCCTCCAGATTCCCATTCACGACATCCGCAATTGCACCATCGATGCGGCGCTGGCCCTCTTTGAGAGCGCTGGCTGGCTCGTCGGGTCCGATGATCTGTCCAGCCCGGTACATCCGTCCCAGCAAGCGGCGGGGATCTTCTTTGACGAGCTTCCAGTCATCAACAACCACTTTCTCCGCTCGGAACACGATCTCTGGCAGAGGATCATCAAGCGAAATGTTAACCAGGATTGCACCGGGCTGCAACCAACCGTACTCAATATACCCGGTCGTCGTGGTCGTCGTCGGGACGATCAACTGAGCTGGTTTAATGGCTGCTTCGGCGCTTGTTTCCTCGTGGAATTTGATATGGCGCGCTTGCAACACTGGCTCAAGTTCAGCTTTTAGTTGAGCCACTCTTTCGTGACTGAGATCAAACACATGAACAGAGCGGAACGCAGGCAGATGCTTAGCAAACAGTTCGATATGGGCCTGACCCAACACTCCCGCGCCAATCACGGCCACGCTCTCGATCTCTCGGCCCTTGAACAGGTCCGCTGAGAGTGCGGAGACGCAAGCTGTACGCAGGCTGGAGAGATAGGCGCTCTCCATCAAGCAATTGACGCGCACCGACACATTATCATAAATCATCGTCAAGCCACTGGCGCGTGGCAGGCCGCGAGTTGGATTTGCAATATTACCATTGATGATTTTTGTACCCGCGCTCTTGAGCGAACCGCCAACATATCCCGGCAGGCTCAAGCTTCTGACGGTCTCCCCCAACGAGTTCTTCCATCCCAGATATGCTTCTTCAGGTAGAACCGTCTCACCCTTCCCATGCAGCATGAAAACTTCACGAATAGCCCCGACGACATCGAGATCGTCGGTGACTGACACCACATCTTTTCTGCTGAGATACAGGATGCGATCCTCACTGGTAGTTGTCATTGTTTCCTCCATTACGTTACTCAACAATATTTTCTTATTGTCTGTTTATTTAATCGTATTATTTTTCACCGGTGATAGAGATGTGTTCTACAAGCTCAATGCGATAGAAGCAATGCAATAGATAGAACGTATTTTCATAGGATACGGCTTCATTTCTATCTGTGTGTAATGATAAACGTTCGGGATAAATCATTTTACGACAATGAAAGGTTGGAAGAAACCTCACATTGTCGTAAAACTGCTACCTCTATATAAAGAACTTAGCGGATCGAGGATGTCTTGAGTATAATCTCCTCAACTGGCCCCAGATGTTCTTTCGAGAGCTGCAACCCTTGTTTTTGCAGCCATTCATCGTTATAGATAGAGTTTGCATAGTTGTCGCCGCCATCGGCACACAGACAAACGACATTTTTCACTTCGGGATGAGCCTGCAAGTATTGAGCGCAGGCAGCAATTACCGCGCCGCTTGATCCACCAACTTTGATACTGGTGGTCTCCCAGAGCGTGCGGCAGAAAGCGAATGCCTCTTCATCCCTCACCAGCATATGCAAATCATAGAGATTGCCTGTGATAAAGCTGGATGGCCTGGACGAGCCAATTCCCGTCAATTTACGCGGAGCAGGTGGAGTACCAAAGACAACCGATCCATGCGCGTCAACGCCAATGATCGATGTCGTGGGGCTGGCTTCCCGGAAATATTGCCCGACCCCGGCAAGCGTGCCACCGGTGGATACCGCCACAAACAGCGCATCCACCTCTCCCTGCATTTGCTCGTATATTTCAGGTCCGGTACTACTATAATGGATCTGCGGATTGGCCGGGTTCCCGTACTGATTCGTCCAGACATATGAGTCAGAACTCTCACATAGATCGTGGACCCGCCTCAACCGTGAAAGGAGATAGCCCCCGTTTTCGTCGGGAGTATCTACCATCTCAATCTGAGCGCCAAGTGCCTGCATTTTGCCCAGGTTTTCCTGTGTCGTTTTGGGATCAACCACCGCCACGAAGCCATAGCCCTTTAACTTACAGAAAAAGCTCAATGCCACACCCAGGTTGCCCGATGTCGATTCGATTATAGTTGAATTTTTATGCAGAAGATTTTTTGCTTCCAGAGCTTGGATCAGGCCATAGCCAGTTCGGTCTTTCACCGAACCGGTTGGATTTTCACTCTCTAGCTTCAGGTGAATTTTGCGCGCAACACCCCCGATAACGAGGTGGACCGATTTCATCGGTGTGTTCCCCAAACGTTGAGCCAGTTTATTGAGTTCAACGGGCGCGAGATCCGCAATGGCTGCGGTATCCATCAAGACCTCCTCATTTTTACGCTCTGTCAAGAGTCACATCTTTCATAATTTTTACTTATTTATTAATCTGCTCTTGTGCCTTGTTTATACAGGCACACATATGTTCAATCAAAACGGGGAGATATGTCGTTCGACTGGTAATATGGTTGCCAGGTAACGTATATGTCTCTATATCCCATCTTTTTGCCTCCATCGTCCTCTTCCATCCCAATGGTCGCCAGGGTTCTTCATTTGTCCAGAAGAAGGTTATCTTGCCAGCATAAAGATCAGGCGAATACTCCGACGAAGGCCAGTCGTACAGGGTCGAATTGCTTTGACGAAGATTCTGCATATCCGGCAGTAATCCCTTCAGCTTTTGCATCAGCGATGCATTGGCCTTCTTGCCCCTGGCCTCATGATCCGATTCGTCTGGATCAACAATGCCAACAAGTTCAGCAATTTTTCGGTCTCTATAGCGAGAGAAGCGTGCATAGCGATAGATATGCCCAACCGAAAGGAAGAACTCCAATTGCTTCTTTTCACTGATTGATAACATATTGCCAACATTATTAATCAGTTTGAGGAACCACCTGTCCTCAGCTGGGGTGTCTGGATCGATCAACAACAACAGTTCAACGGTCTGACCCTGTGCGTGCAGTTGGCGCGCTATTTCATAAGCGATCATCGCTCCATTACAATAGCCGCCGAGCAGATATGGACCTTCTGGCTGCACGATACGTATGGTCTTGAGATGCGCTGCTGCTATCTCTTCGATAGATGGTGGCACATCAAACCCGACAAGTTTATAGGGGTCCAGCAGATAGAACGGCTGCTCTGGTCCGAGCGCCCGCGCCACCTCCTGTGTATAGAAAGCGCCTCCTGTCCATTCTCCATGCAGGTAGAAGAAGGGAGTTTTCGAGCCACCGGCCTGCACCGTCACCAGAGGAGTTGGTGTCTGGAATTCCTGTGCCTCTGGCTGCTCGTCCTCGCGCAACGCCTGAGCAACATTTTCAATGGTTGCGCCCGCAAAGAAGACGGAAAGCGGCAGTTTCTTGCCAAAGACCTGCCCGATGCGATCAAAGAGCCGCGCCGCCAACAACGAATCGCCACCGAGATCAAAGAAGTTATCTCTAATTCCGATAGGACTTACGCCCAGGAACTCTTCCCAGAGTGCAACCAGTTGCTTCTGCTTCGGCAGAATTGGAGCCACATACCCCTCTTCCTTCTCGCTCCTGTTCCATTCAGGGACCGGGAGCGCCTTGCGGTCCAACTTGCCATTGTTGGTTAAGGGGAACTGCTCCATCACTACGATAGCGGCGGGAACCATGTAAGGTGGCAACTCCTGTCGCGCCAGATTCCTGAGTTCCTCTACCGTGACCTGTTGCCCAATCTTCAATTCGGCGTATGCGACCAACCGCTTATCCCCAGGCTTATCCTCACGTGCCAGCACGACAGCCTCGCGCACGGCTGCATGCTGGTTGAGGACAGCTTCGATTTCGCCCAACTCGATACGATAGCCGCGAATCTTCACCTGGAAGTCTACGCGACCCTGGAACTCCAGATTGCCATCAGGCAGGAAGCGTCCCAGGTCTCCGGTCTTGTAGAGATAGGTGCCCTCAACGCCGCTGAAAGGATCGGGGACAAATGCCTCACGCGTCTTCTGCTCATTGTCGAGATAGCCGCGTCCCACGCCCACACCTCCGACGCAGATCTCGCCACTGACACCGATGGGCTGTGGTTGCAGATGGCGGTCAAGCACGTAGAGCCGCATGTTAGGAATAGCCGTCCCAATAGGCATGTTGCTCAGGCCCTCAGAGGGCGGCTCTGCAACCACATAATGGGTGACATCATCCGAACACTCAGTTGGGCCATAAGCATTCAGCAAGGGAATATTGGGATAGTGATTGAGCCAGCGACGACTCAGCTCCACCGGCAGCGCCTCGCCGGTTGGCACCATCCAGCGTAGCGCCGTCAGGCTGGCACTGGATTTGCTCGAATTCTGGGCCGTATCCAGCATCGCGCGCAGCCACGATGGGACGGTTTCCAGAATCGTCACCCGCTTCTGCTCCACCGCCTGAAGCAACAGCCCCGGATCTTGCGTGATATCGTCGGGGCAAATCTGCACCCGTCCGCCCACCAGCAGAACGGCCAGGAGTTGCCAGACAGAGATATCAAAGCATTGCGAGGCCGTCTGGATCACAATGTCATCAGCGGTCAATTGCAATGCATCAATTTTCGCGTACAGATGGTTGAGCATGCCTTTGCGCTGGAGGATCGCACCCTTGGGCAGGCCAGTCGAGCCAGAGGTATAGATGACGTAGGCCAGCGAGTCGGGCGTGCCATTGTGCGACAGGTTTTCTTCCTGCTCTGGCACACCTTCGCCCTCTGCCAGCAGATCCTCAATGAGCAGATACGGCGGGCGTTTCTCCTCTGGCATCTCCAACAGTGCTTCGGAAAGCTTCGCCTCCAATGTACGCGTGCAGATGACCAGCGGAGTACGGCTCTGCTCGATGTAGTAGCGCAGTCTGGTTGGTGGATGGTGCGGATCGAGAGGCAGATAGCCACCACCAGCCTTGAAGATCGCCAGAATCGAGACCAGCACCGGGATGCCACGCTCAGAGAGCAAAGAGACCAGCGTATCGGGACCAACACCACGTTCCCGCAACTGACGGGCAAGCCTGTTGGCCTTCTTGTTGAGGTCAAGATAGCTCAGTTGATCTTCCTCATAGGCCACAGCTACCGCCGCTGGTGTGCGCTGCACCTGCGCCTCAAATAGCTGGGAGAAGGACTGCTCCAGCGGATACGTCCTTTGCGTCGCGGTCCACTGCTCCAACAATATCTCACGCTCAGCAGCAGGCACGATCGGCAAACGGCTGATCGGCAGCGTTGGATCGGCAACCACGCTTTCTAGCAGTGTCAACCAGTGCGTGCTCATTCGCTCGACGGCGGGCGCTTCAAAGAGATCGGTGCTGTAGACAAAGCGGCAGACGAGACCCTCTGGCATTTCGTGCAGGTGCAAGGTCAGATCAACCTCAGCAGCATCGCTGCCGGTTTCCAATGGCTGCAACGTCCACTTTTCGGGCAAGGAGGGGAGCGTCCAGGGCAACCTCAACAATACCTGAAAGAGCGGAGTGTAGCTCATAGAACGGGATGGACGCACCGTTTTGAGCAGGGTGTCAAATGGTAATATCTCGTGTTCGTGTCCAGCTTTGAGCAGATCGCGGGAACGGCCAAGCAGATCAACAAAGCTGGGATCGCCCTCTAGATTGGGGCGCAAGACCAGCGTGTTATCGCAGGGACCGAAAAGTTCCCGGCTCTCAAGTGTGCGGCGAGCTGGGACGAGCGATCCCAGCAGCAAATCTTGCTGGTTGGTATAACGAGAAAGCAGCGTGGAAAACGCAGCCAGCAACGTATCGTGCAGGCTGGCCTGATGTTGCTCGCTCACCGCCAGCAACTTCTGTACTAGCTCGGAAGGCAGCACAGTCTGAAACGCTGCGCCGCGCCAGCTGGTGGCTGCCGGTCGCGCATGATCGGTTGGCAGCGGCAAGATTGCAGGTGCATCCTCCACCTGCTGCTTCCAGTATGCCAGATGCTCGGCAAGAGCCTCTGTGGTCTGCATCTGCGTCTGCGCCTGGACAAAATCGGCATACTGTACAGAAACGGGAGCAAGCGGCGAAGGCTGACCATCGGCGTTGGCTTCATACAGAGCGGCAAGATCGCGTATAAGCAGAGCGACGGCCCAGTCATCAGCGATCAGCCTATGTACTGTCAGGAGCAAGAGGGACTCTTCAGCAGAAAGCTGGACCAACGCACAACGCAGCAACGGTCCCTGACCGAGATCAAAGGGAGTCTGTACCTGTTCGCGCTTCAAATGCTGAACGAGCGATGGCTGTTGCGCCAGGGCTGCGTCTTGCAGATTATGAACCGTGAGCGAAATGTGCCCATCCTCGGCGATCACCTGCACAAGTCGTCCTTCTTCCAGGCGAAAGGTCGTACGCAAGAGTTCATAGCGTCGAACCAGTGCGTCAAGGCTGGCTTGCAGCGTGGCGCTTGTCAGAGCTTTATGCACCTGCACCGTCGCCGAAAGCGTGTTCACTGTGCTTTCCGACTGCAATTGATCAAGAATCCAGAGTCCTTCCTGATAGGAAGATGCCGGAACTATTTTTATATTTTCTCCCGCTTCCAAATTATGTGAAACCGTAATAGACGACATAGTTAGGTAATCCTTTCCTTAGTCTCTCTTCCCACTCCATCATCATCTTTATTTACGTCAGGGTTGAGTTATCATATTTTGAGTATTTTCTGGTCTGTATATCCTTTTGTGGCATTGTGAGTGTCTACAATATATTTTGCGTCGCGCACAATCCAGGGAATGTCATAGTAGCCATGGTCGGTCACAATGACCACGCAGTCTGCCGTCTGTAATAAATCGGCTGTCAGCGGTTGAGAGTACAAGGTCTGCTCATCAAGCACGAGCGAGGAGACATACTCATCATTGTAGATGACGTTACTTTTCTTCGCTTTCAGTTTTTGCATAATATCCAGAGCAGGCGACTCGCGTACATCGTCTATATTGCGTTTATAGGCAACACCCAGTATTAATATCGTTGAGCCATTAAAGCTGCGAAACTGCTCATTGAGCGCTTCCCCGACTTTCTCTACCACATAATCAGGCATGCTGGTATTGATCTCGGTCGCGAGTTGGATGAAGCGTGTGGTGTAGTTCAACGTTTTGAGCTTCCACGAGAGATAGTGCGGATCGACTGGAATACAATGTCCACCCAGTCCAGGGCCGGGCAGGAAGCGCATAAAACCAAATGGCTTAGTGGAAGCTGCGTCGATCACATCCCAGACACTGATGCCGAGCTTATCGCAAATAATGGCAATTTCATTGACCAAGCCAATATTGACAGCACGAAATGTGTTTTCCAGAATTTTTGCAGTCTCCGCAACGCGGGTTGAGGCAACTGGCACAATCTTTTCAATGGCAGATGAGTAGAGAGCTTTCGCCAGTTCGGTGCAGGTCTCGGTGACACCACCAACGATTTTGGGTGTGTTATGCACGTTAAACTCTGGGTTGCCTGGATCGATGCGCTCTGGCGAGAAAGCCAGGAAGAAATCGATACCCACTTTTAAGCCTGTGGCCTCCAATTCGGGCAAGACAATCTCATCCGTCGTCCCTGGATAAGTGGTGCTTTCCAATGTAACGATCTGCCCGGGGTGCAAATGCGCCTTTATCTGCTGTGTTGCCGAAAGAACATAGGAGAGATCCGGGTCGCGGGTCTTCCCTAAAGGTGTAGGCACACACACAATAACGGCATCCTGATCATACAAAGCATCAAAATCGCTGGTAAATGTGAGTTTCGCATCATCGATCAGTGTTTTGAGCAGGCTACTGGGAATATCTGCGACATAGCTTTCGCCCTGATTTGCCCGATTGACTTTATTTTGATCGATATCAATACCAGTTACCTGGAATCCCGCCCGCGCAAAGTTGGTTGCAAGAGGTAATCCAACATAACCGAGACCGATAATAGCAATATGCAACGTACGTTGAGAAATTTTTTCTAATACAGCTTCTTTCATTATTTTTTCCTTGTCATATGCTTGAGCTGAGAGAAAAATCCCCAGATACCAGCCGCTTCAGCGGCCAGTACCAGCCAGTGCTTGTCCCCATCCATATTTCTGCGCATGAGCAAATGGGGGTTGCTCTGGCTCGTATTAATACCGGGTTTTACGGTCACTGCCCAATCATAGCCAGCCAGTTTGACGGCCTCAGGCCCATAGGTTCCGGTACTCCCAAAGGGATAGGCAAAACCCGGCACCCTATGCCCGAGTTGCTGCTCCACCACAGCACGACATTCGCCCACTTCACGTTCTATCTCACTATGATCGGTCAGATCTCCCAGGTCGGGATGATGCATCGTATGCCCACCGAATGAGACCCATCCACTTGCCTCCATCTCTCGCACCTGCTCCCAGGTCAATAGTGAAACCGGCTCCTCTTTCAGCACTACCGTTGATGGCACATCCAACAACAGATAGAGCGAGGCCACGAATTTTGCCCGTTCATGAGGAGTAGCCAACTGCGTATACTGTGCGTCAATTGCTTGTGCCAGATCTTTGCACTCTTCCAGGCTGGTCAGATGATAGACGTTCCCCTCAAATGTCACCTGTTCCGCCTGCGCATGGCTGATCAGGCGATTAAACCACCAGAAAGATTTCCCGGTCTCCATATGTCCAGGAACGAGGAAGATCGTGATGGGTAACTCTAACTCGCGTGCCAGCGGATACGCATGGGTATAATTATCGTAATAGCCATCATCAAACGTCAATGCCATCAATGGGCGTTGATCCCCGCTCTGGACCTCTTTCCGGCCCTCCTTCAGCTCAGCCAGCGCTTTCTCCAATGGGAGGATGCGATAGTGACGCCGCACATATTCCCAGTGATCGCGCAGCTTCGCTTTGGAAGCCTGATGATAATAGAGAATCGTCAGGTGCGGCTCAGCACGCTGCGCCCGACGACGAGCAAGCTCTACAAGTCCAGTATAATAGAAAGCTGCTGATGCGTATAATCGCAACCGATTAGCCATAGCCATATACTCCTATGACTGGGGATCATCGAGCTTAAAGAGCTTGGGCAAAAATGCCCGCAGCGCCTCGCGATTGATGCCATAGTCAGCATAAAGCCAGCGATCCAACTTCTGTCCCGGCGTCTCACCCTCTTGAATCCACCAGACGGGATGAGTTAACAGTTGTATTGGCTTGCGCGTCTTGAAGGCTTCCGAGTCGAGCGGCTGCCCATAACGCCAACGCCCGGTTGAGTCGCTGATATACGCCACGTCGCCGCGCACGGCAGAGCCGTACACGATATTGAGTTCGGGAACATCCTGGATGGGAATGCGATGCAGTTCGTATGGACTGTGCAGCGTGACCAGATCCTTGTTGATATAGGGGAAGCACCTGGCTAACAGCTCAACCTCTTGCAGTGCCGCCACGCAATCGTTATTGTACATTGTCAGATCGACATGGGTAGCGATCGGATGACCAAGGCTATGAATCTGGCCCATGATGTCCATATTCGCCTGAGTTAAAGCGTTATAGAATGGCGAACGGAGCAGCACGAAGTACGTTGCTTTGACTCCCAGTTCATGCTCCAGACGAGCGATCTCTAGCGCCGGACGCAAGCTAATATCAATGTCATGCCGAAGTACGACAAAAGGATTGCCCCCTGTCAGACGCTCTTCGACTTCCTCATACTCACAAAAAGCATAGCCTTCATCTTGAAGCGTCGTTATTAATTGTCTATAACCTGCTAATGAAAATTCAACCATAAAATCTTCTCCACGATAGTACTTATACAGTAATTGCGTCATACCCCCTGAACGCACGATACAATCTGTTGTTTCTTATTTGCTTCCTGCCGAGATGGGGGTCTGATCATGGCTTTTCTCCGCTGCACCATCGGGAAAGATGCTACGGTAGAGAGCAATCAGCTTTTCGCACTCTTTCTCCCAGTTATACTCTTCCCTGGTTGCCGCGAGCGCATTGCTGCTCATCTGTGCAAGAGCGGCTGGATCGGCCAGCATTGCATTAATGGCTGTTCCAATCTCCTCTGGCTCAAGCGAGGGAAGTACCTGGCCGGCCTCGTGAGATTTGACGACCTCCACCATCGCGGGTAGTGGCGAGGTCAACACTGGCACGCCCGCCATCAGATATTCAAAGAGCTTGTTGGGCAGGAAGTACTTCACATTCAGCGAATAAGTGGGCGAGGCGACGTTCAACCCGATATCCGCAGAAGAGGTCCAGTCGAGAAGCTCCTCATATGGCACAGGTGGAATGATTTTCACACGATCCGTCACGCCCTCGCTGGCAATCAGTGCCTCCAATTGGGACTGCGTTGTTTTGCGGTTCTTGCCCATCATGACGATCACGGTGTTCGGCTCAAGATACTTTGCCGCCCGGATCAGTCGATCAAGGCCACGATTAGGCTGCAAGTAGCCCTGGTAGAGCGCAATCCGCACATTGGAGTCCAGGCCAAGATTCTCACGCAAGCGATTGGTCTTTTCCACCTGACGATAAGGCGGCACGTTGCGAATCAGCGTCACCTCCGACAATCTGTAGCGCTTGATCAGCTCTTCCACAATGGGAGGCGAAACGGTAATAACGCCTGCACAGCGCGGCACGATATAGCGCAGCATAACCATCAGGAGTTGCCGCAACATGCGCCTGCTCGTTCCCAGCTCCGAAATTGGCCGCTCTTCGAGTGGCATCTCATGGGCATCAAAAATGACGGGCTTACGGCGCAAGGCTCCAGCGACATAGCAGGGCAACAGCCCCGAGACCTCGTGACCGTGATAGATATCAGCTTGCGTTTGCAGCAAGCGTAACGTTGTATTGACAAACAGCTTTGAGACGCGGATCAACGTCCATTTATCTAAGCGCGTTGTGAAAAAAGCTGGCGGCATCAGGACGTGCTGTAAATTGATGCCACGCAGTTCCTCTTCGCGTTGATGACTGCCCTCTTCTTCAATATCAACAATCGAAACGTCATACCCCGCCTCCACCAGCGCCGCCGCTTCGCGCAGCACACGAGGATCGGTTATGACCGTTCCCAGAACGTGCATTCCCACTTTTTTACGTGTATGTTTTTCCACCATAGATATGCTCCAATACGCCTGCTTCAGGCAAAAGCACCATGTTCAGCATAGTGAGAAAATAAACAGGACGTTATTTCCCTATAGATTTTTTTGATTTTTCTACGACTTTTTTGTAAAAGGCAACCAGTTTGAGCTTCTCTTTCTCCCAATGGAACTCATCGCGTGCTGCCTTGAGCGCGTTCTGGCGCATACGTTCCAGTTTGGCGCTATCAGCCAGCATCGCGTTGATTGCAGTACCAACATCTTCGGGAGCAAGTGAGGGCAGAATATCGCCAACTTCGTATGTTTTGAGAACCTCAGCGATAGCATCAAGCTGCGAACTGAGGACCGGCAGGCCAGCCATCAAGTATTCAAAGAGCTTATTGGGCAAACAATAACGAATACTGCGAGTATAGCCGGGCTTAAAGATCGTCAAGCCCAGATCAGCCGAGGTCGTCCAGCTGAGCAATTCATTATAGGGAACGGCAGGAATCATTTTCACACGATCCTCAACACCCTTCTCCGCGATCAGCTTCTCCAGCTCAATGCGCGTCGCTTCGGTGGCGTGGCCCATCATTACGATCACAATGTTCGGGTCCAGGAATGGGGCCGCGTTCACCAGTTGCTCAAGGCTGCGATTGGCCTGAATGTTTCCCTGATACAGAGCAATACGAATCTCTGGCCCAAGCCCGAGGCGCTCGCGCAATTTGTTGCTGGGCGGAACCTCGCGATAGGTTGGTAGATTGAGCAGCGTCATCACGTCGGGATAGTGAAACTCTCTCATGATCTCACGCGAATACAGGGGGGAGGCGCTCATCACTCCCGTACAGCGCGGCATCATGCTCGTCAACACCTTGCCAGCCAGCTTGCTCAAGCCACGCCAGCGCGTAATATTCGGGTCATCCAGCGGGATCTCGTGCGAGTCAAAGACGAGTGGTTTGCGGCGCAGGGTCGCGGCAATATAGCAGGCGGGCAGCCCTTTGACATCATGTGCATGATAAATATCGGTTGGGGTCTGCACAAGACGAATGGAGCCGCGCAAGATCATATCCGCAGCTTTGGCCAGATACCAGGGCTTGAAGCGGGTGGGGATGAACAGCTCAGGGTACATCACATGGCTCATATGTACGTCAGAGATATCCTCTTTTTGGGGCCGCTCGACCTCATTCATAATATCAACAATTGTGACATCATAGCCTGCCTCGACCAGGGCCGTTGCCTCACGCATCACGCGGTAGTCATCATAGGCTCCATCGGTAACATGCATACATATTTTCACAGGCTTTGTTGCAGAGTCCGTATTTTCTGCCTCCAAATCGGTTGCATCCGGCAGTGTTTTCATAGCTTATGTGTTACTCCTTCTTAAAAACTGGATTATTCACTATTACGTACTTTAAAGAACAGGTCATAAAAACGCTTCGACATCGGCATAATGGACCAGACTGTCACCCGACCATTATGCGGCTTGATTCTGCCCCTTCTTCGCTAGCGCATTCCGCACAAACCCCACCAATCCTACAATTTTCTTGGGAGTCAGCCCCCCAATCGCTAGCAGAATAACGGCATACAATAACAGAGTCAGAATAATGATCGACCAGCTTATCACCGGTGGTTGACCGCTAGCCAGGAAGCGCCCTCCGAGATAAAGACCGACGCCAACAAACAGTTTAAACAGGAATGTGCCGATCTCATAGTCAATCGGATAGATACGCTTATTTGCGAGATACGAAACAGTCGTCAGGATAATATAGGCAAGCAGTGTGGATACAGCAGCGCCCATATCACCATAGCGTGGGATTAAAAACAAGTTAAAGATCAAATTTGAGCCTGATGCAATAACCATGTATACAAACTCAAGAATCGTTTTACGCCGCAAGTTTACACCGATCATAAACATATACCAGATGCCTTGCAGCATCGTTGCCATCGTGATCAGCGGGATGATATTCTCACCCACCTTATAACTTGGAGGGTAGAATATATCCAGCACGATAATACTGACCAGCGACAACCCAAAAGCTCCGAAGAGCAAGACACTGCTCCACCAGCGGAATACCATGCTGTAGATCTTCGGCGCATCATCTCTTTTCGAGACTGAATACATAATCGGCCCCCAGGCCAGTCCCCAGGGAGCGAGCAGCACAGGAGACAGGACGCCACCCAGCACATACGCCGCCCGATACGCGCCGGACTCGGCCAATCCACCACCAACCAAAGTCAGCAGCCAGCTATCAGACACTTGCAGCACCCAGGAGGCGATATCGCCGAAAACGGTTGGGATGCCAAAGGTAAGCATGCTCTTCATAATATCGAAGCGCAACTTAAAACCACTTTGATTGAACAGCCGGAGGAAGATCAGCGGATAGGTAAAGACAATGTAAATAATATAGCCTGAACCCTTCGCCAGCAACGCACCTATCAAACCCATATGTAAAGGGCCGACCAGCACAAGGTTCGTAGCCAGCACCAACAGGGTACTGGCGATCGAGAGGCCAGTATATGGTATAGTACGCTTTTCTGCTCGGAACCATGAACTTGCGGGCAAAGCGATGTTCTCCGCCACGATCACCAGTCCGGTTAGTGCGACAGGCAAACTATATGCCGAACTCTTCAGGAAGAGATTTGACAGCGTGGAAGAAACAAAGGTCATGCCAATCGCTGCCGGAATTGTGAAAAGTGCCAGCAGGAGGACCGTGTTGGCAAGGACGCCCGCCCGATCCTGTGGTGTCTCGTAATCCTTATTATAGGCGCGGAAAAATGCCGGACTCAGCCCCAGCTGAGTTATTGTTGAGATCAGATCAACAATAATATAGAGATTAGCCAGCGCACCGTAATCGTTCTGAGAAAGATTATGCGTTAAAAATGGTTGAAGGATCAGGGAAACCAGCGGAGACATCATAGCGGCGATAGCATAGATACCTGAGTTCTTCACCATCTCAAGAGCGAGCGAGAGATAGCTCCCGGCCCCCTTCGCTTTCTCTTTCGTCTCCGGCTTGACAGCGGTAGCAATGCCCATTGCCCCGGTCCCCGGCTTCGGGATCGCAGGCATCACCCATGTTGCCGCATCAGCCCAGTCGCCATCCACCTCCTGCGGGATCGCAGGCAACGCCAAACGGATCGCCCTCAACTCAGTTGAGAGCGACAGAGATGGCATATCGAAGGCTTGCAATTGCATCGTCGGAGATTGATCGATGGAGTGCAAACGCCTCGTCACAATCTTATCGATGGAAGGTATCTCAAAGGTGGCGATATCATCAGTATCGACGTTATCAGCAGTAGCAGAAGTTGTTACAGGCACATCCCAGTCAAGCCTGGGTGCCCTGAACTGACGTGCTAGTTTCCCGGTTCTTCCCTTCCCATTATTACGCATATCGTTCATAAAGTTGACTCTGCCTCGTTATGCTTTGCTACCAGGTTCTGCTCGGCGTCGTTCCCTTCGCTCGCGACCGCCAATCGATGCTGTCGATAGCGTCTAATAAATGGAGTGGCAATAATGCCTGCGATCAACCAGCCAGGAAACGGCATATCGATCGGGCTGGTCCACCCATCAACGAACAGGCTGCACACACTCAAGGCAATCAGCGACGCGATACCAATGGCGAAAAACACCCGTTCCTGGGGATTAACGGCCAGCCAGTTACGCCCCGCAGACAAGAAGACCGAGCCTAACAAAGACAGGAATATCACTACCATAGGTATTCCGCAGGTGGCTCCCCACTGCAAATAGGAATTATCTGGCTCTTGCAGTGGCTTCGTCTGCCCATAGACGCGAAGGGGTTCCGCAAGGTGAAGATACGCCTGATTGCCCAGACCGACTCCAAACCACGGATAGGCCAGCATGACGCGAGTTGCTGTTTGCCAGGTTGCCATGTGTAACGACGAACTGCTGGTATCGCTTGAGTGAGCAAGCTGAGCGGCGATCTGCGCCTGCAAAACAACGGCTCCGATAGTACCCAGTATCAGTAACATAACCGTCAGCAAAATGCTATCGCGAGCCCGTCCCAGAAACAGGATAAAGATTACCAACCCCGCCAAAGTTCCCAGCCACGACCCGGTGCTATAGGTTTCCACCAACGCCAGGAGGATGATCAGCATCTGACCCATATGGATCACTTTACTCCAGCCGTTCCTGGTTTCCATAAATAGCCCTAAAGGAATAAAAAGGAAGGTGGCAAGGAACATCCCATTGCCATTCGGGTTCAGAAAAAACGAACCCAGGCGCGAGTTCCCGGTATCCAAGATGAAGACTGCCTCCGCCGCACTGGCCTTTCCAAGCGATTTCAGCAGGAACACACCCGTCGTCGCCTCAATCACCGTATGCATCGCCAAAATTGCCCCTATCATTGCCAGGCATTGAAAGATGCGCCGAATGGAAGAGGTATCTTTTGACAGATTGTTGCCTAGCCAGAACATCAGAAAGCCGCTAAAAACGATGGGCAGGTAATACCCAATCGAATTCGTCAGACTAAACTTTCCACCTTCAAGCACCGCCATAATGGGCCAGATGAGAAATGGAATCCAGAGCCAGTACAGGTTCGGTGCAGTCCAGGGCCGCTCTTTCGAGCGCCCCAGATAGCAGACAAGTAATAATGTCACCGTCAGAAGCATAGCAAGCTGATAGGTTGCAAAACCCATAAATGCATCGATCACGATATGCACAGCAACGATCAGGGCCGCAATAAACGCGTCTAATCTGAGCATCAGACAGATCCCCAGACCGATGGCAGCAGCGATGACAAAAGAGTAGAGTGGGTTTAATACACTGAGCGCTACTCCCAGCAACAGCGCAACCGGTAAGAGAACCAGCACGACTGGCGAGAAGGGAGTGGCCGCGTTCATTGCCTTCATAGCTACTTACCCTTCTGCGGTGGAATACCATGTGCAGAGAACTGCGCTGGCTTCGGCGGCATACTATGTGCCGATGCTTGAGCCTGATTCGGCCCTGACCAGGCAGGAGCAGGGGTCGCACCCATTGCTTCATTCTGGCTCATCATCGAAGAGTCATATGAGACATGCTTATAGGGGGTTTCCTGATTGCCTCCCTCATCCTTATTGACAACGGTTCCCAGCACATGCGCGCCTGCCTGCTGCAATACCGCTTTCGCCTGTTCGAGATCGTTCTTCCTGGCATTGGCAACATCGATCACAACAAGCGTGCCATCAACCTTTGATGCCAGCGCCGTTGCATCGGAGAGGCCAAGCAATGCGGGAGTATCGAAGATCACCGCCTCAAACGCACTGGTACTCAATGCCTTCAGGAGATTTTGCATCGCATTTGAGGAAAGCAGTTCTGATGGCACCGGCGGCAATGGGCCTGATGTCAGGATACTCAGGTTGGGAATATTCACCGTGCGGATCAAAGGCATCAATACCTGTTGACCATTCGCGCTCGATGCCGTTCTGAAGGCGACGATAGCATTCGTAACACCTTTTGCATGGCTCGAAAGATTGAACAGTTGATGAATAGTTGGGTGCCGTAAATTCGCATCAATGAGCAGCGTATTTTTCCCGGCTTTCGCCATGCTAATCGCCAGATTCGCCGCAACAACGCTCTTCCCTTCTCCCGGCACCGTACTGGTAACTACTATTGTACGGGCCGGCTTATCAACAGCCGAGAATCCTATATTGGTGTGTAAAATACTAAAGCCTTCTGAGTTGACGTTATGGCTGGTTAAATTAACAACGCTCTCCCGTGATCCGGTCTGCTGAATCGTCGCTAAAAGCGGCCAGCCCAGGAAGGAAACAAGATTTGCTTTTGAACGGATACGCGTATCTACCATCTCGAAGACAACAGCTAGCACCATGCCCAACAACAGACCCACAGCCACGCCCCCGGCAGCATTGAGCGTCTTATTCGGGCTGACCGGCGTATCAGAAACCTGCGCGGGTTCGACCACCACCAGAAAGTCTCCATCGGTCGTCGGTTGCGCTAGCAACTGAGTTTGCTGCGTCTTCAGCACAGCGGCAATGTCATTGGCAATCTTGGCTGCCTGGTTTGGATCATCATTCTTGACGATAATATCAAACAACGGCTTATTGGCTCTGGCCGTTGCCTGAACGTCTCCCGAGAGATCATCAACTGAAGTACCGGGAAAGTGAGCCGCAACTGCGCTCAGTACGGGAGTAGTCGTAGCCATGTCTGCTTCGGTCTCAGCAAATGCGGTCCCGGCGGTCAAGTTATCACTACTTAAAGGACTACCACCATTGCGGATTACGACCTGCATGACAACCGTCGATTGATACATCGGATGGAGCAACACAGCGCTGCCAACATAAGCGCCTGCTCCAAGACAGACAAAGCAAATGACAACGATATACCATCGTTTCAGTAGCGATCTATAGAATTGTTCAAAGGTCATCGCATTCCTCTTTCATCGCGTCAGGCGCAAGAGTAGTGAGGGATATTCTCACAATATATCCCTCACTCCTGATATGGCACGAATACAGATCGGTTTTATACTCCTTTTCGGAAGAGTACCTCGATCACTGTATTCAAAATGATAAACAGGTCCAGCATAAAAGATTGTCTTTTGATGTAGTAAAGATCATACTGCAACTTGATGAGAGAATCATTATCTGAATTGCCATATCGATACTTCACCTGCGCCCAACCTGTTAATCCAGGTTTGACGGCGTGACGATGGCTATAAAAAGGAATGGTTTTTTCCAACTCTTTGATAAAGGTTGCTCGCTCCGGTCGTGGCCCAATCAGGCTCATCTCGCCGCGCAAAATGTTGATCAGCTGCGGCAGCTCGTCCAGATGGGTTGTCCGCATAAAGCGTCCAATCCTGGTGACGCGTGAATCGGTCTTCGATGCCCAGATCGCCTGTCCCGTCTTCTCAGCGTCAACACGCATCGAGCGGAATTTGTAAATCCGAAATGGTCTGCCGTGATATCCAACCCGCTCCTGACTATAGAAAATGGGACCAGGAGAGTCAAAGTAAATGCAGATCGCCAATACCGGCGTTACCACAGCCAACACCAGCAAGCCGAACAGCCCACAGGCGAGATCCAATGCTTTTTTCCAGCAGAGATAGAGGATCGAGGTGGAGCGCTCTGATTGCAGGGCAACATACCATTGATCGCCCACATGCTCGACTGGAATCTTGCCACCGCAGCTCTCATACACCACTTCCATCGGCACCACCGATATCCCAAACTGCGCCGCGTCCGTCGCCTCTTTAAAGAGCGACGGATTAGCTCCGTATTCGACCGCCATGATGATCATATCAACCATATTGTGATAGATCAGGTAGTGCAACGTGTCTCTATCGCCCAGGACTGGCAACCCCTCATAGGAGGTTCGCTCTTCATTGCTATCGCCGATGTAGCCCAACACGTCGAGGCTGGAGCTTCTGGACATCTTGATCTCTTTTGCCACCGTCTCTCCCGCCGGATTCACGCCAACAATGACGGCCCGTTGCTGGAAACGAGGCAGATGTTTGATCTCGGCAAACAGAAAGCGCCAGATGGAGAAGAGCGGGATCGCCGCCCCAGGAAGAACAGCTCTAACTCAACAGAAACCATGAGGCTCAGGTCGAGCAGGATGTATGAAAGGAACATCCAGAAGACACACATCAAAATCAGCGCAAAAAAGGTGCAGCATGGGCCTTTAAAGCGGTTCGCGGCATAACTGAGTTGCTGCGACTGCGTTATGTTAACGGCAAGGCTCCAGGATACCAGGGCAAGACATACCCACATGAGCTTCCCTTCTCGCACACCAAACGAGTTCATTGGGATCTGGGGAACTCTGTGAAAGAGGTATAACAACCCGAACAATGCTACGAGCAGAACCACATCTCCTAGCATGAGAATAAGATGCCACGATGCCGACGATGGCTTACGTCTTTCCTTCAGCTTTTCCTTCGCAGAAAGATACTCTATCTGTTTCGCGGAAGGCATCTCAGTCTTTTCCTGTAACGTCTCTTGTTGTTGATCTGGTATATCAGTTTTGAGATCGGACTGCATAATGGGCTTCCCTCCCTTACCCTTCTAGACGTATTTCTGTCTATTGCCATTGAGTTAAAAATGAGATTTAGTATTAGCGTGCGCTTTGCCATGCGCAATGGATAAGTATAAGTTTCAAAGTTAATTTGGGTTCTTCCCTGCTATCACTTCAGAAGCAGGGGATACGTTCTCAGCAGCAGACGTTGCCACAGTAGAGGGAGCCGTCTCCTTGCCAAGTAATTTTGCAATTTGAGCATCAAGCGAGGCCGTGAGTTGGTCGCGGTCATAGTGCTTCTCTACATAAGCATGGCCGCGCTCACCCATCAACTTCGCCTCTTCTGGGTGTTCCTGTAAGTAGAGAATGCCCTCAGCCAGCGCTTCAACATTCTCAGGTTCAACATAGCGAGCCGCCCCCGCCTCCTCTTCAGCAATCCGACGCGCTTCACCTTCCACCCCCAGCAAAAATGGCCGAGCTGCTGCCATGATTTCAAACATTTTCAAAGGCAATCGACCCTCGAACAGTTGCCGCTTCTTCATCGGAACCAGACACACATCGGCTCCAGCCACCACCAGAGGTACACGATCATGCGCCTGGGCCTCGTAGAACGTGACGTTCTTGAGATCCCATTGCCGAGCCTTTTCCAGCAAGTCGATCCTCTCCGCACCATCACCCACGAGAATAAAATGAATCTCTTTATGATCTTGCAATTTTCGGGCTGCTTCCAGCACCGTTGTTAATCCATGTGAAAGTCCAAAATTGCCAACGTAGACAACTGTGAACCTATCATCCCAGCCCAATTCTTTGCGAGCTTCCTGCATATCTTGTGGAGCGAACTTGCTCAGATCAGCGCCATTCGTCAGGAGAAACACACGATCCGCCGGGATGCCACTGGCGATAATCCCGTCACGGATGCCTCCCGATAAGGCCCAGATCAAACCCGCGCTTTTGTATGCCGATTGCTCCAGTATCTCCGCTAACCGGATCAAGGTTTTATTACGCAACGCGCCTAATGCAACAGCCGACGCTGGCCAGAGATCAGAAACCATCAAGATGAACGGGCTATGTTTGCTGCTGGCTAAGACGCGCCCGGCAATGACGTTGAATAAGGGATGCGATTCGAGAATCATCGCGTCGGGCCGACCAACCGCTCTCCCACCGAGGATGGGTGCCAGACAACCAAATGAAAATTGTGCCAGCACGCGACGAACAAAACCTCTATTCGGGCTGGTATAGCTCCAGACGCGCACGACCCTCACCCCGTCCATCATCTCCTCTTGCAAGAGCTTTCCACGATACTCCTCTGGCACAATTCCGGTGGGATAATTGGGGACCGTCGTCAGGACAGTTACCTCATGCCCCCGTTTCACCAGACGGGTTGCGGTCTCGCTCACCCGCGTGGCCGCCGCTCCCTTTTCAGGAGGATAGTAGGGCGCGATAAACAGTATATGCGTCATAGCTTTCCTCCTTTCTACTGCGCCGTAGAGGCATCTTGCTGCCTCTCATTTGTGTTTATCCGCTTATTGCCATCGCCAATCGTGATGTAGGCCATACCAGCTGCCTCTACCTGCTCACGACGAAGCGCCCGGCGTCCGTCAAGGACTACCTGGCACTGGCTCAAGCGACTGAAATCAAATGTGTGATACGCCTTATGATCCGCCTGGACAACAACGGCTCGGATCTGACCTTCAACGTCGGGAGTGAGGGGAGTATAGCCAAGAGCCTGCAACTCGTCTGCGCTATACAGTGGATCATCAACATATACCACTGCACCGGACGCGAGAAGAGCATCCTGGAGCAGTTTCGCACTGGTGAACGCTGTTTCCTTCACGTTCCCTCGATATGCCACACCCAGAATGAGAACAGATTGGCGCTCTAAAGAGCCAATAGCTCCCTGAAGCCGTTCCACCGTATATTCTGCCATTGAATCGTTGATACGACGTGCATAACGTGGTATCGAAAGCATTGATTGTTGCGAATCTTGGTGTTGATCTATGCACCCGGCTAGCAGAAAATAGGGATATACTGGGATACAATGTCCACCAACACCGACGCCCGGCGTGTGTATGTGTGAATATGGTTGCGTGTTGGCAGCTGCAATTGCGTCCGTTACATCCAACCCCTTCGTATCTGCAAAACGTGCATACTCATTTGCCAGTGCAATATTGACATCGCGATAGGTTGTTTCGATGAGCTTGACAAATTCAGCCTCGTCAGTCGATGCCATTCTGATCGTCTCAGCATCAAGGACCGATTGATAGAAGTCGAGTGCCGCCTGAGTGCTTTCCTCGTCAATACCGCCGATCACTTTCGGATAGACGCGCAGGTCGCGGAAGATGTGCCCGGACGATACCCGCTCTGGACTGTAGGCGAGATAAAAGTCCTGCCCTGCTTTCAGGCTTGACTGCTGCTCAAGGATGTGTGAGAAGCGCTGCGCCGTTGTTCCCACCGGCAACGTCGTCTCATAGACCACCAGCGTCCCCGGTTGCAATCCGTCTCCGATCGCTGTAGTGGCGGCGTCTATCGCGCGAAAGTTCACCTCTCGCTCAGCGTTCACCACAACCGGTACGATCACCACAACGACATCAGCCTCGCGAACGGCCTCAGTGGTCAATGCCGTTGCCGAAAGCAGACCCTCTCGCACCAGGCGTGGCACCTCAACCTCCAGCTCTGGCTCCTCCTGCACATGCGACTGGCCCTGATTGATCATTTCCACAACCTGGGTGTTGATATCACAACCAATCACGCGCTTGCCGTGTTGCGCATATTGTACGGCCAGTGGCAGTCCGATCTTACCCAGACCGACGACCGCTACCGTTGCAAAATTCCTGTGTGCCATCAGCCCTCTACCTCCATTGACCTGAATGCTGTTTGACTCTTCGCGGCATTTTGTTGTGCAACTGCCGTCAACTGGAGTACCACCTTCAAGGCTGCGATCCCATCCTCACCGGTTACGGTGGGCATGGTGTCGTTACAGATTGCAGCGATGACATCCTCGTATTCCAGACGAAGCGGCTCCGCTTTACGGACCTTGAGCCGGGTCATGGTTCCCTCGCTCACTCCGCTAATGGATCGCAGCGCATCCCAGTTCGTGGGCATGTAGTCATTCTCATAGAAATATACGTCCTGCGTCAGATAATTGACGAGATACATGCCTTTTTCCCCGGTGATGCTCAAATCTCGTACTTTTGTTGGTGTCAGCCAGTTCACATCGAGCATTCCAATCACATTATTGTTGAAATGTAGAATACCCAGAACCAGATCTTCATGTGAGCTGTGAATATAACGCTGCATCTCCGCATGGACCCGCTCAACCTCTGCATCGGCCAGGTAGCGCATGATATCGATATCATGGGTGGCCAGATCGAGCGTCACACCAACATCGCGTATACGCGGCGGGAATGGACCAAGTCGCCGTGCATGCATATGGAAAATCTTCCCCAGCTCACCAGCACGCAACCGCTCTCGCACCTGCATAATAGCGGGATTAAATCGTTCGATGTGACCGACAGCAATCTTCACGTTATTGCTCTGTGCCAGTGCAATCAGAGCGCGCGCATCGTCAACCGTGCTCGTAATCGGCTTCTCAATCAGAATGTGAATACCTCTACTGAGCAGGTAAGAGGCAACCTCGAAGTGCAGATGCGTTGGCACAACCACCGCCACGAGATCAGGCTGCGTCTTCTCCACCATCTCGCGGTAATCAGCATATCCTTCCAGACCAAAGCGGCGCATCGCATATTGCAGCGCCGACTCCTGCATCTCGGCCACACCGACAAGCTTGATCTTCCCTTCAGAGGTCAGATCATTCAATACGCGCAGATGATTCAATCCCATAGAACCAGCGCCGATGACAGCGATTTTTAATTGCATAGCGCCACTACCTCTTTGACAATCGTTGCAAGATCCTCTTGACTGAGCGCTGGATGGACCGGAAGTGACAACACTTGCTTTGCAGCTGCCTCCGTCTCAGGCAGGTTTACAGCTCCATCGGGTGCTGAGATACGAAATCGCGAACGAGAGTTTTGATAGAATGGTTGTTGATAGATTGCCAGGGGATAGTGCACTCCGGTCCCGACACCACGCTCATGCAGGGTCGTTACCCACTGATCGCGATTCTCGAGGACGCGAATAGTATATTGATGATAAATATGTCGATATCCAGGACGAGCAACGGGAGTCTGCACAAAATCTTTGATATGTTCCGTCAAGAAACGCGCATTCGCAATACGCTGCTCGTTGAACTGCTCCAACTTTTTCAGTTGCGCATTGCCAATCGCCGCCTGTAGGTTTGTCATACGCTGGTTAAAGCCTAGTGCGGTCTGATAATAACGTGTTGGCTGCCCATGATTGCGCCATAGGCGCGCCTGCTCAGCAATGTTTGGATGATTCGTCGTTATTATTCCCCCTTCACCCGTCGTCATATTTTTTGTCGGGTAGAAGGAGAAGCAGGATGTATTAGACCCCCCAACAGTCTTATCGCCGATCTTTGCGCCATGAGCCTGGGCTGCATCTTCGATAATGCTCACCCCATGAGCAGCAGCAATCTCCTCTAAACGCTGCATATCAGCGGGATTACCATACAGATGCACCGGCATAATAATCTTGGTGCGTGGCGTGATCGCGGCCTCTACAAGCGCGGGATTGATATTATAGGTATCCGGCTCAATATCAACAAAGACAGGTGTGGCCCCCACCAGCAGAATAACATTCGCAGTGGCAGCAAAGCTAAATGCGGTCGTAATGACCTCATCACCAGGGCCAACCCCGTGTGCCAGTAAAGCAAGATGGAGCGCGGCTGTCCCAGAAGAGACCGCTACCGCCTCACGCGCACCACACATTTCTGCAAACTGCCGCTCAAACGCTACGACTTCTTCCCCTTGAGCCAGCTGGCCCGACGCCAGTACACGAAGAACTGCGGCTTCTTCTTCACTCCCAATAAGAGGGCGCGCAATCGGAATCATAGATAACTCCCAGTGTTATTTGTTTTACAAAAGAAAAACAGTATTATTAGATTTTCTGATCGAGAATCGTTTTTACATGGTTATCTGCCGCTTTTTGAGCGCAGAAAGCCCCCGGTCCGAAAGTGTGGGTCTTAGAATCCTATCGCATAGGTGAAGATCGATATTAGGTACGGTGGTGGCTTTTCACGGCAGCATCAAAATTTTAAAGCAATAGCACTACATATGTATATACTTAACATAGTTACTTCATCCCCCCCACATAGAGTAAAAAAAGCTTTGCCAGAAAGAAGCCAGAAACAGTATCTTCGATAAGTACTAAGAGACACCACAATCTCTATTGAAACAATAAGACACATCTTCATTGATGGCATCAGATCGCTACTATGCACGTTTTTCGCGCAATTTACAGTAAATTTATATGCTTCTAATGCGCTAAACAGAACCTTTTATGCAAATCTACTGTAACGTACTTACTAACAGACCTGACACAATTGAGCATACCAAATCATTCTGCTAGTGTCAAGTTTAACCACCATGACCATGACCATCAACGCATCCCCCTGCTATTTCGCCACCACCTGGGAGAAAAGTTCCAGAAACTTGAATGGCTTAGCAAAACTTGCTAGAGTTCAGCATGAATATGGGAGAATGTAATGAGTTTAGAAATAATCATTGAATCTTCTTATTTAAGAGCTTGAAGAGTTGCATCAGGATATCCCCTCCACATTATAAAGAGCATGTCTTGTTGCACTCTGCCGTTCCTTAATGATAAAATTTCGATGATTCAATGCTGTTATCGTGGTGATGTGACATTCTCATTCTTTTTTACTGTCCTATCCACCAGCTGATATCCCAGGTATCACTATAAAAGTACATATTATGTTTGTTTGCAGAGTCCTGGCACGGCTCTCCGCTTTCACCAATCTTTTCTTTTAGGAAGAGCCGGTCGTCATTACAAAACTAGGAAAGAAAGTCTATTGCAATGAGTACAACATATTCCCGTGATATAGGCTTACAAAAAGATGTAAAAACTTTTCCTGCGCCTTTCTCTCAGCAGCGTTTGTGGTTTCTCCAGCAATGGAACCCGGAGCAAAGCCACTATATCACGACGTTGCTCCTCCGTATGAACGGAACAGTTCAGCAGGAAGCACTTGAGCGCGGCCTCAACGAAATTGTGCAGCGTCATGAGATCTTACGCACAACCTTTGCCGTCGTTGAGGAACAATTGACGCAGGTGATCGCTCCTCACCTCTCTCTTCCTCTCTCCATCTCTGATCTTGAGCATCTCCCGGCAGAGGAGCAGGAGGCCGCAGCACTACGAGTCGCGCAACAGGAAGCGCAACACCCATTCGACCTGACACAAGGCCCACTTATCAGAGCTACGCTCGTACGCCTCGCAGCAGATAAGCACCTGCTCATTCTCGTTGCCCATCAGATCGTTTTTGATAACTGGTCAACCGGCGTGTTTCTTCAGGAGCTTGCGGCGTTCTATCGGGCCTATACAACCAATCAAACAGCTCAGATTCCCGCACTCTCAATGCAATATGCCGATTTTGCGCGCCAGCAGCTTGAATGGCTCCATCAGGATACGCTGGCAGAGCATCTGACCTATTGGAAACAATTCTTGCAACAGGCTCCCAGTTCCCTTGAACTACCAGCTAACCGTTCGCACTCCTTGAATATATCCAATCAAGGAGCCACACACCAGTTTGCGCTCTCGCCGCAACTCACCAGCGCACTCAAGGAACTGAGTAAGCAGGAAGATGTCTCCCTCTCCGTTCCACTGCTCGCCGCGTTTACGGCCCTGCTCTACCGCTACACCGGACAGCAAGATCTGTGCATTGGCACCTATTCGACGCATCACTCGCACGAGGAAACGGCGGCACTTATCGGCAATTTCGTCAATACGCTGGTCTTGCGCGCGGACCTCTCAGAGCATCCCACATTTCAGGAGCTTATCAAGCGCACGCGCGACATGCTCGCCGCTACATCCCAACATGCAGATGTACCTTTTGAATATGTGATGCAGGAGCTTCAGCCAGACCGCAATGCCAGTCAAAATGCGCTCTTCCAGGTGCTCTTCGCGCTTGAACCATCGCTGCCCACATTGCCGACCGAGTGGAGCCTATTGCCGACCCATATCGAGACTCAGAATGCCCAATTCGATCTCTCATTGATCCTGACTGACTATCCAGACGGTCTGCACGGCTATTTTGAATATCGCACTGATCTGTTTACTGCTGATGCAATCGAACACATGGTGGGCCACTGGCTCACATTGCTAGAAGCAGCGGTTTCGCATCCCACCGAACAGATCGCCACGTTGCCGTTGCTCACAGAGCAAGAACGTCACCAGTTATTAGAAGAGTGGAACGAGGCAACACACGTCCCGTATCCCCACGACAAACCCCTGCATCAGTTATTCGAGGAACAGGTGGCGCGCACGCCGGACGCGTTCGCCGTCACCTTCGCAGACCAACATCTCACCTATCGCGAACTCAATGCCCGCGCAAATCGTCTCGCACACTATCTGCGCGAGAAGGGCGTCGGACCCGAGGTGCTGGTGGGCATCTTTGTCGAACGCTCGCTGGAAATGGTCGTTGGCTTGCTTGGTATCCTCAAAGCTGGAGGGGCCTATGTGCCGATGGACCCTACATATCCAGCAGAGCGCATTGGCTTTATGCTGGAAGACGCGGAGATGCCTGTCCTGGTCACGCAGTCTCATCTGACCAGCCGACTGCCGGATCATACCGCCAGCCTGGTCTGCCTTGATACTGATCAGGA
Organism: Reticulibacter mediterranei; assembly: GCF_016587455.1. Lineage (NCBI taxonomy): Bacteria > Bacillati > Chloroflexota > Ktedonobacteria > Ktedonobacterales > Reticulibacteraceae > Reticulibacter > Reticulibacter mediterranei. Next base: position 7,014,858 of record NZ_BNJK01000001.1, on the reverse strand, counting down.
TACGCTGCGACAGCAACCAGATACCAATCCCTCCGCGCTGGCAACGCCGGAGAATCGCGCCTACGTCATCTTTACTTCCGGCTCCACAGGTCGCCCCAAAGGAGTTCAGATCTGTCATCGCGCCGTCGTCAACTTCCTCATCTCTATGAGCCATGAACCCGGACTGACGGCTGAGGATCGGCTGCTTGCGGTGACGACCCTCTCCTTTGATATTGCTGGCCTCGAAATCTATCTCCCCCTGATCGTTGGCGCACACGTCATCGTCGCCAGCGCAGCAACGGCGGTGGATGGAACGGCCCTTATCCAGGCGCTTACTCAAGAGCGGATCACCGTTATGCAGGCCACGCCGATTACCTGGCGCATTTTGCTTGCTGCGGGATGGCAGGGCAATCCCAACCTCAAGATATTGTGTGGTGGAGAGGCGCTCCCGCCCGAGTTGTCCCAGCAATTGCTGTCAAAGGTTGCCTCGCTCTGGAATGTCTATGGACCAACCGAGACGACCATCTGGTCCACTGCCTGGGAGATCAAACCAGGCGACGAACCCATCTCGATTGGCCGCCCAATTGCCAATACCGACATCTACATACTTGACACGCACCGTCAGGCTGTGCCAATCGGCGTGCCGGGGGAACTTTTTATCGGTGGAGATGGGCTGGCTCGCGGTTATCTCAATCGCCCGGAGCTAACAGCAGAGCGCTTCATCCAGCATCCATTTAGCGACGATCCGAACGCACGCATTTATGGTACCGGAGATCTGGCCTATTATCAGCCGAATGGTACGATCGTCGTTATTGGGCGTCTGGACCATCAAGTCAAGGTGCGTGGATTCCGCATCGAGCTAGGCGAAATCGAAAGCGTTTTAAGCCAGCATCCTGCGGTACAACAGGCGGTGCTGGTTGTGCGCGAGGATACACCAGGCGACAAGCGTCTGGTCGCCTATGTGGTGCCGCGCCCGGGACAACAGCCAGCAGTCGATGAACTACATCGCCATGTGCAACAGCAGCTCCCGGCTTATATGGTCCCGGCAGCCTTTATGCTTATGGAAGCATTCCCGCAAACGCCCAATGGCAAGATTGATCGTCGCGCATTGCCCGCTCCCGATACGGTCAGCGTGGAAAGGGAGAGCAGCTTTGTCGCACCACAGACCTTGCTGCAACAGCAGTTAGCGGACATCTGGAAGGATCTCCTGCAAACCCATCCCATCGGGATTCACGACAACTTCTTTGAAATGGGCGGTCATTCGCTACTGGCAATTCGTCTGGTCAATCGCATCGAACAGGCATTGGGCAAGAAGTTGCAACTCTCCACGCTCTTTGCTGGCCCCACCATTGAACAGCTAGCCAGCGCTCTACAACAGGACGCGCAAGGCGAAGAGACGCGTGTGCCGCTGCTCCCTGTACAAACCAGCGGATCGAAGCGGCCCTTCTTCTTCCTGCATGGGCAATGGGAGGGAGGAGCCTTCTATAGCCTGGAACTGGCTCGTGCCCTCGGTTCCGACCAACCGTTCTATCTACTAGAGCCGTACCGCTTCGAGGGTCTGGCCGTGCCACCAACGCTAGAGGAGATGGCAACGGCCCACCTGGAAGTGATGCGTAGCATACAACCGGAGGGACCATATCTCTTCGGTGGCTGGTGTAACGGCGGATTGATCGCCTACGAGATGGCGAAACAGCTCCTCGCTCAAGGCCAGGCCGTTGATCTGCTGGTCTTGATGGATGCCGATGCTCCCGCCTTCCGCTTTAAACAGGAGTGGCAACTCATCGACCGGGGTGTCTCTCTGCTGCGGCTCAACCCGGAAAAGCAGGTTGATTGGTTCTTGTTGTATCGACACCTGCGCCTCTATCTCTATGATATGAAGAAACGCCTTCAGAAAAAGCCTGCGGCTCACCAGCCAGACAAACAGCCTGAGAGCGTTGAGAGCCAGATCGAGGCCCACGCGTTTGCAGCGGAGGAAGCTGGGCAACCAGATGCGCTGTTCCCTGGCAAAGACGTGTTACGAGAGGATTGGCTTAGCGTCTACGAATGGGCGGTCGCGGGCTACTGGCCCTCCACGCCCTATCCTGGCAAAGTTACCTTCTTCTGGACCGAAGAGGAACCAGCACGCAAAAATGGCTGGATTCGCTGGATTAAAGAGAATGTGATAGACGTTCACATCATTCCAGGCAACCATATCAGCAGCAGAACGCGCTATCTCTCCGTTTTAGCAGAACAGCTACGGATCTGTGTAGAGAAAGCGCAGGAAAAAGAGGCTCAGACAACTACTATATAGTCCTGCATGAACCGTGCAACGGGGGGCGCCACGTTGTACTCAACAAAAGAACATCTTGTCATTAGCTAAAAAGTGGGAAGTTGGTACCAGAAATGCCCCTGGTAACGACTTCCCATATATAATTAAGCATGTAAATTTGCAACACGTTCTGTGTTTAGGGGCTTCTCTCACATTCAGACATCGATAGAGATGAACAGGACAACAACGACAAGATGTATTGAAGAGGAAATGTATGCGTTTTCCCAAAAAATATTATATTATTGGTGGGGTCATCCTGACCTGTTCCCTTATTGTGATACCGCTCATCGTCATACCGCTCAGTGGCGTACTGAATCAAAAGCAACCGATAGCAGATAAACAGCCACCCAAACAGAAAGAGATCACGGGTCTGGTTCCGCACGATCCTAGCGCTATCGATATGCAAATTCCACCGCAGGGGGCAACACCTAATACAGGTAATAATCAGGGGAACACAAAATCAACAGGAGCATCCACGCCATCTGCTCCCGCCTCTCAATACCCGCAAATGTATCTCACCGCTGCTTCTGGAGCCACACAGTATTATGTTTCACCTTCTGGGAGCGACTCCAACAGTGGCTCCCAGGCCAGTCCTTTTGCCACTATCCAGAAAGCAGCTCAGGTCGTCAAACCCGGCAGCCTCGTTCATGTCTTACCAGGTGCCTACACCCAAACCATTACCATTAAAACCAGCGGCACTGCCAATGCACGCATCACTTTTCTGTCGGATACCAGATGGGCGGCGCAGATCAAAACCACTGGCAGCGATCCGTCCTGGACCACCGATGCCGATTACATCGATATTATTGGATTCGACATCACCAGCGATGGGGCACGTGACGGAATGGTCAATCTCGGCTCTTATACCCGTACACTTGCCAACCATATCCATGATATCCCTGGCAAATGCGACTCTATCGGCGGCTCAGGTGTGACGGATGGCGGCTACACCTCTCATGACAATGACATCATTGGGAACGTCGTCAACAACATTGGCAGCAGCTATCCTGAACTTTGCCAGTACGTTCATGCCATCTACCACTCCAATGCTCGCGGGCACATCCTCAACAATATCGCCTTCGACAACGCGGGTGTCGGCATCAATCTCTGGCATGCTGCGACCGATACGGTGGTCGCTAATAATCTCGTCTTCAACAACAAAGAACACGGTATCAGCATCGGCACCAATACCGATAACACCAACGGACAGAAGGGTGATAACTTCATCGTCGCCAATAATATCAGTATCTACAACGCCCTCTTAGGGGTTCGCGAGCGCATAGGCGTTGGATCGCATGACCAGTTTACGAATAATATCGTCTACGGCAATGGCGAGGCGAACTTTGGCGACGAGAACTACGACTGGCCCTCGGCCTCTGGCAGCAAGGACACTAACACGATCACCACCGATGTCCGGTTTAAGATGTATAAGGCTGATGGCACTGGCGACTACCATTTGCAGGTCGGAAGTCCAGCCATCAATGGCGGAACGACTCTGGGTGCCCCTTCTTACGATTATGACGGCACACCGCGACAGGGCGGCATTGATATCGGTCCTTTTCAACCCTAAAACGACGCAACTGATATTCCCTCTACTCACTCGCGAACATCTTGTCATTCACTATAAAATGGGAAGTTGGTACCAGAAATGCCCCTGATACCAACTTCCCATTTTATAATTATTCATGTAACTTTGAAACCCTCCTGCGTGCAGAGGCTTCTCTCACACTCCGACAACGATAGAGATGAACAGAACAACAACGATAAGATGTAATGAAGAGGAAATGTATGCATTTTCCCAAAAAATATTATATTATTGGTGGTATCATTCTGGCCTGTTCCCTTATTGTGATACCGCTCATCGTCATACCGCTCAGTGGCGTACTGAATCAAAAGCAATCGACAACAAATAAACAGAAGCAACAAAAACAACAAGAGATCACGGGCCTGGCCCCACATAATCCAATAGCAATCGACTTGCAAATCCCACAACAAGGGGCAACACCCAAAGCCGACAACAATCAGGAGAATGCAAAATCAACAGGAGCATCCACGCCACCTGCCTCTCAATACCCGCAAATGTATCTCACCGCTGCTTCTGGAGCCACACAGTATTACGTCTCACCTTCTGGGAGCGACTCCAACAGTGGCTCCCAGGCCAGTCCTTTTGCCACTATCCAGAAAGCAGCTCAGGTCGTCAAACCCGGCAGCCTCGTTCATGTCTTACCAGGTGTCTACACCCAAATCATCACCATTAACACTAGCGGCACTGCCAATGCACGCATCACTTTTCTGTCGGATACCAAATGGGCGGCGCAGATCAAAACCACCGGCAGTAAGGTTCCCTGGACCACCGACGCCGACTATATTGATATCATTGGATTTGACATCACCAGCGATGGGGCGCGCGATGGACTGGTCAATTATGGCTCTTATACCCGTACACTTGCCAACCATATCCATGATATCCCTGGCATATGTGATACCACTGGCGGCTCAGGTATGACAGATAATGGCTACACCTCTCATGACAATGACATCATTGGGAACGTCGTCAACAACATTGGCAGCAGCTATCCTGAACTTTGCCAGTACGTTCATGCCATCTACCACTCCAATGCACGTGGGCACATCCTCAACAATATCGCCTTCGACAACGCGGGTGTCGGCATCAATCTCTGGCATGCTGCGACCGATACGGTGGTCGCTAATAATCTCGTCTTTAACAACAAACAACATGGCATCAGCATCGGCACCAATACCGATAACACGAATGGCAACGATGGTGATAATTTCGTCGTTGCCAACAATATCATCATCTACAATGCGCTCTACGGAGTGCGTGAGCGCATAGGCGTTGGATCGCATGACCAGTTTACGAATAATATCGTCTACGGCAATGGCAAGGCGGCCTTTGGCGATGAGAACGGTAATTGGCCCTCGGCCTCTGGCAGCAAGGACACTAACACGATCACCACCGATGTCCGGTTTAAGATGTATAAGGCTGATGGCACTGGCGACTACCATTTGCAGGTCGGAAGTCCAGCCATCAATGGCGGAACGACTCTGGGTGCCCCTTCTTACGATTATGACGGCACACCACGACAGGGCGGCATTGATATCGGTCCTTTTCAACCTTAAAACGACGCAACTGATATTCCCTCATTAAATCCCGCTGGCAAGTGTTTACTCAAGCCAGCGGGATTTTTCTCATGAGATGGGGTTAGAAATGACCGCTCACGGTGTTGGTTTTCCCGCTGCTCGTTGTCGTGATCGACCAGAGATCTCCCGTCGTCGCGTGCGTTGTACCGGTGCCACCCAGTTGCGCAGCTGCAATCTGGTTGGTGCCGGGCGCGACGCTCTGATTGGAAGCCAGCGTAAAGGTGTAGGTAATTGTCGTACCGTTGTCTACATGGCTCAGGGAGATGTTGCCAGCGGTAGTATACATGCCATTATAGGTCACTCCCGTCGTCTTCTGCACGGTAATCGTGATGGTCATGGCCGTTATCGCGGATGTATTGTTAAACTTCACATCCTCTTCTGAATACCACCCGCTGGAACTGGCCACTACCCCGGTCGCAGTGACGCCGTTGCTACCAGTGACCGGGGTAGTTGTCGGCGTCGGCGTTGCTGTTGCTGTCATGGTCGGTGTTGCCCCTGTCGTTGGCGTTGCTGTTGGCGTGGTTCTGGTTGCAGACGCCGTCGGAGTAACCGTTGGCTGTGATACTCCGGTAATGTCGCCGTAGAAGATGCCAAGACCGTTTGTGCCAACGTAGACACGCCCGTAGACACGCGGGTCGCCGGTGACACAACAGGTAGAACCAAACTGGTGTTGACTATCATTAATCTGCGTCCAGCTATTCCCGGCATCATCGGAACGGAAAATCCCATGCACTCCGCCGATCACACCCAGCGCATACAGTGCCATGTAGTTCTGCCCGGAAGCGGCCATGCCAAAACCTATCGAGTCGGCGGAGGTCACGCTCGACAGCTTCGTGAAGGTGCTGCCGTTGTCGGTTGAATGCCAGATTCCATATGCGTTCCCCGTGCTGCCACCAGCGATCCAGATATCCCCCTCATGACCCGGCATGGCCTTAACGACGACCGGATCATTTGCCTGAGGCAGACCTGTCGCGCTGGTCGCATTAAACGTCGCGCCACCATCTGTGCTGAGCCAGAACTTGCCCTGTCCATAACCATAGAACTTCTTCGGGTTCACGCGATCTGAGGCCACAACTGCGTTTTGTGGAATGTTGGCCGAGGCGGTCCAGCTATTGCCATTATCGGTTGAGTACGATATCTGTGCATTCTTTGGCGACCAGACCACACGACTGGCATCGGCGGCGGCGGCCACACTGCCTCCGCTGGTAGAGACACCCGAGATATCTTTATTGCCAGCGAACCAGCTTGAGCCGCCGTCGAAACTGAAGGCTGTGCTGGTGACAACCGGGCTGGCGCTGGGATCGCCGTAGCCAACACGCACAAGAAAATTCGGGTTGAGTTCGGCATAATCAATAGCGGAATAGGTACCAGCGTAAGGGATAGAATACATCGCGGTAGGCGATTTCGTCAGATCGTCGTGACGCCAACCGCTGACATCGCCCACAGTGCTATACAGGTGCGCATTGGTCGGTGGACTGATCAGGCCCGTTACTGCCTCTTCCTCAATCCCCAACGCCGTGCTTTTAATCGCCACCTGCCCACCAGTATCCCAGGCCGTGAGGTTATTGGTGGCGTAAAGGGTCGCACCGGTGCCATACATCATGCGATCAGAGTTAAACGGATCAATATTCATGCCCTCGATCATCCAGCCCAACTTGACGGCGGGTACGGGATCGACTGGGGCGGTGTTACCAAAGTTGAGCCAGAGAGCGTTTGAGACATCGATCGTGTAATGCAAAGTGCGGCTCGGATAGCTCGCCCAATCCCAGATACGCTTCCAGGTCGCGCCACCGTCCGTTGAGCGGAAGAGCAGCGCGTCGGGCCACCACGAGTTCACACTGGCAACAACAAGCGTCCCCGAATGCTGCATATCGACAGCGAGGCCACCATAGCCGAAGTAGTCATTCGACGAATCAGAGCCAGGAATGGGGCTAATCTTCGTCCAGGTTGACGTACTCGGCGTAAACTTCCAGACATCGCCATGCCCGCCATTATATGGCCCGTCCCAATCGCTGTAGGTTACATAGAGCGTTCCAGTTGAATCGAGCTTGCCCTGATGCGGCAGATAGCCGGTGGTTACATTGGAGCCAGTGTCCCAGGTTGCCCCACCTGTACAGGTGACGGTCGTTCCACTCACACTACATGTGGGTTCGCCCGGAATCGCCGCCCAGGTCGCGCCGCCATCAGTACTGCGATAAATATTCTTCGCCCCGCTGCTATTGTCTCCAACCCCAACATAAATCGTCTTCGTCGGGCTACCAGAAGTGCCTGTTGCCGGGTCGAATGTCACCCAAACGATGCCAAGAGGATCGCCCTGGTAAGCATCGCCCGCTTTTTCGACAAAGGGACCGGTATCGGGAAAATTGCTCACTTTGCTCCATGTGGCCCCGTAGTCGGTACTTTTCCACAACCCATTTCCGCTACGAGCACCAAAATAGAGGATAGCGTCGTTGTTAGGGTCAATAGCAAGGCGCTCGCTCATGCCGCGTCCGGGCATATTGCCACCCATTTTGAAAGGCATCGCGGTCTGCTGAAACGTATTGCCCTGGTCCGTCGAGCGCAAGATCACGCCATTCATGCTAGTCCACGAGTTTGTATACGTTCCTTCCGCAATATACAGACGCTTTGGATCAACTGGATCGGTTGCCAGGCTCTCAACGCCCGTCATATTCCACTGATCGGGGCTGACCCAGTTGAGCAGTTGCGTCCAGGTGCTGGTGCTGGCGTTCCATCGGTAAGCCCCTCCGATATCGGTTCGGGCATAGATCAAATCCTTCTGCTTCTGATTAAAGATTGTATCAACGACAAAACCACCGCCACCGCCGGTCACAACATTCTTCCAGGTATATGCCTGCGTCGCGGCCTGCGCAGCCTTAGCAACATGAAATGGTCCGCTAAGCATTGGTATTAGGGTTATCGCCATCAACGCAAAAGACATTCCGAGGAGCATCCATCTCCATTTCCTGTTGGAGCAAGGGAAGTTCACCGTCATAAAAGCTTCTCCTTCAAAAGGATGAAAGGCGGGGTCCAACAGTACATCCCCTCATCCATGAGGATGCAGTATTGCGAAAAAGCTATGCAAAGCGCAATCATTCATAAAGCGTTTACACGTGGAATTTCGCTTTATTGACGCACTTCCATAAATTGTATATACATGGGACCGGTCACAATTACAATAAAAACGCGTTGCTGACGAGAAACTGGAGAAAACGCATTCTTTCGGCTGTGGCTTGCCTTCTGGCAAAGAGGAGAGATTCAGCAAACGCATATCGTATACTTTCATAGCGTATAGTTTGAAGAGCAGTAATGCTATCTCGAGCAGAACTGCGTTTTCTACTAGAGAGGATTGAAAGCATGGCGCGACTCATTACGATTGAGGATCTGTATCAAATAAAATTTGTAAGCAGGCCGCGAATCGCTCCTGATGGACAGCGGGTTGCCTATGTGGTGACGCGCATTGATGACAAAAAGCATGAGTATCGTTCATCCCTCTGGATAGCAACAGTGGATGGCGGCGAAACACGACAATTTACAGCCGAAACAACCGGAACTGGCAGTCCCGCGTGGTCGCTTGATGGCAAATGGCTGGCGTTTGTGCGGGAAGGAGAGGAACCGAAAACAGCTCCCGACGACAAGAAGACCAAAAAGCAATTTGGTGTGGGAAAACCACAAATCTGGCTCATTCCCACCGATGGCGGCGAGGCGCGACAATTAACCTTTATCGAGCATGGAGCCTCTTCCCCCATCTGGTCGCCCGACAATCGACAACTCCTCTTCAATGCGCTGGTCGGCCCCTCGGAGGAAGAGACGGAGGATGGCAAACTATTGCCTAAAGTGCGCGTCATCGATCGACTCTGGTATCGACTGGATGGCGTTGGCTTTATTTATGATCGTCGCTCCCACCTCTTCTTGATTGATATCGATGGTGGCGGGCTGCAACAGCTCACGGACGGCGATTGGGATGATGGGGACGCTGCCTGGTCGCCCGATGGCTCGCAGATTGCCTTCGTCTCCAACCATGCTGAAGACCGCTGGCGCTTGCCTGGAGCCGATGTCTACATCTTACCGCTGCAAAATGGCGCTGTGGGCGAACTGCGCTGCCTCACCGATGGAAAGCTGGCGGCTGGCTCGCCCTCCTGGTCGCGTGATGGCAAAACGATTGCATTCCTGGCGTCGCCCAAGCTGCGCTCTGCTGGTCATGTCTTTCTCTATACTATTGCGGCAAACGCCAACAGTGCACCGGCAACCTGTTTAACCCAGGAGTTCGAGGGTATCTGTGCGGACTGGACAAATTCAGATCTGGGCGATGAGCATCTAATGCCTGCCCCGGCCTGGTCTTCTGATGGCAAAACCCTCTATGTGCTGGCTTCACAGCGCGGCTCTTCGCGCATCTATGCCATCCCAACCGATGGATCGGGACCGGAGCCTGCAACCCTGACACCTGGTGAGACTCATGTTCGCGATGTCAGCATTGATGCTGACCATCAGACGCTTGCCCTCCTGGTCGGCAGTGCCACACGACCCCAGGAGATCTTTGTTCGCTCTCTTGATGCAAGCGACGCTCCCCGTCAGATCACTCATATCAACGACGAGTTCTTTCAAGAGCTGCGGCTGGCCGAGCCGGAATACCTGCCCTATACAGGCGAGGGCGGCTGGCCGATGGATGGCTGGATACTCAAACCGCATAATTTCGATCCATCAAACAAATATCCCCTGGTCGTAGAAATTCATGGTGGTCCACATACACAATATGGTCACGGCTTCTTCCACGAAATGCAACTCCTCGTCGCTCAGGGTTATGTCGTGTTCTACACCAATCCGCGCGGTAGTTGTGGCTATGGTTATGACTTTGCCAATGCCGTGCGCGGTGCCTGGGGTGAGAAAGATTCGCTGGATATCCAGCTTGGCATCGATGCGTTGATCCAGCGCGGTTATATCGATGAGCAGCGCCTCGCGGTTACTGGTGGTAGCTATGGTGGCTTCATGACTAACTGGCTCATCGGACATTCTGACCGCTTCCGCGTTGCTATTACAGACCGCTGTGTCTCCAATATGGCTTCGATGTTCGGCAGTAGCGATATTGGCTGGGATCTGGCCGAAGATAATCTGGAAACTACGCCCTGGGAGCATCTCGACCGCTATATGCACATGTCGCCGATCTCCTATGTGCAACAGATACATACTCCGCTGCTGATCATTCATAGCGAACAGGACTTACGTTGCAATATTGAACAGGCAGAACAACTGTTCACAGCCCTCAAATGGATGGGGCGCGAGGTCGAATTCGTGCGCTTTGAGGGCCAGAGTCATGGTCTCTCGCGTGGCGGCCATCCACACTCTCGCCTGGAACGCCTGCGTCATATCACCGCCTGGTTTGAACGCTACCTCGCATAGCAATAGTTCTCTGGCCAAAAGCAAGGTCTCTCATTTGATGAGAGACCTTCTATCCCCTCCCTCCTATCCTCCATCTTGCAATGTGTACGCCTCCCCATCGTGCTTTGCCTTCCCGTCTTGATAAAATCTTGAAGATTCTCACATATACATTTTATTTCTAAATAGTATATTCTGTAATGAGAGATTGTTGTCCTCTGTAGACAAACGGGTATAGATAAATGGATACGATATTAGTGAGAGCGAAATTTTTCGTATTGCTTGTTATTTGCTTTTTTACTAGCGCCTGTAGCACACAACACGCCGCCTTATCTCAAACGCTTCCTCAGCACACAGAGGCAGAATCAGCGCGTGCTCTCCCCACCGCAAGCATCATACAGAAAGACTACACCGAATCTATGCAGTCTGGTGGCCTCACACGCACCTACTATATCCACCTTCCCCCCTCGTATCAAAAAGGACAGCCGATTCCGCTTGTGCTTGCTTTTCATGGTTCAAGCGCAACTGGTAAAGATCTCGCCCGCCAAAGCCATCTGAACGATATTGCCGACACTGGCAATTTTATCGTGGTCTATCCCGATGGCTATCAACAGCAATGGGCTGATGGGCGTGGCACCACGCCGCCAGATGTGGACGGAGTGGACGATGTGAGCTTCGTCTCCGACCTGATCGATAAACTCGCCGAAGAATTGGCGGTTGATAAACAGCGCGTATACGCCGTCGGTATGTCAAATGGTGGTATTTTCTCAGAGCGCCTCGCATGTGAACGGGCGGACAAAATCACAGCGATTGCCAGTGTCTCAGGCACGATGGCCCAGAATATCTCCCAGGACTGCCAGCCTGCTCGTCCTATCCCTGTTCTCCTCTTCATGGGAACCGATGATGCGTCTGTCCCCTTTGAAGGCGGCGAAGTCGATGGTGATCAGGGCATTGATCTTTCAACAGCTGACACCATCCAACAATGGGTGGACCACGATACTTGCGACCCCACACCTGTCACCACAGAGGCACCACCGGCAACCAACGATGGCACCTCTGTCTTGCGCACAAGCTATAGTTCATGCAAAGAGGACGCCGATGTCGTTCTTTACACTATTGAAGGCGGAGTCCATACCTGGCCCGGTAGTGGTGAACCTGTACAACCTGCAGAGTCTCAAACCCACCTGGATGCAAGTCAGGTGATCTGGGAGTTCTTCCAGCACTATCACCAATAGACCACGCTCACAGTTGAAATACCAGGTGGTGAAGGCATGTACCCTTTAATCATGATTGATGGTCACAATCCCTTCGGCGACAAGCATCTGGGCAATTCTCACGACCTCTTCATACGGCTTGTGCAAAAGCCGGGCCACGTCTTCCAGTGATCGCTTGCCATCGATTAAATGAAAAATGTGACGCACCTCTCGCGCATGCTTCTGGCTCAGAGTCGGTGTGAGACGGCGTGGTATCAGACGGACATTGCTCTTGACCGAGGCTGGCGGCTTGACGAAGTGCTCCTGCTGGTTGTCCTGCTCCTGATTTGAGCGATCGTGGCTCTGCTGGTCCACCAGTTGCCACTCAAGGGTGCCCTTTTGTGAAAGCCAATAAACCACCTGCTCGCCATCTAATAACATCCGACCATTACGCCCGCTCAAAAGAGAACAATCAAGCCATTTGCCATTTCGCAAGTGCAGGCGCGCTTGCCAGGCCTCTCCCTGACGGCTGACAATGAGCGTGCCACTTTGCTGCGAGAGATTGAGGTGTTGTAAAAGACTCGCGAAGTTGTTGGTCTGCATTCCTGCTTCCTCCCAACCTAAATCCATCCATCCTTGAAAAGAAACAAAATCGATTATAGAAGCGTCTCAGTCGCCTGCTGGAGCAAGAATAGCCCTGATCTCCTGGATAACATCGCAAGAGGAGGTTCACATTCATAAGCAAGTATTTCCTGGGATAATGGGCACTGATTCATGTAATATCGCATGAGCAATCTCCCTGAATATCACAAGTAAAGAGAGGTTAATCATCAGAAACTTTATATGAACAGCATATCACAATGGAAGCGCGATATGCGTTAAGGACACATTAAAATATTCCAATGCGCTAAAACATTTAGTTTGTGTAACAGATTGATAAGATATCTCGTTAAACTTCTGTTCGAAGACAGTACAAACTAACGTCTCTTCTACAGTTGCCCTTCTATGTCGAAAAGTAGAACAAAAGCATAAAACTGGTGATTGGTTCGTTACTAGCTTTTTTCGGAGTATTAATTAGAAAAAGCAGAAGGAGTAGCATAAATCCTGATTATGATACCGGCTTGCTAAGAACAAGCGGGTATCATAATCAGGATTTCTCTTTCTCTAAGCAGGAAGAGGTTTTGTTCCCCACACGCTCATGGAGGGCCAGACGCCTCGAAACGTCTTGAGATGCATCTCAATAAGAAACTGTTGATAGAGGCGATCAAATTCCTCGGGAGTTGCTATTCCAGCATTGACTATTGGCAATCGTAGTGCTTTGAAGCCGATATCGAAATTATGAAAAAGATCGGCCCATGCTTCTGAATCTGCTGAGAAATCCACCACATGTATGCGATTCTGAATATTTTCACAGCCAACGGTGCGCAGGAAGCCTCCTAACATGTGGGTAATGCCCGACGAACGACCATCGGGAGAGAAACCATAGCCACGAGTCTGACTGAACTGATAATATTTCTGGCATAAATTTGCTAGAGCCTGACTGCTAGTCAATCCCGCAAAATCGGCTTCGGTTAAACGGATCAGTCCGCCTGGTTTGGTAATGCGGTAACATTCGTGCAGAACATCCAACCACTTCTCTCGACATACAACTCCTACGAGAAATCTCGCATTGACGAGATCAAAGCTGTTATCGCTGAAGTCCAGCGGATCCAGGATACTCATCACGCCAAAAGAGGCATTGCGTAACTGCTGTGTCCGTGCTCGTGCATTCGCGTAGTCGATCATCATATTGCTAACATCGATGCCCGCGACCTCCATCTCAGGATGCGCAAAAGCGATATCAAGTACCCAGCCACCCGGACCACAACACAGATCAAGCACCTGAGCCGTTTCTGATAGTTCAGGCAACCCTGCCAGTGGTCCGCCCATCGCTTGTGTGCTCACCCTATCGAGATGAATCAGGCGAGCCATCTCCGCCCCATCTTCCGGGTCCAGTATATATGTGTTGGTCACGGCTTTCTTCCTTTTCTGCCACCGAACAAGCTTTCAGGAAATAAATCTACTCTTCTTCGTCAGTCCAAATTAATGTACTGTCTTTCCTGTATTGGGAATTTATGACTCAACCATTATAACAAACCCTGATATATACGTATAGAGTTTGCCCATCATTTAACTCTTCCAGTTCATCATGAGAAATGTTCAAAAAATGTTTTGTGAGTAACTGATCGTTCATAGCTTCCTACTGATCAAAAGATCAGTGCCAACCCTGTCCTCTTGTGCGATCTCATCTCCTCCGCTTTCGGCTATAGTTAAGAACAAACAAGACACTTTTCTGGAGAAAAATGAAAGGACGAATCCAGATGACTATACATGATACTTCCTCACATCAGCCCCTAGCCCTCATCAGCGGCGCTTCGCGAGGGCTAGGGCTGGCGCTGGCACGTGATCTGGCACAACGCGACTGGCACCTCATTATCGATGCTCGTGGCGAGACAGCTCTACAAGAGGCGAAAACGGAACTGGCGCAATGGACACAGGTTGAGGCGCTGGCTGGCGATGTCACCGATCCCGCTCATCGTGCGGCACTTGCTCATGCTGTTGAGCGACATGGAAACCTTGATCTGCTGGTCAACAATGCCAGTGTGCTTGGTCCCAGCCCGCAGCCCTTTCTGCTCGACTATCCGCTCGATGTCCTCGAACAGGTCTACCGCACCAATGTTCTTACGCCACTGGCTCTCATTCAAGCTATGCGGCCCTATCTGCAATCAGGTGCTCGCATTCTCAATATCACCAGCGACGCAGGCGTTGAGGCATATCCCGGTTGGGGTGGCTACGGCTCCAGCAAAGCCGCGCTCGAACAGCTTTCTCATGTTTTGGCCGCCGAGCAAGAAGCCTGGCGCATCTATTGGGTTGATCCGGGAGATATGAGAACGCAAATGCACCAGGAAGCGTTTCCCGGGGAAGACATCAGCGATCGACCATTGCCAGAAGAAAGCGTGCCGGGACTCTATGCACTCATTACAGGAACCTATCCAAGCGGGCGCTACTCCGCCCATGCTCTGACGCCAGAGGGACAAGCATGATTAAGTTTTTCAATAGTCCATCATTACAGTTCGTCAGTTCAAAAAACGACGCGACAGTCGATCAGGTGGTTGCTTTCCACGATGATCTGTTCGATTTTATATTACCGTCCGAACTCGAAGCTGATGCGCCCCCGGAGGCTCGCGGGCTTGCTCGTGATGAAGTGCGGTTGATGGTTTCGCAGCAATCGACGGATCAGATAACGCACACGCAGTTCCGCCAGATCGGGCAGTTTCTCAACGCCGGCGATCTGCTCGTCATCAATACCAGTGGCACAATGAACGCGGCTCTGCATGCCACCTGCTCAGATGGCACACCGTTGGAACTCCATCTCTCAACGCATCTCCCCGCCGATTTGTGGACGGTCGAGTTGCGTTCATACCATGAACACACCACAAAGCCGTTTTATGGCGCGCAAGCAGGAGAGGTGCTACAACTTGAGGGTGGCGCGCAGGTGACGTTACATCGTCCCTATCTCATCGCCAATACAACAGTAGATCCACTCACGTCACGATCTCGTCTCTGGCTTGCAACCCTGCAGCTTCCCATAACGGAAAGCATGCTGCAAGCCTACCTGACGCGCTACGGCTTCCCTATTCGCTATGGCTATGTGAAAGAACAGTGGCCGCTAGAGTATTATCAGACGGTCTATGCAACAGAGATCGGCAGCGCAGAAATGCCGTCAGCCGGACGTGCATTCACCCCTACCTTGATCACTCAACTGGTGGCACAGGGAGTGCAGGTCGCGCCACTCCTGCTACATACAGGGGTTGCGAGCCTGGAACACCACGAACCGCCATATGAAGAGTGGTATCGTGTGCCATCTGAAACGGCTCGCCTGGTAAATCAGACAAAGACAGCCGGGAAACGTGTCATAGCGGTGGGAACGACGGTGATACGCGCTCTCGAAACAGTAACCGATGCCAGCGGCACCGTGCATCCCGGAGAAGGATGGACGCCTGTCATCGTCACTCCACAACGAGGGATTCGCTCCGTTCATGCTCTCCTCACCGGTCTGCATGAGCCACAAGCTTCTCATTTGCTGATGCTTGAGGCACTGGCACCACGCGAGCATCTCAAAAAGGCATATCAGGAAGCCTTAACGCAAGGCTATCTCTGGCACGAGTTTGGTGATCTTCACCTGCTTCTCCCTTAGCAAGAGAGCAAATCTGATGAATACCATCAGAGGGCGGCATATGCTGCATGCGCTTCTGAGTTACATCCCAACTCTGGGCCTATATTGCACAGCTTCGGCAACATGATTGGCCGCGATCATCTCGCTTCCGGCAAGATCGGCGATGGTTCTTGCCAGCTTTAATACACGATGAAAGGCACGAGCCGAGAGGTGCAACTGCTGCATTGCCGCTTTCAGCAGTTTCTCACCAGCTGCATCAACCTGGCAAAAGTCGCGTACTTCTGCTGGTCCCATCTCTGCATTGCAGGTCAATTTTGTCCCATGGAAGCGCTGCAATTGCCGTTCTCGCGCCTCCTGTACGCGCCCCCGAACGGTCTTTGAGTTCTCTACCTGCCGCTTATCGGCCAGTTTCTCATAATCTACTCTTGGGACTTCGACATGAATATCAATGCGATCCAACAACGGACCGCTAATACGCTTCTGATAGCGCGCAATCGCTGTTGCCGAGCAGGTGCATTCTTTAATGGGATCACCGTAAAAACCGCAGGGACAGGGGTTCATAGCCGCCACCAGCATAAAATTCGCGGGGTATGTAATCGTCCCTTGCGCCCGTGAGATAGTCACGACCTTATCTTCCAGCGGTTGGCGCAGCACCTCCAGCACATTTTTGCCAAATTCCGGTAACTCATCGAGAAAGAGAACGCCGCGATGAGAGAGGCTGATCTCGCCCGGGCGAGGAATACGTCCTCCACCAACCAGACCCGCATGACTGATTGTATGGTGAGGCGCGCGAAAAGGACGCTGCAATACAAGAGGCACTTCCGCTGGCAACATCCCGCTCACACTATAAATCTTCGTGACATCTAAAGCCTCTTCAATCACCATACGTGGCAAAATGGACGGAGTGGCCCGAGCCAACAACGTCTTGCCCGAACCAGGAGGGCCACTCAACAAAATATTATGCCCTCCACTGGCCGCTACCTCCAATGCTCGTTTGACATGCTCCTGCCCACGTATCGCCGCCATATCCTGAGCATACTCGCCTTCGCTCGCACGCTCTAGAATAGAGGGATCGCGCTTAAATGGCTCGATTAATCGTTCCCCATTGAGATGCGCCACCAGTTGCCCCAACGACTCCACAGGATAGACCATGATGCCATCGACCAGCGTTGCTTCCATCGCGTCAACCGCCGGGACAAAGACCGTCTGAATATGCTTCTCACGCGCAACCGCCACCATCGGCAACACACCATTTGTATGGCGTACACTCCCATCCAGCGATAACTCGCCAAGAAACAGCACTTGCCCATCCGTCATCTGAACCTGACCCGAAGCGAGCAATATGCCTATGGCTATAGGCAAATCATACGATGGGCCTTCTTTACGCAGATCAGCCGGTGCCAGATTGACGGTCAGACGTTTGAAGGGAAAAATGCACCCGCTATTCTTGATGGCGGCTTTCACCCGTTCTTTTGCTTCATTGACGGCAGCGTCAGGCAGGCCAACCATCGTAAAACCGGCCATGCCATTAGAGGTATCCACTTCTACTTCGACCAGAGCGCCATCTAACCCAACAACTGCACAGCTTCGTGCCATCGCCAACATAAACCCCATGCCTCCTCAGTAGTTTCTTCCCAGATTATGCCTGAAAACTGCACAAAAAGCAATAGAACCAGTACAAATTTCTATCTCCATCACATCAATATATGATCGAGATTCTGCTTCCAAATCGATTTTTCGCTGTGCCAGCGCTCACTCAACCTTCACGCGCAACAAGCGCGGAACAGCAACTGCAATCAACAACGTTGCAATAATGCATGCAATGCCACCGCTAATTACGGAGAGTTGAGGCGTAACAAAGCCAGCGACAACCCCCGACTCAAATTGCCCCAGCATAGGACCGCCAACCACAAACATCGCATTCACCGCACTGATGCGGCCCCGAAACTCATCAGGGGTCGTCAATTGCACCACCAGCCCGCGCAAAATCATGCTGATCATATCGGCGGCACCAGCCCCTGCGAGGAAGAGAACCGAGAGCCAGAGCGGTCCCGCCGCCACACCAAAGGACACAATACATATTCCCCAAGCGAGGATTGCCAGCACCACACCTGCGCCTTTATAGGCAACGCGACCAATCAGGCCAGTCAGCGGAGTCAACACCAGCGCGCCAATAGAGGTTGCCGCTAGCAGAATACCAAGTCCCTCGGGGCCGACATGCAAAATATCGTTGGCATAGACGGGCAACAACGCTTTCGGCGAGCCAAAGAAGGTAGCGAAAAAGTCCAGCGACAGCACCGCCAGGATAATCGGATGTGAGCGCAAAAAATGCATGCCAGCGGTAAATGCCTGCAAGCCCGGCTGCGCACGCTTCTCAGAGGGAATAGCAGGCACAACCATTAGCAGAACAGTCGTAATGGCAACTCCGTAGGTAATCACATCGAACCAGTACGTGTTGACCAGACCCAACCAGGCAACGGTATAGCCGCCAAAGGCCGCGCCGATAGCAAACGTCAACTGCATCATCACAGAGCTTAACGAGACCGCACTGGCCATCTGTGCGCGTGGCACCAGCGTCGGGATAATGGCCTGCCGTGTCGGGAACTCGAAGGCCGAGATGGTGGCAGAGAACAGTACAACGACATAAATAATCCAGATATTGATCATATGCAGATGAGTGCAGAGCGCGAGCACAACCGAGGCAGACGACATCGCAATTTCAATCGTCAGCAACATTTTACGCCGATCCAGCACATCAGCAAAAACACCGCCAACCAGCGAGAACAGCAAGCGCGGGATAGCCTGGAGTAACCCAATAATGCCCAGGGCAACGGCGGAATGGGTCAGTTCATAGACCTGCCATGCTACAGCCACTATCTGCATCTGCGTGCCAGCAGAGGAGATCAGATAACCCCAGAAAAGCAGCGCATAATCGCGATTGCGCAGGACAGCCCAGTAAGACGGCGAGGTAGCAACAGGAACGATAGCAGGATCAATAGCGGAGTCAGGGGAGGTATTTTTTTGTGGTTCAGCCTTCATGTAACATCCGACTTCTTTAGCTCAAAAACACGGCCAGATAGAAAACGATATGCTATAGCAATATAGTATATCATTACCGACGAGCTTTGGTCGGAAGTGATGCAGAGGATTATGTACCAGAGGTGGCGGGAAGTACGATGATTTCCTGACCTGATTTGAGCGGAGTTTCCAGCCCTTGAGAGCCTGTAATCACGGCATTATTCACAAAGATCTTCACATGGTCGCGCACATGCCCTTGCTGCGTACAGAGATATTCCCATATCGAAGGATGCTGTTTTTCCAGGAGACTCAAAAGCTGCTCGACCGTCTCAGCTTGCAACACTATCTGACTCTTGCCACCGCTGTAAGCGCTCAACGTTGACGGCAATCGCAGCGTCACGACGGGCTTTTCTTTAGACATACACTCTCCTCAACATCCCCCTCTCGAAGTGTCTCTCATAAGCCGGGCGCGTACAAACCTTCATCGACCAGCTATTTATCTATCAGAGCAAAAATGAGCCTGACAATTTTTTCGATTGGACTCTCTTTCCTAATATCTTATCACGATCTATACAGAAAAAACAACCATAGAGCAAGAAAAGATGTACGTCTTTTATCAAATGCGTACATCTTTTCTTATTTAGCGTCTAGCAAGGCCAAGCATGCCTGTCTTTATATTTTTATAATAAATGGCCGGCAGCTAGCGCTCGATGGGTGCGCCAATCAAGCTGCCCCACTCGGTCCAGGAGCCGTCATAGTTGCGCACATTGTTGTAGCCCAGCAGGTAGTTGAGAACGAACCAGGTATGGCTGCTGCGCTCACCGATGCGGCAATATGCAACCACATCCTTATCGGCCGTCACCCCTTTACCACCATAAATAGCATGGAGTTCGTCTGCCGACTTGAAGGTGCCATCTTCACGAACCGCACTGGCCCAGGGAACATTGGCAGCACCGGGGATGTGTCCGCCACGCTGAGCACCCTCTTGAGGCAGGTTAGCGGGCGCAAGCAGTTCACCGCTAAACTCAGCAGGAGAGCGGACATCAACCAGAGTAAAGCCCTCTTTGCCAAGCGTGCTGAGGATCTGATCGCGGAAGGCGCGAATATCGTCATTGGGTTCGCCAGCTTTATAGCTCGTGCGAGCATAGGAGGGAGCCTCAGTGCTGATTTCGCGCTTGTCAGCAAGCCATTTTACGCGACCGCCATCAAGCAGGCGCACATCGTTATGGCCGTAGTACTTGAGAATCCAGAGTGCCCAGGCTGCAAACCAGTTATTGTTATCGCCATACAACACCACCGTTGTATCGTTGTTCACACCTGCGCTACTCAACAGTTCTTCCAGGTGCGCCTTATCCAGGGGAGAGCGAACAACCTGATCCTGCAACTCTTTCTGCCAGTTGAAGCCAACGGCACCGGGAATATGGCCTTGCTCATATGACTTTGTGTCTACATCCACCTCAATCAATCGCACATTGGGATCGTTGAGATGAGCCTGTACCCAATCAGCATCTACCAGAACCTCTGGATGAACGTAACCTTTGTTCTCTGACATTTTCTTCTCCTCAAAACCGAAAGTCAAATAGAAATACACGAGATGTGCTGGTGTTTATCGGCAGACCTTCCAACCCGGTTAAAGCGCTATACTGCCTGATCCGATTACTATCAACAACATACCACATTTATATCATAATTGCAAGTTATTTAAATCATAACCATTGGTTATATTTCATTCAGGGGAAATTTGGGCTTCGGTGAGGAGAGACTGGCGCTTTTTGATCATTTCAAGCACTTCTCCTATTGATTGTACCACGACGGCATCAGATTGCAAGAGTACTTCCAGCGCCTTTCCTCCTTCGCCATCTGTATAATCGCGAGCGGCAAATTCGCGGCGATACTCTCTTTCACATGCATCTTCGTCTGCCATTTGCTCAGGGGAAGCAGCAAGCAGCAGCACGGGCAACCCACGATGAGCTGCCTGCGCCGCTTCTTGCAGCAAAACAAGGTTGCCAGGACCAATGGGAGTGGGACAAAAAATGAGTAGTGGCGCATAGGAAAGGCTAGAACGTACCTGTGCCAGCGCTGCTGAGGAGATAGGGGCGTAAGGCTGCTCCGTAATCACCTCATCGGCTAAACGCAATGCCAGCGTATGATCGCTATCCCCAATATTTAAAGCACCGGCAACAAAGGGAATGCGCGCATCGGCCAGCGCACGCATCAAGACCTCTCCACTGCCACCACCGGCCATCACATGTACGCGTGATATGTCAGCCCTCTCCGCCGGCTCTAACGGCACATCACTGGCTGGCGGCAAGACGCTGAGATGGGCGGCACCGCGCAAAATGCCGACCTGCACATTGATCCCATAGACGCGCCGCAGCAATCCCGTCTCCAGGACTTCGGCAGGCCCGGCATCGGCCACAACCCCACGTTGAAAAAGCAACAAACGAGGGAAGTAACGGGCCGCCAGATTCAGATCGTGAATGGCCGCAATCACGGTCACGCCACGCTCTCGGTTCAGCTTTTGCACCAGTTCCAGTGTCTCAATCTGATATTTGATATCGAGATGGGAGGTTGGTTCATCGAGCAACAGCACACGTGGCTGTTGAGCCAGCGCCATCGCAATCGTCACGCGCTGCCGCTCTCCACCACTCAACTCATTAAAGACTCGCTCTGCCAGCGGTGCGACTCCAGCAGCCTCAATCGCATCTTGCATAATTATCTGATCCTGACGCGTATGAGAGCCAAAGAACGAGGTGACAAAAGGCGTTCTCCCCAGGCTCACCATATGTTCGACGGTAAAGGCGAAGGGAACATGCAGTTCTTGTGGCACCAGGGCAATGTGTTGCGCCACCTTTTTGCGTCCCCATTGCTTCAGATCGCGTCCCTCCAGCAAAACATGGCCCTGTTGCGGCTGCAAGAACCCGCTTATCAGTCGCAGCAGCGTTGTCTTACCAGAGCCGTTTGGTCCCAGCAGACCAACCATCTCCCCGGGCTGCACCTGCACCGACACAGTATAGAAAAGCGGTTGCGAGTCATAGCCAAAAGTGACATCGCGCACCTGTAAGATCGGCGGCATGGTCGCTACCATCGATAATCCCTCCTGCTTCTGCGCAACAACAGCAGGAAGAACGGCGCTCCCACCAGGGCAGTAAAGACCCCGACTGGCAGCACCGTTGGAGCAACGACCACACGTGCCAGCAGATCAGCCAGGGTGAGGAAAATGGCTCCGCCAAGCGCGGAGGCCGGGAGCAATGTGCGATGGTTGGGGCCGAGCAACAGGCGCATCACATGCGGTGTTACCAATCCAACAAAGCCCACCAGCCCGCTAATCGAAACGGCGGCGGCGGTCAGGCACGATGCGGTCACGACGATCAAAAACTTGTAGAGCTCAACATGCAATCCCAGGTGGCTTGCGCTTTCCTCCCCTAACGCCAGGCTATCCAGCACACGAGCAAAGCTCAAGGCAAGCGCCATCCCCAGGACGACAACAATGGTAACGCTCACCAGGGGAAGCCAGTTCGTGACCTGAATGCCGCCAGAGAGCCAGTTAAAGAGCGCCTGAAGTTGGAACTGCTCACGCGGAAATAGCGCCAGAATCAACGTTTGTAACGCAACCAGAACGGCATTAACCACAACCCCGGCCAACAATAGCGTGACGACAGGAGTGCGCCCTCCGCTCCTCGCAATACCATAGACGAAAAACACGGTTGCCAGCGCGCCAAGAAAAGCCAGGATCATCGTTAGCGGAAAATACGTGCCATAGAACGTGGCAAAGGGCAGCACAAACGCAATCGTCGCGCCCAACGCCGCACCAGAAGACGTACCGATCAGGAAGGGATCAGCCAGAGGATTGCGCAACATGCCTTGAAACAGCGCGCCGGAGACCGCCAGGGCTGCACCGACCAGGGCTGCGCCGATCACAACTGGCATACGCACCTGCCAGACGATGATCTCGATTGTCGCATCCCACTGCCGCGCAAAGTGGAACAGCCCGGAGCCATTTAACAGGATACGTACAATGGTAGTAAAAGGAATAGAGACAGAACCAAAGCTGACGGCCAGCACAACAGTTATCAGCAATACCACACATAAAATACTATAGATAAATGCGAGAGAGAGCCGTCGCCGCTTTTTGAGCCAGCGCTGCGGCTGAATGCTGTGCGGTGCCTGTTTCTGTGTTGCCAATTTCATGTTATGCCTGCTCGTCAATATCAAAGGACATAGGGAGTATAGTAGCAAAACCAGAATTGTGTCAACTGGAAAATTGTGGCACACAGCAAAAAAGAATCAGGTGCAGGATTTGACAGGACGATACAGAAAAAGATAAGATCGATAAATAAGATTGTTGATACGAAGAGTTTCTCTGTCGAGAGGAGTGTTCCATGCCATTGAAAGACTTCGCAGGAGCAGTCGCGGTTATCACTGGGGGAGCGAGCGGAATTGGACTGGCAACGGCACGCGCATTATACAGGAAAGGGGCGCATGTTGTGCTGGCCGATATCAACGAGCAGGGATTACAGCAGGCAGGGCAACTGGTACGTGAAAGCAACGCCAGTTCTTCAGAGCAGGTCATCGTCGTCACTACGGATGTCACGCAAGAAGAGCAGGTGCAGGATTTGATGCGCGAAGCCCTGAGCACCTGTGGACGTATCGATCTGGTAGTGACCAGTGCCGGTATCGGTCGGGGAGGCCCGGTAGATGCATTCACAGGTGATGAGATGCAACGGATGATGAATATCAACTTTATGGGAACCTATCACTGCGTCCGAGCGGCACTGCCCACGATGCGACAACAGGGAAATGGCCATTTTGTCCTGCTCAGTTCGGTCGCAGGAAAATTATGTCCACCAATGCTTACAGGATATGCTGCAACCAAATGGGCCGTACGCGGCTTTTCCTCAGCACTACGAGCCGAGCTATATGGAACGGGCGCAAACGAAATCGGTGTCACAACTGTTTATCCATCGTGGGTTGACACACCCATGATTCACCAGGAACAAGATCCGATGAACTTACTCCATATCGAAGCCTTGCTCACTCCCGAGCAGGTAGCCAGCGAAATAGTGCAAGCGGTGCAGGACAACCGATCAGACCTTACGCTAGCTCCAAATCGCGATATTGCCCAGGCGCTACAGATTATGCAAAGCGATCAGGACAAAGCCGAACACCTGACAGGCGCAGGTTTCTGGCAGTTGCTTCAACAGCACACACAGGCTCAATGAGAAATAGCTGAAGTTCCGAAGAACACCATCACAACCAGCCAGGCAATGATCAGAGCAATCACTATTCGCATTGTCAGATTGGGGACATACCAGGGGCGACGGCGAGGCGTCGTCGTATTCTGCCCGGAGCTTCCATTCATCGAAGAGCGTCCTCAATAGTATACTTACACATTACAACATACGAGATTCGAGCGCTTCCTGGCTCAATGCTGCCAGGAAGCCTTCCACACTTTTATTACAACGGTACATAGAGGAGATGTTAACAGTTCCTACCTCTTTGACTTGCGGCACTCGTCGCATTCACACAGTGCGCGCAGCTTCTCGTATGTGTAGATGCCTGTTTTATGTCCATCTTCCCAGATAGGAGTCAGACCATAGCGACCAACAGGCTGAATATTCACCAGAGTCGTTTCCTCCACATTTAAACTCTCTCTGCTTTGCAGCATACCGGGCTGTCCCCCCTCGCCAGCGCACCAGGCGCAGGGACAGGCCCAGCGCAATGCTTCCCAACCATACACGCTTTCATGCTCGTCACTCCACGATAAAATCAAGCGTCTATTTTCTTCATCCAACAGAAATGAAGTTGGAACAGGATGATTATATTGCGACATAGTAATGTTCTATACCTCTCTTGAAACCGGGCAACAATATGGCAAAAATCGAATGAATTTATCGTCCATATTATAATAGGAACCTGCTTTCGGGTCCATAGAATAAAGCGGCCTGAAATTGTGATCAAACAGCCTATTTTACCCACGAAATTCCCATACTATGCGAGCCACCCGTTGTTGTATCATGAGAGGGATGTAAAAAAGTTCCCATAGATATAAAAATACGAGATTATTAGCATGATGGAGTATCACGATGGTTGAACTGTTGTTAGTAGGGGCTATAATCTTTTCACTTATCGCCCTTGCAGTCTCCTTCATCATCTTGAGAATGCTGCGACGAACCAACGCCAGAATGCAGGCACAACAACAAGCCTGGGAGCGAGCACAAGAGGTACGTCAGCAGCAATGGAAGATGCAGCAGGAGACCCAGGCACTTGATATAGAAAAACGCTTAACAGACACAATAAAGCATTTAAGGGGCCAGCTTCAGCAATCACAAAGTAAGTGGCAAAAGCTAGAGCAGGAACATAAAGCCAGCACGGAGGCTTTACAACAACATTTTGAAGTGACGCTGCGCCTGGCACGGCAAGAATACGCTCTGGCACGCTTGCCCCGCATAGAAGATACGCCATTGCCGCTCAGAAGTCAGAGCGAGCAAACTGGCCCACTCTCCTCCCAGCAAGCGCCAGATCTCAAAGGGGCCGACTTATCGAGACGAGATCTCTCATCTCGCCTTCTCAATTATGCCGATTTACGCGAGGCCAGATTAACACAGGCAAATCTTTTTATGGCTGATCTCTCGTGGGCACAGTTGGCAGATGCAAATCTAGCGGGCGCAAATCTCTCCGCCGCCAATCTCTCTCATGCAGATCTACGAGGGGCCAATCTGGAAGGCGCAAACTTCCTGGTGACAGATCTTGACAACACGATTCTAATTGGCGCAAACTTGCAAAATGCTCACAACCTTACATCAGAGCAGATTCGTACGACAATTTATAATGAAACAACCCGATTTGATCTGGAGATAGCGCAGGCACTTCATCCCGATTTCAGCGCACATCATGTAGTACCAGCAAATCAGGAATCTATAGTAATTGCCAAAGCGAAAGAGGAATCATCCGCATCCTTGCAGGAAGAAACAACTATAGAAGAAAACGCTGATGCTGAAAGTGATATTACACCCTCACAAGCACAGGAGGAAGAAAAGCAGAATCCTGAGAACAATGCAGTTGTAAAACAGCCAGAGGAGATAGCTGAAAACGCATAGTGAGTGTGATACACTTGGTAGGACAACGCCACTGGAGGAACATCAACAGAGTTCCAATCTCAGAATGAATAATAAAGAGGGCTATAAATACAATGGTCAACGAACAACGCTTTCCATTAGCAGGTAGAGTCGCGCTAGTTACCGGTAGCGGCCAGGGCATTGGTCGAGCCGCCGCCGAACACCTCGCACGCTCCGGGGCCGATATCATCATCAACTATCGTAGCAACGCAGCCACAGCAGCCGAGGCCAGGGCCAGCATTGAATCCATCGGGAGACGCTGTATCGCCATTCAAGCCGATGTCAGCCAGGAAGAAGCAGTCACCCGACTGTTCTCAGAAGCAACGCAAGAGCTGGGACCTATTACGATTCTCGTGAACAACGCCGGTACAACACGCGATAAACTCATCTTACAAATGTCGCTCAATGATTTTGAGCATGTCCTGGATAGCAACCTGCGCTCCACCTTCCTTTGCACCAGAACGGCTCTGCGCGGCATGATGAAGGCTCGCTGGGGCAGGATCGTCAACGTCTCTTCTACTGCCGGGCTGCTTGGCTCTCCGGGACAGGCCAATTACAGCTCATCGAAGGCAGCTATCATTGCTCTGACGCTCAGCACCGCTCGCGAAATGGCAAGCCGCAATATTACCGCCAACGCTATCGCTCCCGGCTATATCCCAACCGAGCTGACAGCAAATCTGACCGAGCAGCAACGCAAAAACATCATGGATACCATCCCATTAGATCGTTTTGGTACGGTCGATGAAGTTGCTTCTGCTATTTGTTTTCTCTGTCAACCCGACTCGGGATACATTACTGGCCAGGTGCTTACCGTTGACGGTGGCATGTCGATGCATATCTAAGACAAAAAATGGTGAAACAAGTTGGCGATAAATTGTATCTAACTCCTTAACATATACTGTTAAGGAGACAACATACATGGGTTTAACTGAAACGGATGAAACAAACCAGTTTACATTTGAGCCTTTCGCCGCTCATCCATTTTATACCGAGGTCAATCGAGCGCTCGTTCGCCAGGCTCTCGCTCATCTGCCAGCACAGCCAAAGAACGGCCAATTCACAATTGTTGATATGGCCTGTGGCACTGGGGCAATTACCCGACTGATAGCAGAAGAGATGGCACGCCAGGGCCGTCTGGAGCAGACACGACTCATAGGTGTTGATCCATCAGCAGAAGCATTACGTCGGGCAGACACCTCAATCAAGCATATGAAAGAAGCGGGGATCAACGCTCAGGCCGACTTCATCCAAGGAGAGGCCGACGACCTGCCCTCTATCGTTCATGATGCTGACGCCGCCTTCTTTTGCAATGCCATTCACCTTGTTCCCGACAAGTTGAGCGCATTCCGACAAATGGCGGCCATTCTCACATCGGGCGGGATTTTTGCCTGTAACAGCGCCTTCTACGAAGGAACCTACGTTCCCGGCACTGAGCGTTTTTACCGCTTATGGACGAGGCGTGCGGTCGGCTGGCTCAAAAAAGAGCATCCAGAGGTGCATCTGTCACGTGAGGCAAAAGCGATGGCGATGCAGTGGGTCACACCAGACGGATACGTCAACTTCTTCAAAGAGAGCGGCTTTAGCCACGTAGAGTTTGAGCAAACCGATGTCATGATCTCGGTTGATGCCTGGAAAGATCTTGGGCAATACTGGCTCTTTATCGAGGGGGCGCTACCAGGAGTGCCGCTGACATATGGTGCGAAGGCGCTAGAAGTTGCAGTCTATCAGGCAGGAGAAGAGCTACAGCTTACCGAAGTGCCACGCACATGGCTGCAAATTGTAGCAACAAAAAGCTAACATCAACCCGATCAGGAGCATTTGTACACGCTAAAGAGGCTCTTCTGGAGCCGTATGAGGGGTATCATTATCTTCGATAACCGGTTTGCTCAAAGCTTTAGAAGCAACATTTATAGTAATACACTTCATCTAGCTTCAAGACATTATTACGGGAGAAAGATCAGGAGAGCATCTGATCTTTCTCCTCTCAATACTCGCAGTCTCCCTCCTTTTCTCCCTACCCCTACCACATTAAGCCGCGTAGAGAGGTTCTTTCTCAACAGTTGCTATTAAAGAGACGTAGCTATTGAGAAGTTTATCATGGTCAACTTGATGTTTCCTCACGTTTTTACTATGTCTCTGTTAGAATAGCATGGATGCACAATAGAAAAGAAGGTCTTGCAAGAGCCGTTGCCATCGGTAAAGGTAATACAACTGAAATTGGTAGCACTTGATTTACTTATGCTATTAGCAATAGGTGCAAAAAGCTTGTCTGAGGAAAGGAAGTTCAGTAAGCTATGCCAAGTTCTCACAACGATATCAGAGAACAGGGAAAGGATGTGAGTAGTGACTCTGATTGCACAGTACCATGTGGAAGCACAAACAGGGATTGGCTTCCTGTTACAGCAAGGCCACATTCTCACCGTCATTGATCCGCAAGGAGAACAGGTAGCCGACCTGGTGGCCTTTGGACAGTCCTACAAGACCGAATGGTTATCGTCTGGACGAAGTATCGATTATAGCGAAACCATTTATCTGACAACGGGTCATGTCCTCTACTCGAATCGAAGTACTCCAATGTTCACGATTGTAGAAGATACGGTTGGGAAGCACGATTTCCTCTTTGCTGCCTGTAGCTCAGAGATGTTTCGGATTCTCGGAGGGATTGAAGGGTATCATCCCAGTTGCTTTGAAAACTTAGTGAAGAACCTGTCCCCCTTCGGGATCACGGGAGATATGATCCCAACTCCTTTCAATCTCTTCATGAATGCATCAGTTCTTCCTACTGGACAAATCAAGATCGCCCCTCCGCTCTCGCGACCTGGCAGCTTTGTACGGCTCAGGGCAGAAATAAACCTGATTGTTGGTATTACAGCCTGCTCGACTGAGGCATGCAATAATGGCACCTGTAAGCCTATTGATGTGGAGATTACAAATTGAAACTATCTGTGATGTTGCCGCTGTAGACGATAGAGACCCTCTAGACTCATCAGATCTAGAGGGCCTTCTTCATTTCTCGGTGCGCTTGGGCGTGCATTTCTCCCCTGCCTCCTTCCATTTGTACTACTCATTGTTAGCTTTAGGATGCCATTACTTCAGCAACTACTGTATTTTTGGCATTGACACCAGCTTTAGCGGTGTGCCCCCAATCATCGTTCTGAAATGGGTCATTTGACCCATACATCGTACTGGTAAGCCAATTACAATAACTTTCAAGCAATACTAAAACAGATCCAGGAGTTCTTGTTATGGATGATAAAACACCTGTCTCTCATATTCATTGGACCTCAAAAGTGAGTTGTGGTTACTCTGTTTTTGCGATGCTTGTATTTCTGATACAACTTATTTGCAATATAGTGCCATATCGTCCACATTCTCAACTCGCACCTCTGTATCAGATCTTGTATCTGTTGCAATCTTTGCTTCTGAAGATATTTTTATTTATGCCTCTTCCTCCGTTTTTTTCTTCATTGTTCTATCTTTACCTCAGTGCTTTCATCTTCGCCGGTATTGCCTTAACCATTTCATCCAAGCGACAATGGAGAAAGGGGAAAGGCATGGCTATCGTGGGCACTATCCTGCCAGGAATAATCCTCACGCTCTGTGGAGTATTGCTTGTATATCTGCTGTTCTTCTGGCACCCTCATTTTGTTTGGTAGTGGCTCGAAAGTAACTGCTTTCATCCTCAACTTCCTAAACTTCTCTCTTCTTCAACATTGCCACATCCACCGATGCGTATAGTTCCGTCTGGTGTTTGTCTCCAATATTCAGCCGTGTCTATATCGGCGCTTATTCCTGTAGGAAATACTGGTTCTATCGGGGCATACGCAAGCATTTGTTCACGCCAGGGAAAGATTATGCCTGCGCTCTTCGGCGTAGCGATGCAGGCAAGAGTTCCTGCACAAGTTTTGCTGAGTGGACAATGCCTTGATCGGGGACGAATTGACCTCCCAGTATTTCATCTGAAGGAGATAGATAGGATGCATCAGTACATTGACTTCACACATCTAATCGATCGAGACCATTTTTATATATCCTCTAAAAAATATTTCAACATCGTCTACTTATTAGTCCAAATTCGAGTTATAGAAAGGAAAAACAGATGGCAGAAATAGAGCTTTTGATACCGATAATCACTGCAATAGCTGCTGGATTATCCTCCATAAGTGCATTGATAAAATATATCCGTGATACCTCAAAAAGGAACCAAGTTGTAGAACGCCAGGAGGATATAATCGCAAGCGAAGCTGAAAAAAAGCCGCATGAAGAGGCACAACTGGATGTTATGCAATCAATAGAGAGCCAACTAACAAAATTAGCAATGTTCTATAGTCTAAACAAAGATCAAGCAAAATTGAGTTTCCATGCTAGTATGTCAGTAATTATCATTGGTTCTCTCACCATTGCTTCTGGCATATGGCTCTTCTACTTACGTTCATCTGATATAACTCTACCAGCAATAACAATTATATCTGGTGTATTGTGTGATTTTATTGGTGCTTCATACTTCTTCATGTATCGTATGAATCTTACCCAAATGAACTATTACTTCAGGCAACTAGTCGTTTTGCAAGACACTATGCTTACTATCAAACTTGTTAAAGAATTACCTGATGAAAAAGACCCTCATGATGCAAAAAAAATCACACTAACAGAAAAAATTGTTGTAACATTATTAGAGCGAGGTTCAAATCTAACATCTGCCACACTCATCCCTCTCTATGAGGTCAATGCAGCAAAAAATCACACCTCATTAGATAAAACAACGAGGTATAGGTCGTCACGCGAGCTTAACACAACTGAATAAAGCCATTCTACGTCCTATCAATATTAATGATAAATAAGATTCCACTCTACATCCTCTTCTGAAAATCCTCTATGAGGATAGAGTTCCTAAATTGAATTGCGTTTCGGCACTAACACCACCAACGCAATTTCTTTTGTACCTTCTTATTCCTGCTCTCCTGATTGGCCGTCTTCCTTTAATGTAGCAAGGAGGCAGTTACTTCATGAAATAGCGCTCATTCTCTCCTGAATTGAGACGCATCAGCCTGACCTATTTGGTTAGCACAGTGAACATTGTTGGATGTGCATGAGAACTATGTAACTTCTGATATATAAAAGTAGGAAGTATTGTCTTGCAGTCATCAGATAAACTCGTTGGCTATGGGGTAGATACACTGGTTCTCAACGTTCGGTATAGGGATGGTTGCTATTAAAATATTTTAACAACCGTTGACGTTCATGCAACGAACTGCTATCATAAAACCCATGAGGTGCTTGATGGTTATTTTAGCGGTAGGGGAAAGATATGCAAGAAGCAGAGACATGGCGAGAGTTGTTGGCAACGATCATTAGTGATAGCAAAGAGAAGCAGCGCATCACTGAAGCGCTCAATATTACACCGATTACATTGACGCGTTGGATCAATGGAGAATCAGCGCCACGTCCGCAGAATTTGCGTCACCTTATCACTATTTTACCTCTGCATCGTGAAAAACTGGTCAAGTTATTACAAGAAGAGCAAAGTGTTGGCGATCTATCGCAGATCATACCAGAAGAGTCGGAGAGAGATATTCCGGCGGAGTTTTATGCACGCATCTTTACGGCCCGCGCCTCTACAACCGAAAATTTGCGCTTCTGGTCCACCTGCAATCTTATTTTGCAGCAGGCGATAGGCCAGCTCGATCCTAACCGTCTGGGCATATGTCTGTGGGTAGTACGCTGCATGCCGCAGTCGGGCCCACATAATAAGGTCCGTAGTTTGCGCGAGAGCGTGGGACTGGGAACGCCGCCCTGGGTGGGAAACCTGGAGCAGCAGGCAATGTTCTTGGGAGCAGAATCGCTAGCTGGCAACGTGATAACACTGTGTCGTCCTGGCATTATTCAAAATCTGGATGAAGAACATAATCTCATGCCTGCGCAACGTGTTGAAAATGAGAAAAGTGCCGCAATCTTCCCGATTCTCTACGCCGGACGCATTGCTGGCGTCTTCCTGGTTTCCAGCGCACAATACAGTTACTTTGTCTCGCAAGCACGCACCTCGCTGGTACAGAAATATGCAGATCTACTCGCGCTGGCCTTTGAGCCAGAAGATTTCTATGCGCCTGAGCAGATAGCCCTGCATGTCATGCCATCGCACGAGGAACAAAAACAATACTTTTCCCAATTCCGACAATTGATTGCGGACACGATGATCACTGAGGCACACAGAAATCGACCGGCAAATAACGTTCAAGCCGACTGGAAAGTATGGCAACGATTGGAGGAGGAGCTACTCCAGTATGCCTCGCACAAAAAGACGCGATAACCGCGCCTGCTGTCCTCTTATACTCGCTCACAGATGGTATCATGTTTGACGATTTTGATGCTCCTCTCGCTCCTTACTGGACGCAGACACGCTTAGGGCCAGGAACGCTTACAGTTTCCACCTCAACGCTTCGGCTGGCCTTTCCAGAAGTACAGGAAGGCCACTATGCCGACGCTCAAATTGACGATTACGGCTCATTAGCGCGTTCTGCATTCCCCTGGAAACCGCCATTGCGTATGGAAGTACGCTCCCGCGCTTCGCTGCCATCTGCAACGGTCGGCAATCCCACCACAAACTTTTTGCGTGGAACAGCCGGGTTTGGCTTCTGGAACTATCCCTTCTCCGTGCGAGGAGACATCTTAATGCTCCCAGAAGCCGTCTGGTTCTTCTATGCCTCACCTCCCTCCAATATGGCGCTTGTTCCGGGCGTTCCTGGTTGGGGGTGGAAGGCTCAGGTGATCCATAGCATGCGACCGGGTGCATTGCTAGCAACAGTGCCGACCGCGCTCTCAACCGGTTGGGGTCTCCTGACCGGAGACACGCGATCAGCTGCCCGCTGGCTCCAGCGACTTAGCGGAGCCAATGAAGCCTTGCTCAGTGCCGATATAACCTCCTGGCATACCTATACGCTCGAATGGCGCGCAACGGAGGCCACATTCTTTGTCGATGGCACCTGTGTCTTACGCGCTCCACAACCACCGAACCGCGCGCTCGGTTTCGTCGCCTGGCTCGACAATCAATATGCAATCGCCACGCCGCGCGGCACCCTGCGCTTTGGCACCATTGCCTGTAGCCCGCAGTGGCTTGAACTCGATTCTATTCGCATCGAGCCGCTGTAATCCTCCCTCCATATACCCCTTATCGGGCTGCCTCACGCTCAGGCGGGCCATCAATGACTATAGCGGATAGCGCCTCATCTTCAGTCCACACCATATGATCCAGACCGGCTGGCCAGAGTACCGCATCGCCAACCGTTACTTCGCGCGTCTCACCGTTCGGGCCGCCAATGCGAACAAAACCCTTGCCCTCCGTCACAAGAAACAGGATGGGAACATCGGTGCTATGTTCCTCCATATTGCCATGCGGTTCCAGATAAAATGCCACCACGAGCATTGGTCGATCCAACAAAATAGGCAGGCCGTTGACACGCTGAGCTACGGCTTCCATTTGGTCGTCGGGGATCATGCCGCGTTCAAACTGTATCGGGACGCCATATAATCCGGGGTGATTGCCCGGTATCTTCGTTTTCATGTCGGAGCTAAAGCGACGAACTTGCAAGCTAGACCTCCTGAAAATAAAGCAACAATTCCCACGTGACAGGCTCTCCCGCACAATAAAACCGAAAGAGCCACCAAAAATATCGTCCAGATGGACAATGTGCTAGCTTGCCTATGATACCATAGCGGGAAAAGATCACAGCAAAAGCCGGGAAGGATGCTCTGTTGCACGCATCCTTCCCGGCTTTTATAGAGTGGTGGGTGCCACTATTTGAAAGAAGGTTTATCCGAAAATGTCACTATCTCATCGATAATACCATACTCTTTGGCTTCGGCGGCACTCATATAATGGTCACGATCAAAATCGCGCCGGATACGCTCCAAAGGCTGGCCGGTATGCAGGTGGATAATCTCATTCAATTCATCGCGCATATGAACGATCTCGCGCGCCTGGATGTCAATGTCCGAGGCCTGTCCGCTGACACCCTGACCCAGCAGCGGCTGATGCTGGTGAATACGAGCGTGCGGCATGGCATAGCGCTTCCCTTTATCTCCCGCCATCAACAGGATCGTCCCAAAGCTGGCGGCAAAGCCCACGCACGTCGTCGCGATAGGGCAGCGCATCACACGCATTGTATCGTAAATGCCCAGGCCATCATAGACAGAGCCACCGGGAGAATTGATATACATATTAATCTCGCGCTGGCTATCTTCTGCCTCTAAAAACAAAAGCTGGGCAATGATCAGACTCGCCATACTCGCTTCAACAGGGCCATTCACAATCACAATACGATCTTTCAGCAGCCGCGAGAAGATGTCGTACGCACGTTCCCCACGACCAGTATTTTCTAAAACTGTTGGGACCAACAAACTGGACATGATAAGGCTCCTTTTTATAGTGATACAATAGCTGTCGCCCCGTAAACTGGACAACAATACTACTGGTTGATATAGCTAAACAAACATAGATGTACATTACTTCAAGCGACAATCATTCCTGCGGTCGACGCACAAAGTAATAATGGACGCGATGCCCTTCCCCGGAGGCGCTTTCGTCGAGCAGGCTCACCAGTATCCAGCCTTCTTTCCCCAGGGCATTTAACTGTTCTGCATCAGGCAGTGGAGCTTCGCGTACATCTATCGTCAGCACGTGGTACTCCCACTGCGCTGGCTCCGCTGTCACTTGCTCATAAACGGTTGGTATAAACACCGATGGACGGACATCTGGTTTATCGGCCATCGAGAGATGAGAGAAACGCTGTGTCTGAAAAGGACGTGGACCAAACATTGTTCTGCTCCTTTGTGAATACTCCTCTCAATCAAGAGAATAGATCCGTTTTCCTTGTCTTGAATATAGCATGCCAATAGCTTATACTGATAGAGAGAATATATGCTGTTAGCATACCCTGTTCAAAAGCAATGCTAATAGCATAGGAAGGTACGTTTTATGGCAGATTTACAGGAAATTGTCGGAAAGGTTATACGCCAGGAAAGACAATTACGCCAGATGACTATCAAGGAGTTGGGAGAAAAGGCGGGTCTTTCCGAGATCTATGTAGGAGAGATTGAGCGAGGACAGAAATATCCCTCAGCGAAAGTCCTGGAAAGCCTTGCCCGCGCGCTGGACCTGGATCTGGCGGAACTGCTGGAACTGATGGCGGAAGAAATCCGCAGCGAACGCGAGCCACAGATGACCAGGGCTATCGGCTTTACTGTTCCCTCATCTTCCGGCCAACCCCGCCGTCTGGTGGTCAAAAATATCCTCAATATGCTTGATGAAGGGGATGTCGAGAGCGTTGCCGACTTCAGCGCATTCCTGCTCTCCAAGCATCTCACACCAATTTAGGGACATTCGCACAAAAAACGAGGTGAGATTGGTCTCTACCTCGTTTTTTGTATTACCGCAGATGTGTTAACCATTTAGAACCAGCGACGCCGTGTGCGAGGACGACGGGCATACGTGCCGCGACGATAGGTATAGCGTGAAGCATACGGGGCCACTCTATGATAGGCAAAACCGCTCCACAGGATGACGAGAATTGCTGCTACAAGTACCGAGCTGATCAGCGGAACACCCTCTACACGCGGCTCACCAGCGATAGAAAAGTGGAACACGCCAACGATCAAGAGAATAGCAATAAAGCCGAGAACGATAGCTCCGATAATACCGCCCGGAGTGCGGCGGCGCGCCAGCACTTCGCCGAGAATACCAACAAGAGCTGAAATGATTAACCAGATGACCAGGGTAGTAAACGTAATAGTCATGATTTTATACCTCCATGTCCTTAAACCCCATTTTATACAAGGCTTCCATAGTAATACGGGTAAGCTCGTCATTCGGGTTCAACCATCATCTACCTGCCACTAGCCATGTATCCTCTTCTCACGCCAGCGAGCCAGAAGCGACGTGACCCGGCGATAGAGAAAGATGAACAGAAACAGGTAGATGGCTCCCTCAAGATAGCCACCGAGTACATCGGTCAGCCAGTGATCGCCCAGCAGGACGCGTGAATAGCCAATCGCGAGAATATCATAAACGGCGAAGAGTTGCAGCGGCAGGAGCCACCAGCGATAACGCCACTGACGGACAGGCCGGGTGAAGGTCAGGTACAGCAGAAAACCGTAATAAGCAACATCATGTTCCGTATGCCCGGAAGGATAGGTTGGGAAGGGAACGAGCGGCGTTTCCAGGTGGATAGGATACTTATGCGGATCAGGGCGTGGACGACTGACCAGAATGTCTACCAGCACGTTCATCGCTGCCGATCCTAAGACGGTCAGCGCGAAAAACAGGCCATTCTGAAACCAGACCAGAGGAGATTTTTTGCGCAACCAGAAGACGATACCCATGATAAGCATACCTGCCGACCAGAAGATGCCGCCAACCAGAGAGGGCAGAGGATTATCCAGCACGCTAGGGAAGCGTAGAACGGCGTCAAGCCAGGGCCAGAGCTGCAAGTGCTGAATAGTGATTGTGGCGGCGAGATCGATAGGATACGGGGCTGGATGAACATGCACGAAGAAACACGAGACAATAAACAGCAGCAGGGCGATCACCCATATAATAGCCTCCAACCGGTGCCAGCGAGTGGCATCCTGACGCCTCTCACCACCCGCCGTCGTCGTAGCGGTAGGCGTCTGTATTCCTTCGGGATCAGTGGTTTTACGCATTGCAATCCTCTCACCAAAAACATAGTGAATTACCGTCATCACTATGATTACGAGCTGATTAGCTCGGCTGGATGCAATGCTATTCGCTGTTAACGACTATGTATGAATAACCACTTTCAGGGCGTTGCCGGGCCGTGCAACCAGGCGAAACGCCTCAGCCGCATCATGAAGCCCAAAACGGTGGGTAATGATCGTCTCAGGGCGGATGCGACCGGATTGCAACAAAGCAAGCGCCTGCCTTGTATCATATGGACCTGCCGAATAGCTGGTACGAAGCGTGATCTCTTGAAAGAAAAGATAATTAGGCGTCAACGTCAATTCCTCAGTTGGAGGGGGAGGAGCAAAGAACAGAACCGTTCCACCGGGACCAACCAGCTCGACGCCTTGCCGCATGACGCTCATATGAGATGGAGTTACAATCACCACATCAGGTTTGAGGCCATCATTCGCCGCCAATACCTGATCGAGCTGTGGTTGAGCCTGGGGATCAAAGGCGCGATCAATTCCGGCCTCCAATGCGCGCTCTCGTCGATAAGCGATGGGATCAGCGATCATCACACGAATTGCACCACGCTGCCGGGCCAGTTGTGCCAGCATGAGACCGTTGCTCCCAGCTCCCAGCACAAGCACGCGGTCTCCTGGCTGGATATTCGCTCGTTGAATCCCACGAATACAGCAGGCCAGCGGCTCGATCAGCGTAGCAGTTTCAAACGAGAGATCGTCAGGCAACGGAAGGACATCAAGCTGCACGTTTTGAGCCGGGACGCGCACATATTCTGCCAGACCACCTGGATAGAGACGCGTGCGACGAAAGGTGACGCACTGCGAAAAAGATCCTCGCTGGCAAAAATGGCAAATCATGCAGGGAACATGATGATGAAAAAATACGCGCTGTCCGGGTGCGAACTGCTCGACACCCTTGCCAACGCTCACAACCGTTCCCACTGGCTCGTGGCCCGGATAGAGCGGGGCACGTGGCTGCATATACCACTCCATCACATCACTAGCACAGATGCCACAGGCGTTCATCTGGACCAACAGTTCGCCGGGACCGATCTCCGGCACCGGCTGCTCAACAAGACGGATATCATCGTTCGCATGATATTCGACGACACGCATACAACTCTTCCCCCCTCAACGTTTGGCAGGAACCACACAGAGAAAACCAAACGGTTCATCGCCAACGGTAAAAAATTGATGGACTTCATTACCAGCAATATACACAATATCGCCAGTATGTAATTCATGCTCTGCATCTCCCAGCCGCAAACGAGCATTTCCGTGCAGCACATAGACGCCATGATCGTGCGCGTGTTGATCAAGCGACGTATACCCGCCGGGCTGGACGGCAAAATAGCGCAGGTGGAAGTGCGGGGAGCCTTCTTCATTGCCAACAAGAATTTGACGCGTGGCCCGATCTGCACCGCTATTGTCCGGCCCATACGCTCGCACCAGGACATCTTGCCAGCGTAGCTCCCCATTTTCCGTCCCACCAAAACGATGTATCACACTCATAGCATCTCCTCATTTTTCACAACACGCTCTGATCCGCTATCAGACCAGACTTTTCACCGATCGATAGCGCTCAAGAAGGTTGATCCGAT
The DNA here is from genome assembly GCF_016587455.1 of Reticulibacter mediterranei. NCBI lineage: Bacteria > Bacillati > Chloroflexota > Ktedonobacteria > Ktedonobacterales > Reticulibacteraceae > Reticulibacter > Reticulibacter mediterranei. The sequence continues at coordinate 6,976,195 of NZ_BNJK01000001.1, read as the reverse complement.
ATTTTTGGTAGCAGATGAGCATTAGCAGCGGCGGCGGCAACATCATCTAGACTGTTGCCAATCGAGGCTTCGACGGCGGCAATCACCGCTCCTTCAACCAGAGGCGCGGGGCTGATAACAATGCGGCGCGGCTGCTCTGCGGTAAAGGTTTCGACCGCTATTTCGGTCGTCATAACCGCACTGCCCAAATCGAGCAGCACCAGAATACCATCAGGACCATCTACCTGATGCAACGCGTCCAGCACCTTCTCCATCGCCGTACCCAGTGAGCCGTCAGCCGTTCCTCCTGCGGTGGCAATCGCAACCTTGCCCTGTGCCATCTGTCCCGCTAATTCCGCCACACCTTCGGCCAGCTTCGTGCTATGAGAGACAATGACTAAACCGACAGCCATAAAGCAGAGACCTCCACAAAAATAAGAACACTATCCACAACTATCTGCTAACGTTTTCAATATCAGCCAGCTAGAGGTAGCCCCAGGATCTTGATGACCAATGCTGCGCTCCCCAAGATAGCTGGCGCGCCCTTTGGTAGCCAGCAGGGGAATCGTCGCCTGCACTCCCTGTTGGGCGGCATCGCTGCTCTGCTTGAGGAGTTGCGCCAGGTCCAGACCATCGCTTCCGGCTTTTTTGGCGGCATCCAGCGCAGGTTGCAAGGCATCAAGCATTGTCTTCTCTCCTACCTGAGCTTTGCCACGCGCCTTCACCCCTTCCACAAAAGCTGTCAACAAAACTACCACATCGGCTTCGGACAACACCTGTTTGCCGGCGGTCGCGATGCCTGCGCGCAAGAAGGCCGTGCCATACAGTGGTCCACTAGCCCCGCCAACAGTGGAGACGAGCGTTGTGCCAACAGTCTTGAGGATAGCGCCAATATCTGCATTGGTGAGCGTTGCTAATTTTGCAGAAACAGCTTTGAAACCACGATCCATATTCGCGCCGTGATCCGCATCGCCAATCGCGGCATCTAGCTGCGTTAAATACTCGCGGTTTTCTTGCAGCACTTGAGCTAACTGTTGCAACCAGCGCAAGACATCTTCTGTCGTCATAGACATAGCAACCTCCAATCCGGCAAAACCTTCTACTTACATCTGCTTCTCTTCTCTCCTCATCAGACGGCCTCTGAAGAACAAAGAGCTATGGGTAGTATAGCACACGGTTGCCCTGATGCTCCTGTCAAAGATATACTAAGAAAATAGCGTCAACAGAAGCGAGAAAGACATGGAAGAAAAGAAATCCCATCATCACAAAGCGCTCATTGTCCATAGCCCACATTCTGGACGCTCAAATGAGCTTGGACTCGCCCTTGATTACTTACAGCAGGAGGACATCTCCATTGTCGAGGTGCTGGCAATCAACGATCTGGATGGACTACCAGAGCAGGGGCAGCACTGGATGCACGCTGGTATCGACCTGATTGTCGCGGCTGGAGGAGATGGTCTGGTAGGAGGCGTGATTACCCATATCGCGGAAAGCAATCTACCACTGGGTATCCTGCCGTTGGGTACGGCAAACGATACCGCTCGCTCCCTCTCTATCCCGCAAGATATTCGCCTGGCCGCTAAAAATATTATGCATGGACGACAACAATTGATCGACATTGGCGTTGCCCAGCCAGCCGAGCAAGCACCGCATGCGGCATCCGGGAAACGCGCACCGTCTCTCAATCCACAAACGGCTCGACCAAAGCAGGGCTATTTCGCTCATGCGTTGACGGTAGGCCTCAATGTGCAATTCGCACATCTGGCAACCAGTATTGCAACTCGTCAGCGCTACGGCAGATTGACCTACCCGCTCACGGCGCTCGAAGTCTTGAAAAACCATACCGTACTCGATGTAGAACTGCGCTTCGAGGGGCTGGTAATGCAATCTGGCGTGGCACCTATGCAGCCAAACGATGCAATCCCGCCACTCCGCTGTCGAGCGCTCCAGGTGGCGGTGATCAACGCACCCATTTTTGGTGGAGCATGGCAGTTGACGATCCCCGGAGCCAGTCTGCACGATCGTTTGCTTGATATCCTTGTTATAGAAGATATCGATAGAGCAACGCTGGCAACTGCAATCACACATTTTCTCTCTCATCAAGAGCAGCAACCCTCTGATCTCGATCTATTGCAAGCGCGCTATCCTTTGCTGCACACAGCTGAACTCACGGGTATTCCTGGTCTGCATCACTTGCGCGTACGGGGAGTAACCATTATCACACAAAATGATCCCCAAGATGTGACGCTCGATGGAGAGATCCGAGGTCAGACGCCAATCTATACCTCTATGGCAAAGCAATGCTTGAAAGTGATTGTTCCCTTGCATCACAACACAATCTCCAACGAAAAGTGGCCTTGACCGGAAAAGATAAGAAAGGTACACTGGAAGTGGTTAACCTCCTATGAAAAGGGAGCGAGCAACAGAAAAGACAAAAGCAACTTTATGGCAAATTCCGAAGAACTGATTCAATTTCAAGCCACCATCTTAGCAAGTATTCAAGAGAGCGTCATTGTCACGGATTTACAGGGCTCTATTACCTACTGGAACAAAGGAGCCGAGCACATCTTCGGCTATACGGCTTCTGAGGTACTTGGCAAAACTCCTGCTCTCCTGTATCCCACACTGTCGAGCGATGCACTGCAAGCCGACTTACAACACGTACTTGCTGGAGAGGATTATCTTGGAGAGTGGGAGGGACGACGCAAAGATGGCACAACCATATGGATCGATATTAGAACCACGCTCATGCATTCCCTGGAGGGCGCGCCGATAGGGTTTCTTGGTCTTGGCAAGGATGTAACGCAACGCAAGCAAGCTGAAATGCTGGTTCAACAACAAAAGGCGGCGCTACAACATAGCCAGGAGCAGGCACGACGGCTCATTGACGCGAATATTATCGGCGTAGTCATTGCAGATAACAGGCATATTCTTGAGGCCAACGATGCATTCCTTGAGATGGTTGGCTATACCCAAGAAGATGTGAAATCTGGGCGCCTCGACTGGTGGGACATCACCCCCCGTGAGTTTCTTCCCGTGAGCATGAAGGCTGTACAGGAGTTGCAGGAACAGGGGATATGCGCTCCCTTTGAGAAGGCCTACTATCGCAAAGATGGCAGCCAGGTTCCTATTCTTATTGGTGCGGCACGCTTCCAGCAAGATCCTTTCCAATGGGTCTGTTTTGCCCTGGACATCACAGAGCGCAAAGACCTGGAACAGCGTAAAGATGACTTTATCAGCATAGCCAGCCATGAGCTAAAAGCGCCGCTCTCGTCCCTCAAAGGGTTCACGCAACTCTTAATCAAACGGCTTGAGCGAAAAGCTCAGGTGGAAGAGTTGCCCCTGCTACGCAAGATGGACGAGCAGGTCAATCGTCAGGTCAAACTCATAGATGAGCTATTAGACGCCTCGAAAATCCAGGCCGGGCGATTAGATTATGAAGAGGAAGCAGTTGACCTCACCCTCCTCCTGCGGGAAACGATTGAACAACTACAACCAACCTATCCAACGCATATCCTGGCACTGAGCGGAACGGCTCCTGCTATTACAGTGGGAGACAAAGATCGCTTAGGTCAGGTGTTTACCAATCTGATTACAAACGCCATCAAGTATTCTCCCGACGCAAATACTGTTGAGATACTGCTTGCCACCTCTCCGCAAACTGCAACTATTCGCGTCCGTGATTATGGTGTGGGCATTCCTCAAGCCCACTTGAAACACATCTTTGAGCGCTTCTATCGCGCCTATGACTCGCGCAATAAAGTATTTTCAGGATTAGGGATGGGACTGTATATTGCCTATGAAATTGTCAAGCAACATGGAGGAGAGCTTATAGTTGAAAGCGAAGAAGGAAAAGGCTCAACATTTACCGTATCACTACCATTAAAATAGGAAGGGCTTGAGCAGTAAGAGGGCATAGAAGATCCGCTTCTTTTCTGAATCACCTTCACTGACAGGAAGCGAGTTAAGAGGCTCCATAATATGGGTATACACTATGACCAATAGGCTATTCGCTCCTCACAACCACCTCTATGCGATATCATAAAGGTATATTTTTTACAAGAGGCTGAGAGGCCATTTCACGACTTTTTGATATCCAAACCTCATCAAGTACGCAGAGCAATACAGCATCAATTGTCTATACAGGCGTTCTAAACCGTAGTATAGTATAGGCCGGGCTTTATTACATACAATATTTTTCTGTAGGGGTAAAAAAAGAGCATGAGAGAAGGTGAAGCCGTACAACGAGCAGCCACTAGAACTCTTGGTCGCTACCAGATTATCAGACGTATCGGCAGGGGAGGGATGGGAGATGTCTGGCTCTGCGACGATCCACGCCTGCATCGTCAGGTCGCCATCAAAACCTTACCTGCCCAGAGTCAACAGGATCGTGAGTTCTCTCAACGCTTTGAGCGAGAGGCCCAGGCGTCGGCTGCGCTTGGTCATCCGCATATTCTCCCCATCTATGACTATGGCGAACAACCCACAAAAAACGGGCAGGTCGTCACTTATATCGTGATGCCATATGTCTCGGGCGGCTCTTTAACAGAGCGTATCGCAACCTATCAGACAAGGCAAACGTTCATGCCGCCCCAGGAGGCCATCGCATATCTCTCACAGGCAGCGGAGGCTATCGATTATGCCCATGCCCAGGGAATCATCCATCGCGATATCAAGCCCGGCAATATGCTCCTGCGCGATGATCGCTGGCTCTTGTTAACAGACTTTGGCATCGCCCATATTCTTTCCAGCGCAGAAAATCTGACGCAAACTGGTGTTGGCATTGGCACTCCTGAATATATGGCACCGGAACAGGCGGAAGGCAGAGCTGAGGCCGCCAGCGATCTCTATAGTCTGGCAGTCCTGGCCTATTACCTTTTTACAGGTTGCCTTCCTTTCAATGCCGAAACAAGCTATGCGACCACTATTCAACATATGACCATGCCACCTCCACCGCCGCAACAATTCAATCCGGCACTCCCACCGGCATTTGAGATGGCGCTGCTGCATGGCCTCGCCAAGCAACCAGCAGAACGCCCTAAATCGGCACGCACATTTGCTGCCTCGCTGCAACAGGCATTTGTAGGTACACCATTTGAGGCACTTATGATCTCTGCCACACCGTATTCACCTTCTGCTGGACAACCCAATACCTTTTCAACGATCACGCAACCCACCATGTCCAATGGACAAGAGAGCGCAAACCAGAATACGCCAGTTGGACAGCCAGGGAGCCGCTCTCTCTCCCGGCGAAATATGCTCATAGGAGGCAGTGCGGCTCTAGTTGTAGCGGGAGGGCTGGGAACATGGGCCGCCATGTCAAAATTTCGCGCGGCCCCAAACCAGCAAACAAAAAGTGCTCCAACGCCAACCCCCAATCCTGATGGCCCTAATCTGATCTTACAGGGGCATCTGAAGCCAGCCAGTTCGCTTGCCTGGTCTCCTCAAAAGAATGTGCTGGCATCCATTGCCGATCAGGACGATCTGTTGCTCTGGGATATCACCAAACAACAAAGTGGCTCACCTGACCCGATAGCCAGGCGCAAAGCGCGCAAAGGCAGCGCGATGCTGCTCTCCTGGTCGCCCGATGGCAGCATACTGGCCCTGGCAAACACAGGAGAAGAACCGCTCAGCCAGGATAGCGCCGCCATCGATTTCTACACCAGCGATATCAGCAAACTCGCTCCGGGCTTTACTAACTATGTAACCGGCGAGGGCACGGCTACAGTCTCCGGGATGTGCTGGGCCAACAAAACAACACTGGTCACGGTGACACATTCTCCCCTCAACAGTAACGATTCCAACCATTTTCGCCTGTGGGCAATGGATGTCACACAGCCCGGGCAACACATCAAGGCAATTCCAATAGCAGGCTCGTTGGGAGGAGGATTCTCCCTTAGTGCGCCCCCACAACTGCTGGCAACATCGCCGGATGGGACGCTTGTCGCGATCTCGTTGTACACTACAATTGTCATCGGCAAAGTGAGCCTGCTTGCCAATACGGTACAATGGCAACCGACCTCCACGCTCCAATTTGAGAAGAACTCATTTGCGCAATCAACCGGCGTTTTTTGGGCACCAGATGGGAGGAACATAGGAACGTTTTTTCAGTCCAATGTCTCAAGCCTCTACCTATGGAACTGGCCGAACAAACAAAGTACGCCAGCCAAAGAACTCGATACCGATGCAAAGCTCATCACAATGGCGTGGTCTCCCACACAAAAAAATCCGCTCATTGCAACGGCTTCCACAGATGGGAAAGTGCAGATCTGGAACCCGAACAAAGGCACTGCCCCGGTGGGAACGCTCAACGGCGGGGAGATCACCAATAAAAAAATCACGGCTCTGTCCTGGTCGGCAGATGGGCAATGGCTCGCAGCCGGCTATGACGATAATGATACAAGCATCCTTGTTTGGAAAATACAGGGACGAGGCTTTTAAGCTACTCTGGCTCGTCAGAACCAGGCGGCTGAAACAGAATTAGTATATTAAGAATGGATGGTATAGCAGAGCAAAGGCAGGATACATGCTGTGAACGACGGTGATATCATGACAACAACCAGCTTAGGGCGCTATCGTCTGCTCAAGCAGATTGGCAAAGGAGGCATGGGCGAAGTCTGGCTTGGCGAAGACCCACGCTTGCACCGTCAGGTTGCGATTAAAACCCTTCCAGCACAAAAGCAACAGGATAATGAGTTTCTGCTCCGCTTCGAGCGGGAGGCGCGGGCCGCAGCAGCGCTCAATCATCCCCATATCCTTCCTGTTCACGATTTCGGCAAACAGAACTTGCCCGACGATGAATTCATCGCTTACATCGTCATGCCCTATATCACCGGCGGAACGTTAGCTGATCGTATCGATGCACATAACACCAACCAGACATCGATGCCACAACAGGAAGCGCTGGCCTATCTTACACAGGCAGCAGAGGCTATCGATTACGCCCACAAGCATGGTATTATTCATCGCGATATCAAACCTGCCAATATGCTCTTACGCACCGATAACTGGTTGCTGCTAGGCGATTTTGGCATCGCGCGCGTCCTCTCCAACACAGAAAATCTCACGCGTACAGGTGTTGGCACTGGCACCCCTGAATATATAGCGCCGGAACAGGCCCAGGGGAGAGCAGAAGCCTCCAGCGATATCTATAGTCTGGCCGTTCTCGCCTATTATCTTTTTACAGGAAAAGTTCCCTTTAAAGCTCTGTCCAGCTATGGCACAATAGTACAGCATATAACTTCAGCGCCACCAGTGCCGAGGCAGATCAATCCAGCCCTCTCGCTCCAACAAGAACAGGTGCTGCTACATGGTCTCGCCAAAAAGCCAGCGGAACGGCCCAACTCGGCCTGCGCGCTGGTGGAAGAGCTACGAGAGGCTTCGGGCAACACATCGTTCCTTAGTTACGCACCAGTCGTCCCACGGCAAACAATGCCCGGCCCTACCACGAGCGCGTTCTCACAGCAAATCTTTTCGTCACAGAACCAGCTGCCCATCACCGGGCAATCTCACCAGCCTGCACTCAGGCAGAACAGCACCTCATCTGAAGAGGGGCAAACATCTCAAATACGAGGCTCATTCAATACAAAAGCTGAACATGCCTCCCACATACGAGATCCACATGCGACTCAAGCTGAACCCATACCTCACATTCAGCGATCGCTCAATCCCGAAACAGACAGAGCAGCAAAACAACAGGTTTCACGGCGCTCTTTGTTAATCGGAGGTGGTGCGACGCTGGCCGTTTTAGCGGGAGGTGCGGGAACATGGGCTTTCACAAGCACCTGGCAAAAACCTGAAAGCACTGCACAGCTCACGCCCACCGCTACTGATCCTAATGGACCTGATCTGATCCTGCACGGACATACGAAGCCTGTCACCTCGCTGGCATGGTCGGCGCAATCTCTGCTCGCGTCGGCCTCAGAAGATGGCACGGTGCTGCTCTGGAACCCGCAACAGCAACAAGCAATCCAACCTTCCGCCACCGCCAGACAAACGTTTCAGCCCACCGGTCCTTTGCTGCTCTCCTGGTCTTCAGATGGTCAGTGGCTTGCAATAGGCAATACGGGCAAAGGAACAACGGCCTCGCTTGAGCTATATTCCAGCGATTTGCGCAAGACGGCCCCTGGCTATAGCACAGCTGTAACTATTCCCAGCAAGACGGTCATCGCCGGTCTCGCCTGGCAGAATCACTATCTTACAGCCATCGCCGCAGGAGAGAAACCGCTACAACTGCATATCTGGAATACTCAGGAGCCACAACAACAACTCGATCCCATCGCGCTCACTGGCACCCTTTCAACGATGCTATCAGCCAGATCACCGCTGCTCCTGGCCTCGCCCGATGGTAGCCTGCTTGCTCTGGCGGAGGCAGAAGGCGTTATTGCTGGACAGATCAAGCTATCAGGAACAACGGTACAATGGCAGCAGGTGCTAAGCCCGGTCAAGCTGGATGGTCGCATCAAAGCCATCAGTTGGATGTCCAGCGGAACTGTGATGGGTGCTCTGACCACAACAAACGATCAGGCGTTCTCTCTAGCGCTCTGGACGATGCAGAAAAAAGAGCAGGACGCGCTCTCCACTGATGCAATACTCACCACAATGGCCTGGTCTCCTGCCGCCACCAGCGATCTCATTGCCATCGGAAGCAAGGATGGACAGGTATTGATCTGGAAATATGCAGGCAGCAATATTCCTGCACACCTGAATAGCAGCTTGAAGGCTGAGGTTATCAGTCTGGCGTGGTCACCTGATGGACGGTGGTTGGCCGCGGGTTTCAATGATAAAGATGCAAGTATTCTGGTTTGGAACATACAGGGACGAGGATTCTAAGAATTATGCTGACAAATCAAACAATGGACTGGCAGGGAGAGATGCTTGGGCGTTATCGCATGATACGCCTGCTGGGACGTGGCGGCATGGGCGAGGTCTGGCTGGCGGAAGATACTGAGCTACGCCGCCAGATCGCCGCCAAACTCTTGCCGTCCGTACTGGCATCTGACAAGAGCTATCTCCATGCGTTTGAGTATGAAGCACGGGCCGCCGCCGCGCTGGAACATCCCAATATCCTTCCCATCCATGACTTCGGCGAACAACATATTGCCGGCGATGAGATCGTCACTTATCTGATTACGCCCTATATGGCCGGTGGCTCCTTACGTGACCGCATGCGCGCGACCACTCGCACGCTACCACCACATGAGAGCTTGCAATATCTCAAGCAGGCCGCACAAGCTATAGACTACGCGCATAGTCAGAACGTCTTACATCGCGACATCAAACCGGCCAATATGCTGCTTCAGGAAGGTTGGTTATTCCTCGCCGATTTTGGCCTCGCCAAGTTAATGAGCAGCGAGACCCAACGCAGCCGCACCCATACAGGTTCCGGCACTCCCGAATATATGGCTCCAGAGCAGGCGCAGGGCCATGCCACGCCCGCCAGTGATCGCTACAGCCTGGCAATGACCGCCTATCAATTGTTGACGGGGGCGCTCCCCTTCAGAGGGGATAACCCCTATGAGGTTCTCATCAAACAGATCAAAACGGCCCCGCTCGCACCAACACAATGGAACCCTACGCTGCCACTGGCAGCCGAAGAGATTCTTTTGCAGGGATTGGCAAAACGGCCCGAAGATCGGCTCCCAACATGCGTCGCCTTTGTCAATGCGCTGGAGCAGGCCTTCTCTCTGCCACCACAAACAACATCGGATGACTCAGAAGCAACGATCCTGGCCCCCTGGAGCAAACGCCTGCGCAAGGTCGTATTAACATATCCGTTACAGCAACCCATCACGCCAACTCCAACTATACCAGAGGCGTCGCTCTCTCAAACACCGACCCAACCATCTGTATCATTTCAGACATCCAATCAGGGACGTGAGCAGACAGTGCCAACTCCATCATATGTAGGGTATCCCGTCACCCCAACCAACATCGTTCCGCCACAACAGAACACCTACCCACCCACTATCCAATATCCGCCTGTTCAGTCTCCACAAACCAGACAGGAGATAGCATCTCCTCAACAGGAGCCAAAGCGTACTATAAGTCGGCGCGAACTGGTCATAGGAGGTAGTGTTGCCGCTGTAGCCGTTGCAGGAGGCGCATCGTTTCTGATCTGGCAACGTAGCTCGACGCCGGCCTCACCCGCAAAAACTCCTCCTGGGCCTCAGAAAATCATGCCGGGAGTGCCTCTCTTAAATATCACCAGACATTTACGCACCGTGTATAATGCCGCCTGGTCTCCTGATGGACGCTATCTTGCCACAGCAGGAGAGGATCAGACGGTCATGCTCTGGGACGTAGGCAGTTATCTGGCAAAATCTCCGAAAGAGGTCCAGACTCTCACAAAACCGGTACGCCGCTGGAGGCTCCCTGGCACAGTCTACAGCAACGCGCTTAGCTGGTCTCCCGATGGACGTTATCTTGTTGCTACGCCAGTCACAGGCTCAAATCAGATATTTCTTCTGGATGTCTTCGGCAAAACGAGCGATCCCGTTATTTATAAAGATGGCAGCAAAACAGATGATCTCGGCGGTCCCGATTTTCTCTATAGCGCCTGGTCGCCTAAAACTAATATGTTTGCCGCTGCCGTCTCCAACACACAGAATGTGTTGCTCTGGCAGCTCAAGAAGCCAAACACGCCGATCAAAACCCTCTATAACGATCAGGGGCCGCGCAAAGTCGATGGGGCCGAGATCTCCGTTGGCGAGTTGGCCTGGTCAGCGGATGGAACGATGCTGGCGACGCTGACAAACAATTTCAACCTGGCTATCTGGGATGTGAAGACGGGCAAAGTGAAATACTACATCAATGTGCCCGATGCTCCCCTCACACTGCCTCCTGGCACACACGCCATCTTCGTGATTCGAGATGCGATTCAGTGGTCGCCAGCAGACAACCACCTGCTACTTGCCACCAATGCAAATATCGTGAATGTATGGGATGTGCAACAACCCAAAAAACCCCGCTGGCAACTCGGCACCAACGACAAGAACGCCCTTACACCTCCACCTAATGATGATGCCGGCTTCGGTTTCAAGTGGAATCCAAACACCACTGGAGTCAGCTGGTCGCCCAATGGACGCTATCTGGTGGGAGGCTATGGGAGAAGCCACAATATCCATATCTGGGATTTGCAGGAGAAAAAACCTGTCGTCTCCAAAGGCATACAAATGCCGACATTTCTCTTCGGGCAGAAAAATGGACATGGCGATACTATAACCGACGCAAGATGGTCGCCAGATGGACGCTACATTGCAACGACCTCATTCGATACAACCGTGATCGTCTGGAAGGTTGATGAAGCCTGACAAAAGGTAGCTCCAGAACATATGCGGCTCCAAAGCATATGCTATAATAGCGCATGGCTGATACGATCATATTATTTGAAAGGAACTGCCATGCGCATTGTCTCTCTTCTGGCAAGCGCGACCGAAATGATTGCCGCGCTCGGTTGCCTTGATCAGCTTGTAGGACGTTCGCACGAATGCGACTACCCACATGAAGTGCTACAATTACCACTGGTAAGCAATGTGCAAATCGATGTCAACGCAACCAGTGAGCAGATCGATGCGCAGATCAAGCAGATCGCGCATACAAAAGATGCAGTCCAGGGTAATGCGCTCAGAGCATTGAGCATCTATGTCATCGACACCGACCTCCTGCAAACGCTCCAGCCAGACATCATCTTTACACAAACGCAATGTGAGGTCTGCGCGGTCAGCGAACGCGATGTAATACAGGCATTGCAACAGGTGGTGGGCATTCAGCCGCGTATCGTCTCTCTTGCTCCCTATCGTCTGAGCGATGTCTGGGAAGATCTGATACGCGTCGGCGAGGCGCTGGACCGAAAAGAACAGGCTCAACAGCTCGTGAATGACTATCAGCAACGACTCAACTCGCTTGCACAGATGACGGCGATGTTGAGAACAAAGCCACGCGTCGCCGTCCTGGAATGGCTTGATCCGCTGATGGTTGCCGGAAACTGGACGCCAGAGCTTATCAATGTTGCAGGCGGTGAGGCGATCTTTGGCAGGGTTGGAGAGCATTCTCCCTGGCTCACATGGGAAGAACTGGTCACGGCCAATCCCAACGTGCTGGTGCTGTCCCCGTGTGGTTTCTCTCTGGAACGAACCATGCAAGATATCCCTCTCCTGCAACGCCATCCAGCCTGGCAGGAGCTACAAGCAGTGCAACAGGGGCGTGTCTATGCCATCGACGGAATTTATTATCTGAACCGCTCAGGGCCGCGACTGGTCGAATCTGCCGAACTGCTGGCGCGTGCACTGTGGGGAGAACGTCTGACAATCAACGTGGATGAATCTGCCTGGAGAGAGATTGCATAAACCAAACAAGCAGAGGTGGATCTGACTGAAGCCTCGCAAATCCTGTTCACCCTCTGCCTGTCTGGTCCAATTATTGCGGATAATTAGCGGTTTTCTTTTGGGGCCATCGCCCAGAAAAGCAGGATGACAAAAGCAAAGAACACCACAAGCATAAAGACCATCAGTGGATCAACGATGCCGGAGACGGGCCACTGAAAGACAACGGCGGCGATGATATACGCCAGCCAGATCAGGCCGAGTGTTGGAATAATATACAACCAGTTGAAGCGTGAACGGAAATTGAGTTCACGCGAACCGCTTGTAGTGTATTCAAGATCTGTATCAATCGGTTCCATGAAAATACCTTCCTCAAAGATCAAATGTCGCTCGCGAGTTTTGCGCGGTGGCAAACCGAAACATGATTACGCCTCCACAGCATATATTTCGGCAACTTCGAGCAATGCATGCGGGCAATCGTATGATAGCCTGTATGCTGCCATCTTAAGTATAGTCCTAATTATAGTCCTAACCTCCACCGAACGCAACCGCCTGCCCCAATCTCTGATGAGCAATAAAAAACGGCCTGAGAAGGCCGATGAGCATCACGCGACAGAGATCTGGGAAGAGCTTGACCATTGATCAGAACCCGAAGACGTTGTAGAAGGTTGAGAGACGGAAGGAAGAGGACGAGACTTGTTGAAATAGCGGCGTAGTTCAAGTGCGCTGACAGAATACATATTGTCGTCAAGAGTCACAGAGACATGGCCCTCAGCAATAGCGCAACACACATCAGCAAGAGTCGGGATACGGTCGGACACAAGACACCTCCCTACGAAATACTGTGATGCTCTACGTATTGACGTAAGCTTCGGCTGATTCTTTACAAGAAAGAGGCCAACATCGCTTACACGTGTAGAGTAACCATCTGGTTTCAGCAAGCTCCACTATAAAAAAGAACACAGGGTCGGTTCTCTTTATTCCTCCTTATGGAGGGAAAAAGCCGACAATTATACCTCCTCTTCATTCCCAGATCCAGGATTGGATGTATCGACTACGGCCTCGTCATCGATCAACCCCTTGATAGGATCAATATACATCTTCCGACGAATAAGGTCAACCTGTTTAATGATGGCTTTGACAGCTGGAATGAGAAATTGCTGTCCATCCGGCCCCTTCACCACGTACACATCGTTGCCACCAGTCGTAATAATATCAACAATGACACCGACAGTACGATCCTCAAGTGTAGAGACCTGCAAGCCCAGAATATCATGTTGATAATATGAATCGGGCGGCAACTGAGCCAGTTGATCGAGGGGGATGCAAAGATCCTGATTGCGTAGTGGCTCAGCAGCGGTCGCATCTGCAATGCCATACAGTTTGAGCAGGAGCATATCTCCTTTATACGGGCGCACCCCTTCAATAGTATAGCGCCGATGCTCAGAACCGACATAGATACTTTCAAGATTAGTAAAGCGGTCGGGGATATCGGAAAGAGATTTGACTTTGAATTCGCCGCGTAGACCAAAAAGGGCCACTATTTTGCCGATAGTAGCCCATTCTGTCTCGTTTTGCATTGGCATAACGCACTGCCTTCTACGTAATGCTTGCTCAACTACCCGAAGATCAAACGACGTTAAATGATCTCCAGAGAGGTATGACGCCCTTCACGCGTACCGCCAGCACGCAAGAGGGTACGCATAGCTTTGGCAACTCGTCCCTGGCGACCGATCACTTTTCCAAAGTCATCAGCACCGACGTGCAGTTCCAACACTAAAGCATTACGATCGTTGCGTACTTCGCGAACCTGTACAGCCGAAGGATCATCCACCAATGACTGAGCGACATACTCAATCAGTTTACGCATATAACTACCTTACTTCAGACTTACTGAGCGTCAGGGGCAGCAGTTGTCTGAGAGGAACGCTCGACGATGCCAGCACGCTGGAGCAGCGAAAGCACCGAGTCGGTGGGCTGGGCACCATTCTTGAGCCAGTTGAGAGCCTTTTCCTTGTCGATATTGATCGCGGAAGGCTCGACACGTGGGTTATACCACCCGATATTTTCAATGATACGACCATCGCGTGGAGAACGGGCATCTGCCACCACAACACGATAGCTAGGGGCTTTCTTCATCCCTGTACGTTTTAAGCGAATCTTAACGGCCATGCTTTTCTACTCTCACCTCTTCCCCACTCAATGGGGTTGTTTGCACTTTCAGTTTTATACTTGCAGGAGCGCCACATGCGAACGGTAGCGCCAACACCAGATATGTCACCTGATTGTGATCCTGAACTTCGGCTAGACTAGGATAGCATGCGGCAAAAAAATTGTCAACTTTGTTTGAGAGTCTTTTGCCCACCCCACGCTTGCCGTCCAGCACAATACAGTGTACACTCCTCTTAGCACCGGGACAGAGCGGTCCTTTTTACCCGATCAGAGTCGCAGGGCAAACACAATCATCCAGCATCCCATTCTATGAATATAGAGGAATAGAACTATGCGTCGAACAAAAATCGTCTGTACTATAGGACCGGCGACCAACAGTGAGGAACGTATCGAAGCGCTCATACGAGCAGGAATGAACGTTGCACGGCTCAATTTCTCACATGGGAGACAAGAGGAGCATGCCACCGTCATAGAGCGTGTACGATCTATTTCCACCCGTCTGGGCTGCCCCATCGCCATTCTACAAGATCTACAGGGACCGAAGATCCGTGTTGGATCGCTTCAGGACGGAAAGCCGCTTCAACTGATCGATCAAACAGAAGTGATCATTACCAGTCGCCCGGTCGCGGGCAATTCGCAGACCATACCTACCACGTACAAACAGCTTCCCCAGGACGTAAAACCCGGCGACCGCATCCTCTTAGACGACGGCCTCATGGAACTGCGCGTCCTCAGTGCCGACGAGAGCGATGTCCATTGTCTGGTGATTCACGGCGGGCTACTCAAAGAACACAAAGGCATTAACCTGCCAGGAGTAGCGGTCAGCACCCCGGCTCTAACCGAAAAAGACCGCGATGATCTGCGTTTTGGGATCATGCATGGAGTTGATTATATCGCGCTCAGCTTTGTGCGCAGACCAGAAGACGTAATAGCGGCCCGCGAACTTATCCACGAATATCAGGTCGAGTACCAGGGCAATAACAAACAGGCAAACATTCCTCTGATTGTCAAACTGGAGAAACCAGAGGCCGTCGCGCGCCTGGACGACGTTCTCAAAGTCGCAGACGGGATAATGGTGGCAAGAGGAGACCTGGGAGTAGAAATGTCGCTGGAGAAAGTGCCATTAATCCAGAAACGTGTGATAGCTCGCTGCAATGAGCTAGGATTACCAGTTATCACAGCAACGCAAATGCTCGAGTCGATGATTACCAATTCCCGTCCTACTCGCGCCGAAGTCAACGATGTATCAAATGCCATTTTAGACGGAACCGATGCCATCATGCTGAGCGCTGAAACGGCCACCGGAGCATATCCAATCGAGGCGGTACAGATGATGGCTAGAATCGCTCTGGAGACCGAAGCCGGTGACAGAACGGCTCAACAACCCGAATGCCAGCCACTCACGCAAACGCGTGCGGTCAGCCATGCCGCACGAGCACTGGCGGAAGAGGCAAGCGTAAAAGCCATCATCGTCCTGACGCGCTCAGGAAATTCTGCCTGCCTGATCTCTAAAGATCGTCCACGCACCCCAATCATTGCATATACTCCCTCCGAACGCGTCTATCGGCAACTGGCCCTCTGGTGGGGTGTCTGGCCATATTGTATTGAGTTGAAAGGAACGACGGAAGACCTGATAGAGACTGTGGAACGGCGCTTACTGGAGGATAAAATTGTGTCGCATGGCGAAAATGTGGTTATTATGGGAGGCATGCCGGTAGCGAGTCGAGCACGCACGAATTTTGTGAAGCTACACCATGTTGATCTCAATCATCGCTAAGAGAGCTACAAATAAACCTGACGATAGGCGTAAACAGGCGTGGGAGCAAGATCTACACCCACGCCTATTATTGTGTTCGCCATATGCTATGCTATCACTCCGTTGTCTAGCAGCAAGATTTGCTTAGTGAATACGACCTAAGAAGTTGCGGGTACGCTCGTTTTCACTATACTCAAAGATCTGCTCAGGCGGCCCCTCTTCTACAATCACAGACTTATCCATAAAGATGACATGATCTGCCACCTCGCGCGCAAAGCCCATCTCATGCGTCACCACTACCATAGTCATCCCCTCCTCAGCCAGCTGGCGCATCACCTTGAGTACCTCGCCAACCAGCTCTGGGTCAAGAGCCGAGGTCGCCTCATCAAAAAGCATCAGCTTGGGCTGCATGGCGAGCGCACGGGCAATCGCCACCCGCTGTTGCTGTCCACCCGAAAGCTTGTGCGGATATGCCCCCGCCTTCTCAGCCATCCCGACTTTCTCCAGCAGAGCCATCGCTCGCTCTTTTACCACATTGACTGGCTCACCCAACACATGCACAGGAGCCTCGATGACATTTTCAAGGGCGGTCATATGGGGAAAGAGATTAAAGCGCTGGAAGACAAAGCCAACTTTAGAGCGCATCCGGGCAATATTGGCCTCGCTATCCTCTACAGGTTTGCCATTGACGATGCGATAGCCAACCAGCTCGCCATCGACGTAAATACGCCCATCGTCAATCTTCTCTAGATGATTGATACAACGCAGCAAAGTGGTTTTGCCAGAACCGCTGGGGCCGATGATCACAACCACCTGCCCGTATTTGACGGTAAAATCGATCCCATTTAATACAGTGAGCGGTCCAAAGCGCTTGACAATTTGCTCTCCTCGAACCATCTCGTTCGCGTCTTTTTGTTGTGTTCCCACGCTATCGGCACCTCCTTATAGATAGATCCATGAACATGCTATCCACTCTCTTTTGCTTTTCTTATTCTGGCCCACAGTCTGATGCAATGCATAGAACTTAGTGACCGCTGACCAGAGTGCCGCCGGTACGAGAAGAGCCGCCAAATCCAAGCACGCGCGAAGTCCATCCCTTCTGCTCAGAGAGATCAGTTTTTATAGTCCGGTTCGGATCGAGACGCTGCTCAAGCCAGCGCTGGAAGTAGCCCCAGAGCGTTGTCAGGAGCAAGTAATAGAGGGTAGCAACGATCAACAATTCAAAAATGGTAAAGGTCGGAGAGCCAAAAACCTCGGCTACATGAGTCAGCTCTACAACGCCGATGACAGAAGCAATAGAGGTCGTTTTGAGCATATTGTTAAATTCGTTGCCCAGGGGAGGAATGATCACGCGAGCAGCTTGCGGCAGGATGACGCGGCGCATTGCCAGCGGGTAGCGCATCCCCAACGCCTTTGCTGCCTCCATCTGTCCCGCATCAACTGAAGTTATGCCAGCGCGAATGATTTCCGCCATATACGCTCCCTCGTTGAGCGAGAAAGCGACCAGCACACAGGCAAAGTCTGGCAGCAAAAATCTGGGATCTTGAATGAGTTTAGGCAGACCATCCCAGAGAAGCAGTACCTGTACCAGCAAGGGGCTGCCGCGAAAAAACCAGATATATGCCCGGGCAGGCCAGTAAAGGACAGGGAAACGGGACATGCGCATCAAGGCCAGAAAAAGGCCGAGAATAACGCCTATTGTTTGGGCGACCACTGAGATCCAGAGCGTCGTCCAGGCAGCCTGGACAAAAAATCCAGAGAAGAGAAACTGCCAGAAAACATCCCAACGAAACACTAGAACCCTCCACAATAAAAAGATCTGGCCTTCTCTCTAGTCTTGAGAAGCAAAGAAAAGGCCAGGCCAGCAAAAATCAATTAAGCGTACGCCGCAGCGCGATCAATAACGGTGATTTTCTGAACAGGGTTCAAATGCCATTTGTCGAACAGCTTCCCATAGGTTCCATCGGCCTTTACCGCCTGAAAAGCATCCGTGATAGCCTTCTGCATGGCGGTGTCGGTCTTGCGAACAGCGATACCTTCGAGCGCCTGCTTGATAACTGTGCCAGCGACCTCAAACTGAGCCGCATTTTGCTGGAGATAGTAATCAGTAACAGGCGAATCCTGGAAGGTGGCTACCACGCGCTTGTTGACCAGGAGTTGAATCACTTCGGTCTGATCTTTTAAGACGGTCAGCTTAATAGCAGGCTTGCCTTTGCCCTGACAGTCAGTTTTGTTTGTCTCGTTGAGCGTATCCAGTTCAACGGTGCCATCTTGCACGCCAACGGTTTTGCCGCAAAGGTCGGTGACAGTGGCGATTTTCTCAGGGTTCCCTTTCTGCACGAGCAGCGATTGACCAGCATTAAAGTATGGTATCAAGGTCACTTTTTGCTCACGATCAGAGTTAATCGTCAACGCAGAAATAACCACATCGTAGCGTTTCGCATTAAGATCATCGATAATTGTGTTAAAGTTGGCGGTTTTGACATCAGCCTTCAGACCCATGCGTTGAGCCATTTCCGTAATCAGGTCAACATCAAAGCCTGTCGCCTTCCCACTTGCCGGGTCCATAAATTCCTGTGGTGGATACGTCGTATCGCTGCCAACCGTCAAAGTACCAGGAGTGATAAGATCGGTAGGGGCTGCAATAGATGGCTTAGCAGCGGTAGGAGTAGCACCACCGGCGGTAGGCGCAGATCCCTCGCCCCCGCATGCAACAAATAACAGGGAAAGCCCCAACATCACACTAGCAAACACTATACTGAATGTACCACGTCCCCTTGACACTTTTGGAGTCAAAGATGTCATGAAGGTATACCTCCTCAGAGCTAAAAATGAGTTGTTGTGATAGAACAAACGTTATGTAGCGCCAGCCTGCCGATAGATGACAAGCAAGAACCTGTCTACATTAACATTCTTATTTTCTACTACGTAGAGAAGATGGCTATCTCTCTCAAGAAACTCCATTTTTGATCGAGAGCAAGCCGCTCCATCAATTGGCTTCCTGTCCCACTTTGATAGAGTCTTAGCACAACTCATTATAACATTCTTATCGTTTGGAGATTGTCCCCCACCAGTGACGATCTTTAGAGAAACCGCGACGCGTTGCCACTAGATCATGGGAACACTCGCTAGAATGAGAGGATCGTTGAAAACGCGCCTGTAGATGTCGTTTCACCTGACGCGCAAAGAAAATATACAGAACCAGCAACAAGATGATCAGCGCCAATACGGGCAATGTATATTGCTGAATAGCGGCCACAGCTAGCTCCCAGCGCTTCCCAAGATTCCAGCCGACAACCAGCATCGAGATACACCAGATAGTTGAACCTACAAAAGCAGAACAAAAGAAGCGCAGGAAGTTCATTTGCGCAATACCAGCCGGGAAGCAGGCAAAAGGTCGTGCATAGGGTAACATACGGGAGAAGAAGATCATCCACGCGCCAGAATGTTGAAACCAGCGCTCAACAACGGTGATCTTCCCAGCATCCACACGGAAGAGGGAGGCCAGGCGCAAGAGAACCTGCTGACCTCCATGCCCTCCAATATAATATGCCAGACACGCTCCTGTGACGCTCCCAGCAATCGAAACAAGCGCCAGATTCACAATGTTCAGATGGCCGAGTGAGACCAATGCGCCTGCAAACAGCAACAGCGTACTATTGAGGATAGGAACGCCAGAACTTTCCAAAAGAAGTACACAGCCAACCAGAAGATACATGAGCAACGGACTGGTGTGCAGTAAAACATGTGTCACAATATGCACAAAACTGTCCTTTTTATGCTAGAGATCTGCACTAGTGCTTCAGGAGTACTACTATTACTCGTACCGGGGTTTTCGTTATTCATTTTCTCATTGTACAAAGACGAACAAATAGGAAAGCCGGTTACACTGCTGAACAAAAATAGTAGCTCCAGACTACAGAAAGTGACGCCCTCATAGCAAAAGCCGTCCTAAAACTCGTAACATCTACGTTTATCAGACGTAAGAAATACAGAGAAGCAGACAATGTTGGGGCGGAGCAACCACTGTGGCGCGCCCGAACAGGCAATCATGTTAAGACAACCAAACAGGAAAGGGACAAAAATAGCCTGATGACAACAACGTCTCCACCATCAAAGCAGGAGCGCGGCATTGCTTCCATCACAAAGGGACAGGCACGCTTCGCATTTATAGTTCTGCTCGCCATTAATATACTCAATTATGCAGACCGCTCCGTTCTTGCGGCTGTTCAGACAAAAATCCAACCAGAATTTCACTTAACAGATACAGAATTAGGCCTGCTTAGCTCATCATTTCTCTTCATCTATGGCCTCTCAACGCTGCCGTTGGGCATATGGGCTGATAAAAGTATACGCAAAAATATTGTGGCCCTCTGTGTAGGTTTCTGGAGTATTGCCACCACGCTGGCCGGATTTACCCACAACTTTCTCCAACTCTTCCTCACGCGCTCAGTGCTTGGAATTGGAGAGGCTGGTTACGCACCTGCCTCGTTATCGATGATTGGTGATTATTTCCCCAAATCGCAACGAGGACGCGTCCTTGCCATCTGGTCTATCGGTAATATCATTGGAACGGCCATCGGTCAGGCAATGGGTGGCGTCATAGCAATCACACTAGGCTGGCGCTGGGCTTTTTATCTTGTCGGCATCCCTGGCTTGATTGCCGCCTTCCTCATCTGGCGGGCAGTGGAACCAAAGCGCGGGGCATTTGACCAGGAAGAAGAAGACGCCGATAGCGCCAGCATGGGGCACGGCAGCATCGGCAAAGGCTTTGGCAATACGCTCAAAAAAATCATCAAAATCCCGACATACTGGATTTTAATTGGAGCCTTCATCGCCAGCTTCTTCACGGTAGGCGCTGCAATGGCCTGGATGACCACGTATATTGTGAGAGATTTTCATCTCAGTGAGGGAGCAGCGGGAGGCGTGACGGGCGGCACGCTGGCCGTTGGCAGCTTGATCGGTACATTGCTCGGCGGTTGGTTAGCTGACCACCTGCAAAGACGCATGCCGCAGGGACGTTTACTCATATCAACGATCTCGTTTCTGCTCGGCGCTCCCCTGACCTTTATTGCTCTCTCTATACACGACCTGACACCGTTCATAGGCGTTTTTACGCTCGCTATCGTCACGCTCAGCCTTTGTCTGGGGCCACTCAATGCTGTTATTCAGGATATCATTGAGCCAGAAATGCGCGCGACGGCGATAGGTATTGTGCTGCTCGTTGCTCACGTGCTTGGCGACGCCGCCTCGCCGCTGCTCATCGGCATCATTGCCGATCATTCATCTCTAAGGGCTGCCTTTCTCACCACAGCCCCAACCTGTCTGCTCATAGCAGGCTTGATCTGTCTGATCGGCCTCAAGACAGTTGCAAAAGATATGAAAGCGATGCAAGCACGTCTGGAGTCAGCGCAAGAAAACGGATAGCCAGAAAAGCAACCAGGAAGCTTGCCATTCTCTGCATTGGCGAGCTTCCTTTTGTTTCTCGGGCAAATTTATGTCATCCAGGAGATTTGCGTATTTCCCTGCTTGACAGCCTCATGCGCTTATGGTAGTATAGCGGCATGCGGGAGTAACTCAGTGGTAGAGTTCCACTTTCCCAAAGTGGCTGTCGCGGGTTCGAGTCCCGTCTCCCGCTCTTAATCTTTCGAGCTTGTCAAATTGGCAAGCTCGATTTTTTGTCATAACAAGCTCTCTCGAATCAAAAACAAGTGCTCTAGTGGCCAGAAAGCAAGCCCTTTTTGCTCTCTTGTCAGGCACATCACGACCCTGCAAGGCTCCTGTTCTCTAAACCGGTCAATTCAGCGCTCATAGCCCATACTTTCTCGGCCATGGCTTGATCGTAAGAAGCTGGCGACGAGGGTACAATCCTGCAACGAGAATCCACATATTTGCCGGTAAAATGCTCGACATCCGGCGAGGATGCTAGATAGATCGAGCTTTTCGCCGCTCGCTTCGAGGTGAAGACGCGCGATCCAATCGCTATCGTTAGCCTGTCGATAAGGCGACGCGTGCCGATGCTCTTTTTCGCCAGTTCCGTATCAGAAGCAATGCCCGGATCTGCTACATTGACTCGAATACCTGTGCCATGCAGACAGCGTGCCAACTCATAAGATGTGAGCAGGTTGGCGAGTTTGGCCTGCGCATAGGCTTGCAGTTCATCATAGTCATTTTTGGATTGCAGATCGCCAATATGAGCAGAGCGATGTGTATATGAACCGACGTTCACAATCCGTGCGGGAGCGCTGGCTTCAAGCAAAGGCAGGAGTAGATTTGTCAGGAGAAAAGGAGACAGGTGCGTTGTCGCGAGAGTCGCCTCTAATCCATCTATCGTCTCTTCACGCTGTGCATATCTTGCTCCAACATTATTCACAAGCACCTGTAATCGTGGATAATGCGTGGCGATATGGGCAGCTAAACGACGGACCTCAGCAAGATCAGAGAGGTTCGCCTGCACAAATGAGCAGGCCACGTTGCCTGTTTGTTGCTGAATGCGAGAGACTGCACCCGCACCACGAGGGGCACTGCGACCAACCACAACGACGGTTGCTCCAAGCGCGGCCAACCCTCGCGCGGTCTCATACCCAATTCCTCCAGTCCCTCCCGTCACCACAACGGTCTTTTCTCGTATATCCCAGCTAGCATCCATCCTTGTTTTGTTCTCCTTGTTGCGTTCTCTCATGCTTTCCCAATTGACAGTACAACCACTACTGAACAGGGTGTTCAATATCATTATTGGTGTTAGCCTACCATGAACAGAAAAAGAAAATCAAGCAAAAAGCGTTTGAAACAATTTTCCCGAACAAAATTACGGACAATGTTTAGTAATGAACACGCGATCTGAAATAGCTAGCCAATTTGATCAACACCGCAACGAAAGGGAGCGGATTTTGAAGAAGCTCCAAGCTCTTCAAACTGAGTGTAGAAATAGGCGAAAGTCGGTGTTGTACAGTGATCTATTAATGCTGTATACTAGTTGGGATAACCAATCATGATAGAGAACCTTCATCGGAAGGGATCGTTCTGTGCAACGAAAAGATAGAGTGTTAGACGCATTACGACTGTTGTGTGAGCAGCACTCCGCACAACAAAACGTTTTGCGCCGTCATGCCGGTTTCAGCGCTGAAGAAGTTGCAGAGCAGATCAGTATAGACCGTACGAATGCCAGTCGAGACCTGAACCTGCTTGCACAAGAAGGGATCATTGAACGCATCCCAGGACGGCCGGTATTGTTCAATCTCAGCGCACCAGCATCGGAAAACCATCAGAAAAAAGAGCATCCAGAAAACAACAAGCATCAACCATCAACAACAATCGACAAGGCAATAAAACCATCCACTATCTCGGCATCTATCCAAAACGGTGCGGTTGTCACCAGCTTTGAAACGTTGATTGGAAGCAATGATGGGCTAAAAGTGGCAATCCAACAGGCGAAAGCGGCGATTCTCTATCCACCTCGCGGCCTGCATACGCTGTTATATGGGCCGAGCGGAGTAGGAAAAACTACGCTCGCACGCCTGATGCATGCCTTTGCGCTGGAATTGAAAGCGCTCCCGCCCGACGCGCCGTTTGTTAGCTTCAACTGTGCCGATTACGCGGGAAACCCTCAGTTGCTCATGGCGCATCTCTTTGGCGTGGTTCGCGGCGCTTATACAGGGGCAGAACGAGATCGAGAGGGTCTGGTCGAGCAAGCCCATCGTGGTATCCTCTTTCTCGATGAAGTACATCGCCTGCCCCCAGAAGGACAGGAGATGCTCTTCTATTTGATGGATCGTGAGCGCTTCCGACGTCTGGGAGATGTCCGGGAACGCCAATCCTCGCTGCTGCTGCTGGCTGCAACAACGGAAGATCCAAATACCACGTTATTACCAACCTTCCGACGTCGCATACCCATGACTATCACGCTGCCGGGCCTGCACGAGCGCACCATTATGGAGCGCTACGAGTTGCTCCGGGCCTTTTTCACAACCGAATGCAGCACTATTGGCAGCAATATTCACGTCACAGCACAGGTATTACGTGCTTTTTTGCTCTACGATTGTCCTGGAAACATCGGACAGCTGCGCACAGATGTACAGCTTACCTGTGCCCGTGCGTATCTCGAATATCGTACGAATAACCAGACAGAATTATATGTCAATACCGATACGCTGCCAGAACATATCAGCCGCGGCTTGCTGCGTACGGCGGACCTCCATCGCATCCTGGCCCCGGTACAGCACCAGCTGGAGGCAACACATATTTTCACGCCAACCGGCCTCAGCCTGAACAACCTGCCAGAATCGGCCCGTAATCTCTACGATACGATTAATAAGGAAGTTATCTCGCTTCGCAATAGCGGTCTTTCAGAATATGAGATCAATAAATTAATCCATCTAGATATCCAGCACTACTTTCAGCACTTCGCCGAGACAGTCTCACAAGAAACGCCTGGAACGGCCTCACACCTTGTCAGCGAACACATCTCATCGCTGGCACAATCTATCGTACAATATGCGGAAGAACAACTGGCGCGTCAGTTTCCTGAAAAGCTCTCACTGGTTCTGGCACTGCATCTTTCCAGCGCGCTGGAACACATTTCGCAGGGACGCCAGCTATCGGTTCCAATCATCCCATCTGTGCGACAAACCTATCCCGATGAATATGAGATCGCCCGTATTGCTCATCAGCGCATCCGTGTCACGCTGGGAGTTAGCCTGCCAGAAAGCGAGATCGATGTGCTGGCGGTTCTGCTAGCAAATGCAGATACGTTGCTAAGCAGCGAGCAATCAACGGTAGGTATTGTCGTGGCTGCTCATGGTCATGGCGTGGCTGCGGGACTGGCAGAACTGGCAAATACACTGGTAGGAGTAAACACGGTCGCGGCGGTCGAGTTGACGCTAGAGCAATCGCCCGAAGAGCTGCTGACGCTGGTTAAACATGCGATCAATAACACAGATCAAGGTAGCGGTGTCCTCTTGCTGGTTGATTTCGCCTCGCTCCTCTCGCTCGGCGATCTGGTCACACAACGTACAGGTATAGCTGTGAGAACGATTGCCGGCGTCTGTGCGCCGCTGGTGGTTGAGGCGTTGCGACGTGCGCAACGCTCTGAACATATCACGCTGGACCAGCTTACGAGAAGCTTAACACAGTTTCATATCCACCACGAAACAGGCAAGGCAGACACAGCGGTCAAAGAGCAGAGCGCAGCATATACTCATACATCCCATCACGTCGTCACTGAGCAAGAAAGCAGCCCGGCACCGCTGACAATGACACAGACAGCGCGGGTTATTCTCTCGATCTGTCTGACAGGATACGGCAGTGCAAACAAACTGGCAGAGTTGCTCAGAGAACATTTACCAGAACTGCGTCGAGAAGATATTGACATTCTCTGTATGGATATTAGCCTGTCGGGAAAAACTGAGGCAGATGTGCAACGACTGGTCGGCAATCGGCAGCTCATAGCCGTTGTCGGCACCATTAACCCGCACCTGAAAAACTATCCTTTCATCTCACTCACGGAAATTCTTTTTCGCGATGGCATTGCTCGCCTGCGCACACTGCTGGGAGGCACGCTGATCGATCCAGCCCTGCTCCAACCACACACACTTGCCAGCACAGCCGTATCGGTCTTTGCACAACGCACAGATATCCTTCATGAGATTGCACACACACTGGATCAACGCCTGCTCTTCCTCAATACAACGAGAGTCTTACCCCTGATAGAGCGCATGATCGAGCTGATAGAAGTGGAGGTAGGAGAAACCTTTGAAATCGAGGTGCTGACAGGCCTAATTCTGCATCTGGCCTGTGTGCTGGAGCGCAGCATTCCTCCAGGAAGATTCGCGGCGAACGAAACGTTGCAAAACCTTGTCAAGCAACACTACACCAGGGAATTAGAGATATGCCGCCGAGCCTGGCAAACACTAGGAACGCAGGTAGGACGCTCGCTGCCGGAAGAAGAGGCATATAATATTGTCGGCATTCTCAGACAGGTCGATATCTTTGCCTGAAACGTGTCACCTATCCTTCCGTATTAGTGTGTTATCTGTGTAGCACACTAATTGGCATGATAATTGCAGTAATATATACAGGTCTAAATACAGATCAGGTTCATCCATTGTGTGTTACATTCTGGCCGATGTTATACACAGAAGCAATCCGGGGTCGTGGAAGCGAAGTTATGATACGAGTTTTGATTGTGTGTAGCTGGGGCATGTCTACCAGTCTTTTAGTTGAAAGCATGCTCGAAGCTGCCAAAGAGCGTCAATACGAGCTATACGTGGAGGCGCTCAGCGCAGGCGAATATTCGGCAAAGGTTGAAACATGCGACATTGTTCTGATCGCGCCACAGATTCGCCATCTGCGCAAAAGTATCGAAAAACTGGCACAAACGGTAGGGAAACCGGTGGCACTGATTGAACCATTTCATTATGCTACCATGAACGGACAAGCGGTCTTAGAGCAAGTACTGCGTATAGTAAACGGAACATAAGAAAGGAACCGGGCTGCGTGAATACGCTTATCGAACGAAGTAGCGATTGGTTTGAACGTTATCTCGTTCCACCATTAGGCGCACTGGCCAGCAGTGTCTATCTGCAAGCAGTGCGAGATGCGTTTATCATTTTCACGCTGCCGCTCATTATTGCAGGAAGCCTTTTTCTCATCATCGCGAACCCGCCACCTATCTATGGGCTGGACAAATGGCTAC
Source organism: Reticulibacter mediterranei (assembly GCF_016587455.1). NCBI lineage: Bacteria > Bacillati > Chloroflexota > Ktedonobacteria > Ktedonobacterales > Reticulibacteraceae > Reticulibacter > Reticulibacter mediterranei. The sequence goes on along the minus strand of NZ_BNJK01000001.1, from coordinate 6,949,272 downwards.
AACCATATCAAAACGCGATCCTGGTTCCCTATCAATTATCGTTCGGACTGATGGCACTCTTCCTGACGTTTGGAGTAGCGTATAGTCTGGCACAATATCGTCGTACCGAACCAGTACAACCTGGCATCCTGGCAATGGTGCTGTTTCTGGTCGCCAGCATGCCAGTGAACAATCTCTCAGAGTTAAAGCTGGGAACCATCCTTCCTTATTTTGGAGGACAGGGATTGCTGGTTGCCATCCTGATTGGCATCCTGACAACCGAAGTTGTGCGCTGGTTTCGTAGCTCGCGTTTCACCATTAAGCTGCCCAAATCAGTTCCGCCAAACGTGAAACGCGCCTTTGAAGCTCTGGTGCCGACATTCTTGCTCTTAACGGTGGTCTGGTTGCTTGAATGGTTCATCAGCATCCATACCTTTGTGGATAGTACAGGCAAGGTGCAGCAATTTACGCTGCCGATCCTGCTGATGGAGGTATTTAAGCCGCTTGTGGTCGTGCAGGATAGCTATCCTGCCGCTCTGTTAGAGATCATCCTGATGATGCTTCTCTGGTCGGTTGGCATTCATGGTATGAACGTTGTCACAGCCATTGCAGCACCTTTCTGGTTCGCAACGCTGGCAAACAACGCCACCGGTGGACACGGCATCGTTACCGAACCGTTCTTTCATATCTTTGCGCACCTGGGCGGGTCAGGCGCGACGTGGCCGCTGGTCATCTACATGCTACGTTCACGCTCGGCACAGTTACGTATGGTGGGGAAAGTGGCGTTGGGACCAGCCATCTTTAACATTAACGAGCCGGTCACGTTCGGCGTACCGATGACCCTAAATCCTATTATGATGATACCTTTCGTGCTGGTGCCCTGTTTAATCGTCACAATTAACTATATTGTGTTTACGATTGGCTGGGTACATGTGCCTGTTGTGATACAACCTTTTACCGTTCCTCTCGGAATTAGCGGGTTCATCGCCTCTGGAGGAGACATCCGAGGAAGCCTCCTCCAATTTGGAGATCTCGCTCTTTCCGCGCTTATCTATTATCCCTTTTTTAAAGCGTGGGAACGCATTCTTATCGCGAGAGAAGAGGCCGCTGAACAGCAGCAGGAAGAGAGCCATAAACATGCTCAATCCATGCCCCTGCAACACTCCTCCCGCTAACAAAAAATTTATGCGGAAAGGAGGAACTAACAATGAGCGCATACATATGCAAACGTGGGCATATGTATGCAGATCGAACACTTTTCACCACGAGGATCGGTAAGCCGGGGAGTCGCGCAACGACATCTTTGCACGATCCGCACAATGGTAGCGGAAACGCACCACATCGGCACACTGCTGGTTTTATGGAACAGTACGCAATACTGCGGCTCCTTGCCCGGCCTGGGCCACACACTCCCCAAGAGTGCGGTGTATTGCAGGCGACCCAAAGCAGCGTAGAAGTCATGGAGGCTTCCTGTGAGGGACAAGTGCAACAATTAAGATTGTGGTAAACACGTTTTACTACGTTTTGAAAGGCAGGGATAATCAGTCACTTTTGCACCTGTGACAGATGTTGCTGACATATTCACAATTTCATCAAGGTTCACCGATCTTCTACGGATCTCTTATGAACCTTTTCCGTACAATGATGCACGAACGTCATGCAACTCATAGATTGTTTGTTTCAATACAACGCTTAAGAAAAGCGGAAGGACCAATTCAGCGATGAAACTATTTAGTCGAAACAGATCATTCACCGCCATTTTCGGAATTGTTTTGATCTCAATGCTGCTGGCCGCCTGCGGCAACAGCAGCACCCCACCCGCTTCTAATCCCACCAGCGGCACCAACACTGGTAGCGGACAGACGGCTGCTGGCGGCAAAGGCTGCACCAAAGTCGGCGTGCTCCTGCCTGAGACCGCATCTTCAGAGCGCTGGGACAGTAAAGACAAACCCTTACTGACTCAGAAAATTCAGGCCGCCATCCCAGGTGCAACCGTTGATTACGCGAACGCTGGTGGCGACTCTACTGTCCAGCAGAACCAGGCTGATGCAGATCTGACCAAAGGCGACTGTATCCTGGTACTCGCAGCACATGATAGCGATGCCGCCGCGACCATCGTTACCAAAGCGAAGCAGCAGGGCGTTCCTGTTATCGCTTATGACCGCCTGATCCAGTCTCCCGACCTCAACTACTATGTCTCCTTCGACAACGAGAAGGTCGGCCAGTTGCAGGGTCAGTACATTGTTGATCACTACAAAGATTACATCAAGAATGGCAAAAACATCTCGATGATCAACGGTAGCCAGACCGACAACAATGCTATTCTTTTCCGCAATGGTGCAATCAAAGCCCTACAGCCACTTTTCGACAATGGCACCTTGAAGAAAGTCTACGATCAGTACACCCCTGACTGGGACAACGACAAGGCCCGCGTCGAGATGGATGGCGTGCTAACCGCCAACCAGAACAATATCCAGATCGCTTATGTCGCAAACGACGGTATGGCGAACTCAGCTATCGCTTCCCTCAAAGCTCAGAAGCTCAACGGTAAAGTTCTCGTCACCGGCCAGGACGCGACCGTCGCTGGTATCCAGAACATTCTGACTGGCGACCAGGCCATGACCGTCTACAAAGCCATCGACAAAGAGGCTCAGGGAGCCGCTGATCTCGTGAAGGCTATCCATGACGGCACCGATCCTAAAGCCCTGACCAATGGCGCAACCGTCAAAACCAAAGATGGCACAGCCATTCCTTCGGTGCTTGAGACCCCTGTTGCAGTTGACAAGACCAATATCAAAGATACGGTTATCAAAGACGGCTTCGTCAAAGTTGCCGATGTTTGTAAAGGTCTTCCTGCTGGTGCTGGTGGCGTCTGCCCCTAAGCTCTGGTAGATAGCTGGTAGTTTGGGGCTGTCAATAGCTCCAAACTACCTGTTCTGCTGCATATTCGCAATGTGAAGGTGCATTGTTCACCGCGACATAACAAATGTATGATACATTTGGAGGATTCCATGTCCGACAATAACATACCATCGGTGGATACCCCATCATCGCCGCGCCGTCCACCCGATGGGAACCCAGTACTCCGCATGGTCGGTATCGGCAAAAGCTTTGGTGCTGTCCGTGCGCTCAATAATGTAGACTTTGAGGTCTACCCTGGTGAGGTCGTTGGTCTGGTTGGCGATAACGGCGCTGGCAAATCAACATTGATCAAAACGATTGCCGGCGTTAGCCCCGCCGATGAAGGCGAGATCTTTATCGAGGAACAACCTGTCAAAATCACCAGCCCACAAATAGCCACCCATCTAGGCATTGAGACCGTCTATCAGGATCTCGCTCTCTGCGATAACCTGGACGTTGTTTCCAACCTCTTCTTAGGCCGTGAAGAGAAAACTGCTATCAGCACACTCAAAGAGATCGAGATGGAACGGCGGGCCTTGCAGGTCTTGCGGACGCTCGATGTAAAACTGCCTTCCGTACGCGCAATAGTCTCCACGCTGTCCGGCGGCCAACGCCAATCGATTGCTGTAGCCAAAACGATTCTACGTAACGCGAAAGTTATTCTGCTCGACGAGCCAACGGCTGCTCTGGGCGTTGCCCAGACCCGTCAGGTCTTAAATCTGATCAAACGCCTGCGCGAGCAAGGACTGGCCGTCGTCGTCATTTCCCACAATCTGGCCGATGTTTTTGAAGTTGTTGATCGCGTTATCGTCCTGCGACTGGGGAGAAGAGTAGGCACCTTTGATATTAAAACTACCACGCAAGAGCGGGTGGTGGCGGCCATTACAGGAGCCGAGTTTGGCGAACTCTTGCAAAATGGCGGAAATGGCAACGGTGCAAGAGAGGCAGATAGATCATGAGTAATATAGTCAATAAAAATACAGATGAGTCTAATCAGCAGGCTATGGCCTCCTCCGTTGAGGCTCCATCCTATACGCAAAAACAAACGTTTGGACAATTGCTACGTGGCGACCTCGGCTTCCTACCTGTATTCCTGACGCTGCTTATTATCGTCGTTTACTTTACTGCCACGCCACCAGCCGGTATCTTCCTACAGCCTCGCAACTTCTCTAACCTGCTGCAACAGAGTGTGCAGACCGGTATCACGGCACTGGGTGTGGTGCCTGTACTTCTGCTGGCAGAGGTCGATCTCTCCCTGGCTGTCGTTGGTACCTTTGGCGCGGTCGTCATGGGCATTCTTTCTGAACGTATGGGCGTTCCTGCTACCGCTGCTATCGCTGCTGGCATTCTGGCTGGAGCGCTCGCTGGAGCCATCAATGGCTTCTTTATAGCAGTACTCCGCATTCCATCTTTTATCGTCACACTGGCCGCTTATATTTTCTATCAGGGTGCAGTGTTATCGTTGCTTGCCCCCCAGGATACTCTGATTATCCACAATCCTACTATTGTCAATATCGCAGGTAGTTCCACCAGCTTCTTGCCCGACTGGTTAGGCATTGGTCTACCAATTGTCTTACTGATTGTCTATGCTGTCAGCGTCTTCTATGATCAGACAATACGCAAACGCAATGGGCTACGCACAAAATCGATGCCGCAACTGGTTGGGCGAATTGTGCTGGTAGCGGCGATTGTTTTAGGTGTTGTTTTCACTCTTGAAAATACACCGTCACCCACGCCTGGCCTCTACCTGGGTGTCCCGACTGGTGTAGCCATCTTCATGATCCTGATCCTCATTGTCTGGCTTGTCCTGACAAAAACCACCTATGGTCGCCATATCTATGCGGCTGGTGGCAATGCAGAAGCCGCGCGCCGCGCTGGTATTAATATCACGATGATCCGTATCACGGTCTTCACCCTCTGCTCCGGTCTGGCTGCTGTTGCTGGCGTAATCCAGGCCTCCCGCGCAAACTCGGTGGCCACCGCGATTAGCCCGGTTCTCACATTACAAGCCATTGCAGCGGCGGTCATCGGTGGCGTCAGCCTCTTTGGTGGAAAAGGTTCCGCCTGGGCCATTATTCTCGGCACGCTGATTATTACCAGCCTGGCGAACGGCCTGTCCCTGCAAAGCCGAGGAACGGATGTGCAGTTTATGATTCAAGGTGCCGTTCTCCTCCTCGCTGTCACTGCCGATGCGCTGATTCGTCGCGCGCAGGCTCGCAGCGGACGCTAAACATTCTCCCTGGATATCGTTACTGGCAGAGATTCACCTGTTGACCCCTGCCAGTAAGCTCCCTTTACAGCGCAGCAAACTTATACATCCCTACAACTTTCGCAACATATACATTCACGCCAAAAGATGATACTATGAGAGACATATTTCATTCAGTCATTGCTATCAATAGCGGATTTACACGATCTGTATGCTTCTCTCAATGTTGAGATAAGATAGTATACAGAACAGTTCAACAGGGAAAATACCGTGAGGAAATTGGAGTTGCAGGTTGTAACTTTCAGCAGTCTTTTTGTGTTGTACATAAGTGAGGCTGGCACGAGAGACACGGTGAGATGCAATGGACGCAAGCAGCGAAAGTAACCTGGCCTTGCCAGCAACAACTGTCGAGACATATTACGAACAACTGGTATCGCTGTACTGGTATCAACTGAGGGCGTTTATCGCACGGCGTGTCGGCAATCCACAGGATGCTGAAGACATTGTACAGGAAGCTTTGTTGCGTGCATATGTAGCGCTGGAACGCTATCCAGTGCAACGACGGCAGACGCTAAAGGCGCGTCCCTGGCTCTATAAAATTGCCTGGAATGTGTATTGTAATTACACGGGCAGATCGAAACAACCGCCATCGGTGCCGCTTGATCTTTCGGATGAGAGTCCGGTGCTTGAGCGAGAAGACGACAGGTTTGTCCAACCAGAAGTTGCATTTGAACATGTTGAAGATCGACAGGAGCTAGAGATCCTTGTTGCTACGCTCCCTCAACACTATCGAGATGTGGTGAGCCTGTATTATTTTGAGGATCTGAACTATCAAGAAATCGCTGATATTCTCAACCAGCCAGTTGGAACGGTAAAAGTTTATGTTCATCGCGGTGTCCGACTATTACGCAAAGCGTTGGCAATAGAAATACACGAGGTACGGTAAAGAATGGAATACGGCAGAGGTGAATACCATCTGAACACAGATGGACCCTTACCACATCATCAAAGAGAATACCCGGATCATGTGGATATGTCGGCTTCCCCGCTGCTCCCCATTCAGCATTACCTGGGTCTGGGCAATATCTCGCCTCTCGTCGAGGACCAACTGACTTCTGCGCTGCAACATCCTGAGTGGAAAACGCGTGTACAGGCGATCCGTCAATTAGAACGATCTCACAAGCAGGATGCGCTTGCTGCTTTTCTCACGGCATTGGAGGATGAACATCCAGCGGTTCGTGCAGCTGCGGTCCATGCACTCGGAACGTACCCAACCCTTCAGGATGTTCTATCCAACGAGCCACTTATTACAGCACTGCACGATACTTCCTGGCATGTACGCGCTGAGGTCGTTTTAGTGCTGGGAAAATACCGCGAACACGCCCCTGTTGATCTTCTGATCGCAGCCCTGGAAGATGAGGATGAAACCGTCCGCGCCACTGCTGCTAGTACGCTTGGTCAGTTGGGCGAACTGGTTCCTATCGAATGTCTGGTGAAAGCGCTCTACGATCCCATCTGGACAGTTCGTGAAGCTGCCGCTTATGCACTCAGCGAACAGGGAAAACGGGCACCAATCACCCCCCTCCTGCTGACACGCAACGACGAGGATAGCGCCGTACGAGACGCGGTGGAATGGGCGATTCAGCAAACCCATCCTGAAATGCTCACAACCACCGCTTTCAATACAACGCATACTGTCTCAGATCTCCCTCAGCCAGATGCATCAACAAAAACGACGCCCTCCAGCGAGGATCTGACAGATGAGATTCCTGCCGAAGCAGGCGCGCAAAATGATGCGGATTTCTCGCCCGAACATGCATCAGCACCCTCACCGCAGAAACAACAGGCTTCCACCAAAGCACCAGTGACGGCTGGTCATGTTCAAAGGGCACGCACACCCACACGGCTATCGACACGAACATCGCGCCGCTCCTCCTTCATCCATATTTTGGAGCGTGGGATAGCCGCCGCTGTCGTCATCGGGATCGCCCTCTCCTGGTTCCTGCTCAATCGAGGAGTGATCAGTTCCAACACCGGATCGCTCTGGAATGTTTCTCTTACCTTGAAACAAAAGGCTCCGGCTGGCAGCGCTTATACAAAAGTCGCCTGGCTTACGACCGACTGGCAGAACACGCCAATCGTTACAGCCATCGATACAAGAGGTCATATTCACCTGTGGAATACGCGCAGCGGAGAAACAGTGGAAGTCGCGACCCGCTTTCAACATGTGGTCGCCTTCACCAGAGTTGCCAATAGTTTGCTTGTTGCGTATACAAAACCTGGCGACAGTATGCTCCAACTGGACCGTGTGGTTGTAACAACTACCACCTTGAATGCCCAGGTAGAAACAATAACTCAGCTTGCCGGACCAGCGAACGCACCCTCTCTTGCATCGTGGTCGCCCGATGGAAAGCATATTGCAGTGACCTGGGGCAACAAACAGGGGAGCAAAACTGAAAGCACAGAGCCGGTTCAGGTATGGGATATCACGCGCCAGAAAAGCATCTCGATCTTGCCAGCATGCAGCACAACACTTGATAAAAACGGCCAGTTGGAACAGAAGCCGGGCAGCATAAAGGCACTGGCCTGGACTGACGATAGCAAAGAGATCAGCACGGCCTGTACCAGCAACGACAACGATCACATGATAGAGACCTGGAACGCGTCCACAGGCCAGCCCCTCAAGGCATTGCATAACAAGCTGTTACAATATCGACCCATCTCCGTTGCAGACGAGGTAACAGCCCTCGCCTGGTCGCCCGATGATAACTATCTGGCCTATCTGCTGACCGATGGCGAGGTACACATCCTGCCACAAAAGAGCGACCAGATGAGTGATATCTGGCTCAACTACGGGTACTCTAACCAGAGTAAACTGTTCAGTGGCGTCCTGTCCTGGTCCGCCAACAGCAAATACCTGGCAGCCGCTACAACAGCGATAAATCCGGTGGGAACCATTACCGGCTGGGATACGACAGGGAATCAACTTTACGCCTACAACGGCCACTCACAACCGATCTACGATATTGCCTGGTCATCAAACGACAAATCAATCGCCTCGGTGAGCAAAGACGGCACACTGCAAATATGGAATACATCACCGTGAATTCAGATGAGGCCATGCACAGAAAAGCGGGATAGCGACACGTCAGCCTCAAGGTCTACTTGACACATAAGATGCGCTTACGTATCATATCTGTATGTGCAAATTTACCCGCAAGTAGTTCTGACAAGTAGACCCTATTTGACGAGAAGAGGCGCGGGAGGAGGTTTGCAATGAAACGCCCGCTTGCACTGGTGCTGATCCTCTGTGTACTTTTCGCCCTCGCCGACTGTAGTAGCGGAACAGGCAAAACCGGTATTGATAATGATGAGGCTATGCAAGGGCTGACCAGCGGCAACAACTACATTGATTGCCCCCCAGCTCGCCTCAACAGCACGAATGCCGCTGCCATACCTGCTGAAAACGGTCCGATTGTGCTGAACGTGGGAGGCTGGGCGGCTTCGCCTGAAGAATCTCGGCTAGTCAGAGAGAACCTCGATAACTTTGAACATATGCACCCCAATATCCGCGTTCAATGGACCCCGTTTCTCGGTACTGATTACCCCACAAAGATGCAATCCAACTTCGCCGATCATACCGTTCCCGACGTGTTCTACCTGCAACCACGCATGGCCCCCGACTATATCAGTAGCGGCAAACTACTCGACCTCTCCCCGTATATGGCAAAAGACCACGTGCAGGCCGACTCTTACTACTTCAGCAATACCTTTAGCTGCAAAACTGGCAACGTCTACGGGATTCCCAAAGATTTCAACACACTGGGGCTTTTCTACAACAAGACGCTCTTCCAAGAGGCCAATATTGCTCCACCGACCAATACATGGACCTGGGATGATATGCGGGCAGCAGCGAAAAAGTTGACGAAAACCGGGGAAGAGGCCAAAAAGATCTATGGAGACACACAATCCGTGTACGGCATTACGCTGCCTGATAGCTCCTCGCGCTGGCTGGCCTTCCTTTTTGCCAATGGTGGCAATGTTCTCAGTGCGGATGGGACACGCGCTGTCTTCAACAATCAGGCTGGTGTGGAATCACTCAAGTTCTATACCAGCTTCCAGCGCGAAGACAACTCATCAGTCCTCGCCTCCAGCCTGGTAACGCCCTGGACTGGTGACGTACTTGACGCTTTTGGCCAGCAGCGGGCAGCGATGGAGCTCGAAGGAGGCTGGCTCATCCAGTACCTACAGAAGAACTTCTCCCACACACAATACGGCATTGCTCCCCTGCCAATCAGTCCCAGCGGCAAACGAGCGGATCTGATCTTCACCAACGCATGGGCTGCCTACAGCCAGACGCCCCATCCCGAAGCGACCTGGGAACTGATTAAATATATGAGCGGACAGGAGGTACAGGAAAGCCAGTTGAAAGAGGGCTTCGCACTGCCCACCCTCAAAAAGCTGGTCAATGATCCTTATTTCCGTGCCAACCCCGATCTCAAAGTCCTCTTCGATTCCGCACAAAACGATGGCTATCCCGATAACTACGGCCCATATGACCTCTTGATCCACCAGCGGCTCGATCTGGCAATCAGCAGCGCCCTCTCAGGCCAGGAAGATCCACAGAGCGCACTGGACAATGCCGCCCGACAGGTCAATAAAGTGTTGAAACACTAACGAACGCTATCAAAAAACTGCCAGACAACATCACTGGTATTGATACTCTTCGACATCGACCATGAATGCCCTCCATTGCCCACACGGTAATGGATCACGCGCGATCCTGCCGCGCAATGTGTCCACTCGATCCCCGTCACATCTCCTTGTTGAAAAAACGTCTGTGAAGAGCCGGTACAGGTATCAAGCGACTGCCAGCGGCGCAAATAATCCTGTACCGCTGCCATATGTGCGGAGGGATTGCCCCCATAAGGTGCCTGCGTGTCAGCCTGGCCGTGCATCTCCATCACTGGTAAGGGATGCGAGGGATGACAGTTGCCAAAGGGATAATATGCTCCAGATACGGTGGCAATCGCGGTAATCTGATCGTGAAGCGTGCAAGCTAGCCGGTAGACCATGCCACCACCAAGAGAAAAACCCACCAGATAGATGCGATGACTGTCTACACAATAATTCTTTTTAAGCATGGTCAACAGATCGTGCGTGAACTGCACATCATCGGCATCGCCCGTTGGGCCATACGCGCCATTTCCCGCATTCCACGATGGTGGCGAATCAACGCCCTGTGGCAAAGCGAGGAGAAATCCAACTTTATCAGCCTTATCATTAAACTGCGTTACTCGTTCCATCTGTTGCATCGTCCAGCTATAGCCGTGATAGCCGATCACCAGCGGTTGCAGAAATTTTCCATACGCCGGTGGCAGATGCAAAAGAAAACTACGCTTGAGACCTCCAGAAGAGATCGTCTTGACGCTGTCTCCTGGCCGCTGAGGAGAAGCGGTACAGGGAGCCTGTGTCGCTGTGGGAGAGGGATTTGCCGCCGGCATCGGAGCAGCAAAAGGTGCATCGCAGGCACACATCACCAGGCTCAACAGGGCGAGCAGGGCAACATAAATATAATGACGAGCAGAAAAAACTTGATAAACTTTCATATACCGCACCAGATCTTCTTTTCGCTCTAACAGACAACGGCCAATAAACTCCTGCAAGGCTCTCTGAATAGCATACCCAATGTATTGTACGATCACAAGACATAACCAGAGCACGTTTGACCATACGACTCTACCCCTACTGCACTCAACATGTTATACTCCTCTCAATATCACCTGAACGAGAAAACTATAAGAAAGCCAATCGATAGATGAATGACAGGCAAACAGAAGTTATACAGATAGATCCAATACGCCCGGACCCGGCGATTATCGCACGAGCCGCTGAACTGCTTCGTTCGGGAGAGCTGGTTGTTTTTCCAACCGAAACCGTGTATGGCCTGGGCGCAAACGCATTGCAGGCTGATGCGGTTGAGAAGATTTTTGCTGCCAAAGGGCGTCCCTATAGCGACCCATTGATCGCCCATATCGCCGATGAACACGACCTCGAACAGGTCGCTATCGACATTCCTCCGATTGCGCGAGATCTGGCGCGCACCTTCTGGCCCGGCCCGTTAACGCTGATCCTGCCAGCTGACCCACACATTCCACGCATGGTGACAGCGGGACTCGCAACGGTTGCGGTACGCATGCCACGCCATCCCGTCGCCCTTGCGCTCATTCGTGCCGCTGGACTGCCTATTGCTGCCCCAAGCGCCAATCGTTTTATGCATGTCAGCCCCACGACAGCACAGCATGTATTGAGCGATCTGTCCGGGCGCGTCCCGCTGATCCTCGACGGTGGTCCCTGCGCTGTGGGGGTAGAATCGACCATCCTTGACCTCTGCTCTGACGTTCCAACCATACTACGCCCTGGTGGGATCAGCCTGGAAGCGCTACGCGCACAGTTGCCAGCGGTACAGGCTCCCGTACGGCGTGTCCCGAACGGTGAAGATAGCCATGATGAACAACAAGCGCAGAAATCGCCAGGCCAGATGCTCATCCATTATGCTCCTGCAGTACCGTCTTTCCTCATTGAAGGATCAGGTGCAACCATGCGTGCAACCATGCTGGCAGAGGTACAGCGGCGGCAGGCGCAGGGCGAACGAGTTGGCGTACTAATAGCCGATGAAGATCTCGCCACATTCCAGCAGAGTGGAGCGCAGATCTATACGCTTGGTAGGGCAGACGAACCGGAGCAGATCGCAACGCACCTCTTTGCAGGACTGCGCATCCTCGAAGAGTCGGGGGTACAGGTCATTCTCTGCCGCAGCTTTAGTGAGCAAGGATTGGGACTGGCGATTCGTGATCGCCTGCTCAAAGCGACGGGGGGCAAGATCTTTCCTGCATGAGAGGCATGCGAACTCAGCGTTTTTGTAGATGATGGATTTTCAGCGCGATCTGGAGGGAGAGGCGCAACTCTGAATCTTCCAGAGAGCGTCCGATAAGCTCTTCGATACGGCCGAGACGATATAGCAACGCGTTACGATGCAGATGCATCAGGCGAGCCGTCTCGCTCAAATTGCCGTTACAGCGGAAAAAGCACTCCAACGTCTCAATCCAGGTGCCGCCATTGCGTGCATCATGGTTGATCAGCGGCCCCAGCGCTTCCTGATAAAAGTCGCTCAGTTCGCCCTGACCATCAAGATGGAAGAGCAGGCGATAGACCCCCAGACGAGCAAACGAATGCAGTTTGCCCTCACCGAAGAGGCGGCGACCAATCTCTAGAGCCTGCTGTGCCTCGCGCGAAGATTGTGGGATACCCTGTAGATTTTTCGCAATGCGTCCAATGCCACACGAGTAAAGAGGAACACTGGAAGAACCACTACGGTTCTGTGCCATACGAGCATGCACACGTTCCAGACGGGTAAACGTGTTATTCTCGCTTTCACTCTCGCTCTCGATACCGCTGGCAAGCTCTAGCATGGGGAGGATAGCAACCACGCGTCGCGGCTCACACAACACCCAGCACGAAGACCACACCCGCAACAGCTCATCGCGTATCCGTCGGCTCCATTGCGCCAGAGGGCTGCTCATGGGGAAATCAGGTTCAGCAGCCGCGACCTCAAAGACAACGATCACCTGTGGCATGGTGAGGTCATAGCCGAGAATACGAGCGCGAGCTAACATTTCATCGGGTTGCTGATAGTGGCCGTGCAACACATCCGTAAAAGCCTCGACCAGATAGCGGCTCTCCACCTCGCTGCGCTCACGCTCACGCGCGAACTCTATTGCCAGAATGGGAGCCACTTTGCCAAGAATGATGCGCTCCAGATAGTCGAAATCGCTCTCGTTGCCCACCAGCGAGATATAGCCGACGACCTCGTGACGGATCAAAATTGGCTCGACAACACGCGTCAACCCCTGTTGTCGCAAAAACTCATCCGTCAAAACAGCAGGCAAGAGGAGTACCTCGGCTAGAGGTGGAGCGGCTTGAAAGCGTACCTGTTGCGAGGCGTCCTGTACGACCACCCATTTACCACGACTGCTGGCAAGATATTCGCATACGCCCTGAATACCGGCTCCCTGCACACTCAACTGCATCAACTGATGAGTTATCTCAGTTGCTTTTCGCTCGATCTCACCTCGAAAACTGACGACAAAGGTAATCACCTCGCGTGCAATATCTTCAAGTTGAGCAGAAGAAGGCAGCAAAATCAGGGGGAGATTAAGGTGGTCGGCGTCGGAGATGGCCTCCTCACCGAGAGCAGCCAGCGATTGAGCAGCTACGCCAACGGCGGCTACACCTGCTTTATGCAAACTTTTCAAGAGATGAGGAAGCGTCTCATCAAGGCGGCGCAATTGGGAAAGGGTAAGCAGGGCGAGTTCGCCTCCCTGGATACTCTCAAAAGCCGGGAGGCGAGCGCGCATACAGGCGGCCCAGGTGACGCGACGTTCTAACCCTCCTGCACCTGCTACCATCTGTGCGTCTCGTGAGGAGAGCAGGGTAAGAATGTTACGGACCGAAGCCGATGATGACGAGGAAGGTAGACTGCTCATAACTCACAGACTCACATATTTAGGGTACGCAACAAATACGCGCTAGAGAAAATCAGACAAACACGTCTAACGTCGAACAGTGGCAGCAGCCGTAGTGCCAGCCTTTTGAGCCTGCCTCTGTTTTTCTTTGTACTTCTTCGCTTTGATACGATGTTTCTGCCATGCGACGCGTTTTGCTTTATTCATAAGTTAATCACTCCTTTTTATTAGATACCTGTCTTACTCTTCAGAGTCAACGTTTCCCTCGAAGTCGATCTCAGCCATATCATCGCTCTCATCGCCTCCGTCGTAGTACTCATCGTCATTACCCAGCTCGTCCTCATCCTCACGGTCATAGCGCAACATTGAATCTTTGATATACGCACGGATCGTATCTCCGCCACCCTGCGAGGGGAAGCTGACTTTGCCGAACATGCTGGGATGCTGATAGTCTTCTCGGATGATGAGGCGTATCTGCCCATGTTCCATAGCAAGAATGGCCGCAGCATAACGGTTGCCGCTCTCCATAAAGTTAATCAAACGATTCGCCAGGCGCGGCTCGACCTGACCAATATCCTCACCAGCGGAATTACGTACCAGCAGCCTGTGACCGTTGACGTGAAACTGCACTCGATCACCAACGCCCACACGAGCCAGAACAGCAGGCGAACCGAGGTTGATTAGCTCGGTCATGCCAGTTTTACCAGTCTCCTCAATGAAGAGCCTGGGATCAATACGATCAACCCCCGCAGGAGCCTGTGAGGGAGTCTCCTGCAACAGTGCAAGACGATCAAGATTTTTCTTTGCAATGGTGTTGCCGGGGCTATATTTCAGCGTCTGTGAGTAAGCATCACGCGCTTCCGAATACTGCCCCAACTCGCTATATGCTTTGCCCAGGCGATTGAGCGCATCAGGCTCCTGTGGGAAAAGGCTCAAGATATTCCTGTTGGTAGCTACAGCATCTTCCCACTGGCCTTCCTGGGCCTGTTTGACGGCCAGATCGGTCCACTGCTTCTTTAACCGAGCTTTTTCTTCAGCCGACAGTGCTTGGGTCATCGAACGACTCCTCCATCTTCACCGGAAATGTCCCGTTTAGTTTGCTTATTATACCGCAACCGCGCAACCCTGTAATGACCAGGGAGTAACTCGCTCGATACGTACGTTAATCAGGTCTCCAGGCTCGACATTGCCAGGATACCCCTGCTCTCCCTCTGCAAGGTGTGGGAAGAACACAAGCTTGTTCGTACGATTACGTCCCTTCCATTGCTGACGCCCATGAGAAGTATTCAAGTCCTCAATCAGCACCTCTTCGGTTTTACCCAGGTATTGCTGGTTTATCTCTAAAGCGATCTTTGCCTGTAGATCTTCAACAGCATGGAGACGCCGCTTCTTTTCCTCCAGAGGTACATCATCTTCCCAGCGCGCCGCGACCGTTCCAGGGCGGACGGAATAGGCTGCTACATGGACAACATCGAAGCGAATCTTCTCCAGAAGATCCAATGTATGCTGAAACTCCTCCTCGGTTTCGCCACAGAAACCCACAATCACGTCGGTTGAGAGCGAAATGCCAGGCCACAGTTCACGCACTCGCTCAATACGCTCGATATATTCATCAAGCTCATAGCCTCGCTTCATGCGCTTCAATGTGGCATCATCACCCGCCTGCACCGGGATATTGAGGTGCTCACAGACTTTGGGCAGATGAGCCATGCGCTCAATCATGCTATCGGTCATATAACGCGGATACGAGGTCATAAAGCGAATGCGATCCAGGCCATCGATCTCGCTCAAACTGGTCATGAGATCAGCGAGATCCGGTTTCTCCACCAGATCCAGTCCATATGATTCAACGGTCTGACCAAGCAGCGTCAGTTCCCTGGCACCTTTACTCACCAGCAAACGCGCCTCGGTCATCAACTCGTCGATAGGACGACTGCGTTCGCGCCCCCGACGATAGGGAACAATACAATACGTACAGACTTTATTACAGCCCAGCACAATCGGCAGCCACGCTGTCGGGCTGGCTTTGGCCGGTTCTATTTTCGTGGGATAATGCGCGATACGCTCTCCAGGCTTCGGTACAATCGCCATTGGCAACACTGAGCGCTTGCCAGTGCGCGAGAGCGAGGTCGCAAACGTTGGCAGCACCTCTTCGTCCAGAACAGGAGGTGCCTGTGTTGCAAGCTCATCGGGCAGAAACTCGATGTCAAGACAGCCAGCCCCCGAGATGGGAGTCCAGCGCTCTTCGAGGAAACGCGGCAAAATATCGGCCTGCTCGACCTTCATGAAAAGATCGATATGCGGGTAACGCCTGTTTAACTCATCAATCGTCTTCTGATTGCCAATCATACAGCCCATCAGAGCCACTAGCAGGTCGCTGCGCTTCTCTTTAGCATACTTCAACTGAGCAAGCTGGTTATGAGCCTTCTCTTCAGGCGCTTTGCGCACGCTGCATGTATTGAGGACTACGAGGTTTGCCTGATCCATACCGCTCTCTTCCCAGCCCAACTCCTCTAACATGGTCTGAATGCGCTGCGAGTCGGCCTGGTTCATCTGGCAACCAACCGTCCAAATATGATATTTGCCGCGTGGAATATTCGTCGTGGTCATAGAAACGCCTCACTTCGAGCATTGCTAGCTGTATATATTTCCAGGTTTTATCTTCAGAGACGCTATTATACAGCAAATTTTCCCCTCTGGAAAGTAGAGAAGAACTGAAAACAGACAATGACTGAGAATTTCCGTCGATCAATTAGCGATCCACCAGAGAACGCGTCAGAGTTACAATCGTTACAAACGTTCGATAAAGATCAAGCAGGTGTTCAGTAGTAATCTTGACTGAGCGGGCCGAGCTACGCTCGACGCCACGAATCCATGTCGCCATATCAGCCATATCAGCAACCAGGAAGGTAATCTCTAGTGTGACTGGCAACGAGAACTGCGGTGCCCGCATGCTAGAGAGATTGCGAACTGCGTACACAGCTCCCGCATGCAACAATTCGCATGCGGCAGAGGGGTGCATATGCGCTGCGGCAAAACGGCCCAGCGATTGCTTCACCACCACCTTTTCGGCATCCGGCGCTATCGTTTTTGCCTCCTGCGCCGTCGTCGCATCGCCACTGACGAAAATA
Organism: Reticulibacter mediterranei; assembly: GCF_016587455.1. Taxonomy (NCBI): domain Bacteria; kingdom Bacillati; phylum Chloroflexota; class Ktedonobacteria; order Ktedonobacterales; family Reticulibacteraceae; genus Reticulibacter; species Reticulibacter mediterranei. Next base: position 6,932,527 of record NZ_BNJK01000001.1, on the reverse strand, counting down.
ACAGGCACACCATAATGTGCAGCCACCAGCGCGTTGATACCCGATTCTCCGACGATCTCGCCATTGATACGCACCTCCCAGATCGCACCGGGATTATAGGTATGGGAGAGAACAGCGTGTTCAGCACCAATCGAGCCATGATAGCTCACAAAACAGATACCATCGAAGCTGGCGTCCAGCCCCTCCATCATATACAGCGGCTTATGCCTTCCGGTAATCAGCGTGGCTCTTCCAAGCAGATCCTGCGGATGCAGGTTGCGCATCGTACTATGAGAGTCGTTGACCACAAATTCAGTCGCGCCGCCCTCTATCGCCCCCGCAATCACAGCATTTACCTCGTCCGTGAGCAGCCGCAACCCCTGTTCAAACTCGGCATTGCCACGCATGATCTGCTCCCAGGCCACAATGCCGCTTGTTCCCTCAAAGTCGGTGGAGAGAAACAGTTTCATATGTCCTATCTCCCGTTCGTTACAGCGTCACCGATCCAGGTCCACCAGCCGCACGACAAATATCGATGCTTGCCTGTCGCCCCGTCTGCTCTGGATATTGCCGCATCACGGCCTCACTCAGTACCTCAACCGCTTCCGTACGCACAAGATTTACGGTACAGCCGCCAAAGCCACCACCCATCATACGCGCACCCAGCACTCCGGGCACCTGATGAGCAATCTCAACCAGCGCATCCAGCTCCTCACAACTGACCTCGTACTCGTCGCGCAGACCGGCGTGGCCCTGCCAGAGAATAGCGCCAACCGCTTCAATATCGTTCTTCTCCAAAAGCGCGACAACTTGCAGCACACGCTCATTCTCCTTGATAATATAGCCCGCTCGTTTGCGCAAAATCTCCGGGAGCTCCTGCTTGTAACGGTCAAATTGCTCCTGTGTGATATCGCGCAGCGACTTGATCTCTCGCGCCTGCTGATTCTCCGGCTCATGCTGTTCGATCTGGCCGCGCAAGATCTCGACAGCATCTTCGCACTGTTGGCGTCGTTCGTTATATGCAGAACTGGCAAGTTCCCGACGAACGCCTGTATCGATGACCATTAGCGAGATTTCAGGTGCCCTGAAGGGCAAGTAACGGTACGCAAGCGAGCGGCAATCGAGCAAGACGGCTTTGCCGGGCTGCCCCAGACACGAGGCGGCCTGATCGAGAATGCCGCTCTTGAGGCCGGAAGCAATATGTTCGGCCCGCTGACACAGAGCTGCGACTTGCAAAGGGGCCAACGTCGCGTCCTCAGCACCAATAGTGAACTTTCCACCGGAAAAGAGCGCGCAGGCTTGAGCGGTCGCGACCTCTAGAGCAGCCGACGAACTCATCCCGCCTCCAAGCGGCACATCACCGCTCACCACAGCATCAAAGCCTTGCAGGGGAATACCCGCACGTGCCAGCTCGGTTGCGACACCTAATATATAGCGCGCCCAACCTGGCAATGCTTCTCGCTGCGCTTCAAATGTTTCCGGCAATCCATCCAGAGAAAATTGCGCATAGTGATTGAAGTGCGTTGACCAGAGCCGCACCGTTTGATCGGCTCGCGCCCGCCCAGCGAAGGCGGAAACGCGATCAACGGCGAGAGGCAGTACAAATCCCTCGTTGTAATCGGTATGTTCACCGATCAGGTTCACGCGTCCGGGTGCCCAGGCAGCGCTCAGATCGCCAGTGTATAGACTCATGCTCTCGTGAAAGGCCGTCGCAAATTGCTCTGCAGCCACCCGAACCGGTTGAGAGAACGCCTCTGTACTCATGATGATGCCTCCTCAGTCTTTGCAATTGCTTCGCGTAACTCTTGAGCTTTCAGTGCAGGAGCGGAATCATTTGTCCACAAGCCCCAGACGCCCTCAGAAGACGCGGCAAATTTGAGCTTCCCGGGTGCGCGGCCAATAGCCTGAATCTCAACGTGAAAGTGAAAGCGCTCATCGGCAAGCTGGTGCAGACCCAACAAATAGGGCATAGGAGCCATAGCGCCGTCAAACAAGGCGTTGTAGCCACGAATCACGCGGAGCAATAATGCGGCCAGATCTCGCAGCTCTTCATCTTGCATCAGCGCGAGGTTCGCAACGTGGCGGCGTGGATACAGATGGGCTTCGTAGGGATAGCGCACATATGGAGGTAAAAACGCCTGCCAGGTATTGTTATCTGCAACCTGATACTCGCTCTCGTTCAACTCTTCCCGCACGTGACAAAAGGGGCAGCCACGCCCTGCGGCGTCTTCCAGCACCACCGTTTCCAGTTCACGCTCAAGCGTTGGTGGAATCACCGAAACGCCGTACGCCTGCCCATGTGGATGATTTTGTGTCTGGCCGATAGCCTGACCGCTATTCTCGAAAATCATCACTGCCGGATAGCGAGAAGCCAGGTCGCGATAAAGATCACGCCACAACTTTGTGACAGCGAACACTTCGTCAACCGAAAGCTGGGTAAAGGTGCGGTTGTGTTCGCGGTTATAAATCACGACGAACGCTTCACCAACGGGAGGCATTAGCGGAGGAAAATCATTGGGATGGAGCCAGACTTGCGTATCAGGCCCAACGCGTCCCTCCGTAATATCAGCGCAAAAAGGACATTGTGTGGTCCCTTCTCGGCGGCTCATACGATGGGCCGCGTTGACAAGATACTGCCGCAAAATAGGATTCCACACTAACGGTGTTGTATGTTCCATTGCATTCCTACTTTAAAGTCGCAGCTGCGCGATTCATCGCGCTTTTCGCGAAAAAGATAAAATACGCTAATGATGATGGGGAGCCTGACTGCCCAGTAAAACACAACGCCCCTGCTGAGCAAACGATGCCAGCACAGAGCCTTTGTCGATCTCTCCCTCATCCTCTCCCGTAGCAAACAACCATTCATCCCAGGTCGTTTTGTCTGTAAAGAGCGCCCAGGCTACTGGAGCAACGCTGTTCCTCGCCACACGCATGAGCGCCAGAGCATGTTCAAAACCAGGCTCTAGCTCTTGCACAGGAGGGAGATCAGGATCGGCAAGTGTCTCAAATGTGCGAATGGTATGGATTTCTCCTTCGATCACTTCACAGACACACCCCAGGATCAATTGCTCCCGATCATCCTCATCCGTTCCCCAAACGCCAACAAGCAGGGTACAATGTGCAGGTAAGCGTTGCAGAAAAGCATTTACCTGAGACTTCCGCCAGCCATGCCAGATATACGTATCATCCTGTTGCTCAAGCCGCAGGGCATTATCCAGGAGCGGACGTGCAGCACTCCATAAACTGGAGTCGGCATCAATTACTGATAATTCGTCAGCTAACACACGACATTCTCCCAAGAAGCATCATATCAATCCGCCAAATTATAGCACAAGATCCTAGGAATAGCGTTCCATTTTCTTGCCGCGCTGAGTGCCTGCTCATGCCATCGAACAGCATACAGTAGTGAAAGGTTCTCATGCTATAATCAAATGGTTCAGTCAGAAAAAAGAAGAGAAGAAACAATCCGCTACAAAGCCAACAACCGAAGCGTTTATTTTGATAGACCATGTATTTATGTAGATCGTTCTATACTCTCTCAAGATCTGTAATGACAGGCAGAGGTAGCGCCATTAAGGATAGATTATGAAAGATATTCCCTGGTATCAGGCGTTCTTTGGCAAAGATTACCTGCGTATTTATGCGCCCTTCCTTCCTCCCGAAAAGACAGCTCGCGAAGTTGCAGATATCCTTGCTCTGCTTGATCTCCCCGAAGGGAGCCGTATTCTCGATTTATGCTGTGGCAATGGACGGCACGCCATTCCACTGGCACAACAGGGATATCAGGTCAGTGGACTAGATTTAAGTGAGCCGCTTCTTGAGAAGGCGGTGGCAGAGGCGGAGGAGCAAGGAGTTACTATCCGCTGGTTGCGTAGTGACATGAGAAATATTCCCTTTAAAAATGAGTTTGATGCTATTATCAATGTTTTCACCTCTTTTGGCTATTTTGAAAATGAAGATGAAGATTTACGGGTTCTACAGCAGGTGTATCAAGCGCTGAAACCACAGGGGCTTTTTTTATTAGAGACCGTCTATCAGCCAAGAGTCATGCGCGCATTTACCCCTCACGGCCTCACGCGCTATGATGATGGCCTCATTGTACTAGAAGAGAGATATATCGATCTCCTCACCAGCCGCAATGAAGTCCGCATTACCATGCTCGATGCGGAAGGGCGACGAAAAGAGCATAAACACTCGATGCGCATCTACACACTCACAGAACTAATACACATGCTCAGTTCTGTAGGTATGCCTGTTCAGGCATATTATGGAGGACTCGACGCCAGCGCCTTAACGATGGATAGCCGTCTGGTCATTATCAGTCAGAAAGTGATTTAATAGAGATCACATACAAAACAAGCCAGGCCAACGTGCTTTTCTGAGTAATCTTATACGGCATAATGGGCTGATGCTATAGACTCTTCACTGCTGAATGAGTTATAATGAGCGCGGTTCCCGGTGAAGCTTCTATTTTTAAAGAGCCGGAGCCGGTCTTATCAATTCACAGAATGAAGAAAGGTACATAATCGTGGCGTGGTGTAGATTTTTTATTCCAAAGATCGCTTCGCCTGCTATCAAACCTGGTGATCCTGATCTCAACGATCATATTATGTATGCCAAGTGCATCAAAGGGCATGTCCTGAAAGATGCCAACGACTGGATACTCTGCGAGAATTTGCCCGCTCCTGACGCTCAATGCTGGATGGAAGGTGGGGACACCATCTTCAGTTTAGCGGCGCGCAAACAGGAAGAGTCGAAAGACGGCAAGGCAACGAAAGCCAAGAAACCTGCGACCTCACCGCGCTCCGGTCAATAACCAGGACACTATGAGCAAACAAACGCAGTCTCTTGTTCCCCTGCCATTACCAGATAACGTAACGCAGGTACACGCTCAGCTTCTTCAATGGTACGAGGCTGAGCAGCGTAATTTGCCCTGGCGGACCACCAGTGACCCATATGCCATTCTCGTATCAGAGATCATGCTCCAGCAAACGCAGGTAGATCGGGTTCTCCCCAAGTATCAACAATTTTTAGCCGCATTTCCCACGCTGGCCGATCTAGCCAAAGCACCAACAGCAGAGGTCATCTCCGTCTGGGTGCCGCTGGGCTATAATACGCGGGCGGTGCGCTTGCAGTCTATTGCGCGGCAGGTCATTGCAGAGTACAACGGTCGCATTCCTGATACCATTGATGAACTCCTCAAGTTAAAGGGGATAGGGCGCTATACGGCAGGAGCCATCGCTTGCTTTGCCTATCATAAGCAGGTCGCTACCGTTGATACCAATATCCGTCGCGTGTTACACCGTATTTTTCTCGGGTTAGAAGTGGGGTCAAGACAAACAGAGCAACCAATCAACGATGCGCAAATGCTTCTTCTGGCGGAACAAGTATTGCCAGAAGGGGAGGCCTATAACTGGAATCAGGCGCTCATGGATCTGGGAGCGACGATCTGTACAAGCAATAATCCCGAATGCACCCGTTGTCCATTGCAAAACACATGCCAGGCCTATACCGAAATGAGCCAGTACAGCCTCTTTCCATCAGGCACCGTCTTTCGCCAGTTGAAGAAAGTGGCCGAGAAGAAATCCAGCTATCAGAGCCAACCCTTCACCAGCACCAATCGCTATTTTCGTGGCCGTATCATCGACCTCCTCCGCACCCTCTCAATAGGTCAGCGCATGCCCCTGGCAGAACTTGGCCCCCGGATAAAAACCGAATATAGCACTGATGACGCAGCATGGTTACAACAGATCGTGACAGGGCTGGCAAGAGATGGACTGCTTGATTATACAGAAGAGGGAGTTCGCCTGCCTTAACAGCTTCAAAAGAGAGCAAGCCTGCTGCCATAACATAACTTGCCCTCTTCCTTTTGGTGCTATATTATTAAAGCGGATATTTTCTTATGATTATTCCAAAGCTAGAATATAAGCAGGACCACATGAGCGCTACGGAACGAAGAGGGACATTCACCGCCTGGTCCTGATATGGAGGATTGAGCAATTGCAACTCACGAGTTTGAATGATATCACCAGGACACATCGCCACATATTTCTCTCACCTCACTTTGATGATGTTGTCTATTCTTGCGGTGGCACGCTTGGCGTTCAGGTCAGTTGTGGTCTCCGCCCACTGGTCATTACTGTCTTCGCAAGCGCACCATCTGTTGATACGCCACTCAGTTCATATGCCACGCAGGTACATCGTGGATGGGGACTTGGGACGCTAAGCGCGAGCGACGTTGTCAAGCACCGACGCAAAGAAGACGCAGCCGCGCTCGACTTTCTCCAGGCCGACTACCTCTGGCTCGACTATCATGATGCTATCTATCGTGGCAATCCAGCTTACTATACGAGCGGCGAGCAACTGGCGGGCAGCGAAGTCAATGAAGCGGACAGTTGGATTGATCAGCAACTGGCCCAGGATTTACTGGCCCTGCAAGAACGCCTGCCTGATGCTGTGTGGTACGCACCTCTTGGCATAGGCCGTCATGTAGACCATCAAATCGTCTGTTCTGCCGCCGATCGTCTGGCGCAACGTGGCATTAAAGTCAACTTCTACGAAGATTTTCCCTATGTCCTGACTCAGGGCGCACGTGAAGCACGTTTGCAGGAAATAGGGCTGGCACTCGAACCCGCGCTGGTGGAGATGTCGGAAATGCTGCCACTACGCATAGAGGCCTCAAGCATGTACACGTCACAAACAAGTGTGAATTTTGGCAGCGAAGAGGCGATGCAGACTTCGATACAGAAATACACCCACAGTATCCGCCCGGTAGAAACTGTCAATCTTGAGCGTTACTGGTCCAACCACTAGCAGCGGTACAAGCTTCAAGGAAAGGCTATCTACAAAGTGTCTATGTCTTTCCTTGAACAATCTGCCACTCCCGATACTCAAATCAGCAAAGCATGTGTGCGTCTAGGAAAAAGGGGAAAGAGGAACCATCTCTATCAGATGAGGTGAAGACGAGGAGGATAGATGAAGGGGATAGAAGGTTCAACGCTGGGTCGATATGAGTTACGCCATCGTATTGCCCAGGGGGGGATGTCTGAAGTTTATCTAGGATATGATCGTCGCGTCAAAAGGCGTGTCGCTATCAAAGTACTCAACGGCAGTGACGAACCATTTGTACGCCGTTTCGAGCGCGAGGCGTTAGCAATTGGAACACTCTCTCACAACCATATTTTGCCGCTCTACGACTTCGGGGAACAACGCCCCTGGTATTATCTGGTCATGCCCTATATCGATGGTGGCACGTTACGTGACTATCTACTGAAACGTAACCTCCTGACGATAGAGGAGGCGGGGAATTTTCTTGATCAGATCGCGGCGGCGCTCCAACATGCCCATGATTATGGCGTCGTGCATCGCGATGTCAAGCCTTCCAATATCTTGTTGCGATCAGACGGCTATGCCTATCTTGCCGATTTTGGTCTGGCTAAAGCCAAGATGGAGGTAGATTGTCTGAGCCATGGTGTCACTATGGTAGGCACTCCAGAATACATGGCCCCAGAGCTATCAAACGGAGCGAATGATCATCGCAGCGACATTTATTCGCTTGGGATTATTCTGTACCAAATGTTAACGGGTCGCTTGCCTTTTATGGCGGATTCGCCCGTCGCAGTCACTCTCAAGCATTTACAAATTCAGCCCACACCACCAACCAGGATCAACAACACTATACCAGCAAGCATCGAGACCGTCATGCTCAAAGCTTTGGCAAAAGATCCCGGAGACCGCTATCAGCAAGCCAGGCTCCTGGCAGCCGACTATAGAAAAGCGCTGCGAGCAGTTCAGGAACACCAACACGACAACAATCATACTCGCCCTGATGAGGTGGAAGAACGCTATCCGGTCCACAGCCTGGGAGCGATCCCAGTTCCAACGGCAGTATCAGACTTGCATCCATCTCAAGCGGATACGCTCTTTCAACAGTTTCCGCCAGGAAAAAAGCAACGATCTCTTTTACCCTCATGGTTCTGGTTGGGCAATAAACGACCCGTTTCATCCCTACACATACTACTCTTCTCACTTCTCATACTTGTGATTATCATTCCATCTGTATTACTTTATTATAGTCCACAACAACCCGCCTCAGAGAAAAAAACGGGGAATACTCCCACTACTCATGTACAACAACAGGAAACAATCCAGGCACAACAACAGGCCACGCTGGCGGCACAGGCTCACGTGCAGGCAACGGCGGGAATCACATCAACTCTGGGAGCTGGTAAAGTACTCTACAATAGCGATCTGGTATCTCCCAGTTCCGGCTGGCTCAATGATGGCTACCAGTGTTTCTTCAGATCTGATGGCTACCATGTTGCGGCCTCAGTACATACAGCAGGCTGGTGCTATTATGGCCAGCAGATTTTCTCCAATATGTTTGTTACTGTTCAGGTGCAGCTATTACGCGGCGATATCTACGGCCTGGTTTTTCGCTTGCGCCCCAACAGCAAAGATTTTTATGTGCTCGAATTGAACAACCAGGGAGAATATCGGCTAATACGCGCGCATGGCAGCGACCCTTCGCTCTGGTTAACGCTTATTGACTGGACCCGCTCTCGCGCTATTACAAGCGGCTATGGACGTACAAATACTATTCTCGTCGTCGCGAAAGGCGGTCAGATCAACGTCTATATCAACAAACAACTTGTTATTCCAGGCTTCACCGATACCACCTATCTCTCCGGCTTTATTGGCTTTTTCGTTGGTGACGACAACTTGGGAGGAACAGAGGCAGTTTTCAGCAATGTCTGGGTATTCCAAAAATAGTTCTGATCTCAAAGGGGGCAGTCGCAAACCATCATGCTCTATTTTCCCAGACCTTCTCTTGTCATCAATCAGGTTGATTGTTATCATTTGTAGATAACTGCCAGATTGTTTTTGAAGAGAAGGAATTTATTCATGAGCAGTGATCCAACGCGCTCACCATTCTTCCCACAAAGCAACCAGTCAGAGGATACACATACGATGTATCTCGCTCTTGGCTCTAATCTTGGAGATCGGCGTGGGAACCTGACAGCAGCATTACAACGACTGGGCAAAGTCGTCAAGATAGACGCACTATCATCTCTCTATGAGACAGAACCGGTTGGATACCTTGAACAGCCACAATTTCTCAACATGGTATGCAGGGGGAAAACCCGGCTCTCGGCACAAGATCTCTTAAAATACACCCAGGAGATAGAGATTGCTCTTGGCAGGCAACCCACCTTTCGCAATGGACCACGCCCCATCGACATCGATATTCTTCTGTATGACGATCTACAGATTGAGCAAGAAGACCTGACGATACCACATTCACGTATGACCGAACGCGCCTTTGTGCTGGCACCCCTGGCAGAAATCGCGCCAGAGCTGGTTCATCCAATAAGCGGAAAGAGCATACAGCAATTGTTGGCTACTGTTTCACAAGAAGGGATCGAGAAAGTAGCCGGTGAGATATCTCTAAATAACAACTAGCATTGCGATAAACGTGCTGGCAAGGTAGAGATGGGAATGATCCAGATAGCCAATTTTTCTCATATGGGCCGATTCTCCAGAGAGATACCTACTTAACAAGCCTTGCCCCGGCATGCTATAATGCGGGTGCAATCTCTATTGCAGGGTTCGGACGTTCGTCCCAGTAAAACGCCCGGCTCACAATGATCGTTGCATAAAGTAGAGGAGGTGCCTGGCATCTCTTTCTTACATTGAAACACGCTCTAGCGTTTTCTTCTTAGCCGAGTATAATGACAAAGAGAAGGTACGTTAGAAGTTTAATGATTTCTATTCAGCTATGGGCCAGATGGTTCATAGCAAAGACACAAACAAGGGAGCGCTTGTGGAGGGAGTTCTGTTAGATCCAGCACAGTTAGCGAGAGCAGCGGCAGATGCCGCATCTGACAAGAAAGCTTCTGATGTTCTCTTGCTCGATATCAGAGAAGTTACAACGGTTGCTGACTACTTCGTCATCTGTAGTGGGAACAATCCGCGCCAGATACAGACCATTGCAGACACTATCGATGAAGAGCTGGGGAAACAGGGGGCCGCGCTACTTCATCGCGAGGGTACTGCCGAAACCGGTTGGATTTTATTAGATTTCGGCGACGTGATTGTACACATCTTCGGGCCAAAGGAACGGGAGTATTACCGTATCGAGAGGTTGTGGAGTGAAGCAAAGACAGTTGTGTACTTGCAATAATCTACCACAATAGAAAAGGTGACGATGATGACATTTTTTCGGAACCGCATGTTCCTTGAAGGGATTGCGCTAGGGGGTCTTTGCGGACTTATTATTGGCTCCATTATCGCATTTACTATTGGTGAAAGCAGTCTGGAGGCCATCCGGCGCGTGCTCAATGAACGTGTGCCGGGCAGAAATAAAGTTCCATTCAAATACCTTGGCCAATAATGCGAATCTGAACAATTCAATATCAGTACTCTATCCGTAAGCGTCACGGATGATGCTGACGGGTGGTCACGCAACAGAAGTCGTTTGAAGAAAAAGGATAGGTGGCAATGTGAGGACTCTGGTTATAGCAAGCTTCGTGCTTTTTTTCTTGAGTGTGACCATCCCGTTTACCTCTTTAGCCTCTACACATCCATGTGCATTCCCAACACCTCCAGTGGTAACAGGTCAACTGACAGATCCTTCTCCAGATGCAGGCAAATTATTTATTAATGAGATCCTCCTGGCCCCAAATGCGAACTGGAACTGTTCAGATACAGGCAATCCTTCAGCGGGCAATGATACATGGGTAGAAATTTATAATTCTCAAGATGCCGCCTACAACCTGGATGATGTTCGAGCAGCACTTGATCATGGGGAAGGCACCGATCCCTTTTATTTCCCAGTTCACTCAGCCATAGCCCCTCATAGCTTCCTGGTTGTCTTTCCAAGAACTAATCCCAATTTCTTCAATAGTGAAACATCCACACTACGATTGATCATTTCAGGTATAGCAGTTGATACAGTTAGCTTACCAACAGCAAACATGGCTACAGATACTTCCTACGCACGCATACCTGATGGCAGCAACACCTGGCAAATACTAAACGTTCCCACTATCGGTGCCAGCAACCCAACGCTCCAAACGGCGATATCATCCAACACAACAATCACAGCAATAGCAACACTTACACGCACGCCCACCCCCAAACCATCTCCTACGCCACGTCACACACCAACACCCCGCCCGTCAAAAACAAGCCGATCTAGCAGCAGCAAACAAGATGGCTCGACAATAGCCAGTGGAGGCGCAATTCAGACAGGTTCAGACTCCTCTGTATTGATCGATGGCACCCAGCCAGCATGGAACAAACTCCCGGTGCCCGGCTCAACCCCTTCATCAACAGCATCCGACGACACAGGTAACACCTCTACAAACGATCCACTCGCAACATCCGATGATGAAGCAGGGAACAATACTATAAGAAATATCGAAATGACGGTGCTGGCTATCTTGCTGTCTGGCGGTCTGCTCTGGTGCTGGAAGCTTTTTATCTCCCCTGTTTTGTTAAAGCAAAAGAAATAGAGAAGCGCACATTTTCTCTCAATGCAGAGCTATGTTATCCTTCACAAGCCTGTCTCTGCATGGTATGATCTCTTAAGAAAGAGATGTTGATCGACGATGATTGCAGGTTGCAAGCACAACCGGCCCAGGAAGGGTACATCCATGAGCATTACAGAGCTTCCTCCAACAACTGTATCTCCTGCCTATGAGCGCCTATCAGCCGCACGTAAAGCAGAGGTAGTACGCGAATTGAGCAACGTACTTGGTGAGCGATACGTCCTGCACTCTCCGTATGATCTGACGCTCTATGAGTACGATGCCTCGATTGATCGTGGCAAACCAGATATTGTGGTCTTACCTGCCACAACGCAAGATGTTGCAGAGATCGTCAAAATTGCGGGACGCTATCATGTCCCAATCGTCCCGCGAGGGGCAGGTACAGGGCTGAGCGGGGGCGCAATCCCTATATATGGCGGTATCGTCATTGTTTTTACGCGCATGAACCGCATCCTTGAAGTAGATGTTGACAATCTACGAGCCGTCGTTCAGCCGGGACTGGTCAATCTCCATCTCAGCGTCGCTCTTGGCCCGCAGGGATTCTACTATGTGCCGGACCCCAGCAGCCAGCGCTCATGCACAATCGGTGGCAATGTTGGCGAAAATGCAGGCGGTCCACATACGCTTATTTACGGAGTCACAACAAATCATGTCCTGGGGCTAGAGGTTGTAACGCCGGAAGGGGAGATTGTCGAGGTTGGGGGAACAACCTATGATACACCAGGGTACGATCTGACCGGCCTACTTATCGGCTCAGAAGGAACACTCTGCATTGCCACGAAAATCATCGTGCGTATCGTTCCGCTGCCAGAAGCGGTCAAAACGATGATTGCTGTGTTCGATGAGATGGATGATGCGTCAAATACGGTTACTGAGATCATCGCCAGCGGAGTTATCCCGGCCGCTATCGAGATGATGGATAGAATGATCTTACAGGCAGTAGAGGCCGACACCCACGCTGGCTACCCGATGAATGCCGCCGCCGTGCTGCTGATGGAGACGGAAGGGCTAAAAGAAAGCGTAGCGGAACAGATCGAGCAGATAGTCTCTATCTGTCGCAAACATCATGCTCGTGTGGTACGAATCGCGGTAGATGAGGCCGAACGCCAGTTGTTATGGGCCGGACGTAAAAATGCCTTTGGAGCGGTGGGCCGGATTAGTCCCGAGTTTTACGTACAGGATGGCGTGGTGCCACGCACAAAGCTCCCCATCGTGCTGCGACGAGTCAGCGAAATTTGCGAGCATTATGGGCTGAAAGTTGGCAACGTCTTCCATGCTGGTGACGGCAACTTGCATCCGCTCATTCTTTTCGATTCACAAATCCCCGGCGAAGTTGAGCGTGTCCGACAGGCTGGACGCGAGATACTCGAAGTCTGCGCCCAGGCAGGGGGAACAATTACCGGCGAGCATGGCGTTGGTCTGGAAAAGCAGGCAGAGATGGCTTTGATTTTTAGCGATACCGATCTACGCATCATGCAACAGGTACGAACAGCCTGGAATCCGCGCCAGCTCTTTAATCCTGGTAAGCTCTTCCCGCTACCGGGTCGTTGCGCTGATATAAAGCAGTTATAAAGCTCCAGGAAACATACATTACGAAATAAAAGGAATTCGAGCATAGCTGTTCATTTTCCAATGGAGTTGTAATATGGGCAAGATTGAAACACTTGCGAACGAATTGCAACAACAGATGCCACATGTGGAGATTGTGGCTGATGCCGAGATACTGCGCAACTACGCAGTTGACGGCATATTACCCCGTCTGATAGTCACGCCAACGACGGTTACAGAAGCCACACGGGTAATTGAATTAACGCAGCAACACCATCTCACGCTGCTCCCTCGTGGAGGAGGCTCACGCACGAATCTGGGAGGTCTGGCGGAACAGATCGATGTTATGCTCATCACAACCCGGCTGACACACTTGCTGGAACACGAAGCCCCGGATCTTACCTGCCATGTAGAGGCGGGAATCACGCTGGCTCAATTACAGCAACAGCTGGCGACAAAGGGGCAGCGCCTTTCACTGGACGCACCTGGCGCGGATCAGGCCACAATTGGGGGTCTGTTAGCGACCAACGCCAGCGGTCCGAAACGTCTTCGCTACGGAACGGCGCGCGATCTCGTCATCGGCTTGAAAGTTATTCAGGCGAGCGGAGAAGTGGCTCGAAGTGGTGGGCGCGTCGTCAAAAACGTTGCAGGCTACGACCTGAACAAGCTGTATATCGGATCACTGGGAACATTGGGGGTGATCGTCGAAGCGAATTTTAAGCTCCATCCCCTCCCTGCCTCTGAGCGTACGCTGCTCCTCACCTACACGACCGCCGATGATGTCATGCGAACGGTGATGGCTATTACGAGATCATCGTTAACGCCCAGCGCAATAGAGCTGATCGACGCAAGAGCTGCCAACGATATGAGCGATTTCTTTGGCTTTCGCCTTCCCACCAATGGCTACACACTGGCGGTCAACTTTGAAGGGAGTCCAGCGACGATCGAACGCCAGATCAACGAAACGCACTTGCTGGCGCGCAAATATCATGTATTATTAGGAGACGACCTGGAAGGAGAAGAGCAGGAACGCTTCTGGGAGGTTGTGCGTGAACATATCCAGGGATCGTTAACCTGTAAAGTCTCTATTCCAGTCTCACAGATAGCGCCCTACTTACAAACAATTGACGATGTTTGCCAGCGACATGATCTGGAAGCAGCAACAATTGCTCATGCAGGCAATGGCATTCTTTACGTAGAATTGAGGCCCAGCGATGCCCTACAACGGCTCGTCCCTGCTATCTATGAACTACGCATCACAGCACAAGAAGAACGCGGGAGCCTTGTTGTAGAGCGCTGCCCGGTCGATCTCAAACGACGTATAAGTATCTGGGGAGAACCCAGAGGCGACTTCCCAATGATGCAACGACTCAAACAGCAATTTGATCCAGAAGGAACCTTTGTACGAGGAAGATTTTTAGGAGGACTTTAACTATCACCAGTCTCATTACAACCGATCTACTACTGGTCACTGCCCATCCTGAATTTGCTCAGGCGGCAGTAACAGAATTGAAACAACTTGATAAACAACTAACGGTCGTTGAAGAGCTACAGCCGGGGATTATCCTATGTACAACCTCCAATGCATCGGCTGTCATGCAAAGAGCAGCAAGTGCAAAACCTATTTTCGTGCGGCATCTATCTCCGGCACAGACGATAGTGGACATACATAACGATGAACACGATATTGGCAGAATAGCAGAGGCACTGGCAATGCTGTCATCATTTTCTTTATTGGAAAAAGGCGTGCGTTTTGCGGTACAGTCTCGCCTCGTTCAGACCGACAAAAGCCAGGGGGCACGCCCCTATAGTAGCGGACGCTTAAACCAGGAGCTGGCAGAGGCTTTTGCAGAAGAAACGGGGGCGATAGAGTCCATAAAGAAGCCGCAAATCGTCGTTTCTATCCTCTGTACTATGCAAAAAAGCTACCTGGGGATCTCCACAGCGGAAGAAAACCTGAGTAGCTGGTCGGGAGGCGCGCGGCACTACTCCCATACAGCGGAAGAAATCAGCCGTGCTGAATTCAAGCTGCTCGAAGCGCTGGAGGTCTTTGGCGTTACTTTACCTTCACAGGGTCGAGCGCTTGATCTCGGAGCTGCCCCGGGCGGTTGGACGCGTTTACTGTTGGATAGTGGGGTACATGTTGTGGCGGTCGATCCAGCCAATCTTGATGTACGACTGAAAAAGCGGCAGCGCCTGGACCATTATCAAGGCTATGCCGAGAATTATCTGGAGGAGGCGCTCAAAAAGCACTATAAATTTGACATCATCGTCAATGATATGCGTATGGATGCGAGAGAGGCCGCACGCTTGTTGGCACAGGCAGCTCGCTGTCTGCGTCCCGATGGCCTGATTATCAGCACGCTGAAATTACCGCATGCTACACATGAGATCAATCCACTGGCAACGCTGCATAGCGCGCTGAAGATCTTAAGTACTTACTATGACACTGTACAAGCCAGACAGCTTTTTCACAACAGACAGGAGGTAACAGTCGTTTTAGCACACCCTCTCGCAACATAGGCATACTCATTGTTGCATCTGGCAAGCTTGCGCCTGTGCCTTGCCGTTCTCATTTGTCAAACCACGTTATTTTTCCAGCTAGATTACGGAGCAAACCATGTCTCTTGACTCGATCCCTGAACAGAGCGCAACGTCGGACATCACGCCGCCAACCATAGGTCCGCTACAGCGACACACGCATACATATGATCTTATGCGCCAGTGTATTCACTGCGGTTTCTGCCTGCCAACTTGCCCGACCTATGCAGTATTAGGCGTAGAAATGGATTCTCCGCGCGGACGTATTTATCAGATGCAGGCGGTAGCTGAAGGACGGCTAGGCATTACCGATGATTTTGTTGACCATATGTATTGCTGTGTGGGCTGCCGCGCTTGCGAAACTGCCTGCCCATCAGGAGTACAATTTGGCAAATTGATAGAGGCAGCAAGGGAACAAATACAGTTAACGCCAACAGAGACCAGCAACCATACAGAAATTGAAGCGAGCAACTTGAACGGGGCAAGTTCGGAAACAGCACCAAAGAGCACACCGCTCGTTCTGCAACTGTTGCGCCGTTTCTTTTTCGATGTTATGTTGCCTTCCCGCCCGATTCTATCGCTGGTCTTTGCCGGTTTGAAACTGTATCAGCGTAGTGGACTCCAGGCTTTTGCCCATCGTAGCGGGATTTTTGATGCGATCAATGCCCTGCCAACGCCATTCCAGGGCAAGCTGAAAGTGCCAGAAGCGTTGATGGATAAGGCAAAAGGCGATCTCATCCCAGAACAGTTGCCGGAAATTACGCCAGCTTTGGGACAAAAGCGCTAT
This sequence comes from Reticulibacter mediterranei, assembly GCF_016587455.1. NCBI lineage: Bacteria > Bacillati > Chloroflexota > Ktedonobacteria > Ktedonobacterales > Reticulibacteraceae > Reticulibacter > Reticulibacter mediterranei. Next base: position 6,916,120 of record NZ_BNJK01000001.1, on the reverse strand, counting down.
CGGGTTGGCTTTATTAGCGGTTGTATCATGGATCAGGTTTTCCATGATATCAACGAGGCAACCATCCGTGTATTGACCGCGAATGGCTGTGAAGTCATCACACCTCCCCAACAAAGCTGTTGCGGTGCTTTGCACGTGCATGGAGGAGAGGCCGAGCATGGACGCGAACTTGCTCGCCACAACATTGAGGTGTTCGAGCAATATAACTGCGATGCCATTATCATCAATTCCGCTGGATGTGGCTCGACCATCAAAGAGTACGGTCATCTGTTACGAGATGATCCAGCTTATGCTCAACGGGCCAAGGCATTTAGTGAGAAGGTCAAAGATATCAGTGAATTCCTTGTCGGCATCGAGCTAAATCAAAGCATGGGAGAACTACCGCTCACAGTTGCGTATCATGATGCCTGCCATCTTGTTCACGGCCAGAAAATCAAGCAGCAGCCACGCCAACTGCTCAAATCGATACCAGGTCTCAGACTGGTTGATTTGAAAGAGGCAGATTGGTGCTGTGGAAGTGCCGGTATCTACAATATTACGAATCAGGAGATGGCGAACGAACTGCTAGAACGCAAAATGAAGCATATCGCGGCGACCAGAGCCAGCGTCATTGCAACCGGCAATCCTGGTTGTATGATGCAAATCGCGATGGGTGCCCGAGAGCGTGGATTACAGATAGAGGTGATGCATCCCATTCAATTGCTTGATAATGCATACAGGGCAGGAGGCACCTATACCCTGACCACTCAAGATACCACCACAGAGAAAAACCAACAGCGTACACTACTGGTTGGAATTGGGATTGGCTTACTAATCGGAATACTTCTCTTGCGTCGTCGCAAGCATTAAGGCAATCGTCCTCACCATATCGTTAAAACGAGCAGGCTTTTATCAGTGCAGGAATAGAAGTAAACCTATCGAGTCTACTTCTATTCCTGCACTACTCTGGGATGGCTTATGCTCAAAGACGGGGCGGTCCCTGGTGAATACGCTGGCGGACCTGCTCAAACGTGTAATCGGGACTAAAGTGTTCTAACCACCAGGTAGCACCTGCCTGGGCAAATGCAGCCACCTGTGCCGCAGTTTGAGCCTGGTCAGCACCATTGGTCAGTCCATAGGCTATCGCATCGATAGGGGTTGCTGGCGTCCTATAGGTATTGGTATAATGAAGAAGCTCCCGGAAGTCCTCTGGAGTGAGGGTATCACCGCTCTTTTGGGGAAAGATCCCATCAAATTGAGCTGCGCGGCGAAATGGCTTTTTGTTCGGCCAGTTGCCTGCGATCCAGATAGGGATGCGCGGCTGCTGAAGCGGTTTGGGCAGAAATTGCACTTGCGAGAGCTGAAAATGCTTCCCTTCGTAGCTGAATTGCTCACCACTCCAGAGGCCCGTCAGGATCGCAAGCCCCTCATCGAGCATCTCACCCTGAACTCTGGTATTGGTGATCTCGCCAAAGTCGTGATACTCCCCATAGAAGTCGGTGCCCAGGCCAATCCCCAGGATCAGACGCCCTCCTGAGAGATGATCAAGCGTAACGGTTTCGCGTGCCAATTTCCAGGGACGGCGGCGTGCCACAGGCGTCACCATCGGGCCAAGCTTGATGGATTTCGTGCATAATGCAATGGCGGTCAGCAGTATCCAGGGATCGGCAATCGCCAGGGGTTCTGGCGAGCTATCATCCCTGAAGTTGAGATGATCCCAGACAAAGAATCCATTCCAACCCGCATCCTCCGCCTCATGCGCCAGTTCAGCAACCAGATGAGCATTGCAGAAAGGCCCGAAGAGGGGAATATCAATGGCAAATTGCATAGGTAATGCTCCTTTATTGTAGAATAGAAATATTTGCAAGGAGAGAAGGCCTGAGCTATTTCAAGCGCCCCTATAGTGGTTCCTATTTCACCCTGGCCTATTGTTTCGGTAAGCAGCTTCTACCTAAAGTCAATCGGCGAGAACCTCATCGATCATATGGCGGGCGGTAGCTGCGAACACCGGATTGGTACTCTGGTAATAGGGAAGAGCGATCAGTCCGATGGACAGCGCCCAGCCTCGCCCTCGTTCCCATGTTGCGTTATCGACTGATAAAGCTGTTCGGAAGATAGATCGGGTATGGGTAGAAAGAAGACTCCAAGCAACGATCAAATCGCATGCAGGATCGCCCACACCCAATACCCCGAAATCGATGACGGCACTGATCCGGCCCTGTTGAACCAGCAGATTCCCTGGTAACAGATCTCCGTGAGTCCAGACAGGCAGACCATGCCACTCAGGTATCTGGAGGGCTGCATCCCACACCGCGGTCACGGCATCGGTATCGAGCACGCCAGAAAGCTCGGCAATAGCTGCGCGAACAGGAGCATCTCGCGTGGAAAGTGGCACGCCGCGAGAGGAGATGGGTGGTCCAGGAGGCGGACAGTTCACAGCGTCGATCTGTTGCAGAGCTGTAATGAAGTGCGCTAAATCGAGCGCAGCCTGGCCTTCCTCGACAATGCGCTGGCTTTCCGCGTTTTCGCCTTCGAGCCACCGGTAGACGGACCAACGCAAGGGATAGCCCTCTCCTGGTGCCCCCAAAGCGAGTGGAACAGGGATAGCAAGCGGCAGGTGCGGAGCAAGTCTCGGCAACCACCGAGACTCTTTGTCCATTTGCTCAATAGCCTCTTCGATGAGTGGGAGCCGCACAGCCATGTCGGAGCCGAGCCGATAGATCGCATGGTTGGTCCCAGCGGAGAGGATCGGCTTGATGGGAAGGTCCGCCCACTGAGGGAACTGGGCCGCGAGCAACCGGGCCACGAGAGAACTATCGGTGTCCACTTCGTCGATATGCATTTTATCCATGAATGTGTTCTCCTCTTCGGAATAATCCCTCATTGATGACGTTATAAGCATAAGCTATAAGCGATGGTAGTGTGATCTCCAAAGTGGTAATCCGCTCTTGCAGGTGAGGGTATTATGTTAGGTAGAAACAAAGGTAAGCCAAGCTATAGTAGCTTGAATCTGGCCGCTTGCGCGAGCGCCTGCGCATGGTTGCCCACGCCCAGTTTGCTGTAAATATTGTGTGTGTGGACCTTGACAGTACCGACGCAAAGCCTGCTTCTTAGCATAGTACTTGATAGCAACAAAAAAACCATTGCTTAACACAATGGCTTTTCCAGGAAATGTATTCTTCATAACTGTAAAAACGATATTGCCTCAATTTTGCTGACGACGGCAAGAGAGAAGCCGAGCCGTGCCCATCAACGAGGAGCAACAAACGGGTGACAACAAGCCGTACGATCATTAGTGCTGCTTGGCTGCGCCTGTTACCAGGTGTCCACAGACAGCCTATCGACCAGATGTTCTTTCTGGGATCTTGATCTCACGAAGAGATGGGAAGAGTCGTCTTGGATGCGGCTTCGCGCTTAGATGCCTTCAGCGCTTATCCCTTCTTGACATAGCTATCCAGCGGTGGGGGAGGCCCCCCAACTGGCACACCAGCGGTCAAGCCATCTCGGTCCTCTCGTACTGAAGATGACTGCCCTCACTCTTCCTACGCCCACGACGGATAGAGACCGAACTGTCTCGCGACGTTCTGAACCCAGCTCGCGTGCCGCTTTCATGGGCGAACAGCCCAACCCTTGGGACCGACTCCAGCCCCAGGATGCGACGAGCCGACATCGAGGTGCCAAACCTTGCCGTCGATGTGAACTCTTGGGCAAGATCAGCCTGTTATCCCCGGGGTAGCTTTTATCCGTTGAGCCACCAACCTTCCACGCGGGTTAGTGGGATCACTAAGTCCGACTTTCGTCCCTGCTCGACCTGTCCGTCTTGCAGTCAAGCTCTCTTGTGCCTTTGCACTCTGTCCGGGTGATGTCCATCCACCCTGAGAGAACCTTTGAGCGCCTCCGTTACTCTTTGGGAGGCGACCGCCCCAGTCAAACTACCCATCTGGCCCTGTCTCCTTCCCAGATCATGGGTAAAGATGAGATACAACACATCACGAGAGTGGTATTTCACTGTTGCCTCCTCCAACCCCACAAGGCTGGTCTCTCCGGCTCCCACCTATCCTACGCACGCCATATCTCGTATCCAGGCCAAACTGTAGTAAAGCTCCACGGGGTCTTTTTGTCCTGTCGTGGGAAACCCGTATCTTCACGGGTACTTCAATTTCGCCGAGTCCTCTGTTGAGACAGCGCCCAACTCGTTACTCCTTTCGTGCGGGTCGGAACTTACCCGACAAGGAATTTCGCTACCTTAGGACCGTTATAGTTACGGCCGCCGTTCACCGGGGCTTAGATTCGCAGCTACGCACACCGCTCCTCGTAACCTTCCGGCACTGGGCAGGAGTCAGCCCCTATACATCCACTTTCGTGTTGGCAGAGACCTGTGTTTTTGGTAAACAGTCGGTTGGGCCTATTCTGTGCCGCCTCCTCACCCCCTCTCTATGAGAGGAAGTTACTAAGGCCCCCCTTCTTCCAAAGGTACGGGGTCAAATTGCCGAGTTCCTTAACAGAGGGTCGCTCGTTCACCTGAAGAGATTCCTCTTTGCCTACCTGTGTCGGTATGCGGTACGGGCGGAGAACGTTCTGGATAGAGGCTTTTCTTGGCGGCCTGGGGACCGATGACTACCGCCCGCTTGCGCGGACTCGGCCCTGCTGTCACGCGATGTGTGATCGGGATTTGCCTCGATCACGCGCTTCAGACAAGGCACCCAGCCTGTCCACTTGCTGGGATCACCTTCCCTACCGCGTCCCCCCTTCTCTCATAACGACCGTCTCCGGTGCAGGAATATCCTACCTGCTTGCCATCGCCTACGACTTTGACGTCCTCGGCTTAGGACCCGACTGACCCTGGGACGACCAACGGTGCCCAGGAACCCTCAGGCTTTCGGTGTGTCTGATTCACACAGACATTACGCTACTCATTCCGGCATTCTCACTTCTGCGCGCTCCACCAGTCCTCACGATCTGGCTTCTCGGCACGCAGAACGCTCCCCTACCATTATCACCACGAAGGTGATAATCCACGGCGTCGGTCCAATGCTTGAGCCTCGCTACGTTGTCGGTGCCTCTGCACTCGACCAGTGAGCTATTACGCACTCTTTCAATGGTGGCTGCTTCTAAGCCAACATCCTGGCTGTTATTGCGCAGAGACTGCCTTTGACACTGAGCATTGAGTTGGAGACCTTAGCCGGTGGTCCGGGCTGTTTCCCTTTTGACGACGAAGCTTAGCCCCCGCCGTCTCACTCACCAGTCTATACTGTTGGCATTCGCAGTTTGCCTGGGGTTGGTAACTAGCACTTAGCCCCTAGCCCAAACAGTGCTCTACCTCCAACAGATGCTCTCTGGTGGCTGTACCTCAATACATTTCGGGGAGAACCAGCTATCTCCGTGTTCGATTGGCATTTCACCCCTACCCACAAGTCCTCCCCCAGTTTTGCAACACTGGTGGGTGCGAGCCTCGACGAAGTTTCACCTTCGCTTCACTCTGCTCATGGGTAGCTCACACGGTTTCGGGTCGCATCGACGCCACAAACGCGCTCTTCACACTCGGTTGCCCTATGGCTCCCCTTCTTTAGCGAAGGTTAACCAGGCGACGCCGATGCACTCGCCGGATCATTCTACAAAAGGCACGCCATCAGTCCTTGGTATCGCAACGATACAGTGACCTCTGACTGCTGGTAAGGACAGGGTTTCAGGGACTCTTTCATCCCCCTCTCGGGGTGCTTTTCACCTTTCCCTCACGGTACTGGTTCACTATCGGTCGCTTTGGATAGGTAGCCTTGGAGGGTGGTCCCCCCAGCTTCCCACAAGATTGCACGTGTCTCGTGGTACTCAGGATCCCGACCCGCTTGCTCGGTGCTTGCTCTACGGGACTCTCACCCGCTCTGGTCAGGCGTTCCAGCCTGTTCAAGTACACCAAACTTGCTTGTTGTCGGTCCTACAACCCCGCCCCTTCTTGCGAAGGAACGGTTTGGGCTGCTCCCGTTTCGCTCGCCACTACTCCGGGCATCTCGGTTGATTTCTCTTCCTCGGGCTACTGAGATGTTTCAGTTCGCCCACTGACCTCCTCACATCCTATGGATTCAGATGTGGGTCTCCAGACATCACTCTGGAGGGGTTGCCCCATTCGGACTCTCCGGGATCAACGCTTGCATGCAGCTCCCCCGGAACGTTTCGCCGGTCTCCGCGTCCTTCTTCGGTCCAAAGCGCCAAGGCATCCACCCTGTCCTCTGTGTAGCTTGTTCGTTGTTCTTGTCTTTTCCTCTGTTGATGGAATGGTTCTCGGTTTCTTCTCTTGCTGAAGTCCTCAGCAAAATTGAAGCAATATCGTTATGCAGTTGTTCAAGTACATCAGGTGGGAATATGATCCCCAACCCCTGGAGAGTGGAAACCCTACAGTCTGCCATGCCAGGTGTGTGCCTGTTCATGCTCGTTCCTGACCGACCTGGAAGTCGATGAGGACTGGATGAACTTCTTGAAGAAGCTCGCCTCATCAATGCTCCCTAGAAAGGAGGTGATCCAGCCGCACCTTCCGGTACGGCTACCTTGTTACGACTTCACCCCAATCACCGACCCCACCCTCGACGCCTGCCTCCCGGATGGGTTAGCCTGGCGGCTTCAGGTGTTGCCGACTTTCGTGGTGTGACGGGCGGTGTGTACAAGACCCGGGAACGTATTCACCGTGATGTGCTGACTCACGGTTACTAGCAACTCCAACTTCATGTAGGCGGGTTGCAGCCTACAATCTGAACTGAGACCGGGTTTGCTGAGATTGGCTCCCCCTCGCGGGTTGGCGACTCGTTGTCCCGGCCATTGTAGCGTGTGTGTCGCCCAGGATGTAAGGGCCGTGCTGACTTGACGTCATCCCCACCTTCCTCCACTTTGAGAGTGGCAGTTTCGCTAGAGAAATCCAACTAACGACAGGGGTTGCGCTCGTTGCGGGACTTAACCCAACATCTCACGACACGAGCTGACGACAGCCATGCAGCACCTGTGCTTGCGTCCCTTGCGGGCACGCCCCGTTACGGGCGGTGCGCAAGCATGTCAAATCCTGGTAAGGTTCTTCGCGTTGCATCGAATTAAACCACACGCTCCGCTGCTTGTGCGGGTCCCCGTCAATTCCTTTGAGTTTTAATCTTGCGACCGTACTCCCCAGGCGGACCACTTATCGCGTTTGCTTACGACACGTAGGGGGTCGATACCCCACACATCTAGTGGTCATCGTTTACGGCCAGGACTACCGGGGTATCTAATCCCGTTCGCTCCCCTGGCTTTCGCACCTGAGCGTCAGGTACTCCCCAGGACACTGCCTTCGCCTTCGGTGTTCCTCCGGATCTCTACGCATTTCACCACTCCACCCGGAATTCCGTGTCCCTCTGAAGCCCTCAAGTCTCTCAGTTTTCAAAGCACTTTGGCAGTTAAGCCACCAACTGTCACTCCAAACTTAAGAGACCGCCTGCGTGCGCTTTACGCCCAGTAACTCCGGACAACGCTTGCCCCCTACGTATTACCGCGGCTGCTGGCACGTAGTTAGCCGGGGCTTGTTCCTCTGGTACCGTCCTTACTCGTCCCAAAGAAAAGCAGTTTACAACCCGAAGGCCGTCATCCTGCACGCGGCGTTGCTCGGTCAGGGTTGCCCCCATTGCCGAAAATTCCTCACTGCTGCCCCCCGTAGGAGTCTGGGCCGTTCTCAATCCCAGTGTGGCTGATCGTCCTCTCAGACCAGCTACTGATCGTCGCCCTGGTAGGCCTTTACCCCACCAGCTAGCTAATCAGCCGCAGGCTCATCTCCCGGCGCCCCCGAAGGAGCTTTCCTTCGTGCGAAGGATATGCGGTATTGTCGGCGATTTCTCGCCGGTATTCCTCACCCGGAGGTAGATAACCCACGTGTTCCTCACCCGTCCGCCACTCCCTTATTGCTAAGGGCGTTCGACTTGCATGTGTTAGGCACGCCGCCAGCGTTTATCCTGAGCCAGGATCAAACTCGCCATCCAATTTCTTTATCATGACCATCATCGCTCGGACGATGGGCAAAGGCATGTCAAGTTGCGATCCAGCTCAAGTTACAATTACTTGGCTGTTGTTCGCAGAAACTCTTGTTTGACAGGAACTATGTGCATGTGACATCACATCTCGACACTAGTTACTGTATGGTTTTCCACTCTTCAGTTGTTAAAGACCTTACGAGCAAATCAGTTCTTTGTTCTGATTACTCACCACCATCGAGCATTTCGCTCGTTCGTTTACTGTAGCAGTATTATCACATAACTCTGGTTCTTTGTCAAGGGTTTTTTCAGGAGATTTTTTATCTCCGAAAATTTCTGTTCCCTTGCTTTATCGCCCACAAAACCGCTGAAATTGCTGGCTTGATTGCATTTATAATAAGCACAAAAAGCCACACAGAGCCAGAGGCCGTGTGAATAAACAAAGGGGAAAAAGAAATGTCCCTTGAGGAACCACATTATCGTGGTACAAGCTACAAAGACAGGAGCATCTCACAAGATGATTGTCTTTTGTAAACAGCCTGGATAGTATCTCACCGGCCAGCAATTTTGTCAAGAACAAATCCACTGGTCCCAGCTTCAAGCTTTTACTTGAAGGCGATCCTTTCCCGGGCGAGACGCATTCTCGCATATTTTCACGAGGCTGTCAAGAGGGACTACTGCTTCTGAAAAACAATAAGCAGGCGACCCTCTTAATTATCTGACCGCCAATTCAGCCACCTTGCTAACACTTCCTGAGAAACAGAACCACATTGTTACTCACTCATCTCATCATAGGTAGCCTGCCAGCGCTGGCGTGTTTGTTGAGCATCCGCAAACGTATCACCCAAGCTACGATCATGAGCAGCCACACGTTTGCGCAACGTCTGCAATGAGGTGATATACTCGTCCAGCCAGTGCGTAATCGACTCGCTATTTGTCAAACAGATATCGCGATACATTTCAGGGTTGCCAGCTGCCAGACGAGACGCATCGCGGAAGCCACCTGCTGCCAGAAGGGAGGCGTCGCTCCACGCCGGGCCATGCGACGCCGCATCAACCAGGGCAATTGAAGCCAGAAAGGGCAGATGGCTCACGCTGGCAACCTGACCATCATGCTCAACCGGCTCAAGAAAACGGACACGCGCTCCAAGCACCTCTACCAGTTCGCAGACTTTACTGACAGCGCCGGGACGTGTCCGCGCGGTGGGCGTTAAACAATAGATCCGATTGTGGAAAAGTCGAGCATCCGCCGCCTCAACTCCGCTCAACTCCTTCCCGGTCATGGGATGTCCACCAACAAACGAAACAGAAGAGGGTAAAAACTCCTCTGCCCAGGTGATGACTTGAGCCTTTGTGCTGGCAACATCCGTCACCACAGCACCAGGAGTCAGGGAGGGAGCAATATCCTGCAATAACACCCGCATTGCCCCAACAGGAGTCGCGAGAATTACCAGTTCAGCGCCACGAACGGCATCTGCTAGCGAACTGTAGGACTGATCAATCGCCCCGATCTTACGGGCGCGATCACAAACTCCCTTGCCCAGATCATATCCAGCGACTTGCTCAGCAGCTTTCCTGGCGTGAAGAGCCAGCCCTATAGAGCCTCCAATCAGCCCAAGACCAACAATAGTCACACGATGAAACATAGACATCACCTTATCTTTACATCATAAATTGGCGATACACATTATGAGAGCGCGTAAATAAGATGCAGGAATTATAACGCCGATAAAACCTTCTTTCAATAAGCGAGAAATTTCTGCTATCATCAGGCAAGCACATAGCGATAAATAAAGGCGACAGGAGGCAAGGACTCACCATTTGCTGTCTTGATGGCGAGTCCTTTTATTTAGAAATAGACGCGGTCTTCCAGCCACGCTGCTCCATCAGGACCAAGCACCGAAGCGAGCATAACGGTTACATCTTCGCTCAATAACGTTGCTTGCTCCCGACGATAGAGGGAGAGGAAACGAGGCAGGATATCAGGGCTATAGGTCGCGAGGAGATCAGCCGCGAACTGTTCCAGAAGGAGTTCGTAGCACAGATACGCTTCGGGAGAGGTATCCTCATACCAATCAAATCCACGTACGGTATCGGGGGTTTTCCCGTCCGGCTCTGGCTCAAAGATTTCAGCATACTGCTCGTGGAGATCCTTATTCACCACGCCCTGCACATGATCGAGGCATTGAGAGAGCCATAAAGCGGCAAATTTGAGCTGCCACTCGTCGGCCCACAGGGGATATTCTTCCGGCCAGGGACGCAAATCAGCCTCCACAAAGGCCAGTGTCAACTCGTGGTACAACATATAAGCCAGCTTCTCTTGCGTCATCTCACCAAAGATAAGATCAACTTCAGCAGGGATCACAATGCTGGGAGGAGTGGTCGCCTCCGTCCAGTAAGGATGGGGATATTCATCCTGATCGGCCTCCTCATCATGAGGGGCCAGGGACCAATCAGCAGGAGCAACCAGCACTATCTCTAGCTCAGGCATAGGTTGGCCCAACAATTGCGTCAGGGCTTGTCCGGCCTTCTCAATAGTCTGATACGCCCAACGAGCGCGAGCCTCCTCACCAGCCGGATAATAGACGGTGAGAGGCTCAGCCAATGTCTCATAATGTTCATATGGGAAGAGCATTGATGAGTTTATGCCGTCCCTTCTTCTAGTTTCTCTTGTTGAGGTCCATCCAACAAAGCCGCTCCATTTTTCCCATTAAACGACGTTGAGGACGCATCACGCAACTCTTTCAACCCGTTCCCTCTGCGGAAACGCTGATAAAATTCATGGTAAAGCAGTTTGAGACGAGCAGGGTTAATACGCCTGCCGCCCTCATAATATTCCAGCGCGACCTCGCCGATCGACCATGTAGCGGCCCCTGCAATTGCACCCGCGATAAAATCGCCTCCAAACGGAACGGCTTTTGCGGCCTGTTGCGCCAGAAAGCGCAGGCCCAATCCACTCAACATCGTTGCAATCAATTCGCGTGCATGCTTCATCGCATCGGCAGTATCCAAAGGTTCTCCATAGAGAGCGGCTAGGCGCAGCACCAGACGAACCTGAGTACCGAGCACAATCGGAATATCAATGAAAGGAATCGGCTCCATACCGGCGGCAAGATTAACCAGTGTTGAGTTCCGAATAATACGTTGAGCAGCTTCACGGCGATACGTCGGCAGCTCGCGTCCAATAGCGAGAGCAGCTTCCGGGCTGGCATGGATAATGGCAGGAATCAGCTCTTCAGCAACATTCTCGCCGGTTTTGGCCGAGATGGGGATGACGCCAGGAGCCTCTAGTAGTACCGCTACCTCTGTTGCGAACTGATCGCCGCTCTCGCCGCCTTTGAGAGCATCAACCTTGTTCACCGCTATGATGACCGGCTTCTTCATGCTCTTAATGAGGCCATACAGCGCACGATCTTCCTCCTGTAACCCTCGTGACGCATCAATGAGAAACACGATCACGCTGGCCTGGTCCATGCCGCTTTCCATGACATCAGGCAGATGTCCAGGGGTATCAACCAGCGTGAAAGGACCGAAATCGGTGCGTACAAGCGTGCGGGTCGTGCCTACCTGTGGAGAAACAGGAGAGAGATTTTGTCCCTTAATTTTGTTAAAGAGAGTACTCTTTCCCGTGTTTGGCTGCCCAACAACCACAACAGTATTATTCAACCCCTGAAGCACCTCTTGCTGAGCCTGACGCCAATTGACAGCGTTCATCAAACCCTGCACCATACCAATATTCGCAGGCAAATTCTTGACTGCACTCGCCCCTATCTCACGCAGTGTCATCGGACGATCCGTTTTACGTAAGAGGCTGGCAAGCGCTTCTCTCTTTAATCGTTCCTGCTCTTCTTCATCTTCATCTGAATACTTGCGTTTGTTATTAGCCACGCTCTCTGTCCTTCCCTGGTACAGTAAGTCTCGTCTCCAGCGAAAACTCACTACACATCTACTTTGAATTATAGCCATGTTTGCGAGTAAGAGCAAACTATCCGTCTCCCTCTTCTCATTGTATGTACGTAGCAATGACGAAATGGGCGACAAAACAACACATAGTAATTACGGTTGAGCCGGGAAGTTTGATGTATTTTTTGCCACGTTCAAGCTAATCCAATGATATTCCGCAGCAAACAGCAAGCCTATATGGGAAAATATCCTCACAATCTTATTATTTTTATAGTTTTATTGTATTTTTAAACATAAAACAGATTTATAGATTGCTTTCCAGCAAAAACGATATTTATTTATATTTATACTTGACGCCACCCTCAATTTCTGACATACTCAAAGAAGCTACGTATGAGTTTCTTTCCACTTAGTATCATGGACGAGAGGCATCTGAAATGGGAAACACGCCACGAAATAACACAGCAGAGCGGGACTACCATGCCGGTTTTTCGCGTATCATGTGGTTTGCTAAACAGGCCAGGTTGCGTGGTTGGAAAACGACGGATCGACAACTTGTGCATGAAATCATGCAGCGCGAACGAGCAGCTCAGATCCGAGAAAAAAGCTCCTTACCCATCGTTGGTCCAGAGGTACGCTCTGCCGCCTGGAATCGTGGTCAAGCGGATGCATTGCGAACTTTGTTACAAGCACAACGCGAACGTCGTTAAATGAGGTTATTCCTTGTAGGAAAATGCTTCATAAGCGTACAATAATAGACAGGTAGGAAGCAGAGTCTTTTGCTCCCTACCTACACATAAACTTCTTATACTATCTTCCTCTCGACTTGACATTTTTCTCCGCTTTCGCCATAATATTCTCTCATTAGGAATAAATTTGCTTATTATCTTTCCGCAGGCGGCAGAGTATATGGCACAGGTTGTTACCATTATCAACTTCAAGGGAGGCGTTGGCAAACCGACCTGCGCTTAGAAGTCACCAGAAACAACTTCATCCATCAAGAGGGCAGATCGTAGAAACATGTTTTGTCTGCCTATATTAAAGAAGCAGATACTATACTCGTCGTCGAAGCGATCGATGTACAAAAGTTGTCTCGTGTTCATGAACCCTTTCCCCGTCTCACGCCGTCTCTTCCCCCTCTCTGAGATGCCTCTGATCTTCTTGTAGGTCTTGAATGGCTTTAGCTCGTGCCTCCATTTCATCGGCTTTTCTGTTCCGTTTGGCTTTTCTCAACATGAGTGCATAGTTTAGTAAAATCTTTACAGTCGTTGGATGTTCTGGCCCTAGCGCCTCAATGATGATGCGTAAAGCTCTTTGAAAGAGGGGTTCAGCATATTTAAAATTACTTTGATTGCTATAGGCTAAGGCAAGATTATTGAGGCTAAAGACAATATCCGGATGTTTCGCTCCCAACACTTTTTCGCCAATTGCCAGACTTCGTTTATATAGCCTGATCGCCTGATCCCTTTTCCCTTGCGCTTCATAGAGACCTGCCAGATTGTTTAGACTCATTGCCGTGCTGGGATGCTCTGGTCCCAACGCCTCCTCGCATATTGTCAGTGAGCGCTGAAAGAGCGGCAACGCCTCCTCGTGCTTACCTTGCTCTGCATAGAGTTCCGCTAGGTTGTTTAGACCCATTGCCGTGTCGGGATGCTCTGCACCCAATACTTGCTCATAGATCGCCTGGGCACGCTCACAGAGCGGCAACGCCTCCTCGTACCGGCCTTGCTCCCTACAGAGACCTGCCAGGTTGCCTAGACTCGTTGCCGTGTCGGGATGCTCTGGTCCCAACACTTGCTCACGTATCATCAGCGCACGCTCATAAAGCGGCCGCGCCTCCTGATACTTCCCTTGCTCACGATAAAGTTCTGCCAAATCATTCAAACTATGAGCCACATCCGGGTGTGCCACTCCTAAGACTTGTCCACGTATTGTTAGCGCGTGCTGATACAATGTCTCGGCTTGCGCATACCGAGCAAAGTGATGATAGGAACGTGCCAAATGATTCAGGCTGGTTGCCACATCAGGATGGTGTGACCCCAACATCTTTTCACGAAGGATCAATGCACGCTCATAGAGCGATTGTGCTTCCTGATATTTGCCTTGCAGCCGAGCAAGCTCTCCCAATGTATTGAGCGTATGGGCAACAGCAAGCTGATCTTTTTCGCCCAACTGCTCCTGTATTGCAAGTAACTGCTGCAACATGACCTCTGCATCGTGATAATGTCCTCGATCATGAAGGTAGTGGCCCGTGACATCCAATAACCGAAGAGCTTCTGGTGTCACCATGCGGTAGTACTCGATTGACTCGGCACACACTTGGGCATGAGCCAGCAGTTGTTGGCAGCGCTGCCAAGTCTGAGAGGAACTCTCAGGAAAAACGCGATTGACGAGGCACACCGTGCGCTCTGCCCACTCTCGTTGGACAGATTCTTCCAGGCTCTCTTTGAGGACTACTTGCACTAGTCGATGGATACTGAGCGTTTTCTCGACAGCATTGCGGTAAAGAAGAGAATAGGTAAACAACACCTCCATCGCTTCATCACGAGCAAAGAGATTCTCGGCAAGCGGCTGCAAGGCAGGCGTGAGTTCTTCTACGCCCTCAGTGATGAGTTTCTCTAGGATCGCATCGGGATGCAAAAAGGCACACAAGCGCAGAAGATCGGCTGCGGCGGCATTGGTCTGCTCGACCTCGATAAAGGAGAGAGACCAGGTGGCGGCCACCGAATCAGGATGCTCAGGACTCACACTGCCCCGTTCTTGTAACAAGCGCGTGCGTCTCTGTTGATACCGCTCGATATAGCCCTCCAGACCACACTGCGTTCTCTCTATATACGCACCTGCTTGATCAAGGGCTAGAGGCAGTTTCCCAAGCAACTCGTTGGCAATCCTTGTTGCCAGTTGACGGGTTCGTTCATCAAGCACATCGAGAGCAACCCCCTCAGCAAGTTGCCCACCCCGGCGTAACAAGAGCTGAACCGCCTCTTCTGGCTCCAGAGTGCCAGGCTCCACTTTGAGCAACAGATTATTGCTCATCATCGAGCGAGCGGTGAAGAGGACGTGACCCTGGATGCCTGACGGCAGCAGTAGGCGCGTCTTTTCCAGATCTTGCACATTATCCAGGATGCAAAACCAATGGGTGTGTGTCTGCATCCAGCGCTTGACGGCTGCGAGCGTCATCGTCTGATCGACATCATCTTTTGTAGGCAAATCCAAGAACTGGGCCAGCGTGACTAGATTAGTCACCAATAGCTCATGAGTATCGGCTTGCAACCAGAACACCGAGGAGTATTCCTCCCGATAGCGATAGGCATACTCCAGAGCCAATTGCGTCTTGCCAATACCTCCCAGTCCACTTAACACCACTGGCCGATGAGCAGTCGTGGGCTTTTGCGCGTTCAAGAGATCGTGTACGTGCAGCAGCAGCGTCTCACGGCCCGTAAAATAAGGGTTGCGCTCGAAAGGCACCTGCCAGTGTGACACCTGCTGTTCCCCCATCAAGGTGGTGTCTGAAGAGGTTGATGGGGGCATTAAGGGTTTGCTGCATTCCTGGCTTGTAAATCGTTTATCGCTCGGCGAATCCCTTTCACCACATTCCTGTACGCCTCATCGGAGGAAGGCCACCGGCTCACCGGTTTGGCTTCATCAGGCAGCACTTGCACCTTCGCAAAGGGCGCTCCCTCCCAATCAGTAGGACGCAGAATGATCGGGATCACCCGCGCTTCATGACGCTCATGGCGTTTGAGCGCACGTTGCAGCTCTACACTATAGCAAAACGAAGAGGCCATAAAATCAGCGCTAATGAGTAAAAGGATAATTTGAGCTGAATCGAGGTGAGTAACGATCTGCTCTTCCCACGGCGTGCCTGGGACGATGTCTCCATCATACCAGTCCGCAATAATTTTTTGATTCCTCAAATTACTTAAATGGGTTGCCAGCTTCTCGCGCTGCTTTTTGTCTTTATGGGAATAGGAGATAAAGACTTCAAACGACATGGCATTCCTCCTGGATCTTCTCTATACACGTTGAGAGTATACATCGAAAGAAAGGCGTTGTCATCAAAAACAGGCAGAGAGAAGGACATCCTTCTGCACTCTCAACTGGCAGCGCGTTCTCATTGTGTTCTTCAGAGGGTGAACAGCAAAGAAGCGTCTCTAATCAAACAGACGTGGTGTCAGGCGCTTTTCAAAAAAGTCTGGATTTCTTTTCATAGAATGCATCAAAGACTACTCTCTGGTTCATGGGTATATGAATGCTTTCATCTTAGCGGTCTATTCCCTCTCTGGTAACAGGAGGCCACCTATCTTTCTCCCAGAAGGCTTCTCAACACTGCTGAAGCCGAGAAGAACTCATTCAAATTAATCAAGGATTTACCAAAACCTCTCTACGAGAGAATATCAAAATTTCTCTCAGGATGCCTTCTTCCCAAAGTCAAGCGCTTCTCTATTATTTATTTCCAGCAATGGCAGTAATCTGGCATGTAGCTGTGACTAATATATGATAGATTTTATCTGTATATTTTTAAATTATAGCGTTTGGAGCGTTAATCTTAGTAGAGGGAGAACAGTGTCTATGGCTCGTAACAGCTCCAAAGATTTTTTTATCAGCTATAATCACGTTGACCGGGAATGGGCTGAGTGGATCGCTTGGCACTTAGAAGATGCTGGATATCATGTAATCATGCGAGACTGGGATTTTCGGCCTGGCTCGAATTTTGTCTTACAGGTCCAGAAGGCATCCCAAGAAGCAAAACGTACAATCCTGGTTCTTTCTTCCAACTCTTCCAATGCGTCTTTTAGTCAGGCAGAATGGGCTGCAACCTTTAGAAATGATCCCAACGGAGTCCAGGAGCTACTTATTCCAGTACGTGTACATACCTGTGAACCAGAAGGTTTATTGGGATCTCTCGTTGACATTAACCTGATTGGATGCGATGAACAGGAAGCAAAAGAGAAGCTCCTGGAGGGAGTAAAAAGTGGTTCCCGTCACAAACCGCTTCATGCGCCACAATTTCCTAAGCATACCATACGTATCCAACCGCGGTTTCCCACATCCCCTGACCTAACGAGACAGCCACAAGTGTCTTCGTCTTCCAGTCGTGTGCGAGCTTCCGTATCCCATCGATCTCTTCCACCCTCTGATACCATTTTGCCTCCTCGATCTGATTCTGAGCATTCGATTGCCTCCTCAGAATCAGATAGCAATGCTCCTTCACCCAGAGTGAGACGGCAGGCAAAAAGAAGCCGCACTACATCACAGACATGGCTAATTTTCTTAGGTGCAGGCATGTTTGCCACTATGATAGTGTGGGTGATTGGCTCTTTTACCTTAGCATGGGGGATAGATCGGTATAATGACCTTCGGTATGGAACGCCTCGTACATTTCAGACTGATGCCTGGGTAGGTCATAACGAGCAGAGTAACCGTCCCAGCCATTTCATTGTTACGAATTATCGCCGGCAGATTGTTGTCTGTGAACTTGAAGGAGGAGACGCCCGGAAGATCGTGATTTATTCAACAGCTATCCCTATGAATGAAGATACAACACCTGCTACCCTCACCTTCCGTGATACAAACAACGACGGTAAACCTGATATGGTTATCACTGTCCACTTTAGTTCTGGAAATCGAGACTATATTTTTCTGAATAACGGTAGTACATTCGATAGCTCGCCTTTACAAGTTAGCTTCTAACTTCCCTTTAAAAAGGCTCGTTACCTGCAAACTCTATCAGCAGGTAAATGATTTCCTGCCGATACAACGATCTGATAAACGGCACCGTCCATCCTTTTCTGTTGCCAAAACCTATCTTTTCATCATAATGCTTCGCAGCACTGCAATGAGAGGAGATGGATCGAAAAAGCTGGAAATTTGCGCAGGTCGGCAAAACCTCTTGCTCGATTGAGATCGCAACAGCTCTGGCTCGACACTATGGCCGTCGCACGCTGTTGATCGATCTTGATCCCCAGGCCAGTTCAACCTTCTTCGTTATGGAACAGGAAAACTGGAAGCTCTGGAAAGAGAGCAAAGGGACAACATATGATCTTTTTGAGCAGCGAGGCAAAGGCTTCCCAATTCAGGACGCAATCGTCCGCGACGTACTCCAGACGAAAGCTGCTGTCTTTGGCTTTGATCTACTCCCTTCGAGTCCTGAACTGGTAGATGTAGATCTACGACTGACCGATTTTATCGGCCATGCCATTCTACGCGACGCTCTTGAACAGGTGCGCGATCAGTATGATTACATCATCTGCGACTGCCCCTCTAATTTCAATCCAGTCACAAAAAATAGCTTATGGGCAAGCGACGCATACGTGGTTCCAACGGTGCCAGATTTTCTCTCGACCTATGGCATCGGCCTGCTTCAGCGCTCAATCAATAAATTATTTGCACCAACCACGTCCCATCATGCGATGTCTGGCCCTGTGCTGGGAGGGATCATCCTTACGCGCATAAGAGCCAATGTCCTGCTCCATGCAGCATATTGCGAGCAGGTGCGCAGCGACTATCCCGGCCACGTCTTCAAACACACGATCAGCGATAGCATCCTGGTGGCAAACGCCGCCGATAATCGTCTACCGATCAGCGCAATCTCTCTCCCCAAAGGATCAGAGATTAAATTGCAGGACCAATTTAAGGCTCTGGCAGGAGAGTTTATCAGCCGCATTCATCATATTCGTTCACTGAAACGCAGCTAAAGGTAGAAGGAGAAGAGAAGCATGAATACACGTTTCACAGTAGCACAATTGGAACAAATGAAAACACATGAGCTGGCTGATCTGCTTGCAAACGTGGTCCTGGTCCTACGTCGTATGCCCAACGTCGAGTGCAAACAACTGGGCCAGTTGCCCGAAACCGTCCAGTTGCCAGCACTATCCATATCGTCTCCAGAGCCAACCCCGGTCTCTAACAGCATCACGGCGGAAGATTTACAAAGCAAGACTGTGCCACAACTGAAAAAGATTGCGACCGAACTACATGTATCGTATACTGGGAGAATCAAAAAGGACGAGTTGATTGCCAAGATTCTGTCAAGGCAAGCGAAAGGACATAGCGAGCAATACGCTATTCAG
The DNA here is from genome assembly GCF_016587455.1 of Reticulibacter mediterranei. Classification (NCBI taxonomy): domain Bacteria; kingdom Bacillati; phylum Chloroflexota; class Ktedonobacteria; order Ktedonobacterales; family Reticulibacteraceae; genus Reticulibacter; species Reticulibacter mediterranei. Next base: position 6,897,186 of record NZ_BNJK01000001.1, on the reverse strand, counting down.
CATCTTTAAATTAACTTCATTAAGAATCTGGAAGTGAGACGACACAAAAGCTTATGGAAGGTACAGTATCAACAGTTTATACGGGGCCAGAGACGGGATCGCCAGAGCAAGTACATGCTATTATTAGTGAGCTACGTCGTCTCTATCCTGATGCAAAATGCTCGCTCAACTACTTGAATCCCCTGGAACTCCTCGTAGCAACACAGCTCTCGGCCCAATGCACCGACGAGCGCGTGAATATTGTGACACAACAGCTCTTCAAGAAATATCGTACGGTCGAAGACTATGCAACGGCGAAACAGGAGGAGTTGGAGCAAGATATCCGCTCAATCGGCTTCTACCGCAACAAGGCCAAAAATATTCGGACCGCCTGCCAGCGCATCATTACAGAGTACGGCGGAGAAGTACCACGCACAATGGAGGGATTAGTCAGCCTGGCCGGGGTAGCGCGCAAAACCGCAAATGTGGTTCTAGGCAATGCCTTTGGGATCGTGGAGGGATTTGTGGTCGATACACATATCGGACGCCTTTCCCGGCGCTTTGGCTGGACCAGCAACGAAGATCCCGTAAAAGTCGAGAAAGACCTGATGCGTATCATCCCTCAACAGGACTGGCTCGACCTCTCACATCTCCTCATCTTTCACGGTCGAGCAGTCTGCTATGCCCGTAACCCGCAATGCGAACGCTGCACGCTGGTTCCACTTTGCCCATCAGCATTTATTGCGAAAAACAAATAAGGGGGAGCATAGCAATACATCATAGATAGGCGCTTATGGAGTGTTATATTCTCACAGATAACGCTCCCGGCAAGAGCTGTACATCAAAGCGGCTCGCGCTGGAGGTTTCGCCATCCACACCCATCATCACCGGTCGCCGACTCTCAATATAGACGGTTTTTGCGCGATAAAACGCAACTTCTGGTTCCTCCCCATGCTCGCCTCTCTGCACGACGGGCAATAACTTGAGTGCCCGCAACAGGGGTGCATATGAGATAGCGCACACATCGAGCAGGCCGTCGCTGGGATTTGCAGCGGGATTGATACGAAAACCAGCCCCATATGCCGGTCCGTTCGTTACTGCCAGCAGGACATAGTGGTGAGGCTCAGTCTGTTTGTAGACATCAGCACCATCCAGATGAAAGGTCAGCCAGGGGCAACGGTGATAGCCAAAGAGCAATCGAGACAATGAGGAGCCATAATAAAGCCTGGCCCCACTCATAAAGGGAATCTTTTTCAGCCGATTCGCGGTCGCAGCAATATCGGCATCCAGGCCAACACTGAATGAATTCACGAAATACAGGCCATTGACTGTCCCAACATCGATCTCTATTATATCGCCATGTAGAGCGCGTTCCAATGCCACAAGAGGATCGCGCGAAAGGCCAAGCGTATTACAGGCAAAATCATTACCAGAACCCGCCGGGACAATCCCCAGAGGAACACGCCTCTCAGCAGCGGCTGCTGCTGTTAAAATTCCGTTCACGACCTCATTCACGGTGCCATCTCCACCAACAACAATGATCGCTCGCCCAGCGCTGGCCGCCTGCATCGCACGTTCTCTAGCCTCCCCAGCAACGCTTGTTTCAACATATTCTACCTGCTCCTGAGCCAGGCGACTCTGCATAACGGCACGATGAGCAGCCATATTGCCCCGATTCGCGGTGGGATTAAACAGCACAAGAGGATGGTTTGAAGGCTCCGATGTCTCCATTGGCAGTACTCCTCCTTGAGAGTTTATCTTTTATGCACTGCACGATTGTATCATCTTCCCTCGTTCTCTACAATTTGGTTGTAGATGGGACAAAGAAGATTATAGTTTTTCCATTGCCCCATCACCACAAACACTACGAATACGCTTCAATCGGTCCCATATAGCGCGTCCATATCTCCGTCGCTAGCACCACAGGATTAGCTGCAACGCCATAACGAGCAAAGTAGTAGCAGACACGCTCGATATCGCGCAGGAAGAGCGCAAAAGCCGCCTCCGAGTTGTGACCTGGATCAACAGCCTGGGCAAAGTCAATGAGCGTCACGGAACCCTGCCAGTAGAGTATATTATATGCCGAGAGATCACCGTGTATGCGGTCGCAGGCAAGACACACCTCTATGTCATGCATAATGCTCTCAAAGAGTAACGGAGCCTCCTCTTTGTCCAGAACAACCTCACGCAAGAGCGGCGCAGGCTCGTTGACGGCTCCAATATACTCCATCAACACGGCATTACCAATCTGAGAGATCGGTTCCGGCACACGAGCGCCACGCTGGTAGAGCTGGCGTTGTGTTTCAAATTCATACTCAATCCAGGATGAAATCTGCAACGCACGCCCCTGCTCATTTTTACGCATCAGCCCACGTCGCCCTCGATTACCACGAATAGTCTGTCCCTCGCCACCGTGCTGTATCCTGCTTTCACGGTAGATAGCATCATTCCGCAAACTACGGAACATACGAGGTCGATAGACTTTTGCTGCCAGATACTCTTTCCCGGTGGAAGGGTGAGCAGTGCAACAGTACACAGAGGCTTCCTTACCGCTCTTAACCATGTGTACAACATCCGTGATAAGATCCTCTTCATAGAACTGAGAAAGTGAAGAGAGAACCCAGGAGGCATCGCGCTGAGAGGCAAGAAATGTTGGATGAAAGGCGGGTTTCACCTCACTATCTTCGCTTGTCTGAGACTTTAACCAGCGCTGAACATCAGCGTTACTTTCATAGCTGGCTTTCTTCGTCGGCTTTGTACCGGATGAGGCATGACGTTTCGTTTTTATCTTTACAAAAGACTCTTGTTCGTCATCGAGATCGTAGTCAATAGTATCGTTCACAGCATATACTCCTTCTAAATGTTCATTGGCCTGCAAATCTTGTTTTTCTGAAAATGCCATGCAGTTCCACCTTGCTTGTGAACACACTGTTTGTGAGAAGAGATCTTGCCTCTAAAGGGGATATACTCCACAACAACAAACAGCAGCCATGAGGACATATACTCATAGCTGCTGAAGAGAATATCGGCAAGCCATAGGGCAACGTTCCTCACGACGAAAACATTACAATGAAGTCACGAGACTGAGCGCCCTGTAGTTAAAGAAACTGAAGGATTGGATGAGGGGATATCACATATCGCGGAAACGATACATTACAGTCATATATCACCGGCAAAATGTGCCGAAAATATGACAGGAAGAGCCAGTTATTCAGTTGAACCCCAGGATACACTCAGATGAGCAATGCCTTGCTATTGCTCAAAACAGAGGAAAAGATACTGATTGCCATGTATTGTACCTCCTGGTAATTCTTTCAAATAAGAGTAACATAGAAGCCACGCAAAATCAAGCAGAACTTGTGGCTTCCTCATCTGCATGCAGCACTACCACTCATCCACTATAGTTAGTATGATCACAGTATGGTTGGCAAACTTTATTTGCGTCCCGTCTCCTGCGTCTCAATAGTAGAACACTTTTCGCCAGAAGGAGGCTTTTAATGACCAGCCGAACGTCATCATTGCCGCACATTATTTGTCTGTCCCTCGTAGTATTGGCTTGCATCTTCTTCGTAATCGGGCTGGTTCGTATATTTTCGGACGCCTATCTCAACGTCGAGGCCATCGCCTACCTGTTTGACGGCGTCCTCTTTCTCGTGAGCGGCGTCCTGATCTTCTTCTCTATCCGTGCCTTCAGAAAAAAGTACAACGATTCATAGACACATATCTATGGCTTATCAATAACACCCTCCCAGGATACTCCCTGAAAATAGGGGATATCTTCGGGAGGTCTCGTCTTTTTCAACTGCTCCGCCGTGATCAGCGTTCCCTTCAAATTAGCAACTTTGAACAATGCATTGGTCACATCGGCATCCCCCAGGTTCGCACCAGCCAGATCCGCGTCTTGCAGGTTGGCATCAAGAAGCATCGCATCTTTCAATACTGCTTCCGTCAGATCAGTTTTTTGCAGGCTGGCACCGCTTAAATCCGCTCTCGTCAGATTGGCAGCGTGCAAGATGGCGTTATCAAAATTAGCCCCAACCAGATTGGAGCCGCTCAAATCCGCTCCTGTCAGATCTACCGCGCTCAACTTCGCACCGCTCAAGTTGGCACGCACAAAGTCAGCTCCATTGAGAATAACTCCAGTGAGATCGGCCTCGTTGAGATCAGGCTCGGTTTCAGGATGTTCCTTCCTCCACGTGTTCCAGTTCGCAATCCCCTGCTTCAATAACTCTACCTGCTGCTGATTTGCCATAATAGTTCACCTTCTAACATGTAACGTAAAACATAAGTTACGACAGGACATGCGTTCTGTTTTCCATCACGGGACACGTTTCACCATCGACAAACGATACACTCTCCCCTTGCACAACGCGGCACGAAGAGGTTTGTCCGCCCCCAACAATCATGCTACTATTAGCACTATGACACAACAACAACCGCTCATGGAGGCACAATGAACGTAATCACCCGCCCACTGGTAAAAGATGACGAGCCATTTCTCTGGCAGATGCTCTATTATGCCGCGCGTATGCAGGAAGACGGCGCGACCTCTCCCGAACCTGCAAAGACCAATCCCGATCTGAACAAATATGTCGAAGCATGGGGACTCCCAACCGATATGGGTCTGCTAGCCCTTCATTCAGAACATCACCAGCCAATAGGCGCAGCCTGGTTACGTTTACTCATCGGCGAGAAGAAGACGATCAGCTATATCGACGATCAGACGCCGGAGCTGGCCATAGCGCTACTCCCCGATTATACCAGCCTGGGCATAGGCACCCAGTTGCTCACCCGTCTGATTGCGGAGGCCAGGCAGGTCTATCCCGCCATCGTGCTCAGCGTGCGTACAAATAATCCCGCTCGCTATCTCTATGAACGCGTGGGCTTTCGCACAACAGATGCCGTTACAAATCGGGTAGGAAGTAACTCGGTGAATATGCTGTTGCGCTTTTAACAAACACTTCGGTTTTATCACTCTCAGCCTGCGACCGCTATGATACTCCCAATGCGGGAGACCATTCAGGCTATGCTCTCCCGCTGCACACGCGCAAACGTATTCCATAGCCCCGATATCTTATGATATAATTTCAGCGATTATGACATACAGTGACAACCATTGATAGCCACTAGAAATGCGACGAGATCATGGCGGTGCGCAGGCAAGGAAAAGTAGAATATTCGCAATACCATCGCCCTATGCGCTACGGAGTGCTACTTTTAACGCTATTGCTATGCTTCTTGAGCGGCTGTGGCCTGCTGCCAGCGCAGACCACTAACAAGCGAGATGCAACACCGCAAACCCGACACCAACTTACCTATGTGGCGATAGGTGCTTCTGATACGTTCGGCTTCGGCAGCAGCGATCCATATAACCAGAACTGGGCTACCGATCTGGCTGGAAAACTCGGTCCGCGCTACCATCTCATCAATTTAGGCATCCCATCGATGCACCTGCATGATGCACTCACCAGTGAACTCCCGGTGGCGCTGGATGCGCATCCCGATCTGGTCACAATCTGGCTCGCCGTCAACGATCTGGCCGACAATGTGCCGGTACAAAGCTATGCTCGTGATCTGGATATGCTATTACAGCGTCTACAAGCAAACAATCCACAGGTACACATTGCTATAGCGAACGTGCCAGATCTGACGCTGCTACCCCATTTCGCAAAACAGGCAGCCGCAGATCCGCAGGCGCTACAGCAAAGCATACTTGCCTACAATACAGTCATCGCGGCCGCAGCCAGGCAACACCACACTATCCTGATCGATCTTTCACAAGAGCGCTACGATCTGCAACATCATCCCGAATATATTAGTGATGATGGTTTGCATCCAACAAGATTGGGTTACGAACAGTTGGCCCTGATCTTCTACGAAGCGTTACAGACAGCAAAATATATCAACTGAGCAAGGAGCTATGCAACAACTCTTCGGCATTCCACTGGATACGCTCAGCGTCATACTTGCAGTCGCCACAGTGATCATTATTGTGAGCGTAGCGGTTATGGCCTGCACCCAGCGCATATTTTTTACCATCGGGGTGCGCAATATCCCCCGCCGTCGCCTGCAAATGGTGCTGATCGTCTTCGCGCTCATGCTTTCAACGACGCTCCTTTCAAGTACGCTTGCGACAGGCGATGTGGTCAATGGAACAGTGCAGAGCGTGACGGTTGACAATCTGGGAGATGTGGATGAGATAGTGGAGGGGAGTCGCAGCCCGTTCTTCGATGATTTTGTCTACTATCGATTAGCCAATCACGCGAAGCGGAATCCTGATATCGCGGCGGTAGGTGCAGCAATGGTCGAAAACGATCTGCTGATCGCTGATGTTACCTCGCGTCAGGTGCGCTCGAAAGTAACGGGGCTGGGGATAATCCCCAATAGCGAGACCGGCTTTGGCGGCATGCAACAGGTCAATGGCACACAACGCCTGCGCATTGCCAGCCTCGAACAGAACGAGGTCTACCTCAATAGCATGCTTGCTCAATTGCTGAACGCTCGTACTGGTGATACACTTTATCTCTATGCTCAGCGCTGGCGAGGACAACGCTACACGCTCCATGTGCAGGGTATCGTGGCAAATGGAGGGCTGGCTGGCACCAAACCGTCTATCCTGACGCCTGCCAGCACGTTTCGCGCTATAGAACATCGTCACGACGATATCACCCAGGTCTATATTGCCAATCGCGGTGGTGGCGGCATCAAAGGCGTGGGCCTCTCGGATCGCGTAACTGAGGCGATTGAAGAGGGGCTGCCAGGAGGCTTGCTTGTTCGTCAAGCCAAAGCTGATAGTGTCCAGGCTTCGCAGCAGGCGCAGGACATTTTCGCACGTATCTTTGCCCTCTTTTGCCTTTTTGCCCTCTCCATCGGCCTTCTGTTGATCTTCCTCATTTTCGTGCTGCTGGCAGCTGAACGACGGGCCGAAATGGGCATGGCACGCGCGATAGGGGTACAGCGAGGCCATCTTGTGCTGATGTTTCTCTTCGAGGGAACAATCTACGATCTGATCGCTTCGTTTATTGGTCTAACAGTTGGTATATCAGTAGGGGCACTGCTCATTTACTATCTAGGACCAGTTCTATCACAGATAGGCTTCCCACTGACGTTGACATTTCAGCCGCGCAGTCTCGTCATCGCCTACTGCCTGGGCGTTATCTTTACTTTCGGTTCGGTGGCGATCTCTTCCTGGCTCGTCAGTCGCATGACCATCGTCGATGCCCTGCGCAATCTGCCAGAAAGCGAACGAGCACACACCACATTAACAGATATAACTATACGACTTGCAAAGCGCTGGCGGCAACCAATCAAGGCAACTCAGCGCATCAGCATAGTTGCGCAACAGTTGCCGGAGATGCTGTTTGAGCTGATCCGTACCCTGGTGATGGTGGGAGTATTGCCGCTAGTGGCTGGCTACTGGCTGGTTCAGTACGGGTTACAGAACACAGAGATTCTGCCGTTCTCGCTCGGCATCTCGCTGCTGCTGCTCGGCGGCGGGCTGCTCCTCAAGACTGGTGTAGAGCGCATTCTGCTGCGATTTGGCATCGATAAAAAGCGACTGCTCTATCGCATCTTCGCAGCTGTGGTGGGGCTGAGCATCCTGGCTTACTGGGGACTGCCCTTTGATACGCTCGCTCAGTTTGGCCTACCCCGTTTCGAAGGCGGCATTGAGGTGTTTTTCATTGCTGGCAGTATGATGGTCATCGGCGCAGTCTGGGCTATGGTTGCCAACGCCGAACTGATCGTGGTGCCACTGCTCAAGCTCTGCTCCTGGTTTCCCAGACTGCACTTAACGGCACGGCTAGCCTCGTCGTATCCGCTCCATCATCGTTTTCGCACTGGCCTGACCTTGCTGATGTTCAGCCTGGTTATTTTTGCAATGACTGTCATGTCCGTTATCACCAACGCCATGCAAAACACCTATACCAACATTGACGTGCAAACCGGCGGCTACGATATTCAAGCTATCGGCTATTTTAAGCCAATCACCGATATTCGCGCGGAACTGGCCAGTCGTGGCATCGATCCTAAAAAATTTGCTGCCATTGGTGTGCGCACAACGACGGTCACGGGTGCCATCCAACCTAACGCTCCTGCTCCTGCATGGCGCATCTACCCCACACAGGTTGTTGATGGCGGCTTTTTACAGGGGTATGGCCTGAACCTTGTTGGCAGAGCAAAGGGATTTAGCAGCGACAAAGCTGTCTGGCAGGCGCTCCAATCGCATCCAAACTACGCCCTGATCGATGACGACGCACTCCCTTATCCTCCCAACTATCTGCCACCCGTCTACGATCCTACCGCTCCACCACCCGACGCGGCAGGCTCACCCAAAGATCCTCCAGGGCTGGATTCCTATTATGCATTCAGCATGAACGGCATCTACCAGGGCGACACCAGCTTCTCTCCCCAAACGGTCTGGGTCACTGACGAACAGAAGCGAGCGCTGAAACTAACAATCATCGGCGTCGTTGATAATAGTGATAGCAATCACTTTGGTCTCTATGTGAATCATGCGCTCTATGGCAACGTAACGGTCGATCCTGAGCATCCAGACACGCAGGCATACTATTTCAAAGTGGCTCCGGGACAGGATAAACGTGCATTGGCACTCGCGCTGGGATCAGCATTTCTCGATCACGGCTTAGAAACAACTGTTCTCGAAGATGCCGTCTGGCAACAGCGTGGACCGCGCATCCTCATCAGCGATGTACTGTTGGGCATGGTAGGCATGGTACTACTGCTTGGCGTGGCGGCGCTGGCCATTATCGGGACACGTGCGGTGATAGAGCGTCGTCAGCAGATCGGCATGCTGCGGGCGCTGGGGAGTGGTCGCCGCCTGATCCAGAGCGCGTTTCTCTGCGAGGCTTTTCTGGTTGGCTGCATTGGCAGCCTGCTTGGTCTCGGGCTGGGTTTGATCCTGGCGCGCAACATCTTTGCCGTCGATTTCTTTGAGCAATTCAATACCAGCCTGGTATTCAGCGTCCCCTGGGAACAACTCGGCACAATCATTGGCTTTGCGCTTGTCGCCTCACTGCTGGCCGCACTCCTTCCAGCATGGCAGGCGGGACGTATTACGCCAACCGAAGCGCTCCATTATTAAAAAAGCAGGAAAACGTAGCAATGCAAAAGCCTTTTATCATTGAAGCGCGTAACGTCCAGAAACTCTATCGCAGCGGTCAATTACGTGTGGAAGCGCTCCGGGGGGTCGATCTAACGGTGACAGCCGGGGAAATGGTCGCAATTATGGGTCCGAGCGGCTGTGGCAAAACAACCCTACTCAACTGCCTCGCCGGACTCGATACTATTGATGATGGCGATGTTTTGATCCAGGGGGACAGCCTGCGCAATCTGGGCGATCAAAAACGAACGGCCTATCGCGCTCGACACATGGGCTTCATTTTTCAGGATTTCAACCTCTTACCCACACTCACCGCCGTTGAAAACGTCGAGCTTCCCATGTTGATCTCCAGAGTACCAGGCCGCAAGGCGCGCAAGCGTGCGCTGGAAATGCTGGATATGGTCGGGCTGGCGGACCGCTCACGGCACCGTCCGGCAGAGCTTTCAGGAGGACAACGCCAGCGCGTCACCATCGCTCGCGCTTTAACAAACGATCCCGCTATCATCTGGGCCGACGAGCCAACGGGAAACCTTGATAGCGAAACGGCAAAGGAGATCATGGACATGCTTTGCCGCTTCAACAGCGAACATGGGCAAACATTTGTCATCGTAACCCATGCATTAGAAATAGGAGAACGCACGAATCGCATCATTCATATGCGTGATGGACAGATCATTTAAGATGATCCAACCAGTACCTCTTAATATTGCTAATGGCAGCGCAAAAAATTTCTGCTATACTCTTGCATGAATCCAGTGATATCAACGCTAACGGCTTGGCCGGAAGGAGAGATCCAGCACCCTGCACGCTATATATTCGAGCAACAGATAATCTGTACATTATCTGTACTGTAGGAAGTGGATAGATACTGCAAGTTGTACTCAACAAAACAGTTGCATTTCTCCATTGAGGGCTGTAAAGTTACTCCAGATAAAGGTGAAGCGTTATTCACAATGATCTTGTACAAACGGGTGGTGAGATATGAAGAGACCAAGATGGCCCCAACAGGCTTATCAGCGTCGATTAATGAAAAAGCGCACCGCGAAACAGCGGATACACGAACTGTTACGCGAAAATACGCTACTAACTGTTGAGCAACTGGCACAAACAGTAGGATGCCCCAGAGCCTATGCACGAATCTGGCGCAAAAACTTTTTCGGGCTAGAAAGCGAATGAAGAACGCGCTTGAGTCAGCACTCAGGCGAAAAAGAGAACAGTGGATGTACCGTTGCCTGCTACATCCACTGTTCTCTTTTTTATGTGTGATAGCGCCTGACTCAAGCTACGTCAGAGGGCGCATCCACCCACCAGAAGAGAGAGAACAGGTTAATAAACTACGAACAAATTCTTTCTGTTATAAGCTTGCTATGTCTATCTCATTGTAATTACACCGTGCAACGTTTTTCTCCTTTTAGACGTATTAGAAGAGATATCCTCATACTGGAGAGAATATTTGGGGAGGAAGCAAACCAGGGGTGTTTGTGCAGGACACCACATACATATATAGGAGGTAAGCGATGAATGATCTTTTAACCGTCTCAGAAGTGGCCCAGATTCTTCGCGTTGATGAAACAACGGTACGTCGCTGGGTGAAAATAGGCGCATTGGAGGCCGTTGTGCTGCCACATGTCAACAAGAGACAGGCCTACAGGATCAAAAAAGAAACGCTGGATAAGCTGCTGACAAGTACTGCTGCCTGATAGCCCCACCAGCAACATGAAAAGCCCTCTTGCCATCTCTCTCTACAAGGGGGCTTATTTTTTATCTCTTTTCCATGGCGAGAAAGACTACTCATGGGAATTGACCGATGTAGTGCGCGACTGTTTGAGCAGGCTGTTACGACGTTTGGCCTGTAAACGGCGTTCGCGGCTGGCTGTGCCGGGGCGCGTCGCAATGCGAGGAGTTCTACGATACTGCAATTTCTGAAGGCGCTCGGCCAGGCGCTCAAAAGCTCTTTCGCGGTTCGCATATTGAGAACGCCGCTCGGTTGCTGTGACCGTTATTCCACTTGGACGGTGCATCAGACGTACGCCCGTCTCTACTTTGTTGCGATGTTGTCCACCAGGACCGCTGGCAATAAAAAACTCTACGTCGCTATCGCGTTCCAGCGAGGCGCGATCTGTTGGATAGTGTTCCGTCACAATCTTCTCCTGCTTGCAAGAATATGCCCTCTATGATACGCCCTGGCAGGTATCAGGCGCAACAGGTATCGCTGCGTTTTCTTTCAGAAAACGCATCAAACCTTCTCAATTGGCGGCGGGGGTTCAGAGGCATCAACATCCACAGCCAGATCGCTCACAGTTGGAGGCTTTGTTGCCTGGCGAGTCGTATAACCTGCCCGCTCCCAGATATGTTCGCTTTGCTGGCTATAATCGGTAAGCGCCTTCGTCGTCCCGCCCAGAACTTCGGCCACTGTCTCGAACAAAGCCTGCGCTTTCGGATCATTGACGCGCGCTATGTCGGCCCGGCATTCTTGTTGAGCTTCCAAAAGCATATGGGCAATATGTTCTGCATGCTCCTGGGGGTCATAGTTGCTTCATTTTGCTGCATAGTATTTTCTCCTCATGCTTCATAGCATCTCTTCTGAAAAGTTATGCGTTATTTCTAACCTTTCACTACTACAGACCTACTCTTTCATTTTGTCTCTTGATAGTACACGTCCATTTTTAGAAAAAGTTTCCCGGTGTTCTACAACACCATTCCAGGCGCAACGGCTCTATTGCCAAACACGCGCCACAGCCTGAACCCATCCTCCACCGCGCGCATCCATCACGATAACATCATGGCAAAGACTTCCCTGCCGTATTTCAACATGTAACATCGAGAGATTGTTTGTCGTGTAGTGGATATGGCAAAAGAGAGAACACGACGGCAGAATAACTGAGCAAAAATAAGGGAGAAAACGGTATGCCTAGTAATATTGTTGGTTACGAATGGACGCTTGCAGGAACGGCCCATGTTGCATATCAAACGGGCGATAGACATATTCACGAAATGACGGTGGGGGAAAATGGCATGTGGCACGATGCTGACATTACTGCTCTGGCAGGTGGTCCTCGGCTGGAATCAGCAATATTGGCAGGCTATGCATGGCCAGATGGACAAACCAGACAAATTACCTATGTTAGCCCGATGGACAGCAACGGTCATATTCACGAATTAGTACAACGAGAGGGCAACGTCTGGAACTATGCCGACATAACGCAGGCGACAGACGCTCCCCCGGCTGATGGACGCGCCCTCGTTGGTCTTGCATGGAAGGCCGGTCGGAGTAAACATGTTATCTATATAAGCCGCGATGGACATATCCATGAACTGGCGGCGGGGGTTGTCAGCGTGTGGCACCATACCAACGTGACCGAGCAAACAGGGGCACCTAACGCTGAAAGTCCACACCTGGCCGGTTTTATCTGGGAGGGACGAGGCACACAGCACATCGTCTATATGAGCGGCGACGGGCATATTCACGAGTTAATGAGAGAAGTTGGAAAAGCGTGGCAACATTCGGATATTACAGCACTGACAAATGCTCCCATCGCGGACGGTAGAGCGCTGGCGGCCTGTGCCTGGGAAAAGGGCAAAACCAGACAAATCGTTTACACCAATAATAGGGGCAATCTTTTCGAACTGGTGGCTGGAAACGACAATCAATGGAGATATGCAGGCGTACTACGTCTATGCAGCGCCCCACTCACCGATGGATCAGCCCTGGCAACATATGCATGGGAGACCGATTCGACGCGACAGATCGTGTATGTCGGCAGCGACCGCCACATCCATGAGATTGCGATAGGGCTTGACCAGACCTGCAACCATGTTGATCTGACGCGCATAAAGAATGCGTGCGATGCCAGCAATGAAGTCATCGTAGGCTATGAATGGTCCGCTCAGTTCGCTAAACACGTGATCTTTCTGGACACACGCGAAAATCCGGCGATTCATGCCTTCACAAGAAAGCATGGAGAACTCTGGCTGCATCTTGATCTCACAAAATTGACCGGTGGGCAGGTGATTGTGTAATTTTATCCGCAAATATCTAACCCAGGTTGAAAGCATACAACGAGGCCAGAATCCTTCCATCCTTCCTCCCTATCATCCACATCTCCCTCATGCACGAGGGAGATGTGGATGCATTTTGGACGTGCACAGGACATTAAAGCTGGCGCACATACTGGTTATAGCGATTGGCGGCCGCCTCTCCCATCGAGGTTAAAAAGTTGGAGAGAGGAGTTTTTTCTTCGCGCCCCATACTACGTTCGATATCCGTGCCTTCCGCTGAGGGCAACGTACGATTGATTGTACTCAAGACAGCACTGGTCAGCCCGGGGAAGAGACCATGAAAACGCGCCAGCAATTGCGCCTGAACGGTGAGTATCACCTCGCTCTCACCCAATCGCGTTGCCTGCACGATGCGGCGCGCGGCATGTTCGGCGCTGGTGGAGGTAATAGGCAGCGTTGCCAGCATGCCGAACAGCGTATACTCTTCTACCTTCTGCCCCTTCATATACGCATTCACATGAGAGCCGGTGCGCATCAGGCCAGGAACAATGGTAGAGACAATAATACCCTCTTTTGCCAGTTCAGCGTGCAACCCCTCGGAGAAACCAACGGCCGCAAATTTGCTGGCACTATAGGGCAGGAGATGAGGAACGCTTACTTTACCGCCAATCGAGGTAATATTAACGATACGTCCACTTTTACGGGGCAGCATATGGGGCAAAACGGCCAACGTAGTATAGACCATACCCCAGAAGTGGATCTGCATCGTCTCCTCGTAGTCTTGCACCGTCACGGTCTCCATCGGCCCAACAGTGATAATCCCGGCATTATTGACCAGCACATCTACATGCCCAAAACGCTCTACCACTTGATCGATCATACGCTGTATCTGTTGTCGCTCAGTAATATCACAGGGAATCGCCAGCACTTCGGCTCCCATTTCGCTCAGTTGTTGACGAGCAATCTCCAGCGGCTCACTTTCGCGAGCACAAATAACTAGCGAGGCTCCCTGACGAGCGAACTCCCTTCCCAGCGCAAGGCCAAGGCCACTTGAACCACCCGTAATCAGCACGATTCGTCCCTGTAAAGAAAGTGCATTGCGTCGCTTCAGATACGCATTGGCGACCAATCCCAGGCCAAGTCCAGCCCCAACCAGCATTGCAGGAGTCATCCGCGTTTTGCTCATAACTTGCTCCTATCTCTACACTATCCAGTTTCTCAGTATTTATTACTATTGACACGTCCCGTAAGCGGCAGGTGTGAACAGAAACCGGGATCGTCAGGCTGTCACCTTTGGCTCTCTCAGGCCGTGCCATAATTGCATGCTCCTTCTCACGAACCAGTCTCTCAGCGGGAAGACCAAGCATTAGTAAAAAGGCAAAGGTATACCAGCTAGTATGAGGCAGCCACGCAAACGAAAACCACATATACAGGCGGTCGCACAACAATTATTTGGCTATGACCAGCTTCGTCCAGGCCTCGTGTTGTTCGATGATGTAGGCTACAAAACGCTCTCAATCGATGTGGTGTTGGAGAAAAACTTGCTCGTAGCAGCAGAGAACCTGTCTTGAATGCGCTCTATGCTTTCAGCAACGAGTCACCATTGATGCGGGTAAAACGTGTCCTTTAATAGAGGCTAATAGAAATCTTACTTCTTTCGACTTTACAGCCGCTATCTGACCAAAGAGTACCTCAGCCAGCCAGATACGGCCCAGGCGTCAGCACAATGACGAAGGAGAACAGTTATGGGCGTATTACGAGTACTGTCCAAACGGGGTGACGACCGTCTTACTTGGGACGAGCAAAAATTTCAAATGAATGATCCTGAAGCCACCGCCGCTGTTCGAGAAGCGGAAAGAATTTTCGCGGAGACGCGGGCCAGAGGAGCGACGGCGTTCCGTGTTGAGCCAGGAAAACCGACTCAACGCATCGATCAATTTGATCCTACCGCACAACAGATTCTCATCGTGCCTCGCGTAGTGGGAGGATAAACGTGCAGCCACTCGCAACACTCCTGGGTTGGACCCTGGTTGTCCTGGCCTGCATTCTGGCAGCATGGATCACTACCCGCTATATCTGGAGTACCTCACAAGCGGAAAGACGTGCTGCCCATCTCATGAGAGAGATTTTCAGTCCGCAGGAAATGCGGCAATTGTTCTGGCGCGGCTATGTTGACATTCCCAGCACATTGGCCCCCTCGCGTGTGTATCGGGTGCCACGCAGCAACGGGTATGTACAGGTGAGAGAAAATGGTCGCATCATCATGGGACTTTGTTTACAACCAGTTGAGCGCCTTCCTCGCGCCGATGTTGTTGTCCTTCACAAACTTATGATAGAAGCTCAGGAAGAATTTTACCTGCAAACAGCAAATAAATTCCGCTACTTCGATCTGTGAAGCACACAATAACATCAACGCGATATCAGCACCACAACGCTATGGCTCATCACATGATACACATTGCCAGCCACGCTTGCTTCCTCTCCCGGGTTGGCGGGGTCTTCAGCAATATCAGCAGGAGATGGTAGCGCAGTATCCACAACTCGATACCATCTCCTGCTCGTTAGACGCGGGATTTCAAAGTCGAGCGCCTGTCCATCCATATTCAGCATAACGTGTATATCGGTATCATCCTGCATATCTTCAAGCACAAAGCCGCCAATGGTAAAAGCCAGCACGTGCGAGTTGGGGTCAAACCAACCAGGATGATGCAACAGGCAACCGTGCCAGATGATATCAGGAAATCCTCGCTCGTTAACCCACTTGCCATCAAAGAAACTTTTCCGGCGCAGGCTGGCATGGCTCTTGCGAAAGGCAATCATCTGACGAAAAAAACGCTGCATCCCCTGATACTGCTGCACCAGCCGCCAATCAAACCAGCTCACCTCGTTGTCCTGGCAATACGCATTATTGTTGCCATATTGCGTCCGCCGCACCTCATCGCCTGCCACAAACATAGGCACGCCCAGAGAGAGCAGCAGAATCGCGGCAAAGTTCTTGATCTGCCGTGTGCGTAACGCCTCAATCGCTGGATCATCGGTATCTCCTTCGACGCCGCAATTCCAGCTCAAATTATTATCGTTGCCATCCCGATTGCCTTCTCCGTTGGCCTCATTATGCTTCTCGTTATAAGAAACGAGATCGTTCAGCGTAAAACCATCATGCGCGGTGACAAAGTTGACGCTATTGATGGGTAGTTCACCACCGGCCTGAAAAATATCCGCGCTCCCAGCTATCACGCTGGCAACTTTCCCAACAATCGTTCGACCATCATCAATATAGCCCTGATCGCCTCTGACAAAGCGCCGAACGATGTCGCGATAGCGCCCGTTCCATTCGCTCCAACGATAGCCTGGGAAATATCCAACGGCATAGAGACCAGCGGCATCCCAGGCTTCGGCGATAATCTTGGTATCAGCCAGCACTTCGGATAGCTCGATTTGCCAGATCACTGGCGGATAAACCATAGGCACGCCGTTGACATCACGGCAGAGAATCACTGCCTCGTCGAAACGAAAACCATCAACATGCATTTCCATCACCCAATATTCCAGCGCATCGACAATCAGCTTTTCCGTAATAGGATGGTTGCCATTAATGGTATTGCCACACCCCGAATAATTGAGATAGGATCGCTTATCCTGCGGAGAAAGCAGATAATAGCTGCTATTTGCCAGCCCTTTGAGATTGATCGTAGGACCGGTATCATTGCCCTCGCCAGTATGATTGAACACCACGTCCAAAATAACCTCAATGCCAGCCTGATGCAGCGCCTTGACCATATCGCGAAACTCCGTGATATGTCTGCCCTCTTCAGGCGAGAGGCAATAGCAGCTTTGCGGGGAAAAGAAGCTGATCGGATCATAGCCCCAATAGTTGATCAATGGCCTACCATCAGGAGCGTATTGCTTAATCTCGGTCTCATCAAAGTCGAAAACCGGCATCAATTCCACTGCTGTAATGCCCAGTTCTTGCAAATACGGGATCTTCTCGATCACTCCAGCA
Organism: Reticulibacter mediterranei; assembly: GCF_016587455.1. Taxonomy (NCBI): domain Bacteria; kingdom Bacillati; phylum Chloroflexota; class Ktedonobacteria; order Ktedonobacterales; family Reticulibacteraceae; genus Reticulibacter; species Reticulibacter mediterranei. The sequence continues at coordinate 6,880,084 of NZ_BNJK01000001.1, read as the reverse complement.
AACGTCCCGGGATGACGACAGCCGGAAGAAGACGATTGTGTGAAGCCACGCACATGCATTTCATAGATGATCGTCTCACTCATCGGTCGCTTCAAGGGCTGATCCCCTTCCCAATCATAGCCCCGGGTATCAATCACCACGCTACGCATCGAGGTGGCAAGATTATCCTTCTCGCCACAGGCATCTTCCCGCCTCCAGAGCGCATCGTCATTGCCCCTCGCATAAGGATCGATCAATACTTTGTTGGGATTATAGCGGTCTCCGTAATGAGTCAGATCTTTCGGTCCATCGACGCGATAACCGTAATGAATGCCGGGTTTGAGGCCTCGAATATAGATATGCCAGAAATGAAAGGTTTTATTCCTTATGGGATCAAGTTCGATAGTATAAAGAGGCTCAGCAAGATGGGATCGATCAAATAATAGCAGCGTAACCGCGGTTGCTCGCTCAGTAAAGATGCAGAAATTCACACCATCCTCATCAGGGACAGCACCCAACGGATGTGAGCGTCCCGGCTCCAGTTGATAGCGAGCGACAAACTCCGCGACGGTCCCTCTGACAGCGTTCGCTCCAGGCGGCAAAAGGAGTTCTTCAGATGGAATATGCTCTTTTATCTTCGTCATAAATATTCACCTTCATTACTTTCCTCTAAATAAATACAATACCATATCGGTCCTTGTTGAGATGACAAAGAAGCGCCCCGGCTATCTCATCCCCATATAAGATAGCCGGGGCGCTTGTCTTAGCCAGCTTCCTCTTCCGCCATCTCCCCATTATTCAGACTGTCTATTTGTCGTACTCGATCAGGGAGACAAGGCCACCCATTTGATCTGCCGACTGTCCGGGGTTCATCAGGTGGGATAGAATATGGCAGTGGAAGGGGTAGATGCTACCCGGAGGTGCCCAGCCCTGGAAGGTCAGATCGTAGGTCTCGCCAGGAGCGACCTGAACGGTATCCTTCTGGATTGGCGTCTGCAATGTATGACCATCCTCAGCAACGATGTTAAAGTAGTGGCCGTGCAGGTGCATCGGGTGCATCATCTCGCTCGCACCAATGATACGCAGGCGCACGGTCTGACCATGTTTGAGCTTGATCGGCTGCGTATCGGGATAGCTCTTGCCGTTGATGACATAGTAGGCACCCAGTTCGCTAATCATCTCGATATACTCAACATCTGCCTTTGGCTCAACCTTTGCCTGAGCGCTACCAGGACGAGGATCGACGATAAAGGCACCGTAGAAGCCACCCATCACCTGAGTAATGTCGTTGTCATGGCTGTGATACCAGTGCGTACCGGCATCCTCATCGTGCAATGTGAAATCGTAGGTAAAGCTCTTTCCTGGGGCGACTGGCTTCTGACCAACGCCCGGCACGCCGTCCATACCATCAGGAATTTCCAGGCCATGCCAGTGCATCGTCGTATCCTGTGGCAAATGGTTGACCAATGTAATGCGTACGTGGTCGCCAGCCGTCACTCGAATCACGGGACCGGGCACCGTCCCATCAAGCGTCCAGGCCAGCATCTTTTTTCCCTTCACCGGCTCCCACATGACCTGCTGAGCAGTGAGCGTAAAATGTTTGGCACCATCTTTATCTACAACATATTTTGCAGGCTGATTGCCAAAGTTCTGTGTTGCATTGGGAACGTTGGCAGTGGTTTGCGTAGAAGAACTACTGCCCATTGACATTGAACCGCTACTACTGCTCCCCATCGACATTGAACCGCTGCTGCTCGAATCTGTAGATGAACTGCCGGCACTGCTTGCGGTCGTACTGGAACTGCCGCCGGACGAGCTGGTCACGGTCGAACCGATGCTGAAGCTGACCAGAGCAACCATGACTACCACCGAAATGATTGTAATAATTAACGGTGAACGGATGCCCCGCCACCAGGGGCCAGCCGCAACTTTATATGGACCAACAACAACTCTCACTTTTTGCTGGTTGGTGGCTGTTAGCTCAGGCGATTCTATTGTCGCCTTCTCCTGCTCATCAATCGCCATCGGTATTGTTCTCCTGTTACTTGTGTGTGATTGCGCAGATATTTACGTGCTTGATTAGCACTGCAACAATTGCTTTGTTGTGACTAAGAGTAACCGGCTGATCTCACACTAGCGTCTCAGAAGAGTTTTTTCCCGTCACGAGGAGATCACAGTCCCAAAATCTTGTGAAGCCATATATATACACTCAAGACTTTTCTTGAAGAAGGCCGAGAAAGATGCACTGCGGTGTGAGGAGTTTGTGAGTAATTAGCGCGGCGTTGTGACCGATCTGTGAAGATCGTTTGCTATCTTACTGACAATGATTGTTCTGCTGGTTGTTTCCAGAGAGCAAGTATCACAAGCCAAGAGATAAACAAGATCACACATATGAGGAGCTAAACAACATGCAAAAAAAGATCGGCATTTTTATCATTTTAAGTTTTCTACTTGTGCTGGTTGCCGCCTGTAGTCGATCAGGTGCCCCAACCACTACCGCGAACAACGCAGCCAATACCACAACGAATAGTGCCAGTACAACGGGCAACAGCGCTGACGTATCACTGGATAGTACCACATTTTCTCCGGCCTCCGTCACTATTGCAAAGGGCGGCAGCATCAATCTGATTAACGGCACGGCAATGGTCCACATAATTCAGAACGGCACATGGGATAATGGAGCCGCAAAATCTGAAGCCGAAAGCGGCGCGCCTGCTGTCAACGCTCTCCAATTTTCGACGGTGAATCAGAAACAAACGGTTGGGCCGTTCAATACAGCTGGAACCTTTAAACTCTACTGCACCGTTCATCCAGGAATGAATCTGACGATTATCGTTCAATAGGCATCATTAGTGCAGGACAAAGCGGGGCCGCTGGTTGTGATCGCTTCTCACAACCAGCGGCCCCGATTTAAACAAACAATGCTTGTAAGATGGCACAGGTAGAAAACGGTCCTGGAAGCTGACAGAATCACGAAGAAGTAGGGCGAATATGGCAGGGGCGACGGCTTGTCCTCGCCCTCGCCCCTGCCATATTCGCCCCCATCATCTCATTTCAGGAGTGAACCTATTATGCACCTTTGTGATGATTGCTAGCGGCCTCATTAGGTGTTGTTAACACATAGCCGATGCCAACTTTGGTTTTGATGTAGCGCGGACGGGTCGGCTCTTCCTCGATCTTGCGGCGCAGACGATTGATATTGACCTGGAGCATATGACTCTCGCCAACATATTCTGCACCCCAAACGTGTTCCAGCAAAAGATCCTGCGTCACAATACGCCCGGCATTGCGAGCCAGGTAAGACAGAATGCGATATTCAGTGGGCGAAAGTGCCAGCTCTTTGCCGTCCATCGTCACCAAATGTTGCGTATAATCAATGGTCAAATCGCCGATCATCGCTACTTTTTGCAGCCCTTGAGTGTTCTCCTGCGATGTGAATTGCGCTCGACGCAACACCGCCCGGACCCGCGCCAGCAACTCATCCACGCTAAAGGGCTTGGTCAGATAATCATCTGCCCCCAGATCCAGTCCTTTCACCTTGTCCTGATCCTGTCCACGAGCAGTGACAATGATGATCGGAACGGTAGAAAACTCGCGCACTTTCTGGCAAACGGTAAAACCATCCATCCTGGGCATCATCACATCGAGCAGCACCAGATCGGGTGAATTGCGCTCAACCTGCTCCAATGCTTGCTGACCATCGCTAGCTGTCAACACCTCATAGCCCTCAAACTCCAGATTCCGCGCCACCAGACGCAAGAGCTGGGGATCATCATCAGCCGTCACAATAGTTGTTTTTCTGGCTGGCATGTGCTTGTACTCCTTCAAACAGTCTCTTCAATTGCCTGTGATATATGCCCATTCTGGGGAAGAAGCACATGAAAGGCGCTTCCCTTACCGGGTTCACTCTCTACCCAGATCGTTCCCCTGTGCAGTTCCACAATGCTTTTACAAATCGATAATCCCAGCCCCAACCCATTAACATCTCGTACCAGGCTCATATCCACACGATAAAAGCGGTCAAAGATATGTTGCAAATGCTCCGGCGGAATACCGCTCCCGGTATCTTTCACCCATATCTCCACCAGCGGAACATCGTGTTTCTGACGACTCGCTGGCAAGACGGCCAGGGTTGGTTTCTCTTGCTGAAGCTGCAGCTCAAGCGCCGCCAGAGCCTGGGGCTGCTGAATTGAGCGCAGGCCAACTTCGATTTTGCTGTGTGCCGGAGAATGTTGTGTGGCGTTCTCTAACAAATGATCGAGAAGATTTCTGAGCAAGCGGCGATCCCCCTGCACAACTAAGCCATCATCAGGTCTTGCGTTATACTCCTGCTCTATATGGAGAGTATACGTCATTGGATGCGAATTGGCCTCAGCCTGGAGCGTCGCCTCATCCACTACAAAATGTCTCACAGCCGTCAATGCTTCCTGTACCAAATGGATTAAGTTCACCTGTATCGGCTCGAAATGGACGGTCTGTGTCTCCAATTGCGATACTTCCAACAAACGATTGACGATAATCTCCAGGCGCGCGCTCGCACTGCTGATCGCCACCAGAAATTCATGGCGCTCTTCCGGCGAAATGCGCTTCTCGTGTCGCAAGAGCGTGGTGGTGTATCCCTTAATGGAGGCCAAAGGACTGCGCAATTCGTGGCTAACCGTCGCCAGTAATTCAGCCTTGAGTAACTCGTTCGCCTGTTCAGCTTTGCGCTGCGCGATCTCTTCCAGATCATGGACACGTAGAGCGAGTAACATATTGACGATCACAGCATCAACCGCATCGGCTATCAGCGGCAAGAGATCTTTCTCACCGTTAGTATGCCGTTTCTCTGGCCAGACAAGCACGAAAAAAGCACAGGTCATAGGCGCGTGTTGCGCTGTAGATCTCCATTCCCCCTCTTCCGCTGGCCTATCAAGCAAGCGCCGCCAGATGATCACATGAGGCATGGCTGGTGGAATCTGAATATCAGGGCCATCAGGAGAGAAAAGGGCCAGCGCCGATGCAACGGCTTCCTCGCTCATCTTATAACGTATCATCAGAGGAAACAGGTGTTGATCGGCAAGCAGCACTGCGGATAATGGTCGTCTGCCAATTCCATATGGTTGAAACGATAACAAAAAAGTTCCCTGGCTGGCATGACAGAGCGACAGCAGGCGTGTCAACATCGTAAGAGCAAGCGTGTCGGGCGTCTCCAGAGAAGAAGAAAGCAAGGCACTGGCCTGCTGTGAAAGGCGAGCAAAATCGGTCAGGGCCGAGATTACCTCGTATGGGGTATGCTTATTTTTCCAGGTTGCTTGCATATTTGTAATCTTTCTTTTCGTTATTCTGGCCCCACTGCTCATACGCCTTGCATATAAGGTCACGGTGTGTTGGTTCTATTATAGGATGGAATAGATCACAAATAAAGCACAGGCCCAACGGCTCACATCACAATCTCATCACAACACTTGAGTACAGCAAGAGCAGGTATTGACTGGAATGAAAGAGATCGAACTGTTTGTGGAGAAGAGTACAGGGTATGTGATAACATAATGGCAATAGCCTGCTAGAGAGGGGGTATCACAGGCAGTAAGATGCCCGGGAGGGAGTTCTTTCCCCCGATTATAGTATACTATACCCTCCCCAAAAATACAACGTCCAAATGACCGGTGTATTTAAGCGCTTTTCGGGGTATGCTATCAAAGTTCTCACTCTATGGGGAACGTGTATGCGTTTGTATCACTCATTCATCTTCTCATTCTATTCACTCTGAAGCAGAAACCAGGGTAACACTTCATGTAATGCACACTGCAAGGGTACACGGGTTTCTTTTTTGTCTGTTCAACTAGAGTTATCTGTATAACATCACTGTATGAAAGAGGCTCCTCATAAGATCATGAGGGGCTGTTTGTCGTCTCTTGCGTCACTCTAACCAGAAGCGAGGTGAAAGTAATCCTATGAACGGAAGCAGCAAAACGATTTCTCTTCCAGAACGAGTCTCGTTCGCACGCATTCCTGATATTAAGCCGATGCCCGGCCTCATCCAGCTACAGATAGAGTCGTTTGAATGGTTTCAAAATGAGGGAATACGCGAAATATTCACGGATATCTCGCCAATTGAAGATTTTACCGGCAAGAATTTGAGCCTGGAGCTGGTCGTCCCCCCGGAACCATTCGGCACGCCCCGGCTGAGCGAGCATCACTGCCGCGAACGAGATACCACCTATGCCGCGCCATTGACTGTGAAGGCTCGCCTCATCCATAAAGAAACGGGCGAAATTATTGAGAAGGACCTTTTTATGGGTGATTTCCCGATCATGACCAAGGAAGGCACCTTCATCATCAATGGAACCGAACGCGTCGTTGTCAGCCAGCTCGTCCGCTCCCCTGGAGCCTACTTTACATTGGACGAAGATCCAATTACTGGCAAACGCCTGGCTGGTGGCCGTCTGATCCCCAATCGCGGCGCATGGCTAGAGTTTGAAACAAGTACCAAAAATGTTCTTTCGGTCAAAATCGACCGCAAGCGCAAACTGCCAGTCACTACGCTCTTGCGCGCGATTAGCGGGCTAGCCCAGGAAGAGTTCCATAGCGAAACACTGGATCTCTCGACTGACGAAGGGATGATCGCAGCTTTTGCCAGCGTCGATACTCACCCTTCTATCCGCTATATCGAAAGCACGCTCGAACGCGATCCAATCAAAAAAGAGCAGGAGGCTGTGCTTGAAGTCTATAAGAAATTGCGTCCCGGCGATCCAGCAACCCTGGAGAATGCGCGCTCGTTGCTGAAAAACATGTTCTTCAACGGCCGCCGCTATGATCTGGGCAAAGTGGGACGCTACAAGCTGAACCGCAAGTTTGATCTGCCCGTTCCACAGCATCAGCACACGCTCACACTGGATGATCTGGTCGCCTTGCTTCGTCGCCTGATCGCGCTCAACAATGGGCAGGGACGTGCGGACGATATCGATCATCTGGGCAACCGGCGCGTTCGCTGTGTGGGAGAACTGCTCCAGGACAAATTTCGCGTTGGCCTGCTGCGTATGGAACGAGTGGTAAAAGAGCGCATGAGCGTCATCGAGCCAGAACAGGCCACGCCGAACGCTCTGGTCAACATTCGTCCGGTCGTCGCGGCCATGCGTGAGTTCTTTGGAGGCAGCCAGCTTTCGCAGTTCATGGAGCAGACCAACGCACTCTCCGAAATCGGCCTCAAGCGCCGCCTCTCCGCTCTGGGTCCGGGTGGACTCTCACGAGACCGCGCAGGTATCGAGGTGCGCGACGTGCATCAATCGCACTATGGCCGTATCTGCCCGATTGAAACGCCAGACGGTGCAAATATCGGCTTGATCGGCTACCTGGCAACGTATGGACAAATCAACGAATATGGATTCATTGAAACACCCTATCGCAAAGTGTGCAAGCAGTTGCCTGCCAACGATCGCCGTTTGATCGGTCGCGAATTTCGCGGCATCATTGGACGGGTGCCAGGCAAGGGTGCCGCATCCAATCTACTGGGCAAAGATATGCTGTATCGGCGGATTGATGAAGCGCTGTTTCAACAAATCTCACAAGAATTGGGACAGGCGGAAATACGGATCAGGCCATTCATCACAGATGAAATCGAATACTTCACCGCCGATACCGAAGAACGCTTCAAGATCGCACAGGCCAATATTCAGCTAGATGAAAAAAATGAGTTTCCAGATGAGCGCATTGCTATCCGCTACCAAGGGGATATTATCGAGGATCGTGCCGAGTCCATCGATTACGCTGATATCTCGCCCCATCAGACGGTCAGCATCGCCACATCGCTCATACCTTTTTTAGAACATGATGATGTCAGCCGTGCCCAGGGTGGGGCCAATATGCAGCGCCAGGCAGTTCCCTTGCTGCGGCCGCAATCGCCAATTTGTGGAACTGGCATGGAGCGACAGGTCGCCATCGATTCGGGGCATGTCGTGCTGAGCGAGGTCAACGGGGAGGTCGTTTCCACTACCGGAAGGCGTATCGTCATTATCGACGAAGAAGGCGAGTTGCACACCTACGCGCTGCGCAAATTTGTTCGCTCCAACGCTGGCACCTGCCTGAATCAGCGACCTATAGTGCGCAAAGGCGAACGCGTCCACGCCGGGCAGATCATTGCCGACAGTTCTTCCACTGATAAAGGAGAGCTGGCGCTGGGCCAGAACGTGCTGGTGGCCTTTATGCTCTGGGAAGGTGGCAACTTTGAAGACGCCATCCTGATCAGTGAGCGGCTCGTGCGCGAAGATGTGTTTACCTCAATCCATATCGAAGACTATGAGCTACAGGTACGCGACACCAAGCTGGGGCCAGAGGAGATCACACGCGATCTGCCCAATGTTGGCGAAGAGGCCTTGCGCAACCTGGACCAGCGCGGCATCATCTATATCGGGGCCGAAGTTGGATCACATGATATCCTGGTCGGCAAAATCACGCCCAAAGGGGAGACCGAACTGACGGCTGAAGAAAAGCTGTTGCGCGCCATCTTTGGTGAGAAAGCGCGCGAGGTCAAGGACTCCTCGCTACGCATGCCGCACGGCGAACATGGCAAAGTGATTGATGTAAAGATCTTCTCGCGCGACTGGGGCGATGAGCTACCAACAGGCGTGAATCAGGCCGTACGTGTCAGCATCGCGCGCAAACATAAAATCGGAGTTGGCGATAAGATGGCGGGGCGCCACGGCAATAAAGGCGTCATTTCGCGAGTCTTGCCTGTGGAGGATATGCCCTTCTTACCCGATGGCACCCCGGTTGACATTATCCTGACACCGCTAGGAGTGCCTCACCGCATGAACATCGGGCAAATCATGGAGACTCATCTTGGCTGGGCGGCAAACCTGCTCGGTATGAAGGTCGCAACGCCGGTGTTTGACGGGGCCACAGAAGAGGATATAGAGGAGATGCTGCGCCGCGCCGGTCTGCCAGAAACGGGAAAGATACAACTGTTTGATGGACGCACCGGAGAGGCCTTCGATCAACCAATTACTGTTGGTGATGTCTATATGCTCAAACTGGCCCATATGGTGGAGGACAAAGTTCATGCTCGCTCCACCGGCCCCTATAGCATGATTACGCAGCAACCATTGGGAGGCCGCGCCCAATTTGGGGGACAGCGCTTTGGAGAAATGGAGGTCTGGGCATTAAAAGCGTATGGAGCCGCACATACATTGCAGGAGATGCTCACCATCAAATCTGACGATACCAGCGGGCGCGTGAAAGCGTATGAGGCGATTGTCAAAGGCGATCATATTCCTGAGCCAGGGGTGCCAGAAGCCTTCAAATTGCTGGTCAAGGAACTGCAAAGCCTGAGCATTAACGTCGAGATTCTTAATGAAGATGAACAAAAGATACATGTGTCGGAAGATGCATTAAATGACGAAATACCGGAATTAGGAGTGAATCTTTCTGGCTTTGAACGTACTGAAACGTATTAATATCTCAGCTATAGCAAGCAAACAGAGGGAGACAGTGGAAAAGCTGCCTCCCTCTCTACGCTATCGTTTGGAATGCCTCTTCTCTTAAAGATTAAGATTGAGATTAGAGAACCGCATGAATAACGCTCTCTACAGCATCCGCTGATGACCAGAAAACTTTTCCTCCTTTTGCCTCTACCAACATCATAATACGCTGCATCCGCACTCCATCTTCATAACGCGTCCATACAGGAGCATGAGCAGACCAGGGCACCACCACTTTGCGTCCTGGTGTCTTTCTCAAGACGTCCTTTGGCACAAACCTGACAAAGCGTTCTTTCTCGTCGGCATAGAGCGGACCTAAAATAAATCCATCACAACCGGCACGTAAGGCCTCATCAATCACATGTTCATACTCTGCATCCGCAATATGCGGCAAGAGAGGACGCACCGCAATAAACGCCGGAATCCCGATCCGTTTTAAATTGCTCACGGTACGCATCCTCTCTTCAGGCGTCGGAGTATGTGGCTCAACAGTGGGTGCCGACTCCCAGCAACTCAAGGACACCAGCGCGCTGAGCGTGAGATGGCCTCCAAGACGACGCCGCACTGCGGCAAGAGCATCAAGCACTGTCCCCTCAATACAGGCTTTCGTACTAAAATTGATGTGTTTTTCCAATTCAATCAGGCGCTCTAGCATCGCGATCCCACGCTCAGGAAAAGCAAAGGGGTCGCTATCATAGCCAAATTGAATGGTGTTGAAAGAATGTACTGCTGCAAATTCCTGTAAATGGTTCAGAATCTCGGCCGGCTTGACACGTGCCGGTCCAACCTCGCCATTACGGGTGTAACAATACTTGCAACCGAAGGGACAGGGTATCCCAACTGGAACGAGGACGCGTCCCTTCTCTACTTTAAACTGAATATCCACACAACTATCCTCCTAATGGGTGCCTCGCCTCAAAGACGGGGAAGGAACGTCTATTTCCTTCCAAGCGGGATAGGAGTGGAGAAGTCCTCACTCCTATCATTTGTGCCCATGAGGGCCTCTGGTTTCCCAGGTAAAGCTCACCTCGACAATGTGTATAAGCGGTTTGTTGAACAGCGTACCAGCTTCACACAAATTCCTTTCCTCTCCGGGGGGAGGAAAGAAAGCTTCCCCTCGCAGGGGAGCGTTTTGAATGGGAACGCTCAAACCCCACTGGTTTCCCAGGTAAGGGTGGCCTCGACGAAGTTCTCAGGCGGTACTTTCTGCTCGGCACTGAGTTATACCCACCCTCCGTTTCACCGAGCAGTTCTAGAGCAGCAGACTGGCCTCGCATCCACTGGTAGGAACTCAAACGCTTCCTGAGAACGTAGCCCCATCAGCCTGGATGCACGCATCAGCCGCTGGTGGTTGGGTCTGGTCATGTTCGGGCAGGCACACTCCCGATGCCGGGTGCCTGCCAGCCTCGGCATTCATGCCGGGATCCGTGACCATGTATATCCCTCCATCCAATAAAGGATGGTTACTGCGTCTAACATAAGCTTATCACCATGTACACGAAAGATCAATATTTGTATGATAAAATTCTCACTCATGCTTGCACATTGTTGTCATTTTGTGTAATCTATTGGATATACTTTGAAATAAGAAAGTTATTTAGCTGATCAGTCTGGTATTTCTTGTGTGACATCTTATGTAACATTAAATTGAAAGGACGGACCGCGTGTTGACAAATACGCCCCAATGCAACCAGTCTGAGGGCAGTCTGCTGGCCGATGATCGCTTCTTGCGCAAAGTCGCCACCTTCTACCACATCGAGGGCAAGACCCAGGAAAGCATTGCCAGCCTCATGTATTGCTCGCGGCAGACCATTAGCAAAGCGCTGCAAAAAGCGGAAGATCGAGGTATCGTGCGTATTTCCGTGATCCCCGAGGAACGAGCCGGATATTTATCCAACCTGGCCCGCGACCTGCGTTTTCATCTGGAGCTAGAAGAGCTGATTCTCGTCCCTGGCCGCTGCTTTGACGACACGAAACCAGACTCAGATCTCAACGAGGATGTGCTGGGAGAAATTACTGAAGCCGCGGCTCACTATCTGGACCAGGTGATTACGCACCACGATATTCTAGCGGTCACGGGTGGGAGAAGCATTATGAGAAACGTTGTTCGTCATCTCAAACCGAGCAAAAGCATCTCGGATTTGCAGGTAGTGCCTACGATCGGATTTGTGGAACGGCACACCAGCATCGGCGACGCCAATCTCGTTGCCTATGATATCGCCAAATTGTATGGCGGTGGTCATGCCTGGCTCCCCATTCCCGCGCTTGTGGAAACGCAGGAACAGCAGGAACAGGCGCGCAACTTGCCGCTGGTGCGCGATGTCTTCAAAATGATTGAGCAGGCTAATATTATCATGATGGGGTTATGGACTCCCGATCTTGACCATGACATGGTGAAAAGAGGGGTGCTTTCTGAACAGCAGGTCCAGACGTTACAGGGGTATCATCCGGTAGCGGACATCAATCACTGGGTCTTTGATGCAGAAGGGCGCTCGCTCAACAATATGTTACATCCCCCCCCTATTATCTCACGGGATTGGAGATCCCACGTTTACCCGAGCGGATCATGCACCAGCACACCAAAGTCATTCTTGTAGCAGGTGCCAGTAAATCTCGCATCCCGGCCATTCGAGCGGCTCTTAAAGCGGGGTTGGCCAACGTGCTCATTACCGATCACATCACCGCTCAAAGCTTGAAAGCCGAAGTCAACGCACCAGCATCTATTTAAACTCAGCCATCGCATCCTTCTCAACCATAGGAAACAGGCTACGACCAACCTGGCTCAATCGCCCAAAAGGAGCGAGGGAATAGGAGTCGCGAATGCTACTATGAACTGGCCTGTTCCGATGAGAGGAGATGTGAAAGACATTATTAGAGGAGAGCTTGGCGTGTCGCTTGGCTTCAGCAGTCAACGTGCCGATCTCTTCAATGCTGCGAGGATCACACATCTGATCGCTCACAACGCCAATTGAAAGAGAGACCAGAGGAAATTGATACGGCTTCCCTTTACGATCAACCCCGTTAATGGAACCACGAGCTAAATCATCCGGGTGATAGAAGGGAACACTTTCGCGTTTGTAGCGCTCAAGGATATGGCGATAGAGCGTGGTAGCTCGGTCAGGAGTGGTAACGATGAGAAAATCATCGCCGCCAATATGCCCGACAAAATCCTCCGCATTCCCATATTCATACACGACATTCTGACAGATACGGCTGACCAGAAGAATCATATTATTGCCAGCATGAAAGCCGTAGACATCATTAAAGGCTTTGAAATTATCGAGATCGACGTACAAGATGCTCCAGGGTTCGAGCGAACTTAGCGTATAGTGAATGGCTCGTTCAAGCTGTAAGCCACCAGGAAGTTGCGTGAGAGGGGAAAGAAACGTTTGTTGGGCGCGACGAAGTTGACGGCGCACATGGGCAAGCAATTCAAGCGGGTCAAATGGAAAAGTAAGATAGCTATCTACCCCTAATTCAAAGGCCCGAACCTTCTCAGCAGGCGAACAACCAGAACTGACAACGATGATCGGAATGTGCATACTTTTCGGATGCTCGCGCAAACGTCGAATCAAATCGTACCCATTCAAACCGGGGAGCATGAAATCGATCACAATGAGATGCGGTATTTCCCGTAAGGCAAACTGCACAGCATCTTCGCCATTGAGGACCATGACAGTCTGATATTCTTTGGCTCCTAGAGCCTCTTTGAGCAAGCCACTGATCGTTCCCTCACCCTCGACGACTAAAATGCTGGACATGCGTTCTCCTACCTCTACACTTCACTATGTACACTGAGCCGACCTCACGCAGCCCCATCCCATTACCCCCTGGCACGGAGGTAAGAAGCGCAATTTTGCATCGCGTGAGATCACCCCAACCATTGCTTCTCTTACTCGCATACATATAACAGTACACCGTACACTTGTATCACGCAAGTCATGCATAATAATAATACATGCTCTTAAACATGAAATGCGCAACCTATTTTTTTGTACGTTATGTCGTTGTGCAGCGAAAAATAAGATGATGCGGCTCACTGCATCATGGTGTCACGACGGACGATAAGCATGAACCCGCTGGGATCACTCCCCCCAGAAGAATGATCCAGTCAGAAGACGCCGAGAGACAGAAGGTGATAGGCAAAATATAAGCAATCGCATTGTTCAATCTCTCGTCGCCACTCGTTAGTGGTTTATCACCAGTTAGCTAAACAAAAATAAAGAACGCCAAACGAAATAACTCTTGTTCTTTATTTGACATACGATACCAACATGATTAAAAATAAGTACACATATGTCATACTCAGTATAACATTCTTCGGCTCACATGCAAAGGTTTTGTTTCGCAAAATTTACAGAGTTCGTCAAATTTCTTCTGAAATCGGTCACAAGGCAGTACTTTTTGGGGGCAAAAAAGGCAGATAGTAGATCTTGCACCGGTTTTTCGTCAGAAAAGTTGACGTGACATCTTAGCTAAGATAAGATAAAATCTGTATTGCAATCTCTAGGGTAGCGGACGGAGGGGCAACAGATGACCTCATCAGCATTGAAAGAGCGACCTGTTACATTTTACAGTAAAGGGAAACCAGCACAACTCCTGGAAGGGGTTGTGCATGAACCTGAACTTTCTAAGCTTGCTAAAACGGAAGTAGCGCCAGTCATTGTCCTATGTCATCCACAACCAGCCAGTAGCGATATGAACGATGGACTCACCGTCACCCTGGCAAGGAGTCTGGCTGCATCTGGTATGATTGTACTCCGCTTTAACTTTCGCGGAGTAGGCAAAAGCCAGGGACAACAAACCGATGGTCGGCTGGAACCATTAGATCTCGCCGGAGCACTCGAAGTGGCGATGGCGCAACCCGGAGCAAATCCGGGCAAACTATGTGTCATTGGGCATGCATTCGGCGCGTATATCGCGCTCTTATATGCTCCCTTTGATCCACGCGTCCGTACCGTTGTAGCGGTCAGCCTGCCCCTCTTCCGAGCAGCAAGCGGCTTTCCCCGGCCTTTTGATCGCCCAAAGCTATTTCTTACTGGCGAATTCGATGAAATCTGCCCTCTCTACAAATTAGAGCCTTTTGTTGAACAGTTGCCCGGTCCAAAGGGCATTAAGGTTATTACGGGAGCGCGACACCTCATGCGCGGATTTGAAGAGCCTGCGGTTGCCGCTATTACCAGCTATGTAAAGAAATGGGCTAGCATGCCTGGAGTATAAATGTACCTATGAACCCGAGCAATCCCATCATTGTCCAGAGTGATCGGACCATCTTACTCGAAGTGGATCACCCACTGCACGCCGAAGCACGCGATGCTCTGGCCCAGTTCGCTGAATTAGAAAAATCGCCAGAACATATCCACACCTACCGCCTCTCTCCGCTCTCTCTGTGGAATGCCGCCGCAGGAGGCATGAGCGCGCAATCCGTGCTGGAGCTATTGGAACAATACAGCAAATATTCAATCCCTCCCAACATCACTGTCGATATTCGCGAATATATCAACCGCTATGGTCGCATCAAGCTCATACGCGACGGCGACAATCTGCTACTGACCTCCGACGATGCCGCGCTTATAACCGAAGTAACCCGCCATAAGCGCACGCAGCCCTATCTCCTGCGCCAGATCGACCGCCACACGCTGCAAGTCGATGCATCCCGTCGCGGGCATATCAAGCAGGCGCTTATTCATATCGGCTTTCCGGCTGAAGATCTTGCAGGATATACCGATGGCTCTCCGCTGCCGATGAAGTTGCAAACCACAACCACGCAGGAGAAATCTTTTGAACCACGCGCCTATCAATATGCTGCCTCCGCCGCCTTCTACGCGGGAGGTGCTCCTAGCGGTGGAAGTGGCGTCGTCGTGCTGCCCTGTGGCGCGGGCAAAACTATTGTCGGGCTGGTCACGATGGCCGATATTCAACGCGCAACGCTTATTCTCACACCAAATACTATCGCCGTCCGCCAATGGATTCAGGAGTTGCGCGATAAAACCGATATCCCGCCTGAGATGATCGGCGAGTATACGGGTGAGCGCAAGGATATCGCCCCCATCACTGTCAGCACCTATCAAATTCTCACGTATCGCCGCTCGGCTGAGGGACAAAACGGCGAAGAGCAGGCAGAATACTTCCCGCATTTCTCGCTCTTCACCAGCTACGATTGGGGCCTCATCATTTACGATGAAGTCCACCTGCTCCCAGCTCCCGTCTTCCGCATTACGGCGGAGATCCAGGCACGACGACGACTGGGCCTGACGGCAACGCTGGTGCGCGAGGATGGGCGAGAGGCCGATGTCTTTAGCCTGATCGGACCCAAGAAATATGATGTACCCTGGCGCGAACTGGAACGTCAGGGCTGGATCGCGACGGCTGAGTGCCATGAAATCCGTGTTGGACTCAGCGAAGACGATCAATTAAACTATGCGATGGCAGAGACGCGCGAGAAATATCGTATCGCCGCCGAAAATCCCGCCAAGCAGAGCATCACCCGCCACCTTGTTGACCATCATCGCGACGATCAGGTGTTGATTATCGGTCAGTATCTCGATCAACTGAAAACGCTGGCCGAAGAATTAGATGCTCCCCTGCTCACAGGACGCACCTCGAATACGCAACGCGAAAAACTCTATGAGCAGTTCAGACGGGGCGAAATCAAGCGACTGGTGGTGAGCAAAGTCGCCAATTTCGCAATTGACCTGCCCGATGCCAACGTTGCCATTCAGGTCTCAGGCACCTTTGGCTCGCGCCAGGAAGAGGCTCAGCGTTTGGGGCGCATTCTCAGACCCAAAAGCGACGGAGGGCTGGCCTACTTCTATACCGTAGTGACGAGAGATACACGCGACCAGGAGTTTTCAGCGAACCGTCAACTCTTCCTCACAGAGCAGGGCTATCGCTATCTCATTGAGGACGCCGAAGCGATCTTAAACGCCTAGCGTCAAGACTGAAAGCCAGTGTTAAAGGTCCAAATAATCACAAGAGATTGCTTTGCATTGCAGGACAAACGGTGTGTAGCCGGTTGCTGCCTTGACATCTGCTTTACCGGAGTGATAACTTGGAAAGCGACGAAGTCATCTTTTTTACATTAAGAGGGTGGTATGGCAGATAGCTATATTGAAGTAACAAACGAAGATTTTACTGAAAAAGTTTTGCAGGTTTCCGAGCTTGTCATTGTGAATTTTTCAGCAGACCAGAGCGGCTCGTGTCAGATTCTCGAACCGGAGTTCACAGCCGTCAGCAAGATATTCGAGGGGCGCGCGCTTTTCGCCAGGGTCAATGTAGAAAATCAGTCGGAGTTGACCCGCCAATGGAATATTGAAGGCATTCCCACGCTGCTCTTTTTGAAGGGCGGCAAAGAGTTGCATCGCATCAAAGGCATTATGATGCGCGACAAACTGCGTCGCCAGATTGAGGGTGTTCTGCTGGCAGACTAGCACTGCTTTTTCAGCATAATTCCATGACAACACAACAGTTGAATGTGGTAGGAAATGACTGTACATTATTTTTATCCTCTGCGGTTAGAGGCATCCTTACATGAGACCATCTGGGGAGGACGCCGTTTGGAGCGAGACCGGTGGAAACAGTTGCCTCAAGAAGAGGTCGCCATCGGGGAAGCATGGGAGACGGAAGTCAGTACCATCGTACAGAATGGTGCGCATGCGGGCAAGACGCTGGGAGAAGTGGTCGCCATAGAAGGGTCCGCATTTCTAGGATTGCAAGCGGTGGCTATCTTCAAAGAACGTTTCCCCTTACTCGCAAAGTTCATCGATGCCAACGCGCAACTCTCCGTACAGGTTCACCCCAACGACGAGTATGCGGCACAACATGAAGGTGGTAAACTGGGCAAAACGGAGTTCTGGTATATCCTCGCCGCCGAACCCGGCGCAACCATCGTACATGGCTTTAAAGCTACAACCACACGCGAGGAGGTCGAGCAGGCGATTCAAGAGGTTACGCTGGATCGTTTGATGCACGAAGAGACCGTCCAGGCTGGCGATGTCATCTTTGTTCCCGCCGGAACCGTCCATGCTATTGGGCAAGGTGTCTTGCTATACGAACTGCAAGAATATTCCGATGTCACCTATCGCATGTACGACTATGGCCGCCTCACCGCATCTGGCAAGCCACGCGAACTGCATATCGAGCGCTCGCTGGATGTCTCCCATTACACGGCCTCGCGCCAGATCAAAATGCATCCGGTCTCGCTGGTCGAAGGAACAGAGTATGAAGAGCGGTGTCTGGTTGCCTGTCGATACTTTCTGACCAGCGAGCTACACCTCAAAGCAGGCGGCGTTATTCATGACCAGACAGAGAGTAGTTGTGTCATTCTCTCCTCGTTAGGGGCCGAGGCACAGGTTTATTATGGTCCCGCCCTGGAGTATAGCGAGTCGTTGAAACGAGGCCAGACGATGGTGCTACCAGCTGCGCTTGGCAAGTATCGCATCGAGGGCAGCGGGGTCTTACTGCGCTCTTATGTGCCAACGCCCGAAGATACAGCCTGGCAACGCTGGAAGGCTGCGAATCCTGAGAGCGCCCAACCATAACGGCGCTCTCATTCCCGCCTGCGCTTACGACGTTCCTGTTCCAGATCGGTGATCGTTCCTTCAACCACCTGCCCTTCTTGTTCTGGCTCTTTGAAAAAGTAGGAGGAACGCTGCGAGGAGAGATCGTGTTGCAGGCGCGTCACCTCAGTTATGGTACGCGAAATGCTGCTAGCGATGTTCACCAACAGCAAAACTCCATAGAGCAGTGACCAGAGGCCGATCCCCACAAATAGCGTTATCACACCGCTAATGATGCCATTCCATGCACCTCCCAGGCTCCAATTCGCATAGGTGATATATATCACCATTATCAATATAGGCAACCAGAAAAAATGCACCAGCACCTTCAAAAACCAGTGGAGAAACCAGAGTACAGCTTTCACGGGATCAGATGGCATCTCCCAGGGCGGTATAAGTTCTCGCACAAAGCGTAAATGCTTACCCACATCAGCCTTTCCTTACCTGTTTACTATGCTGATTAGCTACTCTCTATTGTAGCAGCGTATTCCCCTCGATACCAGAGGAGAATACATGATGAGCTGTAGTATATTTCGTAGTTTCCCGATTTATCGGGAGGGTGGCGCTCCTCCCGATAAATCGGGAAACTACGAAATATATTGCCACTTTTAAAGGGATCATTTCATAATCTATGCCTTTTTATGGTAACGCAAACGAAAGGCTATCGCGTCCATCAGATGTGTGCAAAGCGCTTGCTTGCGGTGGAAGAAAGGTATCCGTTTCAAAAGTCAACGAGCCATACGAGAAATTATAGGGAGAGAGCGTATAAAATTGCCCACGTACCGTCAACGGCTCGGCAACTGTCCCGGTTTGTGGAAAAGCCATTAGCAATTGATCGCCAGCATTCAGCGAGGAAAAAGTGCATTGATTATTGTTCTCCCCAGTGCCGGAAGATGCCGTCATTGTATACCCATAGGTGACGCGGGAAGCCGGTTGCGCAGTATGCAATAGTTGCCAGCGTGTGACGCTCCAGGGCGCGTTACGATAGCTGAACGCCTGAGTATCGAGCGCCTCCAGCTGCCCTTGAAAGGTGCCATGCGCAACAGATGACGCACTCATGGTGCTGACGATGTAGAGCGCAAAAGGCGGGCCACCAGGACGGTGAGGCCGCTCTATCAGCGTTGCATGAAGATTCCCATTATTGCCCTGGCCGATAAGCGCGTCAACAAACTGGCTGCGTGGACTCACCAGTAATATCGCAGGGCCACTTTCAGCAGAAGGCAGGAGCGCGCAATGTGTACCGTTAAAGAGCGTGGTAGCGGTCCGCATCTGTCCAGCAAGAAATGTCAGCGCCATCATATTCGCCTTGTCAGCCGCGATATAGACTCTGTGCAATTGGTGTTGTTGTGCAAGGAGATCGGCTCGATGCAGGGCGTTTTGCAGCGAGGCGAGATCGTTGTAGTATGGAGAGGAAAGTTTCGTATCCTGATAGTTGCCGCGAATCGTGTCCAGCACCATTCCCGCCGCACCCAGCGATTGCGCGCAGAGGGCCAGTACCGTCAGACAGCAGAGAGCGATACGTAGCCCGCCCCTCCATCGACTCCACGAGCGGCACCATTTGATGGCTTCGGCGAGAAAGAAGCCGATCAGGATATATTGTCCAGGCATAAAAATAATCAGGTAGTGTGGATAGACGGGCAGCGTGTGACGAAAGAGGGCCAGCAAAGGAATGATTTGCCAGACCAGCAGGATCAACAGACCACATCTGGCAGGAGTTGCTCGTAGATCGGCCCACCAGTTGCGGAGAGCATACCAGCATCGCAACAAAACATTGTCAGCTACCTTCTCTTGAGACGAGAGATGGCCGGGTCGCAGCACTCGCACCAGGGCAGTGACAGCACCGCCAAGCAACAAACAGGTTAAAAGTGGTTGCAACCAGAGCAGGCGACGATAAATCGGGAAAAGGACGGAATGAGTATTGGTAAAAGGCTCACCATTGTCCATCAAGGTTGCGTAAGGGCTCAAGGACCACTGATAATAGGTCAAAGCCTGTGTGTCCCACTGGACGGGCAGTTTGGAGCCATTCAGCAGGATTTGCAGATCGGAGAAATGCGACGTGAACTCCCAGAGCAGATACGGGGCATAGATCACCAGCAGCGAGACTACGCCCAGAACCAGATCACGCCAGCGCACCGTCCCCAGTGCCAGCACAAGGGCCACCAGCAATGGCGCGGCTAACATCGCTCCGGTCGCATGCAGTTGCACCATCAGACCAACCAGGAAGAGCGCCGGAAAGAGCCAGCCCTTGCGCCTCTCAACAGTCCCCGCGAAGAGCGCGAATAAGAATAGCAGCAGAAAAAAAGGAATAAAGCTCTGGTTCCAGATAAAGCGAGCATAGAAGATCGAGCGTGCCGAGGCAGCGAAAGAGAGGGCCGCAATTGTCCCTGCGAGGCGACCATAATAGTGGCGGGTGAACAAATAGGTAAGCAGGACGGCGACAACGGAGAGTAGGGCTTGAAAAATAGCGGCCCCCAGGGGATTGCGACTGAGTGCGGCGGGGATCATCAGCAAATAAATAACGGCAGGGGGGTTTAAAATACGGATCGAGGCACCATTGGCAGTTGCGACCAGCATTCCTTCATGCAAAGCGCCATAGGCCATGCGAAAGATATTAGCCTGATCGCCATCAAACTCGGTGAAATCGATGTGATAGAGGCGCAAGCCTGCCGCAAGCAGCACAATGAGATACATTTCCCAGGCGAAAAACCATGACGGGAGATGCAAGCCACCACTGACTGGTGGCTTATCATCTCCCGTCTGTGCCGCAGGTCTCTTTGGCAAGACAAGCTTCATTCAGCAAGCACCTTCCTGACAGCATCAAATGTAGCATCAACTACGGTGCCGCCAACTTCCTGGGGAATACCTGTCTTGCTATCTTTCAGCAAGTTGCCGGTCAAAATGCCAACGACGCGCTCATCGCGCTTAATCACGCCTCGCGCCACCAGCTTACGAGCACCAGCTAGCGTGGCCGCCGAAGCAGGTTCGCAGCCGATACCAGCCCGGTCAATAATCGCTTTGGCCGCCAGAATCTCGTCGTCGCTCACCTGCTCAACGATACCATCGCTCTCCTCTATCGAGCGACGCGCGCGTGTGTAGCTCACTGGATTGCCGATCTTGATGGCAGTAGCAACCGTATCTGCCTGCACCGGCTCGTATGAGGCAAAGTTTTGCGTAAAGCTGCGATAGAACGGATTGGCCCCAGCAGCCTGAATCGAAGCGATGCGAGGCATATTGCTGATCAGGCCCAGCTGATATGCCTGACGGAACGCTTTGCCAATCGCAGAGGTATTGCCGAGATTGCCAGCTGGCAGCACCAGCCAATCGGGAGCCTGCCAATCAAGCTGCTGCAACACCTCAAAGCCAATCGCCTTCTGACCCTCAACACGGAAGGGGTTGAGCGAATTGAGCAGATAGATCCCAAGTTCATTACAGACCTGCTCAACCAGGCGCATGGCATCGTCAAAATCGCCACGAATTTGCACAGTGGTTGCGCCATAAGCCAGGCTTTGCGCCAGTTTGCCCCCTGCGACATTGCCAGCTGGCAGGAAGACGATCCCGCGCAGACCTGCCTGGGCAGCATAGGAAGCAAGCGAGGCCGAGGTATTGCCAGTGGAGGCGCAGGCGACCGCCTTTGCACCCATCATCAAGGCCATTGTTACCCCGACGGTCATACCACGATCTTTAAAGCTGCCGGTCGGATTTTCGCCCTCATGCTTGAGGAAGAAGCGCTCCAACCCGGCATATAGCCCGATCTGGCGATGGCCTGCTCGACCGGGGCCGCAATTCTCGATCCCTACGGGATAGAGGCCGGTATTGCCCTCTGGCCGTGTGACCACATACTGCTCAGGAGCTGGCAAAATCAATTCGCGGTAACGCCAGACTCCGCTGGCATCGAGCAGTTGCTTATCGGTGCTAATGGGCCATATCGGAGGGGCGGAAGCACGCTCATCAAACAACTGTCGCCAGGAGGCGCCAGCCGAAGGAGCATCCTCAGGCCCGGCATCAAAATCAAAAAAAACAGGGTCATCTTTTTGAGTGCGAGCCGATGAATATTGCTCTTTGGGCAGACGAAACGCCATTTCCACATCGAGTACACCGCCACACTCACAACGATAGCGTGGAGCAAAGGACGAAGACGGCCCGGCCTCTAATGCTGGATAGACGGCTGAGCAATTGACACAACGTAATGAGACCGAAGACAACACGTCTACCACGTCGGATGGAAGAGTATTCAACTGCTTGTTTTCCTCATCTGCTCCCTGGCCTGGCTGGAGACCAGCAGAATTGATCGCCATAGCGAGCGCTGACATCCTTTCGTATGCGGCTACGCGGAGTATCAAGAACCCGCGCACCGTTCTGGTCCGCACGTAAAATCATCCCGGTTCCCGTGATCCCGGCCGAACGTGCTGTCTCTTGCATGGCCTGGAGGACATCGTGAAAGCGGGAACTGGCAAGCGCGATAAGAGATGATCCACCACCAGAAAGACTAGCTCCGTGCGCCCCCGCTGCAACAGCAGCATCGATAATATCCGGCATAGCAGGAAAGAGCACCTGACGATAAGGCTGATGCAAGCGATCCTGCATTGCGTCGCCAATCAACTCATAGCGCCCGGTCTGGAGCGCACTGAGTAAGAGAGCGACACGTCCAGTATTAAAGGTCACGTCAGCTTTGGTATAGCTGGCTGGTAACAACTTTCTTCCTGCGACCGTATCCATCGGGAAGGAAGGAGTAAACACAACCGCCTTGAGCGCATCAGGGAAATGATTTTTGACGGCATGAATGCGTCCGCCAACGTTGGTTGTCGCCACCAGACCACCCAGCAGAGCAGGAGCGACGTTATCGGGATGGTTGCCAGCCTCCGCTTCAACCGCCAGATCCAACAGCTCCTCTTTCGGCACAGATTTGCCCTGCGCCCGCAGCCACTCATTCGCCGCTACCAATCCACCTACAACGGCAGTAGCGCTGCTCCCCAATCCACAACCGGGGGGAATTTTAATGTTCATGCGAATGCGCACAGCAGGCAAAGGAACCTCTACACGTTCAAAGAGTAAGGCAAACGACCGAAAAAACAAATTATCGGGTCCAGTAGACAGGCCCGCACCCAGTTCTCCCTGCACTTCAATGGTCGGATGGAGAGGATCAACCCCACTCTCTTCTACCTCAAAGCGATTGTACAGTTGTAATGCCAATCCTAGACTATCAAAGCCCGGTCCCAGGTTAGCGGACGTAGCTGGTGTTAAGACAGTGACTGAAACAGGTAATACCAGTGCCATCGCCGGCTACCTGCCTTTCTGATGAAGAACGCATTGCTCATCCTTTCGCGATTTCGACTATTTTAACATGTTACGTACCAGAAGTATCCACTGAGGTACAAAAGTCATATCAACGCAAATCTTCCAACAACTACTGTAGAGTAGCCACTAGCAGATCTTGCCGCTCTACCCCTGGTTTTGGGCAGCAGCAAACCTCAGCGCTCGCCATCATTGGCAAGGGAAAAACATCAGGGAGTTCCTCGCAGGTGATCTCTTTTAGTATAAACTCATACAGGGATCGATGTCGAGATATTTCTCTTACATAAAAAAAGCTTCCGAGGGGTAATTTTTTCTATACCCCTCGGCTACAATATGGCTGAATGCCTCTATTAAAATTAAATGGCGGCAGGCGTGTCCATGCTGCTCTCGACGATATAGAGCAGATCAGAGTCGATGACCACCTTCTTCTCATCAGCAAGAGCAACAAAGCGGCGATAGGCAACTTTCAACTGCTCGGCTGAGAGCTTATGCCCCAGTTGACGCAAGCGCGCATCGAGGGCGTGACGCCCCGAATGTTTGCCCAGTACCAGCTTCGTATCGGTCCAGCCAACCGACTGCGGCGTCATGATCTCATAAGTGAGGCGATTTTTCAGCATCCCATCCTGGTGAATGCCCGCTTCATGAGCAAAGGCGTTGGCACCAACAACAGCCTTGTTTGGCTGCACGGGAATGCTGGTGAGGCGACTGACAAGCTGACTTGAGGCGAGCAGTTCGGCTGCCTCGACGCGCGTATCAACATGCCCAAAAACGTCTGGCCGGGTTCGCAGAGCCATCACCACTTCTTCCAGAGCGGTATTGCCGGCTCGCTCGCCGATGCCATTGATGGTCACTTCAACCTGACGCGCACCACCCTTGATGGCTGCCAGCGTGTTTGCGGTCGCCATGCCCAGATCATCATGGCAGTGAGCGCTCATGGTGATCTCTTCCATGCCAGGCACGCGCTCGCGCAGGTAGCGGAAGAGTGCCTCGTAATCGTGAGGCAGGGTGTAGCCAACGGTATCGGGGACGTTGATTGTGGTTGCCCCGGCTTTGATGGCGACCTCAAAGACCCGACAGAGATAGTCCCAATCGCTGCGTGTGGCGTCCTCCGCCGAAAACTCGACGGAGGGGCACAGGTTGCGAGCACGCGAGACCATCGCCTGCACACGTTGTAGAGCCTCTTCGCGGCTCAATTTAAGCTTATGTTGAAGATGAATATCGGAGGTGGCAAGAAACACATGGATGACAGGCAGCTCTGCCTCACGAACGCCCTCCCATGCCGTATCGATATCGTCGGCATGAGCGCGCGCCAGTCCAGCGACAGCAACGCCACGAGTAAGCCGGGCAATTTCTTTGACAGCCATAAGGTCGCCAGGAGAGGCTGCCGGGAAACCGGCCTCGATGATATCCACTTTGAGACGCATAAGTTGTTGGGCAACTTGCAGTTTCTCTTCAGTGGTCATAGTTGCGCCGGGCGATTGCTCACCATCGCGCAAAGTTGTATCAAAAATCTTTACTACCGCAGGATCTCCCATGATGTTATTTCCTCCTTAGTCATCTTTGCCGAACAAGCTAGCTCTGCTTCGTCTCGGCTGCCTCGGCCTTTTTCTGAGTGGGGTTCAGCCAGGGCATCATTGCACGCAGTTCACGACCAACAGACTCGATTTGATGTTCCGCATTGGCGCGGCGCATTGCCAGGAAAGAAGGCCGTCCGGCCTGATTCTCCAGAATCCAGCGCTTGGCAAAGGTGCCGTCCTGAATATCCTGCAGAACTTTGCGCATCTCAGCCTTGACACTGTCATTAATTAAGCGCGGCCCGCTGACATAGTCGCCAAACTCAGCGGTGTTGCTGATGGAATAGCGCATGTATTCCATGCCGCCCTGATACATCAGATCAACAATCAGCTTCATCTCGTGCATACATTCAAAATATGCGGACTCGGGCTGATAGCCAGCATTAACCAGCGTCTCAAAGCCAGCCTGGATCAGGGCAGTGACGCCGCCGCAGAGCACTGCCTGCTCGCCAAAGAGATCAGTCTCGGTCTCTTCTTTGAAGGTTGTGCGCAGAACACCAGCGCGCGTGCAGCCAATGGCGCGAGCATAGGCCAGAGTGAGCGCCTCGGCGCTGCCGGTTGCATCCTGAAGAACGGCGAAGAGCGCGGGAACGCCAACACCCTCAACATAAAGGCGACGAACCATGTGGCCAGGACTCTTAGGCGCAACCATTGCCACGTCCACATCGGCGGGTGGTACAATCTGCGAGAAGTGCAGGCTAAAGCCGTGTGCGACCATGATCATCTTGCCGGGAGCCAGTCCGGGCCTGATATCGCGCTCGAATACCTCGCGATGCAGTTCGTCAGGAATGAGAATCATGATTACATCGGCCTGTTGCGCGGCATCAGCCGGGGTCAGCACGCGCAGACCATCGGCCTCTGCCTTCTCGCGGCTCTTGCTGCCTGCTGGCAGACCAACTACGACATCACAACCGCTCTCCTTCATATTGAGAGCGTGAGCGTGTCCCTGGCTGCCATATCCAATAACAGCCACGCGCTTCTGTTGAAGAAAATCAAGATTCGCATCCGAATCGTAATAAATAGTTGCCATAATCTATCGCATCCTCCTAAAAAAATCAGGTTGTACATTCCATCCGGTAAATTCGTAGAGAGGGACATTCTTGTTACGTTCACCAACAAATTTACCGGATATACCAATCATTACGCCTCAGCAGCGGTGCCACGAGCCAGCGCAACCCGCCCGGAGCGCGCAACATCGCGGATACCATACGGGTTCAACGCTTCGATAAACTTCTCAACCTTCTCCACGCTACCCACAACCTCTACCGTCACCGTCTCCGGGGCGATATCAACGATCTGAGCGCCGAAAAGATGAGCAGTCTCGATAACTTCATTGTAATTGTCAGCAGAACTATTGACGCGAATGAGCGCCAGTTCACGAGTGACGGCCTCTTGAGCCGTGAGATACTCGACCTGATGGACATCAACAATCTTGCGCAACTGCTCCACCAGATGCTCAACGGCCACTTCGGAGTCGTTCACAACAACGGTCACGCGCACCATATCAGGCTGACTATTGCGGCCCAGAACCAACGTATGCATGTTAGCACGCCGCCGCCGCATCAAGCCAACCACACGGTCAACGGAACCGATACGGTCTTCAACCAGCACAATCAAGATATGTTCGCGCATCACATTATGCGGCACATCTGAGTGGCCGGGTCGGTCCAGCAGGGGACTGATGAAATTGGTCATGGTTTACTTATTCTCCTTCGCCGTCTCTTCGATCATATCGCTAATTGCCTTGCCAGGAGCGACCATCGGATACACGTTGGCCTCTTGTTCGATAACAAAATCAATAATAACTGTTCCCGGGGTCTCCATAGCCCGCTTCACAGCCGACTCAACCTCGTCGCGCTTCGTCACTCGCATTCCGGTAACGCCATAGGCATCGGCCAGTTTGACATAATCGGGACCGCTGATAGGTGTCTCGGAATAGTTGCGCGAATGGAAGAACTGTTGCCACTGGCGCACCATGCCCAGGTAGCCATTGTTCATGATGGCGATCTTGAGGGCGATTCCTTCCTGCTGAAGTGTTGCCAGCTCCTGAATATTCATCTGAATGCCACCATCGCCAGCAACCACCCAGACGGGATCATCGGGCAGCGCCATTTTCACGCCCATTGCCGCTGGGAGTCCAAAGCCCATCGTTCCCAGACCACCGGAGGTGATATGGCTGTTGGGGCGGGTCCAGGTATAGTGGCGAGCCGTCCACATCTGATGCTGGCCCACGTCCGAAACCACAACGGCGTTGCCATCGGTGGCTTTGCGGATCGCGTCCAGAATACCGATAGGATCAGGTTGTCCCTCGAAACGCTCAACAGCATCCTTTTTCTCTTCGTTGCTCGCCTGCCATGAGCGGATCTCGCTGAGCCAGTCGTTATGATCGGCGGGAGCTGAGGCCGCAGCCAGCGCAGAGAGGGCCACTTTTGCATCGGAAACAATCGGCACCGCCGCAATTTTGACCTTATTGATTTCCGCTGCATCAATATCAATATGAATAAAGCGAGCATGAGGAGCAAAACCAGCAACTTTACCCGTCACACGATCGTCGAAGCGCATTCCAACTGCGACGATGAGATCGGAGACACTGATGGCACGATTGACATGTGCGGGACCATGCATACCGGGCATACCGAGTTGCAGGGGATGCGTATCGGGGAAAGCACTCAGGCCCAACAATGTTGTAATCACCGGGATAGAAGTCTTCTCAGCAAAAGCTTTCAATTCGGCATATGCATTCGATAGGATGACGCCATGACCAGCCATAATGAGAGGGCGCTTCGCCTGCGCAATTAAAGATGCAGCCTGCTCAAGTAGCACGGAAGACGGATCTGGATAATTTTCGCTGATGGATTGAAGATATTCATCTGACGTGATGTGATCCGATGGGCGATATTCTGCCGTTCCGTTCTGAATATCTTTGGGAATATCAACCAGGACGGGTCCGGGTCGTCCACTGCGAGCAACGCGGAACGCTTCATGGATCACAGCTGCGATCTCATCGGTCGTGCGAACCTGGAAACTATGTTTGGTAATAGGCTGCGTCACACCGATCACGTCGGTCTCCTGGAAGGCGTCGCGCCCGATAAACTCACGAGCCACCTGCCCGGTAATGGCAACCACAGGAGTCGAATCCATGAAAGCCGTTGCCAGACCCGTAACAAGATTCGTGGCACCGGGACCACTGGTAGCCACACACACCCCAACTTTGCCCGTTACACGCGCGTATCCATCGGCAGCATGAGAGGCAGCCTGCTCATGTCTCACCAGAACGTGATGCAGCGTGGGATAGGAGGTGAGAGCATCGTAGAAAGGCATAATCGCGCCACCAGGATAGCCGTACATCAACGTAACGCCCTCACGGATCAGCGCCTCACAAACGATATGAGTGCCTTTCAGTACGCGCGCTTCTTCCTGCTGCCCTGACTGATTCGGCTTCCCTGTCTGCTGAATGATTTTCGTTGCGATTGCCATAATTCCTCCGAATAATTTTCATCACATTAAGAATAAAAAAAAGAAGAACCCCCCAGACTGGGAGGTTCTCATCAGATTACCTTCTTTGGATTGGGTCGCGCCGTTGCTCCCGTTAATCTCCCTGTACTGTGCTTGTGGCTAGCATCTTCGTAAGCCCTACCAGACTCTCAAGCCCTACGAGTCCGGTAAGGCATGTAAGGAGGAGGCTAATAAGTACCACAAGGCTTACAAGGAGGGAAAGTACAGAAAGCACCAGTATAAACAAAGAAACCGACGTTAGTACGCCGGTTCCGATTCCTAAGATCATGGTGCCTGTTGCAGCGGTCATCCCCATACAAGCGGCTGGCATCGTAAACGAAGAACGAGAAGAAAAGGGCATGGCATCAGTACGGTATGCGGCAGCTCGCTTCGCTGCTTGCATTGTACTCGAATACGCCATCATTTCTCACTCCATTCAAAGGTCTAAGATACCAGCAAAATTTTATTTCGTAGAATTTCAAATAACACAGAGGCTACAACGGCAGCCTTGCCGGAACACTCTGTGTCGTTTCTTTATTGCTTTCGCAGGATACACCAACTGTCAAATGTTTGTCAACCCC
This sequence comes from Reticulibacter mediterranei, assembly GCF_016587455.1. NCBI lineage: Bacteria > Bacillati > Chloroflexota > Ktedonobacteria > Ktedonobacterales > Reticulibacteraceae > Reticulibacter > Reticulibacter mediterranei. The sequence goes on along the minus strand of NZ_BNJK01000001.1, from coordinate 6,851,147 downwards.
ATGCGACCCGATTCCAATGATATTGGGAAAAGCATACATCGACAAAGAGTTTGCTATAGGCAAATTTTACATATTTATTACATAATCACAGCATTCTGCCACCCAAAAAAGACAGCAATTGCTCATTTCAGATTATCCATATTGCTCAACCCATTGTCAGAAGCAACATACTTTTACAACCTCCACGCACATCCCCAGGTTCAAGGGACTATTTCGCTCCCATACATTCCGCGCCACACGGCTCCAAAGGCTGCTATAAGGGCTATACAACCCGCTACTATGTACGATAGTTCCATAGCCGCGTAAGTCTTCCGAAAAAACCCGAGAATGGAGTTCGTAGTGGAGCGATTTATCGCGTGGGTGGAACCGCTCCATAGGCTGCTCCCACGCGATAAATCGCTCCACTACGAACTCCATTCCCATTTTTGCAAGGAACATTTCATTATATGACCTGTTTTTCTTTATTTCTCTCTCTCTACTTTCGTCTTAGTTTATAGTATCTGCTCGAATAGGCTTGATAGAGCCAGCACACCGCAAAGCATCCATAGAGAAAGAATGATTGACTAACATGAAGTATCATCTAGAGTTGCTTCCCTTGCAAAACATCCCTTAATTAACTGATATATGATATGCTGACAGAAGAGGGGGCGCAAATTCATGAAGGAACAGGAACAAAAACAATTGCCAGCAAATCAGCCTGGTCGACTACAATATACGATCAAACGAAGCACCAGGACGGTGATTATCATAGCGTCTGCGTTCAGCATTCCAGGCTGGTTTCTGAGCGAAATTTACCATGTAAATGTTGTAGTCACTTTTTTTTCTATCTTCTTCACTGTAGCAGGTGTGGCTGTTGGGCTGTTGGAGGTCATTAGCAAAGGTTCCGGGGATGGTCCAAACGAGAGCGGTTCCGATGAAAAACTTCCCATTAAGCTCCCTTCATGGCTCTCTAACATACTGAAGTTGATTTTACAGAAGATCCATATCTCCTTTCAACAATTCGTCAAGTATGGCCTTTTCGGGTTGGCACTGGTAATTATCCTGTTTCTGGCAATATGGAATTTCTACACCGATCTTTATTATCGACTCGACATTGGTTTCATGCTGATCAGCGTGTTTCTGTTTCTGCTGGGCATCGCCATCACATTGCTGTACTTTCTTCCCTCTCTCTCTAGAAAATCACAGAGCGCAGTTCCTCCTACAAACTCTGCGCCGGAACTAGTAGAGCAGAAGAACGTTCTCTCTACCAGATTTTTACTCAAAAAGATAGAGCTAGAAAAATGGTTGCGCGTGCCGCTACTGCTGATACTGGCGCTTTCTTTCATATGGAATATCGGACAGTACAGGATTGCGGATGTCTGTGATGGAGCGCAAACGCCGTCTTCTCTCAATGGTATCGGCGCTACTGTGCAAGGGCGCGAATGCATCGGACTAAGCGATGGCTCAATCATTTTCGATGCCGCTCGACCCAATGGCGATCTAAAACGAAATGCCGCCAATCAGATTCGTCATGGAGCAAGCCGCTCAACAGCACTCTCGCTCTTTGAAGAGGCTATCACCGCCGATCCCACTGATGCAGAAGCGTTGATTTACCTTGAGGATTTCTGGGTTAACAACTCTCCACATATTACCATCGTTGTTGCGGCGACGCTCTCAGGGCTGTACATCACCGATGGGCGCGATACGTTGCAGGGCGTCTATGTCGCGCAGAAGGAGTATAACGACAAATGCCAGCTCCAGGGGTCAGATTGCCCGCTGCTGAATATACTGATCGCCAATACGGGATCTGGAATCACCGACGAAGCACAATATACCCACGATGTCACTGTCCAGATCATGCAAGCGGCCAAAAAAGATCCAACCATTGTTGCCATTATGGATGGATTGGCGAGCCAGAGTACCTTTGATATCAACGACGAAGTGATGGCTCATCCTAACCATATTCTACCAATGGTCGCCGCCAAAGCAACCAGCGATTTTTTGACGAGAATGCCCCATTTCTTGCGTGTGGCCCCGCCAAATAGCCTGCAAGCACAGATGGGGGCGAAATATGCAAAAATGCAGCTCAAATCTAACCGGGTCGCCATCTTTTATCGTCAAGAAAACACCTATAGTGGCAATCTCAAAGATGATTTTATTAACGAATACCAGGACGCAAACCATCAGGTGGTTGCAGTTGAAGCATATCCAGGGAGAAATCCGGGTGTCTTACAGGATAAACTCTCAACCGTACTTGCGCTGAAACCAGACCTCATTTATTGCGCCTGCTATAGCAATGAGGTGAGCGTTATTCTGGAACATCTGCCAACAACCGGGCCTTTTGCCCACCTCCTCGTATTGGGTGGAGATGCTTTCTTTGAAACCGGAGATTTCACGCCCGGCGCGCTCACCCACCTCTCGCGCTTACGCTTTACCGCACTGGCCTATCCCGAAATCTGGCGCGATCTACCAATGACCAATGTCTCCTTCTTTGCCGATTATGGCAAACTGTTTGAGCCTGCCAACCTCTATGCAGCTGACGGCTTCGGCTTCACACACCTCACGCCCGGCATCATGGTAGCTTACGATGCTATGCTTACGCTCACCACAGCGGCCACGCGAGCCTTTGTCATAGGCAAGCAAGCACACACGCCACAAAATCTGGAGCGTGCCCTCTTCCAGATCCAGGGAAAACAGGCGATCCAGGGAATCACCGGGCAAATTTCGGTTGGCGGTAACGGCGATCCCGTCAACAAAGCCATCGTTGTGCTTTCGATTGACAACAGCAATAAATTTCACTGCATCTGGCTCTATGGGCAATTTCTAGCCGGGAAGCTTACACCGCCCGATCAACTCAACAATGGGCAAACATGTACAACTGCTGTCGGATAAAGATTATCTGAACATTTATGGCTTTTTCTCACAATTTCGCAGTCTGAAACGTTCCCGGCGGAAGAACCGTAAAGATACTATCAATACTGGTAATACAATGCAGTAAAGCAAGGCCAGGAGGCACACATGGAAGAATATCGACGTATTGGACCTGATTATAGAAAATCAATACTGGTAGTCGGGGCAGATGATGTATTAGAAACAAAACTTTTCGATTTTATTCAAAAAGAAACACCCTATGATGTACAGCGTGTGTTCACCGGAACACACGCGCTACAATTTGCCAGGGCAAATCAAATCGATCTACTCATACTCAGCTACTATCTTCCCGATATGGCGGGGCCAACATTATATGATGAGATGGACAGAATGAATGGACGACAGAACGTACCTGCAATTCTTCTCAACACGAATCTGACTGGAGAAGATCTGCATGGACGAAATATCATCTGTTTGACACAACCGCTTGATAGAGATCTTCTCTTGCAAACGCTTGATACGCTCTTTCTTTTTCCCCGTTGTCCAGTGGAAGCGATCTAACAATAGAACAACAAACAGGAGCCACCACGCCGTAGCAAGCATAGTAGGTGCAATTTTGACGGCTCCTAAGAGCAGATAGTCGTGTTTATTGCAACGTATATGATTGCATGCAGGTATATTGCGCGCCATCCCTCGATAGCTCACTCTTCATCACATAAAGATGCGCTACAACATATGAATCAGTGGCGACAAGACCTTCCTGTCTGCCTGCTAGTATCGTTTGCAATTGCTGTAACTCGTCGGCAGAAAGGGGATCACGTACGCGAGCAAGGGTGAGATGTGGCGAGAAGGGACGCTTATTCACCTCGAATCCGCGCCGATCCAATTCATGGTTCAGCACGCGATGCAGATGCGAGAGCGCTCCGGTAGGCTCGTCGATCCCCATCCAGATAACGCGCGGCTGTCGTGGTGAGCCAAAAGAGCCGAGACGCGAAAGACGATAGGAGAATGGCTTGCTTTGACGGGCGGCGCTCTCTACTGCATGCTTCACACCACCGAGCTGCTCATCGGTCAATTCGCCGAGAAAGGCAAGAGTAAGATGAATGCCAGCAGGATTGACCCAACGCACGCCCGGTAATCTTGCTGACATCCGACGGATCACCTCCGCAAGATGGTGCTGCTGGACCTCGTTCATTTCAAGCGCGATGAAGGTTCTTGTCATAATATACGCTCTTTTCCCCGATTGAATACCTTTTCCTTTCCATTATAGCGCCTGAAGGCTGTATCCGAACAATACTAACTGCTATCCAGAAATATCGAGGCAGTGAAATGCACATCTTGCGCCCCTGATTAGACTGAAACCAGAGTGCGTGAGATGCGCATGCAACGAGGAAACAAGGATATTTTCACGTCTCAAAAGCAATCTGAACGCATCGTGTTCCTCATAAAGCAAATTCTACTTGCAAACGAAAAAGAAAGAGAGATTTCCACGATGTCATTATCTGGAATCACTGGTTCTACCAGCGGGTTGTTTAGTTGTGGTCATTTTGGTCAAGGGGTCGAAGTGATCGTTGGACCAACAAGCTATCTCGCTGACTTTCACGGCCACTTCAGCTTCTTGCTAGACCCCAATGTGCTCTCGCAATTTCTGAGCGGCGCTGTTTCTCTAGTGCCGCTTTTGCTTCAGGAGCATGTATCTGACGGCATCGGCAATATCATCGGACCCATTACGATTCGTAAAGACCCTGATCGCGAACCGCCACAAAGCACGCTGACCGCCATTGTTCCTGGAGTCCCTTTCCCAGCCATTCAGGACATCATCTCCAACATCCATGTCACGATCCCTAATCTCCTCCCTGGCATTACCCTGAGAAACAAGATTCCACCCAATCCAGGGCCAGCGATCCTGCGTAACTCGAACGTGACTAACTTTCCACCTCAAAACGATGTCTACAGTCTAGTCGAACCTATGGAACTTGAGGATGTGAACAATCCCGGCCCTGTTCTTGCCACGATCCAGTCTTTTCCTATAACAGTCAACCCACCCACTCCCTAACTGCCAATTGTTTATTTCATCAAAAGCTCGATAGAAAAAACGCAGTCGGCAGGATATCATTATTCTGCCGACTGCGTTTCAATTTTTATAAAAGGCTCTTGCTTATGCGGCGAACAGGATTGCATCCAGTTCCGCACCGTCAATGGTCTCAACCTTGATCAGGTGCTCGGAGATAGCAATCAACTTCTCCTGTTTCTCGCGCAGGATAGACAACGCTTTAACGTAGGCCTGATCGATCAATACCGACACTTCAGCATCGATCTTTGCAGCAGTCTCTGCACTGATCGAAGATGATCCATCGGGGTCCATCTTGAGCGCGATATTCCCGAGTGCTGTCATACCAAACTCACAGACCATGCGCCGGGCGATATTGGTGACATATTCGATATCCTGGCTGGCACCGGTCGTGATGTCGCCGAAAATGATCTCCTCAGCAGCACGGCCTCCCATCGCACCGGCCATTTTCGCCAGCAACTCTGAGCGCCGCATCAGGTAACGATCCTCAGCAGGAGCCTGAACGGTGATACCGAGCGCCATACCGCGCGAAATCGCTGAGACCTTCTGTACCGGATCAGCACCGGGCATACAACGCATAACAATTGCGTGGCCCACCTCATGATAAGCAATGATGGCCTTCTCCGCCTCAGTGATCAGGCGACTCTTGCGCTCAGGACCAGCCATGACGCGCAGAATAGCCTCGTCGAGTTGTGGCTGGCAAATGATCTTCTGCCCATTACGTGCCGCCAACAGAGCAGCTTCATTCAACAGGTTGGAGAGATCGGCACCCGAGAAGCCCGCCGTCTGACGAGCTAAATCCATCAGATTGACATCATCGGCCAGAGGCTTATCCTCAGCATGGACGTGCAGAATGGCCTCACGACCGCGAATGTCGGGCTTATCCAGCATCACGCGGCGATCAAAGCGGCCTGGACGGAGCAGCGCGGGATCAAGCACATCGGGGCGGTTCGTGGCCGCGATGACAACAACGTTGGTGTGCTTATCAAACCCATCCATCTCAACAAGCAACTGGTTGAGCGTTTGCTCGCGCTCGTCGTTGCCGCCCATGCCAGAGTTGTTGCGCTGGCGACCGACAGCATCGATCTCGTCAATAAACACAATACAGGGTGCATGCTCTTTAGCCTCTTTGAAGAGATCGCGCACGCGTGCCGCACCAACACCCACAAACATTTCCACGAACTCTGAGCCGCTCACGCTATAGAATGCCACCCCGGCTTCACCCGCAACGGCACGTGAGATAAGCGTCTTACCTGTACCGGGCGAACCAACCAGGAGAACACCTTTCGGAGTACGAGCACCCATCGCCGTAAAGCGCTCAGGATGTTTGAGAAACTCAACGATTTCCTGAAGCTCCGTTTTCGCCTCCTCAACACCCGCCACATCCTTAAAAAGAATAGAGGGGCGCGATTCGTTGAAGCGCTTGGCTTTGGAACGAGAGAACGGAAGCGCCTGCCCACCAACACCACTGCGCCTGATGAAAAAATACATTCCACCAACAATCAACACGATCAACAACACATCCAACACACCCTGCGCCCACTGGCCGCGTTGACCGCTATCAATATTCACCTGTACGCCATCTTTGCGCAAGATCTCGGTGACGGACTGTCCATCTTCTTTGACGGCATGATACTCTTGATTTTTTGCATTCGTGGCTGTCACATCGTTGCCGCTAATCGTCACGGACTTGATCTGCCCCTTGTCTGCCATGTTGAGGATATCGCTAATGGGGCGCTCAATCGTCGTAGTACTACTCACCGTAATATTGACGAAACGCCATCCGGCAAAGGCAAGGAGGGCAATGCCTAAAACGATGCAGGCTACAGGTACAAGGTAACGCACCACAGCGCTGCGCTTTTTGGTTTTGGGCGATGAACCCTGAGTGTTCGAGCTTCTTGTTTTTCGGTTATCCTTTGGAGGTATTTCCATGCAGTACCGTCAGACCCTTCTTCTAATATTCTCCAATATCTATAGTTCTTAGTCACAACTGTTTCAGATTGTGTCTCAGTATATTTTTCCGTTTCAGGTTAACGCTTGTGGATTAGTATAACGTATAAGAATTACTTTAGCAAGATGAAGGTAAGCTTAGAAAGATTAGAAAAATTAGAAGCTTGCCTCATATTCGATGATTTTGGATAGGTCGGCGCTTGCTTTCCACAAATAGACGTTCTCGCCGTCACTTTTCTGCATCTCATATAATGTACTTGATTTTTAACAAATCTCTTACTAACCAGCCAGACTTACCCCCCAAAAGTCCTAGATTTTGCAGAAGAAAAACTCAACAAAATAGAAGAAACGCTGTTATAAACCGTGCAATTGCATTGCAAGTATATTAGCGGGTATACTAGCTTTATGAGGCAAGTATTCAGCCATTGTAACGCCTCGCGTCTTCTTATGTAGGATATTTTCACACCAGTAGTGGCAACTCTCTTATGATGGAATTTCAGAGAGGAGTATTCCATGAACAGCACCCCCGCTGGCAGTATCCCAAACACGAACCGCTGGGTTCTGGCAATTGCAGCATTCTGTATGCAGCTTGCTCTGGGCGCGGTCTATGCCTGGAGCGTCTTCCTCAATCCCGTCAGGAACGCCTACCACGTCTCACAGCCAGAAGCGAACCTGACATTTAGTATCGTCCTGCTAGCACTCGGTGTTACTGCTGGCTTTGGTGGCTATTTCAATAGTCGCTTCGGCCCTCGCGTCATTGCCACCGTAGCAGGTATTCTCTACGGGCTTGGCGTTTTTCTCTCAGGTTTTGTAGCCCCCAATATCTATCTGTTATATCTCACTGATGGCATCATTGGTGGTATTGGTCTGGGCCTCGGCTATATTGTAGCGCTCGCCATGTTAATCAAATGGTTTCCAGATCGACGCGGATTTATTACTGGTCTGGCAGTGGCAGGCTTTGGAGCAGGTGCAGCAATCACCGGTCCCATTGCAGCCAACCTGCTCCTCCCTTCCTTAAAGTTGAGCGGCACCTTTATCTGGCTTGGTATCGTCTATCTGATCATTGTTGTTGTGGCAGCTCAGTTCTATCGGACTGCTCCAGAAGGCTATGCTCCTCCCGGCTGGACGCCAACTGAGAAGCAGCAAACAACCGGCACGACGCGAGACTATACACTGGCAGAAGCCCTGCGCTCTCCTCGCTGGTATCTGCTCTGGCTCATCCTTGCCCTCAACGTGACGGCAGGAGCGGCCCTCATCTCGGTCGCATCTCCGCTGGCCCAATCATTTACCCATGTGACAGCAGGGGTCGCATCGGCACTGGTCATCACGATCTCCATCTTTAACGGTGCTGGTCGGCTCTTCTGGGGCTGGCTCTCGGATGGTATCGGGCGTCCCTTCGCCTTCCTGAGCATGTTTGTCATCCAGATTATTGCCTTCGCTCTGACTCCCTTTATTGGCGACTTCGCCATCCTGTTCATTCCAGCGTCGATTATCGGGCTATGCTATGGTGGCGGCTTCGGCACAATGCCAGCGTTCGCAGCCGACTTCTTTGGCTCCAAAAATGCCGGCACTATCTATGGCGCAATGCTCACAGCATGGAGCGCAGGTGGTATCGTTGGCCCCCTCTTGATCGCCAGCATCGATTACCGCACAACCCTATTCATTCTCGCGGCCCTCATGCTGATCAGTTGCGCCCTCCCACTGTATGCACGCACCCTCTCTCCTCAGAAAGAGGTTGTGGAGGTTGTTGCTGGCGGCGGCAAATAGCCTTCTTAGATTTGCACTCGTAAATTCATGCCTTGCTGATTCTCTCATTGAGGAGGCCGAGCGAAACCAGCAAGGCAGCTTCTTTTCACACAACAGAATAGCAAAATATCCCATTCGCCAGAGGGCGAAAAAGAAAGCGCTATGATACAATACCTATTAGTACTGGTAGCCATTGAAATAGCTGAGCTTCTGCTGATTACACGCACTCCATCATAACCAGTACCCTTGTACCAATGTTTCTAATGGAAGAGGGATGCACCTATGCAAGAACGTTCGTTACTGCCCAAAGCGGCGCAGTCAGTCGTCTCAAAGGTTCTGCAAGTAGGCTCCAAAACTCAACCTTTCAGTAAAGAGAGCCTGACCAAAGCGCCTCGAATACGCGATGCAAAAGTGGTACACAGCGTTTGCCCCTACTGTGCGGTAGGGTGCAGCCTGAATGTGTATGTCAAGGACGGGAAAGTGCTGGATATTGAAGGCAATCCTGATAGCTTTGTCAATCGCGGCACCCTCTGCCCCAAAGGATCAGCAACCTTCCAATACACAATCAATCCCAGCCGTTTGACACACGTCCTCTATAGAGCACCTTACAGCGATCATTGGGAAACCGTGACGTTAGACTGGGCAATGGAACGGATCGCGCAACGTGTTAAAAAGACGCGCGATGAGACGTTTGTTGAGCACCTGCCCGATGGACGCCAGGTGAATCATACACTAGGAATCGCCTCGCTCGGTGGAGCAACACTCGATGTCGAAGAGAACTATGTCATGAAAAAGCTGTTGACTGGCGCTCTCGGCATCGTCTCCATCGAGAACCAGGCACGTATATGACACAGCTCCACTGTACCCGGTCTGGGTACTTCATTAGGACGTGGCGGAGCGACAACGTTTCCGCAAGATCTCGTCAATAGCGATTGTATCTTGATTATTGGCAGCAATATGGCTGAAGCCCATCCCATCGCGTTTGCCAACGTTGTGAAGGCGAAAGAGCGCGGTGCGACGGTCATTCACGTTGATCCGCATTATTCGCGCACTTCAGCTCTAGCTAACCTGTCCATCTCGACACGAGCAGGCAGTGACATCGTGTTCTTAGGGGCCATCATTCGCTATTTGCTGGAGAACAACGCCTACTTCCATGAGTATGTGGCGAACTATACCAATGCACCCATGCTCATCCGCGAAGAGTATCAGGATACCGAAGATCTGGATGGTATCTTCTCCGGCTACGATCCCGAAACAGGCACCTATGCCGATCAGAGCAGTTGGGATTACGAGCGAGACGAGCATGGCCGACCGCTCACCGATCCAACAATGCAACATCCACGCTGTGTCCTGCAGATCATGCGTCGCCATTTCGCACGCTACACGCCGGAAATGGTCGAGAACGTTTGTGGCGTGCCGCGCGAACAATGGATGCAGGTCGTGCGTGCACTCGTCGAGAACTCTGGACGTGAACGCACCTCAGCCCTTTGCTACGCGGTTGGCTGGACACAACAATCGAAAGGCGTGCAAATTATTCGTACAGCCGCTATGCTGCAACTGCTGCTGGGCAATATCGGACGTCCAGGCGGCGGCATTATGGCCTTGCGCGGTCATGCCTCCATCCAGGGTTCGACCGATGTACCCACGCTCTACGATCTTCTTGCTGGCTATATGCCTCAACCAGCAGCGATGATCACGGAACAACCGCAAACAGAGCAGAGCAAGAGTGCAACCACGTGGGGAGAACGCGTAGATAGGAAAACCAATGTCCTCTCTCAGCAAACGCTGGCGGAATATATCGAGACATCGGGAGCCAAAACTGGCTGGTGGGCGAACTTCCCTGCGTATATCATCAGTCTGTTGAAAGCCTGGTATGGCGAAGCGATTCACGAAGAAGGCAACGATTCATGCTATCCCTGGCTAGCAAAAGTTATAGGCGACCATTCGCATCTCGTCACCAGCTACGCCATGCTGGATGGGAAGGTCAAGGGCTATCTCCTCTTTGGTCAGAATCCGGCAGCAGGCAGCACCAATGCGAAAATGCAGCGCAAGGCATTGGAGCAGCTTGATTGGATGGTGGTACGCGATCTTTACGAGGTCGAATCGGCGGCTTTCTGGCACAAAGGGCCGGAGCCGGTCAATCCGCGCGAGATCAAGACCGAAGTCTTCCTGATGCCAGCCGCCGCCTCAACGGAAAAGGAAGGATCGTTCACCAACACGCAGCGCATGTTACAGTGGCGCGACAAAGCGGTCGATCCTCCCGGCGACGCACGCTCAGATCTCTGGTTCGTCTATCACCTCGGCAAACGTCTGAAGGCGCTCTATGCCGACAGCAAAGAGGCGAAAGACCTACCAATCCAGGCTCTTACCTGGGATTATGAGCGCGAAGAGCCGGAGCCAGAATCACGCCTGCTCGATGAGCCTGATGCGCAGCTCGTCCTTAAAGAGATCAACGGTTATTACGTCTACGAGGCGGCTGATGGAGATCAGACAAGCAATGACAAGACAAAGCGACCTCGTTCACTGCGAGAAGCAAAGCATGTGCCGGGCTTTGCAGTGCTGAAGGATGACGGCAGCACGGCTTGTGGCTCGTGGATCTATAGCGGCGTCTATCCAGAACCGGGCAACAATCGGGCGGCGTCGCGCATCTCTGACGACTATACGAATTTACAATGGGGTTACGCATGGCCCGCCAATCGACGTATCCTCTATAATCGTGCATCGGCAGATCCACAGGGGCGTCCCTGGTCTGAGCGCAAGAAGTATGTCTGGTGGGATGAAGAGCAGAAAAAGTGGACCGGCTACGATATCCCTGATTTTCCGCTCAACAAGCCGCCCGACTATGCGCCACAACCCGGCGCAACCGGAATGGATGCGATTGCAGGCAGCGATCCGTTCATCATGAAACCGGATGGGCGCGGCTGGCTCTTTGCGCCAAAAGGCCTCAAGGATGGTCCGCTCCCGGCGCATTATGAAGCGGCCGAGGCTCCCGTGCATAACGAGCTATATGGACAACAAAGCAATCCGGCGGCCAAATACTTCCAGGATCGACAGGATAATCGGCTGGCAACGGTGGGAGATGAGCAATATCCAGTTGTGATTACGACGTATCGGCTCACCGAGCATCACGTCAGTGGCCCGATGACGCGCTGGATGCCCTGGCTCAATACCTTACAGCCGCAATTGTTTGCCGAACTCAGCCCAGAACTGGCTGCCGAGCATCATATCAAGCATGGTGGCTGGATGGTGATCCGCACGCCACGTGGAGCAATCGAGGCCCGTGCGATGGTCACGAGGCGTATGCGACCGCTCTGGGTAAAGGGCAAGGTCGTGCATCAGATTGGCCTGCCGTTCCACTGGGGCTTCCAGGGCAAAAGCACAGGCAGTATCACTAACGATCTGGCACATATGGTGCTGGAACCCAATGTGAGTATCGAAGAGGCCAAAGCATTTCTATGCAATGTACGTCCCGGTCGCCTGCACGAAGGAGGTACATGATGGGGATCGCACAATCACGATCACATCAACAGGTAAATGGTCATAACGGGGCCGCGCAACTTGGCATCACGGCCCTGTCAGAACTGATCGCGCCTCTGCGCAAAGAAGAACCAGCACCAACGCAACCGGCGATGGGCTTTTTCACCGATACCAGTCTGTGCATCGGCTGTAAAGCCTGTGAGGTGGCATGCAGACAATGGAACCAGCTCCCGGCACCCGACCCGCAGTGGAGCGGCACCAGCTACGACAATACGCGTCAACTGAGTGCCACCACCTGGCGACACGTGCAATTTATTGAGCAGATTGGGCGGCGCAGCAAGGAGCCAGCATCCCCAATCCCGCTTTTTACCGATCGCGTGGATGAGGCCAGAAATAACGGGACCATTCCCGCGACCCCTCCAGGCACAGCTCTACCATTCTTTAATAGTGATCGCTGGCTGATGCAAAGCGATGTCTGCAAACACTGTGCCAACGCACCCTGTCAGGAGGCATGCCCGACCGGAGCGATTATTCGGACCGAGTTTGACACGGTATATGTGCAGCAGGATATTTGCAACGGCTGTGGCTACTGTATCGTTGCCTGCCCGTTTGGAGTCATCGCCCGCGACGAGCAGGGAGATCATCTGGCCCACAAATGCACGCTCTGTTATGATCGCCTCAAGGATGGTATAGAGCCTGCCTGCGCCAAAGCGTGCCCCACCGACTCAATCGTGTTTGGTGAAGTACAAAAACTGAAAGAACATGCCCGCGAGCGCCTGGGTCTGCTGCACGAACGCGGAGTTGGCGAGGCGCGACTCTACGGGGTAGACGATAACATTCTTGATGGGGGCTTGCACGCATCGTTCCTGCTTTTAGATGAGCCGGAAGCGTATAATCTGCCAAGCAATCCCCAGCGCCCGATGAACAACGTTGCCCCGGCCTCCCTGTGGACAATTCTCGCTGCTGCCATTCTTGGCTTTATGGGCATGCTGTTCTTCCGGCGCTAAGGCTTTATGAATTGTAACAAAAACTTGAAGGAATACGAGTATGGAACAACATCGATTTGCAAAGGAGCGCCTGCTTCCTTCCATAGTGGAGCGTATTCCGACAGTCTGGAATGCGCTCTACCGGCTTCCAGTCGGACAGGAAAGCACAACAGACCTGATGGAGCGGCTCTCTTCGCTGACGACAGGATACACGCCTGATCCCGAGCAAGAGAGCCAGGAGATCAGCTACTACGATTACCCGGTACTCAAACAACCTTTCTGGCACTGGGAGATTATCTGGTATTTCTTTCTTGGAGGTCTCGCTGCTGGCTGTTACGTCATCGCCAGCATCGCCTCTTTCTTTGGCTCCAAAGAAGACCGGGCAGTGGTGCGAACTGGCTACTATCTCTCTCTGCTTGCCCTGATCCCTTGCCCGCTGCTTCTGATGAAAGATTTGGGGCGGCCTGAGCGCTTCCTCAATATGTTGCGCATCTTCAAGGTCAAATCACCAATGTCGATGGGCGTTTGGGGGCTGGTCGGCTTCTCGCTCTTTAGCGGGATAACGACCATCATTCAGGCCGCTAGAGATGGTCTCTTAGGTAAATGGTGGGGAGCAAGATTGCTGGCCGCTCTCCCACAAAAGTTGCTCGCTCTGCCCGGGAGCAGCTTTGCCTTCTTCATTGGCGGCTATACTGGAGTATTATTGGCGGCAACAAGCGTGCCACTCTGGTCGCGCAGCAGGCTGCTGGGCGCGATCTTCCTCTCTTCGGCACTCTCCACCAGTACAGCTCTCGTTTCAGCTATCATACGTCTGGCTGGTGCCCCTGGAAAAACCTTGCATAAGTTGGAAAAGATGCAATGGACGACGCTTTTCGTCGAAATTGCCGGGCTACTGGCATTTTTGCGCAACACAGGTCGTGCAGCCCGTCCGCTGGTTGGCACGGGACCAAATGAACATGGCCCCACGTTCTGGCGCGTTGAATTTGGTCTCGGCTTGCTGCTTCCCTGGCTATTGCAAGGGTTAGCGCTGCTCTTTAACCAGCGCACAGATACAGAACAGAGCAATAGAGAAGGTCGCGGGCTATTGATCTCGCTACTGGTACTGCTAGGCGGCTATTTTCTCCGTCGCACCATAATCAAAGCCGGTCATGTGTCCAGCAGAGACGCGCGCACAACATTATGGAACGCCCAGAGATAAATAGAGCAAGCACTACTCTGATAAAGCGCTAAACAGAGTAGTGCTATGCGAGCAGGAGCCAGACGCAGATGAGTGACCACAAAACGGGCCGTTCAACTTGTCAGAGGGAGCGGTTGTTTTCCCGCCCGACGGCTAGTATCGTTCCCTCTCGTTATTTTGCAGCGTAGGAATTATAATAGTAGAGGGTATGCCATTGACCGTAGCACCAGCATGTAAGCCACTCGGCGCGAATGCCGTGATGACATGACTCGGAAAGTCGAGGGTAGGCTCTGACAGCTTATCAAGCATCGCAATGTGGGCAGGCGAAAGTTGCAGATCAAGTGCGGCCAGATTCTCATTCAGTTGCTTGAGCGTACGTGCTCCGATGATGGTTGAAGTGACGCCTGGGCGTCCTTGTACCCATGCCAGGGCAACCGCAGCACTCGTCGTCTCTAACTCATTGGCAATCTCGCTCAACGTATCAAGCAATACATAATCTTTCTCCGCGAGGCGTTTGATATCTTCTCTGATGTCTCCTCGGCTTTTCTCTGCCATTCCGTCATTCTGGCGCGTATATTTTCCTGTTAACACCCCGTTGCTCAACGGAGCAACCGGAGTCACTGCCAGACCAAGTTCTTGCGCCATCGGGATCAACTCGCCTTCGACGGTACGTGCCCGCAGAGAGTATTCGAGTTGCACGGCAACAATTGGGGACCATCCCCGAAAATGCGCGATGGTTTGAGCCTGCGCAACTTTCCAGGCTGGAGTGACGGAGAAACCGATGTAGCGAATTTTGCCCGCGCTTACGAGATCATCAAGCGTTCTCATCGTCTCTTCAATCGGTGTAAAGTGGTCCCAAATATGTAGCCAGTACAGGTCAATATAGTCGGTCTGCAAACGTCTGAGCGATTGCTCACACTGCTCCATAATTGCCTTACGGCTTGCCCCACCGCCATTCGGGTCTCCAGGATAGAGGTTGTAGGCGAACTTGGTTGCCAGCACGAGATGATCGCGGCGCGCACCGCCTTTCGCCACGAAGTCGCCAATGATCTTTTCCGCATGACCATCAGTGTAGAGATTAGCGGTATCAATGAAGTTGCCACCAAGCTCAAGATAACGGGCAAGAATAGCCTCGGAATCGGATACGCTGCTGCCCCAGCCCCAATCATCCCCAAACGTCATCGTCCCAAGAGTAAACGGACTTACCCGCAAGCCAGATGTTCCCAGCGTAATATAGGAGTTTAAAGACATCGAATTTTCCTTTCTTTAGTTAAATGAGTGATTAGGCGCTCATTTAATACGGTAAAAAATTTTTAAGTCGTTGTCACTGCATGCCAGAAAGCTGTAAAACCGGCGTCACGGAAGCGTTCGGCCTCCGCAGGATGTTGGAGAATCAACTCAACCGTCATATTCATAAGCGAGATAAGTATAGCAGCACCAAATTCAGTCGGCTGATCCTTGAGCGCACCGCTACTGAGGCACTCTAGCACCATCGCCGCCAGCGCTTCGTATCCCTCCTCCCCCAGACGCTTGACCTGTTCATTGATGTGATCCGAAAAGCGTAACAGGACCGCCACCTTATATTTGTCTGGATGATTCACTCCGAAAGCAACATACGTATTCCAGAAGTGATGCGCACGCTCCTCTAAGCTCGCCTGAAAGGGATAATCGCGCATCAATTCCTCGCGCTCCCCACGCTTTAGGGTCAGATACAGCTCATTGAGCAACCTCCCTTTGGTCTCGAAGTAGGTAAACAGAGTCCCCTCTGCGACGCCTGCCGCCTGAGCGATTTTGGACGTAGGAACACTCAAGCCCTGCTCGGCAATCAACTCAATGGCTGCCGCCAGAATAGCGTCGCGTTTCTCTTGACTTTTGGGTCTTGCCATATATCTACCACCACATGA
Organism: Reticulibacter mediterranei; assembly: GCF_016587455.1. Lineage (NCBI taxonomy): Bacteria > Bacillati > Chloroflexota > Ktedonobacteria > Ktedonobacterales > Reticulibacteraceae > Reticulibacter > Reticulibacter mediterranei. The sequence continues at coordinate 6,834,986 of NZ_BNJK01000001.1, read as the reverse complement.
ATAATAACTGAGTACTTACTCATTATAATGTAAAGGAAAGCTTTTTGCAAGGCTGAGCGACTATCTCAGCCTGAATCAATCTCGGCGAGGTTATTGCAGCAAGGGGATACTGCTTCCATGATTTCGACCTGTTTCGTCGGGCACAGTAGCGAGGCGCTCACGTACTGGAATGCTTGCCGGCTGCTCCCTCGCCTCAAAAGATTAACAGGTGTTCTCTTACACCAACACAGCGCGAGAACTTGCCTCCTGCGTGAATTGGGCCATCGCTTTTTGCTCAGTTAGCGCCACCGGCAAACGGTTCAGCTTTACAGTACGAATCACATAGGGGATACAGACAATGCTATGGACTCAAACTTTCTAAGCCCTCTTTCGTACATGTGATATGCTACAGACAGGCAAGAGATATCTGTAGGGAAAAGAGGCAGTGCATGGAGGAGTCGCGAACACCGGGTAGTCCCGGCAATAAAGCTCCATATACAGGAACAACAACGAAGCTTTCACCAGAAGGTACAGTGAACAATACAGAACAAGCCAGCACCAACACACGTCCTCTCAATGGGCAATCACAGGACGAACAGACCGTCGAAAGTTTACAACTGACGGTTATCGAAGGCATCCAGGTCGGGCGCGGTGTCGCACGAATCGACCCGGCAAATATCACGCGCCTGGGCTGTCAATCAGGTGATATCGTTTTGATTATAGGTGCACGGACGACAGCCGCAAAAGTCGTGCCAGGCGCGCTGGTGGATCGTGGGCAGCAAACGATTCAAATGGATAGCCAGGTCCGCCAAAATAGCGCATCCGGGCTGGGAGAGCACGTCACCATTCGCAAAGCTAAAGTGCGCAATGCTGATAAAATTACGCTCTTGCCCCTCAGCGGAGGCGCACCGATTCAAGAGAGCGATCTCCAATATATCGCTCGCTATCTGGTTGGCCTCCCGGTCACGATAGGCGATCTGCTACGCGTAGGCACGCCGGGAGCCGCTCCGCGAGAATTTCTCATCATCAGCACCACGCCAGCAACGCCCAGCTATGGAATACGCAAGCGAACTACCGGCGAACTGCCAATTATCCAGCCGCCAGAACCGGAAGCAGATGTCGAGGCAGTGCTGGTTCATAGCGGTACGATCGTTAGAGCGCAGGCCAGAGGCGCAGCTCACGGCAGTCCGGGCAGAGTTGGCTATGAAGATATCGGCGGACTGGGCAAAGAGTTGCAGCGCATCCGTGAAATGATCGAGTTGCCGCTCAAATATCCGGCAGTCTTTGACCGCTTAGGCGTCGAACCACCGAAAGGCGTCCTGCTCTACGGCCCTCCGGGAACCGGCAAGACGCTGATTGCACGTGTAGTGGCAGCTGAGACAAATGCAGCATTCTTTGTCATCAATGGACCAGAAATTATCAATAAATTTTATGGCGAAAGCGAATCGCGGCTGCGTGGCGTCTTCCAGGAGGCCCAGAAACGTGCGCCCAGCATCATTTTTATCGACGAGCTTGATGCCCTCGCCCCGAAACGCGCCGAAAGTGGCGGTGAGGTAGAGCGCCGTATCGTCGGCCAGTTGCTCGCACTCATGGATGGTCTGGCCTCACGTGGACAGATCGTTCTCATTGGCGCAACCAACCAGCCCAATGCGCTCGATCCCGCTATTCGTCGCCCTGGACGCTTTGATCGCGAGATCGCTCTGCGCGTCCCCGATGTGCGTGGGCGTACCGAGATCTTGCGCATCCATAGCAAAGATGCCGCCATTGCCAATGATGTTGACTTTGCCCGCATTGCTCAACTCACGCCCGGCTTTGTTGGTGCCGATCTGGAAGCGCTCTGTCGTGAAGCAGCTATGATTGCGCTGCGCCGCGTGCTGCCCCATATCGATTATCAGCGCGGTTACATCCCCTATGAAACGCTGGTCAATCTCAACATCACCATGGCCGACTTCCAGGCTGCTCTACGTGAGATCGAGCCATCGACGACACGTGAAGTTTATGTTGAGGTTAGCGAGACGAGCTGGGACGATATCGGCGGCCTGGTCGATATCAAGGAAACGCTCACGGAAGGCGTTGAATGGCCGCTCCGTTTCCCGGAAGTATACGCGAATGCCCACGTTGAGCCACCAAGAGGCATCCTGCTCTCCGGCCCTCCAGGATCGGGCAAAACATTGATCGCGAGGGCGCTCGCCAATCAATGCGAGGCCAGCTTTATCTCCATTAAGGGGCCAGAGCTGCTCTCCAAGTGGGTTGGCGAGTCTGAGAAGGGTGTTCGAGAGGTCTTCCGCCATGCCAAACAAGCCGCCCCCTGTCTCGTCTTTTTTGACGAACTGGATGCACTTGCTCCCCGTCGTGGCCTTTCAAACGATGGCAATGTGGGTGATCGCGTGATTGCACAACTGCTCACCGAGATGGACGGTATCGAAGGGCGTGAGGGCGTGATTGTGCTGGCAGCGACCAATCGCCCGGAATTGATCGACCCTGCGCTGCTACGTCCTGGTCGCTTCGATCTGGTTGTGGATCTGCGCTATCCCAATGAGGAGGAGCGCCGGGCGATTTTCGAGGTTCATATGCGCGGGCGGCCAATTGCACCAGAGGTCACAGCAGAAGAATTGGCCCGGCTCACCATCGATAGGAGCGGTGCGGATATCGAGGCTATCTGCCGCCGGGCTTCCCTGCTGGCATTGCGCGAATGGATTGCACCTAAACTGAGCCTTGGCCACGTCCATGTAACAGAAGAGATTGCGGAGTCAACTCAGTCAACAGGAGAGGCTCAAAGCACCCAGGCGGAAGAACAGGCAACGGAGCATGAGCCAGTTCAGACTCCGCCCGCTCGCCTCCAGATCCGCGCGGAACACTTCGCCCGCGCGATCGATGAGCAGCGCGAGCGCTATGCAACCCAGGAAGTCGCGGAAGAAGAGCAGACGCGTATGGAGCGAGGCCGCCAACGCTTGCTCGAAATTGCTGCCGATCAGCAAGAAAAGCCTCCTCTGACCGGCTTCCGCCTCTGGCTGGCACGTCTTTTTGGGCTTGTATAGACAAATTCACCATCTATTCAAGAAGAGGACGGGCGACATGGAGACCGTGTTGCCCGTCCTCTCTTCTTCATCCCCAAACCTTCATTTTCCATTCACTTCAATAGACAAAAAACGATTTCTATTGAAATGTGTAACCTTCACACAGCAAAATGCGTTATTATTAGTGAAGATAATCTTGTTCATAGTGACTCTAGTATAAAATGAGAGCAAAAGAGTTTTTACGGGACCAGCTTAGAACATCGTAGAGCAGCAAGGAAGCACAATAGTAATTGTTTGTTATGACAAAAAAATGCGCAAAACGCAACGTATCAACGTACATACGAACACTATTGTAGGTACTATCCATTAACAAACTCTATCATTGTAGGTACTATCCACTTACAATATATAGGCAACTATGCTATAATAAAAACGGAGAGCGTATTCGATAAGTGAAGGGAGCTAAAGGTGTCATTCATTTCTGACAACTCCTCTTCCGTCTCCCGTGAGCAAGTAACTGAGGCGTACCTGAAAGCAATCCAGTTAATCGATCGGCGTGTCGCGCCGCTACTTGGTAAAGCGACGACCCGCGTTCTGGTACAAGGTGCCGCAAAAAGAGTAATGGACCAGTATCCATTTCTAGGTTGTCTTGTCAAACGGCCTTATACCGATGTTGTCCCATCAGTTATCCAGGAACAATTCTCTGGCGTCTCAACAACTGAGCTGGCCGCCGGATTAAATGCATTATTAGATGAGTGCTTCGCTGGACTGAGAGAACTAACCGATGATCTGATAGCTCCCCCACTCCATGAAGAAGTCACCCATCAGTTGAACCAGCAACAGTAAAAGGAAGAACATGGAGAGCAGCGTGCAATCGGAGTCTCGGACCACAGAACGCGCGCACCGCTCTTCCAATGGACAGCATGTGGATCGTTTAAGTGCTATCCGTCATGAAATGGAATACATTAACACCATTGGGAAGCGGTTCGTTGCCGCATTTGATCGTTTCCAGGTTCATCGTGCGTTGCTGGCTGCTCTCCAGGAGATATACAATTTCTCCGCATGTTGTATCCTCCTGAAGGGTGATCCATTTGAGCTTTTCATCATTCCCTCCTATCCACTCAGTACAGCCTTCTTAGAAGGAATGATCCAGCGTATTGCCAATGCCGCGAATGTTATTGATTTTCCTCATGTAGATGCCGAACAACTTGCAAGAACTGCCTATCTCGATGCTCCTGATGAACTGGCACGACCACGAGGAGAAAAGGAGATTGCAGGCACAGAAATCGGCTCCTGTTTAAATATCCCTTTGACTGTTGAGAATCGTATCATCGGACTTCTCAGCCTGTTTGACGAGCGCCCCGGCAGCTTCGACACTAACTTGCTGCAACTCACCACTATGATTGCCGACTATGCGGCTGTTGCTCTGGAGAATGTACGCCTGCGAGAACGCGAAACGGCACTCTGGCGACAGGCCGAATTTGAGCGTCAACGCCTGGAACTGATCCTGAGAAGTATGGCGGAAGGGCTGCTGATTACCGATGCGCGCGGAACCGTGACTTCGCTCAATCAATCCGCCCGTCTGCTCTTCTCCCAGGTCGGGATCGATTTTAAGTTGCCAACTCCTTTGTATCAACTGGCCGAGACGAACAATGCTCCCTGGGTCTCCCGGCTGGTCGAAATTATAGGGCAGGCGCAGCGCAGTAAGACAGTGACCAACCAGGAAGTGATGATTGGTATCGATGATGAAACGGTTCCGCTCACGTTGAGTATCAGTGCAGCTCCACTTCATGATGCGAATAGCATTCCCAACCGACCAATCGGCGTTGTGGCTGTCATCAATGATGTCACATCAAATAAACAGATTGAGCGCCTGAAAGACGAGTTTGTCTCGGTGGTTTCGCACGAATTGCGCACCCCTTTGACAGCAATTAAAGGCTATACACAACATCTGGTGCGACGCATTGAACGCCGCCTGCGAAAATTACGAGGACCGCAGCCAGAGAGCAATCAGCCAGCAGAGGCGGCACCAGAGCCACCCGAGAGCTACGATTTGCGGAGCTTGAATATTATTCAGAGTCAGACCGAACATCTGGAGCGACTCGTCAATGATCTGCTGGATCTCTCGCAGGTTCAGTGGGGCCATCTGGATCTGCACTACGAAAGCTTTTATCTGGCCGATGAACTGGCCGATAGCGTCCGCTCAGTTCAGGCCAGCACGGAGCAACACACGATTACCTTAGAGGTTCAGGCGCGCGACACAAAGATACTGGCAGACCGAGCACGCATAGCTCAGGTGGTGGGAAATATCCTCGATAATGCGGTCAAATATTCACCGCATGGAGGTCTCATCAAGGTATGCCTGGAGCAGCACGATGAGGAATTCCAGATCAACGTCATCGATGAGGGAATCGGGGTTAGTCCTGAATATTATGACCACATTTTTGAGCGCTTCTACCGCGTGCATAACACGGCGATTCGCCAGTATTCAGGGATTGGTCTGGGCCTCTACGTTGCCAAAGCAATTGTAGACCGGCACGGAGGACGTATCTGGTTCACGAATAACCAGAATATAGGCACAACCTTTTCCTTCACCCTGCCAGGGCGCCCACGTACAGGCCCGCTTGCCAAAGCTTAAAGGGCTTGCAACAGATCGGTTGGCGTCGTTTTAAAGTGATCGCTCAAGTACGAGTGGCCAAATGGCGTGAAATGGATTTTGGCCCAGGTTGCACGTAAAAACTGAATGCTACGCAGGATGCGTGCTTCTCCCCAGAGAGGATGGCGCAAATCACGCCAGGCGTTGACAAAGTCCCCTGTACTGGAAATCAACACACCACAGGTAATCACCACAACTGGCACCAACGGATGTTGTGGGAGAGTAATTGGGCTAAGCGAAGTAAATAGCCCCATGTAGAGGACGCCTCCTGAAACCAGGGCCGGCCCGAGTACATCCAACCAGATGCGTATAGTTGAGGGTTCATGTAAGACCATTAAAGTGATACCAAGAGGGCCAACTGCCCAACCTATCACAGGTTCACGACGGATCAGCATAACCAGCAAATGAGCACACTTGAAAAGGACAATCCAGAGGACTAACAGGATACACACTCCCCAGACATTGGTAATGTGTATACGGCTTACAATATCTGGCATGCTCTAAACACCTCATTAACAAGGAGGCAAACAGCACAGACTATTCAGTCCGGCTTGCTATAACAAAATTTCTTATTTCTATTATAAGCTAAACATGCTTTTCTACGCAATCGTTATGGGATATGTAGCTGAAGGATTGGAAAAGGGGCGACTTCTTCTGGTTTATCTAATGGGCGCTACTGGGATCGAACCAGTGGCCTCTTCGGTGTGAACGAAGCGCTCTCCCGCTGAGCTAAGCGCCCTTGTGGTGGTGTCTTATGACAAATGCACTATAACACTAGTAGCGGAGATTGTCAAGCATTTTGATAGGGATTTTTCAGCGGGAGAGCGCTTCGTTCACACCGAAGAGGCTATTAGAAGATGTCCTCTCTCATGGGGATTGATACGTATTACATGGAGAGAATGATCCGCTATTCAGCGAAGGAGAGAAACGAGCAATGAGAAAAACAGTAACAAAATGGATCGTCAGCGTCGTTGTATTGCCAGCAATCGTTCTGGCACTGCAAAAACGCATCTTCAAATATATCGACGAACACATGTAGACGAAAAACAGCCTCAGAGACGCCTTGAGCCGGTGCCAGATTCCCTCTGTATGATATACTTGGGAGGAAAGAAATAATTCTCGTATCTTCAGGAGATGTCATATGGACGATAAACCCGCAAATGCCAGCGTGTCGGCCAGGCAGTCTAACGCTGAGCAGCAGATAGACACATCTTCAACAGAACAAGCTGCCTCTGTACAAACAAGCGCTCGTTCCACAGATGAACCACGACAGGCGTATGGGACCGCGAAAACCGAAAATCTCCGCGACTCCGGCCTCTGGCGCTTCATCCTGCCAACCTTCGTGATTCTCTGCTGTCTGGCGCTATTGATAATTCCGCTCGCTATTTTAATCCCACTGCTTGTTACATCGATCGAACCCGGCACTCCCTCCAACAACGCCAACCTGACATGGCTCTGGATTCTTATGATAATTGTCGTGTTGGGAGCCGCCACAATAGCCATTCGAGGCTTCCTGCGCATCTTTATGACCCAGGCCCAAAATTATTCACATTAACAAACCAGTATACACAAGGAAATGACGCGAAGAGAGGCATGGTTCGCAAACCTTTATTTGCTAAAATGGGTTTGCGAACCATGCCTCTCTTCGCAATCGATCATTACTTATATTTCACGTCCGCCGCCCCCTCTAAAGAGAGCAACCAGGCTTTTGTCGGCACACCACCACCATAACCAGTCAATGTCCCATTGCTACCAATCACACGATGACACGGAACAATAATCGCAACAGGATTAGCACCGTTGGCGGCTCCAACCGCTCGCGAAGCATTCGGGCGACCAACCAGCTGCGCAATCTGCCCATAACTACGCGTCTCACCATAAGGGATATCCTGCAAAGCTCGCCACACAGCCAGCTGGAAAGGGGTTCCGTGCAGATCAAGCGAGCAAGAAAAGCGCACTTGTTCCCCGGCAAAATAGCGCCTCAGCTCAGCGGCTGCCTGCTGCACCGGTGCAGGCTCCTCGCTCCTGATGACACGGCCAACCTCCAGCCGATGATTCACCCAGAACAATCCATCATCTATCGGCGTGCCTGGAGTCCCGGTCCAGCACACACCAGCATCAGTCCCAATAATAATACAATCTCCGCGCAAAGAGGAAACACTGGTCCAATAGAGCGTTAATAGTTTTTGCCGTACAACCAACATCACCAACTCCTTCAAAATTATGCTGTAGTCGTTGAGAGTGTAGCATCAGAAGCCAGGGGATGCAAGAAGCATGCGTTGACATTTTTTCCAGCTATTTTCATTGCAAAGAAAGGTAGCAATATAGGGCTATCCCCACTTCCCCCGATGATTTTGCTCTCAAAAATACTTGACTTTTACCAGGCCAACAAGTACACTCAGTAACAGTTGACAGGCCCACTGTTTTTTGGTTCGTAGAAATGATAGTACAGATAACTGAAGGAGGTGAGTTCTATGCAAGCTATGCTTACAGGCGTCGTGCATTGTGTGCGAAACAACAGAACTCATCCGTCCAGCAACATAGGTGTCTAGCAGGCATCTCTTCTATTAGAGTTCAAAATGTTGCGGCTCGGATTTGTCCGGGTGTTCTTGATCGCCACAACCTTTCCTCACAATGTGCCGCTATCCCTCATAATCCAAACATTCACACTGCACATATCGAGAATGCTGTATGAAACTCGTGTTCCTTGCTATTCCCTGGGCAATATATATCAGTTCATACCAGATTTGTGCTATTTATACTAGCAAACTACAAGCAATACAAGAAAGGGCATAAAACACTTGCTACCCATCACTTCTGTCTATTCAGAAGCACCCCATCACAACCTCAAAGGAGAGGAGGTGACAGCATGAGAGGAAAGCTCCGCGACAAGCGCACAACAACTAGACGTGATACTTCCAAACGCGATGGTTCCGAGCGCCAGCGACCGGTCAAACGCGACAATCGCTCAATGGTTCGGTTAAGTTTGCAGGTAGAGGACGATTTCGAGTTTGATCTCGAAGATGAAGAACTCGAAGAGGAGGAGGAAGAGGAAACAACAATCGAGGCCTCGCAAAAGAAGTAGGACGGAATCTTGCGAAAAGTCCTGCACCTTAAGAACATGGAGTAGAGCTGAATATCGGCCCTACTCCTTTTTGTTTGCTACGGGATATTCACCTTTGGAAACATGCGCCGAGCGATAACCAGACGTTGAATCTGCGCTGTTCCCTCAAAAATATCGAACACCTTCGCATCGCGAAACCACTTCTGAATAAACTGTTTCGTCTCCGAATGCTCGCCGGGAGCAGTAATACGAACTGCCGCTGCCGTGATCTTCATAATCAACCCACCAGCATAAGCTTTACTCATCGAGGCTTCTTTCGAGTTGGGAATGCGCTGATCGGCCATCCACGCCGCGCGCCAGACCAGAAAACGCGCCATCTCTAGCTCTTGCCGCAACTCCTCTAACTCTTCATCTATCGCACGACGCTTATATGCCGAAAAGCCGATGGGCAACTCCTCAGACACCCATTGGCAGGTCGCTTCATAGGCGGCACGTGCAATGCCAAGCGCAATAGCTCCCACCATCGGACGTGTTGCATCGAGCGTTCCCATCGCCGCCTTAAAACCGGCTTTTGTGCTTCTCTCGCGACCAGCAAGCAAATGATCCTTCGGAATTCGGCAGTTCTCAAAGATCAGTTCAGCGGTCTGAGAGGCGCGCAACCCCATTTTTTCCTCAATTCGCCCGACGATCAGACCCGGCGTGCCTCCTGGTACCACAAAGGGCCGAATGCCCTCGCGCCCCCTGCTTTTATCGACAGTTGCGAAAGTGATAATCAGATCTGCACGCGCACCATTGGTAATATAATGCTTATGTCCATTGATTATCCACTCGTCGCCATCCAGAACCGCCGTCGTGGACATGCCAGCAACATCTGAGCCTATCCCCGGCTCCGTCAGGGCCAGAGCGCCCCAATGCAACCGATCATCGGCATAAATGCTGAGAAACTTTGCTTGCTGTTCGGGCGAGCCTTGAGAGAGGATTGGAGGAGCTGCCAGTCCGGGACCGGGAATTGCCGTAGAGAGGCCAGCATCGCCCCAGGCCAGTTCCTCCTGCGAGAGCATCGAAAACACATTCTCCTGTTGTGCCTCTCCTTCTTGAGCCTGCATACGCGCCTGAGCAGCCGCACCAGCTCGGAAACGCTTCTGCATATTCCAGAAAAACGACTTGGGTATCTGCTCCGTGCGGTCACATTCAAGCGAGATCGGCCTCATCTCTTCTAAAGCAACCTGATGGACATAGTCGCGGAAAGCTTCTTGCGCTTTGCTGAGTGTCATGTTGATCATATGCTCTTACTCCATTGCAGCGGCGTTGCGCATCCACATTTCGACGGGGTGATCCTGCATAAAACCGGCTCCACCCATGATCTGAACGGCATCGATGGTTGCCGATTTCGCCAGTTTGACGGCCTGATACTGGGCAGCTTCAGCGTCTCGCAACAACGTTTCAGGTGCCAGCACACGATCCCACTGAGCGGCAGCATGCCAGAGCAGCAGACGAGCCGCATCAAGCTTCATCGCCATCTCCGCGAGCAGGAAGGCGATACCCTGATAGGACACTATTGGGCGTCCAAAAGCGATCCGCTCCTCTGCATAATGACCAGAGTATTCAAGGGAGGCGCGAACCATGCCACAGGTGACGGCAGCGCGCAACAGCGCGGAGAGGGACGCGACCCGCAGCACTCCAGCATTTCCTGGTTCCCCAAGCAGTGCATCAGGAGCAACAACAACATCATTCAACGTATAGGCCGCGCTCGGAGCCGCCAGCAAACCCAGCTTTTGTGCATCAGGTGTGATCTGCAATCCCTCAATCTGAGCAGGCATAACGACGGCGCATACTCCCTCGCTGCCAGTTGTGTCAGCAAGTCGTGCCAACACAACGCGCGGATGAGAGTGAGCGCCATGAATCACATCACGCTTCGTGCCGTTCATGATGTAATAATCGCCATCGCGACGAAGAGTAGTGTTGATCTCAGCTACAGTATAGCCGCCCGTTCGCTCGGCAAAAGCCAGGCTGCCGCGCTCTTTATAGCCTTCCTGGACATCACAAAATGGATAAACAAGCTGTTCTTGCTGCCTCTCATTACCGGCAAGAGCAACAGCTAGCGGTCCCAGCATTGAACCGAAGATGTTCATCGCCAGTCCGCCATCACCAAAGCCAAGCTCTTCAGCAATAAGCGCATAGGTGATGGCATCAAGCGGACCCGATCCGCCCAGATCTTCAGAAAAAGGGGTGGTGAGGCCCGTCTGTGTCAGCATTTGCATCAATTCAACCGAGATATCGCCCCTCCGCTCGGCGCTGTGCCCCTCTGGACGCAACCGATCACTGGCGAGACTACGGGCCAGTTGGCGTATCTCTTCCTGTTCCACCGTTGGAGAAAAATCAATCATGAACTCCGTCCTTTCGCTCTTTGCGACCTGGAGCTTGCTACATTGCAATCTTTCACGAGAGAAAACGGCCAGAAGAGAGCAATATGCTCTTTCCAAATCATTGTAACACAGACATCAGCTTATGCTATAGCGTTTGCTACCTCAATCAGATTGCCATCAAGATCTCGAATATAGACGGATAACAGGGTTCCAGTCGCGCCCGTCCTCCTGACCGGCCCCTCGATTATAGGAACAGCACAGGCGCGAAAATGCTCTATAACTTGATCCAGGGGTAGCGGAGTGAGAAAACAGAGATCGGCTGAGCCTGCTACCGGCTTGAGCGCCTTTGGTTCAAACTCCTTCCCCACTTCATGTAAGTTGATCTTCTGTGAACCAAAGCGCAGCGCTTTCCGCCCATCGCCAAACGTTACGGTCTGCATGCCGAGAACGCGCTCATAAAATACACACGTTCGGGCAATATCCTGCACAGTCAGCACCAGATGATCAATACTTTCAATCTGCATAGTTGTGCCTCCTTTATAAAGACTATAAGAATTGGCTTACAGATTTTCTGCCAGCATCGCCAACAGCGTTCCGGGCAGCACCACCTCATACCCATCTCCAAGCATCTCCATCACCTGCTTGAGATCAGCCAGTGTGATTGTCCACGCCAGCATATAGATATTCAAAAAGAGTGGTCGATTTCGATGTAAGAACACAGCGGCTTTGATCAATCTCACGGCGGTTGTGGCATTGTTTGCCAGGCCGAGATTGCGATAAAGCGGAACATCGCCAACCTTTTTCCAGCTAGCATTCACGACACCAGCACCACTAAGCAGCCCATTCACACCAAACTGTGCCAACTCTTGTATCAAGCGGTGCTGGTGTGGCCTGCTGGTAAAGGACATTCCGGTCAAGCGAATACGCGAAAGCAGAGGCAAACCAGAAGCCTGGAGCAAGCCGCTATCCAGCACTGCCAACGTCTTCAAACCCATCTTCTGCATCAACTGGCCCGTGCGCTGAAGAAATGGCGATAGGTGATCGATAGGCCAGTGCGCGGGGAACATATACGATGCTCCGCTGGGACCAGCAATCAGCTCGTCATTGGGAGTGGTTGTGCTTAAATAATAGGCGGCAAGCGATGGGGCGGCTTCCAGCAACGCTGGAGCAATCGTCCAGCCAATAGGCAGAGAGCCGCGCACAGGATCATGCCATAAGCGCAACATGCGATGTTGGCAATATTGGAGGTTATCGCCATCGCTGATCGTAAATGAGAGATAGACCTTCTTCGTCACTATGGGTACATCAACTGGCATAGATTGCTGAACCGCAGGGACCGATTGTGGCTGTACAGCACTCAAGACCTCAAGATTTGTGCAATAGTCAGAAGCCAGCACGCCCATAGCTGTTCGCGAGGTTAGATAGACACCGCTGCTCTCATCGATAAACCAGCCAAGATGCAGGCTGCCAGGAGAGAAAGCTTGCAATATTTGCTGCATCAGACGGCGTTCTGAAAAACCTTCGTTCCGGACAGGCCAATATTTACGGGAATCGAGCCAGTAGACAAATGTGCGTGTAGCAACCAGAAACGAGCGCAACCCGGTCATCGTCTCAGGAGCCATACCCGCCACCAGATGAGACGAGGCATCAACCAGCAGATTTTGTTGTGCCCACCGATAGGCTTGCACACGATTGCGCCATTGATAGGTGCGCAAATCAACCAGCACAGGCAATTCAAAGGTACTTTCCAGCTCTTGCGCCAGCGAGGGTGCCACCACCATTGCATCGCGCTGCCCTGCAAGCGTCGTCGCCACATTCACAGTATCAATTAATGCGGGATCATAAATAATCAATCCTTGAATATATTGACGATACGCAGTGAGCATTGCTGTGATGACATTATTTCCCTTCTGTGGAACAGTAGTTTGAGGCAGTTCATGCAATACCTGTTTCAACCAGAAGAGATCGTCATCGCCTGTAATCAAATAGACGCGCGGCTGAGGCCGATTGAGAACACCCACCATCGTCGTAGCAGCAAGTTGGACCTCATGTGAGGCACTTCGAATATCATAAATATCCAGATGTTGTGGTGCCTGAAATACAGGCAGCATATTTCCAGCAGGCCAGAGCAGGCCAGCAACCTCATTGCTCATTTTCTCTCCTGATGATTGGTCTCGAACAGCTCTATTGCCAGTCTCAGCTGAATTGTATCATAAGATATTCCAATTTATTCTCTATACTTGACCTTCAACAACAACTAACGTATGCTACATTACAGAAAGCAACGACGTTGCTAGCAATGCCAATCTAGCACAACTACCACTCCGCATGAACTTCTGAATAACTCACAGTCGAGTTGAGGCAGAAAGGAAGCCGGTAATGACAGAGAAAATGGTTGCCCCCGAACTCTTCCGTCCACCCCTTGATTTTCCCGATGTGCCCTATGATCACCTTGTACGAATAGCCGCTGAGCATGCGCCAGACCGCCCGGCCATTATTTACCACAACCTGATTCTGACCTATCGTGAAGTGGTATCAATGATCAACTGTATCGCCAATGGGCTTCACGAACTGGGCATCCGCAAGGGCGAATGTATTTGCCTGTTCACCACCAATCGACCGGAATACACGCTCACCTTTATTGCCGCAGGCTCGATAGGAGCGGTCGTCAGCCCAATGAACCCGGCATATAAAGAGCGAGAAGTCACCTATCAGCTTGAAAACTCCGAAGCAAGCACCATCCTGATCCAGCGCGAACTGGTCCCCATTCTCAAGCTCGTTCTGAGCCAGAAATCCTTCCCTCATCTAAAACACATTCTGGTAACTGGCGATCACCCCCCCGAGGGACTACCAGACGCGATCCCGCTTGCCACGCTCATTCGGCGCTCATCCCCCAAATATCAAAAACACGTTGAGATCAGTGGAGACGACCTGTTGGCGCTCCCCTACTCATCCGGCACCACAGGCTTACCAAAGGGAACCATGCTCACCCACCACAACCTCACCTCCAACAATCTCCAATTTACAACGGCACTACGCACCGATCCAAACGATGTCGCCCTGCTCTTCCTCCCGTTCTATCACATCTATGGCGTGATGCTCACTGGCAGCTTCCTGGCCTGTGGCGGCACCCAGGTCTTGATGGAACGTTTCGATCTCTTGCAGTCGTTGGAGCTATGTGAGAAGCATAAGGTGACATACTACTTCGCCGTACCTCCTATCATCCTGGCACTCGCAAATGCACCGGTCGATTTGGGAAAGTTGAAGTCGCTCAAGTACATTTTCTCAGGTGCAGCACCATTACCGCTGGACCCGGCGCGCCGTCTGCAAGAGAAGACAGGGATACAGGTTGTGCAGGGCTATGGTATGACCGAAGCCTCGCCGCTCACACACTCACAGCCCGGAGATCCTTCGCTTGTGCGCCTGGACAGCGTTGGCATGCCAACACACAACACAGAACAGAAAGTGATGGATATCGAGACTGGCGAGCGCGAACTCCCGCTCGGCGAGGATGGCGAGATCATCATTCGCGGCCCTCAGATTATGGCGGGCTATTGGAAAGCGCCCGAGGAGACCGCACGCACCCTGCGCGATGGCTGGCTCTATACCGGCGATATCGGGCACATTGATGCTGACGGTTACACTTATATCGTGGATCGTAAAAAGGAGATGATCAAATATAAAGGCTTCGGCGTGGCTCCTGCAGAAATAGAATCGCTCTTGATGGAACATCCGGCGGTACTGGATTCGGCAGTCATCGGTGTTCCTGACGATGAAGCTGGCGAACTCATCAAGGGCTTTGTCGTGCTGCGCAAAGGGCAGAACGCTACCCCGAACGAGATCATCACATTTGCAAATGGGAAGCTGGCAGGCTACAAACGCGTGCATATTATCGAGTTCATCGACGCGATCCCTAAAACAGCTTCGGGCAAGATCTTGCGGCGCGACCTCAAAGAACGCGAGAAGGCACGCACAGCTCAACAAAAATGATGATAGACGCAAAATGAAGTGCTGTCCAGGTTGGTTTATGGGAATCGGGCGAGGTATATGGCCAAAAGACATACGCCCCAAACCAACCTGGCTTCTCACTAAGGCAACGCCTGAAGCTTACGGGTAAATTCTTCACAAAATGCCGTTATCTCTTGCGCTGGAATGGCATGCTCAGCGTCTACGGCAAGCAGAGCAAAAACGCGTGGCCCCTTGATTTCGGCAGGCAGATCGACGGGTCGGGGAACGACATGGATGTGAACATGGGCAAATCCCTGGCCCTCAGCGAAGCACATCATATACTCTTTCAGCACAGAGCTATCAGTATGCATCACCTGCAGCAGCCTGTATTCAATCTCTGCCAGCTCTTGAAACTCTTCGCGCGTCAGTTCATGCAAAGCCTCGATATGACGTTTGGGCAGGATCACCAGCCAGCCGAGGTGAGTTGTAGGATAGGCGTGATCGACAATCCAGTGCGTTCCCTGATAGATGTATGGTCCGGGGGAGATGCGACGTTCGCCACTCAAATTCAAGCAAGTAAGACAGGTTTCCATAAAACATCCTCGTTTCTAAGGTGCTCAATTCATTATAGCACCCTAGAAGCGAGGAGATAAAGTTATTACCGTTATCAATGTCCCATCAAGAAGAGGCCGCGCGCCATCGCCTCTCCAGCGAGAGAGCAGACCACAACAAGGTAAAGCATGCCCGTCGCAGATTGGAAGGAACGATCTCGCACCAGCTTCCAGGCCAATCCACCCAGGACCAGGGGCATCACAAAGCTCACCAGGATACGTATCCAGCCAATCGCGTTCGTACTCAGTGGCGTCACCACCGGGGCGCCTTTGGGCTTCACCTGCGCGCCCTGCGGTGTCGTAGCTGTAGCGGTTGGAGCAGCCGCAGAGACCGAACTGGGGGCGGCGGGCTGATCGACAAATGAGGTGCCAGGACCAATCAGGAAGGAAAAGATAAGCTGAGCAAAGACGGCCACCAGCACTATCGTTGTAGCAAACAGGAGCGGCCTCTCCGAGAGGGCAGGCGTGACCAGATACCAGTGTCCAAGCCACATCGCGGTCATCACCCCACCAAGAGCAAACGCCGCAGCAAAGAAGCTGGCAACAGTAAAGACTCCCCCGAAGATGGTTGAAGCGAGCGGACGGAAGATCATCGCCAGCACAAACAGCGTCACGAGGCCAGCGACGACTGTTGCAACGCCGCTAACCAGGCGCAAGAGCCGTACCACCGAAACCCGCGCAACCTTCTCACCCTGCGCCACCGCCTTCTCACGCTCGACCTTCCCATCGATACCAGCACTTTTATCGAGCAAAAGAAACAGGGTATAGGGGATCATGAGCAGGAAAAAGAGCAAAAGAGGCAGCGATTGTGCGCCGGTCCAGGCTTTATCCAGTGGAGCAAACGAATCGAGCAAGCTCTGTGTCGCAAAATTTTGCTGGAACAGATAGGTCAATCCTGTCAGGAATAAATAGATGAAGGCATAGGAGACGAGGAAACCGCGCTTGACTTCATTGCGCCAGTCGAGAAAGACTAGAACGCACATAGAGCCAATCGAGACCTCCACCATCAATATGTAGAGAACCAGAGGTAGCGTTTGTAGCATGATATCTTGCTTATCCTTTAATTACTTCTATCATTGCAAGCTGGGACGGAAGGATACTAGCGAAACCCTTTCCACAACCACGTCAGATTATACATCTAGCAAAGAGATGTAACAACATTGAGATACGTGCAAAATATTCATTCCGCCTGTCCCTGATAGACCAACTATTTCCGGTAAAATGCACAACAACAAAACAGCCATCAGAACGTATAGAAGATAGAAAACAATCTTCACCGTCACACTATCGGGGGAGCTGGTGAAGAATTATACAATATTGACAAAATGTTCCATATTGCCATACACTGTAGCACAAGCCCTAGCAACAAAAGCAAATGGGACATATTTATCTGCACGTAGAGAGAGATGCCATGCCACGCTGTCCTAACCCTCGTTGTCAATTGGACTACCCATCTGGAACAATGCAATGCACCAATCCCTTTTGCCAATGCCTGTTGCCAGAGGCGGTGGTTGCGGGGCGATACCGCGTCGAAACCCTGATTGGTATGGGAGGCATGGGGGCCGTCTATCGAGCCAGCGATACCTTTGAAATGAAACAGGTCGCGTTAAAAGTGCTGGCTCTTGTACACAGCATTATGGATACCGAGATAGCGGTGGAGCGCTTCCGACGCGAGGCGCGCTATGCCCATCAGTTGCGCCACCCCAACATCGTGCCGGTCATCAATTTTGGTCAGGACGGCAATCTTCTCTATCTCGAAATGCCGCTTGTAACAGGTGGAACGCTGAAAGAGCTGCTCAAAGCTGAGCATCCTTTACCCACATTGCAAGCATTGAACTATGTCAAAGATATGGCCGCTGCCATCGATGCTGTCCATGCTCACCCACAACAGATCGTCCATCGCGATATCAAGCCCTCCAATCTGCTCATTCATCAGGACGATGGCAGGCTGGTGCTGGCCGATTTTGGCATTGCACGAGCAATGCAACAGGAAAAGGCGCTCACCCAGCGTGGTTGGTCGCTTGGTACAGAGCATTACATT
Organism: Reticulibacter mediterranei; assembly: GCF_016587455.1. Lineage (NCBI taxonomy): Bacteria > Bacillati > Chloroflexota > Ktedonobacteria > Ktedonobacterales > Reticulibacteraceae > Reticulibacter > Reticulibacter mediterranei. Next base: position 6,817,304 of record NZ_BNJK01000001.1, on the reverse strand, counting down.
GCTCCAGAGCAAGAGCAAGGCAACGCCCAACCATCAAGCGATATCTATGCAATGGGGGTGGTTGTCTATCAAATGTTCACTGGACTGCTGCCCTTTCAGGCGGTAATTCGCAGCCACGCCGCCGAATTGCCGATGCCCAGCAGCCTCAACCATGCACTGCCACCCTCCGTAGACCCGGTAGTCATGTGCGCAATGGATATCGAGCCAGAAAATCGCTTTGAAACTGCTGGAGCCTTCGCCGAAGCGCTTGAGAACGCATTAAAAACGGAATCGCTCTATTCGGCCCCCACAGTTACCAGCACCCGCGTTGCCACCAGCAGCGCCAACATCATTGTTCGCATGATGACCCCGGAAAACCCATGCACCAAATGTGGTCGGGAGAATCGCAGCAGCTCGCGCTTCTGTCGCCACTGTGGACATAGCCTCGACGAAACAGCCCCGGTTATCGGCGATATCGGGCAGATCGGCTATGTCAGTGATCGCGGTCGCAAGGCCGTCACGAATGAGGATATGTTGCTGATAGTGCAGGGACTTTGTATCAATCTTGAGCCACCACCACGCCCCTTTGCCCTTTTCGCCGTTGCCGATGGTCTGCTCGGTCCCCAGGGGAAAGTAGCGGGAGGACACGAGGCCAGCCGTCTCGCGGTAGAAACGGTTGCCGATGTGGTGGTTCCTCTGCTCTCCGGCAATCAGCGTTCACATTCGCTGCAAACCCCTGGCAACGCCACCCCTGGCAGGCAACGGCTATCAGGCAACTCTTCCAGCAGAGCGCTTCGCACACCTCCGCCAACGGAGGCCGTATTAGGGCAATGGTTGCGCGATGGTGTACGACAGGCCAATCAAGTTATCTACCACTGCAACGCCGACTACGACGCGACAATGGGCAGCACGTTAACAACCGCACTGATGTATAAAAACCATCTCTACGTTGCCAGCGTGGGCGATAGCAGAGCGTATCAATTCAGATCGGGCCTGGGATTGCGTTGTCTCACACGCGACCATACACTGGCGGCAAACCTTGTCGAAGCGAACCTGCTCGATCCTGATGAGCTCTACGATAGCGCTAAACGAGACCAGCATTATCGCTATCTGGGACACGACTATCATGTCACCGTAGACCTCTTCCAATGTGAGGTTGAGCCAGGAGATTTTATCTTGTTATGTACTGATGGTCTCTGGCATATGGTGCGTGACGAGCGTCAGGAAGCGATTATAGCGCGTGGTGGCGATCCACAAAATATTGCTCGTGCACTTGTCGATGCGGCCAACAACTCCGGCGGCTTGGGGAATGTCAGCGCTATCGTGATACGGGTACAATAACATACTCTCACGACGAAGACTCTTTCAACACGCTCTGATTTCTGTGACAAAAAGAGTTCCCAGTATTGAAACCAATATGTTACACTACATTCTATACCTTCACGCACGGGGCCATATTACAGGCGTTCTATTGCTGTGGAAGAAAGCAGGATAAGCTTATGAGCGGGAAGATGCAGACGCCCTGGGGAACATCTCAGATGACACAACAACTTGAGAATGGCGTGTTCTGGGTGGAAACAGCTACACATGGCGGTCTCCTCATCGAAAACGCACAAGCAAAAACTATGCTGAGCGAGAAAGCCCTGGAAATAGGTCAATCCTGGCACGATTTCATCGCCTTTGAACAAGAACACGACATGATGGTCGTCTTCTACGAGCATCCCGAATGGTATCCCTGGGTTGAAGAAGAACTGACAGAAAAGCTAGCAGAGGACAGCCTTCGCCAACATCACCCCCAATACTTTGGCCCATAATACCTATCCATCAACCGCCAGATCCACGAACAGTAATCTAGGTCGAAGCGTCCAACTTCTTCCAACTAACCAGATCCTTGAAGACGAGAAAAGCCTCTTTAGCAAGCTCATAGCATTTTTCAGCCGAAATTGCCTCATAGCCAACCTGCACAATACGCTGCGGCACCTCTGCGAGAAGTGTCGTTTTGCTACATTCATGGTCGGGCACCTGCAAGGCGTAGCCACTTTTCATAGCCCAGTTGAGATAAAAAATGCAATTCGTTAATGCAAGCAATGCTCTAGACTGATCGGCAAACATCAGCTGATACTGACAACCATCCTGGAGATTATATAGGATCAGATCGAGATTCTGATCCAGGGACATTGGTACGTCCTCGCCTCTCCCCTTGACCAACTGCACATACTCCAACAGATCCCAGCGCGTTTGAAAAGCCATCCAATAAATCGCCAGCTGCAATGCATGCGCCATCCCAGGCTGTAGTAGCCCATCAGAGACATCATCTGTGTCGCCATCTTCTAGGGCCAGATCCAGCGTATCCCAGATCTTCTTCTTCCCCAATCCCGTCTTAAACTCTATAATAGCTGGCGTACCTCCAGGAGCTAGCTCGCTCCCAACATTTCTCAAACGAATCTGATCAAACTCTCCAACAATAGCGACCTCGCCTCCCCAATCATTATGACCAGCAAATGTCTTGCTTGTTGAAAGCAACTTGAACTGAAAGCGCTCAGATATGGCAAAGACTTTTGCCCCGCTCAGCACAAGCTCTTGTTGGTAGCGCAAAAGCGGCTCAATGACCGATCTCTGCAATGTGTTTTTATATGCACTTAGCTCATCAAAAAAGATCGCCAATTTGAGCTTTTCCGCTAATTGCAGTGCTTTTAGCACATCAGACCTCAAAAAGTCTGCCAATGCGTCGGGACATGCGAGTAAGGTACTGCGTTGTTCCTCCGCCAAAGGTCCACGATTATCATGAAGAAGATTGATGATCTGATGCAACAGTGTACCAACAAGGCGTGGGTCAGGCTGACGCCCGCCAAAGAGTGCAGTCTGATGAATGTTGGTAAAATGCCTTGGTTCTTTCTTTCGTCTAGCGGGCTTCTGGTCAAGCGCACAACCGGGACACTCAAGATAAGAAACCAGACGGGAGAAACTGACTGGTTTTAGGGGAAATGCATTACGAACATGTTGTATTTTAAAAAGATTTGCGTAATTCAAATGAACGTAGTACGGCATTGATCGCGTCGCCGCCTCAGAGGAATGCAAAAGGTGTAGCGTACTTATCAGCATGCCTCATTCCTTATCCGGGGAAGCTCCACAGCACAAATCTCTCTCTGGATAATAAAGAGATTGAGCTTTATCGAAGCTCTATTTGAGTGTGTTTGATGCCACAACCTCAAGAGGTTTTCGCCTTCACTTTTTTTGCTCATAATTGAGTAGGCGTCATGCTCGCTTTACCACGATAGCATTATGAAATATACAGATGCAAATCCTATCTCATATTGCTATAAGCTCTCCTATTTCAACTATACCTTTATTCTCATCATTTGTCAACCCTTTTCATAGTGTTACAAAATATTTCACAAACATTTATCAAAACATTGCCTCCTGGAATAGTGGTTCTCATTATTAACAAATAATATACCAATCATTAGTGTTTGTATAACCAGGCAATCAGGAAATTTCTAGCATGGGCATTATTGTTATCAATGTCGAGAGTATCTATTGCCTTTGATCGATGGCCCCTCTCAGGAAAAAGCTACGAATGCGTTTTTTCAGGCCATTCGATGCTGACAAGTTTTTACCTTATCTTTAAGAAAGCGAGAATTTCATGAAGGTTGAGATCTGGTCGGATGTTGCCTGCCCCTGGTGCTATATTGGCAAACGACGTATCGAAACAGCGCTGGATCAGTTTGAGCAGCGAGATCAAGTTGAGATTATCTGGCGCAGCTATCAGCTTGATCCACAGGCTCCCCGCGTCTCCGATAAGACGGTCAACGCAATCCTGGCCCAAAAATACGGCATGAGCGAGCAGCAAGCGGCAGATGCCAATCAACGCGTCAGCTCATTAGCCGCCGCAGAGGGGCTAGAATATCATATGGAACATGCACGTTATGGCAACTCCTTTGATGCTCATCGCCTGATCCATCTGGCCGCCACCCATCATCTTCAGAGCGAAATGGAAGAGCGCTTCTTCAAAGCATACTTTACGGAAGGGTTAGCGCTTGGCGAGACTGAGACGCTAGTAAAGCTTGCCACAGGAATTGGATTGGATGAGGATGAAGTTCGCGGCGTGCTTGCCAGCGATACCTATGCCAGTGAGGTGCGAGCAGACATTCAGCGGGCAAGAATGTTTGGCATTCAAGGCGTGCCATTCTTTGCCATCGACGAAAAATACGGCGTTTCAGGAGCGCAACCCGCCGAGGTTCTCAAAGAGGTACTTGAACGGGCCTGGTCTTCCTCCTCTAAATCCCATTGAATAAGAGCGGCCATGTCCTCTACCGTTTCCGAGAGCAACCAAAGCGCGTATAGCGGGGCTTTGCCTTTGGCGGTATTGCGGCTGGCAGCGTTGATGTACGCCAGTGTGGTTTCATAGTCCCTGAGCAGATAATGTCCATCCAGTTTGGGGAAAAGGTCACGGTAGCATGCGCTCGGATGTAAATCCTCGTTCAAGTAGAGTTTCCTTTTTATACCCATGGCGCTCGCCACCTGCTGTAGAGTCTGCCAACTCCGGTCAGGCATGCGCTTTAAGAGCTCTAGTCGTGGCGAGCAAGGATAATGCTGCCAGAGAAAATCCTTTTCCTCGTCGCAGAGCTTTCCCCCGCGTCCCGGCACTGCTTTCCAGAGGTACGCCACGTCCAAGCGCGGGCATACGGCATCCAGCCGGTCACAATGGACAGACGTATCCAGTGGGGCAAAATCACTTCGACTTCTATCCGGTTGACGAGAAGGCTGAAGGCCCTCTGCCTCTGGGCTAAGTCAAAGGTAGGCCATACTGCTTCAAAATCGCCCAGTAAGCGGTGTAATCGATTGATGTCTTCCGTGCTGTCCACCATACCAAGCTTTTCTTTCTTGGCTTCAAGCACCCCTGGCGCTCCATCAAATCGCGCTTTTCCTCCTCCAACAGGTCGTACATGGGATCGTCCACGCTGGTTCGCATGCGCTTCTTGGCGTTTTCCACCAGTTGGTTTTGGATACCCTCCATCTGCTGAGGAATGCTGATAAAATCCTCGGATCGCTGGTGATAGACCTGCTCCAGCGTCGTCCTGACCCGGTTTTTCATGTCGATGTCGGCCCGCTCCAGCACCAGCAGCCGCTCGATGACGATGGCATCGACCAGCCGCGCCCGAACAAGGGCGTCTGCGTTTGCCGCCCTCGGCTTCCCACAGAGCGGCGGCAGGAGAGCCGCGCATCAAAGCCTGCATCGCCAATACGCTGGTGGTAGACTGCGGAGAAGCGGCCAGGGCCGGGCTCAAGGGCCTGCACAATGCCCAGATGATCGACCTTCTGTTCAGCATCCTGATGCGGCTGAGTCCTGCGGCTCGCTGGTGGTTCCAGCATTCCCAATGGACGTTGGGCATTCGCAAGCCGCATGAGTGGCCCGACGCCTACACGTCCTTCACACTGAAAGGGCTGGAGTCCCATTTCAGAAACCCTAGGCTCTTCTTGTTCAGCGAGGATGACATTGTGGATGCTGCCGCCTCGACCTCCACCATTGTGGTCGGTCTGCTGGATTTCATCTTGTCGCTACCGTGCGAACGTTCTGTCCACCTGTTTCAGAGGCGTGAAGGGGCTTCGAGCCATTGTCAGATGGGCGGCTTGAGCTATGCCCATGCGGTCATCTTTCGCTGGCTGGATCAGACCATCTGTGGAAAAGTGTGCCATGTTCCATCCGATCCAACCGCCCAGCAGGCATTCGTCGAGATTTTCAAGAAGTACGGGGGAGAAAAAGGCGCGAAAAAAGCGCAAGAGGTGCTCCAGCATGCTCGGCTCATCTGACGATGTGGTGAATCTCTATCTTCACTGAGGAGCGTTCGAGTGCGTGCTCGCTGACGAAGACCAGGAGCAGATTGACCAGCTCCGTGCCAACCATGGAACGATCGTTGAGGGCTTGTTCCAGGGAACACCGATCCTCTTATTGATCACTATCGGGGCGCGCAGTGGCAAGACGCGCGTCAATACGCGCGAGGGCGACCGATACATCGTCGCAGCCTCCAAGCTTGGGGCACCTGAGTATCCAGCCTGGTATCACAACCTGATTGCTAACCCGGTCGTGACTGTTGAGGTCGGACCAGAGCGCTGCCAGGCCAGAGCGTCAGTCGCGCAAGGAAGTGAACGAGATCAGTTGTTCGATGCGCACACGACCTTCTGGCCCAACATCGCTGAGTACCAGCGCCACACGACACACGTCATCCCGGTCGTGATCCTGGATCGAGTCTGCTGACGCCTCAGCGTTTCTCAACGTCTGAGGGAAAGAGCAAAAGGGGATGAAGAGTAATGATCATCACACACATTCAGTACACGGTACGAGCCGAGTACGCGGCAGAGAATCAACAGTACGTGCGTCAAATTCTGGAGGCCCTGCGAGCCTTAGATCAGACAGAGATCAGATCGAGCATCTTTGTCAAAGAGGACGGAAAGACATTTCTCCACTTCCTTTTCTGCGAGCATGAAGAAGCGGAACAGACGTTTTTCCAGCACGAATCGCTCCAAGCATGGAGAGCGGCGCTGGTCGAAAGTTCTCCTGAAGTGAAGCTTCCCGTACCGACCAGATTGAGCGTCGTGGGTTCGACTACAAACCTGCTCTGAGGATGAAAGACTCTCTATGTCAAGCATTTTTAGAGCCAATGTGCCGAGGAAGAGAAATCATTGAGTAAGGCGAGGTGCCAGCGAGAGCTGCAAACTGTTGGCGCTCTCATAGCGGTCCCTGTCGTCACCCAGTTCTGCCAACAGACGAGGAGCGAGACGTACTCCAGCTCCCGGCAGAGACAGGAAAAGCTCGCTGTCGGCATGGCTCAAAAAAAGGCGCTTGATCTCGTTATCATATTCCTTGATTTGTTTGAGTTGACGTTTAAACTAAAATAAACTCAGCAATCCTCTCTCAAGGATTGCCAAGGTGGAGGAATGCATCCAAATAGTACAGTGGGTGCGCATCAGCACACCTTTTGAGCGAAACTGATAACATCAGCGCGAAACAGGGAAATTGGCTCTGGAGAATCGAGAGTAGGAGCCCCAGAGACGAATTGTTTCGCACTATTTGGGGAAATGGATGAGGGCAGCGCAGGGGACATCTTGTGGTTCCAACAGGTGCTGGACGTTTCCCAACTATTCCCATCTCCTTTGCGGTCTGTGTCAGCTTCGCTGGTACTGGGCCTTCATGCCTGCTGAGAGAACGTTACCATGTTGGCCCTCCCCCCAAGATTGCCTTGAACTTCCCAGCGAAGCCGGTGCGCATGCTCAACTGGCGTATGCCGTTGGAAAGCAGGATCGACTCCTGGCCGAGAGGTGACACACCATCTTTCAATCCCGACTCGGCTTTGTTCTGATTCCGGCGATGACGAGATCGAGCATGCGGTTGGCCCCATCAGGGTCGGATGCATGCTCATTCACCAGGGCGATTCCGTAGACGAGTCGGATCACGTCGAGCATATGGACATCCGGGCGGATCTCTCCTGCGACCTGGGCGCGCTGCAAGAGGACTGCTCCCGCCTCGTGCATCGCTTTGTTCGCCTCATAGATTCTCGTTCCCGGAACATGTTTGGCAGCCATGATGACTGCTCCCATGCTCCGCCCGAAAGCCGCGAAGTCCATTTGGAGACGAAGCCAGCTCATCAAGGCGTCGAAAGGGACCGGAGCGCTGGCGAGTGCTTCAGCACGCGCCCTCAATTCATTGGTCTCATCCAGGAACACAGCCTCAAGGAGATCCTGACGCGTGGGGAAGTGGCGATACAGCGTACCGATGGCGACCCCAGCCGATTTGGCAATGTCCTCCAGGACGATGTCAGTGCCACGCTCCGAAACCGCGACTCGCGCCGTGTTCAGCAGGCTGGCGTAGTTGCGCTGGGCATCAGCTCGCATAGGGCGGCTGGCTGGTGCTGGCTCGTACATTTCATGTTCCTCCATTCTCCTGGAGATACTGGTCCTTGACAAAGTGAGGGTCCCTCCGTTATTATATGAGAGGGAAACCTGAGGGCCCCTCCGTTTATTATAAGGAGGGACCCTCATTTTATCACAGTCACGATTCATTTTCCAGGGAGAAGGAGAACTTTCCTATGCGTGTTTTTGTCACAGGAGCAACAGGCTACATCGGTTCCGCCGTCGTCCGGGAGCTCATTGGTGCTGGCCATACCGTTGTCGGCCTTACCCGTTCAGACAAGGGTGTCGAGGCCTTGAAGGAAGTTGGGGCCGAGGTGCAGCGCGGTATCCTTAACGACCTCGACACCCTGCGCGCCGCTGCGGCGGCGGTGGACGGCGTTATTCACCTAGCGTTTGAGCACAACCTCTCGGACTTCGCGGCCTCGCTCACCACTGATCTGCGCGCCGTCGAGGCGATGGGGACGGCGCTCGCAGGCACAGGTAAGCCATTCGTGATCACTGCGCACCTGGGCGGGGAGGCATCGGAGAACGCGCTGCTCGCCCTGGCGGGAGTGCGATCAGTGGTCGTCTCTCTCTCCCCATCTGTACACGACGAGGATGACAGGCACGGCTTCGTACCGAGACTGATCAACATCGCACGCGCGAAGGGCGTCTCGGCCTATATCGGCGACGGGTCCAACCGCTGGCCCGCCGTTCATCGCCTCGACGCGGCGCACCTGTACCGCCTGGCCCTGGAAAGCGCCCCGGCGGGGTCACGGCTTAACGGAGTCGGCGACGAGGGTGTCCCCTTCCACGACATTGCCGGGGTCATCGGTCGCAATCTGAACCTGCCAGTGGTCAGCATTGCCCGCGAAGAGGCAGAGGCTCACTTCGGCTCTTTTCTGGGCAACGTGGTGGCAAGCGACTTCCCGAGGTCGAGTGCCCAGACCCAGGAACTCCTGGGATGGCGGCCTGTGCATCCGGGATTGCTCGCGGACATCGAACAGCACTATGTCAACAACTGAGATAAGGCTCAGGACCACTCTTTATGGCAACAGGTCATGAGGAGAAACGGACCTGGAGATTCAGAAACAGTTCTCAAGAAATCGAGGGAAAGCATGAAAGCAATCGTTCTCCACGAGTACGGCCCTGCGTCAAATCTCGCCTATGAAGATATCGCAGACCCCAGACCCTCCGAAGGCTCGGTGCTCGTGCGCGTCGCGGCCACCAGCATCAACCCTGCTGATTGGCGGGTACGCTCTGGCGCAGTCAAGGACTTCATTCCCATAGCGTTCCCCTACATCCCCGGCCTCGACCTCGCTGGCACCGTTGTCGAGGTGGGCGAGGGCGTCACCGGTTTCGAGCCTGGCGGCCGCGTCATGGCTGTGGCTCGACATACCTACGCCGAACTCTGTACCGTCAAAGCCACCGACCTCGTCAAGATTCCCGATGGCCTGGAGATGACCACCGCTGCCGCGCTTCCACTGGTCAACGTCACGGGTGATGCGATGATACGGCTTGGTGCCAAGGTCCAACCCGGTCAGACCGTCCTCATCACCGGGGCTTTAGGTGGCGTCGGTCGCTCAGCGGTCTTCGCAGCATCGCAGATCGGAGCTCGCATCATTGCTGGCGTTCGTGGCAAGCGACTGGACGCTGCTCGACACCTTCCCGGAGTGAGCGAGGCCATCGCCATCGATGATGATGCAGAGATTGAGAAACTCGGTCCTCTCGACTGCGTCGCCGACACCGTCGGTGGGGAGCGCGCCGGCCGGCTCCTTGCCAGGGTCAAGGAAGGTGGCACGTTTGGTTGTTTCCCAACGCAAAACCCGCGAAACGCTGCGCTGCATCCTACTATTCAGATCAATATTGTTATCGCGCCAGTCAACTCCGCAACGATCTTGCACTATGCAGAGGCAGTACGCGATGGCAAGTTGACGATCCCAGTCGAGCGTATCATGCCGCTCGCTGATGCCGCCGAAGCACAGGCAATCGCCGAAAAGGGTGGTACTGCCAAGATTATCCTCACTGCCTGAACACGCGCGATCAGGAGTGCCCGCGACCGCCACGGTTTTCATCACCGTGGCGGTCGCGGGCCGTGATCTCTTCAATTGCCACGGTTCGTTCGGTGTCTCACTGGCCTGTCCTTTACCATAATAGCCACCACCTGATATCTGCTGCTCCACAGAATGCCCATAGTGTAAAGGGAAGGAGCCGTTGTTGTCTAGATTTAGGGCATTGCAGCCAGTTGTAGCTCGGCGACAGTAGTTGACTCTAGTGCTAGTAGCTGGTGCGAAATGGACCCTTTCGATCCGCCCCACAAGCCAATCGCCTTTCGGAAAATTTGACCGAGTGATTCGATCCACTTCTCAGGCCGTTTGATCTCGTTAAGCTTATATGCCATAAGACCGCTCTCCAGGCTGATTTAGGCATTTCGCACCGCATACTAGTGCTATTAGACACTGCGCTAGATGCCAACACCGCTCATTAGGAAAGAAGCAGTTACCTATCTTCAACAGTGCAAGCATATACTCAGAAGAACTGCTCTCACATTCCTGTGCACTCTCACCTCTTTGCTGCTTCCTCGATGGTTCAGTATCGTCACGACGCCCATATTCGTGTACGAGAAGAGTGCAGTTGGAGAGGGAGCGTTTTTTTGTTCAAACAGGATATCCATGAAGCTGGAGATCATTTCAGGCCACCCAGACCACAGATGATCACTAGCAGGGAGATTGAGCAGAGGAAAGGAGAGAACAGACGTATGGTTGTGAACATAGTGCGCTTCGTTAGTATGACCTGTGCGGCCCTGGCCTTTGGACTGACGTTCGCACACGATCTGGAAATCCCTGGCAAAGAGCAGTTGAGTGGGGCTGAGTGGTGGAGGGTACAACAGACGTTCTACGGAGGCTTCGCCGTGGTAGGTGGAGGAGCTGAAGTACTCGGCTTGATTTCGAGTGGGCTGCTCGCGTATCTGCTGCGCAAGCGGCGGACAGCCCTCATCCTGGCATTGGTGGCCATAGTGAGTTTTGCCGGGATGCTTGCTGTGTTTGCCTTCGGCAACAACCCACTCAACCAGCAAGTGGCATCCTGGAAGCCGGAGAGCTTGCCTGTTACATGGAGCGAGGTTCGCACTGCCTGGGACCGCTTTCATGCCGCCAGTTCTGTCTTGGCAGCGCTCGCCCTGACCTCATTACTCATCGCCATGCTGCGGGTGACGTCACCATCGCTAGCGGAAAGGTGAAATCATGTGAACCTCTCCTCCTGGCTCTTTCTGGTCGATTTCGCCCTGGTCTTCTTTGCGCTGGGCGCGACCTTTATTGAAGGCTTTGTCAACTAGCGCACCTGATACCTGGTCGGAGTGGCGGAATTCAGAGCGTATCACTGGGCAGTCGGTCCACGCATCCCTGTTTTCCTGGTCGCTCCCCACAGTCTGACATTGGTGTTCACCTTCCTTCTGCTGCGGTGGCGTCCAGGGCCGATCCCACTCTGGAGCGTCTGGCTCTCGCTGGAGCTGGATCAGGAACGGTGCTCATCACCCGGAAGACTGGCAGTGTCGGAGCAACTTTTTCAAATTCCGCAAGAGGTGCATCCTTGTTCACGGGGACATGGGGCCGCGCTCCTGGTGCCCGCTGCAGATACGCCTTCAAGATGGGAGCGCGCCTTGAGGCTGCAACCTCTTCCAGGTGGACCTCCTCACGCCTGCCGCTGTGGAGGACCGCTCTTCCACTGGCTGCCCGCACGTTCTGAACCCAATTGACGTTCTCTCCCAGCATTGACACCAGATACCTCTCTCCATCGACGACCGCCACGACTACTGGCAACGAGACGGTCCGCCCGGATTTTCGTCCGGCCACTTCCAGGGTGACCACGAAGTTGGAGGAGATGCCCCAAGAGGCGATCGTGGCCCAGACCCGATTGGCTATCTTCGCAATCCAGTTGGGGTGCTGCCCAGAATACAACCATCTCTTGCTCCAGTATAACCATGTATGGAAGTTGCTGCGAGTCATCTCAGTCCTTTCTCTTTTCAAGCACTTGATTGCGGTTTCAGAACCCACGCCCATTGCAGAAGAGTTCTTCAAAGAAACTGTATCTCATGCCCGTCACATCCGCATCACGAAACTCACCCTTGTCTCTCAAACGCAACACAAGCTCTTGCTTGTGATCGCCGACTGTGCAGGCGTCCCTCGTGGGACGAAGCGTGAGACGATGCTGGCAACAAAGCGTCGCCCAGAGGCGAAAACGGGTGGCTTTCGGGACGAAATAGTTACCGCGGGAGAGAACGCTGCGACCTTATTCAGAGTTGGCTTTCAATCCTCTCGCCGCATCATCATCTTGGAAGCATAACGATGGCTTGGTCGTGTGGTGAACGTGGCATGCGTTTCCTTTCACTCCTGCTCCACTTGCCAGCGGGGAGGTAGTGCATGGGAGACAGGTGCAGTAGTGCTCAAATGGGGGAGCGGGCGAGCGTGAAGAACAGGCTTCGCTCCCATCTCCATGTGCGTCTTCCAAGTGTGCTCATTCTAGCAGAACCGTACCAACCTGTGCGAGCGCATCGTGTTCATTTTAGAAGGCGATAGCACGATCAAGCCAACACAAGAACACTGACGAGTGCAGGGCGAATTGCTGGCCTTACATTCAAGCAGTATACTACAACAGAAATCTTTCGGTTCTCGTGGGAAGCTGGGAACACATGAAACTCCCCTGCTTTTTTCATGCCTTGATTATGTTCTGAAGTATAAGCTCATTGCTTCCACTGGTGGAAGATGAGGCGTCCTGGATGACGAGCGAGAAGAGCATATTTTTAAGAGCACAATCGGGCACGTCTGGGAGACGAGGATAGGAGTACTTCACTCACTCTTTCCCTGCTTGCAGTTCGACGAGCGCATGTTCCAGGCGGCCCCGGGCTTCTCTAGCAAGTTCCTGCATCGCGGAATTCTGGGTCACACCGAGCATGGCTACTGGGTCTGCAATGTCTACTTGGGTCCATGTCGCCCCTCGTGGGCCGTGGGCTTCATGGACGACCACATTGCAGGGCAGGAGTGCCCCGACAGTATGATCGAGTTCCAATGCCTGATGCGCAAGCTGGGGGTTGCAGGTTCCCAGGATCATATAGCGCTCGAAGTCCTGATTGAGCTTCGCTTTCATGGTAGCCTTCACATCAATGGTGCTCAACACACCGAAACCCTCTTGCTTGAGAGCTTCAGTGATGCGCCTCACAGCCTCATCAAAGGGAGCCTCAATTGTGGTTCCAAAGGTATAGGATGATGTTTTGGTCGTCATAGATGGGTTCCTTTTCGCGAGAGCGCATCTAGCTGGATCGAGGGAACCTCTCCTCAGAGGCCATCAGACGCTCACGCATGCGCTCAAAGGTGGCCTCATTGATCTCCCCACGTGCATACCGTTCCTGGAGAGTGTCCAGCGCAGAGCGAGGCGTCGAGCCGAGATCATGACCCGCCCAGCGGAACATGTGCCCGCCCAACCAGCGAATAATTCCCCAGATGAGTACCCCTAAAAGCACCAGCCAGAGAAGGTTCCAGAACACCATCCAGAGCATCGACCAGCCGTAGCCGTATCCCCACATCATCATGGTCTTCTCCTCACTTTCTTCACCTTATTCATTCCTATCCTTAACAGAGAGGACACGAAATAGTGGTCTTCAATGTTTCATAGAATGAGTATCACTGGTGGGGGTCACAGGCTTATTACAACAGCGATATATCTCCTCTCGGTCTCCTCACAAATTCCCTGTGTGTTCTGGAAGACTATTCTCTTTTTCCATCAGCACATGGGCCACGTTTTATCGCAATGGATACTTTCACTATGCGCGACTCATCATGGCACTCTCGATCAATTGATGTGTATGAGTTGCGCACTTCGGCTGGGAGGGTGAGATGAGGGAGCATGAGAAAGGCACCTGTCAGATAGTGAGCGACCACTTCTACCGGAAGCTCTGGAGACCATTTGCCTGTATATTCAGCAGTCAGCATATGCTCAATGGACGTACTCAAGAGCGCGTGTGCTTCTTCCCACAACTGTTCTTCTCTCTGGCTGCGTGCCAGCGCCTCAAAGATCTGCTGGCGTTCCTGAACATGCAGAAAGAACGCCAGGCTTGAAAGAGAGGTTGGTTTTCCATGCCGTGGGAAAAGAGAGGTGACCGCCGCCTCAAGATTCAAAAGGTCCAATATCAATCCCTTTTCCTTGTGGCCGTGGCCTGCCATCAAAATCGGTTGAGAGAATACTGATAGCGATGCCTGCATCAATTGCTGGGCTGTTTGATTGCAAACGATAATTGCCACTCCCATCGGCCTGGAACTGCACAAACTGGACATTTTGCATGATTATTCCCTGATCTGTGCTTTCAGCCGCCGAGGGCCACTCATAGTCCTCCTCGCCAAAGACTGCTTTCCCATTGCCATACACGATGTTGTTCACAAACTGATTATTTGGCCCGACGCCTTCTCGTTCTCGAATGCCTAAGAGGGCATTATTAATGCTAATATTATTGGCGACGATAAAATTATCTCCAAGTCCCCCATCGGTATTATCAATCTCGGTCCCAATACTCATCCCATGCGTTTTATTTCCAAAGGAAAGGTTGTTAGCAACCACCGTCACATCGAGGAGCGATTGGGAAGCCGTTGCCAGCATTGATGGCAAGATGAGGTAGAAGAAGATGTTATGGTTTATGAAATAAGAAAAGTATAATTCGCGCGTAGCGATAAATTGAGATAAAAATCTTCAAAAATATTACAATTGTTAGAATAAAAGCCAGAAGTATCAATGGTATAAAAACAGGGTGTACATATATATTGTGACATATATAAATAGTACCGGCATGAACTGAGAGAGGGAGTTTTCTATCATGCGGGAGAAGGATAAAATCAATGATCTTATCAATGAAAAGTATTCCTATGATCATAAAAATTGTCATGCAAATCTGATGAAAAATAATGTGCCACCGTTTTTTGCTGCTTTTTCCGCGCAGTAATAGACTGAGTTCATAAATAAGCATAATAGGAACGCAAAGCAGATAAAAAAATCCGCCTAGACCGACTCCCGGAATGCCTGCCGTCATAAATTAATGCCCTTTCTCATAAACGTTCAGGGTTTCTCTCATGACTATTTCTGTCCAGAAGGCTTCTAAGATAAAGAACGCGCTGAAAATCCGCAGAAGAAAATATGTTGGAAAACTTAATAAAGCGTGTTTCAGTTCCTTTCTTAAAATACCAGCATATACGACAGGAACAAAAATAACGGGTGCATCAACAATGTATCCGAGCAGTAAATACACGTTATGTAAAATAAGGCTTAGCAGTGGGAGAACAAATAAAAAGACCAAAGAAGCGATAATTGCGTCCCATGTAGCGACTGCGATAATAAAATTTAGAAAGCTGATCTGCAAAATATTTTTCCAATGCAGTTTGAGATTTTGAACAAAACCATGAGACCAGCGTTTAAGCTGTTTGCTCATAAATGTATAGTTATGTGGGTCTATCGGATAACAAACAGCCGATGAGATGAATCTGACACGATACCCTTTCTCATAAAGACTCCAGGTGAGATCCATATCTTCAGCCAAGGTACGCACAGACCATCCTCCCATTTCTTTCAATATATGTGTATTATACATAGAAAAACAGCCTGATGAAATTAACGGTTTTGTAAAATAATCCTGAATTGGTTTATAAAAAGTAAAAGCAATCAAATATTCGATATAGCGGGCGCGTTCCCAAAGTGTCTTTTTATATCGGGGTACGACAAAACCGCATGCCGCTGCGACTTGAGAATCAGAAAACGCTGAAAAGAGGTTTTCAATACTGTCCAGAGCTAAGCAGGTATCGGCATCAATCGCCATAGTATACGTGGTTGAGCAATATGCCAGCGCGAAATTCTGGGCACCTGCTTTGGACCCTGTATTTTTCGGAGGACGAAGCACCTTGACGTTGTAAGAGCGGGCAACATCGCCAGTAGTATCCATTGAAGAGTCATCCACGACAACAATTTCCTTTGGTGCATAGGTCTGCTCTTGCAAGCTTTTAATTGTATCAGCAATGCTGCCGGCTTCATTATACGCCGGAATAATAACTGTTACATCAAGCATTTTCTCCACAGAATTCTCCTTAATACCAGATGAATTAATCAGGAGTAAAAATAGCGTTTGTCAGCGTTCTCAGCGAGAACGCATCAAAAAATACTGACACCGATCATTGTGTTAGCATCCGGTACGTATACATCACTTATTTATGCTGAAAGCAGTATCGGTTAGTATAAAAGAAACAATAAAAGTCAGATATCTATTGATGCATGTGAAAGCCAAGCCGAAAATCTGATAGCAACGACATCAAAAACAACCGTGCTAGCTATAATGAGCAGCCATGAAGTTGTATTCTGACCAAGAAAGGATAGGCGCTCTTCTGGCGTTCCAATGCTTCTTCAGATTTTTTGCAGAGAAATAATGGATGCTTGCTTTATGAGGATAGACTACCATTACTATAAATACTGTGCAAGCTCGACTTTAAATTCAGAATAGCTACTATAAATACTGTGCAAGCATGAGTCGAGACAGTAGATGGTCCATACTTCCGACGAGGCAGATGATGGCCCCAAGAATGCCAACTGCGAGCAGCACGCTTTCTGTCCCATTGAACAGCCCGCCAGATGCGCAACGAGATTTCATAGCTGAACAATAAAAGAGGACATGCTGTTCTGCTTTGTCACATAAAATTGCGTTCTTGTTCTCACACGCTTTCTCCAGTACATTCTCTGTATGAACCGAGCATTGTCAGCGAAGTTCAAATACGTCTTGAGGAGAAGACAGCATGACGTCATCAAATACGACCCGCTCAGTCAAATTCGATTCTATCATTTGAAGAGACAAAATAACTCACGAGCGGGCGAGTTCGTCCGGTGGACGAACTCGCCCGAAGAAGAAATAGATGAAGGCAGGCATTTTTATGCAGAAAACAAACACACAAGAGAGCAGCGGACTCTCTCCTGAACGTCTGTACCACTTGGACAAAGCCTTGCACGGATATATCGAACGCGGTGAGATCGCTGGGATCGTCGCTCTCATTCACCGATATGACAAAGAAGCTTACATTGCAACCATTGGCTGGCAGGATAAAGAGGCACAGCTTCCTATCAAACGAGATACGATCTTTCGTCTAGCCTCAATGACAAAACCTATTACCACGGTCGCGGCCCTGATGCTGGTGGAAGAAGGAAAGCTTCGTCTCTATGACTCGGTAGATGCCTGGCTCCCAGAGCTCGCGCATCGGATGGTCATGCGTGACGCCAATGGCTCACCCGACGACGTGTCCCCGGCTTCGCGCTCTATTACCCTGCACGACCTGCTGACATATCGTCTGGGTATAGGTTGGGGAAAATCCAGCTTGCATTCCCGCATCTCTGCCCTGATAACTGTACCATTAGCACCAGAGGCCGAACCCGTCGATCCTGACACCTGGATGGCCCGTCTCGGCGAACTTCCCTTGCTCTATGAGCCTGGAGCGCATTGGCTCTACCAGATAGCCTCTGATATTCTGGGGGTGCTGATTGCGCGGGTCGCAGACAAACCGCTGGAAATGTTTTTGCGCGAGCGCATCTTCGAGCCTCTGGGGATGGTTGATACGAGCTTCGCAGTGCCCCCAGAAAAACGCAGCAGGTTGGCAACGCTCTACACGCGAACGCCTGAAGGGGGACTTACTGTACATGACCATCCTCAGACCACGCTCTGGGCTGAGCCGCCGCTCTTCCCATCTGGGGGCGGTGGCCTACTTTCCACCGTTGACGATTACCAGCGGTTCGGACGTATGCTGTTGAACAAGGGGGAACTGCAAGGAGTTCGTCTCCTCTCACGCAAGGCAGTGGAGGCGATGACGACTGACTATCTCACTCCTGAGCAGCACACACACGCTGATTTTGATTTTGATCGATACGATATGGATCGATCAGCCGGAATGTGGGACAACCGGGGCTTTGGCTATGGGGTGGCGGTCAGGACCAGGCGTCTTGGACTCGGGCCTTCTGTTGGCTCCTTTTCCTGGCCGGGAGCATATGGAACAACTTGGGTGGCAGACCCACAGGAGGGCTTGATGGCAACATTGCTGTATCAGACTGTAAGCACAACACTCTACATGCCGGTTGAAGATGATTTCCTCTCACTGATCTATCAAGCGGTCTCTGATTGAAGAGTGCAGGACACCTGACCCGGCTAAACCTCATTGACAAGTGGCAGAATATTTTCGTCCATTGGGCATGGATTGTCACCCCAATGGACGAAAATATCCTGTTAGCACGTACTTTCGCCTCATCCACTACTGGCCAATCGTAGTCTAGATCAAGCTGCTCCCAGAGCCTCTTGCCTCAGGCATAGAGCTGGCGTAGGATCGGTTCTGAGTTCCGTCGGGCTAGTTGCTGATGAAGGAGAGGTAAGCCACTCGGAGCGAAACCAGATCCTCAAACGAGTCGGGAGGAATGCAGTAAATAAAGAAAAACAAGCAGCAGATGAGAGGAACCGCAGCGAAGCTGAAGCAAGAAGCCATAGGGTTCCGCTCGGAGAGACGAGCCTGTCCGAGGAGAGAACTCCCATCTGCAAAGCCTGTGGCCGGCTACGAGGCCCGCAGGCCAAGGCCTCTAGCGTGCGTTCCCCGCTGATAGCATAGCCGAAGAGCACTGCCACAAAGTCGATAACCTCATAGTGTCCGAAACACCGCCGGGCAAAGCGCACTTGTTGGCTAAGAGCTGAGAGCACTCCTTGCTGGCGAAGATGCTGGACCAAGAGTACAACTTCACCCAACCAGCAGGGCGTCGAGGGCTGGGACTGGGAAGAGGTCTGGATAGTTATTGTGGAAGCGGTGATACTGTTCATATCTGTCTCCTTTTGGGAACAATTTTCTTCTTCCTCATTAAGGAGACACATTCTTCCGCTTACTTGCTACTGGCTAAATCTCGTTGCGCAATTCGTGGGAACAGAGGCGTGACCGCGTATAATCCGATCTGGCCCCAATCCAGGCGATCCAAGATGGTTTCGATCACGTAGCAGAGGACAATCACTCCAACCAACGCCGCAATGACGGCCTCTAACGGGCGGAAGCCATAGCGTTGCAACGCCAGGATCGCAAACGTCGTCATTCCCGTCAGGATGCCAGCCAGCAACAACGGGATATGAAAGAGCAGATTGAAGCCAAAGGCCGCTCCCAGGAATTCAGCCAGGTCGGTCGCCATCGCCACAATTTCTATTCTTCGTTGGAGTGGTGTTCTGGGCATTGGAGGAGGAGTGCTATTCCCCTTTGCTTTGTTGGAGCATCCATTCCATGCGATCGAACCAGCCTCTACCGGAGTGCATATTCTCCTGAATATTGTCGTTGGGCTTCTTCTGCTCATAGTGGCAGACGTGTCTCTCGAACATAAGTCACAAATCGGAGATGCCGGGTTCCTCTGCCTCGCTCTTGCTGGGATAGCTCACTCTTTGAAGGTATCTATCTCCTTTGACTTCCCAAGCGTTCTCACTCTTACATCAGAGGAGAATGCCTGAGTGTGGAGGATAGAAGACAACGATAAATGGTCACGCGCATAATTACTAGGTCGTTGTCTTCTCTGCACATCCGGCATGGGTTCGCATCATTTATATGCTCGCATCCTTCTGGCTTGTTGTACCTCTCTGGTTATAGCATCAGCAAAGCGTTCTGCTGCTGAGGGCATCCACGCCAACCACAATCCTGGTTCTACCAATTCTACCTCCATGACACGCAATTGCTCATCTTCATCAGGGACAAGATCAACGCGTCCGTAGAGGACAGGGGAAGGGATCGCATCAATGATTTTATGGACCAATTGCAACTCCTCTTTCTGGGGAACGATAAGCCTTTCCTCTGGCAGATCAGGCTGTGTCTGCACATTGGAATCATGGTCAGACGCAAGCGAACGCGACACCGCACGTATGGGAGGGCGTACGACTGCATGTGTGACCTCGCCATCAATAAATATGAATGAACTCTCTCCGTCGCTGACGACAGTGGATAAAAATGGCTGGACGATCATATCGTGCAGAGATACCATATGATCGAGGTATAACTGACCTTCCTCGGCAGCCATTTCCTCTGTTACCACAACAGTACCATAGGCCTCGGCTGAAACCATTGGTTTAATCACCACCCGCGACCAACCATGCTCCTGCATGTGCTGCGCAAGATTGACCGAAGAGCCTTGCATGAGCCAGAGCGAGGGAATGATGGGTATCACTTGTCCTTCTAAATCACGCAAATAACTTTTATGCGTGTTCCAGCGCAATACTGAAAGAGGATTCCAGAGGATATGCAACTGCGAAACATCCGGAAAAATCTCTAATTTGCGCATGATTTTGTCCTTGCCAAGCATGAGACAGACCTGTTACATCGGTCGTATAGGAAACGTGCCAACTATGGCAAAAACTTGGCTGCCGCCGTCTTCTACGGAGACAGCCCCACTACGAACCATGGAAAGGAGGTGAAATGGTCCGCACTTGATCACTGTTTTGTTAAGCATCAAAAGATATTCTAGCAGAGGAGGTTCTTCATGAAGCGGTTGCATCTTGCTGTCCTGGCCCTTATGACGCTGGCTGTTCTCGTCGGCTTCAACCTGCTGCTCACTGCACGCCCAGCATTAGCCTGGACGCATGAAGCATCTCTGCAAAAGGCCGATGATTGTGCACATGCGCCAACTATTGAGTCGCTGGAAGCTTGCGTTACGCATGCTACAATGCAGAGATTTATCAACAACCAGAAAGTGGCGCATAGCCTGCTCGCCAAACTCGATGCGGCCAAGGATGCGGTTGAAGACTGTCGGAATGGCTCAGCAATCCATCTCCTAGACACCTTTATCCATGAGGTGCAGGCTCAGAAAGGAATGCATATCGAGCGGATGCATGCACAGCACATGATGATGCATGCGCAACAAGTGATCCAGGCGTTGAAAAGCTGATAACTGATAGACAATTCTTCGTGCTCTTCAGGGACACTCTGCCACCAGCAAGTGTGTCCTCACATGCTTGCACCCAGTAGGGTATCAACAAATTGCCAACAGATCGTAGTTCACATGCAAGCGATGACGCTCTGCGTGGCGCTTTCGAGGGCATAGATGAGACCTCCACGAGGTGAATGCGCCCTCGAAAGTCTTCTAACAGTCTCAGAACATCCTTTGCGCCTGCTGCGCGTCTTCTCATACATATTTCTGAAGCTTGCTTGAGAGAATCGAAGCTACGCTGAGGATATGAAGAGCGCTGAGTTAAGCAGATTGCTTTTGCAATCATCCTTTTTATCTCTCCTCAGCAATCCTTCTTTCATCATCGGTCTGGCAATGTTGATGGCGAGTTACCATCAGGCAGGATGGAACCGGTGGATCTTCTTTCTGATCGGCTTCGTGGTGGCTGGTTTCCTGATTTTGCTCCTTTTCTTCTCTCACTCTCCATCATAAATTTCACGTTCTACTATGAGCGATGAGATGTATTGAGCACCCGATCAAGAGAGGCTAGGCGATAATCAGTGACAGGTGGATCAACGCTTGAGGAAATTTGCCCAATGCCTCACCAGTCGAGCTAATTTCCTCAGCATACAATCCCACATGGTTCGCATAGGTGAACATCTTCTCCAACAGCAAACGTGCCTCGTCCACCCGGCCCGCACGCGCTAAAGGCCCCCTCGGAACTGCCGATCCCATCTGGTAGCTCGTGCGGTGACGCTGGCAGTGAGTTCATCCCAAAATCGATCAGTTTGAGACTGCCTATTGGACTATCGAGGGTGGTATATCCCTCCAGCAGGATAGTAGAAGGGTTGATAGCTCCATGAATAGTGCCTTCTGGTGCATATAATCAATGGCGGAGGCAAGAGGTGCAAGGAGGCGAACCATCTCAACAGGCTGGAGAAATACCCCTTGACGAGCAGTGGCCTGGAGGTATTCAGCGAGAGACTGATCTTCCACGTATTCTGTGACGAGTGCCACTGCATAGACTGGTGATTCTGGCTGTGTCCGTAACGTAATCACATCAAACACAGATGCAATGTGGGGGTGAGTGAGCGATTTTACATGCTGTGCTTCATGCAAAAAATCTGGAAGAAAATGGGGCGCGCGTTGGACATCAAAGCGAAGCAATTTGAGCATCACAAAACGGTGGTGTTCTCGATCAAATGCTTTCCACATATCACTGGCAGGATCACTCGCCAGATGGTGCTGCAATTCATACGCTCCAAGGTGGCTCGTACTCATAACAGGTTCCTATCTCCTGAAAGAAGAAGCGATACGAGGCTTCTGGACGCTCATCAAGAATATATCATCATACAAGATGCTACCTGCTACTGTCTTGCTTGACAGAAGACCTGAAATAGTCAGCGGCCCGCTCAACTAGAACGATGGCAAGGTTCTTTTTTTGGCATCCATCTTGCGCACTGCTTTACGAGATCCCTCTTTGGGAGGGAAGTTCTGCTTCCCTCTCTCCTTCATCATACGTGTTGTGAATGCCATGAGGCGAAATCTTGATACAAGCTAATAGTAGCGAAGAGTATGGCAACAATCACCAATGAGCCTCACTGTTCTGATTGGCAAATGTTGCCAGAGAGGAGTCACCCAGTGACGGACCCTGCTTCCTCTTGACTGGTTGGGGCTGCTTGCCGGATTGAAGCTATTTCCTGTTGCAGGAGAGACGCCCGGAACGCTCGGATAACTGTAGCGATAAATGCTGGCAGTTTCTGCTCCCCACTTCCGTTTAAATTGGATTAACCCCTGGTTTCCCACGCGTACATTGCCAAAGTCGTACCAACGCCCGCCCTCTTCACAAGCGCTCTGAATTGCATGCCAGTGCAACAAATCATTTGGCCGCAAATTCTGGTCTTCCCGTCGCCATCCAGCGAAGCTGTAGGAAACGGTTTGTCCCCATTGAAGCAGGAGGATACCAGCGATCAGCCTACTCTGCCCAGCCTGGACCTGCTCAGCGAGCAGCAAGCGCAGGACGCCTTCTGGATGCAGTCGTCGCCAGGCTTGTTCAAAGAAGCGGTACGGTTTGGGGAGAGCGACCAGCCGGCGCATGGTTTGCAGATACAAGTCATACCATGCTTTGAGTTCACCGATGGTCTCTGCATCTCGAACCCGCATACCTGATCTTGACGCTTTCTTGACCGCTCGTCTAATCTTTGAGTCTAGCCGGAGCAAATCAGGATGCTCGGGTAGCGCCAACTGGTATGTCTCGAAGAGAGGAACGCCTATGACACCGTCTACAAGTCCATCGAAATCAGTAGACATGGCCTTAAACTGGAACCCTGTAGCATCCTTCGCACGCGTCTGCTCAATGGCCGCTGAAATCAGCATGGCTCTGATCTGACATCTTCGGTCAGCGGACCAGCAACAGGGGAGTCAAAGAGTGAGGCTGTGAGCCGTCCCGTTCGTAATCCTTTTCGGTAGAGAAGCGGGAGGATACCACGTAACGCGCCCGTGCTGTCTTCACAGGCGAGATGCAAACGAACAGAGATGGTTCAGCTTGGACACACTATTATCCAGACCCAATCAGCAGAGATCAAAGAAATGCAAGGGTGGCAAGAAGCTTGGTTCAAGTCGTGATCCATTCTCCCGTTCTTAGCTAACGCCTACAAGCGCAGGAGAGGTTCCGAACGTATGTGAACAGCATTGGCCATCTCTCCTGCACCTGTATTCTGGGTTCACATCGTGAGAAGACCATCTCTCTTTCTCTCTTCCTGTCACGTATTGTTTGCCACCGCTCAATCTGAAGCAGTCAATATCGTGATTTGAGGTACTATTGTAAATAGTACCTACCGTTATAATACTATGGAGAAGGGGAGGCAGTGTTTCATTCCGACGTTACTGGTATCACTATGTATCACCATATATTGAATAGACACATCTAAAAGAAAGGTGTTACCCCATCAAGAGCAGGATGGAGGTGAGACACCAATAGACACATTTGCATCAGGAACACAACGATGGGCATGAAGTGGCATGCCCATCGTTGTGTTCCTGATGCGCTCTACAAGTTTTTTGCAAAGGGAAGTGCGGACGGTCTTCATTGGTTGAAGTAGCAGTAATAGCGAAACGATCGCAGGCCGTTGAGGGTATCCGTCTATGCAGGCAGCAGGCGGTCAAGAGGTTGCAGTCTGAAAGGTGGAAGGGTGTGTATTTCCCCAACGACGAGAAAAAGGAGAAGTATTCTCATGAAAACGGAGTCATTACCTACGACAAATGATGAAACATCATCTTTGCGCATTATACAACTGAACCCGCGAACCGATCCCCGCTGGGAAGCCTTTCTGAGCCGTTTTTCCACCAGTGTCATTTATCAGCATCCTGCCTGGCTTGCAGTGATGGAGGAAGCCTATGGCTATACTCCGATGCATCTCGCCTGTGAAGATAGTGCTGGAAACCTACGCGGAATTTTGCCACTCTTTTCCCGTCACGGATTGCGGTCAGGCAAACAGTGCATTTCCCCGCCTCTGGTTGCAGGTCCGCTCTCTGATGACAGGCGTGTCGATACCATATTGATCCAGGACGCGATTGAACGCAGCCGGGAGATCCATGCCACGAGGTTCCAGTTTACGAACAGATCTACCCACTTCAATTATCTGGTAAACGATGTGGTAGGAGTACCTCAACATGAAACATATGAATTAGCGTTGCCTGAGCAACCTGATCTCTCGCAGATGGATGCCAGGGTCAGGCGAGCGGTCAAGAAGGCGGCCAAGTCAGGCCTACAGGTTCGACCAGCAGAAACGATGCGCGAATTGCGGGTCTGGTATCTCCTCTACCTAGAGACCATGCGTCGACTCGTCGTCATGCCGCAACCCTACAAAGTGTTTGAACAAGCCTGGCAGCGATTACATGCACGGGGTTTGCTCCGTCTCATGCTCGCTGAACATATCGAGGCAGGGCAGCGAAGGCTGGTAGCAGGCTTCCTCTATTTCCAGTGGGGGACACCATCTCCCATATGTATACAGGATGGCGGCGCGAGGATCAGGATCTGAGACCAAACGAATTGCTGCACTGGCAAGCCATTATCGATGCTTGTGCTGATGGGTTACGTCGGTATGACTTCGGCCACGCTCCTGTTAGCAATCAAGGGATTGCTCAGTTCAAAGTGAAGTGGGTCGCACAAACCAAAACGATCTATCGCTACTCCTACCCAACTGTGGCTCATCAGACAAGTAGTGAAACGACGCGTGACTCTGCTCAAAGCACCCAACCAACCAGCATTCGAGGTCAAACAGGGCAGCCCTCTGAAACAAAAGGGATCAAAGAGCGAATCGTTACTCCTCTCTGGCAGCATCTCCCACTCAAAGCGACCGAGTTGATCGCTCAGTGGAGCCGGACGCTGCACTATTACTAGGCAAAGGAGAGGCAAAATGAAGTAGATGGTGTGTGACTCCACAGATTACCGTCTGCTTCATTTTGTTTCCTACTACTGTAAAACGCAAAGTATGTCGGTACTCCACTACTACTAACCTCCGAAAGATAAGATCCTCATAAACTGCTTCATCATCCAACGAAAACTGCCTGTCTCTGAGGGGAGGAGACAAAGCAAGCCACAAACAACAGCTTTTGGTGAACGTCTCCTGTTGCACGAGAAAAGAGGAGGGGAGGTTCTCACACGATCACAACAATGTACTCAGAAGAACAAGCGGATTACAATGCAGAAGCGAGAAAATGATGAGGAGATTGATTCCTTGAATGACGCATAATATAAGGAAGGTAAGGGCGCTCACGCTCAGGATAACGATGCGCACGTAATGGACGTGAGAGGCGGCTCGTTTTGCCAGCAGTCGGTCGATACGCGTACTGAGTGCCTGCTCCTTTTCAGTAAGAGGTTGCGCTGCACCAAACCTGGCCGCAGGTGGTGTTTCTGCCGTATGCACCCAGACTTTTGCCAGAACACTTGCTAGGGCAAGAGGCTGCTATGTGACTCCAACGGTCAGGTCATCACAGACAAGTTCCTTCTCGCGCTGAAGTTGCCGATAGGCGATCCAACTGGTCGGCATATAAAAGAAGGCATCGCGCAAGACCGTTGCCAGAAACATGATCAAATAGTCGCGCCGGGCGACATGCTCTAACTCATGCATCAAGACAGCCTCTAATTCTTGTTAATCGAGGTTCGAGAGCATCCAGGTGGACAGGAGGATAGTGGGGTGGAGCATAACCACAGGTCAGAGCTAAAGGTCGGTGATAGTCGCAGATCTGAACGCGCGTTGAGGCAATGCCCAGGCGTTCCACAAGTGTGTTCGTCCACTCCTGAAGAGAAACAGGGGCAGGTGTGCGACAGCGCCAGACAACGCGTGCCATCAGGATGAGCCGAAGCCCTCCCAGTCCTAACGCTCCCAGGGCGATGACTACCATCCCAAGCGGCACGACAACTCCAAGCAACAAGTCCCAGAAAGGAAGAGTGGTGAAACAGGCATGCCCGATAAAATGATGTAGCCCACTGATACCAATGCCAAGCGTGACCAGGGGCATTGTCAGCACAAAGATCTGGACCAAACGGCGCTTCGATCAATCAGAAAGGAAGTGTAGCATCCCAAGCAGCAAGAGACTGCCAATGACCACCAGCAAGATACTTGAGAAGCCGAGAACCGGATGCACTACTGCTCCTCCTTGTGACGCTGGCGGGTAATTTCGTCAAGTTTGTGGCGTGCCTGCTCAACAGAGCCGATTTGCTCTTGTTTCCCAAAAGCGCTGAGCGTTTCCCCTGTAAAATTGATCAATAAATCTTCGACGATGCGACCAACAAACAGCGAAACAAATTCCTGCTGCGTCATATTGGGATAATAGACATAGGTGTGATCCTGTTTCTCGACCCGCAATAACTGCTTTTTCGCCAGACGAGACATGGTACTCATCACGGTCGTATAGGCAAGACGGCGGCGATCGTAGAGCACCTCAAAAATATCGCGGACCGTTGTGCCTTGCTCACCTGGGTGTGTCCAGATCTCTTCCATAATCTCGGCTTCCAGATCCCCCAGAACCTTGCGGATACCCGGACGATCTGGACGGAAGACGCTGATGTCCAACTGAAACGTCATGCAGCCTTCTCCTTTCCCTATTTGCTCTACGTTATATCACAAAACCTTTCCTAAGAAACAGATGAAATCGTCATTCTGCCCTTGACCACCACCAGTACCTTTAATTGCTGTTTCAGTGACACATAGAACCTCTTCTTGGAGCGTTGCTCGGCGCTCAATGACTGATGCATCTGTGCAACAAGCAGGTGTGTCTGATAGTGATACCAATCACTGTGCTTGCAGGCTTTGATCTTACAAGGGTGAGGGATGAGCCTGTTGAAGCAAAGAGAACCGCACCTTTTCCTGCTTGACAATCAGTGCCTTCCGTCCTAGCAGTGGACGCAGATGTGGAAGGGGCTTCTGAACAAAGGGACGATGTACACACCAGGAAACTCTTGCATCTTAGGAGGATATTCTCTCCTTAATTGTGAATACACATCTTAGAAGAGGTGCCAGATCCAACTATGAGGCCAAAATCTGATTTCAATGCCTGTCAAAATCAGGCCCAGGATAACTACGGTGAGTGTGGTCCAAAGCGCCAATCGTCTGCCAGAGAAATCGCGGAGTGCTGCCTCCCGGTTCACGGACGAGGAGGAAAGTAAACGATCTACCCGACTCTTGATGGGTTTCTCCCTCTCCACCAGGGTTTGCACGAGCGATGAGTCAGGTTGTTCGACCTCATGCAGCCACACTTTCGTCAGAGCACTCGCAAGTGCCAGTGGACGATGAGAAGCCGCCACCACAAGATCGTCACACGCTATTTCCTTTTCAATACGGAGATGCTGATAGGCCTTCCGACTAGCTGGAAGGTAGAAGAAGGCGTCACGTAAGATAGTGGCGATCCAGTTCACCAGATAATCATAACGCCAGATATGCATCAGTTCGTGCAAGATGACCGCTTCAAGCTCGTGTGTATCGAACTGCTCGACCATCCAGGTAGAAAGGATAATGGTGGGGTGGTGTATCCCATAGACCAGCGCAAGAGGACGATTGTGCCGAGAAAGCCGCACGTTTAAAGGGGGCAAGCCTTGCCGTTTCGCAAGTGCGTTCACCTGTGCTTGCAGATGTGGGGCGGGTATATTTATGTATCTCCTCATCAGCCAACCCATGAGCAACAATCGTACTCCTCCATAGCTCACGGCTCCCAGGATCGAGACGCTCAGAAAGGACAGCAACATGATTTCTACCCAATGGTTCCCAGAGGCAATCATCGGGGGACAGCAACTCCTGAGCACATGCACATGGACCCATCCTCCAATAATGAGCAATGAGATCACAAAAGGGAAAGTGAGAGCCATGAGGTAGAGCGTACGCCGACTCTCCCACGCGAGAGGAGACGATGACAGATAAAGGATGAACAAACCACCAAACAGGACAATCAGCGGCAAACCGACAGCGTTCAATACGGTGTGCATTTATTCAGCTTCCTCCTGGTCGCATTGATGGATGATCTCTTTCATCTCGGCTTCTCAATTGCTAAGCATAGTACGAATACCCGGACAATCTGGATGAAACACGATAAATTCCGACTCTCGACATCCACTCTCTCCTCTTTTGAGCTTCATCTTCTCATTATAGAAAAAGTTGCTTATCTCTGTCAAAGATACCTCACACAGAGGTACTAGCATGGATAGTATTATCATAGCCAGAAAATGAACGAAAAATATATTGCTTGCTGCCAACTTCTTCGTCAAGATGGAAGGGTCGAGTCCTGTTCCTGACAGGCTATTCAGCTACCACGCAGCCGATGAGCGATGCTCAAGCCTTCGCGCTCGAGCGGCCCGGTACATCTCGACCGCCGTTTTTGTGAACTGCTCTGCGATTGGAATTGCCCTCTATTGTCCGGTCGTTGCGCTATCCAAATCATGACTTGGCGTACTATGTACAGATAGGCTTCAATGGTTCCTTCAGCTTTCTTCACCAGGAAAAACACATACTCACACAAAAGCTGCTTGTTGATTTTCCGGTTTAAGTCTCTGCTAGAAAATGGAAGCATGGACATTTCGCTTCAAACTATTTTGCCCCGAGTTTTAGCGGCTCATTTTTTTGCCATCCTGTCATGTCGGGAAGGATTGTTCGCAGGAATCCTCTCTTTTTGTTGGACGCGTTGAAGCATAACTCGTTATAACATGTTCGTTCTGTTCCCAATCGTTCGTTTCGAGTGAAGCGCAGGGAAAGCGCATCGAGAGAAACCGCATCAAGAGCACGTTGACCCGCTATTCGGGTGCGGCATCTGGTATTACCAGGTGCTTGCTTCCTTGAAGAGCACAGAGGCAAGCAGGGAGCTACGCGTGGCAATCTCTCTGGGGGTGTAAGATCTTCCCTGTTCAAGCCACCAGATGATCAACTCAACAAACATCGCGGATACAAGGTCTGGTACAAACTCATCTGAGAGAGATCACCAACAACGGCATGGGAGATATGCACATGGCAATCCCCGGACACCTGTTGACTATTGCAGATGGAGGACAAGTGCGATGGGTACTGTCAACTTGTAGAGATATAGAAATCAGTGGCATACTGATTGTGACCGATTATGATGCCCAACCGTATTGGGCACACCGCAAACGCGATGTCAACCGCCTGAGTCCTGCGGAAGTACTTGGTGAGGCGTGAGGACAAGCCATCGCCCCTGCCATACACGGAGCGCTTCTGAAGAACTTCACACACACATCAATAATTAAATCATCCAGCAACGCAGCAGTTCGCCCACGCTCCATGCTTGCGCGAAACACCCGGCTGGTGTGTAAGGTGCCTCTGGTTCAGCAACTTCGCTGATACTGCCAATACAACTATTCCAAAGTTGCTGAACAATTGGCTGCAAGAGCGGCAAAAGTGCATCGCGATTATGGTAGACGCGCCAATGCACATCAATATATGGACCTATCAACCATTGCCAGACTGTTCCCTGGTGATAGGCGCTGTCGCGCTGCAAACGATCACCATTGAAATGCTTGTGATACGCCGAATCTGTCGGGCTAAGAGAACGCAAGCCAGACGGGGTGAGCAGATGCTCCGTTACCATATGTAGCATACTGGCCGCCTGCTGATCGGTGAGCAGATCGGGAGCTAGAGAAGCTGCAAACAACTGATTGGGGCGGAGGGAAGCATCATTTTGTCCTGCGACGCCATTAACATCTATAACATCATAGAGATAGCTTCCCTCGTCATACCAGAAACGGGCGGCAAAATGTTGCCTGATGCGAGTGCGTAGCTCGCTATACGGCGTGGCATCGATGGAAAGACGCACTGCCCACGCCTCCATCGCCGTTAAAGCTGCATACCAGAGCGCGTTGACCTCAACAGGTTTGCCACGACGCGGCGTTACCACCCAATCATCAACTTTCGCATCCATCCACGTTAATTGCACACCAGGAGCGCCCGCATGCAATAAGCCATCAACCGGATCAACACCGATGTTGTACAGAGTGCCGCGCACATGCCATTGAATACTATCCACTAGGGTGGGAAAGAGTTCTTTTAGTAGCGACCAGTCGCCCGTTGTCTTGAGATAAAGATCAATGGCGCGAAACATCCAGAGCGTGGCATCGGCGGTATTATATTCTGGCATGTCCCCCTGATCAGGAAAATGGTTGGGGATCAGACCGTTCTGCATAAAAGATGTAAAAGCTTTGAGCAGGCCGCGCGCTTCGCTGTAGCGGCCGGTAGAGAGCAACAGACCGGGCAGCGAGATCATCGTATCGCGTCCCCAATCGGTGAACCAGGGATAGCCAGCAATAATCGTCTTGCGATCAGGTGAGAGGCGCGGCGCAAGGCGTAGCGCACGCTGCTGGCTATAATCAGGTCGCGCCACGATAAACTGATCCGCCGCTAACACGAGACGAGCAAGAACAGGATCGCGCCCTGGCAACGTGTCGGCGGAATGATCTGCCACCGTCAACAGTTGTTTTGTGCGTCGTTGACGCCGCATTAGAGCCAGCGTCACCGCATCCTCATGATGCGCCCCTCCCAGATCAGCTAATAATGTCTGTTCCGAACTCAGCACAAGCGTCATATGCATCCCGGGAGTGATGACTACCCGAAACATGCCCGGCTGATAAACGTCTTCCTGATCGTTCAGTCCTCGCTCGCTTTCGCGCCGATGCAAGACATGCCAGTACCAGAAACCGGTCGGGGAGAATGAAGCAGAGGGATGTGCAATCAATGAGTAGACGGGAGCGCCATCATACGCCTGCACCCGGCAGCGATTCCCCTGAGCATTTACGCGAAAATGCCAATCATTTGATCCCTGCGTTACGCTATGATAATCACGGGAGAGACAAAACGGCAACAATGTTAACAGCACCCCCTGCCCATCTTCAGACGTGAGCGTGCCACGCAGAACATACTGCACAAAGGTTGTATTTTGCCCGTACTCCATCCAGATGCGTTTTTCCAGCGTGAGGTTATCATCCAGACGGTAGCGGAAATAGGGGATATCGCCCTCCAACCAGACCTGCTCAAGAAAGTTGTTACCCTGTGGATCGATCACGCCGCCATGATATTCATTGACTCCCAGTTTTAAGATACGTCCACCAGGCATCGTCACTTCTTCATCGATCTTTGTCACCAGCACTGTACGCTCGACGGGAGGACGTAGCGCAGCCACCAACAGCCCATGATAACTGCGCGTCGTTGCTCCAACGACTGACCCGGAAGCATACCCTCCAATGCCGTTTGTCACCAACCATTCATAATTCAAAGCCGTCTGGACATCGGCACAAACCTCCCAACCCACCTGAAGGTTCCAGGCGTTAGAAAGCGCCTGCCGCACTGTATCAGCATCTTGCTCCAGGACCATAAGAAACGCTCCTTCTTCCTCATTGTTTCATTGCTCATCAGAAATTGAGAATAAGAAATCGCGAATAGGCAACCTGTTCAAAAGAAACTACCTTATCTGCTCGTCGCCTTCTGTATGGCGAGGGATCACTGGTAAAATCACCGCTGAAGGATGTGCTGCATCGTGATAAATGTGCTGCTGTGCGACAGCCATTGCAGCGGTTTGTCCCAATGGCTCTCCCGTATTGAGATTGCGATCATATTTGGGAAAAGCGCTAGAAGAGATTGCCAGCGCAATGCGATGCCCAACCTGAAACACCTGAGCGGTATTCCAACAATCGATAGTATACTGATAAATACGTCCAGGCTCAATCAGCGCGGGCTGCTCCATACCGTCGCGGAAACGCGCCCGTACCATCCCATCACAGAGGCGCTGACGAAAACCGTTGGGCCAGACATCAAGGAGCATTGCCATAAAATCGGTATCAGGCGCGGAAGAAGAGGCGTAGAGATCGACCCGAACCGGTCCTGTCACCTCTACCGCCTGCTCCAGAGGAGCTGTGACATACACCAGCACATCGTCGCGGCGCTCAAGAGCGGAGTAGTCGTCGGGCCCGCCAATCTGTGATGAAGTGGGATCAGTAATAAAGGGAACTGGTTGCGCCGGATCATAGCTATAGCTATCGTGTGGCTGGTCAGCGGCGGGAGAACTGGTCGAGAGCGAACCATCTCCGAAACGGCTGTTGGCTCGCCCGCCGCTATGCAGATAATAGTTAGTCCAGTGCGTACGAGCGAGCGGCCATTCCTGCTCATCACGCCAGACATTTTCGCCCATCACAAAAATGCGCACAGGAGCTTTGGCTTTGAGTGGTATCTGCTTGAGCCAGCGATCATACCAGCTCAATTGCTCGCCGCGCAGGTCAATAATGGCCTGAGAGCCAAAATCAACCTCGCCCAACTTTGTATCCCGATTAACTGCATGACCCCAGGAACCCATAAGCAGGCGTTGATTCTCGCGCGCTACAGGATTTCCCCCGTTCGCAGTCATGCCAGCAAAATTGAGCGGCGTCCCTATCTGCTCATCATCATACCAGCCAGAGATATGTAGGACGGGCACCTGCACCTGCTCAAATCGTATCTGATAGCACAGTGGACGCCAGTAATCATCGAGCTGGGCATGCTCTATTTCAGTACGCCAGCGCGGTATATTACGTCCAACCTGCTGATCCATCGTCACCAGAGGAAGATGCTCATAGACCTGTTCCCAATCAACCAGTTCCATCGGCTGATTTAAGCGTCCACTCACATAATGCAGCCAGCAGAGATGCATCGGGCTGGGCACGCCGGTTGGCGTCTCCACGAATGGATCAGAGGGCGGAACCAGCACGATCATCGTTTTCAAATGAGGTGGTTGTTCGACGGCTGTTAGCCATTGAATACGCCCTTCATATGAAGCGCCAATC
This sequence comes from Reticulibacter mediterranei, assembly GCF_016587455.1. Taxonomy (NCBI): domain Bacteria; kingdom Bacillati; phylum Chloroflexota; class Ktedonobacteria; order Ktedonobacterales; family Reticulibacteraceae; genus Reticulibacter; species Reticulibacter mediterranei. The sequence continues at coordinate 6,784,171 of NZ_BNJK01000001.1, read as the reverse complement.
GTGCCAACATTGCCATCAGACCAGGGCTGGCTGGCACACCATTCTATGGCATCGTAGCCGTCAAGACCCTCATTGAAATATGGCACAAACACACCTTCGGAGTCACCACGACCGCGCACATCCATCGCGACAAAAATATAGCCGTAACGGACGAAATAGCGCGCTGCCTCGTAGATACCAACTTTGGCCTTCATATACGGTGTACGCGTCACGATCACTGGCCGCTGACCAATGCTCTCCAGCTCCCCGGCAGGCAGATACACATCAGCAGAGAGCGTAATTCCATCACGCATAGGTACGCGCTGATCGAACAAAATTTGCAACTCGCGAAGGTTTGTCATCAAACATGAACTTTCTAGATGTTCTCGCTACCGCCGTATTTGCGGCAGCACATCACTCCCTATCTTTCATTGTGCCAGAGTAGAAAAACTGTTGCACTGATCGATGCATCCGCATCAGGATTGCAAGGCAGTTTTGATTCGGTCGATAGCGGTCTGAATGCGCTCTTCAGGCTCAGTCATTGAGATACGCACATAGCCCTCGCCCGCCTTACCAAAGTTACTGCCAGCCGTCAGATACACGCCAGTTTTGTCAAACAACCAGTTGGCAAACTCTTTGGAGGTAAAGCGCTCTGGAACGCGCGCCCAGACATACAGCCCGGCTTTGGGTGAGCGCGCATACATACCAACGGAGTTACATCCCTCGACGAGAATATCGCGCCGACGTTTATACACCTCGTTGCGCTGCTCGATCCAGGTAACAGGAAGGTTTAGTGCTTCAATAGCTGCATATTGAATTGGCCGGAAAATGCCACTATCCACATTGCTCTTCAAACGCCCAACCGCATCCACCAGCGTTGAATTGCCAACCAGCATGCCCATCCTAAAGCCGGCCATATTGTATGTTTTGCTCAACGAATGCAACTCAACCGCAACATCGCTGGCCCCCGAAATTTGTAGGATGCTCATCGGACGCTCGTCCGCAAAATAGACCTCGGCATAGGCCATATCGTGAATGATAACCAGATTGTGGCGATGCGCAAGCTCAACCGCCTGCTCAAAAAACGCACGAGGAGCGAAACCGGTTGTTGGATTATTGGGATAGTTCAGCCAGAGCACTCGCGCCTTATCCAGCACATCGGCTGGAATAGAGGAAAGATCGGGCAAAAAGTCGTTCTCTTCCAACAGAGGCAACAGATATGGTTGAGCGCCAACACTGGTGCTGCCCGTCACGTAGACGGTGTAGTATGGATCGGGGATGAGCGCCACATCGCCAGCATTGAGAACCGCCATCGCAGCATAGGCCAGCCCTTCTTTCGAGCCAAGCAGAGGCAAAATATCCTGTTCGGGAGTGAGGCGCACCCCAAAACGACGCTCAAACCAGGCGGCGATGGCCTCATGCAGAGCACGCATCCCGCGATACTCAGGGTAGCGATGATTCTGAGGATCATGGGCCGCAGAACAGAGGCGCTCAACAACGGCTTCAGGCGCGGGAAGGTCGGGATCACCCATCGAAAGCGTGATCACATCGACTCCCGCTGCCTGACGATCTGCAATCCTTTTTTTGGCATCGGCAAAATGATATGGCGGTATAGTATCCATCAAACGAGATAATTGCACTATTGAAGACTCCTGAACGAATAGTATAACGTAGAAAAGCTACTCTTCATTGTACGCTATTTTGCGCGTTTCTGTCTTCACCAATGGCGTATTCATTTGACCGATCTACTTTTTTAAGAGCGCATTTATGCTTCTAGCGGCTCGGCCTCGTACCAGTTGCGCCCCACCTTCAATTCTACTTTAATCGGGACGCTGATATCGCCATCGGCCACACCCTCCATCAGTGAGATAATCAGCCGTTGCGCACGAGCAAGCTCTTCAACCGGAACCTCGAAGACCAGCTCATCATGCACCTGGAGAATCATGCGTGTCTTCATATTTTTCTCGCGTAGCGCGTGATGAAGCCGCAGCATAGCAATCTTAATCAGGTCCGCATTCGTCCCCTGAATCGGCATGTTGATGGCCTCACGTTCAAGTGCCTGTCGCTCCACATGCGACAATACTCGCATATCGGGAACAAACCGCTTGCGGCCATAGAGCGTATTGACGTAGCCCTGAGAGTGTGCCTGATTGAGTGTACTATCGACGTAGCCCTTGATATTAGGGAACGTCTCATGATAACGCTTGATAAAGCTGGCTGCATCCGCATTGCTCATCCCGGTGACTTGAGCCAGACCGTAGGCAGATTGTCCATAGAGAATCGCGTACACAACGGTTTTCGCCAGACGACGCTGATCCTTCGTGACCTCCTCTACCGGCACGGTAAAGAGGGTGGAAGCGGTAATCGTGTGAATGTCCTCATTTTTGCTGAACGCCTCAACCAGTCGCGGCTCATGAGTGATGTGGGCCAGGATGCGCAGTTCGATTTGTGAATAGTCGGCGGTCACGAGTACATAACTCGGGTCAGCGATGAAGGCGCGGCGAATCTGTCGCCCCAGCTCGGTGCGTACGGGAATATTTTGCAGGTTCGGATTGCTGGACGAGAGACGCCCGCTAGAAGCTATTGTCTGGTTAAACGACGTGTAGACTCGCCCAGTCTGCGGGTCCATCAGGTTGAGCAAGCCATCCACATAGGTAGACTTAAGCTTACTTAACTGGCGATATCCCAGCATATGATCGATAATTGGATGCTTGCCCTGAAGACTTTCAATCACATCGGCGCTCACCGAATATCCCGTTTTATTCTTCCTACCCGCTGGCAGTTTTAATTCGTCAAAGAGGACCGCACCTAGCTGTTTGGTCGAGTTCACGTTGAAGCGATGGCCCACAGAGTCATAAATGGCATGTTCCAGGGTGTGAAGCTGCTCATCAAGCCGCTCGCCAAACTCGCGCAAAAATCCCGCATCCAGTGCAACGCCGAACATCTCCATCTGCATCAACACATAAATCAAAGGCAATTCGATGTTGTTATGCAGGTCCATCAGCCCATTTTGGACTAGCTGCTCGCGCAAAGGCTCGACCAGGCGCAACGTCATATCGGCATCAGCACCGGCATAGTCGGCAGCCTTACGAACGGGAACCTGCGCCATACTAATGGCCTTGCTGCCTGTGCCGATCAAATCGCTGATCGGGGTCATGACAATGTTGAGACGTTGAAACACCTGATCCTTCAAACCCAGTCCACGTCGTCCCGGCTCAAGGAGATATGCTCCCAGCATCGTATCAAATGCCAGCCCACGCAACGTGATGCCATTGCGCAAGAGCATCTCCATATCGTACTTTGCATTATGCATGTATTTGCCAACCGCCTCATCCTCCATCACCGGACGAAGCTTCTCCAACACATAGTTGAGCGGCAACTGCGCTCCTGGCTCCTGTCCATCGACCGATTGAATATGCCCAACGGGAATATAGTACGCTTCACCCGGAGCCATCGACAAAGAGAGGCCTACTAACTGAGCGTGGCGCGGCTCCTCAGAGGTCGTTTCAGTATCAAAGGCAAAGCTCCCGGCATCATACAGGCTTTTCACCAGCACTCGCAGCGCCTCTTCGCTCGCAATAATCATCGTGTTCGTTTGTTGCGCGGGTTTTTCATTAAGGAAGAGCACAGCATTTTCCTGAGCAGGACCGGGCAAGCGCAATTTCCGCACCGTCTCCGTATGCGGCTCTGCTATCTCAAACAGGTTCAGTTGCAACGGCTCCTCCACCTGAATCGTGTTAGCGGCGACAGTTTCGGCTGAAGTAAGAGCTGTTGCTACGGGAGATGCCACAACGGGTTCCACATCGTTTCTCGTTGAGGAGCCGGGCGGCATTGGAGGAGTCAGAACGGGAACAACGCCTGTAGGCGGTGCATAGAGAGGATTCTCGCCCTCCTCAACTTCCACCTGTACGCTCTCCTCCTGCGGTTGCTCATCATCCGTTGCTGCTTCATCGGTTGTTGTAATCAGACCAAGCTGACGGAACAACGAAAGCACGCGCTCAACTTGAGTGCGAAACTCTAGCTGGCGAAACAGGGCCAGCACTTTCTCGCTATCAACGTGGGTCAGGCGGCACGCATCCAATTGCAACTGCACAGGAGCATCAAGGACAATGGTTGCTAGATATTTACTCTGTCGTCCCATTTCCGCACCTTCGCGCAGCAACTTCTGCTCTTTGGGTTTAAGCGCATCAAGATGGTCAAGGATATTTTCCAGCGTGCCATATTCCTGCAACAGCCGCGAGGCCGTCTTCTCACCGATACCCTGCACGCCTGGAATATTGTCAGATTTATCGCCAACCAGTCCTTTAAAATCTGGTAGGATGCGCGGCTCAAAGCCATAGCGCGCCCTCACCTCGGCCTCATCATATTCCGTGACTTCAGAAATGCCACGCTTGGCGACCTTAACCAGCACATGATCGTTAACCAGTTGCAGGGTGTCCATATCGCCGGTATAAATGATCGTATCGACTCCTTGCTGCCTGGCCTGGACCGAAAGCGTTCCCAGCACATCATCGGCCTCGAAGCCATCTTTCTCATAGATCTGAATACCAAACGCCTGCACCATTTCGCGAATACGCCCAAATTGTGGCCTCATGTTATCGGGCAAGGTTGGCCGATGTGCCTTATATTCGCTGTATTGTTGATGACGAAATGTGGGAGAAGGACGGTCAAAGGTCACGGCGATATAGTCCGGCTTCTCTTCTAACAGAGCTTTCATCAGCATCGAGGTAAAGCCAAAAGTTGCATTCACCGGCTCTCCCGAACTGGTGGAAAGATCCTCCGGCACAGCATGAAAGGCGCGATGAATGATGGCATGTCCATCAATCAGCACCAGTTTTTTTCGCTTTATTTCTTGTGTCATAACAATGAACCCGTTCTCTCTCTCTATCTATACCCGCTATTTTAGATTATTCTTTGTCTCAGGCCAAAACACGGTAATTGCCATCAATCCTCGTCTCTCGAAATACCAACCAGAAAATACAGTATACACCTGATTCTTCGCATTGTCATAACGCATGAAGAAGCCAGGCAGGACGCAGGAGACGGTAAGATTATTCTCAGGATTACAGCACGTCTCTTGCCAGTGGCATTTGCTACTGCTGTATTTTACTGTGTTTGTGTCGAGATGTATAGTATAGTTAACTGGCAGGCAGTGTTGCAAAGTTCACATGTAGCATCATTAAGAATACACAATGATGCAGAGTGGCAATCAGAAGAACTACAAAGTTGTATGGGTTGAATGCTACGCTTCCAGTCAGTGGACCCGCCTTCAGACGGTCCTGTGGGTGTTGCACGTAGACTATTGCCAGTTGAAGAGGCGGAAACCTATGTTTCATCACAGAACGTCATTTCAAAACCACATCCAAATGGTGAAGGAGATAGCACTATGACTGAAGAAACACGCGAAGAATTGTTAACCGTCAGAGAAGTTGCCAAGCGCTTACGCGTTGACGACACAACCGTACGTCGGTGGATCAAGAGTGGTGCCCTGGAAGCTATCACGCTGCCACACCGGGGAAAACGTCAGGCGTATAGAATCAAAAAGACGACGCTTGATAAGCTGCTGACCAGTAGTGTTCCAACAAGTTAGGTAACGCCTCCGTAGAACATCCTTTACCGTTTGTTTCCATGAAACCACTTCATATCTGCTTTCATGGAAGCAAACGGTGAATATTATCTATCTCTATGAAGGATGCGTTAGCTACAAACGTCTATCATCTACCTAAAAATGCACATATACTGATATACGGTGGGAGTACACTAAAAAAAGGAGAGAGATTCCTTCCAATACAAAAGAAAGAGTCAATGGAGAGAAGGAGAGCATCTATGAAAATTGCTATAACTGGTGGAGCTGGTTTTATTGGAGCGCATCTCACCCGGTCCTATTTAGATGCAGGACATGATGTACTGGTTATCGATAATCTTTGTCGAGGATCGCGCCAGGCGGTTGATCCTCGCGCTCGTCTCTATGAAATTGATGTACGCGATAAAAAATTACGCAGCATTGTACAGCAAGAGCGGCCCGAAATCGTCAGCCACCATGTCGCACAATGGCAGCACCATCTCCCCTTTGAACAGGCGCTCCCGGATGCCGATGTCCATATTCACGGGCTATTAAACGTTCTAGATTGTTGTATTGATGGATCAGTAAAAAAGATTATTTTTGCATCGGGTGGCAATAGCATGTATGGACAGGTGGAGGCCGATCAACTCCCGCTCTCGGAGGCAACACCGCTCTGTCCCCAACAATCAATCGACATCAGCCGGACCGCCGGTGAGTGGTATATCCGTCATTATCATCGCTACTATGGTTTACAATACACTATTCTGCGCTATGCCAGCATCTATGGCAACAGTATAACTGACCCCGCCGATATGAGACATCCCATCAACTATTTTATCAGCCTGCTGACAGAGCAACGCCGCCCCATCATTCGCGGGACAGGTGAAGAACGGCACGATCATCTTTTTATCGACGATGTGATCAGGGCGAATCATAGCGTCATCAAGCAGGGCAATAATCAAACGTTGCATATCAGTTCTGGACAGAGCTACGCGCTTAACCAGATCTATCAGATGGTGGCGACGGCCATGAAAAGCGAGTTGCAAGCCGTTTATCTTTCCGGTTCGCTAACAAACTCAACAATAGCGCTGGATAACATGCGCGCAAAACAAACCTTGAACTGGCAACCCACAATAAGCCTGCAAGAAGGCATCTATCAAACTATCAAACGGACATACAGCACTCAAAAAATCACAGAGCCTCTCTCTATCGAACGCATCCCTATCCCAGCGGGAGCCATCGAAAATCTGCAAACGGTCAGTTCGTAGGTTTATCAATTCATGATGAAATATCTCTCGTTTCGTAGTTGCGCGATTTAACATGCTAATCCTCTTAAATTGCGATAAGCTCAGATAGCATGATAAATCGCGCAACTACGCAATTTCTATTTCACAGCATTATTCAAAACGATCGCGCTTGCTCGTATCATCGCAAGCGAAGGAACCTCGCGATAACCAGGCATTTGTTCTGCATATTTCCCTGTGGCAATCGGCTCTACCAAGCGTTCCAGGGCAAAACCAGCTGTGGCAAGAGTATTGAGGTAGGTACTAAGCATGCGATGATAGGCTCCTACACGAGTTCGTATGCCGCCAGCTGTCGATCTCCAGAAGCGCTCCTGAAAATAGCCTCTCACCGCCCTTACGATCTGCTGATCGGCTGTTTCCATCCATTGCGCATCAGGGGCAGTAAAGCATGGGTGTGTGATGGCAAAGACAAACCAACCTCCGGGTTTGAGAATACGCCGACAGGTTCGGAATACCGCCTCGATATCAGGAATATCCATCAGCGCCAGGATACAGATCGATCCATCAAAGCAACCTTCAACCACAGAAGCGCCAACCTGGACATCATCAACGCTGTAGCTGATACCCAATGGCTCCTGCTCTTCATATTGTCGCGCCAATACAATCTGCTGCTCTGCCAGATCGATTCCCGTCATCCGTGCTCCTCGCCGGGCCAACTCACGCGCAAGCCAGCCCTGACCACAGGCAAGATCACAAATGGCCTGACCCTGCACGGAACCAAGCAAAGACAGCAGAGCTGGCAATACAACATCCTCATAGACTGGTTGCTCTTGCAAGTAACGATCATACCATGCGGCGATATCGTTATAGGGTGCATGTGTCATATGCTGCTCCTTCTACATAATCCTGAAGAGAAAAAAAGTCGTAGTTAAAGATGAACTCTTCAACTACGACTCACATCTTGCAATACAGGGAAGGCTACTGTTGCAGACCACTCACGACACGAGCATATTTCTCAGCTAGCGCCTGCGCCTGTTCATTAGAAACCGACTCGGCCACCACATGGAAGAGCGGACTATCGGCGTCGGGTAGAACAAGCACCCACTCTTTGCCGAGATCAATCTTGATGCCATCAATTGGCTTGGCCCGGCGCTCGCGATACTGCTCGCTCAAGATACGCATTACTTTTCCCTTATGTTCCCAGGGACATGTTACACGTGTTGTACTCATATAGTACGTGGGCAAGTCATCGACAACTTCAGATAGCTTCATCTCAAAAAGTGCCAATAGCTCTAATAACTTGGCAATCGCCAGCATGCCATCGAAGGCCGGTTGCAAGGCGGGGAAGACAAAGCCTCCGCGACCATCGCCAACAAGCACAACACCTTCGCGACCAGCCGCGGTCATCAATGCATGCGGCATCACCTTTGTATGCTGGATGTAGCCATCATAGCGTTTCGCGATATGCTGAAGAGCACTGGGAGCAGTGACGGGCGCGGCGACGGTTCCGCCTCGATGCTGACGCAAGAAAAGGCTAGTCATAACCGCCAGCATCTTCGTGCCATCGAGGATACGTCCTCGATCATCCACCACCCAGATGAGTTCGCCACCTGGATCAATGCGAATGCCCATATCCATGTTCAAAGCAGAACTGATGGTTGCCAATCGCTGCATATCCTTGCCCAGCTCGTCGCGGGTGCGAACGGCAGGAGCTTCATCCGTTCCGGCATTGAGCATAATGACCTCGCAACCGAGGTGATTGAGAATATTTGGCAATGACTGCGTTGTACTGCCGTGTGCATAATCGACGACCAGATTGAATTTGCGCGCACGTACCGCCTCATAGTCCACAACTCTATTGAAGCCCTCAAGATAGCTGCCCAGCACATCAGAATTGCCCAGTACGTCAATTGCTCCGATATCATCCAGATAGACCCGCCGATAATCTTCGCGGAAGAAAAGATTCTCGATTTTGCGCTCGGTCGCCTTATTGATATCCATACCGTACTGGTCGAAAATTCTAATATCCACAACGCGCTGATCGAAAGGCGAGACCCGGACGTGAACGCCGCCAACAGCATCCGTATTACGAATAAAGTAGCGAGCAACCGGGATGGGCACCTGATTAATATCATGCACATGGATGCCTGCTGAGGGAACGCCTGCGTTGATGGCGCGCTTAATCATGCGCGAGGTACGATAGGCATCGCGATTCAGACAGACAGAGGCCCCGCGAGGCAGGATAGCACCGTAAGCTGCACCAAGTTTGGTGGCGAACTCCGGCGTCAAATCGATATTAACGAGGCCAGTGACGCCGTGACGACTGAAAAGACCGCGACGGCCCTGCGATCCCCAGATAATGCTGGTATTGATCACTGCGCCGGCTTCGATCTCTTTGTCAGGCCAGATCTTGACATTCGGCTGGATAATCGCGCCATCCTGCACAATCGAATTATCGCCGATCACCGATCCCTCAAACATCACCGCTTTACTTTTGATGCTGGTGGAGGAACCGACAATAGCCCCGCGCAGTTCTGACCGCTCGCCAACGTAAGAGCTGTTCCAGACAATGCTGCGATCAACCTGGGCGCGCTCATCGATGATAGTATAATGCCCGATGGTGCTGGGACCATGAATAATCGCGCCCGAACGAACCTTACAATCATGGGCCAGATAGATAGGACCATAGAGCTGGCTATCAGGAGCAATCTCAACGCCTTCTTCGCACCAGATATTGCCGCCGATATTTTTCGCTGGGATCTCAATATCGACCTGCCCTTGCAAAGCCTCCGCGTTGGCTCGCATATACTCGCTCAGATTCCCAACATCGCACCAGTAGCCCTTCGGAGCAACGTATCCATAAATGGGGTCGCCCTGCTTGAGCATCTGAGGAAACAGTTCCTGGCTGAAATCGAACTGCTTATTTTTCTCAAAGTAGGTGAAGATTTTCGGATCAAGGACGTAAATCCCGGTATTAATCGTATCGCTAAAAACCTCACCCCAACTGGGCTTTTCTAAAAATTGAGTGATATGGCCTGATTCGTTGGTAATAATCACGCCATATTCAAGAGGATTATGTACATGAGCAAGCAATAACGTGGCAAGGGATTTCTTCTCATGATGGTATTTGATGAGATCGGTCAAATTATAGTCGGTAAGAGCATCGCCACTGATCACAAGAAATGGCTCGGTGAGATGTTCTTCTGCATTTTTGACGCTTCCTGCCGTACCGAGAGGCACGTCCTCCCGCGAGTAAGTAATGCGCATACCAAATTGAGAACCATTGCCAAAGTAATCTTCTATATTGCTCGCCAGATATTGAACTGTAACAACAACCTCAGTAATACCATGACGCTTCAAAAGGTTGAGAATGTGTTCCATTACCGGCTTGCCGACAATAGGGACCATAGGCTTAGGGCGTTGAATCGTGAGTGGTCGTAGCCTCGATCCTTCTCCACCGGCCATTACAACCGCTTTCATAGAGGCCTCCCTTGCACAAGAGCAACCGGCAGCAATCAGGTTGCCCACTTCCAAGTATAGAGGAAACACAAGGACGACGTAGCAATGCCACGCCGTCCCATCTGCTCCACTATTTTCAGTGTACAACATCGCCAAAGAGCCTCGCAAGGTAAAGCGCCGCATCTTCAGAGAAGCAGCAAACTCTGTCTGAAAAAGCAGCGACCGCTACCACTCGCTCAAGCGGCCATGCTCTACAAGCCATCGTATAAAGCGATGATGGTTTGTTTCTTCAATAGCTCGTTGTATAGCACGTTGTTCCTGATACTGCTCTTGAAGCTGAATCAATTGAAAAGCTTCATCTACTGAAAAACCCTCATCCAGGAGGGCATCGATGAGCAAATCAAGGTATTGTTGTTGCTGCATATATAACTCCTCCTTATGTCTCGTCCACCTACGTTCACAAGATGAAAACGTCTGACGTAATTCAATGTTCTTCCCGACGTTACTCCCAACATACAAAACATTTCATACACCCATAGCACTCATCGGGTTCCATTGTTCTTGGTCCCAGCAACCACAGAGCCAGGGGTGAGAGCGCAACCCCTCTCTTTATCATTGTGGTATGCAAGCATGGACAGAAACGACGCGGAGTGTGAGAGTAGCGAGTGGATAAACATGAAAGACCCGACCACACTACCCTCTTGAATGCTACTGTAATAAGTATAGCTTATGAGGGAACCTTTTTGCCATAAATAAAGGGAGGAATTTGCGAAATACGGGAAAAGACGGGGAAGAACATCCGCATTTCGGACCTTTTCACGCCAGAAAACGATACATTCGTACAGAATTGTATGCAAATATGTCCTGAGAGGTTCGTTTAGGAAGAGCAGCTGCGATAAGCCCTTATAGTCGCAAGCTCACCTATCAATTACCCCAGGATTCGTTGCGAATATAATGTTTGATCTCCTCCTCATTATCATAATAATAACTGATTGCATCATAGACCTGAGCAAGAGAAAGCCGTTGATTGACGGCGATGACCTCGGGGTCTTGGCCACTCTCAAACATGAGGATGATATGACGAACCCCTGTACGAGTACCTTCCACAATAGGCTCACCACCATACAAAGTGGAATCACGAACAATATAAGGGTGAGCGGTGCGTTCTATCGCCATAAAGAACCTCCTCCGATCATAACTTCTTTCTGCATTATATGATAACACATCGCGATACTGATCAAGAGATACAAACTAATGTTCTGTTTCAGAGCATATACAACTGAGCATCGTAGCTCAACTATTTTTGTCTGAAACTCGCAAGCAATGCATCGCATCCATTATAGAGGAATTGCAGCCCTGAATATCCAGAAGTAAGGAAGAACGATTTCACACAATATTCACAGAGAAAGCTAGAGCATAAAACGGCCTGGGGAGCTGGCTTACGGCACATATTACTGGTACATATTTTATGAGTTTTCGGCAAAAGCTTGACAACAGTTAAAATCCTCTGGTACAATAGCGTCATCGAAAGGAGGTGGTGTGTAATGGATCAACCTAGTCGCTGCACAAGCAGCGAGGTAAAAGATTTTCACACCTTCCTGAAGAGAGGGAATCGGCACTAGTTCGCCATACCCACTCTTCACACCTGGCCTAGCCTGGTGAGGGTTGGAAAAAACAACTGGCAGGTTGTGAGTTTCTTCCTGCTTGTGCGGCACCCCCAGAGCAAAGGTGGACAAAAGATTCAGCATTGCTCTGGGTTTTTTGTACATTTATATATCTCGACAAGAGAGAATACCTGAACTCAATCAAATACCCCAGCCCGTTTTTCAAGCATATACATAATTGTAGAAATATTTCACGGGCATACTTCTTAACCCACATCGTACGCCTGTCTAAATAGCGGTAGATCCGTCTAAATAGAAAGTGCGATGTTGAGAATAAACGAATCGATAGATAGAAGTGGTAGAGCGTGAAGGAGTTAGCGGCCACACCATCCAGTCAGCTCAACCTTGAAGCATTGCAAGGACAGCTGAAAACCCGGTTTTTCGGTAGAAACAGTCGTTTAGTATACGTACCAGTCGTAGATTCAACCAACATCCTGTCAATGCAACTGGCCCGGCAAGGGGCAGCGGAAGGGACGGTGGTACTTACCGACAGTCAAACGGCTGGCAAAGGTCGGCTAGGGCGACAGTGGTTAGATGTGCAATATTGTCACGTCCTCTCATCCACAATACTCCGCCCAACGTTTTCACCTTATTTACTGGTTATGATCGCTTCACTGGCAGTCGTTAACGCGATCTCCAGCGTCTCAGAGGTTGTCGCATCTATTAAATGGCCTAATGATATCCTCATTGGCAACCGAAAAGTCGCTGGCATTTTAATCGAAACCAGCCATGACCAGAACGGTCGTATGCTTGCCATTGTGGGCATAGGCGTTAACGTTAACGGGCTAAGCGATCAGCTCGCTAGCAACAAGATGACCGGTATCGCAACCGACCTGCAAAGGCCAGGAGCAATTGCTACCACACTACAAACCGAATGTGGCTATGTAGTGAGCCGAGAAACCTTTATTGCTCACCTGTTGCATCACCTCGAAACCCTATATCTGGGGTTGCAGCAGGAGGCGAACGAACCAGTAGCGATGGTCAACCAGTCCACCTCCCGGTTGATACGGGAACAGTGGCGTAGTCAACTCTCAACGCTTGGTCGTCACATCGAAGTGCGACAAGGAAATACAATCGTCAGCGGAGTCGCTGAGGACGTGGATGAAACTGGAGGGCTGTTACTCCGAAATCATTCAGGTCTGCGAGTCAGCATTACCTGGGGGGATATTGGATACCCCACAGAATAGCTGGCAAGATACTACTACCTGGTTCGAGGGAGTTAGCCTCAACCAGATGAATGAGGGGAACAGAAGATGGAGACACAGGACGTATTCCTCACAACTGAAGGACGACAACGCGCAATCAGTCAGCTAGAACTTCTGCGCACGGAAGGACGGGCGAAGGTTGCTCAATACCTGCACGAGGCAAAAGAGTCAGGTGATGTCATCGATAATGCTGCTTATGAAGACGCCAAGAATGAACAGGCACGTCTGGAAGGCCGCATTTTGGAGCTTGAGCAACTGCTGGCAAAAGCCAAGCTGATCGATCATGGACGCACAGATGTCGTTTCTCTTGGCTCGGTTGTCCACCTGTGTACAAGCGATGATCGCGAGTACAGATATACTCTCGTGGGAGCCTTTGAAGCCAATCCATCCGCCGGGCGCATCTCCAACGAATCGCCGGTAGGTAAAGCACTGCTGGGCCGCAAAGCAGGTGAGCTTGTCATTGTCTCAACGCCCGGTGGTGTCAAGGAGTACACAATTCTCTCGATTGCGTAACTCTCTCTCAACATAAGCAGCTTCAACCGACCTGTGTGGCCTCAGAAATCGCAACACAGGTCGGTTTTTTTTTGCCAAAACATGCTACAATAATTAGCACACGGTGCCACCATCCCACAGATCTGTAATGAAAATTTCACTTGCGTTGTCAAGTGCTAACCTATAATTTGCCAATCATAAAGAGAGAAGAGAAGTATGGCAGACGAAAGGGAAATACGCCTCCAGCGCCTTCAAACCCTGCGCGAACAGGGGATCAATCCTTACCCCAACAATGCACTACGCACACATACTATCGCGGATGTCTTACAACATTTCGATGAGCTTGCCGGACCAGACGGCTCTTTTACGCTGGTCGGACGCATCCGCTTGCTACGCGAAATGGGCAAGGCAGCATTCGCCAAAATTGAGGACGGCACTGGCAGCATTCAGGTCTACTTTCGCATCAACGATCTGGGAGCAGAGGCTTATCGCACCATCAAGCTCTTAGATCTGGGTGACTTTATCGAGGTGACAGGCTTCCTGTTCATCACACGCACAGGCGAGCGCACTCTGCATGCGAAAAGCTATCGCCTGCTCGCCAAAGGTCTGCGCCCGCTGCCAGAGAAATATCACGGTCTGGAAGATCGAGAGTTACGTCAGCGCAAGCGCTATCTGGACCTGATCGCGAACGGCGACGAAGCCAAACAGGTCTTCGTTATCCGCAGTCGCACGATTACAGCCATGCGGCGCTATCTGGACGATCACGGCTTTATCGAGGTTGAAACTCCCATGCTTCAGCCTCTCTACGGTGGTGCAACGGCGCGGCCTTTTATCACCCATCACAACACGCTGGACCGCGATCTCTATCTACGCATCGCCATCGAACTGTATCTGAAACGCCTGATCGTAGGTGGCTTCGAGCGCGTCTATGAGATTGGGCGCAATTTCCGCAACGAGGGGATTGATCGTAGCCACAACCCCGAATTTACGATGATGGAATGCTACCAAGCCTATGCCGACTACAACGATATGATGAAGCTGGTGGAAGAGATGATCGCTTTTATTGCTCAGCAAGTCAAAGGCAGCACACATATCACCTATCAAGGCACAGAAATCGATCTGACCCCGCCCTGGCCACGCATTCCACTGCTAGATGCCATCGCCAAATATACTGGTATCAACGTCGAGCAGTTCCCGGATAGGGACAGCCTGGCAACTGAGATGCGGGCCAGGGGCTATGAGGCCGATCTCAAGTTGAGTCGCGGTCGCCTGATCGATGATCTCAAGGGGGCGATGTTCCGGCAGGGCATTCCAGAACTGCGGCAGGCATTATTCCTGATCGATTATCCTCTGGATGTCTCGCCGCTCACCAAGCAGCATCGTACAAAACCAGGATTAGTTGAGCGCTTCCAGCCATTTATCGGCGGTCTGGAATGTGGCAACGCGTTTACAGAACTGAATGATCCGCTCGACCAGCGCTCACGCTTTGAAGATCAGATGCGGCAGCGTTCGCGTGGGGACGAAGAAGCCCAGGTACTCGATGAAGATTTTCTAGAAGCTCTGGAAATAGGCATGCCTCCCACCGGCGGCATTGGCCTCGGCATCGACCGCCTGGCTATGCTCATGGCCGATCAAGAATCCATCCGCGACGTTATCCCGTTCCCCACAATGCGCAAAACGGCAGAAGAACAACAATAGAGAACTTCTGTCGTAATACTTTTGTCAAACTTCATTTGGCACATGGAGCGGGGATACTCTCGAATATGGCAGGGGCGACGGCTTGTCCTCGCCCAGCGGCCTGAGGAGGTGGGCGAGGACAAGCCGTCGCCCCTGCCATACACGGAGACGCCTGAGGATGTTCTGGATGCACCACCAATGAAGCTCGACTACGACAGAAAAACGTTATGGTTAATCGGGCCAATCAAGATCATGCTCTTGTTCAGGATAACGAATCATATCAACAGCTTGCCTGGCGACAACACTGTTATTTATCCATAAATGATGAATGGATGTCTCTTGATTCGTATCACTCAACATCATTTGTTCTAGCGCTGGGATGGCGCGAGGATGCCCTATTTTCCCCAACGCTACCGCTGCTGCCGCACGCACATCTTCATCCAGATCCATTAAACATTGGATCAACGTTTCAATCACTTCGTCATCTGGAAAAACGCTAATAGCCTTAACTATCTTCTGGCGCACTGATGGAGTACGCTCTATTTTGAGCGCAGCTACCAACGGATCACGCCGACGTGAATCTCCCATCTGCACAAGCGCCTGTACAGCGTTATCTCTCTCTTGCGAGGTTGAGGCTGCAAGGCAGGCGGTCAACGGTTCAAATGCTTGCTGATCGGCAAGCATCCCAAGAGCAACAATCGCAGCATTCCGCACTGGCATCTCGCGATCCTGAAGCAAAGGGAGGATATATGGCACAGCCTCCATGTTCCCCTGATCCACAAACGCATGGATTGCACGCATTCGCTTCCGATAATCAGGGTCAGCCAACGCTTTTATTGTGATCTTCTCTAACAAGGTGCTTCTCCCTCAAGTTCTATCATGCTTTCAGTCAATCTATCTTATCCCCATTTAACAGCGCATGTATACTGATATATAGATAAAGAATTTTGATGGAATAAAGGCTGCATTATGCACATCTTTGTGAAAAATATTACCTCAACTCTGCTCGATTTCATCTTTCCTCCACAATGCTTCCTCTGCAAGCGTAGCGGATCTGTTATCTGCATGACTTGTTTAGCGGCACTGCAACCTCTATCGATACCACGTTGCCAGCATTGCCATACTATTTTAACGACAAAAGGCACCTGCCGCCAGTGCTGGGAACATCCCTTACGATTGAGCGGACTACGCACATTCAGTGCCTATCGAGGGCCGTTGCGCACATGCATTCACGCGCTCAAATATGAAGGCCGCAAACAACTTGCAGAGCCACTAGGATGCTTGCTAGCAGAGGCATATACCAGCTACAACCTGCGGACAGATATTGTATTGCCGGTCCCACTGCATACTACCCGTTTGCAAGAGCGCGGCTACAACCAGTCGGCGCTGCTGGCCGCAGTTTGTGCGCGACAATTGGGCATAGTGTATCGAGATGACCTGATCATTCGTCAACGTCCTACACGGCCACAAGTTGGTTTAAGCTTACAAGAACGCTCACGGAATGTGACAGGTGCCTTTCAGTCAACATGTATTTTTACAACCGGGGCATTCGCAAAGCGTAGAATTCTTATCATAGATGATGTCTGTACCACCGGGTCTACCATCGAAGCATGCGCAAATGCACTATTTGCAGCAGGGGCACATTCGATCTGGGGGTTGGTATTGGCGCGTCCCGACACTGGATAGATAGTGTGCTATAATAAAGCACACAAGATTTATATATAATTTTCAGGTAGCATCATTGACTCTACTACCAACAACTATTGCTACCCACTACTTGCTTGATAAATAGAGAGGAGCCTCGATGTCAAATAACGGGAAATGGCTCAGAACGGGCGTTTTCTGGCTCCTGATCGCAGTGATCGTGATTATAGTTGCTGTGGTCATCTTCCGTCCACAAGCTGAAACCACCTCGGTCAACGTGTCAACAATTTTACAGCATGTGAAAGATGACACGGCAAAAGGTCAGAAGGATACTTTGAGCGTGGGCAGCGATACGCTGACGCTCATACGAGGACAGGCACCAAATGCCCAACACGAATCTGCTACCGTCAATCCGGGCTTCGACATCACGAGAGTACTTAAAGATAACGATATCAATTACGCAAACAATCCCTATCTGACGCTGCAATATGAAGTTCCTAACCCGTTATGGGGCTGGCTCAGCGCTCTTGGCGGCTTGATCCCCCTGATCTTTTTAGGCGCTCTCATCATCTTTATGCTCCGGCAGGCGCAAGGAACAAACAACCAGGCAATGTCGTTTGGCAAGAGCCGCGCACGCATGTTCATGGGCAATAAGCCAACCGTTACATTTAACGATGTAGCTGGAGTAGAAGAGGCAAAACAGGAATTACAGGAGATCGTCGAATTTCTCAAATATCCTGAAAAGTTTGCCGCTCTCGGCGCACGCATCCCGAAGGGACTGCTGCTGGTTGGCCCTCCAGGAACCGGCAAAACACTGGTCTCACGAGCCGTTGCAGGCGAGGCGGGCGTTCCATTTTTCAGTATCAGCGGTTCCGAATTTGTCGAAATGTTTGTCGGCGTAGGTGCAAGCCGGGTGCGCGATCTCTTCGATCAAGCCAAACGCAATAGTCCATGCATCGTTTTTGTTGATGAAATTGACGCGGTTGGTCGGCAGCGTGGAGCCGGTCTGGGAGGCTCACATGACGAGCGCGAACAGACGTTGAATCAAATTCTGGTTGAAATGGATGGCTTCGATACCAATACCAACGTGATCGTCATTGCAGCCACCAACCGTCCCGACGTGCTTGATCCCGCCCTGCTCCGGCCGGGGCGCTTTGATCGACAGGTGGTGCTGGACCGGCCAGATATTCGGGGACGTGTCGCCATCCTACAAGTGCATGTCAAAGGAAAGCCATTAGATTCAAATATTTCACTTGAGACACTGGCAAAGCAAACCCCTGGCTTTTCCGGCGCTGATCTGGCTAATCTGCTCAACGAAGCGGCAATCCTGGCAGCTCGTCGTAACAAACGCAAAGTGGGCATGAGCGAGCTTGAGGAGGCTATTGATCGCGTCGTAGCCGGTCCCGCCCGGAAGAGTCGCATCATCAGCGAGCGCGAGAAGGCTATCACAGCATATCATGAGGTGGGACACGCACTGGTCGCCCGTATGCTCCCCAATACTGATCCGGTGCATAAAGTCTCGATTGTAGCGCGTGGTCAGGCTGGTGGCTTCACGATGCTCCTGCCAACTGAGGATCGTTATCTATGGAGCAAACCCCAATTTGAGGATATGCTAGCTTATGCGCTCGGTGGTCACGTAGCCGAACTGATCATCTTTGGCGAAGTTACCACTGGAGCTTCAAACGATATCGAACGCGTCACCAAAATCGCACGTTCAATGGTCACAGAGTACGGTATGAGCGGTCGTATTGGGCCGATGGCGTTAGGGCATAAAGACGAGCTAGTTTTCCTGGGTCGCGATTTTGGCGAACAGCGCAACTATAGCGAACAGACAGCGCGAGAGGTCGACGAAGAGATACGCCAGATCATTCAGGAAGCGTTTGACAAGGCATACAACATCCTGCTTGAGAACAAGACCCGGCTAATCATGATCAGCGAGCGGCTGATCAAAGAGGAGACGCTAGAAGGTCCGGTTTTCGAGGCGCTCTTCAACCAGCCACTCAATGAAGAACAGGACGAATCGCCCGAAGTGCTGGCTGGCGGCATTCCCAGCATCGAATCGGAAGCTCAGGAAGAGGAACTAAAAAGCCTGCCTATGCCGAGAGCATCCTACTCGATGCCGTCTCAACCCCTGTATCAGGGGGAAATGAACGAGAACAACCAAGGCTAATCAACCGCCCCGTTTGAGGGGCGGTATTCTTTTGCTGCTTGCTCACTTTGGGCAAAGCCAGTTTATTTGTTTCCAAATACTCAATCACCAGGTATAAAAACTTTCCACACCGTACGTTCCCAGAGCCAAGCACAGCTCTCCTCCATGATGGATCTCATGTTCCATGACATGCCAGACAATCCATTGTCGTGTGTGCGGAGGCTCTTCTTCTTGAAGGTAGGCCGGAGGTGAAAAAAGCTGCTCCAGATCAGCGGAAGTCCAGCGATCCAGAGCGGAAGATATCACCTGCCAGGTCTTCTCGAACATGGCAACCAGTTCAGCAGCCTCATACTCGGCTGGCTCATCACTGGAACGCACCTCGTGCCATCGGGCCAGATCACGATCTTCTTCACCCATCCAGCCATAGAACCAGGAGACACGCGCATCTAGCATATGGGCAAGATGCATTCTAATTGACCAGTGATGCGGCGCAATAGGGAGTGCAAGTTGTTCGAGCGAAAGCAATGCAGTAGTTTTAACGAGAGCTTGCTGATAGTTCTCCCAGCCTTGTTTGTAGAACATAACGAGTGGAGATGTCTGTTCCGTCATTTGTGTTTGCTCCATGCTGCTGATGATGCACTCCCACGTATGAGAGCATAATCATCATAGCAGGAAGGGCAGACACAAAACTTCTCCGATCTTGCCCTGCTTACCAGACAAGATCCCATAGAGCTTCATCAAATATGCGTATCTCAAACCTCATCAACAAGAGTCGGTGTTGATGAGGGGGAGAGCTACATAGTACAATGATACTTGGTACAATAAATAGTACAGAAGCAGGCATCATCGGGCGCTATTCGCCAATGAAGTGGATCGAAGGGGCTGTGGATCTACCCTACAGCTCTCCCCAACAAAACTATGTTCTGCATTCGGTAGAGCGTTCTACCCTTATTTAGTAGGAGAAACAGATGACAACAGCGGAGACAGGCAAGCGGGATTGGGTCGCACTGGAACATCAATATTATCAAGGCACATTTAAACGACAACCGCTCACACTCGTCCGGGGTGAGGGACCGCGCGTGTGGGACAGCGAGGGAAAAATCTATCTCGACTTTGTGGCCGGAATCGCAGTGAACGTTCTGGGACATTGCCATCCGGCGGTTGTCAAGGCGGTACAGGAGCAGGTGACGCAGCTCGTCCACGTCTCAAACCTGTACTATAATGTGCGTCAGATCGAGCTTGCGGAACTCCTGGGTGTTCAGAGTCGTGGCATGCGTTCTTTCTTCTCCAACAGTGGTGCAGAGGCGAACGAGGGCGCAATTAAACTGGCACGCAAATATGGGCGACTCCATCGCGGCGGAGCGTACGAGATTATCAGCATGGATCGCAGCTTTCATGGACGCACCCTTGCTACGACCGCTGCCACCGGCCAGGCATCATACCAGGCCACCTGGGTTCCCTTGCCAGATGGCTTCAAACAGGTTCCCTTTAACGACCTGGAAGCTGTGAAGCAGGCCACCAGCGAGAAGACGGTCGGTATTCTGGTCGAGGCCGTGCAGGGAGAAGGCGGCATCTATCCAGCCACACAGGAATACTTGCAGGGCTTGCGACAGTGGTGCGACGAGCAAAATCTTGTGCTGATCTGCGATGAAGTGCAGGCCGGCATGGGACGCACGGGCAAATTCTTTAGCTGGGAACACTATGGCATCAGGCCCGACATCGTAACGATGGCAAAAGGGCTGGCTGGTGGCGTCCCCATTGGCGCAATGCTGACTGCTCCACGTACAGATCTTTTTGCGCCCGGCGATCATGGCACAACCTTTGGCGGCAATCCGATTGCTTGCGCAGCTGGTATCGCGACGATCAAAACGATTGTGGAAGAAAATCTGCTAGAGAATGCCGCAAAGATGGGCGATTACTGGAATGCGAAGCTGGAAGAACTCAGTAATAAGTACACGTTTATCGACAGCCCTCGCGGTCTCGGCCTGATGCGAGCCGTCCACGTCCAGCACGGTCTGGCCCCGGTTATCGTACAGAAAGCATTGGAGCATGGGCTGCTGCTCAACAATACTAGCCCTGACACCTTGCGCATGATCCCACCGTTGGTCCTCACTGCTGGCGACATCGACGAGGCCGCTCATGTGCTGGATCAAACGCTGGCGGAAGTGGCCACATTGCCAGCCACACAAGCATAAACAATTGTCCAGCTAGCAAACAAGCAAGGGAAGGGCGCTCACATTACGCCCTTCCCTTGAGCATCACACACCGCGAAAATGCCTCTCCGCACTCACGCGGCTGACGCGGCGATGCTCCTCTCTTGAGCGCTCATAGCGCGACCAGTCAACAGTAATTCCACGCTCAGAGAGTATTTCCGCCGCCAGATCCGCCGGGAAACCTTTCTCCGCATGCAACCGAAAAAGCTGTTCGCCCGATATCACATTCTGCTCATCCGGCTCGATCTGTTCCAGATAGCGCAGGCCCATTGTCAACACGCGTGCAAAGAGCTTCTCCTCATGCGTGACGTTTTGTTTGAAGATTGGTATGAGCGCATGCTCTTCTACGGTGAACAGAGAACCATGCCCGGTCGCAAGCGGCTCTACCAGTTCTCCTAAAAATGGTCCCTGGATACCCAGCAAACGCCCCTGACGCGCCGCGCGACGAATCAGGCGGCGCACTACAGAGCCGCGCCCATCGCGTCCAGGCTCAACACCTGTGAAACCTGCCAGCAGAACCGCTCGCAAGTGATCGAGAATAATCCGTCGCGCCCGTCGTTCCATCGCCTGCTCTCCTCCCCCTGAAGCGCAGTCAAACGTTCACTCGCAGACAGAAACAGGTCGATAGAGAAGCTGGATTCCGCCCCTTGCAGAACTGACGCGACCCGCTCCAATCCCATCCCGGTATCAACGTTGCGACGTGGAAGGCTGACCAGCGCTCCATTCGTGAGCCGCTCAAACTCCATAAAAACAAGATTCCAGATCTCCAGATAGCGGTCACAAGAGCAGCCGGGCCGACAGGTGGGAGAGCCACAACCAAACGCAGGGCCACGATCCACAAAAATCTCCGAGCAGGGACCGCATGGGCCGACACCACCACCCATCTCCCACAGGTTATCTTCAACCCCCAACGGTACAATCCGCTCACGAGGCATACCAACCCGCACCCACTCCTCAATCGCCGCCTCGTCGGGCAATATGCAGAGTTCAGGATCACCCGCAAAAACCGTCACCCATAGCGTGGACACATCCAGGCCCAGATGCTCTAACAGGAACTCAAGCGCCATCGAAATCGCTTCTCGCCGCCCATACTCGCCTACTGACCAGTTCCCCAGCATATGAAACGACGTATTTTTGCAGCCACTCGTTCCCACTGCATCGATATCATCGGTGCGCAAACACCGCTGTAAACAGGTTAAACGTGATGACGGCGGCGCTGCTTGCCCTCGTAGATACGGCAGCAAGGGCTGCATTCCCGCAATCACAAACGATGTGCTGTTCCCCGGCAACGCTAATGGGCTTCCAGGCATCTCATAATGACCGCGCTCACGAAAAAACGAAAGGTAACGATCTACTATTTCCCTCGACGATACGTACTGTATACCGTATGTGTTCATGTGCTACTCCTCCTTGATACTCAATCAGATCTGGCGCTGGCAACATCACCACCAGAACTACAAAACCATGACTATAAGTAAACAAAAAGCCCGCCCTCAGCTTCAAAAGCTCAGGACGGGCTGAATTTACGAAAACAGCGCGTGGTACCACCTGAATTGGATGTGCTTGATTACTTCTGCAACATCCCACTCTACAGGCACGGATCATCGTGAAAAGAGATCGATGCCTTGCCCTGTGATAACGGAGGGCTACCGGCCAGGATTTTTCATCTCTTTGAGATAATTTTCCCGCATCGCGACCCGTCTTTTTCATAAGAAGACAGGCCAGAGGGTGGCTTTTCCCGCGCTCATGAGATATGCCGAACTTTCACCTTCTTCGGCTCGCTGGTGGCTCTCACCACACGCTGGTTTCGTCCCTCGTGACGATTGTATATGCTATCTGTCAAGTATAGTCTGAACAAAAACGCCTGTCAAGGGCTTCGTAAAAGATGATGATCCTGGCGCAACTCTTCTGCTTACAGGCAAACGCTTATACTTCAACACAGACCCATCTGCTTGCTATTTTTCACTTGCTATTTTTCTAATGGCTCCATTTCTCTCTTACCTCCTCCTGCAACGTGATCAGCAAATCTCCTTTCGAGGAACAACACGCTTACGCCTGAAACAGCCACCATTCCTACCAGGCTGATCCAGGGGAGAGTGGGTGTCACCGCATAGAGGGTTGTAAATAAAGCGGGTATCAGCGCGCTGGCAATCCCCCAGGCAAACTCATATGTTGCCAGATAACGCCCACGCAATATTGACGGACTGAGATCAGCGATCAGAGCGCTTACCGTTGGACCATACAACAAAGAGGCCAGCGTGTGAATAGCAACGGCCAGAAAGAGATAGATAATAATGAAAGAACCAGGGATGATTGGTGCCAGCGCAAAAAGGCCGCATGATAGGCACCAGACCAGGGCCGCAACTCCTATAGTTCTCGTACGACGATATGGCTCCTGCAAGCGAACAACGAGCATTTGACAACCGATTACCAGTACCGAATTGAGCGTCAGGGCAGAGCCAGGTATCCAGGCTGGTGCGTGTAAGGCTTCAGTCACATAGACAGGAAGAGATGTTCCCAACATCAAAATGCATAAAATAAAAGCAATGTTACTCACCAAAAATTTGAGAAACAGATGGTCGCGCAAAATCTGTCCATAGGGAGCCTTTGCCTCCTGCTTGCTCCTTCTTTGTTGCGGCTCCGGCAAGCACAGCAAAAGACAACCCGCCATTAGATAACAGGTGGCACAGATCCCTATCAACAAATGATAGAAGTCTGGATTATTCGTTGCCAGAACGAAGCCCGCAAGGAATCCTCCTATTCCCAGGCCAACATTACGTATTGCTCCAACAAACCCAAACCAGCGATCAAGCTCATGAGAAGAAGAGAGTTCAACGATCAGCGTTGCAGTAGCAGCAAAGAACATCCTGGAGCCTGCTGTTACCAGCGCCGCCATAATAAACATGAGGGGGACTGTATGCACAAAAAAGAGGTAGCCAATAAATCCGCCTGCCTGGATAAGCTGGCTGATCGCTGTCATACGTCGAGCACCAAAGCGATCTACTAGACTTCCTGTCACTAACGTCGTTGGCAGCGTACAAATAGTAGCTATAGTCAGAGTCAGTCCAATGATCGGTAAGGAAAAGCCAGCTGTGACTTGAAAGTAGAGAATTGAGAACGGGAGAAACAATCCAGATCCAAGTGCATCAATAATAAACACGAGAAGAAAACCATACCTTCCTCGTGTCTCTGGAAAACCCAAACGAGCCTTCCATCCATCCATAATGTATCCTCCTAACTACAAAAAGAAGGGGAGCAGGCAGTGTACCTCGCGGTAACACACGCCTGCTCCCCTTCTCAAAAACAAGTATCTTAAATTGTCGAAATTATTGCCAGCTACGGGCAACTCTCACATCACAGCACTCTTAGTAGAGGTAAGAGGCAAGGGGCAGGACAACCCTCTACAGAATGTTGTTAGCGAGAAACTGAAGTACTACAACTTTGCTCTAGCGCTTTCATTACAAAAAACGTCTATGTAACGAAATCGCTATAAAACCCTCCTATTCGAGATCAATGTTTTTACTACTAATCAACACAAATACATCCAGGATAACCTCTTTACTCAGAAGCCTTCAGCACATAGCCAACAACCTCATATCCCCGGCCGGGCCGCTCTTTTTCGGGCAAATCGGTCAGCCACTCCCACTTTTGTTCTTCGATAACAGAGAAGTGGCGCTCCACCAGTTCAGGCAGCGTGCGCGGAACGAGCGGAATAGAGCGGCGATGGCTGGCATCATGATCAGTGCCATGCACATTAAAGACGAAGCCGCGAATGTCGCTGAGCAGCACGACAATGCCTCCAACATCGATCAAATTGCGCAACAAATGAAGGTGGGCATGAATAATGCGTAGGCGGAACTTCTGAGTTGCTTCCTGGTAGCGATGATGGCGCTCCTGCTCACCAAGCAGCGATGGTGCCAGCGTTTGTATATGCTCAAGCACATCGAGGATGGGATAACTGAAAAGCTGTGACAACACCAGGGAGCTAATGACCACGCCAAACTCTCCGGATAGCAAATGCTCTGCGAACTCAGGAGGATCGGGAACAGGGCATTGCTCAAGGCATTGTGCAGCAGCATCAAAGACGGCCTGTGCCCCTTGAGCCACAAGATTGCGCCAGGGTTGAAGCTTTATGAGTCGGGCCAGATGCGCACTGACCTCACCTGTCAAATCCGCCTGCACCAGTTGGACCTGTCGCCGTTGCGCGGGAAACGTCAGCACCTCACAACCACGCTGCATGGCTGCAAGATCGAGATCGGCCAGCACCACTTCATCGGAGGCGCGACAGAGTGCTGCAAGAGGCACCTCCGTACAGGCTCCGGCACCCAGCACAAGCGTACTGCGCGAGGTTGCACGAGACCGCAAGCGCAAAGCACGCTCAATTAATGAAGAGCATTGCTCCAGATGTTGTGGGGAATGCTCAAGCAGCCACTCACGCTTCTGCGCACCCTGGATCTGTGCGTTATTAAATGGTAACGTATCGATTTTCAACTTCTCATCAACTACCCTTGTAGTGAGGTGGGCGCTTCTGCAAGAAGGCGGCAACCCCCTCTTTATGGTCCGCCGTTGTAAAGGCGATATTTTGCAACTCGCCCTCTAATTTCAGCGAACTCTGCAAATCGCTATCAAGCGACGAGTACATCAGCTCTTTGATCAGTGCGTAAGTGCGAGTCGGTCCCTGAGCGAGACGTTGGGCCAGAGCCGCAGTTGCCGTCTCAAACTCGTCCAGCGGCACGCATTTGTTGACCAGTCCGATGCGTTCAGCCTCCGGTCCATTGATCTCATCAGCAAGCATAGCAATCTCCAAAGCGCGACCCAATCCGACTAGGCGCGGCAAGAAATAGCCACCACCACCATCCGGCACCAGCCCGATGCGAGCAAACGCCTGAATAAAACGTGCATTATCTGCTGCGATACGCAAATCACACCCAAGCGCGATATTGCAAGAAATACCAGCCGCGACACCACGAATAGCTGCGATGACAGGCTTTGGCATAGTGCGAAGAATAGATAAGAGGCGATGGTATTTCGTGAGATGCTCGCTGATCTGCATAGGCTCAGCGCTGCTTTCGGCGGCTGTCAGACTGGCTAGATCTTGCCCGGCACCAAACGCTCTGCCAGCGCCCGTAATCACAACACAGCGAATAGTCTCATCATGCGCGGCATCATCTGCCGCCTCCGTCAATTCTTGCAGCAGCAGGTCGTTAAAAGCATTCAACACTTCGGGACGATTCATCGTAATGGTCACAACAGCGCCGTCACGCCGAATTAACAGGTGCTTAAAATCATCTCGCATGGTATCCTGTCCTCCGAAACATCTTCGTTTCAAATCCTACGCACATGCCAGCAGCAAGCTGATCTTCCTCAATAGTACCACAAACGAGATCGGGGAAGGAAACAGGATACGGAGAAACAATTACTTATCCACATTACGCCTTGAGCATGGGCGTATCGAGCATCAACACTTCGAGGGCCATGCGCGTATTGACGTTCTGATCCAGCGCCTCCATCGTTTGTAAAATCGTACGCACCATTCGTTCCGCCTCGTCAGAGCCAATCTTACCAGCCTGTGCTTTCAGGAGATCGCGCATATCCACGTTAACCGTTAAATCCAGGCAGTGATTAGCCGCAAGCACCATATCGCGCCACCAGAGCAGCCAGAGATCGAGCAGCGAGCGCACTTTTTCGCCATCTGTTCCCAGCTTTTGCACCAGGTCAAAGCGCTGAACTCGGCTGGTGGAGGGAATCTTCGTCAGCATCTCCAACTGCGACTTACGTTCTTCCAGCATCTCATCATCCTCAACCGCCTCGACAGCCCACCCCATCCGTCCAGCTGCCAGTGCCGCTATTAGATCAGCCTCATCAGCTTCCGCGTCCCAGCGCTCCACCAGCGCATTTTTAATCTGTGTCGAGGTAAGCAACTGCGTTGTAATCATTTGGACACGCGATAGAATCGTGGGCAGCAGCAATCCAGCATCCGGCGCGGTAAGCAACAGCACGACATCATGTTCAGGCTCCTCCAGCGTCTTCAAAATGCAGTTAGCAGCTTGCAGATTCATATCCTGGGCATCCTGGATGATAAAGATGTTGCGCCGCCCCTCCAACGTTCTACGGGCCGAATCGTTCTGCAACTCGCGTATCTGCTCAATTAAGATCGCCTGCTTATCGGGGGGCTTTGCAATAAGGTGGACATCCGGGTGATTACCATGCAAGACCTTCCGGCAAGCAAGACAAGTATTGCAGGGATCAAGTGGCGCGACTTGAGGATCGGATCCGCCGGTACAGAGCAGCGTTTGTGCAAAGCGTTGAGCCAGCAATGTTTTGCCAACGCGCTGAGGGCCAGTGAAAAGATAGGCATGCCGCACTTGCTGCGCCGCCAGCGTACGACGCAGGATATCTATTGCGCGCTCATGACCAACAATATTCCAGTCAGCAGCCTGATTTTGACGGGTTTCCATAGCGACTATAGTACCAGAATCAGCCACGAATGGCAATAACAGGCTAAGCACCCTCTGGCCTCACAATCATTACAGATGAATATAAAACTAGTGTTTGAAAATATAGCGTTTTATGACAGGGTTTTGACCAAGAACAGCGAGAAGCCAGGCAATGCGCACAGCCAGCAACACTTCTGCCCGTGCTTTCCCCCAGACAGCGCGATGTGCTGTGTCTCCGTCTTAGATTAGATGGGAGTCATGATGTATTGTTGTCCAAAGGAGTCGGGTAACGTCTCGGCATCCGGGCCAATTATGCCAGGTATCTTTATACGCAGGCTGTTCGGAAATTGCAAGCACTGGCAGCAGCAAAGCTTCCATCATCAGATTTGCACCCATCAGTATCATGTCAATAGGCCCATCTATAAGGAAAAGGTACTTATGAACTCCTCCTTCACCAGAAAGAGAGCAGCGAAATGCAGTTAACCGAGAGGCACATCATTGATCGAGCCGATCCACGCTTTGTGACCATCGATCAGGCGGTCTTCACGTCGAAAAATCTGTATAATGCTGCTCTCTACCTCATTCGACAGTCCTATATTTTCGAGGGAAAGTACCTCAACTACAATGAGGTGCAACGACGCATGCAGGCACATGAAGCGTACAAGGCGCTCCCGGCGAAGGTGGGCCCAACAAGTCTTGATGCTGCTCGATAAGAATAAGCGTGGACTCTACCGCACTAAAGATGGATACACGATCAATGCCGACATTAACGGAGCTGGCAACATTATCAGAAAAATAGCCCCTGATGCTTTCTCGGAAGCGGAGGGGGTAGAGGATGGTAAAGCGGTGCTTGCATCGCTGGTAGCCCATCCAGTGAGGTTAGTCATTACCCCTCACGAACCCAAAAAGCTAACAATGGCGTAAGCAAGCGATCAAAAGAATGCTAGAAAACGCTATGTTTCGCTAGACCTTTGGAACTATATGGATGACGCTCAACGTGTTCAAAAAACCCCTATATGTTATACTGTTCTTCATGGATGCACGATTTAGCTATCTCAGCCATCTGAAATGCAGCGCTTGCGATCACATATATGATGCTGACCAGTTACAGACGATCAGTCCTTGCTGCGCGCGACCATTACTGGCCTGTTACGATCTGGCAACGCTGGCAAAAGAGGTGTCGCGAGACGAGATCAGCCACCGTGAAGCAACCATGTGGCGCTATCACGAGTTCCTCCCAGTCCGAGAACCAGCGCATATCATCAGCCTGGGTGAGGGAATGACGCCCTTGCTCCACGCTCCGTGCCTGGCTCCGCAAGGGTTGGAACAACAAGCCCGTTTGTTCGTAAAAGATGAAGGGCAGAATCCTACTGGCAGCTTTAAAGCGAGAGGGATGTCGGCAGCTGTCTCACGAGCGGTTGAACTGGGTGTACAGGGGTTGGTCACGCCTACTGCGGGGAACGCGGGAGCAGCTTTAGCAGCTTACGCAGCCCGCGCCGGATTACCATCTCATGTGGTGGCACCAAAAGATGCTCCCCATACGTGTATACAACAGGCTCGACTCTACGGAGGAGAGGTTCACCTGATCCCTGGCCTGATTACTGATGCAGGGCGTGCCGCTGCGGAGACCGCCCGACAACGGGACTGGTTCAACGTCGCCACGTTGCGTGAACCATACCGCGCAGAGGGAAAAAAAACAATGGGGCTGGAATTGGCAGAACAACTGGGTTGGCGTCTTCCATCTGCAATTATCTATCCTGCTGGTGGAGGAACAGGGGTAGTAGGGATGTGGAAAGCCTTTGCCGAATTACGTGCAGCAGGCTGGATAGCAAATGACCAACTGCCAAAAATGATCATTGTGCAAGCTGAAGGGTGTGCGCCATTAGTACGTGCTTTCCATCAAGGAAAAGATGAAGCCGACGCGTGGCCTGCCGACGAAGCACATACCCAAGCCGCAGGATTACGTGTTCCCTCCGCAATCGGAGACCGCCTGATCCTACAAGCAGTTTATGAAAGTGGTGGCACAGCGCTCACCGTCAGTGACGACAGCATGCAGCAAATGGTGTGTTATGCCGCAAAGCGAGCGGGAATGCTGATAGCGCTGGAGGCAGCAGCAACATTAGCAGCATATCACACACTTCTTGCAACAAACTTTTTACAAGTGGAGGATGAAGTCGTGGCATATTTTACAGGAAGTGGCTTACCAGACCTGCAATATGTTGTTTGCTAGCTCACAGCATTTCTTCAGTCAGTGTGCTATGCTACTAATAAAACGAAGCAAACGTCCCAGAGATATTATGTAAAAAACTCTGCTAAAAAAAATAAGGTTGATGTAACCAATGGATACCTCTATCCGTTTCTACAATACGAATAGCAGTTTGCGTTCCCCCTTGGAGGAGGGACGCTCAGGCCATTCCGCCATTCCATTATCAGCCGATAACGGGAGTGAACAACTCGCCGGGGAATGTGAGGAAGAAGCAGCGCAGATCTCTACGCCATCTATAGTTGCTCAACCAGAACAGGAGCAAGAAGCAGAGCGCGTGGACGTAGCCGATTTTGAAGCCATCTTCCTGCGTTTCCAGGGTCCAATTACCAATTTCATCTATCACCTGATCGGCAACCGGGAACAGGCCTATGACCTGGCACAAGATGTATTCGTTAAAGCTTATAAAGCACTGCTAGGTGGTACTGTCGTACAGCCAGGCGCGTTATCAGCATGGCTCTATCGCATCGCATCGAACACCACCACCGATACCTTGCGTCGCAGACGTTTGATCTCGTGGCTACCGCTTTCCTTATTCAACGAGGATCGCGGCATCGGTGCAGGAGTGGTCTCAGAAGCGGGTGGCGCATCTACAGAAAACTCCAACGGCGATGAAGGGCAGCATGAAACGCGAGCAAGCGCCGTCAGCACGCTCTATGAACGGAACGGCTATGATGGTGCGCGCTTTGAAAGTCGCGTGGCAGATCGAGAAATCGTTGAACGGGTTTTTCGCCAGCTACGCCCTAAATATGCTGTCTGCCTCTGGCTCTACGAAAATGATGGACTCTCTTGCGCAGAGATTGCCCAGATACTCAGTATCAGCCCCTCAGCAGTCAAAATGCGCCTGATGCGAGCACGGGAACAATTTATCGCATTATACAAACAAGAGGTCGGTGAAGAGTGAACTGTAGCCAAGCGCGTGAGATGCTCTCCGCATATCGAGAACTAAAAAAAGATAGCCAGGATGCTGTGGCCCTGGATCTGCATGTGGCAAGTTGTGCCGAATGTCGGCACCTGCTTGCTCAACATCATCGTGTCGGTGAGCAGATACGTTCATTGCCAGCCGTTGAACCTTCATCACGGGCATATAGCCGCTTGATGCAGGCTCTTGCCGTTGAACACACACGCTTTATTCATCGCTCTTCATCTTCTGCGGCCCTCACTCCGACCCCCGATTTTCTCAAGCCGTATCTCAAAGGCCATGCCTCAAAAGATCCACAAACCGATGCCCTAACCGCGTTTTCGCGGGCTGACACCGGCCCATTGCCCGTTATCAGACCAGTGCCCAAACGCGCATCGGCATTTCATCTCAACCATTTCGCTATCGTGGGTCTGGCAGCTGCATTTTTGCTGATATTGATGACCGGGGGCATCACCTCCGTCCTGTTGCTGGCTCAAAGTCGCCAGGCTGTCAGCCTTCCGCAAGGAGCTGGCAAAAATACGACTAGCTTGCAACAAGTCTCGCAGGTAACAATGGTATCAGATGCAACCAGCACGACCTATCCACATGTCGTCAGCGCGGTTGCAGATCGACAATATATTTACTACACCGCATACGGTGAGAACACATCAGATTGGATGCTTGAACGGCTCGACACCCAGCAACAAACGAGTACGCCACTCTTACCAACTGCGAGCACGAGTCCTTTAATTATTCTTAGTGGCTCTCAAGATTGGTTGATCTGGCTACAATTCGATCAGCCCCAGGCCTCGAAAAATACAAAAGCACACACAAACGGCGGTCCTTCTGTTCGCAACTGGAAACTCTATAGTCTCTCGCTAAAGACAGAAAATACCGATCCGTCAAACACGCTGAGCGCTCCGGCCACACCTGAAGTCCTGTCGCAAGGCACGTTCGATCAAAAAACGGTGCCATCCTGGGTCCATACACCCGTGCAAGGTGTCTGGTTTACGCAGGATTCGCTGCTGGTCACAAGCATCGATCAGAAGGGGGTCTCTCATCTCACCCAATATCCGCTCAAAACTCAGACGACCGTTACTGGCAGCAATAAGAATGTACAGACACAGGTGAAAACAAGGCAAGAGCTGGCGAATGCGCACGATGGTCACATCCTGACCTCGCCGACAGCCAACAACGATGGCACCAGCATTTACTGGAGCGAGGAATGGCTGAGTCAGGATAATACCCTGCACAGTAATGTCTGGACGCAACAAACCGTTACAGCCGCTCCCCAGCCCGGCAAGTGGGTGCAGCATAGCGCGATCCAGACCTTCCAATTCACGGAAGACGATAGCTCGTTCCGCCCACAGGTGGTCAACAATACACTCTTCTTCCTACAGGCGGCAAAGACAGATGTAACCAATCAGCTTCAGGTCACACCAACGGCAGCAGTAACGCCTACTGTCGCTGCGACAACGACCCCGGAAGCTGCAACGACGGTGACACCAACCGCCTCCGCGACGCCAGTAGCTCAGAACGGGATCATTGCCCGGGTCGATCCAGGCATCTACAGCGCACAGCTCGATGCATCTATTCAAGGCGCGCTACAGGCGTACTCCCCGGAAACTGGAGCAAAGCTTTCAATGGCTCTGGGTGCGGACGGACCAATTTCAGCGCTTCAGTCGGGAGGACGTTTCCTCATCTGGCAAAATAGCAACAACAGCTTCGATATGTTCGACGTGGCAGCTAATATTCCCGTCAACATCAATCCAACCATCGTGCCAAAAGACGCGCTTTTCCTGGCCGTGAATGGCGATAGCGCGGTCTGGCTGGCCAGTTCCGACATGAAGGTTGATAGCAACGATATCACCAACTCAACGGTGAAATTTGGCACATTTAGCTGGCCGCCACCAAAAACTCCAGCATCGACCAATAACTAACGTGAGAACACATGAAAAGAGGGATGCAATCTGATGCGCATCCCTCTCTCTTTTTGCTACTTAGAACCCAAGTTGCTTGGCAATTATCATGCGCTGGACCTCGCTGGTCCCTTCGCCAATCTCAATGGCCTTTACATTCCTCCAATAGCGCGACACAGGATACTCATCCATAAAACCGTAGCCGCCGTGTATCTGCACCGCCTGATCTGCGGCCCGTTTCGCAGTTTCAGAGGCAAAAAGCTTGGCCATAGCTGCCTCGCGAGTATATGATTCGCCCCGCATATGCAGCCAGGCCGCTTTGTAGTACATCAGGCGAGCCAGCTCTACCTCAGTTGCCATGTCTGCCAACTTAAACTGAATGGCCTGGAACGCGCCGATGGGTTGCCCAAACTGTCGCCGCTGCCGGGCATAGCTGAGGGACTCATCCAGACACGCCTGGGCCAGTCCAACGGCGAGCGCGGCAATCGCAATTCGCCCACCATCAAGAATCTGCATAAATTGCCTAAAGCCATCGCCTCGCTGTCCCAGTATGTTTTCGGCCGGAATCACACAATCTTCAAACGCCAGTGGACGTGTATCTGAAGCCTTCCAGCCCATCTTTTTATATGGATTGCCGATTACGTAGCCGGAAGTATCTTTAGGCACGATGAGATTAGAAATCTCTTTGCGCCCATCGGCTCGCGTCCCGGTAGCAGCTGCAATCGTTACCCCACCCGTCATCGCTGTTCCAGCATTGGTGATAAAACACTTGGAACCGTTGATATGCCATTGCCCTTCCTGCAACACGGCGCGTGTATGTGTCCCGCCTGAATCGGAACCCGCCTCCGGCTCGGTCAGCCCGAACGACCAGAGCTGCTCGCCGCGCGTCAAAACTGGCAAGTAGCGCTCCTTTTGCTCAGTACTGCCAAAGAGGTAGAAAGGCATAGTCCCCAACGATGTATGCGCCTCCAGCGTGATGCCGACAGAAACATCGGCGCGCGAGATCTCTTCGAGGGCCAGACAATATGAAAAAAAATCCGCACCAGCGCCGCCGTACGCTTCCGGGAAAGGTATTCCCATCAAACCCAGTTCGCCCATCTGACGAATCAGGTCATAAGGGAACTCACCCGTTGCATCCATCTTTTCGGCACGCGGCTTGATTTCCCGTTCCGCAAATTCCCTACAAGTATCACGAATGGCTACTTGCTCGTCATTGAGAGTAAAATCCATCGATGTTCCTTTCTTCCGTCCCGATCCATCAGGATCAGGCACCACAATCTAACCAATGACATTATATCTGATACAGGTTGAACAACGATAGCCTGCGCAAAACAACAATAAAAAAAGCCTGCCTGCTATCTTCTCATCAAGGATAACAGACAGGTGCGTCTCTTCAAGCGCTCCATCGAATTACATTAGACGGTCTCGCTGCTTTTGATATTGGCTCCCGCGCCTTTCCGCAGCATCGGGACTTTATCCAGCGCCTCCCAGGGCAGATCAACATCGGTACGCCCAAAGTGACCGAAGGCAGCTGTGGGCTGATAAATGGGACGACGCAGGTTGAGCGACTGAATAATGCCAGCCGGACGCAGATCGAAATGCTCGTTGATGAGGCGAACAATCTCTTCGTTCGAGACCTTCCCTGTACCAAAAGTCTCCACGAAAAGCGAGAGCGGACGAGCGACGCCAATAGCGTAGGACACCTGAAGCTCCAGGCGATCCGCCAGGCCAGCAGCAACAACGTTCTTGGCAATGTGGCGCACAGCATAAGCAGCAGAGCGGTCCACTTTGGTTGGATCTTTGCCGCTGAAGGCACCACCACCATGTCGGGCCATCCCGCCATAGGTATCAACGATAATCTTGCGCCCGGTCAGCCCGGCATCGCCCATTGGACCACCAGTAACGAAGCGGCCAGTGGGATTGACGAAGATCTTGGTATCCCGATCGAGCAGATGCTCAGGAATCACCGGCTTAATGACATATTCGATCACATCGTTACGGATCTGCTCCTGATCGACATACTCGGCGTGCTGTGTGGACACCACAACCGTATCGACTCGCACAGGTCGCCCATACTCATACTGCACAGTAACCTGGCTCTTGCCATCGGGACGCAAATAGGCCATCGGTCCGCTGCCACTCCAGGATTTACGGCGCACCTGGGAAAGCTGCCGCGTAATCTTATGGGCCAGACTGATAGGCAGCGGCATAAATTCAGGGGTCTCGTTACAGGCGAAACCAATCATCATACCCTGGTCGCCAGCACCGATCTTCTCCAACTCATCATCAGAGAGGAGGGCCGCTCCGTCCTTTGCCTCTTTCGTCTCCAAAGAGCGGCTCACACCCATATCGATATCGGGCGACTGCTTGCCAATGGCAGTGACGACGCCACAGGTGCGATGGTCAAAGCCATAGTCGGCATGTACATACCCGACCTGCTCGATCGTTTTGCGCACAACAGCAGACATATCGATCCAGGCAGATGTTGAAATCTCACCCGCGACCAGCACAAGGCCGGTGGTCGTGGCCGTCTCACAGGCTACGCGCGCGGTGGGATCTTGCGCAATAATGGCATCAAGAATAGCATCAGAGATCTGATCGCACAGTTTATCGGGATGTCCTTCAGTGACCGACTCACTGGTAAAAAATGTTTTGGGGTTCTCCATAAAACTACTCAAAAGCTGGCACCTTCCTCTCCAAAAGTAATAGTACAGACATAGGAATGTGTGGTCATACGATAAGAGATGCTTTCAACTGCATGAGAACACGTTTGCAGGAAAGAATCAGGATTGATGGCACAAAAAAACCCCTGCTTTTCAGGGGTCTGGCGTTTCAGCTCATTCCCCTCATCTCGCGGAATGCTCCGCCGGAATTGGCACCCTTCCTGCATTGCGCAGGTGGGTTGCCGGGCTTCGTAGGGCCGTTTCCCTCCACCTCTCTGGATGAGAGTGATATCACTCATGATTCATTTGTATGTGTGCGAGGCCTGACTAAGCACTGCCTGACTCTCTACATATTCTACGGCAAAGATAGGCTTATTGTCAATTGCAAAAAGCACGAGAATCGAGAATCTACGCGCATTACCGCCAGAGAGTACCAATTTCCCAGTTGCCGGTCAAGCAAGCGAATGCAGGAACATCGATGAAAGATATTCCTGCATCAGGAACACATAGCAGAAATTAGGTGCCAGACTCCCAGGAATTGAGGTACTTATCCTGCTCCGGGGTCAGTGTATCGATGCGCACACCCATCGCCTGAAGCTTGAGGCTGGCAATCTCTTTATCCAGTTCTGCGGGCAGCGTGTAGACGCGCGGCTCCAGCTCTTTTGCATGGATGAGCATAAATTCGGAACCAAGCGCCTGATTCGCAAAGCTCATATCCATGACGCTCGCTGGATGTCCCTCGGCAGCAGAAAGGTTGACCAGACGACCCTCAGCCAGCAGATGGACGTGGCGGCCATCAGGATAGGTATATTCATCAACGAAATCACGCACGCGGCGTTTGTTGGTTGCCATCGCCTCCAGCGCGGGAATGTTGATCTCGTCGTTGAAGTGCCCAGAGTTCGCAATCAAAGCGCCTTCTTTCATCCTCTCCAGATGCTGACGATCAATGACATTTATATCGCCGGTCACGGTGACAAAAATATCGCCAAGCGCCGCCGCTTCCACTCCAGGCATCACACGATAGCCATCCATCACGGCCTCTAATGCGCGGGTTGGATCGACCTCACACACGATCACATTGGAACCCATACCATGAGCGCGTGAAGCAACGCCACGACCACACCAGCCATAGCCAAAGACAACAACAGTGCGCCCGGCAAGGAGAATGTTAGTCGAACGAATGATGGCATCAAGCGAACTCTGACCCGTGCCATAGCGATTGTCGAACATATGCTTGGTATCGGAATCGTTGACGGCCAGCACTGGGAACTTGAGGACTCCGGCCTTCTCCATGCTCTTCAAGCGGATCACGCCCGTCGTCGTCTCTTCCATGCCGCCGATAATATCGGACAACAACTCGGTACGGGTGGTATGGATCGTCGAGACGAGATCACAGCCATCATCCATCGTCATTTGAGGCTTGTGATCGAGCGCTGCGTTGATATGGCGATAGTACGTCTGCTCATCTTCGCCCTTGATCGCGAACGTGGGAATGCCATACTCGCTCACCAGAGCAGCGGCCACATCGTCCTGCGTGGACAAAGGATTGGAGGCACACAGCACCAGATCAGCTCCGCCAGCCTTGAGCGTAATAGCGAGATTGGCGGTCTCTGTCGTGATATGCAAGCAGCCAGACATACGTACGCCCTTGAGCGGCTGGTCTTTGGCAAAACGTTCGCGGATCAAGCGCAGCACTGGCATATCTTTGGCTGCCCACTCGATCCGATCTTTACCACGAGAAGCTAAAGAGAGGTCTTTCACATCTCCCTGCGTCGAAGAAGTGGTCATAAATCAGTTATTCTTCCCTTCTGTTTAGGAGTATATAGCGCATAGATTAGGGGTAAGCTTCTTGAGTCCGTTACTCAATAAGCACAATCATCCAGGCAACACTGCCGTCTATTGTACTACATTTTTGCCCTTTTACAACGAGAGCAATAAACGTAATACGCTCAATAAGCCTGGTACATCCGCCTATACGTTCAACATGATACCCCGACTATAAACGTCCACCTAACCCAACACTTCAATGTTTGCACTGCTCTGCTGCTGACTTGCGGAAGACCAATCGGGATCAAAGTGAGAATACTTGACCAGCTCTTGATAACGATTCGCAACATCTGCCAGCGAGAGGGGGCGCAGGCCACCAATGCTAAAGTCGCCACAGGTAAACGAGCCAATGATATTGCCATGCACGATAGCGCGCTTGATATCATCGACAGCATAACGACCATCCTGCTGCGGCATCGCAGTTGAGAGATATCCCAGGAAGCCACCAGCGAAGGCATCGCCTGCTCCGGTTGGATCAATGACCTCTTCCAGAGGATACGAGGGAGCACTGAAATAGGTGCCATCAGCGCCGAATAGCAGCGCACCATAGCTACCAAGCTTCACGACCAGATACTTCAATCCCATTCCTAACAACTGGCGTGCCCCCGTCACAATGCTGGCCTGCTCGGTATACTGGCGCACCTCTTCTTCGCTCATCAAAAGCACATCCACGCGCTTGATGACCTCGGTTAATTGTGGGCGAGCCGTTGTAATCCATAGCTCCATCGTATCGAGGACGGTCAAGCGCGCACCTGAAACCTGCTCCAGCACCTCCATCTGCAATTCCGGTTGAATATTGGCGAGAAATACCAACTCGCTATCGCGATACTCGGCTGGAATCACGGGATGAAAGTCAGCATAAACACCCAGTTGGGTATCAAGCGTATCGCGCGCATTCATATCCATATGGTAGCGGCCCTGCCAGAAGAAGGTCTTGCCCTCCTTGATCTGCAATCCACTCAGGTTCACCGAGCGACCCCGCCAGAAATCGAGGTGCTCCTGCGGAAAATCGCTGCCCACAATTGCCACCAGATTGACCTGACTGTAGAGAGAGGCAGCGGTAGAAAAATAGGAAGCGGCCCCGCCAAGCACTGAATCAACATGCGCAAATGGCGTCTCGATAGAATCGAACGCCACAGAACCAACAACTAGAATGGACAATGTTTTCTCGTCCTCCATCAAAAAGTGATTAGTGATTATTTAAAATCAGAGAAAAGCTTCTCCACACGAACAACTAAACCGGAGTCGAATCGCTTAAATGCTCAATGACTCCATCGAGAAAGGCGAGCGTGCGATTGAACTTATCACGCGCCATCTCGCGCGCAGGGTTGGTATGCAAAGACTGGTACAAATCGATAAAACGCTCTTCTATGTGGCGAAGAATAGCCGTCAGCACATCGCCGCTAACTGAGCGATTGGGATAACGCGCACCAAACTCAATCAAAGATGTTACCACAGCCAGTCCACTGAGGCGACCCAGTTTATCTGCATCATACAAAATACGCGCCTCAATGGGTGTGTCTTGCTCAGAACTGATTGTGGCATGGCTCAAGATGATTTGCTCCACTTTGCGAACCAGCGCTTGCGGGGCATCCTGACTCAGTAAAAACTCCACAGCCATCTCAGCTGATTTGTGTACATGGTCATTGGCACCATGCTGAGTCGTGGAAATATCATGAAGATACCCGGCTATCGCCAGGGCATTCATATCAATATCTCTATCTAGAGCAGGAGCAGGAGCTTCTTCCTCCTGCGCCTCTAATTCCCAGGCGAGCATTTTACAGTTCGCCACGACCGCGCTCACATAACGAAAACCCTCTTCTCCCAGCACCCCTTCGGCGTACCGAGCAACGGACTGCACGATATCTGCGTCCATGAACAAAATAACCTCTTCAAATAGTGTTGTGTTCAGAACAGATCTGGCCCAGACTCACATCGTAGGGAGGATGGGCAATGCCTTTCTCTGTAATAATAGCCGTCACGTACTGATGAGGAGTGACATCAAAAGCAGGGTTGGCAACCCGCACACCAACAGGAGCGACCTGCGCCCCACGCACTGCGATCACCTCATCAGGATCGCGCTGCTCAATGGGGATGTGGTCGCCAGAAGGGATTTTGAGATCAATGGTTGAGCAGGGTGCCACAACGTAAAACGGGATCGCATGGGCGTGAGCCAGGACCGCCACGCTATACGTACCGATCTTATTCGCCACATCGCCATTTGCTGCAATACGATCAGCCCCCACAAAGACGGCGTTAATCCCGCCAGAACGCATAAAGTGACCGGCCATATTATCAGTTATCAATGTCAAAGGGATATTTTCTTGCTGTAGCTCCCATGCCGTCAAACGCGCTCCCTGCAAGATGGGCCGCGTTTCATCGACAAATACATGCACATGTTTCCCGGCGCGATGAGCAACATAGATAGGTGCCAGAGCCGTACCCAGGCCAGCGGTTGCCAGCGCTCCGGCATTGCAATGAGTGAGCAAGATATCACCATCGTCAATCAAAGACGCCCCCAGCGTACCCATGCTCAAACAAGCGGCAGCATCCTCATCGGCAATCGCTTGCGCCTCATCGCGCAGGAGCTGGGCCAGTTGTTGAGGAAGAAGCGGTTGCTGCACGGCCTGCTCTGCACGCTGGAGCATGCGCTCAATGGCCCAGAACAAATTGACTGCCGTTGGGCGTGTGCGACCGAGCAGTTTACCAGCAGCCTGAAGCTGCGTCATTATCTCATCAGTGATGAGGGTCGCCTCCTCATGATCCCGCACGAAACGCCAGACAGCCAGTGCCATGCCAAAAGCAGCCGTCACCCCGATGGCGGGAGCGCCGCGAACTTTGAGCGATGTAATTGCATCAGCGACCTGCTGCTCATGGCGGAGATGGAGGGAGACGATTTCTTGTGGCAAGACGGATTGATCAACCAGACAGACGGTAGCTCCCTGCTCATCTTCTTCCCACCACACCGTTTTCCACTTTGGCTCAGAAGCACCATCCTGCGGCTGATATTGAATAGACATGGAGCACCAATCTCCTTTTTTTATTGAAATAGACGGTTCACGCCTATCGGATCAATCGCGGAAAAGCGCTTAATAGTGCCAAAGACTCCTGTTATGTAACGAGGAGAACGGGCCACACGAGCGAAATCCACCCAATAGTACTAACCGTAGGGTTAAAATTAGCAATAACTCCACTCAAGTATGCTACCATAATAGTCGAAACGCCACGCAACTGCAAGAGCGTCGCCAACTCTTATATGTTACTGATTGCGCTGGTTGTCCGTTCCACTACACAGAAGGATAAAGCCTTTGAGTATCCGCAGGGAGATACCCATACAACCTGCGCTCTCCCACCAGGGGGCCATTATCTCTTGCATGGAACGGACAAGCAGATAATTGTAGCCATCGAAGGGATTGTAGCGCATGGTCCGGGTGGAAACAAAGGAAAATTCCTGGTCCTTTGAACAAATTTACGACGAATATAAGACACCTATTTATAACTATGTATATCACCTGGTAGGAGACCGCGAGCAGGCCGACGACCTGACGCAAGATACTTTTTTAAAAGCGTTTCGCGCCCTACCAAAGATGGATGCAAATCTAAAATTATCGGCATGGCTCTATCGAATAGCAACCAATACAGCGTATGATGCATTGCGTCGTCGCAAGTTAATCGCCTGGCTACCCTGGCAAGATCTGGACCATGAACCAGCCGATGTAGAGAGCGCAGATCCACAGGAGATATACGGTACGACAGAGTTGGTGCGTGCGGCCCTCCGTCGCATGCCTCAGCAATATAGGGCAGCGTTACTCCTGTATACGCAGGAGGGATTCTCCTACAGTGAAATTGCTCACACTCTCAACATCGCTGAGAGTGGTGTCAAAATGTATCTTTCCCGCGCGCGACAGTCGTTTCGTGAACATTATAGAGCATTGGAGCTTGGAGGAGCGATCAAATGAATTGCGAGCAGGTCAAGGAGTTACTCAGTGCCTACCTTGACGATACGCTCGCTCAGGCAGAACGCCAACAGATAGCCCAACATCTGCATACCTGTGCAGATTGTCGTGCTATCCTGGCTGATTTCCGCCGTTTTGACGCCCTCCTCGCACAACTTCCTCGTGTCAGCCCGGCTCCAACTCTCTATGAGAAAATTTTTTCTTCGCCCGATTATTTCGAATTGACCGGTCTATCTTATGCTGCCCACAATGAAACAACTGTTTCATCCAGGCCCGGCAAACGCAACGATCCGGGCCGTCCCAGGTTAATTGCTCTCCCCGGCGGTCGCCTCTCATCCCCATCTCCTCCACCGCCACCATCACAGCACAATCGTTTTCAACGTCTGGTACGCAAACCCTGGGTCCAGAGAACGATGCTGGCAGCAATTGCGGCTTTGCTCCTCATCGCGGTCGCGGTGGGAAACTTTTCCGGCCGGAATCTGTGGCAAAAACTGGCCAACGTGATAGCCGACGCACCCAACATGACTCCATTCGCAGGATCGCTATCCAATCCCCTTTCCCCAGGATTGCGCTTTGTCTTTCTCCGCGATGGAGCACTCTGGAGCGCAGCCCCCGATGGAAAAACCAGCATTGCTCGTTTGACGCCAGACTCCGTGCAGGTTGCTACAAACTGGGCAGTACGGCCTCCCTTGCCTGGCCATTCCGCCGGTAATTTCATCGCGTATATCGATCGACAGCAAGGCTACGTCCATATTATTCGCAGCAATGGACAGAATGATAAAACGTTGCCACAACCGCTGCTGAAACAGGGTCACATCGCCTGGAATAGCGAGGCGGGAACAGCCATTCTCAGCAGCCTGCACTGGTCAGAAGATGGGAATATGCTTGCCTTTACCGCCGATCCCACAGGATCAGGGCAGACAGACCTCTATCTCTACTCGCTGCAAACGGAGCAGGTCCAGCATGTCACCCTCCCGCTCAAAGGCGTGATCTCGCAACCTGTCTGGTCGCCCGATGGAGTGCGCATCGCCTTCAAGCTTTCCTCCCACAATGGGAAGACAGAGCTTCTCGACTACAATACGCACAGTAAATATGCGCTTTCGCTCGTCTCGGCAGTCAATACTGCTGACAACCCGCGTGATACCGTCCTTTCACTGAACTGGTCGCCAACTACAACGACGCCAACCGTGACATGGAGCATCGGCGTAACCGGACATATCCACAGCGTGTGGTCACAGCGCGTCGGCACCGGCCACAGATCAACCGCCCTTGAGCTGGCAAGCGGAGAGTATACAGAAGCCAGCTATAGCAGGGCAGGCAATGGCGCATATGGGCACTGGTTACTGGTCACGGCTGTGACTGGCAACCTTACCACCGTTGACCTTATTGGCACCACAAAAACATTGACGATGGGCAAACAGATAAGCATCACCAACTGGTCGCCCAATGGCACCGCTATCACCTATTTCGATACGCTCTCCGCCAACCAGGGAGGTCTGCATATCATCGATGTCGCCACTGGCAACGATTCGCAAATAGCCTCTAACGCGGCGACCGTTCCCGCACCAACCTGGTCTCATGATAGTCAACATCTGGCTTACAGCACAGGGTCTCAGATCCAGATAGCCAATCCACAAACCGGCTCCACCTCGTCTCCTCTACGACTACAGGGATCAGCGGCGGCAATGAGCTGGTCGGTCTCCTCGTCATCCCAGCTTGTTTTGCTCCTTGCCGATGGGGAACAGGGCATGTATCTGTTTGACATACAAAGAGATACCACGACACAAATAAACAAAGAGAGAACCAATGGTCCTATCTGGTGGACACAAATACCCTGATCGTGTTGCTCCTCCGTCTCTACTAGAGGAACCATACTCCATTCAGGTTGACATACGACACAGCAAAAGCATATATCAATCTTTCTAACTATTTTCTTGTCAGGTAGCCGAAACTTGACATCTTATCTATAGCAGACTAATATAGTTTCTATGCACATTGTTGTGCCTACTGAGCGAAGGGGGATACGTGTTTTCGGAGGAGGAGTATGACAATTGCCAATTTATTTGTTGCCAATTATTCATCGTCACAGGCGTTGGTTGATGTAGAAGGAATGGCACAGCAAGGAATCCATGCCATATTTCGAGCCAGATCCGTTGCCAAAACGCCCAGGATTTTGAACCAGATCGAACGTCGAGAACGGGCGATTTTACTCCTGATGGACGGTAAGCGCACGTTACAAGATGTGGCGCGGCTCACTCGCCGCCATGAGCTAGAAATAGCCTGGATACTGGTTCACCTCCTGGAACGAGGATATATCGAATTTTTGGGAGCAGAGGAGGACATAAATAATATACCGTAAATGGGGAATGGTAGGAAAAGAGAGTGAAAAGCTCTTGATGCCCGCGACCAACACGAATTTCTCTTTGCAGAGAAATTGCTCCCAAAAAAGATAACAATTTACCCAGTGATACGTTATAATACATAAGCCTGGGATGGAAGGCGGGATGTGTGTGAGCAAGCAGATCCACCTCGACGAGCGGCTTGCAGCGCGCATCTGATGTTTCGTGAGACCTTTTCCCCATGAGATCTCACGCGCACCTCCTGGAGTTTCGCGTAGCAAACAGGCATACGCGCGGTAAGGGGAGGACGAGCTGGCACCCCGTTCTTCCCTTGCTTTTCACACCGGAAGAAAGGGTTGCATGCGATTTACAGTGCGCTCACCAGGGAGAAAACTCATACTCATTGCAATACTCACACTCTTACTCTGTCTGCTGTTGTTTTCTCTATCAGGGTGGAGTCTGCTCAAACTCTATTCAGAGCAAGAGGCAAAAAGCGACGCTCAGGCTCACCTCATGCGTATGCAGCAGGCATATCGAACTCATCTCGTCTCTCTTGGGCACAAACTGGAAAATGTCGCCATTGTCGCCAACAGTACTCCTGATCAACTACAGCAAGAGCTGGCAACGCAGGCAATACGCAACCATCTTGCGACGCTGGCTGTCATCTCTCATGACCATCAACTCATCAAGCAAGCGGGCACAATAGCCATAACGAAGAAGAGCCTCACCCCGGAGCAACTCCATCTCGTTGATGCCGCGCTAAAAGGACAAACAACGGTCGCCCTACTGCCTGTCACGCTTGCTGCTTCTGGTTCGACTGGCACGCAATGGATGATCGCTACCGCCTATCCGTTGCACGATAAACAGAACTCGCCCACACGCGCACTGCTGGCTCAGCAGCCAATCGATGATTCTCTCGCGCAGGATCTCACGCAACAGACAGAAGCGACGGCGTTTCTCTGTATTGCAGGTCTGGTCCAGGGAACAGCAGGGGCCGCTACAAAGACCATGTTGATTGGCCCACAGAAGTTATCGGAAGGGCAACTTTGCACGCCGAACAACTTCAATACTATTACCAGTTTGCACCGTTACATCACCCTTGCCCAGCAAACTGCGGTGGACCAACAGCAGGCGAACACTCAATCCCTGGTGATTGTTGCCGTCGAGCCGGTCTACGGCCTCAATCTGCAAAATTCACGCCATCTCCTAATCATGCTGGGCCTAGCCATCTGCATCTTCGCCCTGGGTGCCATTATTTATGCACTGGTCATCAGAAGCCTCTTCATCCGCCCTCTGCGCCGCCTGCGCATGGAGGCCGAAGCAATGATTGCCTCCAACGCGGGATCAGGCGTCACATTGCCCAAAGCAGACGATCTCACTATGCTCTCTCACT
Organism: Reticulibacter mediterranei; assembly: GCF_016587455.1. Classification (NCBI taxonomy): domain Bacteria; kingdom Bacillati; phylum Chloroflexota; class Ktedonobacteria; order Ktedonobacterales; family Reticulibacteraceae; genus Reticulibacter; species Reticulibacter mediterranei. Next base: position 6,739,184 of record NZ_BNJK01000001.1, on the reverse strand, counting down.
CCTTCGGTTTACTCTCAGAATCGCTTGAGGGCGAGAGTCAGGCCATGATAGAGCAGATGAGCAATTTACTGATTATGAGCGATGCCCTGATCTCAACCCTCAATCTGGAACATCTTTTAGGAGAGGTCGTTTCACGCATCGGCATGATTATGCATGTCGAACATGTTTCGCTACTCCTCTATGGCCGCGAGATGCTGGCACCCTGGGCCGTCGCGCAGTGGACAGAAGCGGCCTTCAGCGCAGAAAAGACGGCAGTGATTCACGAAGAATCGCCCTCCACTACACATTCGCGTCCTCATCAGGCAGCCAGCGTATATTCATCGCAAAACGGGGTCGTGACCGTCTATGCCGACCCGGACGGCGATATCACACTGGCCGTTACAACAAAAATGGCCGCCATTCCAGGTCGCAAAAATACGCCCAGTGGCAAACGCACAGCCGTTCGCGCACCCAAACTGGCGCAGGCGGATGTGCCGTACAAGCTACGCGCCCCTCGCATCCCACGTGGAGCGCTACGCAATCTCGATATGACCCTGGCTCGGATGGTGATTCAACGTAAGAAAATCGCCTACGGAGAAGACATTGCGGCCATCTACGAAGAACGACAGGAAAGTTGGGCACGCCTGGCCCTCGATAGCGGCTATCGCTCGGCCATCGCCGTCCCACTCATGCTGCAAGAACAGGCCATAGGAGCGTTTATCCTCTATAGCGATTCCACCTACCCAGTGAGTAGCCGCGATACTTTCTTGCTCAGCACTGCTGCCATTCAAACGGCAATGGCAATTCAAAACGCGATTCTTTTCGCGGAGGTCAAAGAGAAGAACGAAGCTCTGCAACGTGCCAATCACCTGAAATCACAATTCTTAGCGAATGTGACCCATGAGTTACGTACTCCGTTACATAGCATTATCAGCTACGGAGCCTTAATCCTGGAAGGGTTTGTCGATGGGGAATTGACCAGCGAGCAGGAAGAACATATTCAGTTTATGGTGAGACGGGCCGAAGATCTCTCTCATCTCGTTGATGATATGCTTGATCTCTCCAAAATTGAAGCGGATCGCATCGAGGTCAAGTTAGAGCGCCTCGATCTCGCACACAGCCTGACCGAAGTTGTCAATCAACTCAAGCCGCTGGCAAACAACAAGGGCTTATATCTTACGCTGGAAATGGAGGACGGGACACTCGATGTGATGGCGGATGGTCATCGTTTGCGCCAGGTTGCCATTAATCTCGTCTCAAATGCCATCAAATTTACGGAAAAGGGAGGAGTGACCATTCGCTGCAATCAGATCAAACAGGGCGAGATGGTCAATATTTCCGTCAGTGATACAGGGATTGGCATTTCACCCGCTGCTCTTGGCTATATTTTTGAGGCATTCCGCCAGGCAGACGGAAGTACAACGCGACAATTCGGCGGCACTGGCCTGGGACTCACTATCGCCAGAAAGCTCATTGAATTACAAGGAGGCGAGGTCGCGGTGGAAAGCGCGCCCGGACAGGGAACCACTTTCTCTTTCACCCTGCCCATAGCGCCCGCTCTGGCAAAAATTGCTGGAGTCAGATAACCAGACACAATTGTATCTACGGCCCACTAGATCATACATAGAAGCAACAATTAGAGATGTGCGCATGAATACATCACAAAACGGCTATACATCAACAATCCTCGTCGTCGAAAACGAGGTCTCGAATCGCATACTCATCGAGCGAGTTCTCTCTACTCGTGGGTATCGTTGCCTCTCCGCCTCTAACGGGCGAGAAGCACTAAACATCCTGGATCGGGAGCGGGTCGATCTGATCCTCACTGATCTTTCTATGCCAGTATTAGACGGCTATCAAACGACGCAACTGATCCGCGCCCGCCCTGGCCTGGAAAACGTGCCAATTGTCGCGGTTACAGCCTTCGCTCTGGCCGATGAAGGGGAAGCCGCCAGACAGATTGGTTGCACGGAGTATTTGACCAAACCTTTTAAGCCTCGCCAATTGCTAGAAGTCGTTGATCGCTTACTCCACCAGAGCGCCTAGATTCAGGCATACAAAAACTGAAATAAGTGCGGTAGAAAGTAAGGCTAACAACCAGCATCCTCTCCGTTGTACAATAGACGTACAGATCTTATATCCTCGATGGCGCTGAGGCACCAGTAACGGTGCCTCTGTTCTCTTTCTCGCTCTTCTGATGTGGGTAGAGAATACGCGCCCTCACTCCTGTTCATAGCGGATCTGCAAACAGAATGAAAGTGGTGCCAAATGGAAATTCAAATCACAACCCGGGATGTGCAGACGCTCTCATGCGATGCACTGATTGTTGGCGCTGCTCGTGCGCCACAAAACGGGCAAGAGGAAAAGGGAATCGTACTTTCGACAACGGCTGCGGCCGTCGATAAGTTATTGGATGGTTTGTTGCAAGAGCGTGCTCAAGCTGGAGAATTTCAGGGCAACCTCGGCGAACTGCTGACGATCCATCCGATGGGCCGTCTGGCTGCTCAGCGCGTCATCGTCGTTGGCACTGGTGCGCAAGCAAAACTAGATGCGCAGGCGATTCGCCGGGCCAGCGCCATCGCTACACGCCATGTGCAGAACACCGGAGCAAAACAGGTCGTTCTAGCCCAGGGCTGGCAAATCGCCGGGATCGATGAGGCGCTCACAGCTCAGGCACAGGTCGAGGGAGCGTTGCTGGGAGCCTATCGCTTCAGGAAATACCAGAAATCTGACAATAACCAGAAGAGCATTGCACAGCTTCTCCTGCTGGCAAGCGAAGCTAAAAAAGATGTGTATGAGCAAGCCTTACACAAGGGACAGGTGCTGGTCGAGGCGACAAATTTTGCTCGCGATCTGATCAATGAGCCGCCCAACGTCCTCACGCCAACCGAGCTGGCCCGACGCGCAACAACGATGGCCGAGCAGGCTGGATTAGCCTATGAGGTATTTGATGAGGCAAAAATCAAAGAACTGGGTATGGGTGGCCTGCTAGGAGTCACGCAGGGCAGCGCTCAGCCACCACAATTCATTATCTTACGCTATCAGGGCGATCCTCAGCACAGCGATAAGGTACTGGCTCTCGTCGGGAAAGGCATCACCTTCGATACAGGCGGCATCTCGCTCAAGCCTCCCGCAGATATGGATGAGATGAAGGGCGATATGGGCGGAGCCGCCGCAGTTATCGGCGCAATGCAGGCCATCGCAGCCCTCAAGCCAGCTATCAATGTAACCGGACTGGTTCCCACCTGCGAGAATATGCCCAGCGGAACAGCATTTCGTCCGGGCGACATCCTCCGCATCCTCAACGGCAAAACGATAGAGATCGTCAATACCGATGCCGAGGGCCGCCTGATCCTGGCCGATGCCCTCTCCTATGCAGAACAGCAGGGCTTTTCGCCGATTATCGATCTGGCAACGCTCACAGGAGGCATCGTGGTTGCCCTCGGCCATACCATGACCGGCCTATTCTGCAACGATGAGCAATTGACTGCTGATATTATCGCCGCTGGGCGCACAGCAGGCGAGAAATTCTGGCCTATGCCGCTGGACGATGAATACGGCGATATGATCAAAAGCGAGATCGCCGACATCAAACAAACCGGCGGGCGCTGGGCCTCATCCGTCACGGCAGCGAAGATTCTCGAACATTTTGTCGGCAATGCAAAATGGGCGCATCTCGATATCGCTGGCACCAGCTACGGCGATAAAAAATCCTACCAGGAAAAAGGCGGAACGGGCGTTGGTGTGCGTACCCTGACCGAACTCGCCCTCTCCCTCGCACAGTAACAACTCATCCCTCATGGTGCAACGTTTGCTCGCATATTCATCAGATATAGCAGTAGCGTTGCATCATGGCGAGGAAGAAAGCCATAGCTGCATCAAGAAGAGAGGGGCTTCTACAAAATATCGACTAAACATGTGGTTGCGCTTATTACTCATATAGATTATAATCATATGTGAGTGGAGGTGCATTTTGTCACATCTGGCAGTTTTTTTATTTGGCCCCCCACACCTGGAACGTGATGGGGAGAGCATCAATGTAGATACGCGCAAGGCCATCGCGCTGCTTGCTTATCTTGCTGTCACCAACCGGCGTCATAGCCGCGATGCCCTGGCTGCGCTCCTCTGGCCCGATTATGATCAACCGCATGCCCGTGCGACGTTGCGCCGCACCCTATCAGCTTTAAATAAAGCTCTGGCTGGAAACTGGTTGAGTATTGATCGAGAAACGGTCGGGTTAACTCCTGGTGCCAATTTCTGGTTAGATGTAAACGAATTCAACCAGCAGCTCGCAAGCTGCCATACGCACGGTCATAATACCAACGAGATCTGCCCCGACTGTCTGGAACCACTCACGCAGGCAGTCAAGCTCTATCGCGATGATTTCATGGCTGGCTTCAACCTGCAAGATAGCTCAACGTTCGACGACTGGCAGTTTTTCCAGGCAGACGGATTGCGGCGCGAGCTGGCAAACGGGCTTGAGCGACTGGTGCTGTGCCATAGCAGCAGAGCCGATTTTGCAACGGCGATTACCTACGCGCGCCGCTGGTTGGCACTTGATCGTCTCCACGAACCCGCCTACCGCTGTCTCATGCAACTTTATTCCTGGTCCGGCCAGCGCACCGCCGCTCTCCAACAATATCAGGAATGCACACATATGCTCGATCAAGAGCTCGGAGTTGCACCATTAGAGGCGACCACTCGGCTTTATCAGGCAATCAAACAGAACCAGGGACCACCGCCTCCTACACCCGTTCAAACATTAACCGCCACGACGAAAAAAGAGCAAAGACGTACTACCACCTCACTCACCTCGCTATCGCATACGTCCAACGCCTCTTCAGTCCAGCCCTCGCCTACAAGCTACCCACTTATCGGTAGGCAAGAGGAATGGTCTACGATGCAGAAAGCGTATGCCAGCACCTTCTCCTCTCATGGACAGGTGATCGTGCTAGAGGGAGAGGCTGGCATCGGCAAGACACGGCTCGCACAGGAATTTCTCTCCTTTGCTCGGGACAAAGACGCTGCCCTGTTTATCACTCGCTGTTACGAAGGTGAGACGACGTTAGCCTACGCACCCTTTGTGACAGGGCTACGATTGCGTATGGCTGTAATGGAAAAAATGGGCATCCGCTGGCAGGACCAAATAGCCGCCCACTGGCTGAGTGAAGCGGCTCGTCTCCTACCGGAGCTACACCGACTCTGCCCGGACTTGCCACCAACACCGCCGCTGGATAGTCCGGGCGCGCAGGCACGCTTTTTCGAGGGGCTGAGACAATTTCTGCTTGCGCTGTTCCACGCCGAACAAAAAGCTCCCGCCAGCATCCTCTTCATCGACGATGTACAGTGGGCAGATGCCGCCTCGCTCGACTTCCTGAGCTATCTGGTAAGACGCCTGCATGAGCATCCGCTCTGCCTGCTCCTCACCTGGCGCACCACACAAACAGCTCAGGCTCATCGTCTTCACCAGTTGCTCGCTACCGCTCATCGAGCGGGACAGGCAACACAACTCCAACTCGCGCGCCTGAACCCCGCAACAGTGAAACAATTAGTGCAGGCGGCTGCAACCCCGGGTCTTACAACAAACGGGCTGGCCGAGCGGCTCTACCAGGAAACGGAGGGCTTGCCGCTCTTCTTGACCGAATATTTGACTGCTATTACGCATGGGATGCTGGAAACTGAAAATGATTATTGGTCGCTGCCAGGAGGCGTGCGCGATCTGCTCACATCACGTCTCTCGGCAGTGGGAGAAACCAGTCGCCAGTTGCTCAGTACGGCGGCAGTAATAGGGCGTTCCTTCGATTTTGATACATTGCGCGAGGCCAGCGGGCGCAGCGAAGAAGAGACGGTGACAGCCCTGGAAGAGCTGATTAATCATGGCCTGGTTGCTGAGATACGCAGCCATCAACAGACAACGTATGCAGAGGTCGATACTCAGGAAGACTATACTGGACAGTTGACGCTTTTCTATGACTTTAGCCATGAGAAGCTGCGCACTCTGGTCTACGAAGCAACCAGCCTGGCTCGTCGCCGCCTGCTCCATCGCCGTATTGCTGAAGCGCTGGTAGCATATATGCGCCGCTATCAACGAGGCGAAACGCGTGCAGGCAAGATCGCCTATCATTATCAAATGGCTGGCAACCTACCAGAAGCAGCCCATTACTATTTCCGAGCTGGCGAATATGCTCTGGCACTCTATGCCTACAATGAAGCTCTGGCCCACTTTCATGCGGCACTGGCATCAGGACACCCTGAAATTGCCCGTATTCATGAGACCATTGGCGATCTACACACACTGCTCGGCACCTATAGCGCGGCCATTACCTATTACAAAACTGCTGCCACGCGTTGTAATGGAGCGGCCCTCGCTATTATCCAGCATAAGCTGGGGATAGTGCATGAACGGCGCGGCGGATGGGAGCAGGCCGAACATTATTACGCTACTGCGCTTGAGGCGCTGGGGAACAGTGGTTCGCTCGATGCCCGCGCCAGAATCTATGCCGATTGGAGCTTGAGCGCGTACCATTGCCATCAGAACACGAAGGCGCTGGATATGGCGCAACAGGCACTTCATCTGGCTGAAGGCGCGCAGGATATGCGTTCACTGGCTCAGGCGCATAATATGCTGGGCATCCTGGCGAGCAGCAGCCACAACCTCACACAGGCAACTCACCATTTAGAGCAAAGCCTCACCCTGGCCGAAAACCTGCAAGATACCAGTATTCGTGCCGCCGCGCTGAATAATCTTGCTCAGGTCTACAAAGCGAGTGGGTCGATTCAACAGGCAATCAATCTCACCCGATCCGCGCTCACCCTATCCATTACCTATGGAGATCGCCACCGCGAGGCTGCACTACACAACAACCTTGCCGATCTTCTCTATGCCGAGGGACAGCTCGAAGATTCGATGCGTCATCTCAAGCGAGCTGTCAGTATTTATGCCGAAATAGGGGTTGAAGCCGGGACTGTGCAGCCGGAAATCTGGAAATTGACGGAGTGGTAAAAAGATCGCAAGATTCAGTGTCGCAAGCGCGCTAATCTGATGTATAATGGTACTGATGCTTGTGCGTGATCGCGCCTAAAGAGCGCGGACGCCGCGACATCTACCTGACTTGTTGCAAACCAGCGCCACAACCAGGGAAGGTATGTTTTTTCGCGCCAACACGAGGCAGCAGGAAGATGGAGTTTGCTGTGAGTAAGAAAAAGAAATCATTGGATTACACAACCGGCACTTATTTTATTCATCCCGACATTATTGAAGAAATGAGGCAAAAACAACGTCAGAAACGCCAGCTTGTCACGGAACAGGGCAAAGAACAACAGTCCACTGATCCAGGGAAGCAGGCAACACCAATCGTACTGGAACTTCCAGACACAACGCTCACCCAGACCACACAAAATTAGCACATCTACATAAATGGATCCATCCTTACGCTCGTAAGGATGGATCCATGCTATGCTGGTTGCCTCATCCCTATTCTAACGTACGAACCGGCGAGAAGAGCAGAAAGACAAACGAGCAGAGTACACCAATCGCGCCAATAAACAGCGTCGGACGCGTCCCGACAAGTTCACTACACAAACCCGCGAGCATAGCTCCAATCGGTCCCAGAGCGGTCCCTATAAAGTGCATGCTGGCATTCACGCGACCAAGAAAGCGCTCCGGCACAACCGTTTGACGCAGGCTGACCTCATTGACGGAGTGCAGCGCAGCCCCACAATCGCCGACCAGTTGCGAGACGATCAGCATAGTGACCACGGCCAACGCCGGGCCAGCAGCCAGAGGGGTACACAGCGTCATACATCCATCGATTAGCAGGCTAGCAATGAGCAGTTTGCTGAGACCAAAGCGACGCGCTGCCCAGGGAGCAACCAGCGCACCCAACAATGCACCTGCTCCCCCCATCGTGACCAGAATACCATACACCAGTGGTGTTACACCTAAATCGCGCACCACATAGAAGGTATAGAGCGTGGCGAAGGCCCCACCAAAGAAGTTCCGCATCCCGGCACTGATAGCCAGGGCGCGCAACCTTCCATCGTGCCACAACACCTGAAGTCCCTCCCACATCTCTCTCCATATGCTTTGCGACCTCTCCATTGGCGGATTAGCAGGCTCCTGCACGCGAATCATGCCGATACAAAAAGCAGAAAACAGGAAAGAGAGCGCATCGAAGATGATGGCAAACGGGGCCGTGATTGCCTGAATCAACAGCCCGGAGAGCGACGGACCGGCAATCTCTGCCAGTGCGCTGCTTGCCTCCAGTTTGCTATTCCCCTCCGCAAGTTGCTCACGATCTATCAGCGCTGGCAGGAACGATTTGTGGGCAATCTCAAAAAAGACCGTGAGCGTGCCAACCAGCACAATCACCACATAGAGTAGCTCTATACGTAACAAACCAGACAGCGCGGCAAGCGGGATCAACAGCAACAACAACGTACGCCCAAGATCGGCCAGAATCAGCAGACGTTTGCGCGGCAGGCGATCTATCCAGACTCCGGCCAGCAAGCCAAACACGATGACAGGCACAGAACCCAGAGCAGCAAGCAGCCCCATCTGAAAGGTTGTGGCGTGCAGGATCAATACAGCAGTTAAAGCGAAACCATTACTGGTAATCCATGACCCAAGATTTGAGACGGTCTGGCCCATCCAGAGCCAGGCAAAATGGCGATTAAGAAAAAAAGACGACTTCTCCAGCGCTACTTTCGGCGCATCAAGCGTTTCCATATCTATCTCCAGACACAAAACACATCAGTAGAAAGGGGAAAGCAATCGGAGAAAGCGCCAGTGCAGTTGGCTGGAGATCATCCTAAGTGGACCTGATTGGTCAGCAATGGAATGTAATGAGGAGGTAACACAGACGAGGGGCCACTATCAATACCATAGTATGATTGATAGCGCGATTGCAGATAATTTCGCTTGCTTACCTCAGACTAGCACAACTACACTAGCTGAGGGAAAAGGTGCTGATACCCAACGGGGCACCTCCGTTTCTTGATGATAATGAGGACACTATAACCTGAAAGGAATAGAGAGTCAAGTTCGATGTTTATGGCAGTTGCACCAGTGAGCGTTGAATGTCAGCAAGAGAGGCACAGCCTGCGAGCCGCAACGACAGCGTTAACTCGCTCCGCAACAGTTCCAGCATGTGCTGCACACCTTCCTGCCCGTTCACAGCCAATCCCCACAGCACAGGACGCCCAATCAGCACGGCTCGTGCGCCCAACGCCAGTGCCTTGATAATATCGATCCCGCGCCGTATCCCTCCATCCATATAGACCTCGCAGCGCCCATCAACAGACGCCACTACTTCCGGGAGCGCCTCAATCGTTGGCATGACGCCATCAAGTTGACGTCCGCCATGATTGGAGACAATAATCGCAGAGGCTCCATAGTTGATCGCTAACTCGGCATCTTCAGCAGTCAAAATCCCCTTCACCACGATAGGCAGCGAGGTGATCGAGCACAACCAGGGGAGAATATCCCAGGTAATGGTATCACCAATGTATGTATTCTGGTTGTCGCTGCCATCGACAGAAAGATGCGGGGCATTGCCGCTAAAAGCGTCTGGATAGTGCGCCTGTTGATAACTGTTCATATCGTTGCGTAGATCGCGCTCTCGTCTGGAATAACGCGGCAAATCCACCGTCAACACAATCGCTGTATATCCCGCCTGCTCTGCACGCTGCACCATTCCTTGCGCTTCTTCCAGCGTATATATATACAATTGATACCAGAGCGGCCCCTGAGCCAACGCCGCCACCTCTTCAAGACTGCGCGTTGACTCTGTACTCAGCGTCATCAACGTATTGGCTGCACCAGCAGCACGCACAGTAGCAAACTCTCCGTCTGGATGGGCCAATCCATGAGCGGCTGAGGGTGCCAGCAGTACGGGCATGCTCACAGGAATCCCGAGAACGCTTGTGCTGATATCGCACGTATTGACATCCATTAAAACGCGTGGACGCAAAAGAATACGCTCAAAGGCGCTCCGATTGGCCCGTAGTGTCACTTCATCGTCGCTCCCACCATAGAAGAAGTCCCAGATAACGGGCTGCATAGAGGCCTGAGCCAGTACTTCATAATCAAAAATATTGATCGGAGGGTTCATATCGATATCTCACATTCTCAACAGTTCACCGCGCAACAGGCGTTGGATTTTGACCGCTGTATCGGTCTGAGGGGCTGCCAGATAGACAACCACTTTCAGATCCGGTGCTTCGTTGACCTGAAACGTTGTATGCTCTAACAACAAACGGCCCACGCGCGGGTGTATCAGTTCCTTACATCCATCCTGCCTGCCCCGGATCTCATGTCGCGGCCACCACAAACGAAATTCGGGGCTGCTCTGCTTTAACTGTTCTATGAGATCTGCAAAGCGGGGATCTCCCGGCCACTGACCACAACTCACACGAAACTGTGCCAGCACTCTTTGTGCTACTCCTTCCCAATCCACAACTCGACGGCGAAATTCCTGATCGGTAAATATAAACCAGACGATATTACGTTTCTCTTCATTCAATGCTCGAAAGTCTCCAAGCACCTCACGAGCTGCTCGATTCCAGGCCAGCAGATCCCAGCGCCGCCCGGTGATATACGCTGGCCCTGGCTCTAACTGATCAAGAAAACGTTGCAAAAAAGGGCTGACGACCTCTCGCGGCATCAATAGGGCAGGCACGATAGGATGCTGTGCCAGGGAAAAAAGATGCGCTCTTTCGACCTGACTCAGTTGCAAGGCCAGCGCGAGGCTCTCAAGGATCTGTTGAGAGACGTGAATATCGCGCCCCTGCTCCAGCCAGGTATACCACGTCACGCCAACACTCGCCAGTTGTGCGACCTCCTCGCGCCTGAGTCCAGGGGTTTTGCGACGCACTCCGGGTGGCAATCCAACATCCATTGGTGAGAGCCGCCTGCGTCTGGTCTTCAAAAAGTCTGCCAGTTCTTTGCGACGCTCTACATCGTCCACAACAAGCTCCTTATTTATGGCATCTCTCCTATTCGTAACCGAGCGATTTATCGCGCATTGCTTGTATATTTGTGCAATGCGCGATAAATCGCTCGACTACAAACACATTGATTTCTTCCACTACTAGCATGCCCGAAAAGGAGTTCTTATGTCAACCCATACAAACAAACATGAAACCAATGCATTATCGCCCGATCCGCGCCGGTGGTGGAGGCAATGTGTCTCAGTTAAAGATCAAGCATTCACAAACCAATACGTGGTTATGTTGCTGGCATGATGGCCTTTGGCAGTGAACTCGCCATGCCCACGCAGCCCAAATAGGGCATCTGTCCCGGAGCCAGATACCACATCCCAACTTCCATGCACGATACCCGATGTACCAGTAGAACCTCTTGCAGTAAGGGTGAATGAGCCAGCGCGACCGTCAAGTGTTCCACGAACGCGTTCGACTCCGCTGAAGGTTGCACTGCCATCAGCTTTAACCACACGCACATGATCAGCCCAACCTGTTCCAACCAATCCACCTGTAAATTGCTCAAGCAATCGCGTCTCGATCAAGGTGATGCCACTCTCATCAGGCTCGGCAATGGATTTGGCCTGGTAATCGATCACCTCGACTTCGCCTGTGATGGGACCATAGAGTTTGGTCGTCGGCAAGTGACCAAAGTAGTTGTTGAGAACATCCATCGCTCGCCAGGCTTTTGAGAGTCCGAACTCAGCTAAAAAGCGCACCACAGCACGAAGGTCTTCGCGACTGGCCCCTGCTTGTAAGGCCAGGTCCACATGGGCCTGGAAGGAGGCATCGAGCGTCTGGTAAAGTACATCAACAGCTAGCCAGATTATAGCCCGCTCACGACGGCTCAATCCTCCTCGGCTCCAGACGTGATGGGCATGCTGTTCTACATACGCTGAAAATTTAGCTTCAAGCCTGCTCAGGTCTTCAAGAACGCTGGTAGGATAGCCAGGAGCAAGCGCCTCCTCTGCCGAAAGGATCTTCTGTTCCACCGGCTCCTGGCTTCCCATCTGCCTTGCAATTTCAAACAAGCGTTCAAAGGCAGGGGCGCAAGCAGTATAGCCAGCATATGGGCCCAAATGGCGAAGCACCTCTCGAAAGTCTTCTAGCGTGAAGCCGTGCTTCATCCCCATCTCAATATGCAACTCAAAGGGAAGACCAAGATGGGGGTGACACACATCAGCAACCAGGCACAGGAAGGTCTTCTCCCTCGTTGTCAGTTCCTCGATACTCCAGATGGAACGTCCAGCTTCGATTCCCATCTGGCCGAAGACAGGATCAAGCGCTATAACACGCTCTTCGGATACTAGTTTCACAGAACATCTCCTTCTCTTCGTTGTAAGAGGTACAAAAGGCGCGCAAGCTCCCCTCCCTCAGTTGTACTATGACAGACAAGTGAGTGTTTCAACTACTAAGCCTCCTTACTATTGTGCGAAAAATTTTTTAGGGATTCTGTAAGGCACTCAAATTCTGGCTGATCTTGGTGAGCAAACGCGCCAGATCTTGCTTCTCCTCCTCGTCAAGTGCTTGCATGAGGCCCTGGAGGCGCAAGAAGTGTGAAGGTAGCACTTGCTCCAGTCTCCTGTGTCCAGATTCCGTCAGATGAAGAAGTGCCATGCGTCCATCCTGTGGGCTGACCTCTCGGGCAAGCCATGCATCTCGCACCAGACCAGCAACCAGATCCGTAATCGTCGCACGGGTCACTCCTACACGCTCCGCCAATTGGGAAGGGGAAAGAGGGGTCGGAGCGGCGAGCAAGAATTGGAGCAACACACTAAGCTTGCCATCTGAAAGGCCAAAGCCGGCAAGCTGTTTCTGTTGTGCAACAAACACATCACTAGCCACACGCAGAAACAGGAGGTACGTCTCGATGGAAGAGGATTGGATAGCAGCATAATGCCCCAGAACTTGCTCCACAGCTTGATGGCTAGGCAAATGGTGTAGAGTAAACTCCATAATATCCCTTTCTTCTTTTTAGTAAGGCGACGTAGTATCTAGATAATATAATAAGGCTCCTTATCAAGTAATGTCAAGAGAGGCTAAAAATGAAACAAGGTTCACATTCTGAGAGCCATCGCAGTCTCTCGGAAATATCTTCGCAACACTGCCTGAGCCGCAAAGTAGCCGCAGAGACCATGCACGCCGCCTCCTGGAGGCGTGGAGGAGGAGCAGAGATACAAGTTCTTTACCGGGGTCGTATAGGGAACAGGGCGTATGGTTGGACGCGTGAAAAACTGCCAGATATCCTGCATGCCGCCGTTGATATCTCCCCCAATATAATTGGCATTATAACGCTCCAGATCAGCGGGCTTCCATACATGCCGAGCCAGAATGCGATCTCGAAAACCGGGGGCGAAACGCTCGATCTGCGCTTCGATACGCTCCGTCATATCAACAGTTGAGCCAGAAGGCACGTGACAATAGGCCCAGAGCGTCTGCTTGCCCTCTGGCGCGCGTGATGGATCGAACAGGCTTTGCTGAGCAGCCAGTACATATGGCCGTTCTGGATGCACCCCTTTCGCAACCTGTTCCTCCGATGCAGCAATCTCTGCCAGCGTGCCACCCACATGTACTGTGCCAGCCTGCAAGCAAGCGCTGGCCTTCCAGGGAATGGGGCCGTCCAGTGCAAAATCCACCTTGAAAGAGCCCGGGCCGTACCGAAAACGTTGCAAGCTGTGCTGGTATCCTGCTGGTAAGCGCTGACCCGCTATCCGCAACAACTGACGCGGAGTGATATCGCCCAGCACCACGCGCGCTGGTGGCAGTTCAGCCAGCGTTTTGATCTCAACGCCGGTGACAATTTCGCCACCGAGAGACCGCAAATATGCCACGAGAGCATCGGTCAAACGTTGAGCACCTCCACGCGGAAAGGGCCAGCCACACGCATGCCCGGCGACGCCCAGCATCAAGCCAGCCGCAGCGCTAATGGGTTGATTGAGCGGGAGTTGCGCATGGGCACACAGACCAGCAAGCAGCGCCTTTGCTCGTTCGCCGCGAAATTGCCAGTTGGCAAGCATCTGTGCAGAACTCAGTGCCGCAATACCAAACGGCGCAGTCGTAAGCGCATGACGAAGCAAGGGACGCAAACGCAACGGCCCCATCACACTTTGCACAAGCACTTCCCATTGTGTCACAAAAGGAGACATCAACCGTCGATAGGCCCGAGCATCGCAGCCTGTTGATATGCCCGTTGCCTCAACTGAGCGCTCTAGTAGCACTGCCGTTCTATCTTCTAGAGGATGCGCCAGAGGGATTGTTGGCTGCACCCATTCCAGTCCAAACTGCTCAAGCGGCAAAGAACGAAAAAATGGTGAAGCGGCGGCAAGGGGATAAATAGCGGAACAGACATCATGGAGAAAACCTGGCAACGTTAGCTCCTGAGTACGCGCTCCTCCACCAGGCGTATCGTGTGCCTCAAAAACAATTACCGCGAGACCTGCACGGGCCAGTGTAATAGCAGCGGCGAGACCATTTGGTCCTGCCCCGATAATGGCTGCATCATACGTTGTTCGCAACATAGCGCTTCTCTCTTAGATTACGCGGAGGCCTCCTCGCTGGCAAGTGCACTGGCTTCATCAGGAAATACCCGAAGGAAATCAGCAAGCCGGGTAATGCGAAAAATCTCCACATAATGTTCGCTCAAACCACAGGCGAGCAACTTCCGCTGTGCCTTCCGCGCGCGCGCCAGCAGACCAACAATCAGCGCAATACCCGTGCTATTAACATAATCGACAGCGGCAAAATTGAGTAGAATAGCTTGCGTTCCACATTGTTCTGCCTCACTATAGGCCCGCTGCAAGGCATCCTCTGCCAGCGTATTAATCTCGCCTCGTAAATCAATAATGGCTATACGAGATTGCAAGCGCACCAGCGCCTCAAACGTTTTCATCGACATGACCATCCCCCTCAGAGACATTACCAATTCTATTGTATTATACGTGTCATCGCTGCTGATATGTAGATCGTCCACTAGATTCTTCATCAGAAACAGTCCCCACCCACGCGGTGTCTGCAGCTCAGCTAGTTTCGCCTCAAGGTCCGGGATCACAGGCTCAGGAATCGGCACCTTCTGACCATGATCTTTAATACGCACCACCAGATCAGTTGACGAGACTAGCACCTGGACACAGACCGGTAGATCAGCCTGATAGTGATTACCGTGCTCCATCGCGTTGATCGTCGCCTCTGCAACCGCCGTTTGCAGGCGTTCCAGCTTTTTTCGCTCGATCTGCAATGGTGCAACGATCTCGCCAACGCGGGCCATCACCAGACGTTCATTGCCTAGTTCACTCGGTATCGTCCATTCGGCTAGCATTTGCCTGTTCCCATCGGCAGTACCTTGCCTCTCATCCAATCGTTGGACAGTCACCAGTGTTACATCATCTTCCTGCTCCCACCCGGCTCCAACAAACAACCGGAATTGTTCCAGCAGAAAATGGATACCATCGGCATCAGGCTGCATCGCTTCAAGCATTCTGGTGAGACGTGGAAACCCGAACATTTCATGCTCTGCATTGTGCGCTTCCACCAGACCGTCGCTGTAAAACAGGACATGTTCGCCCGGAGCCAGTGTGGTCTCTTGTTCTTCATACGACATATCCGGCATCAGACCCAGAGGCATCCCCGTTGCTCGCAACTCAACCACCTGCCCATTGCGCCAGCGCCTGGGAAGATCATGGCCCGCGTTGGCAAAGCGCAACAGGCCGGTGCGCGGCTCCAGAACCGCATAGAGGCAGGTCACAAACATCTTTGGCGGGATATCGGGATGCAACATTGTATTGGTATGCTCTAAAACCGCGCCCGGTGAAGCTCCCGTCAAAGCAATGGAGCGTAAAATGCTTCGCGTCGTCGCCATCAGCAGCGCTGCCGGAACGCCCTTGTCCGTTACATCGCCAATTAAAATGCCCAGGCGTCCATCTTCCAGATAAATGAAATCGTAGAAGTCGCCACCGACAAAACGTGCAGGCGAATAATATGCAGCGAGCTTCCATCCTGACAGTTCAGGTAATTTCTTGGGCAAAAGCGTTTGCTGGATCAAACGAGCAACGCGCAGCTCCTGTTCGAGCCGCTCATGCTCACGAGCCGCAATCTGCTGCTCATGGATCATCTGAGCAACTCGTACGGCTGGAGCGGCTTGCGAAGCCAGCGCGTTCAACAATCCGCGATCATCAGCCGAGTAATCCTGTTCGCTCCTGCGCGGTCCCAGATTGAGCAGCCCGACCAGCTCGCCCTGGCTGACCAGGGGTACAGACAACTTTACGCCTGCCTCCTTCAACGACTGCAACGCAGGAGAGCCTTCTATTTGTAGCTTATCAATATCGACGGTCTCAGGCATGCGCAAAAAGTAGGCAATGATGGGATCATCCGGGGCAATATCCAGCACAGGAGAGGCGATCTGGAGAGAACGCTTTGCTACGGCCTGCGTATTCCTGGAAGTCCGAGCACGCAAAAAAGCGAGGAATCGTCTCAAATGTTGTAGCAAAGCCGCCATCTAGAGAAACCTTTCCTGGTTGGAATATTCCCTCTTCCTCGTGCATGAATACGAGAAAAGCAGAGAAATTTCGTTGCTGTTACTATACCGCATAAACGTCCAATAAACGTTACGACCTGGTGTGGTATACTCATTGCATGAATATCCGTATCCGCTATTTTGCTTCATTGCGTGAGATAGTCGGGCAAAACGAAGAACAACTGACTCTGCCCGAAGGAGCGAACGTCTCTGATATGCGCGCAGCGCTCCTTACCCGCTATCCGCGCTTACAACCCATTATGGAACGCTGTCTCTGCGCTGTCAATCGAGGCTATGTCACCCCGGAAACAATCTTGCACGAGGGAGATGAGCTTGTGTTTATTCCGCCGATGGGTGGCGGGAGACTGCTGGAGGTATCCCTATGGAACCGTTGATCCGACTGACGCGAGAGCCGCTCGACCGGGATGCGCTTGTTGCTGCAGTCAGTCATCCGAGCGCGGGCGGCATCGTCGTTTTCGAGGGCGTTGTGCGCGACAATGCACGTGGCAAACAGGTGCGCTACCTTGAGTACGACGCCTACGAAGAGATGGCAATCGCGCAGATCCGTACCATTATTCAAGAGGCGCAACAACGCTGGGGCGTGGATCGTGTCGCGGTCGCACACCGCTTTGGCCGCCTGGAGATCGGCGAGGCCAGCGTAATCATCGTGGTTGCCAGCCCCCATCGCGCCGAAGCGTTTGACGCCTGCCGCTATATCATCGATACGCTCAAAACAACCGTTCCCATCTGGAAAAAGGAGGTAGCAACGAACGGTGAGGAATGGGTAGAAGGCTAACCTCTCTTGTATTTGGCGTTGGGCCACTTCCCAAGTTTATGCAGTGATCTTCACGTCAAATACAGGCAAGCTGGCAGAAAAAGGCGATTTTGAGTATCGTAGGGCTTTTTTTTATGGTATAGTTATCACTAGAACTATCGCAGTTCTGAAGAGGTCGTCTTTTTATACATTACAACGGCCTGGGATATGTCCAGGGTTTTTCTCGGAGGTCGTTGATGAACTTGTTTGAAAAGCAGTCTCGACTCAATCAACTCTTCGCCCAAAATCCAGTCAATGCTGCCTACCTCACTGGTACACTATCCAACCGCGCCACCTTTGGTCAACTAAACGATGTTGACATCGCGATTCTCATGATGGACCAGATTAAAGCCGATCAGTTCCTCGATTATCGGCTCTACTTCTTCAGCGAACTGGCCAAGCGGCTGGAATCAGACAGCATCGATGTGGTCATCCTGAACCAGGCATCGTTGCTCTTCAAGCTACAGGTCATTAAACATGGGCAGATTTTCTATTCGCGCGACGAAAAACATCGCGTGATCTTCGAGACAAAAGCAGTGATGGACTATCTGGATTTCAAGAAATTCGATGATATCCAGAATCAAGCGCTGAGTCGGCGGCTGCAAGGGCAGATGTTACCCATCGACAAAAATCTGGTGCAACAACAACTCAAACAGCTACACAATGCACTCCACATCTTACGCGAGCTAGGAGAAACTGAACGCGGGACCTTCACCGCCGATTACCATATCTATGGATTGGCGGAACGCTACTTGCAGCAGGCACTCGAAGCCTGTTTGCACATCTGCGCAACTCTGGTGGCGGCGTTCGGCCTGCGCCATGCCGATGGCTTTCACGATCTACTCAGCAGCATCTCTTCGCAGCAATTGATTCCACGTCCGCTGGCCTATCGCCTGGAAGTGCTGACCAATCTGCGCGACACGCTGGTTCACGATACCAGCACACTTGATAGAGACCTGCTCTATGACCATATCCAGCAACGATTGGGGGACCTGGAAGAGTTCGCACGCGCGATCGAGCAAAAACAGAGCAACTAATTTTCTAAGTGCTTTTTTGAGCGCATCTGATCAGGTCAATAGGTGCGTACACGGGCATTGCTGAAGGCCACTTCCGTTGGATGCAAGACATCCTCAGCAACCACCCCGACCTGCCCATGCGCCAATGTCGTATCATTCACCGAAGTAATCGGTTGCATATTGATATACAAATCAATTCGACCCTTCTCCACGCTGACCGCGAGCAGATTGTTCTGATTGAGGCCGGTCTTGATGGCCTCGCTCTTCCCCTGCTGTAAAGTGCCAACCGCATTGGCCTGCTTGTAGATCTCAAGGGCATAACTGCCATCTGCACCTACGCGAAAATAATAAAAAGTATCGGTGACGGCATCTGCGTAAAAGATCAACCCGCCCTGGTCTCCACTGACGATCTGCATATTAACCTGATAAAAGAAATTGCGATAATCGGTCGCTCGCGCAAAGCAGGGCGAGACAACATGGCTCTGCGAGACGCGGGAACGATACCCCTGGTTGGTAAACGCGCACCCGCCGCCACTCACACTGATCTCATCCCAGCGATACCCCAATCCATTATCTTGCAACGGATCGTCAAATTGCAGCACGCCCCTCGCCGTTGTTGTCGCATAAGTGCTCGCCAGTGCCACGTTCGCCTGAGCAGTGGCGGCAACAACAACCGTCGCCGTTGCCTTTGTCCCGGCAGTGGCCGTTGCGTTTGCCCCTGTCACTGCCGTCTCCGTTGCGGCTTGATGCACCTGAGCAGTGGCCGTTGCAGCGGTCGTCGAGGCAGTGGCGGTGAGATTGGCCTGCGCGTCGGCAGTTGTTGTTGCATCGACCGCTTTCTTTGTCGCCGTCGCCGCTTTCGCGGTCACTGTTGTCTGAGCAGCGGTGCTCGTCGCGTTGCTATTTGTATTCGCTGTGCTGGTCGCCCCCTGAGCAATCGTAATCGCAGTCCAATGAGCTTGAGCAATTGCGGTAGAGCGTGCATAAGCGGCATTCATCGCCTGAGCCTGGGTAAAATAGAATAAACTGCCACTGCCAATGACGAGAAAGGCTGCCAGTGTAAATAACCACGTCAGCGCCGTACCAGAGTGACGCACAGGAGGAACACGCGAAGGCACGGGATGTTGAGCAGGATATACGGGAGGAGCGGTCTTTGGCAAAGCGACCGGACGAGGAAGTGTAGCAATATCATCCTCTTGCTCCACATTCACTGTGAGGATCAACGAACCGGGCTGGCCTCCATAACCAGGCTCGCCGATACCCTTAAACTTCATGATCTCGCCATGCACCACACCCGGCGGAATATCTACCACAACCCGGCGTCTCCCCGGCAAATTGAGCGTACGATAGGTTCCCTCTTGCGCCTCAGTGGGAGAAATAATCACCGTCTGATACAGAGCGCCGTTTTCTTGTAATGCTCGCTGGAACGCACGAGCGAAGGCAGAAACCGATGGATAGCGCTCAGCAGGCTGTTTTCTCAATGCGCGCAACAGCACGGCATCCACGCTGGCTGGCAGGCGTGGGTTGATCTCGCTGACTGGTCGCGGCAAGATATAGAGATGCTGATACATTACATCGTCTTGCGTCCCGGTAAAAGGCACATCGCCAGTAAGGAGTTCGTAGGTCATCACAGCCAGAGCATATTGATCGCTCGCCGGACCAGGGCGACTATCCCACTGTTCAGGCGCAACATAGGCCGGGGTGCCACGCGGAACCTCGCTCTCTTCTCCCGCTGCCCGTAACAGCTTTGCAATGCCAAAGTCCGCCAGTTGCAGATCGAGATACTCCTCCTCATGCTCCCCACGCCGCTCGCGGATCAGGAAATTGGCCGGTTTCACATCCTGATGAACAATCTGGTGGTCGTGGGCATGCTGAAGCGCTGCGGCTGCCTGCTGAACCAGTTTGGCGACCTCTTGTAGAGAAAATAGCTGCTGGGAATGGTTTTCTAACCATTCGGCAAGCGATCCCTCCTGTCGCAATGGCATCACCATATACATCAAGGGGACGCCCCTGATGGCGATCTCGCCGCAATCATATAGCGGCAAGATGTGCGGGTGATCGAGCTGGGCTGCGGCGCGTGCTTCACGCAAGAAGAGACGAATGCCCTCCCTCGTAACATCCGCATTGGTAAAATACGCCTGATTCGCTTGAATCACTTTAATGGCAACTTGCCGGTCAAGGAGTAGATCCTCCGCCAGATATATCTCACCCATTCCCCCACTTTTTAGCAGACTCACGAGGCGATAATGGTCCAGGCATTGTCCTTCTGGTAGCATCTCTCATCCCTTTTGTCCAGAAACAGAAGTCGTCTACAGTAGAGGGGATAAAAACAGTATAACATAGTACATTCACAAATAACAATCGATAAAATCGACAAAATTTTTGCCCTGATTGATTTCTTAACCTGAAAGAGAAAATATTACTATATTCCCCTCTCTCTTTCATCCCCAGCGTTACTCATACGTCTTATTAGAGGAGAGATAATACAAAATGGCATACAGCAACGCGTATTAGCACGAGAAGTGCCAGCTTTGCAATGCGAGATAACCGCATGAAGCGATAGATAGAGGCAACAATGACAATGACCAGACGTAGGGGAATGTCCCTCCCCTTATTCACCTACCCAGCGCCACGTTCTTCAGGCAACACGCCGCCACTCTTGAGCAGGCACAAAAGGGGACCGTCGAAGGGGAAGCTGCGTTGGTGGAGATGGCCGCTCATCGGGTTGATCTTCATCCTCGTCTTTCCTGTCCTGCCCTATGGCCTGCTTCGCATAGGGGAGGGACCGCTTTATCAGCCCTTGCGAGCCGGCATGAGAGTGGCCCAGGTGCATGCAACCGCGACCGGGACGCTCAATTCGATGCAGGTAGAACTGACACTCTATCATCCTGACGGCAAAACCGGTTACCACCATGTCTATCTGCTTGAAGGCGATCGATGGCTACTGCGCGACGAGGTGCTCACCTATGCAGGTTGGACCGGTTTGCAATCGGGCTACAAAATAGTGCAGTTAGCGGGATATGATGGCAAACAACTGCGTCTACCAACGAAGGATGAAGGAAGCTTGAACGGAGGGGAAGATGTCTTCTTTGATTTCCTGAGAGACCACGCCTGGACCTCTTCGCTCGGCAAGACCGCCGATTACAGAGTCTACGCCAGGCCAGGTCCGCGCCCACAGGGAACGACTTATGATATCCTGCTCAATGGAGATGGCACGATGCGCACACAACAGCTAGAAAATCCGAAATAAGCGCCTGAACGAGCGCGATGAAAAATCCGTGTGGCACACAGGTTTTTCATCGCGCTCGTTCTTTGTTTCCTACTCACCGCCGGTAGCTGCACGCAATGCATTGACCTGGCTCATCGCCTCGGCTGCCTCATCAGCATGCCCGGTCTCCTCGTAGATCTGTGCCAGCGTCTCGTAGGCAACGATCATCGAAGGATCCATTGCGATTGCTTGCTGAGCATACTCTAACGCATCATTATACTGCTTGACCTTGCGCAACGAATCAGCAAGATCGTTGTAGTAATCGGCATTGAGTGGATCAGCATCGATGGCGTTCTGATAATGCTCAATGGCCTCGTCAGAGCGTCCAAGCCCATCATACGCAGTTGCAAGTTGATAATAGCCCTCCGGGTCATTCTCGAAGCGCTCTAACAGAGCTTCAGCCGCCTCCATTGCCTCGTTGTAACGGCCAAGAGAGTTATAAGTCTCGGCAAGACCAGCATAAGCAGCTGCCAGTTCGTCCTCTTGCAACAGGCTCTCGCTATGCTCAACCAACCACTGATAGATCGGCAAAGCATTGTCGTATTGCTCCGTTTCGAGATAGGTCTCGGCCAGACTGAAGCGAGCGGAGACGCGCTGCGGATCAAGCTGGACCGCGTGGTTATAGGCTGCAATTGCCTCTTCGCTATTATTTTGCAAAGCGCGCCAGGTTCCCAGGTGCTCCCAGGCCTCCGCATCACTGGGATCTAACTCCACAATGCGCGCATAGGTTTCGGCTGCCTGATCGCGTTCACCCATCTGCTCATAGACGGCGGCCAGCATATCATATCCGGCCCGTCCATCGGGGTCCAACGACAACATCTGATTGGCATGCGAGAGGGCATCATCGTAGCGGCGCATATCGAGATAGATACTGGCAAGATCTGCATAGCGCGCGGGATCAGCAGGATCAGCATCGATACGCCGCTCCTGTTCCAATACACGCCGCCACTGGTCGTTCACGCGCTCACGCACGTCTTGTAAATTATCAGCCGCGACCACGTTATCGGGATTGAGCATCAACGCCTGCCGGTACGCCTGAATCGCGTCCTGAAAAAGATTCTGTGAGCGATAAGCATCTCCCACATTAACATACAGGTCGTCGTTTTCAGGGTCCAACTCTAACCCCTGTTGAAACGTTTCCAGCGACTCCTCATACATACCCAGCTCGCCATAGAGATTGCCCAGGTTGATGTAGGCGTCGATCAGTTCGGGATCAAGATCGATGGCGCGCCGATAGCCAGCAATAGCCAGCTCGGTCTCCTGCAACAACTGATGAGCCAGGGCGAGATTGTAGCGCGAGCGCGCATTCTGCGGGTCAGCGGCCACCGCCTGCTCAAAGGCTTCGGCAGCTGCATTATAATCGCCCTCCTGAGCTGCCGCGTTCCCTTTATCAGTCCAGGCCTGCTCATCGCGTGCAAGCTCCTCGCGCTTCACGAAATGGAGCGGAAAAGTCGTTTGATTGGCGCTATTTTGATTAGCGTTCTCGTGTCCGTCTTGCTGGTCATCCATAGTAGCCTCACTTCTCTTCTATTGTCTACCGTTCAGGTTTATCAACTCAAAGCATATGCGACAAATCCTCGCTAGTATAACACGTCCACCCCAGTGTATCCTAGTACAATTGTCGCCCAATTCATAGCTCGCAACGTACAGGAAACACAACAAGGTTCAAGGATTTGCCGCACATATGGTCAATAGGCTGCGCTGGATGATCTTACTTGGTGACGCGTAACGTCACATGGAAGTCATAGCGTGCAGAGGGATAGAAGCCCTCAGTGAACGCAATAGGAGCGCCCGTCTCATCAAACGTGGTGCATTCCAATCGCACACCACCCTCATCTGAGGCGATACGCAAGAGTTCGGCCTCACGGTCGGTAGGAGCATCACCTCTAAAGCTATACTCAGCCAGGTACGGCACCAGTCCCTCAGAGGCCATCAGGTCGTAGAGGGAGCCATCGGCAACCTCTTTGGCACGCTGGTAGACGCCAGCTGCGCGTGGATAGGGCAGATAAGCGACCTCATAGCCCACAGGCTCATCATCGGCAGTACGCAAACGCTCCAACCGGATGACCTGTTCTTCGTCCGTCAGACGCAAGGCTTCACGCACCGTCTGCGAACCACGCACTAATTCGCTCACAAATAGCAAGCCGCCGGGCCGCTTGCCACGCCGTCTCAGCTCCTCGGAGAAGCTGGTCAGTTCGCTGAGCGTATGTTGCTGCACGCGAGGCTCACAAACGAATGTCCCTCGGCCATGCTGACGATACAACAGCCCTTCATGCACCAGTTCGGTCAACGCTTGCCGTACAGTTGCCCGGCTCACATGATACTGAGCCACCAGTTCCGGCTCTGAGGGAATAGCAGTATGAGGGGCAAGATGGCCCGCATTAATCTGCTGTTTCAGCACTTCTTTTAGCTGATAGTAAAGCGGCAATGGATTTGATCTTTCAAGAGTTGGCATTACGGTTCCCCTTATGTCCATACAACAGTGGATAAATGGTAATAAGAATATGGGAAGAATATATCACAAAAAGGTAAAAGCGTCGAGTGGTAAGTGAGGCGAATTTGTGACCTGGCACAACATTTCGTACCAGGTCACTCACTTTCTCTGACTTTTAGGCTTTCGTGCTACCATGTTCGGCCAGAACACGATCAATCTCACCCTGCAAACGGCTGGGATGAGGGCCGACCATGCGACCGATTAACTTCCCGCCCTGGAAAATCATCAACGTTGGGATAGCCTGAATACCAAGACGCTGAGGGGTCTGACCATTCTCATCAATATCCATCTTGGCGAAACCAAGTTTTCCCTGATATTCGTCGCTCAAACGCTCAAAAACTGGAGCGATGGCGCGACAAGGACCACACCATGCGGCCCAGAAATCAACGATTACGGGTTTGTCAGACTTGAGGACTTTGGCCTCAAAATCCTGATCCCCAACATGAAACAGATTGGCATGCGTTCCCATATTATTTTAACTCACTTTCCAAAGTCAGATATATGTATCTGCTCTTCTCAACAGCCAGACATCGACGCCTGGATATCCTATCTACTCAAGAAAACAAAACCGACCATACTTCTATTCCGGTTCTGCATCCATGACAGATAGGCGTTGGTCAGACCAGAAGAGCTAGCAAGCCACCTGTTCGCACGTGCTGGCTAATCACGACGGTTTCCGCTCAAGATGGTTAACAGTTGCAAGATGTACAGAAACAGGTTAAGCACCGTGATAAAGATCGAAACCGTCAAACCAATGGCATTCGGCGTTGTATCGGCCATATACCTTGCACGCTGCACATAGAATAGTACATAACCACAGAAGATGGCAATACCTATAACCGAAATGACCAGAGAAAAGATTGTTGAGTGGAAAAAAATGCCTATCAAGCCCGTGACTAGCAACAAAATTAGCCCGAAAAACAGGTAATCGCCCAGACGCGTGAAATCTCTCTTCGTCGTCCAGGAATAGGCACCCAGACCCAACGAGGTGACAGCCGTAATCAAAAATGCCTGCATGAGCAACACCTGCCCACCGCTAAAGCTCAGGTAAGCCCCTAATAGTGGTGCCAGTGAAAGACCTTCTAAAAAGGTAAAGAGGTACAACAGCACCAGGTTTAAGCCCGACACCTGGATCAAAAAATTCAATGCAATCAACACCACCAGGCCGGCAATTGCCACGAAGAGGGATACCCCAAACCCTAGCCCCACCTGTATGCCAAAAAAGGCTCCTATGGTGGCAAAAATGAAGGAAAAGGCCAGCAACCCCATTACCTTACTGATGAGGGCGCTTGCCTGTGTGCTTTCCTGGCCGTACGGCAGCGTCTGATACTGATAGCGCGACCGTAAAGCATTTCCCCCTCCAAAGGGGCCGTTATTTCTCGAATTGTACATTGTATCCCCATCTCCTGGTGAATAAGATACCAGAACTGGTCCAATTGTGTTTGTTCTTTCCTGGAAAACTATGCTCTTCAGCAACGCCGAAGAGCATGCCTTCACCACGTATATACGAAAGATGGGAGCGCCTGGTTGCAACAGGGTAACACCGCTACTGACAGAACTGCCGAATCAAGAAGGAGTATTCTTTGACCGCAACGGCTCGCTGGAGTCCTCTACCGGAGATACGTCAACAGAGAAGTGTTCAGGAAATTCAACAACGCTGGTAATGCTACACGGCGGATGATTCGTCGTTGCATGCCAGTAAAAAGAGCTACCGGCGGGTTTATACATAGGACCACCGCAACGTGGACAAGGGAAGGAGACAGGGGCATTCTGGCCCATCGTCATGTCGCTCACTCCTTCGTTCCAGGATCAAGTAGCGCTACACAAAAAGGGAGTAAACATGCTCTGTAGTAGAACACTCAGTGGTATCTATTGGCTGAGTTACATCACACTCCACACGCCGCAGATCTCACAGAAGGCAATTCCCACTTCCCCGAAATTCTTACTGCGAGTACTCCAATGATCGTATGCAATGGCAAGCGAGCCGCAGCTCCAACAGCGTCCACGACCACCCGTTTTACTATCGTGAGCCAGCTTATGCAACAACGCGCTCCGTGCTTCGTCCGAGCCTGTATAGCTGGGATTATACGCAAGGTGCAACAAATTGCCCAGCGGCAGGCTGATCTCGTGGGTTGGCGCTTGCAACGGTGCTGACGCGACTGTTGGCATTGGGGTGGGCGATGCCGGAACCTGTGGTGGACGACGGAATAGCTCGCCTCGGGACGTTCGGCGGCCCGGCTCAATGCTGGGTGTGTAATCTTGCCGCTCTGCACGATCACCGTTCGTTGCGGCTGGCGTTGGCAGCGCTTGCTGATACGCCACATGCTCTGAGCGTGCGGGAGGTGTTGAAGTCGTGCTTCCTTGCTCCCCACCAGTTGTGGGGGCTTCTGTGGCTGGCGTCTCGGCAACCTGTTCACTCGCGGTTGGCGTCTCAGCGGGAACAATCGCCTCGGATTGCTCAGCAACGTGATTGGTGTTATTCTCTGGCTGATCTGGTGGATTAGCTCGTCTGCGTCGAGTAATTGGCATAGGGGTTCGCTCCATCAAGAAGTTTTATGTGTGCCGACAACATGAACGTAGCACACGTATTATATCACAGCTTTGCGAAAATGAAAAAAACCGGCAAATACTACTGGCGCGTACTAGATGGGGCAAGCTCGCATCTTCTCAACAAAGATGTCGCTCGCCCCATGAGTTGTGATCGAAGGGATTGGGATAATTCCAGCTTGTTCGGTTAGCCTTTAAAGAAATCAGCGTTGATCTTAATAAAGCTCTTCCATTCTTCTGGTACCGCTGACTCCTCGAAGATAGCGGTTACTGGGCAAGCAGGCTCACAAGCGCCGCAATCAATGCACTCATCTGGATTGATGAACAGCTGCTCGTTCTCCTCATATCCTTCTTCACCCTGCGACGGATGAATGCAGTCAACCGGGCACACATCCACACAGGAAGCATCTTTTACTCCGATACACGGCTGGGTTATCACATAGGTCATTGTTCTAGCAATCCTCCTATTAAGCTGCTCCATACGCCTTGACTAACAGAGCAACTCAAATCTGTTTTCGGCAATTTCAGTATAGAGGGTTGCACACACGATGTCAATTGCCCTGTACATCATTGGGGGACAAATAAGCGGGTTGACAACCCTCCAGAAGACCCGGTATAGTAGCTATAGTCATCCATATTATAGCACGATTGGGAAAGATTTCTCCCCAGAACGTGTCATGGTTACACCCTCACGTTCTCTCTGTTCCCTTGAGATGGAACGCGCTGTCCGCCCTCTTTTTGTCATAGTTGTGCTCGATTACTACTCGAAATTTGTGCAAATAAAAAGGATTTGTTCATGCTTACCGCTGCATCACCTCGGTATCGGCGCGATCTAGGCGACGGCCTCATATTGCGCTGGTCTACTGCCGAAGATACCGAAAAAATCGCTCAACTGATCGGCCACGTCTTCCGCTCCAACGCTGACGAACAACCAAATAACAGCCTCGCCGATATGGTGCGGCGTATCATGTCAGGATATAACCCATTAATGGAGCCTGGGGACTTTGGCGTCGTGGAGGATACCAACAAACAGGACACCCCCATCATTGCCAGCACCTGCCTCTGGCGTCAGGATTGGGAGTATGAGGGCATTCGCTTTCGCATCGGTCGCCCCGAAATCGTTGCCAGCGACCCCAACTATCGCCGCCGGGGACTGATCCGTTCCCTGTTCGAGCTGGTCCACGCTCGCAGCGAGGCCGAAGGGCATCTCGTTCAGGCCATTACCGGCATCCCATACTTCTATCGCCAGTTTGGGTATGAATATGCCCTCGATCTGGGGGGCAGGCGCGTCACTTATCTGTCGTCCATCCCCAGGCTCAAAGAAGGCGAGCAGGAACCATACAGACTGCGTGAGGCCACCATCGACGACATTCCCTTCATCCAGCAATGCTACCAGCGCCGCCGTGCTGACAGCATCGTATGGACACTCGCGCCCGACAACTACTGGGAATACGAGATTGCTACATGGAAAGCCAGACCACCACGCGATAAAACTGGTCTTCAAATTATAGTAGACACGGAAAACACGCCAAAGGGCTTTCTTTCGGCTTCCACAAGGCGCTGGGGGCGAGGAATCGGAATCGGCATCCTGGAAACCGTCGCGGGCATCAACTGGCTGGCTCTCATGCCATCCGTCCTGCGCGGCTTAGAAACCTACGGCCAGCAGCTTCCCACCCACAACCAGGAGACGAACGAGCCGCTCAGCGAGATTAGCCTCTCCCTCGGTCGTACCCATCCAGCCTACGATGCACTGGGACAGGCACTTGCACCACTGTACGAGCCTCCTTACGCATGGTACGTCCGCGTACGCGATGTGCCCGCATTTCTCAGATTGATTGCTCCTGTGCTGGAAAAGCGGCTGGAAAGTTCTATCGTGGCGGGTTATAGCGGCGAACTCAAGCTGGATTTCTATCGTGGAGGTCTGCGCATGGTGTTTGCAGATGGCCGCCTCACCACAGCCGAGCATTGGAACGTTCCGGTCTACGACTCCAACGCTGGTGGTGGCTTTGCGCCGCTCGTCTTCCTGCAACTGCTCTTTGGGCATCGCAGCCTGAACGATCTGCGCTACGCCTTCCCCGAAGTCTGGGCCAACCCAAATACTGAGATCGTCCTCAACGCGCTCTTCCCAACGCGTCCATCATACCCATTCCCATTGTAAATGCATAGCGACGACCCTGGTGGTTGTCGCGGTAAATGATGCTTTATCAAACAAATACCGCGACAACCACCAGGGTCGTCGCTACGTATAAATCCAATATTGCGATTATGCTTTGATTGGCGTCACTTGTAATTGCGAGAAAGCTACCTCAGAGCCTCGTGCCTCGACATAGAGGCCAATCTGCCCCAGCTTTAAGGCTGATTTCGAGGGATCGGCAAACGATGTGCCAAGCGCCTTGTCATTAATGGTAAAAGAAAAATGATTCCCTTGTGCCTTCACCGTGAGCTTGTTACTCTTCCCCTTCGCCTTCAGCAAAGCGGGAGCATTACCGTTGGCGAGCAGGTTCAGCTTCCCTGCCCCATCATAGCGCCAGAACGCATATTTGCCAAACTCTTCTCCACTGGCAGTCAAAACCTCAAAGATATAATATTTCGATTGATCTGAGGCTGAACGAAAAACGACGCCATAATAACAGGCCTCATCTGGACCGTGCAACTCTTCCATCAGCACGCTTAACTGGAAATCGCTATAGGTATCGCCCCGATAGAGCGAGATGAGCGGTACGTTTTGCGGCGATTTGTTGGCAATATGATAACTCTGCTTCTGCTGATCAAAAAAGAGCGTCGGACTCGTCGGCCACAAATCGGGATCTGACAACAAATCAGTAGAGTTCCGCTGCGGAGGGCTAATGCTGTTGGCCGTCTGGAGCTGCGCCTCGCCTTTCGTCTTACCAGAAAATTGAGCCACAACATAACTCAGAGAGAAGACAGAGACCAGCACCACTACCAGCAGCAGAGACGTTGCCCCGAGCAGGTGCTTTCTCGTGAAGCGATACCCAGTTGTGGTATCACCGGCAATCATCGCGTCAACCGTCGCCAGCGATGGTAAGAGACGTGCCAGCAAGCGATTCTTTTCAAGCAGGCTCGTCCCTCCTTTACAGGCAACCGCCGTCTGCTCGCCGACCGTCAATGCCTCCGTGACAGCATCGGTAAACGCATTGCTGAAGCTGGTCGCCGTCTGAAAACGCTGCTCCGGCTGCTTGGCAAGCGCGGTATGAATTACCTGGTCGAGAACAGGTGGGATATCTGCACGTACAGATGCAAGGGTTGGCGGCGGCTCATGCACATGCATCAAAGCTAACGCGATAGAGGTGTCGGCTATGAAAGGCAACTGACCCGCCAGCAGATAAAAGGCGGTCACGCCTAGCGAATAGATATCGGTGCGCCCATCGATGGGACGCCCCATCGCTTGCTCTGGCGAGATATAGTCTGGCGTTCCCATTAACGCATCGGGATTTCTCGGCATAGCAACCGCTTTCTCGTCTTTGGCAAGATGGGCAATGCCAAAATCCGACAGCATCACATGCCCTTCATCATCAATCAAGATATTCGCCGGCTTTACATCGCAGTGAATACACCCATTTTTGTGCGCATAATCGAGCGCGGAAGCAATCTGTTCAAGATACCATTGCACATCTTGTAGCGAGAGCCGACCGTATTTCGCCACATATTCTGACAGAGTGCCACCAGACATATAGGGCATAATAATATATGGCAGGCTATCTTGCTCACCATACGAATAAATGGGAAGAATGTTAGGATGGTCCATCTGGCTCGCCGCTTCAGCCTCACGCAAAAAACGCTGGAAAAACTCTTTTCGCGTCTGCGCATCCATCGTGGAACGTGGGAGAAAGACCTTTACCGCAGCCTTGCGATCAGAATCCTGCTGTTGAGCAAGAAATACTGCACTTGACCCACCATAGCCAAGTAATTTCTCCAGTACGTATGAGCCTAGCATTTTACCAATGAGATGTTGTCCCCTGGTCGTGGACATGCATAGCTCCTTTTCTAGCTCTCTATTTCTAGAGGCAAATGCAGCAATATATTACCTGTTGCGCCTGCCTTAATAATAAAATACATGCAACAGGGCATTTGTTGCTTTTAAACATACATGCAACACATGCCCTCGTTGACATACACCGACCAATACTATAAATACGTTGTCAGCGTCATTTAGTTACGGAACTACAAGAGAAATTCGCCGTCCCGCATAATAATTCGTCCATCCACCTCAATAGTGCAATTGGTGGGGATGACATCGACGTGAATACTGGCATCCCAGTCGGCCCCGGTAAATTGCGGATAGGGATTGCCAAACGCCACATGCAGGCCCGGCATCTTCTCGTCCTGCAAGAGATTGCCAACCAGATGTTTGAGGCTGGTAAGTGTTCCTATCGCAAATTCACCTGCCCTATTGCCATTGGGTACAGAGAAGAGGTAATCACGCACCTCCTGGGCCACAGCAGCATTTTCGCTGGACACATCGGTAATGTATCCATCCTTGACTGTCAGGACAAGCGGCTGCTCCAGCACACCGTATTTCTCAGAAAAGTAGTCGCCCAGCACATCACACACCAGCACGCCATCCACCGTCGCTGGAGCGGTAAACACTTCGCCCTCTGGCAGGTTTCCCCACTGGCCCTGCTCGTGATAGCGCCCATGACAGGGAATCCAGTGCCAGTTCTCATGGAAGGTGGCTGTGACATCGCTCCCTTTTGCCGAGGTCACGTGAATCTTCTTTGCCGGTCGTACCAGCTCATAGACTTGATTGGTCAGACGAAACACTTCATCATAATCGGCACACATGCCATCGGCCATCAGGTTTTCATCTATGCCGATCATATGTCCATGACGAACTTTGAGTTCTTGTGCCAGGAAGGGCAACAGCGGAATGCGGAAGGAGATCTCCCCGGGCTGCGCGGTGGCGATATAGAAGGACACGGTCGGCCGCGCCTGGATGAGGTCGTTGCGCAACTCGTCGGTAAACGTTGTGAGAGGGCGCTCACCATAGTGTTCAAGGAAATGGACGGAAACATCGGCATGGCGAGCCAGAACAGCTGCTGCCACACGGCGAGCAATGCTCTCACGCTGATAATCGGTAATGATGAATACCCTATCCCGCTCCGTCACACCCATGCAATGCACGGCATTTTCAGCGCCAAGTTGTACGCGCTCCTCAAAAGAAAGCGCTTGCAAATCTTTCTTCTGGTTATTATTGTTCGCCATAGCAAAACACCTCTTGCATATATCTTCAAAGATATGCGGCACATTATCTCGTCAACAATGAATAAATAGCGGACTACTGCCATCCTCAAACGATGGCACTTATCCAACAGACTCGCTCTGTGAGTACATCTAGATATACGCATTAAAAACAGAGTCGGTAACAGCATGGACCTTTGGCCGCAAAACAAAGGCTTATTTTCTCCCTCTATGTAAAGGATACACATGGCACCAAACGGAACGATACAGCCTGAAAGACACTCCCTCCACCACTTGTCACTTTCGCCCCTAGCCAATTTGGGGGATGTAGCAGCGAACTAATATCTCCCTCTAAATTGTCAGGCAAGCACCTCACAAGCAAGCAGAGTATCCAATGTATGAATTATCTTGACATATCTTTTTCAAGCAGGACTCAAGAATATGCTATACTAGACTATAAGCATACGGCTGAAATAAATATACGCTTTTCTTGTAATTATCAAGTTACTACCCTAAGAATAAGGAGCAATGAATGTCAGAGGGCTTCAGCATCTCTCAGCTCACCGATTATCTTAATCGTATGGAGTTAAAATTAGCACGTGTGGATCAGGAAAAAGAAATTGTCGAATTAGCATTTCATGGCAAACATGGACAGTGGAGGATGGTTGTCGGTATTCAACAGAGCGGGGATGTCAGAAAGCTCATGCTGGTGGTTCCACATTTCAATACGCTGGGTGAGAAGAAACGTCTGGAATGTCTTGAAGCATTGATGGCCGTCAATTACCGTATTGCTCTGGGAAAATTTGGCCTCGATCTCGTTGATGGCGAAGTACGCCTGGAAGAGACCATTCCTCTTGCCAACAATACACTCACCTTTGAACAGTTCCGGCTCGCCTTCGGAGCTATGATGCAGACAGTCTCCCTCTATCACAGTCTGCTCTCACGCATCATCTATGGAAATGCCACCGTGCAGGAAGCTTTACGCGCCTGCGAACAGGAGTATTTCCAGCAAACCTCGGAGGGCAGCAATACATCCGTCACCATAGCGCAGCCCACCAATGGAGAGCAACACACCACCACCGATGGGCCAGATTTAAATGTCGATGATGTGATGGAAGAGGTGACACGCCTGCTGCAAGAGCGCCAGGACTAATATCGTCTCTTACTGCATCTTTTTACTGCCTGAATAATGACCATTCTGCCTGGCCCGTGTAGGCAAATCAGCCCTGGAGTCTTCATCCTGATCGTCCTCATCAAGATCAGCGAATGAATCTTCAGGGCTTTCTGTTGCCGTCGTTTTCAACGGAACCCAGACACCTATATTTTTACTGCTTACATCTCTTCTGCGCACAAAATAGCGTTTCCCCACGACAAACAGCCCCCACAGCAGTATCAGAATCGCTACAACGAACCCAATGTACGTAACAGCTACTGGAGTCATGCACAAATAATCCTTTTCGCGTACTACTTTGTGTATACATCATTGTAGAAATATAGTCGGGCAAACATCATTGGTTATCCCATTGTAGCGATTGTACCATTTTTTCGAGATCGAGATCAAACTATATAGTAATATGAAATCTTCCGTCTGCGCCAGTTCTGCGCCTTTTTAGACCGTCGTAATCGTTCCATCCGATTTTACCTGTATAGGTACTTTGGCAAGCGATTTGATCGAGGTCGGAGCCTCTCCATTCGGTCCCTGCACAACAGCCGCGCCCTTCGCTGGATCAAAAATAGCTCCGTGAGCGGGGCAGACCAGCAATTGAGTCGCCGGATCATAGTTGACGTTGACCTGTACATGTGTGCATGCTCGCTCATAGGCAACAAAATTGCCGTTAGACAGGTGAACCAGCACGCTGTCTTTTTTATCGGTTGGATTGGTAAAAACAGCCGAAGAATTGGTGGCAAGGGTCGTTGTTCCGATGACGTTCGCCGTCTTTCCCCCGTTCTGCTGCGTACCTCCTGCGGGCGTCTTCCCCTGTTGCCCTCCTTGATTGCCCGTGTTCGCGGTGCCACCAGTTTTTGCTGTTGGCGTATTTGCCTGCTGCATAGCACCAGATGCCATCTGTATCAGGCGCGAATTATTGACGGCAACGAAGCCAACAGCTGCCGCAACACCTCCTGTTGCCAGCAAAGCCACAACGCTTCTGCGCGAAACACCACGCGTTGGCTTCTTCTTGCTTCCCTGAAGAGAGTGGGTATTTTTGAGCGTTCCCGTCATCGGAGCCGCGGACCAGAGATCATCTATCTCGGTCGGCAGTTGCATACCCTGAGATTGTTGCCACCAGTCATCCTCTCCATTTCTGCGCACCTGAGAGCGAGACGACCTTACAGGAGGCTCTGTATCTTCTTCTCTTCTCTCCATCTCGCGTTGTTGCATCGCTGGAAGCGGGGCTGAAAATCTGATGTCCTCCGTCGTCTCCACTTTGTGCGCCTGGGGTGGCATCGCTGGAATTGGCGCTGAAAACTGAATGTCTTCCGTATGCACAATTCCAGGATCAGACCATATCTCCTGTCCCTCCACAGCAGGCATCTGCTTCTGGACACCTCTAGAACTGGAACGGGTGGTACTGCCTGTTGCTGGTATCTGTTTTGCCGCAATCCTGGGCTGTCCTGAGCGATGATCAATCTCGCGCGTTCGCGGTCTGGACTGCGTTGAGGCTGCTGGAGATCTCTCCTGCTTTGCTGCGGGCTTAAAAGCGGGTACTTTGCCGGTGACGATTGGCGGGGTAAATTGCCAGTTTTTGCTGTTCGTACTGCTTGTACTCTCCTCAGCAGTTTCTTGCAAAAATTGTGCGGCAGGGCGCGACGATGAGGATCTCGTTTTCCCAGGAAGATTATATAAAGCACCAGTCGCCCCTCGTGATACCTGATCAAAGGCTTCGGCCAGTTCACCGGCGCTCTGAAAACGACGGGCAGGATCACGCTCAAGCGCCTGATTCACCACCGATTCCAGTGCAACCGG
The DNA here is from genome assembly GCF_016587455.1 of Reticulibacter mediterranei. NCBI lineage: Bacteria > Bacillati > Chloroflexota > Ktedonobacteria > Ktedonobacterales > Reticulibacteraceae > Reticulibacter > Reticulibacter mediterranei. Next base: position 6,704,413 of record NZ_BNJK01000001.1, on the reverse strand, counting down.
CACATCGGGGCAGAGCGAGCGCAAAGAGGGAATGTTCTGCTCTACATGTTGCTTAATCACGGCCAGCGCATCTGATCCCGTAAACGGAGGTTGACCACTTAATAGCTCGAACAGAATCGCTCCCAGAGCATAGACATCTGAGCGCTTATCAATATATTGCCCCTCCACAATCTCAGGAGCAATATACTCAGGAGCGATGAGCAGAGTATTGGCAACACTCATGAGATGACCGTATGGTTGATCGCTGCGTTCGACGCCGCGCATTTGTTGGATATGCATCAAGCCGAAGCCCGCTACCAGCATCGCCTGCTTCGCGCTCAGGACAATATTCGACGGTTTGAGCGTGCCGTGAATGATCCCTTTTTTATGGGCATACTCCAGTCCGGCCACAATTTGTTCAAGTATGTCGCTCACACGTTCATGAGAAAGGCGGCCTTTACGCTTCACAATATCGGTCAGCGAACCGTTCATCATATACGGCGTCACTAGATAGGGATAGCCAAGATACTCGCCTCCCTCATAGACGGGCAGGATATGCTCATGCCGTAAAGCAGTAAGGGCAGCTGAGGCTTTATGAAAACGCCGCAAAAAACGAGTGCGAGCTTCGGACGAAAAGTTTTCAGGAATGGTGAACAATGTTAGAGCGCCCTGGCTTTGCGTCGCCACATTTCGTGCCAGAAATACGGCATTCAAACGCCCGCGCCCCAGCAATTGCTCCACGCGATAATTCCCTAATACCTGTCCTACGAGCCGATCTACTGAAAGTGTTTGCATACAACAACGCTCCAACATAACGAAATACACACAACACAGCGATACCGGCGACATGCCAGGCTTTACGCCGGTAGAATATCTCACTGAGATTCTCCAGGAGACGGATACCGGCAGAAAAATCTCAGGAGAGATGGTGTTTATCTAGCATAACAGGTAGCTCCTCTGTCCGTTAGAACACACCTGGAACGTTCAAATAGCGCTACGAAGAGAGTAATTTAGAGTCTCTCCGTAGAAGAGTCTACACTGTGTATCACGACGCGTCAATTTATTTTTGTCCAGACTAGGACTTGTGGATAGAATAAGAGAGAGGATCTTTACCTGCTCAGCCGCCCCCAGCGGTCGGGAGGGAGAGAGAGGAGAAACCCGACCGCTGTACGGAGAGAGCATCGAGGAGTGTATGGGGGTTGGGAGAGCATATTTAGTTTTGAACCTTTGTTCTATGCCAAATACTACCACGCGCCACCAGCCTTGTCAACCCTTTCCAGGAACATATTTTCTATTTCCCTTAAATAAAGGACCGACGAACCGACATGCCGCAACAAAGGTCCATCCCACAACAGCCATTTGCCCACTAAAAGCGGGGATAGCAGTTCTAATCAATGCCACCTCAAAGTGCTGCCGCAAAGTGATATAATGGGGCGAAAGGTTCACAATCGCGGTTGGAAAAATCAGGTCTGCTCACATGCAGACCTTTTATATGTAAAAACAGGAGTTGATTTTAGTATGGCAGATGTTCAACCATTGCGAGCGCTCCGCTACTCTCAACAGTTAGTCGGCGACCTGGCACAGGTTGTCACTCCTCCCTACGATGTCATCGGTAAAGAGGCACAGGAGCGATATTACGAACGTAGCCCCTACAACGTCATCCGTCTGGAGCTGGGTAAAGAGCAGACAAACGATAATAATCTCAACAATGTCTATACGCGTGCTGCCGCCACCTTTGCAGAATGGCGCTCACAGGGCGTCATCCAGCAAGACAGCCAGCCAGCTTATTACATGTACCAACAGGCCTTTCAGCGCGATGGTCAAAAATACACGCGCACCAGTCTCCTCTCGCGCGTGCGCCTGGAACCCTGGAGCGCACGGGTTGTGCTGCCACATGAACATACGCTGGCAAAAGCCAAAGAAGATCGCCTGAACCTGTATCGTGCCTGCTCCACCAATTTCAGCCCGATTATGAGCATGTACGAAGATCCACAGGGGCGAATGCGTCGTTTATTAAGCGCATACGCGGCAAAGCCCGAAATCAGCATCGTCGATGAGGCGGGAGAAGAGCATCGCCTGCATCCCATCAACGATCCAGAACAGGTTGCTTTAATCCGGGATTTCTTCGCGGAACGCCAGCTCTATATCGCCGATGGACACCATCGCTATGAAACTGCGCTCGCGTATCAGGCAGAAATCCGAGAACAGCGACGCGACCTCTACGCCGACGATGGAGTGAATTTCACACTGATGGCGCTCATCGATGTCGATGATCCGGGCTGGCTCGTGCTACCAACCCATCGTCTCCTGTTCAATCTGAGCGACGATGCACTCGCGGCCCTCTCAGCCGAGCAACTGGCGCGTTATTTCCATGTGCAACCCCTGGAAGCCGCAATGCCAAATGACATACTGACACAATTAGTGGCGGCGGGTCAGCAACGCCCGTCATTTGTCATTCAAACCCCTCAACAAGCGCTTCTACTGCAACTCAACGACCAGGGAGAGCGCCAGATGGCGACAAGCGAACACTCTCCTGCCTGGAATCGCCTGGATGTTGCCGTTGCTCAACGCCTGATCCTCGAAGATCTCCTGGGCATCAACGCTGCGACAATGGCAGCTGGAACCAACGTTCGTTTCACCCACGAACCCGAACAGGCATGGCAGGCGCTCAAAACGGGTGAGATACAGGCGGCTCTCCTGCTCAACTCAACGCCGTTGCGCCAGGTATGCGAAGTAGCGCAGGCCGATGATCGTATGCCGCAGAAGTCCACCTACCTCTATCCCAAACTGATTACTGGCCTGATTATGAATCCTTTATGGTAAAAAGGATGCAAGTTTCGTAGTGGAGCGATTTATCGCGCAATCTCGCCCATGCGCGATAACGAGTTTTTACAATCAAAAGCACAAGCCTCATTCGTAGTGGAGCGATGTATCGCGTTGGTTCGGTTTCACAGGCGCATCCACCAACGCGATACATCGCTCCACTACGAATGAGGCTTGTGCTTAGTGGTCTTGATCGAAGAGGTTAATCGGCGAACCGGGCTGAGCGGAGCCGAGCGATTCCACCATCATGCGCAACGGCCCCTGCTCAATCGTGATGCGCATCAGCATGCGTACAAATGCCTGCTCGCGCACCGGAATTTGAGAAGAGGGATGTAACAGGGTGGCAACGGCCTGCATGAGCGGCACCTGCTCCTTGCGGTTGGTAAAGTGAAATAAAGCAGCCTGACGACGCAGGCGTGTTTCATACAACAAGCGCCATTTATCATCAACTAGCTTATCCAGTGCTTCCGTAATCAGCTCTTCAAGCAACGCCTGCTGTTCCGGCTCCCTGGACTGCATTCTGCGTCCTCCACGTCCACGTCGCTTGCCAGCGCCGCCCTCCAGGACATGATGAGCGCTCCAATAGCGCGTAATATATGGCTCTACCTGTTCCAATGGATCATACATCCAGGACATAAATTCCGACATCTGATACAATTCGCCGCCACGCCGGGCCAACTGGATTGTTTCTTCGTTCAATGGCAACGGCTCTAACATAGTGGACAGGGAGAGCACATCTGGCTTGCCTGAGTTTTCTGCCTCGATAAAGGGCCGCCAGATGGAATATGCGACCGGCACCTTGCGATGAGTACGCCGATTCAGGGTGCGGGCCTCGGCCACCAGTGCGCGTGCATTATCAAATGGAATATGGAAGCTGACAAAACCCTGACGCTCCAACTCTTGCACCAGATCATCCCAGCGATCCATCTCAACCTCATCCAGCCCATAGCAATCCTTAATCCCCCACCGATCCTGGCACAGCACATTCACACCTTTCAGCAGACCATCGGGGCGTACCCAGGAGAGCATCACCAGTTGAGAGCCGGAACCATCAATAAAGCTGGTTCGTGCCTTGTGGGGAGGCAACAACTGGCCCGCACCCGTCATCACCTCATCCTCCGCTCCTGGCGTCGATTGCATAGTCAAGCGCCCCAGAGCCGCACGCGCTGTCTGCTTGAGTGCACGATTAGAACTGGTAGTAATCATATGCTTCAAGGCGGGAATTGTCTGATGGATCGCCACTGGCCCCAGACGTTCGAGGGCCTCGATCACCGCCGACGCCACCTTGCCCGTTTGATTTTCCAGCAAAGGGATGAGCAGATTCGCGGCACGCGGATCGTTGCTGCTCCCCAACCAGAAGACAAATGCCAGTCGCCGTTCCAGAGGCATCGAAGTAACATCTTCCAGAATCGACTCAATGCCCATCTCACTCTGCCCCACCAGTTCGAGCAGGCGCATCTGCATTTGCTGCATCGCCCCCGCAGGATCATTGAGATACTCGATGATCCCATCATCGGCCATTTCTGACCCCAATTCGCGTAGAATTGGGGAGAGAGAAAGCTTTGCCATATCGCTCACGGTTGGATCGGTGACAAAATCTTCCAGTTCCTCTAAATCATCTTCCGTCGCCAGTTCAGCCAGAATCAACACGGCGGCAGCATGGGCCGATGGATCACTGGCCCGCAACAAATGAATTACCTTCTCTCGCGCCCCTTCAGACCACTCTTCATCCAGGCGCTCAAAATAATGCGACAACGTTTCAGGATCTATATCATCACGACGGCTGAGAGCCAGCAAAATACTATCCACACTCTCCTGTGGAGACCCTTTGCGTCCTCGTGGCATAAAGCTTTCTCCTTATCCCGTTAGGAGTTAAGACGCGCCGACCGGGGTCAACGCCAATGGAAGTTATTGTACCACGTTGGTACATACGCGTCGAGCATATCTCAGATCGATTTCCTCATCTAATAGAAGAAAAGAGGTAAGGATGCCATTCGGCACTCTTACCTCTTCTGTGACAGCATCTTGATTAAAGCGTTCTGGCAACAAACGACGTAATGGTTGTGGTAGCCCCATTCTGACTCAACAGTCGGATACCACACTGGCCCGCTGTCAGCGAACTATCGGTAGTACTGGCCATCCAACCAGATGGCTCTGTACCGGAGGACGGCCAGATATTGGCGCTCAACGTCGAGCCGGAGACGCTGAAATGCAGCATATACGAGGTACCAGGGGCGGCTGTGAAAGGCACAGATTTGAGCATGGTTGTCGTCCCGTTCACCTTCTTCTGGATATACAGGCTGCTGCCATCGATAAATGCTTTGTACCAGTTATTGCCATCGCTCCAGCGTACAACCGGCCCGAAGTTGTTATTGGTAAAATCGCTGATCGATCCGCTCAGTACAACTTCAGCATTAGTGGCTGTTGGTCCCAGCACTGCGCTATTGCTGGTATTGCTATTGGCAAACACACCGGCATTGGAGACAATCGAGAAGTTTGTCAGCATATTGGCGTCGCCTCCCCAGGTTTGCCCATCAGAGGCCGTTCCCCAGAAAGACTGATTGGCGCGCTGAAACGTATCCTGCCCCAAAATGGTGCCAGGAGCCGGGGTCGCTGTTGGCGATGGTGTGGTGGTAGCAGTCACCGTTGGGGTGGTTGTGGCGGTTCCCGTATTACCCGGCACGCTGGCAGAAAATGAGGTGATCTTCGCCGTAACGCCGCTCGCCAGTTGTATCCGCATACCAACCTGACCCGAAGCCAGCGCGGAATCGTTCACGCTCGCCTGCCAGATGTTCGGCTCCGTCGTGCCTGTCTGCCAGACGCGCACGGAAAGAGCGCTTCCTACAGCTCTGAAACGAACGTTGTATGCAGTTCCAGCGGTTGCAGGAAAGGCAACAGATTTCAGCGTGGTCGTGGTGCCGTTGACCTTCGATTGAATGATCAGATTGGTTCCATTGATATAAGCTTTGTACCAGTTATTGGTATCTTTCCAACGCAGGACAGCGCCCAGATTGGCATTCGCAAAATTGTTGAGTGAACCGGTAAAAAGTGCCTCTGCATCAGGCACAGATGGACCAAGCACCGCGTTATAAGCTGAGGTGCCGTTCGCGATCTGGCCCATATTGCCAACAATGGAGAAGGCGCTGGAGCTATTGGCATCACCTCCCCATTTCTGTCCATCAGAAGCGGTTCCCCAGAGCGGCTGATCGGTGCGTTGAAACGTATCCTGTCCTAGAATTGTGCCGGGTGCCGGTGTGGACGTAATCGTTGTGCTCGTAGTGACTGTTGGGGTCACACTTGCCGAAGGCAGGGCCAGTCCCAGCGCGTTGGAGAACTCCTCATCAAACCAGGCCCGATTCTGACTATCCACATTTAACCCATCGTGCGGATGATTGCCCGGGACATTATAAAATGTAAAAGAGTCGCCACCAACCGGAATATACCCAACGACGTTCATTAACGAGTCTGTTACCCAGATGCGACCATCTGGGCTGGCGCTAATCCCCGATGTATGGCCCGACCCGGTGTAATTGTACTCGGTAACGCCATTATTTGTCCCAGGAGACGCCTGTGCGACATTCAACATCCCAGCCATCGTAACCCACCCTTCGGACCACCAGATATTGCCATTGGCATCAGTGGTGAGCATATGAGGCGTCAAACCGGTGCCGGATGTGGAGGTATTGCGCACTTTATAGACATTGAGAACACCAGCCGTTGTATATTCATCAATAGCAGCGACGGTATCAACGTTCTGTGTAAACCAGACATTATTCTGAGCATCAACTGTAATGCCATAGGGTTGACTGTTCGCATCTGGAGTCGCGATTTCTTTAAATGTCTGCGTGGTGGGATTAAATGATGCAATTTGATTGGTGTAATGTTCAGTAAACCAGACGATACCACTCTTATCAACAGCAACAGCCCAGGGGCCGGCATTGGCCGTTGGTACGGTCCATTGATGAAAGCGATCCTGATTAGGATCATACTCCCCAAGCGAATTGGTACTCAACATAGGGAACCAGATGGCCCCGTTTCTATCAAATGCCAGGAAGAGCAGCTGTCCGTAACCGCCAGGTAACTGTATTGTTTTGATCCAGGTCTTTGTCGCGGGATCAAATACAGCTATCTTGCCGGGAGCCGTCCCAGCCGGGCACTGTGGCGAGGGATCGCACCCCGGCAGCGCTACCCACACATGCCCCTGACTATCAAATGCGGTCCCCCAGGGGTCAGCACCGGCAGGTATCGCGAAATCGGCCACAGAAGCATCAGCCTCGCTCTGTAAAATCGGGTTGAGCACTCCAAGCGCCAGCACAGCACTGATAATTACGGTTGCCGCAGCAACCATACTCGTCACAATTTGTTTGCGATTTTCCACCTTTCGACCTTCTACCTTTCGACTTTCTGCTATAAACAAACCCTTCCTTTTTGTTACCGCCAATAGATCTACAATTGGAGATAGAAAGATCTATTCCCCCGAATAGAAGGACGAGGGAGATGAACATTTCGCCTGAACTTAATCATTTTGGCTATAAATAGATAAATTTCAATCGAAAGAGGCATTGCATAAAGAATTGTTAATGAAAAGTGTAAAGGCTCATTATAGTAACGAGGGTGAGCAAAATGGTAATCGTCAATAAGAGCAGCGTCCCGCCGACCCAGAGCAGAAACTCAAGGCGGCCTGGATACAGCAACCACCAGCGGATATTTTCGATAGGGTTCAACAGAATTGGTTCGCGCGCATCCCAATAGCTCTTTAAAGATTTTTTTGTCCCAGCAATATACTGTGTATAGATACTGCTCACATCCTCATCAGGATACGGCCGACACGTTTTTTGTTCGATAGTATCCTGAAAAGAAATATCGGCTGTAGCAACAGGTGGCACAGTATCAATGTCGGCAATGTCGTAAACGGGCAAAGGAGTATCCATACGTTTTCTCATACCGTTGTGTGGGCGTGCCGAAGCACGAGGAGGAATAGCATCATTAAGAAATGGCTTGAGAACGTAGAGTTGTTCATCGTTATACCTACGCATCTTCTGGCTCCTGGCATTTCTATCTGAAAAATAGTGCAACAAAATAGTACAACTTGAAACAGGTCAATGCATCTTCATCTCATTCAGGTAAATAAACGCGATGCGTATTTCTTTTCGCTCTCACTCAGGCAACTCGGATCTCTGGCGGGCATAACAGACCATCCAACCTGGAAAGCAAGCGCAAGAACGAAGCAACTGTGGAAATATCCACAGTTTGTGGAAAAAATTTCCAGTTCTCAGGCCGTTGATTACCCGAAAAGTTCTCTGCATATGCGAAATAGCCGCAAAAATTTTCAAAAAGATAGTACAAAAAACGGGTATTTCAATGCATTAAGGCATACCAATACTGAATTTTTCGCATCTATATCCCTACAACTCTATATTGGCACATATATTGCACCTTCTTTATGGCAAGGGGGGATGTGTCCGAAAAAAATAATTGGACACAGTGATGCTGGAATCGCTCTCTTCATCGATAAGAGTGTTTATCGGCATCATACGTCTCCGGTTACCAATTTGTGGAATGGGTTTTGAGGTATTAAGGAGTAGGTAGGTATATGGTAGCCAGTGTCAATCAGATGGAGACGACAACAACAGATCGTCTCGATACCCGGCGATCATTAGTAGCTGAGCAGGGAGAAATCCCATATGCCCAGCCAGTGCAAAAAGCTGCAACGACACACCCAACGGCAGCATTGGGTAGAAAGGGAAGAAGGGCAGAGCAGAGAGCAGTAATGACAGAGGAGACAGGAGAACAGGCTTCCCACCCACATGTGGGTGAAGAAGCATTAACAAAAAGAGCAGTGACTCAATCTTCAGGCCATAAGCCAGGGAGAGGAAGAGGAAAGTCAGGATTTTCAGAATTTCAGGATGAAGATGAAGATTATCTGGAAGAAGAGGAGGAGACCGAAAATGAAGCTGAAAATGCCATCAGACAATATCTGGCAGAAATTGGTCGTTTCCCGCTTTTGACTCCCGAGCAGGAGTTGAAAATAGCCAAACGCGTTGCGGAAGGAGATATGCTTGCACAGCAACAGTTGGTAGAAGCAAACCTGCGCCTCGTTGTCAGCATCGCCAAACGGTATAATAATCATGGTATCTCTTTGCTCGATCTTATCCAGGAGGGCAATCTTGGCTTAATACGTGCGGTGCAAAAATTTGATCCACGACGGGGCTTTCGCTTCAGCACCTACGCAACCTGGTGGATTCGCCAGGCCATTAGCCGTGCGGTGGCAGAACACACGCGTACCATCCACGTGCCAGTACATGTCGTAGAGATGATTTACAAGATGAAGCGCATCACCCGTCAACTCTATCAAGAGCTGGGACGCGATCCCTTTCCAGAAGAGATTGCACGCGCGATCAATCTCAGCAAAGAGCGGGTTGTTGAGCTACAAAGTATCTCCGAAACTCCTATATCGCTGGATGCGCCACTCATTGACGATGAGCAGTATCATCTGGCAGATACATTGGAGGATATCCACGCGGCGGCCCCTGCGGAAGTAGTGACCCATCAGGTGTTGCGCGACCAGATTTCCAGAGCACTCGAATCGCTTAATCAACGTGAGCGTCAGGTCATCGAGCTACGCTATGGCCTCCACGATGGATACTGTCACACTCTGGAAGAGCTTAGCTCTTACTTTAAGCTGACGCGAGAACGTATCCGCCAGATCGAGGTCAAAGCGCTACGTACGCTGCGTCAGCCGATTCAAGTGCATCTTCTGCGCGATTTCGCTTAGCTCATCAGTTTCCATCACAGCTAGCTCGCAAATGATTTTTGCCTGCTCACATATTATGCAGAGAGGGCGCTGACATTGGTTCGAGCCAGCCAGGGGCCAAAGGGAGCAGCGATCAGGCCAGTATTCACAACAGTCCGTGTGTCGCATGCGCTGAGAAAAGCAGCAACGACACGCGGATCGTACTGGCTCCCGGCGCACCGTTCCACTTCCGCATACGCGACAGCCATCGACTGCGGCTCCTGATACGCCCTCTCCGATGTCATGGCATCAAATGAGTCAACAACGGCGAGAATTCGCCCTGCCAGTGGAATATCTTCTCCCGCCAATCCAAAAGGATAGCCCTGACCATCCCAACGCTCATGATGGGCCACCACAATATCAGCCAGTCTACTAAAAACACCACCAGCCTGAGCCAGCATGTGCTGCCCGATTTGCGGGTGTAGCCGCATTACCTGCTGCTCGCCCTCGTCCAGAGGTCCGCGCTTCTGCAAAATGGCGCTTGGAATAGCGGCTTTGCCGATATCATGCAACAATGCTGAGAGGTATATCAGACCAGCATCTTCCTCAGTCAAATCCAAGGAGTACGCTACTTCCAGAGCCGTTCCTGCGATACGATATGCATGTTCATAGGTATTATGGTCATAAGACGACAAAAACGCCTGTAACATTGCCATTTCAGAAGCGGTAACTAGATTGTTTTCTAATAGAATAGGAGAACATATAAGCTTTCGTCTATGATTGGATACTGACATATAAGAAAGCTTCCGGCGCAGACGATCCGTCAGGGACAATAACGACGCATGATTGATAAGCATAGAGGTATCTCCTTTACAGGTGGTCTTCGCGGTGCTTCTACTTTGTATACGCCTGGTCTTTATGAGACGTTACAGCATATACCAAATGGGGTAGGGCCAGAAATGCTTCGCGCGGGAATGATATATGCTAAAAACCTGCTAAAAACTCGCTATTCTCATCAATTATACTGATCAATTACATTTATTCTTATCAAACTAGTAGTACATTCTTGCCGTTTGCTTGACGCGCCCTGTCACATCCACATACACTGATTCATAAGTGATATTCCTGGTTGGTCGCCAGGATTGTGCCCGCAGCTCTATGCTATTCGGGCCAGCGATGACAGGATTGCCCCCTTTCCTTGCATTCCTTGTTTTCATTTTTCCAATCTAACTTAATCTAACAATATCTTGCGCTGGGAGGTTCGCAGAACGTGAGAAACAAACAATCCAGAACAGGGCAGCGCCTACTGGCTATTGCGGCGCTCGGCTTTGCTCTGCTCATATTTTCTGGTGCTGGCACACTGGCTCTTGCCGATACTACACCAGTGCATCACATCAATCAACAAAACACAAACAGTTCTTCTCATTATTCTCTTATCGGTATTATCTCAGCTAACATTAATAGTCAGCTTCTCTGCCTGCCGCTCCTGGGGAAGTGTACACCCACACCAACGAAAACAGACACTTCGACGCCCACTGCCACACCTACTGATACGCCCACTGCTACACCTACGCATACGCCGACAAAAGCTCCTACTCCGATCCCGACGCCCACGAAAAGCATCAAATCTACACCTACTGTAGCGGCCCCTACTGTTGCACCAACAGCAACAACGGCAGCAGGTGCAGGTCAACCGGCCTCTGAACTAACGCCTACACCATCTATTACGTCAACAGTTACAGCGATCAGCAATACACCAGTAGCAACTCAAGATACCTCGCATGATACCAGTAAAAATGATGCTACAAAGACTATGACGAATGAACAGAATAAAAACAAAAATTCTTCTCCCAATATGCTCCTCCCTATAGGAGGCGTAAGCATCGCTATTCTGGGATGTGCTGGCATTCTGGCTGCATGGCTATTGCGGCGGCAACAGCAACAAAAAATGCAACAGAATGGTGTTCTTGCAAACCAGGCGGTCGTTCCTGCTGATCCCTGGATTGCTCAGAGGGAGGCTGAAGCGGCATTTGGACAACAACCACCGGTTCCGTCTCAAACCAATTACACCATGCAAATTTCCGAACCGCTCCCTCCTGCAATGCTGATAGCAATGCAGCAGCCTGAGCCAAACTTTATGGCAGCGGAACCTGCCGTCGAAGACCAGCCCACAGACGCTGGATTACCGCCCGCTCCTATACAACAGACCCGGGTGATATCGCTTGAGGAATCACAACTAGAAGCAGAGTTGGGGATAGTTCCTGCAACGCCATCCCCTTCCTACACAACCATTCCTATCCAGGACGCTATCTTATCGGCCTTCGAGGAGGACATTCCATTCAAGACTATGGCATCACCCCCAGAGGAGGACATTCCATTCACAACTATAGCTCCGACCCCTGATCTGGAACCACTGACCATGAACTTGCCGGAGGAGGTTGTCAACAATCTGGTGGAACAGGACAATGCACAAGATGCCTCTCAAAGCCTGCATGACGATCCATTCCTCGAAGCCATGATGCGACAGGCACAAATGGGCATATTTGCATTACCAAATCGAGAGCCTGCGAAAAGTGCTTCCAGCGATAATAGTGATGAATGAACAATAGGTATCTGGCAAATGAGATGGGGCCACTCGAATATGGCAGGGGCGATGGCTGGTCCTCGCCCGTGCTTCCCATATTACGTGTGTTGCGGCCAGGGCGAGGACCAGCCATCGCCCCTGCCATATTCGGCCATTTCCTAAGATTTCATGCATACACCAACGATCATATCAGCCAAATGCAGATGCCCGCACTGATTCCCTATGTGGTGCCGCGTTGGAGCGCCACAACTGGATCAAGTCGAGCCGCTTTGACGGCGGGATACAGGCCAAAGCCAATCCCTATCGCCGCAGACACGACGAAAGGCAACACAAACGTCATGACGGTGAAGACAGGCTGAATGCCAATACTGGAGGTCACACCGCCACCAATCAACAGCCCTCCAAGCAACCCCAATCCGCCTCCAAGCAGACAGAGCAGCAATGCTTCCATGAGAAACTGGTTGCGAATATCGCTCCTACGCGCCCCCACAGACATTCGTATCCCTATCTCGCGCGTGCGTTGCGAGATCGAGACGAGCATAATATTCATAATGCCGATGCCGCCCACCGTGAGCGAGATGGCCGCAACGCCAACAAGCAGGATAGTTAAGATCTGGATCTCTTGCTGCGATTGCTGCAACAATTGCGCAGAAGTGGTGATCTGGAAATCCACTGGCTGCCCGGCGCGTGTGTGATGGCTCTGCTCAAGATTCGCTGTAACAGCCTGAACAACCGTATCAACATGTTGTGAGCTATCAACCTCAAACTGGATCTGCCCTATGCCTCGACTTCCACCGAAGCCCAGACGGGTAAGCGCGGTATTAAATGGGATGAAGATCGTATCATCCTGATTAAATCCTCCCTTCGCAATCAACGTGCCGACCACGCGAAAGACCTGTCCCCTCACCGTGACTTTCTGCCCGATAGGATCAATCCCGCTGTTCCCGAAGAGGTTCTGCGCAACCGTATCCCCCAATACAGCTACCGGTTGTGCGGCCGTGTTGTCAGCATCACTGAACCAGAAGCCCCGGTTTAACTCCCAGTTCTGAATCATCTGAAATGAGGCGCTGACGCCGTTGATCTGTGTGCGCCAGTTCTGTCCTCTGTAGATAACCTGTGCGCCCGTAAAAACTATCGGGCTAACGGCAGTAACATGCGTTAATTTCGCAATCGATTGGGCGTCCTGCACGGTAAGCGTCTGAGCACCGTTTTTCTGGACGGCTCCTCGCTCACGAATCGCGCCCGGCTGCACAAAAACGGTATTCGCTCCCAATCCATTAATAACACTGGTAACATAGGCTCCCGCGCTCTGTGTGAGCGTGAGAGCGGCAATGACGGCGGCAACTCCAATAAAGATCCCTAATGTGGTCAACAACGAACGGAGACGATTCATCCAGAGGGCTTCAACGGCACTGGTGTAACTTGCAATAGTCATACTCATTGGCCGTGACTCGCGCTCACGCAATGATCGCAACATGCTCGGCAACGATAGCTCCTGTTGCGACGGCTCGGCTGGCACCGATGATGGCGACGATACCGGGTGGTTCATACCCACAGTCCTCCTTGACCTTCTCGCAGAGCAGCACAGCTACCCCACAAGATTCTTCACAACGACCCTACTACACATGCTCGCTTGATGAACTCAGCGCCCCTTGTCGTAGTCGAGCGATTTATCGCGGTCTTCCGCTTTTCCGCGATAAATCGCTCGGCTACGACAGGTTGCATCAAGCGAGCATGCAACGTTTCAGGGGTGGTCAAGGAGCAAATAACCCCTGATAATGGCAGGCTAGAGGTATAGTCCGTGTATCTTCTCGTCTCTCTCGCCGCTTGCACAGTAAGGGATAGGGAAGGAGACCTGGGAACCCTCTAGCCCTCCATCGGGCGGCGTCTCCCTGAATTTCCCCTGATATCCTCTCGTAGACGATAGACAAAAAGCCGAAATGACCAGTAGTTCCTCCCGGCCCGCTCAGGAACCCTGTAGCGCGACGACGGGTTCCAGGCGCGCGGCACGAATGGCAGGATAGAGGCCAAAGACAATACCAATAAACAGTGCTATTGCGAACGGCATAACAAACGTTACTGAGGAGACAATAAATGGCGCGTTAATGAATTTCATGAGTTCATAGCCAACGCCCAGCCCCGCCAGCATACCCAATCCTCCACCGCCCAGGCTTAACACTAATGCCTCAATCAAAAACTGACTGCGAATATCGCTCCGTCTCGCGCCAACCGCAATACGAACACCAATCTCCCGTGTGCGCCGCGTTACTGAGGCCAGCATAATATTGATAATGCCTATCCCACCGGCTACCAGCAAAATGATTGCCGTACCAATCAGCAGGATGTTCATTGCCTGCAACTCCTGCTGCGTCAGCGCGATCAAATCCTGAGTCGCGTTGATCTGAAAATCATTCGGACCACCGACCGCAAGCTTATGATTCTTTCTCAGAATGTTGACCATCTGCTTGATCGTGAGATAGCTATCAGTAGTATTATCTAACTTGATTTCGATTCTATCAATACCTCTGACGCCATTTATACGCAATAATGCCGTATTCGTGGGAATAAACACCACGTCGTCCAGCTTGTATCCACCTTGTGGAGCTAAGATGCCAATTACTTTATACGATTGCGAACCAATGGTAATGTTCTCTCCCAGCGGATCAAGCCCCGACTCGTTCAGAAACTTCTGCGCCGTGTCGCTGCCAAGCACCGCAACCTGTTTCACACCGGCATCATCCGATTGGCTCAACCACAGCCCACTCTCCATCTGCCAGCCCTGCATGTCCTCAATGGTGGGCGACACTCCCTGCACATTGATCTGCCATTTCTGATTATCAAAGCCCACCTGTTGATCCAGGTTAATAACCGGGCTGATTGCCTCCACATGCTGCACTTTCGACAGTTCCAGCACATCGCGCTGCGAAAGGGTGCGCACAGGCTGGCTCGTCATATCCCAGCCATTATTATAGGTGCCAGCATCGATCACAATAGAGCTATTACCCAGCCCGACAAGCACATCGATGAAATATGCTCCCGCGCCCTGCACCAGTACCAGGGTAACGATCACCGCAGCGATGCCGATCACGATGCTGAGTGTGGTCAGTGAAGAGGTTAAGCGATTGAGCCAGATCGATGCCAGCGCACTTCTTATGCTGGTCCTGAGCATATTAAAGATCTTTGGCTTGCGCACGCGCAGATCACGCAACATCAACTCAAGTGGCGTGTCCTTGCTCTTCCCCGTCTCAACCTGCGGCATAGGGCGAGGCGCGAACATCGGAATCGTCTCCAATGCCCAGACAGGGATGCTACCTGTCGTCGTCCTGGTCGGAGCCAACTCAGCCGCTTCGGTCTCAGGAGGGACATCCAGCTCGGGATGCGGCACTACAGGGGTCGGGGGAATCGCTCCCGTTGGCTGATCCGCTATTGCCGCTACCGCCTCAGCACGCTCTTCTACTCTCAGCTCTGGAACTTTCTGCTCTTCTACCACCTGCTCCGGGACTATTTGCGCCTGAACCATCTTCTCCGGCGCAAACGACAGTTGCGGTGTGTTGACACGAACCGCCTCCGGGGGGCCACAGGCGCTGCACCACCCTCTTCTCCTGGAGATGCTGGCGACTCATGCCCTGGCAAGAGAGATGGAGAAGAAGTTTTACGCAATTGAGTTCGCCCCAAACGTGGGCGCATAGAACGACTCACCTGTTTTTCTCCTTCCTCATCTGCGCTCTATTAAAACGCCATAATACAATTTCAATCGTAAAAAATCTAACATAATCATAAAAATCTACATTGACACAATTCTATAAATAGAGACTAACATAGCTCATGTCCATCTTGAAAGGATATAGGACTTTTCGCGCGACACCCTTTGTGGTTGTCATATCATTTGCCATTACACATACATTTCACGCAAAACATGCTTCCATATAAGAATCGGGAGAGATCTCCTACCTTTGCTTTTCTGCTCATTTGCACTGCCAACAAGCATAGCGAGCAATATCGAGAATCTCTCCCTGCATTTGCTTTTGCATGCATTATGCATAACGTTATTTGGGTTTGCGCAAAGCCACGACGGGATCAAGGCTCGAAGCTCTTACCGCCGGATAGATGCCAAAGAGTAGCGCAATCGCCGTTGAAACAGCAAACGGCGTAATGATCGTCACCATCGAAATGATCACGGGCATCCCAAAGCCTGCGGACATCGCGGCACCGCCCGCCAGCCCGCCGAGCAGTCCCAGACCACCACCTAGCAGACACAACACAACCGCTTCGACCAGAAATTGATTGCGAATATCTTTCTTACGCGCACCTATTGACATACGAATGCCGATCTCGCGCGTCCTTTGCGTGACAGATACCAACATGATATTCATAATGCCAATCCCGCCAACGGTCAGCGAGATAGCGGCCACTCCGACCAGCAGCACCGAGATGATCGCCGTCTCCTGCTGCACCTGCGCTAATAGCTGCTCCGAAGTGATGATCTGAAAATCATCTGGTTGCCCCGCACGAATATGATGGTTCTGTTCCAACGCGGAGATCACTGCTTGCTGCGTAACAGTAACGTTATCCGCGTTATCAACCTGCAACTGAATACCATCAACAGAGGCGTTTGCCCTGCCACCAAAACGATTCATCACAGTATTGAAAGGCATGTAGATAACATCGTCCTGGCTAAATCCACCTTTGGGCGTCAACGTTCCCACCACGCGATAGATCCCCTGGCCGATGCGGATCTTCTGCCCGATAGGGCTGATACCGCTCGATCCAAAAATGTTCTTCGCAACGGTATCTCCCAGCACCGCGACCGATTGCGCGCCCGTATCATCGGCCTGCGAGAACCAGACGCCCTGGTTGATCTCCCAGCCCTCAATGCTCGCAAACGATTCGCTCACACCCCAGATGCGGGTCTTCCAGTTTTGTCCCTGGTATACTACCTGGCTCGATCTCACCACAGCCGGAGAGACGGCGGTTACGTGATTTATCTTCTCAATCGTCTGCACGTCTTTGACGGTGAGAGATTGCTCGCTCTGCTTGGAGACGACGCCGCGATTGCTATTTGAGCCAGGCTGGATAATGATGGTGTTGGCTCCCAACCCTTCGATAATATTCGTAAAGTAGGCGCTGACGCTCTGCGTTAACGTCATCGACGCTACCACAGCCGCCACGCCAATAAAGATGCCCAGCATAGTCAGGAACGAGCGCGTGCGATTGCCCCAGAGCGCCTCGAACGCGCTCCCTATGCTCGTTCCAAACGAACTGCCCACCCCCCTGCGCTTGATACGAAACTGCTGAAGCATGCTCTCCAGCGTCGTTTGACGTTCCGCTGCCGTCAGGCCAGAGGAGGGACGAGCGGCCAGGGCTGTAGTAGACCTGACATTATCGCTTTCGGTATGAGATTGGGGTGGACGACTCACGCGGCTTCCTCCTTGATCTGGCTGTCGCATGCACAGCATATGCTACGTTTGCGTTCTTCCATATACCTTTGTATTCCAGAGAAGTCTCTACTCAACTGCACCCGACATCAAGCCTCGACGCGCAGTGCCTCTACAGGGTCCAGACGCGCAGCCTGTATTGCCGGATAGATACCAAAAATGAGTGTAATTCCTACAGAAACAACGATTGGTATGGCAATAGTAGTCACAGTGATAACAAACGGTAAGCCGGTAGCATGCGTTACTACCCAGCCGATCAAGAGTCCCAGCACCAACCCGATCGCGGCCCCGATCATACATAACATCAGGGCTTCAACAAGAAACTGGTTACGGATATCGCTCCGTTTCGCCCCAATTGAGACGCGAATGCCGATCTCGCGCGTCCGTTCCGTAACCGAGACGAGCATAATATTCATAATGCCAATGCCACCTACCGTGAGCGAGATGGCAGCAATACCCACCAGGAGCAGCGTCATGATTGTGGTCTGTTGCTGAGCGCGTTGTAAAAATTGCGTGAAGTCAAAGGTCGAAAAATCATTTGACTGTCCAGCTTGAAGGTGATGGTTCTTTCTGAGCAGTGCGGTAATAGCGGTCTCCACCTCAGTAATATTGCTACGGTTGTCTACTTCTAGCTGAACCTGATCTATGAAGGTGGTATTGCGTAAACGTTGCTGAGCAGTACTGAATGGCACATAGATCACGTCGTCGTCACTAAAGCCACTGCCGCTGGCCTGCAAGACGCCAACAACCCGAAACAACTGATTGCGTACACGAATCTCTTTGCCAATCGGGTTATCACCCGACGTATCAAACAGATTGTGCATCACAGTATCGCCAATCACTGCGACGGATGCTTTCTGCTGCTCGTCAACTGCGGAGAAGGCAGTTCCCTGAGCCAGCTTCCAGCCCTGGATGTCCTGCATGCTGTCATTCACGCCGTTGACGTTGGTATTCCAGTTCTGCCCCTTATAGACCGCCTGGACGCCACCAGCGACAATCACGGGACTGACGGCAACGACGTGTTGGAGGCGCGAAATATCCTGGGCGTCCTGATCGCTCAATGACTGGGCGGTGCCTGCGCCCTGTGCGCCTCTATTGCTGGTCGCGCCCGGGAAGACCATCACAGTATTCGTCCCTAACTGCCCGATCAGATTATCAATATACGCGCTGACGCCCTGTGTGAGAGTGAGCGCCGCGATAACAGCAGCCACGCCAATGAAGATACCCAGCATAGTAAGAAACGAACGAGTACGATTGCCCCAAAGCGCCTCTAATGCACTACCGTAATTTGCTCCCAGAGAGCTAAATGGTCTACGCTTAACTACTCGAAACTGCTGCATCATGTTCTCTAGAGCAGCCTGCGACGATGGTGTCGCTGGTACTCCAGCAGGTGATGCAACCTGCATTGTACGATTAGTAGAAAGATTCGCAGGGCGATTCGCCTTCATCTGTGGCGCGGAGCCTGGTGGCGGCTGCATTGAACGGCTCACGGTCTCCTCCTTGATGCGTTTCTTACATTGACAAACCGGGCGAGGACAAGCCATCGCCCCTGCCATATACCTTGCCTTTGGCCTGCATGTGTTATCCTCGAAGCTGCGTATATGGCAGGGGCGATGGCTTGTCCTCGCCCGGTTTGCTATATACTCTCACCTCGAAGAGTTAGCAAATGCACCAATTATGAAAGCGTGGCTACGGGGTCTCCTCCTTGACTTGCGTCTGGCGCTGGCTCTCGATTGCGTCGGCTTCTATTAATGCAGCCCACTCATCCTGAGCGGAGCGACGCGCTACTACAGGTTCGTCGCGAACGATACGACCATCCAGAAAGGCCACCTGGCGTCTGGCATACTCCGCTATTTTAGAGTCATGCGTGACCAGGACAATCGTCAATCCCTGGTCGTTGAGCGCCTGTAGCACTCCCATAATCTCTACGCTCGTTCTACTGTCCAGGTTGCCAGTTGGCTCGTCTGCCAGCAACAGAGATGGACCATTCACGAGGGCGCGCGCTACGGCAACGCGCTGTTGCTGACCACCCGACAACTCCGGCGGCTTGTGATGCAGACGTCCACCCAGACCAACCAGCGTCAACACCTTACGCGCACGGCTCTCGCGCTCTCTTTTGGGCAATCCGGCGTAGACCATCGGCAACTCAACATTGCTCATCGCGGTGGCACGCCCCAGCAGGTTAAAGCCCTGAAAGACGAAGCCGATCAGCCGATTGCGAATGCTGGCAAGTTCGTCGCTCGACAATTTACTAACCAACTTACCAGCCAGCCAGTATTGTCCACTGGTTGGGCGATCCAGACAGCCCAGCAGGTTCATAAAGGTCGATTTGCCCGACCCGGACGGCCCCATGATCGCCACAAACTCGCCCGGATAGACATCGAGCGAGACGCCGCGAAGAGCATCAACACGCGTCTTCTTGCCAATCACATAGGTCTTGCTGAGGTCACGGATAGAGATAACCGGTATAGATCCAGAGGCATTGGGACGCACAGTTTCCTCATTTTGCGTCAGAACAGCTTGAGGTTTTGTAGACTGGTTCTCGAAAGTAGCCTGTGTTGCAGGAGAACCAGGCTGTGGTATCACAGCCTGGTCAGGCAGCGTGGGCTGATTCTCGATAGCCGATGCATCTGGAACTGGCCGGGCAGCCCAGGAGGGGCGCTGCTGGCCGCCTCCTGCCTGCATTGGGTTTTCATTTGCCATGTTACGATCTCTCAATTCAGATCAACAAATGTTCGCGTTAGCACGACTATTATACTACAAGCAAACTGCTAGCCGCCGTTGGGACCACCGCCGTTGCCGTTAGCACCAGAAGTGCCAGTGGCGGTTCTGCCGCCAGAGATGCCAACAACCACGTTATCCTGCGCGGTCAGGCCATCCAGCACTTCGTAGTTCGTCCCATCGGACAATCCCAATACAACGGGCTTGGCTACATATTGCCCATTGGCATTTTTCACGATGACAATAGCGGGCAGAGGATTATCAGCCGAGACATCACGCTCTGCCATCAATGTTTCGCGCATCTTACGAGCCTGAAGCATTGCGGCGTTCGCGGCTGTGCGATCAATCAACTGAGGCACGCCACCACCGGCGGCAGCATTGGCTGCTGTTGCGCCATTGCCACTTGCAAGACGAGCGAAGTTGATCGCGTCAACCGGGATCAACAGCACGCCGTCGCGCTGCAAGACGGTAATGCTCACATTGGCCGTCATACCGGGGAAGAGGTTTACATCCTTCGCGCTATTCTTGTCTACATCTATATACACGGGATAGGTAACAACGTTAGAGACGGTCTGGCCGTTTGGCGAGATCTGGCTGATGGTGCCGGTAAACGTGCGATCACCATACGCATTGACGGTGAACTGAGCCTTCTCACCAACCTTCAGGTTCGCGGTATCGGTCTCGTTCACGTTGGCAACGACCTGCAAGACGCCGGTATCAACGATCTGAATAAACGTGCTGCTCGAAGTGGTCGTGCTGGCCTGGGAAGCATTGGGTGGCGTTCCAGGAGCGCTACCAACTGTACCATTGATGGTCGTGACGGTTCCATCGTGAGGAGCCGTGAGCGTGGCGTTGTCGAGGTTGTGCTTTGCCTGCTCCAACTGCAACTGCGCCGTCTTGAGGTTGTTTAAAGCCGTAGTAAGATTCGTCTGCGCGCTCTGTACCGTTACGGCACCATTCGCTTTTGAAGTATTAACGCCTGCCTGATTGTTATTGACGGTACTCTGATTGGTAACATTCGTCTGATTGGCAACAGCCTTATCGGAAGACAGCTTGCTATCAGCATTATCAACAGCAGTCTGAGCATTTTGGACACTGGTATCGGCGGTTTCGACTGTTGAGTTATATTTGGCCTGTGCTAAGGACTTGCAAGTATCATTGTAAATGAGTACGCCCTCAATACTAAGCTTACTAAGAGCAAGTTTGGTATCCATAGAAGCGCCCCCTGTCGGAGTCGCGGTATTTGTTGAAGACGGCTTCTTTGTTGGCACTGCCGTTGGCGTCGTTTTGGTCGAGCTAGTGTTTGTCGAACTGCTGCTCGACGAACTGCTGCTCGACGAACTATTGCTCGTCGTTGGGGTTGCATCACAGGCTTTAAGATCAGAGTTTAGCTGTGCCTGAGCCTGTGCTTTGGTCGCATTAGCTGATGCTCTCGCCTGATCCAGCGCAGTTTGAGCGTTATCAAGCGCAGTCTGATCGGCATCAATGGTTTGCTGCGAAACGTTCTGGGCTGCACTCTTATTGCTATTCGAGCCATTTAGCTGTGTCTGAGAAGCCGAGTTGTTTGCATTTGCCGAATTGCTGGCATTGCCTAGAGCCGCCTGTGCATTGAAGACATTGGCATTGGCGTTCTCTACTGCGGCTACCTGCTGGTTGTAGGCATCCTGGAGCGCCACTTTGTTTAGCTTGGCGAGAGTTTGCCCCTTCGTCACCTTCTGTCCAACCTTCACATCCAACTCGTCAATAATGCCGCTCCCCGCGCCTGTACTCAGGAAGTTCAGGTTATAGATCGCGCTCTGCAATGGACCAGTGGCCGTGACTGTCTGCGCTAGACTATCCGTCCTCGGCTGTTGAATTTGATAGTTTACTGTTTTTGGCTTGTTCAATATAGGTATTAAAATAGCCCCTAACAGAATAACCAGTAAGATAATAGCGGCAATCACGATTGTGCTTCGCCGTCTCCACCAGGGCGTTGTGGGACCGCCTAACAATCCGGGATCGTTGGGGTCGCCTCCACCGAGGCCAGGGAGATTAAGTAATGGACTTGCAGCACCTACCTGCTGCGGTGAACCTTGTTGTTGTGACATACAAAGACTCTCTCCTAAGCATTCAAATATACATATAATTAGTATAATCAGGCGCAGAGACTTACATACATGTTTGGCCCTAGTATACAGCTTTACTAAACCGGAAGTGTCTCAATTTTGTAAAAAGATTGTAAAGTTAATACCTTTAATATATCCGGTCATTCAGCCTCAGAACGGGCCTGACAAGCACTCTTCTCCTTCCGATATATCTATCATACCGCCCCGGCTATAACAATTAGCAAATCCCAGCAGTCCCAATGGTACCATCGCCTTATTGCTTTGGAAATGAACGCATGTAGCTGTACGATGGTAATATTACGATACAAGCATGAAAAAGTTTAGCTTTTTGGGAGGGGAATAGGATGATTGTACGCATTCATGGTTTTGATTGGCAGGTTTATACTCAACAGGTAATGCCAGCATTAAACAACTGGTTGATAGATAGAGATGAAAACCCTCTCTATCAGATGTATCAGTTGACCCGTTGTGCCAGAGAAGAGCAATGCGTACCCGTCCCTCTACAATCGCTCTGCACATGGCCGCGCGCACGAGCATATGTCAAACAACTGATCGATAGCCCCCATGCCCGGCGCGAGTATGCTCATCTCTGCTCACCCGAACAGTTTACCGCTACCAGCGACCGCTACATCTATCGCCATCCTCCCCAGCTCTTGCGACCATCCGAGGCACTTTCTACGATCTGGGGCGCGCTCATCGAAACCTACTGCCTTCCCTGGTTCTCGCTCTTCAAAAAAGCGCAAGAACACCCAATGTATCAGCTTGGCCACGAACTCACCCGCCTGCTCAATCAAACGGAGGCACACATGCTGGCAGAAGAGGCGCAGGAACAGGAGGCGATCTATGCAGCTTCGGAGATGGAACAGGATGTTGAGGATGTCAGCGTCGGACCTATTGGCGTGATGATTGGTCGCCTGCCTGCAACGTTGCAGATACGCGGTTGGCTGGCGACGATTGCTGTACGCGCAATGGTCCTCTTCGAGCTGCTGGCCTGTGAGCGGCGCTGTATGCCCTTCGGCTATCAGCCTGGAGCGCCCTTCGCCTCCTACTCCGGCTATCTCACCCCTGAAGAAGTGCTGCAACTCTCCCTCTGTTTGCGCGATGTACACCCTCCTCATCAAGCGCTCGCCGTGATCGACTATCAGCGCTTCCACCAGCGGCCCGGCACCACGTTTCGCACGCTCGATGAGGTTCTCCCCTTGCACGCCGACACCTTTCTCTCAACAGTACATCTCGCCGCCCAGCAAGGGATCGGGTTAATCTGTAGCATCGGGTAGCGCGAGGTCTGCGACAACGCCGAAATGGTCGCTTGCCCACACACCATTGATTGGTTCGTTGAAGATGCGCGAGCAGGAAGCAATGGCGAGCGTCGGTCCGCCATGCTCACCGTAACGCACAAAAATGTGGTCGATTCTTCTAAACGGCCAATCCCAATAGGATCGGGAGCGCGAATCTTTACCACCAGAGTTGTACAGGCAAAATCTGCCGTTCGAGGAGTCACGTGCAAGTCCACCTCCTGCACTTCCGTAAGAGGCCAGCGACTCGCAATTGATATGCCGAAACCATCTGCATCTCGACCAACCTGATGAGCAATGTGAAACTCTGAGCCGAGCAGATCGATCACCTGATCATACTCATCGGTCTTGATCGTCTCCTGAAACGCTACCAGGTCAGGCCGAAGCGTTCGCAAACCATCAATAAGCACCGCCCTACGCTCCGCCCACGCTCCATTCTGGCCCCACAGGTTCAATGTGACAGCACGTACCTGTTGTGCAGACATATAATGCCCTCTTTCTATCACATAGAATGTAGTGCAATAAACCAAGAATGCCATGCCAAGCGATTGCTCTCGGTAGCTCGAATCACCCGTGAAGTTACCGAGAGCAATCGCTCGATTATGACCCGAAATACATTACTATACGAAATATCGCAATATTGCGCCACTCAATTGACATCTCCCCTAAAATAACATAGGATTAGGATGAGCAGGCATTGTCGCCGCTCACACCGGTCATTGCATCAAGTTGTTCCCATCAACTTCTGTAACTCATGATCGAAGGAGACATGGTATGATTACCCGTCGTGAACGCCGGGGCCGCTACTGGCTCCGCTGGCTACTCATTATCCCCTTCATTGTGCTGCTGTGGCCCGCCTTCTATAGCTCTGGTGGACCAACCCTTTTCGATTTTCCCTTCTTCTACTGGTTTCAGTTGCTCTGGATCATTATAACGGCCATCATCACTGCCGTTGTCTATTTCGCAGGAGCTTGAGCCAGCGTATCGATGTGTTCCAGTTTTTGAAATACATCGGCGTCACAATGCCTTTTTAGCTGTTCATCCGGCTTTCATCTTTGTGCATCATCTGCCGGAATCATTGCAAACAGTATCCTTACTTATGAAGGGAGACCTCACAGATGCAGTGGGATGCAATCGCTGTCTTTATCTTTTTTTTCCTGCTTGTGACCGTGCTGGGATTTATAGCGGCGCGCTGGCGTCGAGGCGACCTGGACCTCATCCATGAATGGGGATTGGCTGGCAGGCGCTTTGGCACAGTGATCACCTGGTTCTTGCTGGGTGGCGACCTCTATACAGCTTACACGTTTATCGCGGTCCCCGCCGCTATGTATGGCCTGGGGGCGCTCAACGGCTTCTTCGCCGTCCCGTATACCATTCTCGTCTATCCGCTCGTTTATCTGCTTATGCCCCGCTTCTGGGCTGTCTGCAAACAGCACAACTACGTCACCGCATCCGATTTCGTCAAAGGTCGCTTTGGCAGCAAATCGCTGGCTCTGGCGATGGCCTTTACCGGTATTATCGCAACCATGCCCTATATCGCTCTCCAGATGTTCGGTATTCAGGTGTCCCTGGCGGCACTTGGCATACCGCTTACGACCTCGATCTTCGGCCTTGATGTCGATATTCCGCTGATCATCGCCTTCATCATCCTGGCCGCCTACACCTACACCAGCGGCCTGCGCGCCCCTGCAATGATCGCGCTGGTGAAAGACGTGATGATCTTCATCGTCCTGTTTGCCACGATTATCTACATCCCGATCCGGCTTGGCGGCTTCGATGCCATCTTCAATGCCGCACATGCGAAGGCGCTCGCCAATCCCAAGTTCTTCGACAACCTTCATCCACAGCAATATCTGGCCTACGCGACCCTCTCGCTGGGTTCCGCGCTGGCGCTGTTCCTCTATCCCCACTCGCTGACGGGCGTCCTGAGCAGCAACAGCCCGAAGGTCGTGAAGCGCAACGCGGCGCTGTTGCCAATCTACTCGCTGATGCTGGGCCTGTTGGCGCTACTGGGCTACATGGCGATTGCCGCCAAAGTTACCCCGCTCAAGGGATTTGGCAATAACGGCTCGATCCCTGCTCTGATCAACGCGGTGTTCCCATCGTGGTTCGCTGGCTTTGCGTTCGCAGCCATCTCGATTGGTGCGCTGGTCCCGGCAGCTGTTATGTCGATTGCGGCGGCCAACCTCTTTACGCGCAACATCTACAAAGAGTATATCAACCGCAACGCAACCGACCGGCAGGAATCGCAGGTTGCCAAGCTGACCTCGCTGATCGTCAAATTTGGCGCGTTGCTGTTCATCGTCTACATTCCCACCCAATACGTCCTGAACTTCCAGTTGCTCGGCGGCATCTGGATTTTGCAGACTCTCCCATCGGTCTTCCTGGGCCTCTATACCCGCTGGTTCAACCGCTGGGCGCTGCTGATTGGCTGGGCGGTCGCAATGATTAGCGGCACCTGGATGTTCATCGCCACCGGCCTCACGGCGACGGTCGCCCCCTTCTCTATCGCGGGGTTGGTCCTTAGTCCACCAGTGTACGAGGCGATTTCCGCGCTGCTCGTCAATCTCGTCCTCTCGGTCATCCTTACCCCGGTCTTCGAGGCCATTGGAGCCAAACGAGGCCAGGACATCACCTCTCCCGCCGACTATAACGACGAGGCAGTGGGAGCCGAGCCGGTCGAAGCTGGCAAAGAAGCATTAGGCTAATCTCAAACCGTTGTAGTCGAGCGATTTATCGCGGTGGAGCCGTGTGAAATGTGGTTCACCACCGCGATAAATCGCTCGACTACGAACTCCAGGCTTACTTTGTTAAAAATCTATAATTACATCCACGCAAGTTGTGTCTCCTTGTTTGACCTCCCTTGAATCCATATGCTAATCTAACAAAATACGCTATCTAATAATTGAACGAGAAAGAAAAAGAGCGCTATCTATGAGTTTTGATGACGATTTTTCAGAGGAAGAAACCGAAACTGGCAGTGATGAGCTGCTTTCTGACGATAACCTGCGTCTCCCAGAGGGGGCCAGCCCTCTCGTTCGCCTCCATGCCATTCGTGCCTGGCTTGCGCGTCGTCAGTATGAGACGCGCATCGAAATTGGCGAGGCCGCCCTCACGCTCCAACGCTTGATGGAGGACGAACCGCAAATGACACGGATCAGGAGACGCGAAAGGACGGGCCTCATGGAGCGTGTGCAGCAAACGCAGCAGGAGATGGAAGGCGCACAGCAACGCCTGAATACCTATGAAGAGGCTCAGGCGCTTCTGGATGAGTGCATTACCCATACGACACAGGGAGAGCGCGCCCTGGTAGAATATTATCTCACGCTCGAAGATCTGCTTCAGAGCGACGATCTCCCCAGCGCAGAATCAATCGCCACGCCACGTCAACAGGCGCTCATGGATGTGCAGCACCGCGTAGAACATGTCAGCGCGCCCCACGAAGAAGATTGACCAGCTGCCTGTTTATTACTTCCCAAAGGGAACGGTTGTGGCGGTATCAAAACGCAACGAGAGAGAGGAAAGGGACACCTGCGTATCGACGGGAAAATCAAAGTAGCCGGTTTGTGGCTGATTGGGCATCTCCAGCGGCTTCACAGAAACTCGTTTCGTCCCGATCACCTTTCCATCGGGCAACACCAGATGGGCAAGCGAGGCATAATCAACGCCCATAATCTCCTGACCCTTGTTCTGCGTTTGGACCATCACCCGAATAGTGTATTTTCCGGCGCGGTTTTTATCATCCGAAAACTTCGTCGCAATCATTGCCTGCGACACAGTGATATCGATATCTTTATACTGGAAGGTATGATTGATCTTCAATGTTTCCGTTAAATTGGTAATGCCAACCGTTGGTGTTATTTCAGCGTCTCCTCTGACATTATTTGTCTCCCCTTCCGGCGGCGCATAAAATAATACCATAATGACGGCCAGCATAATAACTGCAATGGCAATCAATGTACCAATCCGCACTGATCGGAAACGACGTTTTTTCTCTATCTGGTCCATAGCTATAATTTTTGCTCCCACTGTATACAAACAAATCCAGTAAAGTCATTCGTCGTTTCCCGATTATGAAAGGAACTTTTCATTATCGGGAGGGAGTGCAACCAGGAAGTGACACCTCCCGATCAATCGGGAAACGACGAACGACTTTACCGCAATCACAAGAACATCCACAACATATTATAGCAAAGCAGTGATATAAGAAAACCCGCGCAGAGATAATCCCTGCGCGGGCGATAAGTGAGGCGTGGACTAAGGATGCGGCAAGAAGTTTTGCCCCCCAAATGAGCCTCCAAGCACATCTTTCGAGGATGCTCCAAGCCAGCGATCAAGCACCGTCGCATACACGGAGCGGAAATCAGTCGTATATTTCAGATTTCCGTTGTTATCGAGATTGTTCAATCCCGGCGGCTCTCCATAAATGCCTTTGCTCACAGAATTACCCAATACGAACATCGGCGCTGCCGTCCCATGATCGGTTCCCTGGCTGCCGTTCTCCTGGACACGCCGCCCAAACTCGGACCAGGTGAGAACCACGACATTATCAGCCTTACCGTGATTGGTCAGGTCGGTATAGAAGGCAGAAAGACCATCGGCCAGCGCTTTCATGAGCGCATCATGCGTCTCTTTCTGATTGGCATGTGTATCAAAACCGCCCAGCGTAATATAGCCGACGCGCAAGCCAAGCCCCTGCACAATCGCTTCAGACAGCACTTGCAGGCCAGCCCCAAACGAATTCTTTGGATACGTCACCGATGGACGATACTGCATATCGGCGGTGTGCAGTTGGCGACTGCCATCCTGCGCATCGAGCGCTGTCGCATCCAGCAACGCCGCATAGGGAGACGTTTTGGGATAGGAATTATAAAGCTTCATGAGCGCCTGAAGCCGCCCTTTTCCACCATCCTGATCTGCTGGATCAGTTCCCAGACGATAGCTTTTAGTATTCGTCAACGACGGCACCGGAGAACTAATGGAAGAGAGCGCCTGTGCGGTCTGCGCGCCGATGTTGAGCGCCTTAAAGGGATGCCCATCCTGATCGACCCAGCCAGAGACCAGCTTGCCTAGCCAACCCTCACTGCCATTCCCACTCATATCAAGCGTCTGCCAGATATCCATTGCCTGGAAATGCGATAGGCTGGAATTGGGATAGCCAGCGCCCTCTACAACCGCGAGATGCCCGGCGTCCCAGAGCTTCTTCAAGGGTGCCAGATTTGGATGCAGGCCCAGCCGTCCATCAAGCTGCAACACACTCGCCTCTGGAATCGCTATCGTCGGGCGCATCTGCCGATAGAGCGAATCGGTAAACGGGATCACGGTATTGAGTCCGTCGTTGCCACCTGCCATCTGTACCACAATCAACGTGCGATCACTGGCAGATTGCGAGAAGCTCGATCCCTCTAAAGTCATCGCTTTGGCCGAGGCGACCCCACGCGTGAAAATTGACGGCATCACCATTCCCGCCGATACAATCAGCATGCCATCGCGCAACATTGCTCTACGTGTAAGTTTCATTGCTCACCCCTTGCATTCAGTTCAATTGATATTCTGGCGATGCCATTAACAGGTACAGCGTCCCACGCACCCGACTGAGCGGATATTGCTTGCCCCCGCTCAGCGTAATCTGCTGCGCCTGGACTGCCTTGCTATCTTTGCTGTTAAAATACGTCAACAATTGCGTGCGCCGATCTGCATCCAGTTTGCCATCCAAGAGAAAACCGGCGAAGTAGTCCACAAAGTGTTCGGGCGTATCGATATGGTTGGTATTGATGATACCCTGCAAATCAAGTGGGCTGTACTGATTGTTCTGGCCGGTCTGATTATTCTGGCTGGTCTGGGCATTTTTAGCAGGTGCAGTTGCCTTCTTGCCCGCTGCATTTTTGGCTGTCGCATTCTTGCTCCCGGCCAGCAACGTATCGATATAATTCAGGCGCGCCATCCAGGTGCCGCTATTCATCCAGAGCGTGCTCACCTTGTCTCCGGGCCAGCCTGCCACGTTGGGAACCTCAAAGAGCGTCTGCCCCATCGCCGTCGTCATCGCTGGCAGGCCGGCTCCCGAATACTGCACATTCAACGACCGTAACGCTCCTACCGTGAACTCGACTGGCGACTTGAGGCGGCTACGATACGCCTTGGCCGAAGAAAATTGTGGTGAGAGCAGAAGCGTGCGCATCACCTCGCGCATGCTGTGACCGCTCTTCTCATAGGTATCCACCAGCGGTTGGAGGTCGGCAGTGCTGGGATTCTCGTAGACGAAGAACGTAAAGAGCTTGCGGCTAATAAACCAGGGAGCCGCCTTGTGATTGGCGAGGATGCGCACAACATCTTTATAATCCAGGTTGCCAGTCTGACCGAGAAACGTCTTAGCCTGCGTATTATGGTCGTGGGCACTGTATCTTGCCTGGCTCGCCTTGCCCTGCACATGCCAGCCCGTCAAGGCGAGTGCCGCCGCATGTACGTCCTGCTGTGTATAATTACCAAGGCCAATTGTGAAAAGTTCCATTAATTCGCGGGCATAGTTCTCATTCGGCGCATTCTTCCGGCTTTTCGTGAGGTCAAGATAAAAGAGCATGGCCGGGTCGCCTGTAATACCCAGGAGGATATTATCAAAGGTGTCGAAGGCATGGGCGCGCAAAAATTGATTCTGCACAATCATGCGCATATAGGCTTCCTTCCCACCGACTTTGCGAATGCTACTGGTGAGAACGCCATGCCAGAACAGCGTCATCTTCTCCAATAAGGGCCGCTGTGTCCATGCCATCCGCAACAACCACCAGCGCTGCTGATCCTGTGGCTTATTCATATCGAGGTTCAACGCCTTGAGCCGCTGCTCCATCGCGTCATCTGAAACCTGCTGATAATTGAGTAAATGATCCACTGCGCCGCTAAAGCCATATGACGCGTACGTTGCTAGTTCCGTCTGACTCGCGCCAAAGCCTGCACGCCGCAATAAATGTCCAATCTGCTCAGCATTGCCCACCACTCCCGGAGTAGACTCGCGCATCTTCTCCAGCGCGAAACTTCCCGCCGCCGCAACACCACCTACCCCAACCGCACCTAACGCCGCCAATCCAAAAAGCTTACGACGCGACATGCCTTTTGCACGCGGACTGGCCCCCACATTCTGAGCGCTGGCTGGCTCTGGCAATGTCGGCAGATTCTTCTCTGTAACCTCATCATCGCCAGATCCAGCTACGGTTGGCTGATCGTGTACATCCATCGAAAGTGCCTCCTACACTCATTAAAAATTTTTGTTGCTTCGCTGTTCCATATATTCCATCCACAGGCAAATTTGTTCATGGATGAATAACTCCATTTGCACATCTCGATTGATGACATTGTAACAAACAAACCTCAAGATACATTCAAGATACATTCCAGGTTTCGTCTACGCTTGCTTATTTCTGACATCTGATGTACAGTGGCACGGATCAGTAGCTTTACAGGAGGAAACATTGCAGACGACAACGCCCACAGACGCGCAAACACCCATCAAACCATCTCCCAGGCCATCCCGCCTGCTGCCCATCGCTCTGTTCCTCTGTATGGAGGCCGTTCTCCTGCTGATTGGGGCGGCACTGCCGCTTTACGGTCTCTGGTTCACAACGTCATCGCTTAACGATCTTTTTCCCTGGCTCCTGCAACCAACATTGTGGCTCTTTCCCGATAGACCGCTCAATCCAACGCTGCTCCACGCTCCGCACGCCTCGCCTCCCTTTATCGCGTTGGGCTGGCAGGATACAGGCATTCTTTTAGCCCTGTTCGTCGTGCAGTTTCTTATTTACGCAGCGGCCATTCACTATCTACCCCGTGCGATCAAGCTTCGCGCTATTGTGCTTTCGCTGCTCATATTCGGCCTGACCGGCTCGCTCTTTGCCACCGTGACCTCGCCCGATATTTTCTCTTATATCGCCTACGCGCGCATCGGCGTTCTCTACGGCCTCAATCCGCTGACAACGATTCCTCGTGCCATCAGCCACGATCTGGTATATCAGTATATCTACTGGGTCGATCAGCCATCAGCCTATGGTCCTGTCTGGGCTTTCATTTCCTGTTCTCTCCAATGGCTGACGAGCATTTTCGGCACCGATCATCTGGCCCCGATGGTGCTGGCGCTCCGGCTCCTGGGGCTGGTCGCACATCTCTGGTCAACGCTGCTCATCTGGTCCATCGCCGGCTATCTCCAGCGCGCAAGAGGCGAGATCTCCGCGCGGCTCCGTATGCAGGCAACCCTGGCCTTTGCCTGGAATCCGTTGCTGCTGTTCGAGGCCTGTGTCAACGCTCACAACGATACGGTGGTCTTTCTCTTTGTCCTGCTGGCCCTCTGGTTCCTCGTTCGGGAACAAACACCGCAACTATCCTTGAGAACTATGCTGATCGTCACGATGCTATTAGCACTGGGCACCTGCCTCAAAGCGAACGTGGCCCTGCTGTTCCCCGGCTTCCTGCTCTACCTCTGGACACGACAGGAGACTATTCGCACTGGCATCTCTACGCTCTGTCAAGTTCTCCTGCTCTACGCTGGCATCATTCTTGCCCTCTATGCCCCCTTCTGGCAACAGGGCCGCTTGCTGGTCGTACTTCAGGTCAATCCAGGCACGAACCGCAACATCAATACGCTCGCGGATCTCCTCACCCGCCTCTACAATAGCGTGGCTCATCTCTTCGGTGCGCCCATTGCTCCCGAAACCGGCTCCCCGGCTGAGAACCTGTTGCGCCTGCTCAGCCTCGCTCTCTTTCTCGTGTGTTACGCTCTCTTATGCTGGCAACCCCTTCGTGGGAAATACAGGCTGACGACGCCACTGATGCTGATTCGCTGGATGGCGCTGGCATGGTTTGTCTACATGCTGTTTGGCGCTCCCTGGTTCTGGCCCTGGTATACGGTAGCCTTCTTCGGCTTTGCCTTCCTGCTCGAAGCTGCAAATGGTTTTCCCTGGCACCTCCATCACCCATTACAGCAGTTCTCGTTCCCACAGGCTGTGCGCCTCTTTTCCTTTAGCCTGCTCAGCCTCTATTGCCTCTATACATGGTCTCCCTACGCTACCTTCCTCCCCGGACTCACCGATTTTCGCTGGGCCTTCCTGCGCGGCCTCTGGACCTGGCTGGTGCCGCTGCTCGTTCTCGCTTTCCGTCCTTCCCCCAATCGCACTACTATATTGACAGAAGCAGACTGATCTCGTTACGCTTATAATAGCGTAATTGCGCACCACTATCTCTATCCATTTTATGTGTCAGGGGCAACACATAACCCTATTTTCTTCTACTTCTTTATTATTTATTGAGAGGCAATCTCGTATGACAAAACGTGTCGCTCACATCGGCAAATTTCTGGGGGAGTACCGCATTACCGATGAATTGCAAACCAGCACTGCCAGTCGTATTTTTTTAGCTGAATCCCATGCTTTGCCACAACACATCGTCGCCATCAAATCGTTACCCAATGTCCATCTCGACGCGCAACAGGAGGAGAGCTTTCTGCAAGAGACGCGCTTCCTCCAACAGCTTCAGCATCCCCACATCCTCTCGCTGATTACTGCCGGGATCGATAAAGGGGGGCCGTATATCGTGTCCGAATACGCTGCGAATGGCTCGTTGGACAAAACCATGCAGCATCAGGCCCGGCTCCCCTGGGACGTAGATCAGGCGCTATCGATCATCTTGCAGATCGGACAGGCGCTCCAATATGCTCATCAACAAAATATCCTTCACTGCAATCTGAAGCCGCAAAATATTCTCTTCAACGCACAGGGAGAGGCGCTGCTGGCCGATTTCAGTCTGGTCTCACTGCCCGAGTCGCTACAAGCTACCGCCGTTGCAAGCTATATGGCCCCCGAACAAATTCTCGGCACAATCAGCAAGCAGTGCGATCAATACTCGCTTGCCTGCATCGCCTATGAGATGCTCACCGGCCATACGCCCTATCACGCACAATCCTTGCAATACGGCAGCCATCAGCGTCTCCCCCGGCTCATTCCGCCAACGCATTTCAATCCCGCCTTGCCTCAGCATATAGAGCAGGCAATCCTGACCGCGCTGACACCAGAGCCGGATCTACGCCATAGCGATCTCCAAACATTTCTGGCGGCGTTGGGATCTGTGGCAATGCCCATTGAGACTCAAATCAGCAACATTCCCACCAGTATCGTTGCCGCAGCACAGCCCTTTGACGATAGAAATTTCGTGCAAGATCTGGCATTTTCGGCCAGTCCAATGATTCCAACATCAAACATTGCTTATCGGAGGAACAGCACTTACCCGAGTAGATCACGTTTTTTACTCTCAAAAGAGCAGAAATTTCTGGTTGCGATCTCGTGCTTCCTCGTCTTTGTTATCCTCGCCGGAGGGCTTTACACATTTGTGTTTGCTGCCAGCCAGCCAAAATCACGTGTACAAAACACGCCAACAAGCGCTCGCAACAACATACCCACGACAACCAATACGTCCAACGCCATTACGACACCGACGCACACGTCGGTTCCATCACCAGCATCATCGTCAACACCGGGCACAATTACCTATCCGGTCACGCTACAACCTCCACCAGTTGCAAAATCAACTCCAACTGCTCATCCTACGCCTACAGCGCAAACGCCAGCACAAAATCCCAACAGCAGCCCCTCACCAACCCCTACCGCTACGTCTTCTTCTTCGACAAGCACAGCAATGTTAAACGTCACACCGACCCAACTCGGCAATACCAATTGTGCGCGACGCACAAGCAACAGCTACCGGTGTACCGTTCAATTATCCTTGAATGCCACCAGTTCCGGTCGTCAAACATGGATCGCTTATAGCACAGGCGTTACGGCGCAGATCATCCCCTTTATCGGGACAATTACAGCGGGTCACACCACACAGGTCACAATCATCGTATTTGATACTTGCAAGCATCCTGGCGCATTCGTTTTCACTATGGGGCGCGCCAAAGTCAGTACGATTGTCATCTGGGCGTGCTAATGAATATAAACAAATAATCTGGTAATGCTCAAATCACACGAATATGTGTGATTTGAGCATTACCAGATTATTTGTTTATATGGTTTCTGTTTAAGCGAGATAGAACAACCTGCCAGAAGAGTGGGGGTACTGTCGTTGGGTGGTAAGAAAAGAGACGTAACATTTTGGTATCTCGAACGTTGGAATAGCTGAACTTCGCTAGCGAAAGGAAGACCATCGGGTGCAAAGGATGCATAAACCGAACAATATACATATAAGAGAGGATGATGCATTGTTCACGAGACTCTATCAGCAGCATGCCCCAGCACTGCTCACACATCTTGTCATCCATTTGCCATCACGTATGGATGCAGAGGATATGCTGGTAGACGTCTTCGTCGTCGCGTTGGAACAGCAGGCGTTGCTGATGACACTTTCACTTGAGGAGCAGCGCCTCTGGCTCTGGCGCGTTGCACGCAACAGGCAGGTTGACTACTATCGTCGAGCCTCGCGTCGTCAGGCGGTGGCATTAAATGAAGTCGTAGAAACACTATATGAGGATGATGAACAGCGACCCGAAAACATAGTTTTACAGCACGAGGAGTATCACAAATTACAGCGCCATTTCAAGCGTCTTCCTCAGTTGCAGCAGGAAGTGCTGCGATTGCGTTTCGTCAATGGCTTCCGCTCGAACGAGATAGCTCAGCTTTTGGGCAAAAACGATGGTGCGATACGGACATTGATCTCGCGTTCGCTTAATCTATTACGAGAGATTTATAGCAGAGAGAAGGAGGAATGATAATGGGGCGCGACAATGATCTTTTCTCTTCAGAAGGAATCGATGACCAGATCGAACAGCGACGATCCGTCCAGCCTCAACCAGCACCGAGTGATGCTCTCATACATGATTTACACAGAATGGCCCGTTCTGAGCAGCAATTGGATAGCCATTCGTTAGAGCAAGTCTGGCAACGGTTGCAAGCGCAAGGAGCACCCCCTGTTATGCGTGAGGCTCGGCAGAAACCGTCTGAAGAGAACATCATTGACTTAAAGGAAAGAAAAACAATGGAAAAGAATGATAGTTCCTGGGGAATGAATCCCCTCACGCCTCTAGCGGAGTCAAAGAAACGCCGTTCACCTTTGCGGATAGTAAGCATCAGCCTGATCGCTGCTGTTGCCATCATCACGATTGTGAGCTTTACCGTCTTCTCCGGCGTACTATTACCCGCACCGCAGACAGCGGGCAATAGTACATCAACCATCACAGGTGCGCAACAGCAGAAAGCGATCAGCGGTGCCAAACTGGTGTGTAGCATTGGGGTTGATGGCCGCGCGCAGCCTGCTGCGTTTAAAAATTCGAGTGTCCAGGTGGAATGGCCCGTCCAGGGAAACGCCGTTGCATACGACAGCAAACAGTCCGTGATCTTTTCCGCAAAGGATTGCGGAGGAAAAAAAACACTTGCACACAAGAATTATCAAGCTGCTGGATCGCCCGATGGCAAGAAAATAGCGACAGCCAGCTATGAATCCTATACGCTGGATATCGATGATAACAACGGCAACACGATTAAAAGCATTTCTTTCGCGCAACTGGGAGTACACAACCTGCTTTCAATAGTCTGGTCATCTGATAGCACAAAGCTCATTTTTATTGCTGATGGAGCAAGTGATGCTTCGGCCATCAAAAGCGTTGATGCCGATGGCGGGAATATCAAGACCTTGATCACGGTCGGTGACAACCAGGGGGTCAGAGGCTTTCTTGAACTTTCACCCGGCGGTAAGTATGCATTTATGTATGATTTCGATTTTACTGCAAAGCAAAAGATATATAGCATCTGGGACGTCAGCACCGGGAAGAAAATGAGCGATCTTATCCCTGGCATGGAGATTCTCGGCCTGGAATTTTCACCTGATAGCTCTCTGCTTGCAGTGGGTAGATATAATCAGATCAACATCTTTAGCGCTACCAATGGCAAGATTGTGAACACGTTGGATTATAAGCAGGCGGAAAAGGTGGCCTGGTCGCCCGATGGCAAATACCTTGCCGTGGGTAACATCTCGATCAGTATCTATGATGTCAAGGCGAATCAGGCCGTCACGACCTTCGGTAAAGTCGATGATCCAGCGCACCAGAAGGTGAGTAGCCTGGCCTGGTCGCCCAATGGCACTGGCCTGGTTTCTTCGATAGACCAGCCGGATGACGGCAAGTCTCTGACACCCATCAATGTCTGGGCGTTGAGCTAATTCTGAGGGTGGACTGAGGCGAAAATAGGAACTCTGAGGTAGAATGGGCATACGTAGTACTAATGTATGCCCATTTTAGCCGACGCGCACCAGTTGCCTTACGGCGTCCAGCAGATCACGCACATGGAAAGGCTTCACGATTACCTGCTCCACGCCCAGCGTCGCCGCATCTGGCCCACCAGTGCCAGCCGTAATCACGACGATGGCGGGCGGAGGATAGCCAGCACAGAACACGCCCCACTGATCGCGCAATCGTTCTAGAAACACATGACCGTTCATGCCAGGCATAGCAAGATCAAGCAGAATGACCGATGGATAACGTCCCTCGCTGGCAGCGTTACTCATCCAATCTAGCGCCTCCTGCCCTTCCGCTGCCTCTGCGGGTTCGTATCCGTCGAGTTCAAGTGCCCACGACACCATATCCCGGATAGCGGGATTATCGTCCACAACAAGTACAACCGGGGGTTGCCCTTCATGCTGTGACTGTCTCATGCTCTCCCTGTTCCTCTTCACCTGAAATTATCTTATCTTTCTACTCAGGAAACGGTCTTTTTGTGCCTGCAATTTTTTCGTGGTATCCAATTAATAATGAGTCAGCAAAAACTCACGTACAGCCTTGAGAAACGCCTCTGGCTGCTCCAGATTTGATACGTGCCCGGCCTCCAGGATCATGGCAAAGCGCGCGCCCGGGATTTTTGCTGCATACTCGCGTGCCACATCCGGTGGCACTGGTCCATCATGCTCACCCACGATAACCAATGTCGGGCAGGCAATGCGAGCAAGTAGATCAGTCGAGTCAGGCCGCAGTCCCATGCCGCGTGACGCTGCTGCAATACCTGTAGGAGTTGCGGCATAGATCATATGCCGAATACGCGCCTCTATCTCTGGATGATGTTGACGCGTGTAATCTGAAATCACTCTAGGAAGTTGAAAATCGGCGATTGCTTCTGACCCTTGCTGCTCTGCAAGTTGAGCCACCTTTTCACGATTCGCCTTGCCTTCCTGAGTATCCGCATCTGGCCGCGTATCTGACAGGATCAACCCACCTACGCGTTCTGGATATTTGCGCAGAAAAGCGAAGGCTGCGTAGCCTCCCATCGAGAGGCCGCACAGCACGGCCTGCTGCATCCCAAGAGTATCCATCAGAGCTGCCACATCATCGGCTAGCAATTCCATCGTGAACTGCTCCCCATTGATCTCGCTTTCGCCAAATCCGCGCCAATCAGGAGCAACCAGCCGAAAACGCTTCTCCTGAAGCAAGGCGGTCGTGACATCGGACCACATATTGCGATTGAGAGGAAACGCATGGAGAAAGATAACGGGCTGCCCGATGCCATGATCGTCATAAGCAATATCGACCTGATTGACTCTCGCTCTCAATGAAATATCCTCCCCATCAATATTAAACTATGCCTGCTGCGTCGCCTCTGCCGCCTGCTCATGGGCATGATACGAGCTACGCACAAACGGTCCCGACTCCACATGACGGAACCCCATCTTCTTGCCCTCTTCCTTCAAGGCCGCGAACTCTTCCAGTGGCACATAGCGCTGAATGGGCAAATGTTGGAACGAGGGGCGCAAATACTGCCCGATTGTCAGAATATCGACATCATGCTCTCGCAACGCCTGCATCACTTCCAGCACCTCGTCCCATGTCTCGCCCAGCCCAAGCATAAAGCCAGACTTCGTGGGTGCCGCCGGATTCATCTCTTTGGCCCACTTCAACACCTGCAAAGAGCGCTGGAAAATAGCCTGTGGGCGCACTTGCTTATAGAGCCTTGGAATGGTCTCGACATTGTGGTTAAACACGCTGGGCTTCGCATCCATCACTACCTTGAGCGCCGCCTGATCGCCCTTAAAATCTGGCGTAAGTACCTCTACATTGCACTCCGGGTTCAAACGACGTATCCAGCGAATGGTCGAGGCAAAGACGCCCGCGCCACCATCCCTTAGTTCGTCGCGGTTCACCGAAGTCACAACGGCGTGACGCAAACCCATTGTGCGCACCGCCTCCGCAACACGTTTCGGCTCCTCCCAATCCAATCCCAGCGGGCGGCCCGTCTCGACGGCACAAAACCCGCAACTGCGCGTACAGACCCGGCCCAGGATCATGAAGGTCGCGGTCTTATGCCCCCAGCACTCGCCAATATTAGGGCAGCGTGCCTCCTCGCAAACAGTGTGCAACGATTGGCCGCGCATCAGTTGTTTGAGTTGCTCGTAATTTTCGCCACGTGGCGCACGTACTTTGAGCCACTCAGGACGGCGCTCAGGGATAATAGTTGTCATAGCAAATTCCTGGTTCTAGCTTCTCGCTCTATCAACGCTATGATGGATACGCAAGAACGTTTCTGGCAAACATTCCTGGAAGTATCCATCGTTCTTGCTCTCTTTACTATATGTCTAATATACGTCGACCTCTCGACCATAGCTCTGTAATTTTGCTCGTACCGCCTGTAGGAAGCCAGCGGCACCTGCACCATCCAGAATGCGATGATCAAACGAGAGACACAGATACATCATAGATCGTATTGCAATGGCGTCGTCTTCAGTCACCACAGGCCGCTTCACCACTGCATCCATACTTAAAATTCCGGCGTGCGGCTGATTGATAATTGGCACCGATATAATTGTACCAAATACCCCCGGATTGTTCACGACAAACGTGCTGCCCTGCATATCCTGAATGGTCAACTTATTGGCGCGTGCTCGTTGCGCGATAGCGTTCACCTGCTTTGCCAGACCCGCCAGAGTATATTGATCGGCATCATGAATCGTTGGCACAACCAGCCCCACATCAGTTGCCACCGCCACGCCCAGATTGATACGCTTCTTCACGATGATCTTGTTATCTTCCGTCCAGGTCGAGTTAATCAATGGAACCTTGCGAATCCCCTCGCAGACCGCTTTCATCACAAACGGCACAAAGCTAATCCCATACCCCTCGCGCCGCTTAAACTCATCTTTATGCTGCTGCAACCAGCGGGCAATGTTGGTCATATCCACTTCAACAACGGTCGTGGCATGCGGCGAGGTACGTTTGCTGCGTACCATATGCTCAGCTATCGAAAGACGCATCCTGCTGGGTGTCACAACCTCTTCATCTTCTCCAGTTATATATGCTGGTGCAACGGCGGCTGGCTGGGTGGCTACTGCTGCGGGTGCAGAAGGGACTTGTTGCACTGGTGCGGTCGCTACGGAGGAGTGTTGCTCCAAATAGGCCATAATATCCTCTTTGCGTACCCGTCCGCTGGTGCCTGTTCCCGTAATATCGTTTAAATCAAGACCATGTTCGCGTGCCAATCTGCGAGCAAGCGGAGAGATGCGCTGCCGCTCCTCCTCTTCTTTCTGCTCGCCATGCCTGTTGGCAACAGGCGAGGGTTTTGTCGCGACCTTTTGTTCATCTCGCGCATTCAGCAGCGGGGTGGCAGCCTGCGCATCACTTTTGACGGGAGCCGCGTCAGGGCCGGGAGCAGAAGATGCGGAGGCAGCGGCAGCGCTGACATCGGCACTCTCTTCAATCAGGGCGATATCGGTTCCGACTGCAACCGTCTCGCCAGGCTGCGCCAGGATCTTTGCCAGACGACCAGCAACGGGCGAGGGCAGTTCCGCGTTAATCTTATCGGTCTCGATCTCCGCAAGCGATTCGTCTACCTCAACGTAGTCGCCCTCGTTCTTTAACCACGATCCTATCGTTCCTTCGGCGACCGTCTCCCCCAGTCTTGGCATTTTTACCGACGTTGACATCTGTTCACTCCTTCCCTATCCTATCCTATTTAATACGCGGCCAATTCTCGCGCTGCCGCCACGATCTTTTCAGAATTGGGCAAATAGGCTGCCTCCAACTCCGGCGCATATGGGAATGGCGCATCAGGTGCCGCAACTCGTGTAATCGGCCCGTCAAGATACTCGAACAGGTCTTCCGTCAGTATGGCGGACAGTTCCGCGCCAATGCCACCGGTGAGCGTATCCTCGTGGACAATCATCACCTTGTTAGTACGCTTGACCGATTCCTGAATGGCCTCGCGGTCCAGCGGACTGATACAGCGCAGATCCATCACCTCCACCTCCAGATCGTCATCTTTCTCTAGAATCTGGGCGGCACGCAAACACTGATGCACCATCGCACCATAAGTCAGGATGGTCATATCTTCGCCCTCACGTCGTATAATCGCCTTCCCCAGTGGCACAATATAGTCTTCAGAAGGCAATTCTTCGCGCAAGAACGGGAGACGATACAGCAACTTATGCTCAAGATACAGCACCGGATTGTTGTCGCGAATGGCCGCTTTTAACAGACCTTTGGCATCGTACGCGGTAGAGGGAACGACAACTTTAATGCCGGGTGTATGGAAAAACCACGCTTCCGGGCTAGCAGAATGGAAGGGGCCGCCTTTGGTGCCACCGCCAGCGGGGCCGCGAATGACCACTGGCACAGGCATGCCAACGCGCCAGTACATCTTCGTCGCCATATTAATGATCTGGTCGAAGCCGCAGGTAATGAAGTCGATGAACTGCATCTCAGCAATTGGACGCATACCCATTAATGCCGACCCGATTGCCGACCCGATAATCGCTGCCTCCGACATGGGGGTGTCGATCACGCGCTCTGGCCCAAACTCTTCCAGCAGTCCCGCGCTGACCTTGAACGCGCCACCATACGTTCCAACGTCTTCTCCGAGAATAAACACTGCTTCATCGCGCAACATCTCTTCTCGAATGGCCTGGCTGATTGCTTCTAAATATGTTACTTTCTTCTCGTTCATCGTCGTCCAACGGCCTCCTCTGCCTTACTCACAGTGGTAAACGGCTTCCCGGTACGCCTGTCAAGCGCATTGACATAGCGTGGATTATCCGAATCAGGTTCTCCAATGATGGCGATAGGGCCATCAGGAGCAAAGACATCATCAGTCACCGTTGCTCCATCGGGAGCCGGGCTGCGTTCGGCAAAGGCTACCGCGTCCTCCACCACAGCTTTGATCTTCGCCTCGATCTCGGCTTGCAGTGCAGGCGTCAGAACACCTTGCTCTCTCAAATAGGTTTCAAAACGTTGAATCGGATCTTTCGCCAGCCACTCTTCGCGTAGTTCAGTTGGCACATAATCGGCCTTATCCGCCTCGGAGTGGCCTCGCACGCGGAATGTCTTGCACTCCACGATCACTGGCCCGTTCCCACTGCGGGCATGCACAACAGCCCGCCTGACTGTCTCCATCACAGCCAGCACGTCATTACCATCTACGCTCTCTCCGGGTATATTGTATGCTCGTGCTCGCTCAGCAAGATCTTGAAGCGCGAACTGCTTATACGTCGGAGTCGAGTACGCATAGCCATTATTCTCAATTATCAGCACGAGAGGAAGCTTTTGCACAGAGGCAAGGTTCAGCGCCTCATGAAATGCTCCCGTATTCGTTGCTCCATCACCGCAAGATGCCAGCACGACGCTTGAACGCTTGCGCATCTTCATAGTGAGTGCGACGCCGCACGCCACCGGAAGAGAGGCTCCCAGCATGCTAATCATTGGTACGATGCCATGATACATATCGCCAATGTGCATCTGTCCGTCGCGTCCCAGGGTTGGAGAGTTTCCGCGAGCCAACCATTGACACATCACCGCGCGTGGCGACGTACCCCGCACAAGATGCATCCCCAGATCACGATGCTGCGGAACAATGCAGTCTCCATCGCGCAGCGTCATTGCTGCTCCGACAGTTGTTGCCTCATGCCCTTGCGCTGTATAGACCCCACCAACAATTCGCCCTTGCAAGAACAGTTTGTGGATACGGTCCTCCATCGCACGAGTGAGGCGCATAGTGAAATAGATCTGACTGAGCGTTTCTCTGCTCAAACTGGTCATTTTCTCGCCCACCTACTTCAAAACACTTTTGGCCTAACTTGATGACTTATTCTACCATATTCCCTTATAGGGGGCTAGCTGAGAGGGATTTTTGACATGACTAGGAGGGCAGATAGTCTACCTGGCTATAGTTTGCTTGTTATTTTTCCTGGCCTCCGCCGCCACAATCTCCTGACGCAACCGTTTGATGCGTTGCCGATAGGCCTCTTCCGGCTGAACGTCGCCCTGCTTGGGTTTATCGCCCATGCTCACATGCCATTTACGAAACGCCAGCCCTATCTCTGTTTGATACAACGACTTGACGCGCAACCACTGTTTGATCCCATAACGCCATAATACACGTCTCTCTTCTTTTGTGCGCTGGAACGAGTTCTGCAAAAGCGCATACTCCTCAACCCGCACCACGCCGCTGCTGACCTCCGATGCCAGAAACTCGCGAATAATGGCCGCTTCATGGGCCAGCGACTTCATCAGGAAATAGAGGATCGCGACTTGCGCCAGAAATGGGGGAATATAATTGGCGAACAGAATAATGGTGACGATGGTTGTATCGGTCTCGTTGATGACCAGTCCATTCGCAAACCAATCCACAAAATCGAAGGCGCTATGGAACAATACCGCCACAAGATAGCCCGCAACCGGGATCACAATCTGTTGCCAGCGTATGCGCGTGTGGCGAATATAGCCCAGTGCCACGCCAAAGCAGATCGTAAATGTGGAATGACTGAGCCAGCCCAGCACGACGCGCCCGATGATCAGCACCCAGAAGAAGTCTTTCGTGTTCTCAGCAAAGTAGCCAAAGTTTTCCACCAGCGCAAAGCCCGCCCCGATCAAGGCTCCATAGACGATGCCATCGGTCACGTTGTCGAACTCGTCGCGCAACAACCAGTACATGATCAGTATGCCTAGCCCTTTGAAGGCCTCTTCAGGGATGCCTGCATTCAGGCCAAGCAGCAGCGAACCAAGCGGATTGTTGATATCGCCCAACCAGTTCTGTATCATGGTGCCGCCAAACGCCTCGATCACTCGCGATGGTGGAACTGCGATAATAGCTCCCCATAAAAACGCAGCCAATCGCAAAAACCAGGGTTCCCGCTCGAAACGATCGATAAAATTGGCAAGCAGGACAATTGCCAGCGCAGGGATAAGCGGGACCGTCAGTGCGACGACGATGCTTGATGTACCCTTCTCCGTCAAAGTAGCGATACCAATCAGGCCACTCACAATCAGGGTCACGATCACGCTGATGGTGAGGATGGCCAGTCCAATGCCGCCGATCACCCAGCGCATACGCTTCCCCACGCCTTGCGAGAGGGCAAACTGCATGGTCACTCCAACGCCCAGCAAGTTTTCTTCCTCACCCTCTGCCCAGGAAAAGCCCGGCTCAGAGGGGCGCGACAGCGCTGAGGCAGCGCCGTTAGCGATAGTAGACGGCACAACTGGCCAGCCCCAGAACTTCTTCGCTATAGACATCGCGGGTAGCTCGCCCGATTGCTTCGCCCCGGATTTACCATTCAATGACTCATGTGAGGCTCCGTTATGAGAAAGCTCTGTTGCTGGCAGCTCGGAATAGAGCGAGGACAGTTGAACGGTCGGCTCAGGTGTGGCCTCGTCTGTCTCTGTCTCTGTCTCCTGCGGTGCCACCAGTTGTAGTATAGTGCTTCCCAACACCAGAAAATCCTGGGGCT
This sequence comes from Reticulibacter mediterranei, assembly GCF_016587455.1. Lineage (NCBI taxonomy): Bacteria > Bacillati > Chloroflexota > Ktedonobacteria > Ktedonobacterales > Reticulibacteraceae > Reticulibacter > Reticulibacter mediterranei. The sequence continues at coordinate 6,660,014 of NZ_BNJK01000001.1, read as the reverse complement.
TCACGGGTAAACTACTCCCGCTTGGCACTGGCCGACCATTTACACGTACTGTGTTCTGCCCCGTCAGGTTCACAATATGCCACCCCTGTCCATCCTTTATCAGGTGGGCATGCTCACGAGATACTGTCGGGTCCATTAGCAGAATATCGTTGTTCAGCGCTCGTCCGATGGTCGTCTCGTTGCGCGTCAATAAATGCACCAGCCGCTCTTCTGGTATCCACCCTCTGGGATGTTTTCCCTGAAGATCCGCAGGCACACTATCAGGAAGACGAACCCGCACAACACGTAGCGCACCGTAGTTTTGACTCATGCTCTATTCCTGGGGCATAAGATTTCTTATCTGCCTATATCTACTTTTTTCCTGGCAATATTGTACTCTAATTTCGCTGATATCATCTTGTTGGCATCCAACCAGCCATCGCTATCATCCATACAACCTCAGCACCGTTTTCGAATCCAAACAGCGCCTCTCCCCCTATCCATACAACCTCAGCACTACTATACATGGGAACGATAATGATGGCAAGTGCGTGTTATATTACACGTGTACGCCCCATACCCATTGACGTTTTATAGCCAATACCGCAATAAAAGGCCAGATGCGCCAGCAGCAAAATTTGTTGCCGCACCGTCAAGGCCGAGTCTGATTTGCTATCCGGTCCTCGCAAATGATACCTGCATGAGCCAATAAAACCCGGTTGCAGATGCGTGGTAAACTTCACGTGATGCGTTCTCAGATCATAATCGCTAATAATAATCCCATCATCTTGGATGTATTGCTCGATGAGATCTTTCTCAATCACTCCCACCAGATCGGGCGAAGCGATATCTTCCCAGCGCCGAATCAGGCTGGGAAAGATATATTGAGGCAGCGGCAAACGCGCATAATGTGGCCCGTAATTGCGACTGCGTGCATTACTACGATTAAACGTTGTCAACGAGTTAAACTCGAGCCTGAAGTTCTCCCCACCGGCCAAACGAAGCGCCTGTATTCGCTCCACAAGCGATGACAGAGGCGTAAATCCGGTCCATCCCGTGCGATCATCTTGATCTAGAATTACTTCTTCCAACAGAAATACCTGCTTGCCGATCTGCATAAATGGTGGTCGCCGCGTTCCTCCTGTGAGGGAGGAGGTATGAAAATTCATCAGCGTATCATAGAACAGTGGGAACAATTCGCCCAGCAACAACGTAATACGCACACTATAAGTCTTCTCAGGATCAAGGGGCAGGTGAATATTCTCGCGTTCGGCCTCCAACATTCGTGCCGACGAAAGAGGAAACAGCAGGCTGGAGCATGTAAAGAGTCGTCGCTTATTCCCATCATGGAGCCACGTCGCCACTTCCGGTGCAGCCTCACGTATCCAGCGCATCCAGGCCCCATGCACCAGTTCGCCAGAGAACGCCATCAGCGTGCCATGCTGAATCGGTCGTAATTTCAATATAAGAGCATACAATTTGGTGGGAGTAGCAGCAGAAGCCAACGGGCTATCATCCATTATTCACAGTCCTCTTTCACGTTTTATCGCAATCCATAATATTGGCAGGTCATCGCTATTTTGCCATGCCTGGTACGACAATCCTGAGAAATATCCACGCTCTATTTTACACGTTTTTTTCATTTCTAGCGAGATATAAGGATTAGCGATCTCAGCGGGTTTCAGAAATGTAGAGCGTTATCTTGTAGCGAGCCTGTGGACAGCAATGATACTATAGTATGACAGATTTCAGAAGAAGGGATAGCATTTTATCTACATAAATTGATATGAGTAGAGCAACACAGCATCTCGATTCCTGGGCATTGCATCTTTTACAGCAGACCGCCAGTTACTTCAACACCCACCAGCGCAAGGCCTATCTGGTGGGCGGCTCCGTACGCAATCTTCTGCTTGACGAACCTGATACCGATTGGGATATTGCCACCGATGGCGACGCGGCGAAAATAGCTCGCCAGCTTGCCAACCAGCTTGGCGGCTTTTACGCGCATATGCATGATAAAGCCAGCCGCGTGATCGTCAAAAACGACACTCAGGAGATCAGCTTTGATATCGCGCCGCTCCAGGGTCGCACGATAGAGGAAGATCTGCGTGAACGCGACTTCACGCTCAACGCCATCGCCGTCCCGCTCTCCGCAGTTATTTCCTATCTGACAGCAGGCGTAGCACTCCCACTCATCGATCCCACTGGTGGACAGTCCGATCTCGATACGCACATCCTGCGCGCGGTGAACCAGTCGATCTTCAAATACGATCCCTTACGCATGCTCCGTGCCGTCCGTTTTCGCATGCGCTATCATCTCACTATCGATCCGCGCACCGAAAAGATGCTGATACGCGATGCTGCTTTACTGCCACACGCCGCCCCTGAGCGCATCCATGATGAACTCTATGCTATCCTCAAGCCAGAGGGAGCCACAGAGCGCCTTCGCTATCTCGACGCGCACGGGCTTCTCACCGTGCTGATGCCCGAATTTATCCCTGCTCGCGGCATGCCTCAGCCGTCACTACATCACTGGGATGTGTTCGACCACTCGCTCGAAACCGTTAGCGCGCTTGAACGGCTGCTTACCCTGCTCCAACAAACACCCGAAGAGATCCAACACTCGCAGTTGCACTCAAATGGGCACGATGATCTGATTACGCTCCACGATCTTCTCATTGAAGCGGAACAACAACACATACTAAACATCGCTGATCTGCTCGCGCCGCCAATGAAACTGGCTGCGCTGCTCCACGATATCGGCAAGACCATCACATATGCTGTAGACGCTGAGGGTCATATCCATTTTTACCATCATCCCCAGGCGGGGGTGCCGCTGGCACAACGCGTGATGAAGCAATTGAGTGCCAGCACGCATGATCGCAGGCTGGTTCAACAGGTGGTTGCTCATCATATGCGCCCCGGCCAGCTAAGCCACGATAAAGTTACTGAACGCGCTATTCGCCGCTATTTTGTCGAGCTGGGTCCGACCGGGATTCACGTCGCGCTGGTTGCCCTTGCTGATCACCTGTCGATGCGCGGTCCCGAACCACTGACCGAAGCCTGGGAACGCCATCTCGCCACCGTGCGCCTGCTCCTGACACGCTATATTCGCGAGCGCTCCCGCATTCTCCCTCCACGCCTGATTCAAGGTGAAGAGCTGATACGCCGCCTCCACCTGGAACCAGGCCCGATCATCGGTCAGTTGCTTGAACATATTGCAGAAGCTCAGGCAGAGGGGCGCATCCACTCCAAAGATGAAGCGCTATGGCTGGCGGAAGAGAAGCTCAATCGCGAAAAATAATTGAAATTGACGGCGCAATTCTCGCTTTTATCGATTTTGTGACATCGCGCGGAATCGGTAAATAATATCGAGCGTTTGCCACCCATTAGTACTTTGTGATATAATAAGGCAACGTCAGAGCGTTATCTCGCTTATCCGCAAAAAGGTGCCTGATCCATCACATTGCAGCATATTGTGCCGAAAATTGTCTGCTTATTTGCTCTTTATTCATCGATTATCTCTCTATACCAGCTGGTCAATTAAGAACATTTATCCTACGAGAAGAGTTGACAAGACTCATCACATGGCGTACCATTACCAATGGCTAAACTCATAGAGGCGGCACTTTGTAGTCGCCTCATTTGCCACTTTGGAGATCTGCGTGAAGACGATAGCGATATTCTATCAGGGACGAAAACAGGATACATCCAGCTTTGCCGCCCAGTTGGGTCCAACTCTACAAAAGCAGGGATATGATGTCCGCGTGATCGATATCCGCGAGGAAGGTGAGGAGTTCGCTGATCCATCGCTGAAAGGTTGCTCGGTTGTCCTCGTGCTTGGCGGCGATGGGACGATTGTCCATGCCGCGCGTCTCTGCTCCTGTATCGATGTCCCGATTGTAGGCATTAACTTTGGTCGTGTGGGATTTCTGACCGAGCTGGAGCCAGGCGATGTCTCCAGGGATCTCTCCTATTATTTAGAGGGTGATCCGTCCGTCTGGGTCGATAAGCGGGCAATGCTGCATGCAGTGCTGGAACAGGACGGCCACAGCGAGGAATTTCTGGCGCTCAACGAGATTGTTATTGCTCGTGGTATGTGGCCGCGCGGCGTGCAGGTGCGTGTGTGGGTTGATGACTACTACTACAACACCAGCTACGCCGATGGAATGATCCTTTCAACCGCCACCGGCTCTACGGCTTACAACATGTCGGTCGGTGGCCCGCTCCTGCATCCGCAGGTGCAAAGCAGCGTTTTGACGCCAATCGCGCCACATCTCGCCTCTGACCGCTCGCTGGTCCTGCATCCAGAGGCAAAAGTCAAATTACAGATATTTACTCATTCGCAAAACGGCGTTTTTTCCGCCGATGGGCAGATGAATCGTGAAATCAAAGATGGTGCCATTGTCACGATCCAGAACAGCCCATACGTGACCCGGTTCCTTAGACGAAGGCCACCTACGTATTTCTACCAGATTATCAATGATAAATTAAGAGAAGATAGCGCACAGGTCGCCGAAAATCGCCATGTTACTTGAGTTAAACATCAAAGACTTCGCCATTATTGACCGTCTGCACCTTCGTCTGAATCGCCTCTTCAATGTTTTCACTGGAGAGACAGGCGCAGGCAAATCAATTATCATCGATGCAGTCAATGCATTGCTTGGCGGAAAAATCGGAGCAGAGTTCGTTCGTGCAGGATGCGAACGCGCAACAGTCGAGGGAGTCTTCTCGCTTGAAGCGCTTCCCCCGGTAAGTGCGGAATGGCAGCCGGTTGAGGAGTTTGCTTATGCAGCAACCGGAGCCAGCACGATGTTCGAGGCACTCGAACGAGCCGAAACACCCTCGCCAAACCATAGCCACAACGACACCGGCAGTGCCGATGCCCGGGTCGCCCTCGCCTCTCTGCTCCATGAATATGATATCGAACCCGAAGATGGACAACTGATCCTCTCGCGCGATATCTTTCGCTCCGGTCGCACCGTTGCTCGCATCAATGGCCGTGCCTTTTCCCAACAGCTGCTCCAACAGGTGGCAAGCTGGCTGGTCGATATTCATGGGCAGAGCGAGCACATGACCCTGTTACGCAGCGAACAGCACATCAATTTTCTCGACCGCTACGCCGAACTCCTGCCGCTACGAGAGGATTTAAGCAGAAAAGTGGCCGAGTGGCGCAATGCTCGCAAGACGCTGCAATCGCTGCAACAAAACGAGCGTGAGCAGGCGCGCCGGGCCGATCATTTGCGCTTCGAGATTGAGGAGATCGAGAAGGCAAACCTGCATGCGGGCGAGATCGAAGAGCTGGAAGAAGAGCGCACCGTCCTGAGCAACGCGGAACGGTTGCGCGAACTCTGCACCCTGATCTATGGCTCCATTAAAGGGTCCGATCTTGGAGGAAGCGAGGATTTCACACCCGCCCTCGACCAGCTTCGTACGGCTCAACATAGCCTGAGCGAGCTTGTGCGGCTGGATAGCAGTATGAGCGATTCTGCCGATAGCCTCTCAGAAGCGATTTATCAGTTAGAGGATGTCGCCGCCAACGTCAGCAGCTACGTCACCGATATCGAGGACAATCCTCGTCGTCTGGAGGAGATAGAGGAGCGGCTCGACATGATCACCCGGCTGAAGCGCAAATATGGCTCGACCATTGAGGAGATCCTCCAACGGGCCGATGAGGATCGTGCAGAGCTGGAAACGCTGGTCAATCGCGACGAGTTGGTCGCCAAATTGCAGCAGCAGGACGGCCAGTTTCGCCAGGAGATCGGGGCCATCGCCCAGCAGCTCTCCACGCGCCGCAGCGAGGCCGCACAACGACTGGCAACGGCAATGGAAGAGCAATTGCACGATCTCAACATGCAACGCGCACGCTTCCAAGTGGAGATCAAGCAGGAGCCAGACCCGCAGGGCGTCCCGGCCACCCTCAACGATCAGCCGCAGCAAACATACTCCTGCGACCTGACTGGCATCGATCACGTGCAATTCTTGATCGCCCCTAATCCAGGCGAACCGTTCAAGCCGCTTACAAAAATCGCCTCTGGTGGTGAAACGTCACGCTTGATGCTGGCCCTCAAGACCATTCTTGCAAGTGCCGATGCCACGCCCACATTGATCTTTGACGAGATCGATTCGGGCATCAGCGGACGCAGTGGGCAGGTTGTCGGTGAAAAGCTCTGGCAACTGACACACAACCATCAAGTGATCTGCATCACGCACCTGCCGCAGATTGCCGCTTTTGCCGATACACATTACAACGTCAACAAACAAATTCTAGACGACCGCACGATGACCGTTGTGAACGAGCTACGCCCGGAGCAACGGGTACGCGAGATCGCCCACGTTATGGGCGGCAACGTCACCGAGTTCTCGATGAAGAGCGCCGAAGAGATGCTGGCACGCTCCTATCTCTGGAAAGAGAACTGGACTCGCCTGCATAATAATCATCAGCAATAATATAATTTTACATATAACACGTAGAGACAACCGCAAGGGATTGTCTCTACGTGTTATATGAATTTCAACTCTTTTTCTTATATATCTACATGCCAGAACGCCTCGCCCTTCTCACCAGCCTCCTGAAGCACGCACATCTTATCTTCGGACTCGATCCAGCGATCAAAGACGCCCAGCGTACACAGCAGAACACCAGCAGCGGGCGCAAATTGTTGTACCAGCGCGCTTTGCAGTTGCTCCATTCCTTCCGCCGACACCTCCAGCGCAATTGACAGCTTCAGCGCCTCAAACGTCGTCACATAGGTAATGACGCCCTTCTGTACCTTCAGAATCAGACCAATATTCTGCGTCGGGCCATCAAAGACGCCTACGGCAAGCGTGGCAACTGGCGGCAGTTGGCTCATAAAATGCTGGATATCGCTGAAGGTCCAACCATGCCAGTGCCCGGGATGAGAGGGCACACTGACATAGCCATCAGAGCCACCCCAGAGCAGATGATAGACTCGCTGATAATACTCGTCCAGATGTAACGAGCGCTGCGGTGTGATCTGGGCTTGATAGGCCACCGCCGCGAGATGGCGCTTGTTGATGACGTGGACACGATCCCATTCGCCCTGAGCAAAGAGTTTTTGTGCCAGTTCTCGCGCATCATCAACCCTTCTCAGGGAAAGATCGCGTCGCACCCCGAGTTGCGTATCAAAGACCTTGAGCAGTGTGCCATTATCGTGTAGCACAAATAGTCCATGCTCACCCGGCTGCGCGACACGAATATACTGGCCCGGATCGAAAAAACGCCCGATAGTACGCCACGTTCGCGCGTCCAGATCGGTAACGGTCCAATGCGGATCAATCACGAGCCACCTCCCAGATCTGTATGCTATACGGTTCCAGCGTCAACGCCAATGTCTCTCCCTCCACTGTAACCTCATCCTTTCCCCACGCCTGGCGAAAACTCTTTGCTCCTGCAAACTTCACCTGCGTATCAACGCATGTCGCAGCTGGATTCGCCGCAAACAGCAACGTCTCGTCACCGTTTTTCAATAAATTGATCTCGATCTCGGCAGCATCGCAGGCAAAGGCAGTAGCAGGGAGGGCTTGCTGAAGCGCTTGCTCAACCTCATGCTGCTTGACCCAGGTAATACGTCCCTGCCCAAACACAATCTCACCCGGCTCCTTCACATGCAGCGCCAACACCTCGGAAAGCTGTAACGCGGGATTGAGATAAGGAACGCCCGGTCCCAGTACTAGATGCCCACCGGCATGCACATAATCCAACAAGCGCTGCTGATCGGCAACATCCATGAAATCGGCGCAGGGTACACAGACCAGCGGATAACGCTGCAAGCGCTCCAGAGAGAGATGCGTGTCTGCCAGATCATAATCGGCCCGTTGCTGCTTGAGGGTCTGTAACACCGCTCCCAACCAGTTATGCTTACTGTTATCATTGGCCTCAACCTGCACGTCCCAACGGAAGCCGAGATCCAGATCAACCTGAAACAACTCGCGCGGAAGACCATAGAGATCAGCATGGGCGTAATGCATCGTTGAGGCCATCGCCTCATAACGTTCCAGATCGTAGTTCAACAGCACCAATGTCTGGGGTTGACGCTCAAAGTTCCAGAATTGATAGTGATGAAGGAACGCAAGCAGCTGCTCATAAAAGCTGGCGTAATCCGGGCGCAACGTACCATGACGCGTTATCGGGCAGCCCTGCCAGCGGTCGCGCTCCACCAGCATATAAAAGTTGATGGCCTTCAAACCATGCATCAGTGCGGTTAACGTAATAAACTCTTGCTCATCGGCCATCGTCGTACGGGGATGATGGCTCCAGAGGCCGCTGCCAAACTCTGGCACAAACGGCAATCGAGTTGTACCAGCCAGAAAGCGCATAAACCAGACCGCGCCACTATAGCTCTCCTTATTCCGATAGAGGTTCAGACCAACCCAATCGATGTCTTCCTCAGCCTCCATGCGCGACAGGTCCAGCGGCGTACTATATTGATAGGACACATCATGAAAGATAGGCACGTTTTGTATGCCACGTTTGCGCAACATCCGGGCGATACGCGCCACGCACCAGCGGATCTGGTATTCTTTATAAGCAACCCAATCGATATGCCAGGGCACGTCCTGCCGCTCGCTCACAGTACAATCGCGCGGCGGCTCAATAGCAGCAAAATCGCTATAGCACGTGCTATAGGTGGCATTGAGCGCCTCAATAGTACTATACTGCTCGCGCAAAAACTCCTGGTAGAGCGCAATCGAGGCATCGCTATAGTCGGTGGCGTAAGGCTGCTCGTGGAACATATAGCAAGTCTCGTTGTCGCTCTGCACCGCCACCACACAGCCGCTCGGAGCGAGATGGCGCGCAATAATCGGGCAGATCGCATCAAACCAGGTGCCAACGGCCTCATAAAAGGTCTCGCTGGCATACGATGGCACCGGAAACTGGTGCGGTGGATGCAATCCCCAGGCCGCATCCAGGTGGAGACTGCCAACGCCACTGCGCGCCTGCACCTGTGGATCGAGCAGTACCCACTCGGGAAAGCCAAAATCGGTCAACTCGGCATTGATCAGCGGTCCGGGACGAACCTGCAACCATAATCCCCGCTCTTCACACAGGCGCATGAAGGCCTCGACATCCTTGCGCTCATCTTCCTGCCCCCAATCGTAATGGCCGGGAGAGGTTTCGTGGACAGACCAGGGAATGTATGTCTCGATCATGCCAAAGCCCAGAGCTAACACCTGATCGAGAATGAGCGGCCAGAGCGCTCGCTCCAGACGCCAGTAATGTACAGCGCCCGAATAAACAGGCACATGTTTGCCATCAATGAGTAACCCAGTCGTAGAGAGAGTGACACCCAAATTGGTCTCCTCTATAAAAAATGTCATGAGAAACGCTCTGTTCCTCATGATCCATATTGTAGCACTAACCTTTGACTGCTCCTGCTGTCAGGCCAGCAACGAGATAGCGTTCCGCGAATAGATAGAAGATAATCGCAGGCAGCATGGTAATCGTGACGAAGGCCATCGTTAACGCCCAGTCGGTGCTATGTTCGCCCTGGAACTGCATCACGCCCAGAGGCAACGTCCAGAGTTGCTCGCTATTGAGGACAAGCAAGGGCAACAAGAAGTTGTTCCAGCTAGCAACCATCGTCAGCATAGCAATCACGGCCAGCGAGGGACGGGCCAGAGGCAACAGAATGCGCCAGAAGAAATCGATCTTCGTCCCGCCATCGATATAGGTAGCATCTTCCAACTCTTGCGGAATTTCGCGGAAGAAGTTGCGCAGGATCAAAACAGTTGTGGGCAGACCAAAGGCCACCTGTGGCAAGATCAGGCCAAAGAGCGTATCGACCAGTTGGAGGTTGCGCAAAGTGATATAGAGGGGCAGAATAGCCATCGTCGCCGGGAACAACAGGCCAAACAGCAAAACGTTAAACGCCACCTCGCGACCACGAAAAGGAATACGCGCGAACACAAATGATGCAGGACAGGCAATAGCCAGCAGCAGGACAACCGTTGCCACCGTGACAATCAAACTATTTATAATTGACTGCCAGAAAGCTCCCTGAGAGAGAATACTGGTATAGTTCTCTACGTGCCACACGGTCGGAAGCGCAAACGGCACAGAAGTTAGCTCGGCGCTGGTTCTGAAGCCACCAAGAAAGGCCACCACAATCGGCACAAGCACAAAAAACGCCACTACGACGCAAACGAGGTAGCGCGGGAACAACGCTGCCGAAGCCGCAATCGTACGTCGTCGCTGAACATATTGCATAAATCGTTCCTTTCCTCTACTATCCAGTGACGCTACCATCCAGATCCCGACGCATAATCACGCGCTGGTACATCAAAGCAAACACAAAGCAGGTCGCAAACATAATTACGCCAATCGCGCTACCGTAGCCCATTGCGAAGCTCTGGAAACCATATTTCATTAGATAGGTTGCCATCGTCTCACTCGCATGGACCGGGCCACCGTTGCTCATGATCCAGATCAGATCGAAGTATTGCAGCGATCCCAGAATCGAGAGGAAGATAGAGAGGCGTACAATGCTGCCAAGCAGAGGAATCGTGATATAACGCACAACTTGAAGCGTGGAAGAGCCGTCAATACGTGCGGCGTCAATCACCTCATCTGGAATATTCTGTATAGCAGCAACATACAGCACGAGGTGCAAGCCAAAGTATTTCCAGACCATGACAAGAAAGATGCTGAACAGCACAAGTTTAGGATCTGCGAGCCAGGTTTGGGGCTGAAATCCAGGGATAACGTGCTGCAAAGTCGTATTCATAAGCCCGCCATCTGGGCGATAGATGAATTGCCAGATCACGCCGGTAACGACATCGGAAAGGATATACGGCATGAAGAAAATGACCCGAAAGATGGCGCGACCGGGCAGCGTTTTGCCAATGACCAGGGCCAGCATCAGCGCGAACGGAAGTTGCACAAGCAATGAGAGGACGACGATCAACAGATTATTGCCAACGGCTCTGAGAAAGACCTTATCGGCGAAAGCAAGTCCATAATTCTTAACCAAAACAAAATCTGTCAGAGCGCCCAGGCCATTCCAGCTAAACAGGCTATAGTAAGCGGCCTGGATCACTGGGAACAGGACGAACACAATGTAGAGGATGGCGCTGGGCAACAAAAAAAGGAGAATCGTCCCTCTGAGCCTGGCATTTCTTTGTGGAGACTGCACAGGCAGGTCGATCTGTGGAGCCTCTTTCTTATCGGCAGAGGAGATCAGTTGCATAAGAAAATCCTTTCCACTTCTCGGCAGAGAAGAGAACAGAGTTGTGGAAGCGCGAAATAACTCGCGCCTCCACAGTCATTGCTGTCTCCTGCTCTATTTCAATGATGTGGCCGCTGCATCTTCAACCATTTGAGCAGCCGCATCAGGTTTGGTGCTGTTGGCATACAGCCCTTGCGTGCCATCCAGGACAGCTTGCGCAACAGCGGGGGGAAGGTACTGGTCGTAGTAGAGTTGGAAGTAACTGGCGTTATTTACCGTTTTGACAACCTCCAGTTGCAGAGGATCAGTCACCTGAGAAACGGCATCTTTTGCTGTCGGGAGGTTCACGTTATCCTTCGCCAGCTTTGACTGGTTCTGAGCAGAGGTCAGGTACTTTAAGAAATCAACCGTCTGTGGAGGAGCATTCTTGCCAATAGCAAAGCCATTACCACCACCAAAGACATCGTTAGGGCCACCAGCGCCGCCCTCTACGGTGGGGAAGGGGAAGAAGCCAAGGTCCAGGGCTTTCTTCTTATCGCTAGCAGCATTTTTATCGGTCGAAGGCGCCCACTGTCCCATTAATTCCATCGCGGCTTTGCCATTGCCCATCAAATTGGACTGGTCGCTATACGCAGCACCCAGAAATCCTTTCTGGAAGGGATTCAACGCCACCAGCTCTTGCAGATGCTTGCCAGCTGCAACAAACGAAGGATCGGCGAAAGAACCACTGCGATTATATGCTTTGAGGAATGCATCTTTGCCGCCCATGCGGACTGCAAGATACGCCCAGTAGAAATGTCCAGGCCATTTGTCTTTTTCACCCAGCGCAATCGGGGTAATGTTTTTACTCTTCAGCTTCTGAACATCCTGCAAAAACTCGCTCCAGGTCTTGGGAGGCTCTTGAATACCAGCCTGTGCGAAGAGCGTTTTGTTGTACCAGAAGCCAACTCCGCCCATGTCCCAGGGCACACCGTAATATTTGCCATCCTGTCCGTAGACGTCCAGTGCGGATTTACTTAATGAATCTCCCCATGCTCCCTGAAGATCAGTGGTGAGATCCTTCACCAGTCCAGCTTTCGCATACTGGAACAGCACGCCGCCGCCCCAACTCTGGAAGAGGTCAGGAGGATTACCTGACTGCATGACAGTAGAAAGTTTTTGCTTGAAGGCATCATTTTCAAGGATCGTGATCTTAATCGTCACATCAGGATGGGCCTTCATATAATCATTGGCCATCTTTTGCCAATCTGCTCTGCCCGGATCTCCTGTCTGGATATGCCACCAGTTAATAACCGCTTTGCCATTGCTTCCACTACTCCCAGTAGTGGTGCCGCCGCCGCCACAGGCAGCGAGTGCAACGGTTAAGATGATCAGAAGAAAGCTCAAATAACTGCGTCGTCGCATAACGCGCGATACTCCTTTCGGTTCCATAATGTGCAACTTTGCAGCACACAGTGAGGGCAATATAGCCCATTTCATGTGGAGTCCTCGGTTTTTGTTCTCGGATTCTGATATACTAGTAATGCTGTGGTATGTGGCTCTGCACCTGATAGCCAGGGGTCCAATCTGTCATGTCATGTGTAGAGTCCAGCTTTTTTATGCTGACACGCTCTCCCTCCTTCCTTGCGTGTTTTGTGTTTTCCACCAGCGCACCATCCTTCATTGACGGCGTTTCAGGAATTGCTGTGTTAATCTATCATCTATTAAAAAAGGGAAGGGTCAAAGGGTGCTAGTTAAACCGAGTGGTAGTGGTTCACGACAGGATTGACGAACGATTAATTCGGTTGGAAGCTCTAATCGTTCAACGGGACGGTCGGGTTCGGCGATATAGTCTAATAACATGCGAGCAGCGCTGCTCCCCATCTGTTCAAGAGGCTGACGTACCGTTGTCAGCGGAGGATTGACGCTGGCCGCCTGTGGAATATCATCAAAGCCAATAATAGAGATGTCTCTGGGGATCTGCAAACCATGATCACGCACGGCCTCCATGGCCCCAAAGGCTGAAATATCGTTTGAGGCAAAAATAGCGGTTGGTGGTTCTGCCAGAGCTAACAATTCTCTGGCACAGGTGTAGCCACGAGGCTGTAAAAAATCTCCCTCGCGAATGAGTTCTGGATCAATCACAATCCCGTGCTTTTCCAGAGCGGCTTTATAGCCCTCCAGCCGCTCAACAGCACAACCAAGTTCCATTGATCCAGTAATAAAACCAATACGACGATGACCTAGATCGAGCAAATAGGTGGTTGCTTCATAGGCTCCCTGCCAGTTGGTTGCTCCTACCGCTGGCGCATCAATCGTGGGCAAGCCCAGATGGTCCACCAGCACATGAGGAAAATGACGCTGGCGCAAAGTCTCTAAATAGGCATCCGCGTTCCGAGGCAGGACCAGCAGCAAACCATCAACCAGGTTTCTCGTCAACTTGACAACGTAAGCCGACTCCTTCGTCTTACGCCGATGAGTGGTATAGAGCATCAAATCATAATTGACGGTGTGCAGTTCGTTGTCGATGCCCTTCATGATCTCACCAATATAACTGGTATCCAGACCATGTACCAGCAATCCTACAATGTGGGAACGGCCTCCAGCCAACGTTCGCGCCTGGATGTTCGCCACATACCCTAGCTCGGCCATAGCACGCAGCACACGCTCGCGCTTCTCCGGGCTAACGTGTTCTTTGTTATTGAGTACACGTGAAACGGTGGAGTAAGAGACGCCAGCCTCATTTGCGACATCGAAGATCGTAATGTCTTCGGATGGTTTCCCCTTCTGCTTCATGCTCCCACCTTGATCTCTGTATTCTGGTCAGAACTTGCAAACTCGCACTGGTCCCAAATGGCGCTATAGGCTTACGCAGACTGTATTGACACTCCCTGTCAACCTCTCTCAATCTGCAAGCGCTTGCAAATCCTGTCATAGATTTAACATATAAAACCGGCCCTGTCAAGCTTTTTTTCGTGCAAATTCTCCCTCCAAAAATCTCTTCTACCAACGAAAGAAAAGCATTTCATTGCGAAAACAAGCGAAACGTGACACCTCTTTTCCGCATATGTTACATATTTTTGCGAGCACATTTGCAAGCGCTTGCACAAAATAACAATACTTCACCATAGAGAGAGCATAAACGCGCCTGAGAACAGGTTTCTCTCTTCCAATACTTGATGTGGCTATGACCAAACGAGCAACTTTATTGCATAATAGCAGTAAAATACGCTGCAAATTTCATCAAACAGGCAAAATATTTGCCTGTTTCGCGCAATAGGATGGTGCATCACTGGAATTCGACACGGGACATGTGATACCATCACAGTGAATATTGTTATCTTCTCTCTTGTGAAGAGCAATAGCAAACAGAGGAGAGTCTTCCTCCTCGGTTCGTCTTGTACGTTCGTTCTCCGCAGTACACAGAGATGTGCTGACAGCGCGGGACAATCAAAGGAGTGTTTCCATGACTTCACTCGCACACGAGATCACCAGCGACCAGTATAAGCCAAAGAAAGAGGATAAATTTACCTTCGGCCTCTGGACGGTTAATAATCCTGGTCGTGACCCTTTCGGTGATGCTGTTCGCTCCCCTATGAGTCCGGTCAAAATCGTCCAGAAGTTGTCGGAACTAGGAGCCTATGGTGTCAATCTCCACGACAATGACCTTGTTCCCTTTGGCGCAAGCGCTCAGGAGCGCGATCGCATCGTCAAAGAGTTCAAACAGGCACTCTCCGATTATGACATGGCCTTCCCGATGGCGACGACCAATCTGTTCTTCCATCCTATTTTTAAAGATGGCGCATTTACTTCCGTCAATCCAGAGGTACGCGCCTTCGCTCTCAAGAAGACAATGGCATCCATCGACCTCGGTGCAGAGCTTGGCGCAACCATCTACGACTTCTGGGGCGGTCGTGAAGGTGTCGATTCAGAGGCCAGCAAGGATCCCGTTGTCGCTATCGAGCGCATGCGCTATGCGATCAACTTCCTCTGCCAGTACGCGATTGATAAGGGGTACAATATGCGCTTCGTGTTGGAACCGAAGCCCAATGAGCCTCGCTCCGATACCTATTTCCCCACTATCGGTCACATGCTCGGCTTCATCTATACCCTCGATCATCCCGATATGGTCGGTCTGAACCCGGAAGTTGCCCACGAATACATGTCTGGCCTCAACTTTGTGCATGGCGTCGCGCAAGCCATCGAAGCTGGTAAACTCTTCCACATCGACCTGAACGATCAGAAAGGGCCGCGCTACGACCAGGACTTCCGCTTCGGCAGCGAGAACATCAAGAACCTGTTTTTCCTGGTCAAGCTGCTGGAGGATCGCGGCTACGACGGCCCCCGCCATTTCGACGCTCATGCTTATCGCACCGAAGACGAAGAGGGCGTGTGGGACTTCGCCGCAGGCTGCATGCGCACCTACAACATCTTCAAGGAAAAAGCCAAACTCTACAACGCCGATCCCGAACTTCAGGCACTCCTGCAAGAGATCAACGCTGGCGATCAGACCTATGGCGGCCTGCTCACCAACGGCTACAGCACAGAGGCAGCAAACAAGCTTAAAGAGGCCGAGTTCGATATTGACGCCCTGGCAAAACGCGGCTACAAATACGAGAAGCTGGACCAACTGGCCGTCGAGGTCATTCTGGGTATTCGCTAATCATTAGTCAATAGAGCGTACCATCTCTGGTGCGGCGCTTTCTCTCTCAAAGCGCCGCACCATTTTTCGCGTATAATAATGGCATGGATAATGTTTAAATTTTCGTAGTGGAGTGATTTATCGCGTTGCTCGCATTACCTGTAAAGCCTTGCAAACGCGATAAATCACTCCACTACGAACTACAAAATTGTCACGCTGCCCATAAGTTGAGACGTGCAAGCTATATAGATACAAGCGGACACAAGCGATAGTGATGGAGGAGAGTTGCCATGTCCTCAGTAGCAATCATCGGAGCTGGTATGAGCGGGCTGGCCGCCGCTCATATCTTGCAGGATGCCGGGTATGCCGTAACGCTTTTTGAGCAGAAACACAATCCTGGGGGTCGCGCCACCACCCACAAGCGAGACGGCTTCATCTTCGATCCAGGCGCGCAATATATCAAACAAGGAGCGCCCGATAGCGTCTCATTCATCACCGACCGCTTCTCTATCCCCGACTTAATCGACATTGCCAGGCCGGTCTGGATCTTTGACGGTTCCGGACATATTCAAGAGGGCGATCCTATCCTGAATGCCGAGCCAAAGTGGAACTATCGACACGGCCTCTGCATGCTGGCAAAACGGATGGGCGAGGGACTGGATATTCGCTTCGAGACACATATTGCCCATGTCCAACAGACACATATTGGTTGGAACCTTTATGCTTACCAGCTTATCCGCAGTTTTGAATATCTTATCATCGCCATTCCCGCACCAGCTGCCAGTGCTTTGATCCAGGCCAGCCATTTCACACACGACATCCGCTCTCAGATCTGCACTCAGCTTGATACGGCTCGTTATAATCCGCTGATCTCAGTTGCGCTCGGCTATCGGCCACGCCCGACCAGTCGCCCCTACTACGCCCTGGTAAACACCGATAGGCAGCATCCGATCTCCTGGCTTGCCTGGGAACATGAAAAAGCGCCTGAACGCGCCCCTGCTGATACAGGTTTGCTGATCGCTCAGATGGCTCCAAGCTACAGCATCGAACACTGGGATACGCCCGACGCCGATCTGATCCCCGGAGTTGTCGAACGGGTCAGAACATTGATCGACGAAGAGTTGCCATACCCCTTCTTCACCGATGTTCAACGCTGGCCCTACGCTCTCCCATCTGACAAAGCCGATGCCGATAAGCTGAACGCGCTGACCCTCGCGCACGGCCTGGCTTTTTGTGGCGATGCGTTCGTTGGTGGACGGGTTCATCTGGCAATTGAGCATGGTATACTTGTTGCTGGGCAATTTATAGGACAACATGCCCGATCCTGAATTATTTTATGGAGCAAAATAGATGCTAGCATATCTCCCGCAGGAAACTCGGGTTGAGCTTGACATGCTTGCCGCCAGCTTCGGCCAACCCCTTGAACGTGTCGTTGATCTCCCTACCAGCAATTATTTCGATCCCCTCAATAAAACTGATCGTTATGGCGAAGTCTGCATGGTGGTGCGCCGCCCGAATGGAAAGCTACTCACCATGAAGAAAACATTCTATCCTCCCGAAGGATACCGCTTATTAACCGGCGGCATCAAACACGGGGAAACAATTCTCGCCGCGCTTCTGCGCGAAACGCACGAGGAGACAGGGCTGAAAGTTGAGGTTGAGCGCTTCCTGGTTGCAGTTGGATATCGCACCACCACGACCGGCGAGGCACCAGCGTTCTACACCTTCGCCTTTCTGCTCAATGAGGTGAGCGGCAAATTAGAAGTACAGGATGAAGATGAGCAGGTGGAAAACTTCAAAGAGATCGCGCCAGAAGAACTACCAGCGTTTGCCGAGCGCCTGGCCCACGTGCAGGACGTGTATGATCAGAAGATAAACGGCAGCTGGAGAGAATGGGGAGAATTTCGGACTGTGATTCACCAGTTAGTATGGGAAGCGCTACAGCAGTAATAGCAATCTCTCCATCTGCAAGTCCTGTACCCCTGTGTTTATAGACGGGCCGTGCTATAATATGTACGGGTGCCATGCCCGGTAGACAATAGATGAAACCCAGAGGATTTTTCTCATGGATAACAAAAAACTTACTAGCACCATCGCCCTATTTCTCGTGTTTATCGGTTTTCTCTGGTGGGGACTCTCTATGCTCACCTCAACGTTAGCCGCACCACAGAAAGACGGCGAGACCATCGTGTATTCCCTGCTGCTGCTGGCCTGCGCAGGCTATGCCCTGGTCTCTCTACTGATGTTGCCACGCAAAAAATTACCTTAATCGTTATCAATATTCTAGAGTGAGAACTGGATGAGATTACATGATCGATGAAACCCCAACAAAGGCGTTGGTGATTCGTCTTGCCACACCTGAAGATATCGTTCACATCGAACAGCTTGATAGCTTTAGCGCCTCCCCCACTCGCGACATCCATCGCGATATGGAGAAGTATTTCGGTTCCATTGACCCCTCCACACACGAACATACCGACATCTTCCTGGTAGAGATCAATGGTGTCCCGTGCGCCAAAGCAGAATTGATGCTGCCACCTGCCGATAGCAATCAAACCACAGGCTATGTGAAACGCGTGATCGTCCACCCCGATTATCGTGGCCGAGGTCTGGCTCGCCTGCTCATGCAACACATTATCGATTTCGCCCATACAGAGCGCAAACTCGCGGCCATCGATCTTCATGTCTGGGAAGGAAATCATTCGGCAATCCATCTCTATGAGTCGCTTGGCTTCTCCCTGAAGCATCGAGAACTGTATTATCGGCTGAAAATTTAAGCTGTTGGTGCCACTGCTAATCTTTTATCGCATTTCTCCGCGGCTATTTGTGACGTATTTTATCTCCCCTTCGTTGTAAGACATGGGCCGAGAACCAGAACCATATACCGACTACAAGCGCAAAGGGTTCTCGGTACATTTGATGGAGGTAAAGCGCGCAAACCCGTGAGCCTTACATATCCGCTGCACCTACGTTCATTCGCAGGTGGCGGCGGCAAAGCACCGGGTGAGACGCACAGGGATAATGGCACAGAGATCTGTAATCACACAGACCGCTCGACCAGAAGAGAGACCACAACAGAAAACCAGCTATCGCTGGATGCGATACTTCTTTACCGAAGATGTATCCCCGGATAATCATCCTGTCATCGACCTGCAAAGACGAGCGACCTGGATAGCTGTTGCACTGATCCTGCAATCGTTCAACGAAATCGATCATGGTTGGTATTTCCCGTTTTTACAGCCCTTCGGCTCGCTCATTCCATTCTTATTGATCCTGGGCAGTTTCTATGCGATGTGGATGGCGCTACGCCCACGCACGCTACAGCAGCAGGCGCGCACTGGCCGCAATCATCCGGCTCGCTGGCAGCGCATCGTGCTTATCCTGACCCTGATCTTGTCTATAGCAGGCTTTGTTCAGTTCGGACGTTCTGTCATTATGTCCTTTGGAACGCCCCAATTCTCTAATGATGGCACATCGCTCGATACCAATGCGGCCATGCTGCTGAAACAGGGACGCAACCCCTACACCGATTCGAATATGCTGGACATGTACCGGCGCTTCCATCTGGAGCCGGACTGGACCACGCCGCTACGCATGGGCCAGTTTGCCAATCGCATTGATTATCCGTCCGAGGCCGAGTTCCGCAGCATCCTGGATACTGCCCTCAAAGCTGGCGGCACAGCTGCCGATGCCCCTGAGTTCGAGTCGAAAGTCAGCTATCCCGCGCTCTCTTTCCTCACGCTGATGCCCTTTGCCTGGCTCAACAGCTACAACGTATTGCCGTTCTACCTCTTGAGCTATCTGGCAATTATCGCGCTCGCCTGGAAAGCTGTGCGCCCAGAACTGCGCCCCTGGGTCTTACTACTGGCAATGGCCAACGCGCCAATGTGGTCATCCGCCGTTGGTGGCAACCTTGACATCTTCTGCACGTTGCTGGTCATCCTCGCCTGGATGTTGCGCGACTCTCGCTGGGGTTCTGCCATCTTCCTGGGTCTGGCCATCGCAACTAAACAGACCTCGTGGTTCCTGCTGCCTTTCTACATCATTATGGTTTTCCGACAGTTTGGCTTGAAAGAGACCATCTACCGCATGTCCGTTGCTGGCATCATCGGCCTGGCCTTCAATCTGCCGTTTATCATCTGGAATCCGTCAGCCTGGCTTGCTGGTGTTCTGACTCCCGTTGCTGATCCTATGTTCCCAATGGGTGTTGGCATCGTCGGCTTGAGCATTACCCACCTGATCCCATACTTGCCCGCGACTGTCTACCAGCTCCTTGAAGGGCTGGCTATACTCGGAACATTGATCACTTACTGGTGCATCAGTCGCAAATGTCCCGAAGCTGCCATGCTGCTGGCGATCATACCGCTATTCTTTGCCTGGCGCAGCCTGCCATCATACTTCTACTGCGCGGCGTATCCGCTCTTCATTCTGATGGCCTCGAACGTCAAAGTCGAATTGTTACGAGAAAGCTTTGCCATGCGCGTGCGGAAACTCACGGTTCCATTCCGCTTCCTTACCCCTGCGAAACCTTCTGCCTCCGTCTAACCCATAAGTGTGCGCTGATGGGAGGTGGCAACGCCGCCCCTCCACAACAGCATGCTTGCTCTCGTCCTCACCTCCGCAGCTACACTCTCCACATCAGCTTTCTTGCGTCTCGACTCTTTACGCGCTTCGTGGTACAATCCACACGATACATGAAGACGCTGGAGGGAGTTGGAGTTATGTCACGAAAAAAAGAAGGTTCTACATCACTTTCACCCGAAGATTCTCAGCAGGTCGAGCACTTGCTTGCACAATATCGTCAAATCGCCGCAACATTACATGACAGCCGCACCCAGGCCGATGCAGAGGCCGCTCTGAAGCCATTTATGGAGCTATCAGAGGCGGCACAACTGGCTTTCATCAAAGCGTTGGCACGCGAAATCGCCGCCGATGCCGCTGATGTGCTGATAGCCATCAATGCGCTCAGCGCAAGCAAAGAGATGCGCAAAGATGCTCGTCGCGGGCTGATTCGATTGGAGGCAAGCAAGACCTATCCCCAATGGACACCTCCTATCGCACATCAGCCAGCGGTCCAGCTTAATATCGCCAACCCTCCGCGCTTCTGGAAAGGTCTGGTAACACAGAGCCGCGACCAGGGAGAGATGCAGTTGATGCTTACGTGGGAGCAGGGCTACGACTATAGCGATGTGCGCCTACTTACGTTTCTGCTCGACTACTGGCGCGATGGCGTGAAAGATGCCTCCGTTGAAACCATCAGTAAACGCCGCGCGAACGAGCGCATCAACACATGGCACTCCCAGACAACTGAGATCACCATCGTTGATTGCACCATCGCCGAGGGCAAACGACTGATTGAAGAAGCCCTGAGCGTCAATGAATGGCGCAAAACAACTCCCAGCACAGTCTATCGCAACAACCTGCTTGTCATCAATAACTTGATTATGCAGGCCAGCGATCCTGGCGCAGATCATGGACAATCCTTTATCAATCCTGAACTGACGGATCAGGAAGTTGCGATTAACTTCCTGGGTGCCTGGTCGCTGGGCGATTTCGGCCTGGCCTACGACTTCCTTAGCCAGAACAACTCGCTCAACGAAGGTCTGACACGGGAGGAATGGGTCAAGCGCCACCGCGACTGGAACGACGAGGCTCACCCGGCCCGACTGGAACTGGGATTTGTGCGCGAACCAGAGCAGCGCCAGAGCGGTCTCTGGGTGCCCGGCTCAACTCGTCTCTCCATCCGCAAAGAGACAGAGATTGGCTGGTCTGTCGAGCTAACAGATACACAACTCAGCGGCACCTTGCGCGATATGCCAATGGGAACCGCCATCAACAAAGAGACGGGACGCCACTGGTTCTGGACCAGTTACAAGCTAGCCAAAGAAGGGGACGCGTGGCGCATTCAAAGCATGGCGGACGAAGGTGCTGGCATTCAAGCACTACCAATTGGCGAGCTTCAGAAGCGGATCAAAGACTACGAGGATGCTATCGAGCAGGCCATTCAGCGCCGCGAGACCAACGTTGAGGCTTTCTTTGAAGAGCTATCCTGGCGCTTCACTCAGCTCTTGCATTTCTACGATGCGTTGATCGCTCGCCTCCCGCTTGATCGCAAGGTTTGCGATGATGCCTATCAACGCGCTGTTGCAATGGGCAATCCTGAGCGCACGATGGTCTATCTGGAACGCCTTGCTCAACGCTTCCCAGACCAGCGAGGCGACGTGTTGAGAAGCCTGGCCGCAACGCAAATCGCCTATGCCTACAGCGATCGCACACAATATATGCCCGAACGCCGCGGCCATTTCCTGGCCACCGCCGAAACGACGCTACAGGAGGCAATGCAGGCCGATAGCTCCATTCTGAACTATATCTTGCAAGCCGAACTCTTCCTGAGTATGCAGCGAAACGACGAGGCTGAAGAGGCGCTACTCAAAGCCAGAGCCATGAATCCGGGCCGCGACGAGGAGGCGGCTATTGAGTCGAGCCTCGGCACGATTGCGATGCGACGCGAACGCTTCGAAGATGCCATCCCGCACTTCCAGCGTGTGACAGAAATCAAATCCGATACACCTGGCGTCTGGTTTAATCTTGGCTTTGCCCAACGCCTGCTCAGCCGCTTTGATGAAGCAGAGGCAAGCTATAAACGCGCCGTTCAGCAGGAACCACACGATATCCGCGCTTACTCCGAACTAACAGCTATCTATATGAATCGCGACGAGCGACAGGAGGCACGCCGCATTGCAGAACAGGGCGTCCAGACCAACCCGGAATCCGCCCATTTGCGCGCACTGCTGGCCTCGGTGCTGTTCGAGCTGGGTGACGCTCGCGGAGCACAGAAACAAATAGAGGAGGCAGAGGCCATCGATCCTGAATTGGAGATTATTCAACGCGTACGGCAACAGATGAATGCAGCGAAGAAACGCTAGATAGAATGTTTGGTGTTATAAGGGAAGGATGAGGTTACACTATGTCGCAAAAGAAACAGGAGTCTCAGACACTTTCGCAAGAAGAACAGAATCAGCTACAGCAATCGCTTGCCCACTATAACGATGTTGCCCAGGCTCTCCACAACAGCACACAACAACCAGAGGTCGAAGCCGCCCTGCACTCCCTCACCAGCCTGCCGGAAAACGTCCAGATCGCGTACTTGAAGACGCTCTCCAAAGAAAGTACGGCCAACGCAGCCGATGTAGTTGCAGCATTCAATGCTCTGGCACCAGCAAAAGAGGTGCGTAAAGAGGCGAAACGTTCTCTCATACGGCTGGAAGGCAACAAAATCTATCCACAATGGACGCCGCCGCCAACGCCAGTCGTCGAGGAAGAGGCGGTTCCAGTTGATACCACGCCTCCTCGCTTCTGGAAAGGCCTGATTACCGATACAAAAGAACTTGGAGAGATGCAACTGATCCTCTGCTGGGAACAGGGAGCAAACTATAAAGAGGTCCGCATGATGGGCTTCCTGCTCGAATTCTGGACAGAGGGCGTCAAAGACTTCTTTACCGAAGTGAACAATAAGCGCCATATGGAGGACCATATCGAGCAGATGCGCCAGCAGATGAGTGGGACTGGCGTTCACCTCATTTCATGCAGCCTTGCTCAGGGTCGCCGCATGATTCAAGAGGCCCAGGAGGTCAATACCAAACAGCAGACAAAACCTCATCGCGCCTTTACTCGCAACTTACCACTGATTCGCCAGTTGGCTCTGGATGCCGCTGAAGATGAGGAGGAAGAGGAGGTTGAAAGCGCTCCCCAGGCAACGCCAACGCGACGCAATATACCAAGCATTCCAATGATGCCGCAGGACATCCTCGATACCTTCTTCCCCGGGATGGCAAATGAGGAAGTGGTTGGCGACTTCATCGATGCCTGGTCTTCAGCAGATTACGAAATGGCGTATGATCTGCTCGCCAGTGATAGCCCTCTCCGCGATGGATTGGAGCGCGAAGAGTGGGTAGAGCTTCGTCAACGCTGGCAACAAGAAGCGCACCCGAACAACATCAATGTGACCTTCATTGCCGAATACGATGAAGACGATGAGGACTTTGAAGAGGATCTCATCTCCGACGAGCAACCAGTCATTGAAGCGAAGACCGATCTTGTGGAAGCAGAAACTGATGAAGATCTCGACGAGGATGACGACGCTGATACCGTCGAAACGGCCTGGTCGCTGGAGTTCGTCAGGACGCCGCTTGTTACCTCGATCAAAGAGATCCCACAGGCCAGCGCCTTCTACAAAGAAACTGATCGTCACTGGTTCTGGGTCCGCTATTCGCTGGTTGAAGAGGATGGCAACCTGCGCATTCACGACATGATCGACGAAGCTGCTCTCGCCTCGCAACTGTCGTCGGCAGAGATCCAGCAGCGCATGGAAAAGATCGCGTTGCTGGCAGGAAAACGCCTGGACGATCTGGAACGCCGATTGCAGGAGGATGAGGACGCCGACGACGAAGACCTGGATGACGATTACAACGAAGATGAGGATGACTTCGACGCTGACGAAGAGGATCTCGACGAGGATGAAGAAGACGACGAAGACATGCTTGATACGTTCAATCGCATGGAAGAGGCGCTCCAGATCGCCACGCGGTACATGCACTACACCGACGCTCTGATCGCTCAGGCTCCCACAAGCAACCCGGCAATGTATCGACAGGCGTATGATTTTGCGCGGGTGGCACAGGATTTTGAGCGCGCCGCCGTCTACCTGCAACAATTGGCCGAGCATTTCCCGGAACAGCGGGCCAAAGCGCTGCAAGATCTGACGCTTGTACAGCTCAATATCGCTTACAACTATAGTCAGGAAGAGGAAGAAGAGCGTGAGCAGCAATTCCTCCAGATTGCCGAGGAGACTATACGTGACTCCATCACGCTGGCCAACATGCCAGAAAGTCTGACCACGCTTGCTCAAATCCTGGTCGGCCAGAACAAACAACTGGACGAAGCCGAAGATCTGCTAGAACAGGCCCAGAACCGCACTACTGACGCGCACAATCTGGCACTAATCGAGTCCAATCTGGCGAAGATTGCGGAGTTGCGCGAAGACACGGAGCAGGCTCTCCAACATTACCAGCATGCTGCCGAGGTCGATCCAACCTTCCCCAAGATCTGGATCAATCTGGGCTTCTTACAATATGATCTGGAACAATACGCTTCAGCAATTGAGAGCTTGAAACGCAGCGTCGAACTGAATCCAGATGACATCGAAGGCTACCTCGGCCTCGGTGAGGTCTATCGCAACGGCCTCCAGGACTACAAAAACGCCGAAGAGATCCTCTTAAGAGGTATGGAGGTCAATGAGGAGTCTGCTGATATCCTCGGTTCGCTTGCGATGGTCTACATCGATCAAAGCAATCTCCGCAAGGCAGAAAAGTATCTGGACATGGCGGAAGAGGTCAGTCCCGAATCCAGCTTCTTAGAGGAAGTTCGCGAGGCCTTCGAGCTAGCTCAGGCCGAGCAGCGCCGCAACCGACGCGCCAGTGGAACACAGCATAAAAAGCATAAACCGAAACCGAAGAAACGATGATACAGCAAGAACAAGAACGAGTTATTACCCATCATACCGTCACGCTCGGCCCTCTGACGCGAGAAGGCGATGCTCAGGTAGAACTGGTTCGGCAGGACGCGGACGGGACGCAACACACGCGCCTCCTCCGCGTCCCTGCTGGGCTGCCTGGGGAGCGCGTGACTATCGCCGTCGAGGAACCGCCGCCACCACGCAGCGGACGCCGCAGCCGTCGCTGGAAACCGCGCCCGCCAAAGGTGTGGATTACCGAACTGCATGAAGCCTCACAGTTGCGCACAATCGCGCCGTGTCCGGTCTTTGGCACCTGTGGCGGCTGCCAGTTGCAACATATGCAATACGCGGCCCAACTCGAATGGAAGCGCGACGTAGTACGGCAACTCTTGCAAGAGATCGGGGGCTTCGACAACCCTCCGCTGTTGCCAACTGTTCCCTGCGATATCCCCTGGCATTATCGTAACCACATGCGCTTCTCGGTCAATCGCGAAGGCAAGCCGGGCCTGACAGCCAGAGGAACGCATCGTGTGCTACCATTGCAGGAGTGCCCGATAGCAGAGGAGAACATCAATCGCGCCCTCTCTATTCTCAGCCGACACGAGAACCCACGCCCCCAGGCATTGGTGCGCTGTAGCGCATACAGTCAACAGGTGATGATCCAGCCAGTACCGCCGCAGGAGGTCGCGGCACAGCTAGCCGAATCTGGCCTCGATCTGCATACCGAAACAATGGAAGAGACGCTGGTAGGCGCAACGTTCCGTATTCGCCCCAGCTCTTTTTTCCAGACCAATACCGCCCAGGCCGAGAAAATGGCTCAAATGGTTCTCTCCGGCCTGCTCCCGACAAACGACCAGTCAAACGAGGCTGCGCAACAGCTGACCGTCGTTGATGCCTATTGCGGCGTCGGGACATTCGCATTGCTTCTGGCGCGTCACGTTGGAAAGGTCATCGCGATTGAGGAATCGGCCAGCGCGATTAAAGATGCACAGTGGAATATGCGCACGGTTGAAAACGTGGAAATTTTGAAAGGCAAAGTTGAGGCGATGCTGCCCACGCTCTCATCACGCATCGACGGGCTGGTGATCGATCCACCACGGGCTGGCTGTCAGCAGGTAGTGCTTGACGCGCTCATTCAGCATCCGGTCTCCCGCATCGTGTATGTCTCGTGCGAACCATCCACGCTGGCACGCGATCTCAATATACTCTGCCATCTTCACCCGGTCTATCGGTTGCGCACGATTCAGCCGTTGGATATGTTCCCACAAACCGCCCATATCGAATCAGTGGCGGTGCTGGAGCACGTGGAGTCTGGACAGCAAACGGAGGACACAATCGCATGACGCCACCACATCCGCTGGTGCTGGCCTCTGCCTCGCCTCGTCGTCGGCAGATCATTCGCCAGCTTGGTCTCCCCTTCTCTGTCTGCGTCTCTCCCGCCGACGAAGAGGCCGCCCAGTTGCACTATCGCGGCCCCACCGATGGATTGGCCCAATGGACGGCTGCCCATAAAGCGGTAATGACGCTCACCTTATCCGAATTTGCCAAGCATCTGATCATTGCTGCCGATACCACCGTCCTGCTCGATGACCAGATTCTCAATAAACCGCGCGACGAGGCTCATGCACGCGAGTTACTGCTCTCATTGCGTGGTCGCTGGCATCGCGTTGTGACCGGCGTGGTTGTAGCGGCGATGATTGATGGCAAACTACAAATGCATGGCCAAAGTTGCACAACACCCGTCTTGATGCGCCCGTATAGCGAAGAGGAGATCGCAACCTATATCGCCAGCGGTGACCCGATGGATAAAGCGGGAGCATATGGCATCCAGCATCCAGAGTTCCAGCCAACCGAGCGCATCAACGGTTGCTACCTGAACGTTGTCGGGCTACCCCTCTGCACGCTTGTTGAACTGCTGGCAAAGTTCGATGTCTTTCCCGCAACAACCGGCCTCCAATGCACGGCCTGTCCCTGGTCCGAACGATGTCTGAAACCGTAAATCAATACACTTCTCAACCAGTACGAGGACGCTATGCTCCCAGTCCAACGGGCGAGCTACATATGGGCAATCTACGCACAGCCCTGCTCGCCTGGCTCTTTGCTCGCTGTGCTGGAGGCCAGTTCATAATGCGCATTGAGGATCTCGACCGGCCACGCGTGCGCCCCGGGGCAACAGAACACATGCTCGCCGACCTGCGCTGGCTGGGCCTGGACTGGGATGAAGGGCCAGATTGCGGCGGACCCTATGCCCCCTACACGCAGAGCGAGCGCATCCCCATCTATCAACACTACTTGCAAAAGCTGCAAGAGGCGGAACTGGCCTATCCATGCTATTGCAGCAGGGCAGAGATTGCTCATGCCGCCAGTGCTCCCCAGCAGGGAGCAGAGGATGGTCCCCGCTATCCCGGCACCTGTCGCCATCTCACGACAAAACAACGCCGCGAACGGGCAGCCTCTCGCCGTCCCTCCTATCGTGTACGCGTCGATGACGAGCGCATTATCACATTCACCGATCTGGTAGCCGGTCCACAACAACAGCACGTTCAGCAGGCGGTGGGGGACTTCATTGTGTGCCGCTCGGATGGCATCTTCTCCTATCAATTCGCGGTGGTTATTGACGATGCCCTGATGCAGATCAATCAGGTGGTGCGAGGCGCTGACCTGCTCTCCTCCACAGCGCGACAGATCTTCCTCTACGAAACGCTTGGTTTTCCAATTCCGACGTTCGCGCACGTCCCACTGATCGTCGATGAGCAGGGGAAACGGCTCTCCAAGCGCATTCGCAGTGAGGGACTCGATCCATTACGAGAAGCCGGGGCAACTCCCAGAGAAATCATCGGGCAGCTGGCCGCTAGCTGCGGACTGGTAGAGGCTGGCACCACAAGTAGCCCAAATGAGCTTGCGCAAACCTATGCGTCGCCGTCCTATGATATAATGCGCTCGAAGCTAAACAGATTTATCCATCATCGTACAACATAACGTTCCTAGAAGGTTGGCACCATAGAGTATCAATGTTTTTTACAGCGACCAATCCACTCATAAACACAACTGATATGAAAGATCTTATTATACGTATCATCCTGATCATTCTAACAATCATTATCGCGGTGGGAGCAGGCCTGATCTTACGCCGCAAACTTGTCGCACGCCTGAAAAAAACTGTCCTTGATAACTGGATTGTTCAAACATTGGGTGTGCTAGTTATTCTCCCAACCCTGATTCTGGCGGTCCCCATCGCACTTATTATTTCGGCCTGGGGAACCGATATACTCGGCTCGTTAGCGCAGAGCTTCAGCAATACTTTCAAACCACAGGATGTCAAAGATTTTGTCTGGAATCTTATTCAAACATCGCTGCTCGTCGCGCTCGGCCTCGGCGTCGCACGTACTATCAGAGCGGTCACGATTCGCAGCTTGGGCGAGAGCCGCATCGACATCAATATTCGTACACTGATCGGACGCGTCCTGTTTATCATTATCTTGCTGCTCGTCGCCTTCTGGATACTGGCCGTCTGGAATATCTCGCTGGGCATTCCCGTCGCCTTCGTTGGCGTCATTACTGTTGCCATCACGGTCTCCATTCAGGATGTGTTGAAAGACCTGGCGGCAGGCTTCTATATCCTGGTTGAAAGACCGTTCTACATCGGTAATACGATCAGCATCACGAACGGCATGATTACCTACATGGGCAAAGTCGAGGATGTCCAGCTGCGCGCCACCAAGCTCCGGCTCGTCTCTGGAGAAGAGGTCTCTATCCCCAACTCGCACGTCTTTGGCGGCTTTGTTACCAATACCTCCTACTATGGAGAACGGCGAGCAACTATTACTGTGACCTTGCCTCACGAGGAATTTAGCTCAGGCGAAACGCAGGAGAAAATTCGCCAGCTCGTTGCTGACATCGAGTTTGTCATGCCCAAACCGGAACCGAGTATACTATTCAGTAGCTATGCAGATCAAAAAATTACCCTGACAGTGCATTTCTGGATCGCCACAGAAAAGCCTGAGAGCCTGTCGGAAGTGATGCATGCGCTCTACACCAATCTGCCGAATGCAGAACTGGCGGTGAAAGAATTTGCAGGCAATATCTAACCCTGCTATCAGGAGGAACGTAGAGACGTTGGAAGAGTGTAATACATCGATACTGATGCGGCGTATTGGCATACTTGGCGGCACCTTTGACCCGATCCACTACGCTCATCTTGCCATCGCAGAAGAGGTGCGCGTCGCACTTAACCTGACAGAGGTTGTCTTTATGCCAGCCGGTCAGCCTCCTCACAAACCGGGCCGCGAGGTGACGCCAGCACAACACCGCGAGGCAATGGTGCAGTTAGCGATTGCATCCAACCCATACTTCACGTATTCACGCATCGAATTGGATCGACCCGGACCATCATACCTGGTGGATACGCTACGTAGTCTGCGCAGTCAGTGGGGCAGCGACGTGTCGCTCTCCTTTATAATCGGTTGGGATAGCCTGGAAGAGCTACATACATGGTATGATCCACAGGGTATTCTGTCGCTGCTCACGCATCTGGTCGCAGTCAAACGCCCTGGCTATACACCAGGAAACGAGTATAATACAATGTTAGAGAAACGCTTGCCCGGTATTCATCAACGCTTGCTCGTGGTATCAGCGCCATTGCTAAACATCTCTTCCACCGAACTGCGCCAGCGCGTTAGCGATGGCAGACCGATCAAATATCAGACGCCAGAAGCCGTTGAAGACTATATCGTCGAGCATGACCTCTATATTCATCCTGAAGTAGAAGAGGAGGGTAAAAGATAACAAGCATTATGTCACCGTTGCATCTTGAACTGGGAGATCGATTACGTCTCCGCAAACAACATCCGTGCGGCAACTTCGATTGGGAAGTGGTTCGCTTAGGAGCAGATATCGGTCTACGATGTGAGAAATGTGGCCGGCGCGTTCTCCTGCCTCGCTCAGAGGTGGAACGTCGCACAAAGCAGATGCTCCCTCGGGCTGTGAAAACCGACAGTGACCCATTCACTGAGGAATAGTTGTGTTTGCACAGTTCGATCATTCTATCCGCTAAAATCTGATCTCAGCCCATCTCAACCCAGATGGGCCGCACGATCAAGAAGGAGACATAACATATGGCATTAGCCACTCAAAGCGGAGGTTTTCTGACGCTGCTGAGAAAAAGGAACTTTCTGCGCCTCTGGCTGGCCCAACTCATCTCCATGACGATTTTCTTCGCCTCGAACTACGCTCTGCTCATTTTGATCGAAAATATTACTCACTCCACCACGCTTGTAGGCATCTCCATTATTTGCTTTAGTCTGCCAGCTGTGATCTTCGGCCCCCCTGCGGGCGTCCTGGTGGAGCGGATGAACAAACGCCGCGTCCTCTGGAGCAGCAATCTGCTGCGCGCGCTGGCAACCTTCCTTTTCGTCATTATCCTGCTGTTTGATCGCAGCCGCCTGATCGTGCCGATCTATCTGCTGACATTTTTGATCTCGGCCATCGGGCAATTCTTCTCTCCTGCCGAGGGCGCAACTATTCCGATGCTTGTTAGCAAGGACGAACTGATGCCCGCCCTTTCGCTCTTCAGTATCACTTTTATGCTCGCCCAGGCGCTCGGCTTTATCTTCCTGGCACCGCTCGCTCTCTCATTCTTGCCAGCAATCCAGATCTACCACACCACGTTCGATTCCATCACTCAGCTCTATGCCCTGATTGGCGTCCTCTATCTCATCTGTACCGGATTGGTCCTGCTGATCCCTGCATCCAGCTTTACGCAGCTCGCTCGTGATAAAGAGGCAACGGAGACGGTCACAACCGAGTTTGTTGATACATTTAATACCGTCTGGGTGGAATTAATGCAGGGCTGGAACTTTGTCTATCGCAACAAGCCGCTCTTCCTGGCCGTCCTGCAACTCTCCTTTGCCGGTGTGCTAATCCTTGTCATCAGCCAGTTGGCGACGCCCATTGTGACGCAGATGTTGTTTTTACCAGCAAACGCGATGGCCGTCGTTTTTGCCCCTGCCGGGATTGGTCTGGTGGTTGGCTCTATATTTATGCCACGCATCAGTCGTCGCCTGGGCCAGTCGCGCACGATCCTCATCGGCACCATCGCCATGTCCATCATTACACTCCTGCTGCCGTTGATTACCCTGCTGGCTCGCTCTCTACAACCTCATGGCTGGAATACGAATCCCTTGCTCCTCATCTCCATTACGTTGGTGATGTTCCTGGCAGGCTTCGCGCTCGCTTGCATCAATGTTCCCTCACAAACAACGATGCAAGAGCTGACCCCAGACTGGATCAAGGCTCGTGTCCTGGCTCTGCAAATCACGTTTTATAGCGCTTGCTCTATCCCCATCATCCCCGCCATCGGTGCTATCGCCGATTTGTTCGGAATAGAGAACGCTATCTATCTCTTGTCCATCGGCGAACTCGCTTTCGGCATCTGGGGTATTTTCTATCAGCGTAAACATCCCGCCGTTCATACTGATGAGAAGGAGATAGCAGAGCAAATAGAACCAGATAAAATAGCCGAAAAATCCACACAATTGCATTGACGGAACCGTCCATTACGTCTACAATACCTTTAAAGGTACTTACGCAAGAAAGAAAGCAGAACCATATGTCATCAGATACAAAGCTTATGGCACAGATAGCACCTTATCAGCCCTGGCTCATTATTGCTGGCGTATTTCTGCTTTTTTTCCTATTGCGCATTACGCGCGCAGGCTTACGACGCCGGGTTGATGAAATCGGCTACTGGCTATTTGGAGAAAGAGGACGGCTCATCTGGTTCTGGCTGAATGCTCCAGGTGTGATGTTACATGAACTGAGTCATGCCTTCGTCGTCCTCCTCTTCCGGCCTTTTGGCTTCCGTATCACCAGCATTACCCTCTTCCGCGTGAAACCGACGCCGGTTGCTAGCGTGGGCGGTCGGCGCGTAGTCCGCAACGGTGGTCGCCAATCGCTCCAGTTGGGCGAGGTCCAATATGTCCGACCGCAGGGCCGCTTCATGAGCTATATCGGTGACGGATTGAGCGGGATCGCACCATTGCTTGGCGGCATCGCGATGTTCGCATTTCTTTACTGGGTCGCCACTGGCTACCTTCTGTGGGATTTCCCCCTGGACACCCAACAGCACATCCGGCTGCTTCGTCCCGACTGGCCCTGGTGGACGCTGATCTTCGCCCCATATCTCATCCTGACCGTCACCTCCGAACTCTGGCCCAGCCGCCAGGACTGGCACGGTGCCCGCTGGTTCGTTAGCGGTCTCCTGGTGCTGGCGGTGATACTGGTTCTTATCCTCTGGTACACAAGCCAATTGGCAAATATGCTGACAATCAGCGCCTTTGTCGCTGCCCACATCGATTTTGCCCTCCTGATCCTGCTAGGGCTTGATCTCCTCTTCTTGATTATTGCAGAGGTGCTTGTCCACGCCGTACGTCGCTGATTGTATGGTTTGTTGCCCAACTAGTCCTGAATATGCGCCATGCTCA
The DNA here is from genome assembly GCF_016587455.1 of Reticulibacter mediterranei. Classification (NCBI taxonomy): domain Bacteria; kingdom Bacillati; phylum Chloroflexota; class Ktedonobacteria; order Ktedonobacterales; family Reticulibacteraceae; genus Reticulibacter; species Reticulibacter mediterranei. Next base: position 6,627,230 of record NZ_BNJK01000001.1, on the reverse strand, counting down.
CGACCTCATGAGCCAACCGTTCCAGCTCTATATTCACGGGAGAAAATTTCGTCATCGCTTCTCTGTTCGGCGTCTCAATCAATCCAGCCGATAGCTCCGCTAAACGTGTCTCCCGGAGGTGCTGCAACGACGCCTCGACCTCCTGCACGCTCTCCTCAAATTGCTCAGTCGAGATAGGATGATAACCCGAACACACAATCTCTTCCAGCCGCTGCAAGACGTTCTCAGCCTGTTCCGCAAACTGTTCCAGGCCGGACAGTGTATGGTGCCTCTTCAATGTGGAGAGATGCGCAGCCAGAATAGTGATACTATCATACAATTGCAGGTTATAGGAGAGGAGCGCGTAGAGGTGCTTCACATTCCGCTGCATTGCTTTTGGCTCGCTCAGCACACGCTGAAACGTTGCGGCGGCGTTGGCATTTTCGAGGCGCGCTTCCCGACTCAAAGTACGCAGCGTCTCTATCTCATACTGCTGCCCAAGATAGGCCGCCAGCACGCCAGTAAAGAAGCGACGATTGGCCGCGATGCTCTTTGCCAGTTGCTCAGGGAGTTGTTCCCGCGTCCAGCGCGGCCAGACCACAAAGCCCGCGACTAACGCCAGCACTCCTCCTATCACAGTATTGAAAACACGCAGGAGGGAGACCTGCCAATCTCCCGGATGGCTGAGATCCACCAGCAGCACTACAAAAGGCGTCAGAAAGAACGCAAAAACCGTATAATTACGCTGCCGATAAGCAAAGGCGACGCATCCCAGCAGCCATACCAGAATATATTGTAGTAACAGGCTATGGATAATCGCTGCCAGCACTCCTCCCACAATACCGCCGAGTACCGTTCCTCCCATGCGCTCGAAAGCCCGTTGAAGCGTGGCACCAAAATCGGGCTTGAGGATAATCAACACGGTCAAGGGTATCCAGAAACCATGAGGCAACTGTAGCACCATATAGATGGCCACTGCTAGAGCAGTCGCGATACCAACGCGCAGGGCATGACGAAAAACGACTGAACGCAGTGTCAAATTATCGCTGAAGGTCTCGATAGCGGCTTGCAGATCCACATTGGCGGCTGGCCGAAAAGATATGCCGGTCGGCTCCTCGCGCTCTTCGCTATTCAATTGCTGCACTGCATCAACGATCAGATGCATAGTGCCAATCATCGCTTTAAGCCGGCGCAAGAGATAGCGCGTACTGACCCGCGCCTGATAGTCCTCCTCGCTCGCAGGAATAGCTCTGGATAGATCGGTATCGTATGCGTCAAGCTTGCCCTTCAATGTATCAAGTTTGCTCAGATCAACCTCGCCAATGCCTCGCTCAATAGCCAGCACACATTCAGCGAGCACCGTAGCCAGTTCAGAGCCAATTTGCCGCAAGAATGCCGGCATACGAGCCATATAGGGATGCTCCGCAGTATTTCTGATGCTGCTCACGAGAGCAAGCATGATATCAAACAGGCTATCCGCATTGAGGATCACTTGCAGCAAATGTTGATCGATGGGATCGGCTCCATGCTGAGCAGAACGCACCTGCACGAAGACAGCCCGCGCGTTCTCCTGCGCTGTGACAACGCGAGAACGCTCACCGTCCACCTCACTTACTGCTACAGAGAACGTCTCGTGGTTGTACGATGTCGAGGAACAGACCCGCTCGATAAATGTACTTAATGTGCGATAATAGTTTGCCACAGCCACACGAACAGGCCGATAGGGTCTCAGCGGCCAGAGCCAGAGCGACAGCAACATAGCCCAGGCTCCGCCAATCATCAAGACGCCAAAACGCTCTCCAGCAACAACCAGGCTGGCGGGCATGCTGAGTATAATCAGGAAGGCACAGATGACGACAAAGCTCACTTTAGAGCCGATGTTGCCATAGACGCTCATCATGCTGCCAAGAAAAGCACACAGAAACATCAGTGGCACCGCCAGCCAGATCACACCTCCAGCCAACGTTGCTAGAAAGCCCACGACGGCTAGAAATATTGTCGCCAGCCCCATCGACAACGCCCGCGCCTGATAAGCGCCTCCCACATCGGCCATGCACGCATATAGCCCTCCAAGATAACCCATCAGACCAAGAACGGGCTGACTTGCCAGCGATCCTATAAAAAGCGGCAACAATCCGATTGTAGCAATCCGCATCCCTGCCAGGGCGTCCTGTCTGTTGAGGTTAAACGCAGAACGAACGCGAGTAACAATAGCCATAGTACTCTTCTTTGCAAATTTAATCCAACGATCTCATATCATAAGAAAGACACGCTACTACAAAGAATAGCGGATACACTCGCACGCCATCGCCATTTGAAATCATGCAGAAACGTCTCGTTCTTTCTATCCGTTCTTAATAATAGAGAGGCTATCTCGTTTCAAATCCATTATATAGATATTTATCGATTGTAAATACATGAAAGCGCTGGTATAATCAGGATATGAAGGACGAAGGACATAGCGGAACAGACCGTACAAAGAAAGGTGAGGCGGAGATGACAATAGCTCCAGATAAGTTGCCGATGGTCAGTGCTGTCAACAATATACAGGGACCAGGGCAAGGCCGCTGGACTTACGAAGACTACGCGGCCCTTCCAGATGACGGGAAACGCTACGAAATTGTAGATGGGGTATTGTATATGGCACCTTCTCCTGGTCGATGGCACCAGAAAGCAATAGGTAAACTCTATAACTATTTATCGCGTTATATTGATGACGAAAAGTTGGGAGAAGTCTATATTGCTCCTTTCGACGTTGTACTGGCCTATAACCAGACCGTTCAGCCCGATGTGAGCGTGATTTTGAACGATCATCGAGATAGGATCACCGACAATCACATCGTTGGAGCGCCTGATCTGGTCGTCGAGGTCATTTCTCCGGGCAGCGCTGGTTACGACCGCCGCGAGAAACAGAATATGTACGCCCGCGCAGGAGTCCCGGAATACTGGCTCGTTGACCCTGCCGCTCATACCGTTGAAGTGCTCTCCCTGGAATATAGCGAGTATCGCTCATTGGGCGTCTTTCAAGGCAAAGCAACACTACCTACAAGACTTATCGCAAGCTTCCCTGTTCACGTCGAGCAGTTTTTTGCCTAGCTTCTATTCAAGCCACCTCACCAATCAAACCTATCAATCAAGAAGTTACGACTGTAATGCAACAGAATAGGGCTACCATGAGGACAGGCAGCCGGCGCGCTGACCATCGCTAATGCCTTAAGCAGCGCTGCCTGCTCTCCCAATCCCAGATCTCTCCCACGCCTCAAGGCCGAACGACACGCCAGTTCAATCAACAGATGATCCTCCCAATCGGCGCTATCTTCCGCCGCCATCTCCATCACCTCCTGAAGATGTGCCGCCAGTTGCTCATGCCCTTCACCATCTGGCACCGAGCGCACCAGGAAGCTGCGTCCCCCGAAGCGCTCACACTCTAATCCCAGCCCACGCAACATCGGCAGACGCATCTCCAATAGATCGGCCTGGTGCCGCTTCATCTCGACAATGACCGGCTCCAATAGCAAATGCGCGTCCGTCGCCTGCTCTTCGCGCTGTCCACCCGTATAGGTACTGCGCAAATGCTCATAGATAACCCGCTCATGCGCACGATGTTGATCGATCAGATAAAGGCTGCCATCGGGAGCCTCGGCCAGAATGACCGCCTGTTGCAACTGAGCCAGAGGGCGCAAATGAGCAATCACTTCCGCCGTTCCAGGTGTACTTACCTCGGCATGATATCCTTCTGCTGATTCCGCCACATGCAAGCCACGCCGTCTCGGTCCCGGCAAACGACGCTGCGTTGCCAGCAGCGGCCCCGGAAATGCCACCTCTTCAGGCGAGGCTGGACTACGTTCCAACACCGAACGCACTATTTGCGTTAACGAGGCCATAATCTCGTTTTCCCGCACCAGACGAACCTCTATCTTGGCGGGATGTACATTGACATCCACTTCATCTGGTGGCACCTCTAAAAAGAGAACCAGCAACGGGTGCTTCCCTCTGGTCAATAGCCCACGATACCCCTGCTCAAGCGCATCCTGCAAACTACGCACCTGGACCGGACGTCCATTGACAAACAATGTGACATACTGCCGATTGCCTTGAGCCAGGACGCGATTGCCGACATAGCCATGTACAATATAATGCTCCCCATCACTCACCCTGACCTCATGCAACATCTCTTGCAATGGCAGATGATAAAGTTCTGCCAGCACCACAGCAAGATCGCCTGAACCTCCAGCCTGCAAAACCGTATGCTCATCGATGGTCAAATTGAAGCGCACCGCCGGATAACCAACGGCATAGCGCCGTATCAATTGCACGACATGGCCGTTTTCAGTTCGCGACTGCCGCACAAAATTGAGGCGTGCGGGAACGTTGTAGAAGAGATCGCGCACCGTGATCGTTGTTCCATGTGGACGCGCGCGCCTGCCTCGCTGCACTACCTCGCCACCACGCACCATCACCCACTGAGCAGGCTCTTCTACACCCTCTCCCTCCGTCTCGATAGCGCGACTCAATAGCGTCACTTCGGCGATAGTGGCGATGCTGGCGAGTGCCTCACCACGAAATCCCAGAGTGTGAAGCTGATAAAGATCATCGACAGAGCGAATCTTGCTGGTGGTATGGCGCTGATAGACACGCTCCAACTCATCAGCGGGAATACCGCAGCCATCGTCGGTCACGCGCATTAGCCGCAATCCACCACCGCGCATCTCGACGCGAATCTCATGCGCTCCTGCATCAAGTGCGTTCTCGATCAGCTCTTTGATCACTGACACGGGCCGCTCGATCACTTCTCCCGCCGCGATCCGTTCCGCAACATCCTGCGACAACGTGACCAGCGGTCTGCGCTCATTATGCGTTGAATTGGTCATCACCTGATTCATAGTCAGCGTTTATTTCTCTTCTTTTGCAGCAAAAACAGTAAATTTAACGCATCTATCGGAGTAATAGCACACACGTCAATATCATCAAGCTCTGGCTCCATCTCGCCCTGCTCCAGCATTGCCGCGACATATTGCGCCTCTTCGCTCTGCCATGCATATCGTTCGGGCCGCTCGGCAATCTTCCGACCATTGCGTTTCTGCGGGGCCATTGTTGATATCGCCGACTCTCGCGCCACCAGCGCCGTCTGCAACTCCCGGCTATGCGTCACCTGCTCCAATTGTTGCAACACCTCTTCGGCTCGCCGCACGATACCGGGCGGCATGCCAGCAAGTTTCGCCACATGGACGCCGTAGCTGCGTCCAATACTGCCTGGAGTAACACGGTGTAAGAAAACGATGCCTCCCTGCTCATCGTCGCTAATCGCCATTGTATACACATTGAGATGAGGCAGCTCCTCCGCCATTTCAGACAGTTCGTGATAGTGCGTGGCAAACAGTGTGCGAGCGCCGGTAGTATGGTGCAGGTGCTCCACAACCGCTCGCGCAATCGCCAGCCCGTCATAGGTACTGGTGCCGCGACCAATCTCATCAAGAATGATCAGGCTGTGATGGGTGGCATGATGCAGGATGGTTGCCGTCTCCTCCATCTCAACCATAAACGTGCTCTTGCCCGACGCGATATCGTCCTCCGCTCCCACACGTGTAAAAATGCGATCCACCAGCCCCAGCACGACTTTGCGCGCCGGTACAAAACTACCAATCTGCGCCATCAGCGTAATCAACGCAACCTGTCGCAAATAGGTCGATTTGCCCGCCATGTTGGGACCAGTCAGCAGCAGCACGCGCGTTCCGGCTTCGGCGTCCAGCATGGTATCATTCGGGATAAACACATCGCCGTCCAGCGCATACTCCACAACCGGGTGACGACCTCCCACGATCTCCAAACCGCGCCCATGTCCCACAACGGGGCGAACATAGCCCTGGTGCGCGGCAACTTCTGACAGGCTGAGCAATACATCGACCCAGGCAACGGCTTTAGCGGTCGCCATCAGTTGCTCATAAAAGACACCCAATTGCCGCAACACATCGACATAGACGCTCTTTTCAACCTCTTCGATGCGCTCATTGGCGCTCAGAATGCGCGCCTCGTGTTCCTTCAGTTCGGGCGTAATGAAGCGTTCCGCGTTGACGAGCGTTTGCTTGCGCATGTAGTCGGACGGAACCAGTTTCATATTCGCCTTGCTGACCTCGATATAATAGCCAACTACCTTGTTAAAGCCGACTTTGAGCGATTTGATGCCAGTTCGTTCGCGCTCTCGCGCCTCCAATGTGAGCATCCAATGGCGTGAACCGCGAATCGAGGCGAATAATTCATCCAGTTCAGCGTGGAAGCCCGGACGAATCAGCCGCCCATCGTCGCCGTGTTCATCCTCTTCGCCGGCTCTCATCAGCGCCCTGCCGATCAGTTCAGCCACGTCGGGGCATGGATCAAGTTGTTCAGCCAGTTCTCGCAACAAGCGAGCCTCGCAGCCCAGCAATAATTCTCGCAATTGTGGGATCAGGCCCAGATAATCGCGCAATCCAACCACCTCATTGCGGACAGCCGTTCCCTGACGCACACGCCCGGCAATGCGTTCCAGGTCTCCGAACGCTTGCAGGCTCATACTAAAACGGCTGCGCAGTGCCGGACTTTCATACAACTCTTCAACGCCCGTCAGCCTTGCCTCTAACTGGCTCAGATCCAACAATGGTTGCGTAATGGTTTTGCGCAACTGACGCGCACCCATCGGCGTAATCGTGCGATCCAGCACGCTCAACAGGCTTCCATGCACAATGCCGCTACGCGTCCCCTGCAACAATTCCAGGTTGCGTTGTGTATGCGCATCTAAGACCATATAGCTCGTCGTACGATATGAGCGCAGGCCGGTGAGCAGCGATAGCAAAGCTTGATTCATCTTTTCTAGATAGCCAATGATGGCCCCGGCAGCCGCAATCGCTCTGGGAGCCTGAGCGCATCCATAGGCTTCGAGCGACTGCACACCAAAGTGCCTGCATAAGCGATTCTGCGCCGCTTCTTGCTCAAAGAAGTAGGGTGGGCAATGAGTAATTGTGACCGTTTTTGCAAGGAATTGATAGGCCTCTTTGTTTGCCCCCTCAACCAGCAAACATTCGACTGGCGAGAGCCGCTGCACCTCGGCCTCCAGCGCCACAGGCATCTCGTCGCTGGTAAACCATGTCACCGTAAACTCGCCCGTACTGACATCCACTGCCGCCAACCCGGTCTGCGCTCTCCCGCCTGTAATAGCGATTAAATAGTTATTCTGACGGGCCGGTAACAGATTGGGTTCAGAAAGCGTGCCAGCAGTCAAAATACGCGTAACGGCCCGCTCGACAACTCCCTTGCCAACTTCACCCACCTGATCGCACACAGCAACTTTGTAACCACGCTGAACAAGCTTGCCCACATAATTCTCTAGAGCATGCAAAGGGATACCAGCCAGCGGAACTCGCTCCTGCTCTCCATAGGCCCGGCTGGTCAACACAATCTGCAACTCACGCGAGGCGATATGGGCATCTTCATCGAAGGTCTCATAGAAATCACCAACCTGATACAGCAGGATTGCATCAGGGTACTGGCTCTTGATCTGTAAATATTGTTGGCGCGCAGGAGTCGGCATCATTTCCCCTCTACGAACAGAACTCATTTCTCTGGTGAAACACCTGTACTATAGTCTATTCTTTCTCTTCTGTCAAAAACGGTAGGAACTTCTCCTTCACCCGTACGAGAACGTATCGTCGCTTGCCAGGTTCATATCAAAAACAAGACCATGAGAACCAGAAGTAGGCTTATTATATATCCTCCAGATCTCTCTGCGAAGATGGGGATTAGTGTCTACGCCGTCCAGTTTCGAGAACGCAAAAGGATAAAGGCTTCTGCACAATGCATGCCACCACTCACGCTCCTCAAAACTGTGGTATACTTAGAGTGATTTCTAGAGAAATTACACGAACGATCCTCTGAGATGCATATGATAGAAAGAGAAGAAAATTATGATTACACCAACGCTAAACCAAACGGAAGGTGTGTGGATTAATCGCACCAGCGATCAGGGGGATCATTACATTCAGGCAATCTTTCCCAAAGAGAACCACTCGGACCTGTCACACCGGTCAAACTGTAACGAACTTATCCGTCGTGGAAACCTCCAACCAGAATATGCCGATTATCTTCCGCCAGCTCAACGCACATGGGATCAGGAACAGCGCTATCATTATGTCCATATCTTAACTTCACCTGATGCTAAAAACATCATCTACTGATCAGCAGATGATGAATGCAAACAGCCGGTCCACCATTTGCAAGCTCACATGCGCTAACCCTGGCAGCCCCTCTTTGTTTCAGAGCAGCGCAACAGGAGAAGGTGCTACACTCTATCATGGAATTGGTTGCGCCTCCTCTCTCGCACTCGCTTCTCGGCATAAGAGCGATAGGCCATATAACCAAAAATGGCAACAACGATCACAAGAAGAAGCAGTGGGATGATGAGGGATTGCATGCTTCAATCCTTTCTTAAAAAGTAAATGCCAGGCACTCACATAATTCCGTTCGTTTACTTAGAGCTTGACTCTCCATCTGAAGGAGCTAGCTCTAGATCCCGGTATTCAAAATCTATGAGCATGTCCTCCCCTGGAATTTCGACATAGTAGATATAATAGGGTTCAGTACGTCGTCTATCCTTATCCACCGACCGAACAACACCAATGCTTCCAGCAAGACCCGCAGGCCCACTCCCAAATCCGTTTTCTACGATACGAACTCGATCTCCTATCTCAAATGCCTTAAAACCCACGCGCATTCCTCTTTCCTGTTATGAATCAACACTCCGTTCTACAAATCTGAACGTCCTGTTTATTGGACTTTATACACGTTATCCTCGGTAACAACATGTTCTGATTCTTGCGCGTTCTCTTCCTGATTTCTGCTGAGAATAGCTCCTTCCAGGTCTGCCTCGCGAAGATCAACATGATAAAGATCGACACGACTAAGATCCACTCTGGATAGGTCCGTCTGCTTGAAGAGTGCTTTGCTGAGAATAGCTCCTTCCAGGTCTGCCTCGCGAAGATCTGCGTAGCTAAGGTCTGATCCCTTCAGATTAGTATGGTAGAAGATGGCACCTCGCATATCCGCCCACCCCAGCTTCGCGCGCAAGAAGCTGGTATGACTCAAATTAGCTCCTCGTAAATTAGCTCCTCGTAAGTCTGCATCCTGTAAATTCGCATCTTGCAGATCCGCATCCTGCAAATTGACCCCGGTAAGATCAGATCCCCGCAAATCAACTCCTCTGAGGGAAACTCCATGCAAATCTGCTTCATGGAGATCTGGCTCAAAAGCCTGAACATCAGGATAGGATTGCCTCCACGTATTCCAACGGGGTACTCCTGATAAAAGTAGGTCCATCTGTTTCTGACTAGCCATACTGTTTGCATCCTTTTTCAACGTTGAGACATCATGTCGTATATTTATCTCTTCCTCTGGAGAAACGGGCCTTCTCTATATGCCCTCATCAGCCTTATGCGCAAGCCGATCGTTAGCTCCTGATATTCCATCAGCATAAAATTTATCCTTTCAGTAATATCTGTATACTATCATACAACATCTTTCATAATTTAACGAATTCCCTTTATTTTTGATACAGATGACAGTTTTATAAAAAATGATGTTTCTCCCAAAAGCGCATAAAAATATTCTACATAAGTCACATCGCCTATTTTTCCGAAACAAACCACTCATAATATTCCTCTAATGAAAAATGCCCTACTTGAGAGAGCAGAGATCCTGGAAGAAGAAAGATCATTTCCTCTGAGGGATGCAATCGTAAACATCGCTCCCCAGGTTATCTGTTCTCGGTTACCTCGCCACTAACGCTCGAAAGAACATCTCGGAAGGAATTTTTCGTTTCCCGGGGTGTTGCCCCGAGTATAGAAAGTGTGCTGTTTTTTTTAAAGGATGCTCAAAATGAAGATGACCCGCGTTCCATCGTCCACGCTCTCAATCTCTCGTAATGCTTTCTCCCCGGTTAGCTGTCCCACTCAAAAAGAAACCAGCAGCGACTATGCCGTGTTAAAACAGCAGTTGAAGCAACGAGGTTTTTTGAGCAAACAACCAGTATATTATATCTGTCGCATCGCCCTTCTTTTCAGTTTACTGGCTGTTGGTGTGGGGATTCTGCTTATAGTGCATGTCACATGGCTACAACTCCTAGACGCGATCTACCTCGCGTGTGTCTTTACGCAGATAGGGTTACTGGCCCATGAAGCCGGTCATCGTCAAATGTTTCACCATGCCTGGCAACACAATCTGGTTAGCCTGATCGGTGGAAATTTCTTGCTGGGGATGAGTGCAACATGGTGGGGCGACAAACATAACCGCCACCATAGCCATCCCAATCAACTAGGAATGGACCCGGACATCGAGATCCCCTTTCTCGATTTTACCGGAACCCAGGCGCTTGAACAGATGAATCCCTTCAGACAGTTTTTAGTACGACATCAGGCGTTCCTTTTTCTGCCTGCATTAATGACGGTTGCAGTAGGGCTTCAATACCAGAGCATCCTCTTTCTGGTCAGAAAGCGAGCAAAATATCATTCACTCGAATGGATACTGATGATTGCACATTTTGTCTGTTACTTTGCTTTGATCTTTTCATGCCTACCGTTCTGGCAAGCAGTGGTGTTTATTGGCCTACACCAGGCCTTCACAGGATTGTATCTCGGGTCAATTTTCGCCCCGAATCATAAAGGTATGGTTGTACTTGAAAATGAGAGCGATATGGATTTCTTGCATCGTCAAGTCCTGACTTCTCGTAACATCCATGCTCATCCCTGGACCGATTTTTGGTATGGAGGATTGAATTATCAGATTGAACACCATTTATTCCCGGGTATGCCTCGCAATCGGTTAAAGCAAGCGCAACAGTTGATCAAACCCTTTTGTCAGACACATGCTATCTCTTACCACGAGACCAGCGCCTTGCGGTCTTTTCATGAGATCTTTCAGTATCTCCATCAAATCGGCGCTCCTCTACGCTCTCGGTCGCATCTAAAGCAGAAAGCATAAAAGATGAGCGGCGGCTCTCGGGCTGTTCGACCGAAAGCCGCCGCTCATCAGGGAGAGGCTGACCACTCACAGACAGAGAACTATCTTGCTTCTGCGTTTATGATTTCCCAACATCAATCGTCTTCTGTTCCTGCTGACCCTGGCTTCCCGAGATACTAATCCGGCGAGGACGACTCGCCTCGCTCACTGGCACCTGAATCGTCAATATACCGTTCTGAAAGTTTGTCTGAATGTTGTTCGGGTCAATCGGCTTGGGAAAAGTAACGGACCGCTCAAACGAGCCAGAGATCATCTCGTGCGCCAACCATGTATGCCCCTGCCGATGACGCTGTGTTCGCCCCTGTTGAGCCTGCATTTGCGTTTGCTGCTGAGGCTGCTGCTGTGTCTGTTGACCCTGCTCTCCCGCCTGGTTCTGCTGTTGATGTTCGTTCTGATGGCTATAATGGCCCCGAATCGTCAGGGTGTTTTGATCTACCGTCAGCTCGATATCTTCTGGTCGCACTCCAGGCAGTGACACATCCAGTTCATAGCCATTCTGTGTTTCACAAAGATCCATCGGTACCATCTGAGACGACGTACCAACCATCATGCCAGGATGTATAAAGCTCTGCTCAAACAACTGATCCATTGCACGGCGAAGACTCAGTGCCTCACGAAATGGATCGTAACGGCTTATCATCGATCTATACCTCCTTCAATCTATTCTACTATTTTAAATCTTTTCTCTATTTCTTCGATGGTACACATTTCAAAGAGGCTACTGATGTCGGGAAACAGGGATATTAAACAGCATAGATTTTATCCGTGTCAGGATATATCGCAGCGTATCTTCCTCATCAGCTCTCTCTATTGAACTGGCCCATTGCCATCACGTTCCCTCAAAAACAATAGTTTCACCTCTTCTCAGAGATGGAAAGGCTACGTTCCCTTGTTCATAGCCTCCCACATACAGGATTTAGCCATCACGAAGATATACAATTGCAGTATATCCCTGATACACCCGGCGAAAATCAGCGGGAAATAAAAAGCGCGCCCTCTTTGGGACAACCGTTTGATTCAACGCTTTACCCGTGACAATCCAGACGCGCCCATGTCTGGCAAGTACCTCGTCCAGATCGCTCTGATTGAGTAATGGGACCGATCCCGTTGGTGTATCTGTAATGGCGCTGTTTCTCTCGAACAGATAGAGCGCTCTATCTGTAGAGACAAAATAATCCACGCGCCCAACATAGTAGAGTATCGAGATCGCAGGGGAGACCGAAATCACGATATCTCCATCGCGCCAGTGCTGCTTGATGTACTGTCCAGCACCATCGTAGTCAGGATAGTGGTGACGATAGGAGATTCCCAGCATCCTGCTTGTAAAAAGATCATAGTTGCCACTAGGTAGGGCTGGCAAAATAAGCACACTAGCACAGGCCAGAGCGGTGGTAAACAGCATCAACCAGCGCAACGGTTGCGCTGGTTGTACTTTGTTCCATACCATCACATCCCGATCGCTTCGATACGTATATTCATCTACATTTGGCCCGTTCAAACCATAGGTTCGCTGTGCAAGAAGAGCACCTGATGGCGACTGGCGCATCACTTCTACTCTCGCAAGAGACCAGAACAGGCGCAATCCACTCATGAGCGCAAAGGCACCCAACATATAAAAAGCTGGCAGGAGCGGATAAATATAGCGGTCAGCCGTTGGCGTAAACACCAGCACCAGTAGAACGAGAGGTATAACCAAGAATAGCGTACAATATCGAGCGCGGGTATCGCCTGCATGCAGCGCCCAGACGCAACCGATACCTGCCAGTATAGAGTTTACCGTCAGTATCGGTACTTGCTTCCCGGTCACAGATGGGAAGAAAAGCAATTTGATGTAATATGGCAAGTTATCGGTCATAAGTTGTAACAGCGGCTGCTGACTCTGATCCGTCCCCAGCACAGCCGGGTGCGAGAACTTGACGATCAACAACTGCACGCTAATGATGCCCACCCCAAGAATCGCCGCAATCCACCAGTGCTTTTGATACAGCACACCTGGAAGACGATGAGTAGCATCTTTACTCACAAAGAGGACGCCAACGACCAGCACAGGCAAGAAGATAAAGGTCTCCTCATGGCTAAGATACATAGCAAGCAGGGACAATATCGCCCAATAAGGCAGGCGAGGATGGCGATAATTGTGTGCCGCTTTATAGAACATATACATCACAAGAATCACCATAAACTGCGCCAGCTCATACATACGCACGCCACGTCCCCAGATTAACACGTATGGTGAGAAAGCCAGCATAGCAGTCGCGAGCAGGGCAATTTTGCGCTCGAAAAAGTAGCGCGTCACCAGATAAAAAAGTGGCAGGCTCGCCAGATACGTCAAAACACTAGGGAACCGAATCATGCCATTCTGCTCGCCAAAGAGCGCAATCGATAGCGCAAGCAGATACGAATAGAGTTCACCTTTCGGATAGAGAAAGCCGGAGGGCATGACCGGAACGCCATGAGCGAGAATCCCTTTGGCGGCATAGTAGCTCGTTAGTTCGTCTTGCCAGTACGGTTCGTAGGAGAGATGATACCAGATCAGCGGGGTTGCAAGCAGCATAATCACTAAAAGACCCCAATGCCGACGCCACCACAGAGGGATGCAATCTACAACGGCCCTCACGTTTCTCTGCAACTGCGCAATATCAGGATGCAGAGAGAGATTTTCATAACGGCTGTAACAATGGAACCATTGCAACAGGAACCCTAACCCGACCAGAGCAATCAGAACCAGTCCCCATTGCCCTGTATAAGGAAAAGGGCGTGGCATGAGAGGTTCGCAGGAGAGTACAATCAATAACGCCTCTACAGCCAAGGCGGGCATATAGATGATGCTAAGTGCCGCCAGTGCATCACTACGAGCATAATAATAACGGCGCATCACAACCAGGGCAAGGACAAGCCAGATGCCAACGACAACTCCAGCGTTTATCAGCAGAATGGTTGCAAGCGAGGAGAAATGCGAGACATGGGCATTTCGGAACGAACTCGAGTCTGGCAAATACACTGTTTTACTCACACCTGGCCGCCCAATGTACAATGGTGCACCCCATACAAGCGTGCTATCGCTTCCCCGCTCCCAACCAGCAACGGATTGCGATGAGGTTCGCCACGCTGTACCAGAAACATCGCTTGTGACCCAGATATTGTGATTCTGACTATCATTGACCAGGAGGTCCAGAGAGAAGGCGGCGCGCAATGTCTGAAGGTTCACTTGAGCAGTATTATTCCCAGGCGAAGCGACATGAACGGCGATGGTATTTATCCCTGCATGAAAGTAAGGCGACGTATCATAGATGCCTAACATTAATCCTTGCGTATATTGAGGAAGTGCTCTGGAACGATGGCCATTGCTAGAATAATTGATCAGCAATTGCTGCTTGACGCGCACCTCACCATTCCAGACAGTAAACAAGCGCCCATTGATAAAAATACTAGCCGGCCCGGTGGCAATCGCGCGCAACCAGGTATGTGTTGTGTCAGCAGGTAGCGAAACAGAGCGAACAAAATATCCGTCATGCCCGGCACCAGCACTGATCCAGGATGTTGCCAGTGGTTGCTCATATAGCTCAGGGTTAGCTTCCAGCTGAGGCATCTGCGCGGGAATTGCTGCATGCGCAGCTGACGGCCAGAGAGTTGCATCGAAGTCTCGTGTGTCCCACCTGACGCCATAAATAGCGTAGCGAGGATAAGCCAGAGCGACCTGATTCGTCGCCTGCCAGCTTGTGTCTGAACCATAATAAGAGGTGGAGTTGCCCCGCCTCATGCCCAAATTTGCCCGCACAGATGGAATCTGCCCGTTAAAATTAGAAACATATACTGCCACCACGTTTGGCCCACGCCGCAAAGAGGAGATAACATCATAGATGTAGGCGTGTGTACCGCCTCCATTGGTCACGTCCCTATCATTAGTAGCAATAAGAGTTCCGTTGATATAGAGGCGAAACGATTGATTTGCAGCAATTGTTACAAAAGCTGCATCTGGAGCTACATTGAGATTAGTGCTATAACGAAAATAAGAGACGGGATTATTGCTGTTATCACTGGCCTGTATCCATTGGGCACGCTGCCACTGCGGAACAAAGTAGGCTGGCTGGGGAACAAAAAAGAGTTGATAAGAGAACCAGCTTGCCCCAAGACACGCCAGGAAAAGACATATGCCTATCTTCAACCCGCTGACAAATTTATTGTGTGGCGAAACTGGATATGCTTTTTCTGAGAGAGTTTTTACAGCCATCGTACTAGCCATAGTACTTCCTTTCGTGCTGATCGACCATTCTATTTTCAGGCTACCCCTTCCACAAACTTACCCCACAAGACGAGGAGGCATCCCTGCGCCTTCCTCGTCAAAAATCACACTATTCGTTTATTTAGCAGCTACAGTTACGGTTTGGGGGTTGGCTTCGGAGTTGGCTCGGGGCCAGGTCCGGGAGCTTTTGCTTTATCCCCATCGCTATCACAATGGCTACCAGGCGTACCAGAGAGATGATCGTCTGCATCGTTATCACCGTCACAACTGATGTTCCCCAGCCCGAAGTTGTGAACAGTGATGGGATCAGTTTGAGTACCGGTATAAGGACTTCCACTGGTCGGCCATGTGACAGTTGTTCTATCGGGATAAACATTCTTTATCGTTGCCGCAACAACTCCAGCCGAGGTGATGGTTAATGTACCCGTAAGAGGGCCACCAGAGCAGACGCTCCCGCCTGTACAGGGAACATAATTCTGAGCCGCTGCGGTTTCGACAATTTGGTAGGTTACCGTACCCTGAGCAGGGATGGGGATATCCCAGCTTAAACAACCTGTCGCAACTTTTGCGCAATCTCCACGCTGAAGGGGACACTTACCCATCACGGAATTCACCGTCTGTGGCCTCTGACCGGGAGCCGGACCTCTCACAACATTAAAAGCGGCTCCGGTTATTCTGACACTGGACCCTGGAATCGCCTGCTGGCAGGAGTCCAACACCTGCAACCAGACTGTCCGGGTAACTGATGGAGCGATTGATATCGCCTGGACGCTCCCATTGCCATAACTCAGAGCCAGCGCAACAAGAGACAACACCAAAGCCATCAACCATATCCTGCTCGAAAGCTTGCTTAAAATATGCCGTTTTTTCATCTGTACGTTCTTTCAAGCTAATGTCCGTTTGGCAGATGCAAACGGAATCGACTACAAATTTACGGCTCTGCTATCTATCTCATTTCGTAACAAACTGACAGGTGATGCAGATAGATAGCGCTCTGCCCACAACTGAAACATCAGCAATTGCCAGAGCTTATGCGCGTGATCCTGACGCCCGGAGAGATGCTCATGAACTAATGACTGCACATAAGGTGCGTGAAAGATCCCCTGTTGCTTCAAGCGCATTGGCGCAAGCGCATCTTGCAGAAGATCTCGCAACTCGTGACGTAGCCAGTTTTTGTACGGAATGTTAAAACCAAGCTTCCTCCTATGTAGAATTTGCTGTGGCAACATATCCTGCATCGCTCGTTTGAGCAGATATTTCCCCGTTATTCCTCGCAAACGTAGTGCTGGCGGTAGGTTGGCAGCAAACTCGACCAGCGTATAATCGAGAAAAGGACCACGTGTTTCCAGCGAAACAGCCATGCTCATACGATCAACCTTAAACAAAATATCATCCGGCAGATACCTTTTAATATCGACATACTGTTGCTGATCTAAAGGACGTGTACTCCCACTCATTGCCAGAAGTTTCAGTAAACGTGGATCAAGTGAGGAGAAGTGTTGGAATGGTGGGTGTACTAAAAGTTGCTCCAGTTCATCGCTCCGCCAGAAGGTTTGCCAGCGCAAATGTTGCAACTGTGGAGGTAAACCGGCACCATCTAGAAAACGACGGATGATATTACAGAATCCTTTCTTCTGAGCAGAAGGAGGAATATGTGATGCCAGAGCGCAAACGTACTGACGAATGCCGTCAGGCAAATTGTCAAGAGAAAGCGAGGCCAGCTTCTGAGCACGATACCAATCATACCCGGCAAAGAGTTCATCTCCTGCATCTCCACCAAGCGCCACCGTCACATGCTGACGGGTTGTATGCGAAACAAGGTAGGTTGGCAGCGCAGATGCATCGGCGAACGGCTCGTCCAGGAAATTTGCCACAGTCTGAAGTAGATCATAGACGTCTGGCCTCAGTATTTCGACATGATGGTCTGTATCAAAATGACGCGCCACAACCTGCGCATAGTCAAGCTCATTAAACGTCTTTTCTTCAAAACCAATACTGAACGTTTTTGGCCGCTCAGTTCCCACCTCGCTCATCAGAGCAACGACGCTGCTAGAGTCAATTCCGCCACTAAGAAACACACCCAGCGGCACATCACTGATCAAGCGCCGCGCCACCGCAGCTTTCAAGAGCATCTTTAGCTCTTCGACATACTCATCAACTGAACGCCTCGCCTGCTCCTGAAACCGTACTTCCCAGTACGGCTGCGGCCTCCATCCTAACGTATGACATCCCTGCGCGCTGCCATCAAGCTGAACTTCGAGAAAGTGACCGGCTGGAAGCTTCTGAATATCGGCAAAAATGCTCTCAGGGGCGGGAACATACTCATACATCAGGTAAGATTGAAGCGCTTGCATACTCAATTGACGAGGAACCTGTGGCAGTGCCAATAATGCTTTGAGTTCAGAGCTAAACGCAAAATGGCTCCCGTCGCTCCAATAATAGAGCGGCTTCACGCCCAGGCGATCACGCGCGATAAAGATTGAACGCTTGCGGCTATCCCAGATGGCAAAAGCAAACATGCCGTTGAAATGAGCAAGACAATCTTTCCCCCACTGTTCATAGGCATGAATGATGACCTCGCTATCGGAACGCGAACGAAACTTATGGCCAGCCTGTTCCAGCACAGGAACCAGCTCGCGAAAATTGTAGACTTCGCCATTGAACACCAACCAGACCTTGCCATCCTCATTCGACATTGGCTGATGACCAGCTGGCGTAAGATCCTGGATGGCCAGGCGACAAAAGCCAAGACCAACGCCAGAAGCGCAGAAATATCCCTCATCATCGGGACCGCGATGCTTCTGTACAGCTGTCATCTCACGCAAGAAGGGTTCCGCAGCAAAGCTACTTCCGTCCAACTGTAAGAGTCCACAGATACCACACATGATAATTTCACCTTTTCTCTATTTTACCTGTTATCTCTGTTGTTACTGTTATTTCTAAAATTTCGGCTGTTGCATAGCATCTGCAACAAAAACCAACAAATACTACGGCTATGTATGTATTAACAGTATAGACAACCCTCTGAAATGAGACGGAAAAGCAGATTATGACTAAATAAAAAGCTAGCTCTGTCGATGCTACTTATCAGGAGTAAATAAGCAAACCCTTCCCATGTACAGAAAGGAGGCTTATTGCAGCAGCAACATTGCAGCTGAGAAGCCCAATTATCGCGCTCCACGCATCGATAGGAAAGGAGAAAAAATGGAAAGGTTTATTGATCTATCGCTTATCATTCCTATTTTCAATGAAGAGGAAAATATATTACTTCTTCACGAAAGGATCAAAAGCGTCCTGGAAGAGCAAAGTTTCTCATACGAGGTCATCTATGTTGATGACGGCAGTACAGATAACACGATTATGCTGCTGCAATCCATCGTCGCGCACGATGCTCAGGTCAAAGTCATTCAGCTGCGGCGCAATTTTGGACAGACGGCCGCGATTGCCGCCGGGGTAGATCACAGTTGCGGCGAAGTCCTGATCTTCATGGATGGGGATTTGCAAAATGATCCGGTAGATATCCCTCGTTTACTGGCAAAGCTAAACGAAGGGTACGATGTTGTGAGTGGCTGGAGAAAAAATCGCCAGGATGCGCAATTAAGTCGCAAACTACCATCATGGCTGGCAAATCGACTGATTGCGAAAGTGACTGGTGTTAGCCTGCATGATTCTGGTTGCACCCTGAAAGCATTCCGCTGGGATGTGTTCCAACATATCCGGCTCTACGGAGAAATGCATCGCTTTCTGCCTGCGTATGCCGCTATTGCAGGTGCAAAGATTGCTGAAATAGAGGTCGCCCATCACCCCCGGCAATTTGGAGTGTCAAAATACGGCATTTCGCGCACTATTCGCGTGCTTCTCGATCTTCTTACTCTAAAAATGATGGGGACGTACAGAACCAGGCCGCTACATGCTTTCGGCATTCCCGGTCTGCTCCTGTTATCGTTGGGCTTGATCTCAGGAACTACCGCCATCGGTCAGAGCGTTATCCAGCGCTCTATCCACCAGCCGTCGGCACCTAACAAGTCACTCCCTCTGTTAGGTCTGGGCTTCGGCCTGCAATGTCTTATGACGGGTATTATAGCAGAATTGCTGACTCGCATTTACTACGAAACCCAGGAAAAGCCTATCTACGTGGTGAAAAACCTCTTTCCCCACACTCAACTTGCTATTGAAAAGGAAGAAGAGGCAGCTTAACCTCCGCTGATTGAGAACAGGATGATCCTGGCAAGCACTATTTCAATAAAGGAAGAATTTACTCATGCGTATCTTAATGATCGCCCCCGAACCTTTTCTGGAGCCGCGCGGTACTCCGTTTAGCGTATACCATCGTATCAAAGCTCTCACGTCGTTGGGATATGAGGTGGACCTGGTGACTTATCCTATCGGTGAGGGCGTCTCCTTATCAGGGCTGAGAGTGTTTCGCGCTCCTGCTCTGCCATTTATCCAGAAAGTCAAAATCGGGCCTTCCCTGGCAAAACTTCCCCTGGATCTGCTCGTCTTTTTTACTGCCTGGAAACGGATGAGCCAGGAGCGCTATCAATACGTTCACACCCACGAAGAAGCCGGTTTGATGGGCGCACTGCTCACCAGAATTTTTCGCTGCAAACACCTGTATGATATGCATTCCGATCTCTCACAGCAAATGTCCAACTTCGCCTTTACGAAAAATCCGCTGTTGATTCGGACAATGGAAGCTGTTCAGAAGTTCATCATCCAGCAAGCTGATACGGTGATTGCCATCTGTCGCGATCTGGAACAGACGGTTCGGCGACTCGCTCCCGACAAACCAGTCTATCTTATTGAAAATGTTGCGGTCGATGAGGCGCTTCCCCCTGCCAGCAAGCAAGAGGTTATGCAGTTACGTGAGCAATTAGCGCTCTCAAACAACCGGGTGCTACTCTACACCGGCACATTTGAAAGCTACCAGGGCATTGAACTGCTGCTCAAAAGTGTTGCGCTGGTCCACGCCGAGTGCCTGGATGCCCGCTATGTGCTGGTCGGAGGACGGCCGGATCAGGTTGCAAAACAAGAACAGCTCGCACGGGAATTGGGCATCAGCGAGCAGGTCCGTTTTGTGGGACAGCGCCCTCTCGATGAAATGCCTGCATATATGGCTCTGGCCGATATTCTGGTCAGTCCTCGTAGCGAAGGCACAAACACGCCGCTGAAACTCTACACGTATTTGCGCTCTGGCAAGCCAGTTCTTGCCACGAAGATCTTCTCGCATACGCAAATGCTGACCGACGATACAGCTATGCTCGTCTCTCCAACCCCGGAAGATCTGGCAAGAGGAGCATTGGAACTTTTGAGCTATCCCTGGCAGGCAGAGCTTCTGGCCAGGAATGCCAGGGAAATGGCCGCCGAACGCTATAGCTGGAAAGCCTTCCTAAAGAAAAACGAGCATGCCTATAACACCTTTACTGGCTTAGAAAATGAATTATCTGCATAAGTGCAAGGTTCACATCTCATAGAATATTCCATCATCTTTGCTCTTATGCGTCATTGTCATACTCATTACGAATAAGGAGATACTCATGCGTTGCTTGATTACAGGAGTTGCAGGTTTTGTTGGATCGCATCTTGCCGAGCGCTTGCTGGCAGATGGACATGAAGTGTATGGCATCGATGCCTTCATCGATTACTACCCACGCGCCCTTAAAGAAAACAATCTGCAAGGGCTTCGGACGCAGAAACGCTTTCGCTTCCTCGAAAAAGATCTGCTCCATATCGATTTTCCACCTCTGCTTGCAGGCATCGACTGGATATTCCATCAGGCAGCTCAGGCGGGAGTACGCGCCAGTTGGGGCCAGGAGTTTGGCCGCTATGTAGATTGTAATGTGCTGGCGACACAGCGACTATTAGAGGCCACCTTAGAGGTCGGCACCATCCAGCGCTTTGTGTACGCCTCCTCCTCTTCTGTCTACGGCGACACCAACATTCTGCCCGTGACCGAAACTGCGCCGCTCAATCCATTTTCACCGTATGGCATGACGAAGTTGGCTGGAGAACATCTCTGCTCGCTCTATCATCATAATTTCGGCTTACCCACCGTCTCGTTACGGTATTTTACCGTCTATGGACCACGCCAACGACCAGACATGGCCTTCCACCGCTTCTGCAAAGCTATCGTTGAACGCCAACCGATCCATATCTATGGCGATGGGCAGCAGACTCGCGACTTCACCTACATCTCTGATATCGTTGAGGCCAACATTCAGGCTGCAAGCAGCGAGAAGGCGATCGGGAAAGTGATGAATATCGCGGGAGGCTCGCGGGTGAAGCTCGAACAGGTAGTGCAAGCATTGCGCGAGATTAGCGGCTTGCCGGTCGCTATCGCCTTTGATAACAAACAGCATGGTGATGTCAAGCATACCTTTGCTGATATCGAATGCGCTCGCCAACTGATCGGCTATAATCCCAAAGTTTCGCTACGCACCGGCCTGGCGCAGGAGTTTGCTTATATTGCGTCGCTCTATGGGGATTCTCAGGATGTCCAGGCCTCTATCGCATAATGATCCTGACGGCTCTAGCTTGGATGGAGTACATGCCAATGACAGCTTCGTATTCTCGATCCACCGACCCGCTGCCAATAGGCCAGCCTGCCAGCACGGAAGCTGACATCCAACCGGTGGAAACACTTCAGCAACGACGGAAGGAAGCCAGGAAAAAGCTGCTCAAATTTCTCGTTCGTGCTGGTATTACACTGTTGATCTTTACCTTTCTCTTGCGATCTTTTTCCTGGTCAACATTTGTAAAGGCGCTGGCACACGTTCATCATATTGCCTTGCTGATGGGGCTGGCAGTGGGGGTGTTGTGTGTGGTATTCAGCGCTTATTCGTGGCAGAGCTTGCTAAAGGCAGAGCGCATCCACCTCGACCTGGCAAAGCTGATTAACCTGTACTTCATAGGAATGGCCTTCAGTCACTTCCTACCAACAAGTATGGGGGGCGATGCGGTCAAGGCCTTCTATGTAGGACGGGAATTTAACAATACCGCCGGCGCAACCAGTGCGGTTGTGCTGAGTCGCGTTGTGGGATTCGTAGGCATGTTGCTGATCGCTATTCCCAGCCTGCTCATCTGGTCTGCCTGCTTCACCCACGAAGTCTTTGCGGGCTTTCTCCTCTTTAGCCTGATCGTGATCATCGTCATCGCAGGAGCTATTATAATTTCGCTCTGCGTGCCGCGCCTGTCCGCTGCTATTCAAAAGAGCAAGCGGTCGGTACACCCTCTCCTGACCACAACACTAGAAATCAGTTGTGCACTGGGATACACGATCAGACGGCCACGCGCCCTCATTATTGCCATCGTGTTTGCCATGTTGTTCTGGGTTGCAAGCATTCTCAACTACTATGGTTACGCCTCTGCATTGGGAATGGATGCTCCCCTCTATGGCTACGTCATAGCAGTCTCATTCTCCTCACTGGTGGCCGCGCTGCCCATCTCGATTAACGGCTTCGGGGTACGTGAAAGTGCCTTCGTCTATATCTTTTCGATGTTGCACGTCTCGCCTGCTACCTCGTTGCTCTTAGCCTTTTTAATGGATGCCCAGGTGCTTTTCTTCGGAATACTTGGCGGCTGCATGTACCTCACCATGAATACCCACAAGAAGCGGCTGACGGCTCCATCCATTTGTGACCAGAAATGAGAGGAAACAGAAAAGCATGCTCAAAAATCCATATATGAGGGGGAAGCGTAAAAAAATACTCCTCTGCCTGTTACTCTGTTTGATCGCCCTTGTGATCGGAAACAGAATATTTTCCGTGCGGACGACTGGCTCCTTAAACAACAAGATTCCACAAAGGGAGCCTGTTCCACTACCACCGAATGTGTATCCGGTAGAACCCCAGCGGCAACGAAAACAGACGACGCTCTGGACGTTTTTTCCGATGCTATCATTTTTCCGCAAAGGGTCTCATTGGAAACGACCTCAAATACTGATCAGCCTGTTGCTCAGCCTGCTTACCGTGTTCGGCGCAAGTGCCTACGCGTTCCAACAACTTGTGTTGAAAAACGCTCTGCCAAACGTTGAACTCTATCGTGTAGGAAACATGCAAAACGTCTCTCTGGCCGTTGGCGGGGGCGGCATCGCCTCTCCACTCCAGAGCGTCAATATCCTCTATCCGCTATCAGAACGCGTGGTTTCTGTGATGGTCAAAGAGGGCGATCACGTTGCTCCTAATCAGCCATTGATTCGGCTTGATGCTTCTCTGCTCAATGCCGCTATCAGCCAGGCGGCGAATGATATGGCTGCGGCTCAGAACTACCTCAATGCTGTTTCAGTCAGTGGCAATGCGGTGACAATCGCGCAGGCTCAACAGGAATACGAGACGACAAGAAATAAATATCATGCGCTGATCACACAGTCATCATCGCCCCTGCTTCGTGGTGATAAGCTCGTTTCCCCTATAGGGGGCGTCATCACACGGGTCAACGTCAATCCTGGCGAGATGTTTCAAGCGAACAACTCCCTGCTTACCGTTATAGATACATCGATGGTGGTAGTACATGCCAAGCTGACTCTCTCGAATCTTAACATGGTCCATCTCGGACAGGTCGCCTTGGTGACACCTTCGGCGCTGCCCAACCAGCAATTTAACGGCACGATCAGCAACATCATTCCTGTAGCTGATCCACAAACGGATACCTTCGAAGTCTGGGTGAGCATTCCGAGCAAAAATATGCCAAAAGACAGTGCGCTGCTACCCGGCATGAGCGCATTCGTGCGTATTCAGAGTCCAGCAACAGCACTGGTTGTACCTCGTCTGGCCGTTCTCAATCCTGATGGAGATGCAACGGTGTACGTAGTACAAAATCATGTGGCTCACCTGCAACATGTACAGGTGATTGGGCGCTCGGTGGAGAGTATCTTCATCAACGGTGGCCTCTCCCCCACAACCCAAATTGTGTTGGTTGGCCTGGATCAGCTGCACGATGACCAGAAGGTTCACGTCACAGATACCGAATAAAAGCATCTATACCGAAAATACTGCTGTCAGTCGATCATAGCAACGTTCGGCTGACAGCTTGAGCTTGTCAGAAAGGATTTCTATGTTTGTGGTTAAACAAGCGCACTCCCTTCAACGGCTATTGACGCGGCCTGCCCATATCCTTGTCCCTGCCCTCGCGGGGATACTCATGCTATGCGCAGGTTTCCTACCCTGGCTCGATTATCCACTGGGAGATACATTCACGGGCTGGCAGCTATCCGTCGATATCGGCTGGCAACTGCGTTACCGGCTCTTCAACTATGGGCTACTCTGTATTGTTTGCGCCCTGCCCGCTTTTGCCGTTGCCTCGAAGCATTGGCGACGGGCAAATCAGGCGAGAACGACTCCTGAGCGGGAAGTAGGGGGCAAGCCTGGCACTTATCTTGCTTGCCTCTGCTGCCTTCTCCCTCTGGCGCTTTTTCTTTTCCAATATATGTGCGTCGATATCCAGAGCATGAGTTCGCTGACCCGGCAAGAAATACAGATGCTTTCAGTAATCAACCTTTATGATTACAGAATTCCCTCTCAACTCGTCCAGGTCCGCCCTTTTGAGATCGATGGTTCAACGTTTGTCGAGCGCGCTGTATTACTGCTCAATCAGCTCGCTCCTGGCCTGATTGTTCCCTGTGTGAGCGCGTGGCTGCTGCTCTGTTGCCAGCTCTTCTCCTCTTCTGCCAGCTCCGCGCGTTCCATCGCGCCGATCACACGCTCTCGCCTTCGTTTTAATCTCTCCTTGCTAGGCGTGCTGGCGGGTGTCTTGCTCCTTAGCCGTCCTGCGGGGGCGATGCTCTGCGATTATCAAGCCCGACATGAACTTGCCATTGGCGACTACACGACTGCAACCATATGGCTGAACCACGCACAGACATTGAATCCTGCTTTTGAACAGGCACCCTACTATCATATTCAGCGTGGGCAGTCTGAATATTTCTTACACCCCACCAATCTGACGACGAATAGTCGTATCTATCTTATCTCCGTCTACCTGGAGCAAGGCAATTATCCTGGAGCCTATCGAGAAATTAGTGCTATAAGAAATCTTCAACCAACACTCCCCCCCTGGGAAGCGGATGCGATCAATACGGCGCTCATGAGGTTGGCAGAGACGGCTCGGATCCGCAACGACCCCAGGTTATTGAGATTAGATCTCGATGCAGCCGTCCTCCCCTGGACCCAGGCGATGATCCAGATCGACCCATCCAATGTCTACGCGCAATATCTTGCTGGTCGCGTCTATTATGATCTAAACGACTTCAATAAAAGCGCAACTCAGATGACGACGGTTCTCCAACTGACTCACAATATGGATCTGCAATCTTCGGCCTATACCTATATTGCCCTGAGTCAACTTCAGCAAGGAAAAACCGCAAATGCTCGCAAGTTGCTCTTGAAAGCAGTGGAACTCGATCCCGAATATTCCAACAACACAGCTCGCGAAGAGCTATCAGGTTTGCACTAAGCACAAAATTGGGGTGAGGCATCGTTTGACGCCTCACCCCAATTTTTTTGTCTAAAATCCTGCATTACCAGGGAAGTGGATCGTTAAGCGAAAACAGGCTTTCGAGCGCGATGCCCATTGCCTCAGTAGTCACCCAATCCTGCTGCCCTCCCTGCTTGAGCGGAACTGGTTGCCAGTCTGCGGTTGCCTGATAGAGAACCCCATGTCCCGGCGCGTAATAGATTCTCTTGAGCGTGACCTGCAAGAGCGTATCCTGCATTGCTACATAACGATTATGCGTGAGGCTGTTGGCAACACGAAACGCTTCCAACATCTGCACCTGCCGCCCACTCTCTTTATAGTGTTTGTTGACACCGGGTATCCCCGGATTCTGCGCGTCAGGGCCAGGAAAGGTGACAGCCGCAAAGTATCCTCCGTTCTCCTTATCCCATAAATTTAGAGAATTCTGAGAATTCTGGTTGGCGGTCAGCGGGTCCAGCATAGCCGTTGCACGACCCAGAAACGTTTGATCATGTGTGACGACATAGACATGGAGCAGCGAGAGGATCTCCTGAGCGACGGCTCCCAGTCTAACAGAGCCGCCCTGAATGTTGGTAGAGCCATACTTGGCACGATAAATGAGCGGGTCAGGATTCAGCTTCCCTCCTGGCAACGTAACATTGTCTATCTGCGTTAAAAACACATGGTATTGCTCAAGGTACGAGGTCTGATAGAGCGTATTGACCACCTGGCGACCGGCACGTATCCAATTGGGTTGATTGAATAGAGTGCCGGCCTGAATCAGCGCACAGCCAGCCTCTAACGAGAGATCTACCCGGGAGTAGCCATTGGGATGGTCAGAGCCGACTTTGTAGATTGCCCCCGCCTCCGGATGATACAGCTTCTTAAAAAAGTACTGCGCCAGTTCTCTGGCTGCATCGCGATAAAACGTATCTTTGGAGAGCCGATACAAATCAATAAACATGTCATAGAGCCAGCCCCGCTCATCAGCTGGCGAGGCAAACTCGTATTTCACAATCGCACTGTAGCGTGCAAGCTCACTATCAAACTGTGTATCGCCCGAATGGAACTTTTTATAGAGCCACAGCGCATGTACATAACGTAGATCAGTCAACGGGTCGTGCCGTAGAGACCCATCACTTTGACTATCAGGCACCCCTGAACCATCGAGATTTGTCACCAATGGCCGGGTTCCATACCGCCAGTTGATCCACAGCCCTCCCTTCCCGGCATTGATCGACGAATCTGAATTATACCCATTCTCTTTGATATTGTTGAGCATATCCACAATAACGCTCTGGGCTATCAATGGGTTTATCGCCGCTGGAGTTGTTGGGGATGTTGTCTGCTCCACGTGAGACAGGGGCTGGTGCTCACCACCTCCACAAGCTGCTACTCCAGGTAACAGCAGCAGCAGATAAATTCCTATAAACCTGCGATACGGGGAACACCTCTTAGCAAATTGCATCAATTAGCACCTCTTTCTGAAACGGGAATGTGAATGTTAAACAGTGCAGGAATACGTGGACCATTGACCATATTCCCGTCGCTGACAACAAAAAACGAACTATTATCCTGGCTTAATGCGCCACCATATATTTTTATCGGCTGATAGTGGTAGATACGCGCATAATAGTTTGCCAGGAACGCAATTACCTTTTTTTGATTTGTCCGGGTATCATATTGCAGAATTGGTTGCCCCTCATTGGAGGTGGGATTAGAGAGGCTATAATACAGGAAGCGACCATCGCTGCTTCTTTCGAGGAATGCCGTGTACCAACCGCTCGCTCCCCAGTTCTTTCCCTTATACTCCAGACGATCCTGGTCTGGATAGAACTTATAGATATCGCCTTGATCATCGAAAATCCAGAACGAGCCGTCTATCTCTTTTTGATTCGTCCAGGCTCTCAAGCGTGATGGCAGCCTGGATCGCATGATCGTAAATGTGTTTGTGGCCGCGTCATATTTCGTCAGATGATCGCTGGCATCCGTTCCATAGAGATTGCCTGTCTCTCGATCCAGTAATCGGGCGCGGTCGTTCCAGTAAAATGGTACTCCGGTTTTTGCATCGATGGGCCGGCCCTGATGGATCACCTTTTTGTCTTTCGTATCATAGATCAGAACGCTCCCTTTCCCATCTCCCACGCCGTATAATCTGTTCCGCTGCCAATCCCAGGTATGCTCAGCCCAACCCGAACCAGGAACGGGCACGCCGAGGTCTCTGGCACGCCTGCTATAGATGTTATAGGAGACAATATGGCCCTGATAGAACCCGATCAAGTATATATCGCCATTGCGAGGATCTATATCTGGCCGTCCATGCCATTTCCCCTCTCCTCCAGGACCAAACAGATCTTTGGAAAACAGCAAAATTTTATGCGTCCTGGTCGCGGGATCATAGGAGCAGAGCAGAGAGCCATCCTGTCCCCCTGTGCAGTGGAGTGATCGCCAAAGCCAAAGTAATACTTGCCGTCAGGTCCGCGCACCACGTTGCCCCAGGCTCCATAGTCAGTTCCGTAACGCTGGGGATCTATGTCAAATCGCCCAAAATCGATGGTTGGTGGAGTATGAGCAATCGAAGCTCCCAGAGCATTTCCTTCGAGCAAGTCCATTGCATTAGTCGTCACCATATTTACTGGCGTCGATGGATACATAAATATTCTGGATGTCGTCCCGCTCATCGTAGCCCCCTCCTCTGATCTACCTGCCGCAGCTCCGCAAGAGCTATTCACCAGGAGCAAGCTAACGAATATCGCGTCTATCAACAGCACGCGAGAAATCGTGCCTGATCGTCGTCGGGCAAGCAGTCTCTGACATGCCGAACAAAGAGCACTCCATCGAGCGCTCACTACCACGACGCAAGCTGATGCAAACACAACAAACAATAACAACATTTACCTTCCTTTATCTTTAGAGAAACTTTGCATGTTTTTACCAATATGGCGTTCCCATTCAGTATAAAGACTGGATAAAAATGAGGGCACTGTGTAAGCAGTGATACAATGGAGAAAAACAAGGATACCCAGCTATGCCATTCGATATTCAGAGCGTCCGTCAGGATACACCTGGTTGCCACAGCATCCTCCACTTCAATAACGCCGGAGCTTCATTGATGCCCCAACCAGTGCTCGATGCCACTATTGGATATTTACAGTTGGAGGCGCAAATAGGGGGCTATGAGGTGGCCGAACAGATGCGCGATCAGCTAGAACACACCTATGATGCCATCGCGACACTGATTGGCTGCTCACGTGAAGAAGTCGCAATCATAGAAAATGCTACGCGCGCCTGGGATATGGCCTTCTATTCTATCCCCTTCTCTCCCGGCGATCGCATCCTGACCTCGATGGCTGAATATGCCAGCAACTATATCGCGTTTCTACAGGTCGCCCAAAAGACCGGAACGGTCGTCGAAGTCATCCCTAACGATCAATATGGACAGATCTCCATAGAGCAGCTTCGTCAGGCCATCGACGAGCGCGTCAAGTTGATCGCCATCACACATATTCCAACCGGAGGAGGGCTGGTCAATCCCGCTGCTGAAGTCGGCAAAGCCGCACGTGAGGCGAACATTCCATATTTGCTCGATGCCTGCCAATCTGTTGGGCAGATGCCTATCGATGTCGAGAAGATTGGCTGCGATATGCTTTCGGCCACTGGACGCAAGTATTTACGAGCTCCACGCGGCACTGGCTTCCTCTACGTCCGTCAATCGCTGCTTGAACAACTCGATCCGCCGTTTCTGGACCTTCGCGCTGCCGAGTGGGTAGCGCGAGATCGCTACATCGTTCGTCCCGATGCCCGCCGCTTTGAAAACTGGGAAACCAATTATGCTGGTAAAATCGGTCTTGGCGTTGCCGTTGACTATGCTCTACAACAGGGATTGGATACCACCTGGCGGCGCATCAAAAACCTCGCCTATACTCTCCGCACCCGGCTTAGTCCGCTCCCAGGCGTCATCGTCCATGATCGTGGCGTGATACAATGCGGCATTGTCACCTTCTCCGTCGAAGGGCAAGATCCTGCTGAGATCAAACGCCAACTCGCCGAACATGCCATCAATGTATCAGTCACAGAACGTAGCTCCACGCGGCTTGATCTGGAGGCACGCGGACTCACCACCCTTGTGCGCGCCTCAGTACACTATTTCAATACAGAAGAAGAAATCGAGCACTTCTGCACGACGCTAGAAACCATTATCCTGTGAATGGCAAGGGGCTATGCAATATTTCTGCTTTGCTTGCGTTATCAGGTGCAACGCCGCGCATAGTCTGTTCTATCAACAGGCGTTGCACCTGCTGCATATCACCCCCGCTCTCGCGATACCGCGCAATTTGCCGATCCGCTCCGGTTCCACACGGATCATCAAGCAGCCTGCGAATATAATTTATGTCGCGCCTGCTGCCCAACTCATCAACGACATCATCCACCAGATCGAGCAACTCCCGCAATGCATCACGCATGCTCAAGCGGCGATGGCCCTCGAAGTCCAGCACCTCCGCATCCAATCCGTAGCGCATCGCCCTCCATTTATTTTCTTCAATATAATCGCGAGAAAAAGCCGGCTTGCCCTTGCCCTGTGTATTGAGCTGCACCAGCTTCGCCACTAACGCCTGACATAACGCAGCGATGCCCAGCGTATCATCGATCGTTCCCGGCATATCAAAGATGCGAAACTCTATCGTCTGAAAGAACGCATGTGGGCGCACATCCCACCAGATCTTTTTGCCATTATCAATACTGCCCAGCGCCACGAGATCCTGTACATAACGTTCAAAAGCCGCCCATGATGGCAGAATTTCAGGCATACCACTGCGCGGGAAACGCTTCCAGACGACACTGCGATATGATTTGAGGCCGGTCATACGCTTATACCAGAAAGGAGAATTTGAGGAGAGTGCCAGCAAATGGGGCAACCATGTACGCACCTGATTGAAGACCTGAATCAGTTGTTCTTTATCATCCAATCCCACGTGAACATGCAATCCAAAAATCAAGACCGAGCGTCCAACATCCTGATATTCTTCTTCCAACTCCTGATAGCGGGGATGGTCCGTTCTTGGCTGGTCCCACCATAAAGCACCGGGGCTGGTTCCCGCACTCACCAGCGCCAGTCCCTCTTCTTGCGCCAGCCGGGAGAGCAGAGTGCGCGCATTGCACAATTCGGTACGAGCGGCGGTAATATCTGGCATGACATCAGAGATAAACTCAATGGTTGGCTGTAACATCTCCGGCTTAATTTTCTCTCCAAAGTGGGGAACACCTTTCTGCAATACACTGGGGACATACGAACAAAGCTGTCCCGTTTGTGCATCGACTAGCTGAAATTCCTCCTCAATACCAAGCGTAAAACGAGTTGCCATCGCTGTAACTCCTTCCCAATAGCTGGAGTCTTACCCGCCGATCATAGTATGAGTATAACACGAAAAAATGCATTACGAACGTTCCAGCATATACAGCACGCAACATATCTCGACCAGATAAAAAACGCCTCTGCTCCTCTATTCTCCTTCTCTATACCCAAAAAGGTGTAGCCAGACAGCCACAATCAGCTTACCCCATCAATCACGCAATAAATGAGCTATATTGATACAATTTTATACATATCGCTATATTCAGCATAACAGATAATGGATAGGCTTGACCAGTTGCAACGCATCATTTTTTTGCTTTCCAGGCTCAGCCCTCTGCCCAGGGTCAAACGAGCGTGTACTCAAACAAAGCCAAATGATATAATAGTTTCAACCGTAGATATCTTTTCAGAGAACTTCTCATGCTGAGCATCCAGGCAAAGAGGTTCCTGCTGCGACCTTAGCAAGCATCTTTCTATATGCCTCGCTATCAGGAAGGAAATAACGTGCATCATTTTCTTGTTATCTTTGAAAAATGTGCTGAGCATTACGGCGCTTCTGCTCCAGATTTGCCAGGATGTGTAGCGGTAGGAGACACGTTAGAGGAAGTCAAACAGGCTATGCGCGAGGCCATTGAGATGCATATACAAGGTATGATTGAGGATAACGAACCGATTCCTCCCCCACAATCTACGGCCTGTTATCCGGACATAGCCGTACCGAATGCTATTGCTTGATCCACAAGCCTATGCTGTTTCGGGACACATCCTCATATTGATGGCATAATCATACGTTTTGACTTTTCAATCTGGATGCACAATGCCTGACAGGATTCGCATCTGGCACATCGAAAAAACACCGCTCTGGAGGGTTCATGAGTCGATTTTTGGAAGCTCTGGCCCATCGTGTACTGATCTACGATGGGGCTATGGGCACAAACATACAACGTTATCAACCAACCGCCGAAGATTACGGCGGACAGGCAACCGAGGGCTGCAACGAATATCTCGTACTCACCAAACCCTCGATCATCGAAGAGATCCACACAGGTTTCATGGAAGTTGGCTGCGATGTGCTGGAAACCGACTCGTTCACCGCTAGCCGCCTCAAACTCGATGAGTACGGTCTGGGACATCTCACCCGCGAGATTAACCTCGCTGCTGCACAACTGGCACGCAGCGTCGCCGACCGCTTCAGCACGCCCGACCATCCTCGCTTCGTCGCCGGTTCCATTGGCCCGACCGGTATGCTGCCCTCATCCGACGATCCCCTACTGAGCAATATCACTTATCAGCAACTCGTCGATATCTTTTGTGAACAGGCGGGCTTCTTGCTTGAAGGCGGCGTCGATGTACTCTTAATTGAAACTAGCCAGGATATCTTAGAGGTGCGCGCTGCTATCACCGGCCTCCGTCGCGCCATGCAACAGGTTGGACGCACCGTACCCATTCAGGCTCAGGTCTCGCTCGATACCAGCGGTCGCATGCTGCTCGGCACCGATATTGCTGCGGTGATGACAACGCTAGCAGGTTTGCGCGTCGATATCATCGGCCTCAACTGCTCAACCGGCCCGGAACACATGCGCGAGCCGGTACGCTTTCTGGCGGAAAACTGCCCACTGCCAATCTCGACCATCCCAAATGCTGGTATTCCCCTCAACGTAAACGGTCAGGCCGTTTACCCGATGGAACCGGAGCCGATGGCCGCAGCCTTGCGTGACTTCATCACTGAATTCGGCGTCAACATTATCGGCGGCTGCTGTGGCAGCAGTCACGAACACTTACGCGCCATAGTCAATGCCTGCCGCCATGCTCCCCGTCTGCCGCGACCCATTGCCGACAACAATATAGAGCAGAAAGATTTCAGGCTCATCACCCCTCCTCTCGCGTCCAGCGGTATTCGCTCCGTCGCGATGCAACAAGATCCGGCACCGCTGCTCATCGGCGAACGCGTCAACTCCACTGGGAGCCGCAAGGCCAAGAAAGCGCTGCTGGCCGACGACTACGACGCACTGCTCGTCATTGCCCGCGAACAGGTGGAAGGCGGCGCTCACGTTCTCGATGTCCAGGTCGCGATGACCGAGCGCACCGACGAAGCACAACAGATATCACTCCTGACCAAGAAGCTTTCAATGGGCATCGAGGCACCACTGGTGATCGACTCCACAGAGGCAGGCGTGATGAAAGCAGCTCTGGAGATCGCGCCCGGACGCTGCATCCTGAACTCCGTCAATATGGAATCTGGTCGCAAACGCATCGACGATGTACTACCCCTCGCGCTGGAACATGGAGCAGCCGTCGTCGCCCTGACCATCGACGAGCGCGGCATGGCCCGCACCATCGAGCGCAAAGTCGAGATCGCTCACGCCATCTACGATCTCTGCGTCAACGAATACGGCCTGCCACCCAACGCGCTGATCTTTGATCCACTGACCTTGCCAATCACGACCGGACAGGAAGAAGAACAGAACGCGGCAATTGAGACGCTGGAAGCAATTAAACGCATCAAGCAAGAGCTTCCCGGCGTCATGACATTGCTTGGCGTTAGCAACCTCTCGTTCGGCCTCAAGATGCATGCGCGTGCCGTCCTCAACAGCGTCTTCCTGTTCCACGCGGTCAAGGCCGGGCTTGATATGGCGATTGTCAACCCAACACATATCACACCCTACGCCGAAATCGAGGCTGAGCCGCGCCAACTGGCCGAAGATCTGATCTTCAACCGACCCGACGCGCTGCCACGCTACATCGCCTACTTTGAGGAGCATGGTCCACAAAAAGACGACAGCAACGCCAAAGTCGATCCGACCGAAGGGATGGAGCCAGCCGAGCGTATTCACTGGCAAATCCTTCATCGCCGCAAAGAGGGGATCGAGATGTTAATCGATCAGGTCATTGAGGAGCGCGTCGCTGTTCCCGGCGTCGTGCGCAACGATGCCGCTGTCGATGTCCTCAATACAGTGCTGCTGCCTGCAATGAAAGACGTGGGCGACCGCTTCGGCGCTGGCGAGCTGATCCTGCCGTTCGTGTTGCAATCGGCTGAAGTGATGAAACGCGCCGTCGCTCATCTGGAGAACTACCTGGAGAAAAAAGAGGGCTACACAAAGGGCAAAGTGGTGCTGGCAACGGTCTTTGGCGATGTGCATGACATCGGCAAAAATCTGGTCAACACTATTCTGAGTAACAACGGCTACACCGTCTACGATCTCGGCAAGCAGGTTCCGCTCAATACTATTCTGGACAAAGCAATTGAAGTGAAAGCTGATGCCATCGGCCTCTCTGCTCTGCTGGTAAGTACCTCCAAGCAGATGCCGCTTTGCGTCAAAGAGCTGCACAAGCGCGGCCTGAGCTTCCCAGTCATCATCGGTGGTGCGGCCATCAATCGCTCGTTCGGTCGCCGCATCCTCTTTGTTGATGAGCAGACAGCCGAGGCCACGCCTCAATTCTACGATTCCGGCGTCTTCTATGCCCGCGATGCCTTTGAGGGTCTCGATATCGTCGATAAGCTCACCAGCAATGGTCAGGAGCGCGCCTCGTTTGTTGAAAAAATCAAGCAGGATGCCCTGAACGAGCGCATGCGCAAAGCGAAGCGTCAAGTCGAAGATACAGCTTCAGCAGATGTCGATATGGAGGCGCCTTCTGCCAGCATCAAACAGGCGGAGTTTATCCCTCAACCGCCCTTCTGGGGTCCGCGCGTGCTAGATCGCATCGGCATTGAGGATGTCGCAGCCTGCATGGACCTGAACACTTTGTACCGCTTACACTGGGGCGTCAAGGCGCACGGAGCCGAATTTGATCGCCTGATTGCCGAAGAGTTCCGACCACGCATGGAGCGGATGTTGCGCGAGGCACGCCAGCAGCGCTATCTCCAGCCGCGCGTCGTCTACGGCTACTTCCCCTGCCAATCCAGCGGCAACGAACTCATCGTCTACGATTATCAGCAATGGCAGCAGGCCGGAACGATGCGCGAGGTGACGCGCTTCCGCTTCCCACGCCAGCGCGAACGCGAGCGACTCTGTCTGGCCGACTACTTCGCCTCAGTGCAGAGTGGCAAGATGGATGTTGTCGCCTTACAGGTCGTGACGATGGGCAGCGCACCCGGCGATGTGATCCATCGCTTACAACAGGAGGGCAACTACTCAGAGTCGTACTTTGTGCATGGCCTCTCCGTTGAAATGGCCGAGTCGCTGGCCGAATATACCAATCGTCTTGTCCGTCGCGATCTTGGCATTGCGGAGCCGAGGGGCCGGCGTTACAGTTGGGGCTACGCCGCTATTCCTGAGCTGGCAGACCATGAAAAAGTCTTCCAGTTGCTCCCTGCAAGCAGTATGATCGGCGTCGATCTAACGGAAGGCTATCAACTCGTGCCAGAGCAATCAACCGCCGCCATAGTTGTCCACCATCAGCAATCGGTCTACTTCGCCGTACGAGCCGCCGACACAGAAGCAGCCGCCGTCTGATCTATTATGAATTAATAGGTGCAATCGGTAAAGAAAGCAAAAATATCGGTTGCACCACAATGGGAGCGCTTCTCCCACGTAGCGACAATCCCTTGCGGTTGTCGCGGCGGATAATCACAATACAGGTGTGAGCCGCGACAACCGCAAGGGATTGTCGCTACGTGGGGATTACATAACACACATCTTAATGCTCTATCAAACGTAAAAAATTAGCGATAAAAAACACTATGTCATCTATCAGCCACATATGATATAATAATCAGGAAAACTACCACTAAAATCTGGAGTAAATGGTGAACCATTACTTGCAACCTCAGTATTGTACCTGTCTCTACGTACACAGCGGCAGCCTGTAGCTCAGCCCTCTGTGTACGTAAAAGCATGCCCTCCAAATCATCGGACTTCCCAGCTATTGCGCATGCCCCTGTCTGAGCTATCCCATTTCTACCACGATGCATGCTATAAGAAGAGGCTCATTGCTGCCCTCTTGACACACATGCTGGCACTCGCAATAATACCAGTTATGGAGGAAAAAAGCTGATGGCTAAGGTTTCGACAAAACCCATTTACCTGTACAATACACTCACTAGAAATAAAGAGCTATTCGAGCCGTTCAATCCGTCCCGCGTGGGCATCTATTCGTGCGGCCCGACCGTCTACAAAGATATTCATATCGGCAATTTTCGCACGTTTATAATGACTGACTGGCTGCGGCGCACCCTGGAATACAACGGCTACGATGTCTTCCTGGTTCGCAACATTACCGATGTGGGACATCTACAAAACGATACCGAGGAGAGCGGCGAAGATAAGATCGAACACGAGGCACGCCGCACCGGACGCTCAGCCTACGATATCGCCGCCTACTACACGGCTCAGTACGAA
This sequence comes from Reticulibacter mediterranei, assembly GCF_016587455.1. Taxonomy (NCBI): domain Bacteria; kingdom Bacillati; phylum Chloroflexota; class Ktedonobacteria; order Ktedonobacterales; family Reticulibacteraceae; genus Reticulibacter; species Reticulibacter mediterranei. The sequence continues at coordinate 6,590,827 of NZ_BNJK01000001.1, read as the reverse complement.
CGCGACGCCGCCGAACTGAACATCCTGCCGCCACATCTCGCGCCCAAAGCGACCGAGCATATCACCGAGATGCAAGAGATGACGGCTAAATTGATCGAGCGCGGACTGGCCTACGTCAGTGATGGCAACGTCTACTACGATGTCAGCCGCTTTCCTCAGTATGGCGTTCTCTCAGGCAACACGGTTGAGAATTTGCGCTCTGGTGGTCATGGACGCACTCAGATGGAGGTGGCCGAAGATAAAGACGCCCCCGAAGATTTCGCGCTCTGGAAGTATGGCGATAAAGCCAGACAGATGAACTGGCCGAGTCCCTGGGGCGAGGGCTTTCCGGGCTGGCATATCGAATGCTCGGCAATGGCGACCAAATACCTCGGCGAGCAATTTGATATCCACACTGGCGGCCTGGATCTGGTCTTCCCTCATCATGAGGATGAAATCGCCCAAAGCGAGGGGGCCAGCGGCAAATCGCCCGTGCGCTACTGGCTGCATGGCGAATTTCTGGTTATCGGCAATCGTAAGATGAAAGCCAACGGCGAGACCGATAGTGAGGACGACAGCATCAAGATGTCGCGCTCCAAAGGCAACGTCCTGCTGGTTGACACTCTGAAAGCCGAAGGAATCGATCCGATGGCCTACCGCTACCTGTTGCTGACCGCCCATTACCGTTCCAAACTCAATTTCACCGATGAATCCATTGGTGCCGCACAGAACGGACTGAAGAACCTGCGCGACGATCTCGCTGAGCTGCCGGTGACACCACCCTCAGAGGCTCCTGCCGAGTGGTCTGAGGAAGCTGCACGCCTGCACAACGCCTTCCACGAGGCCATTAACGACGATCTAGATATGCCGACCGCGCTCAGCATCACGCGTGAGGCCGCTCGTACCAGCAAAATTGAGCCAGCGGAGCGCCGCCGCCTGGTCCTCGATTTTGATCGCGTCCTCGGCCTACGCCTCGATCAGGTTGAAGCAAAGAAGCCACGCACCCTGAGCGAGGAGGCTCTCTCACTCGTGCGTCAGCGCGACGAGGCACGCACCGCACGCAACTGGAAGCTCTCCGATCAACTCCGCGAACAGTTGAAAGCGATGGGCTTTGAGGTGCGCGATACGCCAAAGGGAACCGAATTGGTGTAAAATAAAGTATCTTGCAGCGCTCTCTCATGCGCTGCAAGGCGCTTTCTCATACTTTTTCGATACTGTTCTCTTTTAAAGAGGAGGGATTCATGGCATCCTGGTGGCAAAAGACGCTGCTGTCCGCAGCAAATCTTGCTGGCTTCGCAGCAGGCAGCTACTCTCTATTGACGCGCCGTCCAGTTTCTCAAAAAAATGGTACGCTCCATATCCGAGGACTGCATGAACCGGTCGAAATCATCACCGATAGCTACGGCGTCCCTCACATCTACGCTCAGAACGAAGACGACCTCTTTTTCGCACAGGGCTATCTCCATGCTCAGGACCGCCTCTGGCAAATGGATTTCAACCGCCGCCTCGGTGCCGGCCGCCTCTCAGAACTGTTCGGACCAATCGCGCTTGAAACTGACCGCTTCTGTCGCCGCCTGGGTCTGCATCGTTCCGCCGCCGCAGAACTGCCTCGCCTCTCAGAACACAACCTGCGGATGCTCAATGCCTATAGCAGCGGCGTCAATACCTTTATCGAGCAGAACGCGAACAAGCTTTCCGTAGAGTTCACTTTGTTAGCCTACAAACCGGAACCCTGGCAACCGGCCGATAGCATTCAATGGGCCAAGATGATGGGCTGGAACCTATCGGGCAACTGGGAAACAGAGATCATTCGCGCACGCCTCGTTGCCAAGCTCGGCCCGGAACGAGCGGCACGACTGGAAGCAGGCTACGATCCGTCGCACCCGCTGATCATTCCCCCAGGTGTCGAATATGGCGGTATCAATAGTGGACTGCTCGAACAATACGCGCAGATCCAGGAGTTAAGCGGCTTCAGTTCGCTGGGTGGCAGCAATAACTGGGTGGTGGATGGCACAAAAACCGAGACTGGCGCGCCAATCCTCTGCAATGATCCGCATCTTGGCCAGGCCGTCCCCTCCATCTGGTACGAGTGTCACCTGGTCGCTGGCGATATTGATGTCGTGGGAGCTAGCTTCCCCGGTGCGCCATGCGTCGTCATCGGGCATAACCACTATATCACCTGGGGCGTCACCAATGCTGTCTCAGACGTGGAAGACCTCTATGTTGAGAAGTTCAATCCCAACAATCCGCACCAGTACGAATATCAGGGCCAATGGGAAGAGGCGCAAATCGTTAAAGAGGAGATACGGGTAAAAGGGCAGAATGAAGCTGTCGTCGAAGAGGTGCGCATCACACGGCATGGCCCGATTCTCACCCACATGCCCGCGCTCAACAGCCAGGAGCAATCATTGGAGCTACCGCTGGCTCTGCGCTGGACCGGCCTGGAACAATGTCGCATCATCTCAGCAACCCAAAAGCTGAACCGCGCCACAAACTGGCAAGAGTTTCTCACGGCGCTGCACGACTGGGATGTGCCACCACAAAATTTTGTCTATGCTGATCGCGATGGCAACATCGGCTACGTCATGGCCGGTGCCATCCCCACGCGCACACAGGGTCAGACACTCCTTCCGTCTCCCGGCTGGACTGGCGAACATGAATGGACCGGACTCATTCCTTTTGAGGAGTTGCCACAAAGCTTTAACCCGGAGCAGCACTTTATCGTCACCGCGAATAACCGCGTGGTGGACGACAATTACCCCTACTATATCAGCAACGAATGGCTCAACGGCTACCGCGCACAACGTATCCGCGACCTGCTCAACAGCAAAGAGAAGCTGACGGTCGATGATATGGCAAAAATCCAGGCCGACCAGTATGCGCTGCCTGCTCTGGAGATCGTTCCTTACATATTGGAGTTGGAGGCAACCACTCCTACCGAACGAGCGGCTCAGGAAATCCTCACCACCTGGGATTATGTGCTGTCACCCGACAGTATCGCTGCTGCACTCTACACCACGTTCCTGCGCAAGCTGGAGCGCATCGTCCTCGACCCCTTACTGGGAGACGAGGAAAATTTGCTGCACGGCTATCTCGGTGTCGGCTCTACGCTGCTTGCCACACAAAATGGCTATGCCAGCCGCAGCAAGCCCTGGCTGATCCGACTGTTGAAAGAGCAGGACGATTCCTGGTTTGCCAACTCGCTCATCCTCAACGGTCCTAAAACCTGGAAAGAAGCCCTTTCCAGCGCCCTGCAAGCCACCATTGAGGAGCTACAGGACAGGCGTGGTGAGAACATCCTGCGCTGGCAATATGGCGCGATACATCATATGACCTACAATCATCCGCTGGGAGCAGTCAAACCACTTGACGCCGTTTTCAATCGTGGCCCCCATATGGTCGGCGGTGATATCGATACTGTCAACATGGGGGCAAGCCTCCCCAATCGGCCAGAGGTCGTAATTACTGTCCCATCGTATCGCCAGATTGTCGATCTGGCAGACCTGACTGCCTCGCGTTCCGGCCATGCTCCAGGCCAATCGGGACACGTTGCCAGCAAACACTACGACGACTTCATCGCAATGTGGCGCGAGGTGCAACATCATCCCATGCTCTTTACCCGCGAGATGATCGAGGCCAATACAGAAGGAACGTTACGCCTGCTCCCCAAATAGTTCAAACAGGGGACATCTCCCAATTCGTAGTGGAGCGATTTATCGCGTGGGAGATGTCCCCTTGCCGTATCACAACAGCCAGCAGCGGGATAAACGTAAAAAAATTTGTAGAGAATTTTACAGAATTCTGAATATTTTTTGATACTTTGCCGTTATACTGATAGACATGCGAGATGCAGAGTGCGTCACAGGCTTTGCGCCGCATAATAGAGGCTTGTATATGCAGCAGCAAGCCTCCTATTTTTTTATCTGGCCCAATTCACACTCCTCCAATCTCCTCGCCATCATGAATTTCTGAAACCTCCCGCGATAAATCGCTCGATTACGAATTGCGGGAGGTTTCAGAAATTCATCATATGACAATAGCCTCTATTGGCTATTCCAATGTGGCACGGTCGAAAAAAGAAAACCTGTACGTCCTTACAACAGTATCGATCATCTCTAAATCATCCCTGATTTGAAATGTCCCTCTGTGATCAAGATCACTGTCATAGGAAATCAATCGGTGAATAATAAAGAATGGCAGATATCTGGCAGTATCTAAATTGCCAATCAATACTCTTGACAGGGGAATAACTAACAGCTATACTCTATATAGCAAATAGCTATTCGAGGTTGAAGATGAATCTTGCGGAGAAACTCAAACATTTACGTGAGGTGGAGGGAGAGCTAAGAGGTTTAAATCGGCCAATGACGCAAATGGAAGTTGTAAAGGCCATGAATGAAGAACTGGACGAAAGGATCAGTCAGGCATATCTCTCTCAACTGGAGAGTGGCAAACGTCTGCATCTTACCGCGTCCAGCCGCGACCTGCTGGCCCGTTTTTTCAAGGTCCATCCGGGCTATCTGGTCAGCGACCCACCCGACTATAGCACCGATCTACTTACTGATATGACGAGCGACGAGGACCGCCTGACCACCTGGCTCACCGCCAGCGCTGCCGAATGGCGCTCCGAACCGGATATACAGGAACTTTTACAACGGTTGGCCGACTCGTCAGAAGCACATCGTTATCTTTCACTCTTTCGCAAGCTAGCCGAGTTGCCAGTAGACGAACTGGAGGCAATCGTTGAAGCGGTCACGGCACATGGAGAAGAATTAGATCTGGGACCAGTTACCGATTAGATTTGTATTTTGAGAAGCATTTTGCGTCTATATTGACGGACCAGTATTGACAAAACTGCGTGCCAGCACCAGTGCAAAGCGCAGATTATCTCAGCATTGTACGCTAAGAATACCAGGAAGGTAAAGGTAACGACATATGATGCAAAGCCATTCGGAGCGATCTGACCGGCAGCGACATATCTTTCCGATCCGTAGTCAGTTGTTACGACAGCATCCTGTACTGACTCCCATTGCCTTATTGTGTGGCTCTATCGTTGTCGGCATAGCCAGTCTTTTCTCAGATGGTCCTTCTCCGATCTTCGCTTTGATTGGTATCTCTGCCGCTCCCCTTTACCTTTCAATCGCCTGCGTGTTGGGTGTGGCTGGCACTCTTGTCAGTATCATCAGTCTTATAGAGCAGATTGAACGGTGGAGCGTACCGGCTGCTCTCTATTCCGGTCCAAAGGAGCAAAGCTATGGCAATCGCAACTGATCCGCTTTCCCTGGTGTTCATTGGCTGTTTCCTCTTTGGATTGCTTTTCCTGGTTGGAACAGTGCTGTTGGGAAGCATCGGTCACGGGCACGGAGTAGCACACGATGTTGGACACAGCGCCTTGCATCACGTTCATGTTGGTGGAGATATCCATCATGCGGGACACTTCGATCATGGGCACATCGAACATGGGCATGGTGGACATGTCGAACATAGTGGGCAATCCTCCACAGGAGAAAAGGGAGGCAATGGAGCAGCCGGACACCAGCTTTCCATTCTCAGCATCGTGAACCCTTCCAGCGTCGTCTTTTTCCTGCTCGGTTTTGGTTTTTTTGGCTATGTCTTTCACATCGGAGTCGGCCTGGGCCTACCATTGACCCTGCTCCTCTCCATTGTGAGCGGTTGTATTATCGCTGGCCTGCTGGTAACGCTCATTAATCGTCTCGTTGGCGGCAGCCAGGCTCATACTGTGCTGGATGTATCAGATCGCACTGGACTGGTCGGCAAAGTCATTATGACGATCCAGGAAAACGATCCGGGCGAAATCCTGTACGAATCTCCTGGGGGCCTGCGCAAGAGCATTCCAGCGCGCAGCATCAACGGGCAACGCATCGAGCGTGGTCAGGAGGTGGTCGTCGTCAATTTCCAGAAGGGTGTGGCGGAAGTAGATACCTGGGATCATTTTATCAATCAGGAAGAAGAGGGAGAACCTGTTGGCCAGACAGCAACGGATGATCTGGAAGCGCTACGAGCATTGATCGAGGGCGCAGAAAGGGATGACGAAGAATATGTCTTGCGCAAAGATCAGCCAAAGCAGCCATAACAGGTTATTATGGCCTCTCCTGGTTCTCTTATCAATTGACCAATGTTCATAAACATAACACTTTCATCTACTTTTTATATTGAACACACGGCAAAATCTAAGAGTGCAAATTTAAGTGTACAAAGGAGTAACAAGCAATGGACCCGCTATTACTACTAGTGACAGGGGTTGTTGCCCTCGTTATCGTCGTATTCGTCATTCTACGCATCATCTCCAGCCTGTTGCGCAAAGTTGGCCCGAACCAGGCGTTGATCGTCTACGGTGCCAGCGGCGCACACGTCATTACAAATGGCGCTCGCCTGGTTATCCCTCTTTTCGAGCGCGCCCAGGAGTTCTCTCTTGAGCTGATGTCGTTTGACGTGGCCCCCCATCAGGCTCTCTACACAACTCAGGGTGTCCAGGTAAATGTGGAGGCCGTCACCCAGATCAAGGTTCGCTCAGATAACCAGAGCGTTATGACCGCTGCTGAGCAGTTCTTGAGCAAAACGCAAGAGGATCGCGAGAACCTGATCCGTCTGGTTATGGAAGGCCATCTGCGCGGCATCGTTGGTCAGTTGACAGTTGAGGATCTGGTGAAAGATCCCGAAAGCGTGGGCGGAAAAATGCTCCGCACCGTCAGCCCCGACATGGAAAAGATGGGCCTGGAAGTCATCTCTTTCACCATCAAAGACGTGCGTGACGAGAACGACTACATCATGAACATGGGCCGCCCGCAAATCGCGCGTATCCGTAAAGAAGCCGATATCGCCGGAGCGCTCGCTCAACGCGATACCCAGATCCAGCAGGCCAATGCCTCTCGTGAGGCGGCCGTCGCACGCGCCGAAGCCGATCAGGAGCGTGTGAAAGCGGAGACCGAATCGCTGGCATTGCAGGCAGAGTCACAGCGTAATCTGTCCTTGAAAAAGGCAACGTTTGATGCTGAGGTCAAGCGCCAGCAGGCGGCAGCCGACAAAGCATACGATGTGCAGGCCAATATCGTTCAGCAGCAGGTCGTTACCGAGTCGGTCAGGGTAACAGAAGTCGAGAAGCAGGCGATGATTAAGGTGCAGCAGGCCGAAATTCAGCGCCGTGAACTGGAACTCCAGGCCACCGTGCAGAAGGCAGCAGAGGCCGAGCGACGCCGCGTTGAAACAGTTGCTGAAGCCGAGCGCCAGCGTCTCATTCTGGAAGCGCAAGGTCAGGCCGACGCAGCCAAAGCACGCGGTCTTGGTGATGCGGACGCCAACCGCGCCAGAGGTCTTGCCGAAGCTGAGGTTATCCGCGCCAAAGGTCTTGCCGAAGCTGAGGTTATCCGCGCCAAAGGTGAGGCCGAAGCCGAAGCAATGAAAGTCAAAGCCGCAGCGTACCACGAATACAACCAGGCTGCTGTGCTTGATAAGCTGCTCACCGGCATGCCCGAGGTTGTCCGTGCCCTTGCCGAGCCATTGAGCAAGGTAGACAAAGTGACCATCGTTTCCGTTGGTGGCAACAACGATGGCACCAACAATGGTGGCGTGGGAGCCAGCCGTCTCACTGGCGATATCGTCAATATGGCGGCTCAGGTGCCAGCCCTCTTTGAACTGTTGAGCGGCACCCGCCTGGGCGACCTGATGAATCGCATTCCCGCGCTGGGAGGCCAGGAAGAGGCCAACGGCGCGAAGGCCAACGGCAAGTCCAGCACTGTTGATGCAACCAACGAGAGACAGTAATCGCTCCCGGCAGGGCCGTATAAGCCCTGCCGGAACCCATTTTAACCTTAAAACGGGTGATCTAAGCTAAACGTATATATTTTGAAGGCTACTTATTATTATGAGAGTGTTTCACTTTATTTGTGCGATGCCATATTTTACTAAAAGATCGAATAGATCGAAATGACGGAGATGGACTGAATGAATTTGTTGGAACGCGTGCTGACCTTGCTACGAGCAAATCTCAACACGGTCGTTGAGAAGGCAGATGATCCCGAAAAGGCTCTGCGACAGCTCCAACTTGATATGCGCAACCAGCTTGTGCAAGTGAAAACACAGGTTGCGACGGCGATTGCTGAGAGTCGCAAACTGCTCAAACGTAGCCAGGAACGAGCAAGTGAGGCGGAAATGTGGCTCAAGAAGGCAGAGCAGGCAGTCCAGCAAGGCAACGACGACGCTGCACGAACAGCACTCACGCGTCATAATGATATACATAAGCAGGCTCAGCGCTACAAACAGCTTCAGAAGGAGCAGGAGCAGCTTGTTACGACGATGCGTGGCGCTCTCCGCCAGCTCGAAGCCAAAATTGCAGAGATCGAGACCACGATTGAACTGCTGGAAACACGCAAGCGTAGCGCCCTGATTCAACAGCGCGTCTATGAGGCTCTGAATAAGACGGGAAAATCGCAACAGCGAGACAACGCGACCAGGGCGCAAGATGCAATTCTGGATGCCGAAGCACGCGCGCGCGCACTGGCGGCTCTCCATCAACACGATCTCGATGCTCAGCTTGAGCAGCTATCCGAAGAGCAGATGCTCGAACAACAATTGAACAACTTAAAGGCCATGCACAATCTCCCAGCGCAACCTCCATTGTTGGAAGCGGGGAATCCGCACTCCTCGCCCCTGCTGCGACCACAGCCTCGTTCCAGCGAGCCAGCTCATAAACTCGTGACTGGCAACGCCGGGCAAAACGAACCGCATCCCTCTGCGCTAGAGAGAGATGAGCAGTTGAAGAAATTACTGGAGAAGCCCTCAGAATCTTCTTAGCATTGTTCGAGGAAGATCTAATTAGTCATCCATCTAATTAGAAGATCTTATGCTAATTTAGTGGAAGAAGATCGCGAAAAGAACAATAATCGCCAGGGCAATAAAGATGCCAACAATGAAAGAGTAGGTGTTATTGTTCTTTTCCTCTTCTGTACGTGGTTGTTTCTCTACTTCGCTCATGCTTGATCCTTAGCATACTTTCAAGGCATGCTCTTTTTACTGTAAAGCCGTTGTAATCGCACCCTCTACATTTGCCATCATTTCCAGGCTTCTCATCGGGTCCGTATCGCGCGTTGTGATGAGCACCTGAAAGGCTTTTTTCTCGCCACCCACCGTACGCATCAAGATATACCGATCAGAACTGGTGATAATCATATGTTCGTAGACGCCCCACTGCTCCTGCTTCAGCGATTGATCGACATTTTTTAGCACAGCACTAAATTGCCTGCATACGCGCACAATATCCAGATCTTCTATCGCCACCTGCGCGACAGGCTGCCCATCGACATTGACGACTGCCGCAGCCACAAATCCCGCCACCGAATAACCGAGCGTCTGCAAGGCCGAGACCAGCGCTGAGTAGTTATACTGATATCTGGTCACGCGCTGCAAACCGCCAGTGGTGGTTGGAGCCTGCAACGACCCACTCCCCATCACCGATGGATGACTCCCGGTTCTCCCATTTTGAGCTACACCCGGTGGAACATTTTGCAGGCCAGTGGTCATACGTATCGGGCCGCTGTTCTCCTGCCAATCAGGAGCGGAGGGACGCAAAATGCCCGTATCAGACGAGACACCATTGCGCGAACCGGTGCCGTTTATTGGCGGCGTTTGTCGCTCAGGAGATGGTGGCATGGGAGGCAGCGCAGGCATGACCCCGGAACCAGACATGCTCCGTATATCCTCTGTTTCCGCCAGCACAGGTGTAGCGGGCATCATAGAAGCCGCAGCGATGTTGGCTGAAGAGGGAGTCATAGGACGGATAGGAGCCATGCCAGATGTTGGCTGATCTGTCAACCAGCCTGGTAACTCTGCTGGCGGCCCCGCGATGCTCTCGCCAGCATTCAGGCTTTCCAGCGGGAAAACACTGGCGGGCATGCCATTAAACGCTGGCCTCAAGCCACTATCACTCATCTCCTCATTGTGTAAGCTGCTGGCACGAAAACTGCCAGTTTGCTCCCACCACTCTTTAGTATTAGCAGCCTGACCCATCGCGGCAGGTTGAAGAGGCTGCACGGTGGGAGGTATCTCTACAGGCTGACCCGCCAACGGTTGCTCTGATGGAGGCGGCAAAGTTGTCTCTTCTTCAGTGGCAAATACAAATGGTCGGTCTTCATCGCCATCATCGTCCAGCAAAGGAGAAGAGGAAACAGGAGCCATTTCTCCGCTATACTGCTGAAGATGAGCATATTTTGTGCGATATTGCAGCGCTTGAAAGATCAGGCGAGAGAGCGGCTGGGTGACGTTGGAAATAGCCTGTCCATTCCAGGGCTGATGTAACACAGTGCCATTTTTATGTGCCGCGAGCGCAAAAAAAGCTTCCTCTCCGTGCAACATACCATATTCGGCCCAGATCAACTCGCCGTTCTGGAAGCGCAAAACGCCGCGCTCCTCCAGCCCTGTGTTGATGAGCAGAGCGATATTCTTACGGCTCATATTGACGATCTGGATCACGTCGAGCAAATCAAAGGAGTCCAGACTGGCCGAAAAACCGGTCTTCTGGAGAAGACGGCGCAACTCCTCTTTGAGCAGCCGCAGATCGAGCGGCTTCTCTAAATAACTGGAGGCTCCATTTTCTAACGCCTGCGTGCGAACGGCTTCCGTTGCAGGGCCGCCCATTAAGATCATGCGTGCATTGGGACGATAAGCGCGTAACCACTGAAGCACCTCAAAGCCATCGGCTCCGGGCGTTTTGACATCACAGATGACCACATCGCACTCTTCCGTCCAGAGCGTACGCACAGCGTCCGTTCCGCTCGTCACTCCCTGTACCCTGTACCCATCCTTACGCAGCGTGTTCACCAGGTTGCGGTTGAGACCTTCATCTCCCTCAACCACAAATATGCGCGATACATCAGACATTGTTACTACCACCTGAAACAGATCTGGCTCTTTTTCCTGTCAGCCCAGACCTCCCCACGACACATCCCGTTCCCGGCATCTCCGCCTACAAACCTGCGTGCCAGGTCGTCTGTCTACTTTGTTAATCCGTTTCCCTGATCAGTTTTCTCATCAATCGCTTCTCTGCTAATTACTTGCAGAGTGTATCACGACCCATGGGAGATGGCAAGTTCTCAGCCACAACAGTACTGTCGGTTAGCTCTGCCGATTTGATGTTGCCTCCATCCACATGCTATACTCCCGTAGATACTTTAACATCTACAGAAAATAAACATACACAGACCACTATTTTTCAGGAGTACAATAATGACACAGCACGACCCGCAACAGGATATTTGGAAACAACAGGTTGGTGAAGCGGCGGCAAAACTGGTGGAGGATAATATGATCGTCGGCCTGGGTACTGGCTCAACAGCGAACCAGTTCATCCTCGCACTTGGCCGCCGTGTTCAACAGGGTTTGCGCATTGCGGGTGCTGTTTCTTCATCTCAGGCGTCCCACGATCTGGCGACCAGCATGGGCATTCCTGTGGCCGATTTAGATACCTATCCCGAACTAGACATCTACATCGACGGGGCCGATGAGATCGATCCTCAACTGCAATTGATTAAAGGTGCCGGAGGTGCCTTGCTGCGGGAAAAGATCGTCGCCAGCTCCGCACGTCGCTTTGTCGTGATTGCCGATACTTCCAAGCTCGTGCAGCGGCTCGGCCTGCTTTTTCCCGTTCCGGTCGAAGTCGTTCCTTTCGCGATAACACCTGTACGCAAACGCCTGGAAGCTCTGGGGGCCGTTGTGACTACGAGACAACGCGCCGGACAAACCTTCATTACAGAGAATCAAAACCTGATCCTGGATTGCGCCTTCCCCGATGGGATCGCCGATCCGGTCACATTGAATGCTCACCTGCATGCTATTGTGGGCGTGGTAGAAACGGGCTTGTTCCTTCAGATGGCAAAGCAAGCCGTCATTGGAGGTGCGGATGGTGTACATATCATACAGCCAGCGTAGTTTCGACTGCTCTATCTTTGCTTGACACACAAAATGTAGCCCACGTATACTTGGAGTATTACCCATCCTGTAGTTCACTGTAGAGACGCTATTTCACACGTCAGGTATCGTCATGCATATTTTACCTGCTTTGTTATAGTATCCAGAGCATCAGTTCCCACATAAGGAGCATCGAGTTTGGAGAAATTTACCGAACCTTCCAACACCGCAACAAGCCCCTGGAAGATTACGACAGAACGTACCGTCATCGCTGGCGTGCTGGCCGCGATTACCATTATTTTAGGCACGATTCCCGGTATCGGCTTTATCCCTATTCCCACGATGGCTGGGAGCGCCACTATTGAGCATATTCCAACGATTCTTGGTGGCGTCATCGCCGGCCCTATTGTTGGGCTTATCTCCGGTCTTATCTTCGGTCTTATGAGCTTTCTACAGGCCAATGTACCTTTCTTTAAAGATCCATTGGTCTCGATTTTACCGCGCATCTTCATCGGCCTCACTGCCTGGGCCTCGTTCGCAGCGCTGGTCCGCTTCAATCGCGATGTTGCGGCAGCTGTCGCGGGTCTGGTGGGTGCCTTAACTAATACAGTGCTGGTGCTTGGCATGTTGGTGTTGCGTGGCTATATGCCGCCCATTGCCATCATTCCTATTATCCCACAGGCCATCGTTGAGGCTATCCTTGCAGCCATTCTCACCGTTCTTCTAGTGCGAGCTTTCTATATCGTGCAGGGACGCTACACACGCGCTCCTGAAGAGAAGCCGCGCGACGAATTACCATATTAGAGCAATTATGTTAGAAGTAGACAATGTTTCGTTCCGTTATGGCGCGCAAGAAGATCACGAGGCACCGCTCGCATTACAGGATGTGACGCTGCATATCAATGCGGGCGAGATGGTGGCGATTATTGGACAAAACGGCTCCGGCAAGAGTACGCTGCTCAAACTGCTCGCCGCCATCCTGCCGCCCAATAGAGGCACGCTTCTGGTGGATGGCCTGCGTACCACCGCACGCGGCGAGGATCTCTGGAATATTCGTCAACGGGTCGGGATCGTCTTTCAAAATCCCGACGATCAACTGGTCGCGAATACAGTTATTGACGATATCGCCTTTGGCCCGGAGAATCTCGGACTGCCACGCATTGAGATCGAAGAGCGCATCCAGGAAGCGATGGCGCTCCTCGATTTAGAACCGTACGCGCAGATGCCCATCAGCGAACTTTCGGTGGGACAAAAGCAACGGGTCGCGATCGCTGGCGTCCTGGCAATGCGCCCACGTTATCTGATCCTGGACGAGCCAACAACGATGATCCCTGGTCAGGCCGCACAACATCTCCTGGCAACGCTACATCGCCTGAATCGGGAACGCGGCATTACCGTGATCCACATCACTCACTTTATGCATGAAATCTCTTCTTTTCAAAGAATTATCGTCATGAACGAGGGGCATGTCTTGATGGATGGCTCGCCTTCAACGATCTTCGCCAGAGTTGAAGAGCTGCAAGCGGTGGGCCTGGATGTGCCACTGGTTACGCATCTGGGGCAGCGTTTACGGGCCCAAGGCTGGTCCAGTTTACCAGAGGTCGTCCTCTCTATTGAACAGTTGAAGGCAGGTCTATGCTCTTCGATCTAAAAAATGTATCGCATACCTACTTGCGCGACACACCTTTTGCCACGCAAGCCTTACGCGATCTCACCCTCTCGATTCCAGCGGATCAAACGGTGGCACTGGTTGGTCCCACGCGCTCTGGCAAGTCTACAGTGGTCGATCTTCTCTCCGGCCTGATCAAGCCAGCGCTCGGAACCTTCTTTTTTCAAGGCGATGATGTTGCAGCCCCCGCGTTTGCTATTGAGCGGCTCCGCTCCACTGTTGGCACCGTCTTTCAATCGCCGGAAGCGCAAATTTTTGAGGAGACGGTAGGCAAGGATGTCTCATTTGGCCCACGCCGCAAAAATGTTCCTCTGGCCGAGTCGCGCCGTCTGGTCCAGGAATCGCTGGAAGCAGTTGGGCTACCCTACGAGGATTTTCGCACTCGTTATACCTATGCGCTGAGTGGTGGCCAGAAGCGCAGGGTGGCAATTGCTGGCGTGCTGGCTCTTCAGCCCAACGTCATTATCTTTGACGAGCCAACCGCCGGACTCGATCCACGCGGTCGCCGAGAGTTGCTGGATCTCATTGCTCGCTTTAAAGAGCAACATCATTTCACGATTATCTATGTCTCAAGCAGCCTGGAAGATGTGATTACGCTTGCTGATCAAATCCATATACTCGATCAGGGGCATCTGGTCTTTTCGGGGACACCGCGAGAAATCCTGGCGCGCGCCGACGAATTAACGAAGCTTGATATCGCCTTGCCCGAAACAACACAGATTGCGCTGGCCCTACGTGACCTCCTGCCTGCTATCCGCACCGATGTCGTAACATTGGATGAGTTGGAAGAGGAGATCCTGAAACATAGTACACAGATGAAAATGGGGAGATAAACGACCAATGATCGAGCTATCGCGTACTATTACCTTTGGTCAATATATCAACAACGGCTCGGCGCTCACTCGAATGGACCCGCGCACGAAGCTGCTCTGTGCCGTCCTGCTCATCGCCCTGGTCTCATCTGTGCGCTCCTTCTTCGCCTTTGCCATCAGCCTGATCTTCTGCGCCGTCCTCCAATACCTGTCGCGCCTCTCCGTTGCTTATGTCCTGCGTATGTTTAAGACCTTCCTCCCTTTCCTTGCCTTCATCTATATCATCCAGGTACTTTTCTACTACGCTCCTAATGCACATCTGACCATTCTCTGGCACTGGCAGTTTTTGAGCATTTCACGTGAAGCACTACTCAATAGTACCATCACTATGATACGCGTCTTCTTTCTGTATTATCTCGTCTCCATGCTGATGTTCACAACCTCGCTCGTTGATCTTACTGATGGGCTGGAGGCGTTATTAAGCCCGTTGCAAAAGATCGGCCTCCCCGTCAATCCTTTTATTATGGTGCTGGTGATTGCGCTCAAGTTTGTACCGATCTTTGTGACGGAGATTGAGCGACTGTTCAAGGCGCAAACAGCTCGGGGCGTCAATTTCAATCAAGGTAATATCTTCCAGCGCGTCCGCAAAATCGCTCCCTTGCTCATTCCTCTGTTTGTTAGCGGCTTTAAACGGGCACAATCGCTCACGGTCGCAATGGAGGCGCGTTGTTATGGCAGTCATCCGGGATGGCGTCGCAGCAAGCGTCGCGTCCTGCGTATGCAGCGCTTTGACGTACTGGCCCTGCTCTGCACCCTGCTTACCTGCCTGGTCGCTGTTGTGATCACAATTGTTGCGCCCTTCTAATTTTCATTTCTGCTTTCTAATAACGCCGCTTATATCCTCATACAGAATGCAGGAGTTTTACGCAGCGAATGGATCAAAGCCAACTTTTGGCTACATTTTCCATATTTTTTAAAACATGTTATGATACTACTGGACAAGACAGCAACTACCCTGTAGAGCGTTTCCCTACCCAAAACTACATTGTATGATAGAGAGGCTTATGCATATGCAGGATTGCACTCGCCGGTTTCGACCCGGTGTTACGATAAGAAGGTCCGTTTGCAGTCTCTTTGTACTGCTTTTTGTCATGGTGTTTCTCCCGCACACGGCTTCCGCACATACCATTTCCAGCAGCCTGCCAACCGCCAATGGCCCCTCTTTCCGCGCAACAGCGGGATTTGACACGCGTTATCGCGATGGTAACTGGATACCGATTCGCGTCGCACTGCGCAATGATGGCCCCGATTTCAATGGTTTCGTCTCGGTCAATACGCCTCTTCCCTTCGCTGGCGCGGGCAATTCAGGAGTCCTCTCCACGTATCGGGCAATGGTTAGCTTGCCTTCCGGCGCTCAGAAACAGGTTACGCTCTATGTGCCGTTCTATTATGGTACACAAGGTATCACGCAGAATGTGACGATTGATCTTCTAGATACAAATGGCCATAAAGTGAACAGTCAGGCCAGCCCGATCCATGCGCTTGGACCTGGGGATATCTTTGTTGGTATCCTCTCCGATCAACCAACAACAGGCTTTACTGCACTCAATGCCCTCTCGCTTCCCAACCCGAGTTCATCGGTCTTTACACAGAATCTCAACGCCTCTACATTTCCAACCGTTGCTGAAGCATTGAACAACTTTGACCTGCTCATCCTGGATAACTTCACCACCAGCAACCTGAACAAGAGCCAGCTCGCCACACTGCAAAACTGGGTTCATCAGGGTGGAAGCCTGATCGTTGTTGGCGGCCCCGAGTGGATGAATACGCTCAAGCCGCTTCCTGCCAGCCTGCTTCCTGCCACTGTCACACAAACAACCACAATTCCTTCAGGCACCTCACTGCTGCCGTTTATCGGTCCGGCCGACCCCGGCACGAAATCGGCATCAACGAACATTCAGGCTCCCGTGAACGTGAGCGTCGCCACACCAGCCGCCGGCGGTTCCGTGCTACTTTCTTCTAACGGTACACCGCTGATCGTTCAGTCACAGCTCGGTCTGGGGCAGATCGATTATCTCGCTTTCGATCCTTCGTTGGAGCCAGTTGTGAGCTGGTCGCAGGCATCGTCGTTGTGGAGAGCGTTGCTGTTACGCAATCTGGGAGATCAGATGCTCATCAGTAGTGCGAGTTCGACCACCCCGACTGTGAGCAAGAGCGTACTATCGAGCAATACCAACGGTTTAGGAGCGGTGCTACAATCGCTCTTCCCGACAAGCTTTCTCGCCACTCAGTTCATCCTGATCTTGCTGCTTGGCTACATCCTGGTTCTCGGCCCGATTCGGCTCCTGATCGTGCGTCGCCTCAAAAGCCGCGATTGGAGCTGGCGTATTGTGGTCAGCACGATTCTGGTCTTTTCACTGCTGAGCTATGGCCTGGCCTTACAACAGAAAGGCACCTCGATTCTCAGCAGCAACATCTCGGTCGTGCAGCTTGATCGTCCCAGCGCAACCGAATCAATGGCCCACACCACTACCTACGTCGGTGTCTTTGTTCCCAACCAGGGCGATTTTCGCGTTCACCTCTCCAACGATGGGCTTGTGCAGCCCGCCAACGATCAGCAGTCTCGTTCTCCAAACGGTCTGACCTCTCAGCCAACGACGATTACCACGACTCAGAGCGGGACAGATGCGACCTTGCAGGGCGTCAATATCTGGACCCTGCGCACCCTGATTTCCAGAAGCAATCATACAGAAACGGGAGGCATTCTCTCCCGCCTGAGCCTGCAAGATGACCTTTTGAGCGGAACCGTTACCAATACGCTGCACCGCGATTTCAGCGATGCTTATCTCCTCACGTATGGGCGCTACGTCTCGCTCGGCCAGTTCAAAAGCGGCACCACGAAAGAGATTCATTTACAATTGCCAAAGATTGTTGGTGGGCAAACGGCCTCGTTCGCCGATCAGATCGCAGCCAGCAAACATCTCGCAGTACCTTATACGCCCATCAGCAATGGCAATCAACCCCAAACAGAGCAACAGCGCCATATGGCAATGCTCAGCGCGTTGAGCGGTGAAGCTGGCTACGATTGCAGCGGAGGCAGCGGCTTCTGCATGCAATATGGCGTGGTGGCATCTAATGGCGTGATGGTTAGCAACGGCAACTATAGCAGCTCTGCCTACAATCAACTCATCAATGGCGGCGACCCCCTGATGTTGCCCGATGCAAGCGCAACGTTAATTGGTTGGGCTGATAATCCATCTAGCGATACGACGAATGTTGTGACTATTAACGATACCTATACCTCAAAGAGCCAGGAGACGTTCTTCCAGGCTCCGCTCGACGTGACCCTTTCGGGCAGCGTCAATCTCCCGCCCGCGTCCATCAACAGCCAGCTCGTTGATGTGCAGACCCAGGGTACGGGTGTGCAGACGCTCTACCCAGGTGTGTATGCACTTTCCAGCGGCAATATGACTTTTGAATTTACGTTGCCAGTGATCAATAATCCGCACATTGGGACATTGCAGATCTCTACCGCGTCCAGTCTGCCGCAGGTAGGCAATACAGTGGGCCAGCAGGGTTCTATCGATGCCAATCATCTTCATCCCTATCTCTACAACTGGCAAACGCGCAACTGGGATGCCTACGCCTTTAGCTCATTTACGTTCCCGGCGACCCCCTCTCAATCCTATATTGGTCCAGGAGGTCGGGTCTTACTACGACTCGCCAATACCGACAGCACTCAGGCCACAGCCATTTTTGGCAAACCATCGTTACAATTAGTAGGTGCCTCGAATACCAGATGAGGGAGAGATCGCTGCTTTATGGAAGCTACCGATACGGTTATTAAAATACAAAATATCTCCAAGCGCTATCGTACAGTCAACGCACTCAACGACTTTAGCCTTGATATCCCGCGCGGCACGATCTACGGCCTGATTGGTCCCAATGGAGCAGGCAAGACGACCTTGTTGCGCATTCTGGCGGCGCTCATCTCTCCCACGACAGGACAGGTCTGGTTTGAGAATGAGGAAGTGACGAGATCGCCCTCGGTGATTCAGCGCAAAGTCGGCTATATGCCCGATTTCTTCGGGGTCTATCCTGATCTCACCGCCACCGAATACCTCGAATTCTACGCAGGTATTCACGGTATCCCACGCAATAAACATAAACGTGTGATCTCTGATCTGCTCGAACTGGTCGATCTGAGTTCTAAACGCGATGAAATGGTTGAGACGCTCTCGCGCGGCATGAAGCAACGTCTCTGTCTGGCGCGTGCGCTAGTTCACGACCCAGAGGTGCTGTTGCTGGACGAGCCTGCGTCGGGGCTTGATCCGCGCGCTCGCGTCGAACTGCGCGAACTCCTGCGTACCCTGCAAGATATGAAGAAAACCATCGTTATCAGTTCGCATATTTTATTAGAAATGGCGGAAATGTGTAGCGATGTGGCGATTATGCAAGGGGGACGCCTGGTACTCGCCGGCGGAGTTGATACAGTCACACACCGCCTGGGTGGAAGTCGTCAGTTGGAAATTCGCCTGTTAGAGCAGGAACGCGTCTCCGAAGCCATGCAGCTATTAAAAGATATGGCGGAAATCAGCGAGGTAAGCAATGATGAAGGGACAACATTGTTGCAGGCAGAATTCTCCGGCGATGATGCCGCTATGAGCCGCATTCTGGCAGAGTTGATTACGAAGGGTCTTCCAGTCGTCTCCTTCGCTCCTCGGAGCAGCGGCGGACGACTGGAAGACGTTTTCATGAGTATTACAGAAGGAAGCACTATCTCATGACGTTTTTAGCTCTTCTTACCAAAGAACTACGCTTGCGCCTGCGTCGCGAACGTACCATCTGGGTGATTATTATCTATATTCTCCTGATGGGCCTCCTGGGTTGGTTTTATATCTCCCATTTCGGAGGCTACAACGGCTACAACAATAACAATGGCTTGAGCGAAACGGGCGTGAACCTGTACTATCTGCTCTCGATGGTACAGCTTTTCCTGATTATGTACATCACGCCAGCCTTCACCGCAACAGCCGTCAACGGTGAGAAGGAGCGCCAGACCTTCGATATGCTGCTCTGTTCGCGCCTCTCTTCCTTCTCGTTGATCTCTGGCAAGCTCATTGCGGGACTGGTGAACGCCATTCTACTGATTGCGGCCTCCGCTCCACTGTTCAGTCTGGTCTTCTTCTTTGGTGGCATCACACCGGCTCAAATTCTCGCGGCCCTGCTCGTCTATGTTGTCACAACCATCGTTGTTGGCACAGCGAGTCTGTTCTGCTCAACGCTCCTGAGCCGCCCGGCGGTCTCCACTGCCGTCTCTTATATGGCGGTCGTCCTCTGGGTCGTGTTGCCGCTGCTTATCTCGTTTATTCTCCTTGCCTCGTCTGGCTTCATCTCCGCTTTCCTGCTTGCCGCTGCTGGAAGCCAGCCGATGCCGACCAATAGCCAGACCTCGCTGCTCTTTGTCTGGAACCCGGTCACAGCTCTTATCAGCACTTACCCCGGAGCTGGAGGATTGGCAACCTATACAATTGGTAAGATCAGAATAGCACCCTGGCTGGCTTATACAGTTCTTAGCCTGCTCATTACTGGAATCCTGATCATTCTCAGCACGTGGACAGTAAAGCCGAACCCTATGGGACGCCTGCGATCTCACACGCGCAAAGACCCGGAGCCAAAAGAGGCGACTGCGACCGCATAATCGTGCTTTATAGTGTATGCTAGATAAGTAATTGTACAATAGAAGGCATAAAGATACTCAATAGGTAAAGTTTAGTGCGTGCTCCTGGAGAGAAAGGCCGATTTTTATGGCAACACTGACGCCATCGCGCATAGCCGCATTAACTAGAGAAGCTCCCGACGCCGAACAACTCATCGAGGCACTACATCCCTGGCGCAACAGGCTCTCGTTCCAGCAAACCTTTCGCTGGACGATCAGAGGATTTCTCACTGGCTTATTGCTGGCCTGCCTGGTCCTCGTCCTGTCTCGCCTCTTTCCCTGGGCAACTGCTCTCTACTGGGCTATCGGCTGCATTGTTGCCTGCACGCTGATCGGGCTGATTGCCGCGATCTGGTCCCGCCCATCTCTCAGTAGGGCTGCGCGCGTTATAGATAAACGCCTTACACTGCACAATCGCGTTGGAACGGCCTGGGAACTGCGCGAAGAGTCCTCGGCACTGGCCCGGCTGCAACGCCGCGATGCACTGAAGCAGCTTGAGCAGCATACCCCGGCCTCAGCACTTCCTCTTCGCCTCTCGCGTGCAACCCTCATCACTTTCGTAGTTATTGCGGTAGCTCTGACGTTATTGCTGGTCTTACCCAATCCGATGACCGCCGTGCTACGTCAGCAGGCAGCATTTCAAGCTCAGGTTGCCAAACAGGTTGCCACGATTGAAAAGACGCGCCAGGAATTGAAGAACCAGCAAGGTCTCTCGCCAGCCCAACAAAAAGAGCTTGACAAGATCCTGCAACAGCTAGAATCAAAGCTTCAACAGGCCCAAAATCAGAATGAGGCGCAGCAGGCATTGGCCGAAGCACAGGCAAAGCTAGATCAGTTGCGCAACCCACAAACGGCTAACCAGGCACAGGCCAGCGCTGCCGCAGGCTCCACACTGCAAAATAGTTCTAATTCGAGCGCAAGCGCCATTGGCAAGGCACTGTCCAATGGTGATGCCAAAGCGCTTGCCGAGGCACTCAAAAATCTGGCCGACCAGATCAACAAGATGACACCTGAACAGCGCCAGCAGCTTGCTCAACAGATCGAAGCCGCCGCGAATCAGGCAGGGCAAGATCCCAATTTGAGCGCCGATCTGCATCAACTGGCGAAATCTATTGCCGATGGCAATCAGAATGAGATCAACGATGCCATCAAATCGTTGCAGTCAACGGCCTCACAAAACGCCTCCGACCAGACGAAAGATGCTTCGATCACTCAAACCGAACAGAATTTGCAGCAGGTAGCTAACTCTCTCGCCTCTGCAACCGATTCGACGAACACGAGCCAGGCCCAACAAGGTCAGCAGGGTCAACAGGGGCAAACTCAGCAAGGACAGCAAGGGCAACAAGGCCAGCAGGGCCAGCAAGGACAGCAAGGCCAATCTCAACAAGGTCAGCAAGGGCAACAAGGGCAGGCCCAACAGGGTCAGCAGGGTCAAGGACAGCAAGGTCAGCAAGGGCAACAAGGTCAACAGGGTCAGCAAGGACAGCAAAATCAGCAGGGCGGACAGGGACAGGGGAAACAGGGACAGGGGACTGGTGGCACTGGCGGGAACAATGGCGCTGGTACGAATAAGGGCAAGACGGACAGTGTTTTCGTACCAGGACAGACCGGCAACGGGGCCAGCACGCAAAGCACCGACAACAACAATAGCAGCGTCTCGCAGTCCGGTAGCTCCGTTCCCTACTCTCAGGTCATTCAACAATACGGCCAGCAGGCACACGATGCTATCGATAACAGCGATGTATCTCCCGATACAAAAGATCTTGTTCACGATTACTTTAATTCATTAGAAGGACAATAAGCGAACATGGCGAACAAAAACGAAGATGCTTACGGAGTAGAAACTCACGAGGCTCCGGTAGAAGATACAACAGCATCGCAAAACGGACGTGCCTCTGCCAGCACTGCTCAGATCACAGAACCCGACGAGGCCGATATTGCAGAGTTCATGGAGGTCACTCAAAAGCTGGAACAGGAACTCAGCGAGATCGTCGTCGGTCAGGAACGCGTGATCCGTGAACTGTTGCTTGCACTGCTTGCGGGTGGACACGTGCTGCTCGAAGGCGTTCCCGGGTTGGGCAAAACCTTACTTGTACGCACACTGGCCGACGCGCTGACACTAACATTTACGCGCATCCAGTTCACTCCCGACCTGATGCCAGCCGATATCGTTGGCACCACAATTGTTACCGAACAGACCGATGCCAATAGCGGCGGCAGTCGGCGCGTCTTCAGCTTCCATCCCGGCCCGATTTTCGCCAATATCGTGCTTGCTGACGAGATCAACCGGGCCACACCTAAAACACAATCGGCCCTGCTTGAGGGCATGCAGGAACGAACAGTGAGCGTTGGCGACAGAACGCGCCCTCTACCCACACCGTTCTTTGTGCTGGCAACACAGAACCCTCTCGAAATGGAAGGCACATACACGCTCCCGGAGGCCCAGCTTGACCGCTTCCTGCTCAAAATCATGGTCAACTTCCCTAAAGCGGTCGATCTCATGCGCATCATCGACAACACAGTCGGCACACAAACCCTACGCGCGAATTCTGTAGCATCAGGCGATCAGTTATTACGCCTGACGAATATTGTACGAGCAGTGCCAGTTGCCACGCATATCAAAGAGTATGCTGTACGCCTCCTGCTTGCCACGCATCCAGACCAGGAGGACGCGCCAGAAAAAGTACGCAAATACGTTCGCTATGGTGCCAGCCCACGCGGATTGCAAGCCCTGATAATGACGGCGAAGGTGCGCGCCCTGCTGGAAGGACGCTACAATGTTGCTGTTGAGGATCTGCATGCGGTGGCATTCCCGGCACTGCGACATCGCCTCGTTCTCAATTTCGATGGGTTGGCCGATGGCATCACCTCGGAGGAGCTGATCACAACAATTATCGAGGAAGTAGAGGCAGAAGAAGAATAACCTGTCGTGTATGGTAGGAGCGAGGCTTGTCCTCGCCCGTGTCCCTATTACGCGTGTTGTGTACCTCGGGCGAGGACAAGCCTCGCTCCTACCATACACGTCGAGAGATTTACGGTCCATTGGCTGGATGCGCCAATAACGAGATTTATTATATAAGATACAACAACGGATAGGAGCTGAACTCGATGGCCGATGATGCCGGAACCACGCGCTTTCCACTGGATGCCAGCATCTTGCAACGTCTGGACAATCTCGCGCTGCTCACTCGTCGCTCAATGGCGACCGGGCGGCCAGGACGCCGCCGCTCCCCGCTGGCTGGCACCTCGATGGAATTTGCGGATTATCGGCGTTACGCGCCCGGAGACGATTTCCGCCGCATCGACTGGCGAGCTTATGCGCGCCTGGAACGCCTCTTTTTACGCGTCTTCGAGGCAGAAGAGAATATCACCGTTACCATCTTGATAGATTGCTCCAATTCTATGTACGAAGGTACACCGGCCAAGTCGGATCTCGCGATTCAACTGGCCGCTGCCCTGGCCTACGTCGCCTTAAAGTGCGAAGATAACGTGACTGTTGGTGCGCTCACGGATCGTCTCACAGCCCATCGTCGCGCAGGGAGCGGCAAGAGCGCGGTCTGGAACGTGGGAGAATTTTTGACACGCCTGCCACGCTCAGGCAAAACCGATCTGAACAAAGCGCTCTACGATCTTGGGCGCGTCCTGAGCGGTCCGGGACTGACCATTATCATTTCGGACTTTCTGGCAACAGGCGGCTATCAAGTGGGAGTGCGCTCCGTTCGCCAGTTGCGTCAGGAGGTTGCACTGCTTCAGATCCTTTCGCCCGATGAGATAGATCCTGACCTGCAAGGGGAGTGGCAACTTCGAGACAGCGAGGGCGGCGCTCAGGTTGAGGTGAGCGCCTCATCAGCCGTATTGCAGGCATATCATGAGCGCCTCGCCGCCTTTACCGAAGAACTGACAGCTTTTGCTCACGCAAATATGGCAACCTACGCGCTCATACCGAGCGATACCCAGATTATTGATGTGGTTCAACGAGTATTACGCCAGGTAACTCTGGTCAAATAGATAGGACGGGCAGGATGAATCTCCTTGTTCCAGCGGCTCTCGCCTTTGGTTTGATTATTCCTATCATACTGCTCTTCTATTTCATGCGACCAAAACGGCAGGAACGCGTGATCGGTAGTACCTTGCTCTGGCAACAAGCGATGCAGGAACTCCAGGCGAGCCGTCCCTGGCAACGCCTGCGCCTGACACCACTGTTGCTACTCCAACTCATCGCGGCCATCGTGATCGTCCTGGTTCTGACGCGTCCAGCCATCTTCTCTAATAGCCCTGTAAGCGGCGATACCATCGTTATTCTCCAGGCTTCGGCCAGCATGCAGGCTACCGATGTCGCTCCCAATCGCTTTGAGGCCGCGAAAAATAACATTGCCAACTTCATCAGTGATCTCGGCCCCAATGACCGTCTTTCGCTCATCACAATGGCGCTCACGCCGCGAGTTCTGATCGCGGAGGCTCAGGATAAGGGCCAGCTGACCAATGCGCTGCATCGCGCTCAGGTCACGAATCAGGATGCCGATCTGACGCAGGCACTCTCCCTGGCCCTCTCGCTGGCTCAGGGACATGCTCATGCACAAATTCTCGTGGTCGGCGACGGACACGTGACAAACGCCGATCAGAAGATCACGCTTCCGGTTCCTGTGCGTTATCTGCCCATCGGCACCGATGCGCCCAACACGGCGATTCTGGCCTTCGATTCGCGCCCGCTTCAAGGCAAGCTGATTGCTTTTGCCCAGGTCGCGAACTATAGCCGTCAGCAGCGCGCGATACCGATCGAGCTTTACGCCGATAGCCACCTCGTTAGCGTACAAACCATTACGCTCGGCCCCGATGAGCGCGGAACTGTGCAGTGGGGGCCACTGGCCTCCAATACACGCTTTCTCCATGCCCGGCTCGTCACGCAGGATGCGCTCTCTGCCGATCATGAAGCCTGGGCCATTGTGGGCGGATCAATGCGGGGCCGCGTCTTGCTCGTCACGAAAGGCAATCGTTTCCTTGAGGTTGCTTTTGTGCGACAGGCAAACGTCAATCTTTCGGAGATCACCCCAGATCATTATGCGAATCTCGGCACATACGACCTGACGATCTTTGATGGGTACGTGCCGCCAGTTCTGCCGCCGGGAAATATCCTGTTCGTCAATCCTCCACAGGGCAAGTATCTCTTTGGTCAGTCGGGGCAGGAGATTGGTGTCAATCATATCAGTTCGGGCCAGGATGCGCATAATCTACTGACCGATGTTGATCTGAGCAGTATTCATGTGCTGCGGGCCAGCCATCAGTTGACTGCGACCTCGTGGCTGCAACCAGTTATTCAGACGCCACAAACGCCGCTGCTGCTAGCCGGGGAAAACAACAACCAGCGCATCGCCGTATTGAGCTTTGACCTACACAATAGTGATCTGCCGCTGCAACCGGCATTCCCAATCCTGATACGCAATATGACGAACTGGTTCCTCCCGGCTCCAGTGCCAGGAAACGGCCAGGAATCTGCTGGCTCCCTGGTAACCGTACAGACCTGGCCCGGTGCTAATCATATCACCATTACAGGCCCGGATCAACGGGCAACAACGGTAGGACCACCATTTCCTGTTGCTCCCTTCGCTTCCACCGATCAGATTGGCATCTATCAAGTAACGCAGCGGGTGCGAGGTCAGGATCTTCAGGGAGCATTTGTCGTCAACCTCTTTAATCCCGAGCAATCGCGGTTGGCCCCGGCCAGCAGCCTGCCAGTGGTCAATAGCACAACCTTTACCGACAACGGCAACGGCGTATCGCACCAGTTGCGCGAAATCTGGCCCTGGATCGCCGCCTTCCTGCTACTTGTGCTGTGCTTTGAATGGTGGCTCTTCAGCCGCAGCTATCAGGCCAGGACGACACAGAGTACAGAACAGCGCAGATCGCTCGGCACTGTCCGCGTATCAACATCTAAGAAAAACTCGTTGCTGACTCAGTGGCAGGATCAATTACAAGCGCAATATAAGGAAACAAGGAAGCGGGTGGTAAAAGCGACGAAGCGGACCAGAAGCAAACTGAAGAGGCGCTCAGCGAAGGAGGAAAAGCGTGTTAACATTTGAGCAACCATTCTTACTTTTGCTGCTACTCCCGGTCGGCGCGCTGGTATATCTCACCTGGAGGCGCATGTCGCTGCCATTTTCCGCGCCTCAACGCCGTCTTATTCTTGCCTGCCGTCTGGCGCTCTTTACGCTGGTCATTGCAGCACTGGCAGGCGCTTCCTGGTCACAACCAATCTCGCGACAGACGACCATCTTCGTTGGCGATATCTCCTCCAGCACAGCAGGACAGCGCACGTTTATCGAGCAGTGGATCAACTCGGCCATCCAACATAAGCGGCCCGACGATCAGGTAGGTATCATTGCTACCGGTAGCAATGCCCTGGTTGAGCAATCGGTCCAATCGCATGTAGACTTCTCGCATTTTGAATCAACCCCTGATACCAACTATACCGATCTCGCTGCTGGATTGCGCCTGGCCTCGGCGATCATGCCATCGGATAGTATGCGCCACGTAGTGCTGCTCACCGATGGACAGCAAAACCTGGAAGATGCCATGCAGGAGGCACAACTATTGCAGCAGCAGGGTATCCGTCTCGACATAGTGCCGTTGCCAGCCGCAAAAAACGTTGAAGCCCGGATCAACGATATCAGCGCGCCAACAGAGGTGCGGACAAACGAGCGCTTTGTCCTGCACGTCAAGCTCTATACCAACGTCGCCCAGACCTCAACGTTGCGCGTCTATCTCGATCAGAAGCTCATCTCACAACAAAAAGTCACGCTCGCCGTTGGGGAGCAGGAGGTCAGCATCAACCTGCTCGCGCCTCCGCCCGGCTTCCATACATATCGCGTGACGCTGGAAGCCGGAGCCGATACTATCGCACAGAATAACGAGGCCGCAACTTATGTCAACGTACAGGGACCGCCCCGCGTGCTGGTCGTTGAGGGCAAACCGGGCAGCGGGCAGAATATCATCGCTGCTCTCAAAGCGACAAAGATCGATGTAACTGTTGGCACGCCCAACGACGTTCCTACCACGCTCGACGGACTCGCCCCCTATAGCGCCGTCATTCTGGCCGATGTTCCTGCTCTCGCGCTCGGCAACACCCGCATGGCAACGCTACAAGCCTATGTGCGCGATCTTGGGCGCGGCTTGGTGGTCAGCGGAGGTGAGAACAGCTATAGTCTGGGCGGCTACACCAACACGCCGCTCGAACAAACGCTGCCGGTCAGCATGGATGTTCCACAGCATAAGGATACGCCGAGCATCGCCGTCGTGTTGATCGTCGAGAGCCTGGAAAGCGATATCACCGTCAATATCTCCAAAGAGGCGGCCAAAGGTGTTGTCAATTTGCTGACACCACGCGATCAGGTGGGCATCTCTTCAGCATATGGCAGCCTGACGATCCCGATGCAATACGTGAAGGATAAGGCATCGATTGATAAGCAGATTGATTCGATGAACCCGGACGATCCGGGCAGTTATAACCCGGATCTGAGCAATGCGGAACAGGTCTTGCTCCACACCAATGCCAAGATCAAACATGTTATTCTGCTTGGTGACGGTGACGCCTTCGACAATTACGCGCCCCAGGTGATGAAGATGGCGAAGGAGAATATCACGGTTTCAACGGTCGAAACCAATGCGGCCAGCGTCGATGAATTGAACACCATGATTAATATCGCCAACTGGGGACGGGGCCGCTTCTATCGTGCCGACGATCCCAGCAGCATTCCCCAGGTGTTGCTCAAAGAGACCGAGCGAGCAGCACGGCGCACTGTCATCAACGAGTCGTTTGTCCCGGCAGTCGTGACACAACACCCCGTTCTGACCGGCCTGAACACTCTGCCCGATCTCAACGGTTATGTGGCAACGACACCCAAGCCGAATGCACAGATGGTCCTGGTGAGCCATCGCGACGATCCGGTGCTGGCGGTCTGGCAATATGGCCTGGGACGAGTCGTGGCCTGGACGAGTGATGCGCTGGGTCTCTGGACGGGCCACTGGCTCCAATGGAAGGAGGATGCGCACTGGTGGGCAAATCTCGTCACCTGGACGCTCCCGTCGCCCGATAGCGCGCTCAACATTAATAGCAAAGTCATCAACGGCAGGGGGCATCTGACCGTCGATCTGCCTGCAAACACGGCGGCAAATGCCGGAAACAAACAGCAGGTTCAGGCACGTATTGTCCCGCCTAACTATCTCGACAATCCAGGTGCCTCGAACCAGACGGTGAACCTGCAACCAACCGCACCTCAGCGCTGGGAAGGTGATTTTCCGGTTCCTCAGCCGGGAGCCTATCTCATCCAGGTGACATGGAAAGATCAAAAAGGGTCCGGACAACTTCAGGCCACAACCGGCATGATCGTGCCATACTCGCCCGAATTTAAGACGGTCGGTACAGACACACAATTCCTCAAGCGACTGGCTCAAGCTGGCGGCGGCTCGCTGCTCAATCCCAACGATATAGCGGCGGCTTTCAGTCAAAACCTCATGCCAGTAACAGCCGCGCTTCCGATTACCTTCCTGTTGCTGGCATTGGCGGCCCTGCTCTTGCCTATCGACATCGCCACGCGACGACTCTCCAATCTAGAGTTCCTGACGCTAGGTTATCGCTGGCTCATGGGTCTGCTCAATCCAGCGGCCAAAACCATTGCTACCTCTGCCGGACAACTGACGGAAGGCGCTCTTGGCACGTCGCTTGGTACTCTGCGCACACAACGCAAAGCCAGGCGCGGAGAGGCTTTGCGCCAGATGAGACAGGTAAGCAAAGAGCCACCGCGCACTGGCACGTCCTCGGTTAAAGAAACCAGAGAAACGCCACCAGCCACGCCTGTCGCTACATCAACGGCAACCGAGACAAAGTCAGATGTTTCTGTTGCCGAACAGCTGCTAGAGGCCAAACGCAAGCGAGGCTCAAAAAAATCATCGTCGTAATCTCATGCGATTGAAGAAATTTCGAGGGCATCATGAGATTCATGATGCCCTCTGGTAATCGAGCAAAGCCATCGGATCTTTCCGAGCCAGCAGGTCGTTAGGGGCGAGGTAGGAATCCCGCTGGCTCAAACAGTTCAATGAGGTTGCCTGAGGGATCTTCAATCCAGATTTGCTGGCCTCCTGGCCCTCTGACAATGCCATCTCGACGGAAGGGCACTCCTGCCTGTTTGAGCGTCTCCATCATGGCTGGTAGATCCTCCACATCAATGACCACGCGATTCCAGCCACCAGGGGAAGGGTGCTGTCCGTCAGGTAGAGGGCGCGCACCAGAGCTTTGTGGGCCGCTGAGCAGGAGATGGAGATCTCCTCGTGCTACCAGGGCCATCGCCGGACTCGCGTTGTGTTCCAGGGTAAATCCCAAATGGCGCGTGTAGAAGTCAATTGCTTGATCGACATCCTTAATCATATAGCGAATGCGTGCCATATCTTTTTCCTTTCCTTCAAAAAACATACTCCTTCGATGGGTCCGACAAGAACCTCTCCCCCGGTTTGACGAGGTTGCGGTCCTACTTGTCCTGCTCGCCATCAGCTCTTCTCGTCTCCAGCCCGCAGCGGGGTTGAAAGAAGCTTAGCTGACGGCCTTCTGTCCCGAGACAGTCTCCCGGCGCTCTTGCTCCAGCAAGGTGAGCAGCAACCGAATGCGCACGTCCAACTGGCTAGCCACCTGCTCAAAGACCTGTTGACGCTCCGCTTCCGATCCTTCTGCCTTATTAGGATCAGGCAAGCTCCAATGACTCAGCGAAGAGTCTGACCAGGTGGGACACCGCTCACGCACCCGATCACAGAGCGTGATCACACGATCAAATGGCTGCCCCCTAAACACCTCCAGAGATTTGGGCACAGACTGGCTCATCTGGATACCCCATCGGGCAAGTGCGCCGATCGCCAACGGATGAACAACTGGGCCAGGATGACTCCCGGCACTGGATGCCTGAACCTGTCCCTGGCTCAAGTGCCCCACCAGCGCCTCAGCCATCTGAGAGCGGGCGCTGTTGCTCGTACAGAGAAACAGGAGGCGTGGTGGGGGACCATCAAAGTGCCATTGCGTGCGGCTCTCTGGAGGGATTGCTTCTCCAAGGCTCGGATGGAGGCTCGACGATGCTTCCAGGTAGAGCATGTGCAAGCGTTGCAGGTCCAGGCTATAGTAAAATGAGCGCTCATCAGCAGTGCTGCGTCGTTCATGAACGAGACCCGCCTGACGGAGCTGACGTAAGTGGTAGGACACCAGATTGAGTGGCTGCTTCACCTGCGCGACGAGTTCAGCCACACGATAATCACTCTGCGTAAGCCGTTGGAGTAAACTCCACCGCAGATCATGTGCCAGCAGCTTGAGAACCGATGGCGCTGGTTGTTCCATCGTCTGCATTTTCATTTTCCTCCAATCCTATTTGAAGCAATTCAATTTAATAAAACTATACCCGAGAGTGATTAACAAGTCAAGAGAGAAGGGTTTTGTCTCTGACCTTGCCTTTTTGAGGGAACATGCTATAGCTTTATCAAATGCATTTGCTTCAAATAGGGCTGTAGAAATAAGAAAATCCTGTTGGATGATCCTTCGGCAGCTCCATCGAACAAAAACGAGTGTGCAAGTTGCCTGAAATCGCAAGAATTTCCTAGCTCGTCCGTAACAAGTAGGGTATTCTAGGACTACGTCAAAGCAGACAGTATTTCAGCTTTCGTAAGCAATCGCAAAGGAGCAGAGGAACCTCATTTTTCAACCATACATGAAGAAGACTCAAGAAGGAAAATGAAAAAGATGACAACCGTTACCCATCGCTTCATTGAGACCAACGGCATTCGTATACATATAGCAGAAGCAGGAGAAGGGCCGCTCGTTCTGCTTCTACACGGCTTCCCCGAATCCTGGTACGCCTGGCGTCATCAGTTAACGGCTCTGGCCCAGGCAGGCTATCACGTTGTCGCTCCTGACCAGCGCGGCTATGGACAGACGGACCGTCCTTCCCAGATCGAGCAATATACGCAACTGCACCTCACCGGTGATATCGTTGGCCTGCTCGACGCACTTGGGGAACAGCAAACCGTCGTGGTAGGACACGACTGTGGAGCCTTCACCGCCTGGGACCTTGCCCTGCTACGACCCGACAGGGTCCGAGGAGTAGTTTCATTGAGCATTCCTTATGCTCCGCGCGGTCCGGTGAGTATGCTTACTGCCATGCGCTCAACGCTAGGCGAGGACTTCTACATGGTCCGCTTCCAACAGCCTGGCAAAGCTGAAGTAGAACTAGAACGTGATGTCCGCACCAGCATCCGCAGCACTTTCTTCTCGCTATCAGGCGATGCCCTTGCCGAAGGCAATACGGCACAGCCAGTGGTGGCACAAGTAGGAGGACTTCCGAATCTCGTGCAAGCTCCCAAAACTTTACCTTCGTGGTTAACTGAACAGGATCTTGATCACTATACTGGCGAATTTGAGCGAACGGGCTTCGCTGGAGCACTCAATTGGTTCCGTACTATCGACAAGAGCTGGGAGCTGATGGCAGCATGGACAGGTGTTCCAGTCCTCTCACCTGCTCTTTTTATTGCTGGAGAGCGGGACGTGGCAATCGACCTTCCGGGCAGTCGAGAATTGATAGCTAACATGCAAGCCTTCGTTCCCAATCTCAAAGAGGTATTGTTGCTACCAGGCTGCGGCCATTGGACGCAGCAAGAGCGCCCTACAGAGGTAAATGCAGCGCTCATTGAATTCCTGGAAGCTCTTCCTGAGAAATAATCAATCCCCTGCAAGGGCCGATTGATCATGCTTGTCGTCAGCTTGTTGGGTGGACTCATGGACATGATCAATTGGTTCCTACCGAGTTCTCGTTCATACGCCCAATCTGTTCCTGCTTGAACTTAACAGTCGAATCACACAGCCATGCCAACGATCCGCATCCCGTTAATTTTCCTCAGAGTAATCCTATCCTCATCTGTTTCTATTTTAGTGAGTTTCTTACAGGCTGACTAGGAAAATCTTGCGGCTTTGCGGTAGTTTGCCGGTGTCATCATGTAGTGGTGCTTAAACTGCTGGGTGAAATGTGATTGATCAAAAAAGCCGGTTTCACTGGCCACATAGCCTATATCGTACCCCTGCGCCAGTAATGTCCTGGCGCGTGCCAGGCGCAACCGAATCTGATAGGCATGGGGAGGCAGGCCAACCGTCTGGCGGAAGATATGGGCGAGATGAAAGGGACTCAATTTCACCTCCGCAGCCAGCTCTTGCAATGCCACCTCCTCGGCGTAGTGCGCTTGCAGATAGTCCTTCGTGCGCTTGACGGCTGAGTGCTCCCGACCTAACCGAGGAAGCGCTCCAGCGTCTTTGGCATGCACACGCAGCAACGGAGCAAACAGGGACAACAGCGCCTCCTCCTGTTGGAGGCGAGAAGCCGGAGCCTGCGACCTGACAGCCAGGTCACGCAAGGCCCGACTCAAAGACGGATCAAAAAGGGGATGACTGGGAAAATGGGGCAAGCCCTTCTCCCAGTGTAGCATCTCAGTGACGAACTGTTGTAGCCAGGCCGGATCAATAAAAAGATGATGGTAGGTGACGTCTTTGGTCTGGCTGGTCCAGATTTCTCCTGGCTCTATTACAGAGAGCGTTCCATCGACGGCCCGGCCACTGAGACGAGTATCTCGATATTGGAAGTCTATTGCCCCTGACTGCCCGCAGACAATCAGGTACTCCTGAGTCAAACACTGGTGAGAGGGAGTGGAGACGGCAACACCCTGGAAAAGTTCGAGCTGTTTGAGCTGCCATGGTCGCCACACCGTGATGCTACCTTTGACCGCCTCACGCCCTGCTCTCGCTTTGAGAAGTCTCATCGACACATTGCTCCTTTCTCAAGCTTCTGAACAAGCATGCTCATGCTCAGCTCCTTGCAACAGTCTCCCGGCGCTCTTGTTAAAGGACTATATCTGAGTGTAATTAAAAAGTCAAGAGAGTCTGACCTTGCCTTCTTTGAGGAGACATGTTATATTTTTATTAAATACATTTGCTTCAAATGAGATTGGAATAATGAACGATACATCTGAACAGGGGTCTCTCCCAGAGGAAAACCCTTCTTTCGACAAAGTGGAGCACAATAAAGATGCCGTACGCCCTGGACCACCTGGATCTTTTTGGGAAGTGCTGCTCGTCTTTACGAGGTTGGGCCTGACCTCCTTTGGTGGTCCTATCGCTCATCTGGGCTATTTCCGAGAGGAGATTGTGGTCCGCCGCAAGTGGGTGGACGAGCAGAATTTTGCGGACCTGCTTGCCTTGTGTCAGTTCTTGCCTGGCCCTTCTAGTAGCCAGATGGGTATTGCGTTAGGGATGACGCGTGCAGGTGTATGGGGAGGACTCGCGGCCTGGCTCGGCTTTACTCTCCCTTCCGCCATCGCACTCACCATCTTTGCCTATATCACCAGAGGTATCCATGGAATCACTCAGGAGGGATGGCTCCATGGGTTGTTGGTGGTTGCTGTCGCGGTGGTAGCGCAAGCTGTTTGGGGTATGGCAAAGACACTCTGCCCTGATCGTCCACGAGCAACGATAGCAATTTTAGCTGCCATCGCCATCCTCCTGTGGCCTGTTGCCATTGGACAAATCATGATCCTTGCTGTGGGAGGACTCATCGGATGGCGGTTTCTTCGGACAACAGAGAGCACGAAACCGGCTATGCTCCCACTCAAGGTATCACGACGATTGGCGGTGTGCTGCTGGGGACTCTTTGTTGTCCTCCTGGTCGGGCTACCAGTGCTTCGTCTGGTGATCCACGTGCAGGGACTCGCCCTCTTTGACACTTTTTTTCGGGTCGGTTCCCTCGTCTTTGGTGGCGGACATGTGGTGTTGCCGCTCTTGCAGCGGGAGGTGGTGCCGGCTGGCTGGGTGAATAACGACCAGTTTTTGGCAGGCTATGGAGCGGCGCAGGCGGTTCCTGGCCCCCTTTTCACCTTCTCAGCCTACCTGGGAGCGGTAAGCTCACCTGCCCCCAACGGATGGTTTGGGGCGTTGATTGCCCTCGTCGCGATGTTTCTCCCTTCGTTCTTCTTCGTGATTGGTATATTGCCATTCTGGAATCATCTTCGCTCCATCAAATCCTTTCAATCAACGTTGCGTGGTATTAATGCCGCTGTGGTTGGTATTCTGCTGGCTGCCCTCTATCAACCTATTTGGACGAGTGCGATTCACGCTCCAGTGGATTTTGCCCTGGGCCTCCTGGCGTTTGGGCTGCTGGTGATCTGGAAAGTGCCACCCTGGATAGTGGTGGTCCTTTCCGCTCTGCTGGGTGCTGGCGTAAGCTTGCTGTAACAAGGTGGTTCCTACTTTGTGGCTGGCGATGGTGATCTTATACCGATTTCAAATGGCCGTGTACCAGCAAGAAGGGTAGAAAGGTTAGGTCAGTTGCTACCGCCTAGCTCCTGTTCTATATTAGAAGATAACAGTCTAAAAGTGTGTAGAGCCTGTGAAAGCAAATCTTTTACTGTAGGGCACCATCAAGAGGAATATTTATGCTTAAAGGGTCACTGATATTTTTGTTGATAGCGTTCTCTTTCTCAATTAGTAGTGGAACGCATGTAATCCCTGGACCCTGCCTGATACCCGAGAATAATATCGTGGGCTACGATGCCATCCCTCCCCCAGAATTGGGGATCTCCCCCTTTCGTAGTCGAGCGATGTATCGCTCGACTACGAAAGGGGGAGATCACTGGGTTCGTTTGTCAAAATTCATTGTTGCGCAACTACAATATTTGTTATACAAATCTAAAATTGTATTTATTCCACAGCGGGAAACGCAGTAGCGATAGTTGTTGCTTCCCATGCATCCAGTTCTTGCATCATTCCGGCAAGCTTTTTCCGTATCATGTCCAACGCGTCCGCGCCAAGAACCAGACGCAAGGGAGGCTGGGCAACTTCGGTGATCTTGATCATTGCCTGGGCAGCAAGCGCGGGATCGCCCGGTTGCTGTCCGTCGATATGCTGCTTCGTCCAACCAACCACCATTCCGCTTGTTTGCGCATAGTCCTCAATCTGTTTCTGCGCGACCTTTAACGAACGTCCGGTGAAGCTGGTGCGGAACAGGCCCGGCTCAATGAGGGTGATATGGATGCCCAGCGGCGCAACCTCCTGGGCCAGCGCTTCGGACAGCCCCTCAACAGCAAACTTGGTGGCGTCATACATACCCATACCCATAGTACCCACAACACCACTGAGCGACGAGAGCATCAGAATGTGCCCATGACGCTGCTTGCGCATGATAGGAAGAACAGCACGTGTCACATTCAGTACACCAAAGACGTTTGTATCGAAGATCTGGCGCGCTTCTGCATCGTCAGCCTCCTCGACGGCTCCGAACAGGCCATAGCCAGCGTTATTAACCAGCACGTCGATTCGTCCAAAGCGCTCCACCGCCTGAGCAACCGCCGCACGAATTTCCTGCTCATTGGTCACATCCAGGGGTAGTGTCAACAGATGATCGAGATAGCGGGCACTCAAATCCTGCAATTGTTCCAGGTGACGGGCGGTTGCCACCAGATGCTCTCCATGCGCTAACACTGCTTCGGCCAGCGCCCGACCAAATCCGGCTGAACTTCCAGTAATAAACCAGACACGAGCGGCATCATTTATTTGAGACATTTTTTCCCTTCCTATTTCACAACCTCGCCAGAACATCATCTGGCCTGGCAAGCTTTCAGTTTGTTCTATCAAGACACTCTGTATGCTTTCTCTCTTGCGTCTGTGGAAAGTATAGCCGAGCAGAGATGAGCGCAAACCCTCCCTGCGGGTGGTTCTACGGGTGGTTGTGAGGAAGGTCTGAATAGCGCGGAAAGAGAACTAATCAAGTTTCATAAGTCGCGCTATACTGCTCGCTTGCAGACGATTGTTGACGCCAAGCTTGCGATAGAGATGCTTCACGTGATCCTTGACGGTATTGACAGATACAATCAATTCATCTGCTATCTCTTGATTGCTGCACCCGGCCGCCAGCAGCCGCAGCACGCGCCGTTCCTGAGATGAGAGCGGCTCAAACAGTAGCCCGTCATCAGCAGAAGATGCAGGGGAGCCTGGGGATAGCGCAAATGCACGCAGGACGGTTTGGAGATAAGAGCGCAAAGAGTTATCCTCGATGCTGGAAAGTAGAGAGCGCAGAAGACGGACCAGCGGCTCACCTTCATTCACAAAGAGACGTAGAAAGCCTTCAGCCTTCGCGACTATAAGAATTTTACGGAGTAGCCGTTGAGCAGGTTGACTTTGTTTGCAAGCAGCATAAGCCAGCACCATCAGTAATTGTATTTCTAGGGCGTAGTAGCGATGCTCCTGTACCATCGCATCGGAAAGCAGGCGCTCAAGCAGAGGTAGCGCCTCCTGCGCTTTCTCTTGAGCAAGCGACAGGCGAACCTTCAGGATACTCGTCTCCAGGGTATGGATGAAAGGAAGCTTCTCTTGATCGAGCAGTTGAACCTCCAGATAGTGCTGAACGGCCTCCAGATCGCCTGTTGCAAGCAAGAGACGCCCCCACCAGCCAAGAGCAAATGGCAATATTTCCAGCACGCCAACCGTTGAGCTTTGCTGAAAGCGTGCAAGCTGTGCTGTGAGTTGTCCAAGGGCTTCGGAGGCCTGCCCCTGTGCATACTCGATCAGTGCCAGTTGGAAAGTGATGCGCTCCTGCAATTCCTGTTTCTGATGCAGAGCAAAATGGATGTGCTCGGCAGCTTCCTGTACCTGTTGCTCTACAGTGGCAAGCTCATTCCATTCAAACGCCAACGAGGCCAGGCCAAGCAACGAATCGGCGATCAATTCATGATCTCCCTGCTCCCGCGCATCGATAAGCACCTGGCGATACACCTCTTGAGCATGCCGAAATTCGCCTCGAAGCAGATAGCTTCGACCCAACGACAAACTGATCTGACGGGTGAGATAGCCATAGCGCAAAGCCTGACTGCGTGCTTGCGCATCAAGTATGAAGCGTTGCGCATCCCCCGGGAATCCGGCAAGGAGCCTCTCCATGCCAACGAGCAACAGGCAGGTACTATGCCACAATTGAATGCGGACATCCAGATCTTCTTCTGGAAGCAGGGCCAATGCCTCGCGCGCATACGCTACCGCCTGAGAAAAGGCCCCATGCTCCAACACACTAAGTGCCCGGAGCGCAGGGATTGCACCAAGCCAGGACCAATTTTCCTGAGAGCGCCAGCCCTCCTCAGCCATCTGAAGCAATAGCTCAACACGCTCACCAACGTTTTCGGGCAATGCAAGCGCTTCGGAGGTTGAGCTAGCTTCTTGAGAAGCCTGATATGCAATGCCATAGATGAAACAGAGCATCGGACGCTCTCGCAGCTTTGCTTCAGGGATCGATGCTAGCCAGCGCAACAGCGTCTCCGGGTCGTAGACGGGTTCCTGTGCCGCCACCAGTTCAATTAACCGCGCAACCCGCTCTCTATCATGGGCAAGCAGAGCCGCTTCGACGGCATCGGGGAGCATGTCCTGTTGCTCATACCAATCGCTCGCACGCAGCGATAACAGGGCAAACGTCTCTGACCCAAGACGACGGCTGGCCTCGCGCCGCATAGCTTCAGCAAAGAGGAGATGATAGCGATACCATGATCCATCCAGCGCTTCCAGAAATATCCCCGCCTGCTCGACCATTGCCAACTGCGCTTCGCTATCTTCTCCCCCGGTCATAGCGTCACACAGTGAGCCATTCAAACGGCGAGGGATGCTGGTTTGTAAGAGAAAAAGTTGCATCGGCGCTGGCTGTGTATCGAGAATCTCGGTCACAAAATAATCAAGCAAGGCGCGATGTTGGAAGGAAGAGGAATCGGAGTGCTCGCTCAGTGAGAGAAGCGCCTGCTCGACGGCGGCTTCGCCTTTTCCTTGCAAGGTCAGAGCCAATAAACGTAGTCCCGCAGCCCAGCCCTCCAGCACGACATCCAGTTGCAGTAGGGACGCAGCCGAGAGTGTGATTGGTAAGGCTTGATAGAGAAACGCGATCGTCTCTTCAGAAGAGAAGCGCAGATCGGTGAGATGCAGTTCGTAGATCTCTCCTCTGGCCCGGCGACGCACTAGTGAGAGAGGCGGCTCCGAGCGCGAGAGGAGCAACACATGTACTGTCTTTGGCAGATGATCGATAAAAAAGGCCAGCGCCTCATGGATATGCTGGTCTGTGATGACATGGTAATCATCCAGCACCAGCAGACCGCCCTGCACAACACATCGCACAAGATCGTTGAGCAAGTGTGTCAGCACTTTCTCCATTTCGGTAAAGGCGAAGGGGAGCGGCACAATAGAGGAGAGATATGCCAGCGTCGCCTGACTATCCCCTCCATGCAATGGCTGACAGGCCGCAATCACATAGCGCCAGAAGCGGAACAACTCGTTATCACCAGCCTCCAACGAGATCCACGCCACCAGAGGAAAATCCTGTTGGGTGACACGCGAGGCAATCCATTGATTGACCAGCGTTGTTTTCCCGAAGCCTGCCGGCGCTTGAAGGAGCGCCAGCCCTGGAGCGGTGGGGAGAATCATGGTATCTAGACGAGCCAGTAGGCGTGAGCGTTCCACCAGTAGATGAGGCAAGCGTGGAGGCGAGAGCTTGGAGGCAAGCAACGGCGTGTGTGCTTCCACATTTGAATGCACAGGTTGCTTGTGTATCTGCTGCTTTGCTTTCACCGATTGCCCTGATTTTACAGCCGATGGAGGCTCTGAGCGTTGCGATAGCAAGGCAAGGGCTGTCTCTTCCAGATGGAGTAGAGAAAGCGCGGCGTTCCGACCAAGATAGCGCTTACGTGTACGCCCGGATTGCCTGCTATATGCGTACCAGTAGCCGTCCCCCCGTGATCGCGCCTCTTTGACGACACTGAGATGTCCAGCCCGTCCCTCAAAAGCAAACGCAGCCTGCCCCTCCACCCAGGCGAACCATTCCGGCTCATCTTCCTGCCGAAAAGCGCGCAGGTTGCGTCCCTCCTTTGTAAGTTCATACTGCTGTTGCGCTTCTGACCAGACGAGCGCGTATAAAGACGGCTTCGGCATACATCCTTTACTCTTCTGTTGCTTACGTGGAAATCGCCCTCAATCACCCAACAAACGATCACCCAACATCGCTGAGTATAGCAGACTTACCCCCAACAGAAAAGTTGTTTCCCTGAAACCTCTATCTTGGTTGTTCGGACACCTGGGCCGCAGTATAGATAGCCTCGTGTATCTCAGGCTCAGGTTGTTGCTGTACACGCGCGATCAG
Organism: Reticulibacter mediterranei; assembly: GCF_016587455.1. Lineage (NCBI taxonomy): Bacteria > Bacillati > Chloroflexota > Ktedonobacteria > Ktedonobacterales > Reticulibacteraceae > Reticulibacter > Reticulibacter mediterranei. Next base: position 6,551,503 of record NZ_BNJK01000001.1, on the reverse strand, counting down.
GATGATTGCCAACAATACGCACACGCCTCCTACAACATGAGACCATGCAAACGGCTCGCCCAACACGACATACGACAGCACTACAGCACTGACCGGCGCAATACCTGTAAATACGCCAGCAGTGGTCGCAGAAACCTTCACCACCGCCTGATACCAGAGCAAGTATGCTCCGACCGTCCCAATTAGCCCGTAATAGGTAATCTCTCCCCAACCCATCAGCGGGACCGCTGCAAAGTCAAAATTGAGCGATTGATATATGGCTACAGGCAAAAAGAGTAGAAAGCCAAAGCAGCTTGTCACACAGGCAAGGGCCAGCGGCGAAACTCTCCCTGCTGTCGTCTTGCTCAGGGCCGACCAGAGCGATTCACCTATTACAGAACCAACAATTAGCAGGTTTCCGAGCAGATTTCCCGCCTGCTGATCTCCTCCGGTCTGACCATTCATAATCATCATGCCAACCACGACCAGCCCTATACCAAACCATTTGCTCCACGATAAGTGTTCGCGCAAAAACAGGAATGAGATCAGACCAATAACAGCCGGGACCGTTCCTGAGATAATCCCGCTCTCCGCCGCGCTGGTCAGCTTCAAGCCATAGAGCAGAAAGATCGTATAGAGAAAATTGCCCGTCAGCGATTGGAAAAACAGGATCAGCAGGTCTCGCTTCTCGATACGAGGAAATCCATTTACACTTTTCAATAGCAGCACCAGTAAGACCAGCGAGGCCAGCCCAAAACGGAGCGCTGCCGCCAGAAACACCGGAAAGCCAACTGTAATCATCTTGCTCAGAGCGATATTGCTACCAACGATGACCATAGCACCGGTCAACTGGATATACGCAATCATATTTTTCTTCATAACTTCTCCCTTCTCATTAAACACATAGATAAGATAGCATGAGGAAGTGGTAGAATGTAGAACCACTTTTTATCACTTTTGAGAGTACCAGTTTGAGGGAGAGGCAATGCTCTGGATACCAGTTGACAGGACGGCAGAAAAACCCTTGATTCGTCAGGTGTATGATCAAATACGCCAGCAGATTTTACATGGAGAGCTACACGCAGGCGACAGGCTTCCCTCTACACGTGAACTGGCTGAGGATATTCACGTTTCGCGCAACGTGATTCTAGAAGCGTACGATCAATTGCTGGCCGAGGGCTATATCGAGAGTCGGCGCGGCTCCGGTACATATGTGGCAGAGGGAGCGTCGTTCGCATTTGCCGAAGCAGACATTCCACAACCAGCCGCTGCTTCTTTTGCCTCATCAGCTCAGAAAAACAGCGATATCATCAATTTTCGTTCGGGGCTGCCTGCCCTCGATCATTTCCCGCGCAAGCTTTGGAGCCATCTTACACAACAGATCTATCAGCAGGCCGACGCGTCCCTCTTTGGCTATGATAGCCCGGAAGGTCGCCTCGAACTGCGCCAGGCACTCTCGCGCTATCTATTGCGGACGCGTGGCGTGCGCTGCTCATTAGACCAGCTCCTAATCACAACCGGCGCGGCCCAGGCATTTTCGCTGTTGACAAACCTGTTGCTTACGCCAGATAGCCGGGTGATCGTCGAAGATCCCATCACCAACGAAGTACAAACGATCTACACACGCTCAGGGGCCACACTCGTTCCAGTTCCGGTAGATATGCACGGCATACAAACCGACCTGTTGCCAGCAGACGAGCGAGCCGCATTTGCCGTCGTCACACCTTCTCACCAGTACCCTCTCGGCAGCATCTTGCCGATTCAGCGGCGCATCGCCCTCATCAACTTTGCACGCGCCACCGATTGCTATCTTGTGGAGGACGATTACGATAGCGAATTTCGCTATAGCGGCCCTCCCGTTAGCTCGCTGCAAGGACTGGACCCCGAACGTGTCATCTATATTGGCACATTTAGCAAAATCCTCTCCCCGGCACTACGGATCGGCTATATGATTCTCCCATCTTCGCTGATCACATCGAGCCGCCAGACCAAGCGCCTTAGCGATCTTCACTCGCCCACGCTTGATCAACTGGTGCTGGCCCGCTTTATCGAGGAGGGACATCTCGAACGCCACATCATGAAAATGAAACGGCTCTATCACAAGCGCCGCGATACCCTTATCAGCAGCTTGAACCATACTTTCGGCAAGCTAGTCCAGATCGAGGGCGAATCGACCGGGCTACACCTCGTTGCAGCATTTCCAGGGATCAATTTCACCGATACCGCGATAATGCAGGCGTTGGAGCAAACTGGCGTTCAGGTCTACCCGGTAGAGATACATGCAGTCCACACGGGATACCATAGTCATCAAATTGTACTGGGCTATGGGAATTTGACGGAAGAAGAGATCATCGAAGGGGTAAAAAGAATCGCACACGCGCTACAGGCTGAGGTATAAACACAACAATGTTGTACTGCTCTTTTCGCTTCTCCCGTTTTACATAAGTCTATATGAAAAAGTGATTGAAAAAGCCCGTCAATCAAGCGAAATATGGTATGCTATGAATAGAATAAGAGAAAATAATGGAAGGATTTGCACAATCCTCAAGGCGAGTATATTCCTCTGCCCCATCCAACGCAGGCTTTGACCAAAGGAGTTCTCTCTATGCTTTTACCAGAATTACGCGCTGAAGTAGCTCGCTATGCCCAGAAAATGCACACCAGCCAGCTTGTACGAGCCACGCAAGGCAATCTGAGCGCTCGCGACCCCGAAAGCGGATTGATCTGCATCACACCAAGCGCGGTAGATTATGAATTGCTCACGGCTGAAGATATTACGGTGGTCAATAGTGACGGTGAAGTCGTGGAAGGGAAGTGGCGTCCCTCTACTGAGACGCCACTCCATACGCTGGTGTTGCGCCGTCGCCCCGACATCAATTGCGTGATGCATACCCATTCGTTCTATGCCAGCGCTTTTGGCGTTATCTACCAACCGATCCCCGTCGTCCTTGCAGAATCCGCCGCCTGCCTGGGTGCTGAGGTGCCGATAGCTCCCTATCGTAAATCTGGCACCATCGAGTTTGCCGAACTGGTCTCCGATGTTCTCAGCAATGGTCAGGCGGTGATCTGGGGTAATCATGGCGCAATGGTCGTCGGCGATACGGTGGCCCGCACATATTCTATCGCTCACGCCCTGGAAGACAGCGCCAAAATTTATGCCATCGCCAAACAAATCGGGCAGCCCGTGACCTTACCGACCGAAGAAAGCGCGCAGCTTCACGAGCTCTGGCTCGACACGTACAGCAAGACAGCTGCCCGGTAAGATTACAAGTTATTTATGCTCGCTCCTGTACAGGGAAATAGAGCGTATAGCGTTCATCGACCACATCGCACAGCGGCAAGAAACGGATGCTCTGCTCTTGCCGCTGCGTCTGATAGCCAGTCCTCCACTGCTGATCCCAGCGGCGCTCGTTGTGCGATGTAAAGATCGTCTCTGGTTGATCTTTGCTGCCATAAAGCGTATGCGGATGATCGCACAGACCGGCCAGAACAATTGGCCCATCCATAAAGGCCACCGTATCAGGCGCATCTGGCAGGGCAACGCTGGTCAGCTCCTTCGGGAAAATAATCCTCACATGATCGTGCTGCCACGTTCGCCGCACAGCATAAAAGCTTGAGGGAGCATAGGGAACATGCTGGCGTTCGCCGTTGATCTCAATGACAGGCTCGCCTGCCAACCACCAGGGCAGACGGATTTTCAGCTCAAACTCTACCGGCTGCGCACAATCGATATCCAATGTAAACGCAAGCTGCTTGCGATCACGCCACTTTCCCTGCTGCGGACTCAATGCTCCCAGGCTCGGCGTCTTGCTATCCAGTTGCGCCGTCACAGCGACATCGTGATAGTGCCAATCCAGGCGCGAGGGGATGTACTGACTGACAACCAGCCCGTCGTCAGTGGCAAAATAGATGTCGCGTCCATGACTGGAATATGCCTGCACGAGCGTTCCGTGACAACACCAGAAGTGATTTGTCTCCGATCCCCACGTCTTCTTACCACCAGCTTCTAGTGGCAGGTAATATGTGACCATCCCCGTTCCGCTATTCTGCTGTGCCAGGATTCCATTGTAGAGGTTACGCTCGTAATAGTCGGCATAACTTGCGTCTCCAGTCCAGGAAAAGAGATAATGGGCCAGACGCATCATATTGTAGACGGTACAGAACTCCTGATTGAGCGGCCCGAGCTGTCCGGCCAGTTCTTGCGGTGGACACCACATCTCGTTATTGGTCTGGCCGCCGGTACAAAAATAGCCGCGCTCGGTCACGGCGCAACGCCAGTACGCCTCGACGATATCGCGCCAGCGCTGCTCGCCCGTCACTTCCCAGGCACGCGCGGCACCGTGAATCTCGGGGATCGTCGTGTTGGCGTGCCTGTTGGTGAGTACGTCTTCACCGGCAAGCAAACGATCAAAGAGGCGCGGACGAGTATAGCGCTCAATAAGATCCAGATGCTCCTGCTTGCCCGTGACGCCATAGAGGTTGGCCCAGACTTCCAGCATCCCACCGGTCTCAACGTCCAGGATATCGTCCATCTGTTCCCGCGAGAACCGAGCGGTCCAGCGATGAAACCATTTTGCCCAGCGCTCAAGGATCTCCAGCGCCTGCTCGTTCTGGCCGATCTCAAACATTTCATAAAGGCCCATCAGGGTTTTGTGGAGGACATAATGGGTGGCCCATACTCTTTTGCCACGCACAATCCACTCCAGATACTCCGCTGGCACCGAGCCGACCCACTCGCCGCCATTCTCACGCTGACAACGGCCCAACTCAGAAATGATGAAATCGGCCTTGCCTTTGAGTTCGGCATCGTCTGTCGTCGCAAAGGTACGCGCGGCAGCAGACAGCCAGTGACCAAGAAATTGACCGCGTACCTGACTGGTCGGCGATTCCCATCCCCAGTGGCAATCCTGCGGCTGGTGCGAAGGGTTCCACAGCCCTGCCTGTTGATAATGATTCTGCAAGAGATTCGCCGTCTTGAGCTTGAGCATATAATTACGATTAAGTGCTATTCGTTGGGTAAGCGACACGGATTGCAAACCGCCGGACAACGGCTCTTGCAATGTAACGCTGCTCCACTCCATCGGCTGGTGCGTCTTTGCCATCGATACAAATCCTCCCTGGTGGCTGATCTAGCCCCACAATGTAACGATATAGATGTAGTGATAGCATAGATGACAATCATTGAGGAAACAATGCAGATTCTCAACACAAAGATGGAAAATTCTCACATCGTCAGTTCGTTCCAACTGCTTGGGGACGGTTTGAACGTGACGGGGATGGGTTTTGCGCAAAACGACGTGGAGCATCCCGACCGCGTGTTGGATTTCTGGGTTCTGGGGCTGGTAACAAGAGGCGTTATGGATTTACAAATAGGCGAGGAGCGAGCGCTATTAAAAGCTGGCACCTATTACCTTTTGCCACCATATATCCATCATTTTGGTAGAAAAGGCGATAGCGCTTTTGATGTGATATTTTTCCATTTTGTCACAAGCACAGCCTGTTGCTCTACACAGGCCATTCGCTTACCCATCTTCGGGCATATCCCACCGGAACTGCCCTATCTCAATCTATATCGCTTCATCAAGCGAGCGGTTGACTTTGCGTTGCTCTCGCCTGCACAGGTCAATCTTCAGGTAGCGGCGATTCTCACACAACTGAGCGTGATGCAAAGCTATGAGACGGGCGAACATGAGGGGTCAAAACGGCTGGCGTACCGCATCATGGACTATATACGTGAACATATCGAACGTGAGAGCAGCAGCGAACAACTGACGGAGGAGTTAGGCTATAGCTATGGGCATTTGGATCGCGTGTTTCGCCAGCACTTCGACACAAGCATCCACCAGAAGCTCTTGCAGCTTCGTATCGACACAGCTGCCGAACAACTATTGATGGGAAGATCGATCAAAACAGTGGCGGCACAGGTCGGCTTTCACGACTACCATTATTTTCTCAAGGTTTTCAAAAAGATACGCGGCGTCTCCCCTGGCATCTTACAACGCAGCGCGGGCGCTTTGCAAAATGACAGGAGTAGGACGCCGGAATAAGTACATAGATCAGATGTTTAGCGCTTGCCGGAGCTGTTTCTCATGCTCAACCACATCGAGGCCATCTACGTTGGTCGAGCGACTGAGATGCTCCCAGCGGTCAATTTCAGCAAGTTTGACCTGGTCCGCATGACGAACGACTAAGAGGGCATCGCTTCCCAACAGCAGTCGCAACGGCGGTTGCTCCTCATTGACAATGGTAATAATCGCCTGAGCTGCCTTCGCCGGATCGCCAGCTGAGACTCCACCCTGCTGACGGAACCTGTTATGCAAACGCCCAACGGTGTCTTGATAGTCCTCGCTCGGCTCCATAGTGTGCATTGAGGAACCAGCCCAATCAGTCGCAAACCCTCCCGGCTCAATAATCGTCACTTTGATACCAAGCGGCTCAACCTCGCGTGCAAGCACCTCGGAGAAGCCCTCAACACCGAATTTCGCCGTCTGGTAGGCCGCGAGTCCTGGCGTTCCAACGCGGCCCCCAACAGAGGAGAATTGCACAAAATGCCCGGAGCGCTGTTTGCGCAAGACAGGCAAAGCGGCACGAGTAACATGGATCACGCCCCACAGGTCGGTCTCGATCTGTGCGCGCATATCTTCCTCAGTAGCGTCCTCAATGGCCGCGACGTTGGCATAGCCTGCGTTGTTCACCACCACGTCGAGCCGCCCAAAGGTATCAACTGCCACTGCTACAGCAGCGCGCGCCTGTTCTGGTTTCGTTACGTCAAGCTCAACAGTGCGCACATTCTCCCCGTAGCGCTCTACCAGATCATACAGTTGTTGAGGATTGCGAGCGGTGGCAACTAGTTGATCGCCATGAGCCAGCACTGCTTCGGCGAGACTGCGGCCAAAACCGCGCGAACTACCAGTAATTAACCAGACTTTTTTCTGTGATGACATATGTATCGTTTCCTTTCCTGATATTCACTCGATGTGTCAAAATTATAAAGTCAGGAAATAATCGGAACCAGGAAAGCAGTTATCATAGGTGTGGAAATAACAGGGTCAAAGCGGTAAAAGCGGAGAAAGAGGAAGAGAGCATATGAAAGATGATACAAAACGACGAGCAGAACTTGCCGATTTTCTGAAAACGCGTAGAGCACGTCTACAACCGGAACAGTTCGGGCTGCCGACCTACGGGCGCAGGCGCACGCCAGGACTCAGACGCGACGAGGTTGCACAGATGGCTGGTCTGAGCGTCTCCTGGTATACCTGGCTCGAACAGGGACGCGATATCATCGTCTCCGATCAAGTTCTCGACAGTCTCGCCCGCATCCTACAACTCGACGAAAAGGAGCGCCGCCACCTCTTTCTACTAACGCGCGGTATGATCCCAGTCTCTGCAAACGAACCGGCGGCAAGTGATCCATTCCCGTCTGGCTATCAAGCAGTCCTTGATGCTTTGGGAACAAGTCCGGCTTATCTGCTCGATCAGCGCTTTAATGTGGTAGCCTGGAATACGATTGCCTGTAGAGTCTTGAGGGATTTTGCGCGCCTCACGGGGCGAGACCGCAATGCTATCTGGTATACTCTCACCCATCTTGAGTCGCGAGAACTATTTGTGGATTGGGATGAGGCGGCACAGCAGGCAGTAGCAGCATTCCGCACGATCTACGATCAGCATGCCGGGGACGCATGGTTTGAGCAACTCTTTGAAGATCTTATGGAGGCCAGCCCCGACTTTCGTCTCTGGTGGCCCCGCCACGATATCACCTGGTCGTGCGATCCCCACGAGAAAGCGTTGAATCATTCCCAGGTAGGCTACCTCTCGCTCTATAGCACGACGTTAGTAACGCCCGAAGCGCCAACGTACCAGATGACGATTTTCACGCCACATACCCAAGAAGCGGCGAACAAGCTAGCTCAGTTAGCACAGATGGACAACTTCGCGCTGGCAACATAGATACTTGGGATGTCGTAGTCGAGCGATTTATCGCGGGGGGATCGCATGGGTAAGCTCTCCGCGATAAATCGCTCGACTACGACATATTAGATACGCCGACGCACCACCTATCGTCTATTTGTCGCCTTCAGATGGTCGCAATGCCTGCCGACGATGCCAGTTCTCGGCAAAGAGGTTGAAGAAGACCTGCTGGCGGGGGTGTGCTTTGGCTACTTCCAGATCAAGCGTCACGCCCAGCCCTGGTCCTTGCGGCAGCGCAAAATAGCCATCAACAACCTCCGGGTTGCCGGGTGCGACCGACTTGACCCACTCGTCGGCGAAGTCGTTGAAATGCTCCTGAATCTTGAAGTTCGGTGTAGAGGCGGCAAAATGCAGAGCGGCAGCGGTGGAGACCGCGCCACCGACATTGTGCGGTGCCATCAGCACATAATAGTTCTCAGCCCACGCCGCCAGCTTCTTTGTCTCCAATATGCCGCCAAAGTGAGTAATATCAGGCTGGAGATAGTCTGCCGCCTGCGACTCCAGCAATTCGCGGAACTCGTAGCGCGTATGCATGCGTTCACCAGTCGCGACGGGAATGTTGATCTTTTCTGCCGCTTTCTTCAGGGCCGCGATATTTTCAGGCGGGACCGGCTCCTCTACCCAGGACGGCTTGAAGCGCTCCAGTTCGCGCGCCATCTCTACCGCCGTCACCGGATTAAAGCGCCCGTGCATCTCAATCAGGATCTCAACGTCTGGACCGACCGCATCGCGCACCGCCTCGACCAGTTCAATGGCGCGTGCCTTCTCTGCCAGATCGAGTTCGTAGAAGCCTGCTCCAAAGGGATCAAATTTCAGCGCACGATAGCCTTTTGCAATAACCCCTTTGGCGGCGGCGTGAAATTCCTCTGGCGTGCGCTCGACGGTATACCAGCCATTGGCATAGGCCTTGATACGATCACGAACCGCACCACCAAGCAGCTTATACACGGGCTGGCCCAGCGCTTTGCCGGTGATATCCCAGCAGGCCATTTCGAGGGTCGCAATTGCAGACATGGCGATCTCGCCGGCACGCGCAAAGTCGTTGCGGAACATATTCTGCACCAGCGACTCGATATCCATCGGATCGTGGCCCAGCACATGATTTGGCAAAGCCTCCGCCAGATAGCCCTGCAAGGCGTCCGTATGGTTCAACATGCGAACCTCGCCAACGCCTTCCAGCCCTTCATCCGTGAAGACCTGGACAATCGAAATATTGCGCCAGGCAGTGCCGATCACGTGGACTTTCACATCAGTAATCTTCATTGTTTTGCCCTTTCTCCTCTACAACTACTCGACAACAGGAAGCGCCAGGCCAGCCGCGCCTAGCGAGGACGTAACCGCATCTGGATAATAGCGCTTCAATAGATCTACGCCGATCTTTGCCCGTCGCACCCGTTCGCGAGAGAGCGCAATCGAGAGCGACTCGATATGGGCACCAGAAGGATAAATATTGGGAGCATTGCGTAGACCAAATTTGATATAGACTGGAGCCGCCACACGCACTATCTCCGGGATCTCATACAGACGGACAAACCCTCCCAGATCGTCGGGAACCTCGACATAAATATCCAGTGGAATATCGATGGCCTGTCGTATGGCCGCGATCTGTGCTAATGAGAGGTCTGTTGGAATATTGAAGGTATCAGCGCCCAGCTTCTCCATCAAGCGGATTGCTGCGGGATTGGCCGAAGCCATCATGACGCTGATCTTAAACTGCATCTCTTTCGGCAACTCACCCTGTTGTCGCATCTCTCCCGCTACCCACAAAGCGCCCTCATCAGCCAGCAAAACGCTGCGAATACCGAGCGCCGCTGCCCGCCGAACATCCTCCAGACAATAGATCAACTGCTCCTGTCCACGCAAGCGGGGAGCAACCGTCTTGCCCCCGCTGGATAGGGCCATTGCGCCAGTATCCCAGGCAGCGTTCGGACGCGCAAAGAGGCTAACCTCCATTCCACGCTGTTGCGCCAGGTGTCCCATCTCGCGAATCTCATCGTCGGTCAGCAGCATAACGCCGCTCCCCTGCGAAACGCGATGAATGGTTACGCCCAGCTTATCGGCCTCCTCAAGGATGGCGGCCAGCGCTACCGGCCCCTCGGTACTCGGTATCTCTATGCGATATTGCGCACCATCGGGAAAGCGCTTCGTGCTGCTTGGCAATTCATGAGCATCACCAGCAGGTAATCCCATACTGGCGAGAAAGCGACGCGTTGCTTCCATCAGATTTCATTTCCTTTCGTTGCTGTGCGACTCATCCATGCCCTCCTTTGAATTATACAAAAAATTTTCCGAGCACCTCTCCATAAAGTGGGTCACTATACCGCACCACACAAAAAAAAATGCGGACAAACAGGTAAAACCTGTCTATCCGCATATCCAGCGTCTCTATACATTACCCTTACTCTGTTTCATCTCAGGGATCGGGACCAGCACCTTTCTCGCAATGATTTCTTTGATCAGATTGCTTTGATCCTCTTTGCTCAAATGCGACTCTAGCACAATCTCGATCAATCTTCTGATTTTCTCGCCATTGTGTTCTTCATTCATTTTTTTACTGATTTTATCAGCGTAATTGTCCATACGCTCGTTTGCATAACGCTTTTGAGAAAACACTAAATAGGTAATCACACCATTAATCATACTGGAAACGACGCTGGCGAGGGTAGCCATAAATGTTGTCGAGTTAAGACCCTTGAGAAAAATAAAATTGACAATCACAATCACGATAGCAATCGTAGTGACAGTCGCGACGATGGCCGCAATAATACTGACATAGAACCAACTGCGGGCCTCGTCGTAGCATTGCTCGTATGTCTTTTCCAGCGGCTTATAATCAACCTGAGCAGGAGGGGAAACAGATCTACGGCTTCCACGGCCCATAGTATTGTGCCCCTTAAAAAATGGCATACCACTTCCTCCTCTCCACACTTCCCCCGGCACACAAATGATTGTTACCTTTTCGGCAACTAGAAGAACAGCACGGACCCCTCATCGCGTATTTCTACATCTTCGCCCTGCACCCCCAAAGATTGCGCAATAATAACCTCCTGAAACAGCTCCCGCGCTGTATCATCAAGCAACAACTCCGATGCAGTATTGACCGTCTCGTAGAAATTTTCTATTTGCAGCAAACTATTGAGATAACTATTTGCCTGCCCACTGTACCTCCGCGCCTGCCACAACAGGTATCCCATAATAATCAGGTTGCTTAGGTTTATGAATAGTAACAGCAAAAACCAGAAACTTTGTTCTTGTAGTATATTGAAAACAACAGCAGCTATAGCGGATAGAAGGATACACAACATAGCGATCAATACCACGAACAAACTGATCTTTGTCCAGCCTCTAGAGCGTTTTTGTACGCCTTCGTACAGAGATCTCATTTGCTCCATTTTTTTGCGTGTAGCGTACATGATACGCTCATAGGCTTCCTGACGAGGCACGATGATACATTTCTCTTGATGAGAGGACGCTTTCTGATGACGCGTTGCCCGTCTTTTGGGTTCAACCATCAGCACGTTCCCCCGACCATCAACGCGAAAGGAAACATCAGCTGTCTCAAGCACTTTATCATGAGCAACTGCATAACGTGCAAGACTGTGGATAATCGTTTTTGTTGGCAACGAGTCTATATCTTTAAAAATGCTGGGGAAACTGGCTATCATCGTCATTTCTTCCTCCAATCCCACCTGAAAGTTCATCTAAAAGTGTCGTTGCTTGCATAATAACTCCTTATTCATAAACCCGACTTCCTCTAACATTATACAAGCACGGACTAAAGCAAAGGGCTAGTTCTCCTTATATACTATACCACAAAACACCTGATTTTCACCAAATATATATTTCATTACAAAAAAAACATATCTCTATTTACTTGAGGGACAGTTCATAATAGAGCAGGAATGAGGAGCGTAGAAGCTCGTTCGGAGGATTGCATACAATGCAGGCCGAACAAGCTCCTATGGCACTTAGAGAGGGTTATGCACCGGCTGCGTTAATTTGAACAGTTTTGGTTTCCGTGAAGAACTCAATAGCAGCTGGCCCCTGCTCGCGCGAGTGGGAACTGGAGAACTTCATGCCGCCAAATGGTGCATGCGGATCGACGCCGGTTGTATCGCCATTGACGCGCACCATGCCGCAATCAATTTCGTGAATATACTGCAATGCAGCATTGATATCGCGTGTGAAGAGCGAGACGCTCAGGCCATAGCGCGAAGAATTGGCGATGGCAATAGCCTCCTCAACGCTCTTTGCCTGATGCACAACCAGCACCGGCCCGAAAATCTCTTCCTGCGCAATACGATCATCAGGCTTGACGTCTACAATCACAGTTGGCTCAAAGAAAAAGCCGTTTTTGTAGATGTTATCGTCGGGCCGCTTGCCACCCAGCACAACGCGTCCGGCCTTTGTGCCAAGATCAGCATAGAGAGCCACCTTTTCCATCGCATCCTTCGTCACCAGTGGACCAACCGCGCTTTTGGGATCGTTGGCCGGAGCCAGTGGGAGCGCCTGAATCTCTTTATTGAGGATATCGACGAAGCGGTCGGCGGCAGAAGAGAGGACAACGGCGCGGCTGGTGGCAGTACACTTCTGACCAGCAAAGCGCATGGCACCGGCTGCAATCAGTTTGGCCGCCTGATCCATATCGGCATCGTCCAGCACGATTGCAGCGTTCTTGCCGCCCATCTCAAGCTGGAATTTGATATTTCGCCGCGCTGCAATCTCAGAGATACCCATCCCGACCGTATCGGACCCGGTAAAGGTCACGGCGCGAATGCCTTCATGACTGATTAACTGGTTGCCAATGGCCGAACCCTTGCCCAACACCAGATTCAGCACTCCGGCAGGCAAGCCAGCTTCAGCCAATACCTCTGCCAGCTTACTCGCGGTAAATGACGCGACCTCAGCGGGCTTCCAGACAATCGTGTTGCCATAGGCAAGCGCAGGAGCAATCTTCCAGAGCGGGATCGCCACCGGGAAGTTCCAGGGCGAAATCACCGCGATTGGCCCGATTGGTTGGCGCAGCGAGAATTGCAGGCTGCCAGATTTTTGCGCGGGGATCACCTGGCCGATGGGATGCACGGCCTCAGCTGCAAAATAGCGAAAAATCATCACCCCACGATCCACCTCTGCCACCGCCTCACCAACCGGCTTACCCACTTCCAGAGCAACCAGCGTGCCCAATTCCTGCCGCCGTTCCGCTAAAAGATTCGCCGCGCGATGCAAAATTTCGGCTTTCTCCGTTCCCGTCTTTGCCTTCCAGCCGCGAAAAGCGCTCTGCGCCGCCTGCACAGCATGGTCAATCACTCCCGCACTCCCACGCGGAATCTGCGCCAATACTTGTGTTGCATCTGATGGATTAACGTCTATTCCCCATTCCTCGTCTTTGGGAGTGATCCACTCACCTGCTACATAATGCGCTAACGTCGTAGTACTCACAATATCATCCCTTCCTCGTGTCTATACAATTCACGCTTGCCTGCTCAAAAGCTCCACGATGGTACGCAGCAATTCCGCCATCCCATCGACTTCCTGAACAACGATATCGGCCTGTTCCAGAAGCTCAGGGAGCGTATCATGATGCTGTACAGCAACGGCCAACGTCTCAATACCCTGCGTACGTAATGGCTTGAGTGCCAGCATCGCATCAATATCGGTTCGATCATCGCCAGCAAACAGAGCGCCCTGAACGGCAAAACGCTCCACAAACCAGGTGAGCGCTTTGCCTTTATTAATGGCAAGCGCTGGCCTGATCTCAAACATACGCTTGCCCTCACTTAAACGCAGGCCACTCTCCTCGACCAGATCCTTCAAGGCTGACAGGATGCGCTCTCTTGCCTGCTCAGGATCGGGGCTAAGCCGATAGTGGATCGCGCCGCCAATACGTTTGCGCTCAAACAGGATGCCGGGCTGATCTGCCAGAGCCGACTCTGCCCTCTCCATCAAGCGATTACCCGGCTCAACAAACGGCAGTGCCTCCGACACCACTTGAACGGTATGCTGCGTTGGCAGGCCATCACTCCATTCTAAACCATGCGCGCCTATATACGTCAAACCTTCCACATTGACCATCGCTGCACCACTTTCGATGGCTCGCCCGGTCACAATGGCGATATGCGCCCACTTTCTCGCCTCCTCCAACAAAGGGCGCACCGCTGGATGCAGATACGCCTCAGCCGGGGTTGGTGCTATCGGGCTAAGGACACCATCAATATCAAAAAGCAATCCGAGCGGACTGCGTTTGCAGAGGCTTTGCACTTGCGCTTCTAAGGTGTGCATGAACGATTATGCTCCTTCAAACAAACAAGAACTATTCATTGTCTCCTACATTATAGTCTGACGCGCCGGCTCTCTTCCCAACGAAAAAAGGAACCTATCAAGAGAGGCCTCCTGATAGGTTCCTACACAAATTCGTATTTGCGCGATAAATCGCGCAAATACAATAAAGTACACGCTGTAGATAAATCAGTGCGAACCAATAATCACTCTGGCTTTGGCAATCTTCTGCTGCCACGCAGAACGTTGAGTCACCGTATCAGCAATTTGTACATGGTCGTCGGATTGCGGCGAAATTAATACAAACCCCTGAACGTAATTGTCGTGGATCAGCAACGGGCTATCCGCCGTGCCACTACTCTGATTGAGCGTGATCGCGCTTTCGACAGTCCCGTTGGATGGTCCGTTGATCATTTCGTTCCAGCCAATATTGACGCCGGGCACAGCATCGAGATGCTGTATCTGAAGAAAATATGCTCCGGGCTGTCCTTGCTGGTATGGCAGATATCCGCCCTTACCATCGCTACGCCGCGCATCCAGATTCAGGCTGCGATTGTAGCGAATAACCACTGTTTGATCGCTGGTCTTATTGCCAGCAGAGCTATCCAGCATAATTCCACCACTGATCTCCTGCATGTCACAATTTTCCACCACAATTTTTGCCACAGCATTTACATGCAAGAATACACCCTTCGTTTTCCCTACCACTCCTGGATTGATGCCGAGGCCAACACTGTTACGCACTGTGATGTTAGAGCCTGTCGTATCAAGTGCCTGGATAAGATCGCCCGGTCCCTTTATATGCGAATTGATGATAAGAACTGGTTCGCCGGTCGCGATTTTGACAGCGGGCATATCTGGCTTCGTACTCTGCCAGTTCCCGCTATATGTTCCCCCTTTCGTAATAGTGATTGGTGATCCATACGTTACCTGCTTCGTTGTGGTCTGGCTACTGGATGCGTGGGTAATATACATGATCGCAGTAGCAACGGCGCTCACCAGCGTTACAAGCAAACAAAACGTCGCCACCCAGGGCCACAACCGAAGCAAAATACTATCGTTATTGTTTTGCGGTACCGTACTCACTGAGAATTCCTTTCTCAACGGAGATATGTTGCAAGAGAGGAACAAAAATAGCACAGGCGCAATGGTTCCTCTCTCGGCGGCAGGACTCCTCCCGCCAGTAAAGCGCCTGTACGCAGTGGAGCCAGTATAACATAGCAGAGTAGCAGCACCGAACAGTGGAGAAAATAATCCTAGCAGAAAACGTGTTTTTGCACAGGTTATGCCGTTCTCTATATCAGCGTATTTCTGAGCATAATTACATATGATACATTTATTATTAAGCTTTCAAGCTTGTTTCTCGTTATATGATTCTCCCTCTTCTTGCCTGATATCTTTCAAATACGCGTAAATACTCGCCCGCGACACCCCGAGTTCCTGCATAACGATATCCATTGCATGCTGAAAACGGAAGACGCCAGCCAGTTCCAGTTCGCGAATAATCTCGATTTTGTCCTGCCGATTCAGATGATGAACGGCCTTTCCAACCTTTTGTACAGCACCGCGCAGGGCAATCGCCACAAACTCTTGGGGCGAGGTTGCAAATGTTTCAAAACTTGCATTCGTCGTTGTTTCCGTCGTTTGCTCAGCTAGCACCTGATTCAGCAGGTCGCGCGCCCGCCGCAAATCGCTAAAGTCCATATTGATGCAGATGGCCCCCACGATCTGCCCCTTTGCGTTGCGCACCCAGACGGTGGAGGAAACTAGTTGCCTACCAGAGGAGGTACGGGTATGCTCGCGGAGAATATCGTCCTGAAACATGCCGAGATTGCCGGGGAGCATTTCAGGGTCCGGGACTGGGGCACCAACAGCTCGCCCGGTCAAATTGCCACTCATTGCCACGACGCTCTGCTCAGGGGTACGTAAATCATGCACAACCACCTCGCATTGCGACCCCACCGTCGCAACGATAGCTCTGGCAATACGGGCCAGCAACGCATACACCTGCGGCAACTGCTGCTCTTCAAACATCGGCAACTCCCAATACAGATAGCTTCACTGCTTTACTCTATTTCTTTACGCTCCCTCACCGCATTTGTTACAACACACAAAGATGATGCGCTCCCGATTATCCCTTCAGAAGCGCATCATTCGACGAAACAACGATCAGATCGCCTCGTTCGACAATCCCCACTTATCGAGCAGCTTTTTATATGTGCCATCGGCTTTCACGGCATCCAACGCCTTCTGCATGGCTATATTCATCGATGTATCGCCCTTTCGTACCGCAATGCCTTCAGGATCGGCATTGACGATCTCGCCAGCGACTTCGAGCGTGCCAGAATTTTGCTTCAAGTAGTAGGAGGAGACAGCATCGACCTGGAGTGTCGCATCCACACGTTTGTTCACCAGCAGATTGATCACCTCGTTCTGGCTAGTCAACACGGTGATTTCAAGGGGAGCCTTTCCGCTCTTCGTGCATTGCGTGCTGGTCGCATTCAAATGATCTTGCTGAATTGTGCCGCCCTGCACACCAACTCTCTTCCCGCACAGATCGGTATATGACTTGATATTCTCAGGATTTCCCTTTGATACCAGTAAGGACTCACCAGAGCGCACATACTTGATGAAATCCACTTTCTGCTCGCGCGCCGGGGTAACATGCATACCAGAAATGATCACATCAAAACGCTTGTTGTTGAGATCATCGATGATGGTATCGAAACGAGTCGAGACGATATTGGTCTTGAGGCCCATACGGTCCGCCATTGCCGTAATCAGGTCGATATCAAAACCAGTCGGTTTGCCGGTCGCGGTATCCACAAACTCCTTTGGCGGATAGGTCAACTCGCTGCCTACGCTCAATGTTCCCGGAACCATCAGGTTGCTCGGAGGTGCAACGCTGGTCTTTGGAGGCGATGCGGGCTGAGTATTCGTATTGCCACAGGCCGTCAGGAGCAGCATAAGAAGCATGCTCGCCAGCATCACGTATGATCGCTTACGAGAAAAGAAGGAAGATAAGTGCATAACAGGTTGCCTCCTTTGAAAAATAGAATGTGGTAGAACCTTAAAAATGTAGAGTAAGAGCAACGACAGCTACGCAACATTACGTACAACAGGTCCAATGACGCCGACCTTATTTTTACCGATAAATCATCTAATTTCGCAATAAATGTTGCATCACGCGATGGATGATACGCCAGATGCCTGTAACTGAGCAACAAAAGCACTCGTGCGTTGCAGTCCTTCGGTGAAGACCGCAGAACGTTGCCCGAGTCCCAGGCGGAAATAATGTTCAAAGCCAAATTTGATCCCCGGCACAAACATTACTTTATACTCCTCGGCCAGCCTGTTTGCAAACTCAAGCGACGGCATAGCGAGGTTGCAGTGGATCATCGAGAGCAACCCACCACGCGGCGGTTGCCAGGAGAAGACGCCACGCTGTTGTTGTAGCCAGTCCTGCACAATCTGAAGATTCTGTTGAATGATCGCCTGATTGCGCGCCATAATGCGCTCACGGTGGCGAAACGCGATACAGGCCAGCGCATCGCTCAATGTGCCGGGGCAGAGCGAAATATAATCGCGCATCGCCCAGCATGCTTGCACAATCGGCTCAGGAGCGACGATCCAACCTATGCGTAGTCCGGGCAGGCCAAACGTCTTGGAGAGTGTACCAACGCTGATACCAGCTGGACCAAGATCGAACACGGGAGGTGCGCAGGGATCGCTCCCTTCAAGAGCAAGCCAGCGATAGGTCTCATCGCAGAGAACGAGCGCCCCCACCGACTCGGCAAGAGCATAAACATGCCTCAATTCTTCTTCGAGCAGAATAGCACCAGTCGGATTGTGGGGAATGTTGACGACGATCAGACGCGTTCGTGGCGTTACCAGTTGTTCAAGTTCGCGCAGATCGTAACGGAAACCGTTCTCAGGGCGAGTCTTCCAGAGGGCAACGTCACAACCAATCGCGCGTGGCACGCTGGCAAGCTGCTGATAGGCGGGGTCGGGCGCGACAACACTATCGCCGGCGTTTAGCAGGACGTTGAGGAGAAGAAAGTTAGCTTCAATGGCCCCCGTCGTAACAAGGATATTTTCCGGGCCACAGTTGCGATAGGTGGCTGCAATAGCCGAGCGCAATTCCAGCGAACCCCGCGCCTCGCTATAGCCCAGACGTGCTCCCAACAGACCATCAAGTATCTGTTCACGCTGCGCGGCCGGTTCCAGTGCCAGCAGATCATTCATGGTCAATGACGTAATCCCACCAACGCTCAAGTCGCACTCCACCAGCATTTCATAGCCAGACATCCAGCGTTCAAGCGCAAACGGTTCGATCTTCACCCGCTCTCCCCTCCTTGTTCTTTAAATAAACCTTATGTCGTAGTCGAGCAATGTATCGCGGAGGTTTGAAGCGTCTGTGGCGTTGCCCCCCGCGATACATTGCTCGACTACGACACTATTTCCATATTTCTAAATCTGGACAGATCATCTAAATCTAGATACAAGGATACATAGCTTTTGCTGGAATGTCAAGCAAAGATGAGTTATAGTTGCACGTCTGAACCAACCATTAAACCGACGATTTCGTTGTTATTCGTCTCTGCAATCGCACGTTCTCCAACTTTTTTGCCACGCCGCATCACCACGATGCGATCAGCGGTCGCAAATACATCCTGCAAATTATGGCTAATTACGATGACAGGCACGCCTTGTTCTCGCAACGTACGGATAAGCTGCAACACTTTGAGTTGCTCCGGCACCCCGAGAGCGGCGGTTGGTTCATCCATAATCATTAAGCGAGCATTCCAGTAGACCGCGCGGGCAATCGAGACAGCCTGCCGCTGTCCTCCCGATAGCTGACGAATTGGGCGGCGCAAGTCGGGGATCTGGATATCAAGCTGCTCCAGAATCTTATGCGATTCCCTGAGCATATACGCCGAATCTAGCTCTTTGAAAAGCCCCAGGTGACGGCGCAGCGGCTCGCGGCCCAGGAAAATATTCGCGCTGGCATCCAGATTCTCACAGAGCGCAAGATCCTGGTAAATCGTCTCTATACCTAGCTTGCGTGCCTCCAACGGCGATGCAAGCGTGACTTCTCGCTGATCGAAGATCACCTGCCCACCATCAGGCCGATGCACCCCAGAAATAAGCTTAATCAAAGTTGATTTGCCCGCTCCATTATCTCCCAACAGACCTACTACCTCGCCTGGATAGACCTCCATGCTCACCTGATCCACCGCTACCAGACCACCGAAATGCTTGTAGAGATTTCTCACCTGCAAAACAGGCTTCGCCATAGCTGCCACCTCCTGCTCTTCGTCCTATGCTTCAACGCGCCGTCTGGCCTGATCGACCAGCACCGCCAGAATAATCACAGCGCCAACTGCGACATACTGCCAGTATGGATCAACAGCAATGATCACCAACCCATTTTGAATGATAGCGATAATCAGCGCTCCAATCAACGTGCCAATGATCGTGCCTTCGCCTCCATAGAGTGACGCTCCACCAATGACCACCGCTGCAATCGATTCGAGCAAGAGCGGATCACCCGAACTGGCCTCACCATTGGTATAGCGAAAAACATATAGGATACCTGCAATAGCGGCCAGCAGTGATGAGAGCAGGTAAATCATAATTGTATGACGTACCACAGGGATTCCTGCACGTAATGCGGCCTGGGAACTGCCTCCCACCGCATAAGTATGGCGTCCAAAGCGCGTGCTGCTCAACAACCAGTGACAGATGATAACCAGCACCACGAGCGCGACCAGTGGATAGGGCAAAATATTCACAATATCGCGAGGCCGAACACCAGGAGGGAGCGGAGTTGGCAGATGAAAGAAGCTCAGGCCGGCGTTTGGCACGTAGTAGGCAAGATAGCCATTGCCCAATTGCCCAATGCCGTTCACCTGTACGCTCACAGGTTGCCCACCGCCAGAAAAAATGAAACCGATCCCTTCGGCAATGCCAAGCATGCCCAGCGTCACGATAAACGGTGGGACGCGCAAACGAGCGATAAGCCAGCCATTAATCAGACCAGGTATCAGACCAGCCGCGAGACCGGCTCCAATGCCACCTAGTACCAACAAAGGCAAGGGGGTAGCCGGATTGAGGCGCGTAATGGTCAAAGCAGCCACGACCGATGACAGGCCCATGACAAAGCCAGTAGAAAGATCTATACCGCCCGCAATGATAACAAATGTTTGCCCCAACGCCATAATCAGAGCAATCGCCATATTTGCGCCGATGCTCTGAAAATTGAAGAGATCAAAAAACCCTGGTCCGGCCAGCGAGAAAAAGACGATCAGGCAGAACAAGAACAGCCAGGACCACAGTTTACTTATCAACTCCAGTGGGCGTCGCGTCGATTGCGAGAACGTTTTTGCCAGTTGCATCTTTGTCACTTCTTCCCAAATAAAGCAGGCGAAGCGATGCGGGAGAGAACAAGCGATCATCACAAACCACCAACCCATCGCTCCGCACTGCATGCACGACGATGAGGAGGGTTGCTCCAGAAACTAGCTGCTCTTATAGATTGCACTTTGAGCATCAGGCGTATCAACATTGGTTTTGTCGATGACCACATAACCAGTCGGTACGCGCTTCTTGATGTTGCTCATATTGCCATTAAGCGCATCAAAGGCATATTGAACAGCTGTACTGCCCATATCGGCTGGTTTCTGGGCAATCACGAGGTCAACAACCCCGCTGCGCAAATCGGCAATCGCCTGCTCCGGCGCATCGAAATTGGCAATCTTGATCTGACCCTGCTTATTGGCATTTTTGACGGCTTGCGCGGCACCTTCAGCACTGAAGAGGTTCGTACCAAAAATGCCGGAGAGATTGGAGATTCTTTGCAGCATCGCGGCAGTTTGTTGGGTCGCTTTGGCGGCGCTATCGTTGTTATAGTCTACGCCTACCAGCTTTATGGCTCCGTTGGTCGCGGTAATAGCTTCCTTGCAGCCCTGCTCGCGTTGATCGGTGGTACTGATGCCTGGCGTGACGTTCTGGATATAGATGCTCCCTTTCCCGCCAATGGCTTTAATCAAGGCCTGACCCGCAATATTCCCGCCCTGAACATTATCGGAACCAATATAGGAGAGAGGAAATTTGATCGGACCGTTGGTGTAATCGCCATCACCGATAAAGGTATCCACTGAAATAACCTTGATACCCTGATCGTTTGCCCGCTGCAATGGAGCAATCAGAGATTGTTTATCGCAGGCTGCAATGATGATCACATCCACCTTTTTAGCAGTCAGCGCATCCACAATGGGCACTTGCAAGGTATCCTTAAATTGTGTCGGTCCATCCACAACCAGCGTAACCCCCAGTTTATCGGCCTGTGCCTGCGCCCCCTTCTGCATCGTCACATAAAAAGGATCGCCTTTGACCCCCACAATCAGCGCCAGCGTATATTTCTTGGTGGCCGACGATGAGCCTCCTGTCTGAGATGTGCCAGGAGTTGTGCCTGAATTACCACAAGCAGCCAGCATAAACGTCCCTGTCGTTGCCGCAGTCGCTACAAGAAACTCGCGACGACTCAACGGCCTCTCTGTACCGGTATCGATAACAATGTTGCGCCTGATACTATTCATGATCGTTCTCGCTTCCTCGTTCTTCAGTACGCCACTGATACCTCTATGCTCATTCATATCGACACTACTATTACTTCATTGTACAGTTCCGTCGTAGCGTTTACCGGTAAAGTCTCTCCTTTCTCGCAAACTGGCTTGAGATGCCCTGACATCTTACGGCACTCGCATTTCAGCTTCCTAACCTACTAACTTATCACATCAGGCCAAACGTTGTCACGGTTGACATAGAATATCCCCTTCTCAGCGCTGAGAAGGGGATATTCTATGTTGTAGTCGAGCGATTTATCGCGGGGGAGACCACATGACAAGCGCTCTGTGATAAATCTCGACTACGATATATGGGTCGTTATCAAACTCTGGCTGAAAGCACAGTGGCAACAACGATGGCAAGCGAGAGGACAATGCTAAACTGGAATTGCAGCATAGATGTGCGCTTGATGCCGATGATAAAAGCGCTGCGATCCGTTGCAGTCAGCACAGAACGTACGTTGGTAAACGCCAATGGAAAGGTCAGCCAGACAGCTAACGCATAGAGGGGGAGAATGCCGGTCAGAGCAAAGATGGTGGCGGCTACATAGCTACCGATCAACAGGACGGCATGGTAGCGCTGCCCAAATCTCAGGCCGAAGCGCACAGGCAGCGTTTTCTTGTTGACGGCCCGATCATCCTGGTAGTCACGCACATTATTCATATTCAAAATAGCCGTAATCAGCAGGCCAACGGGCACGCTAGCGGCAAACGCTCTCCAAGACCATTGATGAATCTGCACATAGTACGATCCCCAGGTCATCAAAAAGCCCATCGCGATATAGACCAGAATATCGCCAAGTCCGCGACTGGCGAATTTGAAGGGTCGGGCGCTATAGAAGTACGCAATCAGCATACCACCCAGGCCGAAAAGGATGATTGCCGGACCCACGAGAAAAATGAGGACGATCCCCAACAAGGTTGCAACGGCAAAGCATGCGATTCCGCCACCAAGCACCTGAGCCGCCGTCATCTCCTGACGAAAGATCACGGTCGATGCACCCAATGATCCCTCGTGATCTAGGCCATAGCGATAATCGAAGTATTCATTAAAGTAATTGGTGCCAATTTGCAAACACAGGCACGACAACAGCGTCACCAGAAACGTGACGATGTGAAATGTTCCTTCATACCCTGCAATAGCGGTCCCCACCAGCACCGGGCTAAGCGAGGCCGTCAAGGTAAAGGGGCGGCTCGTTTTCACCCACACCTTCCATGCAGGCTGAGATGCAGCGTCTTTCATTTGATCTTCTTTCCTGGCTTCCAAGCGCCAACAGAGATAAGTGAGAGATGATATATCTTCGCTAAAGATAGTAAAACGTCTCTCGCAGAAAGTCAAAGGCACAGGTTGTTCAAGGTTAAAGATTGTATCCTTGTTATTAGCAAAAACGTGTGTTGGGTAGGTTATGAGACGCCAGAAATATGTGTTTTCGGTAAAAGAATGCGAATAATAGTACGAAAGGAAAATACGACATGGCAAAAATTGACATTCCTCCATCGACAGGAGCAACCGACGCTCAGGAACAGTACTTCACTCTCACCGACCAGATTCCTGCACAGGTGTGGTACTGGGCTGCGCTTGGCTCCATTATCACATCTGCTATCCTGTTCCTGTCAGATAGGAAAGACTGGAGCATCTTTGTCGGGCAGTGGCCTCCCACTTTTCTGCTTTTGGGACTCTATCATAAACTATTGAAGCCCTCACGTTAGTAATAGCGTGTAACACATAGCAGGTCCGTTCTAGAGCAAGCAACGGGCCTGCCCTCAACGAAGAATACACCGGGCAGGGAGCATGCATATGGAGAGCAGTCCAACTATCCACAAATGGAGCGACATTGCAGGTCTGGCCGCCGTCGCCATCGATACAGGAAAAAAGGTCGGCACCGTTGACGATTTTCTTTTCGATCCTCAAAGTGGCATCATACATGCATTTCAGGTAAAAACTGGTCTCTTTGGTCATCATCTCCTTCCGACAAGTACTGTCAATGGGTTGGGAGAGCATGCAGTCACCTTCTTAAATGAAGATGCGCTGTTAAAGGAAAGCGATAAAGGATTGGCCACCTTCCCATTTGGCAAGGAGATACAGAACTACCGGGTACTGAGCCAGGGAGGGACACTGGTTGGCACCATCAGAAACATCCTCATCGAGATCAGTTCCCCGGGCAATATACAGATCGCTGCCCTGGAGCTAACGGGTAACCTGCGCGAACGTCTCACCGGCCACTATCCCACACTCGCAGCCGATAAGATCGTACAGTATGGGCATGATGTAGTGGTCATTTCTGATACGGTAGCCCGATCGCTAGAAGAGCAACAATGAGCAGCAATCTTGCTCATTGCACTTGGCACCTATGCCGTCGTCAACAGATAAAAGGCAAGCGTGATCCCGATCAGGCTTGCCAGAATGGTTAACAGGACGGCAAACGCGACTTGCGGATGAAAATCTTCCTTATCGATGGAGCTGCGAATATGCAAAAAGTTAACAAGCGCCACCACAATTAAAATCACACCAAGAATCGTGAGAGCGATTCCAAGCACGGAAGAATAATGAACGGTAGTCAGAGGAACCGGCGCATTCTTCAGGCCCAATTCGCGTAGCAGCAGGCCAAAGCGTTCAACGACAAAGCCAAACGTGATCGTCGCCAATCCCGTACGCATCCAGGCCAGGAACGTGCGCTCATTCGCCAGATGATCAGTAACTCTCTTACTGATCAAGCCTTTTCGCTTCTGTGCTGCAACATCGGCACTGCTCTCTGGTTGTTGTGTCATCTTAACTCCATATCTCCATAGGTTTTCTCGTAGCTCATCGGGCGAAATCCTTTCCCCTTCATTCTACCAATTTCTGCCGCCATTCGTCTGCTCTCTGGAGAGACTCTGTGCTATAATGCCTCCAGACAAAGAGAGGAGATCATATTATGCCTGGCAAGGCCACTGTAGCCGAAAAAATACTGGCGAATCTAAAAGGATTGCGCAAACATTTACAGGAGGATGAACAGCCGCTCGCCACGATTCCGGGCATATGGGATGCTGGACAGGGGAACGCGAGTACGGCCTGCGATATCGTACTGACTAATCAACGGCTCTTTGGCTACTATTTCGTGAGCTTTCCCCGCGAACGTCTCTTCCTCGATGCCCTTCCCCTCTCCTCTATTACGGGTGTCTCCCTACGCAAAAAAAGCTTTGAACCATTGTTTCGCGAGCTACAGATCAACTCGGGGCGGCGAAAAGTCTATGTTCGCGCCTCTCGCCAGAAGATCGAGGAGCTATATAGCGCCTTACATTCGGCCATCGAGACCACATCAGAAGAACAGGTGCCCTCTCCGACCCTGGAAGCCACATCAGAAGAGCAGGTGAGCAGCCCTGCACTGGTGTATGAACGGCAGGAAGTGCACAACCAATTTGAAACGTCGCCGCTGGGCATTACGGTCCTGTTTGTGGGTGGCCTTATCCTCGAAATGGTAGGTGCCATTCTGTGGATGAGGACAGGTAGTTCTGCTATGGGCCTCCCATTGTGTTTTGCCGGTCTGCTGGCCGTCTTCTTTGCAATCAGGACTGGACGGCAACGGGCACGGCAGGACAAACAATAGAAAGAGAGAACGCCCTCGCGAACGCTCTCCCCTTCTCAATATAGGCCTATGGATGCTCCTGTACAAAGCGCTCGATCTCTGCCAGTTCCTCCTGATTGAGCCTGAAATCACCGGCCCCGATGATCTCATCGACCTGCTCAGGATGGCGGCCACCAACGATAGCGCCAGTGACAGCGGGATGGCGGAGCGTCCAGGCAATCGCGACTGCGCCAGCGTTTTGATTGTGCCGCTCACCGATGTTCTGCAACAGCTTCGCCAGTTCAAGGTTGCGCGAGAAACGCGGCTCCTGAAACTCCGGGCTACGGGAGCGCCAATCCGATGAGGGCAGGCTTTTCACGCGCTCGGTCGTCCACTTGCCAGTGAGCAAGCCCGAAGCCATTGGAGAATAGACAATGACGCCAATATTGTTCTTCAGGCAGAAATCCAGCACATCCTTCTCAATCTCACGTCGATTCAGCGAATAGGGTGGCTGCAAGGATGTAATGGGAGCAATCGCCTGTGCGCGCCGCAACTGATCGGCATTGAAGTTCGAGACACCAATATGACGCACCTTCCCCTCTGCCTTCAACTGAGCCAGCGTGGTCCATCCCTCTTCAATATCCTCGTCAGGATTGGGCCAGTGAATTTGATACAGATCGATCACATCCACCTGCAAGCGACGCAAGCTATCTTCCAACTCGCGTCTGATCGAATCTGCCTTCAAGACGCCGCGAATCGTTCCATCAGGATTGGGGATACGAGAGCATTTAGTAAATATATAAGGCCGCGATGCACGCCCCTTCACAGCACGCGCCACCACTTCTTCAGCATGGCCCACGCCGTAAATAGCCGCTGTATCGATCCAGTTCATGCCTAAATCAAGCGCGCGCTGAATGCTGGCAACCGATGCATCGTCATCCTGTGGTCCCCAGGAAGCTGCCCAGCCCACGCCACCCAGTGCAAACGTCCCAAAACCGAGCGGGGTAATCTGCAAATCACTATTGCCTAACTGCCGTGTTTCCATGACTACTATTCCTTCCTTGAACAGAACAAGATTTTTTCGTCTCTTTCATCTTATCTCAGGATTCAAGTAGATAGCAAACGTATTCTTTTGCTCTTGACCGAATTTACCTGTAAGTATTGACATTTACGCGTTTATGCTTATAATTCTTCTTAGGAGCAAGGTGCCACACTATATTGTAGAGTCGGATTTAAACGATGAATAACGACTCAGGGACAATGCAGTGTTTGCTCTAGATTATGCTGACAGGGATGTATTACTCTTTGGGCATGGATGTCATCTCGCATTCCTATACGCCTCTATGCCTGTTTTCTCACTTTCCTTGTATTCTTTTTTGCAGTACAACAAGCTCATATGAGATTATTCCGCCTCCTAAGGTCGAAGGTATGAGCAGTTGTCATGTTGATTTAAAAGAAAGGGAAAACACACTTGAGACGTTTTTTCTCCACAGCTTTTTGCTTAGCATTCCTTATATCTTTTGGCCTGCTAAGCGCCTCCGCACCGGTGTTAGCACAGCAGCATACGCCTGTATTCCGTTCTCATCGTGTTTGTAGCGCCACCGTTCTCAATTTTGCACAGTGTTTCGCAATTCAGCTCGACAGTATGACCAACGCCACTAATCAGGAAGTGACGCCCAATGCAAGCGCTCCTGGCGGCTTAAATCCATCTGATCTGCAATCCGCTTACAATCTGCCCACCTCGACTGGCGGGAACGGGCAAACGGTCGCGATTGTGGATGCATACAACGATCCTAATGCGGAAACGGACCTGGCCGTTTACCGCGCACAATTTGGCCTGCCAGCCTGTACAGCGGCCAATGGCTGCTTCAAAAAGGTCAATCAGAACGGCGGCACCAGCTATCCCAGCAGCAACACCGGTTGGGCGGAAGAGATCTCGCTTGATCTGGATATGGTAAGCGCCATCTGCCCCAATTGCCATATCTTATTAGTCGAATCGTCCTCAGCGTCGTTTACCAGCCTGGGAACGGCGGTCAACACCGCTGTATCGCTGGGAGCAAACACGGTGAGCAACAGCTACGGTGGGAGCGAGTCCAGCAGCGAGAACAGTTACTCATCCTACTACAACCACGCAGGAGTTGTTATTACAGCCAGCTCCGGCGATGACGGGTACGGCGTCGAAGTCCCGGCAGCGTACAAAACGGTCGTAGCTGTTGGCGGCACCTCGCTGAGCAAGAGCAGCACCACACGCGGCTGGACCGAGACGGCCTGGAGTGGCGCTGGTAGCGGCTGTAGCGCCTATATCACGAAACCAACCTGGCAAACCGACACAGGTTGTACCCGACGTACAGTGGCCGACGTATCAGCTATTGCCGATCCGAACACCGGCGTTTCGGTCTACGATACGTACGGCGGCGTTGGTGGCTGGCTGGTCTTTGGCGGCACCAGCGTCTCCTCTCCCATCATTGCCAGCGTCTATGCCCTGGCAGGAAACGCCAGCAGCGTCAATGCAGCCTCGTCGCTCTATAGCCACACTGGCAATCTATACGACGTGACGAGCGGGAGCAATGGCAGTTGCGGCGGCTCCTATCTCTGTACCGCCAAATCCGGTTACGATGGTCCGACCGGACTTGGCACACCCAACGGCACCGCTGCCTTCTAGATAAGGCGTCCGTCACGAGAGAGGATCTTGCGTGCGAGATGGCAAGATCTTCTCTTCTTTCTATTTCGCGTAAACTGAAAGGCAGCTGGCTGTTAGCTGGTTACATTGACACCCTCTTTTTGCGGCAGGTACAATAAGGAAACAATGGGAAACACTGTTGTTTCCTGCCTTCCTACGTCCTACAACATCAAAAGACGAGGTACATTACCAATGAAGATTATTGTCTGCATAAAACAAGTACCTGACCCGAACACCACTGTCAGTAAGCTCGATCTAGATACAAAACATCTCGTGCGCACCGGTGTCTCGCTCATCCTTGATCCGGGAGACGAAAGCACGATCTCCGCCGCAATCAAGCTCCGTGATACACTTGGCAATAGCGAACTGATCGCCCTGAGCATGGGTCCAACCAGCGCTCAAGAGGGGATGCGCCGCGCCCTGGCGATGGGGGCCGACCGTGCTATTCTAGTGACTGATTCCGCGCTGGCTGGCTCCGATGCCTTGGCAACTGCACGCGTACTGGCAAGCGTGATTAAAAAGGAAGGAGCAGACCTGATCTTCTGCTCGACCGAGAGTACCGATGGCTATACCGGCATGGTTCCCGGCGGCATCGCCGAGTTTCTGGGCATCCCACAGCTAACCTTTGCCCGCGAAATCAAGGTGGAGGGCACAAAAGCGGTGATCAAACGCGTCATCCCCACCGGCTATAAAACCGTCGAGACCACATTGCCCGCGCTCGTCACGATTGCCAGCGGCTCGTTTGACGCTATTTACCCCACAATGAAAGGCATCATGGGAGCCAGAAAGAAGCCATTCAGCCAGTTAAAGATTGCCGATCTGGGCATCGACGCCTCGCAGGTTGGCGATGCTGGTGCCCGCGAGCGCATCCTGACCGTTGGGAAAGCGGAAGCACGCGCAGCCGGTCAGATCATTAAGGACGATGGCAGTGCGGCACAGAAAATCGGCGATTTCTTACAGCGTTATCAGTTACTTTAAGTGAGGAGAAGCACAACATGTCAAAGATGATCTGGGTGTTGATAGAGCTAGAAAACGGTCAACCGGTGCGCTCATCACTGGAAGTATTGGGGAAGGCGGCAAAGCTTGGACGCGCCGAGGCGATTGTACTGGGTGCAGCTGCAACTGAGGTTGCGCCAACGCTGGGCGAGTATGGCGCTGAAAAGGTATATGTACACGCCGAAGCTACCTACGATAACTATCTGACGCTACCTGCCGTTGAAGCCCTGAGCAACTTGCTACAGCAACATCAACCCGCACTGCTCCTGCTTGCTACCACGTATGAATTGCGCGATATCGCGGCTCGCTTGATGGTGCGCAACAACCTCGGCCTGATTACCGATGCAACGGACCTGACGTTTGATGGCGAGAGCGTGCAGGTGACGGTTCCCTGGGGTGGCGAAAACGTCGTGACGGCCACGCATCCTCATGGTGGTACTGGTATTGTTCTGGTGCGCCCCAAAGCGTTCTCGCTGGAACGCTATGAAGGTCGGCAGGCCGAAATCGAAACGCTCAACGTCTCTTTCAGCACTCAGGCACAGGCCATCAAAGTTCTTGATACCGTTGAGGTTGCCAGCGAAGGCCCGGCTCTGGAAGATGCCAACGTCGTTGTTAGCGGTGGACGCGGATTGGGCAAAGCGGAAAATTATCGTCTGGTTGAAGAACTTGCCAGCGCATTAGGTGGCGCTCCGGGTGCCACACGTGCGATTGTGGATGCTGGCTGGCTTCCCTATAGCTATCAGGTCGGACAAACCGGCAAAACCGTCAAGCCCACGCTCTATATTGCCTGTGGCATCAGCGGCGCGATTCAGCACCTCGCCGGCATGAAGGGTTCTAAATACATCGTCGCCATCAATAAAGATGAACACGCGCCAATTCTACAAATCGCGGATCTTGGTGTGGTCGGCGACGCGTTGACGATCCTGCCCACTCTGATAGAGGAGATCAAGAAACGCAAAGCATAGTGTTATAATGCTTTTGCGTCAGGCATATAATTATCAGGGTGCCTGTTTTAGGTGCCCTCGCTCAAAGGTGAGCGGTTATCCAGTGCAGGCGATGATGAAGAAGAGACAAGCATGATCGCCTGCCACGACAACAACCGCGCCGTCCAGCTTCTAGACGGAGGTTTCGCATTATGACGCCCCCTGCAATCTCGCCGACCGGAGGATGGATCGGCACAACGATCTTTATCATCATCTTCCTGGCCGCGCTCATCCTCTTCGGCCTTCGCGTTGGTGAGCTGGTCACATTGCTGGCAAAGGCCCGAAAGGAGAAGCGCAACGACCACATCGATGAGCGTATCGGTGATTTCTTCCTGATGGTGCTGGGCCAGAGAGGTGTGCTCCGCGATCCTCTTCCTGGTATTGCCCACTTTTTCACCTTCTGGGGCTTTATCATTATCCAGTTCGGTCTGCTCAATCTGATCCTGGGAGCATTCAATAGCTCCCTGCCGCTGCTGGGCGACAACCATGTCTTCGCGGCCCTGCTGGATGCCTTTATCGTCCTCGTCCTGATCGCACTGATCCTTTTCGCCATTCGCCGGGCGGTGTTTCACCCGGCCCAGCTCAAGAGCTTCCTGCACGGTCCCTGGGACGGCTATATCATCCTGGGCCTGATCTTTCTGGTGATTGCGACGCTGGCCCTTGTCGAGAGCTTCGAGTACGTCGCCAGCAATGGCGCGGCCTGGACGCCAATGGGCGCGTTTTTTTCTCCCGTCATTAGAAACGCCGGCACAGAAACGAGTGCCATCGCCTATCGTAGCTTCTGGTGGCTGCATATGCTGACGGTGCTGGGCTTCCTGATCTACCTGCCACGCTCCAAGCACCTGCATCTGCTGGCAACTCCGTTCAACGTCTTTTTCCGCAGCTACCAGCCAAAGGGCGCGTTGCCGCTATTGGAGGATCTCGAAGAGCGCGAGGACTACGGGGTCTCCAAAGCCGAGCAATTCACCTGGAAGCAACTGCTCGATGGCTATGCCTGTACCGAGTGCGGGCGCTGCAACACGGTTTGCCCCGCCACTAATACGGGCAAGCCGCTCTTTCCGAAAGAGATCATTCTGGGTGTCAAAGAGGCGCTCTTTGTGCAAAGCGATGCAATTCTCGGCGAGCATACGCTCTATAGCAAGCTGGGAATTGCAGGCATCAAAGCCGACAAAACAGCGGAAGAGCAGGAAGCGCATCACGAACCAATGATTGGCGGGATCATCTCCAAAGATGCGCTGTGGGCCTGCACCAGTTGTATGGCCTGCATGGAGATCTGCCCCGTCTCCATCGAGCATGTGCCAAAGATCATCGATATGCGCCGCTCGCTGGTGATGGAGGAGAGCGATTTTCCATCTGAGGTTACGTCGCTGTTTAACAACATTGAGCGCAACGGCAACCCCTGGGAGATCAGCAACGATACGCGCGCTGATTGGGCAGCCAGCCTGGATATTCCGCTGATGGGTGAGAATCCCGACGCCGACGTGCTCTACTGGGTCGGTTGCATGGGATCGTTCGATCAGCGTAACAAACAGGTTGCAACCTCGGTTGCCAAAGTTCTGAAAGCCGCCAACGTGAACTTCGCCATCCTGGGTCCAGAGGAATCCTGCACGGGCGATCCTGCGCGGCGCATCGGCAACGAATATCTGTGGCAGATGCAGGCACAGATGAATATCGAGACGCTCAACGGTTATGGCTTTAACACGGCTGCCGACAGTCACGAGCAGAATGGACAGACTGAAGATCATGTCGAGAAGCATCGCACGATCATCACGGCCTGCCCCATTGCTTCAATACCATCAAAAATGAGTATCCGCAGCTTGGCGGCAACTATGATGTTGTACACCATACTGTGTTTATTGATAAGCTGCTCTCCGATGGCAAGCTGAACCTACCCGAAGGCTTCGATAAACGCAAGCTCACGTATCACGATCCCTGCTACATCGGACGCTACAACGATGTCTACGACGAGCCGCGCCGGGTGCTGACCGTTCTTAATAGCAACGGCGTTACAGAGATGGGCAGAAACCGTAACAAGAGCTTCTGTTGTGGCGGTGGTGGCGGTCGTGCCTGGATGGAGGAGAAGATCGGCAAGCGCATCAACCAGACCCGCGTGAACGAGGCGCTAGCAACCAATGCCGAAGTGCTGGCTGCCGCCTGTCCCTTCTGCATCACGATGTTTGAGGATGGAGTCAAAGGCG
The DNA here is from genome assembly GCF_016587455.1 of Reticulibacter mediterranei. NCBI lineage: Bacteria > Bacillati > Chloroflexota > Ktedonobacteria > Ktedonobacterales > Reticulibacteraceae > Reticulibacter > Reticulibacter mediterranei. The sequence goes on along the minus strand of NZ_BNJK01000001.1, from coordinate 6,519,250 downwards.
TAGAGGCGGAAGAAAAGCTCAAGATCGAGGACATTTCGGAAATTATCGCTCAGGCGATTGACAAGAAATAGTACACGCACTTCGCAAAATGAAGGTATGGCATCACTCCTCTTGATAATGCCATACCTTCTTCTAGATCATCCTACTGCTGGCGTTGCCCGACCACACAAATGATTTCTCCCGGCACCCGGACTCTTCCATCCGCTATGGTATAAAGCCGAGCTGCTTCCGTAATCTCACGCCATATATTCGCTTGTTGTTCAGAACTCAAATGAGCAATCATAGCTTTAATAGGAGGAGCTATGTCCTGATGAAAGCATGTAAAGTCTTCAGCTCTGGTGAACTCCCATAAAACGGTCATTGGTTCACATTGCACATCAGCGAAACCAGCTTGTACAAAAGCATTAGTCAATGTGTCCGATATCAGCCAGGCTAAAAGGACCAGGTGTTCCTGGCGCTGGTGGTTGCAATTGAATATGCCGACCTATAACTATCAAAGGTAGGCTGGCAACTTGTGCTCTCTCCGCCGTACTCCAGACGGCCGCAGCCAATCGACCACCTCTTTTCAATCTCCGCCGCATACTATCCAATGTGGGGACAAGATTGGAGAAAAACATCATTCCCCAACGAGACAATATAGCATCAAAAGAGGCCTCCTGTAGATCAAGCTGTTCAGCATCACCTGCATGAAAAACGATATTCTGTATGTCAAGAGCAGCCGCTCGCTCCCGGGCTATCATCACCATTTGTGGAGATAGGTCGAAAGCAGTTACACCCCCTGTCGGGCCGACCTGACGAGCAGCAGTCATAGCAGGCTCTCCAATGCCAGTGGCAATATCAAGCACTTGCTGGCCGGGTGCAATTCGAGCCAGGGCAATCAGATGATCGCTAACAGTCTGCCCTGCCTGTTCAAATGTCTCCCACCAGGTAAGCCAACCAGAAGCTACACTATCCCAACTCTGGCGTTGCGCAAGTTTATATTGTGTCTGATCAAATGATGCGGTACTCATCAATTTTCTCCTATCTCTCCTGACAAACTAGGTAGATTTTCTACCAAAATCTATTATGATAGAATAGTAAGAAAATCTACCTAGTTTGTCAAGGGTCAGGAGACAAAAACCATGACTTCCAATCAACATCCAGACGTTTCTTTAATGGGGCTACATATAAATACCGTCTTGCAGGCTATACTTAATTGCATTCTTTCCTCTCTACATCAGGCAGGATTTGAAGATATTCGCCCAGCCCACCTCTCCATCTTTAGAAACCTTGTTCCGCACGGTCTTCATGTTAGCGAACTGGCAGATCGTGCAGGCATTGCCAAAGCTTCGGCCATCTATCTGATAGACTATCTAGAAGAGCGAGGGTATGTGGAGCGCGTTCCCGACGCTCATGATGGTCGGGCCACACTTGTCCAGTTCAGTGAGCGCGGCTGGTTAACATACGAAGTAGCAAGCTCAGCTACCCTTCAATTACAGAAAGAATGGGCCGAACTTGTGGGTTCAGATGAAATGCAGGTTTTTCTCGCTACTCTTGCACTTATCGCCAATCACGCAACGGCCCAACAAACGGAGCAAAATACCAGCCGGGCCCGCTTGCGTGGCAGGCGACACGCTGGCCTCTAAGATACGCCTTATATTGACATTTTCGCGATTGAACAGTTTTTCAGCGGGACGCTTGCTATGTTAGAATATAACGGCGATAAGAAATCTTTCATTCGCATGCACATACCATTTTGCAAAGGATATTCATATCATTATGGCTGATTTTATGGGCGTCGAAATCATCATCATCTTTGTGCTGATCCTGGCCAATGGTTTCTTTGCCGCCTCCGAGATTGCGATTGTGTCCGCGCGTCGTGGCCGTCTGCAACAGCAGGCAGATCTGGGCAAGAAAGGCGCACAACAGGCGCTTGATCTGGCAGAAAATCCCGACCGCTTCCTCTCAACCGTCCAGATTGGCATTTCACTCATCAGCACGCTGGCCGCCGCTTTCGGTGGTGCCAGCATCAGCGGCCCCCTCGCAAAATGGTTCACAACCATTCCGCCGCTTGCCCCTTACGCAAACACACTGGCGCTGGGCAGTGTGGTTGTCCTTATCACCTATTTCTCGCTGATACTTGGCGAACTGGTCCCCAAGCGCCTTGCGCTCCAAACAGCCGAGCGCATCGCCACGCTGGTTGCGCCGTTTATGGTGACGCTATCGAAGATTGCCAGTCCGGTTGTAGCAATGTTGACCTTTTCTTCTAATCTGGTTTTGCGGCTACTTGGGCAAAATGTCAAACGTTCGCAAGAGGTCACAGAAGAAGATATCGTCTATCTTACTCATGAGGCGACCTCAAGTGGTGCCGTCGAAGCAGGGGAGGAAGAGTTTATTGAGCGCATCTTCCGCTTTACGGACCGCCCAGTGAACACAATCATGACGCCGCGCACCGAAATTTCAGCGATTGAGGTAGACACGCCGCTGGATGCCGTGATCGAGACCTTTCTCAGTTCCGGCAATAGCCGCCTCCCCCTCTACGAAGATTCGCTTGATAACATCGTTGGCGTGCTATATGCCAAAGATCTGTTGCAAACCCGCGCGCAAGGCGGCGACGTGGATCTGCGCAAGTTGGCTCGCCCCCCGTTCTTTGTCTCCGAATATCAGCATGTAGACGATCTGCTGACCACTTTCCGGCGCAAAGGCATTCACCTGGCTATTGTGATCGATGAATACAGTCAAGTAATCGGTCTCGTCACGTTGGAAGACGTGCTGGAAGAACTGGTGGGAGAGATTCAAGACGAATACGATCAACCTGAAAACAACGCCTTTGTCCGGCGCGACGATGGTAGCTGGCTGGTTGATGCCATGACAGATCAGGAGACGGTTCGTGAAAAGCTGGGCATGCCGTCTCTCCCAGCGAATGAACATCCCAACTATCACACGCTGGCTGGTATGATCCTGGCCCACATCGGCAAGATCCCTGTGGTTGGCGATAAAGTAGTGATCGATAATTTCGTTTTTGAGATCGTCGATATGGACGGCAGGCGCATCGACAAGGTGCTGGTGCGAGAAAACAAACCGGTTAGTTAGCTGATTTTCGCTCATTGATGCCATCAATAAATGGAGCGGCGAGCGCTACCCGAATATGGGAGAGGCGATGGCTGGTCCTCGCCTGTTTTCTGTCCCCACGTCCCTGGGAAGCCGGGCGAGGACCAGCCATCGCCTCTCCCATATTTGCGGTCATCCAGCGCTTTTCGCCAACGCCACAGCAAGCTCTATCTCCTCATCTTGATATGCAATTCGATCTAACACCCACAACGCCATACGCCTTCCCTCTACATCCTCTGCCTGTAATTCGGACAGGAGAAACTCTTTATAGACAAGCAAGAAATAATTCTCAAAAGCCAGGGTTCTTGCACAAATCTCGCGCAGTTTGCGGCGCTCGGCATGGTCCGCTGGGAGGAGATAGTGCCATTTACCCCGACAATAGATATAGATATCCTCCAACAGTTGCCCCCACTCGTCCTGAAAGCTCTCCTGATATGCCCTGTAACACTCGCTTTTCCGCGTCACGTACCGCCCGGCTCGATATGCCAACAGAGCCGTCGCTGACCAACCTGTTAGCCGGATGAGATCTCTGGTACAATTCACCTCTTTACCATCAGGCAGGCGGAGTTTGCGACGGTCATAGCCGTAGAACTCGTCGAGAGGATCAGGATAATCCAGCGGATACTGTATCACTGTCGGACGATTGAATAGATGGACGGTGCGCCAGAGCGAGCTATGCATGCGATCGCGGGTCCATTGTGGCAAAGAGACCAGCGGCAGCTCATCGCGAATGTCTTCTCCATAGATGAGCAGGCTCCCCATTTTGAAATAGGGAGGCACGCCAACCGCCAACGTGTTTTCATCCGCAACGCCGATATCTAACTCAACGGCACTCAGCGCGCAACAATGCCGGGCCAGCGCATCGGCTCGTTTTTGCCCTCCGCTTGCCTCCCCTTTCAAAACGATAACCAGATCAATATCACTGGTGAAGACGGCGCTCTGATCGGCATAACTGCCTTCGATATAACAGGCCCGTATCTGCCCCGGAAAGGCCTGCTCGAAAATGCCAATTGTGGCTCGGAGGGCGATATTTGTTCGCTCATTCTCCGTTGATTGTAACAATACAATTTCTTGCAAAACTACTCCTCAAACCTTTTTTATACTATGCTCTCAATATGCTAATCTCTCAATCAATTCCACAGTGATACAGGTGCTTTTGCCCATCGGTCGCGATGCATACGGCGATCCCTTTTACCATCCCATTTTTGAAGCAGCCCAACGTCACAACTTGGTAGTAGCCTTCCACCATTCAGATCCGCTCAAAAGTACGCTGGGGAAGGGTCGCTATTATATCGAATGGCACGTTAACGTTTCACAGGGAGCCATGTCGATGCTGACGAGCCTTGTCTGCAACGGCGTTTTCGACAAATTCCCGGAGCTACAATTTGCCATTATCGAAAGTGGCTTTAGCTGGCTCCCCCACCTGCTCTGGCGCTTTGATCAGAACTATCGATCGCTGCATCTGGAAATTCCCTGGGTGAAGCAACTTCCCTCCAAACATATCCTTGAGCGCGTGAAATTCTCGACGCAACCAACAGAGGATTTTAGCGCCGCTAACTGGCTGCGGCTGATCGATATGCTCGGCACGGACCGGCTCTTTGTCTTTTCAACCGATTATCCCCATTGGGACTTCGACGCACCCGAAGAGTCCATCCCGGCAGAATTGCCCGCCGATTTGCGCCGCCGCATCCTCTACGAAAACGCCCGAGATCTCTATGCGCGCAAGCTAGGAGCGGACTTATGAGATATCGCGTCTGCCACATAGAAGATATCCCACGCGGGGAGAAACGGAGCTATACCATCAAAAATCTCCCCATTGTGGTCGTGCATAGCAAGCAAGGTGAATTTCACGCGATCTATGGTCGTTGCCCCCACCAGCATGCGGCGCTCGGCGATGGTGCACTGGTCGGCGAGACGAGGGCCAGCCAGCCCGGAGAGGCGTTTCACTATGAACGAGAGGGTGAGCTTCTACGCTGTCCCTGGCATGGCTTTAGCTTCGATGTCACCAATGGCACCTGCGTAGCGGCCCCGGAGCGTCTACGCGTCAAAACCTATGCCTTGACGGTCGATAATCAGGAGCTTTTTCTTGAAGTATAGCGCCCTTCTTTTTGCGAGGTAAAACATGACAACGCAAGACAACGAGACATACTCTCACCCAGCTCAAACGGCAGAAACGGGCGCTGATGAACTCGCTAATGCAATTGCCCGCGCCCTGATTGTCTCGCCCAAAATCCTCCTGATGGACGAACCGTTCGGCGCATTGGATGCTCAGACGCGCAACGATATGCAAAGCTTTCTGCTCGATCTCTGGCAAACGATGCAATCGACCGTCTTTTTCATCACACATGATGTCGAAGAGGCGATTCTGCTTGCCGACCGCGTTATCGTCATGAGCGCTCGCCCTGGCAGAATCGCGGCAGAATTTCCCATTACGCTGCCCCGACCGCGCACCTGGGATCATCTCGTGTTGAGCGAAGAATTTCTCGCCCTCAAACGCGAAGTGTTAGGAGTGCTCCGCCCCGACCTGACTCACACTGTGCCCACCGCTCATAGATAGCATGTTCGGTGGGCATAGCCCTCTGATAGCAATCATCCACTTTTTCCCGCCTGTTGACAATCCCCAACCGTTTGCTTGCAATTTCCAGAGTTTCCGTGTACACTAGTAACCATCACAGGGGTTACTAATTTGGAGATAGCAATGACGACAGTTGAACTGTTACAACAACTCGGATTAAACAAATACGAGGCCGAGGCGTATTATACCCTGCTCTCGCGGGGACCACTCACAGGCTATGAAGTGGGAAAATACTCGCAGGTGCCTCTCTCGCGCAGCTACGAAATTATGGAGCGATTGACGGAGAAGGGACTGGCGCTTGTGCAGCCTGGCGATCCGCCACGCTATAGCGCACAGGAGCCACAACAATTCCTCTCTCACGTTCGCTCGACGATGGAGGCAACGCTCAACGCGCTCACCACCTCAATTGCCGCCCTGAGCAGAACTGATAGCAGTGGCGAGTTCTGGGTCGTGCGTGGCCCGCAGCATGTGCTGGCAAGGGTGCAAAACATGATCGAGCAGGCTCATACTTCCATAACTCTGGCGGCGCCGGCGCATATTCAAGCGGAACTCGCTCATCTGCTCATTGCAGCGCAGGAGCGTGGTTGCGTCATCCATCAATATACGCGCGTCGAACAGAGCATGCAGGCAGCGGAGACGATTCTGCTCCTCCGCGATGAACAGGAAGCGCTGGCAGGAATGCTGGCGACATCATCTCAGGCAGTGGTGAGTTCTAACACAGCACTACTCGCTGTGTTTGGCGGTTATTTCGCGCATCAACGCCTCATGGGTTTTGCTACGCCGTTGCCAGCGCTTCCCTCTGCCATGCCATCACATCAAGATGATTGGCTGGCCTGGGAGGAGCGCAAACAGCGTCGACTGTGGAAGACCAACGGCGGCCATCGCGTCGCCTAACTCTCCAAACTTAATAGTGGCCCGACAATAGCAAATGAAAGGGATAATTCGTGAGTTACGATATTCGTGATCTCGCGCTGGCCCAACGCGGCCATCAGCGCATCCAATGGGCATCTCGTCATATGCCAGTTCTCAATCAACTCAAGGAAGAGTTTGCCACCGAGCAGGCTTTTCGCGGCAAGCGCATTGCCGCCTCGCTCCATATCACCACCGAGACAGCCGTGCTGCTCTCCGCTCTTCAGGCAGGAGGAGCAGAGATAGCGCTCAGTGCTTCTAATCCGTTGTCCACAAAAGATGATGTCTGTGCAGCACTGGTGGAAGATGGCATCCATGTCTATGCTCAATATGGCGAGGATCTGCCGACCTATCAGTGCCACATCAAACAAGCGCTCGCCATCGATCCGCATCTGGTGATGGATGATGGCGCTGATCTTATCATTGCGCTGCACAACAGCCCGGCAGGAGGAAGCGTGGTTGCTGGTATCGAGGAGACAACCAGTGGAGTTGTACGCGCCAGAGCGCTCGCGGCCGATAAATTATTGCGCTTCCCCGTGATCGCCGTGAACGATACGCCGACCAAGCACTACTTTGATAATCGCTACGGGACCGGGCAGAATACCATCGATGGCATCCTCCGAGCGACAAACACCTTCCTGGCAGGTGCAACCCTGGTCGTTGCAGGTTATGGCTGGTGTGGACGAGGCATCGCTATGCGTGCTCGTGGCATGGGGGCCCGCGTGATTGTGTGTGAGATCAATGCAATCAGGGCGCTTGAAGCGGTGATGGACGGCCTGCAAGTCTTATCGATGGCCGAGGCCGCCCCGCTTGGCGATATCTTTGTGACTGCTACCGGCATGGCTGGCGTGATTCGCCCCGAACATTTCCTGGCAATGAAAGACGGTGCATTGCTTGCCAACTCCGGCCATTTCGACGTTGAGATTGACGTGGCAGGATTGCGCCAGATTGCCACCGGAGAGCAGGAGGTTCGCGAGCATCTCAGCGAGTATCAGCTTCCCAATGGTCGCGCGGTCTACCTGCTAGCTCAGGGCCGCTTAGTTGGACAGGTCGCAGCCGAAGCCAGCCCAGCCGCCGTCATGGATCTCAGTTTTGCCGATCAGGCGCTCTGTACGCACTACCTGCTGAACGCACAACATCAGCTTGCGCCGGGCGTCTATGATGTGCCCTCAGATATCGACGAGCGCGTTGCTCAATTGAAATTGCAGGCGCTTGACATCAAGCTCGATACGCTTAGCCCGGAACAGGTAGCGTATCAACATTCCTGGCAGTATGGAACGGAAGGATAACACGCTTTTCGCATCGTCGTCGATCGATTTATCGCGCATTTCTGCTTTTGCGCGATAAATCGATCGGCGACACAGGAAGGATAGAGATCATGCGAGTTCTGATTACGGGTAGTTCGGGACAACTTGGAGCGACTATCGCTGAACAGCTTGCGGTCAAGCATGAACCGGTTGGCATCGATAGGATACCCGGGAAATGGACGCAGCATATTGTCGATATCAGCAATCGAACAACGTTGTTTTACCTTGCAAAAGGCATGGACGCCATCATTCATATCGCCTCACTGCACCATCCTCATATCGCCACACATTCTCAACAATCCTTCATCGAAACCAACGTGACTGGCACGCTCAATTTGCTGGAAGCGGGTCTCCAGGCTGGTATTCAGCGTTTCGTCTACACAAGTACTACCTCGCTCTACGGCCATGCAATAGTGCCGTCCGGTCAAGCGGTCTGGGTGACTGAAGATCTTCAACCGCGCCCACGCGATATCTACGATCACACAAAAATCATGGCCGAAAAGCTCTGCTATCACTTTGCTCTGCATATGGGCCTGCCCACTATCTGCCTGCGCGTTGGACGCTTTTTCGCGCAACCCCCGGACTTGCTGGCAATCTACCGACTGTATCGAGGCGTGGATGTACGCGATGTGGCTGCAGCCCATATGCTGGCTGTCACCAATCAGCAGATCCATTGCGATACATTCAATATTGCTGCGCGCTCTCCCTTCCAGCAAAGCGACACGACCCAGTTGTTCCACAATGTTCCAGTCGTATTGCGCCGCTATGTTCCCGATATAGATCAGCTATTCGCGCGCTATGACTGGCAACTGCCTGCAAAGATTGATCGAGTCTATGCTATTCAAAAGGCAGAGCAGATGTTGGGATATCAACCTGCGTACAACTTCACGGAATTTATAGCAGAGTATGAAGCGACGCTGCCTTCCCAACATTGATCAGGGCAAGCGATATTGCTGGAAGAATTGCCAGCCAGCGGTCGTTGCCGAGATCGTACGGGTGACGACGCCGTTAGGAGAGGGCATCGTCGCATCGGGCCAGGCGTGACCTCCACCCTGAATACGATAATGCTCCACCATCGCGCCGCCCTGACAACTGGTCCATTGAAAGCCGGTAACATCGGCCCGCTGAAAAAAAATCGTGGGGCTACCAGTGCAGCCGTCGCGCTCTGCCCATCCCTGCATTGTTTGCATCACTGGCAAAAAGCCCGGAGCGGGGCCACCATTGTAATAGACTATCGGATCGCTTGTCCCGTGAAATTCCAGATATGGTATCGGTCGCGTCGGATGACATCCCCCAACAATGCGGTAAATCGCTGCTGCGACCGGCGCGACAGCAGCGATACGCCCTGCCATCTGACAGGCCAGCAAATTTGTCATGCCGCCACCGTTAGACATCCCTGTAACGTAGATGCGATGAGCATCCACACATAACTGTTGCTGTAGCGCCGTCAACAGATCGCTGAAGAATAAGACATCATTAACATGGGGAGTGATCCTCCCGCCGGTTGCCCAGCCTGTCTTTCTATCAGACCCAAGCGTGCCCTGCGGATAGACCACCAGAAAATGCTGCTGATCAGCCAGCACTGAATAGCTTGTATTGCGCTCCTGCCAGCTCGCCGTTCCGCCGTGACCGTGAATATTAAGCACCAACGGTGCCGGTCGCTGGGGATCATAGCCCACAGGCACATGGAGCCGATATTTGCGCGGGATATTTCCTGAGCTTATCGTCTGATCAACCGACGTTCCAGGCGCAGCAGGGGCAGCTTTTCCGCAGCCGGTCGTGGTGACAGGAGCGTTGACGATGCCTGCATGAGCTGTTGTAGTAGGGGTTGTGCCAGAAGAGGCGGTTGGTCTGGGCACGGTCATGGAAGCATTGGCGCGATAGCCGCACCCGCTGATGAACAGCATGAGGAGCGCTCCCGCGACAAGCCACCTCCCTGTATCTTTCATCGTCATCCGCTTGATCCTCTCGTATCGTGTTCTTGCCACTCGGAAATCTCAAACGTGAAATCGTCACAGGCCTGCACAGAAAAAAGCTGAGCAAATCCTTCTGCATATATTGGACGTACGAGCCTCTTTGCAGTTGCAAAAATGGCGATATTGGGCACGCGTTCTTTGCCGACCCGCAGCTGATTGCGCTCCAGACTCTTTTTTACCTCTGGTACAAAATAATACCCGATCACCGTAGCACCATACTGTTGCCCCAGTTGAATTAACACGGCACGATCTTCTAGCGTTGGATTAGTATTATCAACGACGACCGAGCGATTGGCCTGAAGCTCTTCCTCAATCAGTTGCAGTTGCCGCCTTGCTGGCCGCCTGTTATTTTGCAACAAATCTTTGCTCACATATGCATAGTCTTCCCCGAAGTGTTTTTGATAGAAGGTACTTTTGCCAGAACCTTGCAGGCCAATAAAAATTACTAATTCCATTTTTTACATACCCTCCCTGCTCAATTTATAGACATAAAAAATGAGCGCGATTATCTATCGCGCCCACTCAACCATGCTCACATTAGCATTAGAGGGCTTCCGAGAGAAGCGCACGCGCAATCACGAGGCGCTGAATCTGGTTGGTCCCCTCGTAGATCTGGGTGATCTTGGCATCGCGCATCATCCGCTCAGCAGGATACTCTTTCATGTACCCATAACCGCCGAGTACTTGAATGGCATCGCCGGTAACGGACATGGCGGCATCGGAGGCGAACATCTTTGCCATCGCGGAATATTTGCCAAAGCTCACATCGCCACGATCAATCATCTCTGCCGCATTATAGACCAGCAAACGAGCCGCCTCGACTTTCGTTGCCATATCCGCCAACATAAACTGAATGCCCTGATTTTCGGCGATTGGACGATTGAACTGGACGCGCTGTTTGGAGTAAGAGACGGCCAGATCAAGTGCCCCCTGAGCAATGCCCAGAGCTTGAGCGCCGATGCCGGGCCGTGTGCGATCCAGCGTCATCATAGCAATCTTAAAGCCGTCGCCCTCGCGCCCAAGCAAATTTTCAGCCGGCACCTCACAATCCGTAAAGATCAACTCGGCGGTTTGCGATCCCTTGATCCCCATCTTGTCTTCGACGCGCCCAACCGCAAAGCCTGGAAAGTCGTCTTCCACGATAAAAGCGCTGATGCCGCGCGTGCCGGCATTGGGATCGGTCAGGGCGAAGATCGAATTAACGTGAGCGAGGCCACCGTTTGTAATGAAGCGCTTGGAGCCATTAAGAATATATTTATCGCCCTGCCGCACGGCACGGGTTTTCATTGCTGCCGCATCAGAGCCGGAGCCAGATTCGGTCAACCCAAAAGCTGCCAACCATTCGCCACTGGCGAGGCGTGGAAAATATGTGCGTTTTTGCTCATCGGTGCCAGCCAACATGATAGGGAGAGCGCCCAGCTGTTGTGCGGCCAGGATGAGGCTGGTGGTGGCGCAGCAACGGGCCAGCTCTTCAATCGCCATCACAATTGCCAGCTCGCTTGCTCCCACACCGCCATACTCAGTGGGAAAGGGCATCGCCAGGATATCCTGTTGTGCCAGCAGTTCTTTGATATCCCAGGGAAATTGCGCTGTATGATCAATCTCGGCGGCGCGCGGTGCCACGCGTTCCTGCGCCAGTTCACGAATTGCCTCGATCAGTGCTTTCTCGTCCTCGTTGACATGAGTAACAGCCATAGGTGGTACTCCTTTATATTCACGGATCAACACTAAACTAACAGGGCTAATCAATAAGGAGTATATCATAACCCGGTTCCACAAGGACGGTTAGCTCTACAATGTCAGACAGAATAACACAATATGGAATAAAAAGGAGCTAGAGAACGTTATTTACTGTAGATGTGGAAGCATTCAGCAAGGCGATCATGCTGGCCGTCTGATTTACAAAATAAATATTCCATGATATAATACAAGCAGAATTGAGAAACTTTTTTGAGAAAAGTGGGCATCCGTCCACTTTTCTGTTTGCCAGAGACTTTTTTTCTTTGCACACGAAAAATTGATGTCGTTTCTACTGGGCACCAGCGGGAGGAATAAGGCATATGAGGAGCGAATTTCAGGCGGCTATCGCACAACTGATTGCCGAAAAGGGACTACCCCGCGAAGTGGTAATGGAGACGGTTGCGACCGCCCTACTAGCGGCGTACCGCAAGAGTTTTGGTGGCGGTGAGAATGTCCGCATTGAGGTGGATAAGAATGGAGAAGTACACGTCTGGGCATCCAAGCGTGTCGTAGCCCAGGTCAAAGATCTAAACGAGGAGATCTCTCTGGCAGAGGCACAGCGTCTTTATCCGAAAGCGGCCCTCGGACAGTTTGTCGATGTTGATTCTTCATTCATCTTCGCACGTATTCCTACGCAAACAGCGAAACAGGTTATCTTGCAGCGTATCCGTGAGGCAGAACACGAACACCTCTATGAGCAGATAAAAAATTGGGTTGGTGAAATCCGTCTTGGCACTCTCACGCGCAAAGATCCCGTTCGCGGCTGGCTGCTTGATTTCGACCTCGATAAGACCGACAAAATTGAGGGTATCATGCCTCCCAGCGAAGAGGTGCCGACCGAGCGCTATCGTACAGGGCAGCGCATCCGCGTCTATGTCTATGATGTACGCCGGGTGCAGGGACGGATGCTACAGATCCTGGTTTCGCGCACGCACCGCGACCTTGTTCGCCGCTTGTTTGAGTCGGAGGTTCCAGAAATCTATGAGGGAACTGTCGAGATTAAAGCCATTGCACGCGAACCGGGTAGCCGCACGAAGGTAGCTGTTGTTTCACGGCAAGAAGGGCTGGACCCGATCGGCTCATGCGTCGGTGTGCGAGGATCACGCATCAATAATACCGTTCACGAGCTAAATGAAGAGAAAATTGACATCATCCAGTGGAGTCCTGATCCGGCAACATTCGTGGGACATTCGCTGAGTCCGGTGAAGCCACTGAAAGTGGAACTACGCGAGTCAGATCATACCGCGCTCGTCACCGTTCCAGAGAAGCAGTTGTCTCTCGCCATAGGAAAAGACGGACAAAATGCACGTCTGGCCGCCAAGCTTACCGGCTGGCGCGTCGATGTCACCAAACCGGCAGAAGGTGAGGTCTACGAAGAGATCCAGGAGGACACGCAAGAAGCTGTCACCTCGTCTCGCCGGGAACGTCGTCACGAGGGCGGCAACAACAAACGCGGTGGGGGCCATCGCAACAGGCATAATTATGATAGAGAGCAAGGGGAGAGATGGTAAAAACGGCAAGTAAACAGACAAAACGACCAAAACATGTCCCTTTGCGCACCTGCATCTCCTGTCGGGAAACGAAATCCAAGCGCGAGCTTTTGCGCGTTGTGCGGACACCCGATGGGCATGTACTCATCGATGATACCGGCAAGAAATCGGGACGCGGAGCGTATCTCTGCGCTCGTCTCACTTGCTGGAAAAATGCCCTGAAAAGCAAGCGTCTCGAACACGAATTTGAAATAGCGATCTCCGATGAAGACCGCGCCAATCTGGAGGCATACGTGGCAACGCTGCCCACTGACTAAAGTTGGCTAGAAAAAATATTCATCGGGGTAATACTTTCAAAATAGTGTATAATAAGGTACGTAGTTTGCGTCAGAGTATCCTGGCGAAATCGAACTGTCATACGTTGCAAGGATTCATCAAGTAAGCTATAGTATCCACGAGTCTGGCGGTTGCTCGTCAGACGTTTGATAAGTAATCAGTTCACAATTTTAGCAATCGCCATGTAGTTTTTCTGCCCTCCACCGGGAGGGCAGGCAGTCTTCAATACTGGCATCCAATCTTCAGGTTGGATGAGGATTGAACAATGTGTCGTCGTTTTATCTCTACTCTTTATAGAGACACAGCCCCTCGTCTAAAGGGCAGTTGTAGCAGCGAATGTTTGCGGAGCGAAGCTATGATTAAATAAACATAGCCACTAACGCCAGAGAGCGCAGACGAATATACGCCTGGCACTGCACCAACGAGGGTCTGTCTCCCTCTCCTCTATAAAATGGAAGGGGTGACAGACCTTTTCTATGGCTGTGAAGAGAGATTTCCGTCGCCAACCATTGAGGCGCATCATATGATAGAAGGGAGTCTTCTTCATGAGAGACACATCTGATTTTACAGATGGTACCGAGCAGGCAAAATCGGTAAACCCTAGATCGAGAACGACAACGGCCCGCTCTAAACCAGAAGGCACTGTACCAGGCAATCAAGAACAGGAAGCAAGACCGGCACCTCGGCGTCGTTCCCCCAATCAACAGGGCCAGACACGTTCTCATAGCGGAAACGAAAATACACGTCCGCATAACGGAAACGAGAATAGTACTACGGCAACGTCTACACCTGCTCCCCATGCGCGTCCGGCACAGGGTCAGCAGCAACATTCATCTGGTGGTTCGCAACGTGGTGGAGGCAATTATGGACAACGCTCTAATAATTCATATACCACCCAACGTTCACATCCAAACACTAACAACGCAACAGGGCAGGCCCAGCAGCGCCCGGCAACCAATCAGGCAAGCGGAGGAGCAACTGCACCTGCGCGGCCTGCACAGCAGCGTCCTGGCGGGAACGGGCAGAGGCATACGACGCACGCTCCCCAGCAGCAACGCTACCCAGCTTCGGGCGGTACGACGGGTCCACAACAGGGGTCACATCCCGCTGGAGGGCAGAGATACGGACAGCGCAATACCGGGGGTGGCACAGCCACGCGTCCTGGCGCGCCCACACATACAGGCGGCCCGGGTCGCTCAGGGCCAGGCCGTTCAGGTTCAGGTCGCTCAGCTCCTCCGCGTCAGTCTCCAGCCCAACGAGCGGAGCGACGTGCAGCAGCCGTAAAAGAGAAACCAACCGGACCAGTTTCTCTCCCACCACAGATCGTCGTCAAAGATCTGGCCGATCTGTTGCAAACCACGCCAAACGAGATCATTCGCACGCTGATTAAACACAGCATCTTTGCAAATATCAATCAGGTGGTGGAGTACGAAAAAGCAGCACTGATCGCTCAGGATCTTGGTTTCGAGCCAAGCCAGACGGCAGCGACAAACTCATCAGCAACGACGGGCAACGGCGAACGCCAGCTCTCTGCAAGCGAGGCGATGGTAAACGCTCGCAGCGACGAGCAGACCATCAGCGTCCCACCGGTTGTCACCATTATGGGTCACGTCGATCATGGAAAAACATCTCTGCTCGACACCATTCGTAAGACGAAGGTTGCTGATGGTGAAGCAGGTGGCATTACGCAGCACATCGGCGCGTATCAGGTCGAGGTTAACGGGAAGAAAATCACCTTCCTGGATACCCCTGGTCACGAGGCCTTTACCGCGATGCGTGCGCGCGGCGCTCAGGTAGCGCATATTGCGATTATCGTTATCGCGGCTGATGATGGTGTGATGCCACAAACGCGTGAAGCTATCGATCACGCACGTGCGGCGAAAATGCCAATCATCATCGCACTTAATAAGATCGATCGGCCAAATGCGAATCCTGATCACGTCAAGCAGCAGCTTGCCGATATCGGCCTCCTGGTTGAGGAATATGGCGGTGATACCGTCTGCGTCCCCATTTCCGCGAAAAAGAATATCGGCATCGACGATCTGCTCGACTACATCCTGCTGGTGGCAGAGCTACAGGATATTCGCGCCAATCCCAACCGTCCCGCAACCGGCGTCATTATCGAGGCCAAGCTGGAGAAGAACAGCGGCCCACTGGCAACGGTGCTGGTTCAGCAGGGAACGCTCAAGATGGGCGACAACATCCTGGTTGGTACGACTGCTGGTAAGGTTCGCGCCATGTTCAACGATCGTGGCAAGCGCATCCAGAAGGCACCACCCAGCACGCCTGTTAGCATCATGGGCCTGCCGGAAGTCCCCCAAGCTGGCGATCAGCTAGAGGTGGTTGCCGACGAGCGCACAGCCAAACAGCGCGCACAACAGGAAGCGGAGAAGCGGCGCAACGAATCGGCCCCGCTCGGCCAGGTCAGCCTTGATACTCTGTATACACAGATGCAGGAGGGCAAGGTCAAAGAGCTAAATGTGGTGCTGAAGAGCGATGTGCAGGGTTCTGCTGAAGCTGTGAAGAACGCGCTCTCGAAGATCGGCGAAGAGAACATGAAGGTTCGTCTGATCCGCGAGGGTATCGGCAATATCAGCGAGACCGACGTTCACCTGGGTGCCGCCTCTGGCGCTATCGTGATTGGCTTCAACGTCAAGACCGATGGCGCGGCGCAACGCGAGGCCCAGAAAGAGGGCGTCGAGATCCGCTACTACGATGTCATCTATAAGCTGATCGATGACATTCAAGCGGCCCTGGCTGGCATGCTGGAACCAACATTCCAGGAGGTCATCGAGGGACATGCAGAGGTCGTTCAGATCTTCAAAGCTGGCAAGACACTGATCGCTGGCTGCCGCATCACCGATGGCAAGATCACGCGTTCCTCGCAGGCACGCGTACTGCGTAAGGACGAAAAAGTCTACGACGGGAAGATCGCATCCCTCCGTCGTGGCAAAGATGACGTACGCGAGGTCTTAACTGGCTACGAGTGTGGTATTCTCCTCGAAGACTACAATGAGGTTGAAGCTGGAGATATCATCGAAGCATATGCGCAAGAGCGTGTAAAAGCTGGAGCATAAAGAACGAGATTGCAAGGCATGTGCAATGACAACGGCCCCGTATCGGGGAAGGGCAACCCCTCCCCGATACGGCGCGTTGCCGTTGTAGATGCCTTTTTGCTAGTATCCGAAAGGATCAGAACCATGCCAAATCCCCACAGGCAAGAGAAGCTGGGAGAGTTGATTGCGGCAGAGCTAAGTGAACTGCTGCGAACACGTGTGAAAGATCCGCGCGTCGGCTTTGCCAGCATTACCCATGTTGAGGTCAGTGGTGATCTGCGCCACGCCAAGATTTTTGTCAGCGTCATGGGCAGCCCGGAAGAGCAGAAAGAGACTATGAAGGGGCTGAGGAACGCAACCGGCTTTTTACGCCACGAGCTGGCAACACGCCTGGTGCTACGCTATATGCCAGAGCTGGCGTTTAAACTTGATACGTCTATCGAGGAAGGCGCTCGTATTCTCGCACTGATTAATCAGGTCGAGCAAGAAGATCGCGAAATAGCAAGCAATCCAGAGGGAGAATGAAGAACACACACGACGCCACACAATTATCGCCACAGATTGATCCGGCTCTGATTCAGCAGGCCATGACGATGATAGAGCAAGCACAGCGCATCGCCCTGCTCGCCCATCAGCATCCCGATGGAGATTGCATTGGCTCTGCGCTCGGGCTTGCTCACGTCCTGCAAGCTATCGGTAAAACCTGCATCCCCGCCTGTGCAGATCCGGCCCCGAAGATGCTCTCTTTTCTGCCCGGTGTAGAAACGCTCCAGACCACACTGGGCGATGAGCAGTTTGATCTGGTCATCGCGCTGGATGCAGGCGAATTGACGCGCTTTGGCGACCTCTATGAGCGCCATCGCTCCTTCCTCGATCACGCTCCCATTCTTAATATAGATCACCACATCAGCAGCGACGGATGTGGGCAGGTCAACATTATCGATCCTATTTCCGCCGCTACCGGCGAACTGCTGGTATTGTTTCAACAACAGACGGGACTTCCACTCAATGCCGAGGCGGCACTCTGCCTGCTCACTGGCATTATCACCGACACTGGCTCGTTCCAATTCACCAGCACAACTCCGCGCACGATGCAGGCCAGCGCCATTTTGCTGGCAGCTGGTGCTGTGCCCGCTACCATTGCGCAACCCGTGTATCGCACACGACCACTGGCACAGGCCCGCTTCCAGTCCGCCGTCATTGCCAGAGCACAAACAGAGTGCAATGGCCGCCTGATCTGGTCATCTGCAACCGACGAGGTGCTGGCAGAGACGGGCGCGACCCCCGAAATGGATGATAACTGTTCCGGGATGCTGCGCGACATTGAGGGGGTGCAGATCGCCGCTTTCTTTAAAAACTATGGTGATCCCACAATCACCCGTCTGAGCCTGCGCTGCGAGGCTCCCTACAATGCCGCCAACATCTGCAAAAACCTGGGCGGTGGTGGTCATGCGCGAGCAGCCGGTGCAACGATCAACAAACCGATGGAGGAGGCTATCCCGCTCGTGCTGGCAGTGTTGAAACAAGAGTTTCAAACAGAATAAGCGTCGAGGTTGGGAGAGAAAAACATGGATGGGATTCTTAACATCAATAAAGCAACCAGCATGACCTCACATGATGTCGTGGCTCGTGTGCGCAAAACGTTGCATCAGCGGCGCGTTGGTCATGCTGGTACGCTCGATCCCGCCGCCAGCGGCGTTTTACCTATTTGCGTTGGTCATGGTACGCGGGTTGCTGAATATCTTAGCGAGAGCGGCAAGGCATACCAGGCAGAGATTACCTTCGGCATCGTCACCGACACCTACGATGCCGAAGGGAGCATTACGCGTACAGCTGACCCTGGCAATCTAACACAGGCCAGCATAGAGGAGGCGCTACCACGCTTTCTTGGGCTACAAATGCAATCGCCTCCCCGCTACTCGGCCATCAAAATCCAGGGGCAACCCGCATACAAACGTGTCCGTTCAGGTGAAGAGATCACGCTAGAGGCACGCAGCATTGAAATTTATCAATTACAAATCCTCGCCTGGGACGCACCGAAGCTCACGCTGGCAGTTGAATGCAGTAAGGGGACGTATATTCGCTCGCTGGCCTACGATCTGGGAGAATATCTGAGCTGCGGCGCACATCTCTCGGCATTGATCCGCACTCGCAGCGGCCCTTTCACGCTGGCAACCAGTATCACATTAGAGCAACTGGCCGAAGCAAGCGAGCAAGGCACAATTGCCAACTATCTTTTCGCTCCAGATAGCGTGTTACAGGAATACACGGCCCTGACACTGGATGCCGCTACGATTGCTCGCGTCCTGCATGGCAATGCCTTTCGCTCTGAAGATCCTCAACCCACCACCGATCTTGCACGTATTTATGATACAGAGGGTCATTTTCTCGCCATTGCTACCTGGGATCACCAGCATCAGCAGTGGCAGCCAAAGAAAGTGTTCAGCGGCTCATAGGCTTGCCAGAAGCGGCGCGGGATCGAGAATGCCTCGATCCCTATGAATGGCTACTATTATTGCTAGTGTGCAAAGGCTGTGGTACTATAGGGGCAGTACAGACAAAAAAAATTTAGAGCATGGGTACTTTCAGACGCAATTGTGCAGGAATACCCTTTACATAACAAATGGAATACACTACAACAATTACGAATCAAAAACCAATTGCCATTACGATTGGCAACTTTGACGGTATTCATAAAGGGCATCAACGCTTGATGCATGAACTACAAGCTATGGCCCAGGCGCTTGAATGTACTCCGGTGGTGGTAACTTTTTCACCGCATACATTGACGGTCATACGCCCTGAAATGTTTGTGCAATATCTTACGACGGTCGAAGAAAAACTGGCATTATTACGGCAATTTAGCGGCATTACCGATTCTATCGTCATCCATTTCACGCGTGAAGTCGCCACGATGAGCGCCGAGCAATTTATGGATAACCTCTGCAAGCGTTTTACGATCAAGGGGCTGGTGGTTGGCACAGATTTCAGTCTTGGTCGCAACCGCATGGGCAACATCACCTTTCTAGAACACTATGGACAGGAACATCAGATCACCGTCCGCGCTATTTCTCTAGAGGAGGCCGAACATGCCCGTATTAGCAGCACTCGCATTCGTGCGCTGGTCAGCGACGGGCGCATCAGTGAGGCGAACGAATTATTAGGCCATCCCGTGCGAGTGAGTGGGATCGTGAAAAAGGGCGATCAGCGAGGCCGCCAGATTGGTTTCCCAACCGCAAATCTGGAGTTGGACCCGCACAAACTGTTACCCGCTAACGGCGTCTACGCCGTTCGTATTCGGGTACAGGATGGAGTAGGAAGTGACGCGACTACCAGTTCTCCCGTCTATAACGGTGTAACCAATATTGGCATTCGGCCCACGTTTAATGGAAAAGAGCTTCTGGTTGAGGCCCACTTACTGGATGTCGATCTGGACCTCTATGGGAAATATCTGGTGCTCGATTTTATAACGCGCTTGCGAGACGAACAACGTTTCCCGAATATCGAAGCTTTGAAAGCTCAAATCGCGGCTGATGCAGAGCAGGCGCGTCAGATTTTAGCGACAGGAGGGTGAGCCGTTGAAAGCTCGCCAACATCTTCTTCTTAGTCAAAGCGATAGGAGGGTGAGCCATTGAAAGCTCGCCAGAACCTTCTTGGCCAATTTGAGGCGTTTATACAGCGCTTATTCGAGGGACCATTTGCACGTCTCTTCCCCTCACGGATAGAACCGGTGGAGTTGGAGCGCAAACTGGAGCGTGCGATGGAGGATAATACCCTCCTGCAAGGCGAGGGCCGTCGGCTCGCGCCTACCGTGTATGATGTCTACCTGAGCATTAAAGATCACCAGCAGTTTGCGCCCGGTCAGGCAACTCTGGTACGCGACTGGCAAACTCATCTGGTGGAATTTGCCCGGCATCGTCATTATACACTCCGTGCCATGCCTGTGATCCGCCTGCATTCGGACACCTCGCTGGGCATTGGCTCGGTCCGTATCGAGGTCGAAATGGAGATTCAAGGTAGCAGTGGGGATGGAGGGATGGCAACACAGGCACTCAGCGCAGAACAACTGGCACAGTTGCGCGCCGTCTTGCCACAGGGACAAAATCTCCCTGGTATCCCAACCGGCTCTGGAACAGGTCATCCCACCAGCGGACACGGCGCACCTGCCATGCCGCCACCGATGCCGCAGGCCTGGCTCACCATCCAGTTGCCACAGGCCGGGCAGCAAACCTATCGTATCGAAAAACCCATCGTCAACATTGGCCGTCAACTCAGCAACGACATCATCGTTGAAGACAAGCGCGTCTCACGCTATCATGCTCAAATCAAATATCAACCAGACGGTCAATTCGCCATTTTCGATCTTGGCAGCACAAACGGCATTACGATCAATACAACACCGCATATGCGTCAGCATGTATTACAAAATGGTGATCGTTTCACTATCGGTAGTTACGATTTCTACTTCCAGAGAAGGTGAGACATCTAATCTATGCCATTGCAAATAGATTCTTTTTTATTCATATTAAGGCTATTATTCATTATTCTTCTCTACCTTTTTTTAATGCAGGTAGTGATCGCTATTACGCGTGATCTCAGGAAGACGGCGGCTGCGAACGAAGGGGTAGGGAATCGAACATCACAGGTACTTGGTCATCTCGTTGTTGTCGATAGCGGCCCAAGTAATCTCATGCCAGGTACGCGTTTTGACCTTGCGCCTCAGACCAATATCGGGCGTGGTCCCACCAACACGATTCAGCTTACCGACCAGTTCATCTCGGCGGAACATACACGCCTCTGGCTTCGTAACGGTACATGGTATGTGCAGGATGCAGGCAGCGTGAACGGCTCCTACGTCAACAATCAGCCAGCCCGCGATCCCGTGCCAGCAAAATGGGGCGACATCGTACGTGTTGGATATATACAGTTTAAATTGACTCAATAAGCAGATGCTCCTTTTGATCTCCGGCTCTCAGAGCATCCTTTGCCAGTTTCTCTAGATACTTCCTCGCGTTCAGTCGAGTGCATGCAGCAAATAGAGAGGTGTTATATACATGGCTAGTCTATCGCCAGGAGGCTTCCGAGGATATCGTTGGAAAGAATTAGGATTGCTGGTCATTCCCTTTTTACTTCTGGTGCTAGCCACCACACAGTTGTTTCTGGTGGCCAATGCGACGGATCAACGCGCCTCGCTCAATCCTAAAAACTTCCCACCGCTGGAGGGTCTGACGCCAGCCATTGGTCTGATCGCCGCCCTTGTCGTCGCCAATGTTGTCATGAGCTTCTTTTTCCGCAAAGCCGATCAGGTATTGCTCCCCGTCGTCGGTCTGCTCAGTGGCATCGGCGTGATGATGGCAACGCGCCTCGGACCCAATCTCAATCCGGCTCCCATCCCCGGTCTCGGCGGTTTCCAATTGCGCTGGGTGATTATCGGGCTGGTCGCCTGCATTGGCACCCTGTTCATCTTACGCAACGTCAACTGGCTCGGTCGTTACAAATATACCTGGATTGCCGCGACCTTCCTGTTTCTGCTCCCAAACTTGATCAAAGGTGTTCTCACCTTCCGCTCCAACGATCCTACTCGTGACTCGCTCGGTATCCAGGGCTTTCTCAACTTACAGCCATCCGAGCTATTGAAGATTACCATTGTGATCTTCTTTGCTGGCTATCTGAGCGAAAACCGCGATATTCTGGCTCAGGGCTACCTGCGTCTGGGCGGGCTGCGACTCCCGCCGCTCCGTCAACTCGGTCCACTGCTGATGATGCTGGGCATATCGCTGCTCCTCTTCTTGATCGTCCGTGACCTGGGACTGGCGTTGATGATCTATTGCCTGTTCCTCTGCATGATGTACCTGGGCAGCGGAAAATTGTCCTATGTCCTCGTCAGCCTGGGCCTCTTCATCTTCCTGGCCCTGATCGGCTATAGCCTGCTCAGCTATGTACGTGCGCGCTTCGCCATTGTACAAATCGATGTTGTCAACTGGACGCAAGCCAGCGACGATGCTTACCAGAACATTATCGGAGCCGGCCAGATCGTGCAAGGGCTGATCGCGCTCTGCAGCGGCGGCATTCTTGGTGCTGGTCTGGGACTGGGACATCCAGCGGGTGCGGGTTTTGTGCCGGTGGTTGAGTCGGATATGGTGCTGACGGCGCTTGGCGAAGAACTGGGCCTCTCAGGTCTTTTCGCTATTATCGGCCTCTATCTACTCATTGTGTATCGCGGCTACCGCATCGCTATCGAAGCCTCTGATGCATTTCAACAATTGCTGGCGGCTGGCCTGACCTCGGTTTTCGCTATTCAAACGCTGGTCATCAGCGCTGGTAATCTCAAGTTTATGCCGCTAACCGGTGTGACTCTACCATTCCTCAGTTACGGTGGTAGCTCTATCGTCGTTAACTATATTATCATCGGTATTCTGCTACGAATCTCGTACAATACGGCTGTTGAGCGAGACGGCTTAGCGTAACCAATCTTTTTAGCAGTGGTACACCAGGAAACAGTAGAGGCAAACCAATATGATGGCCGGGTGAATGTACTGGTGTATCACTCTAGTACGCAAGATATATATAATCTGTATAACTTGTTTCCTGGTGTCCTGCATGCTATACTTCCCTGGAATGGATAATATATAGAGTATCTATACTGCGGGTGCATAGTGCGTCTACCATGTAGGGATTAACTGGTAAGGATTTGCCAGGTAGGGATGTAATCAATGGGCCAATATCAACAGTGGCGACACCATCGAGAAGTTGACGAGCAATTAGGTAAGCGCCTGGAACAGTTACAAACCGAACTGGCCCTGCTCCAGGCACAGGCCCACACATTGGCAGAAACAACTTCCGCCTCCTCAGATAACACGATTATTCAGGCACTTCTCAACGCTCATAAGGCAGAGGTACAGATAGCCAGCAATCAACCCTCTGCACAAACAATTTTACCGCAGCAATTATTTATTGACGAACCGCAGGAAGAAACTGCCGCGCCTCACAATATTTTTAAGGTGGAGGGAGAGGAGTCAGCGCCCGTTTCTCCGGCTCTGCTTGCCTGGGGCAGGCTACCCAATCTAGATGCTCAGAAAATACAGCTTCCAGCGGCCAACACTCGCCGCTCAGGAGCGTTGTCAGGGGAGGAAGGTCTCCTGCCTCCAGATATGACAACCTTCTTTCATCAGCATACGAATCCCGTTCCACGACCCAGGATTCCAGCATGGCTTGAGAATGTGATTTCTGCGCCCACCGCGCCAGATCAACTCCCCAACAACCCTGTAGACCAGCAAACGTTACGTACAAATCGTCTGGTCGAACGGTGGCTCGAACGCTGGAGAAAGACTTCTTCTGGTTCACAGGAGCAGCGAGAGGATCAAAAGAATGAATCACATCGAGAATGATATCCCTGAGAGCGTTGCTCAGATTCAACCTGACAACCATCAAGCAGGACAGATAGCACAGGATAGCAACATCGCCACTCTTTTTGCCCGTTTGCAGCCGCAGGATGTTGAGCAATTCTATCAGAGCTATCAGTTGTGGAGTATCACATCTCGGATACAGGCAATCCAGGCCGAGATCGAGCAGGTCCAGCAAGAAAAGGCCGTAAATGCCGAATTGCTGGAACAATACCATCCCTCTCCCATCGCTCAAGCGGTCCTGGCCCAATTGCAGTCCCATGATGTCAACGACAACGATCTCCTCGATCAAATGTTGGAGCGGGGAGATGATTGGCTTGATCATACCATGCAACTCCTTGAGCAATGCGAACACCTGGACATCATTCACGGCAACTATACGGAATGGTGCATGCATGCTCTAGAAGGTGCCTACGATTGGATAGGCTCAATGCACGAAAGCGAGGCCACCGACGAGCCAGAGGAGCCTGCTACCACCGCAGAAGTATTTGATGAATCTACCGAGCAACTCCTTCTACAAAAGCTGTTGAGCGACGAAGAAGAGGCGATCCAGCCAGAAGCTAGAGTGGAACCAGCAGAGGAAGCAACAATCAGCGAAGAGACCGTCACATCTCCATCGCCCGAAGATGCCGCTGCTGAAACCGCTACTCAAGAAGAGGCTGCACAGATTGCTGAGACATCCAACGAAGAGATTTCCAGTGACGAGGAGTCAGAAGCCCCAGGCGAACTTGCTGCTGACAACGAGGCCGAAGAGGATGTCCCAAGCAGTGATATATCTGAAACAATAGAGATTATAGAGAGGGAAACTGATCAGGCTGATGAACTTGAAGAGCCTGCACAGCAGATATCCCCTATGGTAACCAGCGATGCTAATGCAGTTCTCAATGTTGATATCTCTGCGCCCACTGATACCAGTGATGAGGCAGAAGATAATATCGCCGAGATAGAGCCAGAAATAGCCAGTGGAACAACTGAGACAACCATCCATCCAGAAGAAGTCGAGATCCAGGAAGAAGAAACTACCCCTCAAGCGTCTGTAGAGGATCAAGATGCAGTTGTTGAGCCAGTAGAGAACGAACAGGCAACCTCCGAAGTTCTCACTGAAGATGTAGACGAAGTGATAGAGCTAGAGACGTTAGAGCAGGATGCAGAGCAAGAAAGCGAAGAGCAAGAAATTCAAGTCAAGAGCCTATCTGAAGCGGCTGATTCGCCAGAAGTCGAAGATACAATCGGTAACAATGATGAGGCTCCAGTTGAAATGGTTGCTGAAGACGCGACAAGCAACGGTGAAGAGGTTACAATTGAAACAACCACAGAAGATGTGTTAGAACCGGAATCTCAAACTACCACATCCATTGCCGACGAGGAAGGAACCGATACAGCTTCAACAACTCCTGAAGTTGAAGAGTTGCCAGAGAACGAGGAAGAAGTTGAGGTAACGTCTGAAGAAGTGCTAGAAACAGCTTCTGATGAGGATGAAAACGACGAGGCCGATAACGACCATGAGAGCGTCGCAGCTCCCACCGATGCTGTTGACGAGGTTGTTCATGAACCTGCCGCCGTGCTCAATCATGACGTTCAAGATAACTCTGATCTCACTTTAGCAGAGAACCTACTAACTCAGGAGGAAAGTTCGTCTGACCTCTCGTTACCCTCGGCCAGCACAGAGATCAAATCTGTAGAGGCTGAGATCCCACACGCGCTTCACATGGAAGGAAGCGACGAGGATACCATCGCTATCCCTGCTATTCTTAAAACTACCTTCTCCACAAGCAGAATAACACCATTGAGAGCAACCGTCGATGCAGAAACGCAACCAACGATGCCGACGATTGTTCCAGATAAAACGACCACGCCAGCACAGGAAATAGCATCGATTGTCGAAGCTAACACAATCCCGGGTTTACCAGCGATTACGCCGCCACCGCAAGCAATAACTCCCTCCACAACATCGTTGCCAGATATTTATGGAGAGACTAGCAAACAACCTGCTATCCAGCAAGCTGCGGCACCGATCTGGCGCGAGTCGAGCGACTACTCTACCAGCCTCAACCCATCGCTCCCTCAAACTCCCTCGACACTCCTGCCAGAGCCGCATCAGGGCTTTTTCCGTCGCCTATGGCTCAAATTCCTGGCCTGGCTACGAGGCGAATAAGACTGCCTGGTTGCTAACAATTATATGGTGATTACCTGCTAGCAACCGGGCAGTCCTTTTTTGCTGGAGGCCAGATATTGTCGCGCTCCCCATCCATAAGCCGGAGGGGTAGCGCAACAATACAATATATTTAAAATAATTTATATAGAAGCTATTAATTTTGCATCGGCCCGGACATCCCCGGCATCTGGATCGGGTTCTTCGACTGAGACGAGGGCGGCTGCATATTCATTCCGGGCGGGGGCATATTGGGTGGTGGCATATTCATTCCAGGCGGGGGCATATTGGGTGGCATATTCATTCCAGACGGGGGCATATTGGGTGGCATGTTCATTGGCGGTTGCATATTCCCTGACGGCATGTTCATTGGCGGTGGCTGATTTGGCAGCGGTTGCGATGAACGAGCCTGCATTTTCTCCTGCTCCAGCTCTCTCACGCGTTGACGCAGTTTGCGAAGCCTGCGCTGATCGTGACGAGCGGAGAAGAGAGCCACAAGATACAGCAGCAAGGCACCCAACAAAAATGAGAGGAAGATCAGCAGACCAGATGGAATGCCTGGCGTCTTCAGGCTAAAAAGCGTTAACTGTACCGAAGTGGTCAAATTCTGTACAGTCAAGATGGTGAGAACACTACCCACAATCACAAACAGCACAAGTATGAGGTAGAACACATGGGCCTCCTTAGAAACAAGCTTCCCATATATAATACACCTACTGACTCTTCCTGCTAAGACTAATAAGACTAAACGAACCAATGTGGCTATTTTTGAGCAGTAGCAGCGATTTTACCACAAATGCCATTGGAAACAATATACGCTTCTCCGCCATCCTGTGTAGAGTTTACACACGATGAAACAAGAGTCCCCTATGCCGCATGGCAAATTGACGCCGCTCGCAATTAGGCTTATACTGGATGCGGAGCTTGAGGGAGGTAGCACGTGTTATTTGAAGACTATGCAAAAGAAAATCTGATCCACAGCCCGGTTCGCACGCAATACTTACAAATCAAGCAGCAGCAGCCCGATGCTATTCTCTTTTTTCGCATGGGCGATTTCTACGAAATGTTCGATGATGATGCAGAAATCGTTGCTCGCGAATTAGAGATCGCGCTGACGCGCCGTGATTTTGGGCGCGGCGAAAAATCGCCAATGGCGGGAGTTCCTCATCATGCCGCCGATGGCTACATTGCCCGCCTTGTCAGCAAAGGCTATCGGGTCGCTATCTGTGAGCAAACCAGCGATCCGGCTCTTTCTAAGGGGCTGGTGGAACGCGAAGTCGTTCGCGTGGTCACGCCCGGCACGATTATTGATCCCGCGATGTTAGCGGCGAAACGCAATAACTTTCTGGCCGCCGTCGTGCTAGGACGCGATGCGGTTGGTATGGCCTATATCGATATCACCACCGGCGAGTTCGCTGTGACGCAATTCAGCACGCCGGAGCCAGAGCTGGCGCTGCAACAGGAGATCGCACGCGTCGGCCCGGCTGAAGTCCTCGTCGAAGCTCATTATAGTCGCCCCGGCAGTCGCAAGCGGCGTTGGCTGGCCGCCGTGATGAACGAGAAACAGGTCACGAAGCTTGGCAGCAACGGAAACGCCAACGCTGAGATTCCCGATGTTGACGAAGACGAAGATGATGTCGCCCCGCTGGTCAAGCTGCTCAATGGCCTGACTGGACACGTCACGCCGCACGACTCGCGCTACTTCGCCGAGGACGACGCTCGTCACCGCCTGCTGCAACAATTTGAGGTGTCATCGCTTGAGGGCTTCGGTTGCGCCCATCTTCCGCTGGCTATTCGAGCTGCCGGCGCGGTACTTTCCTACGTACAGGAAACGCAAAAAGGTCTGCTTCAGCATCTCACGGCGATGGAAACCTACCATATCAACAACTTTATGACCCTCGATCCCTATACGCGCCGCAACCTCGAACTGTTTGAAACCGGGCGCAGCGGCTCCAGTCGAGGATCATTGCTCTGGGTGCTTGACAGGACGCGCACTCCGATGGGTGGAAGGTTGCTGCGCCGCTGGATTAATCAACCGCTGCTCGATATTCCTATCTTACAGCAGCGTCAGGAGACGATCACCGAACTGCTCAACGACACGTTGCTCCAGGCTCGACTCGCCGAGTCGCTCAAGCGCATAGGCGATGTGGAACGGCTGATCAATCGCGTACGACAACGCATCGCCAATCCACGCGATCTTGTCGCGCTTGCCAGCAGCCTGCAATCTGCCGCCGAGATCCGCTCTACGCTCACAGAAGAGGTTGAACAGGAAAAGCCCTCGCTCTGGCGCGTGATGCAGCGGCTCAGCGATAACGACGATATTATCAAACTGATCGAGCAGGCTATTGTGGATGAGCCTCCCCTGAGCATCAATGAAGGTGGAATTATCCGTTCGGGTTTCAGTGCGGAGCTTGATCAGTTGAAAGACGCGTCCCAAAATGGTAAGCAGTGGATCGCCAATCTGGAACAGCGCGAACGCAAACGCACCGGCATCAGCACGCTCAAGGTTGGCTATAATCGCGCAACTGGCTACTTTATCGAGATCACGAATTCCAATATCAGCCGTGTGCCAACCGAATACAAGCGCCGCCAGACGTTGACGAATAGCGAACGCTATATCACGCCCGATCTGAAAGAGTACGAAACACTGGTTCTCAATGCGCAGGATCGCATCAATAAGATGGAGAACGAGTTTTTCGTTCAACTGCGCTCCGACATCGCCATTCACGCCGCCGAGCGTATTCTCGATACTGCTCATGCCCTGGCCGAAATCGATGTCTTCCTGAGCCTCGCGGAGGTGGCGGCCAGATATAACTATTGTCGGCCAGAACTAAACGATGGCGATACCGTCCACATCGTTGCCGGTCGCCATCCTGTCGTGGAGCAAACGCAATCGGACACGCCGTTCATCCCGAACGACACCAACCTCTCCAACCAGGAGGCTCAGATCTCCATTATCACCGGCCCCAATATGGCCGGTAAATCCACCTATCTGCGACAGGTCGCACTGATCGCACTGATGGCGCAGATCGGCAGCTACGTCCCCGCCGAGTCCGCGATTATCGGTCTGGTGGATCGCATTTTCACGCGTATCGGCGCGCAGGACGATCTGGCAACCGGGCAGAGTACGTTTATGGTGGAGATGGTGGAAACCGCCAACATTCTGCACCATGCCACACCGCGCAGTTTGATCATCCTGGATGAGATTGGTCGAGGCACCAGCACATATGATGGACTGGCGATAGCACGCTCCGTTGTTGAATACCTGCACAACAACAAGCGCTGCGGAGCACGCACGCTCTTTGCCACCCACTATCACGAACTGGTGGAGGTTGCCAAACTGTTGCCGCGCATTCGCTGCTTAAACGTCGCCGTCACAGAAGAAAATGGGCAGGTCATTTTCTTGCGAAAAATCGTACCAGGAGGTGCCGATAGAAGCTATGGCATTCACGTCGCCCAGCTTGCAGGTATTCCTCGACCGGTGATTCATCGCGCCCAGGAGATTCTGGAAGAACTGGAGCGTACAGGAGATGCCAAAACGCGCCGCAAGACGATGCGCGATATGACCATGCCCGCCGCCTGGCAAATGACCCTCTTTGCATCCGAGCCACACCCGCTGGTGGAAGAGCTTAAAAACCTTGCAATTGATGAGCTAACGCCTATTGAGGCAATCAGCAAACTCTATGAGTTGCAACAGAAGGCAAAGAGAGATGCATGAGATAAGCGGCCATATTTTTGAGCAAGTTGCACACATAGTTACCCTAAACATCGATTGGCTCAAATATCAGCACGTCTCAACCACTACTTTTTGGTTGTGGATGTGATATGATATGGGTAACGACTTAGTGTATCAGATACAATAAATAAGAACGTACACGGAGGATTGATGACAATACAAGAACAGACGCCCATCCAGAAAAATACCCTGGAAGAGCTTTGCATCAATACGATTCGCACGCTTTCGATGGATGGAGTCCAGAAAGCCAACTCCGGGCACCCTGGCACCGCGATGGCCCTTGCCCCCCTCACATATCTGCTCTGGACCCGGTTCATGCACTACAATCCACACAATCCTGCATGGGCCAACCGCGACCGCTTCATTCTTTCCGCCGGTCATGCATCTATGCTGCTGTATAGCATGCTCCATCTCACAGGTTACGACCTGCCGCTCGACGAGCTAAAGAGTTTCCGTCAGTGGGGAAGCCGCACCGCCGGACACCCGGAATACGGGCACACCCCTGGCGTGGAGACCACCACTGGCCCACTTGGTCAGGGCTTCGCCAATGGCGTTGGCATGGCGATTGCAGAACGTTTCCGCGCCAGCCAGTATAATCGCCCCGACCACACCCTGCTCGACCATTATATCTACGCCATTGCCAGCGACGGCGACCTGATGGAGGGCGTCACAGCCGAAGCTGCCTCCCTCGCGGGCTTCTTAAAGCTGGGTAAACTGATCTACTTCTACGACGACAACAACATCACCATAGAAGGCTCGACCAATCTGGCATTCGGCGAAGATGTTGGTCGCCGCTTTGAAGCGTACCACTGGCATGTCCAGCGCGTCGCCGATGTCAACGATTTGGCCTCAGTGGAACAGGCAATTCTGGCAGCCCAGGCAGACGAGCGCCCCTCGCTGATCATCGTTCGCACGCACATTGGTTACGGTAGCCCGAACAAACAGGATAGCTCCAAAGCGCACGGTGAGCCACTGGGAGCGGATGAGGTGCTTCTGACCAAGCGCAACCTCAACTGGCCCTCCGAGGAGCCGTTCTATATTCCTGAAGAGAGCCTCGCCTACTATCGGCAGGCCATCGAGCGCGGTGCAGCCCAGGAGCAGGAGTGGCAGGAGCGCTTCAACGCCTATGCCTCCGCGTATCCAGAGCTGGCCACGCAGTGGCAGCGGGAATTGAGCGGCCAACTGGCAGAGGGCTGGGATAGCGATATTCCTACCTTTGCAACTGGAGAAGCACTTGCAAGTCGCGCCGCCGCTGGTAAGACGTTGAGCGCCATTGCTCCCAGGCTGCCCAATCTCATCGGTGGTTCTGCTGACCTGGCCCCTCGACCAACACCTATGTCAAAGGACTGGGCGATTTCGGGCCAGTCGAGAACGGACGCAACATGCACTTCGGCATCCGCGAACATGCAATGGGCAGCATCATGAACGGTATCTCCCTCTATGGCGGTCTGATCCCGTTTGGTGCGACCTTCCTGATCTTCTCGGACTACATGCGCCCACCAATCCGTCTGGCCGCCCTGATGGGCATCAAAACGATCTATGTCTTCACGCACGACAGCATCGGCGTAGGTGAAGACGGCCCCACGCACCAGCCAATCGAGCAACTGGCAGCTCTACGCGCCATTCCTGGCCTGACCGTGTTGCGTCCTGGCGATGCCAACGAGACGGCGGAGGCATGGCGCGTTGCAGTCAGCCATCATGGTCCGGTCGCCCTCGCGCTGACCAGGCAGGCACTCCCCACGCTCGACCGCACAAAATTGGGTGCGGCAAGTAACACCGCAAAAGGTGCGTACGTGCTACAAGATAGTGAAGGTGTTCCTCAAGTCATTCTTATCGCCACCGGCTCCGAGGTCTCGCTCGCCCTGGATGCGGCCAACAAGTTGCATCAAGAGGGAATAGCCGTTCGTGTAGTAAGTATGCCCAGTTGGGAATTGTTCGAGGAGCAAAACGAAGAGTATAAAGAGGCGGTTCTGCCAAAGAGCGTTACCGCTCGCGTCGCCATTGAAGCGGCCTCTCCGATGGGCTGGGAACGGTATGTAGGATTGCAGGGTACAACCGTGACCCTCAATCATTTCGGCGCTTCCGCCCCTGCCAAAACGGTCTTCCAGAAGTTCGGTTTCACCGCTGACAATATCGTAGAGCAGGCCAAAGGGTTACTCTAGCGCCTCGTCCCGTAGTTGCGCGATTTACCGAGCGTGTCAAGAAATTCGCGATAAATCGCGCAACTACGAACAAAGCGGTATCCCCGCATAGAGGTTGCGTACATAATAGAGAGTAACGGTTAAGAACGAACACTGTAGAGAATTGTCCATGCTGATGCGCGAACAAACAGGCGTATCAACACGGAGCGAATTGAAAGGCAGACACATATGACAAATCCACTGTTGCAACTGAAAAATCAGGGGCAAAGCGTCTGGTACGACAATATTGACCGCGCTCAGCTTGCATCTGGTCAGTTTAAAAAGATGTTGGACGAAGATGGTGTTGTCGGCGTCACCGCCAATCCCACCATTTTTGAGAAATCGATCAGCGCCGGCCACGCCTACGATCAACAGATCACGGAACTGGTCAAAGAAGGCAAAAGCACCAACGAGATTTACGAGGCAGTCGTAATCTCCGACATCCGCACGGTTGCCGACCTACTGCGCCCGACCTACGATAGCACCGAGGGCAAAGATGGCTACGTCAGCCTGGAGGTCTCCCCTGAGCTGGCACATGATACTCAGGGCACAATCAACGAGGCGGAGCGCTTCTGGAAGCTGGTGGATCGTCCTAATCTGATGATTAAGATCCCGGCCACCCCCGAAGGTATTCCTGCCATCTACGAGACCCTGCGCAAAGGGATCAACGTCAACATCACCCTTATCTTCTCGCTGAATAGCTATCGCGATGTGACCGATGCCTATCTGCGGGCATTGGAAGATCGCAACGGCGAGGGAGAGGATATCAGCACGCTCGCCTCTGTCGCCAGCTTCTTTGTGAGCCGTGTGGATACGCTGGTTGACAAGCTGCTTGACGACAAAATCAAGGCGACCAGCGATACTGCCGAACAGCAGAAGCTCAAGGGCTTGCAGGGGAAGGCTGCGATTGCGAACGCACGACTGGTCTACCAGGAGTTCGAGCGCATCTTCAGCACGCCACGCTTCGAGTCGCTTAAGCATGCAGGCGCGCACGTACAGAGGCCGCTCTGGGCCAGCACCAGCACCAAGAATCCAGCCTACCGCGACGTGCTCTATGCAGAGGAACTGGTCGGTCCCGATACGGTTGATACGATGCCGCTGGAAACCATCGTCAACTTCCGCGATCATGGCAAAGTACGCCATAGCATCGAAGACGATATCGACGGGGCAAAGGCAACGCTGGATGCTCTGGAGAACCAGGGTATCTCATACCAGCAGGTCACCCAGCAGCTCCAGGACGAGGGCGTCAAGAAATTTGCCGACTCGTTCCACCAGTTGTTCGCCGGTATTGAGAGCAAGAGACAGGCTATCGCCGGACAGGTTGCTCACTAAATGGTCGTCGAGGCCATCTAAGCGCAACATCATGAGCGTACTACCCTTGCGTAAACAGGGACAGCGTTTGTTCGCTGTCCCTGTTATGAGTCGAATAGTGGGCTTTAACCATTTGAAGCCTATAATCTGGCATTGCTCCCATCGTTGAGAGTTATCCCTTCGTCTGCCGTGACACAGGGTACTTATGAGCTTGCTCCAGATGCTCTTAATGAAACCGCTGGTACAGTCGTCACCAACGACGCCGTATACACGTGCCTATATCAGGGATATGGTACGCGGTTTTGAGAGCGATGAGCAAGCAAATCAGTGGTCTAAAAATCCGCACGCAGACGCTTCTGCCGATATGTCGTTCATCGGCTATTTAGAATAAAAACGAAAAAACACTCGTAATGGGCGGCGAGGACTTCGCCCATCATGTATAAGGAGAAAAACATGGAGATCGGCTTTATTGGATTGGGGCGCATGGGCGCAAATATGGTTCGCCGTTTGCTGCGTGATGGACACACTGTTGTTGCATGGAATCGCACAGCTGCTAAGACAGATGAGATCGTGTCAGAAGGCGCGCAGGGCGCGTATAGCATCCCGGAGCTGGTCGAGAAGCTGCAAACGCCGCGCATCGTCTGGATCATGGTTCCCTCTGGTCAGGCAACCGACGACATGATTAACGAAGTGACGCCTCTGCTCAGTAAGGGCGATATCATTATCGACGGCGGTAACTCCAACTATCACGACTCCATTCGTCGTAGCCAGGAATTGACCGCCAAAGGCTTCCAGTTCATGGACGCCGGTACAAGCGGCGGTATCTGGGGCTTGAAGGTTGGCTATTGTATGATGGTTGGTGGCGAAAAGGCTACCTTCGAGCATGTCGAGCCGATCATCAAATCGCTGGCACCGCCCGATGGTTATTTGCATTGCGGTCCTGCCGGTGCTGGTCATTTTGTCAAAATGGTGCACAATGGCATTGAATATGGTATGCTTCAGGCATATGGCGAGGGTTTTGAAATCCTGAAAGCGGCCAAACAGTATGATCTTGATCTGCATGCCATTTCGCATTTGTGGAACCAGGGCAGTGTGGTGCGTTCCTGGTTGCTCGAACTGGCGGAGCTTGCCTTTGAGCATGATGCCGATCTGTCGAGCATTCGGGGCTATGTCGAAGACTCCGGCGAGGGTCGCTGGACCGTCCAGCAGGCCATCGACACCGATGTCCCGGCACCGGTGATCACTCTTTCTCTGCTTGAGCGTTTCCGCTCACGTCAGGACGAATCCTTCACCGCAAAGGTTATTGCGGCTCTGCGTAAGGAATTTGGGGGTCACGCCGTCAAATCAGCAGAATAACAGAAAATTTCTAGCAAACACATCAGGAGATTGCTCATGCCTCAACGTAGCGTAGTCGAGGCGCCCAACCCATTACGAGAGGGGCTACGCATCAAACAAAGCCCTGAACCGTGCGTCATGGTCATCTTTGGTTCGACCGGTGATCTGACGCACCGCAAATTGCTCCCAGCGCTCTATAATCTGGCGCTGGAGCATCCCCTCCCAGCGGGCTTCTCGGTCGTAGGATTTGCACGACGCCCCTACGACGATGAAACGTTTCGTCAACAAGCGCTTGACTCGGTCAACGAATTTTCGCGGCAAAAGCCCGTTAACCCCCAGGTGTGGGAGAGTTTTGCCTCCGGTCTTTTCTACCTGCAATCCAACTTCCATGATCCTGCCGGGTATGAAAAGCTGGCAAACCTCTTAAACAAGCTCGATCAGGAGCGTGGCACCAGCGGAAACCGCATCTTTTACCTGTCCACGCCTCCCAGTCAATACCCGGAAATCATCCAAAATCTTGGTGCGGCCGGCTTGAACAGAAACCGTAAAGGGTGGACCCGCATCATCGTCGAAAAGCCGTTCGGACATGATCTGCCCTCGGCCCGTGAACTCAATCGACAGATAGGCAAAGTCTTTAAAGAAGAACAGATCTATCGTATCGACCACTATCTCGGGAAAGAGACGGTCCAGAATATCCTGGTCTTCCGCCTGGCAAACGGCATCTTCGAGCCGATCTGGAACCGGCGCTACGTCGATCATGTCCAGATCACGGTGGCTGAGAACATAGGTATTGAAGGTCGTGGAGCCTACTATGAAGAATCCGGGGCAATTCGCGATATGGTGCAAAACCATATGCTTCAGTTGCTTACATTGGTAGCGATGGAGCCACCTATCGCCTTTGAAGCGAATGCAGTTCATGACGAAAAGGTCAAGGTGCTGCATGCTCTTCAGCCATTAGTGGGACGCGATGTTATCAACAATACCATCCGTGCGCAGTATGGATCGGGCTGGGTCAGCGGCCATCAGGTTCCTGGCTACCTGGAAGAAAATGGGGTCAATCCCGCTTCGACGACCGAAACTTACGTTGCCATGAAACTCTTTATTGACAACTGGCGGTGGGCGGGCGTACCATTCTACTTACGGACTGGGAAACATCTACCAAAGCGCGTTACCGAAATTGCGATCCAATTTAAAACGGCACCGCTGATGCTCTTTAAGCGCAGTGATGCACAGGGTCAGGTTGAGCCAAACACGCTGACGCTTCGTATCCAGCCCGACGAAGGCATCTCACTCAAATTTGGTGCCAAAGTGCCTGGCACGGATATGCAGATCCGCTCCGTGAATATGGACTTTTTCTATGGCTCTTCCTTCGTACGCCAGCAGCCGGAGGCATACGAACGCCTTCTGCTCGATTGTATGCTTGGCGACTCTACCCTCTTTACCCGGCGTGATGAGGTAGAAGCGGCCTGGACATTTGTTCAGGGCATTCTCGACGAATGGCAGAATGAACCACGTTCCAGCATTCTGACTTATGAGTCTGGCACCTGGGGTCCACAGGCAGCAGACGAATTTATCTGGCGTGATGGTTATCGGTGGCGCAGACCCTAGTCTCAACCTTTGGTTTGTAGTGACGAAAACGTTAGCACAGTGCCGTCCTTGCGAACATCGCGGTTCAAACTATGAAGGGGTTCGGGAATGACAAAGGAAATCGCCGAGACCCCAGGGGTGCGCTTACCCTGGGCAGGTAAAATGGTACGCATGGAAGAAGTGGAAGAGACTCTCTCCTACTTCTGGCGTATGTCGGCTGATAACGTTCGTATCAGTCAGAACATGAATGTGCGTACGAGTGTCCTTAATTTTGTGATTTGTGCGCAAGATATTCCTTCTGCCCAGCGCGCAAGCGCACTCCTGCGCAACCTTTCTAGTACGCATATCGCGCGAGTAATATTATTGATTCTGAACACGAGCGCAGAGTCCCCCACCGATGTAACGACGTGGGCTACTCTGCGCTCGTTTCCTATCATTTCCGATATTATGCGCCACAGCTTTGAGCAGGTCACTATCCTGGCCTCCGGTGCAGCTACTCGCGCCTCTGCATCTCTTATTCAACCGCTACTCAAACCTGACTTGCCGGTCTATTTATGGTGGTTGGGCGATCCTCCCCAGGATGAGACTATCTTACACAAGCTCACGGATCTGAGTAGCAGAGTCATTGTCGATTCAAACACGTTCCTTACTCCTGAACAGAGTGTCAGTTCACTTTCAACCTTCTTGCAGGAAGCGCCTGATAGTGCATTGAGTGATCTCAACTGGGGCCGCATCACTCCCTGGCGGCAACTTGTTGCTCAGTTCTTTGATGTGCCTGCCTATAAACCATACCTGGCCGGAGTCTATAACATTGAGGTGGAACACGCCGTTGCGCCTCTTGCCAGACATCTTGCCAACGAACAGGGAGACATCTCTCCCAACCCCACTCGCGCTCTGTTACTGGCGGGGTGGCTGAAAAATAGTCTGAACTGGAAGGTCAACGGCAGCGAAGAGAACCTGCACGATCCTGAGACCGGCACACATATCTGGAATATTGTGCGCAACACGGGGCCGCTAC
Organism: Reticulibacter mediterranei; assembly: GCF_016587455.1. Taxonomy (NCBI): domain Bacteria; kingdom Bacillati; phylum Chloroflexota; class Ktedonobacteria; order Ktedonobacterales; family Reticulibacteraceae; genus Reticulibacter; species Reticulibacter mediterranei. The sequence continues at coordinate 6,482,049 of NZ_BNJK01000001.1, read as the reverse complement.
ACATAGACCTTGCCACGAAAGAAACAACAACTAAGCTGGGGCATAGTGGACGCGGCAGTATCCAGATTCGACCACGCGTGCAATCAGGGATACAACCGGGTTCGCTCTGTCTTGTTCGCTTGAGCAGCACCATCGATAATAAGCGAGCAACGTTCACCATTAATCGCGAGGATGAAACCGATAACGTCCTCACCTCTGCCCATTTGCCAGAGGAGGGAGGAACGCTCCCACAACGCACTGTCAACGTCGCGACCCCGCAAGACGCCAGCGTTCTGTTACACGACGAACTAGAAATTATCGGTCGCGACCACCTTTATGAGGCAGCATTACACGAAGTGTTTGAGATGCTCGCCGAGTAAAACACGTAGGAGCAGGTATGCATATTGCCATTTATCCTGATACCAACATCTTGAGTCATGAAGCGGCACAACACATTGTCCGGGTTGCCCAGGAATCGATTGTGACGCACGGACGCTTTACCCTTGCGCTCTCCGGCGGTAACACGCCGAAAAAATTGTATGGCCTGCTGGCGAGTGAGCCATACGTGAGCCAGATTGATTGGAATCTGGTCGAGATTTTCTGGTCCGATGAGCGCTGCGTCTCTCCTGATAGCCCTGATAGCAACTACCACATGGCTCAAGAGGTTTTTCTGAGCAAGGTGCCAATCCCTGCCAACCAGATCCACCGTACGCCAGCTGATGAGGCTGATCGAGATGCAGCTTCAGAGGCATATGCGCGGGAGATGCGCAACGTCTTTGGCACAAACGGCGTGCCCAAATTTGATCTGATCCAGCTTGGTATGGGTCCAGAAGGACATACAGCCTCGCTCTTTCCACATCAGGCATCATTGCACGAACAACAACGTCTGGTCATGCCGGTCAGCGTTCCCAAGCCACCGCCTGCACGTCTGACCTTCACTCCTCCCTTGCTCAATGCCGCTGCCCATATCCTCTTCCTGGTCACGGGAGCCGACAAAGAGGAGGCGGTACAGGCAGTGTTGGAGGGCGACCATCAGCCGGACGAGTACCCGGCTCAGATTGTGCAGCCGTCTCAGGGCGAAGTGACCTGGATGCTCGATACTGCGGCAGCGGCTAAACTGAAAAAGAGGCAATAGGAAATTGGAACATACGATGATCGGGAACCAGATCGGGCTTGTCCCTTCTATCCTCTCGGCCGATTTTACGCGGCTCGGCGAGCAGGTGCGTGAGGCTGAGGCGGCAGGCGCTCAGCGCATTCAGATCGATGTGATGGATGGGCATTTCGTCCCAAATATCACAATGGGGCCGCTGGTCGTCGAGGCGGTCCGCCGCTGCACAAAGCTGCCGCTGGAAGCGCATCTCATGATCACCAATCCCCAGGATTATATTGAGACGTTCGCGCAGGCGGGTGCCGATGTCATCATCGTACATTATGAGGTCAGCCCTCACCTGCATCGCAATATTCAAAAGATCAAGGCCGCTGGGAAGCAGGTCGGGGTCGCGCTCAACCCGTCCACGCCTGTCTTTATGCTGCAAGATCTGATCTCGCTGATCGATCTGGTGCTGATTATGACGATCAATCCTGGCTTTGGTGGACAGGAGTTGATACCCGAAACACTCCCCAAAATCACACAGGCCCGCCAGCTTGTCACTCAGCGCGGCCTCTCTTGCGATATCGAGGTCGATGGGGGCATCAATGCCGCCACGATCCCCCAGGTCGTACGAGCGGGAGCCAACTTACTCGTCGCCGGTTCTGCCGTCTATAACGAAAAAGAGACGGTGGCGCAAGCAATGAACCGTCTCCGGGAGGCCATCGTGCCGGCTCGCTCCTGACGCAAGGCAAAGAATAGGGCTGGCTTGTGGACCAGCCCTATTCTCTTATTTTTCTCCTCTCACACCATAAACGCTGGTGAAATACCATGCTGCGCGAAAATCTTCGCTCATAAAATCGGTGATCACTTGTTGATAGCAGCGTTCAACCTCTTCTTCAGTTGTGACTCCTGCTTTTACTAAAAACGGCTGTACTAATTTCAACCCGATCTGCAAGTTCTTGAACATACGCTCGCGGGTCTCAGTACCAGCCGAAAAATTGAGCAGGTGAGGTTGTTCGCGAATTGCTTGAAAACCCGCTTCTTTCAGGAATTTTGGCAACATGGGAGTGACCCCCACTTGATAACCATCTTCATCCTCACAAAAACTTCTCCCAGTACGATAAAAGGCACGCACCATTATTCTGTTGAACCACGAGAGGGCAACGCTATTGCCAGCGCTGAGTCCGCTCATACAATCGGATTCCGTCAAACGAATGACCCCTCCGGGTCGTATGATCCGCGCACACTCCTGGATATAATTCGGCCAGGCTTCTTTCCACATAAAACCCACCATGAACCTGGAATTGACGAAATCAAACGAATCATCAGGGAAATCCAGCGGCTCAGTAGCGGAGCGATAATAAAATGTGGTGTTCTGTAATCCCTGCACCTCAGCGTAGGCACGAGCATAACTCAGCATCGAATGGCTAATATCAGCGCCAACAACCCGCTTCTCTGGATGAGCGAAGGCGACCTCGGATACCCACCCACCAGGCCCACAGGCGACATCGAGAACATCGTGAATGGTAGAGAGAGCAACGTCGGCAGGAAACAGGCTTCCCATACACTTCGTTGTGAGTATATCCAGTTCCATGAGGCGGGCCATCTCCACACTACTCTCTTGATCGATGACATAGCGGTTCTCTTCAGGCCGAAACGTCTCCATACAGTACGGCTCCTTCCACAGGCAAATAGAAACTCGCGTAATAACGTAATACAGCAGGCAACACTTTTACTCCACTCCGTCGTCTTTTCATTCGATCGCCGATGATAAAAAGCGCAACATTTCGCTCTCGATCTCTTGCCAGACACGTTCCTGAGCGACGGAAAACGTGATGGGTTGATGCTCTATCGCGCTCTCGTTCATCTTCTGGTACACCCGCTGGCTGAAATGCTTCAAAAAGCGAGCCTGCTCGGTATATTGAGGCATAAGAGCAAGTTTGATATCTTGAATATCAAAAAAGGTCTCTCGTTCAAACGCCAGGGCCATGAGATACGCATATATCTCAACCAATGACAAATATGTCTCACTAAATATGTGCGGTTGGACGCTGGAAATGAGCAAACAGCCGGCAATTTTTGTTTTCCACAAAATAGGGGCCGCCGCCGCGCTCTGCTCATACTCTTCCCAATGGATCGGAGAGAGTGTATGCTCATCGCGGCTATTCACGACCATGAGGCGAGAATGTGTGGCGGCAGCTCCGGCCAGTGATTCCGCCCCCAGAAAGATCATTTGCTGCCCCAGATCTCGTTGCCAGGGACCGGTGCCAATCCCTACGATCTGAAGCAAGCTCCGAACCTTTTTATCCGGGAGAGGGGGCACACAGCGTACAATACGTACAGCCATCCCCTGCCGCTCAGGGTCCAGATGCACAATAATCTGTTGCAGAATAAGATCATACAGCGCATGTGGATACAGAGCGGATGGGGTGTGGGCATATGCTCTCAAGACGCGCATATAAAACTCTGGAGGGGGATCTGGTGTAACAAGAACTCCTTTCCGATGCCCTACAACCAGGCTGGGAAAATCCGCCATACTCAAGCGGGCAAATACGTGATAGTAGTCATGAGGGATCGCGCTGAGCAACGCTCGCATATTTTCCTCGCGAGGTTTGGCCGTTTGCTTCACCCAGCGTACCAGCGTCACAGGTTGTACTCCAACCTCGCGTGCTATACGGCTACGCTCCCTGGGACTCTCAGTCAAAAATCCCAGCAATTCAGGCCAGGTCTGGGCCTCATACTTTTCGTCCATAAAATCCGCCAACTCCTACATGAAAAGAACATTTATAACTGCTTTATGGCCAGTCACAGCCATCACCATTTCTGGAAGCCCCACCATAGAATAACATTTAATCAAGATAAAAATCAATATACCGTTTCACCTCTTTCCACAAAACGCAATCATCAAACACATATATTATATTAAGGCTCTAGTATTGCCCTTATTGCTAAAATGATCGTATACCTTCACGCAGTCCACTTCACAGAATATGGACGATAATATATACTGAGGCGGAAGCAACCATCTGGTTTTGCCTCTCTTTGGGACACAAACATCCCATCTGTCCACTCAGCGCCGCAGGAATCACAATTTCACGCAGCGAATGCTATATTTTCTAAGGAAACTATTTATGGAGCATCTGTTACTGGAATTACAGGAAACATTGAGGCGGGAAATACCGGTTACCCAACATCTTGGCATCACCGTTGAGAGCTATGATGGACAGCGGCTTGTGCTGAGCGCGCCGCTGGCCCAGAACATCAATCATAAAGGCACCGCGTTTGCTGGCAGTCTCAACGCGCTGGTGACACTGGCAGGGTGGGGCCAGCTCTGGCTCATCCTCAAAGAGCACCAGCTACATGGCAAAATCGTCATTCAGGATAGCACGAATAGTTATCTGTTACCAGTACAGAGCGATTTTCGCGCCTCCTGTGACAGGCCATCTCCCGCGCAAATTACACGCCTGGAAAACACGTTTCGCAAACATCACAGAGCACGTATCGAATTGCAGGCGGAGATTTACGATGGCTCGGAACTGGCCGTATCCTTCAAAGGGCGCTATGTTATTCTTCCGCCCGATGGGCAGGAAACAACGTAAATCGATATAATCGCATCTATAAACTAGGGAAAGGTATCTACAGCTCATGCATGATGACATTACTGATATCCCCGGTATTCGTGTAGGACACGACACAAATCTGGAAGCCGGAACGGGCTGTACCGTCGTTCTCTGCGATACAGCGGCGATAGGAGGCGTGGACGTACGCGGCGGCGCACCAGCCACCCGCGAGACCGATCTGTTGCACCCATTGCATCTGGTCGAGGAGGTCCATGCAATCGTGCTGACCGGTGGCAGCGCGTTTGGCCTGGACTCGGCCAGCGGAGTGATGCGCTATCTGGAAGAGCGTACAATTGGCCTCGACGTTGGCGTCGCAACCGTTCCAATTGTGCCCGCCGCCGCCATTTTTGATCTGCCGTTTGGCTCCGCAACGGTACGCCCCGATGCCGCAGCGGGATATCGCGCCTGCGAACAGGCCAGTGGCGGCCCCATCGCTCAGGGAAACGTCGGTGGGGGCACCGGCGCAACGGTGGGCAAACAGACCGGCCCTCTCCTGGCGATGAAGGGAGGGATAGGCTCGGCCAGTTCGCGTCTCCCAGATGGCACGCTGGTTGGTGCTCTCGTCGTCGTGAACGCGCTGGGCAATATTATTGATCGAGACACACGGCAAATCATCGCTGGAGCACGCGATCCCCTAGGGGTTGGCATTTTACCCGCCAACCCCTTTGGCAACACAACTATTGCCGTCATCGCCACCAGCGCGGCTCTCTCGAAAGAGCATTGCAACAAAGTCGCGCAGATGGCACACGACGGAATGGCGCAGGTTATTCAACCTGCACATACCATGTTTGATGGTGACACAGTTTTTGCGCTCGCTCTGGGACCACAGTCACAAACAAGGCCTGATCCCGCATTCGCAGCGCAATACGTCAGCATGGTCGGTGCAGCAGCAGCCGATACGCTCGCCAGAGCCATTCTCAAGGCTATCAGATACGCCAGCGACCTGCATGGGATTCCAGCCGCGAGTAGCATGACGCGATAGCTATGGTGTGAAAGGTATCGTGAACAGCGTAACTCCCATTCTGTTATGGCTGAAGCATTACAAATAACACCACACCCCCACCGATCAGCATCAACAAAACGCAGGCCAGGATGACCAGGGCAAAGGTATAACTACGTGAAACCGCCCGATCATCAATCTTTACGCCCGCAGTTCGTCGGTCCGGTCGAGTGGGGAGTTCCCGTTTTGCGGTCAACGTCTTTAATCCGCCAGTAGCCAGATCCCAGGAGTGAGTGGCAAAATCAATGGCATGTTGATGCTCAGCGTTTTCAGCAGAATCAGCAGCAGACCCGAAGGGGGTAGAGAGAGAAGGTGATGAAGGAGATGATGATGAGGGTGATATAGGCATCGAGTGAGTTGGTAGGCTCATTCGTGGTCGCTGCGACTGGGATTGCGAAAAGCGAGCATCTGGTGTCGGCAATGTCACGATTTTTCTCCACTAGGGACACGTACTGACCAACCGCAATTTCAAAGAACAGCTTACAACGTACGCACTACAGACCTTTATTTCAGAACACAATGGCCTTCACTTTTTATTGTAGTCAAATGCCACCAATTGACAAGAGTTCTATGACTATTTGGTCAATTGCCGGCATCTTTCAAGTTTCTATGGAGCAAGCATCCCCTTTGCAGCTACTATGGTTATGGTTCCTTCTATTTATGCTCAACTATAACAATCCCAACAAGGCATTGAGCATTCTTCCCGTCGCTCCCCAGATGCAATGGGAACCATAATCATAAAAATACACGGTACGAGTAACGCCGCCGCGCGTCCATTGCTCACGACGAGCAATGAGAGGATCGGCCAGCTCGCTGAGCGATGCCAGAATAACCTCCGTTACTTCACTGCGTTGTAAGCGTAATTCGCCCGGACCCCAGGGTAAATAAGCGACTACAGGCGTAATGATGAAATTACTGACGACGGTAAAAACTGGAGGCAGCAAGCCAAGCACCTCAACGCGGGCCGTCTCCAGGCCAATTTCTTCGTACGCCTCCCGCAATGCTGTCATGACGGGCGAGGCGTCGGTCGCATCTCTACTGCCACCCGGAAACGCCATTTCGCCACTATGAGCGCGTAACGTACTAGCACGGCGAATAAATAAAAGCGAGAGCTTCCCGTTTTGCACGAAGAGGGGCAGCAAAACAGCCGCTTTCCGGGCATGTGGACGCTCACCCTCGACGGTATCAATGAGCACGTCGGCCCGTTCAACAGGGGCCAGGCGCTCGCGTAAGGTGCGCAAGATCGTTGCAGTCGTGTCTACCTCCATAGTTTTATTGTAGCATATTCTTGACTTCTTGTGTTTCATTTCGGCCCCACAAGCGGACAGAAGAAAAAAATGCCATGTTCCTCGTCCAGAGTATGGATTTTCACCTCATAGTTTTGCGATATTTCCCTGTCAAAGCTTGCATTACTATGGTACAATGTGGAATTGTGATATAATAATTTGGCATCGGAGAGAGTTGCTAAAAGGCTGCGTATTGTCTTGCATTCAAGGACGGCTTTTGGTATAATTACAGCATCGAGTGGGGGTATGCTTTGTCCAGGCGCACTATATGTGTCGTACTATGGCTTACCTGCCTGCGAGTATCGTTTCGTATCACCGTTCTGTAGAGCAAACAACAGGTCCAGCAAGTACTTTTCAATTTACAACAAAGTACAGAAGACCGAAACGATGACCGCCTGAGTACCTCCTCCGAATAAGCCCAGGTCCGATGGTATACTCCCCGTGCTTCTCAATAATGAGGCCTTTCTCGCTCTTCAAAAGGGGCGTCAGGGTAGCAGCAGTGGCAGGGAACACCGATTGCTATATCGGGAATAGTAATCTCGGCATACTCTTGTCAGCACAAGCCAGGGAGAGCATCATCGACACGGGCAATAACCGTGGATCGAAGGGGGTTTTTTACCCATGCAAGCACAACAGCACGGCGACCTTTCGACGAAGCCAGCGGAAAATCTTAACAGCGGGCGGGTACAGACGATGATCGAAGGCAATGACCCACAAGGGCAAAACAACAGCAACCCCGAAGTAGAAGACATGAACCAAAATGAGATGGAAGCGTTGCTGGCACTCTCAACAACTCCCATCAACATTAAGCGAGGCGATGTGGTCGAAGGCGTAATCGTGCGTATCGACCAGGACGAAATTCTGGTTGATATTGGCCTCAAGTCTGAGGGCGTCCTCTCAACCAAAGAATTGCCAGCTACCGGTTATGGTTCCTTTAGTGAGCTTCACCTCAACGACAAAGTGCTGGTCTATGTGATCCAGCCAGAAACATCGGAGGGGCATGCGGTTCTCTCATTAAAACGGGCCAACACCGAGCGCCAGTGGCGCATCGCCGAAGAGCAGTTCAAAAATGGCGAACTCCTCAAAGCCAAAGTCATTGACTACAATAAGGGTGGCTTGATTGTGGATGTCGCAGGTATTCGTGGCTTCGTGCCGATCTCGCAGATCCTCAACCTCAAGCGCGAAGAGGTTGCGGCTGGCGGCGAGAACCAGGAGACTGCGGCCAAACTTCAGGCGATGAAGGACAAAGAACTGCAACTCAAAATCATCGAGATCAATCGAGCGCGCAATCGCCTGATCCTCTCGGAGCGCCTGGCCGTCCAGGAATGGCGTCAGCGCCGCCGCGAGGAACTGCTCGATGAACTCAAACCCGGCGAAGTGCGCAAAGGCGTGGTCAGCAACCTCGCTAACTTTGGTGCCTTCGTGGATCTGGGTGGTGCCGACGGACTGGTCCATATTAGCCAGCTCGCATGGAGCCGCGTCAACCATCCCAGTGAAGTGCTTCATGTCGGCCAGGAAGTCGAGGTCCAGGTTCTCAGCGTCGATAAAGAGAAGAAGAAAATCGCTCTCTCTATCAAACGCGCCGAGGTTGATCCCTGGACAACAGTCGAACAGCGCTACACGCCCGGTCAGATGGTGACTGGCACCGTGACAAAGATCGCTCCCTTCGGTGCTTTTGCCCGCATCGAAGATGGCATCGAGGGTCTGATCCATCAGTCAGAACTTCCTCAAGGAGTTGATCCCAAAACGGTTCTTCATGAAGGCGCTCAGTTACAACTGCGCATCCTACGTATCGACGCTGAGCGTCGTCGTCTGGGCCTGAGCCTCCGCCAGACCGATGAGACCGCCGAAGCAAAAGAGGCGGCCCCAGAAGGTGCAGAGGAGACTGGCGCAGCTCCAGCGGCCCCGGTTGCAGCCGCACCCACACCTGAGAAAGCTATTCCTTCGCTGGAGTCAACAACTCCTTCGCTGGAAGCAGCTTCTCAGCCGGAGCATGCCCCCAGACGCGAGCGGAATGATCGTCGCGAGCGCGAGCGAACCGGTGACAATGCGCACCTCGGAGGTCTCGGGGACGATGGCGAACTAACCGCTATGGCCGAAGCCTTCCGCGCGGCACGACAGCGCACAAAAGAAGAGACGGACAACAACGAGTAAGCAATGTAGAGAGTAGGAAAATTTTCCTCCCTCTCTACATCCACCGAATCTTCTTCACAGAATTCCCTGTATCGGGTTGAGCAGCCAGCCAGCAACTCAACCCGATTTTTTTTTCATTCGTAGTGAAAACAGTAGCAGCCTTCTCTACACCTTCTCTGAAACAAAAACATCAGAAATTGATATCCTTGACGCTATAAAATAGGTGTAGTATGATGGAATGCACAGTTTACTAGGCGAGACAGGAAGTCTTTCCAGCGTCGGCTTGTCAAAGAGATTCTATCTGACACTCTATGTCGTTTGTACACGAAGCATTTCTTTCTGTACAACTTCATCTTATTCTATGACAAGTCGTTTCTCTGACTATTCAGAGTAGAAAGACAACAGTTTATCGCTCTCGGCTGAAGGAATTGCGTTGAACTCCGCACAGCCACTCGTCAACGCATCAAAGAAGATACGGAGGCAACAAGAAAGTAAGCTCACTTGCTGGTTAAGCACGTCGTACCTGAACAGATGATCCATCCGACCTCTCCGCTGCGTACACGTCTCTAGTAGGGCAGCGCGGAGGTCGATTGTTTCTCAGTAAGAAGTAAGGAGCGTTTATTGACAGACGGGAGGCTACGGTTGTTATCCTTGACGCTGTATGTTGGGTGTTGTATGATGAAGCAAATAGTTTACCTGAGCGACACAGAGGGCTCGGTTCCACCCTCTGCCACTGAAAGGGGGGTGACAAACAGGTGAACGATAGAGATAGGTTTGATAAGTTCACAGAGCGGGCCAGGAAGGTCTTGAGCCTCGCTCAAGAAGAAGCTCAACGCTTCCAACATAATTACATTGGTACAGAGCATCTCTTGCTGGGCCTTGTACGCGAAGGCGAAGGTGTTGCTGCAAAAGTTCTAGCTAATCTCGGTGTCGAACTGAACAAAGTTCGCAGCGCCGTTGAATTTATCATTGGTCGTGGCGACCGCATCGTCCTGGGCGAGATCGGTTTAACGCCGCGTGCCAAAAAGGTGATTGAGCTTGCTGTTGATGAAGCTCGTCGCCTGAATCATCATTATATCGGTACCGAACATCTCCTACTCGGATTGGTTCGTGAGGGAGAGGGTATCGCGGCTGGCGTTCTGGAAAGCCTGGGCGTCAACCTCGAAAAAGTTCGTACGCAGACCATTCAGGTGCTCAGCCAGTCTGGTGCCTCCGGCGAGCGCGAACCCAAACACTCCAAAACACCCACGATCGATCAAATGGGCATCGACCTCACCGCCGCTGCTCGTGCAGGCACCCTTGACCCCGTCATCGGTCGCCATCAGGAGATCGAACGCGTCATCCAGATTCTCTCCCGCCGTAATAAGAACAATCCTGCTCTTATTGGTGAACCTGGCGTCGGTAAAACGGCCATTGTTGAGGGTCTGGCCCAGCGCCTGATCTCTGGCGAAGTGCCTGAGACGCTGGCTGGCAAACGCCTGCTGACCCTTGATGTCGGGTCCCTGGTCGCCGGTACCAAATATCGTGGTGAATTTGAAGAGCGGTTGAAGAAGATTATTGAGGAAATTCGTAACAGCCGCGATTGCATCATCTTCATCGATGAGGTTCATACCCTCGTCGGGGCTGGTGCCGCTGAAGGTGCAGTCGATGCCGCGAATATCCTGAAGCCTGCGCTTGCTCGTGGTGAGCTGCAATGTATTGGTGCCACCACACTCGATGAGTACCGCAAGTACATCGAGCGCGACGCTGCCCTTCAACGCCGCTTCCAGGAAGTGATTGTCCGCGAGCCTTCGGTTGAGGAAACCATTGAGATCCTCAAAGGTATCCGCGAGCGCTATGAGCAGCACCATCGACTGACGATTACCGATGAGGCGCTCAAAGCCGCAACCGATATGGCGAGCCGTTATATAACTGATCGTTTCATGCCGGATAAGGCCATCGACCTGATCGACGAAGCTGCCAGCCGCGTGCGCATGCAGAACTCTCTGGCTCCTCTCAACCTCAAAGAGGCGATGAAGGGTCTGGAGTCGGTGCTTCGCGAGAAGGAAGCTGCCATCCAGCAGCAAGAATACGAATTGGCCGCCGAATTGCGCGACCGCGAGGTGAAACTGCGCGACCGCATCGCCAAGCTGGAGTCCGGCTGGCATCGCGAGCGTGGCAGCGATAAACCCGTCGTTGGCGAAGAGGAAATCGCTCAGATCGTCTCAATGTGGACCGGCATCCCTGTGATGCGTATTGCGCAGGAAGAGTCACAGCGCCTGCTCCAGATGGAAGAGGCTCTGCACGCTCGCGTTATCGGTCAGAATGAGGCGATTGAGAAGATCGCACGCGCCGTTCGCCGCGCCCGTGCGGGTCTGAAAGATCCGAAACGCCCGATCGGTTCGTTCATCTTTATGGGTCCAACTGGTGTTGGTAAGACTGAGCTGGCCAAGACGCTTGCCGAGTTTATGTTCGGCAGCGAAGAGTCACTGATCAAAATCGACATGTCCGAGTTCATGGAGCGTCACGCCGCCGCACGTCTGGTCGGTGCCCCTCCAGGATACGTCGGCTATGAAGAGGGTGGTCAGCTTACCGAGGCTGTTCGCCGCAAGTCCTACAGCGTGATCCTGCTCGACGAGATCGAAAAGGCTCACCCCGATGTCTTCAATATGCTGCTCCAGATTCTGGAAGATGGCAAGTTGACCGACGCCAAAGGACGCACGGTGGACTTCCGCAACACCGTTATCATCATGACATCGAACGTCGGCGCTGCCCTGCTCAATAAAGAGGCATCGATCGGCTTCCGTCAGTCGAAAGACAAAGCGAAAGCTCAGCAGGCCGATTACGATAACATGAAAAACAAGGTGCTCGGTGAATTGAAGAATACCTTCAAACCTGAGTTCCTGAACCGTATTGACGAAGTGATCGTCTTCCATTCACTGCGCATGGAAGAGATGTACGCCATCGTCGATCTGTTGCTCAACCGCGTTCGCGTGCAGTTGACGGAACAGCAGATCGAACTGGTCGTGCCACAACCTTCTAAGGACTTCCTCATTGAGAAGGGCTTCAATCCTGAATATGGTGCACGTCCGTTGCGCCGCACGATTCAGAGCATGGTTGAAGACGCTCTGGCCGAAGGTCTGTTACAGGGTAAGTACCGTCCCGGCGATCTGGTAGAGGCCGTCGTGGAAGATGGCAACCTGGTTCTCCAGGTTCGCAGCCGCATCGAGCAGTTGCCGCCACCTGCAACCCCTGAAGCAGCGCTCTCAGCTGGTGGCGATAGTGGTCCCAGTTCGGAAGCATAACGAAAGCATAAGGGGGCGTGAATATTCACGCCCCCTTGTTGCGCTCTCTCCCTATATTCTTTCTCTCCTGATTACTTATTACAGTAAAGATGCAAAAAAGATGGCAAAGCTCCGCACAAAATATGTCTGTCAGCAATGCGGCGGTGAACAGAGCAAGTGGATGGGAAAATGCCCCGATTGTGGCACCTGGAATACTCTAGAAGAGGTGGTCGAGACGGCCTCCACGCCCGCTCAACAACGCCGCCAGACATTGCTGGGACCATCCTCATCACATCAGAGCGCAATAGGCCCGGTTACTCTCCCCGATATCAAACCGCTGGCCCAACCGCGCATCTCCGTTGGCTATCCAGAGATGGATCGCGTTCTCGGCGGTGGCCTTGTTGCTGGCTCCCTCATCTTGATCGGTGGAGAACCCGGCATCGGCAAATCAACGCTCTTGCTCCAGGTCTCTGGCTCCATTGCACAGGAGGTCGGCCCGGTCCTCTACATCTCTGGCGAAGAATCTATCGAGCAAGTCAAGATGCGTGCGGAACGCCTGGATATCACCGGCGAACAACTTTATCTTTTAGCAGCTATCGAACTTGAGGTCATCACTGAGGCCGTCCATCGGCTGAAACCAGCCCTTGTGATCGTTGACTCCATCCAGACCGTGATTGCTGGGCATATCACGTCTGCACCTGGCAGCATCAGCCAGGTGCGCGAATGCACACTACAACTGATGCAACTGGCAAAAAGCACTCATATTCCCATCTTCATCATCGGCCATGTGACCAAAGAGGGAACCGTTGCCGGTCCGAAAGCACTGGAGCATATCGCCGATGCAGTGCTGTATCTGGAAGGGGAACGCTACCACTCTTACCGCCTGCTGCGTGGTGTGAAAAATCGTTTTGGGGCCACTCACGAGGTCGGAGTCTTCGAGATGCACGGTGAAGGCATGCTAGAGGTGCCTAATCCGTCCGCCGTCTTTCTGGCTGATCGCGCCGCCGGAGCCAATGGATCAGGCGTTGTGGTGAGCATGGAGGGAACGCGCCCCTTGCTCGTCGAAGTGCAAGCACTCGTGACACCCAGCAACTTTGGCATCGCCCGCTGCACCGCCAACGGGATAGAACACAATCGGCTCCTGATGCTCCTGGCAGTTCTCACCAAACGCGTGGGATTGGCGGTCAACAACCACGATGTCTATACCAACGTGGTTGGCGGCTTCACACTGGAGGAACCCGCTATCGATCTCGGCATCGCAGCTGCTATCGCCTCCAGCTATCGCGAGAAATCCATCCCACCCGATATGGCGTTAATTGGCGAAGTGGGCCTCTCAGGAGAGCTACGTGCCGTGAGCCGTCTCCCTTTGCGGGTACGCGAGGCCGCAAAACTTGGCTTTAAACGCTGTGTCATACCGAGCGCAGGCCGGGGTACGCAAATCAAAGCGGAATTAGAGGAGTCCGGCCTTCCCGCCGACTTCAAAGTGCTCACCGCGAGTTCTCTGGCAGTTGCCCTGGAAATACTCTTCAATCAAAAATAAAGCTCAACGGTAGCAATCACAAGCAAATGCAGGGATGTTAGCGTTTCAGTTGCGGAGATCGTCACCAGGATGTAGAATGTGGGAAAGTCGTGTACAATAGTAATTGGAGGTGACAAACCAACCATGTAATGCTTCGAAGGCGCTTTGCCCGTTTCAGTACCGCTATTGAACCAATGAGAACGGCCACAACGTTTCATTAAGCGAGATCACGATAACCACCATCAGGTTATATATAGATCGGATCGATCGCGTCTGGTGGCACTTTCACACCATCAATAGTCCTGGTACGAGTACAACTATTGATTCCTGTACGCGAAAGATGTATACTGCATATTCGATATGATGATTTTACGGTTCGACGTGCATCATTCAGGGTCAGCAGGTGAAGGCAACATTTTCTTGCACTTATCATTTTTATTATCATCACCGTCCTTGCCGCTGACTTCACCTCACGTAGCCATTGAGTCATCACACACACGTTATGTGTACTGCTATGGAGGATGCAGGGATGTTTACTAACCCTATAGCCCGCATCGTCGGGTCTCTTATTGCCATCGGCACTGTTTTTGGCATTTACTTCTTTGAGTTCTATCGCGTTAATCCCCGCACAGCCATTGGCTGGCCCTGGATAACCGCCATTGCAGTGATCGCTGGCATCGCCGCTTTCATTGTCACACCCTATGTCACGGTCAAACCTTATGTCTGGATGCGTGACAAAATTCGTGTTGCCGCTGCCAGCGATCTTATCGCAGCTGCCATCGGCCTCACCGTCGGACTTATCATTTCCGCTCTTCTGGCTATTCCCCTGGCAAGCTTACCGGAGCTGCTGGGTCGCCTGCTTCCCTTTGTCGGTGCTGTTCTCTTTGGCTATCTCGGCGTCATGATCGCCGTCTTGCGCAAAAACGATATCACCCACCTTTTCCAGAACGCCTGGGCACGACGCGCTCGCGAACGCGAACGCGAGCGGGACGAAGAGCGCGAACGCGAACGTGAGCGGAAAGATAAAGAACGGGACAGCGAAAAGTCTCACAACGGCTTTATTCCCGTCACGCAAATTCTGCTCGACACCAGTACGATCATTGACGGACGTATCGCCGATATCAGTCAGACCGGCTTTATCACCGGTACCCTGGTTGTGCCACGCTTCGTCCTGAACGAGTTACAACGCATTGCCGACTCCGCCGATACAATGCGCCGCAATCGCGGACGCCGGGGACTGGAAATTCTAAACCGCCTGCAAAAAGATGCCACCGTGCCCATCGAGATCGTCGATACCGATATTGAAGGGATTGCTGATGTGGATGGCAAGCTGGTCAAAATGGCGAAAAATCAGACCTGCCCCATTATTACCAATGACTTCAACCTTAATCGCGTCGCCGAACTTCAGGGCGTCAAGGTGCTCAACATCAATGAGCTGGCAAACGCGATCAAGCCAGTCCTCTTGCCTGGAGAAGACATTCACATTAAAATTATGCAAGATGGCAAAGAGTTGGGGCAGGGCGTCGGCTATCTGGACGATGGCACAATGATTGTCGTCGAGAATGGACGGCAATACATGAACATGACGATTGAAGTGACCGTCACTCGTGTCTTGCAAACCGTTGCGGGTCGCATGATCTTCGCCCATCCCAAGCAAAGCAGCGTTGTGATCCCGCCAGCACAATCGACGTTCAAACAAAAATAGGCGCGGGAACACGGCACGCTGCTAATCACACTCTTTGCGGGCAATCGCTCTCCAGCGATCTGCCCGTTCTTTCTGCCTGAAACTCTATTTCTATATATTAAGGAAGAGAATAAACTCTTCCAGAAACGAAAGAAGAGGATACACTCCTGATTCTATGCAAGAAACAGCATCCGTTGTAATCGTCGCCGCCGGAGCGAGCCGTCGTATGGGTCGCGATAAGCTCTGGCTCCCCCTGGCTGGCCGCATCATACTCGCCCATACTATCGATGCCTTCCAATTGTCGCCACTGATTAGCAATATCGTCCTCGTGACCAGTACAGAACGGCTGGCCGATGCCCGCGCACTGTGTCAGGAGGAGCAATGGCATAAAGTTAGTGCCGTCGTTGTTGGTGGCAGTCGCCGCCAGGATTCGGTCTGCATTGGCCTCGATACGCTGGCCCCGAAGACCCGCTGGGTGATGATCCACGACGGCGCGCGCCCATTCGTGACGCCAACCATCATAGAAGCCGGCTTACAGGCAGCACAACAGCATATGGCAGCGGTCGCGGCAGTTCCAGTCAAGGACACGATTAAGCAGGTACAGGATGGCGTTATTCACGCGACTCTGGATCGCTCGCAACTCTGGGCTATCCAGACACCGCAGGTCTTCTCCTTCCCCTGATTCACAAGGCCCATCACTCGCCCATCGCGCAGAACGATGTCACGGACGATGCGACGCTAATCGAGCTGCTTGGCCAGCACGTCGCGGTCTTTCCCGGCTCCTACACCAATATTAAGATCACCACACAGGAAGATTTGATCTTCGCTGAAGTACTTTTACAAGGACAGAAAGCATGACTATACGCATTGGTTCTGGTTACGATGTACACGCCTTCGCGCCTGATCGTCTCTTGATTCTGGGGGGCGTTACCATTCCCTATGAATATGGCCTCGCCGGGCATTCTGATGCCGATGCGGTCATTCATGCCGTCGTCGATGCCCTGCTGGGCGCCGCTGCACTGGGCGACATTGGCACCCACTTTCCCTCCAATGATCCACGCTGGAAAGATCAGCCGAGCGCCGTTTTTCTCGACTACACTCGCGAATTGCTGAGTCAGCAACAGTGGGGCATTAGTAACATCGATGCGACCGTCGTTGCAGAGCGGCCCAAACTGAGTCCACACATTCAAGCGATGCGCGCCCATCTTGCCGAACATCTCCATCTCGCTCTCGATCAGGTCAGCGTCAAGGCGACCACAACGGATGGCTTAGGCTTTACAGGCCGTCGCGAGGGCATCGCCTGTTACGCCGTTGCCCTCATCGAACGCTAGCTCAAGACTTTAATCTGCCTTCTCCATCCATTATCCAGCAGCTTCTCGATGGGCAACAACCAGCGGTGGACGAGGCAGAATGAAGGCCAGCGCTACGCCGATCACGGGCACGATAGCCAGCGAGAACAGGACCATCTGTAGCCCATACAGATCAGCCAGGTGTCCAAATAATGGGACCGCAATGCCTCCAACTGTCAGGGCCAGCCCAAGCGTAACACCAGAAGCGGTTCCTACGCGCCCTGGCAGATACTCCTGTCCCATCACGACCATCGTACTGAAGGGCGCAAAGATAGTAAAAGATACAGGGATCAACAGGATCAGGGCCAGCAGTGGGTTGAGCGGAGCAAAGGCGGCAAACAACAACACGGCTGGCACCTGACCGATCAGCGCGATCAACACGATGATGCGGCGTCCATAGTGATCTGCCAGCCGACCGCCAATCAACGTGCTGATAATGCCCACAGCCAGGAAACATGTTAACGCGATATTGCCTTCCGCTTTTGTCTGATGCAAAATGCCGATCCAATAAAGCGGTAAAAAGGTGTTGAGTCCGTAGAAGACGATAGAGCGACAAATCACAACCGCCGTGAGCAGCGCAAAGGCTCCCCATGCATTCTGTTGGACAGCACTCTGCGCCTGTTTGTGCGTCTTGCTGGCCCCTGAATACGGCTGGAAGCGCGAGAAATTGAAGAAGATGATCAGAGCGAGGGCGGCTTCTGGCAGCAGCAACAGGGGCGAGCCTTGCAAGCCCAGCGAGACCAGAATCGCCGTCGTCAGCAGCGGACCCACAGCAAAGCCCAGGCTCCCCCCAACAGAGAAAATACTCATGCTCGTAGCACGCCGTTTTTGCGCAATAGCATTGACCAGACGCGACGCCTCGGGATGGAATGCCGCAATCCCGATTCCGCAGAGCATCAAAGCCAGTACCAGATCCCAGTAGCCAGGAACCAGACCGGTGAGCGCTAAGCCAGCCCCGCCCAGCAGCAAGCCAACGGGCATCAGCCAGAGAACGGAAAAGCGGTCGGCAAATTGTCCGAAGAGGGGCTGCACGACCGAAGAGGCAATGTTGGTTGCCAGCACCAGCCCGGCAGCAGCGGCATAGGTGAGGTGCCGCTCGGCGACCAGAAACGGGAGAAACGCAGGGACAGCGCCCTGGCATAGATCAATACACAGATGACCCGATGACAGTACAGCGAGAGATCGACGATCAATAGTATCCACGCTCTTTTCCATAATGACCTTTTGGCTTTCCCTTGAATGTTGAAAAATGCTTGACAATTACCGCATTTGTGCAGAAGTTCCTCTACAAAGTATTTCATAGAAATAGCAATAAGTCCAATATATTGATACAATGAAATTGATATGTTTAGCTTATGCATGGAGACATCAATGGAATTGCGCCAGCTTCGCTACTTTGTTATGGTGGCACACAAACGACATTTCACACGGGCAGCGGAAGAGTTATGCATTGCTCAACCGGCGCTTTCGCAACAGATACAGGCTCTGGAGCAGGAATATGGCGTCACCCTCTTTGAGCGCACCAGTCGGCGCGTACGCCTGACCACTGCTGGAGAAGCTCTATTGGAACATGCCGAACGCATCCTGACAGCAGTAGAGCAGGCGCGGGCTGATTTGCAAACATTTGCCACGCTGAAACGGGGACGCGTAGCAATCGGCGTCCTCCAATCGCTCAGTATGTACCGCTTGCCAGCGTTACTAGCGCGTTTTCATGCCCACTATCCAGGCATCGAGATCACCTTGCACGAAAGCGTCACCGAAGATCTCCTGGAACAAATAGCACAGGGACAGCTCGATCTTGCTCTGATCCACGCCATTGAAGATATCTTCCCTGTTCACAAAATCGATCCCCATATCGTCGTCGAAGCCATCCTCAAGGAAGAGATCGTCGTTATCGTCTCCCCAGACCATCCGCTGGCGCACCGCAAGAGTATTGCACCAGAGGAGTTGCAAGATGAGGCATTTCTGCTTTTTAAAGCGGGATCGGGACTGCGACAGGCACTCATCCACCTGAGCAACAGAGGCCATTTCACGCCACATATCTTGCTCGAAAGCGGCAATATCGGCACCGTACGCGCGCTGGTTGCTGAGGGACTAGGTATATCGGTCCTGCCTCGCACAGTGGCAGAAGCACCCGGTCAGGCCATCGTTGCGCTCACCTTAGATCCCCCCATCCTGCCGCGCACCGTCATGGTGGCCTGGCATCAACGGCTGGCACACTCCCTCACCGGAACAGCTTTCCTCCAATTTCTCCACGATGATATGCAACATTACCCCTGGGAAAACAAACAATCATAGCAATCTTTTTCTATGAGACAGCCTGGGAAGCTGCTCGCGATATAGCACTATCTTCGTCATCCTTGACGATTCGCCCCCTCAACACCATACAATACAGCAGAGGCACAGCTTTCCATAGCCTCACGGAATATGTTAGAACATACAATTGGAAGTATTGTTTCTCTATGAAGGAGAGGTAGACATGGCAAATCTTGGTTTTGTTGGACTGGGGACGATGGGGGGCACCATCACCAAAAGACTCTTAGATGCGGGTCATACCGTCACTGGATATAATCGCACGCGTGAGAAAGCCCAATGGCTTATCGACGCAGGCCTCAAATGGGGCGAGACGCCGCGCCAGGTGGCTGAAGCGGCGGATATCACGTTCAGCATGGTCAGCAATTCCAGCGCATTGCGTGAGATAGTCAATGGCGACGATGGCATTCTCGCCGCACTGAAGCCGGGCAAACTGTATGTTGATATCAGCACGGTCAGCCCAACGGTCTCACGCGAAGTCGCCGCGCAGGTGGCCGCTACAGGATCGCAGATGCTTGACGCTCCTATTTCCGGTAATCTCGTCACACTCGCTGATGGCAGTTCTTCGTTCATGGTTGGTGGCAACCCGGCGGCATTTGAGCAGATCAAACCTATCCTGCTCGATGTGGGATCGCATGTGACCTATATCGGAGGCAACGGACAGGCGCTCGTGATGAAGATCGCAATCAATCTCAGCCTGCCTGTTCAGATATTAAGCCTGAGCGAAGGAGTTCTGCTAGCAGAGAAAAACGGCGTTCCCCGCCAGATCGCCATCGAAGCGTGGCTGAAAAGCGCCGCCGTTGCTCCAGCCACAAAGCACCGCGCCGAGTTAATTATCGATAAAGAGAAAGAGGGCTGGTTCGATGTCAATATGATGCAAAAAGATATGCATCTGGCCCTTGAGCTGGCAAAGGAGAGTGGTGTTCCCCTGCCTACCACTGCTGTCACGGACGAATTTCTGACGGCGGCAAAAGGGATGGGATGGGCCAAAGAAGATTTTGTCGTGCTATTTGATGTGCTGGCGACCCTGGCCGGGGTACGCAAATAATCTGACGGGACGGCCCGCTGCTTATTCAGGGCCGTCCTTATCCCTTCTTAATTGGTTGGAGAAGCTATTAACTGGGTGCATTGTAAAGCTGATCTGTTTTGGCGGCCATGATAAAATCATTGCGATGCAAACCACCAATTTTGTGCGTCCACCAGGCCACCGTCACTTTGCCCCATTCCGTTAAAATAGCTGGGTGATGACCCTCTTCTTCGGCAATCTGTCCAACTTTATTGGTGAAAGCCAGCGCATCGACAAAATTCTTGAAAGTAAAAACGCGCTCAAGCCGCTGGACGCCATCGTTTTCAACGATAGACCATCCTGGCACTTGCTGCAAATACGTTGCCACCTCTTCGTCAGTGACCTTTGGCGCGCCAGCCCTGCACACCTCACATTTCATCTGGTCGAGATTCTGCATACATCTTCTCCCTCATTGATGAGATCTGTCTGCAATGATGGTATACAACCCGTACTTACGATTCGTTCGCTTTTGTCTCCTGACTTTTCTCTTCCTCAGCCTTCTTTGGCGCGGTTTTCGCCTCTTTCGCCTTGCTCTCGTCAGCAGCCAGCAGCATTCCAACAGCCTGGCGTGGATTGAGAGGAATCTGCGGGATGTTATTTGTAATCTTCGTAATGTCCTCTACTGGTAAATCGGACATCAGCTTATCTTTCATATCTTTGGCCTGCCCGACACCCTTACCAGCGCTTCGGGCCATCGATTGCAACGCTTTGGGACCGAATAGCGCCAGAGCTATCGCAGCGACAACAATAATGTCGAGCATATGAAATCCGCCCATAAACAGACCCCTTTCATCAGGAGATTGACAACTCTCTTCAGATATCTTCAGGTTATTCTCTCTATTCTACCATTCGCAATCCCGGAACGAAAGACTGCAAAATTTCGCCGCAAAATATCCCAAATATGAAACAGGTCGCGTTCATATTCATATGAGAGCATACAAGAGATCTCACAGCACAGCACGGCTCGCTATCAGTATGGTATCTCTTGTCTCATCTACCCTGGCGAGTCATGCTGCGCTGCTCGTGGTGGACGGTATCCGTACCTGGAAGCTTTTCCCCCACACACCCCTGTCCAGGTGCGCCGGTCGCGTTCCCCCAGAGTGCGACCGGTCTCTTTTTTTTCTCCGGGCAAAAGAGACCTATTTGGGCTATAGCATGCTTGTTTTTATCAATGGGCTGGCGAGAGCGTGGTATCATGTGGACAAGGATTGAGCATTGAACGACAAGCAGAAGGCGTTTTTATAGCATGCAACAAACAATGTCCAGACCACAACCAAATATGCCGCCGAATAGCCAGAACGGTGGCCCGGCACGCACGCAATCGCTCATCATTACCGCTATTACATTATTTGCCCTTTCCGGGCTGATTATAGGTTTTGCCGTAGGCGCAGTCACCCGTCCCAAACAAGCGGCGCAACCAACGGCGGCACCAACCGTCAATCCGGTCGCTCAGAAATCTCAACCAACGACGGCTCCGAAAACCGAACCACAGCCGCTCGGCTGCCCCATCATTGATCAATCCGACAACGTGGGAGTGGCAGACGGAACAACCATCCACACCTTCCAGATACATGCTGTAGACAAATCAGGCAAATGCGCCCAGAGTGGCAAAGCAATAGAAGCACCAGGCATTACCTGCAAACTCTGGTTGTCAAAAAGCACTGACGATGCGCTAAAAGGAACCGCGGCTGTTGGGACCAATATCAAAGCAATACCACAACCCATTAAAGGGGAGGTTGAGAACAGCTTAACCTTTACAGACTCTCAGCACTCGCAAACGCAAATGTGCGACGACAAGGGACATGGTTTCTGGAAATTTAGCGTCTCCCCGACAGCCAAGTCCGGCGATTACTGGCTTGTCGTCTTAGCCGACTGGGATGGCAAATTCTACAATTTGAGTTGGGTTCCATTCAAGATTAATGCAAACTAGTTCGTTTTGAGCGTCTCTTATGCCCCTTGCATTTTGCGCACAATCCCACGAACCAGAGCGGCGAACTTCGGGCGAACCGAGTTCGCCGTTTCTAATACCTCGGCATGACTGGCCTCTCCTGTTTCCTCGCCAGTTGCCTTGTTCGTAATCAAACTGATCCCCAACACCCGCATCTGCATGTGGCGCGCTACAATGACCTCCGGCACCGTTGACATCCCGACCGCATCGGTTCCTATCGTGCGCAGAAAGCGCAGTTCAGCGGGCGTCTCAAAGCTTGGGCCAGCCACCATTGTATAAATACCTTCGTGCAGCGTGATCGTCGAGCGCTCAGCTGCCACCTCGTAGGCCAGAGCGTTCAGTTGTGCATCATAGGCATGGGCAATCGCCGGGAACCGTTCGCCAAAACGCTCCTCATTGGGTCCGATCAGCGGATTTGCCCCGGCCAGACCAGGCAGATTGATATGATCGCGAATCAACATAAAATCGCCCGGCTGATAGGCAGGATTGACCCCACCAGCTGCATTGGTGACGATCAGCGTCTCGGCTCCCAGCATACGCATCACACGGACGGGTAGCGTTAACACCGCCATCGAATGTCCCTCGTAGAAATGAAAGCGACCCTGCATCACCAGCACCGGCACATCCTCCAGCATCCCTAGCAGCAGACGCCCGGCGTGTCCCGATACCGTTGATTGAGCGAAATGAGGAATTTCGGCATATGGAACGGCAACCGCGTTCTCCAGCTCTGCCGCCAGATCTCCTAACCCCGACCCTAATATGATCGCCACAGCAGGTTTGAGCGTCGTCCGCACCTGGATCGCCGCGACAGCCTCCTGCACCTGATTATAGGGAAAAAGCATAGTATAGAGTGCCTCCTTTTATAGCGAACGTTCATGCCCGTTATAGACATCATCTTTCTTACACGTCTCGATTATCAAACAGAAAGATGGTCGCGTCAAGCTACGACTTCATTCAGCTTGCCTATCAAAAGTCTGCTTCACAGTCTATACAGGTGTCTGCTAGCCATCTGCAAACGTGCTATAATGGACTCAACATCTGTACCCTGAGCATCATATAACGCTACATTCTACAGCACGGAACAGGTGAAACTGCTCCATGCTACGATAAGGAGATTTGTTCACATATGGCTAAACTGCAAGATCTGTTTTCGCAGGCACGCCGAACACAAAGCAGCGGAGGAATGGGCTTTCTGGGGAAAAGCAAGCCCGAATCCAAACCCCACGCTGCCTCGCTGGTCGTTGAGTTTCCTACCGTTGCGGCGGGCAGCGCTGAGGCGGCGATCAAGGCAGGAGCCGATGGCCTGCTTTTCGCCTGGAATGGGAAAGAAACCGCTCAGCTTGAAACTATCAAACAGGAGATTGCATCTGCCCGTGCTCTGAACGAAGATCTGGTAACGGGACTGCGCCTGACCGGTGGTTGGGAGAAACTGACCCACGACAGCCTGCTTCAGATCAAAGAACAGGGCATTCAATATATCATTTTGCCGCTCAACGCCCCCGCACACCTGCTGGCGATTGAGACCAAAGAAGTTGAGAAAGTTGTCACGGTCCCCTTGCAGGCCGCAACGCAGGACAACCTCTCGCGCTTCTTCGTGCCGCTGGCGATTCGCAGCCTGGCAGCTCTGAGCGGCATTGGTGCGGTGCTGGTAGACTTTGGCTTCAAGGCCAGCCCTGGCACGCTCACCATTGAGGATGCAGCCTACTATCGTGGCTTGCGCGAAGTGGCCCAGTATCCGGCATTCGTCCCGATTCAGGCTGAGTTCAACGAACAAGACGCTCATGCCCTGAAAATTCTAGGTGTGCAGGCAGTCATCCTGACTGCAAGCGAGAGTGGCGACACCACAACGCAGCAGCTCAAACAGGTCCGTGAGTTGCTGGAAAAACTCTTCCAGGAAGAGAAAGATAGCAACGTTCCGGGCATTCGTCGCTAAAATCTATTCAGTAAACAACTCGGGCTGTATCAGTGATTTTCATTGTTCAATCTCACTGATACAGCCCGAGTTGTTTACTGGACTCCTTCCTGAGTCGAAGTCGAGTTCGCAGCCGCCGACGTCTGAGGGAAGGAAAAGCGAGCGGAAGAAGATTGCCAGTAGAGTTGGCGGCGAGGAATGCGGCGCAACAGCGTGCGTGTCGTCTGCCAGACCCGTTCGGGATCGAAATTATTGCGCCAATAATAATAACAGGCCACTTCATCCGGCTCGGCACTGAGCAGTTTTGTGCAGGACTGCTCCAACAACTGCTCTCCCTCCTCGTCCTGATGAAAGTTTTGTAGCCAGAGCTGGCTCCGTTTATCGTGTTGCCGCGCCGCTTCGACCACTGCGCGCCCCCACGTTTCCATCATCGAGATATCTTCGTTCAGCAATTGCCAGAACAAATGACAGCCCAACGTATCCAGTTGAGGGATCGTAACCAGTTCATCAAGCAAATTGAGATCTTGCGGCAACAACACAATGGCGGTCTTTGCATTGCTATTCGTGCGCTTGACGGTCGAGAAGAGCGCGCCGAGGAAATCGATAAAAGAGCGGCGCTGGAAGTGTTGCAAATCGGTAATATCCGGGCAGAGGGCACGGCACACAGAGCAAAAACAGGTTACATCGGGGCAACGAGGCTCATCGAGCAGAAGACCATTTACAGGATAAGAAGAAAGTAAATATTCTATTTCGTGAAAGAGCCAGGAACGAAAAGATTCATGATTGTGGCAAGAAACATTATGAAAACGGCCGTGACGATCTTTGACGCATGTCTCAGGATGACGAAACGTATACCAGCTTGGCATATGGGAGGGACCGGCAAAGAGATTGCCATAGCGCCCCAGGCTCAATATGACCTTTAATCCGGCCTCCTGAGCCAGTTTCAGGCCACGTTCGAGGTCACGCGGCCAGCGCTGATCCTCCTGCTCATGAACAGCATACACGATACTGGTAGCACCGGTAGCACGTATTTGTTCAAAATCTCGTTTTACAGTATCAGCATGAAATAGGGGATGAAAATAGGCAACCGTGATATCCATAGATCCTACCAGAAATCAGGGAGTAAAAAACGATAATAGATGTACTTGAAAGTAGCAACATTGGTGTATGCACACGCCACAGTATAGCATAGCTTCATTATACCCTTCTACAAAAGGGAGTTTCAGGCTATTCAGATAGGGATAGGCGCATAAACAGGAGTATAACAGGGGGCAATGCAGGTAAAACAAGCTGCAAAATCCAAGACTTTTGGTATATATGCGTGACCCTGTGCTTGACAAGTTATCCATCTCAAGGCACAATGCACGCATGAGTCACGCACACACTACCATACAGCCTGGCTATGCAACAGGTAGCACGCACTTTGTTCGGTCGTATGCTAAAATCAACCTTTCCCTTGATATTCTGGGGAAGCGCGCCGACGGTTATCATGAGCTGGTCACGGTCATGCAGACCATTGATCTGTATGATACCATCTGCCTCACGGCGATAGAAGAAGATACGGTACGCGTTATTTGCTCACGACCCGAACTCAACGGTGATGATAACCTGGCTGCACGGGCAGCTCAAGCGGTGCGCCAACGGCTCTCTCTCTCACAGGGAGTCATGATTGAACTACAGAAGCATGTCCCTGTGGCTGCTGGACTGGGAGGGGGCAGTAGCAACGCTGCTGCTGTCCTGCTTGCATTGCAGCAATGGTGGCAACTCTCATTATCCTCTTCGGACCTGCTCAACATTGCAGCTTCGCTGGGATCAGATGTGCCATTTTTCCTGACGGGAGGACTGGCGCTCTGTGAGGGGCGTGGCGAACGCATCACACCGCTTGCTCCACACTGGCCGGCAGCAATGCGCTGGCTGCTTTTGCTCAAGCCTGCTATCGGAGTCTCTACGGCGGCAGTCTTTCGCAGCTTGCCACCCGACGATTACACCGATGGATCACACAGCCGGGCAATTTGTTCCGCGTTTATCAATCAGGGCGAGCTACACCTGGAGGATCTTCACAACGGCCTGCAACGCGGCGTGCTGGAACGTTATCCTGAAGTCGCGCAGGCGCGCGAAGATATGCTACAGGCAGGCGCTTCTCATGTACGGCTTTCCGGCAGTGGTCCAACACTCTTTGCGGCGTTTTCCCGCTTAGATCAGGCAGCACCTGTGCAACAACAACTGCACCGTCAGGGGTACGAAGTACATCTGACACGCGTGGTCGGTTCTGGCGGCGAAAACATCACTTTTTTCTAACAAGGATGTAGGAGGTAAAAAAACATGGCAGACCTGTACTATTGCGTCAAATGCAAAACCAAAACTGAGATGAAAAACGGACAGAAAGTGACCATGAAAAACGGCAAACCTGCGCTCAAGGGCCAATGCGCCGTCTGTGGTACGACCGTCAATGCGATTCTCAGTGCGGAAAAGAAGTAGTTTTTCGTTCAATGCGTAGATATCCAGTTGTGAGGCCAGGATATCTACGCACCTGGTGGGATGAGATCCACGCCAGTTGCTCATCTTACAGCGGCTACTGCCCTCGACTTCATACCTCTACTTTGTTATAATTGAAAACGGCTCTCATCTTGCTGTGTATAACAATCACGCGTCGTAGCCATAGTCGAACTCGCTAATGATTATCTCTTCATAAAAGGGGGCATTGTTACTCATGAGCAACATCTGGGAATCTATGCAGCGCGGCCTGGAAAAAGCATCCCACGAAGCGGCCCGCATTGGCAGAATCCAGCGACTCCGTTCCACCGTTGATAACCTGTCACGCCAGCTGACAACGCAGAACAATCTGCTGGTTACGCGCACAATGGAGGTTTTTGCGGCAGGACAGTTGACTCAGAGCGAACTCCTCCCCGTCTGTCAGGATCTCGCAATCCTGCGACAACAACTCGATCAGGCGCAACACGAACTCAAGCTGCTACTGAACCAGGGATCGGTTCATCCACAATCATCAACTGGACAGACACCAACCGGGCCAAACCCAATCACGGGCGGCGAGATTGCACCAACGGTGCCAATACCATTGATGCCATCTGCACTGACCGCTCCACCGCCTCCAGGCTATTCGACGGTGGAAAACACCATACCTGCTCCAGTACCACCACCGCCCCCAGGAGTTCAACCCCCGACGGTCAGTGCTCTCGATACGCTATTACTCAACACAAATAATCCTCCCCCACCACCAGGAGTGCCAACAACGACCCGTTGTCCTCAATGTCAGGCCGAACTGATACCTGGCAACACTTACTGTCCTAACTGCGGCTCTTATATCGAGAGCAGTGCAGTACAACATTTACCAACCGTGCGTTCAGGCTTCTATCCAACTGGACAAGAAACGACACGCTCAGAGTCCACTGAAGCTGAGCAGCCAACGGTCTACACACCCGAAACACCACCGCCACCGCCTCATGTCGCCGATCTGGAAACGGTGCGCGGCGAGGAGCCAGAGGGCCAGCAAGCCAAAGATGGAGGACACTAACTCTGCGCCAGCAAATTATTACCGCCCTGTGCATCCTGTTGCGAGTGCCATTTGGCCTGCTCGATGCGCTCCAGCAACCATTGCAGGCGACAAGAAGGGCACGCCAGCATCCGCGCTCAATCGTGGTCATCAAGCCCTGCTGTCTGGGCGATTTGATTATGACCACGCCGCTCTTAGAGGTCATTCGCCAGAACTATCCAGAAGCCCGCATCACCTATATCGCAGGAAGCTGGTCGAAGGTGATTGTTGAGCATCAGCCCATCGTCGATCAGGTGATCGATTGTGGCAGCGTTGGAATTGCTGGTCGCTATCGTTTGAGCGAATACTTTGTGCTGGCACGCCAGTTGCGCCGTCATCATTTCGATCTGGCCTTCGTACTGGACCGCTCCCCTATGCTCACCCTGCTTCCCTGGTTTGCAGGTGTGCCACGACGCGTCGGACCAGATAGTCAGGGTCGCGGCTTCTCGCTGACCGATCGTGTGCCGGTCTCTACTACTCCCACACAGTTACAACATCAGGCCGAGATCTATCTCGATCTGGCCCGCGCGCTTGGGCTGACCATCGATCACCCACGCATGCATTTTGAGCCAACATCCGCTGAACGGGAGGTGATACGTCGCTCATCTCATCCACAGATAGCGGTCTTTCCAGGTGGAGGCAGTAATCCTGGTATGGAGCTAACAGCCAAACGCTGGCCGCTGGAACGCTACCGCCAACTCGTTTACAGGCTTGTGCATGAACTGGATGCCGATGTATTGCTCATTGGCGGGCCAGATGATACTGCGCTCACGCATGCGCTGATAGATGGATTGGATGTTCCGACTGGTAAGGTCGTTGATCTGGCTGGAACGTTGAGCTTTGGGCAGCTGGCGGCACAACTCGAAGCCTGCTCGCTCTTCATTGGCAACGATAGCAGCCCGATGCATCTGGCTGCTGCCGTGAATATTCCGGTCATTGCTATCTTTGGTCCCACCAGCCCGCAGGAGTACGGACCATATCCACCCGACGACCCCAAACATATTGCCATCTGGCACCATCCTACGGGCCAACCCTGCTTCTTCCTGGGCAAGATGCGCGAGTGCCACAACTGCACCTGTATGCAGGCCGTGAGCGTTGACGAGGTGTGGAGCACGGCCCAACGCCTTATTGCCAGCCCACACAACAGTGAGGCGAGATCATGAAAAACGTGCTGCGTGCGTCGATCTTACAACTTATACGCATCGGCGGCGCTCCATATGCCAATCGACAGGCGCGACAAAAGTTGTCGGATCAACCGCGCATCTTGCTGGTTCGCCCAGACCATTTGGGAGATCTCGTGATGACAACGCCCGTGCTTCAGGCATTACGAGAGGCGTTGCCCCAGGCTCATATCACTATGATGGTCGGTCCCTGGTCGCGTGAGGTGGTTGCTCGTCATCCAGCTATAGATCAGTTGCTCACCTGTCCTTTTCCGGGTTTCCGTCGCGCTGCGCAAAAGCCGCTTGCTCCATATACGCTGCTGCTGCAAACGGCGCGGCAACTGCAACGCGGCAACTATGATCTCGCTATCAACCTGCGCCCCGACTTCTGGTGGGGTGCGGCGCTGCTCTACCTGGCTGGCATCCCGCGCCGCATCGGATATGACATCGCGCCGGGAACACCATTTCTCACCCATGCACTGCCCTTTCCCCAGCCTGAGCATGCTACCGTCTCCAATCTCCGTCTCATCAGCGCTGGCTTGCAAGCGCTCGATCAGGCGCCACTAGAAGAACCCTACACTCCTGAACGCTATCCGCAGCAGTTCGCCGTCACAGCCGAAGAGCAAAGTTGGGTTGAAGAGCGTTTGCGGAGTGCTGGAATTGCGACAGAAACGCCAATTGTAGTTATTCACCCAGGCACGGGAGCAGCCGTCAAGCTCTGGCGCACAGAAGCCTGGACGCATTGCGCGAACTGGCTCACCGCCACATCATCGCCTACCCCGTTACAGATTGTGCTGAGTGGTAGCCCTTCCGAACGTCCCATGCTGGAGGAGATCGCTCGCAACATCGAGCCTGCACCCCTGTTCATTACTGATATGAGCGTGGGCCAACTTGCCGCTCTTTTGCAGCGGGCAAAGCTGGTATTGGGGGTCGACAACGGACCGTTGCACCTTGCAACGGCTCAAAACACGCCAACAGTCAATATCTTTGGTCCCACCGACAGGCGCATCTTCGGTCCCTGGGGCACTGCACCTCGCCATATCGTGATTGCCTCGCAACAGCGTTGCCCCGGCTGCCCACTTATCCCCTGTGGTCGTCTCGACTTTGCCCCAGAAGAACTGGCAGACCATCCCTGTGTGCGCAGTGTTCCTGAACAGCGTGTCGAAGAGGCCATCACCCAATTGCTAGAGTTGGCCCACTAGCCGATACTTTCTGAGCTTCAACAACGCCTGCGCTTGACCACGTTCCGCTGCTGGCTAAACTGTTACTGCCACACCCATGATAAGCTGGCTCCTATTTGAACTGACGAGACTGCTTCATAATAGCTCCTGACAGATGATTGTCTATGCACTTCACCATCCAGCATGTGAAAGTGCATATTCGATACAGAAGAAAGAAGGAGAAAAGCTATTATGTCGCAAAAAGAAGTGCCACAGCTATTGACGGCAGCAGCAGTTGCCCAACGTTCT
Source organism: Reticulibacter mediterranei (assembly GCF_016587455.1). Classification (NCBI taxonomy): domain Bacteria; kingdom Bacillati; phylum Chloroflexota; class Ktedonobacteria; order Ktedonobacterales; family Reticulibacteraceae; genus Reticulibacter; species Reticulibacter mediterranei. The sequence continues at coordinate 6,451,708 of NZ_BNJK01000001.1, read as the reverse complement.
ATTCGTGATAGAGTTGGCGTCTGGGTTGAGGCGAAAAATGCTTATGACATCGTTACGAGGATACGTAAGGCTGAAGAGGCTGGCGTACGGCAGATATGGGGCCAGAACGCTGGCTTTACCGATGTTATAACGGCTTTTGCAGCCGCCGTCACGCAGACCAAGCACATCAGGCTGGGAAGTGCAATCGTTCCCAGCTACTCGCAGCATCCACTCAAACTGGCCCAACAAGCACTTGCACTACACGATCTGGCCCCTGGACGCCTGCGCCTGGGAGTTGGTACGGGCAACCCGATATTAATTCAGGAATTGTATGGCATACCGCAGCCCTCACCTCTGGCACATCTCAAGGAATATGTCGAGATTATGCGCGGTTTCTTATGGGAGAATGCCACAGGATATCAGGGGAAGTTTTTCCATCTGCGGAACGATAATATTGTGGCCCCGATCATAGCCCAAACACTACGTACTGCTCAAATCCCACTGCTGATCTCCGCAGTCGGACCGAAAGCATTTCGGCTGGCAGGCGAGGTCTCCGATGGCGCAATTTCCTATGTCAGCCCTATCCCCTATCTTCTTGATCAGGCACTGCCAGCACTGCAAGCCGGAGCCAAGGCAGCTCAAAGACCAGCCCCACCCCTCATTGCCCATATAACGATTGCGCTGAGTACAGATGAGCGGGCAGTGCTGGCAACGAAGCGCAAGAGGATACAAATGGCAATTCCAGTTGGTCCTTATGCTCGTATGTTCGCCCTGGCAGGGTTTGCCGAAGCACTGAACGGCGATGAGCAAGCACTGGATGCACTGGCACAATCACTGGTGATTAGCGGTGACGAGGCCACTCTACGCAGCAAGATCAAGGAGTTGCTAGACAGCGGCCTCGACGAACTGATGCTGCAACTCCTTCCAATTACTGATGAGGAGAGCGAGCGCAAACGACTCTTCCAACTGGTCGGCTCCCTTTAGCTCCTATTATGACCTGGACAGAACGGCCCGACTTCCAACATCCATTAACGTTCGCAATTTGGCCTCGGTGTCCTCCAAGGGCATATGCACGACCATCTGTAAGTCGGGCCGTTCTGGTAAAACCAGTGTGGTGGGTCGCAACGTGAGGCGGCCCACCAGCGGATGATTGATCCCGCCAGCATCCTTGCCGTCACACGTCAGGATAATATCATGCAACGGCCACCACGCGCGAAACTCCGGGCTGGTTCGCTTCAAATCAGCAACCAGCTCCTGCAACCAGACATCATCGCTATAACGGTCACTGGCAGCATGCAACAAAGCTACGCTCTGCCGCGCCGATTGCTCCCAATGCACCAGCAGCTTCTTCCAAACAGGATTCATAAAGACGGACCAGGTGGCGTTGCGCTCCCGTTCGGAACGACTGGTATAATCGCCAAAAACCCGATTGGCGCTCTCGTTCCACGCCACTATGGTTGCACGTCGATCATATATCTGTGCAGGATAGAAGCCCAACCCATCCAAAATCGCCTGATAGACGGTATCCTGTGGCGGCGTTTCATTAGTTGGTACGAAATGCGGCTCAGAGCTTCGAGCCAGGGCAAACAAATGGCAACGTTCCGCCCCATTCAGTTGCAATACACTGGCAAGGCGCTCCAACACCTGATCGGAGACCTGAATATCTCGCCCTTGTTCCAGCCAGGTATACCAGGAAACACCCAGCCCGGCCAGTTGAGCCACCTCTTCTCGCCTCAATCCAGGGGTGCGTCGCTTATTGAAGGTCTGCAACTCGAACTGCTCCGGGCGCAGACGAGCACGCCGACTCTTCAAAAAATCGGCCAGTTCGACGCGACGCTTCAGCGAATTTCTCATAGCTTTGCACTCCTGTATAGATTTATTTACAACAATTGTATTTCAGAATTTGCGCAAAAGGCAAATATTTGCTATCTTTCCAGAGGTAGCCTCGATCAGAATCCTCTGTCGGGCAACAGATATTTCGCAGAAAACATGGATATAATGAATGAACGCAGATACTATTGCAGCTCACAACTTTGAGCATCACCTGCAACACAATCCCTATCCCGGACGCGGATTGGTGATTGGTCGCTCCTCCGTAGACGAGACCTGGCTGATTATCTACTGGATCATGGGCCGTAGCGCCAACAGCCGCAATCGTCAGTTCATCGCAGAAGGAAGTACACTGAGAACTGAGCCGGTTGATGCCGCCCTGGTGGATGATCCCAGCCTGATCATCTATGAGGCGATGCTGGCATTACCTTTCCTTTATCTGGTCAGCAACGGAGATCAGACACGTACTATCTATGAGGCGCTGAAAACAGGTGGCAGCTTTGATGGGGCGCTCGCCAGACGAGAGCGCGAGCCAGATGCACCGCATTACACACCACGCATCAGTGGAATGCTTGATCTCCGCCGATCACCAGGGGCCGTTACGCTCAACATTTTGAAGGCCAACCCGCTCGATCCCACCAATACAGATCGCTTTACCTATCGTCCAGCCACGCCGATTCCGGGCTTCGGGTTTGGTCTTACCACCTATCAGGGAGAGGGCAATCCCCTACCCAGCTTTAGCGGCGACCCCTTGCTTCTGCCATGCACAGGCAGCGCGGAGGCCGTGCTGGATACCTACTGGAACGCACTCAACGAGGACAACCGCATTTCGTTAGCAGTGAAACAGATCTCCGCACAGGACGGAACCAGCAAGATATTGCTGCGCAATCGTTTCACTGCTTAACAGCAATTTGCTCATCTCTGCAAAACACAGCGGGCATCTAGCATTGTCCGCTGTTTGAGCGGTTTCATCCCCTAACGCTACTTCAAGCGCGCTGTAAGGCTCCACTCACGCTGTCAGCGGTCATTCTCAAAATCTCAAGACGTTCCAGATGCATCGTGCGCATACGATCAGTGATAGCAGAATAGCGCTGAAGCACTCCATTCAAAAAAAGCACTCAACTCGAAACCATCACCACAGGAGCCAGGATAAGACTGATCGTGCGAATAATTGTCTCAACTGTCATAGGTATCCCCCAGGCAACTACTGCGTATGATCTTTTAGAGAACAAAAGATATCTCCATTACCTGTATCGTACTCAGCTTTATGGCTAATACGCAAGAGGTTAGGATGGAGAAATTACCTGGCTGCATATGTCTGCGCAACAAAGGAGAGGATAAAGGGAGGAAAAGATTGCAACTTCCCCTTTCTCTCTCTATAATGCAGCAAGAAAGCTCCGAGTAGGGAAAGATATGACACAATCAGCACAATGGAATAATCGAGACGAATATGGCTATCCGACGCGTCCCGCCTCGCGTCGCAAACTGCGCAATTTCGCTGTCCAGACCAGCAAACGCATCTTGCTTGCGACCATCTATGGAGCCATGAGCATTGCTGGAGCAGGGCTGCAAGTTGCACGTGCCAGCAAAGATATTCAGCCGCTCAATACGCACCATTTTCACCCAAAACGCATCCTGGTTATTCGGATGGATCTGATCGGCGATCTCACCCTCTCGCTTGTGGTGGTGAGAACGCTTAAATGGACCTATCCAGAGGCAGAGATTGATCTGCTCGCCATCCCATCAAGCGCATCGATTGCGACCGCCGATCCTGATCTGGCCGAAATCATCAGCTACAACCCTAATATTTGGCGGCGGCCACAGGCGTTGTTTCAAGGGAAAAACTGGCGAGAGGCGTTGGCTCTCCGCAGGCGTTTACACGCGCGACAATACAATCTCGCCATCAGCGTCTTTGGACCCTGGGCGGCAATTCTGGCGGTTCTCAGCGGCGCGCCACGTCGTCTTGGCTTCGGCAAAGAGAGCTATCCCGGCTTTATGACCGATAATGTGCCGGGCAAGCATTGGGACACGCACGACCACAAACATGAGGTCGATTATTGTCTGGAACTGGCTCGGGCTGCTGGAGCAACCATCGAACCTGATGATCGCGTGCCGCAGCTCTTTGTCGATCCCCAGGCCAGCCAGCAAGTCGAGCAACTGCTGCAACAGAAGGGATGGGACGCCAACAAGCCGCTGATCGCCTGCCATGTCAGTTCCAACAATGGACAGTCGAAACGCTGGCCTATCCCTTACTGGGCAAAGCTGATAGATCGTTTGATACGCGAGTATGGGGCAAACGTGGTGTTAACAGGTGCGCAGGTCGATCTTCCCTTGATTGAGCGCATCACACAACATATGCAAGAGCATCCTATTGTACTGGCGGGAAAAACGAGCCTGCCGCAGCTTGCCGCGCTCTTGCAGCAGGCTGACCTCCTGATCAGCGGAGATAGCGGCCCCATGCATATTGGAGCTGCCGTTGGCACGCCTCTCATCGCTATTCACGGCCCTACCGATCCAGCGCTCAGCGGCCCTGTCAGCCCGAAAGCCACGATTTTGCGGAGTGATATCTGGTGCAGTCCGTGTTACAATGCAAAAGGGCCGGCTGACTGCCGTTTCTTCACCACGCAATGTATGAAGGATATTACGCCGGATCGGGTCTTTAGCGTTGTGCAGGAAAAATTGCAAGACAACGGCACACATGCCAGCGTGCAAACAAAGGATACATAAACATGCAGAACATCCTACAACATCTGAATGATCCAGCCCTGCCAGCAGCGATGGAGCGCAATTTTGCCGAAGAGATGCTCAGTTTCGGGCGTGGTCTGCCGGGCGGCGAGGTACACGAGGATACAGAACTCCTCTGGTTCTTCACGGGCAGGCCACATCTCAACGGTGTCTTGCTGACACGTTTTGCGCAGGATAAGACCGCCTACATCAATACCAGGATTGAGGAGACGCTGGCATATTTTAAAGAGCGCCGGGTCGATATTGGCTGGTCGGTTGGTCCATCAAGCCGTCCAGCGGATCTGGCAGCCCATCTGGAAGAGTATGGCTTTGTGTATGCGGTCGATACCATCGGTATGGCCGTCGAAATCCAGCAAATCCAGACCAGCGTGCCAACCTCGTCAGAGCTTGTTATTCGCGAGGTGCTGGATGGCGAGACGCTGCTCCAACTACGCGATATAGAGATGCAGGGCTTCGACGGCACCCAGGAGATCGCTCAAGGCTACTACGATACCTACATGAAAATTGGCTTTGGCAACAATCACCCCTGGCATCACTATATCGGCTATCTAAACGAGAAGGCGGTAGCAATCACTTCATTGCTCCTCCATGCGGGCGTAGCTGGCATCTATGGAGTTGCAACGTTGCCCGAAGCACGCAAGCAGGGCATCGGTGCAACCATGACGCTGCATGCCATCCAGGAAGCTGAGGGACTTGGTTATCGCATTGCGATGCTTTCGCCATCAGATATGAGCCAGGGAATTTACGAGCGGATCGGGTTTCAGGAACGTTGTAGAATTTCGCATTATGGATGGTCTTTTACTTCATGAACGCACACACATCTATTGCCCTGCCAGCAACCGCACATATTCTTGTGGTGAAGATGGCGGGAATTGGCGATCTCTTGCTGGCGACACCGGCTCTGCGAGCGCTCCGTGAAAGCTATCCCCAGGCGCGCATCGACCTGCTGGTAACACCTGATTCGGCGGGACTGCTCAATGGCTGGTCAGTTATCGATAATATCATCGTGCTGGACAAATACCTTTTCGACCATCCTAAACAGCTCCTCACTCATCCCGAAAACGTCCTGCGGCTGGCTAGCCTATGGCGAACCTTACGTGCTGGTCGCTATGATGCGGTGCTGCTCCTGCACCATCTGACACTATTTTTCGGTCGCTTAAAACATCAAGCCTTGATGCGTGCAACCGGAGCGAAATGGCGCGTTGGGCTGGACAATGGACACGGCTGGTTTCTCAATGTACGCGTCAAGGATAACGGTTTTGGCGCAATGCATGAGGCCGAGTACGCTCTCGCCGTTGCCAGGGCAGTCGGCGCAACGACGAATAACCCGCGCTTAGAGATACCGTTGAGCGAGCAAGAACGTGCTACCGCACGGCAACTGGTCTATGGTGATGATGCGCCGGAGAGCGTGTCGCAGCCGATTATCGCCATGCATCCAGGAAGTGGCGGCTATAGCACAGCCCGTCGCTGGGAGCCAGAGCGCTTCGCCAAACTTGCCGATACGCTCTTTGATGATGTTGGCGGCCAGCTGCTACTCATGGGAGGGCCAGAGGAGGCCGACCTTCACCAGCAGATCATCGCTATGATGCGCTCTGCCATGCCCGTGCGCAGTTTCGCAGGCAAAGGCTCGATCAAGGTAGCGGCGGCGGTCCTGGAACTGGTCGATCTTTTTGTGGGCAACGATGCAGGACTAATGCACCTCGCCGTCGCAGCGGGTGCCCCAACGGTTGCCATCTTTGGTTTAACGAACCACAAGGCATGGGGACCATATACGGGAGGAGCAGACGAGAACCACGCCACCGTCGTTCGCCTCGATCTTCCCTGCATGCCCTGTTTCTATAGCGGCCACCTGCTCGGCACTCCCGAAGGATGCGCGACCCGCGATTGCCTGGCAACGCTGGAAGTCGATCCTGTTGCGGTTGCAGCACGCAGGATGTTGCGCGAAACAGGAAAGTGGAAGGCCCGTGAGGAAGAGATCAAATAAGGCAAAACAGAAGATAGCAAAGGCTTCAAAAAAGAAATTTCGTCGTAAATAGCATCAAGTGCTATATGCCAGTAATTGCTTGTATACCAGATCCAACCATTCATCTTGCGGAGACATCAGTTGTGGTCGCGGTACAAGCGGCACCCAGTAGAGATGGAAGAGATGACGCCCTTCCGCAAGATGGTCCCAGCTATCGGACGTCTCATGAGTGGTAGTCAACAGAAAAAAACGCCTGCTCTGCTGGGAAGATAAACACCGCGAGGGCACCCATCCACGCACGCTGAATTGCAGCTTGGGGGGATCAACGTTCAAATCGCACTCATCATGCCTGATCTCAGACCAGTTCCCTTCTACTCTCTCCAGCGAGACGATCATCCCACGCCGAAAAATGGACCCGTCGCCATAGCCAGTATCCACATGCTCCGCTATCAACGCAGGCTCACGAAATAATGGTGACGCACACATAAAAGCATAGCGATTGCTTTGAAGACTATATGAAGTTCGAGCCAATTCTTTGACCAGTTGTACACCTTCTAGCCCCGTCTCTTCCTGAGCTTCGCGGAGAGCAGCATTCTCAAACACCTCTCCCCCTTCTACCGTTCCCGCAGGCACCTGAACACCAGCTGTGGGATGAGCAAAAACCAGCAGTTCTTGTTGGGCATTTCTTTGCCGGACGATAAAGGCTGTCACTTTTCCTAAAATGTAGTTTGTTGCTTCTTGCATGAGAAGATACAGCTCCTTCAACACTGCAACTGTGTTTTTAAGACTATAAGAAGGCCAGCCTCTTGGTGAAGCTGGCCCGATAAGCTTGAGCTAATATTAAAGTGCAGGGGTAGGCTTGAAATCGCGTTTGACTGGGCGCGTGAAGTTGCCGATCTCGACATCGGGAACCTCGCGTTTCAATGTCTCGATCAGAGCTGGTATCCCCAGCGCTTTACCCAGCGAATCGAGCGCTGGCAGGCGGGGCAGCAGCACTTCGGGGTCAATATTGAGGTTACGTAACTGGATCAGCCGCAGCCCGGTCTCACGCACCAGCGAGAGCAGCGCCTCAACCTCGCGCTCACGGTCGATCATGCCAGGGAAGCAGAGCAGATTGATCGAGCTATAAACGCCCTCGTCGTGGGCACGCTTGAGCGATTCTTTGACATCCTCAAATGTATAACCAATGGGACGATAGTAGGCATTGTAGGTCTCAGGATACCCGGAAATGGTGCTGACACGAATGGTATCCAACCCTGCATCGTAGAGGCGTTGCACCCAGCGTGGATTGCTGCCATTGGTGTTGATGTTAATCACGCCCTTATCGGTACGCGCACGCATCTCTTTAATGGCGCGCTCAATGCGCTTCCACTGCATCAGAGGCTCACCCTCACAGCCCTGTCCAAAGCTGACGATGGCCTCCTCTGCCTGCTCCAGATGCGGCACAGCTGCCTCGACGATCTCGTCAACCGTTGGAATGAAGGTGAGACGATCCTGTGGGGAGATCAGATCCTCTTCCTCCTGCTTGGAGATACAGCCAATACAGCGAGAGTTGCAGCCGGGCGAGACCGCAATCGCCATTTCCCAGCGGCCAAAGAATAAATTGCTGGCGGTGGGACACGAGTAATCAAGCGCGCAGTGAGCGTGCTGTCCGATCACACGATTTTGTGGGTGCGCCTCCTGCTTCTCACGAACCAGCCGTTCCAGCTTCCGACGTGGAAACGAGCGCGGATGCCATTTGTGCGGATTATCGGTCTTCACCGCCGCAACATACATGCGCCCGTTGATACCGGCAACGGCACTATAGCCAAAAAAGGGTAGCGGCTCAGTTTCCGGCACTTTTTCGTATGCCGGAAGCAGGGTACGTGTGTAACCAATGGGCAGCAATGCAGCTACAGCCCAGCCGCGCCCGCGCGACAACACCTGCCGTTCGCCGTTGCGCTTTTGCCCAACGGCCAGACGATCAGGCATCATCGAAAGCGTCACGCCATCAGGCAACGGTATTAATTCGGAAGCCTCCAGCGGACGATCACCAAAGGCAAGCGCCCTGAGACGAGGTTCCTCGCGAATCTCGCCCTCTGGAGTGCTATAGATCAGATATGGAACTGACATCACAATCCTTACTGTGCTGTACACACGCACCTATGAAAGCCTGTGGATACCACTGAACTATCACGTGATCTTTTATCCATGCAATACAGCTAATGCATGGGCGGCGGCGTCGCTGGAATACGCGGACTGGTGGGGCGATCATCGGAGAGATCCTCATCAAAAAAGCGCTGATATCCACCGGTCACGCCAGTCTGAGCGTGTGAGGAGACGCGTTGCTCCAACTGTTTTGTGTCCTCATATACAAACGTCAGCAAAATATGCTCACCACGCATACTCTGACACACATGGCGAATGCGCGGATGTTCCCCTTCCATCCAGGCATTGACGATTGCCTCAAGCGCGGACATGCTATCACCACACTCAGCACTATCAAAGCCTTTAAATCTATACACAGCCTCTTCCTTTCGGCTTCGCAATGGATTTTATCTAGTCTTTCCTCCACGCCACGCGCAACTCAAGAAGAGTCCCTCTTAAACAATTCTGATCCATTGCAGGACGATGCAGAAGTGATCCCGCTCAACCTCTATGCCACGTAGCTCAGAAATAGCTTCGAGTATTGTATCATTCTACCCCGATAATTTCCATCCCCTGATTCCAGCAAGCAGGGCTTTCCAGTTCTCCGCTCAAAGGGGTGCAGGGTCTCCCTGCCGGGGTCTGGGGTGTCCCCAGTTTCCTTCCCTCCTTCGCGCGCCGCCTGCGGCGGCGCGCAAAAGAGAAGAAAAAAGGTTTTTTTCGGGGACACCCCGCACCCCGGCAAAGGGCTGCCGCCCTCTGCACTCCCGCTAGATGGGAGAATTGGAAAGCCCTGTTCCAGCAAGCAAGAAGTGTGCGAACCATGCCTGTACCTTGCTCGCACACTTCTTGCTCATAGGAGTTACCAATAGCCAGTTATCGCTATCGCACTTTAGCTCTCTCGACGTTTGATTTCTATCTGCTCATTGCGCACACGCACATCATAGCGGGGAGCCGCCACCGTCGCGGGACCAGTGAGGACTCGCCCATCACGCATACAGAAGCGCGACCCATGCCAGGGGCACTCGACGACATCACCGGTCAGCGTGCCCTCGTCCAGTGGCCCACCAGCATGCGAACAGGTTGCGGAGATAGCGTACAACTGCAAGCCCTGACGGAGCAAAACAACTGGAACGCCACCCACCATGACGCGATAGAGCTTATTTTCCGCCACCTCATCAAGAGGCATCACGGCCTCGTACTCCTCATTGCCCGCCTCCCACGCTGTATGGTTGATGTTTGTTCCCTTCACAAAGACGAGATCGCCACCGAAATAGGCAGCAGCAAGTACCGCAATAAGTCCCAGGAAACCGAGAATGGCGGCGGCCACATTCTCCCGCGCTCCTTCCGGCAAACGCAACAAAAAAGAGACCAGGTACAGCACCACCGCCAGGACGTTGAGGCCAGCATGATACAAACCAACGCGCCGTTCACCACCATAAGTATCGCTCCAATCGGCGAGGCCTGTTACGGCGGCAAGCACGGCACCAATCAGACCAACAATGACCGTCACAAATGCGCCCTGCGCGGCCCAGGCAGAGAAAGCGGGAGCAATCAGCCAGATGATGTCAAAAATTGCCGCCAGCACCCAGGCACCTACGGGGATATCAGTGATTGCCGGGTGTAAAGGGTGGCCCAATAAGGTTCCGTTCAGCAGCGAACGAAAGAGTCGAGGCGGTTTGCTACGCGCACCAATCACTGCCTGAATTGCGTGCTGCAATCCATCGCTAAAACGTTCTAGAGCTGGTTGGCGAGGAGTCGAAACGGCTTCGTTCTCAGATGTAGACATTACTTTGTCCTCCCAGGTGGAGAAAATGCATCAGGACTCGATGCAATCTCATCATCAGCGAACTTATCAATCAACAAGACCAGATCATGTATGTTTCATACCATAGTTTGTCAAGAAAGTCAATGAAATTATTGACTTTCTTGACAAACCGCGCCATACTCTGTATAGTGGTCGCAACAACGAAAGGTTCTCACGATGGCTATTACGAACTGGAATCAGCGTTTTTTCAGCAGCACGCGTGGACGCATTGTAGTGCTGTTGCGCCGGGCCAGCCGCACAGTAGATGAACTGGCGCAGGCGCTTGATCTTACCGATAATGCCGTGCGCACCCATCTCACCACGCTTGAGCGTGATGGTATCGTTCAACAGCGAGGAGAGCGCCGCAGCACCAGCAAACCAGCCCATATCTATGATCTGACTCCTGCAGCAGAGCAGCTCTTTCCCAAAGCTTATGGCCTGGTTCTCCAACGACTGCTAGCGGTCCTGGCAAAACAGCTAGAGCCAGCAGAGCTAGAAACGATCCTGCAAGAAACCGGTCGCGCACTTGCTGCACAGCGAGATAGCACTTCCAGCACGTTGCAGCAGCGGCTCGATGTTGCAGTGGAGGCGTTAAACGAAATGGGAGGAATGGCGGAGCTTGAGCAGTGCGAGAACGGCTACTGTATTCATAGCCACGCCTGCCCCCTGGCAACGGCGGCACAGAACCATCCTGCCATCTGTCAACTCGTCGAAGCATTTATCGCTGAAATAGTGGGCATTTCGGTACAAAACCACTGCGAAAGCGGAGAGATACAACGCTGCCAGTTTCGCATTGCCCAGGCGTAATTGCTAGAGTATTTTCGTAGTTGCGCGATAAATCGCGCTTTGCTCAAACTTTGAAGTAAGTGAGGCAAAGCGCGATTTATCGCGCAACTACGAAATAAATTGTATGTCAGCGCCCAGTTGTTGCAGTTCGGTGAAGAAGTGAGGATAGCTTTTGGCGATATGCTCTACTCCAGTCAGCGTCAGACCGCGCTGGCTGCGTAAAGCGACAATGGCAAGCGCCATCAGCACACGATGATCGCTATGCCCATCGACCTCGACGCCGCCTTCGATGCCGCGAGGTCGGCCCTGCACAAGGATGGAGTCCTGGCGAGGCATGACAGCGCACCCGGCCTTCCGCAGTTCGGCGCATAGATCGTCAATGCGGTCGGATTCTTTGTAATGCAAGCTTTCAATATTGTAAAAGACGCTCTCCCCCTCAGCAAAACAGGCCGCAGCAACCAGCACAGGGATACAATCAATAATCTGGTCTCCGTCGATGTCGGCTCCATGCAAGCGGCGTCCACCGCGCAACGTGACAGTATCGTTGTTAACCTGAAGATCGGCCCCCAGAGCACGAAAAGCGGCCAGCAGGGGTTCACCAACTTCATCTCCGGGCTGCAAACGAGCAAGTTGCAAAAGGCTACTCGGATCGCTGGCAGTAGCACAGGCAGCCAGCAGAGCAGCGGCGGAAGGATAATCGCCCGGCACCACATACTCGCGCGGCTGGTAGCGCTGACCGCCAGCAATCGTAAAATGGCGCAACTCAGAATCATGCTCAACGGCGATTCCCGCCATGCGCAAGATATCCAGCGTGATGCGTACAAACGGCTGCGATTTCAAACCATCAACAACCTCGATCTCCAATGTTTCCCCAATCAAAGGGGCAAGGAAAAGCAACGAGCTGAGGTACTGTGAACTGCGCGCGCCAGAAATAGCAATCTCACCGCCATGCAGCTTGCCGCCATGTATGGTGATAGGAAGATATCCCTCCGGGTCGCTACTCTCGCACGTGGCTCCTAGCGCGGTCAACGCCTCCAACAACTCGCGGTTCGGTCGCTTGCCCAACGATTGTGGATGATCGGTCACAAAGGTCACGTCGGGCAAAAAAGCGCCCAATCCCAACAAAAGGCGCAGAACGGCCCCCGCATTGCCCACGTCAATAGTCACCGATCCGTCATTGTGGGGTATACCCACTCCGCGTACATGTAAGACGGTATGTTGTTCGTCCTCCCATGATAATTCTGCGCCCAATGCCCGGCAACCGCGAAAGAGGGCTTCGCTATCATCACTTTCCGCCGGAAAAAATACCCGACTTTCGCCATCAGCCAGTGTTGCCGCTAACAAATATCGTAACGTGTAATATTTAGAAGAAGGGACGATTGGCGTTCCTGCGAGACGACTTGATGGTGCAATGTAGAGCCTTTGTAGCGAGGATGTTGCTATTTTTGTCATATTTTCTGCCTGATTTCCCCTGTAGAATTCTATAGTTCAGTATGAACGCGCTTCTGCACAGGCTTGCTTCACCATTACCGCTGACGATAAGAGCCACTTTTGAATGAAATCAGCTTACGCAAAAGCGATGAGATGTTATACCTCAGCACTCATTCTATCTTCATTTGTTATTGCTTTTCAACAACACAATCGTTCACAAAGATATTACACTGTAATTACAAATGACATGCAAGTATTTTCAATTAAATTTATTATTTTCTCAAAGAATGATTTCTGCATTTGATTGATTTTAAATGGAAGGTCTGTTATACTCCTCTGTATGAACAAACCGACAGGAGGCGAGCGACAATCGTGTACCAACCAAAAATCGTCATTGTAGGAGCGGGCATAGTCGGACTCTCAACAGCCTACGCGCTCTTAAAGCAGGGCATGAAACAGGTCACTGTTTTGGAACAGGCAGTTGTCGATCACCGCCGTTCGACATCGCATGGTCTTTCGCGCCTACTCCGTTTTGAGTATGGGCCAGACAGACTCTATACGCAGATGGTTCAGCTCAGTTTGAATCGCTGGCTAAGTCTGGAGCGGACATCCAGGCGTATTCTTTATACGCCAACCGGCCTGCTCTCGCTGGGCCACGAAAACGATACCGTTACCAGGGCAAGCTATCATGTATTGCGTGAGGCAGGAATTCCTGTAAAGACTCTTTCCCGACAGGAATGTATTACACAATTTCCTCAATTTAATACAAAGCTGTATGAATTATTTACTTATAATACCGACGGTGGTATCTTACATGCTTCTTTTTGTTTACATACCCTGAAAGAGTTGATACTTGACATGGGAGGGATCATCCGCGAGCAGGTCCGTGTGACGCGTATTGCACATGACAATCGACAGTACCCGGTACGATTACACCTCCACACGGGAGACGTGCTGGCAGCGGATCATGTTGTGATAGCAACTGGTCCCTGGGTCCACCGGCTGCTGGGAGATCAGCGTCTGCCGGTTCGCCTGACGCGTCAGTATGTCCTCTACTTTGCCAATCTTCCTACAACTGCCTTCAAGCGCAACACGTTCCCGGCTTTCCAGGCCGATGATCTCTATGGTTTTCCTATCCATAGTACATGCGGAGGATATGGTCCAGGCTGGCTTAAAGGCACCTCTCATAGTTTTGGTAATTCGGTAGACCCTGATGAAATGCCACATATGGATGAGCAGGTAGTGACGCATATTGCAAGGAAGCTACGAACATTGCTACCAGCGCTGGAGCAGGCCGAACTTGCGCATGTCGATTCATGCATTTATGATGTCAGCCCGGATGAAGATTTCATTCTGGACTATCTGCCTGATGATCCGCGTATCGTTTTCGCCACCGGCCTCACAGGACACGGCTTCAAGTTCGGCCCATTGCTGGGTGAACTGCTCAGCAGCCTGGTGTGTGAAACACCACCCCCGGTAGCGCTGAATCGCTTCCAGGTGGCACGCTTTGGCACGATACACGCTGGTTCGGTTGCATAAGCAACTGCTGTGTGGGGATCTGCGCCCTACCCCCACACGTAGGCACTGAAATAAATGCTGACGCCAATAATAATGTTAACCAGGGTCAGCCCTAATCCGATGACGGCCAGCGCCACTGCCCAGGTTGCCATTGTGTACAGCCCAGGCACACGACGACCAACCAGCCCCATCACCAGGCTTGTAATTGCAATCGGCAGTCCACAAATAGGAAAAAATGCCGCGACAATACTAAACATGCTGAGAATAAAGCCGGTGCAAACGAAGCGCCTCTCACCCTCTGTTGGAAGCGCATATACATTTGAACGATCCGTCATCCGGCGCATCATCGCCACATAGAGGCGATCACGCCACTGCGACGCAGACCCGGAAGCAGCCTTACGGCTTTCTTGCGATAATTGTATTTTCATAACTGCTCACCCTTTTGCATGAATCGGCACACTGTTTACCCTTTACCAAATAAATGCCGTCTCTACAAGAAAGTCCTTCAGCTTATAGCTATTTTACCATAGAACGCCACAGACTCCTCTATTTAAGACAGCAGTTGCCAACTACCCTTTAAGCCGCTCTAGAAGACGCATGCAGATACTTTTGTGGGGCCGATTCAATAGTCAACAAATTTATGCACTTTGCCTATTTTCATTATACGCCTTGCTTCCTTCATGAAAATGAAGCTCTCTGTCTTGTATAAAGTTGCCATTATCATCCTCCAGCCTCATCATATTGCAACTAGCCCATAAATCGGCTCCCCAGGCCGATTTATCACCATTCTCCATTTCGTAATTTATACACTTTGCACAATGTCCAGCGCAACATTTTAGCACTTTTATCAGTTCACATCCTATTTCCCGCGTGATAATGTATAAGCACACAATGATTTTGTGCATAATACACAAACACCAAATTTGAATTGTTCTGGACCGCCTCCAGGCAGTGTTGCATGTAACCAATCTTCTCTTGTAGAGAGTTCTGGTACAAAAGGCGTTGCCAACACGATGAAGACCCCAGATGACGAAGCCGCTTGTGGGGGAGAACAAAGAGCGTTTAGTCGATCATACTGGGAGAAAAACGTGCAGAAGCCTGTTGCGTTTCAAAAGAATCATACTTTCAAGCCGGTGAATGTCGCCACGCATTGCCCCTATTGTGCCTTTCAGTGTGGTATCCATCTCAAGGGATCGCGCGAACAAGCGAAGGTGGCGGGCAATGCTACCTTCCCTGTCAACCAGGGCGGTCTCTGCATCAAAGGATGGACCGCACCAGCCACGCTCTCTCATCCAGATCGCCTTCTCACACCGCTTGCTCGGCAGGCAAGTGGAGCGTTTTTGCCGATTACCTGGGACGAAGCGCTCAGTCGTATCGTGCAGGCTTTTCAGGAAGAGCAGCGGCGTTATGGCCCGCATGCGGTCGGTATCTTCGGCGGCGGCTCCCTGACAAACGAGAAGGCATATCTGCTAGGCAAGTTTGCGCGTGTGGCATTAGGCACCGAACATATCGACTACAATGGTCGCTTCTGCATGTCTTCCGCCGCTGCTGCCTCTATCCGGGCCTTTGGCATCGACCGGGGGCTACCATTTCCGATAGAAGACGTTGCGCACGCCGAGGTAATACTACTGATTGGTAGCAACATCGCCGAAACAATGCCACCCATGATGCAGTATATCGATCAGCAGCAGAATCGTGGTGGGCGACTCATCACGGTTGATCCGCGCACTTCAACGACTGCACGCGCCTCCGCTCTACATCTGCGGCTCATGCCTGGAACCGATGCTGCGCTGGCAAATGGCTTGCTACATATCCTTATTCGCGATGGCCTGATCGATCAAAACTATATTCGCACACGCACCGACGATTTCGATCAAATTAAAGCGGTAGCCGCGACTTACTGGCCCGAACGCGTCGAGCGCATTACTGGCGTACCGGAAAAGCAACTGGTGCAGGCCGCTCGTATGCTTGGTAGCGCTCGCTCGGCGATGATCTTGACCGCTCGTGGCGTCGAACAGCAGAGCCAGGGCGTCAATAATACCCTGGCGTACATTAACGTTGCTCTGGCATTGGGGCTGATGGGACGGCCATACAGTGGCTATGGGTGTCTCACAGGTCAGGGCAACGGTCAGGGCGGGCGCGAGCACGGACAGAAAGCGGATCAGTTGCCGGGTTATCGCAAGATCGATGATCCTATTGCACGCGAGCATATCTCGCAGGTCTGGGGCATTCAAGAAAGCGATCTGCCCGGTCCCGGCAAATCGGCCTATGAGATGCTCACATCTATCGGCCAGGACAACGGCATTCGCTCTCTGCTGGTAATGGGATCAAATATCGCTGTCTCCGTACCCGATGCGCTGCATATCGAGGAGAAGCTCAAGCAGCTCGATTTCCTGGTGGTCGCAGACTTTTTCCTGTCAGAAACCGCAAAATTGGCCGATATCGTCCTGCCGGTGACGCAATGGGCGGAAGAAGAAGGCACCATGACCAATCTAGAGGGCCGCGTAATCTTGCGCAAACGCGCGTTTGACCCGCCACCAGGGGTACGAACTGAGATCGATGTCCTCTGTGAACTGGCATGGCGTATGGGCAAGGGGCAATACTTCTCCTTTACCGATGCGCGGCAGGTCTTCGATGAGCTACGTCAGGCTAGCGCCGGTGGCACCGCCGATTATTCGGGCATCACCTACGAGAGGATCGAGGAGCAGCAGGGAGTGTTCTGGCCCTGTCCCAGCGAGGATCATCCTGGCACGCCCCGTCTATTTCAAGAAACATTTCCAACACCCACTGGACGGGCACGCTTTACGGTCGTGAAGCATGCAGCGCCGGCAGAAGAACCTGATGCGGATTATCCGCTATACCTCACAACTGGTCGCGTGCTAACACATTATCAGTCAGGCAGTCAGACCCGACGTGTGGGGCGCCTGCACGATATGATGGAGGAGCCATTTGTCGAAATCCATCCCTCAACGGCGCGTCACTACCGACTCGCCAACGGAGATCTCGTCAAGCTCTCCACCAGGCGTGGCAGCATCGTGCTGAAAGTGAAAGTGACGCGTAGCATTCGTGAAGATACCATCTTTGTGCCCTTCCACTGGGGAGGGCATCTCTCTGTGAACCGCTTGACCAACCCGGCGCTAGATCCCACAAGCCGCATGCCTGAGTTTAAGATATGCGCGGTCAGAATCGAGCCGGTAGAACATGCAATGGAGGAGAACTAATGACTCAGAAACAACGCCTTGTGATTATTGGAAACGGAATGGCTGGCGCTCGGTTCATCGAAGAGGTCGTGGCACGTCAGGGCAATGAGTACTTTGACATCGTGGTATTTGGCGATGAACCCTATGGCAACTACAACCGCATTCTGCTCTCCGGCGTGCTGGCGGGAACGCACGATCCGCAGGATATCTTTATCAATCCGCTGGCCTGGTACAAAAACAACAACGTCACCCTGCACAGCGGCAGCCCCGTCACCCGCATCGACACTGCTGAAAAGATGGTCTATGCTGACAACGGGACCGTTGAGCACTACGACAAGCTGGTGATTGCAACGGGCAGCGCTCCCTTCATCCCGCCCATGAAAAACCTCTACAAAGAGGACGGCCAGTTCCGCGAAGGACTGTTCATCTTCCGCACGCTCGACGATTGCGAGAGCATGACCAATTATTCCAGCCAGTGCGACAAAGCCATCGTCATCGGCGGTGGTCTGCTGGGACTTGAGGCAGCTCGGGGTCTGCTCAATCGCGGTCTGGAGGTCCATGTCATACATCTACTGCCACAATTGATGAACGTGCAACTGGACCCGGCAGCCAGCGAGATGCTACACGAAACGCTACGAAACATGGGAGTACATCTCCACCTCGAAAAGAATAGTGTCGCGGCCCTGGGCAGCGAGCGCTTCGAGGGACTGCTATTCTCTGATGGCTCGGTCTTAGAGGGCGATATGTGCGTCATCTCGGCTGGCATTCGTCCCAATATCACGCTAGCAAAAGAGGCCAGTATCCACGTTGAGCGCGGGATCGTAATCGCTGACGATCTTTCGACCAGCACACCTGATATCTACGCGATTGGCGAATGCACGCAACATCGCGGATGTATCTATGGCCTGGTCGCGCCTCTCTGGGAGCAGGCTCGTTGTCTCGCCGATCTTCTCACCAACAAGCAGGAACAAAACACCTATCAAGGCTCCAAAGTCTCCACCAAGCTCAAAGTCATGGGCGTCGAACTGGCTGTGATGGGGGCGAAAGAGCGCACCTGTGAGAGCGATGAGATCGTCACCTACTCTGAACCATCGCGCGGCATCTACAAGAAATTGATTGTGAATAAAGGACGACTGGTTGGCGCGATCATGCTAGGGGAGAACGCAACCACCCCTCGCCTGCTTCAACTTTTTGATCGAGAAGAGGTAATCCCTGAGAATCGTGCGGAACTGCTCTTCCCGCTCTCCGGCGATGCTCCGGCCTTCAACGTCGCAGATCTGCCGGATGATGCGCAGATCTGTAACTGTAACGGCGTCTCGAAGGGACAGATTGTGGCGGCAGTGAAAAGCGGCAAGCGTAGCCTCAAGATGCTATGTGATGCGACGCGGGCCGGGACGGGCTGCGGTTCCTGCAAATCGCAGGTGCAGGCGCTCTTAGAGTTTGCCTCCGATGGCGTGATGGTCGACGATCCATCGATCCACTACTATGTACCAGGCGTGCCGCTGGCCAAGCCGCAACTTATCGAGGCGATCAAACAGCAAAATCTACGCAGCGTCTCCGCTGTTTTTCAAGCACTGGCAGGCGGCAAAGAAGATGCAGGCAGCAAAGTTGGCCTCGCCTCGTTGCTCAAAACGATCTGGGGCAAGGATTACGAGGACGAGCGCGATGCTCGCTTCATCAATGATCGCGTCCACGCCAATATTCAGAACAACGGCACGTTTAGTGTGGTCCCGCGCATCTACGGTGGCGTGACGACGCCGGAACAACTGCGCCGGATCGCGGACGTGGCCGATAAATATAAGGTGCCAATGGTGAAGATCACTGGCGGACAGCGCATCGACCTGCTCGGCATCCCCAAAGACAAGCTGCCCGAAGTCTGGAAAGAGCTGGATATGCCATCGGGACATGCCTATACCAAATCGTTCCGCACCTGCAAGACCTGCGTGGGCAGCGAGTTCTGCCGCTATGGTGTGGGTGATAGCACCGGGCTGGGCATCAAGATTGAGAAGCGCTTCCAGGGAATAGAATCTCCCCATAAGATGAAGCTCGCCACCACTGGTTGTCCGCGAAACTGCTCGGAGGCCACAACCAAAGATCTAGGCGCGGTCGCTATCGAGGGCGGCAAATGGGAGATCTATATCGGCGGCGCGGCAGGATCGCAGGTGCGCAAAGGCGACGTTCTGTGTACAGTTGGATCGCACGACGAGGTTCTCCTCTATATGGGACGCTTCATGCAATACTATCGCGAAAACGCGAAATATCTGGAACGCACTTGGGCATTTGTGGAGCGCCTGGGCATCGATCATCTACGCCAATTGCTGGTGGAGGACTCCGAAGGCATCTGTCAACGTCTGGACGAGGCGATCCAGGCCAGCGTCGATGCCTACGTCGATCCCTGGCAAGAAGCGGTCACACCAGCTACGCCGACACAGTTTTCACAAGTCCTGAATGTCGTTGAGAAAATTCCGGCCTTATCCTAGTCAAATATCATCCCAGCCCACTAGAAAGAGGAGCAAAACTATCATGTCAATCGTGTTACCACCAAACAAAGTCATCTACAACCTGGGGCCTCTCGCTAGAATCCCGCAGGGAGAGGGGCGCACCTTCCAGGTAGAAGAGGCCGCGATTGCCATCTTCCATACTCGCAGCGGCAAAGTGTTTGCGGTGCAGGCGACTTGCCCACACAAAAATGGACCGCTAGCCGATGGCATCGTAGGAGACGACAAGGTAGTCTGTCCTCTGCACTCATATAAATTCGATCTGGTATCCGGTGAGGCGCTGGGGAGCACCTGTGATGCGCTCAAAACCTATACGGTCACGGTGAACGAACAGGGCGATCTCCTGCTCACTGTGAATTAAGGGACCAACTGGAGAGAGTTTGCTGATTTGCTTGCTTGTGCGCTGTATCATATCTCTAAACACTATCTGGACAAACATATTAGGAGGAGTATGAGATGAGTGGTTTCAAAGACGCGCGAATTGCGCTGCTGGAAGCCCGCATGAGCAGCGAGATGGCGGACCTGGTACGTCGTCATGGCGGTAATCCCTACAACGTACCAGCGGTCCGCGAGGTTCCTATTGAGAGTCAGAGCGAGGTGACGACCTTTATCAATCACCTCACCCAGGGCAAGATTTCGATTGCAGTGTTTTTTACAGGGGTAGGTGTGAATGCGCTCTTCAAGCAGGCGGAGCAGCTCGGCAGGCTCGCCGAACTGCAAGATGCGCTCCGGCAGCTCACCGTTGTCAGTCGCGGCCCCAAACCGGGTGCAGCGCTGAAGCGAGCGGGCATTCCTATTGCATTGAGCGCGGCAGAGCCATACACGACCGAAGAACTGTTACAGGCTACGCTCACGCTCGATCTTAACGGCAAAGTCGTTGGCGTGGTCCATTATGGCGAGCGCAACGAACAGCTCACGAGTGCATTAAAGGAGAGAGGAGCTTCTATCGAAGAACTCTGTCTCTATGAATGGCTCTTGCCAGAAGATCTCACCTCACTGCAAACACTGGTCCATGAAATTATCGACGGGCATGTAGACGCCGTTGTCTTCACCAGCCAGATCCAGATCCGCCACCTTTTCCTCGTCGCCGAAGACATGCATCTCACACATGAGCTAACGACAGCTTTACAGAGTAGAACCGTTGTCGCTTCTGTTGGACCCACCTGTACCGGCGTGCTGCACCAGTACGGTGTGACTCCCCACGTCATCCCAGAGCATCCCAAAATGGGGCATCTGGTGAAGACGCTCGCCGAGTATATGGCGTAATTGCTAGCATAGTTTTTCGTCTATCTCAGAATATTTCTGGCTATTGCTGGTCCGCTTTTTATCAAGCGGCCCATAGCCAGACACAACAGAAAAGAGGTGCAGCTTGCACATACAAACAGTCAAGCGCTCAGGCTCACCAGCTACTGTCCTGGCTTCCTTTCTTCATTTTGATCTCTGTTTCACCATCTGGGTACTGTTGGGGGCGCTCGGAATCTACATCACGAAAGATCTTGGCCTCAACGATGCTCAGAAGGGATTGATGGTCGCTATCCCTACGCTCAGCGGCTCTATAGCACGTATATTCATCGGGTTGTTGAGTGATCGTTACAGCGGCAAACTGGTTGGCACATTGATGCTGATCTTTCTCTTTATCCCGCTGCTGGTGGGCTGGCTGGCCCCGATCAACTTTCCCCTGATCATTCTGGTCGGGTTGATGCTTGGCGTCTCGGGTGCCTCGTTCGCCGTTGCACTGCCGCTTGCCAGCCGCTGGTATCCACCGGAACAGCAGGGGCTTGTGATGGGCATTTCAGCGGCAGGCAATATCGGAACGGTGATCTCTAACTACTTCGCGCCACGTATCGCGGCCAGCTTTGGCTGGCAGGCCGTGATGGGCTTCTGCATCATCCCTCTGGCGATAGTGTTCCTGGTCTTCGTACTATTGGCAAAAGATAGCCCAAACCAGCCGAAAGGCCAATCGATCAGCAATTATCTGGTGGCCTTGAAACGTGGTGATCTCTGGTGGTTCTGCCTGTTCTACAGCGTGACGTTCGGCGGCTTCGTTGGCTTGGGAACCTTCCTACCGATCTTCTTCAACGTGCAATATAAGCTCAGCGCTATTGATGCAGGCTCGCTCACAGCTCTGGCAGCCTTTATGGGTAGTACATTGCGTCCGCTTGGCGGCTACCTCTCAGACAAATTCGGCGGTATCCGCATGCTGACCATCTTCTTTACGCTGATTGCCCTGCTCTACGCGCTGGCCTCGTTCCTATTCCCGCTCAATATTATGGGCTGGCTCATCGTCATCAGTGTCAGCATTCTCGGCATGGGCAACGGAGCAGTGTTCCAGCTCGTTCCGCAGCGCTTCCGCAAAGAGATCGGCATTGCCACCGGTATCGTCGGAGCTTTCGGCGGTCTGGGCGGCTTCTTCCTGCCAACGCTCTTAGGCAGTGTCAAGCAGTTGAGCGGCTCCTACGCGTTTGGTATGCTGGTCCTGGCGCTGCTGGCCCTGGTCGCGCTGATAGCGCTGCGCCTGCTCGTAGCCTTCCGTGAAGGCTGGCGTCTCTCCTGGACTACGCTCTCACCAGAGGGCGAACCTGCAAGCGCTCAATCGTAGCCCTTACTCAAAACGTAGCCCAAAGAGCATGTCACCTGATTGTGTCTGCAATCAGGTGACATGCTCTTTGGGCTATAATGTCAATCATGGAGAAGAAGACCAATCTTTCAGTACAAGTAGTGAAAGCGTTTCTCAGGGAACGTTTCTCGCATGAGATACAAGATGTTCGTCCCATGCAAGAGGGCGAGGTCTCGCAGGCATTTTCGTTTGCGCTGGGCGAAACTGGCTATGTCATTCGCGTTAACAGGTCCATTGAAGGCTTTCAAAAAGATGTCTATGCTTACAAGAATTTCCATTCAGACAGGATACCCATCCCAGAAGTTATCCAGCCTGGACACATTGATGAGCGACACGCATTTTGCATCAGCGAGTACGTCCCAGGGCTGACGCTGCAAGATGTCGATCACAAGGCCATCCAACAGCTAGTTCAACCGACCGCCGATATCTGGTCGGCCTTACAAGAGTATGGTCTTTCCCATACCAGCGGATATGGCAACTTCGATGCGGACGGACGGGGGCAATATGCAACGTGGAGAGAATATCTTCTCTCCATTCTTAATACTGCTTCTTTCTATCAAGACCATGCAAAGGGCCATATAGATCAGGCATCACTCAACGATATCATTGCTATTTTCACCTCTTTTATCCAGTATTGTCCAGAAGAGCGCCACCTTGTTCACGGCGACTTTGGCTCAAACAATATCCTCACTGATGGCACGCGCATTACGGCAGTGCTAGATTGGGATTGCGCCAAATTTGGTGATCCGCTCTTCGATGTGGCAACGGCTTATTTTTGGAGTACATGGCTTGATTGTATGGCGGCTCAAGCGACATATTATGAAGCACATTTAACGCATTTATCTAATTATAGAGAGCGTCTTCTCTGTTATCAACTGCGCATCGGGCTATCAGAGGTCTATGACAATATTCTCCACCACGATTGGCAAATGGCTCAATGGGCACTCCAACGTAGTGTAGAGGTTATAAATAACTCACTACCTCATCCGAGCGTATAAATACTATGGGTCCGCATACATTATGGGACGTAACCATTCATGATGCTTTTGCTACTGCTGCTGGACAGAAAGGGGGACCATCAGAGCAGCGAAGGGCAAGCACTTTCTTTATGCAACATTTCTTAAAAAGACATGCCAGACGGGAAAGGAGAACACTATGCTCGCGCAACTCTTTGACGCTGCCTGTTATCTCTCCCCAGATATCAGGCGCTTTCTCATTAGAAACTGGTTCCAATACCTGTCAGCCCTGGACAAAGATGCCTACATGACCTGTATGAACCTCGGCTATGTCTCTCTTGATCCTCATACAGAACAACTTACGCTCAACGATGAAGATATTCACAACCACTACTGCCTTCAGATGTACCATCACGTCGTTCATACTATAGATCTAGAAGGGCTGGATGTGCTGGAAGTAGGTTGCGGGCGCGGCGGCGGCGCATCTTATGTGAAGCGCTACCTCAAACCAAAATCTTTGACTGGAGTGGACATCTCAAAAAATGCGATTACTTTCTGCAATAACTTTTACCATCATGTAGAGGGGTTGCACTTTCTTCAAGGCGACGCGGAAAATTTACCGCTTGCAGACAATACCTTCGATGTCATTATCAATATCGAGTCTTCATATGGTTATGGCCGCATGAAACACTTTCTCGCTGAAGCGGTTAGAGTTCTGCGTCCAGGCGGCTACCTGCTCTTTGCCGACTATCGTAACTCGGAAAATATTGTGACATTGCAAAAGTCCTTTCTGGATGCCGGGCTAACCATTTTAAACAATACATGCATCAACGATAATGTGCTAAAAGCACTGGATCTTGACCACGAACGGAAACAACAACTCATCGAGCAGAAAGTTCCTCCCTTCCTCCGCAAGGTCTTCTTCTACTTCGCTGCTCAGCAAGGCTCAGAAATGTATAGATGGCTCAAAACAGGAATGGTCGATTATCGCAGTTTTGTGCTTTCTAAAAGTACGAGCTAAAGATGTAATATCTCATTAAAACTGAAAAATCCTGATTTGATGAGCATGAGAAATAACAAGCTTTCATGCTCATCAAGATACTACAGTCACCAACCCCTGATAGGATTCTTTACATGATCGGACAGATCGTACAACGTGCGGGTAGGATCGGTGTTTTCGCGCATCCAGACCAGCAACTCTTGCTCCACTGGCTCTGCATTCCAGATCGTCAATGAGTATCCTTCCGATTGCAAGAGGCGAGCGAGATGACGCCAGGAAGCAGTCAGCAAGCTCGCCCTCACCGCAAAAGTCGCTTGCTGCACACCGCGACATAGCTCCAATGCTTCATCGATATGCTCGCCTGTATAGGCCGCGTCGGGGCCAGATGTGGTGGTCCAGCCAAGTGACACAATGCCCTGGGGATAGAGCTTACGGCAAAGAGCCAGGAAACCAACGGCACTAAACTTTGGCCGATAGCCACCACCTCCCTGAAAGATATCCGCATTTAGTAAAACTGGCTGCGATAGATTCAATTCCTTCAATTTTACCAAACAGGGAATGACTATTTCTGCGTCCTTGAAATCCAGCTTTATCCCCTGCTTGGAGGACGCCACCGCCTCCACCAGCTCGTCGAAGCTCAGGTCGCTATCGTTGACGGGCGGATGAGCTGCGACGGCATCGCCACGCGGAGAAATGCAAATATCCGCCTCAAGCACCATCGTCTCCGGGTCATTTAGGAAACGCTTGAGTCTGGCCTTGCTATTGACCGCGTGCGCCCAGGTCACATCGCCGAGTCTGTCGATAGGATAATGCTCACGTAGATAAGATATCAATGTATTCATGAGCCTATTATATCTCAAGCGATGCACGGCGCACGCGCCTATTGAGCGTGGTCGTGATCGCCAGCATGATCAGCCACGCTCCCAGAATGAGCGCGCCCCATTTCGCACCCACCGTCTGAACCAGAACACCTCCCACGATGGCTCCCAACGATTGAGCGCCCTGCGTTACCAGTTGTACGGTGCTGGCAGCCCGACCGCGCATCGTATCCGGCGTTGCAACCTGTCTATATGTGTTCAAAGCAACCGTGTAGATGGGAGCGATAAACTCTTCAGCAATGGCGATGAGGGCCATGACGAAAATGTTCGGAGCAAGCGCGTAGAAGGGAAAGACCAGCGCTTCAAGCCAGAGCATGCTGACCGCAATCATGCCAAAGCTTAACAACCTCCGCACACGATTACTGACCAGATTGCCACCAAGCGCTCCCACTGCCGCCGCCGTAAAGATTGCACCAATCTCTCCCGCCGACGCGTGTAGCTCCTTCGCAAGCACGAGAATCACCAGATAGCCAGCTCCATAACGCAAACTATCAGCGCCATCAAGAATGGTGAGAAATCGCAAGACGGGCTGCTTCCAAAGCCAGGTAAAGCCCTCTGAGATAGCACTATAGAGCGATTGGCGAGTCGTTTCTTCCCTGGCCGTTTGAAAATTGCCACGAATAAGGCCCAGCGACAGTACCGATACAGCGAACGAAACAGCATTCGCCAGAAATGGCAACACAGCCCCGATGCTATACAACACGCCGCTGACCAGTGAACCACACACACGAATAACCGTATATGCCGATTGCGATTGTGCAAGGGCTGTTGGTAGCTGTTCTTGAGATACCACGTTGGGTAAAGCAGCGGTGTTTGCGACGCTAAAAACCGTGCCAAAAATACCGGCGATTGCAACAACAATGTATATCTGGGGCATCGTCAAGAGGTGCAGCCAGAAAGCGAGCGGGACCGTAAACGTCGCGAGCGCTCGACCAGCATCACAGATCAGCATTGTTGCTTTGCGATTCCACCTGTCCACCAGCGCACCAGCAATCGGGCTGACGACAATGATCGCGCCAGTATTCAAACCAACGGCAATGCCCGCCTGCACTGCCGATCCTGTGAGCAACAACACCAGCAACGGCAGCGCCATAAACTGTTGCTGGTTTCCGATATACGAAACGATCTGGCCGCCTTGCAACAGCAGGTAATCGCGATTCCGCCAGAGCGGTTGCATTACCTGCGTTTCAACGACTGGCTTCGATGTAGATTTCATTACAAGCTCCATTCTCATTCATTTGAACATGCAAAAGAGACCGAGGCGACATGTATCCCGCCCGGAAGCTTGTAAGAAAGGAACGATGGAGACAAAAAGAAAAGCCGCGAGCGAGATCACCTGTATCGCCCACAGCCTGTCGGTTCGACGTTCTGCGCTGTGCTCTCAAGCTTTTGTATCAGCGCATTTTCTCTGAAAGAAGATCCGAAAAAAAACATAGTACGGCCCTGGGCAACGTGTACAACGCCTTGACACGTGCCTGGACGAGCGCAAAACCTTCACCGTGCGGTACGTTTCGTCGTCTCGATACCATACAATTTCCTTCCAGATCTACAAGTAGTGGTCGCCTTCGCTTCATAGTAAAGGACTTGTAGCAAAGATACCATCTGCCGTTTATGATGTCAATGGCTTTGCGTCTGGATGCTAACAGCGAGCGGCAACTCCACAAAGAAGCTGCTGCCTTTCCCCTCTTCTGATTCACACCAGATGCGCCCATTGTGCCGTTCAACAAGATCTTTCACAATTGCCAGTCCCAGCCCCAATCCCTGCGTTCTGGACGACTCGGCTTCAGGCGCACGATAGAACATCTCAAAGATGCGCTCTACCTGCTCTCGCGACATCCCACGCCCATGATCGCGCACTTCAAACAATACGTGATCCCCCTCCAGCCTGATAGCCACCTCGATGGGGGCAGGAGCCGATGAGTACTTCACAGCATTGCCAATAAGATTGCTCATGATCTGGGTTACTCTCTGACCATCAACCAGCAATTCGACTGGCGCAGGCGGCAGCGACAGCCGTATCTCTCTTCCCGACACGAGGCGCTGATCCTCAACCACACTCTGACAGATTTTATTGATATCTTCCATCTGCTTATTCAGCGTCACTTTGCCCACCTGGATGCGGCTGACATCCAACAGCTCATCGATCAGGCCGGTCAAACGTCTGGTCTGCCCATCGATGCTCTCCAACGTCGGCTTGACCTTCGCCACCTCCACAACGGGTTCTTTCCACTTCGTCAAACGGCGCTGCAACAATTGCGATTGCCCCAGAATAGTCGTCACCGGCGTCTTTAGCTCATGCGAAGTAATGGAGAGGAAGCGATCCTTCATCTGATTTGCCTCCTCCAACCTCCGGTTCACCTCCGCTAGCTGCTGATTAGTATCTTCAAGCTCATCAGCATATTCCTGCAAATGCTGGCCCACAACCTGCGCGCGCCGCCTGCTACGATCCAGTTGTGAGGTGATGACGGCAACACCTAACCCCGCAACTATATAGGGCAATTGCTGTATGACGTTCGGCCAGCGAACCATATTCAGCCTATCAGCAGGAAGACTGAAAAGGAGATCAAGGGAGATCAGGCCAAGTACCATCATGAGTAAGGTAGGACCGACTCCCCAGATTAACGCCACTACTACTACAACCAGCATCCAGACCGAAGAATGATAGGCAAAGTCCGGCACCACCTGCCTGATTGCCAGCGTCAGCAAGAGCATGATAGCAAGCAAGGGAAACACACAAATATAGCCGACAAGCGGCTGACGCCATTTTTGCCACCTATCCTGCTCTGCAATGCTATCTTCCGGGGACTGATGTTCCACGTCTCTCTGATGCATCCCATTCATATAATCTTTATCGGTCTGTGGAGTTTGCATCGTATTTTCTCTCCTCGCACGAAAGCTCTTTCTTGCCTTTTCTACACCCAACGAGATGAAGCATTTCTTTTACTGATGGATATGTTTTTACAGCCTTTATAGCAATAATGTATCATACACAGAGATATGAATCAACATAGCCCATCTATAATTTCACTTTTTCTCTGTATTTGTATGTACTTCCAGAAGAAGTCAGGTTGGAGCAAAAACAAGTGACGATATATCTATATCTTGCGATCTTTCCTTTCCAGGTACTATAGTTACATCAGGATTACGAAAGGAATATCACTATGAATATCACTCCCCGTTTACGTCGTTTATTCGCCGCTGATGGGCGCTGCTTCGATGTCGCCATCGATCATGGCTTTTTTAACGAGCGCTCATTCCTCGCTGGCATTGAAGATATGCGCAAAGCTATTCCAACTGTCGTCGCCGCCAATCCCGATGCGATCCAGCTCAGTACCGGACTGGCTCCCATTCTACAAGACCAGCCAGGCAAAGAGAAGCCATCACTGGTGCTGCGTACCGATGCCGCCAACGTCTATGGCAAAACGCTGCCACGCTTCCTGTTCAGTCGTCTGATCGAGAACGCGGTCGAGCAGGCGGTGGCGTTGGATGCCGCTTGCGTTGTGATCAATCTGCTGCTGTTGCCGGATCAGCCCGAACTTTATGCGCAGTGCGTCGAAAATATCTGTCGCCTGAAGCCGCAATGCACCCGCTACGGCATGCCCTTGATGATCGAACCGCTGGTGATGCAAGAGAACGCGAAGGCTGGCGGCTACATGGTCGATGGCGATATCGACAAAATTCTGCCCCTCGTACGCCAGGCCGTCGAACTGGGGGCCGACGTTATTAAAGCTGATCCTTGCGATGATGCCAGCCAGTATCATCAGGTGATCGAGATTGCAGCCGGTTGTCCCGTCCTGGTACGAGGCGGCGGCAAAGCATCAGAAGAGGAAATCCTCACCCGCACACACGAGGTGATGCATCAGGGCGCGGCAGGCATCGTCTATGGGCGCAACGTGATCCAGCATCCACGACCGGCAAGCATGGTGAAAGCGTTGATGCACATCGTCCACCACGACGCAACTCCTGAGCAGGCTCTACACATACTGAAAGAAGGGTAAGGTCCATGCAAAAACGCGAAGTGAAATTTGGCATTATCGGCTGCGGCCTGATGGGACGAGAGTTTGCCAGTGCGGTTGCGCGCTGGTGCCACCTGCTGGATCAGGATGTCATCCCACGTATCGTGGGCGTTTGCGATGCCAACACCACCATGCTCAGTTGGTTTCAGGAAAACATCCCAACCATCCAGATCGCTACGCAAGATTATCATGATTTGCTCGCCAGCCCGGATATAGACGCCATCTATTGTGCCGTCCCGCATAATCTGCATGAGCGGCTATACATCGATATCATCCAGGCGGGAAAGCACTTGCTTGGTGAAAAGCCGTTCGGAATTGACCAGGCAGCCAATCGTCAGATTATGCAAGCGGTCCAGGCACATCCTGAATTACTGGTGCGCTGCTCCTCTGAGATGCCCTTCTTCCCAGCAGCGCAAAAGATCTACGAATTTATCCGTGAACAGCGCTTCGGCACTATTATCGAGGCGCAGGCAGGCTTTTTGCATAGTAGCGACCTTGACCCGAACAAGCCGATCAACTGGAAACGGCGTATCGCCACCAACGGCGAGTATGGCTGCATGGGCGATCTTGGCATGCACGTCCTACATATTCCCTTGCGCTCTGGCTGGTTTCCTGCGAACGTACGGGCGCTGCTCTCAAATATCGTCACCGAACGGCCCGGACCCGATGGCAATATGGTTGCCTGTGAGACATGGGACAACGCCATTCTTGCCTGCGAGGTCCAGACCCGCGAGCAGCACTTCCCGATGCTGCTAGAGACCAAACGCATTGCTCCGGGGGAAACCAACACCTGGTACATCCGTATCCTGGGAACAAAGTTTTCGGCCGAGTTCAGCACGAAATACCCCAAAACGCTGCGAACAATGGCCTATAGTGGAGGCTCGCAACACTGGCAAGTGGAGGATCTCGGCTCCGTCTCGGCCTATCCCTCCATCACGGGTGGCATCTTCGAGTTCGGTTTCTCCGATTCGATCCTGCAAATGTGGGCCACGTTCTGCGACGAGCTTGTCCATCGCGACGCTATGCGCCAGCCTTTCCATTGCGTCACGCCCGAAGAAACGGCCCAGAGCCACCTTTTATTTACTGCCGCCCTGCAATCACAGCGCGAGCAGCAGGTGGTAATGTTGCCACCTCTTCCCCAGACGAAGCTTTAATCATTATCGAGTTATTTTGTTCAACTTATGAAAGAAGGTGCAAAGATGCTGACACAGGAACAGATTACCGCCGCACAGACGCGAGCAAACGACTATTTGCAACGTGCAGGTATCGTGTTGACGCCGCAAGAGGTTGGCAAGATCGAGGTTGCCGATCTTGGTCTGAGCGAACTGGAAAAGACGGGACTCTGCCTGGTTATTTACATCAATACCGATCGTTATTGCGCCAAAGAGCTGATCCTCTTTCCTCGTCAGACCTGCCCGGAACATCGCCACCCACCCATCGGCAACGATCCGGGCAAAGAGGAGACCTTCCGCTGCCGTCAGGGAACCGTCTATCTCTATGTGGAAGGCGAGCCAGCAGCCAATCTTTCGGCACAGCCTCCAGCAGGCAGCGAAAACTACTATACAGTCAGACATGAGATCGAACTGCATCCGGGCGAGCAATATACCATTCCCCCGAATACGCTGCACTGGTTCCAGGCAGGCAATGAAGGGGCGATTGTGTCGGAGTTCTCATCGACCAGCCGCGACGAGTTTGATATCTTCACCGATCCGCGCATTCGCCGCGCCACCGTTGTCGAATAGGCGCTGATCACTGTCCTGTTGCGATGATGGCTGAGTGGTGAGATAATAGCCGCAAAGAGAGAAACGACGGCCATCATCGCAACAGAGCACACAAGAGGATCAGGGGCAAATGGAATCCGCGCAACCACCACTATACCCTCATTACTTGCCTGCACAACTCACCGCCACAATTGGCAGGTCCCAGGAGATAGCAACCATTGCCACGCAGTTGCTCCGCCCGGATCGCCGCCTGCTCACGCTCACCGGACCGGGCGGTGTTGGCAAGACGCGCCTCGCATTGGAGGCTGCCCTGGGACTTCTCAAGCACTTTCACGATGGCGTCTTCTTTGTCTCACTGGCCCCTCTGCGCGATCCAGTGCTGGTTATCCCTGCCATTGCTCAGGCACTACACATCGAAGAAGTACCTCATCAACCGCTTCTTGCACGGCTCTGCGAGTATCTGCACGAGAAACATTTGCTGCTCATCCTCGACAACTTTGAGCATGTGCTGACGGCAGGCAATCAGATTAGCGAACTACTGGCAAACGCTCCACATCTCCACGTGCTGGCGACCAGTCGAGAGGTGCTTCACATCTACGGCGAGTACGAGCTGACCATCCATCCTCTAGAGGTGCCGGACCTCTCAGTCTCTTCCTCTGAACAGAACATCGCCTCGTTTGCGGCAGTCACCTTATTCGTAGAACGCGCACAGTCCGTCAAACCTGGTTTCACCCTGACGCCCGAAAACATGCAGACCATTGCGCAGATTTGCACACAGCTCGATGGACTTCCTCTAGCTATCGAGCTTGCAGCTGCACGCGTAAAGCTGCTCCCACCACAGGCAATCTTGAGCCGCCTGCATAGCAGACTCAGCCTGCTTACTGGCGGCGCACGCAATTTGCCGGCACGTCAACAAACACTACGCAACACGCTCGATTGGAGCTACGATCTGCTGACCGAAGCCGAACAACGCATGTTTCGTCGCCTGGGCGTCTTTGTTGGTCAATGGACGCTGGAAGCTGCGGAGGCTATCAACAAAGATGCCGAAATAGAGCCATTCGACCTGCTCTCCTCGCTGGTCGATAAAAGCCTGATCCGGCCCGTTGAGGAGAACACTGGAGAACTGCGCTTCATGCTGCTAGAAACAATTCGGGAGTACGCGCTGGATCGATTGGATGCTCAGAACGAATGCGAGGCTGTCCAGCGGCGACATGCACAATACTATATTCATCTGGCAGAGCGCGCAGAACGTTACCTGCAAGGCGTCGATCAACATCGCTGGTTGCGACGGCTTGACCGTGAATCTGCAAACCTGTGGACAGCACTGCATTGGACGATAGAGCGAAAAGAGATTGTACTGGGCCTGCGTCTGGCCGGCGCGCTGGTTGGATATACGCAATATCGCCGCCTGCTCAATGAAGGCCGTAACTGGTTTGAAGAGCTACTCGCCAGCGACAAATCTATTCCGTCAGAAGCTCAGGAGGCCAGAAACAAAGTTCTTTATGGAGCAGGAATTATCGCCAGTTCGCGCCACGAATTAACGCTTGCCCAAGAACGATTGACAGAAAGCGCGCTCTTTGCCGCCACCATCGAGAAGCCGATTATTCAGGCGCTCTCCTATGGCATGCTGGCCCAGCTTGAGCTACATCAGGGCAATTATGATCACGCCTGGCAACATGCGGAAAAGGGAATGCAAGCGCTGGAAGGGAACGAGGATCGCTGGTGCCGCGGCATCCTGCACAATATTTGCGGTAAAGTGTTGAATAAACAGGGCAAGGTTCGGCAGTCACGCACTCGTCATCACATCAGCCTGATGCTCCTGCGTGAAAGTGGCGACCTCTTCAGTCAGGCCGACGTGCTGGTCAATCTGGGCAGCACGATGCGGCTACAAGGGCGTCTGCGCTCAGCCCAGATCTTCTATCAGCATAGCCTTCAGCTTTTTCAAGAGATCGGCGACCGCTGGAACAGAACAACCTGCCTGAACTGCATCGGCGATATTCTGCGTCTGGAGGGCAACTATGGCGAGGCCCAGACCACCTTTCAAGAGAGCCTCTCCCTGGCAACCACGCTGGGCTATAAGCAGGAGAAGGCTAATGCGCTCACCGGGCTGGGACAGGTCGCTATTTGCCGGGGAGATATGACGACCGCCGCTCGTTATCTCAAAGAGAGCCTGCGCCTGACTCGCGAAATGGGGCACACGCCCGGTATCGCGCTCCTGTTGTTGGGGCTTGGCGACCTCGAACGGCTCCGCGACTCGCTGCCAAAGGCTATCGACTACTACGAACAATGCCTCTCTCTGGCGCGTGCATCAGGCGACCGGCTTACAATGGCGGGAGCGCTCTTTGGTCTTGGCGATAGCGCTCGTCGGCAATCGCAGCTTGAGCGTGCCATCCTGCTGCTCAAGCAAAGCATTCATCTCTGCTGGGAACTGGAAGATAAGTTGGGCCTGACGATAGCGCTTGAGGCATTCGCCAGTCTGTGCCAACAGGCCGGTCTGCCCGAACGCTCCGTACAGTTTTTTGGCGCGGTCGGCGCTCTTCACGATACCCTACAGGTTCCTCGCACTCCGGCACAGGAAGCAGCCTACGAACAGGAAATAGCCACATTGCGAACGGAGCTAAACGAGACAGCCTTTCAAGAAAACTGGGGATCTGGCTGGTCAATGGCCCTCCATCTCGTGCTAGCTCTGATCGCCACGATCCGCCTACCAGCACAATCTGCACACAATCAGCAATCACGCCCACCAGCATATCCCGCCGGACTAACAGCGCGAGAAGTGGAGGTGTTGCGGCTGGTGGCGGCTGGAATGACCGATGCGCGAATTGCCGAAACGCTGATTCTCAGTCCGCGCACCGTCAACACCCACCTCCGCTCCATTTACGCCAAATTAGGTGTCTCCTCCCGCAGCGCCGCTACCCGCTTTGCCATCACGCAACATCTTGCCTGATTGGATCGATGATTCGCTACCCAACTTGCGACACACGAGCAGGGCGGCAGAGCACCAGGAACGTAACAAGCGTGGCAATGGCAAATGCAGCCATCACAGCAGCCATCGGCAGTGCGGATGCTGTACCACCGAGACCAACCAGCGGTGCGGTGATAGCACCGAGGGCAAGTTGC
This sequence comes from Reticulibacter mediterranei, assembly GCF_016587455.1. Taxonomy (NCBI): domain Bacteria; kingdom Bacillati; phylum Chloroflexota; class Ktedonobacteria; order Ktedonobacterales; family Reticulibacteraceae; genus Reticulibacter; species Reticulibacter mediterranei. The sequence goes on along the minus strand of NZ_BNJK01000001.1, from coordinate 6,417,519 downwards.
AACACACCTAACAATGCCGATGCACTCCCAGCCGCTTTCGTATCGCTGAGTGCCAGCGTCGTGATATTTGGCATAATGAAACCCAGGCTGCCCGTGATTACAAAAGCCGAAGCCAACACCCCAACAAGGCCAATACCACTCAGTACAACCACCAGCAGGGCAACCCCACCAATGGCGATAGCAGCCATTCCCCATGCCAATAGTTTTTGTGGCGCTATCCGACCTACAAGCCTGCCGCTGACCTGACTCATAATGACTAATCCGAGAGCGTTGATGCCGAACAGCAAGCCGAAGATCTGGGGTGAGACACCGTAGATGTTTTGTAGCACGAACGGCGACACAGAGATGTAGACAATACACGCGGCAAAGGCGAAACCGCTTGAGAGTGCATAGCCGATAAAGCGACGGTCCAGCAACAGATCACGGAAAGCTCCTAACGTGGCAACCAGACCTCCGCTCTGGCGGCGCTGCATCGGCAATGTCTCTCCTAATCCGAACGCCGAGGCCAGCAGCATGAACACCCCGATGAGAGCCAGCGTTACAAAGACGCCATGCCAGGAAGTGATGACGAGCAACTGACTGCCAACAACCGGCGCAACGATAGGTGAGATGCCCTGCACCAGCATCAACAGAGCAAAGCAGCGAGCCAGAGCAACGCCAGAATAGAGATCGCTGGCGGTGGCAAGCGCTATCGCAAGGCCCGCAGCCCCGGCAAAACCCTGGACAAAACGCAAGATCGTCAGCGTTGCCACTGATGGCGCGAAAACACACAGCAGCGATGCCAGCACATAGGCCGCGATACCGATGAGCAAGGGCCGTCGCCGCCCAATAGCATCGCTGATCGGCCCCGCAATCACCTGCCCCAGCGCCAGCCCAAGAATACAGGCGCTCAAGGTAATCTGTGTCTGCGCCATCGTAGCTCCCAGATCACGGCTAATAGCGGGCAGCGAGGGGAGATACATATCGGTCGAGAGCGGCCCGAATGCGTTCAACCCTCCCAGAATCAACACGTGAATCAGTTTGACACGCGTGGATGTCTCCTTACTGCTTACAGGCACAGCCTGATCGCGCTGCTGCTCTAACGAAAAATCTTGCATGGGTATTCTATCTCCAATATACACACTATTTATAAATTCAATAATGACAAAGCTTTTCGGATATCGTCTTTGTTACCTGGAATGATGATTGCCTTCAATCTCTTCACTTGTCAGAAGTATACATGCTCGGCTATAATGAATGCAAATCATATTTGTCATAATCTTATGAGGGATCAACATATGAACTTCTCCCAACTGCAATGTTTCGTTGCGCTGGCCGAAATGGGCAGCTTTACAGAAGCGTCTTATGCGGTAAATATGACCCAATCGGCGGTCAGTCACGCGCTGGCGGCCCTCGAAAGCGAATTGGGGGTGACGCTACTAGAACGCAACCGCAAAGGTGTGGTTGCGCTGACCAGCACCGGTCAGCGGATCATGCCTCATGTGCGAGAACTGCTGGCACAGGCCGAAGCCATCGAACAGGAGGCAAAGGCTGCACATGGAGTCGCCGAAGGGAAGTTGCGCGTCGGAAGCATTCTCTCTCTCTGTCCGGGACTGCTCGCCAGCGTGCTAACGCGCTTTCAACAGCAATATCCCGAAATCGATGTGGTTCTCTTTGAAGGTACAATGGTTGAAGTGCATGAGTGGATTGGCAATAGCATTATCGATGTTGGATTTGTGGTTCATCCAGCAAAAGGCATGGAGAGCAAGCGCATCGCCAGCGATGAACTGTGCGCCATTGTTCCGCTCAACCACCGCCTGAACGCATACGATGCAGTCCCGCCCCACGAGCTGAACGAAGAAGATTTTGTGATGGCAAAGGCTGGTTGTTCATTTCAACTGATGGAAATGGCGGGGATCGATATCAGCAAGGCCAGGCCACGACTGCGTTATCAAGCCACCGATAGCGCCACAATCTTAGCGATGGTTCGCGAGGGGTTGGGCATCACGGTCCAGCCGCGTATGTTGTTGCCCCAGAAGCTAGAGGGTGTAGTGGCACTCCCGCTTGATCCACCACAACAATTAGAAATTGGTCTCGCCGTTAAGTCACAGGAAAAGGCATCTCCAGCCGCTCGCTTGTTCGTTCAGCAAACAATGGCCTGGACGCAAGAGCCGCAGCTTTCCCTCGCTCATTAGCTTTGTCAGGGGCGAATGGTTGAGTATCAGTCTCGCCCCTGGTAACAACCATCTACGTATTTTTACCTACCCTCAGCCTGTCTTCCTCGGCATCGTCAGCACCGCGCAAATACGTCATTCAAGTCATGTCCGTACTGCCCTTTTTTTGTACAGTAGGGGCAGAACAACAAGATATCACTCAGTATAGGAGTAATGTGAATGACAACAACAAAGACTGAGGTGAAAGGCAAGGTTGTACAGGTGCAGGGAGCGGTCGTGGATGTCGAATTTCCCAGCGATCAGCTTCCCGCCATCTATGAAGAGTTGCGATTACACATAGCGGATAGCAGCGCAGATCTCTCGCTGGAGGTCGAACAGCATATGGGCAACAACTGGACGCGCTGTATCGCAATGGGAGCAACCGATGGTTTACAACGCGGCACCGAAGTCACAGCACTGGGCAGACCGATCTCGGTTCCAGTTGGTCCTAAGACATTGGGGCGCATCTTCAATGTGCTTGGGCAAACCGTAGACAACAAAGAGCCAGTGACAGAGGCACCGCTCCACCCTATCCACAAGCCATCTCCCTCTATCGAAGACCAGCAGATTCAGGCTGAGATACTGGAAACCGGCTTGAAAATCATCGATCTGATCTGTCCCTTCATGAAGGGCGGAAAAGTTGGCACGTTTGGCGGCGCGGGCGTCGGGAAAACGGTCATCATCAAAGAGCTTATTCACAATATCGCGCACAATCACGGCGGCTACAGCATCTTTGCAGGCGTGGGCGAACGCACGCGCGAGGGCAACGATCTCTACGAAGAACTCATCGAACTTGATATCCTGCAACGGGTCGTCATGCTCTTCGGGCAGATGAATGAGCCTCCGGGCGCTCGCCTGCGCGTAGCACTGAGTGCGCTCACAATGGCCGAATACTTCCGCGACGAAGAGAACAAAGATGTACTGCTCTTCATCGACAATATCTTCCGCTTTACGCAGGCCGGTGCTGAGGTCTCGGCCCTGCTGGGACGTATGCCTTCGGCTGTTGGCTATCAGCCCAATCTGGCGGAAGAGATGGGCGAATTGCAGGAGCGCATCGCCTCGACAGGAAGAGGCTCGATCACTTCGTTGCAGGCCGTTTTCGTCCCCGCCGACGACTACACCGATCCGGCTCCTGCCACCACATTTGCCCATCTCGACTCAACGGTCGTGCTGGAGCGCTCCCTTTTCGAGCAAGCCCTCTTTCCGGCAGTTGATCCGCTCACCTCAACCAGCCGCCTGCTTGATCCTAAAGTGGTTGGCGTAGAACATTATCGCATCGCGCGCGAAGCACAGCGCGTCCTGCAACGTAATCGAGAGCTACAGGATATCATCGCCATCTTGGGCATTGATGAACTATCTGAAGAGGACAAAACGCTGGTCATGCGAGCACGCAAGCTTCAGCGCTTTCTGACTCAGCCTATGACAGTAGCCGAGATCTATACAGGCATCGAGGGCAAATATGTCTCGCGACAGGAGACGGTACGCGGGGTCAAAGAAATTCTCGAAGGACGCCACGACCGCATTCGTCTGGATCATTTCTATATGGCTGGCACCATCGATGAAGTAGTTGCGCGACACGAACAACACGCGTAACATCGCAATAAAAAGTGATGCGATTGTGAGAGTATATGTGATGCACTGACCGTATGCTACACATCCAGAGAGCAGGCCGTTGCATCGCTTATACTCTTACTATAAGCTGAACTACTATCCTCCATAATGCTCTTATAATCTACATTGATTCTTGCCTGAAAATATGGTATATAGTCCCTTGTGCGAAAGAGATAGCAATAAGATAACGCCCACAGAAAAAACTACACATCTCCAACATTGCAGTCAGAAAATGAACAGGGTACGTGTGTTTGTAAGAGATGCTAGCTCATCCTGTTATGAAGACAGGCATTCAACCAGATAACCGGCAATTTGTAGTGCGTTCTTGATAAGCAGTAACAGCTTTTTGACCCTGAGAAGACTAGCAAAGGAGCCAATCATGCGGGCTGTAGTTTATAAAGGACCGTTTAAAGTTGATGTCGAACAGGTTGCGGACCCCAAGATTCAGCATCCAAATGATGTCATTGTACGCATCACCTCCAGTTGTATCTGCGGCTCTGACCTGCATATGTACGAAGGGCGCACGGCGGCACAACCAGGCATCGTCTTTGGACACGAGAACATGGGCATTGTCGAGGAAGTAGGCCCTGGCGTCACCACGCTCCACAAGGGAGATCGGGTCGTCATGCCCTTTAATGTCGCCTGTGGCTTCTGTAAGAATTGCGAGCGCGGCTTTACAGGCTTCTGCCTCACTGTCAATCCAGGGTTCGCTGGTGGTGCCTATGGCTATGTAGCGATGGGACCATATCCGGGCGGTCAGGCTGAATATCTCCGTGTTCCCTATGCCGATTTTAATGCGCTAAAGTTGCCGCAGGGAAATGAGCATGAAGAAGATTTTGCCATGTTAGCCGATATCTTCCCCACCGGATATCATGGCACAGAGCTGGCTCAGGTCTCGCCAGGCGAATCGGTTGTAGTCTTTGGAGCCGGTCCTGTCGGCGCAATGGCTGCCTATAGCGCAATGATTCGTGGAGCCGCTGTCGTCTATGTCGTTGATCGCGTGGCCGAGCGCCTGCAAAAAGTGAAGGATATTGGAGCGATCCCCATCGATTTTAGCAAGGGCGATCCCGTCGAACAGATTCGTCAGATGCGCAACGGCGATGGCGTTGATAAGGGCGTCGATGCCGTCGGTTACCAGGCCGTCCAACCGGGCCAGGATAAAGAAGCGCCTTCCGTCGTGCTTGAAGCGCTCATTCAGGCCGTGAACCCGACAGGCATGCTTGGTATTCCGGGCCTCTATGTTCCATCCGATCCGGGCGGGGTTGATCCACATGCCAAACACGGACAAATCCTTCTCTCCTTTGGCAAACTCTTTGAGAAAGGTCTGCGCCTCGGCACCGGACAATGCAACGTGAAGCGCTACAATCGCTACCTGCGCGACATGATCATTGCAGGCAGAGCTAAACCCAGCTTTATCGTCTCCAATAACGTCTCGCTCAACGATGCGCCGATGGCCTACGACAAATTTGACAAGCGCATCGAGGGCTACACGAAGGTTATTCTCAAGCCATAACGTGCTGTTGAAACCAGCTCATGGGCGCAAACAGCTGGCTTTGCGATGGCTGAGCGTCATCACAAAGCCAGTTCTCTTTGCTGAAAGCTTATCATCTCATATCTGACTACATTTAAAGCTCAAGACGTGCAGGCTATTTTTCGGAATCCGGCAATACAGGAAGTGGTCTTTCCCATCGCATATACAAATTGCTCGCACAGATCGGGCAGGTCTTTTCTACCGGCAGCGGTACAGCCACACGAGCGATATAACGCCAGCCACCATCAAGATTCCTTTCCCATACAAGAGTACAATCTGGACACAAACAGCGTTCCCAATGGACGATCAACAGTTTAGCCTCCTTTTACAGGCATTGACAGACAAGCAGCTATACAATTCACGATCAAATACCTCACGCAACATTGCCGCGCCATACAAGCGGTTATATGAATCATAACCAGATACCACACTCACATTGCCACAGCATTGGGGAGGTTGCGCTGCTCAAACAGCGAGCAAGTACTTTCCTCGGAGAAATATCATTATACTAGTAATAATTTAGACAACGATAATTTGTCAAGCGTTCTATTACTTTAGCGCCACAATACAACCAGCTTTTCTATACCAAAAAACCACACGCCCGACATACTGCAAGTTATCAATACGTCGAGCGCGTGACTTCCTTTTAAAATCTCTTCTTGTTATTCCGATCAAGGTTCGCGAACCGATCTCCCATGCGTCTCAGTCGATGGAGAGATCTCTCGCACCGCTTCGCCTCTTGTTTCGATCTCTTGCGACGCCTGAACACGTCTGGCCTCTAGCACCTTCCCTATCGTGAAGTCGTAGATAAAAGCACCCACAACACCTCCAAGCAGCGGTGCAACAATGGGAATCCAGGTATAAGAGGTCAAACTTGCGCCACCGCTGACGATAGCGATCCAGAGGCGCGGACCAAAATCACGAGCCGGGTTGATGGCATATCCAGTATTCAAACCAAACGAGGCACCTATCGCCATAATCAATAAACCGATAATAAACGGGTTAAGATTGGCCTGAACAGGCTGATTACGAGCATCGACAATCGCGAAGATCAACCCGGTCAGCAGAGCAGTGCCAACAAACTCATCTCCGAAGGCTCCAAACGGGCCGACAAACTGCTTGGGGAGGGTATAGAACACATAGCCAGCCGCATCAGCCACATTCCTTGTGCCAATCGAGTGGACAATAGCTCCTCGATAGACAAAGTACAGGATTGCCGCTGCGACAAATGCGCCTAACACCTGGGCAATCATATAAGGGGCCACCTTACTCCAGGGAAATTTCCCTCGCGCGGCAAAGGCGAGCGTGACAGCAGGATTAATATGCGCTCCGCTGATCGCTCCTGCCACATATATGCCCAGCATGACCGCCAGTCCCCACCCTATTACGATAATAACCCATTCTTGGGCAAAGGGAACGGGACTAATACCTGTGAAGAGGCCAAAAGAGGCAACACAGCCATCACCAAAGAGGATCAGGACCATCGTTCCTAAAAATTCAGCGATACATTCTCCTCCGAGACCTGCAAGAGTTGAAGTTCTCTCTAATGCCTGATTTTCCATGATGTTTGCTCCATTTCAGTATCCGTAGACACAAGCCGAACAGATGTGAACGTCATCGCCCAGCACACAAACATACAAGAACGTTGAGATGACAGATAACGCTGATAAAATGGCGACACTTGCTTCGCTTGTCGCCCGTTATGGTTGTGCCCAATGCAGAGAGCGCTCAACGGCACGCTTCCAACCTGCATAGAGTTGCTCGCGCTGATCTTGCTTCATCTGTGGCTCAAACGTGCGATCAATTTGCCAATGTTCAGAAAGTTCTTGCTGGCTACTCCAGAAGCCCACAGCAAGACCTGCAAGATAGGCTGCTCCCAACGCAGTTGTTTCAGCAACCTTTGGCCTCTGCACTGGCACGCCCAGAATGTCGGCCTGGAATTGCATCAACAGATTGTTGACGACCGCACCTCCATCGACGCGTAAAGCTTTGAGATGGACATTACTATCTGCCGTCATTGCTTCCACCACTTCGCGCGTTTGATAACACATCGATTCCAGTGTTGCTCTCGCCACATGACTCATGTTTGAACCGCGTGTCAGGCCAATGATCGTACCACGCGCATAAGCATCCCAATAGGGTGCGCCCAATCCTACAAAGGCTGGCACCAGATAGACGCCGCCATTATCGGGAACAAGATTTGCCAGCGCTTCAACTTCGACACTATTTTTGATAGCCTGCAAGCCATCACGCAACCACTGCACGGCAGCTCCAGTAATAAAGATGCTGCCTTCCAGCGCATAGGTGATTTGCGGGTGGGCAGGATCTCCCAGACCCCAGGCAATGGTGGTCAGCAAGCCATTTTGTGATGGCACACCCTTCTCGCCCGTGTTCATCAACATGAAACTGCCCGTGCCATAGGTGTTCTTGGCAGTGCCCACCTCATAGCAGACCTGTCCGAACGTTGCCGCCTGCTGATCTCCGGCTGCTCCGGCAATGGGGATAGCAGCGCCAAAAAACTCCGGGTCCGCCTCGCCATAGACGCCGCTCGAAGGTTTCACGGTCGGCAACATCGAACGAGGGATACCCAGCTCCTGTAGAATGACATCATCCCATTGGCGCGTGTAGATGTTGAAGAGTAGCGTGCGCGAGGCGTTAGAATAGTCGGTGACATAGACACGCCCCTTTGTTAAACGCCAGATCAGGAAAGTATCGACGTTGCCAAAGAGCAGTTCACCTCGCTCTGCTTTCGCGCGGGCATCTGGGACGTTATCGAGAATCCACTTGACTTTCGTTCCCGAGAAATAAGCATCTGTCACCAGCCCTGTGCGCTCACGTATCTCTTTATCAAATCCTTTTGCTTTTAGCTCATCGCAGATCGGCACGGTGAGGCGGCTCTGCCAGACAATGGCATTATAAACGGGCTTCCCAGTAGCTTTCTCCCAGACAACCGCCGTCTCGCGCTGATTGGTAATGCCAATAGCTGCGATATCTGAAGCATTGACATTCCCATCCTTCAACACCTGGTGAGCAACGGAGAGCTGACTTGACCAGATCGCTTCAGGATCATGCTCAACGAAGCCTGGCTGCGGATAAATCTGAGGGAATTCTTGCTGAGCAGCCTGCGCTATAGAACCGTCGTGATCAAAGAGAATCGCACGAGAACTGGTAGTTCCCTGATCGAGACTTAAAATGAAACGCGCCATGAAGAACCTCCTCCTTGATGAGGGTTGAGCTACTTCATTAGAACTCAACTATTTCTATCTACAGCCAACAACTTACGAAGGATTATATCGCAAAATGCTAGAGGTATTTCAATTTTTGATTGCAGGCGTATTATATCATTTTGGGAAACTGGGCAACGACCATCGTCTGTTCATTATACTGGAGTTTTTTTAAACTCTACAATATAGATTTGCGTCAAATATCTTCTCAGCAAAATGTACACCCCCCCCTTGCTAAAACATTTCAGATTTATTACAATATTCTCATAGATAATCATTTGACTGCAATGTCTAACATTGTAGCCAAATGATCATAAAGGACGGCAGGGATATTGTATAGACATTTCACGTTTCGCAGCGAAACGTGATTTCCTTTTTTAGACGGATCTATCAGGAGGTTTGCATAGATGATCGAGCGCCTACATACCGAAAGATCTGCACATAGAAATACGCATATTTTTCAACGCTATAGAGCGTTACTCAATAGATTCTGTTCCATCCATTGGATTCAGAGACTGTTACATATACTTTCTACGGAGAATCAACAAGACGAAGAGCAAGTAAGTTCTGGAGATCAAAATCAAGGCAATAGTGGTGCATCCTCGACAAAAAAGTCGGGAAATGTCAAAAAGGATAAAACAAAAGGAGGTCGATGAAAGCGCTTCACATCTGTAAAGGTGTGCTTGACTATGTTTTACTCATCCCTATCCAACATCCGTAAAGCCTGAGTATGTTTTCTCTTGAGGGAGCGGGCCGCACGTTGCAGTGATACCGCTTCCTCCGTCCTATTTAAGCGACTCAAAAGCTGAGCATAGTGCTCCATTATAAAGACGCGATCAAGGTCTCTCTGACCAGAAGTTTGCTGATAGACATGCAAAGCCTGCTGAAATAGCTGTTCAGCCTCTTCATAACGCCTCTGCCGCACAAATCCTTCCGCTAGCAGTCCCTGACACTCGGCGGTATCGAGATGCTCAAGGCCCAACGCCCTAGTGCGAATAGCGAGTGCTCGCTCCAGGAATGAGATAGCGTCGGCATTTCGTTCCTGTAAAAGATAGACGCGTCCCAGCCCATTGAACACCCTTGCCATCTCCGGGTGTTCACTCCCCAACATCCGTTCATTGATAGCAAGAGCTTTTCGCCAGTACATCTCTGATTGTTGATAGTTTCTCTGAAGGCGTGCCAGAGAAGCAAGACAGGTATAAACCAAGGCAACCTCTGGGTGCTCAGCGGAAAACGTTTTTCTGTAGATATCCAGCGCTCGTTGATAATACTCTTCGGCTTTACGGTATTTCTTCTGAAGCGCAAAAATGCCTGCAAGGTTGCTCAGGCTCTGCCCGGTCCGAGCGTCATGCTCTCCACAGCTTTGTTCCCGAATCGCTAATGCACGTTGATACATATTTTTGGCCTGCCAGTAATTCCCCTGCTCCTCATACACTATTGCTAGATTGTTATAGGTGATTGCCAGATCTGGATGATTCTCCACCAGCGCATTTTCTTCAATGGCCAAGATACGCAAATAAAATTCTTCAGCTTCTTTATACTTTCCCTGATCATCATACAGCACGGCTAGATTGTTAAGCGTGACGGCAACATCAAGAGGATTAACATCTACCGCAGTTTCATAAATGGAAAGAACACGCTGATAACAGATTTCAGCATCTTGATATTTCCCCAGTTCGCTATACACTAATCCTAAACTATTGAAGGCATGAGCTATATCTGGATGATCAACGCCCTGCTCTCGCTCTCGTATCTCAATGACCCGCTGAATGATCCCTTCCGCCACCGCATACTTACCTTGCTCGTTATAGACCAATCCCAACATATTAAGGGTCTCTGCAATCTGTAGCTGGTTGCTCTCCATGTTCTGCTCATAGAGTTGTAATACATAGGTGAGATAGCGTTCGGCCCCGCTGTACATTGCTTGCTGGTAACAATAATTGCCCAGATGCCACAACAGTTCGGCAGCCTCATCCTGAGTAAAGTGAAACTGCTCGATCAGCTCCGCACATTTCTGCGCCTGATGCAAATATGTCTTACAGATCGGCCAATTACTAAACTCTGCTGCGGGAAAAACGGAGTTGACCAGCCGCACGGCTTGATATGCCCATTGCAGCCTTAATTCTTCCGAAAGTTGCTCTATCACAACTTCCTGCACGATCTGATGAATACTCAACGTCGTCGAACTGCTACAACGATGCACCAGCGAATAGTCAAAGAGCGCTGAAAAGGGATCATGCCAGTCAGCAACACCTGTAGCAAACTTTTGCAAAGCCCCCTCAAAGACGCCAGCCCTCTGTTCAAACATTTCCCCTGGAATCGAGTCTGGATGCAGAAAAGCGAAGAGCCGCAACAGTTCAATGGCATCAGGGCACCTTTGCGCCACCTCAGCAAATGCCAGCGAAAGCGTAACCATGATCGACTCTGGATGATTCTCGGAGAACTTCCCTCGCTGGTTCAGCAGGTTCGCCCTCTCTCGCTCATATACCGTGAGATATCCGGCCAGATCACAGAGCGGGGTCTCCTCGATATACGCGCCCGCCTGATCGAGTACCAGCGGTAATCCCCCCAACCTCTCCGCAACAGACTTGGCAATGGCATAGTCATCTCTGGATGCTGCATCGAGCTGAGCCTGCTCCTCAATGATCCCCGTGCGACGTAACAGGAATAATGCTCCTTGTTGCCTATCCATTGGCTTGACATGAAAAACATGGGCAAACGTTCCAGTGCTCTGGTAATGCACAGTAAGAAGGGCATGCCCTCCTTGATTGGGAACAAGCTGGTCGATCAAACTAAAATCGTCCAGGCTATCTAAAATAAGCAGCCAGCGCTCTTGAAAACGCAACCAATGCTTGATCGCTTTCATCTGCTTTTGCTCATCTATCGGCTCTTCTACCACCAAAGAGAGCTGATCAACAAGCACACGCAACGCTGCTTTGATATCGCGCGAGGATGCATTGAGCCACAGAATAGCCTGATACTTCTGCTTAGAACGACGGGCATATTCAACAGCGAGCTGGGTCTTGCCAACGCCTCCCAAACCACTCAATGCCTGAATGCGCGTCTCCTGAAAAGGTTGGGAAGGCGCAAAGAAATAGGTGTGTAACGCATTCAGCTCGTCATCTCGACCAGTAAAAAACCGATTTTGTCTGTATGGAACCGTATACAGGGGCAACTTTTCAGGATTGATACGCGCACGCGTACCCACATGCGTTCTAACTTCCTCGATCGCCTTCCAGATTCCATTGACCACATCCACCATGGCAGCATCGATCCTGGGCCACTCACTGATAGGCTTGCCGCTAAGTGGAAGGGAGCGATACGGTGCCAATGGCGATCCCGCCAGTTCAAAGGGACGTAACTTCACCGGAATCAAACGAACCATATCTGCCTTGCTCAGCTCTAGCGCATGTTTTAGCTCTATCTCGTAGCAACATGCTGATGCAAAAAATTCAGCACTTACCATCAATACAATAATGTCTGCTTTATTAATATAGTTTTCTATATATGACATCAGCGTTTCTCCTGCTCCACTTCCACTATCATACACGTCTTCGATAACACCTTGCCGCTTCCAGGCCTGCAAATGAGAACAAAGCTTATCAAATAGCTTTTTGTCCCTTCGATCGGATAGTACATATGAACAAAAAATGCAAATAGCATGTGGAAAAGCCATACTCAACCTGCCTGATCTCTGTTCAGCTTAACACCCAAAAAGCCTCATACTCTAAGCTATCATACATGGATAAGCCATTATGCCTTCAACATCCATGTATCCCATCAACCAATAAGTGCTATGCGGTATCTTCCCCTCTATAAAACATATTACTACAAATCTTCCTGCTTTTCATCATTATATTCCCTTAAACAATCTATGCATCTATTAGAAGAGACGCAAAGAGGTCAGAAAATTAAAAAATGGTATGAGCATTACAGTACCAGTTGACAGGAGAATAACGTTTCTATATACTGACACTGTGCAGCGAGGAAATACATTCAAGGAGTTGTTATCATGGCACAAACAGTGCGCGACCAGGTCTTCATCAGCTACAGCCGCAAAGATAAGGTCTGGCTGGATAGACTGTATGACATGCTTGCTCCTCTTCTACGAGCAGGGCAGATTAAAATATGGGATGATACCCATATCGTCCCGGGAACAAGGTGGTATGAAGAAATTACCGATGCTATCAGCTCTGCGAAAGTTGCTGTTCTCCTCGTCTCCGCAAATTTTCTTGCCTCAGATTTTATCGCAAAACATGAGCTTACACCTATTCTGGAAGCAGCCAAGAAAGAACATGTCACTATTCTTTGGATCGCAGTCGGTCATTGTTTATATCAATACACCGAACTTAAAGACTATCAGGCGGTAAATAACCCCGCAAAGCCTCTTGGCAGCCTTTCTAGCTCAATGCGGAACAAAGAACTGACCCGTATCTGCAAGGAAATCATCAAGCATATATAATGAATAACCATCACATCAATCATAAGCAATACAGTTTACTCTCTTCATTACCTCTTCAAGCGATGCCCCTCGCCCTGCATCTCTGGCTTGCGCATATCTCGCCTCCGCTGCGAGAATCTGCACTTTTTCTTCTGCCCACTTATAGTCAGTATATTGCGCCAGATAAAGACTCTTGCGCGCTTTCGACCCGATCTCACCCTCCATATATCCAAAGAGATAGACTGCCTGCTCCATGTGTTCCTGAAGCAGCAAGCAATGAACCAGACCAATCAGACATCTTGCTCTGTTTCTCCTATCGCCTGACACGCTGCACTGCATCAACACACCTCGATATAAATCAATGGCCTCTGTTACAGCGCCGTTCTTGCGTTGCACATCGCCCCGAATATTCTGGGCGGTCATGATCGCAGCTCTATCTTTCTGCTGGTATAGCGACTCCAGGTTCTCTTCTATCAGTCGGGCCGCCTGAACCACATCCCCCTGTGCAAGGGCACAATCGGCAACCCTCAACGCTCTGCGGGTAATCGTCGATACATCGCCCAGGTCACGCGCCATCGTGATCCGCTGCTCAAAGCGCTGTTTCGCCTGCTCATAGTTTGCTTCAAAGAAGGCAATATCGCCTAAAGCGTCGAGCGCCAGGGCAATTAATGGTCTGGTGCCCAGTTGTTGCGCCAGATCATAGCTTTCCTGCGCCATCTCCTCTGCTTGCCGCATGTTTCCTTCAGCAATCTCCAGGTCAACCAGCGTGGTGAGAAAACGAGCAATGCTCTCACTATCATTTAATTGCCGCGCCAGCACAAGGCTCTCCGCCAGCACAGCACGCGCTTCATCAACCTTCCCCTCCTGACGATAGATAAAACGCCCCATGCTTTCCAGTGCATTGGCCAGCACCCAACCATTCCCGCATTGTCGGGCAATCTGCACACTCTCTCGAAACAGTTGAGCCGCCGCCGCAATCTCATTTTGTCGAGAGAGCACGTGCGCCAATCCGCTCAACGCACCCGCCAGATTCTCCTGGTCGCCGCTCTCTCGCGATTCCCTGGCACTCTCCTCCTGTAAAGCGCGAGCTGCTGCCAGATCTCTCAAACGATAGGCGAGGTGCCCGGCGCGGCGTAACACCCGCGCGCGTATTGCTTGCGGCTCTGGCTGCCGTGGCAGGGCCAGAGCCGCCTTCAACCAGCGCTGCTCCTCGCTCCAATAGCCACGCAACCCACAATATTTGCCAAACGCTTCACAGAAACGCAAAGCCAGTCCCACGTCTTTGATCTCGATCAACCAGTTCAACACTGCACGCAAATCGTCGAGTTCTTGCTCCAATCGCTGCAACCACATAGCCTGCTGCGGTCCCTTTAATTGCGGCGCAGCTTGCTCAACTTCAGCTAGAAAGTAGAGGGCATATGTTCGCTTGCTTTCTTCCAGCTCATGACAGGTCTGTAAACAGTCCAGCCCGAACTCTCTAATCGTATCAAGCATAAAAAAGCGGGGTGCTTCGCTCTCTGGTTCTCTTTGTTGCAGTAAGCTTTTATTCAAGAGAGAGAGCACCCCCTCCAGAATGTCCCCACCCTTCCATTGCTCACCAGCACCGAAAAATGCCTCGATGGTTTCCAATGTAGCACCGCTGACAAAGATAGAGAGGTGCCTAAAAAGCCACTGCTCGTGAACATTGAGCAGATCATAGCTCCACTTAATGGTCTGATAGAGCGTCCGATGACGCTCATCTGTTAGATAAAGATCGCTCTTCAACAGGCGCAAACGTTGCGAAAAGCGGATCAGGAGTGCTTGCGGTGAAAGCATCTTCATACGCGCCGCAAGTTCAATAGCCAGTGGGAGACCATCCAGACGCACGCAAAGTTCGGCAATCGCCGCCGCATTGTTGTGCGTTATCTTGAAGTTTCCCTGCCGAGCCTGTACACACTGCACAAATAGAGCAATTGAAGCATAGCTCATCAACGCTGCTGGCTCCGGCAACTGCTGTACATCTGGCGTCTCCAGTGGCGCAATACTGTACTCACGCTCTGCCGAGAGATGCAGCGCCTCACGGCTTGTCACTAGCATCTTCACACGTGAGCAGGCACGCAACAGATCTTCAAGCAGCGGAGCAGCTGCCACCACATGCTCGAAATTATCAATATAAAGCAACACATGCTTTTCCCGCAAAACTGCTTTGATCTGCGCACCGGGTTGCAGTTTACTATCCCCCTGAATACCGAGCGCATCGGCAATAGCAGGCAGAACCAGCTCTGCATCACGTAGTGCCGCCAGTGAGACAAAGCAGACACCATCCGCAAAGTGCTCCCTCATCTTGAACGCTATCTGCGTTGCCAGGCTCGTCTTACCGATCCCTCCAGTTCCTAGTAGAGTCAGCAAGTATATATCTGGACGTATGAGTAGTCCGTATATCTCGGTCAGTTCATGTTCACGCCCAACAAATGAGGTGAATCTGGGGGGAGGTTGCGCAAATCCAGAGCTACCTTGAGATGCAGGGACCTGCTCGCTCTCTTCAACAGGAGAGGGCGCAATTTCATTTTCATGAGATTGGAGCAGATTCAGTTCTTCCAGGCTTTTGTCAAAAAGACGACTGAGTGCTTGACGATAATGAGGGCTGGGGATAGAGTGACCCCTCTCCCATCGGCCAACCGTATGAGAGTCGGGCAGGCCGATCTTATCGGCAACATCCTTATGCGTCCAGCCACGTTTTTCCCGTTCATTCCGTAACTGGAGATTAGGAACTGGCTGTTTTCTGGTTATGTTGTTTGCACCCATGCTTTGATCGGAGAACATATTGCGCACTATTATTGCTGGTGATCAGTATAATCGATTTTTCACCATCTTACCAGACTTACAGGCGTAGATTTTGCCCCCTACTTGCCCCCTCCCTGCCCCCTATTCACCATAGGCTAATACGTCTCCATCGCTTACTCTTTGAATGTGTTGAAGAATTCTTCACACATCTATACATATTAGAACGAGTTGCTGAAGTCATATTCAAGCGCCCGTGATGGATATATCGGTCATCTTACGATCAAAAAAGGAACGGCGGTATGAGTAATTATCAAAAAATCGGTGAAAAGACCCCACAGGCAGAAGCAACATACGAAATGGTTTTAGCATGTAGCGATGATTATATCAAGTCCCAGGTGAAGAGATACCTGAGCAGATATCCTTCTTTTGCTCCTCAGGAGGTGCAATATCTCGAAACCGATGAGATTATACAGCGTGTCCGTATCAAGTTCTGGCATATACTCGAAAGAGACTCCATTCGCTGCCCACAAGCATACGTGAGAAGCATCATTTATAGCGAAATCATCGATATGTTGCGGCGCAAAAGAGCTATACAGCCACTTCCCACCGGAGAAAGTGAGGAATATCATGGGGAATTTGGGAGCATAGCCGACCCGGAAGATGAGGTATTACAGCAGATGGAGGGCGAGTCGCTGCTCAACGAAGTCATCGAACGAGTACTGGAGCTGCCGCCACGCCAGAAACAGGCAATGATCTGTCAGTTACAGGATCAGGTGGACGACCTGGTAGAGCTGGTCGATGCCTTTAAACAGCATCGCTGCGATATCGAGCAGATCCAATGGCCTGCGGACAAGGCAGAGAAGCAATTACTCCGGGCCTCACTTTCGGCAGCACGACGCAATCTTGCCAAAAATATCGGCAAGGACATATCATAGTTCATGTTGCTTGCGGTGCAGCAGCGCTCGAACAAGACGAATTTCTTCGTAGGAATAGTCGTCGCCAAGCCATTCCTTCACCGGCTTCAGTGCCACGCCGCCGACCTGTTGCAGCGCATTGGCAATCATTTCGTAACGGTCAACGTGGATCAATTCTTCCACATCAATCGTCTGGCCCGTCTCGATGAGTTCGGCCAGATGATTGATGATCGTACTCACCTTCAAATTGCGCTCCCTGGCAATCTCCTCGACGCTTTTCCCCGCGTTGTACATCTCTAATGTCACCAGACGAGTCGATGGCCCCGCGCTCGTCGCCGCAGCGTTTCCCCTTTTTACTTCTTTCCGCGTCTCGCCTGACTCCACTTCCAGGGTCAGCTCATGCAGTTCACAATACTCGCGGATCGCATGAGTAAAAGGGGTGAAAAAAGCTTCTTGCTTGCGACTCCCCACGCCCGGGATGCGAGCGAACTGTGCGGCACTTTGCGGACGCTGCTGGGCCATAGCGCGCAAACTATTATCAGGAAAGACTACATAGGGAGGAACACCCATCTCGTCGGCAAGCTGTTTACGCAAACCACGCAGATGGTGAAACAATCCCGCCGACGCCAGATCAAGCTCGGAGAGGGGTGACGCTGCTGGCTCAATTTCAGTTGCCTTTTGCCGACGCCCCGGCATGGCTGGCACCTCCACATTGCGCATCCTTTTCAAGATTTCAACGGAGCGCCGATTCAAACGCAATACGGGATAGCCGTCGCTCGTCTCATTCATTAAGCCCTGTTGCAAGAGCGCCTGGGCCAGATATCGCCACTCATCAACGCTCAGATCCTTACCGATGCCATAGGTGGTCAACTGCTGATGCCCCAGATCACGGATCTTCTGCGTGTTAGCTCCCCGCAAGATATCGATGATATAACGCATGCCGAAGCGCTGTTGCGTCCGCGAGACACACGATAAGAACTTTTGCGCATCAATCGTTCTATCTTCCATCTCAGCGTGTGGGCGCAAACAATTATCACAATTGCCACAATGCTCATCGGGCAAGGTCTCGCCGAAATACGCCAGCAGCGCGCGACGGCGGCACTCGATACTATCGCCGTACGCAATCACCTGTTGCAGTTGTTGGCGCGCCAGAAAATATGCCTGCTCATCCTCCTTCTGGGCCAGAATAAACTCGTACTTAACGCGATCTCCGCGCTGAAAAAAGAGGATGCAGCGCGCTGGCAATCCATCGCGTCCGGCCCGACCCGATTCCTGATAATATCCCTCCAGGCTTTTTGGCAGATCATAATGGATGACGGCCCGTACATCTGGCTTCGCAACCCCCATACCAAAGGCTATTGTGGCCACCAGCACAGGCACTTCATCGCGAATAAAGCTGTTTTGATTTTGCGCCCGTTGCTCGCTGGTGAGTCCCGCATGATACGGGAGCGCAGTGATGCCATCACGCCTGAGCGCAGTACTGATATCCTCAACGCTCTTACGGCTCTGGCAATAGATGATCACCGAATCGTCGCGCAGTTCTCGCAATAGACCCACGAGATCGCGATAGGCTTGCTGGTTCTTCTGACGCACCTCATAGAGGAGATTGGGACGATTAAAGCTGGCAACGTGGATGGATGGATCGTGCAGGGTGAGCTGTGTGAGGATATCATCGCGCACCCGTTCGGTCGCGGTGGCAGTGAGCGCTATCACGGGAACCTGGGGATAGCGCTGTCGTACACGGCCAAGCTGCCGATACTCAGGACGAAAATCATGTCCCCACTCACTCACACAATGGGCCTCATCAACCGCCAGCAGCGAGAGGCCCACACGGTCTCGTACCTCATCAAGCAGTTGCAAAAAGCTCTGCGTCAGCAACCGCTCAGGAGCAACATACACGAGTTTGAGCTTGCCGGTGAGAAGACCCCGTTCCCGCTGCTCCCGCTCTTCCTGGCTCAGCGTGCTATTGATAAACGTCGCGGCAATGCCATTAGCACTCAACCGATCGACCTGATCCTGCATAAGCGCGATCAGTGGCGAGATAATGATGGTAACGCCAGGCATCAACAGGCCCGAAAACTGATAGATCAGCGATTTTCCAGCTCCCGTTGGCATCAAGACAAATGCGTCACGTCCCGCAAGAATCTGCTCGATCACCTCACGCTGGCCCGAAAGAAAGGCATCATAGCCAAAATACTGCTTGAGCTGCTGCTCGATTTTATCCAAATGCAAAGAGCCTCCTCACGACATACTATGCAGATAGTAGCAGATTAGCCGGGGTTGTTCAATCGCCCATAGGAATTGTTGTACAATACTAGCGATTTTCTTGATAGAAACATCTTTATATTAGCTCATGGATAAGGCATATGTAGAGATGCACCTTTATAAAGAAGGGAATTAAAAGAGCAATGTCTCATTATTTAGACTTATATGACTATCGGTGTCGTGTAGCAACCTCGTATCATAAGCGCAATCAGGCTTTGCTGGCCAGTGAAGATCCTGCCCTCACCCTCCAACGCTTCCGTAAAGAGCGCGACAACCTCTTTGCATCTCATCCCCAATCCGCCCTCGACGAAGAGCAGAAGCGCGAATTTCAAGGGTTGCGCTATTTTCCCTATAATCCAGCGCTGCGCTTTACTGTCACAGTGAATACAAATGTGGCATCTGAGAGCCAGCATATGACTTTAAGTGAGCAGGAATCTCTGAACATGACGACTGTTGGACAGGTCTCCTTGATTGTTGATGGGCAACCCGTCACTCTTTCTCTTTACTGGCTTGATATCTACGGCGGTGGATTGTTCCTCCCGTTTCGTGACGCCACATGCCCACAAGAAAGCTATGGCGGTGGGCGTTACCTTTTTGATACTATCAAAGGCAGCACACCCGTACCTATCCCGAACGAAACTGGATGGAAACGCATGATACTTGATTTTAACTACGCCTACAATCCCTCCTGCGCCTATAATCCACGCTGGATCTGCCCTCTAGCACCTGCTGAAAATACGCTCACCGTCGCTATTGCTGCTGGAGAAATGAAGTTCTTTAACGTTTGACGGCGTGCGTTTTCACAGCAGCACATTACCATTTGTCGCACCTGGAGCTTCAAAAATAGGCTCAACGGCCTTCGTATGGTATAGTTAAAACCATATTTCTATTTGAGGGATTATTTTATGCCATTTGATGGAATGCAACTCGGCAATTATCGCTTACTTCGCTTGATAGGTCGAGGTGGAATGGGGGAAGTCTATGTCGCAGAGGATATCAGAACTCCGCGTCAACTTGCAGTCAAAATAGCGCAGATTGATCCTCAACCATTTCTTAGCCATGCGGCAACGGTGGGTGAGGTGTCGCGCCTCTTTCACCGCGAAATGCAAGTCATTATCTCTCTGGACCATCCAAATATTTTGCCACTGATCGATTTTGGCGAAACAGTCTATGAACAACACAGCGCACTCTTATATATCGTTATGCCCTATCGCCCCGAAGGTTCTTTTGCCAACTGGCTGGTGCGCCAGCAACTGACCACTCCATTGACACTCAACGATGCAACAGGCTTTCTGCTACAAGCCGCCGATGCGCTGCAACACGCCCACGACCATCACATCGTGCATCAGGATGTCAAGCTTGCCAATTTTCTTGTGCGCGAGCATCACAATCGCCGCCCCGACCTTTTACTCACGGATTTTGGTATTGCTCGCGTCATCTCCTCAAACTCAACACACAGTCACCAGTTTCGTGGCACGCCAAACGCGATGCCCCCTGAACAGTGGGAAGGCGAACCTGTGCCTGCAAGCGATCAGTACGCTCTGGCGGTGATGGCCTATCAATTACTGACCGGTCGCCTCCCGTTTGTTGGCAGCCTGGAACAGGTGATGCGTCAGCATTTCACAAAACAACCCGATCCACCCAGCCACATCAATCCTCAGCTTCCTGCGGGCGTCGATGACGTTATTCTGCAAGCACTTGCCAAATCGCCAGAACAACGGTATCCCTCCATCATGGAGTTTGTAGGGGCGTTGCAACAGTTCTCCTCTTCTCCCTATGGTCCACTCAGTTTTCAGACCACACCAACCTTCTCAACGGAGGGGTCTCTGCCAACACAAAAATCCGTACCGACGCCGGTGCTGCCACCACCAGTAATCTCTTACTCGCAACCAGCGATGACCCCGCAGATGGTTTCGTCTCTCCCCGAACTCGTGTCGCCTCAACAGACGACGATCGGCCCCTCCACTGGCGTTCCGCTGCCGTCAAATCGTAGCCAACCAATCTCAAAGCTCCGCATCAGTACACCTGTACTCGCCTTGCTTGCGCTACTCCTGATCGTCCCTGCCGGGATCATCACAACCACACAGGTACACCAGGCACAGGTAAGATCGGAGCAAGCAACTGCTGAAGCTGTGCGACAAACAACACTGGTCCACCAGCAAGCAACCCGTTCAGCAGCAACTGCCCAGGTTGCTTATGCCGCTGCAACGGCAACTGCCCAGGCAAATGCGGCCTGTTACAATCAAAGTGTGTCTTTAGGACCGTATGCACTTTCTCCTAATATCTATCTCTTGCCCTCGCACGCTCCCTGGCTCTCCACATCCTCCATCTGCCACGGCGTCAATGTCAAATTCAGCCAGCTCACCGCTCCTATCCAGATGCAGATCTGTTTTATCAATACACAGAATTGCAATACCTGGACAGATATCACAACGACAAATCAGTGGTATCAACTGACTGCAAATGTTCCTGCGAAGATGTCTTATCGCTTTGGCATCAAAAACGCGCAACAGGCCACCATACAATTCACCCTCGCAGGCTGATGGCACCTGGCGGGAAACCTCGTTCCCCTCAACAAATCTATTCACTTCAAGGTGCTCAAAACAGGCAGACGGAGAAATGCTTCCCTCTATCTGCCTGTTCGCCCTGCACGCTCACATCTGTTGAGGAGAGGGACTCACCATCCCTTCTTCAAGAACGCCCGGCTGCTCCGGCCTCTTCTCTGCCGCCATCTGTCGCTGCACTTCATAGAGATAGTCATTCGTCAATGCTTCCTGCTGAGTTAATGACCAGCCAAGTTCCTGCGCCATCACTGCCGCCACCTCACTGACCACACCACACCCGCGCTGCCGATCCTCCAGTATAATTGATGTACGTCTCGACAGGACATCTTCTGGCGTCATCGCCATCTCGTGGCGACAGGCATACACAACCTCAGCCTTCACATAGGGCAAATCAGCGATCAGCGGATCTGCAAGCGCGGCGTCCTGCTCGATCAAATCAAACACGGTATGGGCCACCGAGCCATAGCTACGGCTCATATGTTGTATCATCTCTGGCGTTAGTCCCAGCGCGATACCGCGTCGCGCAACCTCCTCCTGCGCTTTTCCCCAGTCTGCACTTCCTTGTAACGGGAGCGACTGCGTCGGATGAACGGGTTTTGTGTTATCTCGACGGCTCAGCACATCTACCGTATCCTGCGCCATGCGCCGATAGGTGGTCAGTTTGCCGCCAACAATCGAAACAATCCCCGACGAACTCTGCAAAACTGCATGAGTACGCGATAATTTCGCAGTGGATGCATTCGTATTGCGCGGCTTCACCAGCGGACGATAGCCAGCATAAGCGCTAACGATATCTCGCTCCGTTAGATGCAGGTTCAGATAGCGATTCAAGTATTTCAACAGATAGGCAATCTCTTCATGAGTCACGGCTGGATGCTCCAGATCGCCGGAACCAGTATCGGTCGTGCCATAGATTGCCCGCGATCCCCAGGGAACAATAAACAGAATACGCTTATCTTCCGTTTCTGGTAACACAATCGCAGCATCGCCCAATTTCAGATCTTCGCGCGATAATACCAGATGGACGCCTTTGCTTGGCTCGATCTGAATCTGCGGCTCGGTCCCGGTCAGTTCCTCGACCTGCTCGGCATAGATACCCGTCGCGTTGACCACGTGACGCGCACGAACCACCGCTTCCTGACTGCTGAACTTGTCGCGCACAGTAACGCCAATCACCTTGCCCTTTTCCTCAAGAAAAGAAACAGCTTCGGTATAGTTTGTAATGGTTGCTCCGTATTGGGCTGCGGTGCGGATCAGGGCAAGCGTCAGACGAGCATCGTTCGTCTGAGCATCGTAATAGGTAAAGCCCTCTTTCAAGCCGTCCGTTACCAGCGCGGGTGCAAGCTTCATCACCTTATCGCGGCTGATATGGCGATGCCAGCGAATATTGCGTCGCCCGGCCAACATATCGTAGAGAGACAGACCAATATTGAGAAGTTGACTGAGACCGACCCCACCCGGCGTTGTAAACGGCATGCCAACTGGATGTCGGTCTCCTTTATAGATAGGCAGCACAAACTCCACAGGTCGCACCAGATAGGGAGCGTTCTGGAGCAGCAGTCCACGCTCTACCAGCGCTTCATGCACCAGGGCAAAATCAAACTCGGGGAGGTAGCGAATGCCGCCATGCACCAGTTTGGTTGATTTGCTGCTGGTGCCGCTGGCGAAATCCTTTTTCTCGATGAGCGCCACTTTATATCCTCGCGCCACTGCATCCAGTGCGACACCGGCTCCCGTCACGCCCCCACCAATCACAAGCACGTCAAAATGGTTGTTCTGCAAATCGGAGAAATTGCTTGTCCGAACAGTTGATGATAAAGATCGCATCGTCTTTACAAACCATGCGGTAGGAGGTCTCATCGCCCCCACCACATGTTCGTCCTTTCTAAGCTAAAAGAAAACCGTGCTACTAGCTGCCTACAGGCTCTCGTACCGTCGTCTATGCTTGTTCCCAGCGCAGTGAACGCTCGACGGCACGCTTCCAATTCGCGTACAACTTGTTGCGCTGATCTTCTCCCATCTGCGGCTCAAATGTGCGATCAATCGCCCACTGTTCCGCGACCTCTTGTTGGCTGCTCCAGAAACCTGTAGCTAATCCAGCAAGATAGGCGGCACCAAGCGCGGTCGTCTCCGCCACTTTCGGCCTCTGGACTGGCACACCGAGAATGTCGGCCTGGAATTGCATCAGCAGGTTATTGACCGATGCCCCTCCATCAACACGCAGCGCTTTGAGGTCAACCTTGCTATCTGCAATCATGGCTTCCAGTACATCGCGCGTTTGATAACACATCGACTCCAATGTTGCGCGTGCCACATGCCCAACTGTTGAGCCGCGCGTCAGTCCGACAATCGCGCCACGCGCGTAAGGGTCCCAATAGGGAGCGCCCAATCCTACAAAGGCGGGCACGAAGTAGACGCCGCCGTTGTCTTTCTCCGTCGCCGCCACCGCTTCGACATCAACGCTCGTCTGAATCGCCTTGAGGCCATCGCGCAACCATTGCACAGCGGCTCCGGTTACAAAAATGCTGCCCTCCAGTGCATAAGTTATCTGTGGGTGAGCCGGATCTCCCAACCCCCAGGCAATAGTAGTCAACAAGCCATTTTGCGATGGCACGCTCTGCGCACCTGTGTTCATCAGCATGAAGCTGCCGGTCCCATACGTGTTTTTTGCCATGCCAACTTCATAGCAGGCCTGTCCAAACGTCGCTGCTTGCTGATCGCCCGCAATACCAGCCAGTTTGATTGGTCCACCAAAGAACTCGGCGTCCGCTTCTCCGTAAACTGTGCTCGATGGCATCACTGTTGGCAGCATAGAACGAGGCACGCCAAGCTCCTTGAGGAGCACATCATCCCATTCGCGCGTGTAGATGTTAAAGAGTAGTGTACGAGATGCATTGGTGTAATCCGTAACATGGATACGGCCATTAGAAAGTCGCCACAACAAGAAGGTATCGACGGTACCAAATAATAATTCGCCACGCTCCGCCTTCTCGCGCGCCCCCGGAACGTTGTCAAGAATCCACTTGACCTTTGTTCCCGAAAAATAGGCGTCCGTCACCAGTCCTGTCCGCTCGCGGATGTCTTTGTCAAAGCCTTTGACGATCAGCTCCTCACAAATAGGCGCGGTTAAGCGGCTCTGCCAGACGATGGCGTTGAAGACCGGCTTCCCGGTTGCCTTCTCCCAGACAAGCGCCGTTTCGCGCTGATTGGTAATGCCGATCGCGGCGATATCGGCGGCGGTAGCGCCTGCCTGTTTGATCACCTGTTGCGCCACTGCAAGCTGACTGGACCAGATGGCTTCTGGATCATGCTCAACCAGCCCTGGCGCGGGATAAATCTGGGGAAACTCCTGCTGAGTGACTCTCACAATTGATCCATTGCGACCAAAGAGAATTGCTCTTGAACTGGTTGTGCCTTGATCCAAAGCGAGGACATACTTAGCCATAGCTCACACCCTTTCTCTGGACGCGCCCGCGTCCTCCTAAAACACCAACGTAATGATTGGACTCAAGCGACAATGCCCAAATTCTCTATAGCAGAGTGATTAATACATACCTCTGCAAGAAACACGGCTAGCAATCATCGGCTAGAATTGACACTATAGCGTTTTCCTGGCAGCTCTCTTACCAGAGTTCCGGTTGCGGCACAACAACCCCAAGAGCGCCAGTCTGCACAACTGCCTGGATCTGCCTGCGCGTCGAGATCAATCCAGAGGCGATAAAAGGACGTGTCAATAGTGTTGTCAGCGTTTCAGCAATAAATGGAACAACTAAAGCTGGTGACACATTGAAAAGATCGACCGCTGTTACATTCCCCATTTCGATTGCGCTCTCTAACCCGGTCGAATCGGCGGCAAAGATATGGAGCATCGTGCTCAGTCCCAACGTCGAAGCCAACGTTAGTGTTTTTAAGTTTGTCGATGCAACACCAGCAACGTGCAATTGCTCAGCGAGATAGTGAAGGCCAGCTGCGTCAGGATGGATGCCATTCATACGATCGGCATTGACATACAGCAAGTAGCCCTGTTGTGCTGCCTGCTGACACAACGCTTTGAGATCAAAGAGGTCGCAATTTCTGAGAAAAAGAACGTAAGGCGTTAACATTGTCAGGGCAGTGAGGAATTGTGTTCGGTTCTCAACGACAGGGATAACTTTGTTGCGCGACAACACTTCTATAAGCGAACGTTTTGTCTGAGCAAGCATGCCGTCCTCCCTTTCCTGCAAAAAAAGTCCTGAGCATCCCTGGGGTGCTCAGGACTTTTCATAACAATGTCCTTATGCGACAACAAATATACCTATGTCTCATTTGTTGGTTCTATTCTGTTTATATATTAATCAGAGAATGTACCATTGTCAAGTAGTTCCGCTTACAGGGCTTTCCAATTCTCCCATCTAGCGGGAGTGCAGAGGGCGGCAGCCCTTTGCCGGGGTGCGGGGTGTCCCCGCAAAAACCTTTTTTCTTCTCTTTTGCGCGCCGCCTGCGGCGGCGCGCGAAGGAGGGAAGGAAACTGGGGACGCCCCAGGCCCCGGCAGGGAGACCCCTGCACCCCTTTGAGCGGAGAACTGGAAAGCCCTGGTTCCGCTTACCAGCGCTATTTAAAATTGCTGCTTAAAAGTATATAATTGATGATCTATAGAAAGCCTCACCCTTTGTATTAGCTGAGCAAGACAAGATGACACAAAAATCGCCATTGTTCCATCTCCATTCATATGCCCATTTCTACCAGCTATTTACTAATAGTTGAATAATAAAGAAAGGTAGGGTAAAATGCAGGTAAGAGATTTTTTGCGCTTAGCTCAGCAATATCCTGTTGCGGCGGCCATCAAATCCGAGGAGGAATTTGTCGCTGCATTATCGTCAAAGGCTGCCCTCGTCTTCATCCTCAAAGGTAATGCGTTTCATCTCTCTTCATTTATACTGCAAGCTCATGAGCGAAACAAAGGGGTTGTCGTTCACATCGACCTCATCAGTGGTATCGGAAAGGATCGCACAGGTATCCATTATTTACGGGATCTGGGAGTCGATGCCATCATTACCAGTCGCTCGCAACTGATCGCCGCTGGACGAGCGGAAAAGCTGGTAACGATCCAGCGCCTCCTGCTGCTCGATGATCTGGCCTTTGAAACAGGTGTACGCACGGTTGCTCGTTCTCAACCTGATATCATCGAGGTGTTGCCTGGCATAATCTTCCCTGAAGTGGCTCCAAGACTCCTCGCCCAGCTCCAGGGACCTTTCATCGCCGGAGGATTTATCCGCACACACGCCGAGGTAGAGCATATCAATGCCGCCGGAGCGTTACTGTGCAGCAGCAGCACGCAGAAACTCTGGGGGTGAGGTGCCTTTCCTCTTCCTGCCAAGAAGCCTTGTATTGAGTATAGACATGACGGATATGATCATGGCTCCCTCTAAGGGAAATAATTGTCATATCATTGGCCTGGCAAGAGGAAACTTTTGCGGAGAGGATCTCTGAGGATATTGACCATGACAGACAATATCCTCGACGAGATTATGTTTAACGGAATGTGCCAACCACATTCTGAAGGTCGATCACATTCTCGTTGCCCTTCTGCACAACAGATAAAACGACCATTGCCTTGTCGATAGGATTACCCTGCTTATCATACGTAAAGCGCCCCGTCACTCCCTGAAAAGCGAGAACGTTACCGTGTCCCAATGAGGCTAACGCATCCCGTGTAGACTGACCTATGAGGTCTCCCTGAACATATGTAGTAGCCTTCGCGATAAGTTGAACGCCATCGGTTGCCATCATCGAATCATTGCCCGGAGGCTGAATATTGGTGGTAGCAACGCCAGCCCCTTGATAAAAGCTTACCCAATCAGTGAAGAATGGGGGTTGCTGATTTTTAGCAATATGGAGAAAATCCCATTCGTTAGGCGCACAATAGGCTGTAAAGCTTAAATGGCGCATATCCTGGGGGAAGGTAGCAGCTATCTGAGCATCCGGGCCGTTGCCCTGGCCAATCACCAGGGTTGTATCGACACCATCGCCACCCAGGACGGAGAGATTGCTCAAGGTGGTGTTGTAGGGAGCATTTCTGATCGCATTGCCCAGAGCATGTGCCAATCGAATTCCATCGATACTATAGCCAGCAATAAAGATCTGATTGACGCCATGACTTTCCGCATCGGCCACGATCTTTTGATAATCTGCCACCGTCGTCTTCGATTCAGTAAAATGGCCAGCCTGATTATTGATCACCTGGATGCCAAGCTTTGAGGCGCTGGCACTGAAGGCATCGGCCAGGGAGACGCTGTAGGGATCGGTTGGATCTCGCAAAACAAAAACGGTCTTCACATGCATTTGTTGCGAGGCATTCGCCAGCAGCTTTCCCTCCACATCATCGGGTGGATCTATACGGAAGAAATAGGGGCTGCTGCCGGTGAGCTTCACACTGGAAGCTGGCGAGACCAACGGTAAATGAACGGAGGCAATAATATCAAGCGCGTTGATGGTTTGCGAGCTAAAGGGCCAGCCAACAACGCCCACGATATGATCGGGATTGCCTGCTTTTTTCACTCGATTCGCAACGAGTTGGGCTACAGTCGAAACGTCGGCTCGCTGGGGTCCACAACTATCGATCAGAATGCGTAATTTTAGCCCATGAGGAAGCAGCCCCTGTTTGTTGATCTCATATTGCGCAATAAAGGCTCCCTGCGTATCAGGTCTTGCCCGTAGCAGGTCATCTGCCCCTGAATCAAAGGCGATGCCAAGCACAATTGTAATATAGGAAGAACCGCTTTGCAGCACGTGGAGGTTTTCATTATAGATTTGCGCCTCACCATCAGTTGGATCGGATGAAACGGCCTGCGAAAAGAAATTAACGGCATTCGCCATGTCGCCCTTCTGAAGCGCCTGAGCTGCCTGCTTTTTTAAAGCAACATCGCTCCGTCCCGGATACGTATCAAAGATAAAGCTCCCATCGCTGAGGCCGATCCCTTTTTTGTCAAGCAACTGCTGTTCTTGAGCCAACTCAGCGCGCCAGGCTGCCTCTTGAGCATTTTTTTGCGCATTTCTCTGCGCCGCTTGATTCGCATTATTAATAAATGGCAGCGCAGCCACCAGAATCAGCACAAGAGCAATACATGCTCCCACCAGCACAAAAATCGTTCTTTGCTGTCGTGGCTTTCGTGACGGTTGTGAGGCAGGGGAGTACATTTGACCTGGAGGAGGGGGAGTTTCTGAAACTGAGGGATAGGATGACAGGAGAGTCTGAAGATCTCGCTGCATCTCTACAGGACTGGCATACCGCTGATTGACTGAGAGGCGCAGTTCTTTACTAAGAATGGCCTCCATACCCGAAGTGACCACAGGATTGAGACGCCGGGCGGGAGGATAGAAGTGGATCAAACGCTCTCGCGGATCAAATCCAGTCACAGCATGATGCATCGAGGCGGCCAGCGAGTAAAGATCAGATGAGGGTCTGATATCACCTCGTACCTGTTCTGGTGCCATATAACCTGATGACGTGTCTTTAGATAATGCATCAGGTGAAAACAAAGGTAGGAAAATAAGAGATACCTGTCGAGCCTGGAGGTTAACAATAATCGTTTCGGGGCTAATGGCTCCATGCACCAGAGGTGGCTGCTGGCTGGCAAGGACGGTCAGAATAGCACACAACTGCCGCCCATATTCCGCGATCTCGCGCTCATGTAATGCTCCCCCCTGTTGCTGCATCAAGAAAGCCAGGCTTTCTCCGGCCGGATATTGCTGAACAATATAGTACGCCCTGTATTCGCTAAATACATCCACAACGGGGGGAAAACCTTGATGTTGAGATAACTGTGTCAGGCGAGTGACGATGCTCTCGATAATACGCGCCGCCTGCTCTTCAGTATGATTGGGAAATGTACAACGACGTATCAAAACACGACTGCGTGTAGACTGTGTATCAACTGCGAGCCAGGCCGTTCCCTGGCCCTGTTGATTCTTGGGAAGTTTTACCTCCTCCAACAAACGATAGCGCCCTTTGCGCAGGACATCCCCACGCATTAAAGCGATCTCGCTTGCCGGGGCAGTGCTGATTGGTCTGATCTGAATGGCTCGTGGCAATCGATTCCCTACAGCAGAGATTGTTTCCTGCTGGTATCCACAACGCGAACATCGGCCATTCAGCCCGGTACCAACAAAACCGCAGCGTTGACATTGCATAGCATTCTCCCAATTCTACTCTCTTTTTGTAGTAGAGAGTGGTAGATTCCCGGGGTATACTACTCGCTTGCTAGAAGTGAAATTTGTTTCATTGATAAAAGTATGCGAAAAGGAGACAAAAATGTCGATCTTTTAGAAGAAATAGCTACTGTCTTTGCTACACAAATAGGATAGAGCAGTGCTGCTTCTATGAAACCCTCTGGAAGAAAAAGTTGAGATGTTGCCTGGTTAGTCCCCAATTATGAAGTATAGCAGGAAGAGTAAAACAAAAGCAAGAATTTTCCCCTGCACGTTTGCTTTCATTTAGGCCTCTTGTAGGCAAAGAGGCCGGTTAAGAGAGTATCTAAGTTCTACCCTGCATACGAAGAAGTACTATTATCTTGACCGTATCACCTATTAATCCTAAAATATATTATATCTTCAACGCTAAATACAATTTAATTCAATCAGTAAGTCATCGATGATATCTATGCTCTGGAAAGATAAAAACAAATACAGATCGGAAGAGTATCGTGAATATATCCGTTGACTTGTCTCTCCCTGAGAGAGAACAAGCACAGTATAAAACAGATCATCACGGCAAAATTAAAGCTCATCATACAGTCAAGAACAGGAAGTGAAGAATATGGGATTTTTTCGACCGACTCCAAAGGAAAAGGGTATAAAGGGGGCAATGGGTGCAGAAAGCGAGGCGGTGATTGCCGCAGCACTAATTAAGGCAGGATATACTGTACTGACTCCGAATGGGTACATGCATCGCTATGATCTCGTCATTGAGGATGCGGAATGCCAATTATTTGAAAGATGAGCTTTCTGATGAACTGGGGCAATAGCACAAACAAATAGCCGCCTGATATATAGGCAGCTATAAAAAATTAAGCGCACCCAGAGGGATTCGAACCCCCGACAACCTAGTTCCGAAGACTAGTGCTCTATCCACTGAGCTATGGGTGCATCACGCATCTATACTATATCACAACCTGTCAACTCCCCTCTCAGTGCTCTCCACCAACCAATGCACTATTGTTTTGCAAAGGCAGGCTGAACCAGAAGACAGAACCAGAGCCAGGAGTACTGCGCACCCCATAGCGTCCGTGATGTTGCTCAATAATCGTTTTGCTAATATATAAACCCAGGCCTAACCCGCTGGTCGCTGATCCCAGATGTTTCTTTCCCTCATTCACCTGATGAAAACGCTCCCAGATGAGTTGCAGTTGATCTCCTGGCAGGCCCGGTCCCTCATCGCATACCTCGATGAGCGCATCTCCATCACCAACGCCCAGGCTCACCTCCACGGTGCTGTCTTCAGGCGAATATTTGATGGCATTTGTCAGATAGTTGATGATCACCTGCTCGATCCGATCTCTATCAGCCAGCACAAAGAGCGGCTCCAGTGTAAGTTCTTTTAGATGTATAGTGCGTTCAGGAGTGGCGAGGCGCTGGCTCTCCACCGCCTCATGCACAATCGTTTGCAAGTCAACTGGAGCAAGATGCATCTCCATCTTCCCCACCTGGATACGGGAAACATCGAGCAAATCACCAACCAACCGATTCAAGCGGCTCACCTGCCGATCAGCAATCCCCAACGCCTCAAACGCCCCCTTAAAGCGATCAACCTCCTCGCTGCCTGATCTACTTGAAGCTTGAGAACGGCGGATAGTCGAGTGCAGCCGGCGCTCCGCCAATTGAACGTTCCCTTTAATAGCTGCCAGCGGATTCTTCAACTCATGACTGGCGATGGAAAGAAACTCATCCATGCGCCGATTCGCTTCACGTAATACAATCGCATTGGCCTTTGCTTCCGCGCGCTCCTGCAACAAACGTTCACGCTCCAACGCCAGTGCTGCCAGCCGCGCTACGGCACGAACGAGCGCCATCTCATCTTGAGTATATACCTGCTCCGGTCTACACTCGCCCGAATCACCCTTTTCCAGCAGCAGCACGCCGACCAGCACGCCATTGATACGCATCGGTGCCATCAGCACATCGCATGGCACACCATCCAGACTCTCTTTCCCCTCAAACAAGGGCCGACAAGAAGCAACAAACACTATCTCACCCGCCCGCAGGCGCTCTATCTGGGCAGCGGAAAAATAGTCATTGAGCCGCGTCCCCTGTAAACGATCCATTAAAAAAGCTTGATAATGTGGATCGATGCCAAACGTTGCAACAGGGCGCACTCTCTCATTTTTTTCGCCGTCATGCCCCTGATTGGTATCCGGCTCAATCACCGCAATCATTGTATACACACCACCCAGAACGCTTCCCGTTAGCTCAGCCAATCGCTGCCCTACCTCGCTGGCCGCCGTCGAAACGTATCCCTGCTCAGCCAGCGGTTCTCGCCGCTCTCGCTCACTATCATCGACCGCAACCAGCGCCTCAGCCATCGCCAGCAGGCCATGCAGCACTTCCTGCTTATGTTGTACCAGGCGATAACGCTCCTCCTCTGCACGTTTGCGCTCGCTGATATCCTGGATCACCGCAATCACATAGCCCGGCTCCCCTGTAGCCTTCTTCACCAGTGATAGCGTCATACTGACCCAGAGCAGTGAGCCATCTTTGCGCAAACTGCGCTTCTCGATAGTGCGTCCAGTCGCTCCCTCACGAATACAACACTCAAAAAATGTCCTGATGGCGTTCTTCTCTTCCTCAGGGACAAAATCAAGCAGGGAACGCTGCAATAGCTCTTCTCGCTCATACCCTGTTATATTACAGATATAGCGATTGACGCGCAAGAGTTGACTGCTGAGTGCAACATAAGCAATACCGGTTGCCACCTGCTCAAAAATGACCTCAAAAGGGCATTGCGCGTCCTCTACTGCATCTATCTTGCAGGTAAAAGAATTCTCTATCCGATCTGTCATCGTCGGGGGAGGCTGCTCGCCCCCATCTTCCAATCTTTTATTCATAGCTCTTCCCATGTGAGCATTTCAACGTATTCATGAGATAGTGAAAAAGGAGATATTTCTAAACTGACAACGTAAACCATCCATCCCTGTTTGATCATTTACCATGATGCTGCGGTTGGTCCCACTCACGATCTTGCCACACCCCTTTTCACACAGGCCGCCTGATTAACGAAGCTGATAGGCTCTTCTCTAGAGAATACATATCTGACCGCGCCTGACAGACTTCATCGGAAAAACAGCGTTCTTCGCCGTTCGTTTCTCATCGCCTCTATTGTAACCAATAGATGAAGATCAAGTCAAGCGAAAATAATCTGCACTGTACATACAAGCGATATCTTACTCATCTATTCTATAATCTGATGTCTGTAAAACATCGCTTGCTTGTATCGTGTATTCGTAATTTTTATCCGTATGTTTTATCTGACATCAACGGGAGATGGATTCTGCCTCTTCAGCAACGGTACGCCTGCGCTCAATTTCAGCAATGACCTCAACCAGCGACATATCGGTTAAAGAGGCCAGGCGCAGATCGGCATGGGCCAGTGGCAGTTCGCGGGTAATAATATTCGGGACGGCCACACAAAACAGACCAGCATGCTGAGCCGCCTGCACGCCGTTAGGAGAATCCTCCAGCGCAAACGCCTGGTTCGCCTGCACGCCGAGAGTTGCAAGCGCGGTGAGATACAGCTCTGGATGTGGCTTCTTGTGAGTCACTTCATCACCGCAGCAGAGGCAATCAAAGTATTTGAGCAAATTCAGACGACT
Source organism: Reticulibacter mediterranei (assembly GCF_016587455.1). NCBI lineage: Bacteria > Bacillati > Chloroflexota > Ktedonobacteria > Ktedonobacterales > Reticulibacteraceae > Reticulibacter > Reticulibacter mediterranei. The sequence goes on along the minus strand of NZ_BNJK01000001.1, from coordinate 6,384,170 downwards.
GAGATGACCCTCGACCCACTCGCGAGACGAGCTGGAAGCAACGGCCAGCTTTAATTTCAACTGTTTGGCAGCAAGAATATATTCTTCTATCCCGGGCAATGCGCTCAACGACCTGATCATCTCGTGATGGCGGAGCCGACGCCTGCTGAGCAACGTCTCGCGCGCAATCGGCATGTTGAGTAACGTTTCGAGATAATCACAAGGATCAAAGAGTTCCACTCCGCCTCCAACACATGCTACCCATTTTTCAAGAGGAAGTTCACAACGATACTCTTGATAAATTTCTTGCCAGGATTGAAATGCTGATATCTCTGTATCTAAAATCAAACCATCAAAATCAAAAACGAGAGCCTGTATCATGTGGAGCCTTTCGTCGAGTCCATAATCAATCGGAGAACCTATCATACAAATATTTATCTCTATCTATTATGGCAGCATGACAAAGTTTCCTGTCAATGCCCTGACCAACACCAATCATCGCAGCAGGCACGCGGGACCAGGGGTGAGAGAAAATAGCCAGGTCGAAAAAAGTTGAAAGAAAGATTCGTGATACAATTGAGGCATTCATACGTCACCATTAACACTGTCTATCCGTTAGAAAGACGTATAGGAACTCGCGGTTTTCACATCCATTGCAGAATGATAAGGAGTTTGTCATGCCAGGGGAGGTTCTTCCACCAGCGACCCAAAGCCCACGTAACACCACTATCTTAATTGTCGAGGATGATGCTGACATTGGGCAGTTTCTCCAACAACTTCTCGATGAGGAAACACCCTACAATAGCATAGTGATCGATAACGGCCTGAAAGCGCTGGAGCAAGCACCACGCATCCATCCCTGTTTGCTTTTACTGGACTATCGGCTGCCAGGTATTAACGGGTTGGAATTGTATGATCGATTGCAGCAATTTGACGAGACGCGCGGCGTCCCGGCAATTATGATGAGTGCGACGCTGCCAGAGCAAGAATTAAAAAAGCGGGGCGTCTACCAACTCCGCAAACCAATGGATATCGGTGGCGTCTTGCGTATGATCACACATGCCCTCGCCAGCTTTGAAGAAAGATTATTGCATGAGCAATACCAGTAAAAACTCCTCCTCTTTAAGCTGTTCGTTGCTCTCGAGATTTGTTACAATATGGGTGGACAGATAGATACCAGGCCGCCACGTAGCGGCCTGTATTTTCAGATCAGGAGGTTTGCTCGTGGCAAATAAAGAACAGCGAAAAACACAAAAAGCTGCACCAAAATCTAACAAGCAGAAGAAAGAAGAGCAGAGGGAGAAGAAAGCTGCCAAAGCCGGCTTACTCAAAAAAGAGTAACGCTTCTCACCTCTTCCGTAACGGCTCTGTTGCAATAGCATCAGGAGCGCATTGCTCTCTCAGCAGCTCTCACAGATGCAAACGACAGAGCCGTTACGGTCTTCTCTGTCGGATTGCCTGCTCTACACAGGTTACGCCCATAAAATAGATATATACAAAATTACAAGTACCACTTTTCACCTTCTCATACGTTATCTAAGAGAGAGGCTTAACATCCCTGGCACATATTTAAACATTGAGTACAGACTTGACACTCTTGTTACAATGCGAATGGAATGCTTTTATAGCTTCAGGTACTCCGTAGCTAAAAGCAGAGCGCTAGCCTGGTATTTTTTGTTTTGCTGGGATGAATGAATCGGCCAGAAAAACAAAACACGCGAGAAGAGTCGGCATGTGTTCACAATATCTCACGCACGGCGCGTGTTAACGTGCTCATATGTTCGATGAGAGGAAATGGGGGTGTGCATGCAGCCAATATCCCACAACGCGTTCAATCGCGACATCGCCCCGGAACACTGGGTAGCGAATGCGAGACCCCGACCAAACATGGAAGAAGAGCAGGAAGATCAATGGGCCGTTCTTCGCCATGAAGTAGAAGGAGAAGAACGACTACAGCAAAATGAGCATTTTCATTCGGATTGGGAATCACGCGACACCGACGAAAATGCTTCTTACACTTCCTACTCACCGTTCGATGCTCTTTCACAGGCTCCCCATCATGTCGATATCGTGGTGGTCGGTGTCGGTGGCGGCGGCATGAATGCGATCAACCGTATGATTGCCACGCAGGTTCGGGGTGTACGCTATATTGCGATGAATACCGACGCCCAGGTACTTGCTCTTTCTCAGGCACCTGATCGTATTTGCCTGGGACAGCACTATACAAAAGGGCTGGGAGCTGGAGGGAACTCCGCAGTGGGTATGCGTGCAGCAACCGAAAGCGCGGCGGAGATCCGTGCGGCGCTGGGTGATGCCGATATGGTCTTCATAGCAGCAGGCATGGGCGGTGGTACCGGCACAGGTGCCGCACCAGTAGTTGCCTCTATTGCCAAGAAACTGGGGGCGCTGACCATCGGCATCGTGACCGTCCCGTTTTCTTTTGAAGGCACGCGCCGCCGCCGCACAGCAGAGCAAGGTTTGAAGGATCTGTGCGAAGAAATCGATGCGTTAATTACCGTGCCTAATGATCGCCTGCTGACCACTGTTGCCCGCGACTATAACTTATCTGACGCGTTTAAGATTGCCGATGATGTCCTGCGTCAGGGCGTGCAGGGTATTGCGGAGGTCATTAACGTACCGGGCATGGTCAATGTGGACTTCGCCGACGTGCGCAGCGTTCTCTGTGAGGCTGGTTCTGCCTTGATGAGCATCGGCCAGGGGCAAGGCCGTAATCGCGCTCAACGGGCCGCAGAAGAGGCTATCGCAGGCGGCTTCTTGAATGTGACGATTCGCGGGGCCAGACGTGTCCTGTTTAACATCTCCGGTGGCGAAGATATGACGCTCTTCGAGGTTCACGAAGTCGCCGAACGGATCGGAGGAGCTATCGACGATGCGGCAGATATCACCTTTGGAGCGGTTATCGATCCCACATTGCAGGATACCATTCGCGTGACGTTGATTGCCGCAGGAATGGAAGAGATCCCCACGACGCGCTTGCAAGCGGTGCGCCCGGATCAACTTCGATCTTCTGCGTCGCTGCATTCACTACCAAATCGTACCGGGTCAAATCATCCTGGAGGAACAAACACTGGTGCTACGCCATACCGAACGCCTCCCATGACGCCCCGGACACCTCCGCCAACGGTTCGTCCAGCAGGTCAATACGGAAGCTATTCGGGAGGAACACCACCACCTCCACCACAACAGCCACCCACCGTTCGACCGGCAGGGCCACCAGCGCAGGGCGCTCCTCCGCAAAGAACACAGCGGAGTTTGAACGATTTACGTGGCATTCGTGGGCTGGGACGCCGCCAGGAGCCTCCAAAGCCCTATCCAATGGACGGCAACGGCGATGATCCCATTGATGTGCCGCCGTTCTTGAAACGTCATGAATAATCGTATCCAGTCAGACCCGGCAATGCATCTTATCTTGAAGAGGGAAGATGAACATTGCCGGGTCTGACTTTCCGCGCTGTAAGTGGTAAGTAGTCGTTTTTACATCAGAATCGGGGGTGCGATCTGCTATTCTTGCTGCTCTGAAGCTGAGTTCTCAGGTGCAGTGCGACCGCGCTCTCCGCCTTTTTTGCCGATTTTCGAGTAGAACTCTGATCCCTGTTGACGCTTTGTAGACTCCCCCCCTTTCTTCCCAATCTCAGCATAAAATTTTGCGCCCCGTTTCTCTTTCACGGTTTCGCCACCTTTTTTGCCGATTTTCGAGTAAAATTCAGGGCCGTACTTTTCCCGTACGGCCTGACCTCCATGTTTCGCTTTCTGTGATCCCGGTTCTGGTCCTCGCTTGTTGTTTGCCATAGAAAGTCCCGCCTCTCTTTGACTTCGTACCCACGTTTGCCCAACTTATAATGCGGTGAGACATTCTAAAAACAGAACATCTCGCTGCTTCCCTACTGCGATTGACGTTCACGCGCCTGTGCCACCCGATTCGCGATAAGCGCAGCGGTAATCCCTGCGCCAACGCCATTATCGATATTGACCACTGAAAGGCCCGGCGCACACGTTTGCAACATCGAAAGTAATGCGGCAACACCTTTGCCGCCCATACCATAACCAATCGACGTTGGTAGCCCTATAACAGGAACCGGAGCCAATCCTGCTACGACCGATGGCAATGCACCATCCATTCCGGCAGCTACGATAATTGCATCCACATTATCAGCGAAGAGATCCCGTAATGGCGTGACCAAACGATGCAGCCCGGCCACCCCCACATCGTAAATACACGTCACTCGGCAACCCATCTCCTCCACGATAACTGCGGCCTCTTCCGCTACTGGTATATCCGAGGTGCCTGCGCTAATAACGCCGACATGCCCTCCTGTATTGTTTGGGACGAACTCAGGACCATAAATGACCATCGCCCGCGCCGCATCACGGGTACGCACTGTGTACCCCTGGAAGGCTGCTTTGACTTCTTCTAGCGAATCAGTGCGCAGACGACTGATAATCGCTCGCCCGGTTCCTGCCAGCAGCCCATGCGCCATTGCGATAATTTGCGCGGTCTCTTTCGTCTCTCCAAAAATGACCTCTGGAGCGCCTTTACGTCGCTCTCGCCCAGCATCAGGACGGGTCTCAATCACAGGTGAGACATTCGTATGTACTGATTCCCGCGATGCATTCTTTCCGCCTGTTGTCCCCAACTCTTGCAATTGCTGGCCCGGCCCTCCTGGAACAATTCGCCCCAATGCTTCCTCACCAAACAATTGACTCAAAAGTTCTAGCGGTCTTTCATCCTCGTGTTTCACAAAAACTAACACCTCTTGTCGATCATTACACAAAGATTGCTCACCTGAAATCGCATGACACTGCTAGTGTAACACAGTTCATCACAATCAGCAAGCCAACAGTAGTACATTCTCATTCATCAATAACGAATATAGGCACTAAAACCCGAATCATTATCACTTCATGCCCCTTCTCACCCACATGGAAACACCTTCCTTTCTTTTCTCGAACTTCATTTGCCATCGCTCCTTCCCTCCCCATCACAACGTCCAGCCGTGGAGCTATTTGCATGCGACCATCTCGCATATCTATGATATACTGTACCATGTATTTCCAAAAGGATATTTCACCCGTCTCCTCCCTTCCAGAAGGGAGCGTTTTTCAATACAATAGTGGCTAAAATCTTTATGTTAGTAGAAGTTCGAATGATGAAGATAATACGCTTTTTTTTCGTAGCTATGACGTTCACTGGACTTTTATGCTTACTCACAGCATGCGGACCAACGGTGAATCAAATCAAGCCGGTGGAGACCGTAACCATCAATCCATCGTTCCAGGCACAGACCTCACCAGTCCCGACTGTACCACCTTATCGTTGCGGCTCCTGGGCCTCGAACAATGCGCCCGGCACATACAGTACCATCTCTATTTACGCCAAACTGGTTGGTAAGGATGCTCAGGGGGTTGCCGGGGCAACGGCTCAGGCGGTAGCGCATTTCCAGAACAGCGATCTCACACTTGACACTCAGCCGAAAAGCGACAAAGGCGGCTTTGTGGTCTTCACGCTCTCGTTGCAGGGACGACAGCCCAGCCGGGTTCCCGCGACCGTTGATGTCTCATTTACCGTCAATAAAACAAAAGTCACCTGTTCGTCTGCGTTTTTTACTCCGCAATAAGCTGCTGGCAGGTCGGACAAAAGTGCGTGCTGCGTTGTGCAATCACTCTCCGCTCGATCAGGGTTCCACAACGCACACATGGTTTCCCGTCCTGCTGGAAAACACGCACATGATCGAAATTGTTACCGGCCTTGCCCGCCAGATCGCGGTAATCGCTGAAACTGGTTCCCCCATGCTCTATACCCAGCGCAAGCACGGAGATAATCCCCTCGCGCAAGGCGTCGATCTCTGAGGCGTTCAGGCTATTGGCTCGCCGCAAAGGATGGATGTGGGCATAGAAGAGCGCCTCATCCGCATAGATATTGCCAACTCCCGCGACTACCGATTGATCCAGCAACACCTGCTTGATAACCGTCTTCCGTTTTGCCAGTTCTTCCGCAAAATGCTCCACTGTAAACGCATCTTCCAGCGGCTCCGGTCCTAACCCATGCAACGCTTCCGCTTCAGAGAAACACGGCCATAGCTCCATGCGCCCAAATTTACGCGGATCGGTATAGAGCAGGCGTCGTCCATCAGCCAGATCAAAACAAACGCGACAATGGGAGGTTTCACGACTATAAGCAACATCTGTCGCAGTTGGAGGAAGGAAGGTTGGCCCTCTCGTCTGCCAGGCCGCGTTATCCGTTTCGCGCAGACTAGTATCTATCTGCCAACCAGGAGATAAAAGCAATAAATTGCCACTCATGCGACGATGAATGGAGAGAAAAAAATCGCCGCTGAGATCGAGCAGGAGGAACTTGCCACGCCTGCGCACTCCTTCAATGCGCCTGCCGACAATCTCAGCACAAAAATCATGCCAATCAGGATAACCAATCGTACGCGTCCAAAAAACATGGGCCTCCTGGATGGCGGCCCCAACAATCAAGGCACGCAGTTGCCGTGCCGTATATTCCACTTCTGGTAATTCTGGCATATGCTCTTTCTCGCTCAACGACGACAACTATCACAGCGGCCAAAAAATTCCAGGCGATGCCCCTCAACCGAAAAGCCCACCAGTTGCTCGACGCTGGCAATCTGCTCCTCGCTCAAACACGCATCTACCTCCACCACTTTCCCGCAATTGGAGCAGGTAATATGGTGATGATGGTGTCCCGTTTCCTGGCACAGGCGGAAGCGATGCGAACCATCGGCAAATTCTATGCGGTCGAGCAAATGTAAATCACGCAATATTTCGACCGATCGGAACACTGTTGCACGCCCTACATCTGGATCACGCCGCAACGCCATATCCCACAATTCCTCAACTGTGAAATCTTTCCCGATTGTCTCGATAAGTAGAGCCGCCAACGTGCGTCGTGGACCTGTAATACGCAAGCCGTTTTGTTTGAAAGCATCAATAATAATATCGGGGGTAATAGGCATAATCCAATGATCTTCCGTCTCTATCGAGGTTTTTTACCAATTGTGTAAAATTGTATCACACAAGGTGAGCATGGTCAATGAAACGAGGCACCTGGACGCTCTTCCTCTATCCGCCAGACTCTATACCCGACTTCAGTATCCTCTACCAGTATCCTGTTATCCTGTCGCCACAATTTTACCGCCACCAGCACATCGCCTGCGGCTCCGGCCACGTTGCCAACGGTTGCAAACAGTACATAGGAAGCCAGGACGGGCGAGAAGAGCGTGAACAACAGGCCAGCCAACGTGATGATGACCAGAGGAGCCAGCCCGACGACGAGATAATGGTTACGCCAGAACAACTGTCTTTTCGCGCCACAATAAAGTGCCAGAGGCAACTTCGCACCAAAGTAGGGTCTACCTCCCCAGAAGAGAAAGGCCAGAGCGTGTATCAGTTCATGCAGAGGTAAAACGAGGATATAGCTGACGATATTGCAGACAAGCCAGAGGACGACACCCCAGAAAGACAGAGAAAATTGCAAGGTGTGTTGCTGCCAGTAAAACGCGGCCAGATTTAGCACCACAAAGACGATGCCGCCAACAACCAGCATCTTCAGGCTCAACATTGCCAGAGGACGGAGTTGCGTCGGTTCCAATAATTCAAGCTCATCAGATTTGTGCAGTTGTCCAGCGTCTATGACCACCTGGAACTTCTGGCGTTGTTCTGGCCGATAGCGATCAACCAGCAATAATTGACTTTTCATGCCTACCCCTTGCGTTTTCTCTATCATAGCATACGCCCTTCCTCATGGCATAGCTCTCACCTGCTATACTATAGAGCGTGGCTCCGTTTAAGCAACAGAAAGGGAAGGCAATGCAACGGCGCAAGCAAGCATGGCGATATCTTGCGTTCATTTTTGCCATCTTCTGGATCATCTTTGCCTGTGTACTCATTCTGAGCGATTTCCCCTTTCTGGTGATCAGCATGGCTTTGACGGTCGTTGCGGTCTTCTCGGCTATCATTGTGGCTCTCTCATGGGCCTATCAAAATAACTGGTAAGCAAGGATTGATTCATGATTGATATTTGTCTGTTGGGAACCTGTGGTATGATGCCGCTGCCGAACCGCTGGCTCTCGTGCGCCCTGCTGCGCTGTGGCTCCAATCTGGTCCTTTTCGACTGTGGGGAGGGAACGCAAGTTCCCTGGAAATCTCTGGGTTGGGGTTTCCGCCAACTGGGGGCAATCTGCCTGACCCACATGCATGCTGATCACGTGGCAGGGCTGCCCGGCGTCCTCTTTATGGTTGCCCACGCCGGTCGCACCGAACCACTGATCATCTACGGCCCTCCTGGTACAAACTATGTCGTCGAAGGGCTGCGCCGTATCGCTCAAGAACTGCCTTTCCCGATCGAGATTCGGGAGATGCGCGGCGAACAACAGTTTACGTTGCCTGGAGGACTACGTGGCTCCTGCGCTCCCGCTGCTCACGGCATTCCCTGCCTAGCATATCGTGTGGAGTTGGAACGACGGCCCGCCTTCCAAGCAGAGAAAGCACAGGCGCTCGGTCTGCCGGTCCAATTCTGGTCGCGCCTGCAAAAGGGAGAGACCATTGAATACAACGGGCAGACAGTGCAACCGGAACAGGTACTCGGTCCTCCCAGACGCGGAATCAGCATGGCCTTTATCACCGATACACGGCCAACGACGGCCCTGTCCTCGTTTGCACGCGATGTCGATCTGCTCATTTGTGAGAGTATGTATGATAACCCGGAAGATTTGCCCCTTGCACGCGCCAATGCCCACATGCTGGCTGAGGAGTCCGCTGGTATCGCCAAAGCCGCTGGCGCTCACTCGCTGGTGCTGACTCATTTTAGTCCTAAGATCAATGATCCCTCGCAGGCAGAAAAAGCGGCACGCCGTGTGTTTCCTGCCACGCGTGCCGCTCGTGATGGCATGACCATTACATTAGATTTTGCTTCTTAGCTCGCTTCTGAGAATGACGACCCGCTCTTCTTCTCCGCTCCGATCGCGGGATCTTCTGCCTTGCGAGGTTGTAGATCAATAGGAGGGCGGGATTTTTTCAAGTACAAATCAAAGAATTCTATCATTTTGTTGACATAAACCGCACGGTCCTCGAAGTAGGCTCCACAATGTTCGGCATTCGGCAACAACCAGAGTTCTTTTGGATCTCCGGCAGCTTCATACAAAAGGGATGCATCTTTAGGATCTACCACCGTATCTTTTAACCCATGAATAATCAGAATAGGACGAGGCGCTATACGCCCGATATCGCGCAACGGCTCAACCTGATGAAAGCGATAGCCGGCCCGCAACCAGAGGAGAAAATCAGTTGTCCAGTCAAAAATGATAAATGGCATATGCAATGTGCGGCGCACAGCGTATGCAACGGCGCTCTTGTGAGTGGCAAAGGCGCTATCCGCCACAATCGCCTCAACCTCTTTTGAGCGTGCCACCGCCATAATCGCAACCGCAGCCCCCATCGAATACCCAACGACCCCTAACCTCGCCTGCGGCGCTCGCTTTTTGGCATACTCAATGGCTCCCATAAAATCATTGATCTCGCGATATCCCAGCGTAATTGGCTTACCAACCACGCTGCCATGCCCATAGTACTCGAAGCTCAGCACATTATGTCCGGCTCGCCAGAGTTGAGCGCAGGTGCCCAACACGTCGGATCTGCGCCCTCGATAACCGGGACAGACAATAATGGTTGTAGTGGCCTGTGGATATGACATATACCAACCACTGACCAGATGCTCTCCATATAGAGGCGCAAAAGCAACCTCCTCCGCTGGCAAATCAAGCTCAAAGGGACTGAAGGTATACTGCTCAATGAAGTTGGTCAGCCGTTTTGGACGTATCAACGTTTCTACAATAAAGAGCGCTACAGCAAAAATGATTCCCAGCACTCCAATGCCTCCACTCAATCCACCAAACACGATCTGCTTTAATGATGGTCGCGGGAAGCGCCTGTTCGGTACATTGATAATCAAGGCAAGCTCCTTTTCTAGCGTACGACTGACAGTAATGGCATGCCTGCATATAAATAATAACATGATAAAGCCATCTATTTATGCCTTTATCCTCTTTTTTCCGCGATTTCCCGGCATCATGTCAGAATTTTTCATTTAGAAACGACATAAACAGTTGAAATCAGCGTCCTGATAACGCGTCGCCACCCCCTCTGATTAAGGCAGACGCAGAAGTGATATCTATTACACGCTGCTCGCTTTTCTAAAGACACAGCGCCGATTCATTCTTCCCATCTATTATTTTCATAAATATATATAATCTCATATCCATTCCTCCATCTTATTGAAATAATGAAATATCAGTATTGGAATAATAACAGAACTTACGATATACTGAAAGAGTGCCGGTTCACTGGCAAACCTGGAAAATGGGGCAGCACCACACTATTACCCCTTCTTTGAGGAAGCTCTCGCTCATCTAAGAACAATGCCCGGCATGATTGGCACAATTACTAAGAGTAACATTAGTGGGGGACGACAAAAATGACGATGCATACGATTCATAGTGTAAACGATGGGAAAGCACAACGTCCGCAGGAATTCTCATCCTTACCTTCTCAACGTAAAGAAGATGCATTGCTGGCAACAGCTATTAGCCGCATCCTCCAGATCGGCGTGCTATGCAGTGCACTGATGATTATTGCCGGCCTCCTGTTCCTGCTTCTACAAATTGGAGCCGCTGTACCACTCCATTTGCAAACATTTCCCCACACGCCTAGACAGGTGTGGAGCGGCTTATTGCAGTTGCAACCACAGGCGATCATTGCAACTGGTCTACTTTTTTTGATCGCTACGCCTGTTCTTCGAGTTGTTGTCTCCATATTCGCATTTAACCATGAGCATGATCGACGCTATGCCCTGATAGCTTTGATCCTGTTGGGCATTCTGCTCACCAGCTTCATGTTAGGCAAGGGAGGAGCATAATGCCCCTCTCACTGGCGACACTTGCCTTTATCTTTTTCGGTGCGATCCTGGCGGGTGTGCTTGGCGCGCTGGTTGGCCTGGGTGGAGGTGTGTTGATCGTGCCAATGCTTACCCTGATCTTTGGTCTGCCCATTCAGTATGCCATTGGAGCCAGCATTATTGCAGTCATAGCGACATCCAGCGGTGCGGCAGTAGCGTATGTACGCGATAACATCACTAATATTCGACTCGGTACCTTTCTTGGCATCGCCACCACAGCTGGTGCGATCAGTGGAGCGCTGCTATCAGGCATCCTTTCCGCCCCACTCCTCTTCATCATTTTCGGCATTGTACTACTGATCTCAGTGGTGCCACTGCTGTTCAAGCTAGGCGAAGAGATTCCGAGGGGAGTGAAAAATGACCGATGGGCAAACCTGTTGAGCCTCTCCGGGAGCTATCACGACCAATATTCCGGCATGGAGATTACCTATGAGGTGACGCGCACACGGTTGGGTCTCTTTGTTATGTATATGGCAGGCGTGATCTCAGGGCTACTAGGGGTTGGCAGCGGGACGTTTAAAGTGCTGGCGATGGACACGATTATGCGTTTGCCGATGAAAGTCTCGACGACCACCAGCAATTTTATGATCGGAGTAACAGCCGCCGCCAGCGCTGGTATCTACTTTGCGCGCGGCGATGTGCAACCCTTGATCGCGGCGCCCGTCGCGTTAGGAATCCTGCTAGGAGCGTTGCTAGGGGCGCGTCTACTGATGCACCTGAGCAACAAAACTCTGCGCCTGATCTTCATTCCGGTGATGACGATTGTTGCAATTCAGATGGTGCTGCGCGGCCTGGGAATCTCGCTGCATTGAGATTGCTTCCTCCTTAAATATCATTGATGAAATTGTTATAAGCATGGGCAGTAGCATATAATTCTTTCATCACATGATGAAGAATGGTAGATAGGTAATCTTTACTATTCTCTCTGGTGCAACATACGATCAGGAGTTCCTCATGAAAACTATTACTGTGAATACAAGAAAGAAAGATCAGGTCGTCGATATTACGGATACCGTCGAGGCACATTTGCAGGAGGCAAAGACGGAGAGCGGTATCTGTTATCTTTTTGTTGCTCACACCACCTGCGCACTCACCACCGCCGATCTTGATCCAGGCACCGATCTCGATCTACTTGATGCCTTACGCCGTCTGCTCCCGAAAATGTCGTATCGTCACCCACACGATCCCTCTCATACCCCAGACCACATCCTTTCATCACTCATCGGTCCTTCTCTCACCATCCCATTTGCACATGGTCAATTCTTACTGGGCACCTGGCAACGCATTATCCTTGTGGAGCTTGATGGACCGCGACAACGTACACTTCATATTTCCTGGGCATAGGTAGACCAAATGGGTATCGTGTTACTATTCCGATTCCCCCTCGTCTGACACCACAGAGAGGTTTACAACAACTTCTCACAACAGGGTATTTCTGTTGTACGACGGTAACGTAATGCGTTTTTAGTAATGCAGCTTCGTAGCGTGAGGTTTGTAGGCAGTTCACTGTAGACAGATCCTCAAAGTGTACTGTAAGTTGTGTTGTAAATTGTACTATACCGTATATTAAGGGAAACTGGATATTTTTCAGTTTCCCTTTTTGACGCTTGCTGGCCAATTGTCTGCCCGATGGGTCTATGTTATAATTGGGAAGAAAATATGGACTGCTCGTGTTCATATATGTAGAGGATACAAAAACTCAAGCGACATCGAATAAGTAGGCGAAAGGGGATACAATACATGCCGAAAAAGGGTGAACTTTCAAAGACGGCTCGTGCTTCGCTGGCAAACCGCGAACAGGTAAATCATCTGACCGCCCGCGTTTGTGAGCAGTGCGGCGAGCGCATCATGCTTGCAGAGCTACAGCCGGTGAAGGTTGTTGGCACTGGGATGAAATATTACCACAAAAACCACTTCCAGACAGCATAAATTTGCAGGCATTATAGCAGGCTCCCTCGTGTGGAGCCTGTTTATTTTTGTCTTCACCAGCTTCCTACATCCAACCTCTTGACAATCTTCCGTGAAGCTGGGACAATCGCCCAAGTCATTGCTTTGCCGATCTCAGGCACTCACATCAGGAGACATTTTCTGTCATGACACAATCAACTGAAACAAATCAAGCGGAATCATATACATCTTCATCCGATCACCCTCGCACCATCACAGTAGCGTTCCAGGGCGAGCGCGGAGCCTTCGGAGACGAGGCGGTCCAGATGCACTTCGGACAAGACCCGGAGGTGAAACCAGAACCACGTCCCTACCGCAATTTCGCCGATGTTTTCCGGGCAGTCGCAGCAGGCGAAGTTGATTATGGGCTGGTCCCCATCGAAAACTCGCAAGCAGGCAGTATTAACGATACCTATGATCTCCTCCGCCAGCACGATCTCTATGTGATCGGCGAGATCGGCCACCCGGTCAATCACTGCTTGCTCTGTCTGCCAGGTCAGCAATTGAGCGATATCAAGCGCGTCATCTCGCACCCACAAGCGCTGGCGCAAAGCGATAATTATTTGCGCGAACTGGGAGTAGAGATTGTCGCCACCTACGATACAGCGGGTAGCGCCAAAATGATTCGTGAGGAGCATCTGGAAGGTGTAGCCGCCGTCGCAGCAGCAGGTGCTGCTGAACTCTATGAACTCGATATCCTGGCACGTGGCATCCAGACGATTAAAGATAATTATACACGCTTTATCGCGCTGGGGCGCGAGCCGGCACAGCGCCGCGCGGGAGCAGCCAAAACGATGTTAGTAATCGCAACAGGCCATCAACCTGGCTCGCTCTATCGCTGCCTGGGTGCGCTCGCCGCCAACAATATCAATATGCTCAAACTGGAGTCGCGCCCATCTCGTCAACGCGCCTGGGAGTATGTCTTCTACCTCGACATTGAGGGACACCGCGAAGATGCTCATGTCCGTATGGCTCTGGCCGATTTAGCCAGCCACGCGGTCTTTTGCAAAGTGCTGGGTTCGTTCATCAGAAGCATCTAATCCTGCCGCATTTTTTGCAGTACAGCCAATCAAGAAACGCCCCGCTGCTCACACGAATGTCTAACTCTTTCGCTGCAATAGCGTAATACATGATGAGAGTACAAAAAAAGAGAAAGATGTTCCTGAGAAGGGAGGTGTTTCTATGTCTTTGTTCAGCACGTCACGCTGCCAACTCTGTGGAACAGCCACATCACAGCGTTGCGCCTATTGCAGCAAGCCTATCTGCTCCCGCTGTCAGATACGAGACAAAGGGAAGCCCTATTGTAGTACCTGGCATCGTGCTCAAGATAGCGGCATCGGACATCTATTGCGCCGCATCCAACGTCCCGAACAGAGTATTCGGCAATAGAGAATGCCTCTTCACGGAGAGCAATGCCAACCCTTAAAACTGTTGGCATTGCTCTCTTATTTGTCTGACCATTGCTTCGCCATAAGCTAGTTCGCGCAAGGAAGAAATAGAGCATGGCATCCATACATGAAGAAGAGATTTGCCAATTTTTACAGCAAAACATCGAATCAACTCACTGGCAACTTGATCATCCTCCACAGGGCTTCAATGTCGGGCAGCGCTTCGTCGCCACCGCTACAAACCGCAAAGTGTTCATTAAACTGGGCATCGATCACCACATCATCCAACATCTTTCTGATCTCCATATTACTCCGCGCTACCCCAGTAAAGCACACCTGGGCGCTTATGATAGAAAAACTGCTCGATAGCCATGAACAGCATCTTTCTCAGATCCAGGGAGAAGGGTTAGTGCCCTCGCATTGCGACCCGAACCCCGGTAATGTGCTTGCCACGCCAACTACCGCTTACCTCATCGACTGGGATCAACTTCACCTTTCCGATCCTGTACGTGATATAGCTCAAGTTCTCTGGTGGCAGTACCCTCTGTCCGAATGGGACGAACTACTCACCATGTTTGCCGTTGATTTGACTAACAGACAACAACGAGAACGATTTTTCCTTTCGGTTTCGATCTGGTCGCTACGAGTCGCCCTATTTTTTATACAACTGTCACACGAGCAATACATAAGCGAATTTCTCCTTGATGCCCAGCGCACCCTCCATCAAGAACTACCAAACAGGCTTCTTTAAGTGAGCGACGCATCACCCCATAGCTGGTAGTGATAGGCTGCTCTGTTATATATTACAAAAATAGAAGCTGTTCTCTCTCCCAGGAAGGATTATTTCCATGACGACATTACCCCGCTTCGAGATTGTTGATCAGGCAGTCGAACAGGTTACGCCCACGATTGAACGTATTGCCGATGAACTGTGGAACCTCGCTGAACTCTCCCTTGTTGAGGTAAAATCGGCACAAATGCTCATCGATATTTTGCGTGCTGAGGGCTTCACCATCACCAGCGTCGGGACCGCAAATGTGCCAACAGCATTTATTGCCGAATGGGGCAGCGGCAAGCCCATCCTGGGCATCCTGTCCGAGTACGATGCGCTTCCCGGCCTCGGCAACGAGGCCGTACCTTATCAGCAGCCTCGCAAGGATCAAAAGACCAGCGGACATGGCTGCGGACATAATCTCTTTGGTGCCGCAACGATCGGGGCCGCTATCGCGCTCAAAAATCTACTGGTAGCACAGAACATCCCTGGAACCATTCGCTTGTATGGATGTGCAGCAGAAGAAACTGAAGGGGCAAAAATTTATATGGCGCGCGAAGGCCTCTTCAACGACCTTGACGCCGCGCTGCACTGGCATCCCGGAGACGAGGCGAGAGTGACACATATCAAATCGCTGGCAACCAATAGTCTGAAGATTGAGTTCTTCGGCAAGACCGCACATGCCGGATCTTCGCCCTGGCTAGGTCGCAGCGCCCTCCACGCCGCCGAACTCTTCGCACATGGAGCCAACCTCATGCGCGAACACCTCGAACCAACAGCCCGCCTCCACTATGTCTTCGAGAAAGGCGGCGAGGCTCCAAATGTGGTCCCAGACTATGCACGCATCCGACTCTATATACGCGATATCGATACCGAGCGCGTTGCAAAATCTGTCGTGTGGCTCAAACAAATAGCCGAAGGAGCCGCCCTCGCCACTCAGACAAAAGTAAAGGCAGTGGCCTATGCCGCGCTGTATGATCTGCTGCCAAATACGCCGCTGGGCGAGCGTATGCAATTTCATCTCGAACGCCTCGGCGTGCCGACGTATACAGAAGAGGAGCAGGCATTCGCCAGAGAGATGCAGCGCAGCTATGGCGTTGAACCAAAAGGTCTGGTAACTCATGTAAACTCGCTTCCGCCTGATACCTTTCATATTGGAGCCTCGACAGACGTTGGCGATGTCAGCTGGAATACTCCCACGATGGGCAGCAATATACCAACCATGCCGCTTGGAGTCACCGTCCATACCTGGGCTGCCACCGCCAGTCACGGTATGAGTATCGGCAGAAAAGGAGCTATTCAGGCAGCAAGATTACTGGTTGCCACCGGCATAGACATCCTGACCGATGCTGATCTCCGCCAGGCGGCACGCGCTGACTTTGAACGCCGCACACACGAACGATCCTATACGCCACAACTGGCTCCCGAAATGAAACATCCACTCGAATTGCCGGAATGGATGCTCACCGGGCAGGTGCTTCGCTAATGCACGCTCACGGAATAAATCGCAAGCGTGCTGTGTATTCATACATATAGATATATTTAGCATCTGAAAAGCTGCAATCTATTTATGTCTGGAAAGGATTTTCTACATGCTTGATGTAACGACGGAGTGGGGACAGCATGCCGAACAGCGTTTACGTTCCGATGTGATTGGCTGGCTCACAACCGTAGGACCAGAGGGACGCCCATATACTGTACCAGTCTGGTTCCTGTGGAAGGATGGGACCGTCCTGATTTTCAGCCAGCCCAATAAACAGAAGATCCGCAACCTGCCAAACAATCCACGCGTCACCCTGGCGCTCGACGGCACCAATGGTGGCGGAGATGTCGTCATCATTGAAGGTACGGCAGAACTGGTCAATGATCCAGAGATCAGTGTAGAGATGCCTGCATATGTCGAAAAGTACGGAACACATATCCAGGATGAGGGATGGGCGACGCCTGCTGCGATGGCCGCCGATTTTTCACAGGCCATTCGGATAACACCAAAGAAAATCAGAAAGTGGTGATCATAGAGAGAAGCCTGTGAGAAAAGAGGCGTAGCAATTTTGCTATGTCTCTTTCTTTTGCCCTTTTATGGCCCGGTCCCGACACTCACAGCCGGCGACCAGTCGGAGCAAAACAGAATCCAGGCGTCTTTGCAGGATTGGACCTTAAAGGTATAGCGTGTAGAAGGTTGGACCTGGGTAATTGTCTCCTCTGTCTGGAAGCCTTTTTTCTTGATCTCCTGCCAGGCACCATTTGCATAAGCGGGGCTACGCCAGACCAGTTTATGGACATTGTATCCGGTAGCACGCGTCCAGACAGCGCGAATCTTATGTTGACACGAGGCAAAGACGACGCCTAACGCAATCTTGCCCACGCCAGTTCTATATTGAGGAGGATTGCCAGACACACGCTGAGAAGACTGAGCACTGCCAGAGCGAGTAATGCAAGTATTGACCTGAGCGGTGGGCGATGCCTGCTGCATCGTCTTCTTGCTTCTGGCTGACGCACCTCCATCGTCGCCAAAAATTACCCAACCAACAACGCTCGATACCAGCACATGAAGCAGAAACAGAGGCACCAGTAGCAATAGCAGTAATCGACGACGGCACATATTCTTTATACTCCCTGTATCATTTATGCTTTCTTCGTTATTTTTCAACATATATTCCCAACCATTCCACACTTGAACTATACAGGGGAAGCGTCCAAAAAGCGTTACGCCAGGATGACCTGTTCGACAAAGCTTGCAAAAATGGCTTCTCCTCTCTCTAACGAGAGAGGGGAAGCCATCGTATATAGTAACTCGCCTGCTATCCCTGACTACGTTGCATGCGGCAGCACAATCTCTTCATCCTCTACAAACGAGAGCGGACGAGCCACACTCTCCAACGACTTACGCTCGGCATCGACCGCGAAGAAGACGGCGATCAGACCTGCTGCTGCCATCAGACCTGCGCCCAGCAGATCACCATAGAAAACGCTACGTACGCCACCCTGAATCAGAAGTCCAAACAGTATCGGTGCAGTAGCTCCGGCAGCGGTACTAACCGAAAAGAAGAGGGCAATTGCCAGCGCGCGCGTTTCCAACGGGAAGATCTCGCTAACGGTCAGGTAAGCAGAACTGGCCCCCGCCGAAGCAAAGAAGAAGATGATTGACCAGCAAATTGTTTGCGTCACCGCATCAAGCATCCCTTGCACAAACATCCAACCGGTAATCGCCAGCAGAACACCTGAGATGATATAGGTAAAGCTGATCATCTTGCGCCGGCCAAGTGTATCGAACAAACGCCCGATGGTGAGCGGCCCAAGTACATTGCCGATAGCAAACGGAATGAGGTATAATCCGACGTTACTTGCCGGAATATGGTAGAACGTCGTGAGAACCAGACCATAGGTGAAGAAAATGGCGTTATAGAGGAATGCCTGACCAACCATTAGCGAGAAGCCAAGCAGCGAGCGCGTAGGATACAAGCTGATCATTGTGCGCGCAATCTGCAAAAAGCTTACCGTCCCTTGTGGACGAATCAGCATACTTCCCTCTGGCTCAGGCAACGACTTGATTTTATCCTCTCTCATCACCTCTCGCTCAATCATACTCACCACCTCATCAGCCTCATCGAAGCGACCATGCATCATCAACCAGCGCGGACTCTCTGGGACGTAGCGACGTACAAGCAGGATCGCCAGTCCAAGAATCGCGCCCAGACCAAACGCGAGCCGCCAACCGAGATCCACAGGCAACAGACGAGGATTGGTCAGAAACACGGTCACAATTGCGCCAAAGGCCGTGCCAACCCACCACGTCCCGTTAATAGCAAGATCTGTCCAGCCGCGCACACGTGCTGGAATAAGTTCGTCGATTGCTGAATTAATAGCTGAATATTCGCCACCGATCCCAGCTCCAGTCAGAAAACGACAGGCAGCAAACCAGTAGAAATTGGGGGAGAATGCAGTTAAGATGGTCGCGCCAAGATAGACAGCCAGGGTAATCATAAAAAGCTTTTTGCGGCCAAGTATATCTGTGAGGCGACCGAAGAACAGCGACCCGATCACAGCACCTACGAGATAAACGCTACCAGCTGCCCCAACCTCCACATCGGTAAAATGCAACGTCTGCGGCTCCTTGAGAACACCGGCAATCGCGCCAACAATAGTCACCTCAAGTCCATCAAGAACCCAGGTAATACCAAGCGAAATGACGACGAGCCAATGCCATCCACTCCAGGGAAGGCGATCCATTCTGGCCGGGATATTTGTCCTGACAGCCTTTGCGGATATCATGTTGTCCATAGCTACGATGCTCCTTACAGCTTGTCATGCTGCACAACTATCACCATTATTACTATTCAGGTACTACAATTCTTCAGCTCTACTATAGCATGAGGTCAACAAAGCGATAAAACTTTACAGGTGAGTGAAATATATCTCTGACACGTATCAAAGCATAAAAATGAGACAGGGAAGAAGCACCAGCGTTCCATTACGCAGCAGCAGTTCCCCAGACACGCAAGATACGACAAAATGAGTGTTGCAGCAGAAACAGCTAGTCTTGCAAACAGCGGGAAAGAGAGGAAAGAAAATCGTCAAGTTCAAAAGGCTTGTAAAAGAGAGGAATATTCCGCCGCATAAATTCAGGCTCCAGTTCGTTCACCAGACTGGCAGTAATAACCATAGCGGGGATCTGCTCTAATCCATCGGTGCTATGTAAACGATCGTAGAGATCAAGGGCGGTCATGGAGGAGAGATGATAATCAAGCAGGAAGAGGGCAGGCTGCAATGCCTTCACTTCTTCCAGGCGTTCCAGTACGTCTGCCGCACTTTGAAACGCCCACACATGATAGGGGGTTTCGGTATGGATCAGAAGTTCGAGCATTTCTGCATTGCTTGAATCATCTTCCACAAGCAAAATAGTCTTCACACCGTGCATGGTCCCCTGCATACAAACATCCCCTCGCATAAATACTCACGACTTTATTTCGTTATTTACCGAAATACTTTCTATTGGTGACATTCAAAAATGGAAAACTTATTCTTCAAACTGCTCTTATTATAACATATAGGAGCGATCAAATCACCTTCTCTGGCCATATTTTCGCTCTTCCGTGTTCATTCTCTGGCTGAGAAATAGGGGGTATTTACCATGCCAGAACTTCTAGAGAATTCCAGGAACGACCCGAGGATATATGGCAGTGCCACACATGGAAAGGGAATGGAGTCAAGCCAGGCAGAGATTTTAGGAGATAAATGCAAAAGAAGATAATAAAACAGGAGAGGTGCGAAGGGCAATATTAGTAATTGCCCTTCGCGACGAGCTTAGCGTTTGATCTTTAACGTGCTGATGAAATTGGCGGCGAGTAGTTCGTATGCCTCAGCATAGTACTCCTCGACTCGGCCGGAGTCACACAGCGCGGCGAGCGAGGGATCAATCGGCAGTTGTCCAAGCAGCGGAGCGCCAGTCATAGAGACCAGCTCCGTGCCATTGCTGGCACCAAAGATCTCGTACCGTTCACCATTAGGAGTCTCGAAGTAGGCCATATTTTCAACGACGCCCACGATCACACCCTTGAGTTGCTGAACCATATGGATGCACTTCATCACAATCATCGTTGCCAGCATTTGCGGCGACGAGACGACGACGACACCATCAACCGGAAGCGCCTGCATAACGGTCATAGGCGCGTCGGAAGTGCCGGGAGGCAAATCGACCAGCAAGTAATCGAGATCGCCCCAATCGACATCACTGTAGAATTGCTTAATGGCGCTGGAGACCATCGGACCGCGCCAGACGACCGGATCGCTCTCTTTTTCGAGGAACATGTTCATCGACATGACTTTGATCCCGCCCTTGCTGCGCAGCGGCTCGATGCCACCACTGGCCGACTTGGTGGGGCTGCCAGTTGTGCCAAACATACGAGCGATGCTTGGTCCCGTAATATCGCCATCGAGAATGCCCACACGCTGTCCCTGTCGTCGCAAAGACACCGCCAGCAGCCCTGTTACCAGCGATTTTCCCACGCCACCTTTTCCGCTCATAATCGCGATCACCTGCTTGATCTTGCGATTAGGATCTGCGGAAAGAATGTTCAAAGGAATACCTTTACCAACCGGAGCCTTCTTTGGCGCGACCGAAGGAATCTCTCCATGGATGACCGCATTGAGGTCTGACAACAACTGATCTCGCTTCTCAGGAGTGAAACGATGAGTGCGCGCACCTCCCGCGATGCTCTCGCGGGAACCAACGGAGCAGGCCGTACAGGGCAAGCCATGTCCGTGAAAGACCTTCACCGTGTTGGGATATTTCGTCACCACATCATGAATAATCATGTCGGCAGTAATTGTATCCGCCATACCTTATCCTCATGAGCAGCCGTCTCTCTTTTTGCGACTGCTGCCTCCTTTTCATAAAATCCACAAAATTAAAGATAAATGTCTTAATTCCGACCTGTGTACTCAGATATTATAGCACACAGCGGGGAGAACCACCATAGAGCCTGCTCACCTGTCCTTTTTCTCGTCTATGACCTGATCCGTACATTCAGGGCTTTCCAATTCTCCCATCTAGCAGGAGTGCAGAGGGCGGCAGCCCTTTGCCAGGGTGCGGGGTGTCCCCGCAAAAACCTTTTTTCTTCTCTTTTGCGCGCCGCCGCAGGCGGCGCGCGAAGGAGGGAAGGAAACTGGGGACACCCCAGACCCCGGCAGGGAGACCCCTGCCCCCCTTTGAGCGGAGAACTGAAAAGCCCTGCGTACATTCCCACCAATTGCATGTAGAGAAGTGTTATGCTATGATGGCGACACCTAAGTAAATATGTTCACGCAAATGATAAAGGAAAAAGACGATGGAGGCAGATAACGAGTCCACATACCTGAAACAGGTTCACCTTTTTGCCGGGCTGAGCGATGACGACATCCAGGAGTTGGCAAGCGTTGTCAAGCGCCGCGCATTCCGTTCAGGGGAAGTGATCTTTCATCGTGACGACCCTGGACAGGTATTGTACGTCATCAAAGAAGGTAAAGTCAAAATTTGCCTCATCAGTCCCGACGGTCAGGAAATCTCGCTTGTGGTCTTAGGCAAAGGCGAATGTTTTGGTGAACTATCTCTTCTGGACGGCCTGGGGCGCTCCGCCGACGTGATCGCGCTGGAGAGAGTTGAGTGCTACACGCTGCAACGAAGCGACTTTCATAGCTCCATTATGCGCAACCCCAAAATTGCCATTCAGGTATTAGAGGTGCTTTCCAAACGCTTGCGCAACACCGATCAGCAGGTTGAAGATCTTATCTTCCTGGATGTATACGGTCGAGTAGCGAAGAAGCTGTTAGAGTTGGCAGGGACACATGGTGTGCAACAGCCTGGCGGCGGCACATTGATCGATATGCGCCTCACCCAATCCGAACTGGCCTCAATGGTGGGTGCATCGCGCGAAAGCGTTAATAAAGTGTTGGGATATTTCACCGATAAGGGCTTTATCAGTACAGATAAGCATCGCGTCACCGTCCATAAGCTGAACGATCTGAAACGGCGCATTTATTAGTTCTGGCACGCCAACCTGGACTTTTGGGTTCCCTGTTACCCCCTATCGGGACGGTACGTTCCCAAATTAAATCAGAAGTATGCCAGAAGTACATCGGGTATATCATAGTGTATTGCTTTGTAAGGAATGAGGTCTTCTTGGAGAAAGTGGTTACATCGCAAAATAACCAGCAAGCAGCACAAGAGAACAATCCCAATCCTCCTGCTACACCTGATCTGACCAGACAAGGAATCTGGGACAGATTTCTGGCCCTGTTTTCCGAATTACGCCCCAGGCAATGGCCCAAAAACTTTGCCGTCTTTGTAGGCCTCATCTTTTCGCAACAATTGTTTAATGTTGCTGCTTTTGAACGCACAGCACTGGCATTCGTGGCTTTCTGCCTCGCTTCCAGCAGTATCTATCTGCTTAACGATATACTGGACCTGGAAAAAGACAAGCAACATCCAGTCAAGCGGTTGCGCCCGTTGGCTTCGGGACGACTACCCATCTCCTGGGCTATCGTCGCAATGGGGATACTGATCCTGGCCTGCACTGCGTTGACGCTCATGCTTTTCCAGTTACCGCTTGTCAAGCAGGGAACGGAACCGGATATTTACGCCTCGCTCGGCGGCGGCAATGTCCTCTTTGCCCTCTCGATTATTGCCTATCTCTTACTCATGGTCCTGTATAGCATCAACTTAAAGCATGTGGTGCTGATCGATGTCTTCATCATAGCCAGCGGTTTCGTCCTGCGCACCCTGGGTGGTACGGTTGCCATCCCAGTTCGCGTCTCACCCTGGCTTTTGATGGTCGCCTGTTTGCTCTCCCTCTTTCTGGCATTGGGGAAACGGCGCAACGAACTGGTTCTACTTCAGGGTGAGGCCAGCCATCACCGCCGTATTCTGCAAGAGTATAGTATTCCTATGCTCGATCAGATGATCACGGTTGTCGTTGCCGCAACTGTAATGGCCTATAGCCTCTATACTATCCAGGGATCAACCGGCAATCATCGTTTGCTGATCACCGTCCCCTGCGTCCTTTATGGCATATTTCGGTATATGTACCTTGTATATATGAAAAAGGAGGGCGGAAGTCCAGAAGAAGTCCTACTGCGTGACCGACATATCCTCGCAACCGTTTTGATTTGTGTTATAGCGGTCATCGCTGTTCTCTATCTATTACCTGATTAATGGAGCCTGTAGTTGTTGCTAACGCGTAAAATTCGTTCCGGCATAGCTTTTTCGCTAGTACTGGCCTTTGTAGTCATGACAGGCATCGCCTTCTATGCAGACGCCCCGCGTATGCTCGCTGCACTGGCTCATTTCCGCTGGGAATATCTGCCGCTCATCCTGGGTTTCACCGCCTTCAATTACGGCGGACGCTTCGTGAAGTGGCAGTATTATTTAAAACGGCTACAGATTCATCTCCCCATCGGCAGAAGTCTGCTGATCTTTTTATCAGGACTCTCGATGGCTATTACGCCTGGCAAGGTGGGAGAACTACTCAAGTCTTATTTTCTTAAACGTACGACGGGGGTGCCCATCAGCCAAACCTCGCCAATCATTGTTGCAGAGCGACTCACTGACGGGATCGCAATGCTCGGTCTGGCATCGATGGGGCTGTTACTCTACCGCTTTGGTTGGGAACCGTTACTCGTCCTGCTAGTTCTTGGTGTAACAGGTATCATCCTGATTCAAAACCGGACGCTTTCCCTCGCTCTCTTAGAACGAGGTGAACGTATTCGAGGAATCGCACGAGCAGCACACTGGCTGCGTGCATTTTACGAGAGTTCTTACATACTTCTGCAATGGCAACCATTGTTACTGGCGATCACTATCGGCCTGATCTCCTGGTCGGGAGAATGCGTGGCCCTCTACTTCGTATATCACGGCCTCGGAGTGGCAGGTGGCCTCGATCTCTTTATCAAGACGATGTTTATTCTGGCCGTCTCATCGTTGATCGGCTCGGCCTCTGGCCTACCTGGAGGTTTGGGGACCGCCGATGGGAGTATGTTAGGATTAACTCGGCTCTTAGTATCAACGTCAGCTACTCTAGGAGGCGCGGCAACACTGTTGATCCGACTCTGCACCCTCTGGTTTGGTCTCCTCGTCGGAGTCGGTGCAGTCCTTCTCTTCCGCGCTTTTCCGGGCATTGACGCCACACCAATTGAGGGGGATGATCGAGAGGCGGCAAAGCAACATGCTCACATATCGCCCCTGGACGAACGCACGGCGGCCCTCACACCGTCGTCGGCACACACTGGAGAAACAACTGTATGAAAACGTTAATCATCATTCCTACTTATAATGAAAAAGAGAATCTCCCTTCTCTCGTAGAGGCGATTTTCTCGAATGCTCCCAAAACAGATATTCTCATCGTTGATGACAACTCACCCGATGGGACCGGTCAACTCGCCGACGATCTCCACGAGCAGGATTCGCGTATCCAGGTCTTGCACCGCGCCGGTAAACTTGGCCTCGGCACGGCGTATATTGCGGGGTTTAAATACGCAATCGAGCACAAATATGATGCCGCATTTGAAATGGATGCGGACTTCTCGCACGATCCACGCTATTTGCCCGATTTTCTCAGCAAGATCGAGGATGCCGATCTGGTAATTGGCTCCCGCTATATTCAAGGTGGCAGCACGGCTAACTGGTCCCTCTTCCGCCGTTTTATCAGTGGTGGCGGCAATATTTTTGTTCGCTTTATGTTGGGCATGCCCATACAGGACTGCACCGCAGGCTACCGCTGCTATCGACGCGAAGTACTGGAAAATATCGGCCTGGAAACCGTTCAGACACAGGGCTATGGCTTCCAGGTGGAGATGGCCTATCGGGTGCTGCAACGTGGATATAGAATAGTGGAGACGCCTATCATCTTTGAGGACAGGCGCGAGGGCAAATCAAAAATGTCCAAGAAAATCTTCTTCGAGGCATTTACCTATGTCCTTCAGACGCGCTTTGGCTCATCTCACAACACACAGAAGGTGTCCAACCATCAAGAGGCTCCTGCCCCTGCAAGTGATTCAGTGGAGAAAGTCTCGTCAGTCGCACAGAAATAAGGCTGCATGGAGATATGGCGGAGGGTATGGCAAATGTCTGCTGCCAGCTTGCCAGCCCTATCGCCGACGGCGAGATTTCTTCTTTCCCTGCTTCTTGCCAGGATGAGGAGTAATCTCTTCTTCGTCGTCACCCTTATACATAGGATCAATACCGTACATCTTGCGCATGGCCTGTCGGTGCATTACTCTCGTCACCATGTCATGTGGTCCCCTGGTCAACTGCTGTGTTAATAACCCTGTTGTGCGCGTGCTGCCTCCTTGCTGCTGGACGTTCTCGCAGATTTCTGCGTCATCGCTATACATTTCTACACGTCTACCTGCTTGTCGCGCTTGCGTTGCCAGGCGCACGATCACCGCGTCAGCTGTCTCGCCATGTTGCGAAAAGATAATCCGAATATGATCCTCATGATACACCTGCTCTCGCTTGCCATCACCATCAAAGACCACAATGATCCTATGCTCGCTATGACGATAGCGATTCTTTAGTTGTCGTATCAATAAATCGCGTGCGTTCGCCAGATTTTTGATCTCCAGAGCATGAAACATCATATTATTTTTAATTACATTGTAACCATCCACCAGGATATCCATAACACCAACCTCTTCAATCATACAGGAAATGAGATGGGTTCTGCTCCTCCACACCCATAATCATAACTCAACAGAACCAGGCAATTTCGTTAAAATAGCTGTGTAATTAGTTGCCAAAGATACGCTATCTCGGCGCGAATGTCAACGTGAAGAGTACTGGCAATAAATATGTTTATATTTTCAGAAATAGATGCGGCCACAATAAGCAAAATAAGCATCACCAGCACGATACTCAATAGAGTCGAAGCAATCCGTCGAAAACTGCTGGCCCGCCTGCTCTTTGCCTCTGGCCGTGTTCGCATCTCATCGATCTTGACTGCTGGGATGGTCTGGGTTGTCCCTCTCCACCCCGGCCTGCTGACCATGCTCTGCACTATTGCCGGAATGGGAGCCGTCGCGCGCTGCTCAATAAGTACACGGCGAAACGGGCCCGGGGTAATACAAACAAGAGGCGCAACGGGCAACAATGCCGCCGTCTCCCGCTCCAGTTGTGCTTGTCGGGATGCGGTAACGAGTTGCGAACTCAATGGAGCAACGTCGCGGCGGAAAGGCAACTGGCTCTCGCTTCCACAACGACCACAGACGCCATGTACATCATCCCAGCATTCGGGACAGGCGGGACGGCGACAGCGAAAGCAAAAATGGCACATCCCCATAAACGCCGACTCCAGGGCAGCAGGAGCCAGCAAGAGATGCTCATGCCGCAGCGAGGGTACATAGACAGCCTGACAGATCACACAAGCAATGCTACGCGCCTCATCCTTTATGGACGGGGAGAGAGAAACTTCGGGTTGTTGTGCTGCCATATCGCTCACCCTTCCATTCCGAGTAACCAGCAAATCCCGCACCTAACTGTGCTTCTCCATTATACCGCACCTGACATCATCGTGTATTAAATGTATACCAGGGAAGCGAATTCATCTGCTTCCCTGATACTCTTTCGCCTCTATTTCCCCAGGATCACTTCAACACGATGTTCTTGCCCATCATCGAAAGCAGGCAACACATTTCCATCGATGCTTTTTCCATCTACAATCACATCTTTTATCCCTTTTGAAACATGTTGGGGATTCTTCACGGTAATCTGGTAGGTTGTGCCTCTATACGATCTCTGGACTGCAAAGTCATCCCATGCGGACGGGATGCAGGGATCAACAACAAGGCCAGTATATCCTGGCTTGATCCCCAGAATCCACTGGCTGATGGCGATGAAATTCCATGCTGCGGTACCGGTCAACCAGGAATTCTTGGCCTCTCCATGCTTCGGAGTGTCTTTGCCAGCAATCATCTGTGCATAGACATATGGCTCCATTTTATGAATCTCGCTGATCTCCTCAGTATAGGCGGGAGCGATCTTCGCGTAATATTCAAAGGCTCTCTCGCCCCTGCCCAGTTGTGTTTCGGCAATCATAATCCAGGGATTGTTATGACAAAAGATGCCTGCATTTTCCTTGAAGCCGGGCGGGTAGGTCGATATCTCGCCGAGGTTTTCATAGTAGCGAGTATAGGCGGGTTGCAGCAGTACGATACCATGCGGGGTATCCAGATGCTCTTTCACCGAATCCAGTGCTTTTTGCGCCTCGCCCGTTTCGAGGCCGATACCGGCCATGACACAAAAACCCTGCGTCTCGATAAAAATTTTCCCCTCCGCATTCTCGCGGCTGCCCACTTTGTCGCCTGCATCGTCGTAGGCACGCAGGAACCAGTTACCATCGTAGCCATACTTTAACACGGTCTCCTGCATGGAATCTCTATGGCGACGAGCCGCCTCTGCCTCTTCGTTCAGGCCCAGATACTCACAGAGCTGAACAAATTCGCTGCCAATAAAGACAAACATACCAGCGATCAGCACCGACTCCGCCACTTTCCCATCTTTGCTGGTCGTAGTCTGGAACGATTCGTCGGGAACTTTTGAGAAGCAGTTGAGGTTCAGGCAGTCGTTCCAGTCGGCTCTCCCAATAAGGGGCAGGCCGTGTGGCCCCAGATTGTTGACGACGTGGTAGAAGGAGGCTTTGAGATGCTGGAACAGGCTCGCTTTTTTGTCCGGGTTATTATCAAAAGAGACGATTTCATCCAGAATGCCCACATCGCCTGTCTCTTTGATATATGCGGTGGTTGACAAAATCAGCCACAGAGGATCATCGTTGAAGTTGCCACCGATATCGCTATTGCCCTTTTTCGTTAAGGGCTGATATTGATGATAGGCGCTGCCGTCCTCAAATTGTGTCGCGGCGAGATCCAGTATTCTCTCTCTCGCCCGATCTGGCACCTGATGCACAAAGCCGAGAATATCCTGGTTGGAATCTCTGAAGCCAATCCCTCTACCAATGCCGGACTCAAAGTAGGAGGCACTTCTCGAAAGGTTAAATGTCACCATACATTGATATTGGTTCCAGATATTCACCATCCTGTTGAGCTTTTCATCGCCCGTTTGCACACTATAGCGCGACAACAGATCATTCCAGCGCTCTTGCAAGGCACTCAAGGCTGTGTTCACGCTTTCCGCGTCCTTGAACTGTTCGATCACAGCAGAAGCTCTTTGCTTATTGATTACTCCTGGTGCCTGCCATTTTTCCTGCTCAGGCATTTCGATGTAGCCCAGCACAAAGATATACTCTTTTGTCTCGCCCGGCTCCAACGAGACGGCAAGGCTGTGAGAGCCAATAGGAGACCAGCCCATCGCTTGCGAATTCGTTGATTCGCCCCGCAACACGACCTGAGGTGTGTCAAATCCGTTATACACCCCGATAAAACTCTCTCTATCGGTATCATATCCCGCCACATCTGCGTTGACATGGTAAAAAGCGTAGTGGTTCCTTCTCTCCCGATACTCAGTTTTATGGTAGATAGTAGAACCCTCTATCTCAACCTCTCCAGTACTAAAATTTCTCTGAAAGTTGGTCATATCATCCAGCGCATTCCAGAGGCAGAACTCAACACAGGAGAAGAGCGTGATGTCTTTTTGCGCGTCAGTCGTATTGATCAGCTTGACTCTTTGTATTTCGCAGTCGGCATGCAGCGGAACAAGAAAGAGTACTTCAGCGCCAACGCCGTTTCTTTCGCCGTAGATGCGGCTATAGCCCAGACCATGTCTGCACTCGTACTTTGCAAGCTCCTGCTTCATAGGCAGCCAACCGGGGGTCCAGCAATCGCCCTGATCGTTGATATAAAAATAGCGCCCCCCACTATCGAGAGGCGTATTATTATATCTATAGCGGGTAATGCGTCTGAACCGTGCATCTTTATAGAAAGAATATCCACCGGCGGTATGTGAAACCAGGGAGAAGAAGTTCTCGGAGCCAAGATAGTTGATCCAGGGATAGGGAGTTTGCGGAGTAGTGATGACATACTCTTTATTACTGTCATCGAAATAGCCAAATTTCATGTTTTATGCTCCATTCCATTTTACTTAGGTCTTCTTAATTATAGGACTTCTTTTTACTGCTTTCAAGCATTGTCTGTTTCTAACAGGCGTCACATTTTTATCACTATTTGCTCTCTTTTTCGTCACGCAATCCGTTGATACTCTCCCCGAGAGTACCAAAACAGCCCTATACGTATAACCAGCTTTATTTTTACTTATATAGCCAGTATTTACCATTCAAAAATTTGTGTGGTTGAGATTTCTCAACTACACATTAGTACTTTTCGAGTAGTAGAGAAAGAATCCAGCAAGGATGAGGCAAAAAGTATGGTATACCTGTGTTCAGAAAATATTTTCGATCTCGACCCAGAACGCAGCAACATATTTCACCTTTGTACATCCTGATAGGATGGCTGGTTAGCGAACCTTGATGGAACATCTTAACTGCGTCAATGAAAAGTGGCCTGTCTTTTCTACCCGATGATCGTATGTTTGAAGAACAGGTCGCCAGCGCTACACACTGCACAAGCAGCGCAAAAATTTGTAAAGATTAGAGGAACTAGACATGCTCACGAAACCACGCGACCCTGTGACGGCGCTCGAAGGGCCTTCGAGCAAAAAGCGTCGCTTCTCCCCGCTTCTCCTTATCGGCATTAGCATCCCGGTGATACTTGCCCTGATAGCCGGAGGCGTATTCCTCTCGACTCAGTTCGCCTCACACGCTGCTCAGGAAGACAACCCGGATTGTTCGCTTGTCATTCCTAACAATCCATTGACCGCGCAAGGGTTAGCAACACCCTATCAACTGGCTGCGACCGATCCCAAGCAGGGAGCCTGCCATGAGGCCAACGCCAACCAATCGGCCTTTGTTCAGGCGGCGATCATCGATCCTGCAACTGGCAAAATATCGATCTATGCTCCACTGGTAGTTGACCAGGGAACCAAACCAGCAGTCCAGCCCGTCGTTCCTAACTTGCCCAGGAATGCCGTTGTAGGTATCTGGTTTGGCTACAATGCCAACAACCTGACGCTGGTGAAATCTCACCGCGCACGCAACCACCACTTCAACATTCGAGGAGGGGCATCGGGAAACTGTGTCAACGGCACAGGTGGCAGCGTCTTTGGACAGTTCGCCTACTGTAATGCTCCAGCCTTCTTCCAGGTAGCCAACGCAGCGATCAAAGCTGGCAAAATAACGGTTCCGGCTCTGGGAACAGCTAACGATGGCAAAGACTGTCCCACATCGCGCGACTTCTTCGTTGTTGATATGGACCAGAGCGACAATGTGCAGACGCAATACCTGGTGACAGCTAACGGCCAGACGGCCCAGTTCTCAGCGGCTAATAAAGCAAAGCTCAATAACCCGAACGTTATCAGCAATCCAAGCGATAATGCCCTGCTCACCCGCTTCCTTGATCCTGCCCTCGGCTGCAAATCCTGGCAGGCTCCTGATCTGACCGATAACAATACTCTCGTCTCTGCTCTGCCACTGGATGAGTTGCAGGCAGCGGCACATCAGGCAGCACCGGTAGCTCTGATCCCTGCTGGCGACCCGATGGTTCTCAACAACGGCAAACTGGATATCGGAAAGACGAACGCCTACCGTGCTGGTGTTGACCAACCAACTGTACGCAACCTCCGCGATGCCGATACTGCCACGTACTGCACCAATTTGATCAATGTTGGTATGCCACGCTTACAGGCTAATATGCAGGCCTTCCAGAACCAGCCTTCTCCCGATCCCGGAGCAGCTAACAATCTCTTTACCTTCCTGGCAAGCCGATTGGCATCTAGCCTGAGCGCTGATGGCATCAACTGCGTCGGCCTGCTCAAAATCCAGAACCCCATCACGCTGACAACGGGTGCCGATGGGGTCGTGACCGCTGCAACTTTCGCGAACAATACCCCGGTCCCAACGGCAACCACGACCACGCCGACAACAAATGTTGTCAAAGGTTCAGCGACCGTGAAATTGTATACGCAGAGCCATAGCACTGTCCTGGTGATGAAGCTCAATTATCCGAATAATGCACGCAAACAGGTCACGGTTACAGTCTCGCCTGACAGTTGCACCGGCAAACCGGTCCTTTCACAAAAGGAGACAACTGATCGCCAGGGCAATATCAATGCCTTTGCGCTGATCCGCAATGTGCAGGGAAATACCTTGCCGACGAACTGGTTCCTGGCAATCACCGATGGCAATCAGATCGTTGGCTGTGGCGCGATTACAGCAAATGGCGCAACGGGAACTGTGACGCTGACGGCCAACCAGGCGACCACGACGACGAACAATAATGTCGCCGTTACGCCAACCGTTGCGGCTACCACTACAACGAACAACGGGAATACCCAGACAACAACCACAACGCCAACTGTAACCGCCACAACGACGACCAACGATGCGACGGCTACACCAACCGTTGTGGCTACCACTACAAACCAGTAGTCAGACAAACAAGGAGAAACGTAACCACCTCTGAGTCAGGCTCCATCCCTCTATCAAGTAGTAGAAGGATGGAGCCTGACTTATTTCCTGAACAAATTTCGTCATAAAAAGGCTTGACAGGATGAGGAGAGTCTGGTATCATTCTCTCTCGTAAGGCGTGGTAAAAAGCGCCATCAGGAGCCGTGGTGTAGTGGTCTAACATGCCTGCCTGTCACGCAGGAGATCGCGGGTTCAAATCCCGTCGGTTCCGTCCTAAGACGCACCAGCGTAACACCTGAGTTGTAGAACTCAGGTGCTTTTTTACTACTCAGCAGACCGCGCCTCAGTCTTTGCTTTCTTCACAAACCATTAGATGCGTTTTCATCCTTTTTTACACCCAAATCACCAACAAATAGATACGTGAAGAGAATCCCGCTCCATTTTGTTTTCACCCTCAAAGGGCCGTATCAGCCTTTTCGACTGCCAACTACCACATCATGATATAGCTTCTGAGCAAGCAATCTCCTCACCCATTGCAAAAGCAATCGGTTGCCAAATAAGCTCTCAAGGACATCGACCAGTTGAGCCACGTATGACAAGAGAAACGGAAAAAGGGGGCGGCGAGGTGACTTGCTGGCCGTCAATAGAGTCCAGCAGTAATTTGATAGCGTGCGATAAGACGGCCACTCTATCGATAGTGATGGTGGTTAAGGATGGCACCACATATTTTGCCAGCGAAATATCATCGAGTCCGACAACAGAGAGATCACGTGGGATCTGCAAACCAAGTTCCCAGGCGGCTGTCATCGCCCCAATAGCCATTGCATCGGTAGTAGCAAAGATGGCGGTCGGTGGATCAGGATGTGTAAGCAGTTTATAGGCCGCTACTTTCCCGCCTTCCATCGAAGACTGTCCATTCAGCAACAGTGTAGAGTCAAGGAGAAGACCGTGCTGGGAGAGCGCGGTTTGAAGACCGGCGACACGAATACCATGAGCATCATTTCCTTCACTATCGAAACAGGTAATCACACCCACCCGTCGATGCCCTAGCGAGAGCAGATGTTGCCCTGCCAAGAACCCACCTTGCTTGAAGTCAAGGGCAATAGAGAGCAAGGAAGTGGGCTGTGTACCTTCCCAGAAACAATACACAATAGGAAGCTGCATGGCGGACACCGAGCGAATGGTTTGTTGCTCACTCCAACTACCAGAAGTGACCAGGATGCCATCCACTTGCCGTAAAATGAGATCTTCGAGCAGCTTCTGTCCCACCTGATCTTCTCCAGAGAAGGTCGTAGTAAAGACGCGTAAACCAGCGGTGTAGGCCAAGCGTTCAACAGCGGCTGTCGTCTCAGCATAGAACGGATTGTTCATATCACCCACGACTAGGCCAATAACGCCAGTACGTCCCTTAATCAAACTGCGTGCAATGAGGTTAGGCTGATAATCGAGTTCTTGGACATATTTGAGAACCCGTGCTTTGGTGGCCGCACCGACCGATCCTTTGCCAGAAAGCACGTTAGAAACAGTCGTCGCTGTCACTCCCGCAGCCTTTGCAATATCGTAAATCGTCGTCATAGATCTTCCTTGAACCTCATTTTGATATATTGACTGATACTCAACTTGCGGAGGAACTTCAGATTGAAGTGTAACCGAAACGAATACAAATATGCAAGCGGTGTGAAGGGAGAGATCAATTATTGCATCAACAAGAAGTGCTAGGTGACAAGACAAACAGAAATCAGGAGAGACTATCAGAAATGTACGAGGCCATGATAGACAGGCCCGGAGGAAGGGCAATCTCTCTGCACTTAGGCATACCAGCCACTCGTCAGTTCCGAAGGTATACCAGTATGACACCTGAGTTGTAGAACTCAGGTGCTTTTTTATTTTACTACTCAGGCCGCTCTACAAACAACTTTGCTTTCTTCACCAAACGATAGACCGATTGATACGAGGTATCAAACAGTTTCGCCACCTCTCGCAGAGACATCCCTTGCCGAATAAGCATAATCGCTCTCTCTTGTTGCGCAGGTGTCATACTTGGCTTTTGTGGAGGCGGTACACGAGGGCCAACCTGAACACGTGGAGGCCAGTACTCTTCACGCAACCACAACCCGCCGTCACGTTGTTCCCACATCCTTGTTGCTTCCAACCCCATAGCCAACACTACCAACACCCCATCACGGGGCAACAGTCCAATAATGGCTTGCCGTTCAAGATCATAGATCAACCCCTCTACCTTCAACAACGACCAGACAATATCACGCCTCTCCTCTGGCATAGCTTCATTCCAGTAATCGGCCATATGCCCCAACGTTTCGCCCATCGAAAGCGCTTCCTGTACCACCTCCTGCGTATCCTGAGCCACTACGACCGGCAAAGCAAACAACTCTGCGCGCATGCGCCCCATCTGTTGATCCAACTCATCCTCAGTAATGTATCCTTTCGTAAAGAGCGTTAGTACTCTCTTTTGCTCTGCTTCTAAATCTTTTCGACGTTGCTGTATACGCTGCCCCTCAGTATCGCCAGCTGCTGCCACAGCATTACACCGCTTACCAATCTCCTCACGCCATTCAACAGGCAATTCCACAGCTCTCAACACCTCCCCAAACTGTGCCACAACGAAATTGCTTCTCACAGAAAAGCTTCCCTGTATTGAACATGGCAACTTGCGCTCAACGCTCGTATCACGGTAGTAAGGTACTGCATTATGTCCAAACGATACCCGCAAAGGACGCCGACATGCAGCACAAACAATGATGCGACTGAACTCATGTGGTCGTTTTTGCGCATCTTTTCGTGGACGCCGATACTTACTCGCTTTCGCCTCGACAATACGTTGCCACAATTCATAGGGCCATGCAGCCTGATGTTTCCCCTCGACCAGTTCACCAGAAGGCGTATCAATCGTACCGTGACCACTGCCAGGAGCAAACTCACGCGGGAACCAGGAACGCCGTATAGCCGCCACCGTATCTTTCGTCAGCTTACGCTCACCAAAGCGAGACGTACGGGACATATACCCCTCTAACTCATCAGCAATCGCCCGATCTGTCCAGCCTTGCGCCGCCAGCTCCCCAATGCGCACCAGCGCTGGAAACGTCACCGGGTCAGGGCGAACAGGCATACGCGGAGGCTTCCACGTTGAAGTTGCATTTGGAGGAGGCGCAGGATATTCAGGAGGAAGATACCCAAAGGGAACCCAACCATTATGATACCCCTCACGAGCACGATCCTCTTTGCCATCAATTGTACGCTTAGAAAGCTGACGTACATATGCCTCACTCATTTGAGAGTCAATCGTGTGGATGATGCTACCTGCGTCTTCCTGAATACGGTCAATATCAAACTGCCCGTCGGCTGTAGCCCACCAAATTTTAGCGCGGCGCAAACGTGCAATAGATGAAGTGGATAACGTGACATTACGCGCCCAACGATTGTTTGAATAGCACAACACACCCTGAAACTTCTTTGCATCAGCATCACGAAGCAATTGCGCGAAAACAGGACGTTTCTCGACATCCTCATACTTTGCGCTATGCGCAGGTTCCTCATACCAACGAGCAATCGCCCAACCGCGCTTTTCTGCAAATTCAGTAATCACACGTTCCTGCGTTGCAAGGGTATACGCGTCCTGCATATCAGAACTATAGCGAACATAACCAACAATAATACTACCAGGAGCAGGCTCACCCACCAACTGATAAACACGATTATTATGCTTCTTTTGTCGAGCCATTAAACCACCTTCCCTTCAGTAGCCAACTTTGCCCGACGACGAACCTCTATACGAGCAAACACATCTAAAAGTGCAACCACTTCTATAGGCAATTTATCAGTACACGAACCATTCCCTTTTCTACCAACATTACCCGTCACCTGTACCGGCTGAACAAACACTACACTTCTCTCAACCATAGGCCACCTCCTTGTTTTCTATAAAGTGAAAAGACGCTACTTCATCCATCAGGCAGCACGCCGAGCGTATTGACGCTGATAACACCAGATGTTAATCACGCGCCTGGATAAGAAACAGCGACCCTCATTCATATCCTCAAGCACTTCTAACAAGCGCCGCCGCTTTCGTTGTCGGTACACATCCCTCTTCAGTTCCCGAACCTCTTCCGACACCGTTGCCAGCGCCTCACGCTTCAGTTGATCCACTTTCACAAGATCATCTTCTCCCGCCTCATCTATCTCACTCAACAGTTGCATAGATCGCTGTTGTTCATAAATTTCAATATTGACCTCCTCTTCTTGCATTTCCATCAGTTGCCAGGGCGACCCCTCCTCTTCTTGCTCCACATTTTCCTCTATTGGCTTGTCATCACCCTGTTCTGATGCCCCTTCCAGGCCAGCGAAGAGCCGTTTGCGCATCTCTGCCACACTTTCTGGGAAGAATTGACGCGAGTAGCGAACGCGATGCGCCTTACTGACCACCTCTTTCACATGTTCCGTTATCTCCGTCACCACGTCCCCCTGCTCATCCACACGCGCTCGATACTCATAACCCCCATCACCAATCGGGTCAAGCACTGCTTGAAGCTGCTTATGCTTGACCTGCTTCACACCACGCCGACCTGTTCCCACAGCTTTCGTGAGATATTTGGTCACATACCCAATAGCTCGCTGATTGCGTATCCGCTCGACCCATCCATACCGCTCCTCTCGCACCTCTTCCCCATCTTTTTCGTAGACCTTGCGTAAGTGCTGGCGATCCTTGCCGAACACCGCCGAGGTCCACAGCGGCACAATCACCTCATCATACGGGATATGATCCACGCCCTTAATCAGCAGATGCCAGTGAAACCCGTTCTCCTGAAAGTTCGCATGTTCCTCTAGCACTGCAAAATACTCCACAGGATAGGCCGGACGCGCCCCTACACGGTTCGGCCCTCTCCCTTTTGATCCCCGACGCAATGCCTGCACAAACGTGGTGAGCGCACGCGCAGCCTCTTCGACCGTCTTGCCAGCTTTCGTGAGCGTCAAAAACAACGTTGGTTCGGCTTGCTTGACCAGTTGCCGCCACAAATCCACCTTGCGCGGCCCACAATAGGTACACTCCCACCGATTGCACCGCGCCCGTTGCTTCTCACCTGTTTCCTTATGTACCCACCAGTGCCGTACCGCCCAGCGATCCCGACAGTAGAGCAGCGTATCCACCCCATGCTTTTCCGCTGTATCTGCCTGCTCTTCCAGTGTTGGCACCCGCCATAATCGCCGATCCTGCTTCAATGCTACTTCATTTTCCATAGGCACTATTCCCCCTCTTTCTACCTTGCTTTATGAAAGCTGAACCTGTTATACTTTACTGCACGTAACCGTTATTATTCGACATTGAGGTGATATATATGCGCTCTGATCCACCTTACCGCAAGCTCATTATCACCGGAGTCTCTCTTATCGCTATTTCAGTCCTCATTTTAGTTACCACAATTGCTGGAACACTTCTTACACCTGCACTACTACGACCAATTATTTACTCCATCCATGATTTTCCTGGTTTCTTCGAGAGAATTACGATGTCATTTCTCCTCTGCGGCTCGTGCCTCCTCATCATTGGCCTTGTCAAGAGAGGTTCACGATAATGTATTAACAGTACTTGTGTGATATGTTCTTATAAGGGTCAAGGGAAGGCCCCGGCGCTTGTACGTCGTTCGGCGGGGCCCCTACCCCACCGCCGCGTACAAGCGCACCCGCCACCGGGAGAGAGGCCCAACCACTCCACCCAGGCAAACACCCACAGTCGTTGCACCTCCACATTGGGCGAGAGATGGGGGGTGTGGTGAGGTACGTCATTAGGGCAAGCGCCCCTCGTCCGCAACAGGTACGCCACCCCAACGAATTGCTCTACAACGCTTCTCCTCGTTCCAAAGTTCACCCCATAACGCACTTATTTCAACTGGCTCAGGTCGCACAGGTGCTAGCTCCTCCTCAGCATAATCAACCCCTTCCTCCCACCCATCTGGTAACACATGCCAGGGCCACTCGCAATCAGCGCAATACTCAACAATAACCCCCTCTCTATACACTCCATCCGCAAACGGCAGCAGAATACGAACCCTCATACCCACGTTGAGCATAAACGACGCCTCCTCATTGCCTCCTCTTCACTACACTCCATCCAGGAGCCTCCAACTCTTCCCCTGCAAAAGCAATTCCTCCCCACTTTTCCGACCATCCATCAACCAACACATGCCAGGGCCAGGGGCGCCCAGGACAGCACTCATAAATGATCCCTTCTCTATATCCCCCATCTTCAAACGGCACTAGAATACGAACTCTCATACCAACCTCAAGCATAGGCATACCTCCTTCTCCATCATCAAACATCTCACCCGGATCATCACACGCCTCTTCATAGCTTGCCATTTTCGCATCTCCATCTTGCCCAAAATCAATATGTAGTAGTTATCCACAGATTATCCACAATATATCCACATTTAGCTCTTCGCCCGTCTACTCACTACCACTGCTAAAGACAAAGACATCTGACTAAACAATGGTATCTGCTCACATCCAGGATGTTCTAATACAAACAATGCCATCCCCACGACATCACGAATGCTCTCTGCCAATCGCCACTCCCCACACGCAGCCGCCGTCCCATACAAGCTAGAACCTGCCATCACTACCGCCGACCAATCACCTCGCCTCAATGCCGCATCAACTTCAGAGATTAATTCATCCATAGCTTCACCTCCTCTCTCATGACTTGCCATTTCCTTTTATTCCATCTCACCATACCCATGTGCCTGTATCCATACTTGATGTCGCAAGATTTCTAATTCTAACCAGCGTTTGCGCTCATAATCATGCCAGTCATACCGACCATGACAGGAGGGGCATAACGCCGCTAAACGAGGACACGGGTTCCAGGGATCATGGTCTAAATGGGCCGCTGCGAGGTAAATGGTGTACTCCTCTCCCGTTCGCTGTGAGATAGCTGGTGTTCCATGTGGTACCCCACAATGCTCACAGCACCACCCGGCCTGTTCTTTGCAGGTCCAGGCTAATTCCTCCCAATTGTCGGGATAGAGCTTCCGATGCTTCACCCACACCTCCTCACTCATGCCACATAGCTTGCACATGCCTCAATCTTCTTGCGCCTGAGTGAAGCTCGGAACACATCACACCTCCTCACGCACACATTCACCACTCGCTCATCTAACCGCACCGCCACCCGATACCCGCGATAGACCACTGAATGATCTTCCGCATACGCCACTACATACGCCGCCCGCCTCATCCCACAATGGCGCATCAAGCCCTCTATAGCCTGAAATGCACTCTTCGCCAGCACCCGCGCCGTCGCATCAGCAATCACCCCAGGGCCAATAGACACAGGCCAGAAGGAATAGAGCGAAACATCAAACCACTTGAGCATGCCCACCTCCTCTCATGGCTTGCCAATACTCTTCAAAGAGCACCCTATCAGCGACCTGAAACCCTGGATACTCCGCCTCAACCAACGCATCCCAAATGTCCTGCATGTGTTCTCTCGTCATCAGACATGTCCAGTCACAAGCAACCAACGTACGCCCGATCTCTGCCCACACGTTGACAAACGGGGAACATTCCCCACAACAATCAAGGTCGATCTCAGCCACATTGAGACGAATGCGAATGAGTGCCCACATCATCTGCTCTTTTCCCATCGCTAACACCCTCCTTGTACGGCCACTTGCCCATTCCGCCACGTTTTGACCGCACTCTTGATTGCACATATGTATGCCTGGACATTATTCTCACTCGCTGGAGCATAGACAGGAATGATCTGATCCACCGTCACCAACCCACGCGCCACATACTCCTGTTTGAGCAGCCGATACCAATCATCAACACTCGCCTCCCAGGAACCATAGGCACGAAACCGACCGATACAGGCATACCCAGCCGTACAAATGATATTGCCTAACGAATGCGTCTGACGCGCCGCCCCAGCATTGCCACATGAGCTTTCATGCAGAAAGAACGCCAGAGGAAACACCGGGTCTATGCCAGCGTCCACACCGCCAGCATAGAGCGCCGGGCCGACTCCCATTGTCGGAGCATGACACCAAGCTAGCACCTGCTCTATCTGCTCAATGGACACCGTCGGCTTGCCCACAATCGACCAGGACGACGGCACCCATTGCATTGTCATCGTGACCTGCTTTTTCCCCGACTCAACCGTATACAAGCACACTCCTATCACCAGCAAACAGACGAGTGAGAACACGATTAGCACTTTCAGCATCACACGACCCCCCTTACCAATACACATGCACCCCACCAAGCAGGAGCCAAAAAACCGCAAAGCCACCTATTCCCATCCCCATGAGGAGCAACCCCAAGCGTGCATACTTTCCTCCCACCAGTTGCAAACACAATCCACCCATCCACAACACCATGATGATCCAACCAATCGCCATAGGCATCACCTTCTTTCTAGAACAGCATTCCTTGCTGTAAACGCTCCCAGGCTTCTCGAACCGAAAGCCCATGAAAGAGCCGCAGAAAATCAAACACATCCCCAGCACGCCCCCAGGTATAGCAATACCAATGCGGGTCATCACCCCCAAAGACCTGCAAACTTGGACGCGCATCCCCCCGGTAATGGTGCCCTGGCAACGGACAGCGCCCAACACCACGCCGATCCAGAAGGGTATATCTGCCAATCACTTCCACAATATCCTGCTCCCGACACCATGCCCGGATCATCCCACGCCCCAGTTGCCCAGCACCAAAGGCCACCACTTCCCCATTGTTTTCCTCATACACACTCTCTTCCACCTCACACGGCACCGACACCCGTTGGACCTGTTCACCAGCCCACAAACAACACGCTGCCACCGTCTCACCTACTGGCACAAGTAGCCTCCCATCAGACACCACCACAAACGGATACCATCCCCCACTTCGTCGATGTACTCCCAGCGGAAGCCGCACTAACGAGCCAAACCCATCAGCACGCACCTCGTCTTGCTTTGGGTACAACTCCATTCCAAACGCTTGAGCATAAGGCAAGAGCCATGTCCTCACCACTACCGCCTGTATTGGTTGCTTGAAATGCACCCATCCATGCCCACCACGCCGACTGGCCTCCAGTATGAGAAAAATATCCTGCTCTACCAGCACACGTGCTAAAAGCGCCAACCGCTCTAACCCATCCTCACTATCCGCATCAAAGACCGCAAACGAACAATACCCCGCTCGATCCACCACATAGGTTCCAAGCGTAAATCTTCCCTGCAAATGGCTTGCCAATAACGCCAGTGTCAGCGGTTGGCGTGAGGGTCGATAAGACCCATCACGCTGCTGTACCGCATAATACGACCGACAATGCACAAACAACGACGCATACAACTCAACAATCTCACGTGTCACAGCGTACATCTCTTTATGACCTCCGAAAACCACTTACCAATGACAACAATCCCGACAATAGGCGTACTCTCCCGGCTCATAGTACCCATCCTCCGGCTGAAATGCACAGCCGCACGCCTCACACCTCACCCGCCTCTTGTGCCATCGAACGGCCCCTATCACCACTCCCATTGCCACCAGCGAGACCACAGCCAACAACGGAAAGCCATGAGTCCAAAACAACACCATCAAGAAATCCATCTCCACTCTCTCCTATAACCGACCCTGGAACAGCTTATAGACCTCTACCTGCTCCATATAGTCACGGGCGCTATCATACAGCCCCTCACCAATTTCTCCCTGAATGTAAGGAAGAGGCGGCGTATAGGGAGCCAGATCAGGAATAGAATGAGCCAACTCTTGACGAATAGCTTGCCATAACCGCTGAACATGCTCACTATAGCTCGACATACGCGCCTCAAACTCCTCTTTAAGTTGCCCATGTTCCGCACGCAACGCCCTCAATTCCAACGCATGATTGCCCTCGATCTGTTGCCAAATCAGACTCAATTGCTGTTCCAGAGCCTCCCGTGTCTCCTGTATCCGTTCTGCAAGCGAATGGTCATAATACTTATCCAGGTAGTGTTTCAGAATACCCACTAACGTTCCAGGGTAGAGCGCCTCCAGTGCATCAAGCTCGACGGCCCCGCTGCCATGCCGATCCTCAAATGCTTCACGCCGCCGCTCTGTTTCCTTGATGGGGGTGCGCGGCAGCTGGTAGTACTGCACCTGCTCTTGCGTCAGGATCACGGGAAACACCCGAATATCCAGATCCAGCCCAAGTGAGCGTACAAAGTACTCAATCTTGCGTGAGACCGCCACCGGCATCGACTGACCAGCCGGGTCAAAATCGGAGACATAGAGAATACGAGCCGGTTTATTGGCTTGCTGTAAACGATTAACCAGAGCGAGCGTCGCCGTAATACTCAACTCGCCCAGGCCCGTTTGCAAGTTCGCCCCGTATTGTTGACACAGCGGCACCAGCACGTCATTCATCGTAGACTTCTCACACCAGATTTCCAGATGATATGCCTGATCTGCACCGTAACCCTCAATACGATACTTGGGCAAATCAGGAAAGGGCGGGAACTGCAAGTCTGAGAGCCACAGACCCATACGTGTTACCACTTCTGGAGCATACTGCCGATGGTCAGCATACGTGACCGGGTCAGGATTGCGCCGATCATCAAAAGCCGCTGGATTGACCAACCCCAGGTAACGCGCCGCTTTAGAAGCCATATTCAGCACATTCCAACAGTTCTCTGTATTCTCATATGGCAAGCCGTTAGGCAACGACACAGGCGGGTTCTGGCTGATAATTTGATAATGCACACGCCGGATATGCACATTGGACCCATACCCGAAGGCTTGCCACAACGAAGCAAACCATTGCCCAAGCTCCATATCCCCAGGCGTCCCCACGTAGAACGGGTCATTTTGTGGAGCCAGGACAATATAGTCTTTCACCTGTCGGCCACTGGCTTTAGCTAGCTGTTTAATACGTCCGTAGTTCATCATGTCTTGTTCATAGGTATCCATAGGCACACCTCCTTATCACAAACAAAGCGCGTGTGAACCGACCAGCCCAACACGCGCCTCTTTCTTCATGCATCTCATACCCTCGCTATCTGACCGACTGATGACGGTGAAAATGCCGCCACTGATGCCGATCCTTAAACACCACCTCTTGCCCATTTGCTATACATTCCCTCACCACTGCCGCCGCCTCCTTACTCAGTCTCTTTACATCCCCAACCATCACGACACCCGTTGCAGGATCAACCGACAACTCTACACCACCCCCAAAGGGGCCGCACCATTTTGATTACTCCCTGGAGCTTGCTTGGTGGCTGCTGGCTGTTGCCAACCGTTGCCGTTATAGCCTTGAGCATATCCGCCCTGTGCTGCTGGCTGCTGCTGCCACGCCGAAGGATTCACCGCCTTTGGCTTGGCACCGCCACCCTGTTTCTGTCGCGCCAAATCCATATCAACCACAGCTAAGAGCATCGAAACCAAAGGGACAATAGACAATGCGATATAGACCAGTATCTCTAGCACATGCCGTTGCGCTTGAGGAACCTCATTCAACCATGTGGCCCGTGAAATCACCGACGCAGCCAAACAGAAGTTACAGAAAATCTCAAAGAACTCGACGACAATACAGATGGGAAGGTAGGCCCAAATCTTCTCCTTATTCATCATGCGATGAGCCAGCCCCCGACTCAGGAAAAACCCAAGAATGCCAAACCCAATCGCCACGCCCCAGGTGATATACACCTGAAGCACATCAACCCCATCAAGCGGGGACAACAGCCAGCGAATAGCATGAGCCGAGGCCAGCGAGAAGGCCAGGGAGACCACACGCAAAACAAAATGTTCCGCTTCTCTGATCCATACCCGGCTCTGTCCCCGCATCCCTCCTATCCCTTGCCGTAAACCCAGCGCCCATTGTTGCATCTTTCACCCCTTCCTAGACCGTCTGGGCCACTTGCGCCAGCCGACACACCAGTTTGATAAACGACGCCTGTTTGCCCTTGAACTTGAGTACCTCAAGTGGCAACGTTGCCATCTTCGGCGGTAATTCTGCCTCCAATTGGACGGCAATTTGCCGCTGAACATCAGGAGGTGCTCCCTGTCGTCGTGCCTCTTTCAACTCCTCAAGGCGCGGAAAGCCCTCAGTCAATTGACACTCATACTTCTCATTCGTATCCGCATCCAGAACCGTTAAATTGACGGTGTAACTTGGCTTCTGTACACCTGTCACCTGATCGAAAAAATTGCTCTCCTGGACACTCCCATTCAAAACGAGTGCATTCAAAATCATAGGCATATTCTCCTTTACCTGTTCTCTGCTCACTCAATACGGCACGCTTGACGCACGAATAGAGCAGGGGTCAACCAAAGGAATGGCGGTTAAGGACATGCCGCCAATTCAGTTGTCAGACCCGACGATCCTAGCGCCGACTCACCGTCCATACATGCAGACCAGCGCGAACAAGAAGCCAATCACCATAACAATCACAGGCGACCAACGCACAATCCAACTTTCTTTTTCATACTCACCCATATGCTCTCACCCCCTTCCTGATTAATGCACGACCAACGCCAGCAGGCCCAGCGGCACTGAAGCTACCAACATCACACTAACAGCAAGCCATTTGACCCGTGACCACGCCCGACACGCCGCCAGCACCGTCACTACACACGCAATCCATAACCACACATGTATATCCATAGGCTTCACCTCCCTGTTTTTATG
Source organism: Reticulibacter mediterranei (assembly GCF_016587455.1). NCBI lineage: Bacteria > Bacillati > Chloroflexota > Ktedonobacteria > Ktedonobacterales > Reticulibacteraceae > Reticulibacter > Reticulibacter mediterranei. The sequence continues at coordinate 6,339,481 of NZ_BNJK01000001.1, read as the reverse complement.
CAAAACATGAATAACGAGCAGAAGTGAAATACTCTCACCACATGACCCCATAGACATCCCTATCCCCAACCTCTTCATCTCATCCTTCACAATACTGATCCAGGACCACACTTCCACCAGGAACAGGCACCACAAGTGATTTCCAACACGGGCGGCATCGTTCGCCGAAATGCGCTGTTTGATGTGTCTGAGAAAGCGGCCTCCGACAATCAGCACATACAATCACATCCAGACGCACCCGCGCATGCCGTGGTTCTTTCTGAACCTGCTTATACTGAGTAGCCAGCCATCCCATTTGGCAGTTCTCCTTCTTCATCTTGACAGATGATGCCTCGCCCCTCACAATACAGAGCGAGTGTGATAACTAACGAAACCCATCGTTGTAGTGACTCAATACTCACAGCTAGCTAGCGTGTCCTACCACGTTGGCTAGCACCCTCTACACCAGTTGCAAGACGGCTACCGCACATCCCACAATACCGACTACCTGCTTCGTTCATAGAGCCACAAGTACCGCAATAGCAAGCCGTAAAACGAGAAGTCACAGCAGGATGATCTACAATAGTTGTCTGAAAAGCTGCCTCACGCCTCGATATCGGCAGAATAATGGGCTGAGGTTCACGGCACTGTTTCATCATATGTTTTCCACTCCTTCATCTCTATCTCGCTAATAACTATCCTCAACACATTTATAAGTTTGCCATAGTTAGAACTCTAAAAACAGGTACATTTCGTACTTGAAATCGTACCAAAAATATTGTACGATATGAGTACGTACGAAATACTGTACGGAGACCTGTACGAAAAATAAAAGGAACAAACAACGAAGGAGTGATAACATGGAAACAGAATTCTCGGCCCTACTGAGAACGTATCGAAAAAACATGGGCTGGAGTCAGGGAGAAATGGCAGAAAACTGGTCCTATTCATTCGAGACAATTTCGGCATGGGAGCGGAAAAAGAGAACTCCCAGCAGCCAGGAAATACCACGATTAGCAAAATTTCTTGAGGTTGCTCCTGAAAAACTTGCTGAAATAATCACAAGAAGCAAAGAGCAGACCAACCCATCTGCAAATAAACCAATAGCACACCCTGAAACAAGAGCAGGCTGGAAGGCCAGTTATGAAACATGGGGAGAACTACAACACATTTACAAAACAAGAACAGAGTTCAACAAGGATTTCTCATATCCCCGGATGTTTGAAAACGCTCATTCCATTCGTGCAGCAGGCATTAGCCTAAATGCAATCGCCATGAACTACGATAGAGAGCTAATAAAAAGATCAATCCTTGAAGACAACTGCCATTTACAACTCTGCTTTTTAGACCCTAAAGGAACCAGATGTGCCGAAAGAGAAGAAGAAGAGGAATATGATCCAGGCGTCTTGGCAAGATTTACAAACACAAATCTTATTGTAATAGGAGGTTTACGAAAACAAATCGCCAAAGTTGATCCCTCAAAAAGCCCACTGCTAGAACTCCGGGTATATGATATGATCCCTCGCTTCAATATCTACATCGTGGACGACGCGCTCATGACAGTACAAAGCTATGCTTATGGGCGAGGCGAAGAAACACCTATACTCGTTCTAGAAAGAAAAAACGCGGGAGGTCTATTCGACTATTACACATCAGTAGTAAAACGCATCCTTGATAATTCAACAGATGTTGATGATACCTCAATAGAGGAGAGACGTAAAAATATATGAATTCAAACACTGTAGATACAACAGACGTACCTAGACTATTAGAAATAGCAAAAAATGCTGCAAGAGATGCAGGCCAGTACTTAATTCAAAAATTAGGGCAAGCAACGATCAAAAACCAAAAATCCTCACGTGACGATCTTCTAGATATCGACCTGGAGGCTGAGAACATAATACTCACAAAATTGCGCAAAGATGCTCCTGATATTGGTATCTTGTCAGAAGAGGCCGGACATGAGGGCAACCATGATCGATACTGGATTGTTGATCCGCTTGATGGCTCAGCAAATTTCCAGCATGGAAGCCCCATTTTTGCTGTAGCCATCGCATTAGTAGTCAAGCAGATCACAGTAGGAAGCGTTATCTATCTTCCAACACGAGATGAAATGTTTACGGCCATTTACGGTCAGGGAGCGTGCCTCAACGGAAGGCTTATAAACACCTCCAAAACAAAGAACCTCGATGAAGCTATAATCCATATCGGAGACATCATGAAAGAAGGGGACCCAAACATCACGATGGAACGCCTGGAGGATGTTTCTAAACTACTCACCCAGGCAAGAAGAGTAAGAATGATAGGGACTGCCGCAACTGACTTAGCATACGTGGCTTGTGGGAGAGCAGACGTACTTGTAAATCATGCAACAACCCCCTGGGATGTTGAGGCAGGAAAGCTACTTTTATTAGAAGCGAATGGAAAATTTACAGAAAAGCAAATCTCTAATAGCAAGCAAATCTTCATCTATAGTAATGGAGTTGTACACGAGGCAGCAGAAAAGCTACTTTTTTCGTAAAACCAAAACCCTTGTAAAATATCTTTCTGCTAGATATCCTACAAGGGTTTTATCAAGTTCAACATTATCAGACATAGAAATAGAGAGCACTTCTCTCAACAAACCTGTTATAGATCTCCTTCATCTCCAATCCATCAGGCAACACCAGCTTGTAACGCTCAGAAACGGAGCGAAACAATATTTCCTTTCTGGTAGAACCTTCAGGTAAGATTACTTCACAGCAGGTAGAAGACCGCTTGACTTCACACCCATGCTCGATCAGTAGGGCCACCGCTTCAGGATACATATCAGGCTCAGCCTTTATCCGTATCATCTTCTCCTCCCCATCAATTCGATTTTGCCGATTACCCTTTAAAGGGTACCCTATCAGGTTAACCCAAAGAGGTGAATTTTGTCAAGCAAAAGGGACTGCTACAATCTCAGCATGAAAATACGCCTGAAGGTAAAAGAAGCCGCATTAGAGCGAGGATTTAACCAATCAACCTTATCACGAGCGGCAAACGTAGATTTTAAAACGGTCCAACGCCTGTTTCGTGATCCTTACAGAGATATTTCGCTCAGCACTATTGTAAAAATCGCATGGGCGCTTGATCTACCTCTCAATGACCTCATAGAAGTAAGCGGCTTACCTGCTACTCGCTGGACCGATCAACCAAGCTCAGATACTTCTTCCAGTAACAACACTCTCAAAGAAGGATCATGACATCAAAATACAAAAAAAGGCGACAAAATGAAGTAGGCTGGCTAACCAAGCCAAACCTACTTTCCCTACTCTCTATCAGATATAAATCAACCCATCTCTACGGCTTACTAATTTTCACGGCGGTTCCTCTTAGGATGACATACCTTCCGTGATCTAAGCCAGTAATATAGGTACTGCGATAATAACTAGTAACGGAACCTGTGCCTATTAATAATTTTTCAGTTGCCTTAATAACTATGACTACCCTTACTGTATTATCTGCAAGCTTCTCTACCTTTTCAAATGAAATTTCATTATATTCTGTAAGACTATATCCATCAGCAAATTCATCGTAACTCCTTGAAAAACCATCTTTTGTCAGATAGTAGGCCGATTGATAATCCTTATTGTTAATGTCATCAAAAAATGTCTGGACCAATGTTTGAGCTTGTTGTGTAGAAGATGGAGGAGGAAACAGAGCTTGAGCAAAAGGAGCGTGGAGTAGTGATATCACAAGTCCGACTGAACAAACCATTATAGCAATATACAAAAAAGCCCTAAAAACACAGCCTGAATTATTCAACTGCTCAGAGGTTACATCAAAATCATTGGATACATAGCGAATGATAACCCTCGTATCGTTCTTAACCCCATTTCCCTGAGTAAGCAAAGGGCCAATAGCGCCAATTATAGTTGCAATCTCAACTATATTTTGCAGTGAAAGATGACTCAGGATAGATGCAAACTGATCCATAACATCGTCCTTTTATGTTCTTCGACTATGATCGATATAACTTACGTTACGATGCGCATACAATCACACCGGTTATGTGTATCTAAGTAAACTATGTTGATTGTTCGATCAATAAAAGGAACAAGCACACCTTTAGATTTGAGGAGAGTATTATTCTAATACCATATACTACAACGAAATGAACTACCTAAAATAAAAAGCATATATACACACCAATATTCAACAGCAGAAACAGTTATAGCTATTCCCAAACAAAAAACGGATGTGTGGAAAGATTTACACATCCGTTTCATTTTCAAATACTCTCGACAAACGTGTGTGAATATGGATAATGGTATAATAGAGACCTTATAGGACACATCCAAAGGGAGGCAGTTTTATGTCAGATCAAGCAGCAGGTGTTCTGGTCACAGTCGATATAGTTATTCCACGCCTTTCCCCTTCTGACTCAGGATGGGAAATAGTCCTCATTCAACGCAAGAAGCAACCATACAAGGACATGTGGGCGTTGCCAGGAGGCCATCTAAACACAGATGATGTGTCATTAGAAGTTGCTGCTCAACGAGAAGCATATGAAGAAACGGGACTCAATATACCTCTCCACCTCTTCAAGCAAGTACAAACCTTCCAAGACTTTGAAGACCCACGTGGCAAGTATCTTTGCCTCCTGTACGTGATTTCAGAACCACTAGGTCCAGACGCTAGAATAGAAGCTGGGGACGACGCAGCCCATGTCCAATGGTATTCAGTAGAAAATTTAGAAAGCCTTCCTGATCTAGCATTCAATCACATCAGGCTCATTCGTATAGCTCTACACCAAATGTTTGCTCCATACTACCATAACACTTTAGGATTACAAGAAATACATGCCTGTCAGTGTGAAATAGAAACATCTCCCGGCCAGCGTTGTCCAAATACGGCTTACTGGCACTACAATGGTACTGCCCTCTGTCCAAGACATATTCAATCACTGGTAGAAAACAAGAAAGAACACCCAAACTCTCAACATAATTTTCAGACAGCAAAACCATGAGGTAGTTCGACTTAACGACAAGCCATAAAGATGATTAACATAAAATTGTGTGGCAAGGCTCCAGGCCCGGTGCATTGCCACACAAACAACAGGAATACTACAGCAACCTCCACAACCACCTACAAGAAACCACCAATGCCAACAAACTATAAAAGGCTATTTCAAGCGCCAGGAGGACAATCAGGGACGAGAATAAACGATACAGTTCGTATCCGTCCCTCGAAACTTACCAATAATGCTCAGAGGTGCAAGTAATCATCCTTATGCTTCGTAAAACACGTAAAAAATTTACTAATCAAATCGATACTTACATTCATACAAGCTTCCTATAAATAAATATTGCTAAGTAATGTTATACTACCATTCATACTTGATAATTTACCCCTGACGACAAAGGATGTAATAACATGGTAGAACCAAGTTGGTATAAACGTTTCCTCTCAATACACTTCCTCCTTACCATTATTGCACCACTTATAATATTCTTTTGCGTAGCATTGATTGTTTACGGTAGCATTTCCACCAGTATCGATATAGCGCTTGGTATTCTTGCAGGAATAAGTACCTTAGTGGCATTAGGTCAATGGCTCTATCCGTTTTCTCCTAAACAATCTGAGACATTTCGATTACCTCTCGCAAGTCAACTCATTCGTGGTAGCTTTAGAATGGGTGACGATGCCGCCGCAAACTTTCCCTACATCATTACACCAATCAAAGACATCTACAATGCGACCTCTCAAACTCTACTCGACATTAGCTGTAACATATCTGCCGACAAACAGGGCGTCCTCATTCTTGGTGAAGCGAATGCAGGTAAAACAAGATTAGCATTTGAGGCACTCACACACACCTTACCTCAGTGGCCTGTCTTGCGTTGGAGGCCAGACTACACCATAGAGAATATTCTACTTAAAGAAATCCAACACAACAAACACCTTGTGATCTTTATCGATGATCTCCAGGACTATGTCTCTAATCAAGGAGGGTCTGGCAGTGAGAAAGCTCTCATCAACGATCCCCGCACAACGAGATTACTTTCCTTAGTAGAAACAACATTTCAAAATGTACACAAAGTCGTGATCGTAGCCACATGCCGTCTAGAGGATGAAACACAAGTAAAAGCAGAGCTAGGCCAGCTTATCACCAAACTCACGGTTATTCAACTCCATCGTTTTGACGGAGACATTACTAATCCCAAAGTTGCTGGGATAATTGCTGATTTTCAAAAACATGGAAGCTCTCATCGAGAAGATTGGGATGGTACACTAGGATCACTAGTCCTTGGCCTCTCAACAAAAGAAAGTGAGTATTTGAAACTACAAAACACTCCCGCAGCAACAGTCCTACATGCTATGAAACTCCTAGCAAGAGTAAACATGTCAACATATACTAAGAGATATCTACGCACTATATGTGCAGATATCTTTAACGAAAAAGACATCCTTACAAACGAAAAGATATGGCAAGAAGCAATAAATCAATTAATAATTAAACAATTCATTACAGAAGAAATAGCAGAAAGAAACCATGATATAACATTAGCAATTCGCAAAGATTCCTATTTTAACCAAGTAATTACGAATTACCCTACTCCAAATCGCCCTCATCAATTGTTTCAAGATCTAGTTCAACTCAAAGATATATTTGTCTCATCAAGAGATACAGATAATATTGTTAATCTAAGTATTGCACTTATTAAGCTTGAAAAATACCAAGAAGCCCTAGAGGCTTTTGAACAAGCTATTTCCCTCGATCCCAACAATGCTCGTATCTTTCTTGCTAAAGGTACGCTTCTGATTATGCTCAATAGACATCAAGAAGCTCTAGAGGCTTTTGAACAAGCTATCTCTCTCAACTCCAACAAGGCTCCTGTCTTTCTTGTTAAAGGCGTGATTCTTGGTAAACTTGGACGGCTTCAGGATGCGCTAGAAGCCTATGAGCGGGCTATCTCCCTCGATCCCAACAATACAAATGCCCACCACAACAAAGGTATAGTTCTTGGTAAACTTGGACGACTTCAGGATGCGTTAGAGGCTTTTGAGCGAGCTATCTCTCTCGATCCCAACGATGCAGATGCCCACCACAACAAAGGTATAGTTCTTGGTAAACTTGGACGACTTCAGGATGCGTTAGAGGCTTTTGAGCGGGTTATCTCTCTCGATCCCAACAATGCGGATGCCTATTTCAACAAAGGTATAGCTCTTGGTAAACTTGGACAACATCAGAATGCGCTAGAGGCTTTTGAGCGAGCTATCTCCCTCGATCCCAACAATGCAGATGCCCACCACAACAAAGGTATAGCTCTTGGTAAACTTGGGCAACATCAGGATGCGCTAGAAGCCTATGAGCGAGCTATCTCCCTCGATCCCAACAATGCAGATGCCTATTTCAACAAAGGAACAATCCTTAGTGAACTTGGGCAACATCAGGATGCGCTAGAAGCCTATGAGCGAGCTATCTCCCTCGATCCCAACAATGCAGATACCTATTACAACAAAGGTGTAGCTCTTGATGAGCTTGAACGGCTTCAGGATGCGCTAGAAGCCTATGAGCGGGCTATCTCCCTCGATCCCAACAATACAAATGCCCACCACAACAAAGGAGCAATCTTTAGTGAGCTTGGACGACATCGGGATGCTCTAGAGGCTTTTGAGCGAGCTATCTCTCTCGATCCCAACGATGCAGATACCTATTACAACAAAGGTGTAGCCCTTGGTGAGCTTGGACAACATCAGGATGCACTGGAAGCCAACGAGCGAGCTATCTCTCTCGATCCCAACGATGCAGATACCTATTACAACAAAGGTGTAGCCCTTGGTGAGCTTGGACGACATCAGGATGCGCTAGAAGCCTATGAGCGAGCTATCTCCCTCGATCCCAACAATGCAAATGCCCACCACAACAAAGAGATTACCATTGAAAGGCTAGAAAAAAGCAAAGATTCTCAACAAGAGTACAATAAAGTTCACCCTCTTGGTAAGCTACTAAACCAAGAGAACCCTTGAAATAGCAACAACTTGTGGGAGCAAAACAGGGAGCAAAACCATTAGACACAAGTGGGAAATTTAGACGAGATTAGACAAAATAACAACGGCCTAAGCTCAGAATGCCCATCAATACGGCATCTAAGCCAGTTAAAAAATGCCTATTGCGGAGTTCAACTCTCCCGATCTATAGACACTCAGTATATATACCCTACTAGCAAAGCCATAAAGATGATTAATACATAAAATTGTGTGGCAATGTACCAGGCCCGGAACCCTGCCACACAAACTACAGCAACCCCTACAAATTTCTACAAGAAACCACCAATACCAGCAAACGATAAAAGGCCATTCTAAGCGCCAGGAGGACGATCAGGGACAAAGATAAACGGTGCAGTTCGTATCCGCCCCTCGAATTACCCAATCCTATTACAACTCAAAAATCTTTGTGTTATAATACGCACACCCATAAGCTGAACAAGATAAAATGGGCATGCAAATAAAAATATCTTCAGTGGGTGTTTATACAAACACCATGTGTAAAATAAGTAGAGGATACTGGGTATGACAACATTTGATTTTATGAGCGACATTTCCCTTAGAAATTCCCTGGAAAATGATTACTACGAGCTAGAAAAATGCATGAAATCAAATGCATGGAAAGCTGTTCATGTACTTGCAGGTAGTATTATAGAAACACTACTTCTTGATTATCTTATAGAGACAGAATATTCAAGACGAACATCTACTGATTTAAAAAACATTAGATTTGTCAATATGATCAATATATGCAAAAATGAAGGCGTACTTACAAATAAATCCGCAGAATTATCTCATGTTATTAGAGAGTACAGAAACCTGATTCATCCAGAAAGAACAATAAGAATTAACGAAACAGTTGACGAAAACAGTGCAACAGTTGCTCAGGCCCTGGTCAGAATGATCGTTGAAGAAATTTCGACTAAAAGAAGGCAAACTTACGGATATACAGCGGAACAAATCATAAAGAAAATCGAATCAGATTCTTCAGTTTCATCCATACTAACATATTTATTAAAAAATACAAAGGAGAACGAAAAAAGACAGCTTCTCCTAACAGCAATTCCCCAAAAATATTTGTCACTGAATACATCAGACGAATTGTCACCAGACAATGAAGGACGCCAAAAATCCTTAACTACATTGACAAAATGTTATCGCCAAACTTTTGACATAGCCTCTGACGAAACGAAAAAAGCCGTTACAGAACAGTTCCTAAAAATCATAAAAGAGGAAAGCACCGAAATAGTAAAAATGTATGAACTAGAATTTTTCAAAGGCACCGATTTAGTGTACTACTCTCCTCATGACATACAGATTATCACAAAGCATATATTATCGACCTTAGAAAGTGTTCCTGTTTATGAACACATGCTAGATAACTTGCAGGGGATCAGCATATTCTTGGAACTAGAAGATATCGTGAAGTTAATCGACATTATCATAAAAGAATTCGTGAATACACAATATGCAATAACAAGTGCAAAATATTTTCTAGATGCTGAATACCAAAACTTACCACAAGAGGCGCAAAACAAAATCAAAAGCAGGCTTACAACATGGAGGAATGCTTATAGGTCGAGAGGAAACACAGAAAACGCAGAAGAAGTACAAAAAATTCTAGATTATCTTGAACTGGAATCACTAGGCGATCTCGATGACCACCCATTTTAATAAATTGACCTTACTATAGATCAGGTATCAAAATACACCATACCTACTACCACGACTAGCGTACGTTTACAAATTGTCGCATATAGTTACCTTATATCAAGCAAATTGCGCTTTCGGAGGAACAATTTAAAGATAATCAAAGAGAAAAACACAAATATATCGTTACGCTGGTGGTCTTGAAAATAATCAAACGCCCGTCGGTTCCGTCACTTCCGCGATCAGACCCGCAACAACAATCACTGTTGCGGGTCTTTTCCTTCTTCCCCTCGAGGATTTGCCCTCCTCTCTAGAGAAGCCAGCTTTAGACCATCCATTGAAGCTTACCCAAGTTTGTTGATACTAGCAACAAATATTTCCATTGGGAAACGTGTCAATGCGCACCTCAAGCCAAAAAACGACGGCTTTTTTAGCCTTCTTTGATTGAAGTAACAGATCAGCAAATATGCATAAACTTCAGCTTTTTGTGGTTATGAGGAGGCTGTGAGATTTCTTCCTTTGTTTGCGCCTCATTTGTGCTTCAATCCTGCTTTACTATATAATGGTTGTTATCAATGCATTTTAATCCAATACAAGATTCGATTTTTAATAGATGTTGGAGATTTCTTCAATATTATTAGTGACGGAGCAAAAAGTAAGAGATTACATCCAACAAAAAAGTTGTGTAATCTCTTACCCACTCATATATACATCTGCTCGGTAGATATTCCTATATAGAGAGATTATCTGGGAGAACTGCTAGGAGTTAGGGAGATGTCCAATAGTATAGCGGGGTTGGCATTATCGGAAAACATCTCAGCTAGAAGCGCTCAGGTACGCAGCGGAAATGCGGAAAGGCTGTAAATAATGAATCCGACAAATTCACCACATCAGAGAGGGTATACGTCCAAATACCCTACATAGTCATCTAATAGCTACATTTACACGCTCTACCCAGATTCAGGCTCTCAGGACGCTCCAAATGGGAATAGTAGCAATCCATACAATCCTGAGTATACGCCTTTTCCCCAGTTTGAGAATAGCAACACTTCCAGACCCATTTACACTCGGCGGCGACCTAGCTACAAGAGCAACCTGTACTCGAACGCTCAAAGCATGTACCTTCAGGACGATTCAAATGAGAATAGTAGTAATCCATACCGATCTCATGATAACAATTATTCCTCATAACTCGATCAGGCTGACGAGATAGAGCTTATTTTTCTCCATTAACACAAGCAAGAAAAACTATGAAAGCATCGAACAGCTTCTCTTCTTAGAGGCTCAAGAAGAGCCGAGACGAGAACGATATCTCCACGATGCTCTGTTGGATCTTCTCAACGGTGCTTTGGCGCTCTTGGTCGATCTTGCAAATGCAATGGCATATTAATAACCACAATACCTGGCCGGAAGAACAGCGCCGCTTTCAGGCGCAAGGCCGTCTGGTTATGGAGAAAATATTCCCACCAGTGGGCAACGACGAACTCGGGCAAAAGAACAGTGAGGGTCTCATCGGGGTGGCGCTCATGAATAGTATCAATGTACGCCATGAGGGGACGGATCAGCGAACGATAGGGAGATTCGATCACCAGCAAATGCGTCTCCTCCTTTTCTGAGAGGTGTTTCTGCCAATCGTCCCAGGCAATACGCATCTGTTCTGCCTCTCCCTCATCAATCGCCACATGGACCGCCGTCACCTGTGGGGAGATGGAACGTGCATAGGCCAGGCTTTGGATGGCTACCCGATCCAGGCGGTCAATCGGGACAATCAAGCGATGGTGAACATCCTGTGGATGAAGTGGCAGATCGGTGGTCCGCTCGCGCTCCACGTAGTGATAGTGGGCAGAGATGGCACGGAAGGTCAAGACGAGCACAGGAATGAGCAGAACAATGATCCAGGCTCCCTCCACAAACTTGGTGATGGAGATGATCAGGGCAACGAGCAGCGTTGTGACGGCTCCCACACCGTTGACAAGCATACTCCGCAGCCATCCTTTCTGCTCCTGCCGAAGCCGCCACCAGTGGAAGACCATCCCTCCCTGCGAAAGCGTAAAGGAAATGAAGACGCCAACCGCAAACAGATTAATGAGTTGATTAGTATTGCCCTGGAAGACGATGAGCAACAAGCTGGCGAGTACCGCCAGAACCACGATTCCCACCGAAAATGCCAGCCGGTCTCCTTTAAAAGCAAATTGCGTCGGCAGAAAACGATCGCGTGCCAGCAGCGAGGCCAGGCGCGGAAAGTCCGAATAGCTGGTTTCAGCCGAGAGCGTCAAAATCCCAAGCGTCGCCAGTTGAAATATCGGGAACAGGAACCAGAGGGGACCAGTAAACACCTTCCCGGCAATCAATGCGATCACGGTCGGATTCCCATCCTGGTTGGCCTGGACAGCATAGGTCATCGCCAGAACTGTGATGCCGAAGAACAAGGTACCGAGAATGCCAGCCATCCATGTCAGTGTAATCGCGGCATTACGCGTCTCCGGTTTTTGAAACGCAGGAATTCCATTAGAAATCGCTTCGACGCCAGTCATAGCAGAACATCCGGTGGCGAACGAGCGGAGGATCAAGAAGATCGACAACGGTTCAATGGCTTTGACCGGCGCAAACTGCCCAATGAGTGGTTGATGGTGAATAACAAAGGCATTGAAGATCCCCACCACTATGAGGAGGAGAGCGCTGCCCACAAAAAAGTAGGTCGGCAAGGCCAATACATTGCCAGACTCGCGGACACCGCGCAGATTGACCACCGTAATCAGCAGAACCAGGGCTACATCGAGCGGGACCACATACGGGGCGAGACTTCCGAAAAGCGACACCAGATTATGGACACCTGCCGCTACGCTCACTGCCACGTTGAGAACATAATCGATGAGCAAAGCAGCAGCAGCGATCAGCCCAGCCAGCGTGCCCAGGTTCTCTTTCGCTACAATGTATGATCCACCTCCACCGGGGTAGGCCGGAATCGTCTGGCGATAGGAAATGGCAACAATAATCAGCAGCGCAATGATCACCAGACTGATGGGAAACGTCAGACCAAGATAGAGCGATCCAGCCGCCACAAGGTTGATCAGAATCGCCTCCGTCGCATACGCGACCGAAGAGATGGCATCAGAAGAGAGCACCGCTAGCGCCTTGATTTTCGTCAGGCGTTCCTGTTCCGCCATAGCCGTTGCTAGTGGTGGCCCAATCAACACTCGTTTGATGGCTGCAACGGAGCGGGCAACGCGGCCCTCTGGCGTCGAAGCTCGTTCTGTTGCCACCAACACCCCCTCTGTAGTGCGCCGAAAGGTTGGATGCTGGGGACGCACAATCCGCACCCGGACGCTACCGAGCCTGCTTCCCCGCAGTTCTTCCATAACGGGTGCAGATAGGTCAAAATCGTCGTTCCCAGGTGAGACATGGTGATCCTTTGGCGTATGCTGTACCTTCTCACGCTCAAGGGATGGTTCTTTCTCCGGGTCCATCTCTTCGCCCTCTTCTTTTTTGTCTGGCAGCCTGGGTCTATCCTATGAGACCTCACTTATACTGTCAAGACGTTGAGCCATCTGTTTGCTGATGCCTGCATTTTCTTGAGCAAACTTTGAGTACTTTCTCTGCAATCAAGAATACACCTTGATTTCGTTTTCGGTATACTGCTCACAGAGGATTTGCCTTTGTGTTATGAAGAAGAAGGAAAGGTTGTTCTCTGATGAGTTCGCGCGAATCTCTTCCCCCCTTTGAGGTGAGGACCGCCCCCCGCTGGCAGCACTCTCTGTTGGATAGTGTGTTGGCCTGTTCTGGTTGCCTGCTGGTGACAGCGGCTATTGCATTCTGGCATCTGTATCCGCGTATTCCCAATATCTCCATTGTCTATCTGCTCGTGATCGTGGGGCTGGCCAGTACGCGTGGACGCTACTCAGCCATCCTCGCCTCGGTGGTCGCATTCCTCTCCTTCGACTTTTTTATTGTTCCCCCTGTGTATACCTTTGTTGTGTATCGTATTGAGGAGTGGATCGCCCTGTTTGTCTTCCTGGTCGATGCTTTGATCACCAGTCAACTGACTGTAGTTCTTCGCAGACGTGCAGAGCAAGCGACTCAGCGCGAGCACGAAACGCACATTCTCTATGATCTGATACGTCTGACTACACATGAGAATAGCCTGGAGCAGCAACTGCATACCATTACTCAGGCCGTCGTGGATGTTTTTTCCTCCTGGGGCATCCGCGATTGCGTCTTCTTACAACCTGATCAGACAGGAGCGATGTGTGTGCGGTCAAGCGCCCCTCATCTCAGAGAAGAGAGTTCGTTGTCCTTTGATGAGTTGGCTATCGCCCAGGTAGCTATGGCTCACGGACGAATCATCGATCTCAGCAATAGCTTCCCTTCAGTCAGAGCGACTCTGGCTCGTTTTACTCACCGTCTCCAGTTGTCTCGTATGGAAAAGGGAGGCACCTCCTCTCGGTCTTGCCTCTTTATCCCGCTCTCAATGGGGCAGCAAGTCATCGGTGTGATCCGTCTGGGGATTATGGATGCGGCACAACATTTCTTGCATGGAGAACGGCCAGAAGAAGTCCCCAAATACGCCAATGCCTCTACTGCTTTCTTCTGGGCCTTTCTGGATCAAGCTACAGCATTAATCGAGTGGGCACGGCTGCGCCATGAGAACCTGAGCATCGAGCTTCTACAACGTACCGATGCTCTGCGTGCCGCCTTGCTTTCCTCTGTTTCCCATGATTTGCGCACCCCGCTGACCGCCATTAAAGCATCCGCCAGTTCTTTGCTGCAAGAAGATGTTCAGTGGGATGAGGAAGTCAGGCGTGGCTTTGCCTCCTCGATAGAGCGCGAAGTGGATCGGCTCAATCGTCTGGTTGGCAATCTCCTGGACCTCTCGCGCATTGAGGATGGAGCGCTCAAACCGGACAAGGACCGCTACCCGCTCCCTCCCCTCATTTACGAAGTGCTGGATCGCTTGCAGCCACAGTTGCAAGGACGAGTTGTGCAGGCCGAACTGCCCACGGACTTGCCACCAGTTGAACTAGACTACGTCATGATGGATCAGGTGCTGACCAACCTTATCGAGAATGCGGTCCGGTACACACCTCCAGTCACTCCTATTGAGATTCGTGCCCAACGGAGCGGAGACGAGATACGCCTCTTCGTCGCAGATCGCGGTTCTGGCATTGCGCCCGCCGACCGAGAACGCATCTTTGACAAGTTCTACCGGGTGCTGGACAAAGAACATGAGGACTACTCTCCGGCAGGTTCCGGTCTCGGCCTGGCCGTCTGCCGAGGCATTGTCGAGGCGCATCATGGACGCATCTGGGCGACAGCGCGCGAAGGTGGGGGAACGGTTTTCACGATTGTCCTGCCTATCGGCTCACGAGAAAGGATACTGCTATGAATAAGCCCGGTGCGCGTATCCTGGTTGTAGATGATGAGAGGGAAATCGTGCGTGCGCTTTCGCCTTCGCTCACCGCTCATGGGTACGTTGTCCTCACAGCGAGGACTGGAGAGGATGCAGTGAGGACAGCGTTGCAGCGTCGTCCTGACCTCATTCTCCTTGATCTGCTCTTACCTGGAATGAGTGGGATCGAAGTGTGTCAGAGGATACGCGAACATTCCAATGTGCCTATTATCGTCCTCTCGGCCAAAGAGAAGGAACGTGACAAGATCGAGTGTCTCGATCAAGGAGCAGATGATTAC
The DNA here is from genome assembly GCF_016587455.1 of Reticulibacter mediterranei. Lineage (NCBI taxonomy): Bacteria > Bacillati > Chloroflexota > Ktedonobacteria > Ktedonobacterales > Reticulibacteraceae > Reticulibacter > Reticulibacter mediterranei. Next base: position 6,324,154 of record NZ_BNJK01000001.1, on the reverse strand, counting down.
ATCCAGAAGCCCTTTGGCATGAACGAAGTGTTGGCTCGTATCCGAGTCGCCCTGCGTCACGTTGCCAACATGCAAGCAGGAACAGAACCACAGATCCAGGTCGGGTCGCTGTGCGTCGATTTCTCTCAACGTCGGGTCCAACGCGATGGACACATCATCGATCTGACTCCAACCGAGTACGATCTGCTCAAAGTCTTGCTTACCCATCGTGGCAAGATTCTGACGCGACAAATGTTATTGCAGAACGTCTGGGGCGCTCAAGCAGATGCCAGAGTGCATAGCTTGCATGTCTATGTAGCGAGTTTGCGCCAGAAGATCGAACCCGATCCGCTCCATCCATGCTTTCTCCTCACCGTTCCTGGTGTGGGCTACCGTTTTAACGAAGAAGTTCCAGCAAAATGAATGGGGAAGACAAATCTTGAGCCATTTTTGAGCGAATAGACAACACTTAAGAACACACATTTATATATTCTCACGTATACTAGTGATGGATGTGAAAGGATAGGAACAGCAGAGGTGTTATCTGCATATCCTCACCGTCCTCTCCACAAAGTGCTACAAGACGAAGGAGAAGATCATATGCCTGACAGACAGGTTATCGGTGCACAGATTTTACTGGTGGAAGACGATGCAGTCTTGCGCAACCTGATTGAACGAAACCTCCTGGCGCGGTATCATACTGTCTCCATTGCAGAAGATGCCGAGAGTGCGTTGACACAACTTCGTACCAACACTTTTGATCTGATTCTTCTTGATATTAATTTACCTGACCAGACGGGTTGGGATGTATTGCGAACTGCACAGCGGGAAGGCTCTCTCCAGAGGCAGCAGATCGACGATGATCACTCACTGTTACCTGTCGTCGTACTCTCTGCTGTACGGGTCAGTCCACGCCGTCTGGCCGAATTTCGCCCGCTGGCATATCTGCCCAAGCCCTTCCCTATGGACGCATTGTTGCGTCTGGCCGTCGAAGCGGCAGAGCGTCGGAAAGAACATAAGTATGTCATCTCATCTGGTCATGAGCGTTGATTCAAGCGACTCACGCAAATATGAGGAGGAACCATTGCATGCTTGATCTCATTATCATTGTTGTCACCATCATCTCGTTTTTTGCCCTGATCGAACTCACGATTGGCTGTGATCGTCTCTAGCAAAGAACGAAAAACGGAGAAAGCCATGAACACGCCACTCGAATACATCCTGGTCGGGATCATTACCCTGGCCGTCACGATTTATCTCGTCATTGCGCTGCTTGCGCCTGAAAAGTTCTAGTGTTGTTTTTCTATCTGTGAGGTGAAAATCATGCCTGTAACAGTAAATTCTGTCGTGCAGGTCCTTGTTTTTCTGCTGCTGGTGCTCCTGGTGACCAAGCCGTTGGGCCTCTATATGGCAAAGGTTTTTACGGGAGAGCGTACCTGGCTCTCGCCCGTTCTGGTTCCCGTTGAGCGGCTGCTGTATCGTTGGAGTGGGGTCGATCCCGAAGAGGAGCAGAAGTGGAGCGGTTATGTCATTGCCATGCTGCTCTTCAGTGTAGCCGGGATGCTGCTGCTATATCTGCTGGAGCGCACACAGCAATGGCACGGCTCCCTCTTCAACCCACAGGGACTCGGCCCGGTTGAGGAACGTCTCGCATTCAACACGGCAGCTAGCTTCACCACCAATACCAACTGGCAGTTCTATACCGGTGAGCAGACCATGAGCTATCTTACCCAGATGGCTGGCCTGGCGTTTCACAACTTCGTCTCTGCTGCCACGGGCATCGCACTCGCCGTGGCGCTGGTACGTGGTTTATCTCGTCGCAGCGCCCAGACGTTGGGCAATTTCTGGGTAGACCTGACGCGCTGTATACTCTACATCCTGTTGCCCGTCTCTATTATCGGAGCGCTAGTGCTGGTCTCACAAGGGGTGATACAAAACTTCAACCCCTATACCGTCGTGCATACCCTCGATGGAGCAACCCAGACCATCGCTCAGGGGCCAGTGGCCTCTCAAGAGATTATTAAAGAAATGGGTACCAACGGCGGCGGGTTCTTCAATACTAATTCTGCCCATCCCTTTGAGAACCCGAACGAGCTAACCAATCTCATTGAAATGCTGGCCATCATCTCCATCGGAGCAGGCTTGTTCTACATGTTCGGCAAAATGGTGGGTGATACGCGGCAAGGCTGGGCCCTGTGGGCCGTCTCGGCTTCCATCTGGCTGGTGGGCATGGCTGTGGCTCTGCCAGCAGAACAGGTTGGCAATCCGCAACTCTCGACCTATGGCGTCAACCAGGCCGTCACCGCTACGCAGTCCGGTGGCAATATGGAGGGCAAGGAGGTGCGCTACGGCATCACCAACTCGGTGCTCTGGGCAGTCACCACGACTGATACCTCCTGCGGCGCGGTTAACAGCTTCCATGATAGCTACACACCACTTGGTGGGATGATTCCCCTGACGAACATTGCACTGGGTGAGATTATCTTCGGAGGAGTCGGCTCCGGGCTATACGGTATGCTGATGTTTGCCATCATCGCCGTCTTCATTGCCGGACTGATGGTGGGACGCACGCCGGAATACCTGGGCAAAAAGATTGAGCGCAAGGAGGTGATGATGGCCGCCCTCGCGCTGTTGATCCTGCCCGCCTCGATCCTGGGCTTTTCCGCAGTCGCCAGCGTGCTTCAGCAGGGAACCGTCTCTATTCTCAATCCCGGACCACACGGACTCTCGGAGATTCTCTACGCGTATACGTCGGCCAATGGCAATAACGGCTCTGCTTTTGCTGGCCTGAGTGGTTCGCCCTACTACAACTGGACGATGGGATTCGCGATGTTAATCGGACGCTTTGCCTTCCTGATCCCCATCATGGCCTTTGGTGGTTCGCTCGTCCAGAAACGTGTCGTGCCTGCGGGACTCGGAACCTTCCCCACTACCGGACCATTGTTCGTTGGACTGCTGATCGGGGTCATTTTGATCGTCGGAGCACTGACCTACTTCCCAGCCTATTCGCTGGGGCCGATTGTGGAGCATTTGTTGATGCTTTCAGGCAAGACATTCTAAAGGGAGCGCATCATGAGTCAATCTATGTTGGAAACCCCACAGCAGCCCGAATTAGAAACGCGGTCCTGGAAAACGCGCAGCAAAGGGGACATTTCCATCTTCGATCCCAAGATCATTCGGCGCGCCATTCTCGATTCGTTCAAAAAACTCGATCCACGCTGGCAGGCAAAGAACCCGGTGATGTTTGTGGTTGAAGTCGGCAGCGTGATCACGACCATCGAGTTCATTCGCTTTCTCTTCACGAAGCCCTCGGCTAGTCTTCCGCAGGGTCAACTCCTTGCAGAAACCCTGTTCGTGCTGGCCGTCGCGATCTGGCTCTGGTTTACCGTCCTTTTCGCTAACTTCGCAGAAGCAATGGCCGAGGGACGCGGCAAGGCCCAGGCCGATACGCTACGACGCGCACGCACGACGACGATGGCCAAACGCCTGGCCAATAGTAGCCGCATCAGCGCGGTTCAAGAGGTAGCGGCCCCAGAACTGCGTAAAGGTGACTATGTGCTGGTGGAGGCAGGTGATAGTATTCCCGGCGATGGCGAGGTCGTGGAAGGCGTTGCCTCCGTCGATGAGTCGGCCATTACTGGGGAGTCGGCTCCCGTCATTCGCGAAAGTGGCGGAGATCGCAGTGCCGTGACTGGTGGGACACGGGTGCTCTCAGACTGGATCGTGGTACAGATCACCGCCAATCCAGGTGAGACCTTTCTGGATCGCATGATTGCCCTGGTGGAAGGGGCCAAAAGGCAGAAAACTCCCAACGAAATCGCGCTCAACATCCTGATCGCCAGTCTGACCATCATCTTCGTGCTGGTCTGTGTCTCGCTGGAACCCTTCGCCATCTACTCTGGCAACCCTGTTTCAGTCACCACCTTGATCGCGCTGCTGGTTTGTCTGATCCCCACGACGATCGGTGGCCTGCTCTCCGCTATTGGAATTGCGGGAATGGACCGCATGGTGCAACGCAACGTGTTGGCGATGAGTGGGCGAGCAGTAGAAGCAGCCGGTGATGTGGATGTGCTACTGCTCGACAAGACTGGAACCATCACGTTGGGCAACCGGCAGGCCAGTCGATTCGTGCCGCTGCCTGGAGTCAACGAGCAGGATCTCGCTCGTGCCGCCTTGCTCTCCAGTCTGGCCGATGAAACGCCAGAAGGCCGTTCCATCGTCTCCCTGGCAAAAGAGCACTATGGGCTCTCGGAAGAAACCCCAGCCGCAGCTGAATTTATCCCCTTCACCGCCCAGACCCGCATGAGTGGCGTCGATCTCAACGGAACGGGCAAAATTTTGCATAGCATTCGGAAAGGCGCTACTGACGCCGTCGTGACCTATGTGGCAGAACACGGGGGAAGCAACGGCGATGCGGTGCGCCAGATCGTGGATACCATCGCACGCGCTGGTAGCACGCCGCTGGTGGTGGCCGAGACCATCGATGGCAATGGCTCCACAGAGCAGGCACGTCTGTTAGGAGTGATCGAACTCAAGGATATCGTGAAAACCGGCATGCGCGCCCGTTTCGATCAATTGCGCAAGATGGGCATTTGTACCATCATGATTACGGGTGACAATCCGCTCACCGCAGCCACCATCGCGAAGGAAGCGGGCGTGGATGACTTCCTGGCCCAGGCGACTCCTGAAACCAAGATGAAACTGATCCGCGAGCAGCAGACGGGTGGCCGTATGATTGCCATGACCGGTGATGGAACCAATGATGCCCCTGCCCTTGCTCAGGCCGATGTGGGAGTTGCCATGAATACGGGCACCCAGGCGGCCAAAGAAGCGGCCAACATGGTCGACCTGGACTCCAACCCGACCAAGCTCATCGAAGTGGTCGAGGTGGGCAAACAATTGCTCATAACGCGAGGAGCGCTCACCACGTTTAGTATTGCCAACGATGTTGCCAAGTATTTTGCGATCATCCCGGCGGCCTTCGCGGTGACCTATCCGCAGTTAAACGCACTCAATATCATGGGTCTCGCAACCCCTCACAGCGCAGTGCTCTCAGCAGTGATCTTTAACGCGTTGATTATCATTGCGTTGATCCCGCTAGCCTTGCGCGGTGTGCAGTATCGTCCAATCGGTGCCGGTCCGCTGTTGCGCCGCAATCTGCTGATTTACGGCCTGGGAGGGATCATCATTCCCTTTATCGGCATCAAGATCATTGATGTCATTCTGCAAATCCTCCACCTGACCCTGTAGGGGCTCCTGGCATGGATACAGCTCGTGCATCCAGAGTGGCAATGAGCCTGCTGGATGCACAGGGGCGAGCTATAGAGCGAAGGAGAGAAGTGAACCTATGAGCGTAACCCAACTTCCACCAACCCAGGCTGATGAACCAACTCCATCACCCCGCCGTAACCTTGTGATGAAGTACGTGCGGCCTGCAATTATGATGACATTACTGTTGACCATCATCACAGGCCTGATCTATCCAGGCATCGTGACGGTGCTGGCCCAGGTCATCTTTCCCTATCAGGCCAATGGCAGCCTGCATACCGTCAACGGGAAAATCATCGGCTCGGATCTCATTGGGCAACAGTGGACCTCGCCGAAATACTTTCATGGGCGGCCTTCGGTGACCGTGAACCCGGCGACCGGAACCCCAGAACCATATGCGGCTGATAATTCGACGGCTTCCAATATTGGACCAACCAACAAACAACTGATCGACGGCAATGGAGGAGCCTACAAAGGTGTGAAAAATTACGCAGACCAGTTCCGCAAGGAGAATGGTCTGGCCCCCAATACACCCCTGCCATCGGATATCGTGACGGCATCAGGATCTGGCCTGGACCCGGATATCTCGCCAGAGGCAGCGTTCTTGCAGGTAGCACGCGTGGCAAAAGCGCGTGGCATGAGCGAGGCTACGGTCCACAAGCTGGTCGAGGACCATATCCAAGGGCGTTTCCTGTGGATCTTTGGGGAACCTCACGTCAACGTCCTGGATTTAAACCTGGCTCTGGATGGAACCAAGTAGGTCTGTGATGAACCAGGAGTCAATGGACCAACATCACCGCGAAGAGGGACGTCCCGATCCAGAGGCGCTGCTCACGCGCTACGGTCTCCGCGATAGTGATCTGAACGTCTCTCTGCCCGCAACCAGGGGTGGAGAGACTCCCGGTTCAGACCAGCAGAAGCCTCATCGGGGTCGGCTCCGTGTGTACCTGGGTGCGGTCGCAGGGACCGGGAAAACCTATGCCATGCTCAGTGAAGGGCATCGCCGCGAGGCACGAGGAACGGACGTGGTGGTTGGCTACGTGGAAACGCATGGCCGTGCCCAAACGCAGGCGCAACTGGGAGACCTGGAGATCCTCCCCTGCAAACAGGTCACCTATCGTGGGATCACACTGGAGGAAATGGATACCAAGACGCTTCTGGCCCGGCGTCCCCAGGTGGTGCTGGTGGACGAACTGGCCCATACCAACGCGCCAGGTTCCAAGCATCCCAAACGCTACCAGGATGTGGAAGAGTTGCTGGATGCCGGGATCGACGTGGTGACGACCCTGAATATTCAACATCTGGAAAGTCTCAACGATCTGGTAGCCAGTATCACTGGAGTGCGCGTGCGTGAAACCCTGCCAGACCGTATTCTCGATCAGGCCGAGGAAGTCGAGCTGGTCGATATCTCCCCGCGTGCGCTGCGCCAGCGGATGCGGCATGGCAATATCTATCCGGCAGACCGCATTGAGCCAGCGCTCAACAATTTCTTCCGCGAGGGCAACCTGACTGCGCTACGTGAACTGGCCCTGCGACGAACGGCGGAGAAAACCGAGACCCAACTCCAACAATACATGACTGAGCACCATATCAGTCAGTTGTGGCCTGCCAGCGAGCGCGTCCTGGTTGGCTTCGATCATCGTAAGCACAGCCGTCAGGTTCTGCGTGATGCCTGGCGGCTGGCTCATGGACTCCATGCAGAACTTATCGCCATCTCAATCCAACCCGTGGGCTATCTCTCCTGGACGAGCAAGCTCATTGGCCTGCTCAAATATGGTGCAGAGGCACAGCGACACCGAGAGGCCGCATGGCACCGCCTGGAAGACCATGTGCTGCTCGCCGAGGATCTAGGAGCGGAAGTCATTCGCCTCCAGAACTCAGATATTGCGCACACCCTGGTCGAAGTTGCAAAAGAGCGGCAGGTGACCCAACTGGTGCTAGGACAACCCACACGCAGTCGCTGGGAAGAGATCCTGCGTGGCTCTATGATTAATCGTTTGCTCCGCTTAAAGGTAGGCATCGATATCCATCTGGTTCCCTTAGATGAGGATCAAGAGGATGAACGATAGAATGATTCCTCTTTTGTCTGAAGGAGAGAGAAATCACATGTATGCATACTATCAGCCAGGGAAGCAGGTTGACCACTACAAGATCCTGCGTCTATTGGGACAGGGGGTATCCAGTCGGGTCTATCTGGCGCATGACCTGCAAAGCCAGCAAGAAGTGGTCCTCAAGTTCCCTCTTGACGATCTCATCGGTGGAGCCGCCATCTTTGAGCGCTACACACGTGAAGGTGAGATTGGCAAACTCCTTGATCATCCCACCATCCAGCACCATCTCAACCAGGGAGAGTCGCGACAGCAAGAATATCTTGTCCTGGAGTATCTACATGGTTGCACACTACGTCAGGTGCTATACAAGCAGACGAGCGGCCACATGGACTCCAAAGAGGCGATCCGTCTCATGCTCCCTATCTGTGAAGCGCTGGTCTCTGCCCATGCACATGGAATCATTCATCGCGATATCAAACCAGAAAACCTGTTCGTTCTCGATACCGGGGAGGTAAAACTGATGGACTTTGGTATCGCTCTGTTAAAAACCACATCACGCCGCCGCTTCACGTTCCAGATGCTTCCCTCTCCCATCGGAACACCCACCTATATGTCACCAGAGCGGCTACGCGGCGAGGAGGGGGATGAGCGAGCTGATGTGTATGCGATTGGCGTGGTGCTCTACGAGTTGCTCTGTGGACGAGTACCGTTTGAGGAGCAAGATTCGTTTGCCTTCATCAACAAGCATATGTCGGATGATCCGCCTTCCATTCTGCAATGGAACCCTGACCTCTCCCCTACGTTGGCGACGGTGGTGATGCGTGCAATCAGGCGGGAGCCAGAGAAACGCTATGCTACCATGCAAGATCTCCTACACGACCTCTCTCACCTGGATGAAGTCACACCCCGTGATTACCTTCCCGATCCACCCAAATTGGGTGGGAGATATCGCTACATCATCAGGATCGGATTCGTCATCCTTAGTGTTTGTCTTCTCATCATCGCCTTCGGCTTGCTTGCACAGTTCTTGCACCAGACTGCTCGCTAACGCAAAGAGAAGCAGCGCGTCCCTTATTCATTCGGCAGTGTTCTTGGGTTATGGTAATTGGTTCGTCGGCGCAAGGCGCTAGAAAGCAGGCAAGATGATTTACATTGTCATTTTCATCGTCGTTCTTGTTGCATGCGTCTTTTTGCTTGGTCGTGGTGAAAGTCGTCGGGATCGGCAGCAGGAACGAGAGTTGCAAAAAGCATTGTTCACCCTGGACCGAGATGAGGAGGGAAAAACTTCTTAAAAAGAGACGTAAGATATGGATGCGCTGACCTCTCAAAGCCTCAATCAGAGGTGATAGTGACCATGCTTCCAGAGCTTGCAACTTCGATGTTGTAGTAGGGGGCAGTCGGCTCAAAGCCAGAGCTTTGCAGCAATATGTCGTTGCCCATATGGATTTGATCACGGAAAACCACGTTCAGCTATGAGAGCACTTCTCAGGCTTGCGCGAGATCGATGAGTCATTCTTTTTCAACCGCTGCTCTACAGTAAGAATATGCTCTCTATGCCTTCCTCCTTTGCAGATAATACCGCCTCTTTGGTACGATGCTTCGCCCTTAACGTACTTTTGACCAAGTATGGCACTTGTCTATTAAAATGATGAAATTTTTATATATCTCTTTAAAATATTGAAGAGTTCTTGAGACATGTTATGGTATGCTTTTGCATTGAAGAGCATCAACCTTCAAAGGAGAGGAGTCATCAGCCCTTTCTGGCCCCTCCTGTGAGTTTTTCATTCGCTTCTTCATAAGGAAATACCATGAACGTACGTACTTGTAGAAATTGTCATCAGCTACTTGCCCCTACTGATGACATTTGTGAGAACTGTGGCGCTGTCCTTGTACCTCTCCCTGTTACCCCATTGCGTACGACCGTTTCAACTCCCTCCCCTGTCTCTCACTCCTCTGCTGGTAGCAGCACGATGACAGCGTGTCCAAATTGCAAGCAGCCTGTCTCTCCAGGCGAGGACATCTGCGAAAACTGTGGTGCCGTCCTTATGACGATTGCGATGACACCACCTGCCCGAACCGTTGCACCTGGGCTGGAAATATGCCCACGCTGCTCTGGACCTCGTGTGTCTGGTGTCAAATTTTGTAACCGTTGTGGCTATCGTTATACGACAGCCACAGGTTCTGATTCGACCGCACTGTCTGCTCTCAGCCAACCAGCTACAACGCAGTTGGTCTCAGGGAGTCTTCTCAATGAGAAATACAAAATACTCAAAGAAATTGGTGAAGGTGGTATGGGCGCGGTCTACCTTGCCGACGACCAGATTCTCAAGCGTCGCGTTGTCATCAAAGCCTTGCTCAGTGAAGATGATCCTGATCTGGTGGCCCAGAGCGTCAAAGAGCGCGAATTCCTGGCGGCTATTAAGCACGCCAGCATCGTCTCCATCTACGATTTTGTCACGAGAGGAACCCAGGGCTATATTGTCATGGAATATGTCCAGGGCCACACTCTGGAGCAAATGATGGAGGAACAGGGACATCCCTTTGCGGTATCAGATGCGATCAACGCCATCCTGGGTATCCTTCCTGCATTCAGCTATCTGGCAAAGCTGGGTCTGGTGTACTGTGACTTCAAACCCCAGAACGTGATGCTTGAGGTGCTCAAAGATGGGACACAGATTATCAAGCTCATTGACCTGGGGACCGTGATTAAGCATGTCCCGAAGCCTGATGATGTCTATGGAACACACGGCTTTTATGCGCCCGAAGCCGTGAAAACACCCTCACCAGAGACCGATCTCTACTCGATTTGCCGCACCCTGGCCTACCTGGTCACACAGATGGACCTCGCCGATCCCATTTTCGGCATGCCACCCATCGAACGCTACAAGGTCTTCCGTGACTATCCTGCGCTCCATCGTCTGCTCGTGAAAGGCACATCGAGTAGGCCAGAGCAGCGCTTTCGCAGCACCGAGGAACTGAGCGACCAGCTTGCAGGAGTGTTGCGACTGATTGTTGGGGGAAAGCCAGGTATTCCAGTCAACTCCCGCCTGTTCGTGTCAAGTGTCACCACCACGACGGGAAAGCTTGGCCCGCGTGGTGAGGCGGCTCTCGAAGAGAACGACAAAGCCATCGACCTTCTGCGCTACGGGGACCAGGCGCTACGGAGTGGGAACTCTACTCGCGCACTCGACCTCTACAGACAAGCTCTCAGTCGCAATCTCGCGAGCATCGATGCACATCTCCGTCTTGCAGAGGTGTTTGTCGAACAAGGCGAGTTCCCACAGGCACAAGCCGAGATGAACAGCGCGCAACGCCTGGCTCCAGGTCACTGGAAGGTGATCTGGTACACGGGACGACTTTTTGAAGCGCAAGGTGATTTCGGAGCGGCTGCCGGCATGTATCGTGAGCTGATCGATGCGCTGCCCGGCGAGTTACCTCCGCTGCAAGCGCTCGCACGTGTGTGTGCGAAGCAAAACGATGACGCCACCGCTGTAATGCTCTACCAGAGCGTACTCACTGCTGATCCGGGCAATACGGAGGCCATACTGGGTCTCACCAGTTCGCTGCTCAATTTACAGCGCTGGGATGAGGCGACACAGGTACTCGGAGGTGTCAGCGAGGCGGCAGGAAAGTACGTTGATGCCCAGTTGTTGCTCTGTGATCTCTACCTCAACCGGATAGCGCCACTGACCATCCAAAATATTGAAAATGCGTCTCAAGCGGTACATGTTCTGGCGGGACGTACTGAAGATGCTCGTTACTACCTCGCGCGGGGTGATGTCTATCGAGCCGCCTGGCAACTGGCTCGTGCCAGACAACTTCCACCACATGTCACGATTGCCGGAATCTCTAACATTAGCCCGCAAGCGTTAGGCACGGCGGCAGAGGAAAGCTATCGACAATACTTGCAGCGCGAACAGCATCCACAAAATCGCGAAGTGGTGGTTCGTCGTGCGCTAGAGGTCGCTCCCTGGCGTCTCTGGTAAGAGACAGAGTATAGAATAAAGAAAAGGAATTCCTGATGTTTACTATTACCGCACACAATAACCCATACCTCCGTCTCAATCAAAACAGGCTCCAGGCTGTCCTTTCAATTGGAGTGGATGCCACCGTTGCGCTCGCGCCAGCACCATTGGCATTAGGTATTGCCCTTGATCGCTCTAGTTCAATGAGTGGAGAGAGGATGAGTGCAGCGCGTGATGGCGCGATCCGGGTAGTGCAAGCTCTCGACGAGACAATCATCTTTCTCGTAGTTGCTTTTACCACCGATGCACGCATCATCTTTGGACCTGCGCCGGGCACTCTAGAGAATAAACGGCGTGCAGTCCAGTCCCTACAAACAGTGACCGCCAGCGGGGGAACTCGTATGAGTACAGCACTGAACCTCGTTGCAGAGAAGTTCGGCCAGGATCAGACACGGGCGACTAAGATTCTGTTTTTGACCGATGGCAAGAATGAAGGGGAAAAACGCGCTGCACTCAATCAGGCGGTCGCTCGCTGCGCCGCAGCAAACATCAGTATTAGCGCCTGGGGGGTTGGGACTGACTGGGATGCTGCAGAACTGCGCTCTCTCGCCGACGCCACCCACGGGAGCGCCGATATCATACCTACTCCACAACAGGTCTCATCGGCCTTTACAACTGCGTTCGGCGAGATGCGCAAGACGGCTGTCACCAATACGCGCCTTTCGCTCTGGTCTCCAATTGGCGTCACCATCAAGCAGATCCAGCGGGTCTATCCGAGCATTGTTCCTCTCAGCGTGCAGCCAGACGCGGCCAATCCACGTCAGCACGTCGTCTCTCTTGGTTCATTTGCAGCAGGTGAGCAGCACGATTACCTCTGCGAACTTGAGATACCGGTCTACCAGCCAGGTCAACAGTTTTTAATGCTGCGCCCCAGTATAAAGTGCGTGATAGCCGACGCTGGCGAGCAGGAGGAAAAGAGTACCTCTACTGGATGGGTGTTCGCGGAATGGACCGAAGATATGAATCTGGCCGCCCGACTTGAGCCACATATAGCGCACTATACTCATCAGGAAGAGCTATCACAGCGGATCAATGACGGGCAGGCGGCACTCGCAGCGGGAGACAAAGAGCGTGCGACTCGCCTGCTGGGCGAAGCACTAGAGATCAGTGAACGCACTGGGAACGCCCACATGACCAAATTACTCACGACTATTGTATTCAGAGATGCCAGAGGAACCATTCGCCTCAATCAACACGCCGATGCTGTTGCGAAAAAGACGTTGGCAATCCAGGCTGGTCGGACCTCGAAGCTGAAATAGAAGGAAGGACCACGTGTTATGGCGGTATCCACACACATCCCGCAGCCTCCGCCTTCATCATCACAGCCAGGAAATATCTCACAAGGTTCTAGATCCTCCATGAGAGCGCGTACAGTGCGACGGAGGACCAACCTGCGTAACATCTGGAAACAGGCCCGCAAGACCCTCAAAGGGCAGTTTCTCACCTTTGCCAGCACGCTCTTCATCCTTTCACTTGTGGCTGGTCTACTCATCACACAAGCGCTACGCCAGGCTTCTACGGATCTGGATATGATTGCCAATGGAAGTGTGCCCAGTATCGACGCGGCACAGGCCATGTCTCAATATATTGAGGATATTGATGCAAAGGCCGCCGACTATCTGGCAGCAGCCTCGTTGACCGAACAGACCCCTTGCTCCATTATTGGCAGTACTCGCAACCCAGGCAATCTCACGGGCCACGATTGCGATCAACTCAATATTGATGCCGAACTGATCCTCGCCAACAAACAGTTGTACATTGCGATCCATAACGTGACCTATCCCGGTGAGCGTACAGCCCTCCAGCGCATCACGGCGGGCCTTGAAGAATATAGCAATGACATTGCCATTGAAGAACACGAATACGGGTTAGCAGCGAGTCAAACTGATCCACATGATGAACATCTTCAAAAGGCGTACCAGGCTTATCTCGCCGCTACAAATGTGCTGAATGTACGTATCACGAAGCCCCCGACGCTCGATGCCAATAATACTCCTGTATACGATGAAGCCACTCTTCCAAACTGCAACATAGAAGGTCGAAGCATTGCCGCCAACGACTGGCCTCTGGGGAGTCTCCAGGAGAATATTGATTGCCTGAGCAGTATCAATAAAGGCTATCTGGATGCCGCCTATACTGATACGATGAACTTTCTTGGGATCACGACAGCACTTCTGAGCCTCCTCTGCCTTGTCCTCTGTGGACTGCTTGTGTTTGTCCTTCTTCGCATGATACTACTGACGCATCGCCTGGTGAACCCTGGACTCACCCTCGCAACACTGACCGCCTTCGTGGTGAGCTTTGTAGTGCTCACCAATTTTATAGGGATGTCAGGACGCCATGGAGCCTTTGGACTGATGGTCAAGGATGCCTATGAGAGCGTGTACGACTCTACTCTGCTGAAACGCTACGCTACTGCGGCCAATGCAGACGAGTCGCGCTGGTTGATCGCGGTCGATTTTAGCGATCAGGCCGAGATACAGCGATGGCAGCAGGACTGGGACACGAACAGAACACACGTCAACGCCCTGATTGCACAAGCGGTTGGCAATCGCACCTGGCCCGAAGAAGATCAGCCATTGGCAAACATACAGTCACATTGGAAGATATACACCGATATTGACCCACAGATACGTGCCCTTGCGATGAAGACAACGAATCCTGCGAGGATTCACGACGCCGAGACTCTGAGTACGGGAAAATCGAACGACAACTTCTCTGCATTCACTGATGCAGTTGATCGTCTCGGCCAGGCGAACCGAGGTTACTACTCCAGAACCTATACACTAACGAATGCAGCAGTGTTACATAATATTCTCTTGAGCAGTATGCTGTTTCCGCTTATTGGGCTGCTCACCGTTTGGGGCATAGCGCGCCGCCTCAAGGATTTCTAATTGAAAGAGAGCAGTAGGCACCAACGAAACATTTTGAGCAACTTTTGAGACATGTTCAAACAACCTGGACACCGTTTTGATCTCCTATAGACGATACTATTGGCAGGCTAGCAGAAACCTATCTCGCGAATTTTTTATGAAAGAGGAGCAAAGCTCTCGTTTTATTCTTTGTTAAGGACAATGAATATGCCACAAGAGGAAATCATTATTCGTGAAGTACGTATGGAAGATAGTCAGGCAATTGCCGAGATCATTCGTGTATTAGACTGGTCCGAGCAAATCAGCAACGAACCGGTAATGCAGACGCAGGCACAGGTTGCCGACCGCATTGAACACTGTATTCGTGAAGAGAACCATACGATATTAGTAGCCGAACGAAGACCTGACAACTCAGAGCAAGGAGTACCTTCGTCGAGCCTATCTGCTTCTATACAAGGAACAGTTATCGGCTACGTTGCGGTCCATTGGTTTTTCCACTTGTTGCGGGGAAGCGATGGCTATGTCTCAGAGTTGTTTCTCCGCCCGGATGAAACAGGACACGGCGTTGGGAGCTGCCTCCTCGATGCTGTCTATACCTCTGCTCACCAACGCGGCTGCACGCAACTAATCCTGGTCAACAGGCGCATTCGCGAATCGTATCGTCGCCATTTTTACACCAAACACGGCTGGGAAGAGCAACCAGAGAGTGCCTTCTTCTCGCTCGTCCTATCGACGCCAGAACCCTACAACGAACAACAACATGATGACAATTCAGTTTCACAGCATCCTCCTGCGAACCTCAGAAACACAGCCAGAGTTCCAGTTCACGGACATCCGTAAAAGACCTCATGCAGGGCTTTCTCACCTGGATTATCCACATTCTGGTTCCCTGTCTGTAAAGCCTTGATGGATTTTTGAGATAAAGCTTCAGCAACATTACTGATCCTTTAGGGCATTTTGCACTATATCATGCTATACTTGTCATGAAGTGAAATCGGTCTTGTTCTCTCCAGCCTGCTATCAACTAGCTTCATTTTCATCGGAGCTAGAAGCGATAAAAGGCTAGAAACGTTGGAACGGCAATGGAAAAGAAGCATTTTACGTTACTGTTTCACGTGCGATATCAACCACATGCCACAGTGGAAGACATCGCTGAAGAACTGATGATGCGCAGAAAGATGCTCATAGGCGCGGAAACGCAGCCAGGCATCTCTCTCGCTCATGTGGTAGGCAAGCGCTCGCTGCTTGAGTGGCGACGCGCACAGGCACATCTGGGAAACCAGACATGAGAGGAGGCTGGCTTCACTCAAGAATACAGATCGAGCAAGCAATCGTTCAGATAAAGTGGTAGGACGACGAGAGGCAATGGGACGATGGATATTCTTGCTGACATAATCGTCGGCATCGGGCTGTGTGCACTGGCCCTCGGGACTATAATCCACCTACGAAAGAACAGCAAGAGGATACGCAGTACTCAGAACGTCAGCAAGTACCTGGCCCATCACTTGAACATCCTGGTGATCGGCTTCTCAGCAGCATCGTGGCTAGTCAGCCTGCTGACCAGTAGTCCGCTCATCATAAAGGCAGTTGCCACAAGCGCGCTCATTACCGCGCTCGCGTGGGATCTGTATGATCACCGTGTACTGGGTCGAAACGCCTCTCTGACCGTCATGGTGAACGGAACCGAGTCCCAGGATGGGGAAATGACCGTTACGTTCTCCGTGAGCGGTCCCGCACTGCCGCAGGGAGGCGTGACCGTCACCGTCCCGGTAGAACATCACCGTGAAGTACGATAAGCCTCAACGGAGGAAAAAGGGATCTGGAAGCATGTAGGTGCTCCTGGTCTCTTCTCCCTCCGGTTCCCTTCCACATTGTGGCAGAAGTCGTAGGGCATTTGGTGCAATAAGGAAGGCTCACAGAGAAGGGACCAGGAAGCATGTAGGTGCTCCTGGTCTCTTCTCATTTCAAGTACTGTTGGCAACATACCTTTCCCAGTTTTTTCATGAGGGAATCTTGAGGACAAGATACATTTTCTAGAGTTCATTTTGATCATTTGTGGCCTATAGTAATAGGAACAGAGAATATGCATTTTTCTCGGCATGCCTCTCTTCTCTATAAAGTCCGATACGTCTATGCTGGTTATGTCTTGTGGAATGCCTGTTTTGCAAAGAGCATAAACGGGATGATGTGCAAAGGAGGGGAACACACCATGCATGTGGGAATAGCACTGCCCCCCGTACCAGCTCATATGGTTGGGCTCTGGCAACGCTACACACTGGATAGCCTGTTTGCTCTCGTGGGCACGCTGAGCATTACAGGTTTCATCTATACCTTTCAATTATATCCGCGTATTCCCAACATTTCGATTATCTATCTGCTGATTGTGCTGGCATTGGCGAGTACGCGGAGCCTCTACGCAGCCCTTGTCGCCTCCATCGTCGCGTTTCTGTCTTTTGACTACTTTCTCATCCCTCCGCTCTATGTCTTTACCATCGATCGACCAGAAGAGTGGATTGCACTCTGTATCTTTCTCGTCACCGCGCTGCTGACTGGACAATTAGCGTTCCATTTACGATTGCAGGCACAGAATGCCAACCGACGCGAACAGGAAACACACATCCTCTACGATCTGGTCCGCACCACTGTTGAAGATGAGTCTCCTGAACGATTGCTTCAGAGCATTGTACAAGCAGTTGTGAACGTCTTTGGCTCCTGGGGTGTTCGCTCCAGCGCCCTCCTCTTACCCGATGCACACGGCCAGCTTGTCATCCAGGCGAGTGCGCCCAAGTTCACCTCGCAGATCTTGCTCTCGCCGGATGAGCAAGCTCTGGCACAGCGCGTTGCCCAAACGGGGCAGAGCAGCGTCTTTCCAACTTTCTCCCCTGTATCAACACCACATCCGCTGGTCGCGCGCTTGAGATCCTTCTCCCAGAGCAGGCATCCCACCTCCGACGAGACAGGGCAGATTCGCTTTCTGCCGTTGAAGACTGGTGGACGGATTCTGGGCGTTCTGCGACTGTGTGGTGCTGGCGACCTGTTGGCAGCCATCGAACGTACGTGTCCAGAGACGCCAGCAGGGAGCACTGATGTCCACCAGGCTTTTTTCTGGACGTTTCTTGATCAGGCCATCTCCGTGATCGAGCGTACACGCCTCCGTCGTGAGACGCTGCAAATGGAAGTGTTGCGTCGGACTGATAGGCTGCGTGCGGCCTTGCTTTCATCGGTCTCGCACGATTTGCGCACCCCACTGGCGACCATCAAGACCGTGGCCGGAAACCTGTTGCAACACGACATCCAGTGGGATGACAAAGCCAGAGAAACCTTCGCCCGGACGATTGAACGAGAGGCAGATCGGTTAAATCGCTTCGTTGGCAATTTACTTGATTTGTCGCGCATTGAAGGGGGAGCGCTCAAACTTCAGAAAGAGCGTTACCCTCTTGACACCTTGATCTATGAAGTGCTGGAGAATCTGGAGCCCTTACTCAGTGGACGAACAGTGCAGGTGGACATTCCTGCCGATGTGCCTGTGGTGGCACTTGACTATCTTCATATCACCCAGGTGTTGACCAATCTGTTCGAGAACGCTGTTCGCTATAGCCCACCCGAGTCTCCACTTCATTTGCAGGTTCAAACGACCACCCAGGAAGTGCTTATCCGCCTGGCCGATCAGGGGCCAGGGGTTCCAGAAGAGGAACAGGAACGCATCTTCGATAAATTTTACCGGGTCCTGGAACCAGGAAAACAGATCCCTGGATCGGGAATAGGCCTGGCCGTGTGCCGAGGACTCATCGAAGCCCACAGAGGACGAATCTGGGAAGAGAATCGAGAGGGAGGAGGAGCGATCTTCACCTTCACGTTGCCTCTCACCCGTACAGAGGAAGTGTCGCATGGATGAACAGAGCGGAGCACGGATCTTGCTCGTCGATGATGAGCGGGAGATTATTCGAGCCATCCGGCGGAGTCTGATGACCCAGGGCTATGAAGTTTTCACGGCGGAAAGTGGGCAGGAGGCGCTGCAAGCGGTGAGCGATGATCATCCTGACCTGATTATTCTGGATCTTGGATTGCCAGATATGAGTGGATTAGAAGTGTGTCAGCGTGTCCGTGCGTCCTCAAACATTCCGATTCTCATCCTCTCTGTCCACGAAATGGAGCGTGAGAAGGTCGAGGCGCTGGATCTGGGGGCAGATGATTACGTGACCAAACCCTTTGGATTGCAGGAACTGCTTGCACGTATCCGGGTAGCCCTGCGCCGTGCTGCGCGTCCCGTTTCAGGAACAGCAGCAGTCATCACCATTGGCCCATTACAAGTCGATATTGATCGTCGATACGTTACCGTTCACGATCAAGAGGTCATGTTGACTCCGACCGAGTACGATCTGCTCAAGGCGCTCATCCAGCATCCCGGCAAGATTCTGACTCGCAAAATGCTCTTGACACAAGTATGGGGGCCTGCGGTGGATGTAGAGCCGCAAACCCACTCGTTGCACGTGTTCATCGGGCAGTTGCGCCGCAAGATCGAACCCGATCCGAGGCACCCACGCTTTATTTTCACGATCCCCGGGGTGGGCTATCGTTTTGCTGCTGAGTAGCGTAGACAAATAGGATAGGCACAAAGACAGGGCTTTCCAATTCTCCCATCTAGCAGGAGTGCAGAGGGCGGCAGCCCTTTGCCGGGGTGCGGGGTGTCCCCGCAAAAAACTTTTTTCTTCTCTTTTGCGCGCCGCCTGCGGCGGCGCGCAAAGGAGGGAAGGAAACTGGGGACGCCCCAGGCCCCGGCAGGGAGACCCCTGCACCCCTTTGAGCGGAGAACTGGAAAGCCCTGGGCACAAAGAGGGTATTCTTGACAGAATCTCATGGATGCTCTATGGTATAGGAGAGAAATCTATCAATCCATGCCAGGATAGGCTATCACGGCTGGGGTTGAGGGATAGCCGTGTGGTAATGAATGATCTCATGACCGGCAGCGTTGCTCAAAGAACCCACACAAGTTCAGCTTCCAACTACTGTTGTTGAAAGGATGGCTTGCGTTACTCTCTGTCAAGCAGCAAAGTACCGTGCCATAAGATATGAGATCATGAAGCCTATACTTGACCAGGAAGCAGTTTCCCATTCCTCCGACGTTTCATCATGCCAACCACATCCTGCTGTAATGTCCCTTCTACAAGGAGCGGTGTATGTGTTCACCTGGCTGCTCATCGTGCTGGCGCTCTTCACTGGGGGAGGGCTGCTGCTAGGCGACCTGGCTCCCCAGGTGTTCGTCAGCCTACCACATGCACCTGTCTCGGCGGCTCCTCTCTTGCTCATTGGTGCGGCCTCACTAGGCTTTCAGGTGCTCACTCGTCCCAAACCGCTTGAGCTGTTCAAAGCCTTGCTGGTGAGCCTGGCATTCATCTTGTGGGGTGTAGATCAGATGCTCCCACCAGGGTGGCTGACTACAACTGTGGGGGACGTGGTAATTGTCCTATACGTGATCGATCTAGGATGGATGATGGGATCGGCATTGCGCCAACGTCCGAGATGGAAAAAGAGGGCAAAGCCACCGTCCAGATGAGCGAGCAACTCCTCCTGTAAGCTTCCATAACATGAAACATCTTGGATCTTCCACCATTTCGATGAATTGAAAGGGGATTGCTTGGAGGAGTTTTGCCTGTTTTTGCAAGCATCTTTGCTGCTGTAAAAACGCCCATCTGCTCAGGGTGCTTGTGTTACTGGCGGAAAAGATGATCCTTCCTGTAATGAAAGCGGCAATTCCACAGTAAACACAACTCCCCCTCCCTCGCGTGCCTGTGCCCAGATGCGGCCCCCGTTCGCCTCAACCAAACCCTTACAGACGGCAAGACCAAGACCAGTCCCCAGCGGAGAAGGGGAACCCTGCTTTTTTTGTTGCACACGATAGAATTTATCAAAGACGCGCTCCAGATCGGCTTCAGGGATACCCGGACCACGGTCAGCAACATGAAGAAGGAGCACGTCCTTCTGATGCTGGACATCAATATCGATCGGTGATCTGGCAGGCGTATACCGGGCTGCGTTCTCAACGAGATTGGTGAGTACCTGATCCATCTGGACATAATCGAACGAGGCCAATGGCAGATCCGGGGGAAGGTCCACCTGGATCGGGCGATCCTTCAATAGCGGCTGCATTCGTTGTAAGACATCTTCAATCAAATCGGGCAAAGCATACCAGTCTTTCTCTGGCTTGAGCGCTCCTCCTTCAATACGCGACATATCCAGCAAATTTCCCACCAGGCGATTGAGGCGATCAGCTTCACGTTCAATTGCCAGCGCAAAGTTTTTGCGTTCTTCTTCATCCCAGTCAACATCCTCCTGAAGCAAACTACTGGCAGCGGCTTTGATGGATGCGAGCGGAGTGCGCAAATCGTGCGAGACCGACGAAAGCAGCGCTGCTCGTAACTCGTCGGTGCGCCGTAAGATCTCCATATCCAGTGCCTCATCCCGCAGGCGCGCCAGTTCAACGACTGCAACGGCCTGATCGAGAAACGTCCAGAAAAAGGTCGTGCGGGGATGCGTTCGCTCCTGCTCTTCAGTGAGATGCGCTTCTTCTGCGTAGCTGAGAGGCCCTCCCTCAATTCGCAAGAGGAGCACACCAACAACACGCGTACCCCATTTGAGTGGAATGAAGCGAAGACGCATGGCTTGTTGAAACGAGGAGCCGTGAATCACCACGCGGGAGACGGCTCCCATTGCGGTATGACGCACCAGAGCCATCTCGTGGAATCCAAGCGAGCGTCCCTCCCTCAGAACTTGCAAGGCAACCGCCTGTTCGTCGGATGACAAGGGGCGGGATAGGTCGGTCTGGGGAGCAGCCGCACGATTGATGAGTTTGCCAGTCGGGTCAGGGAGGAATAATGCGCATCCCCGAATACCCCAGGATGAGAAAACAGTGATGATGGACTCGGCAATGGCTTGCAACTGCTGTCCCAGATGATCGCTGATCGAGATAAGGCGCACCAGTTCATAGAGAATACGCGTCTCCCGCTCCTGGCGTCTGGCTGCCTCTGCCCGTTGGCGCAAGAGGACGGCTAATTGACCGGTGAGGATGGCATCAACAAGAAAGACGAACAAGGCGATCCATTCTTCAGGCCGGTACATCGTGAGGGCATACAGGGGAGGAACCAGAAAGAAGTCAAAGGCGAGCGTCGACACCAGCGATGCTAGAATGGCCGCATACCTCCCACGTGTACTCGCCAGCCCCAGTACCACCAGCAGATAGAGAAGAGAAATGTTAGGAATCAGTGGATAGAGGTGCAACAGAAAGAGGGGAAGCGTCACGAGTAATGGCCCGGCAATGGCAAGGATGCTATCCCAGAAGGTGCGCTGCCAGGAACGACCTCCTTGAGCCTTCAACGCTGGAAAAGATGAAAACGAATGAATATGCATTTCTTTCTCCTCAATACCGGACGAATGCCTGGAAGTATGAGCATGAAATAGAGATGAGATCCGGGAACGAACTGAGCAAAGATCTTTCCTCAAGCAAAGACTGTACTCGAAAAAGGCTCAAGAGAGGCTCTCAAAAGCTGACAAAGAACTCAAAAAAGTCTCAAAGACCTGTGCAAGAAAGACAGCAGTCAAAGAAATACCACCTGATTGCTGATGTTACAAAAAGATGGAGCAACCCGGCAAAGAGAAGAGGCTCTTGCCGCGAAACTGAGGACAGGAAGATCCTCTTGAGGAGTTTTTAAGTCTGCGAAGCTTATACTGATGAGTATCGCCCGCCTGTTGTTGGCGGGCGCATTTGTCTTAATCGCTGGGAAGCTCATAGGCTTCGGGCGAAATGATATGATCGCCGTGATGACGCTATATCCTTGTTTTGCTTATTTCTTGAGATTGTATTTGTGCATGCCGTTGAAGATGTTGGGGTATGTTTGTTATCACAATGTTGGGAAGTGCCGACAGTGCCCTTTTGAGTTGCAACGCGGTCTGGTTATGCAAGAGATGTTCCCACCAGTGAGCCACCACAAACTCTGGCAGAATGACGGTGAGCGTTTCATCCGGATGTAACTCGCGCATCGTCTCAATGTAGGCGAGGAGTGGTCGCGTTAGGGAACGATATGGCGACTCGATGATGACCAGAGCAGTCTCCTCCTCTTTCGAGAGATGTTGTTGCAATTGCTCCCATTTCTCACGCAACAGCGCCGTTTCGTGTGGGTTGATGGCGACATGGACCGCGACCACGTGTGGAGAGATCGAACGGGCATAGGCCAGGCTCTGCACAGAGACGCGATCCAGTTCCGCAATAGGCACAAGAAACCGATGACGGATTGGCTTTGTACGCGACAGTGTTAGCCCGTTATATTCGTTGCGCAAGATGTTGGTCACAATAATCTGTGGCCGGAAAAAGAGAGCCACCTTTAGCTGGAAGAGTCTGGGATGTGTAAAGAGGCGAGGACGCGTCCTCTGTTCTCTATGTTCAGGCAGAACCACAGTCAGGTTGGCTTCCGGGTGCAGCCGTTGTAGTTCGTTGATATAAGTGAGCAGCGTTCGCACCAGTGAACGCTCCAGCGGCTCAGTGATGTCGAGTGATACCTGCTCTCGTATACTCAGGTTTGCCTGCCACTCCTCCCACTGTTGGCGCAACGCACTGCTCTGTTGCTCATCGAGACGGACATGGACCGCCGTGACGTTCGGTGAGATGGAGCGAGCATAGACCAGACTTGATCTCGTCACCTCATCCAGCCGACCAACTGGTACAATGAGGCGGTGGTGAATGGCTGTGGGAGAGAGGGGGAGAGTTGTTGTGCGTTCTTGCTCGACATAGAGGTAGTGGCGATGAATGGACAGGAACATCAGGATCAACAGGGGGAGGAGCAGAACCACGATCCAGGCTCCTTCCGCGAATTTCGTGACGGCGATCACCATAGCGACAAGCAGCGTGGCACACGCGCCACAGCCATTGATGATCAGGCTGCGCCGCCAACTTTTCACCTCATGACGCAAACGCCACCAGTGGCGCACCATACCTCCCTGTGAAAGCGTAAAGGAAATGAAGACGCCCACAGCGTACAAGTTGAGCAACAGCGTCGTATCTCCCTTAAAGACGATCAGCAACAATGCTGCCAGCACCGCCAGCACCACGATCCCAGTTGAGAAGACGAGGCGATCGCCGCGAAAGGCAAACTGGTGAGGCAGGAAATGGTCCCGCGCCAGCAGAGACGAGAGGCGGGGAAAATCCGAATAGCTGGTATTGGCCGCAAGCGTCAGGATAAAGAGCGTTGCTAGTTGGAACACCGGGTACATGAAGAAGAGGGGGCCAGAGAAGACCTGCTGTGCGACCTGACCAATCACTGTCGGGTTTCCTGATGGGCTGGCCTCGATGCCAAAGGACAGCGCCAGCACGGTGATGCCGATGAAAAGCGTGCCAAGAATGACAGCCATCCAGGTCAGGGTAATCGCAGCATTGCGGGAGGATGGCTCTTTAAATGCGGGAATGCCGTTAGAAATGGCTTCAGTTCCAGTCATAGCCGCACACCCGGCTGAGAAGGAGCGGAGAATCAGAAACAGGCTGAGCGTCTCTACAGGCTTGACAAAGGGGTGGAAAGTGCCAAAGAGCGGTTGGTGCTGAAAGAGAAACGCCTTGGCACAGCCAACAACGATTAACAGCAGAGCGCTGAAGATAAAAAGGTAGGTTGGTAGGGCAAAGATCGAGGCCGATTCGCGGATCCCTCGTAAATTCACCATGGTAATCAGTACAACCAGAAGTACGTCTATCGTGACGACCGATGGAGCAAGCGATGGAAAGAGCGTCACCAGCGCCTGCACGCCAGCAGAGATGCTGACGGAGACGGTGAGGATGTAGTCAATCATCAGGGAGCCAGCTGCAATTAAGCCCGGCAGCGTTCCCAGGTTCTCTTTTGCCACGATGTACGATCCCCCACCATTGGGATAGGCCGGAATGGTCTGGCGGTAGGAGAGCGCAACAACTGCGAGCAGAGCGACGATGGCGAGGCAGATAAACAGCGTTATCCAGAGATGTTGCGAACCCGCAGCAATAAATGTGACCAGGATGGCCTCGGTCGCATATGCAACTGAAGAGATGGCATCCGAGGAGAGGACCGCCAGAGCTTTGAATTTCGTCAGGCGCTCGTGTTTTTCGCGAGCGGTCGCCAGAGGTGCGCCTATCACGAAACGCTTGAATGAGAGAGCGGCACGCTCCAGCGGTGTACGTGGTTGCTCAGCAGCTTCTGTTGCTTCCAACAGTCCGGCATCGAGGCGACGAAACATCTTCTGAGATGGGCGAACAAGACGGACGCGAACGTTGCCCGGCTTGCTGCCTTGCAGCATCTCGGTGCTCAGCAAAATGCTGGGGTCTTCGGTATCGACGAGTTCAGGTTTTTGTTGATAGCTCCGGGTTTCTGATACGATCGCGTCTGGTGAATAGTCCCGCTGATTCACAGGTGCAACTCCTTCCGGCTTTCAATGATGATGCGCCGGTGTGTTGTCAAAGGTTTTTCCCCTGGAGAGGGGACATCGTAAATGGTCTCTTCTTCTTTCCATTAGCATATCCTCTCTGCATTCAAGATATACTCAGGGGAATCCTTTTCTGGCTCAAGAAATTCTCAAGAAATAAACACGACTCTCAAGAGGCTCTCCAGGGAGGCAGCGAATCATATCAAGTCCGTTTCGGTAGTGTAGAACAAAGGCATGGCAAGAAGAACCTCCTCTTGCCGAGAAACTGAGGGGAAGAACCTGGACTCGATATCCAGGTCCTCTTCTTGATAGCGTTAAGGTTTGTCACTCATAGCATTCACTCTATTCATTGCATCCTGGATGAGTCTTCGCCTTTTGTTTGCAGTATTCGTGCTCATCGTTAAAGCTTCGGCAATGTCTCGATCCGTTACCTTTGAATGCGTGGAGAGATACACCTTCACCCGTTCGTAATTGTTTTCTTTCTTCGCCTCCCCTTGTTTGTCCTTCTGTCCAACAAGAATTTCTTGGACGGTGCTCACCCCCTGTTCGCTGTGAGCAGAGGATAATGCTTACTGTGTCTCTGGCTCCTGAGAGACGGTGATGTGCGCGAGGGCTGCGCGTAGATCATCAATCATCTTAGGCGTCAGGACCTGTGGGGCAGATTGTAGCACAGAAGCACCGTCGAGCATCGGCTGCTGTGGCTCCTGTTGCACGTGCCGTAAAGCATGAGCAACTATAAGTAAGACAATGTAGGTACAGAGATTGCTGGGATGCTTGATAAAGCACAATTGAAATAGCTCATCCACAGATGAATTATGTGATTTCTGCCAGCAAAATAGCTCTCCCTCACTTTGTGTGAAAGCTCCAACATATGCTCCTTCCCCATTCGCTTCAACAGGCTTCGGGTGGGAACCATTTTCAGTGCTTTCCTTTTGGACTCTTTCGATTCACACAAAGTGAGGGAGAACTATTTAATTTCGTGGTCTATAAGCATGAGTACACAGAAATAGGCATCGCCCTATGATGAGTTGCCTCGTATGGCAAGATGCAGGAACGTTTCCCTCCTCTGCCGCTCGTTTTGCACCTATGAAATCAAATGATTTACACCATGCTAGAAGGTAGAAGCAAGCAATTATCCGTAATAGGAGCTACACGGCCCTATTGTCGTAGCTTCTTGCCTCAGTCTGTCTACTTGCTCCGTGAACGTCTCATTAAGGTCATCTTTCTGCCAATCATCCAGAACGCACCCGGCGATACAGTCATTCAGACTCCCAGGACTCGACGTATGTGAGCAATCTGTGTTAGCGTTAACTGGAATGTTCAGTTCATGATGTTCTTGCAACACAGCCAGAAGATGCGCAAGAGTGCATCTTCTGGCTGTGTTATTGGTGTCATCGGACCGGCAAACGGAAGCGGGAAGCCCCGACTCCGCGAGGTTCTCAACCGCTTATGGTTGACTTACGCCCTCTCCCGGTTTGCCTCTCCAGCAAATTCGGGAATGAGTCATGACTCCCTTCTTTTGTCAGCTAGATGATTACGGCATGAGAACCTGAGCGTTCCAGGCGCATGAATTAGCTATGATAGATGGAATTACATGCTTGATCAGCTTTTTGCTGATCTCCCTTTACAATGATGCTGCCATGATCGAAGGTAAGCTCGTAGTTATCGTACCAATATCCATAATCACAGGCAATCTTGCTATCAAGACTGGATGACTGTGAGCAATCTGCTGCTTTCTCGTGAGCGTATTGGAGAGCGTAGACTCCAGCCTGACAATAGCCATATGCTGCTGTGTCTTGTATTTTTGGGGGGGTCGGATGATAGCCTGCACAAAATTTGTCAGCATAAGGCTTAGCCGGACCATAGGCAGCAGGATCACCTCCCAGGTAACCCCATTCACAAGCGTTATACGTTGTTGAATTGGCGTTTTTTGTGTCACAGGACGGCCCAGGATCTGTTGGGGTTACCGACCAGACATACTTCATACCAGCAACACAGGCATCATAGGCACTCGTTGGAACTGTCCTGCCATTGCAGGTGCTGGTGCTGCATGGAGGCGGGTTGGTTTTGCAGGTGCTGGTGCTGCATGGAGGCGGGTTGGTGGTGCAGTTGCTGGTACAGGAAACTGGATTGCAATTGTTCGTGCAGGAAGGCGGGCTGGGTGGTGTCGGTAGAGGCTTATCAGCAGAGGCAACATACTTGACAGCCCAGTTGCCAGTATTGATAGCATTGTCAAAGGTGACGATAAAGCCCCTGTCGGTATGTACACTCAGATCATCGGTATGCCCACTCCCACTCTGACAGGAGAGGTTGGTGGAGTTGAGAACCTTGTTTGGATTGAGTGAACTGTTGGGGGAAATCTTGAGCGACATCCTGAGAGTACCAGTCGGGTTGTTACAGGTAATGAGAGCATCGGCTGCGATTTTGCTCTGTATGGTGCTGCTTGGGAAGGAGCCAGTACCAGGGGAAGCACTGGTCGCCCAGCCTGTGTGGACCGCCCAAGCCTGCCCAAGCTTGGGCGTTTGATTGTTGAGCGTCTGGTGCAACTGATCAGCCGTGAGCGTGTTCCCCGCCGGAGCTGCGGGCTTAGTAACGACAGGAGCTACGGGCTTAGTAACGACAGGAGCTACGGGCTTGGTATCGACGATATAGGAGACCGTGACATCGTGGCCGCAGCCTCCCCAATGGCAATTCACCCAGAGATGGTAGTGACCGGCAGGATTTTGTCCAGCCGACAAGGACCAGGGAGTTGGTGTCTGGGTACAGTGGGTTTCTCCAGAGGCATCCAGACGGCCTCCATGTGAATCTTCGATCAACCAGATCCTCAAGGTAGGTGTGCCATGCGGAGGGACACTTTGGATCATATTGGGACAGGCGAGGGTTCCCGAAAAGACCGAACTGATGGCGGCCATCTGAAAAGGCGTACTTGCTCCGTCGCCGTTGGCGTTGTTCCAGGGAACAGTACCCGACGCTATACTCTCCGTAGCGGCATACGCCGTGCTACCCGCCCACCAGAAGGGCAGAACCATCAGCGCCGCCAGCACTGGTAGGAGCATGACCAGAAGTTTAGACTTGAACCATTTCCTCATACAAAGTTTCCTTTTCTGTGTTTTTTTAAGAGAGAACAGAGAGAAAGAAGCATCCAGGCAAGCATAATAGTCGAAAGAATAGCTCAGTAGGGAGACGAGGGGACAGTTTGCCGAGACGTCGTCTTGTTGTTATAAGCCACTCGCCTCATTATATATGGTAATGATTTCTGCTTTGTCCGCGCGATTCGGCCTGATTTCCAATCATTGGACCTGCTTCGTCTGAACCTTCGGCCAAATTCCCTAGCAAGTCAACTTCAGTGAGTGAGACGCATCTGTACCCCATCCCATTTGCGCACTATACATACCCCCGATATCGTCCTCAAGGACGACGCCTACATTATCACCTGGGTGCAGATTCAGATGGCCTATAACCACAAAGGCCCCATCGCTATATTGACCTTGATCGATGGCACCCCCAAAGATATTTCCGGTTCTTTGACCATTGATAACCAGGCCATAGATAAGCTTCGCCGTGGCATGATGAATAGGGACATACATCGAGGCATCACACGAGCCAGTAGTAAGAGGGCCGACAGCGCCGTGGGCATAGGTACTCAGATCCCAGGTAACGGTCAAGCAATGGAGATTCCCATAGGTATTGGTCCAGGCGATATTTGCAACACCATCATTTCCTGTATAGTATTGCTGCCCGGTGCCGCAAGCAGAATTGTTGTCTGGATTGTTCTGTGGCTGCTCTGGCGCGATACAAAAGACGGTACTGGACGCGACGCAAGCTTGCGTATCATCATTCTTATTCGCCTGCGTCACTGATGGTGCCATAAAAAACATCATCAGTGAGCAGGCAACAATTGTCAGAATCTTGATGACAAAGCCGAGTGTGAGACGCCGCTTGAAGCACGAAGCTCCTTCCATCGTTTTCATAGGAACTTTCCTCTCTTTCCTTCCTAGTAAAAATTCGTGACGTTTCTCAGGATACTTTTCCCGCTTCTCAGAATAAAAAGACGCGGTATTACGGTGGTTTAGATGCAAGCGTGGCAAGCTTTCCCACATAACTGTTCGCGGCTGACTCTCACGCTGTTCAAAAACGAGGCAACCAGACGAAACGTTCTCTGAGGGAAACAGGATGAAGGCGTCCCTCCGTTGGCAAAATAGAAATGATCTAGCTTTCTCATTATAAGGGAAGCCTGTCACAGTTTACCTGTGACATTGCAGGTTCTTTTTATTTCGTCTCCATGGGGGAAGCGCTACACTGGCTGTCACCAGGTGTACATCCCACCATGAAACTGGCCACTTTCCTCTGAACTGCCCGGAAAAATTATTATGCGAGATAAGAGGGCGGTACTGCCCTCTTCCCAAAGAAGGCCCATGGGCTGCGAAGCATTCTCATTGCAGTAGAGGGGTACTCAGAAGCTGCGCTCAACAACCATCACAGCGTGTGCAGCGATGCGAGGATCTCACGTAATGAGAGTGTCGCGCCACAGACCACCTGATCCGACGCCCCGTAGTACATCAGAACACGATCCCCTTCGACAACCGTCCCATTAGTAAAGACCACACTTCCAAAGAAACCAACCTTCTCATACTCCATGATCGGCTCCATAATTGGCCGACCTGACCGGGCTAATACCTTGCTTGGGTCGTTAGGATCAAGGAGCAATGCGCCCAGGCAGTAGCGGTTATTTTCGTCGGCCCCGTGATAGATCTCCAACCAGCCAGCCTCCGTCCAAATTGGCGCGTCTCCTGCCCCCACACGTGCGCTATCCCACATGCCAGACCGCGTCTTGATCAAAGGGCGATGTTGCCCCCAATGCAGCAGATCCGGCGATTGCGCCAGCCAGATCTGATTGCGACCCACACCCTCCATCGTGGGCCGATGCAACGCAAAATAGTGCTCGCCGATCTTCCGTGGGAAGAGCGCACAATCTTTATTATTGGGAGGCAGGATCATACTATGTCGCGTAAAATGCTCCCAATCGGTAGTGCTGATCAGACCCACACCAAAGCCATGCACAGATACCGCCGTATAGGTCAGATAGTAGGTTCCATCGATCTCGGTCACTCGGCAATCTTCAATCCCAAAGGCCTCAAGTTCGCCCTGTCCCAGCAGCGTTGGTGTCGGATCTATCCGAAAGTTCAAACCATCTTCACTCCAGGCCAGGCGCAAATGCGAAAGAGTGGTAAGATAAGGCTGACCCCGATAGACAAAGCCTCTGGAGTCCTCCTCCAGAGAGACCAGATCGGGATCATCTTTCTGAAAGGCAAGGATGCGCTGCCCACCCGGCGCAGCGGGATCAATAACCACCGTCTTTACACTCGCCTCATCCTGCACAGGCCGCTCCGCCACCCGCAGCAATAACCCGATCTTCCCTGCGAAACGAAAGGCCCCCGGATTCAACACACACTCAACCACCAGCCCATCCATACTCGGTCTGATATGCTCAGGCAGTAGCAGCGGATTCTGGACATATCTCTGTATTGTATCGATCACAAACATTCTCCTTTTACTCCCAACCGTTGCGACGTCCCCAGGCCTCAACAAGGGAGCGAATTATCAAAATCGAGATAAGCGTGGCCACAGCATTCAGCAGAGCAACCGTTGCGCCGTAACCCGCGCGGAAGAGATCGAACGCCTGATAATAGATCTCTAACTGCCAGGTCTGTGTCGCCATCTGCGGCCCTCCATTGGTGAGCACAAACGGCTCGGTGAAGATCGAGAAAGTCAGTCCAACGGCAATGATCAGCACCGTATAGAATGCTGGATAGAGCAACGGCAGCGTGATATGCCAGAACTGCTTCCAGCCACTGGCTCCATCCAGCGACGCTGCTTCATACACATCTGCCGGGATGCTCTGCAAACCTGATAGAAAAATCAGCGCATAATACCCGGCAAATTTCCAGATCATCATCAGGGTAATAAGGAGTGTTGCCAGCGTGCCATCGTTAAGCCAATCAGGGGATGCGCCAAAGCTATGGCGTAGAAACGTCTCAAACGTATTGTTATAAGAAATTACTCCTCGTACCACTAACGAGATAACGACCCCCGAGGCCAGATAGGGGAGAAAGAAGCCAACTGCAAAAAGCGGCTTGTAGCGCGGCAAATGGTGCACCAGCATCGCCAGGCCGATTGAGACAGCCATCACCAGCGGCACAAAGAGCAGCATAAATTTGTAAGTCACCAGAAATGCTTGTAAGACGCGCGGGCTGGTCAGCGCCTCTTTGAGGTTTGCCAACCCGACGAAGACAGGCGTTGGTGCGATCAGATCCCAGCGCTGAAAAACCAAAAAGAGGCTCCAGATCAATGGAATCAGAAAAAAGATGGCAGTAAAAATCAGATAAGGACTGGTCAGAGTCCAACCCTGCAATTCTTTCTTGAATGAGCTGCGTTTGCCTCGTGCCGTTAGTGGCAGAACCATAGCTCCTCTCCTCTCTTAACGTAGAACGAGCTGCACGCCCTTCACAAAATTGCGGCTAAACACCAGAAAAAGCACCAGGATCGGCAATGTCAGGATGGTTCCGGCAGCATATAAGGGGCCGGGAAAGGAGTGATAGGGTCCAAATAAGGTCGAGAGCAGCACATTCAGCGTCTGCGTCTCCGGGTCCTTGACGACAATCAGATCCCACATGAGCTCTGTCCAGCGCTCCATAAAGACGAAGAGAAAGATCACGGTGGTAATACCGCGTGCGATAGGTAGCATCATCTGAAAAATGATGCGTATCTCGCTAGCTCCATCAATGCGCGCCGCCTCTATCAGTTCAGGGGAGACGGAGCGAAAGAAACTGGTGTACATAAAGATGGCCCACAAACTGACCAGGCGCGGAATAATCATGGCCCAGTAGGTATTGTAGAGTCCAGCAATACGAATAATCAGAAAGGTCGGCACGAGCAAAATAATGCTCGGATAGAACATCTGGAAGAGAATAAACGTGTTGATGGTGCGGCGCCCGCGAAAGGGGAGCACCGAGAGGGCATAGCCGACGATAGCCCCTACAATCACAACGCTCACACTATCCACGATCGTGACCAGCATACTATTGAACAGCGCTTGAAGCCAGGGCTGCGGCAGACCATAGCCGCCTCCAGTCCAGATCCACTCATAGGAGCGCCAGGTGAAGCTGCTGGGCACAAAAACGCTATCAACCTGATCCCAGGGTGCTAGCGATTGCACAAAGAGATAGAAATAGGGCAAAATCATCAGCAGAAGCACCGGGATAGCGATGAGATAGAGCCAGAAATTTCTGAAGAAACGCTGCCACTGTTGGCGACTGGCAACGCGTTGTACGGCCTTCGTTACTAAGATAGTTGGGGCCAATTGATCCTGTTCAATTATCGTCTCGTTACTTTGTGTATCCGTCATCGGAAACGTTCCTCAAGCCAGGAGAAGGACAAAGCATTTTCTGACCTTCTCCTGGTATGCTAAGCGGCCTTTATGTGAGGGCAGGAAACCAGGCAGAATACAGTTCTGTCTGGCACCTTAACCCGAAGCAGCTAGCCCAGCAGCGGTTGAACTGCCTTCTTCCAGTTCTCCCAGGCCTTATCTGGTGCTATCTGACCTTTCACAACTGGTATCACTGCATCATCGCCCAGCGCCACCTGGATGTCGGTATACTTTGGCGCGGTCAACGGCGGGACTGCATTCGGAATATTTTGGGCAAAACTGGCCAGTTCTGGATGCTGATCCAGATACGCCTTGAAAACCGTGTTAGCACTCAGATCATCGCGCGCAGATGGCAGGCCGGTGGTCTGCAACCATTGCAGATCGTGCGCAGGATTAGAGAAAACCCATTTCACAAATTGCCACATAGCCTGCTGCTGCGCCGCCGAAGCCTGTTTATAGATCACGATGCCCTTGGCATCTGCGAAGGTCTTGATGGCCTGCCCGGCAGGATAACTGTCCGGGACGGGTGGAGGCGCCAACACATAGGTCTTGTTGAGCTTCAATTGCGGATATTTCTGTTGCCAGTAGGTAAACTGCCAGGGTCCGATAATACTCATCACGCTGGTACCTGTCTCAAAGGGATCGACGGCCGTCTGCGTCAACAACTGTTTCTTCTGTGCCAGATCTCTCATAAAACTCAGCGTATTGATGGCGCTCTGGTCATCGGCACTGACTTTGTTGCCGCTGGTCAGGCCCTGCCCATTGCTGGCGGCATCATAGAGGGTGAAGAAGTCGAACCAGCGCTGCCACCAGGTATTCTGCGTCAGCTCACCCCGCGCCCAGATAAACTTATCAGGGAATTTCTGCTTCAGCTTCGTGCCTAGATCCATCACCTGACTGTAGGTCTGAGGAGGTTTATCATAGCCGAGTTGTTTCAGAAGATCCAGACGCCAGGCCAGCAGGATAGCATTAGTATAAATTGGCAGGACATAAGTATGCCCATCGCTGTACTTCCAACTAGTAATACTCTGATTCATATGACGAGCCGTGATGAGGTCACCCCATCCCGGCATCTGGTCAAGTGGTAGGATAGCCTGATCATTAATTAATTGTCCAGAGAACCCTGTGAAGATATTTTCCGAGGCAGTCGGGCCAGTGCCGCCCGCCAGCGCTGCCTGAATGGCCGCTTCTGAACTGGGCGACTCCGGCATCGCTCGCACCGTAATCTTGATATCAGCGTGCTGAGCCATATATTGCTTTGCCATACCGCTCCAGAACGCCTGTTGCGGGGGATTGGGCGCGGCCCAAAAAGTAATCGATTGGCTTGAGTTCGTCATGCCTGTTGCGGGTGCTCCGCCGCTGCAAGCGGCCAGTAGAATGCTCGTCGTCAGGACGAGCAGGCCGCAGCGGATCATAGTTCTCAGCTTCGTTGCTGATCTGTCCATAGCTGAATCCTCCTAATTTTGCACTATATGCTCTCTCAGAGAAACAAGGATGGCAATGATACCTTTGCATAATGAGGGTCTCTGTGTGATCATAGGGCAGTCTTAAAAAATAGGCCTCTCTTCTGGCCTTTGCACCTCCTTCTCTTTGTTGTATTCATCCTGCAAAACCTATAGAGGCTGATCCTCACAACCACAAGAACGGCGTGGCACTAACTCTGTTGCCAGTACCGTCTGCATCGCCGGACCTCCGTTCTCATCCGTCAACATGCTCAGCATACGTCGGGCCGCAGCCCGCCCCATCTCGTGCTTAAATATCCTCACCGTACTCAGAGGAGGATCAACCAGCGTACTATAGTTCGTATCATCGAAGCCAATCACTGCCACATCTTCCGGCACACGTCGCTTCTGTTGTGCCAGCACCCGCATCGCCCCCAGCGCCATTGCATCGTTGGCAGCAAAGATCGCCGTCAAATCCGGAATAGCCTGCAATGCCTGTTGCATCATGCTGCTACCAGTCTCCAGCGTCGTACCCTCAGCGTGGAAGATGTGCGGCGCCAGGCCGGCTGCTATCATCGTCTCGCGATAGCCCTGCCCGCGATGAGCCGAACTGGCCCACGCCTCAGGACCGAGCAGCGCCACGATCTTGCTATGTCCATGTTCAAGCAGGTGCCGTGTCGCCAGGCGACCTCCCTGGATATCGTCGCTATACACAGCATCAACCGTCCCGTTCTCCAGGACATTATCGATCAGCAGCACAGGCACCTCAAGCTGCTTCAGCGCCAGGATAAAGCGCGGCGAAATATCCGGCCCGGCCAGAAGCACTCCATCCACGCGCTGCTCCGCAACAGGCTTAAAGGCCGAGACATCCTTAAACTGCTCATCGCTAATTGTGCTGAGCAGCAGATGATAGTCATGCCGCCTCAGCTCGGCCTCAACCCCATGCATAATGATGGGATAGAAAGGATCACCATCGAAAGGGGCATGCCTCTGATGGACCACATAGCAGATCGTTTCGGTCTTTGTAGTCACGAGTCCGCGCGCAGCCATGCTGAAGGAGAACTGTAACTCCTGAGCCACCTCTAGCACGCGCTGACGAGTCTCTGGCTTCACCCCGCCTTTACCGTTTAGCGCACGAGAAGCAGTCGCTAAAGAAACGCCGACTCTGTCCGCCACCTCCCGTAAACTTGCTGACATCACCAACCTCTTTCTGAAAATAGAATGAAAACGCTTACGAGAAATATACAAGCGAAGAGAAGGATTGTCAAGGGGGGATCGAGGGACATTCTAGCACAAGCAGTTCAGCTCCATTCCCCCGGCTAAAAAGGAAAGGAGCCACCACTGGATGTGGTGACTCCTTTGAGGCCAGAAAGGGGTCAGAGAGTGTTGCTCTCTACCTCAGGCTCGGAAGTCTCCTGCTCCGAACCTTTGCCGAGGGCCTGCGCTTGCGCGGCAGTCATAGGCCCCGCGAAGATAATGTTAAGGCCACCAGGCAGAACCCGATAGACCTGCGCGTTGTGGTTGCCGATCAACCTGTTGAGCCAGTTGGTCGCCCATTGGACTGGCCCGATGTTGGCCGCGGTGTCGGGCACGCTCGTCACCATGAGACGCCCAGCGTTTCCGAAGACCTCCATCTCCGCCTCGTCGCCGCAAGGCCATTGCCCATATTCGGCCAGGTAGTAGTTCATGCCCGATTCTTCCTCGATCATGAACTTGATCCCCACTTGCCCAACCAGGGGAGAGAAGATCATGAAGTCGTTCTTGCGACGCACGACCGCGCCAGGCGCTAGGCGGAACAGCATCACCGGCGTGAACAGCAGGATAACTCCCAGAACGTGGGCCACACGCACCAGACGCATGAGTGACTGCAACTCGGCGTTTTCGCGCTTTGGCAAGAGCCACCGCACGGAACGGATAGATGCCCGGCCCAACGGTTGCAGCAGCATGGACAAGAGAAACTTGCCCAGCAGCCGAAGCCTCAGAACAGCCCACCGGCCATACTGCCGGTTTCGCCGGGCCGTTCTCACCGCGTTGGCTACCTTGCTGCGTGCCAGCTCGCTCAACTCACCGCGCACCCGGGCAACGAGCTTAACAGCCGGATGCTTGTACCCGTCAGGCGTTACTGCCTGGACCAGATCAGCAGGATCGACTCCCAAGCAAGTAGAACCGGCCCACGCGCCACTCGATCCAGTAAGAGCTGCGCCCTGCCAGACCGGCACGACCCACCAGCACAATGCTCTGCGCCAGACCTTGGCAGCCAGAAGCCCGTACGGAGTTTCCTTCGAAACGACTCCCGGCCTTCTAGTTGACAGCCCCGTCCAGAAGGTATTGGTCTTCACCCCAATCTTGTTGCTCAGGTAGAGTTCCACAAGCTGAATCAGCGAAAATTGCAGCAGCCCATGCACACTGAGAAGCATGGCGAGCCCCACTCCGAGAGGAGTTGCGGCGAGGGAGCTGATGATACCGATGACCGTCCCACGCCGGAAGAGCCTTTTCGTGGCCTCAAGGATCTGCTGCCACTCTACATCGCTGTTGGGAAGTCGCTTGCCGCGACGGCAGTAGAACTGGTAGAGCCCCACGAGCAGCGAGAGATACCAACTCATCGGTATGCTCATCACAAAGATGGCGTACCAGGTCGGGATCCAGCCGAGGCGTCCTACGACGAACCCCGACTTCACCTTCACCAGATACAGGAACAACAGGTACTGGCCGATGTAGAAGACGGCCCCACAGTGGGCGAGACGACTGGCTTTCCTGAAGGCTGGTGGAGCTACCGTCAAGCTCTTGAACATCGCGGGTATTGCTTCTCTAAAGAAGCCCCGGGCACCCTGCGCCACGATCCACAGCATGCGGAACACGATCCGCAGAATGCCGATCAGGAGGAAAATGACCGTGAACCCCGCCATCAGGAGGCTGATCCGGCGCTCGGCAGGCCAAGACCTGAACCTATCGCGAGGCTTCTCTCCGACAGAGCCTTTCACTGCTCTGCTCCCTTCACGTTGGAACTGCTTACCCCTTCTGCCTTCCTATTAAGTTGTAGTTTCACCTCCTGACCCCGGGCATTTTCGCCCAGACGACGTTAACGGATTACCCTCCTCCCTTGTTTCTGACCTGATCAGGGATGAGGTGCCACGACGGACCTATGGCGCGAGCAGGCGCAAGCGCGTGAGGGAATGTGATCCACTGTTCCATCGCTGCTCACAGTGCTACGGGCATGTGCGCCAGCGATGTCTCCCAGGGGGGACCTCTCCCTGGCAGTTCAGGGTTCATCTGGCAGCAGTAGAAACCGTGCCTGCTCCCTCTTCTCCGTACCGCAGCGTTCCAGCGCACAGGAGCAGAGAGACAACCATCGGGCGACGAACCGGGACCCGATCGTACCGCTTTGCTGCTGGCAAGATGGTTCGCGAGCAGCCAGGAGACGGCTATCCTGCCATCCTTGCTCTCAGTCTGCCTCCACTCAACCGTCCTACGACAGAAAGAGCGGAGAGGACCTCTCGGTCACCTGTGACCGAAGATGACGAGCAGGAAAGGACCCTGACACTTCTCTGAGTGTCAGACACAAGGAGCGCAATCGCATCGCCGCTGATCGCAGCCCACCACAGGCGCAGGAAACATCGGCGCGGGCACTGCGCTAAAGTTCTCCAAGGCTAGAGTAACATAGCGCTCGAACAATTGCAATGGTTTAGTAAGCGGTTTCATATCATTTTCATATTAGGGCAGGAGCCAATAGCTCGCCGCTCACGAGGGATGATTAACATGAGAAGTGAACGTGGATGGGTAAGAGTGGCAGATTACTGGCCGACACAATAACTACTAATCTTATCTACTTCATGCATCAAGCTTTTGTGCTAACGCCAGGAAATCGTCGCAGACAATGTCATACTTCGACTTATGTGGACGCTGCAGCTCCTCTTGCGAACGCCAGATAAAGGCTGTCTGCATACCTTGCCTCTTAGCAGCGTCCAAGTCATATGTATGTGCAGCAACCATCATCACCTCATAACTCTGTAAACCGAGAAGATGAATCGCCATTTGGTAAACATGAGCATCGTCTTTATAGGCTTTCACTAATTCTGCTGAAAAAATGCAGTCCCAGGGGAGAGCGCTATACTTCGCCATATTCACCAGCAGAGATATATTTCCATTTGATAGCGTTGCGAGAATATAACGTTTCCGCAACCAAGTGAGTCCAGGAATAGCATCAGGCCAGGGAAGAAGGCGATGCCATACACGATTGAAGTTGTCTTTTTCATTTTCAGTAAATTGATCATTGATTTGGTATTCGCGAAGCAATTTGTTCAGAGACAGACGGTTTAAGGAGTCTACAGTTGTCCAAGCCCGCTCTCCATTTTTTACTTCTCCCACCAAAGAAACATAACCGTTACGCCATTTATTGGCAAACTCTTCCCAATCGACTGTAAGCCCTTTCTGACGTCCAATTTGTTCCCCTTCACGTATAATGCTATGACGCCAATCTACAACAGTGCCGAAAACATCGAATGTGAGTGCCTTCACCTGTTTAAGATTCATACCTGTACTCTCTTTCATGTACAAGAGTGTGAGTATCGTCTCCTCATTTAGCCTCTATCGACTGTGGATAGGCCCCTCTTAACCGGGTCCTACCTAATTCCTTCTGCTTCAAATAATATTTTTTGCCCTTTCTCTCCATAAAGAATACGTTTATCCAGATATCTGTTAAAAGGTAGCGTTCTTTTGGTACGGAGGATTTGAACTATTGACCTCTTGCCTTTCAATGTACGCAGAGGTGTTTCATGTGCTTGATTTCTCAGTGGTTTGAGTGTGAGGTCGTGTGAAAAAATATCTCTACCAGTGGGCGTTACTACAGAATTGCTACAGTGTAGTGATCGTCATACATATTGGAATACACTTTTTATTCTAGTCGGTTTCAACAGCTTTGTCCACCCTTTGTTTTTATTGTACTGAAAGCTGCTATTATTCTCATTTTGTTGCATCTTGTCTAACAGTTGGGCATAAAATTTACCCTCTCCGCCGTCACTGCTGTCAAATATTTGCTTCATTTGCTGTCTCGATCCTCTTAACCATGAGGCCAGTTTTCCTAATCTCTTCAGGGCTTTCCAATTCTCCCATCTAGCGGGAGTGCAGAGGGCGGCAGCCCTCTGCCGGGGTGCGGGGTGTCCCCGCAAAAACCTTTTTTCTTCTCTTTTGCGCGCCGTCGCAGGCGGCGCGCGAAGGAGGGAAGGAAACTGGGGACACCCCAGACCCCGGCAGGGAGACCCTGCACCCCTTTGAGCGGAGAACTGGAAAGCCCTGCTAATCTCTTGCATATGATGGATTTTGGCGACTGCTCAGGCCATACTAGAGAGGTAACAGTCGAAAGGACTGATCCAACCCGACAGGGATTGAAACTTCCACCCATCTCCTTGGAACCGTCAAACTCTTTGACGTCGAAAGGACTGAGCCAGTCCGACAGAGGGTCGCAAGTAAATCATTTAGCGATCTCCTTTGGGAAGAGAAAGTAGTCCGGCATTAATGGATTTGGCCCGTTGCAGGGCACGGACATTTTTGATTGCCTCTAACGATTTCCTCCACCCCCGCTCGGCCAAATTCATATCTGGCTGTATTGCGCTGCTTGATTTTGGTTGTATATTTCTTAATTATATAGATAGCATTTAATGATTTTGTTATTTAATTATAGAGTTTCTGATCGACATATTGTAGATTTACATCTCATACCTAATCTGACTATCCTAGCTATTTTTTCTTTACCACGTCCTTATAGACCGTGTTCATCATGCTGATTACAAACAAGGAGGCTTTGCCATGCTCCACTTTGTTCTTTCTGAGGTGACACCGTTCGTCTTCCCACAGTCGGCGTTCATTCCGATAGCGATCGGTTTCTTTGGTCTGGGCACTGGCTACTTTGTTTGGGGTGGACAAGCATTGTTCGGCTACCCCAACGAAGCCACTCCCAAAATCGAGCAGACGATGGGAATGTGAGGGTTCTGGATGCCGGGTGTGTTACAGATTATTACTGGCCTTTATCTCCTCACGGGGCTGACATGGTTTAACATCTTTGCAAAACCGGGAAGTACCAGTACTTCGCCGCTCTACATGGCGGCACTTGCCTTTACAGCCTACGGAATTCACTGGCTTGCGATGGCTGAGCGCCGCTTCGTTGGTGCAAGCGCTCTCCCTGATGCCTGGATGGCCATCAGTTTTTTCTTCCTGTCCTTACTTGGCGTCGTCATCTT
Organism: Reticulibacter mediterranei; assembly: GCF_016587455.1. NCBI lineage: Bacteria > Bacillati > Chloroflexota > Ktedonobacteria > Ktedonobacterales > Reticulibacteraceae > Reticulibacter > Reticulibacter mediterranei. Next base: position 6,284,426 of record NZ_BNJK01000001.1, on the reverse strand, counting down.
CTTCGCCGCTGCTGACGTCCCTGTTGCGATTGTGTTTATCGGCCTCTCCCTTATCTACCTGACAGAGGCTCCCACTCGTTTTGGGCTATTCCCTGTTGGTAGTCGCCTGGTCGCGCTATGGCAGCTCCTTACTGGTATCTGGCTGCTGTATATGACGTGGGCCGTCACGTTGAACCTCTCCATCGGCACTCATTTCTGGGTGTAGAAGTCAAATCATATCGAACGATGGAGGCGAGCCAGATCCATATGACGATCATAGAGATGCTCTCAGTGGAACAGGTAGCACTAGCAGATCAACTAATGGAAAACAATACCAACAAGGCACACTCTTCTATCGCCGCCTTAAAAAAGTGGGGATAGAAGAGTTCTGTCAGAACTGAGATAACAAAATCCTGAACAAGGTGTAAGTTCCTTTTATCAAGACTTCAGCGTATAATCAACCGATCCAGGACCATGACAGCGAAAATCAGTGCCAGGTACATGTTTGAGTACCAGAAAAGTGTTCGCGCCCAGTGATTCGACCTGTCGCGCCAGAGACGCAACGCCAGATAGATCATTCCTACACCCAGCAAAACGGACCCAATCAGATAAAAATAGCCCATAGCTCCCATACCGAAAAGTACGAGCGTCACAGCCAGCAAAAGGATCGAATAGAGCAGGATTTGCCACCTCGTCTCCTCTTCGCCTTTCATAACAGGTAACATCGGGATGTTCGCCTTTTCATAATCTTTCTGAATCAGCAACGAAAGTGCCCAGAAATGTGGAGGGGTCCAGAAAAAGATGATAGCAAAAAGCCAGATCGGCGGTAAGCTCAGGCTATCGGTCACAGCTGCCTAGCCAACCAGGACAGGCACCGCTCCCGCCGCGCCACCAATCACAATATTCTGTGTCGATGTCCGCTTGAGGCCAAGCGTATACACAAAGACGTAAAAAAGAATGGCTGAACAGGCCAGTATAGCACTGAGCAAATTCACGAAGATGGCAAGCACAAAGAAAGAACCTGCGCCCAGGATGATGCCAAAGATCAGCGCCCGCCGGGGTTCCACACGGCCAGCAGGCAAAGAGCGATGTTGCGTCCTTCCCATAATCTGGTCAATATCTCGATCAATATAACAATTGATGCAGTTCGCGCTACCCGCTGCCATTGCGCCACCTGACAACGTCGAAATGACCAGCATGAGAGGCGGTAACGCTTGATGGGCTATCGCCATCGCCGCTGCTGTCACACCGAGCAACAACACTGTCACGTGCGGCTTCATCAAATCAATATAGTTGGTAATCACACGCGCATGTACAGATTTCATGAGAATCTCCTGACCAGTTCAATAGCTGCTACAAAAACTGGTAGAACTCAATGAACAGGAAGCCATTGCTTCATACCAGCCGACAGCCCGGCTTCTTCGCTGTTCAGGTCCGCCTGGCTATTTGAGCTAAACGTCTCAAAGTAGAGCCGCTCATGTCCCTGAGCATCGATTATCATGATCGATGGATCATGCACCACTTGCCCATCTGAACTCACCTGATCGTAAATACCATAGAGATGATACACAGTCTGGAGTTGCGGGCTTGTACCCGTAAGAAACACCCATTGATGCAGCATGCCGTGTTCAATCGACCAGGATTGTACCTCTGTAATGCTCGTTGCCGCTGGATTGGCATTGATAGCAACCAGCGAGATATGCTGAGCAGCAACAGGCTCCAGTCGCGCCTTCGCGTTATACATGATCGTCGCCGTTAATGGACACAACGTTTTGCAGCGCGAATCGATAAAGGCCAGCGCAACCTCGCGTCCCTGCAAAGAAGCAAGGGTCACACGATGCCATTCTGGTCGATAAAATAGGTCTCCGGGAAGCCATCGATACTATAACGAGAGCTTATCGAACCATCGAGTGTATCTTCAAGGTTGGGATACGTAATGGCATATTTCTGCAAGAATGTACGAGCCGCTGCGGGCGTATCGGGCACATCAATTCCAATGAAAACGATCTTTTGCTCATGGATCTGTGTCCATGTTTTTTGCAGAAATGGTGCTTCTGTATTGCAGGGATCACAAAATGATTGCCAGAAGTTCAACACAACTACCTCACCTTTAAAATCTGTTAAATGCACGATAACGTTGCTCTTTGTTAACATGGAGAGAGCGAAGTCTGGAGCGGGTTTACCTGACAGCGGGCTATGCACATCACCGAGGAAGCTGTTTTTGGAGGTAGTTGTCTGAGATTGATTGGCTGCGGGTGTCAACAGAGCAAATCCAAGTATTGTCAACAACACACCATTCATGATAGTGACAGTCACGAAAACGACCGTTCGACGCTTTCGAGAATGTTTTTTCGGTATAGCTGCTTCCACGCTATTTTCTGTCATATCATGCATATCCATTGCAATATTTCACTTAATAAAGGAAATTATAAAAGAAAAGAGAGTCATCGTCAAGCGTACACCGCAAAAAAACTGAAACCCTCTCACGTAGTAGATTCGTAGAAGTCCTATAACGAGAGAGACAGGCAACAGGTAAATACTGAGGTTAGCTGATAGAAAGCAGGCAAGAAATTTTTCTCGCCAGTCAATATGAGAGAAAATCAGAGTGAAACAGGCACATTTTCTTGTCCATTTCCAATAAAATGATGCTATCCTGGTTATAAGCGTCTCGATCAATGAAAAAATAGAACCAACTTGGAGGTTTCTCTAAAGTGAAGCATATAGAAGTGCAAGATACCTATGAGTTACCTGTATCATCTCAGCGAGAGTTTCCTGCACACCCCTTCCCCAGCAAATACGTGCATTGCGTTATAAACGATCTCCAATATATGGTGCAGGCAGTCTATATGTTGCGAAACGCCGGATTTCATGCCAGCAATATTCACGTGATGGCGAGTTGGGATTTCATAGAAGCTGCTGAGCAGAAAAGTCGTCAGCAAAACCGCTTTGCAAAGATGTTGACACGTTTCCTCTCTTTCATGGATGATGCTTTTGGCGATATCTATCTACATGAAGCACGTAAAGGGAATCATGTCCTGATGATACGCCTTACAGACGATAGAAGGATAGGACATATATATGCAATACTTACAGCCCACTATGCATCTTGTATTAAATATGTTGATAGCTGGACTGTGATTGATCTTGCCCCTGTTTCAGCGATACTACCAGCATAACACGAAAATAGACGTGTAGAAGAGCGCTCTTCTACACGTCTGCATGTTAAGAAGCTTTTGAGGCGCTATCCTCGACTATTATTTCGTGCGAATGCGTTGACGATCTTGGTGACGCTCCAGCGCTAACTCGATCAACCGATCGAGGAGTTGGGGATAGGACAGACCGCTCGCGCTCCACAGTTTAGGATAAACACTGTCTGGCGTAAAGCCTGGCATGGTATTGACTTCGTTGAGATAGATGCGGCCATCATTGCGGTCAAGAAAGAAATCCACACGAGCCAGACCGTTCAAGTCCAGGACATGAAAGGCTTGCTTTGCCATGGAGAAGCATTCTGTAACCAGCGATTGAGGGATATCAGCTGGGACTTGAAAGCGGAAAGCAGAATGAAGGTACTTTCCCTCGTAGTCGAGAACTGCCTCCTGCGTCACCAGTTCACCAATAAGTGAGAGTTGCGGCTCCTCATTGCCCAGTACTGCACAGGAAATTTCTCGTACATCCAGCCAGCGCTCAAGGATGATCTTGTTATCATACTCAGCTGCCTGCGTAATGGCTTGCTTCAGGGTTTCGCTGTCCTCGGCCTTGCTCACACCAATACTTGATCCCATGTTAGCAGGTTTTACGATGCAGGGATAACCGAGCTGCTGCTCGACATCCATCAGTATCGCATCTGGTGTCTGCTCCCACCGATAGCGGTGGTATGTCAGGAAAGGGATCACAGGAAGATGAATAGCTTGAAAGAGTATCTTCATCTTTTCCTTATCCATACCAAGCGCAGAACTGAGAACTCCACATCCCACATAAGGAATACCTATCATCTCTAATAACCCTTGAATGGTTCCATCCTCTCCATAAGGGCCATGAAGCACTGGAAAAACAACATCCAAAGGACCAATGCCGACCCGTTTGCCGCTTTCAAGAGACTTTACATCATAGACAACAGCATCTCCAGCAAGCACAACCTTATTTTGTTGTTGTCTCTTTCCTTGCCCACCCGTCATCTCTCCAAGTGCTTGCATTTCATCCGGGTTCACGCCAAGGAGCCATGCCCCTTCTCTGGTGATACCCAGAGGAATCACCTCGTACTTCTCTGTATCCAGGTTTGCTAAGACGGAAGCAGCCGAATGGAGAGAAACGTCGTGTTCGCTAGAACGACCACCGAAGATCACGCCAACGCGAATTTTTTGTTGCATCATTCTCTCACCTTCTAAAATTGTTCAAGCATGGTTTGTAAGCCAAGTGGATTGGAACCCTTGAGGAGAAGGAGATCGTTGTTCTGGACGTTGCTGAGCAGGAAATCGATCACATCCTGCTTGGCAGCCTCGAGCTGATCATGATCCGCCGGGTCGGCTTTGAAAAAAAAGAGTTTGTCCGCTGACATACCCGCGTCTCGCGCTCCCTCTACATAGAAGCGGGCTTGATCGCCAATAGCAACCAGGTAATCGACTTGCCCGACGAGCGCACGACCGGTCGCGTAATGTTCGTCACGGGCGAAGTTAGCAAGATCGAGCATATCACCCAGAACGGCCCAGCGCTTTCCCCCGCCGATCAAATCAGTTCTATGTAACACCGCGATTCCGGCGAGAATAGACTGGCGGTTGGCCTTGTAAGAATCATCAATGAGGGTACTCCCGTTGGGTCCAAGCTTGATCTCACCTCGTCCTTTCACCGGGACAAGGGCGGCAAGCGCCGAACTGATCGCCTCAGGCGCTATACCGGCCAGAAATCCAGCTGCGGCAGCAGCCAGGGCTGCACTCACCCCATGTTGGCCAGGGATGCGGAGTTGCACTGGCAGATGCACATCGTGATAATGAAGCATGAAAGAAAATCCATGTAGTGCATCGCCTTGTAGGTCACTGGCCCGAACTTCGGCTTTCTCATCCAGACCGTAGTACATGACACGGGCCTGGGTTTTCTGGCTCATCGCACGTACTCGAGGGTCATCATAGTTGAGAATTGCAATACCATCTGGTGGGAGCGCCTCGACCAGTTCGCTCTTAGCAATTGCAACTCGCTCTGGGGAGCCAAAAGTTTTGAGATGAGCGGAGCCAACGTTGGTGACAATCGACCAGTTGGGACGGACAATGCTACATAACCAGGTAAGCTCACCCACCCATTCAGCTCCCATCTCTAGCACAGCATAACGGTGCTCAGCTTCTAAGCCGAGGAAGACCCTCGGCACGGCCTTCCACGCGCTCTAACATTACTCTCTTTCCTTGAGCGAGCGAGAGAGACATCGCTGGGGCACTATCAAGTTCAACTCCAACGATCTTCACCTTCCTCTTCAATTGTTGAAAGTAGAGATGGCAGGCCGCAAGGAGTCCTCCACCTCCAACCGGGACGAAAATCACGTCGAAGCCTTGAGGATACTGGGCCTCAATCTCGGCAAAGAGGCTGGTATTACCTGTAATAATATCGTAATCGTCAAATCCAGAAATATGTGTTGCTCCTGTTTCCTCTGCAAAAGTGAGAGAAGCCAATCTGGCCTGCTCATAGTCACCATTCACCTTCTCGATGGTGGCTCCATTCGCCTCCATCGCCTGAGTCTTGACGCTAGCTGTTTTGGCCGGAACAAAGATGTGAGCCTGAATACCACGAACGCGAGCAGCTATTGAAAGTCCCAATCCGTGACTTCCTGTGGATGCCGCTGTTACGACCTGGGGAGTGGGGTGCGTGCACAAGAGTCGATAACAATTTCCTCGAAACTTGAAGGCTTTGGTGATCTGTGCGGTTTCATCTTTGAGGTAGAGTTCTTTCCAGTGAGTCTGAGCACCAGCATATGGACATAAGGGAGTTTGAAGGACGTGTTGGTAAAACGACGAAACACGTTCCGTTTCCCATTGGGGAACAATCTGCATACGTTGCTCCTAGTAATATATACAACACAGTTATATATATTGAGAATTATTTATTGTCTCTGCCGCAAAACTGCCACCTCAACATAACAGGCTAAGCAACTCTAAAATAGTAAATTTTTGCTGTTTTTTTCACCGCATTGATAAATTTGTTTTCTATTCTCTAACATAGATCAAACTACTCGAAAAGCACACGATCAAATTTGCTCAGGAAAAAGCTTGACAGGATAAGAAGAGTCTGGTATTATTCCTTCTCGTAAGGCGCGATCAAAAGCGTCATCAGGAGCCGTGGTGTAGTGGCCTAACATGCCTGCCTGTCACGCAGGAGAACGCGAGTTCGAATCTCGTCGGTTCCGGTCTTGTGCAATTCATTAATAAGTGAATTGCATTTTTTATTGTTCATCCAGGAGCTATTTCCAAACGAGAAGATAAAGATTGAGCAATAAAAAGCGGGAAGATGCCCTATATGAGGCATCTTCCCGCTTTTTATTGCTTAAATCCTTCGATCAGGCTAATCCAGATAGCCAAGCCGACGAGAGGTATCTAGCGCCTCCTGAGCCTCTTTGTGCCGACCCAGCAGATTGAGAACCAGCCCCCGGTTGTAGTGGGCCAGCGCATAGTCCGGGCTTATGCGTAGCGCCTGGTCGTATGCAACCAGTGCTTCTTCGTAGCGTTTAAGCGCCTTAAAGACCAATCCACGATTGTTATAGGCTGCGGCGTACTCAGGGTCCAGACGCACCACCTGATTATAGATATCCAGTGCCTCTTCATAGCGCTGCAAAGCCAGGAGCGCAATACCCTTGCGATTTAATGTGGACAGATGCTGGGGGTCTACACGCAATATCTTATCGCAGGCATCCAACGACTCTTGATCCCGCCCAAGCTGATACAACGTCCACGCTCTATCGCTCTGGATGCTGAGAGAAGACGGATCAAGCTTCAACGCCTGATCGTAAGCCGCCAGCGCCTCAGAATGACGTTTTAACCCGCTAAGCGCCATACCCTTGCCATGATAGCCCGGGGAATATGAAGAGTTGATCTGAATAGATTGCTCGTACAAAGCCAGCGCCTCTTGATATCTCCCCAGTTTATAGAGCGCATTGGCACGATCTTTGTAGTTTCTGGCATCCCTCGTCCCCAATTGAGCTGCCTTTTCGTAGGAAGCGAGTGACTCCTGATAGCGCCCCAGATCATACAAAACATCGCCTCTATCGCTATACGACGCCGCATCGCGAGGATCAAGAGCTAATGCCTGATCAAACATCTTCAACGCATCTTCATAGCGGCGCTTCGTCTTATAGATGATGCCTTTATTGATGAAAGCAGAAACAGACTGAGGATCGAGCAGCAACGCCTGATCGTAAATTTGCAGCGCCTCGTCGTAACGCTGCAAGCCGAGGAAGGCATTGCCTTTGCGAATCAGATAAGTTACGTTCCTGGGATCGAAGCGCAACGCATCTTCACAGGCAACCAGAGCCTCTTCATAGCGTTTCATATTATTGAGAATCCAGGCCCGATTGCCATACGCCGCCACAAACCTGGGATCTAACTTGATAGCCTGATTACAGGCCTGTAACGCCTCTTCGTAGCGCTGCATCAGACACAACACATAGCCCATATTGCCAAACGCATCACTATAGCTGGGACTCAACACCGTTGCCTGTCGAAACGCAGCAACCGCCTCTTCATACCGCTTGAGACCAATTAACGCCAGCCCTTTCCTGTTATACACCGTCACATTCTGAGGATCAAGGGAAAGAGCTTTATCACATGTCTCTACCGCCTCTTCATCCCGTTTCAGGAGATAGAGGACGCGTGCCTTATTGCTATATGCATTCACATAATCAGGGTTGATACGAAGCGCCATGTTATAGGCGTCTAACGCTTCGGGATAGCGCTTCATCTCTGCCAGCACCAGTGCCTTATTATTATATGCAGCCACCATGCGCGGCCTGAGACGAATGGCGTCCTCATGTGCTTCCAACGCCTCTTCATAGCGCTTCAAACCCCAAAGCGCATTTCCTTTTCTGGTATAGGTGACGGCATCATTAGGTTCGAGGCGAAGAGCCTGTTCACAGGCACGCAAAGCCTCTTCATCTCGTTCCAGGATATTGAGAACCCAACCCTGGCCGCTCCATGCCCAGGCATGATTGGGATTCAAGCGAACTGCCTGCTCAAAAGACTCCTGCGCCTGGGTATAGCGTTTTAAATTCGCCAACGTGTTTCCTCGGTTATAATAAAACTCGGCATTGGTGGAATCTAGCTCTATTGCCCTGTTATAGGCTTCTAACGCCTGCTCATCCCTCAGCAGCGTACTTAGCAGATCGCCCTTCTGGTTATAGAGTTTGGCGTTGTTCGGATTCCGCCTGATCTCCTGCTCACAGGCAAACAACTCATTTTCCTTATTGCTGCTCCCTGCGCTTTGCACGCCCTGCACCTTATTGACGAGCGCCTGTAACGCAGCCTGATCCAGCGATGTCTCGGTCACAGCTGCCGAAGAAGACGCTACAGTTGGTGCTGATAGTGGGACTGGTGGCACCGATGAAGATGCAGGAGTTACCAGTTGCAAAGCCGACACAAAAGCCTGGACATCAGGATAACGTCCATCACGCCGCTTGGCGAGGGCTTTCAATACAGCCTGCTCCGCACCGCCTGATAAAACAGCATTATATTGTCGCAACGACTCTGGTTGCTCCGTCGCGTGCAGAAAACCCATCGCGATAAAATCGGGTGCCTGAAAAGGCTGCCGCCCGGTAAACAGCTCGTAAGCAATACACCCCAACGCGTACTGATCGCTTTCCCGACTGATCTTCCCTTGAAATTGTTCAGGGGCCATATACATTGGAGTGCCCATTATTTTTGTCATCAACTGCGAACGCGTCGTGGCAGCCGCAACGGTGGCAATGCCGAAATCAGCAAGCAAGGCATCGCCTTGCGCATTAAAGAGGATGTTCTCTGGCTTGAGATCACGGTGAATAATGTTATGTTGATGTGCAAAATACAGCGCCTCTCCCACCTGCGCCAGAGTAGTAACCGCCTGTTCTATTGAGAGCGGCTGCGTTTTTATATGGTTGAGGCGATCCCGTAACGAGCCACCTGAAGCATATTCGGTGATCAAATACGGGATTGAGGTAGTATCGAGAAAGCCAACATCGAGCAAAGGGAGTATATAACGATGTTTCAGACTCTCTAAAAGTTGAGCTTCTTGCAAGAATTGCTCTTGCTCCTGCTGTGTTTGCAAAAACATGTGCAACAGTTTTACAGCAACCACGCGATCTTTGAGCAGCGTATGCCGAGCCAGGTAGACCTGACCAAACCCACCACTGCTGATACGGGAAGTAAGCTGATAATTCCCAATACGTTTACCGATAAAATCCATTTCTTCGGACATGCTGCGCTCCTCTTGATATACTTTTTATAGAGAGTTGAGAAAATATGCGATAGATACTGATAAATCCGACCTCCATTATAATCCCGCAGCAGTTTTTTTTCAAAGATGAGAGACTTTAAGGTCTATATGTTCTTTCAAACATGAAAATTTATCATTTAGATCCAAAAAGTAATCCAACTGGAGCGGTAAGCGTAGTCTCTGATGGAAGGCAGCGTGAAGCCAGAACAGAAGATTAACGTTCCTGAAGACCCTGCTGTTCAAGTAAGCGCTTTAAGTGCAACAGGCCCAGACGCATACGCGCCTTCACAGTACCGAGGGGAAGATGGCATCCCTCCGCGATTTCTGCCTGGGTCCATCCTTGAAAATAAGCCAGTTCGATCACCAATCGCTGTTCCTTGCTCAATGCCATAATCGCCTGGCGCACCTGTGCCTGTTGATAAGAAGTCCAGACCTGCTCCCAGGTATCGGAGGAGTCAAAATAGTCTTCGGGGTTTACCGCGTCTAGGGAGACTGGATTGAGGGTCGCGCGACGTTGGATAGCCCGTAAATAATCAATGGCTCGATGATGGATAATGGAGAAGAGCCAGCTGTGAACTGCCCCACTGCGCGCAGAATAGGAAGAAGCATTGCGCCACACCGACAAAAACGACTCCTGCAAGAGATCCTCCGCCACCTGATGATCAGAGATCATGCGATAAGCCAGCGAATAGAGTAGACGAGCATAACGCTCATAAAGCGCATCCATCGCCCAGAGCGCACCACCAGCAATCGCCGTCATCAGAACTTCATCGCTCACTTCGCCAGCATTCATGGCCTGCTCCCTGCCTATTTGCTTATTTTGCATGTTGTGGCTGTTCTTAAACACGCCCATCATACCTCCATGCAATACGTTGCTGTACGCGGGGCAATGAACCAGTTGCCACAACCGGCCCTTGCGGGTGATCTTGGCTGGCCTGTGGTCCCGGTTCGCGGCTAATGGCAATGGCATCATATGCACCGCCATCGCCTGAAAAATTGAGGGTTGCGGTCCCATCACGAACATCGAACCGGCCAATACTCTGCGGCTGATTATTCTTGATGAGCCAGCCCTGATAGATCGTGGTCCCGGCGAGCGCAGGCAGCCCACGCACCACCACAGTAGTTGTCCGCGTTTGAGGAAGATAAAGAGCCACACCCTGAATGCCGCTTGTCTGGTTGGTCCCCTGAATGGTTGTGGTGAGGGAAGGGGGAGTCGTCGCCAGTTGTCGTTGTAAGGCGATATTCCAGGCAGCCATACCACCGAAAAGGAGAAGGAAAATAGCAGCGACAGTTGCCAGCACACGTGTTTGCCAGTAGCTCCACCACGAGGGGCGAGCCTGCTTTTTCATCAGTGGCCGAACCTGAGTATTCTGCACCTGCTGGCCCGCCTCGGCCTGAATGGTGGCAAAAAGACGTGTTTTCACAGACGCCGAAGGCTCGACAGAAGGGACAGCAAAGGGTAAATAGTCTGCCGCCTTCTTTAGCTCCTGCAATGTATGTACACAACTGGTGCATTGAGAGAGATGTGCCTCAGCCTCCCGACGTTCCTCCTGGCTCAGCGCCCCTAGAACATAGGCACCCGATAATTCCTGAAATTCCTGGCAATCCATGCGAAAACCTCCGTTTTCTCCAACTCATACAAGAGTACGTCAGAAATCCTCGCATAGATTACATCAATTTGGCAAGCAACGAAATACTAGTCAGTCTCGTTTAAATAAAGTAATGTCTCCCTCTTGACTTTTTATCTTTCAAATCAGAAAATTTACAGTACGCGATGTAAAGGCCAGACCAGTACTTCGAGCTTTTGCGCGTAATGAAGAAAAGCAGGGGGAGATGGCAGGTGTAAACCAGCTGCCTCTGCCATTGTATTGTGCACCATGTCCAGTTCGGCAAGTTGCAACGGCCAGGGGAGATGGTGGATATCACAGCGATAGACGCGCTGACCCACAACCGTATAGAGGCAATAGCGTTCAGTAAACCAGTGTTCCATCGTATCTGGCACGCTATACGTAACCGGAGCGACAGGTCGATAGGATGCCAGCAACTCAGCGGATGGAGCCGCGTGATGGGTACGCATGCTGCGATAGTGGATCGTATCGCCAACCCGCTTGCTGCTCATCTGCGCAGGAAAATATGGCAGATGAAACAGCTTACGGGCCAGGGCAACCGCAAGGGCATTGCCAGCATCGAGGCTAAAGAAATACGCCCCCGGAATCCCGTTGAGGGTCACATAAGTACGCACATTCAATTCGGGGAACGCGGAGAGGCCCGGTATAGATGGCACGCCGCGTGGTCGCACATACGACATATGAAACGGCACAACGCCAACCCAGCATTGCCCCTCAAAGGTATCAAGGGGCAACGCCGCAGGCACGAGCGGACGCAAGACATCCAGCGCAACAGGCCAGTGAGCAAAGAGCAGCTCATGCCAGATCTGAGTCATCACCCAGGGGCCGGAAGGCAAGGGCCAGGTACGATGCTCAGTGGCACTCAAAATAACAGATGTATCCATTCCCTGTTCTTACATCTTTTCTAAGCCGGTGATCATCAGTTCTGGGCACTCGCGCAAATATTGGCGCACCAGCATTTTTGCCTGAACAAAACAGGCTTGCGCGGTCGAGGCTGGGATCTCTACTATCCGACCAACCTCCTCAAAGCTCAAACGTAAAATCGAGCGCAAAATAATCACAGCCCGCTGCTTTGGCAACAATGCCATCATCGCCTGTTGCATTACCTGTTGAAAGTCTGACCGCGCGGACAAAGCGGCAGGCACAGGTCCGACAAAGTCGCCAACACGGCCTGTCTCTTCTATCCCATATGCCCCGTAGCATTGAGAAAGGCGATAGATTCTTCCTGGCTTACTCCTCAGTTCATCGATACAACAGGTATACGTCATACGCAAAAGCCACAGATGAAAAGTGGTCTCAGTCGTGCTGGTAGGTAAGGCATGATAGAAGCGCAAACATACCTCCTGCAAGATATCACCTGCTTGCTGCTCATCTCCTAAAAAGCGATAGGCAAAATTAAATATGGTCGTATCATAGCGCTGGACCAGAGTAGCGAAGGCTTTCTGATCTCCCGCCAACGTCACACGAGCCAACAAAGCATCCGACGCCACCGGCACAAACGTATTATTTCCCTGTTTTTGTATCTGCATATATCATCCTTTCTTCAACACTCACAAACCGCATTGATAATTATAACACTGATTGATTTCAAATGATTGGAGCAAATGAACCATTCAGCATGGACGTTCCGTGGTAAACATAGGAAGAGACTATAATAAAAACAACTACCTGTATAAGAGAGGAAAGTACTTTATGACGACATGGCGCATAAGCGAAAAAAATACTCCATTTTCTGATGTATTGGAGAAGTTGCCAACAATTTCCCATGAGAACGATACAGCAATCTATACTCGCGCCGCCCTGCTTGGCTTCGTTGGCGGGTTGCGCTCATTAACCCCGTTTGCCATGCTGAACAGAACGAGTGAGCTTGACCCCGCTCCAACCAATACGGTTGAACAGATTCTCAGTTCTCCAGTCACGCGTGTAGTAACCGATGTTCTTGCCTCCGGTGAACTGGTCGGCGATAAACTTCCACAAATCCCCAGCCGCATCTCGACCGGGCCGCTCCTGGCACGCATTGGACTCGGCGCTCTGGCCGGGATGCGCATTTGCCATCGCTATCAGCGCTCGCTCGTGCTTGGAGCAATACTGGGCGCAGTCGCAGCTGTCGCAGGCTCTTACGCGGGTTATTATGCTCGTAGCGCATTAGCCAGAATCACGCACCTGCCAAATGCTGCACTGGGCCTGCTGGAAGACGGGGCCGCCTTCGGACTTGGCTATATCGCAGTCAACGATCCAGAAAAGTAAAAGGTTGAACATTTATTGTCGTAGTCGAACGATTTATCGCGGGGATTCGTGCAACAAACTCCCCTCCGCGATAAATCGTTCGACTACGACAATTTGAGATCACAGAACTGTGGGAAGGGGTACTACTTCAGCATGCACCTTCCCATCTTCAATGGTTAAGATCCCCACAGTGGGAACACCTGCTGGACGGAGCAGCGCCCGACGCAAATACAAACGCTGCCAGGGATAACGAGTTATCACCAGGCGCGATTGGATGTTTTCATGGGTCGGATGATAGACAGCACCGGGATTAAAAAGCAAGACATCCTGCTGCCAGCCGATATAGGATCGATGAAAATGTCCAAAAACAATCACATCGACCAGCCTAAAACGCCGCACAGCCTGTCTTTGAAAACCACCCCACGAATGATAGCGGCTGGAAAACGTGTTAAAGAGCAGGCTGGGAAACTCCTGCCAGCGCGGACGCCGCCCATGCCATGCTCCAATCCGTACGCCTCCTATCTCGATCACAAGCTGTAGAGGCAAATCTAGCTTATCGTGATCCCCTTTGACGGCCTTCACTGGTGCCAACTTCCCTAATTGCTCCAACACCTCCAGGCCGGTGATATCCCCTGTATGCACGATGAGATCGACACCAGCAAAAACCTGTGCGACGCTAGCTGGCAGTTCTGCCAAAAATTCGGGCACATGTGTATCTGCAATCACGCCCACTTTATACGTCGTCATAACACGCACGCTCTCCCTTCTCAAATTCAGCCGCCAACCAGCACCGAAAATATATAGACAATGATAGATCCAAAGAGGATACTATCACAACGATCGAGAATGCCTCCATGTCCAGGCAACATCGTACCGCTATTTTTAGCATGAGCCTGCCGCTTGATAAACGACTCGCTCAGATCGCCGCACATACCAGCACACCCCAGCACAACGCCCAGCAGAGCCGCCAGATACCAGGGGAGCTCCAACGGTCGGGTCAATATGATGCAGCTCACCACCGCACAGCATGTCCCGCCGATCAACCCTTCCCAGTTTTTTCCAGGGCTGATCTGTGCCGCCAGTGGGTGCTGATGTCCCCGAAAAGCGCGTCCAATATAAAAAGCTCCTGTATCGAAGCTCCATGTTCCCAGCAATACGAGCAGCACCCACCACACGCCACGCGGAATATCAGCTCGAAGAGCGTAAAACTGCTCCGCCTGATCGCCACGCAACAACAATAAACAGCTCAACGGCCAGCCCAGATAGAGGGCAAAGGCCAGCGTCAACCCCCAATCGCTCAATGCGTTTTGTGCAGGCAGGCGGGAAAAGAGCAACGGGAACGAAAGCAGAAGCGCAACGCCAATGCCTATCTCTAGCAAGAACGTGCGCTGTTGAGGAAACATAGCCAGCACAAGCAAGAAAAATGCCACCAGCAAGCTGAACCAGAGGGAAGGCTGAGACGGCGTGCGGCGCATGAGAGAGCGCAGTTCCAGCGTCATTAACACCAGTACCAATCCCAGCAAAGCAAACATAGCCCATCCTCCTAACCAGACAAACACCAGTACAATCGGCAAGCCAATACAAACGGTCAATGTGCGCATGCCGAGAGACGAACGTTTGTGTACTGCCGGTGCCTCTGGCTCTTCGGGGTGGTGCTTCGCGTGCTGCATAGTCCCTCTTTAATAAAGATGCGTTATTTGTTGTTCTTATTAACTACACGCGTCAGTAGAGTTCAACAGAGACAAAAGAGCCATCAAGCCAGTTCTCAACTAGTCTGATGGCTTTTCCATATCTCAACTGTGTGTTATACTAGCTCTGTACCTCGAACGTTATTTTTTATCTTCGAGAGGTTTATTCGCTTGCCATTATTTCAGGAGGTAGCGATGTCGTCAGGCTCAGAGAATGAAATCATCCAGGACGAACCGCAAGCTGGAAACAATCAGGGAAGAACTATTTTATTAGCGGAAGATGATGTTAGCAACGCAGATATGCTTCGGCTATTAGTGCAATCCGAAACCCCTTATCAGCTTGTTCAGTTTACGGATGAAGAGGAGATTTTTCGCCGTATCGATGATATCAAAGCCGCGCGGCCTGATCTCTTCCTTTTTGATTATCGCCTTTCCAGTATGACCGCCCTTGATCTCTATGATCGGCTCCACAGCATCGAGGAGCTACAAAATGTCCCTGCTATTATCATCACGGCGAGCCTGGTGAATGAAGAAGAGTTCATCAGGCGCAACATCCCCCTTATTCAGAAGCCATTTGATGTCGATGAATTGTTGCGAGCGATCAACCAGATACTCGCATAGCAAAGAGCGGACGCGATCAGGCGTCCGCCTTTGCTGCCAGAGCAATATGGCATAATCAATCATGATACTGCTCAAAGTTGTACCGCATGATTCGCAGCACTGGCCGCCCTCCCATACGAGCAAGCGGAATATAGAGTTCGTGCGTCTGCTCGTTCACAGCGAGAGAGTGCATATTGACGCCAAAGCTATAGCTACCCAGCCATTTAAAAGAGCGACCCTTTTGCTGAAAGACGGTCAACCCGCTAGCTGAAGCCACATAAAGCAGGTGCAGCGTACGGTCAAACGCCAGCATATCCGGTTTCGACTCTACGATCCAGGGCTTCTCTGAAATCACAGCCATCTTTTGCAGATCGATACGTATCAGACTGGCGGGATTGGAATCGACGCAGGCAAGAAAACCGATATGGACGGTAGGATCAATGAGCAAACCATGAGGCGTAATACAGGTATCGGGCAAATGGAGTCGCTGGACTACCTTCATCGTCAGCGGGTCAATCGAGACAAGCCAGGCAGCACCCGTTGGAGGTGTCAGATTGGGGTCCGTACTATCGGGATTGGGCAATTGCTGGACCGCAACAAAGACGCGATGCAATTGAGGGTCAAAACGCACATGCCCTACATCATCGCCCCATTTGCCATCAATTCCCAGCCTAACTCGTCCGACCACTTTGCCTGTTCGCGCATTGATAAAGGTCACATTCTGGTTTTTTCGCTCAATTGCATTTGTCTCATCGGGATTCGCTGGTGAGCCAGGATTGGCAACCAGAACAAGATGATCGATCTGATCGTAAGCCAGCCCATCCGGGCTATCATTTTCTTGCAACATAATAGGGCTAATTCTCATCGTCTTCTCATTAATGTCGTAAATAATGTTATCATTGGAGTCCGCAGCAAAAACGTGATGCTGGTCAGTATCCAGGGTCAGTCCTGTCACCTGTGGGATGGGAAGCAGGCCCACGATCTTCTGCTGCTGAGTGTTAAAAACGATAATATTACCATCGTTTTTTGCATCGGCTTCGGGATCAAAATGGGGGTTGACCTGATGTTCACGGTCCGGGTTCGGCCCGGTATGCGCTAAAAAAAGCAGGTGCAGTTGGGGGTCAACCACCTGAAAGTCAAAGTGATCAAACGACCTGGCAACACCCGGCGCAAAAGGGTTCTGTGCAGTACGAGCGGGATCGGGGAAAGCATCTGGAAGCGCAATATCGCGCTCCATAAGTAAACGATCAGATGGAGGAGGGGTAAAAAACTGTATCCCTACTCGCGCGATCAAAAATACCGGTAGAGCTATTGACACTACCCAGATTCCTGCGAGAAAAAGATGTTTTCTTATCGTACCTGTTGCAAGGTGATGTAAATCCGAAATCATAGAGATTGCAAATCTCCTTTACATTTTATTAACATAAATTTAACATAGATATTTTACAAAGAAGTATAACATATATTTTATACAATATCAGCATTTTTCATTCGTCATCTTAACATGATTTTAATCTTTATGTTAAACTCATGCATACAAATCGTTGTTACAATAAGATAGTCTATTTCTTAGAACAGTTTCTTGTAACGAGAAACTATTGCACTACCTTACAACTAAATAATTCTATTAATACGTAATCAGGGCGATTTCTGTAACTCTTCAGGTCAACCAGGGACAGTTGATGGTAGAGGCGCGGTTATGCTTTTTAATAGAAAAACCTGGGGAGCAATCCCAATGTTTCCCAGAAGAAATTTTTAAAGAGCATATATAACCCACCCCGGCGTCAGAATAGCCCCTTGTCACCGCCCGAAGAGCTTACTAATAAATCTATTATTGTAATCTAGGGGGAAAAACGGTGCATTTCTGTTTTATTATTGAAGAACAATATCGGCACGACTCCATGCCAACTATCGTTTCCAATCAACTTCTGCAATGGGGCCACTCGGTCGATATCCTGGTACCTCAGGATACTATTACCAGCTTATCAGATCTACCCAAAAAACGTTATGATGCATATGTATTGAAAACCGTCTCGGACGGCCCTGGCCTCTCGCTCCTGGAAGCGGCAGAGGCCGTTGGCATTCCCACTATTAATCACTCCTGGGCCATTCGTCGTGTGCGCGACAAGGCAATTGCAGTGGTAATGGCTCAAGCACAAAATATTCCTATGCCTGTTACCTATTTTGTAGCGCATCCACGCCTGCTCAATCAGGTTCCGCTAGAATATTTTCCCTTAGTTGTAAAACCTACCAATGGGAGCTCCTGTCGCCAGATTCACTATATAGACACCCCTTCCGCGCTGACAACGCTTGATATCGAGGCCACCAACGGGACCACCAATGGGAGTTTCTGGCTGGCCCAGCACTATGAGGTCAATAACGGCTTTGATACCAAAATCTACGTTGCTGGCAACAACGTCTTTGCAGTCACCAAACGTTCACCTTTGCATCCTGAAATAGAGGTGGAAAAGCGCCCTGCTGCCGTCAGTCCTGCCCTGCGTTCATTGGCATTACAAGTAGGCAGGCTCTTTGGCCTCGATATCTACGGCCTGGATGTGGTCGAGACAAGCAAGGGGCCAATAGTTGTGGATATCAACGACTTCCCCAGTTTCGGCAACGTGCCGGAAGCGGAAAAGCTTGTTGCTCGCAGCGTGATCGAAACAGCTCAGCGTATGAAGCAGCAATTTCCTCACGAAACAGCCCCATCTGTACCGAAGATCACGCACAAATTGCCAGCAATTTTGTTGTCTTCAACACCTATCCAGAGGGATTGCAGCGTTCCATCCAGTATGCTACCGCCGGCCCTTTCAGCGCAAGAAGAATATATTGTGAACCGATAGGATAACATATGATGATTCTAGCTCGTCTTCTCTACCGCAATTTGAAGGGCTATCGCTTGCTGGTTGTGTTTGCTATTCTGGTCACATTCAGCCAGGTAGGTTGTGACCTGCTGGCGGCGATGCCACTTAAATTTATCCCGAGTAAAGTGAACAACCCGGGATCAGACCCTGCATGCAGTTTCCCATTTCTCGATCCCGTCCTCTCTCTCTTCGATACACCGCTGCTCGATCCTTCGCTGCGCCCGGTTGCAGCGAATCAACCGCCCGGAACACCGCCGCCCGCGCCCTGCCCGGCGACGCCATCCGATCCAAGTTCGATTACCAGTCCCCGAATTACGCAGCACAGCGTTATCGGCGTCATCGTCTTCTCTCTGCTCATGCTGCTGGTCTTCAGCCTGCTAAGCGCTCTTATGTCCTACATCGAGCTATATCTAGCGACATTTATAGCCCAACAACTCAGCGCACATCTGCGAGCAGAATTGTTTGACCACCTGCAACGCCTCTCGCTCGATTGGCACGACCGACAGAAGAAGGGCGATCTGGTGCAGCGAATTACGGGCAATATTGCCGATATCGAGAAGCTCGTAACGGATGGCCTGGTCGATCTCCTCGCTGGCTCGCTCACGCTGATCGGCGTTGCCTCGATCATGCTCTTCATCAGCGTCCAATACACCATTCTCTCGCTAATTATCACGCCGCTGCTCTTCCTGCTTGTCTTCAGCTATACCGGAGGCATTAAAAGAGCCGCGCGCAAAAAATCAAAGGCAGCCGGGAAAATTGCGGATGTTGCCACAGAAGATATGAACGCGCTGACCGTTATTCGCGCCTTTACGCTCGAAAAGCGCGAGAACACACGCTTTGGCGCATACGTGCAAAGCCATCAGGCAGCCGGAATGCAGGCAGGGCGGCTCCAGGCACAATTTACACCGCTGGTCGCCGTGCTGGTCGCTCTCGGTACGCTGCTGGTTATCGGCGTGGGTGGCTACGTCGCAGCCGGCAATAGCATGGATTTGCGCATCTTCACCATCCAGGGATCAACTATCGATGTTGGGACGCTGATTTTGTTTCTCACCTACCTGAAGATGCTCTATCAGCCTATGCGCGACCTCTCAAAGCTCACCAATGTTGCCAGCAATGCCTCTTCCGGGGCCGAGCGCATCCAGGAAGTGTTGGATCAGGCTCCCGAGGTGGTCGATACGATCGAAGAGTATCGTGGACCTACTCGCCTGAAGGGTGATATTCGTTTTGAAAACGTCCGCTTCAACTATCTACACGATCAGCCGGTCCTCAAAGACATCAATCTCACCATCCCGGCTGGCCGTAAGGTCGCGCTGGTTGGCTACTCTGGCAGCGGCAAAACAACGCTCGCCAAGCTGATCCCACGCTTTTATGAGATAGGAGAAGGCTCGCTCTTCATCGATGGCGTGAAGATCTCGGACTATCCCTTACAGGTATTGCGCCAGAACATCAGCCTCGTGCTTCAGGATTCCGTCCTCTTTGAGGGAACGATCCGCGAGAATATCGAGACAGGTCTCCCCGGTGCCACGATGGATCAGATCATTTCGGCGGCCATGAAAGCAAACATTCACGAGATGATCACTCGCTTGCCCAATGGCTACGATACGGTGGTGCGCGAACAGGGCAGCAACTTCTCTGGCGGTCAGAAGCAAAGGCTGGCCATTGCACGGGCAATCCTGCGCGATACGCCAATCCTGATTCTCGACGAGCCAACAGCCAATCTCGACGTTGAATCTGAGGCCGAGGTCATGCGCGCGCTCAATACTCTGATCAGTGGACGAACGGTACTGACCATCTCGCATCGCCTCAGTACGCTAGGGAAGGTCGATGAGATTATCGTTATGAGCGAAGGCCACATCGTTGAGCGGGGAGCGTTCGACGAGTTAAAGGCCAAAAATGGCGTATTTACCCATCTACTGGAGGAACAAAACCGCTATAACCTCGACCGTGATGAGGATGAAACACTTGTTGTACGCTCAGTGCATGTGAAAACGCTGCCACCTGCTGAACGCATGGCACGCAAAACAGCCAGAGTTGGCGCTCTTGTCGGCGCAAATGCATTGGTAGATGCAGACACACTGACGGGCATTGACACCGCTCTCGACGCTGATACCGGTGAGGTCACGGTGGTTACACCAGCCATCACATCGGTTACATCAAAAATGACCGCGCAAATACCCGTAACGCCAATCTCCAGACCATCATTGCCCACAGGTCCAAAGGAACCACCTTCGGAAGTAGAGTTCCATGAGCTGAATCCATCCACGAAAGCCCAGGTCCAGATTCAGGTCGATGGCAAAATTGTCAGCGAACATCCATTAGACCAACCCAGCTTTACCATCGGGCGCTATTCCAAAAGCGATATACAAATCGCTTCACCACGCGTCTCACGTCGCCACGCCTTGCTCTATCAGAACGATGGCGTCTGGATTATCGAAGATGCCGATAGTCTGAATGGACTGACATGGCGAGGCTACCGGATCAGTCAGATGGCGCTCAGTAATGGTGATCGCATCTACCTCGATCCTGGCATCGTTCTTCAATATATAGAGGAGGATTAACGTCTTTCTATAGAGAACGAGAGCGAAAGCTGGCGTGGCCCCTCACTCAATCCCTGAACAGAGAGCAGGGGCCATGCCAGTTTGCATATTCAGATCACCACTGGTTAGAAAGGGCGCGGTGTGCTACTCTTCTCTACGGCTATTCTGAAAATAGAGCCACCACATGATCGTTATACCTGACCATCATGCAAATTTCTTGATCAGGAGTTTATGTACTGATGACGCCAAATCCTCAAGGCTCTGGAAAAAAGTTCACACGCAAACAACTGGGCTTTCTGTTCACCATCCTGGGGGCAGTGCTGGCAATTGTGAGTCTAAGTGCCAGCATCATACTCCGCCCACATCAGCAACCGCTAACCAGCTTAGCACTCTCGCCAACGCCTTCTCCATCCCCGGCAACCAATCCCGTTTCGCCGCTGATTTTCGGCACCAACATGTCGCTGTTCGCCAGTGCAACAACCGATCAGATGCTCGATTCTCCCGCAACGCAAAAGGCATTACAGCAGATCCATGTGCAAATGATTCGTATGCCAATAAGACCTGGTGTGCCCGAAGCTGTCGAAATCAAGGCAGCTCAGGCAATTAAAAAGATCGGCGCAGTCCCGCTGGTCATTCTCAATGGGCCGCTGGTGCCAGATCCTTTATCGGTTGATCGGCGCGTCGTACAGGATATGAAACAGGTCTTTGGCAGCGCGACCGTGTACTACGAATTTGGCAACGAAGAGGATCTTCAGGGCATCTCCATGCAGCGCTACACCGCCTCCTGGAATACCATCATCCCCCAGCTCAAACAGATTGATCCAAAGGCGCATTTCATCGGGCCGGTCAGCTACAAATACGATCGGGCCAATCTAACGGCCTTTTTGCAGCAGACACAGCCAAAGCCAGACGAGATAAGCTGGCACGAATACGTGTGCGGCCATCAATCTCAGGCCAATCCATGCATTGCTGGCATTGACGGCTGGGTCGATCATATCCGCGACGCACGGGACGCCATGCAGCAAATTATCGGGCACACACTCCCGATTATGATCACTGAATGGAACTATGCACCCGATCTTAACGTTTTGCCCAATGGTCGCGTCAACACCAACGATGGTAAGCATGACAATGCCGCATTTATGAGCGCCTGGACTGAGAAGGCGCTTCAGACGCTCGCTGCCAATCACGTCTTTGCCTCAATGCAATATGCCGCCACCAATACGCCGCTGCCACTGATCGGGCTGAATGATAGCATCACGCCCCAGGGTGCCGCCTTCCAGCGCATGTATCAACAAATAATCACAAATCAGCAGGCACCGTAACTTGGGTCACAGCGGCCATAGCTGTGTGATACGATACGGCTATCAATAAGGCAGACAGAGGAGATAGTTTCATGGCAACACATGCATCAACACAACCAGATTGGGATGTAACAGGGAAAGAAGTCATAGAGCGACTACGCGACCTCTTGCGGCTTGATACGCGCAATCCACCAGGCAACGAGACAAGGGCGGCTGAATATTTACGCGACGTGCTGCAAAAAGAGGGCATTGATTGCACCATTGTTGGCCCTGCGCCAGATAGGGGAACGCTGATTGCGCGCTTGAAAGGCGACGGCAGCGAGGCACCGCTGCTCTTGATGTCCCATACCGACGTCGTGGCGGTGGAACCCGATAAGTGGGCGCATGATCCATTTGGTGGGGAAATTGCCGATGGATATCTCTATGGTCGTGGGGCACTGGATATGAAGAACATGGTGGCGATGGAGTTGATGAGTATGCTGTTGCTCAAGCGCCATAACGTCCCGCTCAAGCGCGATGTCATCTTCATGGCGGCAGCGGATGAAGAGGCGGGAGGACATCACGGGGCACAATGGGTTGTCGAGAATTACCCGGAACTCATTCAGGCCGAATATGCCCTTAACGAAGGCGGCGGCTATGGCTTAGAGATTAACGGCCAGCGCTACTATACGGTTCAGGCGGCTGAAAAAGGGAGTTCTCGTTTCCGGTTGAGTGCCAGCGGAACACCCGGACATGGCTCGATCCCCCATGATGATAACGCCATTCTCAAGCTCTCCGCGCTGCTGCTCAAGTTGCAAGGGGCCAATACGCCCGTTCACTTCACCGATACCGTGCGTGGCTATATTCGCGGCATCGCCCAGGCGCAACCGCCCAATATCGCCGAACAATTTCTGGCTGTGCTGGCCGACGAAGCGACCGCCGATGTTGCCGTTGAACGCTTGCCCGTTGAGGACACGTTTAAAAAAGAATTGCGTTCCATGTTGCGTAATTCCGTTACCCCAACAATGCTTCATTCCGGCTCACAAATCAACGTAATCCCATCGGTGGCCTACGCCCAGCTTGACGCCCGTACGCTTCCTCACTGGACACCCGAACAATTCTTGCAGGAGCTACAAGCGATCTTTGGCACAGATGCGGATATCGAGTTTCTCGATCCTTCCATCCCGCTGGAGGCCGATCTTGACTCGCCGCTCTTCCAGATCATCAAAGACGTGTTGAAAGAACATGACCCGGAAGCGACGGTTATTCCTGTGCTTTTGACGGGGGGAACCGACGCCAAACATGTCTCCCGACTTGGCACCAAAATCTATGGCTTTTCCCCCGAACGCTATATCAGCGGATCAGAAGCGTGGGGCGGTATTCACGGGCACAACGAGCGCATCCATATCGACTCTCTGCAATGGGGTGCGCGAGTCTTGTATGAGACCGTCACTCAATTCGTCAGCCAATAATGAATTTTTCCTTTCAAAAGCAGTAATGTAGTTCGTAGTTTCCCGATTTATCGGGAGGGGTGCGGCTTCCTTCCAGGCTGGTAGCGCACCCCTCCCGATAAATCGGGAAACTACGAAGGGGAAAGGTTAGCTCTTTCCGCGTGCGGCACGATAGCGTTGGATCAATGTATTGGTTGAGCTATCGTG
Source organism: Reticulibacter mediterranei (assembly GCF_016587455.1). Lineage (NCBI taxonomy): Bacteria > Bacillati > Chloroflexota > Ktedonobacteria > Ktedonobacterales > Reticulibacteraceae > Reticulibacter > Reticulibacter mediterranei. The sequence continues at coordinate 6,260,528 of NZ_BNJK01000001.1, read as the reverse complement.
GGAGAGTTTCGGTGCTTCGGCGCTCTCCAATTCGGGGATAATGCGGTTCGCCAGCACTTTACCAAGCTCGACGCCCCACTGGTCAAACGAGTTGATATTCCAGATGGTTCCCTGGACAAAGACTTTATGCTCATAGAGCGCTATGATCTTGCCCAACGTATTTGGCGTGAGTCGCTCAAACAGGATGGTATTGGTGGGATGATTGCCCTCAAAGGTGCGATGCGGCACCTGGAAGGCCGGGACGCCATCAGCTGCGACCTCCTGCGAGGTCTTACCAAAGGCGAGCGCTTCGGTCTGAGCGAAGAAGTTTGCCATCAACAGATCGTGATGTCGTCCAATGGGATTGAGCGAGTGATTGAAACCAATGAAATCAGCCGGGATCAGCTTTGTTCCCTGGTGAATGAGTTGGTAGAAGGCGTGTTGTCCATTGGTTCCAGGCTGGCCCCAGATAATCGGTCCGGTCTGGTAATTGACTGTGTTGCCCTCCAGATCAACATGCTTGCCGTTGCTCTCCATGTCAAGCTGCTGCAAGTACGATGGCAGGCGGCCAAGATACTGATCGTAGGGCAGTATCGCTACCGTTTCAGCTCCGAAGAAGTTGTTATACCAGATCCCGATCAAGCCCAACAGAACAGGCAGATTGCGCTCAAACGGCGCAGTACGGAAATGCTCGTCTATTTCGTGGAAGCCTGCCAGCATTTCGTGGAACTGCTCTGGCCCGATGGCGATCATCAGCGAGAGGCCAATCGCCGAATCGTACGAATAGCGGCCACCGACCCAATCCCAAAACTCGAACATATTGGCGGTATCGATGCCAAACTTTGCCACCTCTTTCTCATTGGTGGAGACTGCAACGAAATGCTTCGCCACTGCATCTTCGCTGCCCAACGCCTTCACGCACCAGTCTCTCGCCGAACGAGCATTGGTCAGCGTCTCCAGCGTCGTAAACGTTTTTGAGGAAATGACAAAGAGCGTCTCAGCCGGGTCAAGATCATGCGTGGCCTCGACAAAATCGGTGCCATCGATATTCGAGACAAAGCGGCATGTCAGGTCACGGTCGCTATAATGCTTGAGCGCATCGTAGGCCATATAGGGGCCAAGATCCGAGCCGCCAATCCCGATATTAACGATACTACGAATGCGCTTGCCAGTATAGCCGGTCCAGGCACCACTGCGCACACGGTTGGAGAAATTGGCCATCTTATCCAGCACAGCATGCACAGCAGGAACAACATTCTCGCCATCGACGACGATGGATTGATCTTTAGGGGCACGCAAAGCCACATGCAGCACGGCCCGCTGCTCGGTGACATTGATTTTGTCACCACGAAACATGGCGTCGATGCGCTCGCGTAGACCCGAAGAGTTCGCCAGATCGAGCAGGAGACGGATGGTTTCGTCGGTGAGGCGATTCTTCGAGTAGTCAAAATAGATGCCAGCCGCATCCAGAGCAAAACGTTTGCCACGCTGGTTATCTTCTGCGAACAACGTGCGCAAATGCAGGTCTTTGACCTTCTGATAGTGTTCAGAGAGCGCCTTCCAGGAAGGACGCTGTGTTAACGATGTTACGGCTATAGCCATGACGGATACTCCTCTGAAAAATGTTTCTCTTTAAGAGTGTACCGCTGAGTTACCAGTCAGCAGAGGCTCATTGATGTTGTTTCCTCCCCAACCACCTCTCCTCTCTCATTCTATGATATCCTTACCCCAGTTGTGCAACTCTCCAAGATCTATGTGAAGTGTGCTGGAAGATCCTGACCCAGGTGTTCAAACGCTATCGCGGCCTTACTCCATGAGCCTATCGACACCATCACTCCATCCGAGCAGATTTTTGACAAAATCGCACACATTTGCAAGATTGCCTTATTCCTTTCGCCATATCATAGAAGCACATCGTTGATAACACCTGTACATTGCGCTCCCCACTCTATGGGAGCAGAGGAAAGGAATATCGCATGTCCACATCGCCTTCTCTTGTGTGCCGCACATTTCGTCTCACCATCGACGTCGAAACGACTCTCAATGCTGAGACGGATGAAACAACACCTTCTCATCCTGAGCAGGCACAATTTCATCAAGCACTTGTGCAGCAACTGCTGGCACATCCAACTGTGCTGGATCAACTCCTTCGCGCCTCAGCAGTGACGGCTTTGCAGTCGGCACAGAAACTGTTCGCAGCAGAATTCGGATGGGACAGGGTATCCGAACAACAGCTACTTCAACCTCTCATCGAAAAACTTGAACCAGCTGCACAAGCGAACTTCACGGAAGAGATTGAAGCTGGCATAACCGTCTACTACTTCGATGATTATCAAGCAACGATCAAACGCTTCAACATGACGGAACTCTCTTGAGCAAGGATTTCTATGGAAAGTAGCCTGAGCTAGTTGCACAAAGACGCCTATTGAATAACTACCCTGAAATCATGTATGAGCACAGTTGAAAAACAATCCAACTGTCGCCCATACATGATTTCAGTAATATATTCTCTTCTAGCCTCCATCAGTATGTATCTCATAATAGATCCGCTAACTTTGCACCCTGCCTATATCGATCTACAATTTTCATGATGTTCTCAACTTTCTGCTCCAAACGCACAATCTCCCATCTTTATAACGAACCTGCAAGTGATTGTATGTGTTATGATATACAAAAAATAGACAGCATTGAAGGGGAACGCATGCCCACCTGGTTGTGTTCAGAGAGTGAGGGTCCACCGGCTGAAAGACCTCACCGCGATTGTGGCAGAACCCGCCCCGGAGTTGCGTGCGATGAGTACGCCGGGCCAACCTCCCGTTATCAGGAAATGAGGGCAGCATCGTATCAATAGATGCTGCTAAATGAAGGTGGTATCACGAAACTGGTTCTTTCGTCCTTTGCGATGAAAGAGCTTTTTTTATTACAATCAGGGAGCAGATAGCACGATGTTAGCAGAGAAACTACTCTTTTTTGCGGGCGCAGGCGCGATCAGCGAGGCGATGTTGAAAGGCTTGCTGGAGGCGGGAGTTGTACCAGCAGAGCAGATCACGGTCAACAATCGCAAAAATCGCGAACGACTCTTTCAACTCGGCCAGAGCTACGGGATACATATCAGCCAGCAGAGAGAACAGGAGATCGCAGCAGCAGATATCATCATCCTCGCTATGAAGCCGTTCGATATCCATCAGGCATTACAAGAAATCGGCGCAAACATCACGCCTCAACAGATGGTCATCTCGGTAGTGGCTGGCGTCTCGACTGAAACCATCGAGTCGCAATTGGTGGAAGGCGTGGCGGTGATACGCGCGATGCCCAACACATCCAGCTTCGTGCAGGCATCGGCAACGGCGATCAGTCGCGGCAAGCATGCAACGATTGAGCAGTTGGAGCAGGGAAAACAGATCTTTGCTGCCATTGGTAGCGTTACCGAGGTCGAAGAACAGCAACTCGATGCCGTCACAGGTCTTTCGGGCAGCGGTCCCGCCTATATCTATTATGTGATCGAAAGCTTGATGCAGGCGGGGCAACAGGTCGGACTTTCAGAGGAAACATGCCGCGAACTGCTGATACAAACCCTGTATGGTTCTGCTAAGATGCTCAAGGTGACAGGGAAAAATCCCCAGGAACTCCGGCGACAGGTGACTTCACCTAATGGAACAACGATGGCCGGGCTAGCCGTTCTGGAACAGGGAGACCTGCCTGATCTGCTCAAAAAGGCCGTTGAGCAGGCAACCAGGAGGGCAACTGAGATGGGGCAGGAGATCAGTGCTATGCAACCGACGTGATACTATTAAGAAGTGACAATGTATTTTTTTGAGAGGACAACTCTGCTATGACAACAGAACATCACACAAACACAGGTCCGTACGCTGCAACGGTGGAGCAAGACCCGGAGATAGGTTCCACCGTTATCTCGCTCTCCTATCAAGATCCCGCACGGCCGGAGCATAGCATGACGGTTGGCATCGCTCCCGAACTAGGCAGCAATATGTTTCGCCTGCGCGTCGGCAACCATGATATTCTCTACTGCGATCTGGAAGCGCTCAAACGGATGGATTTCACCGGCAATTTCGTTCTCTGGCCTCTCCCCAACAGAATCAGGGATAAACGCTATACCTATCAGGGACAGACATATTCGCTGGAAGCTGTCACCAGGCCACAGGGAAATGCGGTCCTCATTCACGGCCTCGTCTTTGACCGCCCCTGGCAATATGAGCAACCAGTTGTCACGCCAGAAGGGGCCAGCGTTACTACCTATGTTGAGATGAACGAGGACGCGCCCTATTTTGCCAGTTACCCATTTCCTAGCCGCTTTTCGCTCACCTATAAGCTGACCAGTAGCGGCGTCACGATCACGTATAAGGTCGAGAACAAGGGGACGAAAGATTTACCTTTCGGCTTCGCGCTGCATCCCTATTTCTCACTGCTCTCCGGCAAAGAAGAGACAGTAGTCAACCTTCCCGCCAAGGCCGTCATGGAGGCAGACGACGAGCTGCTCCCCACCGGGCGCGTCTTCGATGTCAACAAGATCATGTACGCAATGTACGATCTAAGCACGCCGATCCCGGTTAGGTATTTGAAGCTTGATCACGTCTATACTCGCCTGCACGAGCAGAAGCCAGCAGTCATTAACTATAAGACGCAGGGATTTCAGCTTGAGATCGGAGGCACTGACGATTTCACCCATATCGTCATCTACACCCCGGCAGACGGTTCGCCCTTCGTTTGCGTCGAGCATCAAACCTGCTCCACCGACGCCGTGAACTTTCACCAGAACCCGGAACTCCGTGACATTGCCCATCTACTAGAAGTACACCCTGGCGAGAGCAGCAGCGGCTCCCTGTTCTATACCATTAAATTCGATTAATCGAGGGCAGAGCAGAGGAGGCGAGTCTTTTCTCCCCTGCTCCTGTTGATCTGGCCTATCCCTGACTTCTTACCTGTTCGGTAAACAACAAACGGCCCGAAACGTGGTAGTGAGAGTAACATTACAACAGGATCAGGAAGGAAGTTTCTATTTTGGTAGATCACGCAACGAATAAACAGACTGAGAAAGATCTGGCAACTGCGGCAAAGAAGCGCCACGAGGCACGCAATAGAAACGATATCGTGGGGAAAACCACTCTGGACCTGCCATCACTCTCCGGCCTGGAACCAATGCCACTCTTCCCACCCAAACAAGCAACAACTCCCGCCACAAGTCCCGACGAAGCCACACCTCCTCTTGCTGTCTCCCCAATGGAAGTGCAGGCACCCACACCAGCAGAATCGCTGGTAGATGCCTCCAGCCAGCCTTCGCTACCCCTGCCGCCGACGACAGAAGCTCGATTACGAGCGATCCCGGCCAGACCTGTTCCTAATCAATCGCAGCAGACGACCCCGCTCTCATTGCAGGAAATCACGGGGCAAACCACGTCGCATCCTTTGAAAAGAATCCGCTTGCGTCCCCTGTTCAAATCACTCAAAGCTGGTCTGGTGCTGGCTCTCCTGTGTATTATTGTAGTTGGTGGCGCATCCGCGTATTTCCATTTCCCCTCCAGCGCTCCGCAATCCACCAGTTCCATCACGATCCATCAACGCGCCTCCCCTCCTCATATCCAACAGCATAGCGAAGCCACCCCTGAAAGCAACAGCATTACGGTCGGCGACCATCCGATCATTGAGCTACAAGGACGCATAGGCAACGTGAGCATTGCAGCAGGAAAAGCAGGTTCTCTTGTCATCAAAACGAGCAGCGACCAGATAGCAAACGCAGACGCGAACAATCTCCTCCACTATACCCAATCGCACGACGAGCAGGGACACGATCTCGTTCGCATCATCAATCAGGCGGCAAACCAGAACGTCAACTACGAAATCCTCTCGCCACGCGCCACCAAAGTACGCATCACCATTGACTCCGGCTCGATTGCCATCGATGGCATCAGCGGAGTCACGGTCACAACCATCAATAGCAGCATCTCGGTGCAAGATGTCACTGGACCGACCAGCATCTCTACCCAGAACGGCGATATTGCGCTCAACAACGTCAAGGGTGCGATGGTTATACAAACAAACAGCGGCTCCATTAGAGGTAGCACTATCGATGGGCAACTCAAGGCAATCACGCAGAACGGCGACATCCTCATTCAGCATGGCGCACTGCACGATCAATCGCTGCTCCAAACGCGGCAAGGCTCAATCACCTACACAGGAACTATTGCCCCCAAAAGCGACTATAAGATAAACACGCAGAGTGGGAACGTAACCCTGACCTTGCCAGCGATCACTGTCATGCAACTTCATGCCAGCATCCAATCTGGCACAATGAGCAATGCCTTTCGCGATACCAACGCCATTCCTCATGCTCAGGTCTTTATTGACGTTGGCACCGGCTCAATCACAATCAAGAAGGCTACATAAAATAGCAAACATTCAGTTTATTGCGATTCTTCATAGATCGACTTTCTCTTATCAATAACTTACAAGAATTATTTTTATAACTTGCAAGAATGATAAAGTTATGATATCTTTAATTATGATAAAGTCGATCTATTACTTTTGGAAAAGAGAGACTGGATGCATTTTTCGCTGTTCTATAACTTCGATATCCTTCCCGGCAAGGCTATTTCTGAACTGTATCAAGAAATTGAGGAACAGGCGCAGGCAGCAGACCGATTTGGTTTCAATGCCATCTGGCTGGCCGAACATCACTTTGAAATCTACGGTCGTATGCCTGCTCCATTGCTTCATCTTGCTCGCATCAGCGCTATCACCCAACAAATTGGTCTCGGCACTGCTATTGTTGAGGCTCCATACTATCACCCGCTACGACTGGCTGAGGATAGCGCGTTGCTTGATCTGCTCTCACATGGTCGGCTACGTCTGGGGATTGGCTCAGGAGCCGGGAACAAGGCCAGTGAATTTGCCCGTTTCAACATTCCCATCGAGGAGAAGACATCACGAACACTCGAAACAGTCGAAATCTTGCGCCAGGCATTTGATCGCGGCCTGGTTGACTTTCAAGGCGACTATTTCCATTTTCAGCAGATAGAGATCAATCCTCAGCCAGTGCAATCGGCCCAGGACATTATCTGGTTGGCAGCCAGCAATTCCACGCCCGAAATTGCCGGCAAAGGAGGATATGGGTTGCTTATCCCACGCGTGGGTAGCGTTGATCGTCATCTCCACCTGATCCAGCGTTATCGCACCGCGCTGGCTGAAAAATCCGGTCGTATCTCTCAATTGCGCTTTGTCTACGTGGCAGAGACCGAGCAGGATGCCTATGAGCAGACGCGCCAGACCATCACACACTATGCCAGATACGATCTGGACATCGCCTGGGATGGTCGCACCGACAGCAAAGAGTACCGTGAGATACTCACCCGCCTCAACGCTGTCATTGGCTCACCAGAACAGGTTGTTGAGCAGCTGAGCGCATGGCAACAAGAGGCAGGCTTCGATGAAATCATGTGTCAGGTCTACGCCGCTGGCATGCAACATGCCGACTCGTTGCGCTGCATCGAGTTGCTGGGGCAAACGGCACTGCCTCGCCTGCAAACACAGGCGACTGCACTGACAACGCGAGGGTAGAAGAGATGGCGGGTATCCACGCACAAGACGACCGGCACAAAACGCAAAGCCGATGTCGTCGATCAGAGCAAGCTGCTCCATCAGCTCGGCGTTATTTCAAAGGAGCCTGACTGGTCAACAATTATTGATACCAAAGTCGCCACACAAGCTCTTTCAAGCTAGCAAATACCTTTCTCTCTTTGAATCGCTGTGTGGATCTCCTCTGCATCGGGAACCAGGATAGCAACGCCGCTATCCTGGTTCCTTTTTTCTCCTCAACTCTTTCCGGCTCTAACAACAAACACAGCCTGCTAGCTATGAGACACTTTGTTGAGAAACCATTGAGCGGCGATGAGCGTTTTCGCATCTAAAATCTGCGCCTGCTCCACTGCATGCTTGAGATCGGGAAGCGTCAACTCCACCAGTTCGATATCCTCGTGTTCCGATGCCGCACCGCCGCCTTGAGAGACGTGATCGGCGCTGCCAACCTCTACATAATAGAGATGGATACGTTCGGAACTGCCACCGGGCGAGACATAAAACGTGGCGATAGGGATCAGATCGTGGCGTACCTCGTATCCTATCTCTTCGTGTATCTCGCGGCGAATCGTCTGCTCCGGCTGCTCGTGCTCATCAATGGTGCCAGCCACCACCTCATATATCCAGCCTGGCCCTTTATCATAGGTGGGGTATCTGAACTGATTGATAAAAAGCACTTTTTGCGTATCACGATTAAAGACGAGCGCCGCCGCCGAATCTCCACGCTCAAACACCATACGACGCGCTGGCTGGCTCATCTCGCCGTTAAATTTCTGGAAGCGCACCTTTGCTTCTTCAATGGTAAACACATCGTGAAAGATGGTTTGTTTGCTCTGAACCTCAACTTGCATAGCTGTTACCTCATGTGAAGCACCCCATGCAGGAATGCAGGGGCTTCTACAGAATGGGTTCCTCTGGACGCAAGGAGACCGGCTTCTGTGGGACACTTCCTGCCCCAATCAGTTTGTTGCGTTGATAGCGATGCAGGATATTGCGAGCGGCATTGTGGTCACGATCGAACTCCGCTCCACAGCCCGGGCAGCTATGCCAGCGTACTGAGAGATCTTTTTGGGCCACCACCCCACACTCGCTACAGACTTGCGTGGTGAAATGGGGCGCGACTTTGACCACTGTACCGCCAGCCTCTTCCGCTTTGCTGGCACAGAGTCGGACAAAGTTGCCCCATCCTGCGTCTAAGATACTCTTCGAGAGACCGGCTTTTGCTGCCGCTCCATTGGGCAAATACTTGCCGGTCTCTTTGTCCTGTTTGGGCTTGGGAGTCGCCGTCAGATTTTTGATCTGAAGGTCTTCAAACACGATGACTCGATACTGCTCGACGAGTGAGCGTGAGGTTTTGTGATGAAAATCACGCCGTCGGTTGCGCACCTTGCGAGACACTCGCGCAAGTTCCTTTTTCGCCCGATGGCGGCGGTGGCTCCCCTTCTTGCGCCGGTGAATGGTACGATGAGCGGCAGCCATCTTGCTCTCTTCTACTCGCAGGTGGCGGGGATTCTCTATCGCCTCACCCGTCGAAAGCATGGCAAAGACTTTCACGCCCACCTCTTCATCCGAGGGGTGAAAGGCGGTGGCGACATCACGCAGATATTCACAGGTCAGGATCGCGTACCACTGGTCTCCCTCTCTCTTGATCGTGCAGGTCTTGACCTTCCCTTGCATTGCTCTGTGCAATTTGATCTTGATATGGCCGATTTTCGAGAGGTGCAGCCGGTTGCCGTGCAGAAGCTCAAAACCGCCCTGCGGATAGGTGATGCTATGATAGCGGTCTCCATTTTTCCACCTCGGGAAGCCTGGGGTCTCGCCATTCATCACGCGGCAAAAAAATGCTTGAAACGCTTTATCGAGTCGCTGTAAGACATCCTGAAGCACCTGACTATGGATGTCGCGGTACTCTTCTCGCAAACGTTTGATGGCTGGCAATTGATCAGCCTGCATGCGGTAAGAGACGGAAACGCCACTCATACGGTAGGCTTCTCGACGCTCTTCCAGTGCCGCATTATACACCTCTTTACAACGACGCAATATCCATCCGAGCTTGTCCACTTGCTTTTTTGTGGGGGATAGCCGGAATTTATAGGCTTTACGGCGCAGATTGGGGTCTTTAGGTTCGCACACCTTCTTCTCTTTTTTTGGGTGTGCTCGGTCTTTTGCCTGTGACATGTGTTTGCTCCTACCCGCCTCACTTCTCTTGCATTCTAGGGCTATGAGGCGATTTTGTCAATCGAAATATATCTACATATCCACCCCTCTCCTCCAAGCAAGAAACGTCGCTTCTATCTCCATACATGAACGCAGAGGTTTTACGCAGCAAATGGATAAATCTATCTACTACTTCATTAGATAACACGTTCGCAAAGAGCGAGCTGATGATGATTTAGCAGCGAAGTTGAATGACGTATCCATTGCAAGTAGTGGCAGCGTGGAAAGAGCAGGGTCACATTTCAGAGAGGAGCAGAAAGAATCATGACCAGGCAATCAACGCCTCTGCTGGTCGTCTTCGATAATCAGACCAGCATGAATAATGCCATCCAGGAGCTACACCGTGCTGGAATTCAAGAGCAGGGCATTCATCAGCAGGCACGTTCTGCTCCGTCGCATCAAACCATCGCACAGAATCTCAAGGACATGGGTATAGAGTCGGGCGAGGCGCAATTTTATGAACGCGCGTATCAGGCAGGGCGCGCTATTCTTGTGCTTTACCCTGGCGCGCGCTGGCAGAAAGCGAAAAATATTCTCATCAAGCATGATGCCTATCATTATGGCATGTCGCCTACGCCTGATGAAGGCAGGCGCGCAAAGAAGATTGGAGCAGTAACGCCCGGTCAGCGTCCTGACGATAACTCGCAGACCGGGGTCGCCACAACCGCTGATGGCACGCAGGCTGTCGCGGTCAATTCCGATGTGATTGAGGCCGATATCGAACATGCCGAGAAGATCTTGCGGGAACGGCACAGGGATTAGCAAGTGAAACTTTCCTTCTCGACTGCTCGTATATCATCTGGTACTTGCCCGAACAGTTGTCACTACACGTCTCAACAAAGGAGAGCGATTCATGAACAAATTCTTTAATGCTGTATTAATTGGCGTGGGCATTGGACTTCTGATCGCACCGATGCCCGGACGCGATATGCGACAGCTCTTGCGCTCCCGCTTCCAGCAACTCATGGGTCAGAGCGACCAGATGGAGGCGTATCAGGTGAGTGAGGGGCAGCCCTCAGCAACTTACAGCAATTTAAAACAGACGGCAGAGACGGCGATGAACACCAAAACGGAGGACACGCTCACCGCTAAAACACCCGGCTCCTACGAACCAGCCTATCCCGAATATGTCAATCCTGAACGTACTTCCAATTCGTAGCACGCAATCTCTAATATGTTTTTTCAAAAGCATGGAGACGTAAGAGAAATACATCTCCATGCTTTTCTCTTTCACAGCCCCACTATCGCAGTTCACCTCTACTCAACAATACCCCCTTTACAATAACACAAGAATTATGTTAGCTTTTCCTCCGCAAAGTCAAACTTTGCCCCAATCACACGACAGTAGTCGAAACAACGTTTTCCATTTTTTTACCCGTGAGAGGTAAAAAAAGAAAAGGAGATGGCTCATGTGGCCGTTTGATAATAATAACCAGCAGGTTTATCAGCAGTACTCACAGGCGTACGACTCTGGCAACTACAATGGGTTTGATCCGTTCCAGGCATTGGGACATATCACACAATTTATGCAGGGCGCTCCAATAGATACGCAGCATAACCTCTATCGACAGCACTTTGAGCAGATGCCTTATGAGCAACGTGCCGCGCTGGTACAGCAGATGCCGCCCGAATATCAGGCTGATCCGAATGATACCAACTCACTGGCCCACAACTTCCTGCGATTGGGTCAGGAAAGGCCGAATCTGTTGCAAACCATCTTTAGCCATCCCCTCCTGCTAGGTGCTTCCGTAGGGCTGGCCGGGCTGATCGCCAAACATATGCTTTCGCGCCACCAGCAGCATCAGCAACAGAACGAATATGGTAATCAGCAGTTTGGCGGCGGTTATAACCAGGGCTTTCAGGGAGAATATCAACAGAACCAGTACCAGCAGCAGAATCAATATCTGCAACAGGAAGTTGATCAATTGCGTCGCGAAGAGCAAGAGCTACGCCGCGAATTGCGCGAGGAAGAGCAGCAGCAACCGCAGCACCATCACCACCAGCATCATCATAATCAGGGCTACTAGCACAATCTGAGATTGCAAAAGATCGGGTCAGAAGAGGCTTTCTGGCCCGATCTCCTGTATCCTATGCCTATGGTACTGTCTCCCACTCGTGCCAGCTTCCCTCGTACCATTTGCGCAACAATACATTATTCTCCGTCCTGGCAAATACATCAATGTGATTGATGCCCCAGGAGACAGCCGATGGGCTGGTGGTGAGGATGCCACCCAACGACATCCACTCATGCCATCGCCCATCATAGTATTTATAGAGCAACACATTGCCATCGCCACGCGCAAACACGTCCAACCGCCCCGGCCCCCACGAGGTCGCCGCTGGATCAGAGGTGAGCAGACCACCCAGCGATTCCCAATCATGCCACGCAGCTCCATCGAACGCTTTATGCCACAACGCATTATCAGCTCCACGCGCAAACACATCCAACCGCCCCGGTCCCCATGAGGTCACGACGGGGCTTGATGTAAGCGCGCCACCTAATGCCTCCCAATCATGCCAGGTGCCATCGTATGCTTTATGGACCAAACTGGAATCCGCCGCACGCACAATCACATCCAGCCGCCCGGCTGCCCAGGCCACAACTGCGGGATCGGCGGTAATCGCGCCGCCCAGTGACTCCCAAGGATGCCACGTGCCGTCAAACCACATATGTTGCAACGTATTATCGGCCCCACGCGCAAATACATCGAAGCGCCCGGCCGCCCAGGAAGACGCTACAGGATCATACGGGAGCGTGCCCCCAGCGATTCCCACGCTTGCCAGCCGGCGCTATAGGCTCGATGCCACAACGCGTTATCGCCTCCACGCGCAAAGAGATCCAGATGCCCCACCGGCCCGGCACTGGCAGATGGACGACTACTGATTGTATTGATTATCTTTTGCGTCACACCTGGCGTTGGCGTGGCGGGAGCGACTGTAGCAGTTTGATGGCGTGTGACGGGGAGCGTCTTGCCCGGTCTGCCTTGCGATGCACCGGAAAGTGCATGGATGAGGCTCCAGGCACCAAAAGAAGTGAGGCCAACGGCAGCAACCAGGCCAGCTCCTCCAACGATCATTTGCCGCCGGGATAGCTTTTGTTGAAGCTGCGACAACCTCTCCCAGAAATATGTAGTGCCTGACTGAGCTGTGGGAACAGCAGCTCCAGGCACAAGATCCACCACCGTTTCCGAAGCATGCTCACCAGAGCGCAAACGCGGCGGATTGGTCTTCAACGGCCCGGAGGGGGCAAATGAAGATAATGGTCTGCTGGTTACACGGCCAGGAGCAAGGCAGGCATTCTTCAGCGCGGTCGCAAACTCCTGCACAGAGGCAAAACGCGCCTGTGGATCTTTGGCCAGCGCCTTCATCACCACTTGCTCGATAGCTGGCGAAAGCGTCGGAACCTTGCTCCGTAACGGCTGGGGAGCCGCGTAAATGTGTTGCCGCACGACCGCTACATCGCTCCCCACAAACGGAGGGGAGCCGCTGAACCACTCATACACGACGACGCCGAGCGCGTATTGATCGCTGGCCTCGCATGGTCGGCTTTCAAACAACTCAGGGGCCATGTAGGTCGTCGTCCCGATCATCTCTTCCTGGGCACCAATGCGATGGGTAGGCGTACTCGTCAACTGATGCATCTGCATTGCCAGTCCAAAATCGCTGAGCATCAAGATACGATTCTCCCCCAACAACATATTCTCCGGCTTGATATCACGATGGATAATGCGCTGGTTATGGGCATATTGTAAGGCCAGCGCCGCCTGCCCTACATAAGAAATAATTAACTCGACGGGCAAAATGCTGCCACGCGGATGCTGCTGACGCAACGAGCCATATGGCGCATAGCTCATCACCAGATAAGGAGTTTCGCCCTCCATACCAAATTCTAGAATATGGACAATATGAGGATGTGTCAGGCGAGCAACGGTGCGTGCCTCGGTGAGAAATTGCTCAAGAGCATCACCACTCAAACGCTGATGCACGATCTTGATGGCAGCTGGTGTCTTCAAATAAATATGTTCGCCCAAATAGACCTCGGCAAAGCCACCACGCCCCAGCAGTTTGTTCAATCGATAATTGCCTGATTGCTCTCCAATCCTCCCTACATCACTCGTATTGCCTCCGGCATGCTTTACATCATCAATCATCAGCAGCAATACCTCCATAAAATATACATACAGGATACTTGTAAGAGCACTGTAAAGACAAGCATTATAGTAAAAGTACTAGTATTCTTTTCGATCATATATGAGCCTTCGCTCAATACCTCATCAATGGGAATCTGTTTTTGCTCAAAGCTAATTTTGGAGTTGCAACCTGTGACAAATTGACCCGCTCTCCCGTCCCGTGTATGCGCTGAGGTTCTCTTCCTCAGCGCCTGTACAAAATCCCATCAATATCAGGAGAAGAAACACATGGAACATCTTTCACGGACGGATGTAGCGGTTATTGGCGGTGGTCTGGCAGGACTCACGACGGCGGCGTATCTGGCACGCGCCGGGCGCTCGGTCCTGGTACTGGAAAAAGCGGGACAGTTCGGCGGACGAGCCATCACAACGGAACAAAGCGGCTTTCTCTTTAATCGTGGCATCCACGCCTTCTATCAGACCGGCCCTGGCGAGGCGGTGCTGCACGAGTTGGACGTTCCCTATAGCGCCACATCATCGGGCCGCTCCATGTACGAGGCTCATTATAAGGACGGCATCGAACCCTTGCCGCTGAATGCCGAAACGATACGCACAAGTCGCCTGTTGAACGATCAGGCTCGTGCTGAACTGACGCGACTATTGATAGGTTTAAAACAAAGCGACACGACACGCTGGCAGGGGATAAGTATACAGGACTGGTTAGAACAATCCACCACACAGCCTGTCGTGAGGCGATTTTTCGAGGCGGCGGTTCGGCTGGCAATGTATACACACGCCCCGGAACTGATCGATGCCGGTTTCGCGCTTCACCTCATCACAACTCAGCCTCCCGCGCTCCGCATCAATGGCGGCTGGCAAACGCTCGTCAACGGTCTGGCCCAGGTCGCACGAACAGCGGGGGCGAACTTACAGACAGGAGCACGAGTGACGGCTGTAGAAGTGGGCGAACAGGCTCATCTGGTCTATCTCGCCGATGGTAAGACAATAGAAGCAACGACGGTCGTTCTGGCAACCGAGCCAGCGGTCGCAGCACGGCTTGTCGCTCACGGTCAACATGCTCTATTGCGCAAACTGGCAGAGCAAACGATCCCGGTCTACGCTGCCTGTCTGGATATCGGGATACGGCCTCTACCAGACCCACAACGTTCTGTAGTCCTGCATTTTGAGCGCCCTCTCTTCTATTCGGTCCACTCCAGGGATAGCGATCTGGCCCCGGCAGGTGGCGCACTCATCCATGTGGTAAAGTATCTCAGACCGAACGAGAAGAGCGACGCGCAGGCAGACCGGCGCGAGATGGAGGAATGGCTGGATCGCCTGCAACCAGGATGGCGCAACGTAGTAGTGGCACAACAATACTTGCCACATATGCAGGTCACTGGTGATATGTTGCAAGCTCGACGCAAAGGGCTGGCTGGCAGACCTGAACCCGCGATACCCAATGTGCGTAATCTTTATATTGTTGGAGATTGGGTTGGTCAGGAAGATTACCTCGCCAACGCCAGCTTCGCCAGCGCACGTCAGGCATCTCAGCTCATCTTGGCAAACGTTCCTGTGCAACAATGAAAGACATGCTATTCCTGGGATAGACATATGGACAGTGATAACACATTTCGAGCGTATCAACCGCTATTGTTTTCTATCGCCTATAACATGCTCGGTAGCGTTATGGATGCGGAGGATTGCGTCCAGGAGACGTTTCTGCGCTGGCACCGCGCCCACAATGACAACGAAGCGATTCAGTCGCCCAAATCCTATCTGTGCGCCATCATCACTAACCTGTGCATCGATCAGTTGCGCTCAACCAGGGCGCAGCGCGAATCCTACGATGGAATCTGGCTGCCGGAGCCGGTCTCTACCTTAGAGCCGGGCGAGCATGTGGAGATGAGCGAGCTGCTCTCCATAGCCTTTCTGCGGCTATTGGAGACGCTCTCTCCTGTCGAACGGGCCGTCTTTCTGCTGCGCCAGGTGTTCGACTATGATTACGACGAAATAGCCCGCATCGTCGGCAAAAACGCCCATGCTTGCCGCCAGATCGTCTATCGGGCGCGACAACGTCTGGCCTCGCAGCGTCCGCGCTTTTCGGTATCAGCAGAACAGAGCGCGCCACTCTTCGAGCGCTTCATCCAGGCCACCGCCGATGGAGATATGGAGGCCCTGCTACAATTGCTGACAAAAGATGTGGCGCTCTATAGCGATGGAGGCGAGTTGCGCTGGCCTATGCCGATCTACGGCGCTCAAGAGGCGGCACGCTATCTGATCGAGGTGGCCCGGCGGGTCTCGCAACAAACCGAGTGGCGCTGGCAACTGGTGGCAATCAATGGGCGTCCGGGCGTCGTAATCTACGCATATGACAGGCTGGATGCCGTCTTCGCGTTTGAAGTTGTAGATGGACAGATACAGGAAGTTGATCTTATCGTAGCGCCTGGCAAGTTGCGCCATCTGCAAGCGACCATATAAGCGAAAGGGAGCGGTGCTATGATGGCACAACTCCCTGATTGCTCACAATTCAGCGTTCATAAACTTACGCCAGAGGGCGTTTGCAAGGCGCAAGCTGTCCCTTTGCAGGCCATAGCGCGCAAAGTAGCGACACACGTTGTTGATATCGCGTTCCAGCAAGGAAAAGGCATTGACATTGAAACGGGGATCGATGGTCTGTGGGAAATCAATAATCTTGATCTGCCCCTCCCAATAGAGGATATTGAAGCCGGACAGATCGCCATGAATGTAATTGCAGGAGAGCAACAATTCGATATTCTGCATGAGTTGTTCAAACAGTGGGTACACCTCTTCACGTTCCAGCGAAACGTGTTGTAGCGCAGATGCGGCCTGCTGCTGATCTCCCATATATTCCATCAGAATGGCACTACTGGCACGCGCAAAAGGTCGGGGCGTCGAGGCTCCGGCTTTATAGAGCGCGGTTAATGCCTCAAATTCGTGGTCGATCCACATTGAGAACTGCATCTCTCGCCCACGCCGCGACTTATTCGCTACAGCTCGCCGCGCGTGGCTATCAAGAATAACGCGCCCCTCCTGATACACCGCATCGTTTTTGAAATTGCGGTTCTGGCGTGGACGATAGAATTTGGCCGCTAACAACTCTACGCCGGTTGAGGGATGGGCCTCGCAACAATAGACGGTGGCCTCCTTACCGCTCTTCACTTCATACAACACATTGGTAATCAGCCCCTCATCAAAAAAGGTATCGAGAGCCTGAACAATAGGATCTTGCTCTTCAGCTTCATCTATAAAATCGTCTTCTTTGAACTTTGTCTTTTTCGACATGTGTTACTCCTGAAATGATAAACAATGTTGTTTGTAAAAAAGTGTTTTTCATGGCATAGCACCACCTTTCTCAATAAAAAAAAGTTGCACACATCACGTGTGCAACCCTGGAATCAAGAAGGCCGCCCTGGAAAGGACGGCCATTCGCTCAAAGTAATATGTATCGGCTATCGCTTGATACTGCTGACCATCCTGAGACGTGATGTGGCTGAGTTTGCATAAACTTCGCGCTGCATAGCACATCTCCTTTCAATCAATGGAGCACAATGGCCCCTGGTCAACATTTGTCGTATACGAAAAGTGTACCTGTTTCCGCGCCATCCTGTCAAGGGATTGCGCCTATTCTCCACAAAATGCCTCTTGACATCCGCTCAAAACTGAATTAGAATTCATATTATGAAAATTGATTCAATTAAGCTGGGCAAGAAACGCCGAGGAGCGCGACGACGCGAGCGTACCAGGACCGATATACTGAACGCGGCACGAGATGTGTTCGCCGAACATGGATATCATGAGGCCAGCATCGCCGAGATCGCTGAGCGTGCAGATATCGCAGTTGGCACGTTCTACCTGTACTTTCATGACAAAGACGAAGCGTTTGAAACGATTTTAGACGAAGGTTTTGAAGTAACACGCAGCCGAGTCATGGAAGCGATAGCGGCACAGGAGCCGGACGGCGCAACGCTCTCAATAGTGATACACGCCATCCTGCATCATGCTTATGAGCAGCGCGCACTCTTCCGTATTGCCTTAACGGGCAGCAAGCAGCTCACGCAGCCCTCACGCGTCCAACATGCGATAGCAGAGATAATCGCGACGATTCTGGAAGATGCCCACAGGCAGGCGGCGCTGATCGGCTATGATTTGCCCATTCTCACCAGCCTGCTTACTGGCATGATTACGCAGGCCATCGCCTGGTGGTTCGAGCACGACACGCCCGACCCCGACACAATGGCAAATCAGGTCATACGTATACTACAACATGGTTTACCAGCCCATGTTTTTACAAGCCAGACATAAACAAGGAACAACAATGGAAAAACATGCGCTATTAACAACAATTCCTCAACCCAAACCCGATCCTTTACTAAAAAATCTCAAAGATATGGACCCTAACGGACCCGTTCAGGGTCTCATGCGACTGGCGCGGACCTATGGCCCCATCTTTCGCCTGAGCTTCCCTGAGCGGGATATGATAGTAGTCAGTTCGCAAGAATTGGTCAACGAACTGTGCGATGAGCAACGCTTCGACAAAAAAGTGCATGCACCGCTAGAAAACATTCGTGCGTTTGCTGGTGATGGACTCTTCACAGCTTATACGCAAGAACTAAACTGGACAGCAGCACATCATGTCCTTATGCCAGCCTTTGGCCCTGCTGCTATTCGCGATATGTTCCCTTCCATGCTCGATATCGCTGAGCAGATGATGGTTCGCTGGGAGCGCTTCGGCGACGATGCCGTCGTCAACGTTCCCGATAATATGACGCGGCTCACGCTCGATACCATCGCCCTATGCGCCTTTGATTATCGCCTCAATAGTTTCTATCAAAACGAGATGCATCCTTTTGTGCATGCCATGGTCGAAGCCCTGAGCGAATCGGGCGCACGCGGGAGACGCCTACCCATCCAGAACCAACTTATGGTCCTCACTAAGCGCCAGTATGCTGGCGACATCCACTATATGCATCAATTCGCCGACGAGATTATTGAACGGCGAAAGCATGATCCTGACGCCTCATCCAAACATGATCTGCTCAATCGCATGCTGCAAGGGCACGATCCGACAACGGGCAGAGGACTCAGTGACGAAAATATCCGCTACCAGCTGGTAACGTTCCTGATAGCGGGACACGAAACCACCAGCGGCCTGCTCTCATTCGCCCTCTACGAACTATTGAAAAATCCCCAGACGCTCGCCCGTGCGCGCAAACAGGTTGACGAGGTGCTTGGACGCGAGATGCCTCGCTTTGAGCATCTGGCAAAGCTTACCTATATTGATCAGGTCTTGAAAGAAGCTCTGCGCATCTGGCCCACTGCGCCAGCTATCGCACTCCAGCCCTACGAGGATACGCTGCTTGCCGGAAAATATCCTGTCTCCAAAGGCCAGACCATTCTCGTGCTTCTGCCTATGTTGCACCGCGATCCTAAAGCGTGGGGAGGCGATGTGGAGACCTTCAATCCCGACCGTTTCGCACCTGAAGCCTTTGCACACGTTCCCGCCAATTCATGGAAGCCCTTCGGCAACGGTCAACGCGCCTGCATTGGTCGTCCCTTCGCCCTGCAAGAAGCCCAACTCGTCCTCTCGATGATCCTCCAGCGCTTTGATCTGATCGAACAAGATCCTTCATACCAGCTCAAGATCCGCGAGACGCTGACCCTCAAGCCCGATAACTTCTTCATTCGTGCTAGAAGCCGGGGCACGATCAGCATTGAGCCGGGGAGCCGCTTTATGACTGCCGTTGAGCGCCCATTGAAGAGCAGTGCTCCCGTTGTTAGTCAGTCTAGCGGCCCGCACACGCCGTTGCTGGTTCTCTTCGGCTCCAACAGCGGCTCGTCAGAAGCGTTTGCTCAGCGCATAGCCTCTGATGCAAAGGCGCAGGGGTATGCCGCCCAACTCGCCACGCTTGATTCGCATGTTGGACATCTCCCCACCGAAGGGGCCGTCGTAATCGTGACGGCTTCTTATGAGGGGCAACCAACCGACAACGCCCGGCAATTCGTCGCCTGGATCGATTCACTGAAGCCGGGCGAGTTGCATAATGTGAAATTTACAGTTTTTGGCTGTGGCAATCGCGACTGGATTCGCACCTTTCAGGCGATCCCGAAAAAAATTGACGAGCGACTCGTAGCCGCAGGAGCAACCCGCCTGAAAGAACGCGGCGCAGCAGATGCACGCGGCGATTTCTTCGGCGACTTTGACCACTGGTACGATACGCTGTGGAGCGATCTGGCCCCGGCCTTTGGACAGACGGCACAAACACAACCAACTGGTCCTGCATACGAGGTCGAAGTCGTGCCTGCAACGCGTTCAGCACTGCTCCGACAAAACGATGTGCAACAGGGAACCGTCATCGAGAACCGTGAACTGGTCGCGCTCTCTTCTCCCCAGGCACACTCCAAACTACATCTTGAGATTTCGCTACCGGAGGGTATGACGTATCGCGCGGGCGATTATCTGGCCGTGCTGCCGACGAATCCACTCCCAAATGTGGAACGGGTCTTGCGTCGCTTTGGATTGACACCAGATACCCAGATCATCGTTCACAAGGCCAGCGATAGCCAGACCTCGCTCCCGATCGAGTATCCCGTCAGCGTGAGCGAACTGCTCTCAAACTATGTGGAACTGGGACAACCAGCGACGCGGAAGCAGGTAGCGGCACTAGCAAAAGCCACCGAATGTCCACCGGAAAAAGCGCAACTGGAGAGAATCGCACAAAAAGAACGGTATGAGCAAGAAGTTTTGCACAGATATGTGAGCGTGCTGGATCTGCTCGAACGCGCACCCGCCTGCACGCTCTCGTTCGCGGAATTTCTTCAGATGTTGCCGCCAATGCATTCCCGGCAATACTCCATCTCATCCTCGCCGCTCTGGAAAGAGGATCACTGCACACTGACCTTTGCGCTGGTTGAAGCTCCTGCATGGTCCGGGCAGGGAACATACCTGGGGGTTGCCTCCAACTACCTCGCCTCCGCACAACCGGGTACAAAGGTTTCGGTCGCTGTTCGACCATCCCAGGAGGCATTCCATCTGCCTTCATCGCTGGAAACACCGATCATCATGATCTGTGCAGGAACAGGGATCGCGCCATTTCGAGGCTTCCTTCAAGAGCGCGCAATGCAAGCTGCCAGCAGACAAAAGCATGGAGAGACGCTGCTCTTCTTTGGCTGTGGGCATCCCGATGTGGACTACCTGTATCGCGACGAACTAGAACAATGGGAACGGGATGGCATTGTGAAGTTGCAGACGGCCTTCTCAAAGGCTCCCGATGGAGAGATCCGCTACGTGCAGCATCGGCTCTGGCACGACCGCGCCGAGATCGTCGATCTGTTCAAGCGCGGGGCTTGCATCTTCGTCTGTGGCGATGGACAACATATGGCTCCGGCGGTACGCGACACCTTCGTTCGCATCTATCAGGAAGCGCAACAATGCTCACTTGAAGAGGCCAATGCCTGGGCTGACGAGCTGGAGCGCACCAGCACCCGCTATGTCGCCGACGTATTCGCATAACCAGTGCATCTGGGAAATCGTAGCGCCAACCGCAAGGGATTGGCGCTACTCCTGACAGACGCTCAATTTTTCCCTCTTTCCCCTACATTATCGGAATTGAAGTGAAATAGCCACATGTTATATATTCTATACAAGCTACCTATCTATCAACCCGGTATTTATCTGGCTATTTCCACACGATAGGGATGGAAAGCGAGGAATTCTCTATGTCTTTCACACGAAACTGGCGCGCTGGCTCTCTTGTGACGCTATCGCTTACGGCTCTGCTGGTATTTCTGGCAGCGTGCGGCGGTGGCACAACACAACAGGGCAACACGAATACGACGGCGAGCCAGCAAGTGCTACGTTTCCCCAACGTCGGCACAACCGATATCGCCCGTCTGGACCCGGCAAGCGGACCGGACTCGAACTCAAATCTTGCCATCAATATGGTGTTCAGTGGACTTGTGCGCTCGGATAAAGATCTCAACGTTCAGCCCGACCAGGCCACATGGGATATTTCTGGCGATAACAAGGTCTATACCTTCCATATCAAACCAGGCATCACATTCTCCGATGGAACTCCGGTTACTGCTCAGACATATGTCTATACCTGGACTCGTGCGCTCTTGCCAGAAGCCCAATCGCCTATAGCGCCAGTCCTTGAAGAATCTATTGTCGGTGCAAAAGATGTTAATAGTGGCAAGAGCAAGACGTTAACGGGTGTCAAGGCCGTTGATGATCACACCTTGCAGGTTACGCTGGTACGTCCAACAGCCTACTTCTTGCAGCTATTGACGGTTGCGCTGTTCCGTCCCCTCAATCAACAGGTTATTGAAAAATATGGACAAACAACCTGGACGCAGCATGCAGCGGGCAACGGCGTTGGAACTGGACCATTTATGATTAAATCCTGGCAATCCGGGGTCAAAATGGTGCTGGTGCCAAATCCACATTATTATGGTGCCAAAACAAAGCTCAAAGAAGTCGATATGCTCTTCGTCAAAGATCCTGCAACGGCGTTTAAAGCGTATCGTGCCGGTCAGTACGATTTCGTCTGGGGTCTCACTGCGACGGACCAGCAGACAGCGAAAGACTTACCCGGATTCATACGCAAGCCGATCCTTCAGAGCGATCTGTTGTTCTTCCACAACAAAATGGCTCCATTCGATAAAGCAGCGGTTCGTCAGGCGTTCGCAGCCGCTATCGACAAGAAGACGCTGGCAAACGCTATCTTCAAAGACACAGTAACTCCAGCCAGCACAATCATCCCGCCTGGCGAGCCAGGAGCGCAACCGGACTACGCAGGCATCCCCTTTGATAAGGCCAAAGCCAAATCCCTGTTGCAATCGGTCTATCCCGATGTGAGCAAAATGCCGCCAGTCACCTTTAGCTATCCCAGTTCGCAACTGCCACCAGAGGAGCCAGCGGCCCTGCAACAGATGTGGCAAACGGCGCTGGGCGTTCAGGTCAAACTCAACCCGATGGAGTTGACATCTTATAACGATGAAACCTCCAAGCACACAGTTCAGTTTGGCTTTACGCAGTGGGGCGTCTATTTCCCGGATCCGTACGAGTGGCTGAATCTGAGCCTGCTCTCGACCTCAGCCAATAATAACGGCTTCTGGAACAATCCAGAGTTCGACAAGCTGGTTGCCCAGGCAGAAAACTCCTCGGGAGAACAGCGCCTCTCACTTTATACACAGGCGGAACGGATCGCCATCGATAACGTTGGCTGGCTGCCGCTGGATCATCAATCCCAGGCCGCAATCATTCCCTCAAAGGTGCAAGGATTGACGCTAAACAGCCAGGGGTTGTACTTTGGAGACTGGTCGGGGATTTCTCTGGCCTCGTAGGAAGAAAAAGGGTGAGCATAGGCACCTCTCTCATTGGGAGTCCCCTTGCTAATCCCTGCGCTAGCACCGATACAAATCCTATGCTCACTTCTCTTTATCGTCCGGTCCCACCTTTTTCTAGAGGGGCCGGACGATACAATTGTTTGCCCTTATACACCCCAGCGCAAGGCAGGAGTATGCACTGGCGCATCCCAGTATTTCACCAGTTCATCATCGAGGCGCACCAGCGTAATCGAGCAGCCAGCCATCTCCAGCGAGGTGATATAGCTCCCCACCAGCGACCGACCGATGCTGACCTGCTTACCCTTCAAGATGCGCTGCAATTCGTTGTACACGATATAGAGTTCAATCAACGGTGTGCCGCCCATACCGTTGACGAAGGCCAGCACCTGTTCGCCCGCCTTCAATCCCAGATCATCGATTACCGGTGTCGCCAGCATCTCGACAATCTCAGCGGCGGGAGCCAATTTGACGCGGCGACGGCCCGGCTCACCATGAATGCCGATACCAATCTCCATCTCATCTTCGCCTAGCTCAAACGTGGGGTGGCCTGCCGTTGGGACAGTGCAGGAGGTGAGCGCCATACCCATGCTACGGCCCTGCTCGTTGACCTTGCGTGCCAGCGCTGCCACCTGCTCCAGAGGCGCGCCTGTCTCGGCAAAACCGCCAACGATCTTCTCTAACAATACCGTCACGCCCACGCCGCGACGACCAGCTGTATAGAGGCTATCCTGCACCGCTACATCGTCATTCGTTACCACACTGGCAACCTCAATCCCTTCGGCAGCGGCCAACTCTGCCGCCATCTCAAAGTTCATCACGTCGCCTGTATAGTTTTTGACGATATGTAAGACACCACTACCACTGCTAACAGCCTTTGTCGCCTCTAGAATTTGATCCGGGACAGGCGAGGTAAAAACAGCTCCGGGACAGGCGGCATCGAGCATTCCGCGACCGACGAAGCCACCATGCATCGGTTCGTGACCACTGCCACCACCAGAAATAACCCCTACTTTATTGGGAACAGGCGCGTCTTTACGAACAATGACCTGCTGCTCCACATCGACGCGAAGCAGATCAGGGTGCGCAGCCAACATGCCTGCCAGCGCTTCTTTGACGACATCTTCTGGCTTATTAATGAGCTTTTTCATGTTGACCTCTTTCTCACCGGTGTACTACCGCTAGCACACCTCTTCTCTACGTTCTTCAAATATACCGAAAATACTCTTTGTTATGCTTCAGGTTCCTTCTCAGCACGTCTCTCTGTATGATATCACGCTATGCGATAAAAAAGACTGCACCCAAACACAAAATGCTCACAAGAGGGGATGAGATACGGAACGCAGCATCCTTCCGTATCTCATTTCTATGACTATATGATATCATCTACCGCTGGCTCTCGTACCGCTTCGCCCAGCGTCTCCACATCTCCCGATTTCTTCAACCCTCTTGCCTCCAACACCTTGCCAATCGTGAAATCGTAGATAAAGGCTCCTGCGACACCTCCAAGCAGGGGAGCAATAATAGCAACCAGAGTATAGTAGGTATTCAAGCTGGCACCACCACTGACAATAGCAATCCAGAGACGAGGCCCAAAGTCACGAGCAGGATTGATGGCATACCCGGTATTCAGGCCGAACGAGGCACCGATTGCCACGATCAACATGCCAATAATGAACGGGTTGAGATTGGCCTGGACCGGCTGGTTGCGCGCATCGACAATCGCAAAGATCAGGCCAACCAGCAACGCTGTGCCAACAAACTCATCACAGAAGGCTCCAAACGGGCCAACAAACGGCTTGGGGCTGGTATAAAACACGCCGCCCACTGCATCGGCCACGTTCTTTGCACCAGTCGCGTTGACAATGGCTCCCTGATAGACAAAGTACAGGATCGCCGCCGCGACAAATGCTCCCAACATCTGCGCCGCCCAGTATGGCAGTACCTTATTCCAGGGGAATTTGCCACGCGCGGCCAGAGCAAGCGTAACGGCAGGGTTAATATGTGCTCCACTGATTGCCCCTGCCACATAAATACCCAGCATCACAGCCAACCCCCATCCTAAAATGATCACTATCCATTCGCGTGCGAACGGGACGGGATCAACGTGCGTGAAAAGCGCAAAAGAGGCGACACAGCCATCGCCAAAGAGGATCAGCACCATCGTTCCTAAAAATTCCGCAATACATTCTCCCCACGTACCGGCGAGAGAGGCAGTTCTTTCTACAGCTCGCGTTGCCATGAGCGCCCACTCCATTCTTGTCGTTGCATAGACAGTAACAAATAACAACCATACGACACTACAAGAACAGTTCCTGATGGCAGATGGAAGTGCTATACCATTTTCTCTGTTGAGCATGTCGCAACTACTACTCTGTCACACCTCATTCGTTGATGCATCTAGAACTTCCTGCGGGCCGGGACCGGATATGGCAGGGGCGATGGCTGGTCCTCGCCCGCCTCCCCATCGTGACGCATTGGGACGGGCCGCCGGGCGAGAACCAGGGCCACCGGGCGAGGACCAGCCATCGCCCCTGCCATATCCGACTGACGCTCGCTTTGCGGATGAGGTTGGACAGAGTATACTATGACAGTATGAGAGTTACGAAGGCTGTTCCCAATTGCGTGAGCGCTCAACGGCACGCTTCCAGCCAGCATAGAGCGCATCGCGTTGATCGGCACTCATCTGTGGCTCAAAGGTACGATCCACCGCCCAGTGTTCGGCGACCTCCTCGGTGCTTTGCCAGAACCCAACAGCCAACCCAGCCAGATATGCCGCACCTAGCGCCGTTGTCTCGGCCACTTTCGGTCGCTGCACCGCTACCCCCAGGATATCCGCCTGGAACTGCATCAACAGATTGTTGACGACTGCACCACCATCGACACGCAGCGCCTTCACCTGCACCCCGCTATCCGCCGTCATCGCCTCCAGCACATCACGAGTCTGATAGCACATCGATTCCAGGGTGGCGCGTGCAATATGGCCGATAGTCGAGCCACGCGTCAAACCAATAATGGTGCCACGCGCATAAGAGTCCCAATACGGCGCGCCCAGACCTACAAAGGCGGGAACAAGATAGACGCCACCATTATCAGGCTCGGTTGCGGCCAGCGCCTCAACGTCCACGCTCTTCTCGATAGCCTTCAAACCATCGCGCAACCACTGTACAGCCGCCCCAGTAATAAAGATGCTGCCCTCTAACGCATAGGTTAAATCGGGATGCTGTGGATCATTCAAACCCCAGGCCAGCGTGGTTAGCAAACCATTCTGCGAAGGAACGCCCTTCGAGCCGGTATTCATCAGCATAAAGCAGCCGGTGCCATAGGTGTTCTTCGCCATACCCACCTCGTAGCACGCCTGCCCAAACGTTGCCGCCTGCTGATCACCTGCATCGCCCGCCATCTTGATCGAACCACCGAAAAACTCTGGATCGGTCTCTCCATAGACGGCGCTAGAAGGCATGACAGTTGGCAACATCGAACGTGGAATATTCAACTCGTTCAGAATCACATCATCCCATTGACCATTGTAGATGTTAAAGAGCAGCGTTCGCGAGGCATTAGAGTAGTCGGTGACATGCACACGACCTTTGGAGAGACGCCACATCAAGAAGGTATCGACGTTGCCAAAGAGCAGTTCTCCTCGCTCGGCCTTTTCACGCGCCCCCGCGACATTATCGAGAATCCACTTGACTTTGGTGCCTGAGAAATACGCATCCGTAACCAGCCCGGTTCGCGCCCGAATCTCCTTATCAAAGCCCTTCGCCGTCAATGCATCACAAATAGGCACTGTCAGACGACTCTGCCAGACAATGGCATTGTATACAGGTTGCCCCGTCGTCTTGTCCCAGACAAGGGCCGTCTCGCGCTGATTGGTAATGCCCAGAGCGGCAACATCGGCAGCGGACGCCCCGGCCTGCTTGAGAGCGTCGCGCGCTACTGTCAATTGGCTCGACCAGATCGCCTCCGGGTCATGCTCAACCAGTCCTGGGGCCGGGTAAATTTGCGGGAACTCCTGCTGGGCGACGCTGACAATGGCTCCGTCGTGATCAAAAAGGATCGCACGTGAACTGGTGGTACCCTGATCCAAACTCAAAATATACTTTGCCATAATAGAGACCTCTCACTTTGCTGACTGACGCATTTCCTTGCGCCTCTACACAATAACAACACATCAGATGGGCCGCACTACCCGCCAACTGAGAAATCCTATCGGGGGAACAATGAGAAGAGGAAGCCTCACTTCTCCTCTCCGCGCTCCACTTACATGGTCAGACAGGCAAGGCAACCATGTACAAGGTGCAGAGACATCCTGGCCGCAGAGTAGGTGCAACCGTTCCATTCCTGGGAAAGACAATCATTGGGAGTTGAGAGGAAATAGACCTGTCCCCTGGCATAGCTTCTTCTCCTTCCCTGGAACGACAACATTTCCATTATCGCTGGATGTTGTACTGAAGTCGCACTATGGCTGGGCGCAAGATTCACCATCGAATCAAACAGGACGCATTACTAAAATACAGTACGTGGCAAAAGTTTCTTTTTTGCAAAGACAAGGCATTTGTTGATCTGAGGATGTAAGCTGAACAACGTCGTGCTTCTCTGCACATGACATCATCAATATACAGATATTGAGTGTAGCACAAGCCGAACGGTTTTTCAATAGGTGACGAATTGGATGAATACAAATTTTACCTATATTACTTGTTTCTCCTTCATGGTAATAACCTGTATTATAAGAAGCTAATAAAAAGTTTTCTCTATTAAATTTCCCTATCCTTCTCTTAATGTTTACTTAACGTTTATTTAATCGCTATCAAGCACAATACTAGCAGAGAAACGTTTTCCTGATCCTGGTTACGGCAAGCAGTCTGCCAGATGGAACAAACATGCTATGAACCTTACCCAACACATGCTAGCGCCCGACTCGCTTAAAACATCTCATATATTGAAAAGAGCTAAACACGCCAATAAAGAGCGTTCGCATACCAGCGGCTTTTTGCTCAATTTCACCGTTGGGCAACGCTTAACGCTCGGCTTTCTTACCGCCGCCCTGATCGCCGCCCTGACTATCGGTGGGACCGGCCTCTACCGCACCCAGGATATGGGAAAAGCCACAAATTTCTATCAAAGTCTTGTGCAAACAAGCCGGATCTTGCCCCTGGGTAGCAATATTCTTGTGTTAATCACCATAGAAATACGCGAAATGCTCGATACGGTCCAGTCTCCCATTATTTCTCAGGAAACACTGACCGTTCAACAAAAAGCTGTACAGGGACTAACTGATCGCTATGAAAAGCTGCTGTTAGATTATCAGGCCAACCATTTGCTCTATCGTAATCCGTCTCAGGTAGAAGTATTGAAGGAGGCAAACCACGAGGCGCAGGTGGGGCAACAGGTTGTACTGGTCGATAGTGCGCTGCGCACCTGGCGGCTCTATAAAACCACGCAAGAGCAAATTCTCAACTATATTGCGCAGAGAAATGGTCAGGAAGCGGAGCGGCTGGCACGTTTGCAGGGAGAGCCAACCTATGCAGATGCACAGAGCGCGCTGCACGGCCTGATTCAGTTTAACGAGCGCCTGACCAACTCGATCCGTGATGCCACCGCCATTCAGGGGCGCGACCAACTGATTATGACGATCATCAGCGCCCTTCTTGCCTGCCTGGGCATTATTATGGCTGGTGCCCTCATCTCCAATACGTTTGTGCGCCGCCTGAATCAACTTCGCAGCGTGACGCAATCGGTTGAGCAGGGCAGGCTCGATACGCGCTTGACGGTTGAGGGTCGCGACGAGATAGCCGCCGTCTCTTTCTCGGTCAATGCCATGCTCGAAACAATGGTTGCCGATGCCATCGCCTATGAGCAACAGAAGCAGCTCAACCAGTTTAAAGATGAATTTATCATGAATGTGAGCCACGAACTACGCACGCCCCTCACGCAAGTCTACGGCTTCCTCGAATTGCTTTTCGACTATCACGGTCAACTGGATAGTGAGCAGCAAAAAACTTTTCTGAGCCGGGCCAAATATGGTTGTCAGGAATTGATGCATCTGGTCAATAGTATCCTCGATGCTACCAAAGCTGGCAGTGGCCTCAAACCACCGCCGCTGGAAGATCTTTCACTTGCCTCCATTACGCGAGAAGTTATAGACTATCTCGATCCACGCCAGCGCGAAGACTACACGCTAGAACTTGCCGTGCCAGAGACGCTCCAGGTGAAAGCGGACCATCAATATCTTCGCCAAATTTTGCGCAACCTGATCTCCAACGCCTTCAAATATTCCCCCAAGCAGACGCAGATCAGCATTAGCGCGGAACTGCTAGAACCGGAACAGGGAAAATCGCTGCCTACGTCGCGAGTACGGATTTGTGTTAAGGATACCGGACCAGGCATCCCACCAGAAGAGATCTCTCAGCTTTTCCAGCGCTTCGCCCGCTTAAAGCGCGATGTATCGGGAGCAGTGCGTGGAACAGGTCTGGGGCTATATGTCTGTAAACAACTGGTGGAGGCGATGCATGGGAAGATTTGGGTGGAAAGTACAGGGGTGGCAGGAGAAGGAAGCCGCTTCTGCTTTACTCTAGAGCTTGCTCCGGCCTCCCACTCCACGACCCCAGAGCAACCCTGACGCAACACACCATACAGACATGATTGGCTACCGAAAGCGATAGCCAATCCCACGAACGGTCTCGATATTACGGGGATTTTTGGGATCTTCTTCAATAAATTCGCGCAACCAGTGAATATGCACATCCAGAGTCCGCTGATCGCCTTCATAGTCATGGCCCCAAACATGGTGCAAAAGCTGATCGCGCGTTAAGACGATTCCACGATTACGCACAAGATAGGTCAATAATTCAAATTGCCGATAGGTTAATTCCAACTCTTTCCCCTGACGAACGACGCGCCGCCCGGTCAGATCAATTGTGAGCGGACCAATCACGAGCGGGGCTTCAGTCGGAGCCAACACAGGCTCAATAATTTCCTGCCGCTTCCGCTCCACCGGCTGCTGCGGAGCATATTGTGCCCGGCGCAATACCGCACGCACACGAGCCAACAGTTCTCGACGCTCAAAGGGCTTGGTCACATAATCGTCTGCCCCGGCATCCAACCCTGCCTCTTTATCGATTTCACGCCCCCTGGCAGTTAACATAATAATCGGCAAAGTGGCGGTATTGCTCGCTCGCCGCAACTCGCGGCACACCTCCAACCCATTCATGTGTGGCAGCGCAATATCGAGAATAACCAGATCTGGAATCTCCTCTTTCACGCTCTTGAGCGCGCTGGCTCCATCCACAACAGTCGTGACCTGAAAGCCATTCCACATTAAGTTATACGTTACTGCTTCGGCCACAATATCGTCGTCTTCTACTAGCAAAATCCTATTTTGCATGATGACCTCATATCATTCGTGTACTACCCACATGTACGACGTTCCTACGCACATCTATGTCAGATCAATCAAAAAAATTCATCCTCTGGTTGCTTACAAATCTATATAAACCAACATGATCTCTCAAGAGTATATCTTTTTTTCTCCCACCGATCAATCATGTATAACTTTAGATATACTTCTGTCTCCCATTAGCACTGATACCTGCGGCAATACAGCTGATAGCTACATATTCAAGCCATGCTTACTCTCTAATTGTGACCGAAAAAATTTAAATTTTTATTAAAAAAGTGAGCTACCACTATTTTTTCGCGCAAACACAAGCAATTATATGTATGCTTCGCATAGGAAAACGGCCAGAAATATATCCATTCTTGTTAGTTATTAAATTCATTCTGATATGTTATAATTTCTTCAACCTTATCAAACAGTCCTTTTCGCAACTCTATTGTTGATATAGTTAGTCAATTTTATCAATAATTATTTCTGATGAACCCCATATGGATTTGGGGCATGCCAGAAGAAAGAGGTGATCGTTGTGACAAGAGCAACGACAAGATTACTCGTCAAGCCGGAGGCCACGCTGTCTCCGTTACTAGAACTGCAAGGAATCAGTGCATACCATAGCACGCCAAAGGAAACGGCTCAGGCAGTAAACAACGTTTCACTCTACATGAACAGGGGCGAGATCGTTTCACTGTTGGGCGGAAAGGCATCTGGGAAATCCGTTCTGCTCAAGGTTACTCTGGGTCTGGTGCGTCCGCTGGCCGGTGAGGTGCTGCTGGATGGCAAGGCTATTACGCTGCTTTCGCCGGAAGAGATACTGCGGCGCGGTGTATCGGCGGTCCCGCATGTACAGGAGATCTATCCCAATCTCACCATCGAGGAGAATCTTGGCCTGGGAGCCTATATACGTCGGGGACGAGCGGCTGTACGCGACGATATGCAGCGTGTCTTTGCTGTCTTCCCACATCTGGCAGATCGACGCCACCAGCGAGCAGGCACACTGCATGGCGGCGAATTACAAATGCTGACCTTTGCCCGCGCGCTCATCAGTCGGCCCCGGCTGATCTGTATGGAAGAGCCAACAAAGAAACTCGCGCCTCAGTTTGTGGAGCAAGTTCTGGACAAAATAGTTGAAATGAATGCCCTCGGTGTGACAATCTTTATGGTAGAACAGAATGCAGAACTCGCGCTCTCTATTGCCACGCGAGCCTACGTGTTGCAGGGTGATACGCTCGCTTTGCAGGGGACGGCCAATGACCTGCTTAACAGTTCCGTCAACCATCAGGTCTACCTTGGTCGAACGGCTTGAAGGCTGCTTG
Organism: Reticulibacter mediterranei; assembly: GCF_016587455.1. Lineage (NCBI taxonomy): Bacteria > Bacillati > Chloroflexota > Ktedonobacteria > Ktedonobacterales > Reticulibacteraceae > Reticulibacter > Reticulibacter mediterranei. Next base: position 6,228,531 of record NZ_BNJK01000001.1, on the reverse strand, counting down.
TATTGAGGTGCCACTCTACGTTGTTGCTGCGTGCCTGATTGCGTTTGGCAATACCGATACACCCACAAGACGGCCAGATGCGATTTCGTGCTATTCATTATTAGTGCATGGACAAAGGATTTCTCAGCGCGATAGGCAATAGAGGAAAGGGCTGCTTCTGTAATGAACTCGTGTCATTCAATAGCAACTAAGGAGTCCTTGCATGAGCTTTCTTGCGTATCCTGCGACTGAGCAACAGAAAAAACTGTGTACAATAGCCGGTGAACTGGCCGATATCTTTGCAAAGCGAGCGGCAGAGGGCGATTGGGAGGGAAAGTTTCCGCTCGAAAACTTTGATGATTTGCGACGAGCAGGATACCTCACGCTCACCGTTCCCCGCGAACTTGGCGGCTGGGGTGCCAGCCTGTTAGATGTGGTGCTGGCACAGTTTCGCCTCGCACAGGGCGACGCCTCGACCGCCCTCGCTGTCAGCATGCACTTTACCAATGTCATGCGCCTGATCGAAGAGTTGCCACTCGACGACGAAGCTCTACAGCTGATATGTCACGCCGTCGTCGAGAAGGGAGCATTGTTGAATCTGGCTGCGAGCGAGCCAGCTACCGGCAGTCCCAGTCGCGGCGGACGCCCCACGACAACCGCGCGCCGCCAGCCCGATGGCTCCTGGGTCATCAACGGGCGCAAAACCTTCACCACCGGCAGCTACGCCCTGCATTTCATCATCGTCAGTTGCGCTATCGAGGACGACGCGGGAGACGCAGGGCTACCTCCACTGACCTCTGATCGCGGCAACTTCCTGCTAACACACGATACATCCGGCCTGCGCATCGAAAACACCTGGAACTCGCTGGGAATGCGTGGCTCTGGCAGCAACGATCTCATTTTAGAAAACGTGCATGTCGGCCCCGAAGCCCATCTCAACGCCCGCATGTCACAAGACCCGGGCGTGCAAGGACGACTCGCAGCCTGGGGCTTCCCAACAACCGCCGTGTATCTCGGCATTGCACAGGCCGCGCGCGATGAAGCGATCCGTTTTGCCCGCCGTCGCCGTCCCAACTCGCTCAATCAGCCAATCTCCTCCATTCCGCATATTCAGGATAAGGTGGCGAAGATGGATCTGGCGCTGATCCAGAGCAAAGCTGTCTTCTTTGGCGTTGCAGAGCAGTTTAGCACTGATGCTACTAAAGTGACGAATGGAGATCTGGCGGCGGCAAAATATGTAGTCACCAACCACGCGGTCGAGATTGTCGATCTGGCAATGCGCCTCGTCGGTGGTGCCAGCCTCTCTCTCAACTTCCCGCTACAGCGCTACTATCGCGACGTGCGTGCCGGGCTGCATCATCCCCCGATGGACGATAGCACACTGGCATTGTTGGCAAAACGCGCGCTGGAAGGATAAACACGCTCAATCGTGATGATGGTGGTGATGTGACGGCGCATAGCTGTGAATCTCGATTAGAGCGCGCCGCTGCTCCGCTGGCGTTTGAAGCTGCGCCTCCAGCCAATCGATGACCGTATCCAGTCCAGTGCTGGCTTTGAGATTGGTAAAGACAAAGGGACGCTTGCCGCGTTGTGCGAGGGCGTCCCTCTCCATCACCTCCAACGATGCCCCTACATACGGGGCCAGATCGATTTTGTTGATGACCAGCAGATCCGAACGGGTAATGCCCGGCCCACCTTTGCGCGGGATCTTGTCGCCGCCCGATACGTCGATCACATAAATAGAGACATCCACCAGTTCGGGACTGAAGGCCGCCGCCAGATTGTCTCCTCCACTCTCCACAAAGACCAGTTCAAGGTTTGGCAGGCTCTCTTCCAGGTCCGCAATAGCCTCCAGGTTCATCGAGGCATCTTCGCGAATCGCTGCATGAGGACAGCCACCAGTCTCCACACCGCGCACGCGCTCTTCGGGCAGCGTTCCCTGACGCAGCAAGAACTCGGCATCCTCGCGCGTGTAGATATCATTGGTAACGACCGCCAGATTATACCGGGGATACAGTCGCTTGCTCAGGCAGTCCACCAGTGCGGTTTTGCCGCTGCCCACCGGACCCGCAATGCCCACACGGAAGGCGCGTTGAAGATGATTCTCAGACATAGTAAAACCCTTTGCTTGTTTTTCTCACACAGGCTTTTTAGAGCAGCTATCAAGCTTCTCTTTGCCCCTCATTATGCAACGCGTCTGTACAGCGATGCAACGAAATGCTGAATCAGCATGCAGGCATGGTATACTGAAACAATAGGAAATACCTGCTCTGAATAGGTCTCACGACAGCTCCCATGCTGCTCACCATCAGGTAACAAAAAAGGGAGGCATTGCTTATGAGTTTACACATTCCCCGCAAAACCTACGCCGATCTCTACGGTCCCACCACCGGAGATCGCGTTCGCCTGGCTGATACAGAACTGATTATCGAGGTGGAAAAAGATTTTACGGTCTATGGCGATGAGATCACCTTTGGCGGCGGCAAAGTGATTCGCGATGGCATGGGCCAGAGCAGCCGCGCAACCAGAGAGGGAGCGCACGGAGCGCTGGATCTTGTGATTACCAACGCACTGATCATCGATCACTGGGGCATCGTGAAAGGCGATATCGGCGTGAAAGATGGACGCATTGTGAAAGTTGGCAAGGCTGGCAATCCTGATACGATGGATGGGGTTGATCCAGATTTAATTGTTGGTTCTAGCACTGAAGTTATCGCTGGCGAAAATATGATCGTGACGGCAGGCGGCATCGACTCCCACATCCATTTTATTTCTCCCCAACAGATCTATGAAGCCATGTCCAATGGTATCACTACTATGATTGGCGGCGGCACTGGTCCGGCCACAGGCACTAACGCGACCACATGTACGCCCGGTGCCTGGAACCTTGCCCGTATGCTTCAAGCCGCCGAACACTGGCCCGTCAACTTCGGCTTTCTGGGCAAAGGCAACACCGCCACCCAGGAACCACTGATCGAGCAGATCCGCGCCGGTGCCTGTGGCCTGAAGCTGCACGAAGACTGGGGCACGACACCTGCTGCCATTGATAGCTGCCTGAAGGTTGCCGATACCTATGATGTTCAGGTTGCCATCCATACCGATACGATCAACGAAGCTGGCTTTGTTGAAGATACCATCGCGGCTATCAACGGTCGCACCATTCATACCTACCACACAGAAGGGGCGGGTGGTGGTCACGCGCCCGACATCATTCGCATTGCCTCATTCCAGAATATTTTGCCATCTTCGACCAATCCAACCATGCCATTCACCCATAATACGATTGCCGAACACTTAGATATGTTGATGGTCTGCCACCACCTCAATCCTCAAGTGCCGGAAGATGTCGCGTTCGCCGAAAGCCGCATCCGGCCTGAAACGATTGCCGCTGAAGATATTCTCCACGACCTGGGGGTCTTCAGCATGCTTTCCAGCGATTCGCAGGCGATGGGACGTATCGGTGAGGTGGTCTTGCGCACCTGGCAGACAGCACACAAGATGAAGGTGCAGCGCGGCCCGCTTGCTCAGGATTCTGAGCGCAACGATAATTATCGCGTCAAGCGCTACGTTGCCAAGTACACGATCAATCCCGCCATCACGCACGGCATCGCACAGCATGTTGGCTCCATTGAGCCGGGCAAGCTGGCTGATCTGGTCCTGTGGCAACCGGCCTTCTTTGGGGTGAAGCCCCAAATGATCGTCAAAGGTGGCTTTATCTCCTGGAGCCTGATGGGTGACGCCAACGCCTCCATTCCCACGCCCCAACCTGTGTTGTATCGTCCGATGTTTGGCTCCTTTGGCGGTGCAACGGCATCCACCAGCCTTACTTTCCTTTCACAGGCCGCCCTTGAAGAGAACATACCAGACAAATTGGGACTCCATAAAACCGCTGTTGCCGTTGCCAATTGCCGTACCGTCGGGAAGGCCAATATGATCCACAATGACGCAACGCCAAAGATCGAGGTCGATCCTGAAACCTACGAGGTACGGGCCGATGGAGGTCTGCTCACCTGCGAACCGGCGACCGTCCTCCCAATGGCGCAACGCTACTTCTTGTTCTAATGAAATCCCTCGCATGTCGTGGTTGCACGATTATTGGTGTATCCGGCAAATGCGCTGGGGTGAGAGAAGGTTCCTCCCACCCGTAGCGACAAGACCTTCATGCTGGGTGGTGAACCCTGTTCATGAAGGTCTTGTCGCTACGGGTAGACCCAACATCCTCTGTGCCCAGAGTCATTCCCTCTTCAATTGCCAGATTCTCCAGTATTTTCGATGGTCTTAAAGCGCACCATTCACTTTTCCGGTATGACCATAAACGCGTCGTTCACCGCCAAAGGCAACCAGACTGACCTCTTTCTCTTCTCCTGGCTCAAAGCGCACCGCTGTACCCGCCGCGATGTTCAACCGCATACCATACGCGGCCTGTCTATCAAAGTGCAGGGAGGAATTAACCTCAAAAAAGTGATAGTGGCTGCCAACCTGGACCGGGCGATCTCCTGTATGCTTGACCAGCACCATCACCGTCTGGCGTCCTACATTGGCCTGGATATCGCCATCGCCCAATAGATATTCTCCGGGTTTCATACTGCCCTCCTGCTATTTAATGGGATCATGAATCGTGACAAGCTTTGTGCCATCAGGGAAAGTGGCCTCGACCTGGACCTCATGGATCATCTCGCTGATCCCCTCCATCACATCCTCACGCCGCAAAATAGTGGTGCCGAATGCCATAATCTCAGAGACGCTCTTACCATCGCGTGCTGCCTCCATGATCTCCGCCGTCAGAATCGCCACCGCTTCGGGATAGTTGAGCCTGAGGCCGCGCGCCTGCCGTTTGCGAGCCAGTTCTGCCGCGACAAAAATCAAGAGCTTTTCCTGCTCACGTCCCGTTAATTGCACCGTTCCCTCCTCTTTCTGCCTGCCTATACAGGCCAATCGCTATGCTTTTGTCAAACTGATACTGTTGAATACGTTCACCTATCGCTCAATACACCTTTCGTGGTGGAATTGCCTCTCTTCCATAGAGTACCTGCTTTGCCTCTTGCCAGAACTTTGTCAGGCCGTTTACTATAGTATATCCCTGACAACTCACGCCACGCACTACCAGTCCATGCGCCACCAGGCTGCTCACGCCCCATACAATGCTCTCTGGCGTGCTGATCTGATGAGCAAGCGTATTGAGTGTACGTTCCAGTTTGAGCCAGCTCGCAGCATCCAGGCCAACACGACAGATATACATGCTACAAAAATAGGTATAGGGACCGAGTCGGGCCAGAGATGCGAGGCTTTGTTGCTGAGGTTCGAGAGTATAGCGCTCTATCGCAAGCGGCCTTCCTTGCGACGTAATCTTTGTGCTTACATGTAATTGATCATAGACAAAGAGTTCTCCCCGCGCCGTACGACCAGGAGCGATAGCCTCCCACCAGAACAGACCGGCATCTTCCGCCAGTTCAATTGTCGTCTGCTGACGATAGCGCGAACCGGCAAAAGGAATCAATGGATCGGGCAGATATTCGAGCAACCCACCCTGTTGCACCTGTATGGTGGTGGTTTGCACAGCAGCTGGCATCTCTGGTCGGCAGCGATAGAGGCGAGTGGCTCCGGTGGTGGTAAGCTGGGCGCTTGCTTGCGGCCCGATATCCACATCGAGCGTCAATTGATCGCCACCGAGTATCCCGCCTGATAGGTTATGAAGATGGACCAGGGCCGCACCGTCTTGTAAAGAGAAGGCACGGACAACGCGCAACGGTGGAGATTGCTCGCTGGCAACCAATCGGGTCTGTTGCCCATCGTGCTGATAGGCAAAGCGCAGCCCCAGATGTCCCCTGACCTCCATAACGGGCGGCGAAGTGTGTGCTATTTGGCGCATCGTTTCTTCGTACCAGAATCTAACAATATCAACTGATAAAGAGCCGGGTTGACAGCAGTGGATGGCGCAAGCTGCCAATATCCGGGAGAGGCGCGAAAACAACGATGTCTTCAGAGGAAGAGGCAGCTTCTTTGCTGCGCTCGGCAATACTGATTAACGTTGGCTTGAGTTGCCAGACGATTCTGCTGGCCTGACTCTGACCAAGCGGCATCAGGCGTTGGCAAGCTGAGACCAGACACCAGAGCGTTTGTTGCAAATAGGCCAGAACCGTTGCGGTCTCATCCACGCGCAACAAGTGTCCAGTCAGTCCAAAGGCCACGCTATAATGGACATCAACTTTTGCATTTTTCGCAGAGAGAATTGCCCGATGCAACCAGGGATTTTCATCCAATCCCTGCACCAATTGCAAGAAGCGGCGTCCAAGCGTTGCGCTGGCGACCCTGCTTTCACGTGCTGTCTTGAGGGCGCTCAACTCATCGTTTAACGCCAACCATTGCGGCTCAAATTCATCGATACGCAGAGACGAAGCCAGCAGATAAGCCCTGCGACAGAAAATGCACTCTAATGTACCTGTTTCATGCAAATAGTCTTCCAAAAATTCTGCCAGATGCTCGGCCGTCAATAACTCCTCTGCCACCAGCGTTTCGATGCCAAAAGAATGGGCAGCCGAACCAATGGGCAGGGCGCTATCGGCCAGTTGTAGGAGTTGCAATAACGCTTGAGCATCGAGGGATAGAGACATGCTGTACTGGATGCTTTCTCACAAACTATAATGAGGTCTTCCCCATCATTCGTAGTCGCGCGACTACGAAATATTAAAATCAATTCGCCCCTAGCTTATCATAGCGGGTAGAAAAATACAAACAATTACGGCTTGTGAACGTTTGCCGCCGCCCTGTACGCCAGACTTAATCCCTTCCCGACAGGAATGACCATATGTTCAAACTCAGGGAGAGCTTCTATTGCCTGCAAATATCCGGCAATCTCATCCGGGTGCGATTGCACGTTGTCAGCACAAAGCAGCACATCCTCCGTCAGCTTTGTGCTGAGCAACTTGAGTTGTGCAGGTGCGCTGAAACGATCTGCATCGAAAAAGACAAAATCAAAGGGGCCGGGTACATCAGCCACCAACTCAGTTGCATCGCCGCAACGCAGTTCTACCAGACCGCGCAATCCGGCGCGTTGCAGGTTGGCCGCGGCCTGCTCCTGTTTCGCCACCTCTCGATCAATGCTGATGATTTGGCCGCCCGTCGTTTGCACCGCCCATGCCAGCCAGATCGTGCTGTATCCATTAGAGGTGCCAATCTCAAGCAAGCGCTTGCGCCGTCCGCTCTGCACCAGCACGCTCAACAAATGAGCGGTCTCTGGCTCCAGGTTGAGCAATTTACGCCGGCGTTCTTGCTCGTGAGCATCGTTGCGCGCTCCCTCTTCGTATAATGCCTCTAACAAATGACGCAGCGCTCCATCCATTGCAGTTTGCATATCCCTGCTCCTCTTTTCATCATCTCATCGATCTACGACGACATAGGTACAACTGAACTGGCTGGCACCCAGGCTTGACGATGGTTATAGTTGATCTCATACCATTGATTGGACGTGCCATCCTCCAACACAGTATACGCCGAAACGAAGGTCGATTGCAGAGGAGCATCGCCAATCACATAAGTACTTCCCGTCACAGGCACACCAGAGACACTAACAGTGCCGCCACTCTTTGCCTGTAGCTTGACGGGCACGCCGCAACCTGCAACGGCATTGCCACGAGGTATCGCCAACCATCCCAGCTCTGCGCGCGCAAAGTGATCGTGCCTGGCCTGATCCTCAGCGCCATACCAGATCTCATACAGCATATTACCTGTTCCAGCAGGATCAACCACTTTCTTGAGATAAGAAAAGCTCATTCCAGCTTCCACATTATCCGTCTCATCGATTGGATCATCTCTACTGCCCGCTCGCTGTATGCGGGATGAAGCCGTCGTGGGGCTGCTATAGAGATAAAAGTAGCTAAAATTGCTCTGTTCTCCCTGACCATTTGGAGAACTATCAGCTACAGAATGCAGGCGCACCATCTGAGCGTTTTTCCGACTGCAAACATTAGATACTCCAGATTTTTGCACCAGGCCAAGATAATAATCCCAGAGCCAGTACGGTCCAGGGTCAACATGATTGGGCGTCGTAGCCAGCGAAGGGGCTGGAATAATACCATGCGAGACCACATGATCATGATCTGGAGGAATATGATACTTTTCCACCAGATACGCCGTAAGCTTTGCCGAAGCAAGATATTCGGTCGCGTTATACCACTTCCAGCCAGTAACGGCAAAACCTGCATGCTCTATACCTATGGAGTGTTGATTATACCAGAGGTTGCCGGCCTGATAAGCAATATCCTGGTCGTGCAATACCTGATAAACTGTGCCATCGCCATCAACAATATAATGAGCGCTCACCTGCTGGCTTGCATTCTGAAAAATATTCAGTGCATCCAGTGCGGTGCCCTCAATATCGTGAATGACCACCTGCAACACCTTATATTGTCTGGGCCGCTGAGCACTCTGATAGGTGCAGGCTGCTTTTGCAGCGACCTGATTGCAATCAAACTTCTTAGGATCAAGGATACAATCCACCGCGCCCGCATAATCCACCTTGCCATCGTCAACACAACCATCTGGAAGTGACGACTTAGCAGCTATGTTCGCGGCCATCATCACATTTGGCTTTACAAGCTGTGGAGCCAGCACGATCATCGCGCCACCCTCAGCCTGCGCGGAAAATCCGTGTTGCAATATGCGATACGTGCCATCTGCGTACATCAGAGCTGTTGCGCGCGTCGTAGCATGGCTATATGCAGCCACAACACTATACCAATCGGCCAGTGTTGCAGGGAGTACATGATTGCTAGAAAGTTGCAGAGCCTCATCGTGCAGCAGTGCAGCGCCGCCGCGAATATTGGTCGGCATATCCGTTTTGAGCCGAGACGCGCTCACCCCCAATCGCTGCGCCGCTTGATCCAGCGTGTTGACGCGAGCATTCTTTACCAGATGCATACATCCATAGCCCTGATCGATGCTTGGGCTACCGCCATGATTGCTCAGGCGACCCTCCATATAACAAATCGCCTTCAAAAGCTCTACAGGAACCCCAAACTCGTTTGAGGCCCGCGTGAAAGACGCTTCCACCGCATTTGCAGCGGAGGCGCGATATAGCGTAAAATATCCTGTGGCCGTAAAGGCCGACAATGTACAAATAAGCAACGGCAGAAATAGCAAGCGCCTGCAACCTGGCATCATCAACTGCACTCCTTTTCAGTATCGCCGTCTCATCTCACGGATGGGCTCGCCGGCTCTAAGAAATTTGATGCTTTATCCAGATCTATCGACCAGTTCTGCTCGCTCTTGACCATCTATCTGTCGGAATTTGAAACTGATCCACCTGCTAGCTCGTGCTACAACAAAAACGACGGGAATAAATGCGCAGGAGGTTATATGTCCGATGAAAACACCGCTCGTATGGCAACCGGTACGCTGATCTACAATAGTGAGTACAATTGCCTGGAGTTGGATGGATATGAGTTACAAACTGGGGATAACGTAGAAATTCGCGTTTTTGGTTCCTGGGTTCCCGGACAGGTCGCGGTAGATGCAGGAGGATGGTATTTATTTACGCTTGATCACGTCGGCATTCGTTTACATACAGGATTACCAGCTCGCTTTTACGATTCTGGCATCGCAAACGCCTCTATCTTACAGCCATCATTGACACCACCGCCTCATATTTTGATTGTTGACGATGACCCGGCTCTGCTAAGTGCGCTTCCTCGTGCCCTTACTTTGCGCATGCCTGGAATCCGTGTTGATGTTTCCGATTCGCCCTTCGAGGCACTCAAAATGATTCACGAACAGCGCTACGATGCCATCGTCAGCGATATCAAGATGCCGGGCATGGATGGACTGGGACTGCTCGCGCGGATTCGAGAAGTGCAACCAGATACGCCAACGCTACTGATTACTGGACATGGGGAACATGATCTGGCGATTCAAGCTCTACGAGGAGGAGCCTATGATTATATTCAAAAACCTATTGACCGCGATTCGTTCGTAGCAGCCCTCTTGCGTGCGATCCAGACCTGCCAGCTTCGCCGTCGGGTCGAAGAGCAGCAGCTTGCCCTGGAAGTGCATGCCCGCTCGCTTGAGCGCATGGTCATGCAGCGCACCAACGAACTGATCGAAGCCAACGCCACAAAAGATAAAGTCATCAGCCTGGTCACACATGAAATGAAATCTCCAGTTAATAGATTGAAAAATATCACGACACTATTACGCCAGAAACTTGAGGGGACAGAGGTTGATGATATCGTCAATCAGGGCTTTTTAGAGATCGAGCAGTCAATCGCACGCACAGAAGGATTGGTGCAAGATCTGCTCAACACATCGCGCCTCGAAACGGGCATGTTTATTTTGCATCGTGAGCGCCGCAACCTTATAGAGCTGTGCCAGACGCTTCTCAATGAACATGCCGAACGCTACGGACAAAAGCTCGTCTGCGAGTTTGTGCATGCCCCGGTCGAGGCAGAAGTTGACGCAGAGCAGGTTCGTCAGGTCTTCGACACGCTCCTGGCCCGAACGCCCGAACAACTAGAGGAGTCAAATGTGATTACTGTCACCCTGCAACAGGCCAAACATGAAGCGATTATCACGGTCCGCGACCTCAATGCCCATATCGGGCTGGGTCTGGGCCTGTATGTATCGCGAAAAATTATGGAGCGGCATGGAGGCCACCTGGAGGTACAGCGCTTTCCAGAAAACCGTAGCACCTTCTTTCTGATGCTGCCTCTGCTTCCCGAATCCATGATAGAAGAAGAAGATCTGGATGCGACAGGCCAACAATTTCCAAGCACCCACGCCGTTTGGACGATCACAGACAAAAAGCACAGCCAAAATTGACCAAATATTGAATACTCCACACCGCATAAAAGCACTGGCATACTTATTGCGAGCCTGCCCACATGGTCACACAGGACCGGATGAACTTGATGTGACCATGTACCTACGTTGCCCTTTATGGGAATAATGTTCCCTAAATCTCCTAGAGTCCTCCTCATGGCACAGCTTATTTGAGCGATAGCTGACTTTTCTTGAGAGGATAACGTAGGATACAACAGGGATTATCATCTGCATAGATAATGAGCGGGATAGTCAAGGCAAACCAACTATGCTATACTGCACAAGAATCATGGCGCAGTCTGTATCTCTACTCTGTATCTCTACAAAGAAAGAGAGGCCATGTGCTGCGCAGCGCGGAAAGGCAGGCAGTCAGGCGAAAGTGTTTCAATAAAGTGTTTCAATGTAGAACTCTACAAATATTGAGTGAGAGGAAATAGCAACATATGCGCCGAGGAACACTGACACTCCTCTTTTTCATCATCCTATTAACATTGGGCGCATCCTATGTAGTTTTCTGGCCCAACGCCGGTGCAAATGAAAAGCCTCTATACGGTATTAATAACCCTTTTACCATCCACGAGGGACTTGATCTCAAGGGAGGCATACAAGTTCTGCTCGTACCTAAAGCGGGGCAGGATACATCGGACGAAAATATGGATGCCGCACGCATACGTATCGAGCAGCGTGTCAATGGTGGTCTGGGCGTGAACGAACCCACCATTCGTATTCAACGAACAAACGGAGAGCCGAGCATCTCTGTTGAATTGCCCGGCTTTAGCGGCAATCAGCAAGAAGCCATTCAAAATCTGCTCAAAACTGGCACGCTCGAATTCTGGAATACAGGTCAAACCAGCGTTCCCGAAGGAACCACTCTGAATCCATCCGATTATGCACAATACAATCCGGGTGGCAAGGCGCTCTTCACCGGTAACGACCTCGATCCGTCATCGCTCAAAGTTGGCCAGGATCCACAGACCGGCTCCTATCTCATCGAGTTTGCGATGAAAGGCGATGCCATTGGCCGACTCAGCAAATTTACCGCCAGCAACATCGGCAGCTACTTCACGATTACCCTGGACAAAAGCGTGATCTCGTCGCCGGTCATCCAGAGCCAGCTTCCCGGTAGTGGACAGATCACCGGTCGCTTTACGCTGACGCAGGCGCAACAACTGGTGAACGTCCTGAAATATGGCGCGCTCCCCATTAGCTTCACAATTGCCAGTCAGCAAAGCATTGGCCCAACCCTCGGCCAGGACTCCATTAACAAAAGCATGATCGCTGGCGCCATCGGTCTCGGCGTCGTCATCCTGTTCATGCTGCTGTACTATCGCCTGCCAGGTTTCCTTGCAGATATCGCGCTGGTGCTGTACTCCATCTTCACCTTTGCTATCTTTAAGATGATCCCTGTCACCCTGACCTTACCCGGTATCGCGGGCTTTGTCCTTTCGATTGGTATGGCCGTAGACGCAAACATTCTGATTTTTGAACGTATGAAAGAAGAGTTACGCGATGGCAGGCTGCTTGCTTCGGCTATTGATATCGGGTGGAAACGCGCCTGGCCCTCGATCCGCGACTCAAACATTGCAACTATGATTACCTGCGCCGTCCTCTACGGCTTTGGGACAAACTTTGGTGCCACGATCATTGTCGGATTCGCAACAACCCTGTTCCTGGGCGTCGTGATCAGTATGTTTACCGCTATCACGGTCACGCGCACGTTTCTGAATCTGCTTGTGCCAACTGGCGTTATTAATCATCCTGCACTGTTTGGCCTTCCGGCTGGTTCGCTTGCCTCGGCAACTCTGGCGCGACGAAACAGCACAGTGTAGAGGAGGATGCCGTGTTACACCTTGTCAAATATCGTTTTGTCTTTCTAGCCTTTTCGCTGCTGATCATCATTCCGGGCATCATCTCGCTGGCTGTGTTTCATCTCAAAGTCGGCATCGATTTTGCCGGTGGATCAAGCATTCAGTTTCGTCCACAGAGAGAATTTAAGACGACAGCGGAAGTGGAACAGTATATCGCTCCGCTCGGCCTGCGCGATCCTCAGATTATCTTTGGCGACAATAAGGCTCTTGCTGGCGATCATGGCGAGAAAACGGTCTGGGTGCGTCTCAATACCCAGATCGATAGCAACGTCCTGAACTCGATCCAGACCACCCTGAAAAACAAATATCCCAAAATCAATGTGCAACCGCTCGATGTTCCTGGTGCGGACAACAAAACCTTTACGCTGCTCACACTGTCCGGCTTCGACACCGCACCTAAGACGAGCGATATTCAGCAACTATTAAGCAAACTACCCAACACCGGCACTCCTGGGCTGACGGCGACGCCAACGGCACAACCAACCGCAGCAGCAACGCCAACAACCGCAGTGCAAGTGACGCCAACGGCAAACGCTACTCCTGCTGCTACACCGACCGCCACGTCATCCAGCGCTGCTAATACTCCGGTTAACGTGGTAAACATCACGCAAGGAACGACGGCGCAGACGATTACCATTCTGACGACCTCGCCCATCCAGAACCAGGGACAGGGCGATCAGCCACGCATTCAAGCTGCATTTCTTAATGCTAATGGACCGTATCTCCAGTTCACCAACATCTCTTCTGTTGGTGGCTCTGTCGCAGAAGAAACCACCAGAAATGCGGTCCTGGCAGTGCTCGCGGCCTCTGCGTTTATCCTGCTCTACATCTGGTTCTCGTTCCGTAAGGTCGCCCGTGCGTGGCGCTATGGCACCTGTGCTATCATCGCCCTGCTGCACGACGTACTGGTGGTTCTGGGCGTATTCTCTATTCTCGGAGAAATTGCCGGTATCCAGATCGACGCTCTGTTCCTGACCGCTCTGCTGACGGTCGTCGGCTTCTCAGTACACGATACGATTGTGGTGTTCGACCGTATCCGCGAGAACATGCAGCGTCATACCTCTGAGTCGTTTGAAGACGTAGTGAATGCCAGCCTGATTCAGACGATGACGCGCTCGCTCAATACATCGCTCACCGTATTGCTAACGCTGCTGGCTCTGACGCTCTTTAGCACCATCGGCAGTAGCGTGCATACCTTTACGCTCACACTGCTGGTTGGTATCTTCAGCGGTACCTTCTCCTCCATCTTTAACGCGAGTATGTTGCTCGTGATGTGGGAGAAGCACGAGCTATTCTTCGCCTGGTTCAATCGTGACAAGGGCAAGCAACCCACCAATAAACGAGAGCGCGAGGCCCGCGAACTGGCACGAGCGCGCGGCTAATAGCTATCATACAGGCATCCTTCCCGTTCAGGATCAAATATAAACAGGCTCCGCAAGAAGTCGTTCTTGCAGAGCCTGTTTTCTTTACGCTCAAATATACTTTTAAGTAGGCTACAATATACCTTGAGCGAACGTTTTCACCGAGCAGAAATGAGGTTTGTGTATGAATTATCTCTGGGGATTGGACCATATCATTATCGGCGTAAATAATCTGGGAGAGGCCACCAGAACGTTTCAGGAAGATCTCGGGCTGGCGGTCAGCGGTGGCGGCATCCATCCAACCGGCGGGACAGCGAACCGCATTATCGTGATTGGCGACACCTATCTCGAATTGATCACCGTTCGTGACCGCGCTGAGGCACAACAAAGCATGCTTGATCGGTTGGCAAAGGGGGATGGCTATCTCAATTTCGTGCTTGCATCCAACGACATCTCCGCCGATAGTCAGGCGATGGTTAAGCGCGGCATCTCCATTATCGGACCCAATGCAGGAGAGTTGTGTAGCACCAATGATCGACGGCGCGGCTGGATTCGTACCGATGTTGGGCGGCCCGACCTGACGCAGCATTATCCCTTTCTCATTCAGCACGACAGTAGCGGAGAGGAACGACGGCGGCGTCTTGCAGGCTGGTCCACACCACCACAACATCCACTCGGCGCAACTCGCGTCCTCAGCACAACGCTCGTTGTGGCAGACTTACCTGAAGCAACAACACGTTTCCAGCATATCTATGATCTCACACCATCAATCGAGTACACGGGCGAAGTTGATTCATGGGATGCGATGCTCGTTGCCTTCAGACTGGGCAATGGAGAACAATGTTTCGAGCTGGCAACACCGCTGCCTGCCAACATTGATCCTACAGAGGAGGCGGGACATTTACCGGAGCGTGGTGCTTTGCGCAAATATTTGCAGACGTTCGGCGAGAGCGTTTGTCGCATTACACTCGCTGTGGCGGATCTGGAGGCAGCCCGGCACTATCTCGATTCCCACCGGGTCACTTACACGTATCAAGACACCCCACGCAACGAACTCTGGCTTCATCCCGACCATGCCTGTGGCGCGTCGATAGTGCTCTATGAGCAGGAGACAGCATAAAAGGCTATCTTCTCGGCAAAATATTATTGCGGATCTTGATACTGGACAACTAGACGCAGTTTGCGTTTGAAGACTTTCTCGAAAAGATCGGCCTTCTCGTAAGCATGCCCCAGTTCTTCATCGAGATCAGCCAGGGAGCGCACCGAGAGCGTAATTGTCCAGGTCGTTTTGTCGCATAAGGATGGATCATCTGCCAAGCTTAACACACACCCATCATGGCTATAATCGAGTGCGTCCGCGATGCGCACAAGTGCGGCCAATTGAGAGACTCGTCGCTGGGCAGCATGATTCAGCGTCGCAAACTCGGCATGCTCTTTGCTGGGAAGCGCACGACGATGGTAGCGAGCGATGCAGGCGATTTCGTGCCGCTCGCTGTCGGTCACATCAGGCAACTTCGTCTCTTTGATCAAGCGAAATGAATGCTTGTGGTGACGACGTGTCTCGACCAGCATGCCGGTGTTATGCAAAAAAGCTGCACGCTCAAGTAGATAACGCGCACGCTCATTCAGTTGATGTAGAGGAAGCGTGGCGTCGAACAACTCTACGGACAAACGCCTGACATGACGCGCGTGAGGCCAGTCCTCCACCTGTAACCCCCCGCTCTGCTCAAGTTCCTCGCTTGTTGGCTGAGCAAAATTCCACCAGCTTAATTCTTCAATCGAACTAGACGGCATCATGTGTAGAGTCCTCCTTTAGATCCGAGATATATGTTTACTCACCATACATCTCAAGTACGCGCATACCAAACCAATCGCTCTCAACGCTCTCCATTATCTACTCCACTTTTCTATACATTCTCCATGCATCTTTCCACCAGTCTATGCATGCTCTCCAGCATGTGTTGTATTATCCTGCAGTTGCGTCAACCACTGTTCTCCATAGCGTACACGTGCGAGCAGGACACCTTCGCGGATACCATGAGCGCTCACATAGATTTCTTTTAGTTGCAACCGCTCCATCAGCATGCGAATAATCAACACGCCAGCCGGCAGAATGCGCGCACGTTGCAGATTAATCGGATAGCGTCGGGCCACCTCATCGGCAGATAACACGCGCAAAATTCCTTCACAACGCACAACATCTTCATACGACAGCTGCGTCTCTGCCTGACTGACTCCCAGGGAATAGCGAGCAAGGTACAACAATGTGTTGGCGCTTCCCCCCACGAAGATCAAAGCAGCAAGATGTGTCTGCGCAGGTATTTTCTGGAAATGGTCAAGCAAAAAAGTCTGAGCCGTTGCCACCTCTTGATGGGTTGGAGGATTAGAAGGTACATAGCGATCATGCAGTGAGCCAGATCCTATTGGGAGAGAGGTACTCCAAATGATCTGCAACTGATGGGCAAAGATCAGTTCCATGCTTCCGCCACCCAGATCTGCGACTGCTATATCAACGGGAGGCGACCCGTGCTGAGAAAGTTCGTAGGTAGCTCCATAGAATGTTAACGCAGCCTCCACATCGCCGCCAATGATATGCACAACCAGCCCGGTTGCCTCACGGATCGCCGCGAGAAACTCTGCGCTATTGCTTGCTCGACGGATTGCCTCAGTTGCCACCCCAAACACGGAGGTCGCAGCATAGTGTTCGGCCAACGCTTGATATTTTTGCAGGGTAGCAATGGTCTGGTCACGTTTCTGTGAGGAAATCGCTCCAGTGGCATTCACGCTCTCACCGATACGCACCAGTTCTAGCTCATCTGCCAGTATCGCTACATGATCCTCGAAACAGCGAGCAACCACCACATGAACGGTATTGCTGCCAATATCGATGGCGGCATACACGGGTGCAGTTGATAGCATCTCTTCATGGGACAAGGTGTGTTCAGTCTGCTCTTGCATACAGGCTCCACATTGACACACGTTAATACAGCTTGCATGTTTTTCCGCCCGATGACGAAGAGCAATGCAAGCCACATAGCGACCAATAACGGGACATGTTGTTATTATAACACGAATAGTAAAGTTTCAGAGGAAACCAGGGAGGGGAAATAAAAATCCCAACAATTTGCCAGAAAACCTCTTGACAAGTTGGTGGAGATACTGTAATATAGGCTTCGTTCCGAGGGAACAAGAAAGATTCGCCGAAGTGGTGAAATTGGTAGACACGCAACGTTCAGGGCGTTGTACTCGAAAGGGTGTGGGGGTTCGAGTCCCCCCTTCGGCACTCTCCATACCATAGAGAACGTCTCAAGTGGCTTTAACAGTAACTTGAGACGTTTTTTATTGACAGCGAACTACCAAATGACAGCAAGTTTAGGGGAATGTAGCAATAGTGTTACAAATCATCCCAATCAGGTTGTTAAGGATTGCTCCCGGTTATCTATCATCCATATCGTAACCACTTTGATCAGCCATCGCAAGCGCTTCATTATATAGAGAAAGTCCTGCTTCGTATTAACCTGGAAAAATCTTCCCAGATATGAACGCCATTCAACATCTACAATTTGATCATTTTCATCCGCTATCCTACAGAAACATAGGATTAAATTGCTATTCTTTTTCGTCAAAAAATATGTGGTAATATACATGCTAATGTCGCTGGCGTTATCAGTGACAGCGCCTCTCATCTTCTCGTACTCGGAAACTGTGAAACACGAAAGAGCCACAAATCATGGGTTGCAAAGAGTCCTTATAGACTGTACTATATTGCAGGCGTGGTGTATCTTATATCAGGTATAGTTTTTTCCCTTTGAAACAAACAACAGGTCAGTAATTATGTAAGGGAAAGGATAGAGGTTTCGACGAAAAAACAATGATGTTTATCTATTTAACTTCTTCACCCATACATCATACTTCAGTACAGCCAGTTGTATGAGCGGGTTTCGTAGTTTCTGATATTTTTACCAGTCGTGAGCGACTAAAGTGAGTTCATATGCAACCACAACGAGAAACTATGACGGATAACCTCGCAGATATCATTCACATCATACACATCGGATGCAAGAGTGGTACGCTCACAGTCGAGCGTGGCGAGGGCAGAACATTAGAAGAGGGCTTCATTACCTTCTCTGGTGGAAGAGCAGTCGAAGCAAAAGTAGGCCAGCAAAGCGGACTGGCTGCCTTTAACTATCTCAATATGTGGCAGGCCTGCCGCTTTTCCTTCATCAACCATGAAGGACAACAAACCTCTTCAACTTTTCCATTCACGTCGTCTCAGACTTCCTATCCCGGTAATAATGGGGCCGCCAGCGGGCAGTATTCTGGCGGTCCAGCATCGACACACACAACTGGAGGATTGCATTCATATGGCGCAGCGGAAGGACGGCCTCTCTTCCCATTTCGTACCCAATTAGGAGATGCAGCGCTACAATATCCAGAAAACATCCAGCTTCCCCGAATGCAGCGGCGCTTACTCTTACTCATCAACGGGCAACGGAACATACATGAGTTGGCACGTTTGATGGTTCGCAATCTCAATGAGGTACAAATACTACTCAACGATCTAGAGCGTAGTGGTCTGATTCAACAGTAAGTTACAGGAGTATATATCCCATGTCTATATCCCAACACGCGCCATCTCCTCGCAGAAGATTATCTTTGACCGCGCGTTTCTCTGCCCTGCTCGTACTCGCAGTGGTCCTCCCATTACTAATCACGGTTGTCGGAAGCGAATTGATCCTGCGTCCTACGCTCCTTTCACAGGCTGCAACTGAGATGGGAAACGATGCACAAGTGCATGCACAAGCCATTGATTCTCTGTTTATTGCCCGTTTGCAGAATCTAGGTTATCTTAGACAATTCTTCGCCATTCAAAAATATCTATCTGGAGATGAAACCTATCAACTTCAAGCCCAGAATGAACTGGCCCTGGGCTATCACCTCGATACAAACTATAGCAACTGGTCGCTGTTTGATCCACAGGGCAAGCTTCGCCTCTCCTATCCTGCACCTCCTGGGACGCGTGGCAAATATACTATCCCGCCCGAGATCATCGACCAATTGCACAATAGCAATAGAGCAATGACTTCAGATGTGTATTATGACGATAATACGCATATGGCATTTGTTGATATTTATGCCTCTGTCACATCTACTGATAATACATTACTGGGATTTGAACGGTCCACTGTGAAGCTGAGCGAAATATGGACAGCGGTCAATAACGAAACAAACGCGGTTCCAGGCAGCTACGCGATGATTCTCGACAATCATGGCGTGCGCATTGCATACACAAACACCGATACAACCCTGACTACGTTGCCCCAGGGTCTTTTCAAATCCGTCGCACCTCTTTCAAAGGACTTTCAACAACGCGTCGCAGACGAAAATCTCTATGGCAATGACCATAGACCAGTGACAGCCTCCGCTGATTCGACGCTGACGACGATACTACAACAGGACGCTCAGGCACCAACTACATTCCAGTTCACGCCCGCTTTGCAGAATGAAGCGTTCCAGGCCTACCGCGTCAAATGTCAGACCGTTCCCTGGACATATCTTGTACTCAGGCCGGTTAACACGATTACCAAAGCAGCCAACCAGCAGGACTTCTACCTCCTGTTGATTGCCGCCGTCATCACACTGCTGGCCGCACTTGTCGGTCTTGTTGTTGGTCGTAGCATCACCCGCCCTATCCTGCAATCAGTATCATCGCTGCTCGCCAGTAGCCAGATGCTTAAAACGCAGGCATCGCGCGAACAGGTCAAAGCAACCGAACAAAAATGGATCGTTGAATCTTCTCAGGTCGGGCTAAAATCGGTGCAATATTACACAGAGGCAGCCAGCGTTGCTGCTCATAGACTGAACGAAATGAGTGGAGAACTGGCACAAAAATGGGGAGGGCTTGATATCCAGCGCGCACAACAGCGATTGGCCGAGATCATCTCTACAGCAAATTATATCGAGAAGGCCATTTCCCACCAGGAAAAAAGTAGCAAAAGCCTCTCCACCGCTATACGCATCACGACTCAGGTGACAGAACAGCTAGTTGAGGGTGCAACATCAGCAAATGAAGCGGCCTCGCAGCTAGAAACAGTTATCGAACAACTCCGTCAGGTGGTTGGAAAATAGTACAGGCAAAAGGATACGACACAGATGAAAACATTCGTACGACGGAACTGGTTCAATACCCTGCTGATCAGTCTCCTCATTCTCTCGATCACGCTACTGACGGCCTGCGACAGCAATGCCAACACAGGCGGCAATCTGCCCTCTGGCGCTGGCGGCAAAGGCTGTACCAAAGTTGGCATCCTGCTGCCCGATACTAACGTCGCTCGTTGGGAGACAAAAGACCATCCCATGCTGATCCAGGCCATCAAGACAGCCATGCCTAACGCCCAGATCGATTATAGTAACGCCCACGATAACTCTGACACACAGTTGAATCAGGCCGAAACAGATCTGGCAAACGGCGATTGTATCCTGGTCGTAACGGCTCACGATAGCGTCGCTGCTGCCGCTATCATCGCAAAGGCCAAAGCGCGCAACGTTCCCGTGATCGCCTACGACCGCCTGATCCAATCAAAAGACCTGAACTACTATGTCTCTTTTGACAACGTCAAAGTTGGACAGATCCAGGCTCAGTATATCGCAGACCATTATCAACAGTATCAAAAGGAAGGAACAATCCCGAATATTGTGCTGATTAGCGGCTCCCAAACGGATACGAACGCGCTACTCTTCAGCATGGGCATGCATTCTATCCTCGACCCTATGTTCGCTAATGGCACCCTCAAGTATATCTCTGAGACCTTTACACCCGATTGGAACAGCACCACAGCACAGGCAGAGATGGAGGCAGCGCTGGCCGACCAGCATAATAACATCCAGATTGCCTATGTCGCCAACGATGATATGGCAGGTAAAGTCATTGAAGCGCTCAAAGCGGTCAAGCTGAACGGCAAGGTTCTCGTCACCGGCCAGGATGCTGGCGCAGATGCAGTTCGCAATATTTTGCTGAGGCAGCAAAGTATGACCGCCTACAAACCTATCGCACGCGAAGCCCAATCCGTCGCTGATCTGGTCAAAGCTCTCTCCAATGGGTCAAACGTCAATACATTAACAAAAGGCGTCACCACATCCACATTTGATGGCGGTAACATTCCTTCTATTCTCGATTCGCCCGTGACCGTTGACCGCAACAATATCAACTCCACCGTCTTGGCAGACCACTATCTTGTGAAAGAGGAAATCTGTAATGGGGTTCCCGCTGGCACAGCGGGCGTTTGTTAATGTATAGACAGTTATGACAGATCCTTTCAGTGGGCAGTGAGAGCATACAAGATTCTCACTGCCCACTGAGTCTTTTCTCTCCATCTTCTCCTACCTCCTGCAAATCGCAACGGCATAGCAAAGAACATTTTTCCCCTTTTTCAAAATCTTATATATATCTAGTGGTCTAGATGTCTTGACAAATTCTCCCGCAGAGCATATAGTATGTGCAGGTACTTCATTCATAAGTTTCCATGTAAAAACCATTCCTCGCCACAACTAAAATCAGAAAGGAGCAAACGTTACAGGCCCATATCACAATGACGTTGATACTCGGCTCATTACTCATTATAACATCACACGTGATACACGTGTATCTGGTTCGCATGAGCAACCACGTAAGGTTACTTGAATTGGGGCAAGAAAAGGAGTTGCATACTTAGTAACTCCATCTATCTCTTTCACAAGAGGAGAGGTTATTTATGAGTACTATTGACACATCATCTCAGGCAACCACCCCACCCAACAGTTCTAATCTCAGTAATCGCGTACTTGGCGCATTACAAAGTCTAGGCCGTTCTCTCATGTTACCAGTCGCCGTTCTTCCTGTCGCAGCGCTATTGCTCAGGTTCGGACAGGCCGATCTCTGGCAGGCCATTTTACAGAATCCCAATGCCACCGGTATTCCCTTTCTGGCTGATGCAGGTGGAGCAATTTTTGGCAACTTGCCGATGATTTTCGCTGTTGGTATTGCCTTTGGTCTGGCTGGTGGCGAAGGAGCCGCTGCATTATCGGGACTCGTTGGATTTCTCATATTTACCGCTGTTTTTAACGATTTTATCCCGCTTGGTAAGGGTGCGCACAACAACAACATGGATGTGCTTTCGGGCATCCTGATGGGTCTGGTAGCAGCCTGGCTCTATCGCCGCTATCACACTATTCGCCTCCCCGATTACCTGGGCTTCTTTGGTGGACGACGCTTTGTACCGATCATCACCGGCCTGGCCGCTGTCGTGCTAGGTGTCATTTTTGGGTTCGTTTGGCAACCCGTGCAAGCAGGTATTAATGCGCTTGGCGTCGGTATCATCTCGCTCGGACCTCTCGGCCCTGGCATCTACGGTTTCTTGAATCGCTTGCTCATTCCACTTGGCCTACATCACATCATCAATAGCTACATCTGGTTCCAACTTGGCGATTTTCACGGCACGCATGGCGATCTTCAGCGCTACTTCGCTGGTGATCCTTCTGCGGGACTCTTCGAGTCTGGCTTCTTCCCGATGATGATGTTTGGTCTGCCCGCCGCAGCGCTGGCAATGATTCGTCAGGCACGCTATCCCAAAGTTGCTGCTGGTATCTTGCTCTCCGCAGCCTTTGCGTCGTTCCTGACCGGTATCACTGAGCCTATCGAATTCGCCTTCATTTTTGTCGCACCGGTACTCTTCGTCATCCATGCACTTCTGACTGGTACGCTGTTGTTCATCAGCGCTTTGCTTAACATTAAAATCGCCTTTGGCTTCTCAGCAGGCTTGATCGACTACGTGTTGAACTTCACCAAGCCAAATACGACCAATGCCTGGTTAGTGCTGGTACTTGGCGTCATCTATGGCGTCATCTACTACTTCCTGTTCAGCATTTGTATCCGCGTCTTCAACCTGGGTACGCCGGGACGTGGAGAGGCCTCAACTGGCCTGTCCGCTGACTGGATCTTGCCTGAAAGCCAGCGTGGTCCTGCCCCATCCAAAGAGAAGGCAAAGACTGCTGCTGCGGTTGACAGTAGTGATACGCTGGCAACACAGATCATTACGGCACTGGGCGGCGGTTCAAATATTGAGAGTGTCGAAGGGTGTATCACCCGTCTGCGCCTCTTTATCGCTGAGCCGGACAAGATTGACGAGTCAACGTTGAAGAGCCTCGGTGCTGCTGGTGTGATGAAGCAGGGCAAGGTCGTTCAGGTGGTGATGGGGATGCAATCAGACAACATTGCCAGCAGCATGCAACGCATCCTCAAAGAGAGTGGCGCGGAAGAAGAGGCCGAGAAGTAACGCAATAAAAGGGTATATGAATCATGGCAGAGATACACGTTCTAGCACCACTTGATGGCACAGTAGTTGAGCTGGAAAAAGTCCCGGATCAAGTCTTTGCACAGAAGATGGTGGGTGATGGCGTTGCAATCGATCCCAGTGGCCAGATTGCCGTAGCCCCCATTGCTGGCGAGCTTGTGAAACTATTTCCGGGTGGTCACGCCTTTGGCATCTCGACAAAAGAAGGCATTGAGCTGATCGTTCATATCGGCCTCGATACCGTCGAACTCAACGGTGAGGGCTTTGAAAATATTGCCAGAGAGGGCCAGAAGGTCAAGGTTGGGACACCCATTGTACGCTTTGATCGAGCTGTTATTGAGCGAGCTGGCAGGGTGATCCTCAGCCCGGTCGTTTCTTCTGGAAACGGAACTATTGTGCGTCGGGCCAGCGGGATAGTGCGAGCTGGACGTGATACTCTTTTTGTATTGAAAGTGTGATTGTTTGCTCCTGGTATGGCCTCGCTGCTCATGAAGCCATACCAGGGCTTGACATAGTGAAGATTGCTTGCTCACAAAAACAAATTGGTGACAAGGAGCAATGGGTATGGAACAGACGCAGGAAGAACGAACAGTGATCCTGGGTAGCAAATCAGGGCTACATGCGCGACCAGCTGCGATTTTTGTACAAAAAGCGAAAGAATTTCAGAGCCAGATCACGGTCTCAAAAAACGACAAGACAGCCAATGGGAAATCAATTCTTTCCATCCTTACGCTTGGTGCAAAACAGGGCGATCAGGTTGTGCTGAAAATCGATGGCGATGATGCTCAAATGGCGATCAAAAAGCTGTCCACGTTGCTTGAGGAAGATTTAGGATGAAGATTCTACGTGGCATTCCTGCATCCCCGGGGCTGGCAATTGGTATCGCCCATAGCATCCGCCCCGCTCCTTCAGTTGATATCATGGCCCAACATATAACAGCCTCTTCAGAAGAAACGACACGTCTCGAACAGGCTATTACGCATGCTATTGCGCGTATGGAAACGCTACAGAGCGCCGCACAGGGAACCACTGTTGCTATTCTGGCAGCCCAACGCGAGATGATGGATGATCCCGAATTGAAACAGGGGGCTATTGATCTTATTCAAGAAGGCTTTAAGGCGGAGGCGGCGATTACCCGCGTGGCAAGCAGTTATGCCGAACAACTTGCACGCATTCCTGATGAATATCTGGCGGCCCGAGCAGCAGATGTGCAGGAGGTCAGCCGTCGTATCGTCGCAGAACTGCAAGGGGTTTCGCTGGAAGTGAGATTGGATCAGGCCGCAATTCTAGTTGCACAAGATCTGGCACCGGCCGAAACGGTTGGGCTGAATCCTGCGCTGCTGCAAGCGGTTGTGACTGAAACGGGATCGGGCACCGGTCATCTTGCTATCGTGGCTCAAGGGTTGGGCATTCCTGCGGTGGTTGGTGTTGCCGGGGCGCTCTCTGAGATTGCCGAGGGGACAACGCTAGTTGTTGATGGGGATCAGGGCATGGTGACAATCGACCCGGACGAAGCAACGCTGACAACTGCCGAGCAACGTCTGGCGGTGGTGCAGCGAGAAAAGCAAGATCTTGAGGTATATCGAGAGCGTCCGGGCAAGACTGCTGATGGTGTGCATATTGAGGTATTTGCCAATATTGGATCGCTAGCCGAGGCTCAAAAAGCGGTCGAGACGGGAGCCGAGGGAGTAGGTTTGTTCCGCACCGAATTTCTCGCTGCGCAAGGGCTGCCTACTGAGGAGGCGCAATACGCTATTTATAAGGATGTGGCCTCTGTATTGCAGCGACCGCTGGTTATCAGGACTTTCGATATTGGAGGCGACAAACCAGTTCCTGGACTGGATATCCCGGAGGAGGGCAATCCCTTTCTCGGTTGGCGTGGCCTGCGCCTGGCCCTTGATCGCCCCAAAGAGGTTTTTCTCCCACAGATACGGGCCATTTTGCGCGTAGGCGCGACCCACGACGTACGCATCATGTTGCCGATGGTAGTTGTACCAGAAGAGGTTGAGGCTGCAAAAGCGCTGATCAAGCAAGCGCGACAGGAGTTATTGAGCGAAGGGAAGCCAGTTGGCAACGTTTCTATTGGTATTATGGTTGAGACGCCAGCGGCGGCAGTGACGCTCGATCAATTTCGTGGCCTGATCGATTTTGCCTCGATAGGCACCAACGATCTCGTGCAATATACCTACGCTGTTGATCGCACCAACGCACACGTAAAAGACCGCGCCCGCCCGCTAGGTGTTGCAACCTTGCGCCTTATCGGTCAGATTTGTCGAGCTGGCATACCCGTTGCCGTCTGCGGCCAACTCGCTGGCGATATCGAGGCCGTCCCACTATTAGTAGGATTAGGAGTACAAGAACTTTCGGTAGCCCCCGCACGCGTGCCGCTTGTGAAACGCATTCTCTCCGAGAAGACGTGGGGAGAGATGCAACTGATGGCGAAGCAAGCGATCAGGGAATAAAAAGAACCTCTTGTGTATGAACAAGAACCAGCTATACACAAGAGATTCTTTTGCGTTTTCGTCATGATCCTGGTCAGTCTGTGGCAGGAAAGACGGGCACTCTAAACAGGGCAAATCTGGAATAGTAATCATCGGGTGGACAATATTCACGTAAGAACAAGCGATTTCTCATTTTTTGCTTACCCAGGCTTGTTTTCTTTAAAGCATTCATATTTGCCTCATTTTCGATCTTCTCGCTCAGGTCTTCATCTTTTACCACAGTATGATAGACGACCGAAATGTGTTTGCGTTGGGCGGCAAAGATAGTCATGGCGGTCATGCATTTACGTCCACCTGAGAGCGAGAGATCGATCTTACACTGAGGATACCGATGACGTACCTCATCGATCACCTCTTCCAACGCCGTCTGAAAGGAGCTACACGCCTCCACAGAATCAATATCATCAAACTGGCCTTCTTGCTCTCCTTTGACCCGTACCAGTTTGCACGGTATTTGATATTCATCACGTAACGCATCCTTGATAATCGTTGCGCCGTAATGAATTGTTGAGTTTACACCTGGATAGATCAGCACGACCTCACGAATACAACGATCTTCCTGGAACTTCAACAGCGCATAGAGTTGTGTTGCGACCATAGGATATTTCCCTAGAGGCACGATCAGAACGCTTTCAGAGCGTGCAGGCGGCACAAGCAGATGATCAAGATCAAGGGTTCCCTTCAACGAGAAATCGGCTTCATTTGCAATCTCTGCTAGTGGTTTGTAGTATCTCCCCATCATAGCAGACTCCAAAGCACAGACCACCACCCTGCTTATTGGGTGATCGGAATCGTTAGCAATATCGCCTGGCTCGGTATAAAAGACTGGACGAACAGCCGCATCTACTCCTTTGAAGAAGCGCAGCAGCTTTTTCGCTTTCGCTGAAGCTTTCTGCTGAAAGAGTAAGGTCTCCTGTTCAGCTTCATCACACAATTCATGCTGAAGCACTGCTGCCTCGCCCATGCTGAGCAAGCCGTTTTTTACCGCCCGAGCTGCCACCGCATCCCACTGACGCAACTCCTTGAACTGACGTACGACCTTTTCTGTCACATATACTTGCAAAGGCACTGCTGGTTGCACCATTGACTGAACCATGAGCAACGCCTGCTCGTCTTCATACTCCTTTTTTGCCAGATCATCCCAGGTAGCGTTGAGCAATTCAGAGCGCCTGGCCTGACTCAATTGCCACCCCTGTTCAAAAGGAATCTGCACCAGCTTCACTTTGTCCTCAGGAGGATGCATTACATAATCAAATTTGTCGCTGTGCTGCAACTTCTCCTCTATCTCATCTATAGGCAAAAAGAAACGAGGATGGCTGCTGACCTGCTCATCTTTATCAATCACATGATAGAGCCTCTTAATACAGGAGAAAAACGGCACCATCCAGGCCATCAACGCTGACATGCTCTTACGGCCACCAGCCAACGAAAGGTAAACAGCGTCACCTTTCTCCTGGTGGTGATTCAACAGCATATAGAGTTCTTTTAGAAATTCACAGGTATCTCGCCAGCTATAGGTATCTTTAAACGAAAACTCTTTACACACCAGCCGTCCCTCAGTGGCAAGTTCAGGGAGCGCCTGTTGTACCAGTTTATACGCCCGTTTCACATTGTCACCACCTGGACACAGCACTACCAATCGATCAAGTGAAAGCTTTTCTTGCACCGTTAAAAGATCATACATCGCGGAGATGACAGCGGGAGATTCGCCCAAGGAGGCGATGAGAATATTTGATTTGCCCGGGAAATCAGACGCCGGTGATAGAACATGAGAGGGCAAACCGGGATATTGCGGCTCTAATGGCCTTACTCGTTCAGATTGAACACCTTCAAGCAATCTTTTACGCGCAACCGTCTCATCAAGTCCAAAAATATCTATACTCTGAATAGGTTTCAATAAACCTTCAGGCTCACATTCCTGCACTCGTAGCGGTAGTAATTTCCCACGCCTTCCTGCCGGATCTTCGCTCAGAGCAACAGCCCACTCAGCAGCATCGATAGAGGCAAGGTATACGGGAGAAAAAATGGCAATCAGACGTTCTGCTCGCTGTAAAGCTTCATGCACCTCTAGTACCAGATTAAAGCCTGGACGAATATCCCAGGCTTTAATAAAACACGTATAGCCAGCAGCTTCAAGTTGTCCACCAATCCATTCGGCCCAGGCGCGGTCCTGTTCATGATAACTAATAAAAAAATCTTCTTGAATATCCTTTTCCATGAAAAACACCTGAAAAACTAGGGGACATGGCGCGTATCTGCAATGCGCTTTCCTCTGCTCGCACCTGTATCAAACCAATCGCGCTTGCTGGGATAATAGTAGTCAACGTCAGGTTCAGGAGGCCAGCGCCAGATTCTCTTCAAATCATCCATTGCCACCAGCACCAGATACTTTTCATAAAATTCGTTAAGTTGCTCATTCATAAATGCCCATAGACCGCTCTCTTCTTCCAATATTGTTTTTCCACGTCCCGCGTCTGATTGGCTGTAGCGTCTAGTGTAGTCAACCAGAGTCAGGCGTGTAGGATAGAGATAGACCGAACCCAGGCCCAGCGGCTTCCCATACCCTATTTTGTGGCGCATATTCTCTTCAAGGATAATAGCCAGTAGCAAAGCTGCAAACTCATCGGCTTCCAGATTGGTGAAATCGATCCGAAAATGGAACCTTGTATCATGATCCAACGGCTGAATAAAGCGATTGGCGGGCCTGCCCCCCATGCGAATAATACCTTTTTCCGTGAGTGGTTCATAATCGGGTGAATGATGAAAGTAATATTTGCGCCCGGCGACATGCTTTTTCGACTCATCAAGATAAAAGCTTTCATGGTGCGGCTTCGGCTCCATCAACGGCTTTGTATAAATCGAATCGTACAGATACACCTCATCATTGGAGACCACCGCATCACCAATATTGACCTTGCCAAGAAAAATGCTTCTGCTACGTTCCTTTAATGTCCCGAAAAGACGACAGACAATGCATAATTTATCCGTTTCGCTGCAATGTTGAAACTCGCGGGGAACTTCTCGTGTATAGTCAGTCTTACCACGCTCATAACGCCCATCAAACAGAGTCAGGCAACCATTGCCAAGCGTTTCTACGAGGCCACGCAGCAGACCTTTAAGCGAACTGCCCGGAATAATATATTGCCCCTGGCTGTTCTGAATAAAACGGTCTGGCCTCTTTGGATCTGACGAGACGGCGCGGGGATCAACAATGAATAGAGGAGTTTCAGCATACACATCAACCTCAAGCTGACCCGAAAAGAGACGCGTCCCCTGCTGAGACACCAGACGATGGTGCCAGATAGGAGACCGACGCTCAGGCGGCCTACCCCAATCAATGCGTACAAAATCATATGGATTCATACTTACTGTCCTCCCTCTGTTTGTCGTCCCTCTGCCGCTTTCAAGCATTGGAAACGAGATAACACCACGCTCCCCGTTTCATCGATGTATTCACACACCAGCAATTGCATGTATGACATTTCCAGTGGATCTTTTGAATCTTTCGGGTATATTCCCTTCCAATTAGCAGGCGGATACCTTAACAGGCGAGGAATACGTGCTTCTGCAAAATCGCCTGGCTCTGCCCAGATAATCGTCTTCACATCCTCCGGGCGCAATCGCTCACCAAAGAGATAATACTCATTCGGCTTTGATTTCTTCTTCAATTCAACAAGCAGACCGCTCTTATCTTTGAGATGATAATCGCGTAACATCCCGCCATACTCAGAAAGCCCAAGATAGACAATTCGAATATTTTGCTGCTGTCGCGCCCAACGCAATTCCCATTGCTCAGTGAAGATGCGACCTGACAGGTAGGTATGCCAGGGAGCAGCGTGATCGTCGTTCCAAGGAATGTGCGAGACAACATTCCTGAAAAACAGTAAATCCTGTCGCTCTTTCTTTTTAACTACCCGGTTGGGAAATTGCTCAGCTAAAACCAGCGCCTCTGCAAACATATTGGCGGCGTGGCATGCTTTGAGCAAGGCGAGAAAATCTATCTCTGTGAGTTGGCCTGTGTACAATATTTCATTTGCCATCGCAGTTGTTTACTCCTCCCGCATCCTCTCTTTAACGTCTGGCATATCCATTACGCTGAAGATACTCAGAGACATCGGGCAAATGTTTAGGGACATCGGGCTGCTGCCAGCCCTGCATACGCGCGATAAAATCAGCAATAGCAGCCTCTTGCAATGCGGCCAGAGCCTCACCACTAAAAACGCGCTGGCTACGAATACCGCGCTGGTTTCGTTCTGATGATTTGACATTCTTGAGGAGATCATTCTGCTGCGTGCCATAGCTACCGTCATTGAGCCAGCGCCCCAGACCCCATAACTCATTTTCTGGCTCGCTGGTGCCACGTATACTGCTTGTCACAAAGCCACCTGGACGCCCATTACGACCCTGATCGCTGATCTCGGCTGTGACTTTCCCCAATCCACGCGAGCGGCCAGACCCGATACGAATTAACTCGTCAGTCAGATCTTGCAACACAACAAAGAGCATCCCCAACTGCCAGATCTCGAAGTTGCGCAGATGAACATCTGTCTCAAAGATGGCTCCTGTGCTGACCACCTCTAGCTCAAACTTGGCTCCATGACTCGCTCCACCAGTGAGGCGATCAATCCCGACCCCATCACGCTGCTCTGTAATCGCCTGAGAGGTCAGATACGCATCGCTGATGGAGACACGCCCAATAAAACCAGTTGAACCAAAGAGACGGCAAGTTGGACAGGAGTTGGCATAGACATAATGCGTCTCATCTTCGAGCTTTTTACGCATTTGTTCATCCCTGGCTAACAGATTGAACATTGCACCGCATGAGTCGCGATAGTCTTTCCGCCGCTGCTCCAGATCAACTTCCTTATCTTCGTTGCCAGAGAAGGGATAACACACCACCTGTGGTTTCAGACTGCATATCACCTTTTCGCTATGGCTGCGAAACACGCCTTTGAGCGAACTGCCAGGCAAGAAGACCTCTTGCCGACCATCTCGAAAGGTCAGCACAGGCGTCATATCGGGACCGCTGATCGTTGCGCGCCCGGATTTGATCAGGATCGGCCCGGTCGCAGTGATTCGCAACGTAAAAAAAGCTTCGTTCACCAGTTTCTTCAACATAACCTTCAACTCCCTTCAATGCACAATCAGCGCAAAGCTGCTGTATGGTCAAAAATTGCAGTGATATGTCGATCCAGAAATTTCTCGCGATCCTCTGGTTCGAGCGAAGCTTCTCCCCGCAACAGGTAATTCTTTAAGCGCTCTGTACGAACCTTCTTATCAAGATCCTTCTCGTCCAACCTCAACGAGCGAATCGCCAGATCATCCAGGCGGCAGGCTCCCAATCCACGCGAACGCTTTCCTCCAATAAAGCCAAACCCATGCACGAACTCACTCAAGCCCATACACAACAGTTGCAAATCTTCGCTCGTTGCATTCTCCAGGGTGATGGTCAGGTCAAAAGTGGCGCTGGCAGGAACAACCTCGAAATCGTACTTTAGACGATCTTTGGCTTTCTCACTATCACGATCAATAGCCACACCATCACGAATCTGTACGGCCCCGTTCCACTCCCTCGATGACATATAGAGATCGCCTATATTCACCCGCGCCGCTGCAAAAGGCGAACCGAAAAGCTGACAAGTATTGCAAAGCTCTTTAAGCACCTGCTCACGGATCTTTTCCGCGTCGCCCGGACGTTCTCGCCTCTCTTGCGTAATATCTCGCTGCCGCACTGTTGGACAAAGAGGTTTATCTGACTTTGGTTTTTCCTCGCCGTCGAGCGGCTCAATCAAACCACAGGAAGAAAGCTTTGCTTCGGAGGGAAGGCTGGGGACCAGTTTTTCAATAGTGCTGCGCAAGGCTCCTTTGAAGCTTGAGCCGGGAATAAAGGGAAGTTGTTCTGGCGTCAACACGACAGGGCTATCACTACTACTCAGAGTGGCACGACCTCCGCCAATATGAAAAGCAGTCAGCATCACTAACTTGCCAGTAAAGATATAGCGGTTGCGCAACTCATAACGTTGTGTGGTCATGGCTCTATCTTCTCCTTGATCGTTGTTCATCTGCCTTCTGAGATGACAGCACCCCATTTTCGGCGACGAGATGCTGAATAAACTCGTGGGCCAGAGTTGTCATTATCTCATCAACTTCTCTATTAGCAGCAACAGGACTCAGCCCTTTGGAAAGCAGGCGAAATTCATTTCTGACCAATCTATTTCTCAGCGTGACGAACCACAGGTCCAGTTCGGTATAAAAGGTCTTGATATCTTTCTTTGAGTCAGGCCAGTTGCGCTCACGCTGATGCCTGATAAAATGCACCAGTTCACTATAATTGGCCGCATTAGCAATATTTAACAACCCCATGACCTGGCTCGTAGGCAGCGGTGAACAACCTTTCTCGTTGATCAGACGCCGAATGAAGGTCACGGCCTCTGGATACAATACGTTATCGCTCATATCCCAGAGCCGTTGAAGCAATGGAGCGGAGAGCATTATTTAATGACGCTCCCTTCGTGCAATAGTAGTCAGGCTGGCACGAAACTCATATTGAGCTACCATCTGATGAATAAACTGGCGAATGAGTAGCAGGTGAACCTGTCGTCGCAAATGCTGATTCTCATAGGTGGACGCGTCAATATTGAGCCGCTCAGAACCACAAATCGTATCCCGTCTCTCAGCCAGATCAATTTGAAGATGATGGATTAGGCGCTCACCAAATGCTATATTGTCTGTTGCATGTCTTTCTGTTGCAAACTGGTTCTCATTGGGAAAGCTCTGCCGCCAGAAAGAGAAACGCGCTGTTTGTCGTTTAATATAGTCAAAGATATCCGATGTTTTCAACGCGCTATCAGCGATATTTTCTAATCCGGTCATCTGGGAGCGGCGAGAACGACCAATCACCGATGCGGCGTGATCGCCAAGTCGAACGGAGTCTGGATAAAAAATTTCCGCCTGAATATTCACCTCACGAATAATCTGCATCTCTCTGTTCATCGCCTAGTCCTCTCCTGGTGAAATTGATCAGACACACATATCCGCCCAAACCCCTCCGCACATCTTGCTCCTGCGCTCCGCTCCTCAAGCTCAAACAGCTTGCTCAGCAAAGTCTCTTTTTCAGGCGATCCCTCTGCAACATTGCATGCAAACAAAAAAACGGAACCGGTATCAATAGCATATTCATTCATACGCGGCGTCCCCCATATTTCCTGCCACCCGGTCATGCGTCGTACACTGGCCGCCTGATATATTCGTTCAAGTTCCAGGCCATTCTCCCAGTGAAGAAGGTCTTTTAATAAAGTTTGCTCATCAATTGTTCCACGATAACGCAAGAATTCATCACACAGGATCAAAGGAGAATGCAGCGTGAGAGCGAAAAAGTAGCGCGGATCTTCTAGTTCTAACTCATCCTTCGCCTGCTTATGTACCAGCTTGTTAAAGAGTGACAGGCGTTTTTTAAATTCTGTGTAGGGATCGCGCACCTCATCTTCGTCATGCTCTGCTCGAAACGATGCCATGCCCATTCCCCGTGTTCGCCCCGTGCCAATACGCACCAGGCCTTGCTCACCGGCCTCAGCGAGAAATTCCATCAAATCCGAGAGCAGTTCTTCGTCATTGGGGACACGAATGGCTCCCCAGAAGCGCATACCCTCCTCAAAAACCCTGCGATTATACAGAATACCTTCCTGCACGGTCCCTGATTCGCGATCAATGCCTGTACGTGTTTGAAGGTGCGTGTGTTCATCTATGGTTGCACCATATATCTGCTTTGGTACAGAGGGATTACGTCGATAATACCCGGAGAAATGATCCATTGTGACTTCACATCCAGGCTCAGGGCAATTCTTACATTTTTTCAACACATTGAGGGCATTCAAAGGATTATTCTTTTCTCCCAGTTTGAATAGTGCCCAATCAACCAGGCTATCGCGCACTCCATGTGCATCATTCTCATCATCGAGTGGATAGAGAAAACCTTTGTGTCGTTTACAACTCTGAGCTGTTTTCGGCACTGGATAAACGGGACATGGTAAGCCTTGTAACTCTTTGTCCTTAAACATCGCCGGATACAAATCTGGATACTGCACCGATTCATGGAGAAACAACCGCTCGAACTGCTCTTTTTCGTTGGGATAGAGCATACGATGCACAGCTGCCAGTGCACCAACAAACGCTGTGCCAGGAATATAATTGGCGACTTCCGCACCATGGGGAGCGTGATCGGCACGAATAGCCAGTGGCGACTCGGCAGTAAGTTGAATAGATATCTGCCTCATTCCTCCCATTCCTCCTCATTCTGTGCGGGAGATTTAGCCAGGGCATCCAGATGCTCAAACCAGGGCTGCCACTGCTCTTTTGAATAAGATTGTTCCCCAATTCTCACTGTTTTAACGTCACACCGACATTTCCCTTTACCGGTTGATTTATTCCCGCCAATACGATCAAGCATGTGCAGACCCGCTAACAAAAGGAGTAGAGAATAGGTCGGTCCCTGCGGGTTAATCTCCTCAATAGGAGTACAGCGCAGCCAACCACTAATCTTACCTTCCAGGGTTGTATCTCTGACACCAAACTCGCTGGTATAGAGCGCCCCCGCTACGGAAGTGCGCGTTGGACGATGGAGCCGCACCTGAGTATACAGATCGGTCTGCAAGCTTTTATATCTATCGTCGCCATTGCTCCCCAGAAATAACTCTTTATCGTCTTCACTCAAGCGGGCGTCTTCAAAAAAGAGGGAGCCAGGATTGTAGTGAGAGCCAAAAATGCGTGAGATCATCGTAACAGGTTTCCCAAGAGCCGTGAGTGCTGCCCTGGCATCGTGTGGACTTCCAATCGGATCGTCTGTATTGTCGCGCTCGCTGTACATACGCTCCAATCGTTCGCAGTGTTCTCGCACCACACCTTTGATAGTTGAGCCAGGAACATAGAGATATTGTTCGTGATCACGAACAACCGTGCGATCAATCAAAGCTGAACGCAGGCCGGTGCCACAGTGAAATGGGGTTTCAAAGATCAGGTTATAGGTAATAGAAATACGGTCAAACTTCATCGCCATTATTCCCCCCTTCTCTTGTCACAAAATCATACAGTTCGATAAAATCAAGCAAAGAGGTGCGATAGACGTTTCTTTCCTTATGTGTTCCATCAGCGAACCAGGGAAAGGTCACATGTGGGAAATCTGAGATAGGGTTACGTGGATCGCTACGCTGCATCTGACGGCGCTGACCAAATCCATAGACCTGTCCAACCACATATGTTCTCTGCTTCTCGCGCCAGTTGCGCAGCGTTGCCAACCCTTTCTGTACCGATGTCGTCAAATTTTTCTCCAGGATCGCTTCCCGCAACTGATGCAGTTTGGTTCGCCCCAGATTGAGCCTATGCCCCTCACGAATCGCATTAAGCAGAAGCTCCAAATCCTCTGGTTTGTAAGCGCGCAACGATGCATGGAACTCAAGGAATCGATTTTTATCTACCTTCTGATAAGTTTTCTTATATGTCTCATTAAAATTGGGATGACTACCACCTGTCACAACTTGAAAATTAATGCGCGTGCCATCAAATGCATCTCGTTCCTTTTGATCCTTCACTTCCTCCTTATCGTTGGCTGCTGCTGTCTTGGCAAATTTCAGAGCGCTTTCAGCCATGTCCTGTAACAGACCAAAGGGATACTTGATGGGAGCTAGCACCACACCGACACATAAACTGAGCTTGATTGAAGTCAACTTCCTGATTCGTTCATTATTAGCAAGTTCACGAAATCTTGTAGCGACGGTCAAAGCAACATCCATTGCTTTAGCGGCATTAGTTACCATCACAATGTCATCACCACCGACCAGTAGAATATCAAACGGAAAAACTGGCTCAGATTTGCCATTACGAACAATATCAACAATAGGCAAATATTGCTTGATTGCTATCGCCATCGCTTGATGAATAGCCTTATCAACCTCAAAAGCAAATATCTCCCTTTTTTCTGGCGATTTCAATGTATCAACTATTTGACCCATATTATTCGCATCAGCGTAAATCAGCCCAATATATTCTTTTGCTTCAGCAAATTGACGAAACTCATTAAAATCTTCGGGGCGATCTACTCCTGAGCGGGTCAAGTCATACTTCTCTTGATCCAAAAACCAGAGTATACGTTCCCACAAATCAAATTTTGCGACCTGTTCAGCTCCCATAATTCGATATGAGCGCAAGTCTCGAATTATTCTCGATATATGATTCTTTATCCTGATGTCTTCTTTTTGCTTTTCAATACAGCTTGCACAATAAAATGTTCCCGTTTCCTGCGCATCAAGGCTCCCTTTTTCAGCATATTCAACACCACACGAGCTACAATACGTTATAAATGGATGGGACGGAAGAGCTAAAACAGAATTGGGGCAGCCTTTCTTCTCAATAAGCCGATACTTTAATAGTTCCAATTCCTTTTCCAGATCACAGGTCATGATATTTGCGTCTGAAACATCTTCAGGCAAATCCTGTATTGCATAGGTAACTGATGCTTTTCCCTTACTCTGCTTCCTGTATACCTGCTGTACACGCTGCACAAAGTCCTTGATGGAATCTTTATCTACAACAAATAGACCAGAACCACCATTAGCATAAATATTTTTAATATTGATATGTAAATCCGTAGCTGCTTTTTCCATCTCAGTGCGATTGAGGCGATCAAGCAGAGAACTGGCTCCGCGAATCTCTTTTAATCTATCAGTGCCAAAGACATAGTTTTTGATGTGATCGGTATCGAACGCTACCAGTGATTTTTGCATGGAATTCAAGATACTACGCCTCCAAGCCTCTATTCAATCAACGATGTATAGCTCAAGCGTCTATGAGTATAGCATAGCCAAACCGATTTGACATGAGAAGTTCTTCTGAATTTTTCAGCGATTCTTATGATTTTTACAATTATAATCACCGCTTTTGTCGTGCAAGGTGGCTTCACACCATCTCTCAGCCCTATACCTCTCAGTCTGCCATTTATGTGTTTCTAAGTATAGTGACGATGCACAAAGCCACAATCGAAATCTGTACGGTAGGACGTTATGGCCATTTGCCTCATTTCCGCCATTTCTCGCTCCAGATGCTTTGTTTTATCATTGACGAAAGTAAGTTTTTTCCTTATACTTTTACTAGTGCTTCATAGGAAGGAAGCACATGTTCCAATAATTTCGTCAACGTTTGCCACAATTCTTGGAGGGATTCAATGATGAGCAATCCATACTTCTGGCTCCCATCTCTACAGTGTTGTTATCGCTCTTCACGTCGTCTTGTCGTACTATTGACCTCGCTTCTTACTCTCATCTCTCTCCTCGCCTCTACCGGTTCCCTGACAGCTCACGCAGCCACCGTCCCATCTCAATCAATTGTTCCCGGTGGTAGTTGGACGGATTCCAGCGGCAATAGCATCCAGGCACACGGGACAGGGCTGATTAAGGTGGGCAGCACCTACTACTGGTTTGGCGAGAACCGCGCCAGCAACAATTCAGCCTTTGTCGCGATTAGCTGCTACTCATCAACCGATCTCGTCAACTGGACGTTTCGCAATAATGTTCTGGCAGTCCAGAGCAGCGACGATCTGGGACCAAACAGAGTGGTCGAACGGCCCAAAGTCATCTATAATGCCTCGACAAGCACCTACGTTATGTACCTGCATATCGACAATAGCAGCTACGGCGAGGCAAAAGTAGGCGTCGCCACCAGTTCAACCGTTGATGGCAGCTATACCTATCGTGGCAGCTACAATCCCAACGGCAATCAGAGCCGCGATATGACAGTCTTTGAGGATACCAACGGCAGCGCTTACCTGATCTATGCCACCAGCAACAACACCGCCCTGAATATCGACAGGCTCTCGTCCGACTATCTGAGCGATGCTGGTAGCGTCTACACGTTCAGTTCACGACTGGAAGCTCCGGGCATGTTCAAAGCTAACGGACGTTATTACCTGATTACCTCATCGCCAACGGGCTGGGCACCCAATCCCAATACTTATGTTAGCGCAACCTCGCTCAGCGGTCCCTGGACATCAGCGGCGAGCCTGGCTCCCAACTCACCCAATACCTACGACTCGCAGGATGCCTTCATCCTCCCGGTCATTGGCAGCTCGACAACGACCTACATCCGCCAGCTAATCGTCTTACATTCACACTGTATGGTTCATGGCCCTTTGCGAGAAGGACCATGAACTTTATCATCAACCCCATTGACAACTGGCGAGAAATACTGTACATTATTCTCAATACAATTACTTGACAAAACACCAATTAATGATGATAAGGCATTTGTGCCAGATTTGATAGTTTTTAAGAGCGACCTCAAGAAAGGAGAATTTTCCATGCTGCAATGGTTT
The DNA here is from genome assembly GCF_016587455.1 of Reticulibacter mediterranei. NCBI lineage: Bacteria > Bacillati > Chloroflexota > Ktedonobacteria > Ktedonobacterales > Reticulibacteraceae > Reticulibacter > Reticulibacter mediterranei. The sequence continues at coordinate 6,190,323 of NZ_BNJK01000001.1, read as the reverse complement.
TCTCCTGCCCACATATTCGGACTAACTACGCTCGTCTCCTTCCAGGCGTAGTTTCGTCACGCGCTACGAGCAAATCTGCTCGCACTCTTCTTTGATGATTCTTTTCAGGGTATACACACGAACATTGTGAGATGTTTCTACACAGGGCTTATTGGCGCTGCTTTGTATTATCATCCATCCGCTGCTAGAACGCGCCCTGCCCGTGAGAAGTTTAGAAAGCGATGAGTCACCTTGAATCCTGCTATCACTGTTACGCAAAAACAACTCTGTGATCTTTTGCTCAATGTTGCACTTGTTCGCCCTGTCTTTATCTGGGGCCAGCCAGGAATCGGGAAATCCGCACTGGTACAGGAATTTGCCACGCAGGTAGGGTTGCCCTGCGTCTCGCTGCTGGGCAGTCAGCTTGCTCCCGAAGATCTGATCGGTGTGCCACAAATTCTCGATGGCACCAGCCGCTTCTGCCCTCCGCGCATGATCGCTCGCAACGAGCCATATTGTCTGTTTTTAGATGAACTGAATGCATGCAGCCATGAAGTGCAGAAGGCTTTCTATAGCCTGATCCACGAGCGACGCATTGCCGAATATACGCTACCAGAAGGATCAGTTGTCATCGGGGCAGGCAACCGGGCGCAGGATAGCGCGATAGTTAAGCCCATGTCGTCGGCCTTGCTCAATCGTATGGTCCATGTCCATCTGACCGTCTCACATCGGGACTGGCTTGAATGGGCGCAATACTCTACTATCCATCCCTGGGTGATCGAGTATATCCAGAATCGTCCGGATCATCTCTGGCACGCACCACCCAAGCATGAGGAACCGTTCTCCTCGCCGCGCTCCTGGCATATGTTGAGCGATGCACTGAAAGAGTATGGAGAGCGCCTGAACGATCAAACGCTGGAAGTGCTGGCCTTTGGCTGTCTGACGCCTCACCATGCCGGACAATTTAAGGCATTTGTGAAACAGGTCAGGAGCAAATATCGTCTGACCGCCATTTTGAAGGGCGAGGCGAGCTGGCCAGCACGCCCGGAGGATCGCGATATCCTCTACTTCCTGGCTCAATCGTTCCGCACCCATCTACTCAAAGAGCTGCCAGCACAGCAAGCTGCGATCACCGGACACCATCGCGACCTGGCATTCCGGGCAAAGGCGTTGCTGAAAGATCTGGCCGCAATCAGCCTGGAAATAGCCCAGATGGTAGTCTCCAAACAGGACGGGGAAGAGTCGTTGCCAGCCTGGTTTATGGTGGAGATTGTACGCGATCTGCCCCGCATTGTAGAGAAGAAGGAACGCGATGTCGCGAAAAGGTAATAAGCGAGCATCATCCCAGACGCAGGCCGAAGTCAACCGCATCATAGGCTGGCGGTCCTTATATGTACATCCCATCTTTGGCCCGCTGGCATATCACACCTACGAAGAGGACAGTAATCTCTGCCCTCAGGATGGTTGGGCGGTCGTAACAAGCAATGGGCAGATCCACACCAATGCATCAAAAATGGGCGCACCGGAAGAGTGGAGTTATATCTTCGCCCATTGCTTGCTACATCTAGGCTTTGGTCATTTTCAGCAGAAAAAGTATCAGCGGGAGCTGTGGAATGCGGCCTGTGATTGCTATATCGCTCGTTTCCTGGCCGATCTCAAGTTCGGTCAGCCACCGCAGGAGTTGCAAGGGCTGATACAGGAGGTGCAGGCATTAGGGATCAATACGCGCTCAGAGGAGCGGATCTTCGAGGTATTCTGTGAGCGCGGACAGCCAGAACAATTGCGGCCAACGGGCACTGCCGGGATGACCCCCATTGATATGATCGAGGTTGCAAAGGCAAAATATTACGAGGTCGATTGGCAGGATCACTTCGCAAAGGGGCTGGAACTGGCGGTGGCGGACGCAGTAGATATCGCAGGAGGAGTAACGCCACCACCACGCGATCCCGATGGACGCGTGATGAGCGAGGCCCAGCGCGCACGAAGCTGGTTCATCACGTCCTATCCACTGCTCGGCGCGCTGGCTGCCAGCTTTGAAATCATCGAAGATCAACTGCTTTGCCATCGCATGAACATCGCCGTTGCAGCCATCAATATGGAGCAGCGCGAGATCTATATCAATCCGCGAGCCGGGCTAACCCAGGAGGAATTGCGCTTCGTGATGGCTCATGAATTGCTGCACGCTGGCTTGCGACACGATGTGCGCTGCGAAGGACGTGATTTCTATCTATGGAACGTCGCCTGCGATTACGTCGTCAATGGCTGGCTGGTCGAGATGGGAGTTGGCGATTTACCGCACATCGGCGCTTTGTATGATCCAACACTGAAAGGCGAATCGGCGGAAGCGATTTACGACCTGATCGTACGCGATCTACGGCGCTATCGTAAGCTATCAACACTGCGTGGCGTGGGGATGGGAGATATGCTGAGCGAACCCGGATGGTGGCATAACAGCGATGGGCAGAGCCTCGACGAGTTCTATCGTAGCTGCTTGAGCCAGGGGTTGTTGCTGCATCAAGAGCAGGAGCGTGGCTATCTCTCGGCAGGCTTGATCGAAGAGATTCGCGCCCTCGGTCAACCGCCGGTGCCCTGGGATGTGGAACTGGCTCACTGGTTCGACGAACACTTCCCTCCACTTGAGCAGATGCGCACCTACGCACGTGTGAGCCGTCGTCAATCCAGCACCCCCGATATCCCGCGAGCAAGCTGGATTGCCCCACCAGAGGATAGTCATCGTACCTTTGGCGTACTGCTTGACACCTCCGGCTCAATGGATCGTACGCTCCTGGCAAAAGCACTGGGAACAATCGCAAGCTACAGTATCGCACGCGATGTCGCAGCTGTGCGCGTCGTTTTCTGCGACGCGGCCACCTTTGATCAGGGCTACATGCCAGCCGAGGAGATAGCGGGCAACGTCAAAGTACGTGGGCGCGGCGGCACGATCTTGCAGCCAGGCATTGATCTGCTGGAAAAGGCCGAGGATTTTCCCAAAAATGGGCCTCTGCTCATTATTACCGATGGCTTTTGCGATCGTCTCTCTATTAAGCGCGAACATGCGTTTCTGCTCCCTGTCGGACGCACGCTGCCATTTCCACCGAAAGGGCCAGTTTTCAACATACGATAATAAGAGAACATCTGCTTACAATTGGAGAAACATATGACAGATATCACCAATACAGAGATCATTCAGGAATATTCGCGTATCCCATCACATATCGCGGAAAACTTTGGCGACGAAGGCGATTTCACACGGCAACACCTCTTGAACCCTGCCCTCTTCGCACTGCTGGGAGATGTAACAGGCAAAACTATTCTCGATGCAGGATGCGGCCAGGGCTATCTCTCGCGGCTCCTGGCGAAAAGAGGTGCACACGTAACAGGAATCGAACCGGGCACTCAGTGGTACACCTATGCCGCGCAACGAGAGCAGACGGAAGCGCTGGGCATCACCTATCTGCAAGAGGATCTCTCTACGTGGTCGCCCATACAAAATAAGTTTGATTTTGTGATTGCGAATATGGTCTTTATGGATATCCCAACATACTTGCCAGCACTGCATAACTGCATCGCTGCACTCAAAAGCCAGGGGCAACTGATCTTCTCAATTCTACATCCCTGCTTTGAAGAACCGGGCACAGAATGGCAGCATAAGGGTTATGTTGAGATACGCGACTACTTTCAAGAGCGTACGGTCAAACAGACCTACGGCCATTTCATTCATCGCCCCCTCAGCACTTATCTCAACAGCGTGATCCAGGCGGGATGCAGCATCCAGGCCGTGATCGAGCCTCAGCTAGATGAGAACGTTGCGCGACAACATCAGGCGGAGCGATACTGGCATGTTCCGGGCTATATCGTGATTTGCGCAATCAAACAGAGTGCATAGCCTGAAACTCTTTTTCCCCTCCTCACGTGTTGAGGGCGAGAACAGTATGACGCGTGAGGAGAGACTAATGCAGACCGACCAGCAACGACCACCTGATGTAAACGATCTCGAACAGAATAAACCAGCGACAAGGCGCATCTTATGGATCATAGGGGCCATTATTGTGCTTGTGCTGCTCCTGACGCTGGGCTTCTCGTGGTATCAAACCAATGCGGCAAGTAACAACGGAACGCAGGCAACGCCTACCCCGGAGTCAACTATGCCAGCACAGGGAGGCGGCAGTCAAAGCGGTCAGGACGGAGGAGTCAGCAGCACGGTTACACCAGCAAGCGGAGTCGCACCAACTGCGCCAGTCGCCACGCCAACGCACGCCCCGACGCCAACAATGGCAGTGCCTATCCCAACGCCCGCAAGACCAACGCAGCCTCCATCGACACCTGTGCCGCCACCAACGCCAGCACAACCAACATCTCCGGGGATGCAAGCCACGCCAACTCCTTGAATGATCGTGCTCGCAAGGTGCCAGTGCAACAGGTCCATTGCTTCCTGCATCCTATCTCTCCATCCAAAATCATTAGCACTATTCTACTTGCTATTTCATCTAAGGATGTGCTATGAATAGCATAGTAAAGAATAGATAAACTGGGTTCAGGAATTGATTTCCTGAACCCATACTCTACTCATTTACGACGTATTTCATAATTTCCTTGAAACTTTTTCTCTATATTCTGCTTATTTCTTCATATTATGTTGAGGTAATAACTTGCACTGGACAAATAACGAATATGAACAGGAAATACACAGCGACAAAGAAGCGCTGGTATCAGCGAAAGAACCTGTCTCGACGGTCAAAGCACATGATCCTTATTTCGCGCTTCGTTTCCGTGATTTTCGCCTCTTTCTCATCGCCAGCTTCGTCGGCTCGCTGGGAACCCAAATGGTCTATATTGCCATTGGCTGGGAACTGTACGAGCGTAGTGATTCAGCACTGGTACTGGGGGGCGTTGGTCTGGCACAGGTCTTGCCTGTCATCCTCTTATCACTGCCAGCGGGACATATCGCAGATCGCTTTCACCGCCAGACGATCCTGGTGCTCAGCCAGGCATTGGCAGTGCTAACTTCGCTCTGGCTGGCATGGCTCTCGTATACCCATAGCTCTATCGCACTCGTTTACGCATGCCTGGCATTGGGAGGGGTGGCAATGGCATTTAACGGCCCGGCTGCTGAATCGATTCTTGCTCATACAGTTCCCGAAGAGGCTTACACAAATGCTTCAACCTGGGCGAGCAGTTCATGGCAGCTGGCCTCCGTCGTTGGTCCGACGCTGGGAGGCTTCGCGATTGCAGTGTTTCGCAGCGCAACTCCAGTCTATGCCTTGAATACCCTGGCGGGGCTGATTATCACCTATCTCCTCATCCAATTGCGGGTGAGGCAACGACCAGTACACCAGAGCGAGCCACAAACGACGCTCAGTTCGTTAGCAGAGGGATTACGCTTTTTAAGCAAAACCCAGGTCATTCTGGCGGCTATTACACTTGATCTGTTCGCCGTCCTCTTTGGAGGTGCCACAACGTTGCTGCCGATCTACGCTCAGGATATTCTCCACGTCGGACCAACGGGCCTCGGCTGGCTGCGTGCCGCACCCTCTATCGGAGCGCTGGTGATCGCATTTATATTGACGCGCCGACCACCCTTTAAAAAGGCTGGCCGCACGTTACTGCTGGCGGTTGCGGGCTTTGGCGCGGCGACGATTATTTTCGGCATCTCACGTTCGTTCTGGCTCTCACTCGCTATGCTCTTCGTGCTGGGTGGATTGGACAATATCAGCGTTGTGATCCGTAATACGCTTTTGCTGGTCAGAACGCCGGATGCCATGCGTGGTCGCGTCTCGGCGGTCAACGCGCTATTTGTCACGGCCTCCAACGAGCTGGGCGGCTTCGAGTCAGGTCTGGCAGCTCAATTTCTCGGTCCAGTCGTGACGGTTGCTGGCGGCGGCGTTGGCACCATTCTGGTTGTTATCCTGGTCGCACTCTTATGGCCGGAGATGCGCCGCCTGGGAACACTGATCGAACCAAAATCCTGATTCGGCAAACAAAAACGCTCCTCGCATAGTGTGCATGAGCAGCGTTTTTGTTTGCCTGCTTCAACGCTTAAAATTCGATGCCTTTTTGTGCCATGATTCCCTGCGTTTTGTAGGGATGTTTGATCTCGCGCATCTCCGTCACCAGATCGGCATATTCAACTAGCCCGGCGGGAGCATCGCGTCCAGTCAAAATCACGTGCATGGCGGGATTGCGGTTGCGCAATGTGTTGAGTACTGTTTCCAGATCAAGCCAGCCATAGTTGATGGCATAGGTGATTTCGTCCATGATTACCACGTCGTACTGGTCGCTTTCAATCTTCTCGCGGCACTGCTCCCAGCACTGGTGGGCCAGCGCACGATCATGCTCAAGATTGTCGCTCTCCCAGGTAAAGCCCTTGCCAAGCGGGATAATCTCAACGCCCATACGCTGGGCGGCGCGAATTTCTCCCCACTTGCCGGTCTTGGCCTTGAGAAATTGCAGCATCACCACGCGCATACCCTGGCCCCATGAGCGCAACAACACGCCCAGCGCCGCCGTCGTCTTACCCTTGCCATTGCCGGTATTGACGATCACCAACCCCGTACGCCCACGCTTGCGTTTGGCACGCGCCTCGGCCAACTCCTGACGCACGCGAGAGAGTCGCTCCTCGCTCAGTCCATCCGGCTCCTCAAGCGGCACCGTTTCGTAGTTTTCTTCTTCTTGCATCGTTTTTCCCTGCCTTACTCTAGCTCACATAGTGCTTTCAACTGATCGATATCCAGATAGCGCTGGAGCCAATTCGCCAGCTTATCATACTCCTCGTGACGATTGAACGGCGTCTGCTCATCCACCAGAGGCTGAGCAAAACGTCGCTCGAACAACGCTCGCAACAATTCATGCCTGAAGGCGTCATTTTCAAACAAGCCATGTAAATATGCACCTGCACACCAGCCATCAGCGCTCAGCCAGCCATCATCAGCGCCATCAACACTAAAAACTGAGGTGCCAGTTCCCAGCTCAGTTGCTATGATTGTACGTCCCACATGGATCTGGTAAGTCTGCAAAGGCTGTTGCGGGATACGAGCAAACAGGCCGCGCACAGCAGCAGGTATCAGTTGAGCGTGGCATCGTTGCGTTGTTTTCTCATCGAGTGGCGCAAAAAAGGTCTCGACGGGCAGGAGATGAAGGCCCGGTTCAGTTGTGCCCGGATCGGCTTCGGAGCCTGCGCTATCGCTCACCCGCTCGCCCATCATCTGATAGCCGCCACAGATTCCCAGCACCGCGCTGCCGTTCTGTGCCAGCCGTCGAACATGCTGTGCCAATCCTCGTCGCCAGAGCCAGGCCAGGTCGCTCAACGTATTCTTCGTGCCTGGCAAAATGACGAGATCGGGTTGAGCAGGAAACTCGTCGGATGAGGCGGCGAAACGGAGATGCACCCGTTTTTCAGCAGCCAGAGCGTCAAACTCGTCGTAATTGCTGAGGTAAGGGAGCCGCACAATCACGATTTCCAGACACCCACGCTCCGTCGCATCTCGATTATCCTGCATAATAGCAGCGGTCCCCTCGTCGAGCGGCACGACATCCTCTTCGGCGATCCGAATATGCTGAAAGAAAGGGACCGTACCCAATACGGGAATGCCACCCATATTTGCAAGCATCTGCTCCCCATCGCGCCAGAGCGTGAGATCGCCACGAAATTTGTTGACGATAAAAGCCTTAACACGGGCGCGATCAGCAGGCGGCAAGAGCTTCAACGTGCCCAACAACGAGGCGAAGATACCGCCGCGATCAATATCGCCCACCAGCAACACCGGAGCATCGACCAGTTGCGCCACCGCCATATTGACCAGATCCTTCTCGGCCAGATTCAGCTCAACCGGACTACCAGCGCCTTCGATAATCACCAGATCGTATTCTTGACGTAACGTATTCAGCGCTTGCTGCACAATTGGCAACAAGGTGGCGCGGTTGCGATAGTATTCCCGCGCTTCGAGTGAGGCCAGTGGACGCCCCATAACGATTACCTGACTCCGCGAATGTCCCTCTGGCTTGAGCAAAATAGGGTTCATTTCAACGGTTGGCTCGATACCGGCTGCCTCCGCCTGGACCACTTGAGCGCGCCCAATCTCGCCACCACTGCGTGTCACCCACGAATTGAGCGCCATATTCTGCGCTTTGAATGGTGCAACGTGCCAACCTTCCCGTGTAAAAATGCGGCACAGTCCGGCAACAAGCGTGCTTTTGCCAACAGTCGAAGCCGTTCCCTGCACCATTAGCGTTTTTGCCAGCTTCTTCATGCTTGTACAACCTCCTGCAATGCCTGCACCAGTTGTCTCCACTCATGAGCGGGCCGAGTCGCAACGCGAATAAAGCGCGGCAAACCAAACGAGGTACAATCCCTTACTAACAGCCGTCGCTTGAGCAACTCTTGCCTGACATGCTGAGCATCGTCAACATTGATCAGGCAGAAATGCGTGCGCGAAGGCAAGACATGCAGATCGGCTTCTCGTAAAGCCGCGAAGAATGCCTCACGCTCAACTGTAAGGGCTGCCAGCGTGGTTGCAAGGTGCGCGCGATCAGCCAATACCGCCACGCCAGCTGCCTGTGCAAATCCACTGACATTCCACGATGGCAACTGCCTCTGCACGAGCCCGATACGTCCCGACGAACCAACAACATAACCCAACCGCACGCCTGCCAGAGCAAAATCTTTGGTGAGCGAGCGCAAGACCAATAGATGCTCGTTTATCCCTCCTTGCAGCAATGTCACGGCGGTATAAGAAACGGGAGGGGTGACGAAGCGCCAGTAGGACTCGTCAACGATCAGCAGCGTTCCAACGTTGGAACACGCCTGAAGCACCTGAGCAAGCTGCTCCTGCTCCATCCATACGCCGGTAGGATTGTTGGGATTGCAGAGCCAAACCACATCAGGCTTCTCCCTCACAATACGCGCTTGCAGTTCGATCAGATCAGGTTGAAATCGCTGAGTTTCGGCCCGACGAAACTCGCTGATAGTAGCACCAGTTGCCAATGATGCAGCGCGATATTCACCGAACGTGGGCGCAACAATCATGGCTTTTTTGTCGGGCGCAAGAAAAGCGCGAGCAGCTGCCCAGAGTAGTTCGCTGCTGCCATTACCACACAGCAGCGATGACATCGACAGATCAACACCCGACAGTTCGTACTCTAGAATTGCCCGACGCAACTGTAAACAGGCACGGTCTGGGTAACGGTCCAGCGCAACCTGAGCGATGGCTTCATGTACTGTCGATGAGGTGCCATATGGGTTACTATTAACGCTAAAGTCGAGAATTTCTGAGGGGTGCAGCCCCAGTTGCGCCAGTTCGCCGTAATCGATGGCCCCGTGTACCACCATAGGCTCTTCTTTGTGCATATCAGTCATAGCGAGCGCTCCAAACGATACGGCCTCCCATTACCAGTAACAGGGCCAGAATGCCCACGCGCCAGACCATCAGTTCCGCCTTCCTAATATCGGCAGGGGTCGGCGGTCTCTCGGCATCGCCAAGCTGATAATGTCCGACCTTTTCCAATTGTATCCCAAGCGCTCCGGCCATTGCCGCCATCGGCTGTCCGGCGTTGGGGCTGGCCGTCTTACGGGCATCCCTCCGCCAAATGCGCCATGCACGCCGCTGATCCCCACCAAACAACGGCGCGCAACCGATGATCAGCAAGGCACTCAGGCGCGATGGGAGCAGGTTTAAGAGGTCATCGAGGCGGGCCGCTGCTTTACCGAGATATTCATAATGCTCATGATAGCCAATCATCGAGTCAAAGGTATTGCAAAGGCGATAGAGCGCAGCCCCAGGCAAACCAAACAGGGCGTAATAAAACAGCGGAGCCACAACCGAATCGCTCAGGTTTTCGGCTAACGATTCGATAGCCGCCGCTGCTGCCAGTTCCGCCGATAATTGCGATCTGTCGCGGCTCACCAGGCTTTGCAAAGCCTGACGAGCCGCTGGAAGATCGTGTTGTTCCAGCGGCAACCGAACCGCGCGACCGGCCTCCGCCAGCATCTGCAAGGCAAAGAAGGGCTTGAGCACGCCTCCCTCCACGAGCGCATAGAGCAAATCGCCACAGAGAGCATTGCTGCAGGCAGCACGAAGACGCAGCGCCAATTTATGGATCAGCGCAGCAGGAGTGCAGACGAGCGGGGCGGCGATGACAGGCATAGCAGCCCCATAGAGGAGTTGCGGCAAACGGCCACGTGGCGCACCTCGCTCCAACCAGCGAATCAGCCTGCCGAACCAGATGACAGGGTGCCAGTTTGCTGACGGTTCGCCCCAGAGATCAAATACGAACGCCAGTAGCAATACTATACCAATCGCGCGCCCGTTCCTGCTTGCCCGTCTATGACGCATCATTCCCTCATCTCTCAAGCCGCCACCTGACAATACGCAGGAATGGGATCGGAAAACTTATCGGGGTGGACGACCTGGGCCACACACTGCAATCCCTGCACGATACGCGGACCAGCACGCTGCATAATGTCTGTATTGATGTGATAGATCTTCCGGTTTTTTACCGCATCAATACTGCCCCAATTCGGACGTTTATAGACCTGGGTTGCATCGCCACCATATTTCGGGTCTTCCGTGAGAATCACAAATTGCGGATTTGCAGAGATAATAGCCTCGTCTGTCACCTGGGGATAGCCGCCACCGGAGGTGTTGGTATGAAAAATATTGGTTGCGTTGGCATATTGCAGTAGTTCATCACCAAAGGAGCCGCCACCAAAGACATAAGGCTTGCCCGGCGTGCTATCATCAACTTCCAATAGCACCTTTGGCGCGCTCGTTCCCACAACTTTCGCCTTCACGGTATCTATCTGCTGCTGCATCTGCTTCGTCAGCGCGCTGGCTGCATCCTGAGTAAAGGTAAGCTGGCCGACAAGCTGGATTTGCTGTAATGTCCCTGCAATATCAGGAGATGGCAGATCGACAACATGCAAACCCAACTGCGTCAACTGGCTATCATATTGCTTGGTGATACCACCTGCGCTGAGGACGAGATCAGGATGGAGGGCCACAATCTGCTCAACATTATATTTACCGCCAGTATCAGAGATTTTCTGCTTCTTCGCCATCTCTGCCGGGTAATTGGTGTAGTAATCAACGCCCACGACCCGATCTTGCAAATTGAGTCCACCTAGAATCTCGCTCATACTCGGCACCAGCGACACAATTTTTTGCGGCGCGCTTTTGGGATAGGTGATAGGGGTTCCATAGGCATCAACCGCTGGCGTCAAGATGGGCGTAGGGGTCGTGCCGGTCGTTGTTGCCGTTGTCGTCGTACCATTTCCAGTTCCACCACACGCCGCTAAACACAGGAGACAGGCAAGCAGCGCGATCAGGAGGTGAGAAGTGGTAACGAGCTTATGCTGACAGGTGCGCATCTGGATAACCTCCATAGAATGATAACGTCACCTTGCGCGCAATGGAGATCAACCAGAGACAGAAAGAAAAAATATGCCTCGGCAGCTCGCCCCTTATAACGCGAAGGATCAGAGCATACTTCATCAGGCAGGTCTCCTGGCTTCTGGCTTGTCTGCTGTTTCCTCGCCTTCCCGCCCTTTGCTGAAAGAACAGTGGCATCTTTCCCGATGGAAACCGCATACCAGTTACAGTAGCGCGACTGCGTTGGATTCACACCAACTTCCCTATTCTGCCGCGATGACATCATCACAGCCACCTGATGAAAACAGAACAATGATTAACGGCCCTACTATATAACAATCTCAGGAACATTCGCAAGTTGCTAGAGGGACGCCTCTTCGTGCAAACGCTTGATATCAACCGCTAACCCGGCTATCAGGAAATAGACGCGTGCGGCCTCCTGTGCCAATCGTCGGTTTACGGCTCCCAACACATCGCGGTAGACGCGTCCTAACGCAAATGCGGGTACAATGCCCAGCCCGACTTCGTTCGTGACGATCACCAGCCTTTGCTGAGCATTGAGCGCCTGTGCCTCTCTAAGCAATACCTCAATTTCCTGAAGAGCGCCCTCGCTATAGACGCTGGCAGGGGTGGACTCTATGGAGCTTAGCTCATCCTGTAGTAGTAGCCAGTTTGAGAGCCAGACAGTAATACAATCCAGCAGAATAATATCGGCGAGTGAGGCCGCTTGACACACTGCTCCGGCGAGATGCAGCGGTTCCTCGATTGTCTGCCACGTGGTGGGACGCGCTGCCTGATGACGTGCGATGCGATCGCGCATATCATCATCGCCTGCGGTTGCAGTTGCTATATAAGCAACGCTGCGACCGCTCCGCCGGGCCAATCGTTCGGCATATGTACTCTTCCCACTACGCGCGCCACCGGTCACGAGAATAAGCTGTGGATTTTCTCGCACTGCGACCGCCTCCCCATCTTCATCAACAAACATACATCATTACCTCTTTCTCTCCCTACATATTTTCAAGTTGCATCAAAACGTGAAGCGCAGAAGAACCAGGACCAGAAGAGCCACCATCTCCGCGACCTCCTCAATTGCACCGTAAATATCACCGGTCAGACCGCCGAGGACGCGTGTGGCCCAGACACCCACTAACAGAGCTGCCAGAGTACCACCAAACCAGGCGGCCAGACCGGGCAGGCGTCCCACCGCGAGGACGACGATCAGGGCGATGATAGCAGCTAATAACAAACGGGGCCGCGTCACGGTCTGGCGAAAATCTGCTCCCAAACCAGCGGAACGTGCGCCTGGAAAGATGTAGACAGTCAGCACCATCGCCCAGCGAGCCAGCGGCAACACCATCAATAATGCCAGAGGGAGCAGATAATTGCTATCGGCAAGCGTGACAAACGCGGCAAATTTAAAGAGCAAAGTGCAGGCACCACCCAGCACGCCAAAGCTCCCGACGCGACTATCGCGCATGATTTCCAGTTTGCGCTCTCGACTCGTCCCGCCAAACATGCCATCACAGGAATCCATTAAGCCGTCCAGATGCAGCCCTCCCGTGAGCAAAATCTGCGCGATCAGCACCAGCACGGCCACCACCAGCGAGGGCAAGCGGAGAGACGCGCTTAAAAACAGCGCCCAGAGAGCGAGCAACACGCCAAGCAACAGCCCAACGAGCGAGAAATAGCCGCTGCCAACGATGGGAGTAGGGAGCGTCTCTGCTGTTTGCGCGAAGCGTGATCTGCTCGGAGCCGGCAATACAGTCAAGAAACGCACAGCAGCAAGAAATTCCTCATACTGCGTTATCACTTGCACACCAAAGCTTGATCGGGGCTGCTGCGGCACATCGTCTGGCAGCGTCCCTGGGCCTGTGGGCCATGCGCTCTGCGACGCATCCGAACGCCGTTGCGAGAGACGATCAATGCGTTCTTTCGCCTGCTGAATTGTTCGCCGAACAAAATTCTGCATTTCCTGCATACTGTAGCACCTCCTGAAGCTATCCTATCGTACATTATGTAACGTAGTCGTTGAGACAGTGAGGAGACTGTACATTCAACAGAGTCAGCGTGGCATCAGGGATCATCTCGTCAGTTGTTGGGAGAAACTCTACCGCGCTGACCGAGCCTGGATTGAGCCGCAATTGCCACTGGCGCTCCAATGGCATTCTCAGTATACAACACAACAGCGCACGCAATGGCCCTCCATGACTGACCAGCACAATATCACCTTGCTGATCTGTTTGCCTGGCGGCATCATGGACGAGAACGAGAAAGGCCGTTTGCACCCGTTGCAGCAGGCTGGAGAACGCTTCTCCGGCAGGTGGCGAAGCATGGAGAGGGTCGGTGAAAAATGCCAGTCGATCAGGAAAGCGTTCTGCAATCTGCGCATAGGTCAGTCCCTCCCAGACTCCAAAATTCAGTTCGCGCCACGCCTCCAATGTCTGAATAGATACTAGCGGATGAGATTGTGCAATTACTTCTGCCGTTTGGCGTGCTCGCAACAAATCGCTGGCGTAGATCGTCCCGATAGGAGCAGCACGCAGAAACTCCGCAAGCCAGCGCGCCTGCTCATATCCCTGCTCTGATAACGCAATATCGCTATGACCACCAAAGCGCTGCTCGCTATTCCAAAGTGTCGCGCCATGTCGCACCAGCCAGAGCCGTCGCGTGGAAAAAGTTTTATCGAATTCCATTCTGCCTCCTCTTTCGTCTTGACCTGTTCAGATAAAGCCCTTTACTATAGAGATGATATTTCTAACTTTTAATCTTGAGGATAAGCATAATGGAAAAGCAAGCAGATAGACAACGCATCAACGATCTCATCGCACGCATTGAACCGCTCGATGTGGAGGCAATGGAGCAGGCAAGGCAGCGGCAGGAGAATCTTACCAAACCTGCTGGAAGCCTCGGACGACTTGAGAAGCTCGCCATTCAAATTGCAGGAATACAACGCCGTGCACTACCAGGCATCGAACAAAAAGTTGTGATTGTGATGGCGGGTGATCATGGCGTGACCGTCGAGGGAGTGAGCGCCTACCCATCGGAGGTCACTCCGCAGATGGTGCAAAACTTCCTACATGGTGGCGCGGCGATCAACGCGCTGGCACGACAGGCCAACGCCCGCGTCGTCATCGTGGATATTGGTGTGGCAAGCGAACTACACCATCCTGATCTCGTCTCCCGCAAAGTTGCCCCTGGCACAGCAAATATGGCTCAAGGAGCCGCCATGACAGAAGCGCAAATGTTGACTGCTATCAACGTCGGGATCGATATCCTGCAAGCTCAACAGGGAGTACAGCTTGTTGCAACCGGCGATATGGGCATTGGCAATACCACCGCATCCAGCGCTATTACTGCGGATCTGTTGCAATTGCCGGTCTCGCAGGTCACGGGGCGCGGCACCGGCCTGAACGATGCACAATTGGACCACAAGATAGTGGTAATTGAGAGAGCGCTAGCGATCAATCAACCTGAGCCGCAAAATCCTCTCGACGTGCTAATGAAGGTTGGTGGCCTGGAGATAGCCGGTCTGGTGGGAGTAATCCTGGCAGCGGCAGCAGAACGCATCGCAGTAGTGATCGATGGCTTTATCTCTGGGGCCGCTGCGCTGGTTGCCGCTCGCTTATGCCCCGCCGCCTGTCAATATTTGATCGCCGGGCATACTTCCGTCGAACAGGGACATGGGCATATCTTGCGAGCATTGGAATTGGCCCCATTGCTGAACCTAGGCCTGCGTCTTGGCGAAGGGACAGGAGCGGTCCTGGCAATGCATCTCATTGAGGGAGCCTTACACACGCATAATGAGATGCTGACGTTTGCTGAAGCCGGGGTAAGCAATCGAGAGGAGGAAGAAAAAAACTAACTCCTCCGGGACGACCGAATATGGCAGGGGCGATGGCTTGTCCTCGCCCGCCCGGCTCTCCAGGTGGCGTGATGCCCACACAGACGAGGACAAGCCATCGCCCCTGCCATATTCGGGTGGCTATCCCTGCCTCATTTTCTGTTCCCTCGATCTGATTATTTGAACTTAAATGAGGCTAGCATAGGATCAAAGTAGGTTGCTTTGGTATGGGCAAAATCAGGGACAACAGCACCATTGCCCACTTTCTGATAGGCACCATACATAATCACTGTCTGCCCATATTGTGAGTCAGATCTCACCAGTTCGCGCACCTCGTAATTGTTGCTGGCAACCAGACAGATGAGGTCAACCTGCGACCATGAGACACCATCAGCTGTCTCCGCAGATGATGGCACCGATTTATCACCAGTATCACATCTAAACTCGCCACCGAGCAGTTCATTGACACTACCACCAACGGCCTGCTCGCCTGAATGACGTTTAACAAGAAAGCCTGTAACATTATCGGCAGCAACAAACCTATAAGTCTGTGACGGGGGCTGATTCGCTGCTACTGGTGAACCAGACTTGTGCGTCTTTTGCCATTTGGCGGGATAGAGCATAGTAAAATCCACTCCCGTAAAGGGCTGAAGATCTGTCGCTGTCCCTGTTACAGATGTTGGAGCTGCAGGTTGATTTGCGGTTGTAGCACTCGTCGCCTTCGCAACAGTGGTCGGCGCTTTTCCTGTCCCTGCTACAGGTGTTGGAGTTGCAGGTTGATTTGTGGTTGCGGGTTGAGTTGCAGTTGCAGCAGTGGTCAGCGTTGGTGTGGTATTAGCAGAGGTCGGCGTTGGTGTGGCACCAGACGAGCCTGCGGGGTCGCTACAAGCCGCGAAAAGCGTGACCAGCAAACCAATACTCAAGACATACATACACTTCTGGATAGCACTATTTCTCATCATATACATCCATGTCTATTTCATAATACTAAAGTGATCCTTCTTTTTCGGAGAAGTTCCATCACTTCTGTCAACAGTCTACTTACTTATCGTTACTCAGCAAAATTCGTTACATTCAGGATACTGTGGCTCTCCCTATTAGATAACATGATCAATTGAGCAAGGATACTGATCTGACAAAGCGAGAGAGGAACACAAAAAGAAATGCCTGGTGGTTCTTCCCCAGGCACACTATCTATTATTTCGTTATCGCTTGTGTTCTCAGGGCAGCGCTCAGGTTGAGAGGAGCGACTGAACCATCTCACGCGATGGTAAGGACGACATAGCTCCAACGTGGGTAGCAGACATGGCTCCAACAGCATTGCCCATCGTCAGCGCCCTCTCAATCATCGCCTGCTCCCAGGTAAACTCTCCGATCAACAGGCCACTGAGCATGCCAGCGACAAAGGCATCGCCAGCACCGGTCGTGTCTTTCACGACAACAGAGAAGCCGGGAACATGTCCGCTGGTTTTTGCCGTGAAATAGGTACAGCCAACCTTCCCTTGCGTCACCACCAACAATCGCAAGCTCTGGTGCCAGAGCGAACTGACGGCCCGTTCAAGCACGCTCTCCTCGCTTAGAAAGTGCAATTCCTCCTCGCTAACTTTGACGACCTCCGCATGCTGCCAACCGGCGAGAATACCAGCTCTCGCGGCTCCAGGAGAGGGCCAGAGCGAGAGGCGCAGATTTGGATCATAGGAAAGATGCGCACCATTGCTTTTCGCGTATGCCAGGGCAGTTAATGTCGCGCTGCGGCTCGGCTCATCGATCAAAGAAATAGAGCCGTAGTGAAAGATACGCGTGTTGGCTGCGAATGCGGGATCAACATCATCAGGACGCCAGAGCATATCAGCGCTCGGATGACGATAGAACATAAACTCACGTTCTCCTTGAGCAAGCAACGAGACAAACGCGAGCGCCGTTCGTGCCTGCGTTGAGAAGCGCAACCCGCCCGTATCGACGCCGTTGCTGTATAGTGTGTCAGCTAGAAAGTGACCGAACTCATCGTCGCCAACCTGACCCATAAAGCCTGCGCGATGGCCCAGCCTGGCAACGCCAACAGCAACGTTTGCTGGAGCGCCGCCAGGAGCCTTCTGAAAATTGGAAGCCTGAGCAAGTGTGACTCCGACCTCCGTTGCCACAAAATCAACGAGGAGTTCACCACAGGTGACGACATCCATCGTTTCCATGAATAACTCTCCGTTTTCGTTAGATTGATGCCGTTTCCCCATACAACTTATGCATTGGGTAGCACCTGTGTTTTGAGTCCCTCGCCGCGCCGTACGGCCGCCAGCGCCTCTGAGAAATCAGCCAGAGGAAAGGCAGCGGTTAGCATCGCCTGCGTATCGATCACACCACTGGCGATAAGATCGAGCGCGGCTTGAAAAGAGAAGAGAACCGCCATCGAACCAACTATCGTAATCTCATCGTTGTAAATGCGGAACGGCGACAGAGAGACGCGTGCCTCGTGAGACGCAACGCCAAAGACCATAAACTTTCCGCCGCGCTTGACCGCCAGAAACGCCTGCTCGATCACCGGAGCCACACCCGTCGCATCAATCACGCAATTGAAGCCGAGCGGCTCATCTGCCAGCGCTTGCTGCACGCCTGTATACGTCCGGGTCGCTCCCAGGCTCTCTGCCCGCTTCAAACGTTGAGCGTTCACATCGACAACAGCAATCCGCGATGCCCCGCCGCGTCGCGCGAGTTGCAATAGCAGCAGTCCCATCGTGCCAGCACCAACGATCAAAAAGGTATCGCCCGATTTTGGGTTCAGGCTATGCATACCGTGTACCGCGCACGAAACAGGCTCGATCAGCGCCGCTTCGCGCAACGACATCGTATCGGGCAATGGATACGACTTGGCAGCAAGCACCGCCACATACTCGGCAATGGCACCGTTGAGCGTGACGCCAAGAGCAGTATAGTTAAGACACAGGTTTTCATGCCCCGAACGGCACGGCTCGCACTGACCACAATAGATATTTGGCTCGACTGCCACACGGCTTCCAACCGCAAAGCTCCCTTTTTGCGCAACGTTACTGCCGACCGCGACCACCTCGCCCGCGAACTCATGACCGGGCACAATCGGATAGTGAGCCAGCGGGGAATCGCCATCAATAATATGCAGATCAGTCCCGCAAATACCGCACGCTTCAACACGAATGAGCAGTTCATCTGGTTGCGGCGTGGGATCGGACACGCTGCCCACGCCAAACTTGCCAGGAGCATCGATAATTACAGCACGCATAAAAAGTCCTCTCTATTCGCTACTTATTGCTACGTCTCCCCTATTTTAGCGCACCGCCAGTCAGACCGCGAACGAGGTGTCGCTGTGCATACATACCCAGAATTACCGGCACAATAATAATCGTGGTCGCCAGAGCAGAAATCTTTGCCAGGAACAAATCCTGGTTGCTGGAAAAGACGGCCACCATAATTGGCAGTGTGGGCGACTCGGTATAGGTCAAGGTGACAGCAAAGAAGAAGTCGTTCCAGGCAAAAATAATCGCCAGCAGTGCCGCCGCAACCAGCCCTGGAGCAGCCATCGGCACCACGATATTAATAATGGTGCGCCAGGTATTACAACCGTCCAGCCACGCTCCCTCTAGAACCTCTTTTGGCAGATCCAGAAAGTACGACCGTGCCATCCAGATAATCAGGGGAAGATTCATCGCGGTATAGACGAGAATTAAGGTAAAGAGATTATCCAGTAGGTTCAGGCGCGAAACGATCACATACAGCGGCACCAGAATTGCGGCAAACGGCATAAAACGCGTTGAAAGCACAAAAAAGAGCATATCGTTGGAGGACTTTTTGCGCATCTGGAAGACCATACAGTAAGCAGCAGGAACGCCCAGCACCATCGCAAGTGCAGTGGAGACAAGCGCCGACACCGTACTGTTAAACAGATAAGCAATAAAGCCTGCGTTGAATGCTAATTGAAATTGATAGAGCGTCGGCTGAAAAATCAGCGAGGGCGTCGTCGCATATGCATCAGCCTCTTGCTTGAAGCCGGTAATCACCATCCAGATAACCGGCACGACCATTACCAGCACCAGTACATAGGTGAGAATCGTCCAGAGATTATTCGTCCATCTTTTGCTCAGTACCATCGCATTAGCCCCTTTCTTCTGGTGTATTATCGGCGGTGAAGCGCAACATAGCTCGTGCAGCCAGAATAGCGATGACGACGCCAATCACGCCGAGAGCTGCCGCCTGCCCGATCTGCCAGGAATTAAAGGCGGTCAGGTAAGTATAGTAAGGCAACGTATTCGTCGCCACACCAGGTCCACCACCTGTCGTCAGATAGATCTCGCCAAAGGTCTGAAAGATAAAGATTGTGCCGAACAAAAGAGCGACTTCATAGGGCCGTCGCAACATGGGAAAGATGATGCGCCAGAAGAGCAACCATTTGCCAGTGCCATCGACACGAGCGGCTTCAAGCACCTCTTCGGGGATTGATTGCAGGCCAGCCAACAGGACTAGCATCACAAACGGCGTCCACTCCCAGGCCACAATAAAGATGATGCTCTCCAGTGGCAAGGCCGAGAACCAGGGGACAGCAGGCATGCCCACCAGGTGCAACACCCAGTCTACTATGCCAGTGCTGGGACTGAGCATCAGGTTTTTCCAGACCAGCGCCATTACCGAAGGCGTGACCAGAAACGGGATCGTTGCCAGACCGCGCAACACGTTCTGCCCGGGGAAGGGGCGATTCAAGAGCAGCGCCAGAATCGTGCCTGCAATGAGCGCAATCAAGATAGAGCCAAAGACCAGTTCGATAGTATGACCAATAACAGGCCAGAAGCGCGCATCATGCAGGAATGCGTTCACATAGTTGGAGAGACCTACAAAAGGAAATCCCTCGGCTGGCTGTAACAGATTCCAGTTGTGCAGGCTAAACCAGACAGCCAGCAGGAACGGAATCTGGGTCATAATAAGCATAAAGATGAGCGCCGGGACATGCAGCCACGTAATTTTGCTTCGCTGCATGCTCTGTACAGGTGCCGCCCGACCAGGGGCAGCACCTTTGAGTCCCTGAGCGCCTTGCGAGAGAGCAGCGTCTATCCGACTCATAACCGAACCTTTCTCGTGATAGTCTCTCCATCGTTGAGCAGATGTCTCGATGGAGAAGTTTGCCCTCTCCACCGAGACAACATCACACAGGGGCCAAACTAATACCCGGCAGTATTGTCCTTATTGACCTGAGAGGCAAGCAGTTGGTTCGATTGCTCTAACGCCTGAGTCACGGTCATCTTGTTAGCAATCGCAGCAGAAATGTTTTCGCTGACCGTCTGCCCAACCGACTCAAACTGTGGAATGCCCACATATTGCACGCCATGATACGGAACCGGATTGAGCGTGGGATGATCCGGGGTCGCTGTGTTGATTGAGTTGAGCGTCACCTCGGCAAACGGAGCGGCCTTTTTATAGTCGGCGTTCTGGTAAATCGAGGTGCGCGTTCCGGGCGGAACATTGGCCCAACCAAAGGTCTTCCCGGCAAGAGTGAGGTACTGTGGGCTGGTGGCCCAGGTCAGGAATTTGAAGACGGCATCCTGGTTATGGCTACTCTTGACCATGCCAAGCGACCATGCCCACAGCCAGCGGCTGCCATTCTCAGTAACTTTGGTAGGTGCATAAGCATAGCCAACCTGTCCTGCGATCTTCGATGACGAGGGGGTTTCCAGCACACCGGCCAGCGAGGTTGCGTCATAGAACATCCCGGCTTTACCCTGACCCATCAAGCTGATGCACTCCTGCCAGCCAGAAGTGGAGGCACCCGGCTCCCCATATTTCTGCAAGAGCGTCACATAATCGGTCACAGCCTGCTTGACTGCCGGAGTGGTCAGCTGAGGCTTCCAATCCATGTCAAACCAGCTGCCGCCATAAGTGTTGATCATGGTATCCAGAGGAGCCATGTTCATGCCCCAGCCAGACTGACCGCGCAGCACAATACCTGCAACCCCATGTCCAGGATCATTGAGAACCTGAGCAAAGTGCATAATCTGGTCCCAGGTCGGATGATCGGGCATAGTCAGATGATGTTGAGCAAAAAGCTGCTTATTATACATCATCATACTGCTCTCACCATAGAAGGGGACAGAGTAAGGATGGTTCTGATAGGACAGAGAGGCCATGATCGGCTTGAGCAGATCATCATAATTGTAACTGGCCTTATCCTGTGCTGACATCTTGTCAAAATAAGGTTGCAAATCTTGCAGCCAGCCGTTGTGCGCCCAGATCGGCGTATCGTAACTACCAATAGTGGCAACATCGAACTTGCCAGCATTGGTGGCAACATCCTGCGTCACCTTTGAGCGCAGATCGTTTTCGGGCAAAGTGACGAAATTGACCTTGATATTGGGGTTGTCTTTCTCAAAGACCTGCTTGGTCAACTGCTCCATCTGCACCATTTGCGAATTGTTTACGGTAGCTACCGTTAGCGTCGTTGTGCTACCCGAACCTGAAGAGGAGGACGATGAGGACTGGCTAGCTGGCGAACAGGCCGCCAACACAGCTAGCAGCAAAGAAAGAGCAGTAAGCACGCCTATGGCTCGTATAGTAATCTTCATTGGAACTTCCTTCACAGTATATCTAGCCAAACGAGACGAAACGTTGTCCGATAAAAAGCCCAACATGACATACGGAAGAACGGAACAAAAGGGAAAACGACGTAAATCCTCCTGAACAAAACCCTCCTTCTCATGCACTCTACACTGATGCACTACGAGCAATTTTGCGTTAAGAGAAAATATTCATCAGGAAAACGGCTGTTGGTTGGATCAAACCTCTCTTCTTGTTGCAAAGAGAGAAACACTATGGACATCCAGGGAGACTCGGCAGAACAGCTTTCCCTGCTGATCCAGAACTATGCGGGATAAATACATCAGAAAAACGATTAGCTAATCGTTTTTCTGACTATAACATATCACTTTCAGCTTTGTCAAGCAACTATAAGAAATTTTCGCGGCAAACTCCTGCTCCACTTGACAGGATAGAGAAGTCTATGATACGTTCGATATACCGTTTAGCAAAACGATTAGCTAATCGTTCAAGCAAAATATATGCGTTATGCTCGAAAGTGAGAGTAAAGTGCTATGGCGATGTCTGCTGACCGTCAAACTACTATTAAGGATGTAGCGGCCCACGCTGCGGTTTCTGTCGCGACGGTATCAGCCGTCATCAACGGCAATAAATATGTGAGTCCCGAATTAGCGGAACGAGTAAAAGCAAGCATAGCGGAACTGGGGTACGAGCGTAACAGCCTGGCGCGGAGCCTGAAGACCCAGACGAGCCACACCATCGGCCTCATCATCTCCGACATCACCAATCCCTTCTTTACCAGTATCGTGCGCGGCGTGGAAGATGTTGCGAACGAGCATCATTACTCACTGATTCTGGGCAATACCGACGAAGATTTGAAAAAGGAGATGAGCTACGTTCGGCTGCTGGAGAGCAAACGAGCGGATGGACTGATTGTGGCAGTGACAACAGGAAGTCATGAATATTTGCATGCCGGATCAGCGCACCACCTGCCGCTCGTCAGCATTGACCGTTCGTTATTTGAACTGGGAATCGACGCAGTGCTGGTTGATAACATAGCTGGAGCGAGGACGGCGGTTGAGCATCTGATCGCGCTCGGGCATCGCCGCATCGGGACCGTAACAGGCATTTCGGGCATCACCACAACCGAGGAGCGCCTGACCGGCTACAGGCAAGCACTTGAGGCGCACAATATCCCGTTCGACCCGGCCCTGATTGCGACGGCAGACTCGCGGGTAGAGGGCGGCGAGAACGGAGCCATGCAACTATTGACACAGCCGGGGGAACGTCCAACCGCCCTCTTTCTGATGAACGGCTTGATGGTGATTGGTGCCCTCCAGGCGCTAACGAAGCTCGGGCTATGCTGTCCCCAGGATATCGCGCTGGTCGGCTTCGATGATTTCGAGTGGGCATCCGTGCTGCATCCCCAACTGACAACAGTACGCCAGCCCACCTATGAGATTGGGCAAAAGGCGGCTCAGTTTTTATTTGATCGGCTGGAACAGCGCGATAGAGAGCCGCGAGAGCTACGTCTACGTCCCCAACTTATCATACGCGAATCGTGTGGAGCGACGTTACGAAAAAACCAGCCTCCTCAATAATGAGTTTTTACGAGCAAACTTGGTAAGGTAAGTCGTAGTTTCCCGATTTATCGGGAGGGAGCCACTTTCCCCAGGTTGGGTGTGCCCCCCTCCCGATAAATCGGGAAACTACGACTTACATTAAAGCAGGGCTTTCCAATTCTCCCATCTAGCGGGAGTGCAGAGGGCTGCCGCCCTCTGCCGGGGTGCGGGGTGTCCCCGCAAAAACCTTTTTTCTTCTCTTTTGCGCGCCGTCGCAGGCGGCGCGCGAAGGAGGGAAGGAAACTGGGGACACCCCAGACCCCGGCAGGGAGACCCTGCACCCCTTTGAGCGGAGAACTGGAAAGCCCTGTACATTAAAGCAACCTTTTTGACGACGCGCATACTTGATGCTACAATTTTAGGGTAGCACTTGCAGCTTATGTGCTGCCCATCTATGCAAGGTTGCGTAGTCAGGCTATTCCCGACTCATAGCATTGAGGAGGCTATTCATGCTACATCAGAAGCACGAGGAACCACCAGCAGGAACATCTATTCAAGCTGCCTCATCTCCATCCCCAGCAACAATCGACGAGTCCACAACACAAGCAAGAGATTATCATTACTATAAGAAAGTCTTTGCTGGCCGCCAGATGCCTTTCGCGTTTGTGGATCTTGATGTATTGGATCAGAATATTCACGCCATCGCTGCCCGCACGGAAGGCAAGCAGGTGCGCCTCCCCTCCAAGTCGCTGCGCAGTGTAGCAATACTGAAACGTATTCTGGCCGCCAACGCTCGTTTTCAAGGGATCATGTGTTTTACAGCGCGTGAAGCGGTCTATCTGGCATCGCAGGGCTTTCAAGATCTGCTACTCGGCTATCCCATCTGGCACGAGCAGGATATTGCAGCCGTCGCCCAGGCAAACGGAGCAGGCAGCGATATCACGCTCATGGTTGACAGCCTCGACCAGATCGAACAGGCCGAACGTGTGGCGCAAAAGTATGGCGTACAGTTGCCGCTCTGCCTGGACATCGATATGTCCTCAGACTTTCCGGGCCTGCATTTTGGCGTGTGGCGCTCATCATTGCGTACCAGTGCTCAAGTGCGGCCATTGATCGAACACATCCTTGCCTCCTCACATGTTCAGCTTGTGGGCCTGATGGGATACGAGTCGCAGATCGCCGGTGTGGGCGATGCAGTTCCCCGGCAAATGGCGAAAAACATGCTGGTGCGCTGGCTCAAAGAACGTTCTCGCAAAGAGCTGGCAGTACGCCGGGCAGAAATTGTTGAGCTAATCAAAAGCTATGGAGTGCAGTTGCGTTTCGTCAATGGCGGCGGGACGGGCAGCATCGCCACAACACGCCAGGAAGAGGTCGTGACCGAAATCACGGTTGGCTCCGGTTTTTACTCCCCGGCCCTCTTTGATAACTTCCACGAATTCCGGTATCAGCCCGCCGCTGGATATGCTATCGAGATCATTCGTCGTCCTTCTCCAACGCTCTACACCTGTCAGGGTGGGGGCTATATAGCATCAGGAGACGTTGGACTTGCCAAGCAACCGCAGCCTTATCTGCCAGCAGGAGCACGCCTCACGCCTTTCGAGGGAGCAGGAGAGGTGCAAACTCCTATTCGCTATACAGGACCGCTAGAATTGCACATGGGCGACCCCATCTTCATGCGTCACGCAAAGGCCGGCGAACTCTGCGAGCGCTTCACGCGCCTCCTCCTTGTAAGCAATGGAGCAATCGTTGATGAAGTGACGACATATCGTGGCGATGGGCAATGTTTTATTTGAACAAACACAGAAAGGCTAGATAGCATGAGTACCGGACAGACACAATGGAGTAACTGGTCGGGAGTGGTGGAATGCTCGCCAGAGGCAATTTTGAAGCCGAAAAGTATTGAAGATGTGAGCAAGATCGTGCAAAAATCGCATCAAGCAGGGAACCATGTGCGCGTCGTTGGTTCCGGGCATTCATTCACTCCGGTCGTACAGACCAACGGTATTCTGCTCTCTCTGGATAATTTACAGGGCATCGAACAGATCGATATCGATGAGGAAGAGGGTAATACGGTCACAGTTCTGGCTGGAACCAGGCTCAAGAAATTGGGAGAAGAGCTGTTCGATCAGGGGTTGGCGCAAGAAAATCTCGGCGATATCGACGAACAGAGCATCGCCGGAGCCATCAGCACAGGCACGCACGGAACCGGCGCGCGTTTTGGTACGATCTCCACGCAGATAGTCGGCCTGACCCTGGTTACAGCCAGCGGCGAACTGTTAGAATGCTCACCCGAACAACATCCCGACATTTTTAAAGCGGCTCAGGTCTCGCTGGGCATGCTGGGCGTGATTGTACGCGTTAAGTTGCGCGTCGTACCATTCAAACGTCTACACTTCCAGAGCCACCGCCTGCCGCTCTCCGAATGCCTGGATAATCTTGAGCGCTATAAGCAGGAAAACAGTCATTTCGAGTTCTTCTGGCTTCCCTATACCAACGACGTACAGGCCAAGTTTACCAACGAAACGGATACGCCCCTCAAGGGAAAAAATGTCCTGGATACGCTCTGGGGCAATTTCAACAAGGTTGTGCTGGAGAACGGCGTCTACTGGCTGTTCTCTGAAGCCTGCCGCCTGAGACCGCAACTCTGCCAGCCAGTCAGTCGGCTCTCGGCCTCATTGATTGCCAGTGTGGATGAGGTTGAGTATAGCCATCGCATCTTTGCCACGCCGCGCTGGGTTCGCTTCAACGAGATGGAGTATAACATTCCAGCCGAGCATGCACGCAGCGTGGTCCAAGAGGTTCAGGAGTGCATCAACCGCAACCAGTTCGCGGTACATTTCCCTATCGAGTGCCGCTTCGTTCACGCGGACGATATCTGGCTCAGTCCAGCCTACCAGCGTGAATCGTTCTACGTCGCCGTCCACATGTATTGCGGCATGCCCTACAAAGAATATTTCCGGCAGGTTGAGGAGATCTTTCGGCGTTACCAGGGACGCCCCCATTGGGGCAAGCTCCACACCCAGGACGCGTATAGCCTGACAGAACTGTACCCACGCTGGCACGATTTTCGGCGCGTACGTGCAAGGCTTGATCCACAGGGCGTCTTCCTGAACGACTACCTGCGCCTATTATTTGAGACCGACGCACCTGTGCCAGCACTTGAGGATGCAACAGCGGATATCAAGGAAGAGGAAGAGACTACAAGCTAGCAATCGATACCGCCATCTTTTTCATGACGGCATCGAGCTATTGTACGCTAATCGGCACTGGCAACGGCAACACGGCCATGAATCTGGCTGCGTAGTTTGGGCAAGCTATCACATCCATAGCCCTCAAGAAATGCCTTCTGGTCCGGGCCTGCACTGTGAATGAAGAACGTGTCAAAGCCCAGATCAGCGTATTGCTGGACAAATTTGACATGCTCATCGACATTTTGTGAGATGCAACAGGTCTTCTTCACTGTATCAGGACCAACCACCTCGCCATCAGGCATCATGATCGTTTCAAGATGAAGTTTTTCATAAAAAGTATGTTTAAAATTTTTATGCAAATCAGGCAAATAGAGCAAGCAGGCAATCATTGTTACCGTGTGGAATTGTTTGCCGTGTATAACAGTAGAAAACAGTTCACCACTCACAACCAGGGGAGGAGAGAATGGAGCGACAACACGAAGGCCAGATGACACCTGAACAGCAAACCCAACGCATCCATCATCTGCTGGCACAGGCACAACAGGCATGCAAAACGGATAGCTCAAGCATAAGCGATCCCAGAGCGGAAGCACTCTTTACCATGTTGGCGGGAGTCCTGGGAGGCGCGATGAGAGTACTGCAAGACTATCAACGTCAGGAGCTTCAATGGCAAAAGGAACAGCGGGAACCGGAAAGGCGGGTAACAATAGATATTGATCAAATAGAACCTTCGTCGAAAGCAGCGGTAACGGTTCCATACGACTAAGCAAAGGAGGGAGCAGCCAGTATTACTCTCCCTCCCAAGTTATCCCATTTTTGCCTTATAGTACCCTTATGGGTTATTTTCCTTGACTCTTGATCCACACACGCTTACAATAGCGCACAGAAGAGTAAACATGTTCATTTCTATGAAATGGACATAAAGTCAGCGCCAGGCGCAACTAATAGACGTTATGAAACGTCTATTAAAGAGTAAAATGATGAGCATTACTGGGAAAAGGATGCAGCGGATGACCATCCCTCTTGCGCTCTTCTGTGACGAATGTGGAGCAGCAAATCCATTACAGGCAACGGAATGTTTTGCCTGTCAACAGTCGTTGGAACAAATCAAGCCGGCCCCCAGAGCATCAACATCGATTCAGCCCTACTATCGGGGCTATCGCGGCACCTCATCGCTCAATAACCACACCACATCGATATCAATCGATTTAACGATGGGATCGCCAACAATAACCTCGGCCAGCGACTCCGACAGCGATACATTACCGCCGGGTTCGTTGCTGGCGAAGCGCTATAGTATCATCAAGGTTGTCGGACAGGGAGGATTTGGCGTCGTCTATCAAGCGCGAGATCATAAAAAACGCAAAAAGATGGTCGCCATCAAACAAATCAATATCAGCAAATTGACGCCGCGACAGATCATCGACGCGACAGACTCCTACAATCGCGAGGTCTCGCTGCTCTCCAAATTGCAACATAAGCATCTGCCACGCATCTACAGCCATTTTTCTGATGCGGAACACTGGTATCTGGTGATGGATTTTATCAAAGGGAAAACCCTCGAAGAGTACCAGGAGCAGTCTCCCGATGGTGCGTTACCGCTCAAGCAAGTATTGACGGTCGGCATGCAGGTCTGCGACGTTTTGCAGTATCTCCATACGCAGAAACCAGCGGTTATTTTTCGCGATGTCAAACCTGCCAACCTGATGTGGGGCGACGATGGGCGCGTCTACCTGATCGATTTTGGCATTGCACGCCGCTTTGTACCAGGCCAGGCCAGAGATACGGGCCCGCTGGGTTCGCCCGGCTATGCGGCCCCGGAACAATACGGCGTCGTACAAACCACCCCTTACACCGACATCTATGGGCTGGGCGTGACCCTACAAACGCTCGTAACGGGAAAAGAGCCGCTGGAGATGCAAGATGACGCGGGAAGCGGTCAGGTGATGCATCCACAGATTCCCGCGCCGCTGCAACAACTGCTCGATGAGATGACCGAAGCCGACACGCGCAAACGACCCAAAAGCGCCGATCAGGTCTGGCTACGACTTAAACGTATCAAGCAGGGCAAATGGGGATGGATCTGGAGCTTTTTGCAAGGGGTGCTGCTTGGAGCCGTTCCAGCCCTGACATTTATCGTTGGAATTATCATTTCCAACTCGCGAGGCTATGAGAGCATCTTTTTTACACTCGCAATGATGGTGTTCTTCTGCCTGCTCCCTATTGCTGGACTGGTGCTATTCATTCTAGCGATCAGCATGCTTTTTTCACCACGCAAACGCCTGCTAGGATTGGGCATGCTCACGGCAATGGCTCTATTTCTGATGGTGGTTGCCCATCAGTGGATCTTGCCACTGTTTGGCGTCAGGTTCTAAGCGGGAGGACCACAAACAAGCAAGCAGAGCTTGACAAAATAAGTGCGACCCCGCATACTCCCCTCAAAGATACTTGTTGAGGCAGGGAGTTGGTATGGACTTACCGCAGGAGATAAAAAAGACACAAACACAAAAAGCAGAGTTAACCCGGAAGCGCATTCAGGATAGCGCGATGGAGCTATTCGCCAGCAAAGGGTACGAAAAAACGACGATGCGCGACATCGCGGCTCTCGCCGAATGCTCCCCCGGATTAGCATATCGCTATTTCAGCAGCAAAGAAGATCTGGTGCTCGCAATCTACCAGTTGCTTGTACAAAACCTGGAAGAGCAAGTTAAGGCGCTACCAGCAAGCACGCTGGTCGAACGCTTTGAGCGGATAACACAGGCTCATTTCGCATTAATGGCTCCTTACCGGGAAACGCTCGCAGCTCTCTTCGGCGCGGCTCTCAATCCGCGTTCCAGCGTTGCCGTCTTCGGAGAGCAGGTCGCGCATATACGCCGCAAAAGTCGCAGCATCATCGCCGTTGTCGCAATAGGAGCAAAGGATGCTCCCCATGAGAAACAAAAGGATGATCTAGCCACAATCCTCTATGGCCTGCACCTGCTTCTGATTCTTTTCTGGCTACAGGATCGTAGCGAGGGACAAACCACAACCAGCAATGCGCTCACCTTCGTTCGTGATGCGCTGGCCATGTTACGTCCCATGCTGCGCATCCCTCCGATCTCCACAATGCTGGCTCGCGCAGCCAGCATCCTCGGCCCCATGTTTGGCAACGATACTCTGTAACACCTGCACTTTCATAGTCGAGCGATTTATCGCGGAAGCGCGTGGCGTAATCCCCCCTTCCGCGATAAATCGCTCGACTACGAAATTTGGAGGATCGACTACTTTTCCAAAATATAGGGCGTGACCATTGTAAAGCTGTTATAACATATCAGTGCATTTGTTCTTGACAACATTTTTGTGTTACGCTGAAAGGGCAGTGAGCGGAGTCTGTCTATCCTCTGTTCACAACACGTAATAGTGGTAAAAAAGCACCTGAACATCAAGATAGTCTGTTCTGCGGATATGGTATTTTCCTCAAGCGATGGCCTTCTCCTCTGGGCAGACGACCACCCTGATTGGTTAGCGGCATGGAGAGAGGAGAGAGCAAATTGCAGGATTACCCCATTTTAATCAATATTACGGTTGCTCTGGTAGCAGCGTTTGTTGGCGGGATTATTGCGCGCCGTCTCAAGCTCCCGGCACTGGTTGGCTATCTGCTGGCCGGGATCGTCATCGGCCCCTTCACACCTGGCTTTGTTGGCGATCAGCATACTATTCGCGAACTGGCCGACCTGGGCATTATCTTTCTGCTCTTCGGCGTGGGATTACACTTCTCATTGCGCGATCTATGGGCAGTGCGTGATATTGCTTTGCCGGGAGCCATCTTGCAAATGCTGATCTGCGCCTCGCTAGGGATCTTGCTCACCCGATTCTGGGGCTGGGAACTGGCATCTGGCGTCGTCCTGGGGCTATCCATCGCGGTAGCCAGCACCGTCGTCGTGCTGCGCAATCTGATGGATCGCGGCTTACTGAACACGACGACCGGGCAGGTCGCGGTTGGTTGGCTGGTACAGGAAGATCTGGCGACGGTGCTCATCCTGGTTCTACTGCCAGCATTTTCTGCACAATCCACGCAACCAATATGGCTGACGGCGGGGCTGGCCTTGCTCAAGACAGCGATCTTTGCCGCCATCATGCTATTTGTCGGCATTCGCATCATCCCCTGGGCATTACAGCACATCGTACATTTCCGCTCACGCGAATTGTTTATCGTGGCGGTCGTGGTTATTACGCTTGGCACCGCGCTTGGAGCTGCGGCGCTATTTGGCGTCTCGCTGGCGCTCGGAGCCTTTCTAGCGGGCGTGGTGGTCAACGAGTCGGCGTACTCTCATCAGGTGGAAATAGAAATATTGCCCTTTCGAGAGACATTTGCCGTCCTCTTCTTCGTCTCAATAGGCATGCTGGTCAACCCGCTCTTACTGGTCACACGGCCCGCTGAAGTCTTCTCGCTGGCTGCGTTAATTATTATCGGCAAGTCGCTGATCATCCTCGTGCTTGGACTGTTCTTTGCGCGTCCAGCTCGTACAATGCTGATCCTCGCCGTCTCGCTCAACCAGATCGGCGAATTCTCTTTTCTCGTGGGGCAATCCGGGCTGGCATTAAAGCTGTTGACACAAGAGCAGTATCAACTCCTGCTTATGGGAGCGCTCTTCTCCATCGTCATCAACCCCCTGATATTCTGGGGGCTACCCTGGATCGAGAAAGGCTTACGCTCCACCCCTGCGCTCTGGCGTCGTCTAGACCGCCATGCACCAGTGCCCGAACTGACTGACGAAGTACAGCACAACCACGTGGTCATCGTCGGCTATGGTCGAGTTGGACAACACCTCGTTGAAGTCCTGACACGCCTGGATGTTTCCTTCCTGGTGGTGGAACTGGACGCGGGACGTGTTGCGGAGCTACGGCAACAGGGCATCCCTACGCTCTATGGTGACGCGGGTGATTCGGAGATCCTCCTGCACGCCCATCTACCAACAGCGCGAGCCGTCGTGATTACGATACCAGATGCAGTTGCCGCCGCCACCGCCGTTGCCACTGCCCATAGCGTGGCCCCGGACGTGTTGCTGCTGGCACGAGCGGCAACAAGAGATAATGTGCGCCAGTTGACGGAACTGGGTGCAACCTCTGTGATCTATCCTGAGCTGGAGGGTGGACTGGCCCTGCTGGATCAGGCGCTCATTCGTCTGGGTTACTCAGAGCAGAAGGTCCATCAGTATCTTGAAGCGGTCCGGCAAGATAGCTACGATCTCACCATCTCCAGTCCACGCGAACAGGAGGCGCTGGCCAAACTGCGTCCCTCGCTGGCGCTGCAAGAACAGCCGCGAGGGAGCGAATAAAGTGGGCTACTGAGCGGGCTTGGTGATGTAGGCTTCGGTTGGGTTCCAATCGGTGAAGATGTAGTCGCTGGGGCTAACCTTGTAGCCTTTCTGCTGCGCTGTCTTGACGCCATCATCCTGCGCCTTCTGCATCCTGGCCTGGATGTCGGAGAGCGCGGACTGAAGATCTTTAATCTGACCGGTGTAATAGCCAGCGATGACATCATCCAGATTGGGCTTGACCGCCTGCACCTCGACATGGGCCGTCTGTGGATTGCGAATGTTGGGATCGGGTGCAGGCTTGGCGAGATTGGCAAGGCCAACAAATTGCGCAAAGGGCTTGAACTTGATCTGAGCAGGATCGTTATTCTGAGGAAAGGCTGAGAGATCCTCGTTGAACGTCTGCGTCCAGCGCTTGCCTGCATCGACGCCATAGAGCCAGCTAAACCAGAGCCATGATTCCTCGGGATGCTTCGTCGCGGCAGGAATAGCCCAGAGAGTGCCGCCAGGACTGGTCGGGAAGTAGCCCTTCGGCGTTTCGGTCGGCGAAATCAGCGTTGTCAGCGAGTAGTCGGTGAAGTTATGCTGCGTCCATTCAGCCTGGTTCCAGACGCCGCCAATCGTCATGCCGTACTTGCCGCGCTCGAAATAGGCCCGGCTCACCTCGTCGGAGATGCTCACAGAGTTGGGGTACATATACCCTTTCGTCTTCCACTCCTTCATCAGCGTTATGAAATCGGCATAGTTGCGATCCGTCGCATAAGTGTATTTACCAACGCGATAATCCATAGTATACCCGCCGCCAACAGCTCCAGCCCCCAGCGTAAAGACATGGGTGAACCACTGGAACAGGCTACCGCCACTGTTGCCGAAGCCCAATCCGTAGACCTGACCTCCGCTCTTCTTCGTGATCGCTTCAGAAAAATGGGTCACATCATCCCAGGTTTTGGGCAACTTGACGCTGCCATCATTATTGACCAGTCCGGCATCGCGGAAGATCTTATTATGAACGTAGATCTGGAGCCAGGGGCTGCGCCAGAGATGGGCGCAGAATAGGTCTTGCCGTTAAAGACGTTGTTACCTTCGTGGAAGGTGCCTTCAGGAAACTGCGCTTTCCATGTGCCAGCCCATTTATCAACGGGTAGAAACCAGCCATCGGCGACCTGAATATTGAAGTTTGGCTGCGGCGGGATCATCGCGACATCGGGCGTGTTCTTGCTCTTTACGGCCAGCGCATAGAGGTTGGCGTAGGACGAGTTCAACTGCGTCGTCTTCTTGATCTTGATGTTGGGGTGGGCCTTCTCGAAGAGCTTGATTTCGTTATCGACCCAGGGAGCCTGACTGACAAAATAATCCCAATAGTTGAGCGTAATCGTTCCTGAAGAGCTACCACCTGCCCCTGATCCACTACCACAGGCGGCCAGAGCGCCTCCCAGTGTTGCCGCGCCTGCCGTCGTTGCAGCGGTTTTCACAAAATTGCGGCGTGTAAAACGAGATGACAAATCCATGTTCCTATGCTCCTTAGTTGTGAAAATAGCAGTAAAAAAGAGAAATTATGACTTGACTGCACCAGCAACGCCATTGATGAAATAGCGTTGTAGCAGCACGAAGACGACCATGATCGGTCCCAGTGTAATCACCGAACCGGCGGCCAGATAGGTCCAGTTGGTGCTGTTCTCGCCGATAAAGGCATACATGCCAACGGCCAGCGTGTGCAGTTCAGGTGTGCCAAGCGTGAAGACAAGGGGGATAAAGAAGCTGTTCCAGGCTCCGATAAAGGTAAACAGTGCCACCGTCGCCAGCATGGGACCGGCCAGGGGAAACATCACCATCCAGAAACGCTGATTGAAGTTGGCCCCATCAACTCGTGCGGCATCCTCGATCTCGCGCTCCATCGATGAGAAATAGCCCATAAACAGAAAGGTGCTGAATACCATACCACCTGCCGTCTGTACGAGAATAATTGATGTCAACGAGTTCAACAAGCCAAGATGCTGAACCAGATCGAAGACCGGCAAAATAGTATAGCCGTGAGGCAGAAAGAGGGTCAGCGCAATCAGGCCGAGCAACAACTTCTTGCCTGGAAACTCAGTACGCGCCAGTGCATATCCAGCCATTGCCGTAAAGAGCAAAACGAGAATCACAGTTGATCCCGCGACAATGACGGTATTGCCAAAGAATTGCCCAAACGAGGCTTCGTTCCAGGCATTGGGATAGTTGGACCACTCAATCTGACGCGGAAAAATATTGAGTCCCTGATCGAAGAAATCGGCATTGGTCTTGAGCGAACTGCCCAGCATCCAGAGAAATGGATACATCCAGATAATGCCGCCAACCAGCAGAATGAGGTGGGTCAGCCCAAATGCCCCCTTCTGCCGAACTTTATAGAAGAGAATACCCGATTTTTGTTGTCCACGCGAGAGTGAAGAGACACCCATGAAAGTCCTCCCTATTTATTGGCCGCGCTCAACTGCACGCTGGCGATTGATGTAGCGGAAAATGAGCACCTGGGCAACGGAGAGTCCCAACAGAATTAACCCATAGAAGAACGAGGCTGCCGAGGCAAAACCAACGTTTGGTTGCACACCGGCACGGGCAGAACCGCCAAACGCCTGATGATAGATGTAGGTGTTGACAACCTCGGTAGCACTATACGGGCCACCATCTGTCAGCACCAACACCAGATCAAAGACCTGAAGGCTGCCCAGGATTGCCAGAATGACAATCACCAGACCAACAGCACGCAACATGGGGATCGTGATATAAAAGAAGCGACCAAAGCTATTGGCTCCATCGATTCTAGCCGCCTCGTAGAGTTCTCCCGGGATAGTTTGCAGGCCAGCAAGGAAGTAGACCAGATTATAGCCAAGCGTATTCCAGATGCCAATTCCAATGATCAGGCCCAGCGCAAAACGTGGGTCGCCCAACCAGTCAATATGTTCACGAGTAATATGCAAGTTGGCTAATAATTGATTTACATTGTCACCCAGATTAGAAAAGATCAATTGGATGACCACTGCAATCACAGCAGGTGAGGTTACGGCAGGGATAAAATAGACCGAGCGATAGAATGAGGCGAAGCGCAATTTAGGATTATTGAGCACGAGCGCCAAGGCCAGGGCCAGCGCGAGCTGAATCGGCACCAGCACAACAGTATAGACAAGCGTGTGGAGAAAGGCTCC
Source organism: Reticulibacter mediterranei (assembly GCF_016587455.1). Taxonomy (NCBI): domain Bacteria; kingdom Bacillati; phylum Chloroflexota; class Ktedonobacteria; order Ktedonobacterales; family Reticulibacteraceae; genus Reticulibacter; species Reticulibacter mediterranei. Next base: position 6,155,359 of record NZ_BNJK01000001.1, on the reverse strand, counting down.
CCAGAAAAACGAGTCGTGAATGACGCGCACAAAATTATCGAGGCCAACGTAGTTCGAGGGGTCGCCGATGCCATTCCATTGATAGAACGTATAGCCCAGCGAGGCAAAAATAGGATAGACGACGAACACGAGCAGCAACACCACCATCGGCGTAACGTAGATATACGACCAGATATTGGCGCGTATCTCCTGCCAGAGGGTGCGCTGAGAGATATGCCGCCGACGCTGGCCGACAGCTTCCTGAGTATCCGTGAGCGTTGGTGCTTGCATAAGCAATAAGTTCCTTCCGGTTATATCGATCAAAGGGGAGAGAGAGACGTTAAACAGCAACATCTCTCTCTCCTGCTGTGAGGGGGGTATGCAAAGACCATCACAGCTAGCTTTGGGCCGGTTTAGTCACATACGGTTTGGTCAGATCCCAATCGGGGAACGTGTAATCAGCCGCGCTAACCTTATAGCCCTTCTGCTGCGCTTGCTTGATCGCATCATCCTGCGCCTTCTGCATACGATCAGCCAGATCGGAAAGAGCAGACTGAATATTCGCAATCTGGCCAGTATAAAAGCCAGCTATGATATCGCCCATATCGGGCTTGACCGCCTGCAATTCCACGTTGGCCGTCTGCGGATTGCGCACATTGGGATCAGGTTCGTTCATCGTCAGCTTCGAGAGGCCGACAAACTGAGCAAAGGGCTTAAACTTGACCTGCGCCGGATCGTTGTTCTGTGGAAAGATGGAGATATCCTCGCCCATCTGCACCCAGCGCTTGCCAGCCTCGACGCTATAGAGCCAGTCGAACCAGGCCCAGGCCTCATCGGGATGTTTGGTCTGCGAAGAGATACCGACGAAGACGCCATTGCCATTGCTACCAGGCGTCACCGGGAAATAGCCCTTCGGTGTTTCGGTTGGCGAGATGAGCGTCGTCAGCGAATAATCAGTGAAGTTGTGCTGCGTCCACTCGGCCTGGTTCCAGACGCCGCCAACGGTCATGCCAAACTTGCCGCTCACAAAATAGGCACGCGCTACCTCGTCGGAGATGCTCATCGAACTGGGATAGAAATAACCTCTGGTTTTCCACTCTTTGAAAAGGGTCAGAAAATCGGTATAGTTGCGATCCGTGCCATAGGTGTATTTGCCAACACGTCTATCCAGATCATACGCACCACCAGGAGAGCCAGCCCCCAGAATAAAGACCTGCATCCACCATTGCAACAAATTAAAGGCACTGTTGCCAAAGGCCAGCCCATAGACATGACCGCCACTCTTTTTTGTGATCGTCTCGGCAAAATGGGTCACATCATCCCAGGTTTTGGGCAGTTTGATACTCCCATCACCATTGACCAGCCCGGCATCACGAAAAATTTTATTGTTGATATAGAGTTGCACCCAGGGCGAGGTGCCAGCTAGAGGTGCAGAATAGAGCTTGCCGTTAAAAGTATTGGTTCCTTCATGTAAGACACCTGCGGGGAAACGCGCTTTCCAGGTGTTGTTGGCCCACTTATCAATCGGCATAAACCAGCCCTGCGAGACCTGAATGTTGGTTTTCGGCTTCTGAGGGATCATTGCGATATCGGGCGCGTTGTGGCTCTTGAAGGCTAAGGCGTAGAGGTTATCATAGTCCTCGGTCCCCTGCGTGATCTTTTTGATCTTGATATCAGGATGGGCCTGCTGGAACAGCTTGATCTCGTTATCAACCCAGGGAGCCTGGCTCACATACCAGTCCCAATAGGTGAGCGTGATGGTACTTGAGGACGTGCCGCCAGTCCCCGATGCAGCCCCACAGGCCGCCAGCACGCCCACTAGCGTTGCTGCCTCCGCTGTTGTAACTGCCGTCTTGACAAAAGTGCGCCGACTGAAACGGGATGAGAAGTCCATGATGATCCGCTCCTTTGCTTGAAAAAGAAACCGATTCAGTGTGCCTTGATTGCTCTTCATCGAACATGTGTCAGGGTTTGTGGAGAGCTTTTCCCTCCGTCTATCATTGATCTTGTGTACAAACAGACAATGCTTCTACGCAAAGTCGAGTCTGCTATCCCAAATATGTGCTTTTGGTCGAGGTGACTATAACAGGGATGTAACGTCAGATCAGACAAATAGAAATTAGAGAACGTAGAATTAAGAGAGCATCGTGAACTAGTCCAAGTATAGAATAAACGTTTTCTTCCTGTCAAGTCCTTGTCGGTGAAACTGACAAAAAGAGCACTATTTTTCTTCCATCCCTATAAAATATGAAGAATAGCAGTAGAAGATGGAAAATTTTCGGCCAGAGAACAAAAATGAGCTTGACAAGGGCACTACCACCCTCTATACTTGTCCTAGTACAGCGTAAGCACAGCTATCCTATGGTCTGTTTCCATTAAATTTGCTATGATGAATATCACATCTCTCCCAATGTTGTACGCGCGATACAGTGAATATTTAAGGACTCAATATATTTATGGCGATTAAAACTGCACACGCCGATACCAAAGTCGAGGAACTCTGCCAGCGCCTACGCGCCCTGGCACTGGAGAAGGGGCCAGGAGCACAACTCCCAACGGTGCGCGCGCTGTGTGAGGAGCTGGCAACAACACGCGTCACACTCCGTGAAGCCCTGATGCTGTTAGAGGCCGAACATGTTATCTATACAAAACGGCGACAGGGAATCTTTGTTTCGCCCAGGATCTATCATAAATCTATCCATATCCTTGTCTCTTCACAGAGCTTCGCCGCGCCCGCTTCACCGTTCTGGAGCATGCTCTGGGTGCAATTAGAACAGGAGGCGCTGCAAAGAAGCACCTTTAAAGATGAGATTTGCACCTTTCACCTGGTGAAACAGACCGATGATCCTGAATATTCGGTTCCGGCATCGGTAGAGGCGATGTTGCAGGCAGAACGCGTCGATGGAGTGCTGGCCGTTGGGATACAGACCGGCAGGGCGGGTCTGCTCAACGGAGGCACGATCCCCTGCGTGACCTTCGCAGGCGGGGGCGAGTGGACCATTTCTCTCGATAGCGATGAGTTTGGCCGCCTAGCAACCGAGACACTGATCCACCAGAATTGCAAAAAAATGGGCTGGTGGGCCTATAACGTGGCCTCACATCCATTAGAAAAGATGGGCGATGTACACTTGTTTCGCCAACTTCTTCAGGAGCATAAAAAAACGCTTTACCCTGAATTGATCCGTATTCCACATACGCCCCCTTCGCAGACATCGCTCTCGCTGCAAGAACAGGGCTATCTGCTGGCCCATGAAGTCTTCGAGGGGCCGGTTAGCACGCAACCCGATGGGCTGGTAATCTCTAACGATATGATGACGGATGGCGCGCTGGTGGCTTTTGAAGAGCTGGGCATCCGCCCGGGACGTGATATCAAACTTGTTACTCACGCCAACGCTGGCTCGCCTATCCTCTTTGGCCGCACAAAAAATATGACGGTCATCGAATATGATCCTGCGCTTTTAGCACAGGCCATGTTCTCTATGCTTGATATGCTTATGGCGGGGCAACAGCCCGTCGAACCAAATATCAACATTCGCCCGAGATTGCGCCAATAAACTGTACTTATTTTAAAGTAACTTGTGCAATTTTCTGGCATGCTGTATACTGCAAGCAATACCCAGGCTGCTAGAGCCATTTCAACAGGAAAGCAGCAATCTACATTATTTTTCTACGCTCGCTCATTTATGAGGGGAAGAAGCCCGATGGCAACCGATCAACCGGCAGAAAATACCTATCTTCTGGATTCAGAGAGTCCAACCGAAATGGCCCGATTGATCCACCTGGATCGATTTATAACAAAGGGAATGGGCGGCGTGCTGGTTGGCATTGCTGACCCTAAGTTATTTCATGACGTACTCGATCTCGGCTGTGGACCCGGCGGTTGGGTCTTAGACACAGCATTTACATATCCGCATATGGAAGTGGCGGGCGTCGATATCAGCCGCATCATGGTGGACTATGCCAACGCGCGAGCGCGCACCCAGCAACTGACCAACGCCTCGTTTGGCGTTATGAACATTGCTGAACCACTCGACTTTCCCGACGCCTCCTTTGATCTGGTGAATGCTCGCTTCCTGTTTGGCGTCCTGCCCCGCGACTCCTGGGGATCTTTTATTGCCGAATGTACTCGCATTTTGCGGCCTGGTGGTGTGCTGCGTCTCACCGAACTGGTCGAGATGGGCATGAGCAGTAGCCCGGCGCTGGAACAATTATGTGAGGTGTGTTGCCAGGCACTTTGGCGCGTCGGCTATGGCTTCTCTCCCAATGGCCGCACGCTCGGCATGACGCACACAATTCCCTGGATGATGCGTCACGCCGGCTATACTCACATGCAACAGGCACTTCACGCCCTGGAATACTCCGCCGACTGCGAAGCCTGGGCCGACATTTATCGCAATACAGAGATCGCTTACATACAGTCGAAACCTTTCATCATCAAATCGGGAGCTATCTCAGAGGAAGAGTACGAGCAAATTTATCAGCAAACGCTCATTGAAATGCACGCCCCGGATTTTCGCGGCATGTGGCATTATATGACCTTCTGGGGCAACAGACCAGCCGCTTCACCGGAGAGCTAGCCGTCTCCGCTGGTTACGTTTCGATAATTGTCGCCGCCACTCGTCTGCATACGTTCTATTCTATAGAAGAATAGAGAGCTATCTAATGGAAGAGGACGGTATGTATGAGCAGGCAAACAATAGCAATCAAACGCATCTATGACGAGCCAGGGCCGAATGATGGGAAGCGAGTTCTGGTGGATCGGCTCTGGCCACGCGGCGTCAAGAAGGAAAACGCCGCCATCGATCTCTGGCTCAAAGAGATAGCCCCCAGCAACGAACTGCGCAAGTGGTTCCAGCATGATCCGGCAAAATTTGCCGAGTTTCGCCAACGCTATGAAGCTGAGCTACACTTACCTGAGCAACAGGCAGCACTAGAGAAGCTCCACCAGATTGCTGAACAGGGATCACTTACGCTCCTCTTTGCCGCGAAAGATAGCGAGCACAATAACGCCTGTGTCTTGCGTGATGTTCTGGTGAGGGCAGACTGACAATGATATTACGGCGTTACATCCAAAGATTCCAGGAACGCCACTACTGCCTCGGCCTCCTTGCCTCCCTTCTGTGCATGACTCAATAGAGGGATACCATGCGGACCGCGTTGATGACGCATTTGAGGAAAGGCAGCCAGAACAGCGCGGACAATCGCCAGTTCGCCGAGCATAGCTGCTGTGAAAAGATCCATCCTTGCACCTTTCTCTAACAAATAGAGGGTGATATCACGCCTGCCCATATGCGCGGCTGCGCCTAGCGCAGTCTCCCAATCACCTCCACCCCAATCCCAGGCAGCATGGATCAGTCCTGGTTCTTGCTCCAATAACGTCCGCACGCGCTGCAAATCTCCATGTGCCTGTGCCACAAAATCTTTCACCAATTCTGCCTCTATAGCTGCTTTCTTTTCCATTGCCTCTTTCCTTCCAGTGTAAAAGTTTCTCAACCAGTATGCCAGAGGCGAAACGCGTCTGCTTCTCCAAAATCACCTTTTTTGAGCACTTAACTTCTACCCTGACGCCGAAAACGATCAGGCGAGAGACCAACGCGACGCCTAAAGAGCCAGCTAAAGGAGCCGAGACTCTCAAAGCCAACCGAGAAACAGATGTCTGTTACCGACAAATCGCTATGCAGTAGAAGCACCTGCGCTCTCTCTACACGCTTGCTCACGATATATTGGTAGGGCGTTTGTCGAAAAGCTTGCTTGAAGGTGCGCAAAAAGTGATTGGGCGAGAGGGCCGCAACATCTGCCAGTTCATGCAGCGTAAGCGGTGTGTCAAACAGTGCATCGGCATAATCTTTCGCTCGATAGAGCCGCCGATAGATCTCCTCACGAGTTGCAGCACGCACAGCGGGAAGCATCTCAACTTCTCGCCAGACATTGAAATGGACCTGAAGTAAGCGTTGCATGATACTATGAAATTGTTCGTTTAGCCAATCATGCTCCAGGGGACACAACATTACAGCCGTTCGTAGCTGCAATAAAGCCGGGGTGAGCAGATCATCGTGGGGATAGATGCGCTCAAAGAAGTGAATTGCTGACCTGGCTGGTGGCTCAGGCAAGGCAAGGAGGCGCTCAGGTTTAGAGGTCATGCTATGATAGACCTCCTCAGCAAGACCAGGATCGAAAAAGAGACAGAAAGACTCGACTGGAGAGGCAGAATCGATCGCGATGGTGTAGGGTTGGCCGTAATTCAGCACCAGATACGATTGAGGATCAACGGCATGAATGCCTCCACCAGCCGCATAGAACACGCGCCCGGAGAAGAAGGTCTTGATAGAGAGCCGCTCCTCTCCTTGCCAATAATGGTGGCAAGAGCGAGCATGGAGAATAGATCCGGTCATGATCGTGCCCTGTGTGAACTTTTTCACAATAAAAGGGGTATTTCATAAACCTGCTACCTGCTGTGATAGTGTATCATATCTTTATCGGTAAGGGCACGATAGACGGGTTCTCAGCGCACGCCCCTACAGAGCAGGGTTCTGTTTCTTCTATTTTATCTGTAACGAGGCATGTATGCAAAACGCAATTGAACGCTGGAAATCTTTAATCGACGCACGGGCACAACAGATGGATGCAGCCTACGCTGAGATTGGCAGTAGCAGCGCCGACTACTGGAATCGCAGAGCGCAGGGCTACCACCGTGCAACGCGCGCGCGAACAGCCAGCGATCCCTTCTTCCAGAAACTTAGCCAGATTGTCATACCAGACACAACGGTCCTCGATGTGGGTGCAGGAACCGGGCGCTTCACTCTGGCCCTCGCGCCATTGGTGAGGCAAGTCATCGCCGTCGAGCCAAATGCTGCCATGTTGAGCTATCTGGAGCAGGAGGCAAGCGCTCAGGGTCTCGCCAATATTTCCACTGTTCCCACCACCTGGCAGGACGCTCCTTCTGATATTCAAGCCGATATTGTCATCTGTAGCCACGTGCTCTATCCCATTCGCGAAGTTGATACGTTTCTCGCAAAATTGTCTGCCGCCGCTCGTCAATCCTGCTATCTCTATATGCGAGCACTGCACTTTGACGCCTTCACCGCTCCGCTCTGGCAGCACTTTCATGGGGATGCGCGCCAACAGCAACCCGGATATATTGATGCGCTGGCTGTACTGTACGAAATGGGCATCTATGCCAACGTGGACATTGTAAAGACGCCAGGGAGCATGCGTTTCCCCTCGCTCGATATAGCCGTAGAAGAGTTGGCAGAGCATTTGATCCTGCTACAAGACGAAGCTACACGCACTGAACTACACGAGCTTCTCGCTTCCTGGCTGGTGAAACGCGATGGCATGCTGGCAATTCCTGCGGATGAAATGGTCAGCGCGATTATCTGGTGGACTCCCCAACACACGTAATACAGTTCAGTTTGTCAGCCACCGCTTGAGTTCGTAAGAGGGAAAGCAAATATGATACTATCTTATTGATAGTAAAGACGAAACGAGGAAAAACCCTATGAAAGCAATACGGATTCACAACCCTGGTGGCCCTGAAGTATTGACCCTTGAAGAGGTGCCAACGCCTCAGCCCGGCCCTGGAGAGGCACGAGTGAAACTTGCAGCAGCAGGCGTCAATTTCGTCGATGTCTACCAGCGCAAAGGACTCTACCAGATCAACCTCCCGTTTATTGGAGGGCAGGAGGGAAGCGGCGTCGTCGATGCAGTCGGAGATGGCGTAACAGAGGTCAAGCCGGGAGATAAGGTGGCTTATACCTCCGTTCAGGCATCCTACGCTGAATATGCGATTGTTCCAGTAGCTCGCCTCATTCCCGTTCCTGACGGCGTTTCATTGGAGGATGCGGCGGCGGCCATGTTGCAAGGCTTGACGGCACACTATCTGGCAACCAGCACCTATCCATTGCAACCTGGAGATTTCGCACTGGTACATGCGGCAGGCGGAGGCGTCGGGCAATTGCTGACCCAGATTGCCAAGAAGCGCGGCGCACGAGTATTTGGCACCGTCTCAACTGAGGAGAAGGCAGAACTGGCGCGTGCCAGCGGCGCGGATGAGATTATTTACTACACCCGCGAAGATTTCTCAGAGGCAACCAGGCGCTTCACAGATGGTAAGGGCGCTCACGTCGTCTACGACTCGGTAGGCAAAGACACCTTTGACAAGAGCCTGGATTCGCTACGCCCACGTGGGTATCTCGTCCTGTATGGACAATCCAGCGGTCCGGTCGCACCCGTGAACCCACAAATCCTCAATGCCAAAGGCTCGCTCTTCCTGACCCGCCCAACGCTGGTCCATTATATAGCAACCCGCGAGGAACTCTTGCAACGCACCAACGAGCTATTCTCCTGGATCAAAGAGGGGACCGTAAAGGTGCGCGTCGATAAAACGTTCCCGCTGTCAGATGCAGCTGAGGCACATCGTTACCTGGAAGGCAGGCACACAAAAGGGAAAGTGTTGCTTATTCCGTAGTTGTGCAGTTTATCGCGTATGTACAGAAATATGCGACAATAGGTTTTAACAATTTATTATGGTGGTCTCCAGGGGAAGGCCGAATATGGCAGGGGCGACGGCCTGTCCCTATTACATATATTGTGCTGCGATCGGGCGAGGACCAGCCGTCGCCCCTGCCATATTCGGGTGATCCTCTCCGTCCTAATTGCCAGATGCACCAATAATCCGCGCAACCACAACAAAAGAGAGGAATCTCACCCAAAAATTATGGTGAGATTCCTCTCTTTTCCAGAGTGATATTAAAGATGCGCTAACAGATCGTTGAGGCGGCTGACGAAGCGCACCGGGTTTTCAAGCTGCTCGCCCATGCTCAGAACTGACTGGTCATAAAGGACGTTGGCCCAATCGCCGAAGCGCTGCTCGTTCTCCTCGTCTTTGATGCGGCGAATAATAGCGTGCGTCGGGTTGATCTCCAGAATGGGCTTCATGGATGGCACCGACTGACCCACCGCTTTGAGGATACGCTGTAAGCTGGGATCAATATCGTACTCACCCACCACCAGACAGGCAGGTGAGGTGGTCAGACGTGTTGTTACCCGCACATCGGCGACCTGCTCGCCCAGTGCTTTCTTCAGGCGCTCGATCAACGCGTCAATCTCGTTAGCGGATGGCTGCGGCTCCTCCTGCTGCTTCTCCGTCCCCGGCTCGTCCTCGACTTTGCTCAGGTCAATAGCTCCCTTCACAACAGATTGCAAAGGCTTGCCGTTGAACTCGTGCAGTTCCGTGCCGAACAGATAATCAACGGGATCAGAGAGCAGCAACACCTCAACGCCCTTCTTCTTGAAGATCTCCAACAATGGGCTATCTTTCGCAGCTGCATAGCTATCAGCGGTGATGAAAAAGATCTTCTCCTGACCGGGCTTCATGCGTCCTATATAATCTTCCAGCGAGACGTTCTGCTCATCACCAGCATTTTGCGTCGAGGCAAAACGCAGCAATTTGGCAAGCGTCTCCTGGTTGGCATGATCCTCTGCCAATCCCTCTTTCAGAGTGCGACCAAATTCTTTCCAGAAGGTTGCGTATTTCTCCGGCTCCTTTGTGCTCAAGTCGTTGAGGACGCCCAGCACTTTTTTCACCGCACTGGAACGCATATTATCCACGAGCCGATTCTGCTGAAGGATTTCGCGCGAGACGTTCAGGGGTAGATCGTTGGAGTCCACCACACCACGCACGAAGCGCAGATAACTGGGCATCAACTGTTCGCTGCCATCCATGATAAAGACGCGGCGCACATAGAGCTTGATGCCGTGACGACGCTCGCGATTCCAGAGATCAAACGGCGCATGTTCGGGGATGTAGAGCAGCAGAATATATTCGTGCGTTCCCTCCATGCGGCTATGTACATAGGCCAGTGGCTCGTCCACATCGAGCGTCAGGTGTTTGTAAAATTCGTTGTAATCCTCGGCGGTCAGATCACTTCTGGAACGCGTCCACAGGGCCGAGGCACGATTGATACGCTCATCCCCCTGCGCCTCTTCGCCTTCGGCGGGCATCAGAATAGGCACTGTGATATGATCAGAGTATTTTTTGACGATCTCGCGCAGGCGATAGCCGTCCAGAAACTCATCTTCATCGGGGCGCAGGTGCAGGATCACGTCGGTACCGCGTCCGGGCTTGTCTATCGTTTCGAGCACATACTCGCCATGCCCCTCTGACTCCCAGCGCACGCCTTGATCTGAAGGCTCGCCAGCTTTACGCGTTACCAGCGTCACACGGTCGGCCACGACAAACGAAGAATAGAAGCCAACGCCGAACTGCCCGATCAGCGAGGCATCTTTCTGCTGATCTCCGGTCAAAGACTGGAAGAACTCGTTAGTGCCCGATTTGGCAATCGTGCCGATATTTTCGACAACTTCATCGCGTGTCATGCCAATTCCATTATCGGAGATGGTAACGGTGCGCGCCTCTTTATCGTAAGACACGCGAATATGTAGCTCTGCATCATCTTCATGCAAACCGGCATCCGAAAGCATGGCGAAACGCAAGTGGTCGATAGCGTCTGAAGCGTTCGAGATTAATTCGCGCAGAAAGATTTCTTTGTTGCTATACAGTGAATGAATCATCAGGTCCAGCAGCTTTTTTACCTCTGCCTGGAACCCCATCGTCTCTCTATGAGCCTCAACAGCCATAGAATCTGTCCTCCTTATACGATCATTTCCCTCAAGATCTTGAAAGTATTACCGGCACTGAGCCTCAATATCTGGTAATAAATTTAGCAGACTCTCTCTCTTTTGACAAGAGTAGCCATCAGCATTTTACACGATTTCACCCTGTTGTTGCTAGCAAACAAGAGAGGAATTTGCTAATTCAATTCTAACCCTATTTCCCCTTGATTTTTCAAGCAAAGTGAATTATCATTCATATATGAGGAAAGTTTCACAAAATAATGATGGCGAGCGAGGGAAAGATCGTGCGTCGCGACGACGGATGCGCACGCGAACCGATCTCCTGAAGGCTGCTCATCTCGCCTTTGCTCAACACGGCTATCACGAGGCCAGCATTGCCGATATCACAGAGCTGGCTGATGTTGGCGTCGGCACCTTTTACCTGCACTTTCGCGATAAGGATGAGATCTTTACGACGCTAATCGACGAGGACTTTCGAGAGATGCACGAGCAGATCGCGGCAACGATGGTAGAAAATCCACAGGGGCACACATTGGAAGCACTGATTCGTGCCATCTTTCGCCATGCCTACACGCGGCGCGATCTCTTTCAAATCGCCTGGAGCGCTCGAAGCAACGGACCCGTTCGCAGCTATCGTCCTCACGAGGAACTGCTCTCTTGTCTGACACAAATACTGGAAACCTTTGAGAATGAGGATGTCTTATCCGCCTATCATGTGCCGCTAATGGCACGCTTTATGACTGGCATTATCACGCAGGGCATTCACTGGTGGTTTGAAAACGATGCGCCTGGCCCCGACGAGATGGCGGAACAGGCACTCTCGCTCCTGCGTCATGGCCTGCCCGAAGAAATTCTCACTCGACCCGCTGATCTGTAACGCTTCATGTTTCGTGCCTTGTGTACATCATTTGTACATTCTTATAGTTCATAACGAGGAATACAGATGAAAGACATACAATCTTTGCCTCCTGGCCCCAAACCACACCCTTTCTTCGGCAATCTACTAGAGTTTCAGCGCGATCAATTGAAATTTGTGGAGCGCATGCAGCGCACGTATGGCGATATGGTCACGATGCACGCTGGTCCCAGGCCATTTGTGCTGCTCTTTCGCCCGGAATATGTCCGTTACCTGCTCACCGAGCATCCACGCGACTTTATGGCAACGCAGAGCGCGGGTGGCGATCTGATGGAGGTGCTGGGCGAAAGTTTGCTCACCATCGAGGGCGAGGCCCATCGGCAACAGCGCCGCCTTGTGCAGCCAGCCTTTCATAAGAAACGAGTCGAGAGCTATGCTGACTATATGGTGCAATATACACAGGAGATGCTAGACACCTGGCACGAGGGCGAAGTTGTCGATATTGCCCAGGCCATGCAACAATTAACGCTACGCATCGTGGTACGCAGCCTCTTCGCGCTTGAGCTGCTCGATCAGATCGATGAGATGGGACGCAATTTTTCGCAGATGATTGAGCATCGACGCAGCCTCCTGGCACGCCTGCTCAACATTTATGTCGATCTCCCCTTCACGCTCTATGGCAAGCGCATGTCGGCCAAACGGCGTATTGATGCCTTCATCTATAAGCTGATCCGCGAGCGTAAGGCAGAGGGACAGGATCACGGCGATGTCCTCTCTATGCTGCTCGCCACGCAGGATGAGGAGCATCCACTAAGCGAGCAGCAAATCCGAGATCATGTGATCACGTTTATGGCGGCAGGCCACGAGACAACGGCCAACGCGCTGAACTGGACCTTCTATCTGCTGGCTCAAAATCCAGAACCACGCGAGAAGCTTTTACAGGAGCTACAGACGGTACTGGCAGGCCGCACGCCAACCCTGAACGATCTCCCGAACCTACCGTACACCGAGTGGGTGATAAATGAATCGATGCGCGTGTATCCACCGGTATGGGCGATGGGGCGTAAGTCGTTGGTCCCGTTTGAGATGGGCGGCTACCACTTCCCGGAGGGTATGACGTTCCTCTTCAGCCAGTGGGTCATTCATCATCACCCCGATCTCTGGCAAGATCCAAACACCTTCCGACCAGAGCGTTGGAACCCGGAGAATGACGAGAAAGTGCAGCCCTGGTCTTACTTTCCCTTTGGGGGCGGACCACGCATCTGTATCGGTATGCCCTTCGCCCAGTTGGAGGCCAAATTGTTACTTGCCACAATTATGCAGCGCTACACTCCGCGCCTCATTCCAGGCTTCCCCGTCGTGCCGAAACCACGCGTCACTCTACGGCTGAAGCACGGATTACGTATGAAAGTGGAGAGAACGGCCACAGTGGTAAAAGATTCTGTTACGATGATATAAAACACTTTTCGTACTTGCTTGATTTGCCAAGCAAGCACGAAAACATTCTATTTACGGTGCAAGTCGTTCAGCAAGATATTTCAAGCTGATCGGATAGCGGTATTCGATAGCGCTGTGTGTGGCATCGAACAGTTCAAAGTGAGCATGAGTGATACCAGCTGTCTCAAGGGCGCGGTGAAATGCCTGAGCGCCGAGGTCGAGAAAGAACTGATCGCGCCTGCCACAATCGATATAGATCGCCTTCATCGTGCGGAGAGAATCGGCATGTTGCGGCACCATCTTCACCGGGTCCACAGCAAGCCAGCGCTCCCAGATCTCCGGGATCAAGGCTCCAGTCTCGATATCGTAAGGAAGATGTACCGTACCATCGGGATCGGCAGAATAGCACGCGGCCATACACCAGTCGTTCAGGAGCAGCATATCGACATCTTTAGACAGGGGCGGACGGCTGCGAAAATCGGCCCAGAATCCCTCGAAAGAGCCGTTGTAGTGATCCCGTAACGCACGCACAGAATCGCGAAAGGTTGGAGCATAGCAAATCTCGAAGAGCGCATCGCCAGCATGCGTTGCCAGCCCACCCCACTGATCGGGACGCAGCATGGGCGTGATCATCGCACCATAGCCACCGCTCGATTTGCCGGTGATGCCGCGATGGTCGCGCTCGGGCAGCGTGCGATAATGGGCATCGACCCAGGGCACAATCTCATCGCAGAGATAGGTATGATAGCGACCTGTCCCGGGAGAATCGAGGAACTGACTGCCTCCAAGCGAGGTCCAACAGTCCACCCAGACGACAATGCAGGGGGGAGTATCGCCGCTGGCGAAGAGCTCATCCGCCAGTTCGGGAAAGTTCTTGCGGTACGGCGAGCGATTGCGCCACATATCAAGCTGGCCGGTGAGTCCCTGAATGACATAGATTGCAGGATAGCGCCGCTCAGGTTCCGCGTCATAGTTGGGCGGCACATAGACCCACAGCGGCCTCTCATACGCATCGTGCAAAGGATTATCTTTCAGCACCTCGCTAACAAACACATGTTCTTCATAACGGCCATGAGTCTTGTACGACCAGGGTTGCATAAGATTCCTCCATCAAAAACAATCAACGTCGGCAAGAGCGCCTACCATATTATTATATGCCGCTCTTGCCAACGTTTGATCGTTTCCCGACCCCAATCTTATGCACTGCGCAAAGCCACGATAGGATCAAGGCGCGAGGCGCGAATCGCCGGATAGAGGCCAAAGCCTACACCAATAGCCGTTGCAACGCCAAAGCCCAGCGCAAATGAGGAAATGCTGACCAGGAAAGGGAACCCAACCAGGCTGGTGATCGCAAAGGCCAGCCCCAGCCCGAACAGCACACCAAATGCGCCGCCTATCAGACTGAGCATTAACGCTTCCAACAAGAATTGCAGGGTAATGTCAATCGGTTGCGCACCGAGGGCCGAGCGCAACCCGATCTCACGCGTGCGCTCTGTTACCGAGACGAGCATCATATTCATAATGCCAACGCCGCCCACCACAAGCGAGAATGTGGCAATACTGATCATCAGTGCGGACAGAATGCTCAACGATTGCTGACCCTGTTGCAGTTCGGTAATGGCCTGTGTAATTTCAAAGCCGCCCTGTGTTCCTGGCAGAATGTGATGGCGCTGCTCTAACAACACCTGCATCTCCATTGAGACGCTATCAAGGCTATCAGTACTATCAACCTGGGCGATAATTGTTTGAATCTGGTTGGGGATAGTCGGATTCAACACACGGGTATAGGGAACATAAACAACATCATCGGCTGATCCTCTGCCACCAGTCGCCTCAAGCACGCCGATTACGCGATATAGTTGTTTATCGACGCGGATCGTCTGGTTGATGGGATCGGTCGTGCCGAAGAGACTGCTGGCCGTCCCGCTCCCAATCACCGCCACAGCACGCTGGCTCTGCTCCTCGCCCTCATCCCACCACCTGCCTTCGCCTATCGTCATCTGCGTGCTCTGCATGATCTGATAGGTGGAGGAGACGCCCTGGACCGATGTACTCCATCCCTGCTTGCCGTAGATGACGGTGGAGGAGCTGCCAATAATCGGGCTGATGCCGGTCACATGCGAGAGCTTGCCGAGTGCCTGGACATCGCCTGACGTGAGCATATATGGATTCGCCGTCGTCACAGAGCCGCGTGCAGGGCTGACAGTGATGATGGTTGCTAGAAAGTTATAGGGAGAGAGGACGCGATCCGTCGCCCCCTGCGATAACGTCACCACGCTAATAAACGCGGCAATACCAATGATGATGCCCAGCATGGTGAGAATGGAGCGCTGGCGATGCGCCCAGAGAGCATGCAAGACATTGCCAAAAATGCCACCAAACGTGGCCCCTGGCATATTCTCTACACTGTCTCTGACACGAGGCACGCTATCCACAACGCGCACGGGCGGATTGAGCGGAGCCTTCGCAACTTGTCTCATAATTTGCACCGTTTCCTTCGTTATGCCTCGCGAGCGTCCTTCTCTTCATAGTCGATACTGGTCGCCGCCAGCAGTTCAGCCAGAGGCAGAGCGGGACCATCATGAATGATACTGCCATCGCGCAAGATGACCTGCCGTTCCGCAGAAGTGGCAACACCTGGATCATGCGTCACGAGAACAACAGTCATTCCCTGGCGGTGAAGCGCTTTGAAGAGCTCCATGATCTCCTTGCTGGTGCGACTATCTAACGCACCCGTTGGCTCGTCGGCCAGCAAAAGGGACGGACGCGTCACCAGAGCGCGTGCAATCGCAACACGCTGCTGTTGACCGCCCGAAAGCTGCGAGGGACGATGGTGTATGCGTGCCCCTAGCCCGACCAGTTCCAGCATTTGCCGTGCCCGTTTCTCGCGCTCTGCCTTGCCCACTCCGCTATAGATGAGCGGAAGGGCAACATTGGCAATTGCCGTATCGCGGGGCAGCAGATTAAAGCCCTGGAAGACAAAACCGATATAGCGATTGCGCATCTTCGCCAGTTCTGCGCGTTTCATCTGCGATGCAAGATGCCCAACCAGCCAGTATTCGCCGCTGGTTGGACGATCCAGGCAACCGATCATATTCATCAGCGTGGATTTTCCCGACCCGGACGGCCCAACAATTGTCACAAACTCGCCGCGCTGCACCGCAAGCGAGACGCTATTCAGGGCCGAAACATGGGTTTGCTCCATCCAATAACTTTTCGTAATATTCCGTAACGCAATAACAGGTCTCTGTTGTACAAAAGAAGCTTGCTGAGAAGCTGAAAGCATCAAAGTTCCAGTAGGCATAAATGTAATCCGTCCTTAATTGTTTTCTTCCAAAGAAGCCGCTCTGATTGATAATTTTTTTATAAATATGCTTGCGATCCGTCTTTGCATCTGCTTTGCAATAGCTTTCTCTCTATGTTACCGGTAACTTGTCGCAGAGTGATGGCATAAGTGTTACAAATTTGTCGCAACTCTGTCGTGATGAAACTTCTCTGCTCCTTATGGCCCAGGTGGTATAGACATCTTGATAATTAGACCAGAATCGATTATGCTTAGTTTTAAGAGGCAGTTGTGCTTCTGGCAGGTTCGCAGCTTATCGACACAGGGAATGTGTTAGTGTCTGTTTGTGCCAGCAGACATGAGTTGAGGCTTGCCGTAAAGGACTACAACGAAACTCATCACAGCAAGGAGAGCTTTACATGCGTTACTCTTCACGTCATCTCATGCTTACCTCCGTCACAGTATTTCTTGTCCTCAGTAGCATAGGGACATTTCTGTTTTTTAACAGAGGATCAGCTGCCCTGGCAGCTGGCAACAATCTTGTCACCAATCCAGATTTTGAGACTGGCAATCTCAATGGTTGGAGTTGCGATGCTGGCGATGTCGTGGTCAGCAGCCCGGTTCACGGCGGCTCCCACGCGCTACAACTCACTCCCAGCTCTTCCACCACAGGACAGTGTACCCAGACCATCAGCGTCCAGCCCAACACGGCCTACACACTGAGTGCCTATGTGGACGGGCCATACGCCTATCTTGGCGTCAACAGTTACGGCAACAACTGGACCAACAGTACCAGCTATACCCTGCTCTCGTACGCGTTTACCACAACGGCCTCAACGAGCAGCATAACGATCTATATGCATGGCTGGTACGCGCAGGGCAATGTCTATGTTGATGACGTGAACCTGACCGGTCCGGCGGGCACAAGTACACCTACACCAACGCCGACTGCAACAAAGACATCAACTCCCACCTCGACGCCAACAACAGTTTCTACACCTACTCCGACGCCAACGGCATGCACAAACTGCGGCAGTCTGCCCAAGCATGTCTTGACGGGCTACTGGCAAGATTTCACGAATGGTGCCACCCCGCTCCGGCTCAGCGATGTCAATTCCAACTATGATATCATCGCGGTCGCCTTCGCCAATGCCGATCCCGCCAATCCCGGTGGCGTGACATTCTCCGTCGATTCGGGGCTGTCGTCCGCGCTTGGAGGCTACACGAACGCACAGTTCATCAGCGATGTCGCCACGCTGCATGCCAGAGGAAAGAAGGTCATTATCTCCGTTGGTGGACAGAACGGCACGATCAGCGTTTCGGATGCAACGAGTGCCGCGAACTTCGCCAACAGCGTCTATGGCCTGATCACTACCTATAAGTTTGACGGCGTTGATATCGACCTGGAGAACGGCATCAATCCTACTTATATGGGTAGCGCGCTACAACAACTTTCCTCCAAAGTTGGCTCCAACCTGATCATCACGCTGGCCCCACAGACCATCGACATGCAATCGACCGGCAACGGCTACTTCCAGCTGGCGCTGAATATCAAAAGCATCCTGACGATCGTCAACATGCAATACTACAACTCCGGCACGATGCTTGGCTGTGACGGGAAAGTGTATGCGCAAGGCACCGAGGACTTTATCACGGCTCTAGCCTGTATTCAATTGCAAGGAGGGTTACGCGCGGATCAGGTCGGGCTGGGCCTGCCTGCCTCCAGTTCTGCCGGTGGTGGTTATGTGTCGCCATCGGTCGTGAATGCCGCGCTCGATTGCCTGGCAACGGGCAACAATTGTGGCTCTTTCAAGCCATCAACGACCTATCCCACGATTCGAGGTGCGATGGACTGGTCGATCAGTTGGGACGCCTCCAACAGCTATAGTTTCGCAAACACGGTTAAACCACATTTGAACACGCTTCCCTAGAGAGCCGCCCTCCTGGAAGGATACATGTCAATCCGACCAGGATCACATGAAATGAAATAGGTGGATGTTCCTGATCGTCTTGACAGGGTTGAGAATGAAGGAGAATGAGTGGGTCAGGTTGAATAATATTCTGGCGGCAAAACGGGAAAAACGAGTCGGAGAAGTAGTCTACCTGATTACTTCTCTGACTCCTACCCAAGCCAATCCACAACGCTTACTTGCCCTCGTGCGGGGTCATTGGAGCATTGAGAACTCTTTTCATTACGTTCGCGATGTCTCCTTTGGAGAAGACCGATCCCGCCTGCGCACTGAGTCCGCTTCTCAGATTCTCGCTTCGCTCCGCAATCTTGCTCTTACCCTGATCCATCGTGCTGGCTCCTCTCAGATTGCCGCTACCAGGCGTCATTCTGCCTCCCATCCTCACAAGGCTTCTGCCTTCCTCCTTCCCCCAAAAATGGTCTCAGCAATAATTCACAAGCCCTGAGCCCGATAATCTGCTTGTTGATCTACAGGCCCTGGCCCCAAGCCTGTTTCCGAACTTCCTCTACGCTCAGCTTGAGCACCTCCTTTATCCCGATTATCTGCTTGTTGATCTGTACGCCCTTGCTGCCTCAATTCTATTTCCGAACTTCCTCCATGCTCGGTTCGAACATCTCCTCTATCCCGAACACGGTTAGGGGGTTGTTGTAGCTTTCGCCTTAAGGCAGCAGCACCAGCAGCACCTCCAACACCTAGAGCCGCTGCGGTCGCGACAGTTAGAGCTCCAAGTCCAAAGCTCTTGGGATTGAATTCATCCGAGCTACCGTCATTCGCCACTTTTTGAGTGAAAGTGACATATTCTACACTAGTTACAGTTTTAGTAACCGTAACCGTATCAGGGGCCGCTGTCGGGGGAGTAGGTACTTCAGGAGTAGTTAGAGCTTTTTCGTTTGGCCCTAAGATGGGGGCTTCGCCTGCACCTCTTCCATATTTGGAATTGACGACTTCAGTAGATTGTGCGAGATAGGCACCGGCTCCGGGTGCTTCAGGTTTGAGTGCGGCTGCTTCAGCACCTCCTAATAGGCCAGAAGCGGCCACGACACCAGCGCCCAATACAATCTTCTTAAGATTGAGGCCGGAACTATCACCTCGCGAGGATTGGCCTGCGTCGTGAGGACTCCAGGAGTTCTCTTTCGCTGAAGGGAGCGCGTTCGGGATTTCTCTTTTTCTGGGACCATCACCTGCCATAGCATTAAACTCCTTCAGGCTGCTTTATCATACTACTTTAAACTACCATCAATACTATCTGAAGACAACTGACTATAAAGAGGGAAATAGGGACAAATTCAGATAGAACCTGTAAGCTTCTTTGGCAATGCCCTGTACTCTTGCCCATAAGAAAGATCTTCGGCAAAGAGCAACGCTGGTCTTTGCCGAAGATCTCTCTCCCCCTCAGAAGATCAAACGCAGAGATTATATCTGGATTTTTATCCTTCTGGTTTCACTTCTTTCATACCCGGCGTGGTCAATTGTTGCAGCGTCTTGAGCAGAGCAGCGCCATCGGGAGAGCCAAAGCCAGTGCAGGCATCCCAGCCGGGAACCGCTTGATATGCGCCGTTATCGCCGGTGGTGATATCGTGGAAGGCGGCATTCTCCATGAAGAGAGAGGCATGCTGGTAGAGGACCGGGTTCAAGTAGCCAAGCGGCTGCTTCCGCTGCTGGTTGATCAGAGCGATCAGAGCCGCCCACAATGGAGCAACGGCGCTGGTGCCACCAACCACAATATTTGACCCATCGGCGCGCACTTGATAGCCGGTGGCTGGATCAGCATCACCCGCGATATCTGGCACGCCACGCCCGATGTGTTGATCGTTCACGGATGGGGGCACGTTGGCGTCGGTCTGCCACGAAGGAAGTGCAAAGGCATCGCTCACGCCGCCGCCTGTCGCTCTGTCAGGACCATTGTTCCAGACCGTCTCGCTGATAGTGTTATTCCTCCCGGCAGTGAGCGTTGTGCCGCCACAAGCCAGAGCATACGGCGAAGAGGCGGGAAAATCGACATGGGCGCGTCCATCATACTCGCCATCCCACGCGCCACCATCGCCAGATGCACAACAGACGCTCACACCCAGCGCGGCGGCATCTTGAAACGCCTGATCCATCGCCTGGATACCCTGACTGCTCCACGCGTCTTCGGGTGCGCCCCAACTGATCGAGAGGACCGAAGGATGGTGTGTCGTGTCGTGAATAGCCGAAGTGATCGCATCGACAAATCCCTGCACGCTGTTGGGAGCAAAGTAGACCGCGATAGTAGCACCCGGAGCAATCGCGCCCACGATCTCGATATCCAGGTCAACTTCGCCATCTGGCCCCTTTGGATCGCCAGTGGGACTGTTGCGCGCCCCATCAACGGAGACGCTTACAACGTTTGGCATATGCACGTTCAATTGTCGGAAGTAAGTCTGAAAATCGCTTGTGCGATACCCGCCTCCTAGCTCGATAATGGCGACGGTCTGACCCTTGCCATCGTTTTTCAGCGGAAAATCGTACAGAGAAGCAACATCGCGCGGTGAAAAGGAGCTGCCAGCGGCCGGTTTTTGCGCATATCTAATGTATGGGGTTGCCAGCGGGAAATTATCGATGCCAAACACACCAACAACGATCTGACTCAACTCATGTGGCAGGTAGATGGGGCCGCTATGACCACGAAAAGTGCCTTCTGCCAATGCGTAGTGCTGGATCTCAAGGGCAAAGGCACTGCTGATCTGTGCCACCGTGCCGGAGAGGGTCATTCTGCGCGCTGGCTGGTCTATTCGTACGATTGTGAGTTGATGGTCATGGGCAAAGCGCTCAACAGTTGCAATATCCTCAGCTGTTGCGCCACGACGTGACAGGTATTCTACTCTCGTCAAATGAGGGCCGAGATGAGGGGCGCCGGACTCTGTGCGCTGTTGCAGCAAGCTGGTCAGATCACTACCAGCGGGGGGACGTAAATAGAGGCTCACCTCCAGTTGCTCTTGAGGATCGACCGACCCAAGTAGACGAGCCTGAGCAGGCAAGTTCCGCTCACTTCCCACGAGCGCCATGTATCCGTGAGGTAACGCGTTTGACATACGATACTCCTTCCCAACGGATATCTCCCCATCTTGCGATGGGGAGATATCGCCACACAACCACGTAAATTCTTCGTGCCTCAAACATTCGCGTTCTGGACGTGTCAGCCTGCCGCATCCCTTATGATGGCGGTCAGCCCTGTCTCTCTTTTGCACAAAAAATCATTTACGCCAGACAGGTATAAACTATTACTGTTCCTTCAGTATACATTACAGTATAATTTGCTCAATCATACATGTCAAATCTTCTTGAGCGTGGCAGAGCACATCGACAAAGAATTAAGGATTTTCTAACAATTCTGTTTGCCCCTTGACCAGCACCCAACGAGCAAGCGAAAATAGAAGTAGAGGCTTCATTGGTCGTCCAGGTGCCTCTCACTCAATCCTCTGACAAACCCCTCTTGATTGTAAATTAAAGGGAAAACGATAGCTTTTGTACACGCAAAAGAAAGGCAGATTGGAATACAACACTATGGCATATCCTTATGATCTTGTGGCTATTGATGTCGATGGTACACTGGTGAACTCGGAGAATCGTCTCACCGAGGGCACGAAGGCGGCGATTCTCGACGTGCTGGCACACAATATTGGCGTCACACTGGTATCAGGCCGCGCACGCCTGACGATGGACCCCTTTGTGAAAGAACTGGCCCTGACGCTGCCCTTTATTAGTTCCAGCGGTGCTCATATCATCGATCCAGTGAGCAACAAGACCCTGTATTATAGTGCGATGCCAACGGAAGTGCTGAGCGTCATCGTGCAATACGCACGCGAGGCCCACGCACCCATCATCTTTCAAGAATCAGATCGTATCTTCTATGAAGGCAGCGAAGAAGAACTGCACTACCTTTCGGAAGCATATAAGATTGATATTACCGTAGCAGATGAATTTAAAGCACACTTTATTCGAGCAGATGATATTCTCCATGCGCATATCGAGCCGGTCAAGGTCTACATGTGCCAAGATCCTGCCATCGTTCAGGGTATTGAGGCGAAGTTAAAACAGCACCACCTTCCTATCTATATGACCTATTCTGCGCCACCGTACCTGGAGATTACCTCGATACACGCCACCAAAGGCGAGGCGATCCAACGACTTGCGGCTCAGCTTAATATTGACCTGAAGCGTATTCTCGCCATTGGCGATAGTCGCAACGACCTCAGCATGTTTGAGGTCGTTGGCAAGCGGGTAGCGATGGGAAATGCTGTACCGGAGGTCAAAGCCGTTGCCGACCTGATCGCGCCATCCAACGATCAAGATGGGGTCGCTTGGACATTGCGCACCATCGCCTTGCAAGAAGAACAATAATACATACCGGTCCGAACAAACTATAGAGAGGAATGGTTTTACACAAGAAGAACGTGGTATGCTAACGATATGAGTATTCTTCACGAAGATCATAGCGAGGAGGTTTTCAGCATGCAATCGAAACCCAGTCAGCACAATAAACAACTAGGAGAACCTGCTCTTTCTTCAGCACGAATGCAAGCGATCAGAGAGGCCGCGCGGCGTGTGACGCTAGAATTGCTCCAGCAGCAGGCCACACAAACGCCCATCGCTCAGGCCCAGGAACCTGCGTCCAATGATGGACAGACAGTAGAGGCCAGCCCGACACAGGGAACTGTTGAGATGCCAAAGAACCGACTCCTTGCTGCCATCCAGCCCGTATTAGAAGTAGTTGCGGATTCGACTCTGCGTCAGAACGATCCAGACAGTTTGCAGCTATAATGTCCTGGTAAAGGAGTTCTTCATGAGTGCATCCAACGAGGCGGTTGTTCAGCATAAAGTGGGCCTGCATGCCCGGCCAGCGGCAATATTTGTCCGCCAGGCCGCCAAATATTCTTCACGTATTACCATTGAAAATCTGACCAAAGGAACCTCGCCAGCCAACGCGAAAAGCATCCTGTCGGTCATGACCGCCGCTGTACGCATGGGCGACCACGTACGTATCGCCGCCGAAGGAGACGACGAACAAGCAGCAGTTGAAGTGTTAAGTACCCTGATCCAGAGCAATTTTGACGAAACGGAGTAAGCAACGATGCCTACAAAGACGTTACAGGGGATCGGCGCTTCACCCGGCCTCGCCATCGGACCAATTCTCTGTTATGAGGTTCCCAAGCTTGTTGTCGAGCGCCAGAAGGTAGAACACCCGGAGCAAGAAATCAGTCGTCTCCAGGAGGCGCTCCATCAGGCTCAACAGGAGGTCAATGCGCTCTCCGTCCAGGCGATGAGAGATGGTGGCAGTGGAGAAGCGGCCATCTTTGAAGTCCATGAGATGTTCCTCAGCGATCCCGACCTGCTTCAACAGGTGCGCTCCACCATTGAGGCACAGCGTTGCAATGCTGAATATGCCTGGCAGGAGGCGATCCATTCATACGCCGAAACGCTGCGTACGTTGGGCGATGAATACCTTGCCGAACGCACACAGGATATCGAAGACGTTCAGCAACGCGTGCTGCGCATTTTGCAAGGTGCAAGCGCGCAGGCAACCCATCTGGAGAAACCGGTGGTGATTGTCTCGGCTGATCTGGCCCCTCTGATACGGTTGTGCTGAAAAAGAAGAAAGTGCTGGCATTCTGCACCTCCTCTGGTGGCCCCACATCACACGTCGCAATCCTGTCGAAAGCGCTTGGCATCCCGGCAGTTGTGGGGCTGGGAGACGATATTCGCCACCTGGACAACGACACCCTCGTTATTGTTGATGGCACGCACGGCACGGTGCTGATCGAGCCGAACGCGGCAACCATTGCCCAGTATCAGCAGCGCATCAACGCCCACTCACAGCGTCAACAGGAAGCGCTCAAATATGCTCATCAACCAGCCACGACACTGGACGGGAAGCGCATTGAGATCGCGGCCAATCTGGGTGGACCCGCCGAGGCAAAAGCAGCATTAGAGTACGGTGCCGAAGGGGTTGGACTGCTACGCACAGAATTCCTGTTTCTCAATCGCGACGCGGCTCCTGATGAAGAGGAACAAACGGCGGTCTATCGAGAGATCATGCAAGGGATGGGACAGCATCCAGTCGTGGCGCGCACGCTCGATATTGGTGGAGACAAGCCGGCCTCTTATCTACAATTGCCAGTTGAGATGAATCCTTTCCTGGGCATACGCGGGTTGCGCCTCACGCTCATGTTGCCAGAGCTATTTCAGACGCAACTGAGGGCGCTGTTACGGGCGGGCGCGGGCCACCATCTGAAAATCATGTTCCCGATGGTGACTTCATGCGAGGAGATTCATCAGGCGCGGTACTATATCGAACAGGCGAGGGCTGATCTGAGCGCACGCAGCATCGAGGCGGCTACATATTGTGAGATAGGAATCATGGTCGAGGTGCCTGCAGCGGCCCTGATCGCCGACCGATTGGCCGAGGTGGTGGACTTTTTTAGCATCGGTACCAATGATCTTGCACAATATACCCTGGCAGCCGACCGCACCAACACCTCCGTTACCGGACTGGCCGATGCTCTGCATCCCGCCGTACTTCGCCTGATCCAGATGGTCATCGAAGCGGCTCGCCCCCACCATCGCTGGGTGGGCATCTGTGGAGAACTTGCAGGTGATACACTGGCAACACCAGTTCTGCTTGGCCTGGGACTCGATGAGTTGAGCATGAACGCACTCGCCATCCCGCTTGTCAAGCAGGCGATACGGCGCTATACATCTGTTGAGGCGCGTAGTATTGCCACGCACGCCCTCGCGCTTGACTCCGCCGCAGAGGTACATGCCTATCTGCAACAACAGGCGAGATAATGAGCCTATATGCTCTGACGCAACCCGGCAATCACCTTCACGATCTGAACTGTATAGCCCTGCTCCTGCCACTTCATTTTAATTCTGGCTAAACGTGCATCCAGTTCTCTATGGCTGTGCGCATCCACGACCGCCCGTGAGGTCGCTGGCAACACTTGAGGATGCCTGAGACGATAAGTAACCTGATATTTCATCTTGCGCCCTCCTGATCCAGCATACTCTGTTCTGTATGTTGTTATATTTGACTCTCTGAACTCGCCTTCATTAAATCATCTGGTACAATGAGGGTACTCTATTTTTCGTGAGGAAAATTTCATGGCAGATCGACCAAAGATTCTTGTGACTCAGCAAGTACCAGAGGCAGCGTATCCACTACTGGAAGCTGTCGGCGATGTAGAGGCCAATCGGGAGGAGGGCGTGATCTGGTCCGCCGACGAACTGCTCCAGCGCGCCCCCGGCCACGATTATCTGTATTGTCTCGTCACCAACACCATCGATGCACGTCTATTAGAAGCTTGCGCCGCCGCAACGCCACGTCTGAAGCTGGTAGCAAACATGGCTGTTGGCTACAACAATATCGATGTCGCTGCTGCAACGAGGCTCAATATCGCCATCACCAACACACCAGGCGTGCTTTCCGATACCACCGCCGACCTGACCTTTGGCCTGTTGATGGCAATCGCCCGGCGCATCTCTGAAGCCGAACGTTTCCTGCGTGCGGGTAAATTTACCGGCTGGGGCCCGCTGCTGCTTTGTGGGGCAGATGTCCACCACGCCACGCTAGGTATCATTGGGATGGGCAGAATTGGCAAGCTGGTCGCCAAACGAGCCAGCGGCTTTGATATGAAGGTGCTCTATCACAACACGCACCGCTTGCCAGCCGAAGAGGAACAGCGCTACAATGCTACCTATGTCTCGCTGGAAGATCTACTGCGCCAATCCGATTTTGTCTGTCTGCAAGCCCCCTACAAACCGGAGACACACCATCTTATCGGTGAAAAAGAGTTAGAGATGATGAAGCCGAGCAGCTTTTTGATCAACACGGCGCGTGGCCCGATGGTAGACGAGAAGGCGCTGGTACAAGCGCTTCAGCGTGGCACTATCGCCGGGGCCGGTCTGGATGTCTTTGAGAACGAGCCAGCCGTTGAGCCTGAGCTGTTGAGTATGGAGAATGTTGTGCTGCTGCCGCACATTGGCAGCGCCTCGCATCAGACCCGCACCCGCATGGCAACAATGGCGAGCGAGAACATCGTAGCGCATGCCAGCGAGCAGCGTCCTCCCAATATCCTCAACCCGGAGGCTCTGGTCTAGCAAGATTTGATCCCGCTCTCGATCAAAGATACAATGAAACAATGTCTGATTGTTTTGTACAACGATGAAAGGTAAGCGCATATCTTATGGCACAGGTCGCAACTGATTCAGCTATGGTAGCACTGGGCGAATTGAATCTACCCAATCGCCTGTTACTCGGCCCCGGCCCTTGCAACGTTGACCCCCGCGTCCTCTTGAGTTCGGCGGCTCCCCAACTCGGCCATCTCGATCCAGTCCTACTCAAAATCATGGAAGAGACCGCAGCGCTATTGCGCTGGATGTTCCAGACAAACAACGAGATGACCCTCTGCGTCTCTGGTTCGGGCTTCTCAGGAGCCGAGGCGGTATTGACCAACCTGTTAGAAGAGGGCGATACGATTCTGGTTGGCAACGTGGGCTATTTCAGTGGACAGATTGCGGAGATTTCGCGGCGCGCAGGCGCTCATGTGGTCAATCTGCCGGTCGAATGGGGCCAACCGATGGAGGCAGCACAGCTTGAGCGAGCTTTTCAGGAGTATCCTCACGCCAAGATATTCGCCACCGTCATTGCGGAAACCTCCACCGGGCTGCATCAGCCATTGGCCGATCTGGAACGAGTCACCCACGCTCACAACGCGCTATTTGTGGTCGATGCCGTGTGCGGCCTGGGCGGTATCCCCATCAACGTGGACGAGATGAAGATCGATGCATGTTATTCGGGCAGCCAGAAATGTCTGGGCGCGCTGCCAGGGCTGGCTCCCGTGACGCTCAACGAGCGGGCGGTGCAGGCGATCCAGAATCGGCGCAAGCCAGTGCAGAGCTATTATCTTGATCTGCAACTGCTCAATCGCTACTGGAACGGCGA
The DNA here is from genome assembly GCF_016587455.1 of Reticulibacter mediterranei. NCBI lineage: Bacteria > Bacillati > Chloroflexota > Ktedonobacteria > Ktedonobacterales > Reticulibacteraceae > Reticulibacter > Reticulibacter mediterranei. Next base: position 6,128,237 of record NZ_BNJK01000001.1, on the reverse strand, counting down.
CCACTTCTATCACCATACCATCTGTAGCAACCTGATCTACGGCATGCGCGAGGCGTTGCGGATAGCGATGGAGGAAGGTTTGGAGGCACGCTGGGCGCGTCACCAGTTGCATGGCGATGCGCTCAAAGCTGGCATCGAGGCATTAGGGTTGAAGATATACACGCAGCCCGGTTGCGCGCTCCCAGTCCTGACCGCCGTGTATTTGCCGGAACAAGCGAACGAGCTAGCCATTCGCCAACAACTCCTGAGCGAGTATGATATCGAGATCAGCGGTGGCCTCGGCCAGCTCAAGGGGCGCCTCTTGCGCATCGGCATGATGGGCTACAACGCCAACCGCAAGAGCGTGGACACCTTGCTAGCTGCACTAGAGCATGTGCTACCCCGCTGCGGTGTGCAGGTTACGCCAGGAGCAGCCCTGGCGGCGGCTGATAAAGTGTATCATTCGCGCTAGCCTTTACACTGTAAAATTCGCAATTGCACGATTATCGGCATATCCGCGAAATCTTGGGAATGATCGTGTATGGCAGGGGCGATGGCTTGTCCTCGCCCTGATTTACCCCATTGCGCCGCCTGGGAAGCTGGGCGAGGACAAGCCATCGCCCCTGCCATACACGGGTGGCGCTTCCCCTTTCTCATTTGCCGAACGCACTAATAATCACGTAACGATGAAGGTTATTCATCTTTGTGCCGAGAGAACACGATCAATTTGCTCTTCATAGATCATGTTGTAGAAGAAGTCGCGGCGATCAACCCGAAACTGAAGCACTTCAGAAGGAGGAAGGTCGATGGTAGCAACGATATCTGAGCAAACAAAGATAAGCCTTTTGTCGTCTTCGTCATCCCTGAATAGCAGAGTCTCCACAGGAAATGAACCGAGAGTTGCGCGATAGTCGCCCCAGCCCAGACATATTTCGTCGCGGATACAATCGATAATCAAGGTATCTCTCAGGAAATCAGCCGTCCACTGAGGCCCGTATGGAGTGATATCAACCACCAGCGCTCCATCCCTCTCTCGCAGGAGATAATGAAACACTCCATCGCTATCGCAGGCAGGCCGTTTTTGAAAAAAAGCCGCCAGGATTTCATTCACGTCTATCATCGTAGCTCTCCTTATAAGTAAGATATGCCGCCATGAGCATGTTAGCCGATAGCACTCCTGATGGCAGTTGAACGAAGAGTTGCGAATTGACCTTCTCCAATACCTGACGTATTCTATACCAACTTCTGGCGCTATACAACACGATAGGTAATATCGTCAGGAGAGATCTGATCGGGATCATTTAGCTCCGCTCCAACGGGGGCAGGCACCGGACCTTGCAGCAGGGGATCGTTGGTCTCACGCATCCACTCTTCCAGACGAATACGCATCTCCTCCAACACCCCTGCCATTGAGGGATCAGAGGCCAGATTGCATGATTCAATAGGATCAAAGATCAGGTCGTAGAGCGCCTCCAATGGTCGTATCTGCTGCTGCCAACCAGCTTTAAGCAAAACGTTCTTCGAGGGGCTATCATCGACGTTGGGCAGGATCGGTCCCACGTGATCGTCGAAGCGGCGAATGTACTTCCAGCGGCGCGTACGGACGGCTCGCTTTGGTTCATACGAGGCGTGATAGTTGACCTCAGCAAAAATGGCGTCATGAATCTGTTCGGCCTCTTCACGAATGAGCGGCAGCAACGATTGGCCTTGTAGCCAGGATGGGCAGTCGATTTCCAGCAGGTCGCAGATGGTCGGGAAGATATCGATCTGGGAAATTTGAGCATCGCACACTTTGCCCCCACGAAAACCTCCAGGTCCACGCATAATCAACATCACGCCGATACCAGAATCAGTCAGAAAGCCCTTCATACGTGGAAAAGCTAGCCCGTGATCGGTGGTACAGATCACCAGCGTGTTTTCCGCCAGACCACGCTGCTCCAGAGCATCCAAAACCGCGCCAATACCGCGATCCAGTTCGCGTGCGCTGGCCTTAAAAGCAGCCATATCGCGCCGGATTTCGGGAGTATCGGGCAACGGTGCAGGTGGCAGCGTATAGTTGACCTCGTGCGCATCCTCTGGCGGATAGTCCCGGTGCGTCTCCGAAAAGCCAACCGAGAGGAAGAACGGTTGTGATAAGCCATCGCGCAACAGGCTCACAGCCGTAGGAGCCACCACAGCAGCGTGCGTCTCTTTGAGGGGAGCCACGTAATCATAGCCGACCTGAGAGGAATCGGATGAGATATGTTCCTCGCCAATTCGTGCCGCATAGTAACCAGCATCGCGCAGGGTATGCAGGAGATGTTGTCGATAATCATGCAGCGCAAAGCCACGATGGGCGAGACCAAGCATGCCTGCACTATGCGCATACTGGCCAGTGAGCAGGCTGGTCCGGCTGGGCGAGCAGGTCGGGGCAGTACAAAACGCCTGGCGAAACAAAATACCATCCTCGGCCAGAGCTTGTATATTTGGCGTGTCAACAGCATGTCCATAAGGTTGCACATAGCGCCCCGTATCGTGAGAGTGAATATAGAGAATATTAGGTTGATTTGCTTGCATGTACACAACTCCTTGCATAAAACCACGTCGTTTGCGGGTGTATATGATATAACATCTGATACACCATATTATAGCACGACTTTTTCTATCTAATATTTTCCTGGCCCATAATTGTTACTCACAATGGAAGAGTATAAAAACTCCTCTCCCTCTATATTAATAACTTTTTGGAATAAAGTAAATAACTTGAAAGAATGGTAAATCTATGGTACTGTCTAGCATAGACCCCATCGTGATTTATTGGGGACAAATATGTTATGATGGAGTTCCTGTCGCAGGCAGCTAGATTTGTTTAAGCAGGAGGTTTTCATGTCCCCGCTCTGCTCTTACCTCATCTGTGCAACACCGCGCAGCGGAAGCACTTTACTGTGTGAAGCGCTGATCAACACTGGTCTGGCAGGCAGACCAGAGGAATACTTTGAGTCGCTGAAGGAGTCGGGCCGCCCCAGAAGACCATTAGAATACTTTACTGGCGTGGAAAATGCGGAACTCATTGCGCTGCTGGGCGCTAGCGATGGTCCACCACCAGCATACATCTCAGATACAGACTATGGCGAGTATCTCGCCCGAACCATCGAGCAAGCGACAACTCCTAATGGCGTTTTCGGGGCAAAAGTAATGTGGGGCTACCTTGACGATTTTGTGAGCAATCTGCGAACCATCCCTCAGTACAGCGTCTTGCCCGTTCCTCAACTGTTTGCCACCATCTTTCCCAACCTTCGCTACATCACTGTGATACGCCGTGACAAAGTGCGGCAAGCTGTCTCGCTCTGGAAGGCAATTCAAACGCAGGCATGGAAACTCGACGAGGATATGCATCCCGGGGGACAGTTCCATCACCAGCCTCTCACCTTCAACTTCGCAGCTATTAACCATCTGAAACAGCAACTTGAAGTGAATGAAGCTGCATGGCAACAATTCTTTATCCAGAACGACATCGCCCCATTTACCGTCGTCTACGAAGATTTCGTCTCTGCATATGAAGAGACTGCGCTACAGATTTTGCGCTATCTTGATATCGCTATACCAGACCGACCGCTTTTTAGTGCCAGGCGCATGAAACAACAGGCGGATGCTTTATCTGAGCAGTGGATACAACGCTATCACGAGGAGGATGCAGAGAAAGAACCTGACAGAGAGAGCCAATCAAGCCGTGCGTAGCGCAGGACAGAAGGCGCGGAGAGGCTGGATTCCCTCCCGGCCAATCCGTCGCCAGCGCTCATTCCAATCTTTCCCCCACGAATCAGCCGATGGCAGACAGATCTCAGCAGCAAAACCCTCCTGCCTCAACTGGTCAGCCATGCGCCGTGCCGCCTCCTGGCCTCCCTGATCGCCATCGAGGGCCAGTACGACGCTGTGAACCTGGGGCGGCAACCATTCGATCTGAAGCGCCGTTCCGACCAGCGCCACGACCTCGCGCCGATCAAAGCCAGCTGCCAGCAGTGTCAGGCGATCAAAGGCTCCTTCAACCAGGATCAAGCGAGGGGCCAGTTGTTCAAATGGGACAGAGAACCAGCCCGCTGGCTTCGTCTTCATCCAGCGTCGCGCCGCGCTTTTGCCCTCATAACGTTCCAGCACCGCCTTGTGCATATTTTCATCCATGCCGGGTTGCCATCCCCATAGACTGCGGCCAATATATCCCTGTTCGGTTGGCGTCGCCAGTGGAAAAACCATGCGCGCGGCCCATCTTTGCAGCAACGACTGATGCGCTGGCACATGAGAGAGCATGACTGGTGGGAGATAACCCACCCCTGCATCATGTGCAAAGGAGAGAGGGATACCACGTCCGGCCAGATACGCCTGCGCTCGCTGCGAACGAAGCAGCGCCTTCGTCATCTGTCTCTCAACCCGAGCAAGTCCATGTAATTCGTCCTGTTGCCAGGGCAGTGGGGGTTCCACGACATGCAGCAGCATCGGTTGGAGCGCCAGGGGCAAACGTTGCTGCTGCGGCCAGGAAAAAGTCGCTACGTGAGATGCAACAACATCCTGCTCCTGACCATGCAGCAAACGAGCAGCAACAGAGGGGTTCCACTCGGCAACCAGTACCACCGCATCACAGGCAGCATTGAAACAGTGTCCCCAACCGCTGGAGCGACGAATGGAGAGCGAACGCTGATGATCGCTGCCATGAATATGACAATACGCTCGCACATATGTCCCCTGATTGACGGGAGAGCGCAAATCGTTCTGCGAAATGACCTCTACTCGTTTCCCTTGCCGGGTAATAACCGATGCCATAGGTATCCCTCCACATCTGCTGCAAACAGTATCCAGATAGTACAAATGGTCTTTATAGTAATACGAGTCAAGAGAACAAAAGTTCCACTCAGCTATATTTTCCCTACCTTTTATCTTTCTTATTGAACATGCTAAAGCTGGAATTGGGACTATATTGTCACCCATGTCGTAGTCGAGCAATTTATCGCGGCCTTCTGCTTTTCCGCGATAATGAGTTTTTACGAACAAACCCGGTAAGGTATTTCGTAGTGGAGCGATATTTTGGTTGTTACAACTTATAATCGCTCCACTACGACAGGCTAGACGTTCTAAATTGTTCAACCATTCGACATATTCAGATTGACAACATGAGGTTCATACTCTAAAATGCAGCAAGGTAGTGGTTCAAACGTTCTTAAAAGAACAAGTAGAAGGGACAGTATGCTCACCGCCGATCTGGTCAAGCCGCTCTTACGTCAGAGGGGAACGGAGCTGGGCGTAGAGATGATCGCGCCCCACGATACACATTGGCAACAAACAGCCTCCGATCTCATTGCGCTTTTTCGCCAGCGTGCCGGTTCCACACAGCATGCATGGGAAGATACGGTCAACGCGTATGAGGGAGAGCGCACCGATTATACAGTGATACGAGGCCTGGTAAAAGTTCTCTGCGACGCCGCCACGTTCGTTCCACAGGAAAGCCCTATAGTGCCCGCTCAACTGCGCGAAAAGCTCTTCACGCAAGGTCCGGCCTTTGCGCAACCACAGCTATTTCAGGCAAAGACGCGTCAGGAGATCATGCAGGAGATCGCCGCCGAGCTAGGAACGACAATCGAGCAGATCGAGCAGGCCATCTTCGCCGATAGAACCGCCAACTACATTCTCAGTGACGTTGGGCCGAGCTGGACCTCCGAAGAACTCATCATGCGCTATAACCTGGAATTGGCGCGTGGAGTCCTCTATTGGGCATCTGAAATCATCATCGAGGTTGCCTCCAACTACAAAGAACTATGGCATTTTATCAAGCTATGTAAACTCATGTTCTGGGCCGAGCCGATAGAAGATGGTGGCTATCGCATTACCATTGATGGCCCGATCTCGCCGTTCGTCTCGTCAACCTTGCGCTATGGGCGACAGATGGCCGTCTTTCTCCCTGCTCTGCTGCTGTGCGAGCGCTGGCGCTTGCTGGCACAGGTGCGGCCTCCCCAGGCACAGACAACGATGATCTATCGCCTCGACCATAATAGCGCTCTACGCTCCCACTTCAAACGTGCAGGCATGTTCGATAGCCAGCTCGAAGCCGACTTCGCCCACGAATTTGAGCAAAAGATAGGCGAAAAGCGTGGCCACTGGCAACTCAGGCGCGAAAGCGATGTTTTGCTGCTGGGAGATACCGTCATGATCCCGGACTTCGCGCTGGTTGACGAGCAGGACGAAAGCCGCAAGATCTTGATCGAACTGGTCGGCTTCTGGCATCCCCAGTATCTCAGACGCAAGATCGAAAAAGTCAGAGCCGCCAATTGCTCTCACCTCCTGTTGCTTGTCTATAAGAAGCTCAACGTCACGGAAGAAGATTTTAAGGACACAGTAAGTGAGGTGATCTTCTTTCAACAAAAACCGGTCATGAAAGAGGTTATGGAGACCGTCGAAAACATGGCCAAGCGCGTCTATGGTCCGCGCCCCGAAGCTCCACGAAAACCATCAAAGAGACGCAAAAAAGATGCTGAGCAGTAAGAACGCGCGTGGCTTAAGATTGTGAAGATGAGAGAAAAATGCTATAGTAGCACCAGGAAAGAGACTATTATTTAAGGGTACGTTTGCATGTTTTTGCTTTTATTATGAAGGATACAACGATGACCATTGAGCAATCAAAAAGTCAGGAAGCCCTACAGCCAACCTCGATCAACCACCACACACGGGGTATCTTGCAGTTCAATGGGCAGCATTTTCGTGCCTTAATTGAGCATGGCAACGATGTAATCCTTTTATCAGATCAAAACGGCAACTACTCCTATGCCAGCCCCTCCATTCAACGCGTCCTGGGCTACAGCCCGGAAGAGTTTATCCAGCTCAATGGCTTTACGCTCATTCATCCCGATGACATCCCCTCGCTTGCCGAGGCATTCCAGCAGCTCGTCGCCACACCTGGTCTGAGCGAGACCCAACAATTCAGGATACTGCATAAAAATGGATCGTGGCGCTGGGTTGAATCAACAAGCACTAATCTTTTGCAAGAGCCAGAAATTCAGGCCATCGTCACAAACTTTCACGATATCACCGACCGCAAGCAGATCGAAGAGCGGCAGCACCTGTTGAGCCAGATTAGCGATCTCTACATCTCCTCCCTTGACCACCAGATCACCCTACAAGAGGTCGCCGATCTGATAGTGCCAGATCTCGCGGACTATTGCCGCATCGTCCTGATCGACGCCGAACACCAGATCAAGGCCATCGTTGCCAGCCATATTGATCCGCAAAAAATTACCCTGGTGAAAGACCTCTACGAGCAGTATCAGGGTCGCATCAGCGCTACACACGGCGTACAGACATTATTGGAGACCGGGCAGCCTGAACTGATCTCGGTCATCACCGAAGAGACGCTAACCCCGCTTGGACAGGAGAATCCCGCCGCTCTCCCGATCATTCATACGCTCGGACTACAATCCTATATGGGTGCGCCTCTGATAGTTCGTGGCCGAACCATGGGAGCCATCACCTTCTCTTCTGTCCAACCCCATCGACACTACACACAGGATGATCTCGATTTTGCTACCGAGATTGCGCGTCGCCTCGCTCTCGTCCTCGATAACGCCCGTCTCTATCAGGAGGCTCAGGAGGAGCTGGCCGAACGCAAAGAGACCGAAGAGCTGCTCAAACGCCGCGAGGAAGAGCACTACCGGCTGGCAGCTATCGTTGAATCATCCAACGATGCCATCGTCGGTAAAACGCTGGAAGGCATCATTACAAGCTGGAATCACGCCGCCGAACAACTCTTTGGCTATAGCGCTGAAGAGGCAATCGGTCAACCAATTATCATGATTATTCCCCCTGAATTGCGCTCGGAAGAAGATACGATCATTCGTAATCTGCGGCAGGGCATCCGCATTCAGCATTTTGAAACGGTGCGCGTCAGAAAAAATGGCACGCGCGTCAATGTCTCTCTGAGCATCTCTCCAGTCAAAGACGCGGAAGGCCATATTATTGGGGCAGCTAAAATTGCGCGCGATATTAGCAGGCAAAAAGAGATAGAACAACGCAAAGACGATTTCATTTCGATGGCCAGCCACGAACTGAAAACACCCGTCACCTCCATCAAAGGCTTTACCCAATTGCTGGTCCGACGCTTTCAACGGCTCGGCGATGAAGAGTCCTTGCGCTTCCTGGCTCGCATGGATACCCAGTTGAACAAGCTCACCAAGCTGATTAGTGATCTACTGGATCTCTCCAAAATTCAGGCTGGACGCCTCGAATATCGTGAAGAACCGTTTGAACTGGATGAGCTGGTTGAAGAAATTATCGAAAACGTGCAGGGCACCACATCAACTCATGCCCTGATACTGGACGTCTCCACACGCGAACAGCATGTGCGCATTCTGGGTGATAGAGATCGCATAGGACAGGTCTTTATCAATCTGCTCACCAATGCCATCAAGTATTCTCCAAAGGCTAACAAGGTCCTCATACAGGTGACGAAAGAAGGGAACAGCGCCGTCATACGCGTGCAAGACTTTGGTATTGGCATAGCAGCAGACTATCAGGAACAGATTTTTGAGCGCTTCTACCAAATCAATGAGCCGGATCTAAAAACGTATCCAGGGCTTGGCATTGGCCTGCACATCTCTAAAGAGATTGTCGAGCGGCATCACGGCCGGATCAGGGTCAGCAGTCAAAAGGGCATGGGAACAACGTTTTCGGTCCTCCTACCCCTCCTTCACGAAGAGGAATAATGAGATAGAGAGCAATTTCACAAACCAAGCGGAGAAGGTAGAGAAAGAATGGAACGTCAGTCGAAGAAAATACTGGTAGTAGACGATGAGCCGGATATTTTGCTCTTCCTCCAGGTGATTTTAGAGGAAGAGGGCTATACAATTTTGACCTCCGACAAGGGCGAGTATCTTGAACAGCTGCGTAATAGTGGATTGCCAGACCTGATTTTACTGGATGTTCTGCTGTCAGGTAAAGATGGACGGGATATCGTGAGGTATCTCAAAAGCCAGAACGAGACGAAGCATATACCTGTGATTATGTTCTCAGCACATCCAGGTGCCGAGGAAACGGCACGTCAGGCAGGAGCGGAAGATTTTCTGGCAAAACCGTTTGATATAGATGAGTTATTATCGATGATCGCGCTCTATGTTTGATCTCTTTTAGCCTGCGAGAGCCTTTCTTGCTCGCTGCCGCCGCTGGGCCTTGCCTTCCTCTATCGTCTTGCGCGCAATCACTTCGTACAGGATCGCCTCTTTATGTTCAACCTTCCGCAAAACGCGACCTAACCGTTGCACATATTCACGAGCGCCGGACGTACCACCAAGGACAATAGCCACCTTCGATTCTGGCACATCGACCCCTTCATTGAGGACGCGTGAGGTCACGATAACGCGATAGATGCCGGATTGAAAGCCATCGAGGATCTGTTTGCGCTCGGCAGCCGGGGTTTCGTGAGTAATGACGGGGACGAGATAGCGCCGGGCAATCTCATAGGCAGCAGCATTATGCTCCGTAAAGACCAGGATTCGTTCGGTTACATGCTCCTGTAGTAGATGTTCTAACAACGTGAACTTGCCTTCCGCATGCGCCAGAAGACGCTGCATGCGCTGACGAGCCAGGAGTGCGCGCCTGGCCTGGGTATCAAACGCGGAGAGCCGCATCAACTCAAGCAACCAGCCCGGCCCATGACGTTGCGGCAGGCGTCGCGTGCGCACAAAGCCCATGTAGATTGCATGATCGCTATCATAGCGCGCACGTTCTTCGTCGGTCAAGTCAATGCGCACCCGCTGTGTACGATAGCGCGCCAGTTGCAGCCCGACGAGATCCTCCATCCGCTTCGTATACACAATCGGGCCGATCAACTCATCGACATGCCAGCGACCGTTGCCCTGCTCGTGCTCCTGAGGATACGTCGCCGTCAGACCCAGCCGCAAAGGTGCTGGCGACATCAGCGCCGTCTCGCCCCAACTGGGGGCGGGCAGATGATGCACCTCATCAAAGATCAGCAGCTTAAACATATTGCCGTAATCGGACATCAGATCGCCCGCCGAATGATAGGTCGTCACGGTCAGAGGCAAAACCTTTTTCTCACCGCCATAATAGACGCCAACCTCCGTCCCGAAGGCATGCACGAGCCGGGCGTACCATTGATGCAACAGATCAATAGTTGGCGCAACAACCACTGTGGAGCGGTTCACCCGATGGATTGCCTGAATAGCGAGGAACGTTTTACCCGCGCCGGTCGGCAAAATGATGCTGCCACATTGTCCTGCCTGATCCCACGCCGTCAACGCTTCCACTTGATAATCGTGCGGCTCACGAGCATCATGGAGCGTGAAGTTGAGCGACTTCCAGCGCGGAACTGTATTCTGAATAGCCAGCTGATGGAGGATGGGCCGCAATGCGCGATAGTGATAGCCCTCGCAACGCCAGCGCCCTTTGATCCATTGAAACGGGGCCGCCAACTGCTCCTGTTCGGGAACGTCTTGCAAAACAAGCGTGCCACCTTGAAAGAAGATCGCTCTACTCATAACATGCATGATAGCAGGATTCTCGCCCGCTGGCTATACTTCTAGCCTCTTTTCCATCAAGAAAACCTCCATCGAAATCTGATAACTTCTTCATCACTTCTTTATACAAATAAGCTACACTGATTATGGCGAGAAAATGAAGCTAGCTAACATATTAGGGAAGATATTCACGCCACACTCAGAATAGGGATAACAGACTTTTCGTTCCTCTGATGTAGAAAGAAAGCAGGTAGTTTAATATGTTCCATAAATACCGCATCGTTAGCATGCTCAGTATCGCGTTGTTCTGCGCTCTCGCAGTCTTCGCATTCTCGTCTACTACCACTCTGGCGGCGCAACGTCCCGTTCCTGGCACCTCCACAGCCCAGAAGCTCCCCACTCAGCAACAGCGGCCTCCTGCTCAGCGGTTGGTCTGCCCGGCGACGGTCCATTTGAACAATCGAGGCGACGCGGTGAAGAAGCTTCAGAACGCCCTGAATAAGCAGGGCTTCAGAGGACCGCAGAATCGCGTTCTGCGTGTGAATGGCGTACTTGGAAATGAGACGCTGGTTGCGCTGAAAAATTTTCAGGCCAGACATCATCTCAAAGTTGATGGCGTTGCGGGACCGGACGTATGGCGTCTGCTCGGCCAGTGCAATATGAGATAAGAAACCAGCAAAGAAAGGGAGAGCCGAATAAACACGGCTCTCTCTTCATCATGTACTTGCTACACTTAAAACGTGACCGGAAGCGCATCCAGGCCGCGCAACAATAGGGAACCACGCCAGACCAGTTTGTCGGGATCAGCTGCCAGCCGCAAACCAGGCATGCGCCTCACAAGCGTACTAAAAGCAATCTGGCCTTCCAACCGGGCCAGAGGAGCACCAATACAGGCATGAATGCCCTTGCCAAAGGCCAGATGTTGCCGCTCCTCACGCGTGATATCAAGCTTCTCAGGATCGGGAAAGTGGTCCGGGTCTTCATCGGCCGACAGCAGAGCCACCAGCACCAGATCGCCCTTGTGAAGCGTTTGTCCGTGCAACTCCATCTCTTCAGAGCACCAGCGCGGCGTCGCCATCATCACCGGTCCCGTCACACGCAACAATTCTTCCACTGCCGACTCAATGTAGTCGGGATGCTGCTGTAACAGATGCCACTGATCGGGATGTTGCAGCAATACCAGCGTGCCATTGCCAATCAGATTGACCGTTGTTTCGTGGCCAGCGGTAATCAACAGAAAGATCATTGAGATCAGCTCATTCTCAGAGAGCCGGTCGCCCTCTTCCTCGACCTGCACCAGATGCCCGATAATATCATCGGTGGGCTGCTCACGGCGCAAAGCGATGAGTTTGCGCAGGTAGTCGGCAAACAGCTGTGCCTCAACGGGAACGCTCCTCGTCTGCTCGAACAGGTTGGAGGAGACGTTGAATAGCGCGCTTGTCCAGATGCGAAATTTGGGCCGATCCTCTACAGGGATGCCGAGCAGCTCGGAGATGACGGTTATTGGCAGCGGAAAGGCAAAATCGCCGATTAGCTCCATTCGTCCTTGTGGCTGCACTGCATCGAGCAGCTCATCGGTAATCTGTTGAATACGAGGACGCAGTTGTTCGACAATACGCAACGTAAATGCTTTAGAGACGAGTTTGCGCAAGCGCGTGTGGTCAGGTGGATCTGACGCCAGCATGTGCTGACTTAATAATCGTAAGCTTTCGCCTCCCTCTCCTTGAAAGATGCTCTCCACAAACGCGGATGGCGCGACCTTACGCATATCTTTGGCAAAGTGTGTCGTATCTTTCAGGATCTCCTGAGCATCGGCATAGCGCGTCACGATCCAGGCAGTCGCATTGCCAGGCATAGTAAACCGGGTGAGCGGTTGGGCGGCACGCAGTTGCGCAAACAGTGGATAGGGGTTACGCCTGAACTCCTGAGTCGTCAAATCTACTAACGTACGATCTGTCATCATCTCATCCTTTCATCCTGCATTGCACCACAATAAAGACTAATTCCAGAAGCAACTGGACAGAGATTAGCGACAGGCAAATCCTTGTAAAAGAGCATTCATAATACGCTCCACTTCCTGAGAAGAGACAGGTATAGGGCCGGAGAACAGGAAGTGGGACCAGAGTGCTCCAGCCATAACCCTGAACATGATCCGCGCATCGATATCCCGCCTGAGTTCGCCCCGCTCCTGCGCGCGCCTGACCATCTCAACGAATACCTGTTGACGAGGTTCAATCAGGCGAGCATAAAACACATCAAAAAGCTCGGTATGCTCATGCGCCTCTCCGATTAACCGTAAAAACAGCCTGCGATGAGTGTTCCAGAGGTGAATGCCATGCTGCGTGATGGTGAGGATATCGGTATCAAAACTGCCAGTATCGGTGATTGGTGCCTCCGCTTGCAGCGTCTTGATGGCATCAATCACAAGCTCTTCCTTCGATGCCCACCAGCGATAAATCGTCGTCTTGCCCACACCGGCTCGTGTTGCTACCTGCTCAATGCCAAGCGCTGTGTAGCCCCCTTCGGCAAGTACTTCTAGCGTGGCACTAAGAATAGCTTCCTGTGCCTGCTTACTGCGTGGACGCCCAACCCTCTGCCTATCCTGTCCGATTGTCGCCATCAATGATACCAATCCTCCTCACAAATCAATCTCTTCTTTAATTCACTACGATGTTGTATCGTTTGTTGTATCAGACAAAGTATATCACAGATCGACCAGGTAATGCAACGACCCCGTAGCGAAATTATTAGAAGCCAATGAAAGTGATATATAGACATCTTCATTCTGGAGCATGATGACTCAATATGCTATAGTATAGTGCATATCCTTAACCACGCTCATCCATGTAGAAGGAGATCTATCAATGGTGACATCCTCCTCTGGCAATCTCAATCGCTACGAACTAGAGACCTTGTATGAAATTGCTCGCACCCTGAACTCGACTCTCGATCTGGATGAGGTGCTTCTGCTGGTTATGGATCGCGTCATCAAAGTAATGAGGGCGGATCGTGGCTTCTTGATGCTGGTTCATCCCGAGACGAATAAGTTAGAGTTTAAAATCGCGCGCAGCGCTCATGCCCAGAGCATCGCTAAAGATGCCTTTAAGATCAGCATGAGCAGCATTCATCAGGTCGTGAAGACGCGCCGGGCCGTGACCGACACGGATCTGTTTGATCCAACGGTTAGCATGCAGGGCTACGGCATCTACGCGCTGATGTGTACGCCGCTGGTTGTGCGCGAGAAGTGTATCGGTGCAGTCTATGTTGATCTGCTCTCGCCCGGTGCCTCTTTTCAGCCCAGACAGCTTGATCTGCTAGTCGCCTTCTGTCATCAGGCCGCAATCGCCATCGATAATGCGCGTCTCTTCGAACTGGTACACGAAGGCAAACAATATATGGATAATATCTTTGCCTCCATCGCCAATGGCGTGATTACCACCAATGCGGCGGGAATCATCACCACATTTAACGCGGCTGCTGCCACTATTCTCAAAATGAACCCGCTGCAAGCGGTGGGACAACATTATCAGCATTGCTTCAGCTTGCGCCCAGAAGTTGAGCTAATTGAACTTCTCCACAACGCACGACAGCGCAATGAAGCAACACCGCCAGCCTCGCACAAAATCGTCTGCACGATACCCGGACGCGACGGACAGATCTATCTCAACATTACCATCTCCGCCCTGCGCGATCCCCAGGGAGACTACATCGGTACGGCACTGGTTATCGATGATTATACAGCTCAAAAACGTAAGGAGGATGAGGCACAGGAGGTGCGCCGCCTCTTCAAACGTTTCGTTCACCCCAGTGTAGTTGAACAGCTTATGCAGCATCCTAAAGCAGTGAAGCTGGGAGGCGAGCTGAAAGAGGTGACTGTCATTTTTGCCGATATTCGCGGCTATACCCGCCTCTGCGAACATCTCATGCCAGAGCAGGCCATGCATTTAATCAATATCTATATGGAAATGATGGTGGAAAAGATCTGGGAAGAGGAAGGCACGATTACTGGCTTTAAGGGCGACGAGGTGATGGCGATTTTTAACGCGCCGCTGCCCCAACGAGGGCACGCGCTTCATGCCATTCGCGCCGTCTGGAAGATGCGTCAGGAGGTACTCTCCTATCAGCGCGCTCATCCGCAGGGCATCCCCATCGCCTTTGGCTTCGGCGTCAATACTGGCGTGGCCGTCGTTGGCAATATCGGTTCGGAAGAGCGCATTCAAAACTATACCGCAATCGGCGATACGATCAATATCGCCGCCCGCCTGCAAGCTGGCGCAACCGAAAATGCTATCCTTTTGAGCGAACAGACGTATCTACAGGTCTATCGCTATATTCAGACCAGTGAGCCATTTCCGCTAGAGGTCAAAAACAGAACGACGCTCCCCAACGTGCGCAGGTTGCAGGGCTTATATTGATCTGGTATCACGGCAGCGATTGCCAGATGATCGCGATGCGCCGGGGATCGGCAGGCAGCATGTTATTATATGCCAGTGAAAGATCGATCTTCGCCTTGCGCACTCCTCGTTGTTGCAGTAGCTTTGCTACCGCTTGATTAGCCTGCTGGCCCGCGATCAGGCGAGCAAAGGTCTGTTTCTGCTCGTTTTGAAACTGATAGCTCCATGCTCCCATAGCCGTGATCTGCAACTGCAATGTGCCGCTAGCGTCCTTCTTTTGGACGCTATTAACCGTTGTTGCAACGTGATCGAGCGGAGCATACCCTGGGCCGACACGCTTCTCAACATCGGCCTTAAACAGACTTTCAGCCAGTTGTTGCGCCGTCTGAATATCATAGACCTCGCTCGTACAGGTGATTTGCAATGTGACGGTAACGTTCGCGGCCTGCTCGCCAGCAGGATGATTGGAAGCAACATCGGGCAGGCATTGAGGATCTCCCCCTACGCGCTCGCCCGGTGCCATCTGTGCTTTTAACGCATTTTGTCCAGCACTCAGCACCGTTGCCGTCAACGCGCTGGTGGCGGCCTCGATATCGCTCTGTTGCACATAGGTATAGTTACGGGCATCGCGCCCACCGTGAAAATCATCGTTGCCTTTGACGCTAATTCCAGAGAAGCAGCAGGGCCGCGGTGCCGTGAGTTGGAACGTATTGCCTTTTGCTCCAGCCAATAACGCACGCGCCTGGATGGTAACTATCCCTTCCTCCGGTGGCAGAGCTGCTGGAATGAGTGCGTCTTCCTCGCTGATCACCTGAACGCCCTTATCATCAGTAAAAACAGTGCCTTCAGGCACTTTCTGCTCTTCGGAGAGGGCGTTATAAAAGGTCAACGTGCCCAATGCATGTTGCGCGGGATAGCTCCCGGTTCCTGTAGCGGCGACGGTCTTTGTGCGCGGAGGTGTCGTCATCGAGAGGAAGCGGGCCTGCACCTGGCGTTGCGCATGATTGGCCAGCGTCGTAACTGCCTCTATCTGATAGGACTGTTGAAACGTCTGGCTGTCAGGCGTAATCGTCACCGTCGCCGAGGTAATACTGGGAAACAACACGGCCACAGGTAAGATGCCACCTATTGTGCCCAGAACGCCTCCAAGTAGTAAGATCACCAGCAAAAGCAGCGCAAGCAACGTCCAGATACGTCCTGCCCGGCGAGAACGCGGATTTATGGGAACAGGTTGTATCGCAGAAGGTTCGTTATCGGATGCATCCTGTTCTGGCAGCGGAGCGACTCCTTGAGGAACAGGTGGAGGTGGATGCCTGAAGAGCGAAGCCCGCAATGGTACAGGAGATACCAGTTGAGGCACAACTGGTATCTCCTCATCC
The DNA here is from genome assembly GCF_016587455.1 of Reticulibacter mediterranei. NCBI lineage: Bacteria > Bacillati > Chloroflexota > Ktedonobacteria > Ktedonobacterales > Reticulibacteraceae > Reticulibacter > Reticulibacter mediterranei. The sequence continues at coordinate 6,111,995 of NZ_BNJK01000001.1, read as the reverse complement.
TCCCCTTCTTCATCATCTTTCTTAGCTTCTTCCTGTACTTCATCCCCTTCATTAGCAACTGGAGAGGCAAGCGGAGTGGTCGGGGCATCGTCACTCGGAACAGGCGGGGGCGCGTTCTGATCCGTTGGAAGTGTTTTATCGGCCTCTGTAGCGATTTCTTCGTCGGGAGGAGGAGGATTAAGAAACTGCCGGGCATACTGAGCGTAGTTTTCCAGCGAGAGAAACACCTGATACTGAGACTGGCGCACCTGACGTATGATGCTGGAGTTGGCAGGCAGCACAAAAACAAGCTCTGTCTGAAGATCCTGCAAGGCGCTCGCAAATTCCTTGAAGTCGAGGGGACTATGAAAAGCCTCGCTCTGCTCCGGCAACACAACGACTGTCTGTTTGCGCTTCAGCTTCTCCTGCGTCAGAATCGCGGTCAGAATGCTCTGTCGATCGTCCTCCGGCGCGGCCTCGATGACGCCAATGGCCGCGCCGCGTGGATCGCCTGCGCCAAAAAGCGCTGCTCCATTATCCTGTTTCATCTACGCTTCTCTTGCCTCCTTACATATCGCGACACTAGAAACATTTGCTTTCAACTGGATTATGACGATACAGGCTATGCAATGTCAAGCAATGGCCTATCATCCTACTATAAATAAACGCAGCAGCACAACGAAACTTCTTATCATTTCAAAGCGTGTCATTGCATGTACGATACATCGGTTAACGACAGAAGCTCCACAAACGGATGCACAAGGGAGATGTGCGAGATGATAGATCTACACGTTACGTTTGCCACAGTAGGATTCCCTGTCTGGTTACGCGTAACCCATTACATTAATTTACTCTTTATTGGGTTGTTGATGCGGAGCGGTATTCAAATACTCGCGGCACATCCTCGCCTGTACTTCAACGATGGCTGCAAACCTGGAAGCGAATGGCTCAAATTTACGCATAAAAAAATTCCTGAAGGGAAACTGTGGACCTCAATGGACGAGGAGGTACCAGTCACGCCTCTGATCGCTCAACCAGGGAAGGACAATCTGGGCATGGGTCGCCTCTGGCACTTCTTTGTGGTGATCTTCTGGATACTCAACGGCCTTATTTATGTCGTGCTGCTCTTCGCAACAGGCGAATGGAGCCGCCTGATCCCGACTTCCTGGTCAATTATTCCAAATGCCTGGCACACCTTTCTAACCTACATCACTTTTCACCTGCCACCCAAAAGCGATTTTCAGCCCTATGATCCTCTGCAACAACTGGCCTATGCGGGCATTGTCTTTCTACTTGCCCCGTTTATGCTGCTGACCGGAGCCACCATGTCCCCGGCGGTCGAGGCGCGCTTTCCCTGGTACGTCAAGCTCTTTGGTGGACGACAGGCGGGACGAAGCCTGCACTTCCTGAGTCTGCTGGCTTTTATCGCTTTTATCATTATCCACACGCTCCTCGTGCTGATCGTCTATTTTCAGGACAACATTCGCAATATCGTTTTCGGCAGCGAGCAGGGCAGCGTCACCGAGGCGGTGCTGATCGCGGTTGCCGCACTGATCGTTGTCGCTCTCGTCTATATCTGGGCTTCATGGTACACGCTGTGTCATCGTAGAAAAATGCAGCATGCGTTAGGGTCGGTAGTTGACCGCGTCGTGCATACTCTCCTGCACAAAATAACCTCTGTTCAGCGCTTCACCTCCAAAGACATCTCGCCCTACTTCTGGGTCAATGGCCGCCCACCCGTCTCAAGCGAGTTTCTGGAGTTGGCAAATCATGGCTTTACCGATTGGCGATTGGAGGTCAAGGGGCTGGTCAGTACGCCGCTCTGCCTCTCGCGGGAAGATCTCCGCGAGCTTCCCGAACAGCAGCAGATCACCAGACATAATTGCATTCAGGGCTGGTCCGGGATTGCAGAATGGGGAGGAGTCTGTGTCTCTGAAGTGCTGGATCTGTGCGGCGTCAAACCGGAAGCTCAGTATGTCGTCTTCACCTCGTATCAGGTAGGCAAACAATCCTATCCCGACACGCCGCCAGACATGCAAAATAAGCCATTCTATGAGATACTCGATATGGAGACGGCACGCCATCCCCAAACGATACTGGCCTATGAGATGAACGGCGAACCGCTCCCCATCGAACATGGTGCTCCACTACGCCTCCGCGTTGAAACCGAGCTTGGCTATAAGATGGTCAAATACTTGCGCTCCATCGAACTGATCGAAGACTACAGTAAAATTGGCAAAGGTCACGGCGGCTTCCGCGAGGATGTCCAATACTACGGCTCGGCGGCGCAAATCTGAGGCGAAAGCGTACAGATTACACTTTCATTTATTGGGTAGAACTACCATTGTTATTTACCCGGTTAACCTTTTACACTTTACTATAGGAATACAATCCTTCGTACTCCTGACAGAGGTTCCTGACAAATAACGATAAGGAGTATCAATTATGCAGGAAGAGTATCGAAATCCCGGTTCTGGAATTGAGTATCAACAGCTTCTGTGTACACAGTGCCAGACCCCTCTTCCTTTAGAGCCTGATCTTATACGGCATATAAAGATGAGTGTCAATGGCCCGCTCACCTCGTGGGAGGTGCGACGCTGCCAGTCGTGCGGCACCAGCAACGTCCAGGGGATCGGCCAGAATGGAGAGGATGGAGATGCATAGTCGTTTATCTGCGCTCATGCATAGAATTTTTTCTTGTTTATTCGTACGCGTATGATGTTGTTGTAGCGACAATCCCTTGCAGTCGTCGCCATAGACAATGCCTTGTGGTTACGCGAGCAAGACACATAAATCGAATTTTTACCGCAACAACCACAAGAAATTGTCGCCACGAGGGGATGAGGTTTGCATAAAGGAGTCACTCCGCAATAGTGGAGTGACTCCCGCTTTTTTTGCTCAAACAACCCGGGACATTAGAGAACTGACCAGTAATCGGCGGCTTCCTCAGCATTGTGATCCGCCTCCTGGGAGGCAGATAGCAGCTGCTCATCTTCAGACTGACGATGATTCCCGTTGTTGTTGATTGCCGGCCGAGGATGGGTATCTTCCCTGACCCCATGTGTGCTGATGGTTGGGGCTGCCGAGAAAGGCGCGCTCGTCCCCTGGGGCAACATGCCTCGCGCCACCAACTCATAATATTCGGTGAGGCGCAGAGCAATAAGTTTACCGGGCTGGTCAATCATATGATACTTTAACGCATCCTGCCAGAGCGCTTGCAGGGCGAATGATTCCTTGAGCAGGCCCACGTTAAAATGCAGATACTTTTCAGAATGCTGTGACATATGGCCTCTTTTCCTCTAATACTTTCCTGGCATGCAGATGTGTGCGCTAACTACGAGAATAGCACATCTGCATGCGGATAGGGAATAGACATCACGCTTTGCTGGTACTACTGGCCTGGAATTTGCGGATCAGCAGGCGACCAGCCAGGCTGCAATAGCCTAGCGCGTTCGCATGAATAGGTTCATCGGGACGCGTAAGGTGTGGAATGCGCTGCTTCAACACGCGATAGAAATAGTAGACGCCACCACCGATATTCAGAACCGGCTTGAAGCTGGCTGCCACCGCGTCACGGTCGCTCTGACGCCACGCCATCGCCACAAACGATGCAATCTCGCCACCTACCTGATTGACGGCCTCGCGCGCCAGTCGGCCCAGTTCAAGCGCACTGATGGTTTTGCCGTACACAGAGATATCGGGAAAATTGCGCTCACCATTTGAAGCATAAGCATGCATCACTTCACGCGCTTCGAGCAGAGAAAGCGGACGATCATACTTGGCCTCGAAGGTATCCATGAGCAGCTGTGTAGCAGTCTCCACGCCCAACGGTTTGCCCTTACAATATTCGGTGACAGGAATTTGCCCTCGCGCGACATACAGGTCGGTTGTACGACCACCAACATCGATCACGGCACTCTCAGTCGTTTTACTGGCGTTCTTGTCGCCATACGCAATCAAAGCGCCCGCACCCTCCATGACAACAGTTGCCACTTCGATTGTTGCGGTCCGCCACGTCTTCCCGTTATCCAGTGTGAATACATGCGTGCCATCCAGCGCCGTTTTAATGTTGTTACGTAGCGGCATGTTTTTGATATACGTTTCGGCAGGTAGTCCAGTAACGACATACAGGCCAAACTCGGGGTCAGGGATAAGGGTTCCTGCAATCGTTAGCAGACCGCGTAAGCTGTAGCGACTCGAGTAACGCTGAATATCGCCGCGCCCATGATACACCTCGACCGATTGTTGCAGTGCCAGATCACCAACGGAGTAGGCCAGTTCTTCACCAGAAAATTGAATGATATGCACGTCCGACTGGTCCATACGAATGCCAAGATTTTGCATTGCATTGATATCGGCTTTGGCAAAAGCGGTTGGAATGCTCAAAGAGACATTTCTTGCATTGACAACAGTCACCCCTCCCATCTCCGCGTTTCCGAAATCGTGTCCATAGGGATACCATTTCATAAATGAATAAGTTCCTTTCTCGTGGCCCGAAAATAGTTACTCCAACTCAAAAAAATTCATCTCACAATCCACTGCAAAATTATTTCCCCCGTGCGCTCGCACTAATCTATTACAACGAGTAAGTTCAGCACTCGTATCATGTCCCCGCCTATATAGGCTGTATCAAATACACAAAACAGCTTTTCACTCGTGCTTGTCTACTCTGTTTAGAGAAGATCTGTCACATCTCCCCATATTTCTCCGTGTACCTTCTATACAGTCGGACACATCCTTTCCAATTCATATATGCTTGTTTCGCTTACCGAGTATAATAGAGAGATAGAGACATAATAATATTACGGGAAGAAAAGTCGAGATGAGCTGTACGCCGCGTTGGTATAACCTCGTGAAGAATGCATCCTCATTAGCGGTGCAGAACATAGTGTATACTATTTTGTTGTCCTGTTCATAATCTCGCAGTTGTTCGTTATCTAGAATAGAAGACGAGTAAACAGACATACACTGACCAATCATTAGAGGCTAAAGCGAAAGCACGGGCTTCTTCTGCATCACCACTGAAATGAGGAACTCATAGATGAGTAGTAGCGGTTCGGCAGCGGGTGCGCTTATATTCACTGCACTCTATTGTCTTTTCATCATTGCAATTATTGCGTTCCAGATCTTTCTGTTCTGGCGCATTTTCGCCAAAACAGGTCAAAGTGGCGCGATGAGCCTGATCGGGCTGATTCCAGGGGTCGGGCTGCTGGTTCTGCTATGCATTCTGGCTTTCGCCAAATGGCCCATTGAATATGAATTGGATCAGAGACGCACGATGCCCGGGATGCCGCCTGTGCCCGGCTATGCACCACCACCTGTCCCTCCCACCTACCCGCAAGATCCGTCGTCCCCCTATCCACCATACGCACCGCAATAGGGGAACAACAGATCTGACGCTCAAGGCCAGCTATGGACAGAGCAGCTACTTTTTAGACACAATAGACTTATACAATTGATTTCTCTAAGCAACACTCAAAGAGGAGGCTATTGTGTTAGACAAAAATAGCAGTATGCCACTGTCAGGCGAGGACATCATGCGTCAGTTTCTCCCGACCTCGCCCTATGTCGCGCATCTGGGTATCCGCCTCGTGAGCATTCAGCCGGGCGAGGCGGTCCTCGCGCTCCCATTCATACCTGAGGTCGTCACAACCATCACCCAATTTTGGCTCAAGGGGTGATCTTCAAGAGATTCTCCTTATTCTTCGCTCTATTAAGGAGATTATTTCAGCAGCTTGATTTTACCATAATGAGGGCATCCAATACCGGGGAGTACAAACATTGCTCCCTGGTTTCTTTTGCCCACAGAACTCCCGAACATTTCAGCACACCCGAACGGGAGCTATTCCCCAACGGTTTAACCCGCTGGTGGGGCAAGCAAGATAAGATCATCGTTCTTTCAGTGCTTTTAGGTACGCCTACTTGTCAGCAGAGCTTCATGCAGCTATAATAACGGCAATTCGATCACGACTCGTTCCCAATCTCTTAATTGGAAATATATCGCAGGATACAAATCCATGCCCGTTGCCATCTTTTTCTGCTATGCGCGAAAAGACAAAACGCTGCTTGCCGAACTCAAGGCCCACTTCAGACCCTTCCAACGGCAGGGCCTCATTGAAGTCTGGGATGATGGCGAGATTCGCCCCGGAGCAGAATGGGAACAGCAGATCAAGGACCACATGAACGCCGCGCACATCATCCTGCTGCTGGTCAGCCCAGATTTTATGGACTCCGATTACTGCTATGGCATCGAAATGAAACGCGCACTTGAGCGACATAAGAACGGAGAGGCCACCGTCATTCCCATCATCCTTCGTCCCATCTACTGGCATGGAGAGCCACTTGGCAAACTACAAGCTCTCCCAACCAACGGCAAACCTGTAACAACCTGGCATGACCTCGATGTAGCATTCTATGATGTCACCACAGGAATCCACGACGTGATCGAGCGATGGACGGCTCGCCTTCAGATCGGAAACCTGACAGTACTTCGCACCCTCACCAGCCATAGAAGCACAATTATAAGTGTAGCGATTAATCCAGATGGACAAACCCTAGTCAGTGGGAGCTATGATAACACGATCAAGGTATGGAACCTGTCAACCGGCCAAGAACTGCGCACCCTCACCGACCATACAAGCCCAGTTTACTGTATAGCGATTAGTCCAGATGGACAGACTCTGGTCAGTGGGAGCGCGGGTGATACGATCAAGGTATGGAACCTGTCAACCGGCCAAAAACTGCGCACCCTCGCCGACCATACACATGCTATTGAGAGTGTAGCAATTAGTCCAGATGGGCAGACCCTGGTCAGTGGAAGTTGGGATGACACAATCAAGGTATGGAACCTGTCGACCGGTCAAAAACTGCGCACTCTCACTAGTCATACTGACACTATTGAGAGTGTAGCAATTAGTCCAGATGGGCAGACCCTGGTCAGTGGAAGTTGGGATCACACGATCAAGGTGTGGAACCTGTCGACGGGCCAAGAACTGCGCACCCTCACCGGCCATACACGTGCTATTGAGAGTGTAGCAATTAGTCCAGATGGACAGACTCTGGTCAGTGGGAGCCATGATAACACGATCAAGGTGTGGAACCTGTCGACCGGTCAAAAACTGCGCACTCTCACTAGTCATACTGACACTATTGAGAGTGTAGCAATTAGTCCAGATGGACAAACTCTGGTCAGCGGGAGCGGGGATCACACGATCAAGGTGTGGAACCTGTCGACGGGCCAAGAACTGCGCACCCTCACCGGCCACACAGACACTGTTTACAGTGTAGCGATCAGTCCAGATGGGCAGACCCTGGTCAGTGGGAGCGGGGATCACACGATCAAGGTGTGGGGAGCATAAAGCGCTTTTGTTTCGATCAGTTCCCCAAAGAAGATGCTCACACTGTTCGCCGCGAACACCAGACCTCGAATGGGCGAACACCTAGGAGAGAAAAGCGAACAACCCCAAACACCAGGAACGTCCGGTGTGAGTCGTGCCAGCGTTCGCCCCGAACGTTTTAGCAAACCCTGAACGTCATCACCTTCCCTATCTGCTCCCCTCATATCTACTCTTCCTAGCGTCGTTCGCCACAGGCATTCTACCCCGAAAGTGTAAACAATGAACGAGCAAAAGCGAGCAGAGCGAACAATCCTCCGAACAGAGAGCGAGCACACCTCAACCTCTGTCGCCCAAATCCAACGGAATCGGCACTTCAACAGTTATCCCCTGTACCTCTTTAACCAACCCTGAACATGCGTGCTCCCCCAACGGTTTGACCCGCTTGTGGGGTAAGCAAGATAAAGGGCACCCCAATTTTACATATTTGGTATGTACGCACATAAGCAAGCAACATGACAAGCCACTTGTTTCTACATAAAGCCTATGTATCTGGAAAAATGGATACATAGGCTTTATGTAGAGTTCATAGGAGAGGGAAAATAGATGCCCGAACAATACAACAAAGCGACTTGGCGTCTCCACCTTGACACGACGGGCTAGGCATTGCGTGCCGAGACGAGCGGGGGTTCTGCATTGATGACGTATCCGTACCCTCGCTCGTCTCGTCTCTCCAAGCGTAGCCCATCGTATCAAGGTCGTACGCCACCCTGCGGGACGCCGCAACCCCAACGATCTAGCACTCCGACCTTTGCCTCAACCGCTGCAGACGGGGATGCTTGATGAACGCCGTAGCGTTGCCCCAACTCCACCCCCGCACAGATCATCATGGGAAACCCGGCACCCATGATGATCTGTGCGGAAGGAACCGCAAAGCGGATTTTTAAGGCTAGCGCTTATCTCAACAAAGCAGCGGAAGAGCGAGGCTAGAGCTTGAGGAAATCATTAGCTGTTTATATGGATTTATTCTTGCAAAGCCTCTTTTTCTCTCAAACAATCTTGAAAAGATGTTATCATTTTTGAAGGGTTTATTTGTTGTAAATCTAGTTCAAACGCTTTTTTATCTATATCATACCGTGGTGAGAAGAATAAATGTTTTATAAGAAACCAGCCTTCCTTGCTATCTGCATAAGCGTAAATTTTTGATAGTTTAACCTTCGGATATTGCTCACACCAGTAGTTAAGTATACTTTTAAGCAGACCTCTTAGATGACTTCTATGTTCTGGCCTTAGCACCGCTGATGCTGCATAGATAAAATATTCTTTTCCTTGCTCATAGGTTAATATATGCTCTGGTCTAATATCTCGTTCATGCATCTCGCGTCGCAGAAGCTTAAATATTATTTCCTCTTCCATTGGAATCATCGTTATATATCCCCAAATATCTTTTCTATCTCTTATATTGTAGAGTATACGGCATATAAAGGCATTTTTTGCCCACCATCCATGAGATATAGAGAGATCTAATGATTCCTCGATACCGTACATTTCATAGTCGAGTGCTAATAGATAGGGAAGATCAGCTTCTTTGAACCAATCTGTCTTGCTCTCTACTTCGTTGATGCTTTGCAGTGCCGTGAGACGTTGCTTTGTTTTTTTGCTCTGGTAACTGGTATGCTTTTTAATATCGTCGAGATTATATAGCGCTCCCCTCTGTCGCTGGTCTGGCAAATATTTTTCGATCTTCTTTTCTCTCACATGTCTGAAAAATGTGTTTTCTGATAATCCCGCCTCATTATAGAGCTTGACGCCTTCGTCTGAAGTTACCCATTTTCCTTTCGCCATTCTAATCTCCTAATCACGCTTTGCTGATTATTTTAGCATGTGTCAGGTATAGTAGCAAACGTTAATTAATGGTAGTTGAAAGGCTTGACATGTTAGTTGTTGATACTTATACTGTTAGTTATCGATAGTTGTTGTTAGTAAGATTGCTTTGAATGGAAAGGAGGTTATTAGGTAATCTGTAGTACTGTCTTTGTAGTGCAGCCCTGGAAATGCTACAGCCGACCAAGCATCCAGCATTTCCAGGTAGCCCCAAATGGTGATTTGGTATCACCATTGTATCGCATCCCTTGCACAATGCAAGGGAGTGCAGCAGAGAGAAAGGCAGCGAATATGAGTGTACGAGTCAGTACCTTGTTTCCTGAACACAATAACCATTCCTCGTTGACTCCCTTTCAGCCAACGGACACGCGCACACCTCAAGATGGCGTGCCTCTTCTGTTTGTGCATAGCATGCACCAGCCTTTTTGTTCTGACCCCTTGTGTCTGTGCCAGCGACACCGTACACTGACCCAAGCCCTCTTGACCCTGATTGCACAAGGAAACATGCGGCTTGAGTCGGCGGCTCGTTTGTTGAACGATCCACAGGGGGGAAGTCATGCGCGTTCGTAAGCCAGCCCTGACCGCCGCCCAACGACGCGCCGCAGCCGCAGCCCAAGCCCGCCGTGATTGCCAGCAGGGACGCCATAGCACCACGCCCACCTTTCGCCCTGGTGAACAGGTGTGTTTGACCTGTGGCGTGGTGATCTATTGCCCTGGATGCTTGCAGGCAAACGGGCTACGGTTTCCCCAGGTCGCACATGCCTACACGCTTGAGTGTCCGACCCACCAGCAGAGAGGAGTGGTTCCCCTATGACCCAAGAGCGACGCCGCACCGTGCTACGAGAGCAGAAAGCACAGCATGTCTACAACCGGGTTCCAGCCCGCAGCCATGCCACCGTTGCCCCACGTACCACGCAGGAGCCGGAAGCCTCACGCCACCGCGCCGGGCATTATGCGGGTATTCATCCAGAGGATACCCCGCGCACAACCGGCAGCTATGGAGTACAGCGGCAGTCTGTTCCTATGACCAATCCCCCTCTTGAGGAGGAAGAGGAGGAGCTAGAGCGTGCGTATGAAACACCTCGTCCCCCATCATCGGTGCGACGGTATCAGGGGAACAAGAAGCCAGCACCCAGACGGGCGCGTTTGCCACACATCATGATTGTCGGGGGATCAATTGTTGTAGGGATCACGCTTGCCCTGGTTGTTCCCCCTTTATGGACGAGCGGAATGAATCAGGTGCAGTACGGTTTCCCCCGTCTCTCTCAAGTAGAGGCCACTGTTGGACACGGCACCACCCAGGCACCAAGTACCCGCTTTCTTGCCATGAATAATCACGGCTTGATCGAAGTGGTGGAGATCCCCACCGGGACGCCAGGCAAGGATGATCTACACCTCTATCTCGTGGCACAACTCAGCGGCAAAGAGGCAGATCAAGCCCCCGTCACCATCTCGTTTGAAGACGTGAACGGCGACCACAAGCCTGATATGGTGGTCACGTGTAGTGACAACAAATTTATCCTCTACAACGATGGTCATCGCTTTAAAAACGCCCTGTAGTCTCTTGGAGAGGGAAGCATGAACCTTCCCTCTTCTCCTCAGAAAGAAAGCGATATGAACGCCTATAGCACCCTTCTTGATCCCACAGATACGCATCATGTGGTTCTCATCGTGGAACAGCAGTTCCCAGGAGACGAAGAGGATTGTATGCACTTAGTGCGTATTCCCAATAGTGGCTATCTCGTCCTCTGTAATGCTCCAACGGGCGAGGATTGCGCAGCGTGTGGACGGCCCACCTGTCCGGCTCATTTCTCCGGGCATACCCTCACGACCGAGCAAGGAGAGCAAGCCCTCTGTTATCCTTGCTCACAACTGCCCCCGCATGCTATTAAGATGATTCGTTCTACCCGTCTGACCTTGAACCAGCAGTCAGGAGACACCCCCAATGGATGAAGAAACCCAACGAGCGATCAACGAAGCCTTGAACATCGTTCAGCAAAGCCAGCAAGAGCAGGCACCATCACGCCCTCCCGTCGAGATGCCGACTATGGAACAGCCACAACCCGAAGACCACGCACAAGGACAGGAGCTAGCCACACCGACGCGCGTCGAGCAGCAAGCCGAGAACAAGGATGCCACAGCCCCCAAGCGGCACAGGTTGCTCTGGACGGGAGGTATCTTGCTCCTCGTGAGTCTCAGCATGCTTGTGTTCCTGCTGATCCCGCCGCTGTTGCAACCAGTAGCAACCATTACCCTGATACCAGCAATCAAGACCGTGAGCAGTACAACGACTGTCACCATCCCAGGACGAGCGCTCGCATCCTTCACCCTGACCCAGGCTCACACCGAGCAGACCACCGGCACCGGAGAGCAGGAGACGAGAGCGGCCAGAGGGACCATCACGTTTTACAATGCCCTTCCTGCTGTACAGACAGTGCCAGCAGGAACGTTCCTGACCGGAGGCGACGGTATCCAGGTCGTGACCGAGCAAGACGCCGTGATCCCGGCAGGCAACCTTGCCACCAATGGACGCGCCAGCGTGAGCGCTCACAGCGTCCAGGCAGGGCCACAAGGCAATATTGCAGCAGGCGACATCTACGGCGCGTGTTGTCGAGCGAATGTGTTTGTGAGCAATGGACCCTTTAGCGGAGGGCAGAACGCAAGGCATTACTCAATGGTCACACAGAGTGATCTAGACCACGCGATCAGCGCCTTACAAGCGTCGATGACCCACAGCATCAACGCAACCTTTCAAGCGCAACTACAGCCAGGAGAAGCGGCTGTACCCCCTGTGTGCCAGATGAAGACGGTCACAGACCACAAGGTCGGAGAAGAGGCAACCCAGGTCCATATCACGCTCACAGCAGCCTGTCGAGATGGAGCGTATCAGACCCAGGCAGTAGAAGCACAGGTCACACACGACCTGGAACAGCAAGCCCGAACCCAACTCGGCGACGGGTACGCCATCACAGGCGATCCACACGTGAGCGTCACGCAGAGCAGGAGCCAGGGAACCAAACTGACCTTACAGGTTAAGGGACAAGCTGCTTTTGCCTATCAATTCCAGGGACGCTTACAAACCCTCAAAGAGCAGATTGCAGGCATGAGCAAGCAGCAAGCAACGGCATTCTTGACGCAGCAACCAGGAGTCAGCGCTGTTTCCCTCGACATCAGCAGTCCTCTAGGCACCAATACGGCGACGATCCCGCAGGATATCACCGCTATTCATATTACTGTCTTGTACAGCGCTTCTTCGTAGGCCGCTCATACCGTCGTTGTGTTGACAAGCAAACAGTAAGAGTCGAAAGGACAAGCAACAATGGCAGCCGAGACAACAGCCAATACGAACCCGGAAGACGAAGAAGAGGAGCAAGAGGAAGAACTGATTTACGCTTTGAACGGAGAGGAAGGCGAAGATGGAGAAATGCTTGTGTTGGGCCTGCTCTCCCCTGAAGAGGCATACGCCATTCTGGACGAAGAGGAAGAGGAAGATGCAGATCAGGTGATCCGTCACAATCCCTACAATCCTCACTAGAGCAAGGGAGCGGTGGAAGGCAAGAGGGAGTCGCCTTCCACCACACAAAAGGGCAGCAGCGATGAATGAAGACGTGATCCACACTCTCTTGAGAGTCAAACAGGTGATAGCGACCCTCAAAGCGATAGACCAGCACGACTTGAGCGAACGAGAACGCTACGCCCTACAGGAGAGTCTCGCACAAGCCTATGCACGCGCATCCTATTTCATCAGACAACTCACAGGAAAGGAAGAGCTACATGGACTCGAAAGACATCTATCCCGGCCTCTACCGGGAGCCGGAACCACCACCGAGCCAGGAGACGAAACAGCTTGTAGCAGCCATCACGCGCACGTTAGCACGCATCAAAAACGAACAATTGAACCGGCTCATTGAGGAGATCGACACCTTATACAAAGCGCTGGATAATTTCAACCTCTCGATGTTGCTGACAGAGGAGCAGCGACGAGAACGCACGGCTTTACAAGTTCAGGTCAACGCAGTGAAAGAAGCGATCTACAACGAGTGGGGAAAGCGATTGTTGAACGGGCATCGTCTGAAGTTCAAGCAGATTGTCGCCCAGGCACAACCCCAGGCAGCAGGCTCGCAGGCCACCCGCATTATTCCTTATCCGACGCGTGAGGGTCAGGAGCCAGGCACGCGAGTCTGGATGGTGTGTACTAACCAGAGAGGAGAGCCGACCCTTTTTCTCGACGGCTTGCCGCTCACCCTGGAAGAAAACACCCTACAAGCCCTACGAGAGCATGTCAGCGCCCACATGAGCCAACATGACCGCTATACAGAAGTCTATGCCGTCTTAGACCTGGATACCGCACAGCTTCAAACCCTTGTGGGCAAAGCACAAACAACAGACGGCACACCAGAGCAATAACGAGCAACCGGACCGTTTCACCGAAACACCACTGTATACAGATGAATTTTGAACGGGAGAAAGTGAGCAGGAAAGGAGGAACTAGCTCTATATACTCGGTATGCATCGTGTACGCCAAACTGCTTGAGAAGCGCATACGGTATACATGCCGAGTATGTATAGAATTAGAACGCCTGATTAAAGTATCAAATGTACTTATGCTATAATCGAGAGAAGCAAGAGAGGTAACAGCGAGCATGACCCAGGAAACCTACAGCATACGACAACAAACAAAAGTGGCAGTACAAACGTTGCCCCGAACGGCAGACCACCGCGTATGCGTACGGGTAGTGCAGGATAAAGACATCCCAAATTATCGGGTTGTCATCGGGCCAGATCATCTCCCAATGCTTCACAACCTCCTTGCTTATCGGGTTATCATCGGGTTTTACGTTTTACACAACACGATGTATCGGGTTGCCTGTTTTACCTATCTCTTGTACACTGATGCTAAGGGAATCGAGCTAATCAGCACCCGAACGACGAGCAGGTACCTCACTATAGCAGGAGTGCAGAAGATGTCATCAGAAGAGAAACTCATACTCTATACAGTGTTGCAAGATATAGCCGATGAACTAAGGAGATTAAGAGATGATTCAGAAAAAGAAAAGCCCAAAGAAGATCAGAAGCATCCTTCCAAACCCAAACCACAATCTAAGACAAGAATATACTGAGTTTCCCAAAGATGAAAATGGCATCCTCTATGTACGGCAGTCTACTCTAGCGCAGTTCCAGAATAATATTCATTCATTTGAGATGCAAACCGATAAATTTGTGGAGCATTTCAGAAACAGAGGTTGTACAGGTCACATCGAGGTAGTAACAGATGACGAAGGATTGAGCGGAACAATGGACATCCATGATATGCCCGGTATGTCCTATGTGATGAAAGCAATTGAGGGGAAAGCACTAGTAGATGGAAAGAAAATAAGCTGGATAGGAGCAATAGATGTCAAACGCTTGACCAGGGACAAATGGCTCGTAAAACCTGGAACGCTGATGAGAGCATGTTACGAAAATGATGTATGGATATCTACTCTATTCTTGTTTAAACTAACGGAGCAAAAGAGAGCGACCGATCTTGCGAAAGGTCGCTCAACCGAGTAAAGTTCCAGTATCAACCCAAAGATACAAGGAGCAAAACTCGTATGCACCTTAACACACTCAAAGCCTTTCGTCACGCGGTGTATGGGACGTTGGAACGGGCCAAAGATGCCCTGTTCAATCTGTTGGATGCATTGGTGACAGAGGATCGAGCGCACTCGTTGCCAGAATTGTCGCTGTCTCCGCATTTTGAGCGGGGCTGGGGAAGCGTCTACGAAGCGCTGGAAGATGGGCGCATCAATGAAAAGCACCTGCGAGAGGTCTTGGTAAACTTCCGCCCAGCCTCTTGTTCTCCCTTGCGCTTGGCGGTGGATGCCACCGGGATCGCCCGTCCGAAAGCTGTCACCTCGGCAGATCGCAGCGCCCAAATGGTTCACAATTTGCCGGAAGGCGAAACGGCCAGGACGTATGGCTGGCAATTTTCGACGGTGGTGGCATTGCCGGAGCAGCCTAGTAGTTGGACCTATGTCCTCTCGGTGCAGAGGATCGAGACCGCGATCACTGCTCAGCAGATGGCTTGGACGCAGTTGAGGGAGCTTGCTCCCCAGTTGCCGACTGACACGATCATTTTGATGGATCGGGGCTATGATTCTGCTTGGTTGTGGTGTCAATTGAGTACCTTGCCCGTTCAAGGCACGTTGATTCGACTCAAGAAGAATCGCTGTTTTTACCGTCCAGCTCCAGCGCCAACAGGCAAACGTGGTGCCCCACGCAAACGCGGAGAGAAATTGCAGCCCTGCGATGTGACAACGCACAGCGACCCAGACGGCACGTGGTCTGGCTCTGATACTGTTGGACGCCCGGTGCAACTGCGTTGGTGGCACAAGCTCACGCTCAAGGAGGCTGGCTGGTTGAAGCTGTGCGTGATCCGCGTGGAACGCCCACAGGCCAAGCGAACCAAGTGTGATCCACGAGTCAGTTGGTTTGTCTGGATTGGACAAGCAAGCGCTGATCTGCCTGCCGCCACTCTGAGCTACGTCCATCGCTTCAGCCAAGAACATGGGTATCGTTTTGACAAACAAAGTCTGCTGTGGGACAAGCCCAAGTTGCGGACCCCAGAACAGTTTGAGCGCTGGAGCCATCTGGTGGCAATTGCCCACAATGTGCTGGTGCTTTCTCGTTACTTGGTTACTCCTCAGCTTCGCCCGTGGGAAAACCGACACCGCGAGCTTTCCCCGCAACAGGTGCGTCGAGCGATGAGCAAATTGTTGCCACAATTGGGCACTCCTGCTCGTTCTCCACGACCTCGCGGAAAATCGCCAGGGAGACCTAAAGGGGCCACGATTCGCAAAGCTGAGCGCTTTCACATCATTCATCAGAAGCCGAAAGTGCCTCCACTGGTCCCAAAATAGACAGCTGATTGGCTTTTTCATGCGTTTTCGCTCTTTTCACGGAACGGCTTGCCGTCTTCCGTAAAAAGCTGTTAGTTTAAACAAGAATCTACTCTAAGAATGGACTTCAATTTCCAAGATGATTACTGCCAAAGAGTGTTTATGTTAGAAGCGGAAGAGGCGGCACGTCATCTTGATTGGATGAAACTTGTCATGGGTGGAGGCAAAGCTATAGCCAGCGGCAACGGTTACTACGATGGTAGGTTTATTGCCCCTGGATACATTGTTGACAGATCAGACCCAAAGAGAAAGAAATATATCATCTACGAGCCACATGCAAAAGTTGTCAAATGGCTATTCCACCGTTTCCTTGAACTGGATGGCAACATATGGGAACTATGTAGAGAAATCGAAAAAATGCCTTTCCTTTTCCCTAAATTTGAGGACTGGATAGATCCAAAAAATGTAAGCAAATTCGCCGCAGGGGGACATAAGAGATCATCCCTTATAAAAGAAGGCCCATATGCAGGAAATTACAAATCTACCATATACGGGGTTAGATATATTCTCTGTAACCCTGTCTATATTGGTTGGTGGCTACCAATCAACGGCGGTGTAATCGAAAACAATCATGACTCAATTATAGATGAAACACTCTTTACTTACGCCCATAAGCGGCTAAGCAATTACGACCTGAACGGGGAGAGGAGAAAACCAGAGCGGGTAACGCGCCCTGGAGAAGCAAAAGGCATCCTTAAAAAGGTACTTCACGACGACAGGAATCAACGCATGTATGCTTCATTAGGTCCACGTCACGGCGGCAAGGAATTCACCTATTATCAGAGCAATGAGAAAAGCGGTCTATCTTCAAAATTTAGATATGCTGCGGATGTGCAACTGATTGACACTGTTTTCCTTGAAAAGTTCTTAGAGCGGATTGAAGCACTCAAGAAGCTTGACGATTGGAAAGACAAACAAGAAGAAAGGCTAGCTGAAATCACGGCTGCACAAGCATACAACAAAAGCCTTATACAGAAGCAGATTAAGGATGCACAAGCACGCTGGCAAGAGATGTTTGACACGCTTCACGATCATGAAATACCCAAAACAAAGCAAATGAAAATTGAGTACGCTAACCAGATGGCGGGATTAGAGGGAAAGATAGCAGAATGGGAAAACAAGCTAGAAGCACCGGAGGATGAGGATGAGGAAGTAACATTGTATGAGATACACTCACTCCTTCCAGATATCACATCAAAGTGGGACAAGCTATCCTTTGAAGTCAGGTTACGCTTTGTTGGTGCCGTAACACGAAAAGTCGTGTTATGGCAGGTTGCACCTACCTGGTTAAAGATAGATATCCACTGGAAAGAGGCTATAGGGAATTTTATAGACACAGGCCATTTTAAGCGAAAGTATTCCAATAAAACCAGATGGACGCCGGAAGAGGAAGCTATATTGCATGAAATGTATCCTAAAGCAGATGGGGCGGAGATATTAGCAGCACTTCCTGATAGATCATGGGTTAGCATCATGCACCGTGCGGATAGATTGTATATAGATAGGGAGAGAAATACACATAATTCGATTCCTACATCAGCAAAGAATTACGGAACATTGGAAGATAAAGAATATGAAAAGGAGCATAGGTTGTCACCAAATAGTAAAAATGTGCAATGGTCACTATCGGAACCACCGTGCATGGTGGTGCGCTCGCTTCGTTGATCGATACTGCTGCGATGGTCGCCGCCTGGTCTGATGCACCCGTCCCGGACAAGATTCGCGGCTCAACGGTCAATCTGACCATCACTTATCTTGCCCCGGCCAATAAAGAGGATCTACAAGCCACCGCGCGGGTGCTGCGACGAGGGAAAAGCCTTGTCTATGTCGATATAGATGTGCAGGGTGCCTCAAGCGGTGCCGTGGCAAAGGGGCTGGCAACATATAAGATCGGCTAAATACTCAGGCCAGCTTCCATGCTCTAAAAGCTGGCCCACGATTATTTCTTCCTGGCATACTCCGCAAGTAACAACAACGTATACACATCGGGAATGACTATCACCGCGACGGAGAGACCTAGCAGCTTGAGTTCGCCATGTTTCAAGACAAACAGCATGCCGTCCTCTAGAAAAATCTTCTCAATCTCGTTCCAGGGCCGCCAGTGGCTCATTACCTTGATGCCCTGAGCATTGAGCGTTATCTTACCAAAGGAGACATCTTTACCAGCATTGAGATCTTCCTGCGCACGCTTGAGCTGGTATGGCAGAGCACCGTCTGTAATTTCTCTACCCAGATCATCCTCCGCTGGATGCCCCAGGCTCAACGTCCCGAATTTAGCTTTGAGGCCATCATCGCGCGTGATGGTATAGCTGGATGAAGGACTGCCATCGGTACTATCCGCTCCCAAAAGTTGAAGGTTTGAAAAGGTATCAGGTAAGCTACTGTTGACTGTATCAAGGGCATTACAAAAGAATAAGCGTAATTGTCTTATGCGCACTCGCCATCAACCAATCAATTTGTCTTATACCAACCCGATTTTCTCACTAGTAGCAGCCTGATCTTTATATGTTTTTAATGCAGATTAGTACTTTCCTATCAAGATGCGAAGGAAACCTGAAGGTTCTCAAAAGATCTTATACTATCCCTTTTGGTACTGAGGAAACACGGTATAAGACATCGCGATGTTACAGATCCAAACCGACTCACCCAATCAACGCTCATAACCAACCGAATATTGCCAGCAAGGTTGCCGTATTCATACGGTACACATGTCTACCGCTCCTCCTTACGCAGGAACCGCTTATCGGGAGTTGTAAGGAGACCGAATAGTGGTAGGGAGACCACTGAGAGGCGGGGGTGCAAACGCGTGGGAGGAGCGGGCAAGACATAGTGCAATGGCAGTGAGAACTCTGCTGGCAAGCGCAAAAAAGATGGATTGAAGGAAATTCAGGGAAGCTATTTTCGGGGAATAGCGCAATCGAACCAGATGAAATCCATAGTCGCTGTTAGCATGCGCCCATTTTTATCCTGTAGCTCTAGAGAGGCCAGGTCTTGTGTCTCTTCCTGGCAAGCGTACAGACGTAGCGCATGAAAACAGATAAGGGCATTACCGCCAAAATCGCAGCGAGAGACATTGTAGCGGCTCGCCCACCGCTGCGGCAGGAGGGTTTCATCTGGAGAAGTTGGAGCTGGCCTCTGAAGAAGGAAAGGAAGACACACAATGTTTAAGCACATGATTCGCTGGATCGTCGTTCTCGCCGCTCTGTTGATCTTCGCGACGGCTCTAGTACTGACACCAGTACTAACACAAACTCACGCAGCAGGTACACACTCACATACGACCCAAACCACAACTGCTACACCAACAGCGACAAGTGCTGCAACTGGCGGGATGATGACGCCTGATTATAGCTGGTCTCATTAATAAAACCATGCCGCATACATTTTGAGGAGTAACTAGAAATTTTTAGTTACTCCTCAAACTCTTCAAAAAATTTAAGCTCTCACCTCGTTCAACCATTGCCTCACCTCTGATGCTTTACGATGCCCCATCTTTTCTAAAATAGTTACACTTTTTTCCCCTAATACCCGGGCTTCATCATAATTTTCTTGAAAAGAAGATGTACGCGCTAATCCATATAAAGCAAGAGCAATTAAATCCTGACAAACTTCAGGAATAACCTTGAGCATCTCACGAAATGTCGTCTCCGCAACGCTTATATTACGTTGATCTAAATAAAAATTACCACATTCATATAATGCGTAAGCGGTCATTTGTGGAACTCCTATTTGCCTAGCCAAAGACAATCCTTCTTGCAAATGCGTCTCGGCTTGCAAATGCTCACCTTGCTTATGCATAGTCAAGCCCAGGTTAGTTAATAGCACACTCATCCATTCCCTATGTTCAATCTGTCTGGTTAATAATAATCCTTCTCTAAAATATTCTTCCGCTTTTGCATAATCACCTTGTTCAATTACCGCATCCCCTAAATTCGCTAAAAGCGCACCGATCCGTTCACGATGACCACTTTGGCGTGCGAGTATCAATCCTTCTTGATAAAAGACTTCTGCTTGTTCATACTTCCCCTGCTCTGCTGAAGCTACGCCAAGATTAATCAACAGTAGACATACCTGTTCGTGATCGCCGATTTGACGAGCAAGGTTTAATCCTTCTTGTAAATGCACTTCCGCTTGTTCATACCGCCCACTATGAGTAGCAACTGAGCCAATAACTTTCAAAATCCCACAAATTCGCTCTTCGTCTTCCATCTGACGAGCAAGGTTTAATCCTTCTTGTAAATACACTTCCGCTTGTTTCAGTTCGCCTTGCTTCCAGGTGGCCCACCCCAAATTATGCAGCAGCGCGCTAATCTGGATCTTATTCTCAACCTGTCGGGCCAGTTTCAGACCTTCCTGGAAGGTTGACTCGGCTTGCCCGAAATTTCCTTGCTGCTGGGCGATTTCACCGGAGTAGATCAGGGTGGCGATGATGTTGTCGGTATCATTGAGGGCTTTGGCGGCTTCGTGGGCGCGTTGGAGGTGCTGGGCCGCTTTGTCGTAGGAGCCGCGCGCCTGCATGTAGGGCACAAATGCGATTACCGCTCGCACCAGTTCCTCTTTCATGTCCAGCTCATAGGCATAATCAAGCGCTCTCAGGATAATGTTGCTCTCAAGGTCGAGCAGTTCGTAGTCCTTCTTATGCCCCTCCACCAGCTCGATCATGAAATTGATGAGTTGTTCATGAGGTTTTTTTTCCTGTAAATGCTGTCGGGCGTAGTCGGAGATGGTCTGGTGAATGGTGTAGCGACCAGACGCGGTGTACTCTAGCAGGCTGGAATCGACGAGCAGGTCCAGATTGTCCACGTCGCAGTCGATCACGGCAAGCGCGGCCTCCTCCGAGAAGCTGTTCGGCTTGGGCGGGAAGACGGCCAGGGAGTAGAGCGCCTGCCGCGTCTCAGATGAAAGCAACTGGTCGGTAACGGCAATGACGGAGTGGAGCGAAAGATGCATATCTCCGGGCAGGCTGGGATGCGTTTCGACCGGGCCGTGTGGCTCGCTGATATGCAAGCGCTCTTCGGCTTTGCCTAATCGTTCCAGAGCTGCCGTGATACGCCGCGTCTGACCGCTATATCCTTGCTTGCGCAGATAGTTACCCATCAGGGTCAGGGCCAGGGGCAAACCGCCCACAGCCTGCACCAGCGTTTGCGCCTTCTGCACTTCGCGCTCCACCACACCGGGAGCCAGCAACCGGAGCAGCGTCATGCTCTCCTCTTCCGACAATTCCTGCAACTCGGTCGCACCACCAACGGCGATATGTGAGGCGATATCGCGGAAACGCGTCGTGACCAGATGAGCACAGTTGGGGCCGCCCACCTTAAAGGTCAGCGCCTCCATGAGATCCCAGGCATCATCGATCACCAGCAACATGGTGCGCAAACCGATAGAGCTGCGAATCGCTTTGGCCCAATCTTCCTGACCATGCAACGCAGCCATCTCCGTCTGCGAAATGCCCAGCAGCGTTCCCCAGCGGCTCAACAGGCTGGGAATATTGGCGTTCGGTCCCAGGCCAGCCCAGAGAATACCATCGCGGAAATGTTCGCGCACATCGGGATCATGCACCAGCGCGATCGAGAGGGCCGTTTTGCCCACACCCGGCAAGCCATTGAGCGCCGTCAACGCCACATTGCCACCAGCACACAACCGCTGCTTGATCCGCGCTATATCGCCATCGCGTCCCACAAGCTGAATCGCCGGTTGCAATGGGATAGCGGGATCATACAAGGCCAGTTCGTTGAGATCGGGCAAGGGATCGGTCACCGGCAGCGTGGGAGCTACATCGACCCGCACGCTTTGAGGAGGTGTCGCAGTTGGCGCAGAGGCGGGGACAACGACGAGATCGAGTTCTGCCTCCGTCTTGCCAAACAACTTGCACAGTTTGCGGCGAAAATACGGATTGGGTTTGGTGATGCCGCGCTCCCAACGACTGACATTAACGTGAGTCGTCCCCAGTTCGTCGGCAATCTCCTGTTGCGATTTATCAAGAGCCATGCGCGCCGCTGTCAGGCCGATGCGAGGCTGTGGTTCTGAGCCGGGTATGTGTGCCACTTTATCATCCCTTTACTCAGGAAAAAAAAATGATAAATATGTCTAAAAAAATGATAACACATGATCTTACCTATGTACATGCTTATTTGACATAATCTATGTAGGAACATCGCCTGAATGAGAGACGTAGATCGCAGACTTATGAGAAGCCGACTTGTACAGGTTAAAGGCAACGTTCCAATGGAAAAGAACGCAAGAAGAACAGGCATTATCGTAAAAATACACTATAGTAGGGGTCATGGTCGAGGCCAGCGCCCGGGTCAGGCTCACATAAGAGTGGCCACACCGGGCAGGAGCGATAGAGCAGCACGAACGCGTCTGAGCATCGTCATCAAAGCGACCGAGAAGGGACGCACGGAGGATCAACAATGCAAATGAGACCGATGCCAGAAGATGGCTCCATCTTCCAGCCAGTACATTCATCCGGCGACATGCAGCGGAGTGTATCGGCAGAGAGGGGCAGCGTGGCTAGCCAGCAGCAGCGGATGGACCCGCAACGGAGCGGAGGGATGGTACGGAGGCCATTACGCACCGTGCCGCTGATACCGCTGGAGGGCGCAAGCGGTATCTCCACGCACAAGGAAAGTGCGCAAGCGGTATGGGAATATGCTGGCGAAACCGGCGGAATCGAGCCGATCGCTCCGTCCGCACCAACCTCTGCATCAGTGCTGGATGGGGCCAACGATGACTTCATCCAGCCCGAGATGCAGACCGGCGAATGGCTGCAATACAAAATGCAAGGCTATCAGCACACGGACGAGCCGGAAATTCGTCGTACACCGAATAGAAAGAGACGACCAGTACGTACCGACAGTGCTATGCAGCAGGCCGAACCTACTGCGATCATCCTGCCAACAACGACACCATTGTACAGCCCTTACGATCGTCCGCTCCCGTCGTGGGAATTGCGGCGCAAACGCGACACAATTTTTATGATGTTACTCACCCTCCTGGTGCTGGGCATACTCGGCATCATGAGTTGCAATTATCTATTGTCTTTGTATCATATCTAGGCTCATGCGCGATAAATCGCGCGACTACGAACAGAGGTTTCACTTTTATTGCGTCCCTTGTATTTATCAACGAACACATGAACGCAACCCGGTTTGTACTCATCTATCCAGCCGAGTGAGGAGATTATCATGCAAAAGGTCTATGTACGCAAAGGGAAAGCAGCCACTTGCGACCTCAAAAAAGATATAGAAATCATGCATTTCTCATTACAAGATGCTTTACCACCGGGGCATATCCTGGCCCTGAATACGAAATTCGGCACGTTATCATATCTCTCTTATGAAGGTGATCGTCTCCAAATGATGGTGCAGGAACAGTTTACCAGCACAGAGCTGAGCGTCCTGCTGCCTCTGCTGGAAATGTTCCCTTATTATTGTCCTTATGAAGTGCTCTACGCCAGTTTCTACAATGGGCGTACCAGCGATGATGTTGTGGAGCTGAGCCGCAAAAAGCTCGACAAGGCCATAGCAGATGGCAGCTGGGATCAGGAGATGCGTGCGGTCCGCGATGCTCTCTCGCGCACCCGGATCAAGCTGCGCCACTTCGGGATCGACATCTCATCGATCCTCTCTACCGGCTACATCTTGATGCTGGCCTCGACGCCAATGCCAATTGTTCGGGTGTAATCTCACAATATATAATTTCAAACGTGTGAGATACATGGGCGAGGACCAGCCATCGCCCCTGCCATATATAAACCAGATACCTTTCACCCTGACTACCTCACTCCGAGGGCGGCCACGAGACGGATTTCCGCACCAGTCCGTTTGGTGGTCGTTCCTTTTTTGTCCCTGCATACCTGTACACGCCATCCCTGAGTTTATGCTATACTGCAATAAAACATAGCAATATTACACTATTCATGAGCAGAACATATAGAAATGAAGAAAGGGCTGGATCTCTCTATGCAGCATTCCCCAGAGGATTTCACATGTCCCATCTGCAAACAAATAGACCGTGTAGAAAAGGTCAGCGCCGTATATGAGGCCGGAACATCGATCGGAGCCTATTCGGGTGGAACGGTAGGTGTGGGCATGGCCGGTGGAGTCGTCGGCGTTGGAGTGGCTCAGACTAATATGACTGGCATGTCTCAAACCAATCGCAGCCTGCGCCTGGCACCACCGCCACAGCCGCAACTGCCCCAGGGAGAAGGTTGTGGTGTTGGCCTCCTTCTTTTTCTCTGCTTTGCGGTAGGTCTGGTTGGGCTGGGAATGGCGTTAGCGGACAATAGCGAACGTCTGATAGGCGCTGCCCTCTTCACCGTGTGTACCGCAGGCTTCGTGAGCCTGCTCGTCGTCCTCGGGAGAAAATCACGCATCAAAAAGGCCGAACATGCCCAACAGATTGTACGCTGGCAACAGGCAGTCGCCAATTGGGAGCGGCTCTACTATTGTGGACGCAACGATGTTGTCTTTATCCCCGGCAATTCAGAAACATGCGTCCCGGCCTATGAACTTTATAAACTCCTGTAGAGTTACCAACGAGATTTGCAAGCAAAAACTTATTTCAGCATGCGTCTATATGTAGGGGAGCGTTCTCGCTCTCCTATATTGTCGCGTAATGCGTCAGGAGGTACTAGCTACACCAGTGCAAGTGGGCAAAGGATAAAAAAATATATGTCTACTTTCTACCCGCCAGAATCGGGAAAAAACAACCCTAATCAGCCACATCACCTGATACCGCCAGTTCCGAATGAAAATACTCCCACGCTGGCATCACTACCCTATGGACAACCACCCTCTCATTCGTCGCCCTATGGAGGACCACCAGCGCAAAATACGCCAATTCCTCCGCCTCAATATCATCGTTATCCTCCTAACGCGACGCCGCCTCCGATCTCGAACCCAAACTATGCCAATTATATACGGCCACAGCCCGGCAATTATGGAGCGCCACCACCGGCTCCACGTCCTCAGTCGCGTGCCAAACCGTTCATTATCGGTATTCTCGTGCTGATCATTCTCGGGAGCATCGCCGCGATTGCGATTCCATACGAGAAGACGCAGATCGACAATACGAACGCAACGGCCACAGTCTCTACTCAGCAGACCGGGGTAGCACGAAACGCAACGGGCACGGTGACTACACAAAATGGCCACATCACCGCAACCGCTCAAGCCAATGCACGCGCCACCGCATCGGTCGTTGCCGCCAATCCCAATCCCTATAATAACAAAGGCACCCTGGTAGTGATGGAGAAAAACCCGATTATTGAGATGGGAGAATGCCAGACCATCAACGGTACGCTCCATCTGACCAACTCACAGCAGGAGACCGCCGATTATTGCTGGGGAGGAGCGTCCTACACCGACTTTGCATACGATATCGAGTTAACAATAGTGAAAGGCGATTGTGGCGGCATCATTTTCCGCGAAGATGGGACTGAGGGTAACAAAGAGTACATGTTTAACATCTGCCAGGATGGAAAATATTCGGTGGATATCGATCAGGGAGCGGCCAGACAGTTCAGAAATCTCCTCTACGGCGCGCGAACAGCAGGCATGCACCAGGGACTTAACCAGACCAACCTCGTTGGAGTCGTCGCGCAAGGAACGAACTTCTCCCTCTATGTGAACAAACAACTGGTAACGACCTTCACGGATAGCACCTATGGCACTGGACAGATCGGCGTCGATGCCTGGGACAACGGCAACGCAACCGATATCACCTTTGCCAATCAGCGGGTCTGGAAGTTCTAGCAGAGGGGCAAGTGGACGAACCGCAAGGGTCGCGCCCTGCCATAGACGGGTCGTGCGGTCCACGCTCGCGTATGGTAGGGTGCAACCCTTGCGGTCGTCCACGGTGCAAAAATCTGAAGGACACCCCACCACACTGGAGCGCTTGCGATGAGCGCTCCTATATGGTATGATTGGAACATATGTTTCTGATGTGAAAAAGAATATCAGGTGCGATGAGAGAACACAACGAGGACGAATATCTATTTGGCTGGAACCCCACACCGGGCATCGTCTCCGTCTGGGCACAACGCGATGGCAGAGCCGTGATCTGGCGGCGGGATGGCGAACGTATCCTCTGTACCAGAGACTCGTATCGTCCCTGGATGCTAGCTACTACCTTAGATGATCTCAAGCATCTCGGGTCTATGCTGCAACCCTTCGCACCCGACACCATGCACGCCAGCGTCACCTACAAAGAACTGGACGGCCCTGGCAGATCGTATCGCTATGTGCTATTCTCACGCAATATGCGGGTGCTGGAAAGCACCGTATTGACCGGGGCATCACGACGGCTCGGGCAGCGCATCACCGCGATGAACGACCTGGATACTTACTATTCCGTTGGTCCCGTTGAGCAATATTTGATGCAGACAGGCCAGGTCTATTTCCGTGATATGAGCTACGAGAACCTCCACAGAATGCAGTTCGACCTGGAGACGACCGCCCTTGATCCTCATCGTGGACGCATTTTCCTGATTGCTGTACGCGACAATCGCGGCCTGGCAACAACTCTAGAGGCTCCTGGCCCCGAAGATGAGAAGCGCATGATTCAGGAGCTTTGCGCGTTGATCCTCAAACACGATCCCGACGTGATTGAGAATCACAATCTCTTCGGCTTCGACCTGCCCTTCTTAGAGCATCGCGCCCTGGCCGCTGGCGTCACGCTCGAAATTGGGCGTGCTGGCAGTCCCCGGAGAACGCTGGACAGTTATCAGGAAACGCTAGCTATCGGTCCCGAAGCCCGTAAACGCACCCGTTACAGCCTCGCCGGTCGCGAACTAATCGATACGCTTGATGCCGTGCGCCGCCACGATTTCGTTGTACGCGATATACCGAGCTATGGCCTCAAAGATGTGGCACGCTACTTTGGCATCGCCTCTTCACACCGCACTTATATCGAAGGCTCTGACATCTTTGAAACCTATCGGCGCGACCCCGCCCGCGTGCGCCGCTATGCCCTGGATGACGTAACAGAGGTTGATGGGCTATCGCGTCGCCTGCTCGGAGCACCCTTCGCGCTTGCAAGTATGGCTCCGCGCCGCTATGAACGACTCGCCTCAGCTGGTCCCGCGATGGGCATTCTAGAGCCGATTCTGGTTCGCAGCTACCTCCATGCCGGAGCCGCCCTGCCCTATCAAGCCGCGCAACAATCCGCAGAGGGGGGCCTGCATGAAGGGGGCATGGTGCAATTGCTCGCCTCCGGGGTCGCCGAACACGTCGCCAAAGCCGACGTTGCCTCGCTATACCCCTCGCTGATGCGCACCTTTCAGATCGGCCCATCCTGTGACCGCCTGGGCGTACTGCTATATATCCTGGGTCGCCTGACCGATCTCCGACTTCAGCACAAAGAGGCAGCTCGTGCGGCGCAACCTGGTTCTATTGAGGCAAACCATCACGCTGCGACACAGGCCGCCATGAAGATCCTGATCAACGCCGCCTATGGCTATATGGGGGCCGGTTCAATGGCGCTGTTCGCCGATGGTCGCGCAGCTGGAGAAGTAACGCGTCGTGGCCGCGCAATCCTTCAGCAGGTACTCGATGCTCTGCAACAGCGCGGCATGGCGCTGATCGAGGCTGATACCGATGGCGTCTATTTCGCCGTTCCACCCGACTGGACCGAGCAACAAGAGCGCATGCTGATCGCCGAAATCGGAGCCGAACTCCCTGCCGGGATACGCCTGGAATACGAGGGACGTTATCGCGCCATGTTGAGCCACGAGGTGAAAAACTACGCGCTGCTCTCCTATGATGGTCGGTTGATCGTGCATGGGGTGGCGTTGCGCTCAAGCCGCTCAGAACCTTTTGGTGAGCGCTTCTTGCGTAAGGCGCTGCGCAACACTATGCTCGGCAATATTGTTGATGTACGAGCCGGCTATCTTGACACGGTCGAGGCGCTGCGTAAGCGCAAGCTTCCGGCCTCCGATCTCGCCACACAGGTACGGCTCACCAAAAAGCCCGAGACCTATCATGCCGCTCGCCAGACCCATCAGGAACCAGCATATGAGGCTCTGATCAAGGCGGGTCGTACACACTGGCATCCTGGAGAGCGTGTGCGTTTCTACCGCTCAACAAAGGGCTACGTCTGGCTCCCTGACGAGACTGAAGAGGCTCCAGTCAGCGATGATTGGCGCGCTCGTGCCAACGGCGAGCGACCAGCCACAACGCCCGATGTCTCAATCCGCTATGCCGACGTTGCCAACCGCCGCGACTACGATGTCGAATACTATGTGCGCCTTCTCACAACTTCTTATGCCGCTCGCCTGCGCAAAGCCTTCGCCCCCGCAGACTTCGAGCAGTTGTTCCGTCCCGATACCCAGCTCAGCCTCTTCGATCTCGATACTCCCATCGAACACATTCAACCACGCTGGATTCGCTATCAGCAAGCTCTTGAAGCAGCGAGAGAAGACTCATAGAAAATTGAGGGCGCGAACAAGATAGCCTGCCTCCTTTTCATACATACTCTATCCACATATATTGTATATGCGGATTTGTCGGGCATATATAGAATAAAAGGAGAAATCGCTATGCCTGAAAGGAGACACATTCCCAAAAATGGAAAAACAGGAGAAACTCATCACACGTCGCGAAGCGCTTATCGCCAGCGGCATTGGCCTGGCAAGTAGTCTAGCCATACATTCAAAACGGGCAACCCTGTTGAGTTAGCCGAAGCCTCACGGAAAGCCTTGGATCACACCCACAGCAAATTCCAGTAATGAAATAGGGAACGAAGAAGCAGGTCAAACAGCCTCTTCGCTCCCATCGTCGCACTACACGACGCTACATGTTGCATTATTGAGCGTAAACAAGGTTGGCGTGGGATTGCTGCCATTCCATGTACCGTTGAAGCCAAACGCGGCTGAGCTGCCAGCTGCAATCGTCGCGTTATAACTCAAGTTTTGAATCGTCACCTGCTCCCCCGACTGTGAGACACTGGCATTCCATACCTGCGAGATCGATTGGGTCGCCGGGAACGTAAACCTCAGCGTCCAGCCATTGATCCCGCTTGAGCCAGTATTGTTGACAGTAACATTGGCGGTAAAGCCACCAGGCCACTGATTCTGCACCACATAATGCACACTACAGGCACCACCAGGCGGTGTTGATGTTGCTGTTGGCGTTGTGATCTGTGTGGGTGTCGCTGTTGGGGTCATTCCCTGTGTAGGTGTCGCGGTCGGCGTTGTTCCCCGGGTTGGCGTGGGTGTCGGCGTGGGAGTGCCGCTTCCTAGCGAGAGCAGATGGCTTTTGAAGCCTGCACCATAGTTCGTTGGCGTGCCTGTATAATCGCTGATCAGCGCTGGCGTCTGTGAACAGTTCGCATTAGTCCACGTCCAGGCCAGATAGCCAATATTGTGCTGATCGAACCAGCTCATCAATGTGCTGATAAAGCCGGAAGCGCAATCATTCTCGCCGATCTCACCGGCCAGCACCGGCACCTGCGCAGCCACCGGCGCAATTTGCGAATCCCAACAACTGCTGTTGGCACAACTATTGAAGTTGTAGATATGCACCGAGGCCACCAGATTGTTCTGAGTGTCAGTCGGCTTGTTTGCCAACCAACCACTGAGATTATTGGAATAGGCGAGGCCACCAAGCATAATAATGTTTGTGGCCCCTGTCGCTCTCACCGTATTGATCAATGTTTGCATACCTGCCACAGCAAAACCAACATCGGTGCAGGGACTGGCACTGGCACTTGTGCTACCGTTGAGCCAGCAGGTCCAACTACTGGTATATGGCTCGTTGTACAGGTCAAATATCACGGAGGAATTGCCCTTGAAAGTGTTCGCTACCGAGGTCCAAAAGGCGGGAGCGTGATCCAAATCGGGCATTGGCTCCTGGCCCGTCGCCTGATTGGTGCCAGAGTTATTCCAGTGCAGATCAAGAATAACGATCAGGTTATTCTGATTCAGCAAATTGACCCAACTAACAACATCCTGTTGATATTGTGCAACGGTTCGGCCATTGGCGGGAAAACCATTAATGCCTAACCAGCAATCCTCGTTGAGCGGAACACGCACGATGGTCACGCCCCAGGTCAACATCGCGCTAACTGACGCCTGGTCAACCGGCCCATCAAACGATGTGGGAGCATTGCTGGCCGTCTTTGTACACTGGTATTCCGTTCCCATCCGATCAACGCCATGCGGGACGATCGCGTGGTTGCTGCCATCTTCAATCTGATTGCCCACCACATGCAGCCCGCTGGGAGCAGCGGCACGCGCCGTCGCGGGCAACAGCATAACGCTCAAAGCTGCCGCACATGTCAGCAGGATCACAATCATCATGGTGAACATTTGTAGAGGTCTTTTGCGTTTCATCAGCTTCTCCTTGCTCAATGAAGTACCACGTTGCTTGAGACCTTCTCTGCTCCTGAGAATCCATTCTCACAGAATGAAGGTCTTCTCTACATTGAAAGGGGTCTGGTGTGGTTTGCTTGACACATGAAACTTCATCGTTTCATGGAATAGTTCATAGCATCATCTAGAGGCAAAGTCAACGATATCGAGTATAGAGGAGCATTACTGACAAAAATGTGATAATTTTTGCAGAATAGGAACTATCTTCAATGAAGATCAAGAAAATGCTCGTTTGTTCATTGAACTTATCGTATGCTGCGATTGTGAGCGCGTATCTCGTGCGCTTTCACTGTCTGCCGTCCCTGCACTCTGCTATGTGCTGCCGGAGTTGGGGGACGCGTCAGTTCTTGTAATAGAGCATCTACTTCTGCTTCAATACGACGATATGCGCGATAACGAGCAAGAGCCATTTCGATAGTAGGAGCGATCTCACTTTCACGTAATGGCTTAATAATATAGCTGATAACGCCTGCAAGTTTTGCACGATGGATTGAATCTTGATCGCTGAGGGCCGTTGCAAGGACAACCGGAGCAATTTGTTCTCTGATGAGGATCTCTGCTGCGCTTAGCCCGTCCATGACAGGCATCTGGATATCCATAATCACCACATCGGGCCGTTCGGTGCGCGCTCGCGTCACTGCACTGAGGCCATCTCTCACCTCACCGATGACCTGATATCCCTGCTCAGTCAGCATATCTCTCAGGTCCATACGTTGCAGGGGTTCGTCGTCCGCGATAAGAATGCGTATCGACATGACACCACCTCAATGTCCTGATCTAATCTTCACTTTCCTGTAAATTTTCAGGCACATGTAGAAGTGTAACATATCAGATCCACTAATTTAAGCCCATTCACTGCCTATTTTTGGTCCACTTTATACTCCCATCTTTCTTTTATTAAAGCGAATTACTGACTAATTGGTGTATTTTATTTTCGCTCTTACCCTGATCTTTATATTTCTTTTTCTCGATATCTATCGTATACTATAGCGAAAGGCTCCTTCCAACGAGACCATATACAAACTACCTGCGCGAATTTCTTTCTTATTACCTATTTATTTGTAGAGAACAGACCTTGTACAGCGGACAATTCAGAAGGGAACAGCACATGTCAGAGGAAACTCTGATACAAAGCGAACAGCTATTTCGCTCACTAATTGAACATAGTACCGATTCACTTCTCTTGCTCACAACCGATGGCACCATTACCTACGCCAGTCCTGCAACTGCCGATCTCGCTGGCTATACACCCAAAGAGCTGGTCGGTCTTAACAGCACAACCTTGCTTCATCCAGACGATCAACAGAAATTGAGAGAGCAACTCACCTATGCGGCGCGGCGTGTTGAGAAGCCCTTCGTCCTAGAATATCGTTTGCAGCGCAAAGACGGCAGGTGGCGCTGGATAGAGGGAACCATCACGAACTTGCTGCACCAACCCCAGGTGCGGGCCATCGTCTGCAAACAGCACGATATCAGCAAATATAAACAATCGCTTGCCTGCGAACAGGCAGCGCGGGAGGCGGCGCAAACGCAGGCGGAGCAGTTTGCAGCTATTTTTGAAGCCATGACCGATGGCGTGGCTGTTTGTGACGATCAAGGATGTATCATCCACACCAACGCCGCCTTTCGCACGCTGTTCTCGCTGGATAAAGACGCCAGCCCTGTCCTGCTGTTTCCTGATGAACGCGCAAAATGGGCGATTCCACGCGATCTGGATGGAGTGCTGCTGCCGCAGGATCAGTGGCCGCTGTTCCGCGTGCTACATGGTGAGCATCTTTCGGGTCAGGAGACCATCAGCCTGATCTGTCGCAGCAGATCGGGACAGGATCTTTTTCTTGATGTTCGAGGCACGCCGTTATGCGACACAGCAGGGCAGATTATCGGGGGCGTTGCCGTGTACCGTGATGTCACCGAGCGCCACCTGCTGGAACAGCAGTTGCAAGATTCCGAACGCAAGTTTCGCTCCATCATCGATTCCAACATCGTTGGCGTGATGGTAACGGATCAAGATGGGCACATGTATGAGGTCAATGGACGCCTGACGCGACTTCTGGGCTACAGCCGCGAGGAGTTAGTGGGAGGAACGCTACGCGTGAAGGATGTGCTGGCCCCGCAGTATCACTCTGTTCGTACGCGCTCCTGGAAAACTCTGATCACACATGGCTCATCACTCCCGGAAGAGAAGGTCTATGTCAACAAAAACGGCACTCAGATCCCGGCACTGGTGGTTGCCACTGCCATCAACCAGATGCGAGATCGTGCGCTGGTGATGATCCTTGATATTGCGGACCGCAAAGAGGCCGAGAGGCGCAAAGACGAGTTTCTCAGCATGGTCAGCCACGAACTGAGAACACCGCTAACCGGTATCCAGGGGTTTCTGGAGCTGGCCCAATTGTATGTCGAGCGTCTGGCCAAAACCTCCGCAGAGATGGGCAGGCTCTCAGGCAAGCTTAATACCATGTTGCAACAGGCACAACGGCAAACGGAGATTGAAATTCGCCTCGTTGCCGAACTGCTGGATGTGTCACGGATAGAGATGCAAAAATTTGAGGTGCATCTGCGGCCCTGTAATCTCAGCGCAATTGTGCAACAGGTGGTAGCCAATCAACAGGTCGCCTCGGCCCGCACCATTACTCTGACCTTGCCCCTTCAGCCAACCGTGCCGGTAACAGCAGACGCAGACCGTATCGAGCAAGCTTTAACCAACTACCTGACGAACGCCTTCAAGTACACCCCCTCCCACCAGACAATCCAGGTCAAGTTGACGGTCGCGGGAAACATGGCGCGAGTCTCCGTTTGCGATCAAGGACCGGGCCTGACGGTTGAGCAGCAAGAACATATCTGGGATCGCTTTTATCAAACACACCATTCTAGCTATCACAACTTGGGTGGAGGGCTGGGCCTGGGACTATATATCGTGCGAACCATCATCGCCCAGCATCAAGGACAGGTAGGAGTAGAGAGCAGTCCAGGCCAGGGAGCGACGTTCTGGTTCATGCTACCGCTTGCCGACGAGCCAGCAGCCATGTCCCCAGCGTAAGTACGAGCAGAGCTGCCAGCCACGCCAGGAAGAGCGGCTTCTGATGCGGCTGAAAGAGCGATGGGATATAGGGAGTGAAAACGATGTGCGTGACCTTTTGCACATACAGCATCGCCAGGCTCGCGCCATGCCCACCGTTAAACCCGGACTTATCGGCCCAGATATAGGCCGCGCCAATCAGAGCGGCGAAGAGGGTACACAGGGCAAAGAAACCGTTCAATACCATATTGCCTGCTCGTTGCAGCGCATAGGCCACTGGAAAGGCCAGCGTTGGCGTAAGCACCAGAATAAAGCGAGCAGGCGGCCCCCAACCACCAGCCCACGAATCGAACGAAGCCACCATAATCACATATGGCACAAAGAGCGCTAACAGCAGAAGATTCAGCGTCAAATATTTTCTCTTCAGCGTTAAGAGGATGCCGGGAAGTGCAAAGGCGAAGAGCGGAAAGTTTGTGAATAGACCAAACTCCTGGTCGAAGAAAATACCGATTATGCCAGTGAAAGGGAGCGCCTGAAAGGGCACCTTGCCCGCATTGGCCTGATTGGGAGCCGGGTTGAGCGTTCCCCAGACGGTGAGGTTGTAAAGTTCAAATAGCAAGAAAAGCGCCAGAAATGGCAGCAGATAGGCGGCGTAGCGCTTGAACTGGCCCGTGCTATTTGTGCGATTGTCGAGATAGAGGCGCACCAACAAGAAGCCAAAGAGCACCATCTCGACGAGCGCAAAACGGATGTGTATCCAGTGCAGTAACCCCAGGGCCAGCGATGCGCCAATGAGATCGCCAGTGCGCCTGATTGGTTGGCAGATGATGCGCATCACATAGATACAGATCAGCGCAGCCAGTGGCTCTACAAAAGTCAGATGTGAGTAGACATAGATGGGCGATCCCAGCGCAAAGGCCAGACTGACACCAAAGGCATAGCGTCGCTGAATCCCTATTGCCAGCAGCAAAAAATAGATGTTGAGGACCGTCAAGGCAGAGAGCAGGCAGACAAAGAAAAGCGTCCCCAGGCGTCCACCCAGCGCGAACGGGATCAGCCATAAGAAAGGACCGCCGATGCTATGCAAAGGCAATACCTGGCCGGAGGCGCTAGTAGAGATATGAGGATCAAGCCGCACGGGATAAAACGAGAGATAGTCCTGATGATTGTAGTCTTTCATCACATCAATAGAGTGATACAGCCACATTGTCTGACTGATCACGAGATAGTGCGGCTCGTCTCCCTGTGGATGCGAATGGTGGAAATAGGCATACGCCGTGAGCAGAAATGGGAGCAGGCAGAGCAACAGCAACAGCCAGGGAGCAAACCGGGCGATGCGTGGCAACTCTGCCTGACTTGTCGTAGTGGCGTCGGTAAGATCGATTGCAACTTCAGTAGACTTCTTCTCTTCTAACACGGGTGGTTCATCCTCTTCTTTGCGATTATCTGTTCAGATCGTCAAAGTATAGGACGATTCTACACGAGAAGAGGACACGCAAGAAGAGACAAATTGGCTAGAGGTACAGAAAGCTTCTCGTGTTCAAGCGTTAACAGAGAGTTGAAGGCCACCAAGCAAGATATCAACCATCTCCTCGATAAAATGAGGTGGTGCGGGTGGCTCTTCGATAATGCCAATCACAATCAGGTTATACAAAAATGTGCGCGCCCTCGCCTGGATCTGCTGTGCAGGCGAGGTGCATTTCCCCTGCAAAAGCTTCTGGATAGAGGATGCGATCAGGGCGACATGCTCTTCGCGCAAGGCGTGAAACTGCTCAGCTATTTCACGATGCGAAAGAAACTCGCGGAGCAGTATAGCAGTTAATTCTCTATGTTGCCGCAACGACTCGATGTAATGGACGGCGAGCGTCATCAAGGCGGTTCGGGGATCAGAGACCCGCAGTGTCTCAACAACAGTGCTCAATTCGATAAGAACATTGCGCTCTTTCAACACGCTGGCGAGCAACGCTTTTTTGGAGGGGAAATAATAGAAGATAAGGCCACCTGGCACTCCAGCGGCCTCGGCAATAGCTTTGGTTGTTGTAGCGTTAAAACCATGAGCAGCGAACAGCGTTTGCGCTGCATTCAAAATACGGGTGCGCGCCTCTTCTGGGGGAAGCTCTTTCGTGTTATCTATCGTCATCATACTCCATTATATATACGCAGGCATACGCAGGTGCGGAGACTACATTGTCTCCGCACCCGGCAAACAATTTTTGCTATTGTTCACGAACA
This sequence comes from Reticulibacter mediterranei, assembly GCF_016587455.1. Taxonomy (NCBI): domain Bacteria; kingdom Bacillati; phylum Chloroflexota; class Ktedonobacteria; order Ktedonobacterales; family Reticulibacteraceae; genus Reticulibacter; species Reticulibacter mediterranei. The sequence goes on along the minus strand of NZ_BNJK01000001.1, from coordinate 6,076,232 downwards.
TTCTAGACTAGGCAGGCACCCCCACGCGCGGTGTACGCGTCTGGTACAAGGCCCAGGCATTCACGATAACAAACAGAGCGCCAATGATCCAGGCAGGCCACGCGGCTGCGCCAAGCGTCGCAAAACCAAAGATCCAGGGCGTAATGAACACCACGATCCCAAGAACCACCGAGATCCATTCAGTAACGGTCGCCGCGCTGACCATAGCCAACGCAATAAGCGCAAGAACGACACCTATGATGCCGAGAATCCAGGCATCCCAGGAACGCGTTCCATTGATTGCCGTTCCAAAGACCCAGGGCGTAATAAAGAGGATGACTCCCAGTACAAGAGAGACCCAATCCTGCCAACGAGTCCATGATTTCATAGTTTTCAGAACCTCCTTGATACTGTGTTAAACCACAAGGACTACTGTTCAATACAGCATGTTGGCGGGCAATATCCTGGCCTTCGGGTATATGTCCGTACTGTGCTTTTCAATTGTTAACGTTTTTGACTGAGTACTCAATCTACTTACCAGTATAAAATAATAAACCCCTTTTGTCAAATAAGCTGCTCTAATAAACAGGGCTTTCCAGTTCTCCGCTCAAAGGGGTGCAGGGTCTCCCTGCCGGGGTCTGGGGTGTCCCCAGTTTCCTTCCCTCCTTCGCGCGCCGCCTGCGACGGCGCGCAAAAGAGAAGAAAAAAGGTTTTTGCGGGGACACCCCGCACCCCGGCAGAGGGCTGCCGCCCTCTGCACTCCCGCTAGATGGGAGAATTGGAAAGCCCTGCTCTAATAAAAAGCCTTTGCACGACCGAGCAGATAAGTAATGGCCGTAATACCAAGTATGCCCACAATCCAAAACGCGAACAGGCTCAGTTGATCAGGGCGATACACTGATGGCACGTAGTTTGTGATGGGAAGATGAATGAGATCTTGCAAATGTAGCATCGCCAGGCTCGTCCCCTTCCCACTATTGAAGCCCAGCTTTTGCGCGCCAATATAGGCAACACCACAGGCAAAGGCAAACAGCGTACAAAGCATGAAGAAGATGTTGAGCAACCTGTTACTGGCCTGTTGCAGTGCCCAGGCGATATAAAACGCCAGAGTAGGCACCAGAACCACCAGAAAGCGCGTCGGTGGCGTCCATCCTCCCGACCAGAGGCGAAATGTGGTGAAGGTCAGCAGATAGGGAACAAATAGCAATAAGAGCAAGATATGCAGGGAGAGGTATTTCTTTTTCAATGTGAGCAAAATACCGGGTAAAGCAAAAATAAACATGGGAAAGTTGGTAAACAGGCCAAACTCCTGATCCATGAAGGTTCCGGCAAGACCCACAAACGGCAAATACTTGAAGGGAATCTGCCCCGAGTTCGCCTGATTGGGAGCAGGATTGAGCGTACCCCAGAAAATCAGATTGTAGGCTTCAAAGAGCAGAAACAGGGCAACAACTGGCAGCAGATACGCGACATAGCGCCTGATGTTGTGCAGCCCATTCTCTCGGTAGAGGCGCAAAAGCAGAAAGGCGAACAACACGACCTCGATCAGGGCAAAGCGAATATGTATCCAGGGCAACACGCCCAGCGCAATGCCACTACCAATCAAATCGCGCTGGCGCAGTTCCTGCTGGAAGAAGACCCGTACAATATAAATACAGGCAAGCATTCCAATAGGTTCTATAAAGGTCAGATGCGAAAACACATACAGCGGAGAGCCGAGCGCAAAGGCAAGGCTGACAAAAAAGGCATAGGCTGGACGTATCGCCATTTCTAGAAGGAAATAATAGATATTGAGAATCGCAACCAGCGTTAAAAGCGCGATAAAGAGGATCACGCCCAACCGACCATGCAACATAAAGGGGAGCAGCCAGATGATCGGGCCGCCAATACTATGCATTGGCAGCATCACTCCCTCAGCATTTGGCGAGACATGGGCATCAATCGGTTTAGGATAAAAAGCCAGATAATCGCCGTGTGTATAATCCTTCATGACATCAATAGAGTGATAAATTTGTAAGGTCTGGCTGATAATCAAATAGTGCGGCTCGTCTCCTTGTGGACTTGAATATTTGTAATAGACGTATGCAGTAAGAAAAAGAGGAATAGCGCAAAGAATACACAATAATAACGCACGGCGCGTATCAAATAGTTTTAAAAGCCGCTTGATCGACATGTTCCCACCTTTTAACGTTAGAGATAACAGATTTGCTCAGAGGCATCATCCCTACCTATACGACGATCATTGCCCCCAAAAGAGTACAGGTATTGCATATTATCCTCCTTGCTTTTTATTGATGAGTCTGCATTGTGGGCAGCAGAGCCGTAATAAGTTCAGAAGAGTTTTGTGTTGAAATAACATTATCCGGTCGAGAACGAAACCGGAAGTATAGAGCAAGGAGGATATTATATGAGAATTGCCCAGATCGCGCCGCCCTGGATCGCGATTCCCCCGAAAAATTACGGTGGTACGGAGTCGGTCATCTCTAATCTTGTGGAAGAATTGGTAGCAATGGGACACGAGGTTACGCTATATGCGCCTGGAGATTCGCAAACATCGGCGCAACAGATCTCATTCTTTCCCAAATCGCTGCTCGAAGAGAAAGTTCCCTGGGCGGCGCATCTAAAAGCCTTTTATCATTTGCAAAAAGCTGTTGATGACATTAAAGAAAAGTCTTTTGACATTGTACATGCACATCTCTCATCCAGTTCGGACATGTACGTGTTCCCACTGATCGCCCGGCTTGCCACGCCACATATTGCGACGCTGCACAGCCATTTCCCTTTCGATCACGTCGGCGACTGGTCTGGCGATGCCGACCGTTATTATATGGATTGGGCGGAAGATCTGCCGCTAGTAGCGATCAGCGAGCACGCATGCCGCCAGGAGTTGAAGCGTTTGCCGCTCAATATGACGGGCGTGGTCTATAACGGCATCAGCATGAAAACCTATCAGCCAACTGGCAAATCGCGCAAAGATTTCTTTATGTGGTTGGGTCGTTTCACTCCCGAGAAAGGAGCGCACCTGGCAATTGAAGCCGCAAAGCGCGCCGATGTGCCGCTCGTGCTGGCTGGAACCATTGACCGAAGCAGTAAAGACATGGCGCGGTACTATCATGAAGAGATCAAGCCGCAAGCAGACGGTAAGCAGATTCGCCTGCTCGGTCCCGCCAATATGCGTCAGAAGATCGATTATCTCAGTCGTGCGCGCGGTTTTCTTAATCCCATCGAATGGGAGGAACCGTTTGGCATGGTCATGATCGAGGCGATGGCTCTCGGCTGTCCAGTCATTTCCTTCGAGCGTGGGGCCGCATCTGAGGTGGTTGCCAACGGTGAGAGCGGTTTCCTCGTCAAGAATCTTGATGAGATGATCGAACGAATACCGCATATCGACGATCTCGACCGCAACGCAGCACGAGAGCATGTAGAGAAAATGTTTTCGGCGCGTGTCATGGCTCAAAAATATGTGGAGATTTACCAGAAGCACGGCAAGACTTCATTGAGCGATACCGTCTCACACCATTAATACAAAGCCGTTAGAAGTACAATCAAAGGACGCCAGCAGTGCTATGACATCCTTTGATTGTACTCAAGCCTGTTCAAGCTCCTCATCCAGATTATTTTCCCAGGCATACGGTTCCGCAGCAGCTCTGAGCCGCTCGGGTCGGAACATATGCAGGAGTGAGATCCAGATGATCGCGGCGGCAGCGGTCAGAAAAGCGCCATAGAGTGCTATATTGGCAGGCCAGAACGGGAAAGGCACCATACTTCCGTATAGCACAAGAAAAGGCATTACCAGCGCAACCACCAGACATCCCCAATGCCACCAGCGGGTCGCACTATGCATCAGCAAAGGAATAGCGGCAAGCGCCAGGATTAAATAGGTGGTCATCACCAGCAAAATTCCCCACGTCGCCATAATCCCAAAACCTAGCAAGGGATCGATATTCGCCGCCGTAAAGACAATGATCATCAGCAGCGCGCAACAGAGAACGCCCAGGTTGCCCAGCAGAGGAATAACCGACCAGGAGCGGAAGTGAGTGGTCCGCCCGAACACCGATGGTAAAAAACCATGTCGGGCAAGAGCAAACGTCCCTTTGGCAATGACCGATGTAAAAGCACTGACAGCTGTCAACGCGTTCAGCATTAGCGCAAACTCAATAAAGATCGTAAACCATCCCCCCACATAGCGAAGTGCCAGCGTCATTAGTGGGGTGGTATCAGTGATCCATCGGCCCACATGGTCCAGCCCAAAGCCAATAGAAGATGCATATGTGACCAGCAAATACAGAAATGCCACGCCATAGAGCGCGATCCCGGTCGCTTTCGGAATAATCTTCCGCGCATCCTTAACCTCCTCGCTGACAGCGGGCGTGGCCTCAATACCCACAAAAAGCGCCATCGCAATGAGCGTACCTTGCAGCAACGCATGTGCTGGCGTATTGAGAGGAAGTAGCGCCAGCAAGGTATTGCCAGCATCACCACCATGTATAATAATGGTCAACGATAAAAACAGGATGGGCAAGACGGCAAGCGCGGTGAACAACAGACGTACGCGCGTCACATACCCACTCCCGAAGAGATGGAAAAGAAAGACGAGCAGCGCTGCCAGACACGCAAACACCCACCAGGGAATAGTTACACCAAAAACAGGTGGCAGAAATTGCACACAGAGCAGGCCGATGAAGGCATAACCGCCAGCTGCACTCAGCACAAGTACGCCCGCAAAGTAGAGGCAGGCAGTAAAGAGCGCCAGAGAAGGTGAAATATGGCGCACATAATCGTAGACGCCACCAGCCCCCACATAACGACGCGCATAGACAGTCATGACCCAGCGCACACAGAGCATGGAGAGCGTCGCCAGGATAATTGTAAAAGGCGTCGCAACGCCGCTCGCACCCACTACAAGAGGAAGCACGACAGCAATGTTAAAGACAGGCGCAATTGCCAACGCCTGCCCTACCGCGTCCCAGAGAGAGAGGACAGGACGCCCCAGACGTGGAAGAGAAAGAGGAGTAGAGGCCGCTCCGGGCGGATGCGTTCGATCATGCTTCATAGGTTTCTCCTCCGAGCGTGGGACAGCCCCCAGAACAGTCCCACGCCCAACACTGTACATTATATGTTACAGGTACATAATAAGAGATAGATGAAATCCATCTTCTATTATACTAGAAGTGTACTCATCAATAAAATTTACAGCAGTGTAACACAAGAAATGCAGTCCTACAAGGTAGAATCGGTCCCAGGTTTATGACATCTTGCCTCATCATTTTAAGTCATCCACAAGGAGCGGTGGCAGGTTCTCGACCTGAACTAGATTCTGCGTGCTATAATACTATAGGCACTGCTTTTTGGTTTATGAATCATTGCCGCGCCGCAACGTTGCCTCATGGGGACACTTCCAGCCATTCTCAACTCTGGTCGGCGCATTATACGCCAAGCAATGCTCACGGAAAGAGGATGGTTACGTGCCATTTTCATATTGTCCGTGCTTGAGTGAGGTTTATGGATACTGTCTTTACGGGTACACCGATATCAAATAATACAACCGGAGCATGGCCAATCGCCAATGAACGCCAACAATTGCTCGCAATGCTCCGTCAGGCCACCCAACAAGCCACTCAATCTGATCATCCTGTTCTGATCAGTTTTACTCAATCCGTTGTTCCATGTCATCCCCTGCGTATCTTTCATGCTTTTAAGCTGTTAAACATAGGAGATCGCTTTTACTGGGAATTGCCGGTTGAGCAACGAACGCTCGTTGGTGTCGGTACTGCTACTATGATTGAAACAAACGGCCCGAATCGCTTCACCACCACCTCAACTGTCTGGCGTCACCTTCAGCAACACACGCTGGTCAACAATACGCAGGAAGACCTACCGGAAAACCTGCAAGGGCCAGCGCTCATAGGAGGATTTGCCTTCGACCCGGAGCATCCTCGCACTGCATTGTGGGAAGGTTTTCCTGATGGTCTGCTTGTTGTGCCCTATCTGCTCTTTCGCACTGAGGAAGAGAGCGCAACGCTCACCATCAATAAATTGATCCAGAAAGCTGATGACATTGAACAATGTGCGGCAGAAATGCATCAGCATATGCAACAATTACGTCTGACGATTGAGTCCACGTCGGAAGCACAATTGCTGGCAAACGACGACATCAATATTCAGTTTACCACGCATGACCTTTTGCCGGCCCAGACGTGGAAAGCGCTGGTTGCCAGCACCGTTGCGAAGATCCGCGCTGGCGACTATCAAAAGGTCGTGCTTGCCCGCAGCATTCAGGCAAGCAGTGAAGAGACGCCGTTTAACATTGAAATCACGCTCAGCCGTCTGCGCGTTAGCTATCCGGGGGCGTATGTCTTTGCGCTTCAACGAGGGGAACGCTACTTTGTAGGAGCGACGCCAGAGCGCCTGCTCCGTACCTCTGATGGACAGATCCAGACGATGGCTCTGGCAGGCTCGGCACCACGAGGGAATAGCGAAGAAGAAGACGAACAACTTGATCTGGAGCTATTGCAAAGCGCGAAAAATCAGGGTGAACACGCTATCGTTGTCACCATGATACGAGAAGCGCTGGCCCATTATTGCTCGCAGGTCTGGGTTTCGGACAAACCGCAGCTGCTCCGGCTCAAAAATATTCAGCACCTGCAAACTCCCATCATTGGCAAACTATTGCCCGGCAAGAGCATTCTCGATGCCATCGGCGAACTACATCCCACACCAGCCGTTGGCGGCTTCCCACGCGAAACGGCACTGGCAGAACTGCGCGAATTTGAACAGTTGGATCGCGGCTGGTATGCTGGACCAATCGGCTGGATCAACGCAAACGGCAACGGTGAATTTGCCGTCGCGCTGCGTTCTGCGCTGGTTGACGAGGCACAGGCGACGCTCTTTGCCGGAGGTGGCATTGTTGCGGACTCCCAACCCGAAAGCGAATACGCCGAGACGTGCTGGAAATTTGCCGTGATGTTACGTGGGCTTGGCGGTGGAGATTGAGGAACAGCAATGGAACAGAACACAGTTGAACGACAAAAGCAGGCGAACCCGACCTATGTTTATGTCCATGCTTTTGTCGAGGAGCTAGCACGAGGTGGCATGCAACATGTCATCGTCTGCCCCGGCTCGCGCTCAACACCTCTGGCAATGGCGTTTGCAGCAAATCCCGCTATCCGTGTGTGGCTGCATATCGACGAGCGCTCCGCTGCCTTCTTTGGTTTGGGACTGGCGAAACGGCTTGATCAGCCGGTGGCACTGCTCTGCACGTCGGGAACGGCGGCTGCAAACTTCCTCCCGGCTATTGTCGAAGCGCATCTGACCCATATCCCCTTGCTGGTGTTGACGGCGGATCGGCCTCACGAGTTGCGTGATAATGGTGCGCCCCAGGCTATCGATCAAAACCGGCTGTATGGTACACACGTCAAATGGTTCGTTGATGTAGCGCTTCCCGAAGCCTCCAACGCGGCACTCCGCTATATTCGCACGCTAGCCAACCGCGCCGCGTCGCTTACGCAAGCGATCCCGGCTGGTCCGGTCCATCTCAATCTGCCATTTCGCGAACCGCTGATCCCCGAACCACTGGCCGAAGCACCCTTACCACCGGTCGAACAGCGTGATCCGCTGGCGTGGGATGGTCGGTTGGATGCTCCCTACATCAGTGTCAGTGAAGCGCAACTGGGCATTCCATCTGATACAACACTGCAACAGCTCTCCGAGCAGATCGGTAAGACAAAGCGCGGCCTGATCGTCGCAGGCACCTCGCTCGATCCCGATCTCATCGATCCGCTCACGAAGCTAGCACAACAAACGGGCTATCCCATCCTGGCTGATCCGCTCTCGCAACTGCGTTGTGGCCCACACGATCAGAGCCATATCCTTTCCAGCTATGATGCCTTTCTGCGCATCGACGCATTCGTTGAGCAGGCAGACCCAGAACTGATCCTCCGCTTTGGAGCCATGCCCACCGCCAAGCCACTACTACTCTACCTCAAACGCTACGCCACCTGTCCACAAATCGTCATCGACGGCAACGATGAATGGCAGGAACCAACGCAACTGGCCTCGGCGATGATTCACGCGAACCCGCTCGCCCTCTGCAACCGCCTGCTAGAGTCGCTGCCCATCAGCACAACAGAGACATGGTTGCAGCGCTGGCAAGGGGTCGATCAGGTCACACGGCAGGCATTGCATAGCACGCTTCAGGATTTCCCTGAGCTTTTCGAGGGGCGAGTCTTTACCGAACTGGCCGATCTGCTACCAGAGGGGACCACATTGTACGCGGGCAATAGCATGCCAGTGCGCGATCTGGACACCTTTTTCTGGAACAACGAGCGCACGATCCGTCTGCTGGGCAATCGTGGTGCCAGCGGCATTGACGGAGTGATTTCCAGTGCGTTAGGAGCAAGCGCGGCGGCTTCAGCTTCAGATTCTACTATGGGCAACAATGAGCCAACGGTCCTGGTGATCGGCGACCTCTCATTTTTCCACGACCTCAACGGCCTGCTCGCCGCCCGTCTACATAAGCTCAATCTGGTGATTGTACTGATCAACAATGATGGCGGTGGAATCTTCTCATTTCTGCCCCAGGCCACCTACCCGGAACACTTTGAGCAACTTTTCGGCACCCCGATTGGCCTGGATTTCAGCCACGCCGTACAGATGTATGGCGGCACATTTCAACGCTGCGAACAATGGGAAGATTTTCGCAGTTCCATCACACAGGGTATCAGCGCAGGAGGGCTGCACGTCGTCGAGGTGCGTACCGAACGAGCAAGCAACGTCAGCATGCATAGACAGCTCTGGAAAGCTGTTGCGGAGGCGCTCGATCAAAAGTGAAAACCGGGGGTGAGGTATGCCACAAGACATTTTGGACGCAGCATATGTAGCAGAGTTGCTACGTCGCCAAGGCACCCTGCAAGCCGAGGCACAACAGGTGATTGCTAAACTCAACCTGCACTCCTTGCTCTCGCAGGTCGGCAAACCGGAACAAATTGGCAGTTCGATGGCAGGGTTGATGGTCTGGCGCGATCTCGACTTTAACATTCTCTGTCCACATCCCACTCCCGATCTCATCTTCGCGGCGGTACAGCCATTGCTGGTCCATCCTCGCGTCACAAAGCTGCATTATCATAATGACACAGGCAAATATGCTCCTGCTGAACTACGCGGCGACGAACGCTACTATTTTGTAGTTTACTATGAGAACGAAGCAGGCAACGAATGGAAAATTGACCTCTCGTTCTGGCTCTCAGATGCTCCACGTACTCAGCTAGCATATATAGAGTACTTAAATCAAAAGATGACAGAGGAGACAAAGCTAGCAATCTTATGGATCAAGGATGTCTGGTGCCATCATGCGACCTACCCCTATCAAGTCGGCGGCACAGATATCTACAATGCCGTCCTCGAACACGGAGTACGAACGCCTGAGCAGTTCCGCAGCTATTTGCTGGAACATGGTATACCAGCCGAATAATGGTTTAAAAGGGAAATATATGCGTCTACGAGTCAACGGTGTGTATATCAGCATAGAGCAGCGTGGCAAGGCGAGCCAGCGTCCCCTGGTTCTCCTGCACGGCTTTACCGGCAGTGCTCGTGGGTGGGGATCTTTGCTGGATAAGCTAGCAAACAGCTTCCACGTAATCGCGCTCGACATGCTGGGGCATGGGCTATCAGATGAACCAAACGAGCCAGAACGCTATAGTATGGAGCATTGTCGAGCCGATATCATCGCAGTCTTGCAAAAGTTGGGCATTCAGGCCAATGAAGCGATTCTGCTTGGCTATTCGATGGGTGGACGTATCGCCCTCTACACGGCCTTCTCTGGCTACTTTCGCGCTCTGATCCTGGAAAGCGCCTCGCCCGGCATTGCCGATCCAGACGAGCGAGAGCAGCGCCGCAAGAGCGATTCGGCTCTGGCAGATCGTATCGAACGCGAAGGGGTTGCAGCCTTCGTCCACTACTGGGAACGTCTGCCCCTGTTTGCCAGCCAGGACGCGCTCTCTCCAGAACAACAAGAGGCTCTTCATCAACAACGACTAAACAATACTGCTCACGGGCTGGCAAACTGTTTGCGCGGCGTTGGCACCGGCACACAACCAGCACTACATGATGCCTTGCCAGAGCTTATACTCCCCGTTCTCCTGCTCACTGGCGAACTGGACAAGAAATTCTGTGCCATCGCGCAGGATATGAAATTTCAATTACCTCATGCACAATGGTCTGTAGTGCCGGGAGCAGGCCACACGGTTCACCTGGAACAGCCGGAGCAATTTGTGCAACTGGTAGTAGAGTTTTGCGCTACACTTTAACGTCACCTTCAGAGAAAGCGCAATTACAGACACATCTTGGACAATTTCTGCTATCGTCATAACGCTCTATGGCCCTTATACTTGCTCTAGAGAACAGCGTTCATCTGTTCTCATTCTCTAGCAGGTCACAGGCAAGGGAGAGGAAATTGCGTGCCTCCTCTTGCGGAACACAGGAAAGGGCATGGTTATGCTTTCTACGCTGAGTTTGAAAAGCACCTATGAAGAGCAAGGATATGTTGTTGCCCGTCAACTCTTCTCTCCCGATGAAGTGGCAGCGTTGCGCGAACATTATATGCAACTACGTGCGCAGGGATCTCACCCCGGCGATCTGATTGGCGTCGATGCTACCAGCAATGATCCGCTCAAACGCTATCCTCGCATGATCCATATGCACCGTTGGGATGATACCAGTTTGCGCTGGCTACTTGATGAGCGCCTCAATCATACGCTGACCACGTTAGCAGGTGAGGAAGTGTATGCGGTACAGACCATGCTCTACTTCAAACCGGCGGGAGCGCGTGGTCAGGCACTCCATCAAGATCAGTTTTTTCTCAAGGTCCAGCCTGGAACGTGTATGGCGGCGTGGCTCGCCCTGGACCGCTGCGACGAAGCGAACGGCTGCATGCAGGTTGTTTCAGGAAGCCATGATTGGCCCATCCTTTGCACGACACAGGCCGACACCACTCAGAGCTTTACCGATGTGACGGTCCCGATTCCACCAGAGCAGGAGATTCAACCGATACCGATGGAGCCGGGTGATGTCCTCTTCTTCAATGGCAGGCTGGTACATGGCAGCTTGCCGAATACCACCGCTGACCGCTTCCGTCGCGCATTGATCGGCCATTACATCACCGGCAATGCCGAACAAGCCACAACATTTATGCAACCAATATTACGTATGGATGGCAGCGTTGTCACACTTGAGGCAATAGAGCCGGGCGGTCCCTGTGGCGTGTGGGTGGAAAAGGATGGGCAGCCAGTGATCGAGGTGAGCGGCACTGAAAACATGACCTCTTTCCGCAGCGAATAAGAACGGCACCGCACAATGATGCAGGGCTTTCCAATTCTCCCATCTAGCGGGAGTGCAGAGGGCGGCAGCCCTTTGCCGGGGTGCGGGGTGTCCCCGCAAAAACCTTTTTTCTTCTCTTTTGCGCGCCGCCGCAGGCGGCGCGCGAAGGAGGGAAGGAAACTGGGGACGCCCCAGGCCCCGGCAGGGAGACCCCTGCACCCCTTTGAGCGGAGAACTGGAAAGCCCTGCACAATGATGACCTCTTCTGGATGAAAATACTGCTATCGGATATACTACTCAGATAGAAGATATTCTCTACAAGAGAGGCCATCGTTGGAAAAGGTGCTGTAGTATGCAACATGACGAGCGTTTTTGGCCCCAGGAGGTGAGCGTTGGTGAGGTGATCTATCCCCCGGGGGGAACACTGGGGCCACGCTATCAGAAGACGCTCCAACTGGTGCTGCTCCACTCGGGACATATGCGTCTGTGGGTTGATGGCACGCTACGAGAAGCGCCTTCAAGGTCTGTCTGCATCCTGCTCCCCGAACACGAAGAATATTTTGCCTTTGACACGGCAGGTGAAACGCATCATAGCTGGGTGCATATCGCACTGCCAACCTTTGCCTCTGAGCTGCTTGCGCGCCTGCAAAGGTTGTCCTGGCCCTTGCCGTTGTCTCCCTCGATGACTCAGCTTATGCGTGAGGCGCTGCAACTGCCAACCATGCCTCTCTCCACCTCACAGGAGATGCTCAAATCGCTGGCTCTCCTGATGCTCTGGCGCTATATTGGAGAAGGCGAACATGCGCTCGTGCCAGCAAACGGCTCTACTAATGGCCCTCCGCCTGCTCCGCTGATTCAGGCGCAACAATTTATCCTGACACATCTTCAGGAGCCGCTCACGCTCCAACAGATCGCAGAGTTCGCGGCAGTGAGTCCTTTTCACTTGATACGCCTCTTTCAAAAATATCTCACGCTCACCCCGATTGCATATCTCTGGCAGCAGCGGGTCATGGAAGGGGTGAAAATGCTCGAACAAACTGGATTGCCGATAGGCACTATCGCTTATCAGTGCGGGTTCCAGTCTCGCTATCACTTTTCGCGCCGCATCCGCCAGGAAACTGGGTTCACGCCACAGGAGGTGCGCCGCCGCTTCTGGCAACAAAACTCCCATGAGGCAAAGTAACCATGAGTGAGGGCGAGGCATGTAATGTCTCACCCTCCGTTATATCGTAATACGATGTATAATAAGAAAAGTTTTCCTTGCTCAATTCCGGCTTCTGCACTATAGTAAAGAGTAGGAAAACGACCATACCCGCATGTTTTTACAAACCTTGAAAGGTAGATTATTCTATGTCGTCAGTTGAATGGGAAAAAATAGGTGACTACACCGACATTATTTTTGAGAAGGCGGAAGGGATGGGCAAAATCACCATCAACCGCCCGGAGGTGCGCAACGCGTTCCGCCCGGAAACGTTGAACGAACTCATCAACGCCTTCGAGAGATGCCGCGAAGATCAGGAGATCGGCGTCGTGATCCTGACCGGCGCAGGCGATAAAGCCTTCTGTTCCGGCGGCGATCAGAAAGTGCGCGGTGAAGGTGGCTATGTTGGCAGCGATGGCGTCCCCAGGCTCAACGCCCTTGACCTGCAAAAATCCATCAAATATCTGCCCAAACCGGTTATTGCGATGGTGGCAGGCTATGCTATTGGTGGCGGTCACGTTCTTCATCTCCTCTGCGATCTGACCATTGCAGCCGATAATGCACGCTTCGGACAGACCGGACCACGTGTTGGTAGCTTCGATGCAGGCTGGGGCGCAACTTATATGGCTCGCGTCGTCGGACATAAAAAGGCGCGCGAGATCTGGTATCTCTGCCGCCAGTACACAGCGCAGGAAGCCCTGGATATGGGTCTGGTCAATACGGTTGTGCCGTTGGAGCTCCTGGAAGAGGAAACAATCCAGTGGGCCAGGGAGATTCTGGAAAAAAGTCCGGTTGCCCTGCGCTTCCTGAAGTCTGCCTTCAATGCCGATACTGATGGTCTCGCTGGCATTCAAGAACTGGCTGGCAACGCCACAATGCTCTTCTACATGACCGAAGAGGGGAAAGAGGGACGCAACGCCTTCCTGGAGAAGCGCAAGCCCGATTTCTCCAGATTCCCACGTCTCCCATAGGTTGCTACGCGCATGGCAATTACGAAGATGCGATGGTATCCCTATAGCGTCCCATTTCGTCACCCCTTTACCACTGCACATGGAACGCTGACGATGCGCGAAGGAGCCATAGTAGAAGTTTTTGTTGAAGGAAACGGCTCTGGCATAGGGGAGATCGCCCCTATGCCGGAATTTGGGGGCGAAACGCTCGATGCTGCCCTGACAATCCTTCCATCCATCGCCGCTCACCTGTCGGGGCGAACTTTGATCGAGGCGTTGAACTACGTATCTATCCAGCAGGAAGCGGGAGAACTGCCTGCTGGGGTCGCCTGCGGACTGGAAATCGCGCTCCTCGACGCCCTTGGCAAACAAGAGGGATGCAGCATAAGCACGTTACTGGCAACGAATGCAGCGAAAACAGTAGTGGCAGCGAATGCGGTTATTGGAGCGCAACCAGTTGAGGCGGCGGCACGTCAGGCTCGTGAGGCGGTAGCTGCTGGCTTTCGTTGCCTCAAACTCAAAATAGGACACGGCCTGTATGAAGAGATCGAGCGGGTTGCGGCTGTGCGCAAAGCGGTCGGACCGGAGATCCATCTGCGGCTGGATGGCAACGAAGGGTGGAGCTTTGAACAGGCCCGCACGATTCTCGCAGCCTGCGAACCGTTCGCGATACAATATGTCGAACAACCCCTGCGCGTTTACGATCTCAGCGGCATGTACCGGCTTCGTCAGGAGGTTTCCATCCCCATCGCCGCAGATGAAGCTGTCTACAACCTGGAGAGTGCCCGCCGTGTTCTGGATTGGCAGGCAGCCGATGTTTTGATCGTCAAGCCACAACTGGTCGGAGGGCTACGTGTGGGACAGCGCATTGTGTACGAAGCGGCAAAATATGATGTTCCATGTGTTGTAACCAGCATGATAGAAACCGGCGTTGGACTGCTCGGCGCGCTCCATCTGGCCGCCGCGCTTCCTTACATTACGCTCGAATGCGGCTTTGCCACGCTACCACTTCTTGCCGACAATCTCATCTGCGAGCCTTGCTCTCTCCAGCATGGTATCCTGGTCGTTCCGCAACAACCAGGGTTGGGTGTAACACTTGATAGAACAGCGCTGGCAAAATATCGTAGGACCATACAATAACGTCATGAGAGAACTATAGTGGACATATCTGATACATCACTTGCTCGCTGGTTGCCCGATTGGTTGCAGCGCTGTGCCGAAAATACGCCCGATCATCTGGCTGTGAAATGTGGAGCGGTGCGCTGGAGCTTTGCAGATTTAGATCAACGGGCCAATCGTCTTGCACGCCAGATCGCCACGCTTGGCGTGCAGGAGGGGAGCCGCGTCGCTCTACTTGCCACCAATGGCCTCCCCTATGTCGCCTGTGTGCATGCCCTGACTCGTCTTGGTGCCATCCTTGTTCCGCTCAATACGCGCCTGACCCCGCAGGAACTTTGCTGGCAATTACAGGATGTAAAAGCCATGCTGTTGTTAAGCGATTCTCGCTATGCCTCGCTAGCCGACGAGTTGCAGCTGCCTGATATCCCTCACACCACCTTGATTGCCGATGTCGCAGGAAATGTCTCTCTAGAGGCGATACCAGTGGCAGAAAGCGAGTGTTCCTTACGCTCACTGATCGATCTCAACGCAACTCAGGTGATTATGTATACTTCTGGCACCACCGGTCATCCAAAGGGAGTCATTATCACTTACGGGATGCAGTGGTGGAATGCTATTGGTTCAGCCCTCAATCTAGGACACCAGCCCGATGATTGCTGGCTGGCCTGCATGCCACTCTTTCATATTGGTGGCCTCTCCATCTTGATGCGCAGTGTTATTTATAACATCAGCGTTGTGTTGCATGAGAGATTCGAGGCGGAGGCAATCAATAGAGCGATCAGCGAGGATGGTGTAACGATTATCTCGGTAGTGGCGGTGATGCTGCAACGCATGCTGGCGGCGCTCGATGCCGATCACAAACAATACCCAACTGTGCTGCGCTGCGTCCTGCTGGGAGGTGGTCCCGCACCCCGTCCATTATTAGAAGATTGCGCCAGACGCGCTATCCCGGTCGTACAGACCTATGGCCTGACCGAATCGTGCTCTCAAGCTGTTACGCTTTCACCTGCCGATGCGCTGCGCAAGCTGGGTTCTGCCGGGCGTCCGTTGCCCCCCGTGCAGCTACGTATCATGCGCGATCAGCAACCAGCGCAACCGGGAGAAGAAGGGGTAATTTACCTCAAAGGACCAACGATTACGCCGGGCTACGCAGAACGTCCCGAAGCCACAACGCAGGCGTTCCACGATGGTTGGCTCTCAACTGGCGATATGGGCTATCTCGATGCGGAGGGCTATCTCTATGTGCTGGATCGGCGCTCGGATCTCATTATCTCCGGCGGCGAAAATGTCTATCCAGCAGAGATCGAGGCAATCTTGCTCGCTCACCCTGACGTTGAAGAGGTGGGGGTCTGTGGGCGGGCCGATGTACAGTGGGGACAGGTGCCAGTAGCTTTCATTCGGCAACGGACCGGAAGCGATGTACAGGCTGCAAGTTTGCTAGCGTATGCCGCAGAACGGCTCGCTCGCTACAAACATCCCAAAGCGATCTACTTTGTCGAGCACCTTCCTCGAAATTCTGCCGGGAAGCTGGTACGACGCGAGTTGATAAAACTGTTGCCTGTATAATAATAAATGGAGAAGGGGTATCGATGTATATGGCAAATGGTGGAGGGAACACCACCCGAATATGGCAGGGGCGACGGCTTGTCCTCGCTTGCTGTTCCTTCATCCTGCCTGGGGAGCCGGGCGAGGACAAGCCGTCGCCCCTGCCATATTCGGTCATCCCCTAAGATTTCGCGAATGCACCAAGTATGAGGTTTAACAACAGCTTACACATATTCTCTCTTATCGTCACAGATGATTGTCTATCCAACCGGAAGAGATGCGGCGCGCGTGACACTATATTCATGGACCATATCGGCGAGCCGACGCACGGTATCAAGTGGCGTCTGTGGCAAAATGCCGTGACCCAGGTTGAAGATATGGCCGGGCCGCCCTGCTGCCTGATCAAGAATCTGCTTCGCACGCTTCTCCACCTCGGGCCAGGGAGCGAGCAGAACCACAGGGTCCAGGTTGCCCTGAATGGCGGTACCGGGTCGCAGTCGTTGCCAGGCAGTGTCCAGATCGGTATGCCAGTCCACGCCTATCACATCGCCACCAGCCTCCTGAATAACATCGAGCATGCCGCTAGTATTGGTGCTGAAATGAATGATAGGGACGTTGCCCTGACGAGCGATTTCGATAACGCGACGGCTGTACGGTAACACATGTTCGCGATAATCGGCAGGACTCAGTGCTCCCACCCAGCTATCGAACAGTTGTAACGCCTGGGCACCAGCTCTTGCCTGCTCCAACAAATACTGCCCCACCATCTCACTGAGCTTACTCATCAGTAGATGCCAGGCGGTTGGATCGCTCATCAACAATCCTTTGGTGAGGACATACGAACGGCTACCTTCACCCTCGATAGCGTACGATGCCAGCGTAAAAGGGGCACCACTGAAGCCGATCAGTGGAATACCGCGTGGGTCCAGTTCTTTGCGAGCAAGCCGCACCGCCTGAAGCGTAAACCAGAGATGCTCCTGGGGATTCGCCACTCTCAGCGCCTCTACGTCTGCCCTGGTGCGCACGGGATTATGGATTACTGGCCCCTCACCTTTGACAAATTCCAGGTGCAGGCCCATCGCTTCCAGAGGGGGCAAGATATCGGCAAAAATGATGGCAGCGTCCACGTTCATAGCATGTATTGGCTGCATTGTGACTTCACAGGCCAGTTCCGGGGTCTTAATCATTTCTAGAATGCTATATTTTTCTCGCAATGCACGATATTCAGACATGTAGCGACCGGCCTGACGCATAAACCAGACGGGAGTAGCATCAACAGGTCGGCTATGGCAGGCATTCAAAAAACGAACGAGACTGGCATTCGTCTGCGCCGGCGAGGAGAGCGAAAACTGTGGCATACATCTTCCTTACTTCTCAATGTAAGAGATCACCAACCAGCAAATGTATATGCAGGTATTTTCTCATCGATTTTATTCAGAATATTTCATATCATAACGTGATTACCCCGGCATTGCAACTACAAATCTCACAAAATCTCTAGCTTCTGCATATTTTGACAAAGATTTTCCAGAATTTATCACCTTACTCTTATCCAATAGTACTAGCAGCAAATATAATAATACAGGCCAAATTATTCATGTATAACACTTATTTTTATATATTTTACGAAGCTCAAGTATTCATTATTGCCTCATTACTTACTACATTCTTATCAATTTGTTTTTCATATGATAATTCAAACGATATTTTAATGCGTCACAAATATTTTCTATGCTATAGTAATGCGAATTGTGATGAAGGTTGTAGAGGCTCTTATACAAGAGCAAGGAGTAGAAGTATGCATATTGTGGTGATCGAAGAGGAACTGTCTATACGGGACATTGTACAGCATGCGCTGGAACTGGACGGACACGAAGTAGATGTCTATCCAGAGGCTCCTGAAACACTTTCTTGTTGCGATCTTGTGATTATCGAACCAGGAGAGCAAGGGCAAGCCTTTCCTGCTATCTGGCGGCTGACACAGCGCCAACATCTCCCAGTGCTTATACTGACCTTTCACGAGTGGAATATTGACCTGGCTCAAAAACTTCGCCTCCCCATCATACGCAAAATCCCCTTCCACCTGGCTCAATTGCTGGATATGGTCGATTCGATCAGTGCTTGAGGAAAACGGCCTCAAGTTGAGTGTATAATTTGCTATATCGGCTCATCACTCCATCTATGCCAATGGAGTGATGAGCCGCACAGATATACATCTTTTCTTTGATCCTCCACTTGTGATATTACAGCAAAAGGAGCTGGCCTTATGCCACAGTCAGAACGAATGCAACAACTCGCGCCCGTCCTCGCCTGGATCGACTCGCACCGCGATGCCGCTCTCACCCATCTTCAACAGTTCTGCCGTCAACCAAGCGTTGCCGCTCAAAATTGGGGTATGGAAGAGATGGCAAAGATGGTAGAGGCCTCACTGAGCGAGCTTGGTGCTGCGACGCAGATCATCGCAACAGAGGGCTATCCGGTCGTCGTCGGACAGCTTGCAGGAGATTCAGCGCGTCGTCTGGCAATCTACAATCACTATGATGTACAGCCGCCAGAGCCTCTCGACGCCTGGAGCTTTCCACCCTTTGATGCCACCATCCACGATGGCTATCTCTATGCGCGAGGCGTTGCCGACAACAAAGGAAATCTGGTTGCACGTCTCTGGGCAGCGCGTGCATGGCGTGAGGTATATGGGTCATTGCCCTGTCATGTAACGTTTCTATTTGAAGGGGAAGAAGAGATCGGCAGCCCCCACCTTGGTTCATTCGCTGCTGCCAATCGTGATCTCATCAATGCCGATGCCTGCCTGTGGGAAACTGGTTATCGCGATGCAGAAGGAGCGCTGGGCATCTATGCCGGGGTCAAAGGCATCCTCTACATCGAATTGCGTACGCGAGGCACGGCCTACGATCTGCATTCCAGCAATGCTCCACTCGCTCCCAATGCGGTCTGGAGGCTTATCGCGGCCCTGAATGCGCTGCGAGATGCGGAGGGAAATATCCTTATCCCTCACTTTTACGATGATGTCAAAGCACCGAGCGAACGCGAGCGAGAACTTCTGGCACGCTTCCCAGTCAATGTCGAGGCATACCAGAAGAGCTGGGAAAGCGCGATCCTCCCTGGGCCATCTGGAAGTCAGACAACACCGACCGAACGACTGCTCTACGCGCCAACCTGCAACATCTGTGGCATCTGGGGCGGCTATAGCGGCTCCGGCTCAAAGACGGTCATACCTGCAATCGCCGGCGTCAAAATCGACTTCCGACTGGTGCCCGATC
Source organism: Reticulibacter mediterranei (assembly GCF_016587455.1). NCBI lineage: Bacteria > Bacillati > Chloroflexota > Ktedonobacteria > Ktedonobacterales > Reticulibacteraceae > Reticulibacter > Reticulibacter mediterranei. The sequence goes on along the minus strand of NZ_BNJK01000001.1, from coordinate 6,056,847 downwards.
AAGATCCTCAGAAGATTCTGGGTCATCTGAGACGCTATCTGACAGAGCGGGGCTTTGATGACGTAGAGGTGATTGAACTAGAAGGGACGGAATATCCGGGACAGAGTCCAATCGATACTCCGTTGTTAGAGGCACTGGTACGTTCTGCTCGCACGATCTATGGCATAGAGCCGCATGTCCAGGTTCGCACTGCTGGCACCGGACCGATGGAGGCACTCAGCCAGCGCTATGGCATTCCGGCGATTGGCGGTGCTGGCGTCGGTCATAGCGAATCGCGCACCCACGCGCCCAACGAAAATATTCGCGTGGACGACTACATTCTAAACATCAAGCACGTCGCCGCGCTACTGGCCGAATTTGCAGCAATGTAAGTAGTATGCAATAGCATCATGCGAGGTTTTACGACGTAAAACCTCGCATGATGTGACACAGGCAAACCCCTATACGAGAAAAGGATAAATCAGGAGAAGTATTGTCTGTCCTGGATCAATCTTCTTCGTTGCTCAGAAAATATCCAGAAAATACCTTGACAATTAGTGCGCCGTGCCTTATACTAAGACCCGATAAAGCGGTTCTTTAAGAAAGAGCCATCTACATGGAGAGGTCGCATAGTGGCCTAGTGCGGCGGTTTGCTAAACCGCTGAGGGAGCAATCCCTCCGAGGGTTCGAATCCCTCCCTCTCCGCCTTAAGTATTTTACTTTCCAGCCGAGCTTTCCCCCTTCGTCCGAGTGTTGTACCTCTTTTTGTTAAATTTCATAATCTTCTGCCCAGTGAAAACGCAGAGCATCTATTTCCTCATATGGAACCACACGAGTACTTTTATGGTTGCCGCGAACAAGGCCTGCACTTTTAAAACGCAGCGTCATATTCGAGCTTGTAGGAGCTTCATCAACTTTTACCATGTAAACCTTTCCATTATCAGGAAGATACACCGCAAAATACTCAGCCTTTCCTATATATGTTTTCTTAAGATTTATCCCACGCCTATTCGCCGTAACAGAGATAGTACAGAAGGTTTAAACGCGAGGGATTGATTGGCAAATTATGGGGCAGACAATAAGGAGTATCTCAGGGTATTGACAAATGTTGCGTTCTCTGCTATTATCATTTCACGAACTTAGGGGTGTAGCTCAGTTGGTAGAGCAGCCGTCTCCAAAACGGCCGGTCGGGGGTTCGAGTCCTCTCGCCCCTGTCAAAACCGCTTGAATCCAGGATTCAAGCGGTTTTTTCTTGCCATTTTTACAGCTACACACCACTTTCTCCTCCTGATATCTCCAAGATATTTTTCTGATAAGCACCTGGTAATTGATTTTCTACAATTCAGCTTTATACTATCCACAGCAAGAACATTTGTCCTTCCTCAACAAAATACAGGGAGAAAAACATGCCTACAAAACATTGTCGTGGCTGTGATCAAATAAAAGACATCGAAGATTTTAATTGGAAAGATAAAAATGCGGGCCTGCATCAATCAAGATGTCGTTAGCGCAAGGGTAGCTTCACAAAAAAGCTGCTGCCCTTGCCGGGTTGCGACTCGCACCAGATCTGGCCCTCGTGCCGCTCGACGATCTCTCTGGAAATCGCCAGACCAAGCCCTAAGCCCTGCTTGGTCGATGCCTCTGCATCAGGAGTACGATAGAAGGTCTCGAAGATTTGCGCCTGCTGATCCTCTGGAATGCCTTTACCATAATCGCGAACCTGAATGAGTACATCCTCTGGCTCCTGCTGCACACACACCTCCACAGCACTCTCTTCGGGCGAGTACTTCACGGCATTGCTGACCAGATTGACAAGCACCTGAGAAATACGATCAGCATCAATCGAGAGCTTCACCGGCTCAGAGGGCATATCCAGAAGAATTGAACGGCCAGTTAACAAACGCTGATCCTCCACCACCTCGCGACAAATATCCCTTAGATCGGTCCGGCGTTTACGCAACTCGGCTTTGCCATTGCGAATACTGCTGACATCAAGCAGTTCATCAATCAAGGAAGTCAGGCGCGAGGTCTGATCGTTGATGCGCTCTAAAGCGCTCTGCACCCCCTCCAGATTATCTGGCGACGACCGCTGCTTGGAGAGACGACGCAGCGCTAACTGGGCCTGACCGCGAATGGTGGTAATTGGCGTCTTGAGTTCGTGAGAAGCAATCGAGAGAAAACGATCCTTCATCTGACTGGCATCTTCCAGTTTCCTATTGATCTCCTCCAACTCTTGCGCATACTCCTGCAACTCCTGCTCGGCCATCAGCGTCTTTAAGCGGGCGCGCTCACGTTGGGCCGTAATGATCGCCACGATCATACCGGAGACAAGGAAAGGCAACAACTGCACACCATCTACCCAATTCCTGATGAGAAACTGATTGGGTGGGAGCGCAAAATTGTATTCAAGCAGAACCGCACTCAAGAACAGGGTAAACAGCGAGGGGCCAACCCCCCAGACAGTCGCAACAATCAGCACTGCCAGTATAAGCAAAGCGCTGGGAAAGTGAAAATCACCCAGCGCTCCTCTAAGCGTACTGGTAGTCAATAGAGCAAGTGCTACCAGGGGAACGCTAGCGAGATAGCCGACAAGCGGCTGACGCCAAACTGGTATCTTCGCCTTATACTGGCGGCGCAGAGCCTTTCGTTGCGCCAGACTCATCCGTTCGAGACGGCGCCCCCGGCTATCAATATAAACATCGGTATGGGTAGCTCTCATTCTTATCCCACCATCGTACGCACAATATCCCTGTAATATGCAGTGTAACATACCGATAAGGTTTGGGCAAATTGACGCCGGGCCACGTTATCAGTGAACACCAAACAAGGACTGCTGCTCAACCTGCATACAAGCCTCCTGCAATTGCGCATCATGCATAGGGATCAGCGTGACTTCGGGATGACGAAAAGAGAAGCGATGCAGATCAAGCAGCGTCTTACGAGCAATCACGTCGTTCCAGGTCACTCTAGACCAGAAGATAGCATGTGGAGTGGCCGGCAAGAGATAGTTCTGAGCGAGATGTGCGGCATCACCAAGCAGGAAGAGGCGCGACCCATTGGAACGATTGATAAACATCCCCATATTACCGGAAGTATGGCCAGGCAAAGGCACAAGCACAATTGACCCATCGCCGAAGAGATCCAGACTGGCGGAAAATCCCTCATAAGGAGGCCCACTACATTCAAACAACGTAATATTATTTTCTCCCAGGAGGCTGCGCAACAGTTGCCGACGCCGATCTTTAAGATCCAAATGCGCGTCCTCATATTCCACACGCGCAATACGCAAAGGCACCATCGGAATATCGGGAACACCGGAGATATGATCCCAATGCAGATGCGATATCAATGCAAAATCCAGATCGGAGGGTCGTACACCCAGACGTTTCAAATGGCCGGCCAGCGATTGCTCAAAGGTAAAGCGTGCCAGCGTCGAACGGAAGAAAAGCGATTGCTCACGTAGAAATAAGTAGATATCGCCGCAAAGCCCGGTATCATAGAGAAAGGTTGCCTGGGGATGGCGTATCAACACCGCACTGTAACCGATCCGACAGGGCGCAAGCGAGGTGGTTCCGCGCACCATCACAGGCTCGGGCCAGGTAACACTGGCACAGCGTAAAAACGAAACCTCAATCGCCGGGAAATCAGCAGTATTTAACATCTTCTCCGGCTGCTCCAGCTCAGGCGTCACAGGAAATTTTTGTGGTAAAAAGCTCTTTAGTGCTATACCTGCACCTAGAGCACCAAGTGAAATAGCACCTGCCAGCGCTAGATTACGTATCTTCACGTCTTTTATTCTCCTGGATTTCTCTCTTCTTGTTGAACCAACGGTAGTGTGAACCAGAAGGTTGATCCCTGACCAACAACGCTCTTCACACCCACCTGTCCCTGATGCAATTCAATAATTGTCTGGCTGATATGCAGGCCGAGTCCCAGCCCAACACCGGAGCCGCTCAGAACGTTGACATTCTGGGCTTGATAAAAACATTGCCAGACCTGTTGCTGCTCTTGCAGAGACAATCCCTGCCCCTCATCATGTACGAGCACGCGCGCATTATAATCCTCGACAAGCAAGTGCACTTCAACCGGTTTGTCTGCCGCCGAGTATTTCAGTGCATTGGTCAAATAATTGGTGAGCACCTGCCCAATCCGGTCCGGGTCAGCGACCACAGCAACCTTCTCACTGGCAGGCAGCGTCATATGAATGGTACGAGCGGCGTTGGCCTTTCGTTGCTCCTGGGTGACTTCTTGCACAATAGAGCGTAAATTACATGGCTCCTGCCGCAAATGCACCTGTAATTTGCCCGTTTTAATACGAGAGATATCAATCATATCCCCAACCAAGCGATTCAATACGTTGATCTGGCGCTCCGCACGCACCAGCATCTCTACAGCCAGGCCCGCCTTCTCGGCAGAGTTATCAGTCTGTCCTGGCGATATAAGAGCCTTAAGACGGCGCTTTGCAAGCTGCACATTCGCTTTAATCGTCGTAAGTGGCGTACGCAGCTCGTGACTGGCGATACCTAGAAACTCCTCTATACGTCGATTTGCTTCACATAATTCCTGTTCTCGTTCACGAAATTCTGCCTGTTTGTAAAGAAAACGTCGTTCATTCTCATGCAATTGCTCAATTAATTGCTGCCGCTCGGCCACCAAAGCGCGGCAACGCTCCTCACACGCCTGTAACTGCTGCGCCAGATCATCATCGCGAACGGATCCTGTCAGTGAATTTACCCTACAATTTTCAGATCGATTATCTTGCTGCATTTTCTCTTCTTTCGTCGCTAACTTTCGTAGGCTTTGCGATTATTATGAAGCCACCTCACCTCTACACACAGACCTGGATCTGTTTTTGCATGTCTTTGTCCCAACAATAAATAGCATCAAAAGTCTCCTCCTCTAATAAGCACGACCGGGCTCTGGAAAAAGATACAAAAGCGTATCAATGGAATCAACGAACAAAGGATGTAGCAAGAGATGTCATTGTTCTAGTTCCCTCAAACGTGATATCCAAATGGGCACTCTGGCCTGTTCATTATCTGAACGGCTAGCACGAGAGAAAGATTTTTACAGTACAGGAAAAACAGCTATAACGTGAAAGGAGCAAAGAAGCTATGACCATGCAAAACTCAAACGATCTTTTTATCCATGATTTGAGCGATATGTATGATGCAGAGCAGAGGATTCTGCAAATGCTGCCCGCAATGGCACAGGAATGCAATAACAACGATCTCAAGGATGCTTTCAAGCAGCATGAACAGGAGACACGCCAGCAAGTCCTCAATCTTGAGCAATGTTTCCAGAAATTGGGATCGCAGCCTGATCGTTCAGCCTGCTATGTCATTGCTGGTTTAAAACAAGAGCATGACGCCTTCCTCAAGGAAAATCCCACACAAGACCTGATCACCATGTTCGATGCTGGCGGGGCCGCCAAAACAGAAGCTTATGAAATTGCTTCCTATCGGGGGCTGGTGGAAAAAGCAAACATGATGGGACAGACCCAATGCGCTCAACTGCTCAAACAAAACCTGGATCAAGAAATGGCAATGGCACAGCGCGTTGAGAAGATCTCTCGTAAAATCGACCAGCAGATGATTGCTCCACAGCCGTAAGCTGGCTTGATCTAACAAAGTTCTTCGCACACACTCTAGCAAGCCCTGTTGGTACTTGCTAGAGCATAGGATAGATCTTTTCCTACAAATGATATCTGCCGGCCTGGTATGCAGCCAGATTATGCTCACGTAACCATAACTCAACATAACCAACTTGAATATGTTCGGCCCGTAGATCATGAGCGAGCCTCTGCAAGGTTGCCAGCGCCTTTTCAATCTCCTGGGTCTCTGAACAACAGATCTCCATCTCCAGAAAATTGCCCAGGCCCTCCACCACATCGATGCTCACCTCTAACAAACCGTCAGTATACACCTCGCGTCGATTATCAATCCGCGCCAGCTCGATCAAATAGTTGCCCGTTATAGCCGTCGTCACATCAGATGCGGCATGCCATGCGGGAAGAAATGAGGCAAACAATCCGTTTATTTGCTCTATCGCCGCACCGCTGGCAGTTAATGGAAAGGTCCGTTCGGTACAATGCACATGATGCTGTTCCGCTTGCTCGTTAAATTTAAACTCCAGACGTGCCTGATTGCGGATGCGTACAAATACAGCCCGACGCAAAAGCTCCCAGGAGGCGGTATCATAATAGATATCCAGATTATGCACATCACCACGCCATTGCATCGTCCCCAGATAATCATTCAGCTTGCTGCGCACATCAGGCGTTAACCGACATTTTAGCTCTGCTTCAATCACACCTATTTCCTCCTCAAAATATTACGAATATTTGATGCTTTATACTTTCATAGAGAACTGCATGACATTTACAACAATATATGCAAATATCACATGTAGCGCTTGCAGTTTCTCCCTGTTTTCTGTATTCTATTATACATACCCACTCTTTTGTTGAAAATATAAGCAATAGAGAAAGTAGTCAGTCGTACACAAAAATGTTCCTATTCAATAGTGATGTTGGTAGTGTTTTGCGAAAGGAAGCTGCACATGCTCTCAGGAACCACGCAACAGGGAACCACACAACAGGGAAACGTCCAGCGCAATATAACAGAAGGGAGTTTACTGTCAGATGACCGCTTCCTGCGCAAAATTGCTTACATGTACTATGTCGATGGACAAACTCAAGAAGATATTGCCCGGATGCTCTATTGCTCACGGCAAACCATTGGCAAGGCGCTCCAAAAAGCGCGTGAGTGTCGTATCGTCCATATCTCAGTCGTGCCAGAAGAGCGCACTGGCTATCTGCGCAATCTCGCTCGCGATCTGCGCTATACATTAGGGCTGGAAGATCTGGTCCTTGTCCCGGGTCGCACGATGGATCCCACAAAGCCAAATGAAATCATCGAGGACATTGTAGCAGATATTGCCGCGACAGCTGCCGACTACCTGGACCACCTCATCACCGACCACGACATCCTGGCCGTCTCGGGTGGAAAGAGCATCATGAGAAACATCGTCAGGTATCTCAAACCAAGCAAGATGTTGTCTGGCCTGGAAGTTGTCCCCACCATTGGCTTCGTCGAAACACGGCCCAGCATCGGTGACTCTAATCTGGTCGCCTACGATATCGCCACCGCTTACGGGGCCAAACATGCCTGGCTGCCCATACCTGCCATCGTCGAGACGCAAGAGCAACAGTGCCAGGCTCGTTCGCTGCCGCTGGTGAGAGATGTCATCCAAACGATGAACAAGGCCAACGTAATTATGATGGGTGTCTGGCCCAGCGGCCCCGAGAACGATCTGGTCGCACGCGGAGTCATCTCACAACAACAGCTCCAAAGCCTGCAAGCGCTTAAACCGGTTGGGGATATCAATCACTGGGTTTTCGATGCAGAAGGTAACTTTATTAATGATCAGCTCACGCCTCTGCCGTATTATCTCACAGGGCTAGAGATTCCTCTCCTCAGAGAACGCGTCCGGCGCGAACGCATGAAGATTATCCTTGTAGCGGGTGCCAGCTACGCCTGTATCCCGGCAATTCGCGCGCTGCTCAAGGCACGTATCGTCAATATTCTAGTGACTGATCATATTACAGCAGAAAGGCTGAAACCGGATCAGCCATTCCCTCCCACTGAGAATATATCGTAGACCGGCCATTCTATTAGGAGGAACACAGGCCAGTAAAGAAAATATGCCAGGAATGTGCCATAAAAAATGTTTTCTTATTCATTATCTATCTCAGCCATCTCTTTCCTCTAAAGTAGAGCTAGTGGCAAATGCTACAGATACAGAGAAATTCCACAGTGTGCTATCATAAAACGAACTTGTGGCCTCTTGTCAAGTGTAACTACTTTTGAAACATACCTCACATAAATTCTTTTCTGAAGAGCAAACGCTACTGATTCATTACCATACATCTGTATTATTGTTTTATGACATCTATCATGCTACACTTATTTTAACACAGACAACGCCGAACTCTCATACCAAGTAAAGAGAGAGAAGCTAGATTCCCGAATTATTCTGATATGGGAACCGTTCTTCTTAGCGAGAGGAAATACACACAGAAGAGAAACGGTATTGTATATAGTATGTAACAGCGGCAGATACGTAGAGAGGACGGGATAGATATGAGCAACCTGATCGCAGTTATTGATGATTCGCAAACGGTGCGCAAAATCATCGAAACGTGCCTGAAGCGAGAAAGCTACGAGGTCATCACATTCAATGACGGGCTATCAGCATTGCGCTATTTCTTTAAAGAGAAGCCGGCACAACCGCCAGACCTTGTGTTCCTGGATATCGAGCTACCATATATGGATGGGTATCAGGTAGTTCGCTATCTCAAAACACGACCCACCTTTGCCCACACAACCATTGTCATGATCTCACGCCATGACGGAGTCCTCGACCGCCTCAAAGCAAAGCTGGCGGGGGCCGATTCCTATCTCATCAAACCCATGCCGTCCCAGGCCATCCTTGATACCGTTCAGCAACACCTGGGTATTCTTATCCCTGGCATCTTATAATGCTATTCCCTATCTAGCGCCGAGAACTGGCATTGCAATCTCGGTCAACGGCGACGATCAGATAGTAGAAACAGAGAATATATGAGGTAAGAGCTATGTTTACAGCTTCAGATGTAACACAAAGCGAAATCATCACAATAATCGATCCTGAAGAGCCAACCGAGACGGCCCGCCAGATGCTCCAGAATCGTCTCCTTCATCGCTATATGGGCGGGCCATTACCAGAACAAACGCTTGCCCAACCAGTGCAGCATATCCTTGATCTGGCCTGTGGTCCTGGCGGATGGGTACTCGATATTGCTTTTGCCTATCCGCAAGCAACCGTTATTGGTGTGGATCGTAGTCGCATCAATATCCGCTACGCTCGTGCGCAAGCCCGTGCCCAGCGTCGCTCCAATGCATATTTCCAGGAGATGGACATCTTGCATCCCCTGGACTTTCCCGACAATTATTTCGACCTGGTCAATGCGCGCTTTCTCAACACCTTTCTTCCCACCGAAGAATGGGCCAATCTCCTGCACACCTGCCTGCGCATCACACGCCCCGAAGGGATCATACGACTGGTAGAATGCGACTATGGCGTCAGCAGCAGTCTGGCCTGCGAGAAGCTGAGCGAGTACTACGTCCACGCCCTCCAAAACGCCGGGCTACGCTCAACTCCTGTGGGACGCCCCCTGACTATTGGACAGACCCTGCCCCTGGAAGACCTGTTGTACGAGAGCGGCTGTCGTGGCGTACAACAGCGCACCTACACGCTCGATTTCTCGGCAGAGGCAGAAGCAAATATAGGCATGGTTGATAACGCCCTCATATTTTTGCGCCAGATCAAACCGTTCGTCCTGAAGATGGGAGGAGTAAAGCCGCACGAGTTCGAGCATCTCTATCAAGAGGCCTGCCTGGAAATGCGCTCTCACACATTCTGCGGACAATGGCTCTTAGAGATGGCCTGGGGCAAGAAAAGCGTGGCTGGCGCACAACAAAAATAACACAAATAAAAAAGCGGTAACGCCTCTCAATGAGAAGCGCTACCACTTTCAATTGCTTGTTTTATTGCACGTTCGGGACAGTTTCCCGTGCAGAGACAACAATCTTGCCGTCCTGCACCGTTAACACTGCTTCCTTGTCACTGGCAATTTCGCCGGCCAGTAACGCATCGGCCAGGGCATCATCAACGTAGGTCTGAATCGCCCGACGCAACGGACGTGCGCCATACTCTTCATCGTATCCTTCCTCTAACAGGAAGTCACGCACCTCGTCGGTGATTACCAGTTCGATCTTCTGCTCGTGCAGGCGATTGCGCACCTGATCCAGCATCAAATCAACGATGCGATACAGTTCCGCTTTCCCTAGCGACTGGAAGACCACGATCTGATCGATACGGTTGATGAACTCTGGGCGGAAGACGCGTTTCAAGCCATCCAGCGCCTTCGAGCGGATCGCCTCCTGCTGCTCGTCGCGAACCCCCTGATCGTCCTTCTTTGCCGCAAAGCCGATCCGTGCTGCCCGCTTGAGATCAGCGCTGCCCACGTTGCTGGTCATAATCACAACGGTATTCTTGAAGTCTACCGTGCGGCCCTGACCATCGGTTAAGCGCCCGTCATCCATAATCTGCAACAGCGCGTTGAAGACCTCTGGATGTGCCTTCTCAACCTCGTCAAACAGGATGACGCTATACGGGCGACGACGTACCTGCTCCGTCAACTGACCACCCTCATCGTAGCCAACATATCCAGGAGGGCTACCAAACAGGCGGGCAACAGTGTGCGGCTCCATGTACTCCGACATATCGAAGCGGATCATGTTCTCCTCACCAGCAAAGAGTTCTGCTGCCAGAGCCTTCGCCAGCTCAGTCTTACCAACACCAGTTGGACCCAGGAAGAGGAAGGAACCAATCGGGCGTTTCGGATCTTTCAGACCCGCACGCGAACGACGGATCGCGCGAGAAACGGCCCCAATCGCCTCATCCTGTCCGATGACACGCTTGCGCAGGTCATCCTCAAGGTTGCGCAAATTCTGGCGCTCGCTCTCTAACATCTGGCTCACAGGAACCCCGGTCCACGCCTCCACGACACGCGCGATATGCTCAGGCGAGACGATCAACGAGATCACATCGCCGGACTGTGCACGAGCCTTTTCCAGATTCGACAGCGTTACTAGCTCTTGCTGGCGCATTCTAGCAGCACGCTCGTAATCCTCAGCGTTGGCGGCCTCTTCTTTCTCCGCCTGAATGTCAGCCAGCTCTTTTTCCAGATCAGCAATCAGGGTCGGGCTGACAATCCCTTTCTCAGTTGCCTCCAGACGCAGAGCTGAACCAGCTTCATCCATCACGTCGATAGCTTTGTCAGGCAAGAAGCGATCATTGATATAGCGATCAGACAATTTCACCGCCGCCTCGATAGCCTCATCGGTAATGCTGACACCGTGATGCGCCTCGTAATTGGCGCGGACGATATGCAGCATATCAATGGCCTCTTCAGCGGTTGGCTCATTGACCATGACTGGCTGGAAACGGCGCTCCAGAGCCGCATCTTTCTCGACGTGTTTGCGATACTCATCAAGCGTGGTAGCGCCAATACAGCGCAGTTCACCACGCGCCAGAGCGGGTTTAATCATATCGCCAGCACCGACTGCTCCCTCAGCTGCACCAGCCCCAACGACTGTATGCAACTCATCGATGAAGACGATGGTCTCGGGCGACTCTCGCAGTTCCTCAAGAATAGACTTGATGCGCTGCTCAAACTGGCCCCGGAACATTGCTCCGGCTACCATGCCGCCAATATTCAGCGAGACGATACGCTTGTTGCGCAATCCAGGAGGAACATCACCCTCTTGAATGCGGCGGGCAAGCCCTTCAACAATGGCGGTCTTACCAACGCCCGGCTCGCCGATAAGTACTGGATTGTTCTTCTGGCGACGACCCAGGACAGTAATCACACGGCGCAGTTCGCGCGCTCGCCCGGCTGCCGGGTCCAATTTCCCCTCAGCAGCTTCGGCTGTCAGGTCACGCCCAAATTGATCTAGAGTTGGTGTCTTGCTATGTTTAGCCTGACGCTCAGCGGTGGCTGTATTTACCCCACCAGCTGACGAGGCAGATCTATTGTTATTGTTGGAAAAAGGAAAGGGAGCACCGGGTACCTGACCTTCCAGGCCGCCCATCTGACCCATAGCGTTCATCAGTTCGTCAACACACGACTGGCACAGATAGTGCGACTCACGCCGTCCATCAACCACCTGATCGACACGCACACGGGCCGGGTTTTTCTGGCAACGTTCACATTTCATTCTATTGCATGCTCCTCGTTATTAGTTTCTTACGAGATGAGGGTCATCCCCATTGTCTGTTAGCAATCTCTTCAGACGACTGCTAAGATTATAACACGGATCTCTGCCGCTGTCTAGCACTCTCTCTTTGTGATTGCTAACTCACCTATGATAACAGTGGGTTCACAGATGTTATTCCCACAGGACAAAATAAATGGTAAGATTTTTTCCGCTCACCGCAACTGCTTCAACGATGCAGGCAGATGGCCTCGTGAGGTAGATGATACGAGGGGATGTGTCAACCTTTCGTAGCGTCTACCATAGATAACACCGTATCCCACTATCTTATTCCAGAATCTCAGGGTCACAGAGGATACAGGTGAGGAAGATATCAATCTGCATCAAATTGTCTCTTTCCTTTTGATCACGATCCTGACCCTTTTTTTGATACGGAGATAGGACCACATAGGCATACAACGTATGCGAAAAGGTTCACAGCCTGGATGCGCAAGCAAACACATGCACGAAGGATGTGATATATTCAAAGCAGATGAATGGCCGCATACAAAGAAGGAGCAGCCAATGGATTTTGCTTATCCAGAAAAGGTGAACGAATTGCGCACGCGTGTCACGGCTTTTATGGAGCGTGCTATTTATCCCAACCAGCAAACATATCACGAACAGATTGCTGTCTCTGGCAATCCCCACCATCACGCTGAGATCGTAGACGAACTGAAGGCACAGGCAAAAGCAGAGGGCTTGTGGAACCTGTTTTTGCCCGACAAAGAGTATGGCATGGGGTTAACCAACCTGGAATATGCGCCCCTGGCCGAGATCATGGGTCGCGTCAGTTGGGCCTCCGAAGTCTTTAATTGTGCTGCACCCGATACTGGCAACATGGAGATCCTGGCCCAATTTGGCACGGCAGAGCAAAAGCGGCAATGGCTTCAACCGCTGCTCAACGGCGAAATACGCTCCGCCTTTGCCATGACTGAGCCGGACGTTGCAAGTTCGGACGCCACCAATATCCAGCTCACCATCGAGCGCGACGGAGACAGCTATGTGAACTATGTGCTAAACGGGCGCAAATGGTGGATCTCCGGGGCCGCCCGTGAACGCTGTAAAATCTTCATCGTCATGGGCAAAACCGATCCCCACAATCCAGACCGCCACCACCAGCAGAGCATGATCCTGGTTCCACGCGAAACGCCCGGGGTCACGATCAAGCGCAACCTGCCAGTAATGGGCTACGTCGATAACGAGGGGCACTGCGAGGTGCTTTTTGAAAACGTTCGTGTTCCAGCCAGCAATCTCCTCGGCACGGAGGGTAGCGGTTTCGCTATCGCTCAGGCACGCCTGGGGCCTGGGCGCATCCATCACTGCATGCGTGCCATCGGTGGCGCACAATATGCCCTTGAATTGATGTGTCAGCGAGCTGCATCGCGTGTGGCCTTTGGCAAGCGGCTGATCGAACAGGGCGTTATTCAGGAATGGATCGCGCAATCGCAACTGGAGATCGAACAGGCGCGTTTGTTGACGCTCAAAGCCGCCTGGATCATCGATACGCAGGGCAAAAAGGCTGCGCAGAACGAGATCGCTATGATTAAAATCGTGGCTCCCCAGGCACTCACCAATGTTGTCAACCGCGCCATCCAGGTGTTCGGTGCCGCTGGTCTCTCCGACGATTTCCCGCTCGCCTCGATGTGGGCGCATGGTCGCACGTTGCATATCGTCGATGGGCCAGACGAGGTTCACAAACGCTCGCTCGCTCGCTCCATCATCCGTCAGCACACTTCATAATATACATAATTGATGAGGCGAATGAGGAAGAAATATCGTTCGCCTCATGGCAACAATCATTCTATATATTTAGGAATCATATGAACGAACCATTTCTTGCACAACACGCTCAGGCCGCAGAACTCTGGCTAATACGACACGGCGACGCCATTCCAGGACCGGAAGAAATCATCCCCAGCGGCGTCTACGACAATCTCCCCTTGAGTACGAAGGGGCGCAAACAGGTTCAACTGCTGGCCGAGCGGCTCCAGGCCATCGCATTTGACGCAGCCTATAGCAGCCCATTGCGCCGCTGCCAGGAGACCGCCGCTCCCACGATTGAGTTGCAACATCTGCCAATCACGATTGTTGAGGATGTAAAGGAGATTTACCTGGCCGATGCTGTTCCTGTAGAGCATGATGGAGGGAGCGGCGATCTGGTCGCACTGAGTAAAGCGCTGACCGACCGCCAGATAGAGATTGTACGAACTGTGAGCAATAGTGGAAGCTGGGATTCTCTGCGCACCAGCGAGCCGTCCAAAGCCTTTCGCCTGCGCGTCGTTACAGCCATCGACGAGATCGCGCGGCAGCATATTGGCGATCGGGTATTGATCTTTGCTCACGGTGGAGTCATCAACGCCTATGTCGCTGAAGTTCTGGGGCTGGAGAAAGAATTCTTTTTCCCCTGCGCCAATACATCTATCACAACGATTCGTGTACGAGATACGACGCGCGTCCTCTATACGCTAAACGATATCGGGCATTTAGCGCTCTTCAATGTGTCTGAACGCGCTTGACATTGGGATTATAGCGCATCAACTCTGCTGGCACCAGGGTTGTATCCTGACGATGGAGGGATGCACGCCGTCGCTGTAAGAGTGTGCGGCGCTCCTCGTGCCTCTCCCGTTCGCGGCGCGCACGATAGGCTGCATGGAGAATGTACTCGGCGATTGCCCCCACTTTGCGTGGCACACCATAAAAGCTGGGGAAATCGTTGATATCGACTACCACCAATCCCTCCGACGTCTCTAGCACGTCCACGCCGTAGAGATCGAGGCCAAAGACCTGCCCCACCTGACGAGCCAGTTTGAGCATCTCGCGCGAGACTGGTATCTCGTCCTCCTGCACCTGCCCATGCAGAGGAGAGCTTTTGGTCACAGCATGCACCTCCTGCCCAGTCACATACAGCTTGATATCATAGCCAGTATTTTCCACGTAGCGCATCGCCAGATAGTGCGTTGACTCATCCAGGGTCAGCATTGCCATCTCCTCTGGCGTACGCACGAGATGAATATCCTGCATCGAGGTGCCATTGCTAGGCTTCACTACGACCGGGTAGGCATCATGTGGCACTTTTGAGAGCGCGCGTGGATGCCCGACAAAATAAGTCAGGGGAACGGGCAGTCCACAGGCATGAGCGTAGGCAGCTGCAACCGCTTTATCGCGCACAAGCCGAATCGCCCGCGAATTGTTGATAGTTGGAATGCCTATTGCCTCAGCCGCTTCTAAAATAGTCAGGCCAGGGCCATCAGAGACAGTTTTCAGCACATAAGCGTCATATTTCCAGAGCGAGAGATCGGTCAGGCTGGTCACGGCCGCATAGGGCTGCAACACGTCTATTTTATGTCCCCACTGCTCCAATTGATCCGCCACGACCATTGGCATCGGCTTATGCACATATCTTTCTTCCAAAATAAAGCAAAAGTACACCTTAACCCTCCTTCACAGCTTGCTTTTACCGGTGCAATAACTGATTATTATTTCTAACCATCTACAGTATACTCCTCACATACTGGATTAACTATGAGGTGGCTAACAAAAAAACTGAGAAGCAGGAAGCCACACCTCCTATCTTTTATCCAAAAAATGTATTTCATGCTAGAGATTCATTATTTACTTATTAGAGCATGAGTTGGTAAAAGTTGGGTAAAATTCTGTCCCATATCTAACCAGCGCACCAGTTTCAGAGCAAGCGTGGCAGATTACATATCTTGTCAATAGCACTGAGAAAATCTCTTGAAATATGACAGACGGCTGACAATATTCGTGCACTATCCTTTCTTTATCAGGAGATGCTCTCCTGGAAGGGAGATGCAGCACAGACGATGTGTCTTGCTGCTTCCCTCTTCAATACATGAGAGAAAGCGAGAAAGAAGATTCTATGTCTGAAGCCCCCTCTACAGCTGAAGCGCTTGATCTGCTGTTCACGAGCGCTACCCCTGGCTGGTTCACCCCTTTCGCAACGGCGACCGATGGCTTGACAGCCGGGCAGGCAGCGACCGTTCCAGCGCCGCACTTTAACAGTGTCTGGGCAGTGGTCAACCATGTGCGTTATTGGCAGGAAGTGGCGTTGCTCCAACTCCAGCACCTTCCAGTTGATAGTGCAGCACTTGGGTCGGAGGATGGAAGCGGATGGCCCCCCATCGATGATCCAACGGATGAAGCCGCCTGGCAAGAAGCGCGGAGACGTGTCCTGGCGGCGAATGCGACCCTCGCCCAGTATGTGAAGACCCTAACAGATGCTGAGTTAGATCAGTCTGTCGCTGAAGGTGAAGTGTGGAATACGCGCCGCCATCTCATCTACAGCATGATCGCCCACAATAGTTATCACACCTGTGAGATCACCACGATCCGACACTTGCATGGCTGGTGGTTTGATGCGTTGTAAGTGTGAAAGGAGAACAGAAGAGACGTGAGATGAACATTCTCATAGGCCACTCTCTCACGGTCAAGCATCTTCACGCTCTGGCAGCACCATTTGTCGGATCTGGCTCCGAACCATGCGAATGGTACGCGAGCCCTCAATAGTGCCGCGCTCTCGCCTCTGCGCGGCACTAGGAGCCATACTGAGAGGGAAGCACCACATCAGCTCATACCCACGCGGCCTAGCTGTGTGGGTATGAGCTGCCCGATCCTGACCCAACCCCTCCTCTTGCTGAGCCTACTCCTGAGTGCGGACCCGTTGGAAACCATTTGCGGAACATGCGACACCCGGGACAAACGGCGCATTCTTGTCTCCACTACACGCTCACAACGAGACATGATATAATAGATGTCATGAAAACAGGACTATCTTCTGCTCACGCAGAAGTCTATCTCGACTATCACTTTAAATATGCAGCACGCATCAGTTGCCACGCAACCACTGAACGCTACCTGCTCACCGCCGGGTAGCTATACCTCACTTTACCCCTGCTATCTTTTATAAGAAACGATCATGGCACTATTCACCTGTCACACACCATCCGCTTTGACCCGCTTTTTATACGTTCTCACCCATTTCTGAGTGATGCAATGGTCCGGTTGAGTGGATTGGAATAGAAAGAAGAAGAAAGAGGAACAACTATGGACCTGATGGATAAGCTCGCCAGCCTTGCCCGGCGCTACGAAGAACTCAATACCTTGATGGCCCAACCGGACGTACTTGAAGACATCCAGCAATTGCAGCGCTACAGCCGCGAACACGCAGAGCTTGAAGAGGTGGTACAAAAATACAATGCTATCATCGAGACAGAGCAGCAAATCGCAGATGCTCAGGAGCTTTACAACAGCGAAGAGGGCGAAATGCGCGATCTGGCCTTTGAAGAAATGGAAGAACTCAAACACCGCCGCGAGCAACTGATCGAAGAGGTCAAGGTCGCGCTGCTGCCACGAGACATCATGGATGAGAAAAACGCCATCGTAACTATTCAGGGTGGAGCTGGTGGCGACGAGGCGGCTCTTTTCGCTGCCGAACTCTTCCGCATGTATAGCCGTTATGCCGATGGTCGCCGCTGGAAAATCGAAGTCCTGGATGCTAACGAGACAGAGCAGGGCGGCATCAAAGATGTTACCTTTGTTGTGAAAGGCAAGGGTGCCTACAGTCGTATGAAATACGAGGGCGGGACGCATCGTGTCCAACGCGTCCCCGTCACCGAGGCAAACGGTCGCATTCACACCTCGACAGCCAAAGTGATCGTGTTGCCAGAGGCGGACGATGAGACTGAGATCGAGATCAAAGACAATGAGATTCGCGTCGATGTCTATCGCTCCACCGGTCACGGCGGGCAGAGCGTCAACACCACCGATTCGGCAGTACGCATCACCCATCTGCCCACCGGCCTGGTCGTTACCTGTCAGGACGAAAAATCGCAGTTAAAAAATAAGCAGAAGGCGTTGACGGTGCTGAAATCGCGCCTCTGGGATCTGCAAGAGGCCAAACGGCAGGAGGAATTGAGCAAAAACCGCCGCTCGCAGGTCCAGACCGGTGATCGCAGCGAGAAGATCCGCACCTATAACTTCCCGCAGGATCGCGTCACCGACCATCGCATTGGATTGACTCGCCATAACCTGCCCGGTGTCCTGGGTGGCAACCTCGACGAGTTTATTGACAATCTGATCGCGGTAGACCAGGCCGACAAGCTCCAGACGATGTTCGCCTCCTGATTCGCCGCAGAAACCGCTGAAGAGATCAGAGTATATCTGCCCTGATCTCTTCTCTTTTAGATCTCTTCTGTACTCTTCCAGTATAAGAGTTCTAGCTGCAAAAACATGTTATTGATTTTCTACATTTCAAGATGATGCTATCAGCTTCCCGGTTCTATTGACACTGCAATGCAGAGCATGTTAGACTTCCTGTATGCCGTCGAGAAAGTAAAGGTTCACGATGCCAATTGCACAACCACAAGCTATACGTACTATCTTCTTTGACGTAGGTTTCACTTTACTACATCCATATCCTTCGTTACCTGAAATTTGTCATCATGTCTGCCAGCAGCTTCATTTACATATCCACCTGGACGCAGTGCGAGACCGCATGCATATTGCAGAAGACTATTTTTTGCGGCAGCAACGACTGAACCGTCATACCTGGGCCAGCGAGGAGGCGATCAAAGAGTTCTGGATCGGCTATTATATGAATTTGCTCCGTCCCTTCGTGGAAGAACATGACGAGGCCCGACTCTATCAACTCTCGCAGGCCATCAATCAGGAATTTGAAAAACATACGAGCTGGCAAATGTACCAGGATGTTTTGCCCACGCTTGATGCTCTGCATGCACATGGCTATACGCTGGGCGCGGTCTCTGATTGGGGGATCGCGCTCGGCCCTATTTTTCGCCATCAGCATCTCACCCGGTACTTCGATTGCTTGCTCATCTCAGCAGCTACACGGCACGCGAAGCCGTCGCCAATGCTGTATGATCTGGCGTTGCAGCGCTGCAATGCCATCGCCGACTATACTCTCCACATAGGCGACTCTTACGTTCAGGATGTGCTGGGGGCACGTGCAGTTGGCATTACCCCTATCCTGCTGGATCGCGAGGAGAAACTGGCGGAGAGCCGCGTCGATTGCCTTTTAATCCACTCATTACATGAATTGCTAGATCTGCTGGAGGTATCACCATCATGAAGGAAATGGACAGTTTGCGCAGTACATTTGTTGTCACCGGCCTGGCTGTGGGAGGCATAGCAGCACTGGCAGCGCTCGGTGGCTATGTGCGGCGTGAGATTCAGCGCCGCGGCTATCCTTCCTGGGAGGCCTGTCGCTGCGATTTCAAATATAAACAGAACATCTATCAGGTCTGGTTCAGTCGCCACGAAAGGCGTGGTGAAACGGTGGTGGCAGAAGAGCGAGGGATCTACCTGGTCAATCCAGCTCTGTGGCTGCGCCGCCTACTGCACTCCAGCGCGCAGGTGCTTGCAATTCTGAATCCACGCAGTCGCTACCTCGAACGGGTCGTATTGAGTCCACAGGAGGCCCGCCAGTTTGCGGTGTTGCTACGTACTGGCAATGGAGAGGATCAGGACTCAGCGCCAGAGCAGGAGACAGGGCAGATCGTGTGGCGGCGCGAGATATTGCATGTACCACGCTATCTCTTCGATACCTATATCCGCCGTCTTTATCCAACGCCCGTCAGTCAGGAGCAGATCGAGCGCAATCCCTATGATCCATCGCTGCCTGCTTTATGGGACCCGCATACTGACCTGCCACTGCCAACTGAGGGGGCACTGCTGCAAACGCCTAATGGCACTCGCGTCGATTATATCGGCTGGACACCTTCACAGATCTCATACTGCACGGCGAGGCTAAAAAGCGGGGGAGAGATCCTGAGCATATAAGTCACGCGCCATTGCAACTTCTAGTTAAGCAGGATGATCTCTCCGGCCCACATGCTAGCAAAGAAACATTGAAATTTGATTGAGAATGGCGCTCTAGCCCTTGATCTCGCGCACGACTTCAATGCCGTTCAAGCGCATATGATAGAGAAACGACAAATGCAGAAAATCGCCATCATGTGGCATGGCCCCAATCTGCTTCGCCACCTCTATAGGCGTATCGTAGGTTTGCACCGCGTTCTCAGGCACGATCACACGCAAGGGGAGGTTATGCGCGTTGGCATAAAGTCGTAAATGCATCGCCATCTGATAGACGCAAAGATCTGTGCAATTGCCCACAACGACCGCGCGGCTCAGATCGCGATGCTCCTCCAGCCATTGTCCCAGCGATGTGCCATGAAACGCATTGAGAGAGTTCTTCTCGACGATGGTGTAAAGATTGGCAAAAGGCAACTGGGCAAGTTCGGGAATTGTCCCCGCCTCGCTGGTTCCTGCCTGACAGTGGGGCGGAAAGGCGGCAAATTCAACGGAATCGGGCGTGTGACAGTCCTGTGCTAGCACAAAATTGCGTACACCCAACGCGTGTGCGCCCTGAAAAGCCGCCACAACTGCTGGAATGATCCCCTTGATGCGTGGGCTGGCAAGCGGCCCCTCGTGACAGAAACCGTTAATCATATCCACGCTAAACAGCGCGATCTTCCCCTGCTGGGCCTCCACCACGAAATCATCCCAGGAAAGCGAAGGCAGATCTTGCTCCCAGGTGACAAGCTCATTGAGAAACTGGTCTGAGGTTGCCATTGAAGTTCTCCACAAGAATATTGCATCGACGCCTGATGATGCAATTACGTCCTAAAAATGCTTATAGGTGTCAAGCTACAATTTGTGTTCGGCAGCCGGGTTGAAACGATACAAACGCGCCGGGCGATGAGTTCCCTCCATCTTCTTCGCGCCGGTATCTTCCAAAATCCCGGTCGTCAAAATCTTCTTGCGAAAATTCCGCTTATCCAACCTGCGATGATGAATGATCTCATACACGCGTTGCAGCTCGCGCAGGGTGAATTGTTCGGGCAGCAGGTTAAACGCGATGGTTGTATATTCCAGCTTGCCGCGTAGCCGGTTCAACGTATAATCCAGAATCTTTGCGTGATCGAAAGCCAGCGGAGGCAGCTCGTACACTGAGAACCAGCCGACATCAGCGGCATCGCTGGCGGCTCTCACCTGTAAGCGCTCAGAATCGAGCAAAGCAAAGTAGACAACGGTGATGACGCGCGTGCGTGGATCGCGTCCGGGATCTCCAAAGGTATACAGTTGTTCCAGGTAGACATCCTGTACACCGGTCTCTTCCTGCAATTCGCGCTTGGCCGCCGTCTCCAACGATTCGTCCATGTTGACAAAGCCACCAGGAATGGCCCACATTCCCTCATATGGCCAGGAACGGCGCTTGATGAGCAAAATCTGCAAATCGCGCTGTCGCAAGCTCATCATGACAACATCAACTGTCACAGACGGACGCTCGTATTTATTGACATCGTAATGAATCGCTTCCGACTCCTGCTCCATCGTACCTGTTGTTGCCTCAACACTCTCCGAGAGACTGTCTGTTGCTATGCGTTGCTCTTCCATGTATTCTGGTTCTTTCCCTGTATAGATCGCTTCTCTCCCTATCGAGCAACATTCTGGCTCAAAATAGCGAGAGACGTGCCGTACAGTGATAGAATTTCCTGGCTATAGCCTCGACATACCACCTATTACTTGTTTATACTATAGTAATAGAGATATCTTTCACTTGCCGCTCATACAGCCAGGTCGAGTTAGTGTAAATTATACACTAATATTACCCCAGAGAAATTTTTCTGTCAAGTAGTTGGTACATTCTTTCTCCTCCCACATCCAGAATAGCCCGCTAACTCCATTGTCCAGTCCCCGGCACTGTGCTATACTGCATGTGCATACAAAACAAGTGTTCATATTTCAGGGGGAAGCGAGGGCATCATGGCAGAGGTAGAGCTTCAGCAGATCGGTTCCTATCTCATCACCGGGCTGTTATATGAGAGTTCTACGGGCATCTTCTATTCGGGCAAGCAGCGCAAAAAGGAGCTTCTCATCAAGCGCTTGCGACAGCCCTTTACCACGAATGAGAGCAAAGAGGCATTTTTAACACGTGCGCGGCAACTGAAAAAGCTCAAGGACCGCATGATTATCAATACGCTTGATGCTCAGTTCGATGGCGATGATGGCTATCTGATCATGGAGTACGTAGAAGGCGAAACCTGGCGGCAACATATCGCGCCGGGACAACAGCTCGCCCCCGACGAAGTGAAACGCGTCCTCTCTCCCGTCGCCGGAGCGCTGCATTATGCGCACGTCAGCCAGCTCATACACGGCAATCTCCATCCTGGCGTGTTGATACTCATTACGCGCAACAACACAATGCTCACTGAATTTGCCCTGCCCGGCGTCGCGGACGATCCCCTGGCTATTCCCTATATGGCTCCCGAACATCTACACGGCCAGCCAGAATTTGCCAGTGATCAGTATTCCCTGGCAGTGATGACTTACGAGTGGCTCTGTGGCCGCCGTCCCTATGCTGCGACTGAGCGCGATGCACTGCTCCACCAACAAGAACACGAGGATTTCCCATCGCCACGCAGTCTGAACGAGGCTATTTCGCCTGCCGTTGAGCAGGTCATCTTGCAGGCACTCGCTCGCAAACCGGAGGACCGCTTCCCTCACACCCGCGCCTTCGCCGATCACTACCTCAGCGCATTGATGGGTTTTGCCGTCAAATCTGTGGCTCCGCAAAGCAAAGTAGCGAAGAGTGCCAATGGGCAACACCTGACCGTACCCTCTTCGCCTCTCTCTCTCCTCTCACATCCTACGCCACCACCAATGAGCACGATACCCACCACGCCTGCAATAGAGGCTACCAAACCAACCTTAAAAGATATTGCACCTGAGACGCCGTTGCCGGTATCACTTCCCCCAAAAAATGGTCACAAGCTAGAGATACAGGAATCAGGCGAAGAGCGTAGTGAGGAAGCACCAGCACAGAATGGTTCGACGCTTCGCAGCAAACTGGTCGCTGAAAAACCAGATAAGCCCGCCAGAGCTTCAGAGCAGTTGGACGATTACGAACCGCTCTTCCCAACAGGCAGCGTAACGGGAGGAGGAATGTCGCGTCTGCAAAGCGTCATTACCGGCGATCTCGGCGAGGGCGGTGTGCTTTCGCAAAGTCTGCCCGGCTATGAAGAGCGACCTGCCCAGATCGAGATGGCAAGCCTCGTCGCGCGCTCTCTCAGAGAGAATGTGCCAGCAATTGTGGAGGCTGGCACGGGTACAGGGAAGAGCTTAGCCTACCTCGTCCCCGTTGTACGCTCTGGCAAAGTAGCAATCGTCAGTACGGCGAACAAGGCGCTTCAGGAGCAGCTTTTCTATAAGGATATTCCTTTTATACAACAACATATCAAGGATTTTGAGGCTGCACTGGTCAAGGGCGTCAATAACTATATCTGTCTGGAACGGTTCGAGACCGAACGCACGGGGATGCAGTTCTTCGCCAAAAATCGCGATTTTAAGCATCTGCTCGATATCATCAACGATCCCGACTCAACCTTTACGGGCGACTTTGAGACGCTGGGCTTCCAGCTCCCTGGCGATATTCGCGGACGCATCGCCACCGATAGCGATCAGTGCGCGTGGAGCAAGTGCGGCTACTTTATGGATTGTTACGTGCGATCCATGCGTGAACGGGCGCAACGAGCGCAGGTAATCGTGGTCAATCACACCCTCCTGCTGCTCGATGCGGCAATGGATGGCTTTCTGTTGCCTGAGCGCGACGTGATCGTGCTGGATGAGGCGCATCATCTGGAAGAAGAGGCCACCCGCTCATTTACTATTACCGTCAATCCGATGCAAATTCAGACACTCCTGGCCCAGCGCATGCTCAAGGATCATACGCTGATGTCGCTGCAAGACGAGACGATGAGGAAGGCACAGGAGGCGTGGGCACGGCTCGAACAGGTCGCCAATCCCGGTCTGCGCGGACGAGCCAATCTGGAAGCGCCGCTCGAAGAGGGACTGCGCCTCGCAAGCGTCGTGAGCGATCTAGCCGACTCATTGCGCAAACAGCGTCCAAAAGATCTGCCGGAGAAAGAGGGTCAGCTTTACGACAAGCTCTTGAAGCGCGCCCAGAATCTCTCTGAGAGCCTCCGCACCGTCTTCTCGCTGGCCGATACGCAAAAATTCGTCTATTATGTGGATCGCACCGAAAGTTCGCGCGGTGGCATCACGCTGCAAGCTTCAGCGGCTCCGCTGGATGTGACAAGCTGGCTCAAGCAGCGCCTCTTTGACAAGTGCAACGTCATCTGCACCTCGGCAACGCTGGCAACGGTCGGTCCCAATCCAGCAAAACCGGAGGACAAAGGACCGAACTTCTCCTACTTCCGTCGTCGCATCGGCCTCGATCCCATCGAGCGTAGTAACGTTTTAGAGCGCGTCCTGCCTCTGACCTTCGACTACGAAAGCAACGCCCTACTCTATCTGCCGCACGACCTGCCCGCACCCGCCTACGGCCCAGGCTCTGATGAATATATGAAAGCCATTGCCCGTGAGATGTACAAGTTGGTCAAGCTTTCGCGGGGCAGGGCTTTCCTGCTCTTCTCCAGCAAACGCATGCTCGACCGGGCCTATGAACTGATGTCGCCGCATCTACCCTACCCTCTGCTTAAACAGGGCGATATGACCCGTATTGAACTGACGCGCCGCTTCCGTGAAGAAGAGGGTGCCGTGTTGTTCGGACTGAAAAGCTTCTGGGAGGGCGTCGATATCGCGGGCGATGCGCTCTCGCTAGTTGTGATCGATAAGCTGCCCTTTGATCCGCCCGACGATCCTGTACACGAGGCGCGCGTGGCCCATATGAAGGCAGCAGGCGAGAACTGGTTCGGAACCTATGTCTTGCCCCAGGCGGTGCTGCGGCTCAAGCAGGGGATTGGCCGCCTGTTGCGCACGCGTGAGGATCGCGGAGTGATGGCAATCCTCGACACGCGCTTGCATACAAAGGGCTATGGCCGGCAGGTATTGAACGCACTCCCACCAGCACGCCGCACATCCAGCCTGCGCGACGTTGACCGCTTCTTTAAGGAAGAGCTTGCTCTCCTTGATCCTGACTAGCACGTTGCTGGATTTTCCCTTTGATCAGATCAGCCGCTTTTTCGGCAATTGCAATCGTAGGCGCATTAGTGTGACCGCCAATAATCGAGGGCATAATCGAGGCATCAACGACGCGCAAACCTTCTACGCCATGCACTTGCAACTGGTCATCGACAACGGCCATTACATCACTGCCCATCTTACAGGTGCCGGTGGGATGATAGAGGGTTTCCGCATGCGCACGTATCTGTTCAGCAATGGCCTCATTGCTTTGTGAAGCTTCGCCCGGAGCAACCTCATCGCCTCGAAACGCATCAAAAGCGTGTGCCTGAACAATCCGACGCGCCAGTTTAATGCCATCAACCAGTACTTGCATATCGGCATCGCTTGCCAGGTAATTGGGCTGAATGATCGGTGGTGCAAGCGGATCATTGGAGCGCAGAGCAATAAAGCCGTGACTCTGCGGACGCAAGAGGATCACACCGAGCGTAAAGCCATGTCCGGGGGGATTCTCTGCCCCGTGAGCTATGAAGAATGCCGGAGCAAGCAGTATTTCCAGGTCATGCGTCGGTAGATCATCGTTCGTCTTGAGAAACGCTGCGGCCTCGGCGACGTTTGAGGTCAGCGGCCCGCGCCTGAAGAGCATGTAGTTGAGCAGATTGACGATGCTCTCGGCCCCAGCCAGCGAGATCGGCTGCTTGCAGACAGTGAGCACGCCCGTTGAGAGATGATCCTCCAGATGTTGTCCCACGCCTGGCAGATCGACCACAACGGGAATATCCAACTGCCTGAGCGCGTCCGCTGGACCTACGCCCGACAGCAACAAGGTTTGGGGAGAATTGACCGCACCTCCACAAAGCAATACCTCGCGCTCGACCCGCTCCTGCACCTCTTTGCCCTCATGGATATAAGAAATACCAACGACGCGTGTATTCTCCCAGAGCAGACGCGTCACATGAACCTGGGTGCGAACGGTCAAGTTGGGACGTGTAAGGGCAGGTTGTAAGTAAGCACGGGCGGTACTCCAACGCTGACCGCGCTTCTGCGTTACCTGGAAGATACCTGCACCCATCTCATCAGTTCCGTTGAAATCGTTGGTATGTGGCAGGCCAATTTCGGCACAGGCATCAACAAAGACGCTGGCGAGAGGATGGACGGTACGCAAATCAGAGACATTGAGTGGACCTCCGGTGCCATGATAATCGGATGGGCCACGCTCTTGATGTTCGGCCTTTTTGAAATATGGCAAGAGATCGGAGAAGCCCCAGCCCTGATTGCCAGACTCGGCCCAGCTATCATAATCGTGACGGCTGCCGCGATGGTAGATCATAGCGTTGAGGGAACTGGAGCCGCCAAGCACTTTGCCACGCGGCCAATAGAGCTTACGCCCGTTCAGATGTTCCTGCTCTTCTGTATAATAAGTCCAATCGACGGCGGTTTTAAAGAGCTTGGAGAAGGCAACCGGGATATGAATCTCCTGTTTGGTATCGGGGCCACCAGCTTCTAAGAGGAGAACAGAGACGGAGGAATCTTCGGTCAGACGATGGGCCAGCACGCAGCCAGCAGAGCCAGCTCCAACAATAATATAGTCATACATGAGGCCGCTCGCTTTCTTCATCGAAAACTTGTATGAACAACGACAGTTTCGGCTACATGGGAGGAATTGTACAGTACAAGCATACCATATGAGATGGGGGAAGATGATGCTAAAACTTCGTGCCTCCTATCAAATTATTTTATAAAATCGAGCAGAGGCTATTTGATGCAAAAAACTTGTATCCAGTATTAGAGGGCTGATGGGCAGCTTCTAATACTGGATACAAACAAAATTACTGTCACCATCTTGTTAGTTCAACATAAAATCTTCGATTTCTGGATCTAGCAGGTTCAGAACAGTCTGCAATAATCCCTCAAGGTCGGTTCGCTTCGAGGAATTTGTGGCATGGCGTTCTACGCTGAGAAAAAGAGCTGGTACGCCTTCATATCCCCTTACGGCACGCATTTGATCGTACAATTCAAATCCATCTACATTAGGTAAATGGTAATCTAGAATAAAGAGATCACATTTAAGTTGCTGGATGATCTTGAAAGCTTCCGGTCCATTTGTCGCCAGGATCGCCCTGTAGTGAGCCTTCCGTCTGATGGACTGTACCAGGAAAGCACCAAAATCTACATCATGTTCTACGACTAAAATCAATCTCGTCAGTGGAAACACCTGTTCTTCAGCAGAAATAGTTGGTATGGTTGACATAAGGCCTCCTTTGAATCCTGTAAAGATAGGGAATGTTGGAAATATCCCTATTTCCAACATTCCCGTTATATTTTCAGTGTTTCGGAGTAGGGGTACTGGTTGGCTTTCCTTTGCTGTTGTCATTTTTACCATTATTGTTAGAATGTGCGTCAGACCGGTTCGCCTTCAGGCATGCTTTCAGTGGAGTTTCACCACAATAATGCAAGGTATCAGCTAAATATATACGGGCGTTGGCGCTTGTCAATTTGCCGCTCATGTTTCCCCTGTCATGGGCGGCCAGAAATTGAGCCTCTGTTAGCAATTGATCGATCTCACCGTATCCATACACAGTAGTCGTGGAAATTGTCAGGCCGTTGGCCGTTGTACCCTTGAACTTACCGTCATGCAGTGAACATATTGCCTCTACATCATCGCTCTGATGGTCTACACTTAGTGAAAATTTTGCTACCAGCCGTTGTATCTCTGGTAAACCTGCGCACTGCTGACTATCGTTATTCTCCAGGCCTTTTCCCTGCGATTTTATCCCAGGGGTGGCTGTTCCCTGCGATTTTATTCCCGGAGTGAGCATTCCATGATCATTTTTACCCTGATGATCAGTTGACGTAGCTGTTTTTCCCAGAATAGCAGTCTGATGAACAAGTTGGTGCTCTGCGGGAGTTGAGGCCATTGCAACCGTTGCACCGCCGACAATAGCAGTAACGACAAGAACAACCGCCAAAACTTTGCCTTTTAACACTACGGCCAGGATACTACGCAATCCCATGATACGCATCCTTTCTTTTATTGCGCGAAAACAGCGATGGCAAGAATACATACAATTCTGCCTGGATATCAACCTCATTGTTGTTAACTATCCGAGTAGTTGTATGCCATAACAGATTGGTTACGGCCTAAGACAAAAGTAATTGACAGCGTTTTGCTTAAACAAAACAAGAAAGATATCCTGCTCCCCCAGATAGCCTATACAGATGACATTTCACTAACCCGTAACTAAAATGGCCTTTATTACAACTTTAGGAGGAGGAGATCCTTTTGTGGTGGGATTAAAAAAATGCAAGGATGAGGTTCCTCCATTTTATTATGGGAGAGGTAGGGTCAATGGTTTTCTGGCGGCGACCTCCTGGGAGCGAAATGTCCGAACAGGATGAACGGCTATCAACGTTTCCTTCCTTGTTAAACGATGCACGGCAGGGCGAATCTGAGGCTATCAGTGTACTGTATCGCCAATTCCTACCGGGCATTTTTTGGTATATTGCAGCACGTGTTCCTGATCGTTCTATTGCGGAAGATTTGACTTCTGAGGTGTTTTTGGAGATGGTCGAAGGCATCCACAAAGTGAGAGCAAAGAGTGAGGCAACGTTTGCATCCTGGTTGTTCCAGATTGCGCGTATTACCGTCGCGGGTTATTATCGCAAACGAGAACATGTTCCAGCCTCTATTTCTTTAGAAGCCACTCCCTGGGAGGAAGATGAAGCTTCAATATCTCTTCCGACAAGCCATCCCGACACTGATCCGGTTAGATGGGCGGAAGCGCGTGATGAATGGCTGGCTGTTGCCCAGGCGATCAATGCACTGACGGAAGAGCAGCGTCAGGTATTGGTTAGTCGGTTAATTCTGGGATACGACGTAACAACGGTCGCACAGATGGTGGGCAAGAAAGAGAACGCGGTCAAAGCCTTACAATTTCGAGCGCTCAACAGCTTACAGCGCTTATTAAGGAAACGAAATTCCTCTGAAGAGGCTTCCTATCACCATGTTCAGCATCAGGAGGACACACAATGAACTCATTTCCTGATCGTCTCAACGACCGACTTGAGCGCCAAAGACAGAACAAGCAACCACTGTCCTCCCGCTCAATCCCACAATCTAAGCCCACAAATGATCATGACTCGGATGTGGATGAACTGGCAATGCTCGCACAACGCTTACAAGAGGCACCTCAATTACAGGTGGATTCTGACTTTGCTCGACGTTTAGAGGCGCGCATCTTAGCTCATCATGCCACACTGTCAAAAAAACAAAGCGCAGCATATCCGAGAAACCGCCTATTTCAGCGAACTTATCGCATGCCACTCGCGCTTAGCATTGCACTGATTTGTCTGCTTCTAGCGATCACATTGGGTACGCTGACAGTGGCGGCTCAGGCCTCCAATTCAGGTAATCCACTCTATGAAGTCAAACAATGGATGCAAGGCATCGAAAATCCCCACACCAGCACGGAACAGGCACAGGCGGAAGCAAATTGGAGTAAGGCCCGCGATCAATTGAAGACTCTGACGCAGCTAGCCGATCCCGCACATGCAGCGACCTATCGACAGGCTCTAGCGGATCTGGATCAACAAATAAACAAGTTTGCTCAGTCTATTCAAGCGCTACCTACAGGGCCAGATAAGGACAACCTATCGAACAAACTCACAACGCTTAAAGCAGATGCTCGCCAGACATTACACGATATCTTGCCGCGACTAAGGTTATCAGAAAAGCTTTTAACCACTGATGAACTGGGAAGACTGCACGCCACTATTCCCGAGGTAGATAGTGCTGTCATGGTTGTTTCGCATTCGCAAAAGCAGGCAACAATTACCATCACAGGCGAACATTTCCAATCTAGCGCACTGTTATTAGTAGACAATCAAATTGTCGAGTCCAGCGCTATCATGAAAAATCAAGATGGCAGTATGGTTTTCACCGTGGATTGGTCCGGCAAGCAGCCACCACAAACGATTGGCATCCTCAATCCAGATGGTACAGCAGCACAAACAAACACACTGACGTTCTCTGTTACCGGGGATAATGTCAACAACACTAGCGATAAGAATAATAACGGCAATCATAATGCAAATAATAATGGAGCAGATAATAATGGCAATAGCGCTAACAAAGAAAATACAAATAACAATGGAGCAGATAATAATAACGGCAAGGGGAAGGCAAAGGGCAAAGGGAAAGGAAATGCCACAGCAACTCCTACAACTGCTCCTTGATTGCTCCTACTTACAAGAGTATGTGGTTTGACCAGGGGCTACCCGTTTCGACTCATTTCCACACCATATTTTTCCATTTTTGCTATCCGCGTGTAAACCCATAACCAAATACCGCTTCGATGCAACTCCATAATTATGGAAAAATATCAATCGAAGAGGAGATGCTGATGCCCCCCATAAACTCTTTGAGGCAACGCCTTGCATATGTAGGAAAGATTTTGCCCAATACTCTGCTTGAAGCCACCTATCACGCTGTCGATCTAGGAGCAGTTGAGACTACACGAGGTGGGGTGCCGTATACTGACACATTGCAAGAACTGACAGCTTGTAAACCTGAGCTGCTCGATTTGTCAGCATCACTGGTCGTATATGACGCGGGACAAGAGAAAGGGGGCATGATTTTTCTAGAAGGGGATACACAAGCTTTATTTCTTTTTCACTCAGTCTATGACTTATCCACTCGTAAGGAGTACAGGCCATCGATAGGTAAGATGAGACCTTAAAGTAAGATCGTGTTCGGATATGTTGATTTAGTAGTGAGCCAGCCCCTCTCAAGAGGAAAATGGTGGAATTGTTCATCCCCCATCGCCTCCCTCTTGAGAGGGGCTGGCTCACTACTAAATCAACATTCTTTGACGAATGGAGAATAGTACAAAATTTGTGAATGCACGTCTCATTTACGTGACACCTCTGATACAACTTGCCATACTAGAAAGTGTAGCACTGCATTTAACATGTATTATTTCTCATGAACCCGCTTTAATCCATAATCCACGATACCATCAGATCACAAAATAACCCCATCTGACAGCAGTTAGCCATCAAATACCCTAAAATGAAACACTTTTCTGGATGAAATGGGGAAAAGTGCTTAACTGAGATCGGTAGTAACAGGCATAAAACACAAACAGTTTTGTACCTCAAGCCTGTACGTTTGCCCTGAGACCGTTCCGTGGTTGGATTTGCCGCGCAGATTTCACCGATTTATTTAAATATATGTTTTCGCTTCTTCCCTATATTGAATGTGTGGTTCACACCGAAGGAAATAGAGAAACTCCTTCGATAAGAAATATATCAAAATGAGGATTTAAACAATGGTTCAGCAAGTAGTTAGCAACCCCGTGGCAGTTAGCGGCCCTGTGGCAGTTAGCGGCACTATGCAAGTAGTTAGCAGCACCCTTCCTAACGGAGGTTCCCAGGCATTTATATTTCCTAGCGATGTTCAACAGGTACTTGGAATAGTCTCTGGTTTTTCGCTCCAATATCAAGATGGTATCGACCACAACGTAAAAAGTATTAATGTGAGCGTCAATCCCACAGTGAGCGCGAACACAGTAAACGTTCAAGTCACAGCGATTATGCAAGATAACAATAAGCATTTAGCACCAGGAACCATCAACTTTCAACTCCTGGCGTTTCTTCAATAGGTAGGGCAACGTTAAAACGAAATGCTAGCAGTTTTTGGCTCTCAAACCTGCACAACCATCCAGGGCAATTGTACAGATTTGAGAGCCAAAAACTGCTTATGTGAAGTCGGAGCTAGTCGTGGCACCGTCTCAGTGTTGCTAGGCGTGTTGTTGCTCTATGAATAACTCACCATTGCTACTATAGTAGATTTCCTATTGATTATTGGTGGTTCCTATCTCTCTACCACTGGTTCTATTCCGTTTATCTCTCTTCTCGCTGGAAAGCCTTTACGAAAGTAACCTCAATTGATCCACACCAAGTTAGGCACCTTCCCGGCCGGGAATATCCCTAACTCATACATCCTCTTTAGAAATTGCAAATAAAAAAGGGAGGAGTCATCAAAAGCTCTCCCTTTTTTATTTGCACAACCCCTGCAGGGTTGGATCAGTCCTTTCGACAATCCCGCACAGTAGCCCAAGTCAGTTATCCCGCTACTGTTTCAAACCCTGCCGGGCCGGATCAGTCCTTTCGACTGTTGTTGCGGGAAGCGCAATCCTTTGCCTATACGTGTTTCAAACCCTGCCAGGTGGGATCGTCCTCTGGACTATGATGCTCTGTACCTGCAACTGCATCCTGAACTGTTGCAAGCCCTGCCGGGTTGGATCGCTTCTTAAGAGGGCGGACTCATTAACGTGGACGACTTCTTAGAGGAGTTGCAAACTCTGCCGGGTGGGATCAGCCCTTTAGAGTGATCTCGATCGTCGTACTGGCATCTCAACTGACGTTTCAAACTCTGTCGAGTAGCAGCCGCCCTTTAGAGAGCTACCCCTCTAGTATAGCCTGAGCAACCGCCAAAATCTACAATTTAGGAATACTGGCCTCATAATTAAGAGGATTGGCACAACAAAATGGGGCAAAAATCTGACAGCAATGTTGACAGCGGAGAGGGTAAATTTCATGCTCAACTGTTAGACAAGATGCAACAAGAAGAGGAATGATACCCGTTTTCAGTACAATAAAAACAAGGGGTGGACAAAGCGCTTGAAACCTACTAGAATGGAAAGTGCATTCCGACAACAAACATTTGATGATCAATTTTTTTAAAACAGGGGAGTTCGCGCATGAGCAAGATTAAGATGCGGTGCATCACTTGCGGCAAGTGGTTTCAGTCGGCAAATGCTAAAGAAGTAACTTGCCCCGATTGCACACAAAAAGCCAGAAAAGAAAAGCTGGCGTCTAAAAATACGCCACCTCCAGGAAATAGAGCGGCAGGACCAAACGGGCCAGGCGCAACAAGCCGTCCCGTTGCACCTCCTCCCAAGCCCAAACCAGCACAAAGCAACACGAGCCACTGGTTTGATACTCTCGACGACGTAAAAGTTGGGCAACCTGACCAACCCGCACGTCCTCCTAAATTACCAACCTCCCCTGCATCACGAGATAACTCGGGTGGGCAGCAAGGGGGATATCGCGGCCCCGGTCAACGCCGTGAAGATCAGCAGCGCGGCCCCGGTGGGTATCGCGAGAATGATCGTGGTCCCGGCGGCTATCGAGAAGGTGGGCGCGGTCCCGGCGGTTATCGAGAAGGTGGTCGCACTCCCGGCGGTTATCGAGAAGGCGGTCGCACCCCTGGCAACTATCGAGAAAATGATCGCGGTCCCGGCGGTTATCGCGTGGGCGGAGGAAATGGCCTCTCCTCCACACTGGGCCAGCGTCCTCGCCAGCCGGTAGAAGGTGGCTTTGGTCGCCCTCCACACGAGAGAGGACCACGACCTGGCGGCCCTGGTGGACAACGACCAAAGGGCAAAGGCAAACCAGCCAGGCCAGCAGCACCACCCAGGCTCAAAAAAGAGAAGACGCCGCCACCACAGCCATTCCAACCTACGCCAGAACAGGTGGCACAGGTCGAATTACGCTATACAGAACTGGCAACGCCGAGCGAGTTTGATGGTATCCGTACCCAGATCGCCAAAGAGCTAAGCATCCCTAAAAAGGCCGTCAAGAAGATCGTCAAAGAATTTCGGGATCGCCAGCACATTCCTAGCTGGTGGGAAGTGCAGACGTACAAAGGAAGCTCCGAAGAACTGGAAAAGATCAAGGCGCTATACGAGCCATTCCTGCCTGTCCCACCTGTTGGCGTTCACAAACAGTTAGCGGAACAGCTCAACTTCAAGCCGGGCGAGGTCTATCAGGCTATCAAAACGATTCGTCAGGAGATGAACCTGCCACAGTACAACGATCCAGTGCTGCATGAGGAAGAACTCGCCCTCATTCGCGAGGCCAGAGAGCAGCAAAAGGCTGAGGCTGCCGCAAGTGAATCTCCAGATCAATCAACTGAAGAGCAAACGCCCATTGAAGCTGCGGCAAGCGTTGTTGTCGAGCAGGCAACGGTCAGCACGGCACCATTTGCCGAGAACAGCTCAGAGAGGGCAGAATAACGCAGCAATGCAAACATAACAACTGGCGAGATGGGGCCGTAGTCGAGCGATTGATCGCGGGGCGCATGATAGGCTTCCCCTGTGATCAATCGCTCGACTACGACCTATATTCCCGGATTCATTCATTGCCACATTCCAGGGTTTTGAGGTTTTTATGGAGAACTGTCTGTTTTGTAAGATCGTCCAGGGCCAGATTCCCAGCGATATTGTGTATCAGGATGAGGATGTGGTGGCCTTTAAGGATATCAATCCACAGGCTCCCCACCATCTTCTGATCATTCCAAAGCGTCATATCCCCTCGATGGCGGATCTGACCCCAGAGGATGGTCCTGTTTTGACACATATCTTTATCGTCGCCCAAAGGCTGGCCCATAAACTCAATCTGGAGGAGGGCTATCGCTTCGTGACCAATGTTGGCCCCCACGCCGGGCAATCCGTCTTTCACCTGCACTTTCATCTGCTCGGCGGTCGCGAACTTGGTTGGCCTCCAGGCTAAGCACGCAGCATCTATCAACAGGGTATCTTTTCTCGCCATTATCATCCATACATGGCCGAGCAAGGGTACCCTCTCCTTTTATTTTTCAGCAATAAAGCTACATCAATAAAGGTCGTTTCATGCGTATCGCAATAGATTATACGGCGGCAATTCGACAGGGGGCAGGCATCGGCACCTATGTTCGCAACCTTGTCACAGCCATACTGGAACAGGATCAGAGCAACCAGTATACCCTGCTCACCAGCGGTCGCCCAACAGCAGAGCATCCTTTCCCCAACGCAGCAAATGTGCGCGGGCGAAACATCGTTATTCCAGATCGCTACCTCAACATCCTCTGGTATCGCTGGCGCGTTCCCCTGCCTGCAACCCTGTTCGCCGGTCAGACCGATATCTATCATGGCCCCGATTTTGTCCTCCCACCGCTTGGCCGCTCTGTACGCAAGGTGGTCACGGTCCACGATCTGGCCTTTATAGAACATCCTGAGTATGCCGTTCCCTCGCTGGCAGCATATTTGCGCAAGGTGGTGCCGGACGCTATCGAGAGAGCAGATGTGATCGCCACTGTCTCGCAGGAAGTCAGCCGCACGCTTATTGCCCACTTCCAGGCACCGCAGGAGAAGCTCACCGTGGTTCCCAACGGCGTTGCACCCCATTTTCGCCGTATTACCGATCCCGTGCTGCTGGGAGCTACGCGCAATAAGTATCATTTGAAGCATCCACTTGTTTTGGCAGTTGGCACAATGGAACCGCGCAAAAACCATCTCGGCCTCATCAAGGCGTTTCATCAGGCACAACGGCGCAAGCACGGCCCTGCGATGCTGGCGATTGCAGGTGGCGAGGGCTGGCTCTACGAAGAGACGCGCAATCTGGTGGCAGAACTACAACTGGAACGAAAAGTACGCTTTCTGGGCCGTGTGAGCGAACTGGAACTCATCACGCTGTACAGCATGGCCGATGTGTTCGCCTTCCCCTCGTTTTTTGAAGGCTTCGGCATCCCACCGCTGGAAGCTATGGCCTGTGGCACTCCCGTTATTACCTCTAATACCTCATCGCTACCAGAAGTTGTGGGTGATGCCGCTCTCCAGGTCGATCCACACAATATTGATGCTTTGAGCAATGCAATACAACGCCTGTTAGATGATGAGGCGCTCCGAGAAGATCTGAGACAAAAGGGCTACGAACAGATCAAACACTATACCTGGGCCGCCTCTGCTCGTAAAATGTTGACTATCTATCAAAAACTATATAACGGGGAGACCGTGTTCACAGACATGAGGTAATCACTAATGAAAATCGGCATTAATGCAATGTTCTTCCAATATCCTGCCACAGGTAGTGGACAATATATGATGCATCTATTGCAAGCATTAAGCGAAATTGATACAGAAAATGATTATGTTTTATTAGGCCCACAAGAATTTGAAGAAGTTCGCAACACCAATAGTCCAAACTTTCCCTATCAGGTTCAGCCTGTACCCGGCTTTGCGCAAAGTAACGAAAATGTCGAAAAGCTGCTGTGGGAACAGGTGACAGGCCCGGCGGCGGCTCGTAAGGCAGGCGTCGATGTCTTCCACGTCCCCTATTTTGCTCCACCGCTGTTGCCGCGTACTCCAACAGTCGTCACCGTCCACGATGTGATCCCTATGCGCCTCCCGGCCTATCAGCCCGACGCCAAAGTGAAAGCTTATATGAGTCTGGTCTCGCGGGCCGCCCGCAACGCGAAACTGATTATTACCGTCTCGCAGCACGCCAAACAGGATATTATCGATGCTCTCAAGATACCAGAGGAGCGCATTCGTGTTATCTACGAAGCTGCCGGTGATGAGTACCAGCCAGTGCAAGATCCCGCAGCGCTGGCTGCAGCACGGGCACGCTATGACGTTGGTGAGCGCTACATCTTCTACCTGGGAGGTCTGGACCAGCGCAAGAACGTGCCGCAACTCGTTCGCGCCTTCGCTCATCTCTATCGACAGATCGGCGATCCTAACCTCCAACTGCTCATTGCTGGCAATCCCGATAAGCACAAGGGACCGCTCTTTCCCGATCCACGACCCGTTGCAGCCGATCTGGGCATGAGCGGGCAGATCGTCTATCGCTTTATTGAAGAGGAAGATAAGCCAGCCATGTATAGCGGGGCTAGTGCGTTTGTCTTTCCATCGCTCTATGAAGGTTTCGGCTTAGATCCATTGGAGGCAATGAGTTGTGGCGCGCCAGTGGTCTGCTCCAATCGCACCTCGCTGCCAGAAGTTGTAGGGGATGCAGCGATTACGGTCGATCCAGAAAATATACAGGAATTGGTTGCAGCAATGCGCCGTGTGCTAACGGACCCGGAGCTGCAAAACGATCTGCGCGCTCGTTCGCTCCAACGCGCAGCCCAATTTAGCTGGCAGAAAGCAGCGCAGGAGACCATCGCCGTCTACGAAGAGACGCTGCAAAGAGCGAAAAACCAGAAGAAGAGGTAGGATAACCGGGATGCGCGTACTGATGATTTCTAAAGCGCTGGTCGCAGGTACATCGCAGCGCAAGCTGGAAGAACTGGCAAAATTTCCAGATGTCGAGCTAACACTGGCGACGCCGCCATACTGGAAGCACGACGATGGCAGCACGTTAACGCTGGAACGGCTCTACACCACCGGATATCGCATGATCGAGACACCAATGATGCTCAACGGCAACTATCATCTCCATTACTATCCACAGTTGAGAAAGATCATGCGCGAGGTGCGGCCAGAGGTGGTGCATATCGACGAGGAACCGTTCAACTTCGCGACGTTTCAGGCGATGTTCCTCTCTACTCAGCAGAAAGCACGCGCCCTCTTCTTCACCTGGCAGAACCTTTATCGCCAATACCCACCACCATTTCGCCAGTTTGAACTCTATAACTATCGCCATACCGCAATGGCGCTGGCTGGCAATCGCGACGCCGCCGAAGTACTCAAGCGCAAGGGGTATCGTGGGCCGGTGCGGATTATTCCACAGTTCGGTTTCGATACCGATATCTACCGTCGGAGCGCTCCCCGTCCACCACGTCAACCCGGTGATCCCTTCACGCTTGGCTTTATTGGACGACTGATCGAGGCAAAGGGGCTGCCGCTGATCGTCGAGGCACTCACTATGTTGCCGGAATACTGTCAGGCAGTCTTTATAGGCAGTGGCCCAATGAAAAGCGAGTTAGAGGTGCAGGCGGCACGTCTGGGCGTGGCGGATCGCGTGATCTTCAAACCGGGCGTGCCAACTTACGAGGTGCCACGCGAGCTGGAGCGCTTTGATGTCCACGTCCTGCCCTCACTGACGCGCAACAACTGGAAAGAGCAATTTGGGCGCACATTGGCCGAGGCGATGTCATGCGAGACGCCGGTAATTGGCTCCAACTCTGGCGAGATCCCCTATGTTATCGGAGACGCTGGCCTGGTCTTTGCAGAGGACAACGCTCAGGAATTGAGCGCCTGTGTGCGCAAGCTGCTCGATGATCCCGCACTCTATGCTGATCTGGCCCGGCGCGGTCGCCAGCGCGTGCTGGACAACTACACACAGGAACAGATTGCCAGACAGACTTACGCAGTCTATCAAGAGATGCTGACGGGACCACAATAAGCCCCGTGGTCAGTTCGGAACATTAATACCAAATTGCCGAGCGTACTCCGAATTGAGCCTTCGCCAACCGAATTTCATCGCCTCGCCACCAACGATACGACCAATGGGAGTTCCGCTGAGAAGGTGATCCAGAACATCGAAACAAATGTGCCACCCGGCTGCACCCATTGAGATGAAGCGGGAACCGATGTTGTGCCATAGCGTCAGACGCGTGCCGAGACCTGTGGCTTCGAGTTCCCACCGGATATCATTGCCACCCCAGTTGTACTCAAGCACTCTGGGAGCGTCGGCTCGTATCACCCTTGTTTCGGAAACCTGCGGCGTGGGCGCTCCTACTGCGGTGAGCTTCACAGTAGTTCCAACCGTACTCAGGCTCCCATCGGCTTCAAAAGGTGCCCATTCGCGCAGATGCGCCGGATCGGTAAGCGCCTGCCAGACTTTTTCCGGCGAGTGGCGCAGCTCTCTGACAAGAATGAGCGTCCACTTGTCTCCGTCCTTTCGTACCTGTGCCCCACTGGCCGGCCCCGGTGTGTACTGCTCGTGATCGATCATCTTTTTCTCCTCATCTTCCTTCCGTTGGTGTTGATTGATCCATGTGATCGAGATGGCGTGCAAGAGCATCTACGTGAGCGGACCAGAACTGACGGAACGGAGCCAGCCAGGCATCCACCTCCTGAAGTGGTTCAGGTTTCAGCTGGTAGAGACGGCGCTGAGCATCTACCGTAGCTTCCACGAAACCAGCCTCGCGCAACACGCGCAGATGCTTTGACACGGTCGGCTGCGACATGCCAAGCTGACGCCCGATCTCTCCAACCGACTGTGGTGACGAGACCAGGAGGCTCAATATCGCGCGGCGGTTCGGCTCCGCAATGATTTCAAACACAGTTTCCACTCTCTTAGTATACTCCACGCGATGGCAGCGCGTGTGGCGCGCCGAGGTATCTCGCAACTCAAGCCGCAGGCATCGACGCCCACCGAACTGCCATCCTGTTGAACGGCCACCCTTAATAGCGCGCCAATTGGGTAAGCTGAATGAGGTTGCCGCAGGTATCGTTCAGCATCGCAATGGTCGAGCCGGTCACGCCTGTAGGTGGCATCGTGAACTCGGCACCTCCGGCTTTTATCCGCTCATAGTCGCCCTTGATGTCGTCGGTGTAGAACATGGCCGCAGGCTGGCCCTGCTGAAAGATCGCCTGCTGATACGTTTTGGCAGCGGGGTTGTCGTTCAGCGCCAACTGTAGTTCAGTACCATCCGGCTCCTCGGGTGAGGTCACGGTCAGCCAACGATATGGCCCCTGACTGACATCCGTCTTCCTGGCAAAACCCAGTACTTCCGTATAGAAGCGCAGCGCCTTGTCCTGGTCGTCCACGTATAACGTAGTCACTTTGATTTTCATTTCGTTTCTCCTTTGTCACATTCGCGATTTGGATCGCGTCGTCTTCTCTTTGACTTCCTTTTCGCTGGTATTGATTGCTCCATGTGGCTCGAACATAATTTCCACTTCCATAGTATACTCCAAGGAGTATATACGTGTCAAGGCATGTAAGAACAAAAGACCCAGGCAACAGTTTCAGTTAGCGTGCGGGATGCGCCGTGCAATGCACTTTTGGCAGGTGAACTTCAGAGTGCTACCCGCTCTGGCCGATTCAGCGTTACAGCCCAGAACTCCCGCCTTCGTTTCCTTCAATTATCGTAAACATCGATTATCAATGTATAATATCGACAATAGACGCTTAACAACATGATAAACCTACCTCATCCTTATCACGACGGCAGGCAACATAAAATGGTATAATACATAACTGCACAGTAGCAACTCAAAAACTCCGTCGCCATTTCAGCATCGTTTGCCGTCTGTCTGGCTGCCCGGAGTGGTGACATATGTATTAAAGCTTGAAAGGATTTACATCGTATGGCTGTTCAACCAGATGTAGCATTGATCCCCAGGAACGTCCTGTTCGGCAATCCCGTCAAGACCAGTCCCCGGATCTCTCCCGATGGCAAGCGCTTAGCCTATTTAGCACCTGTCGATAATGTCCTCAACGTCTGGGTCGGTGATATCGGCAGCGATAACTATCAACCAGTCACCTCAGATAAAGATCGCGGCGTGCGCTTCTATATGTGGGCCGCCGATAATACACATATTCTGTACATTCAGGACGTGGGCGGCAACGAAAACTGGCGTCTCTATGCTACCCATATCGAGACC
The DNA here is from genome assembly GCF_016587455.1 of Reticulibacter mediterranei. NCBI lineage: Bacteria > Bacillati > Chloroflexota > Ktedonobacteria > Ktedonobacterales > Reticulibacteraceae > Reticulibacter > Reticulibacter mediterranei. The sequence goes on along the minus strand of NZ_BNJK01000001.1, from coordinate 6,016,661 downwards.
AGAGAGACGCGGGATCTCACACCATTCGACAATGTACAGGCTCAAATCATTGAACACGACAAACATTTCCCCAACGATCTCATTATTGGCCTGAATAAAGAGAATATCCAGGTCCATGATGTGTATCACCTTGATCTGACAAGCGGCGATTTAACTCTGGTGGCGAAAAATCCAGGCAATATCGCTGGCTGGACCGTTGACGCTCAACTGAAAGTACGTGGAGCGGTCGCTGCCACACCTGATGGCGGCCTCGAACTGTTGATACGCGACAGTGAGCAGGACGAGTGGCGCAAGCTGATAATCTGGAGTTCCGACGATGCCCTCACCAGCGGTCCTGTCGCCTTTACCGTTGATGGACAATCCCTCTACCTGCAAGATTCGCGCGACGCCAACGCCAGCCGCCTCACGAAACTGAATCTGGCAAGCGGCGAAAATACGGTCCTTGCTGAAGATCCGCAATATGACGTGGGGCATGTGATGCTCCATCCCGACACCCGCGATGTGCAGGCGGTCGCTTTTAACAAAGATCGCGTCGAATGGCAGGTACTCGATCCCTCCATCCAGATTGATTTCGACCGCATCCGCGATATCCGCGAAGGCGATTTCTCGATTTTTGGGCGCGACGACGCCGACGAGACCTGGATTGTTGCCATCACGGTGGATAATGGGCCGGGCGCTTTCTACTCCTATAATCGCAAAAATCAGCATGTGCAGTTTCTCTTTGCCACGCAACCAGCACTGGAAGAATACGCTCTGGCACATATGGAACCAATCTCCTTCGCGTCTCGCGATGGCCTGACCATTCACGGCTATCTGACACTGCCAGTTGGATTCGAGGCAAAAAATCTGCCCCTGGTCCTGAACGTGCATGGCGGTCCCTGGGGACGTGATGGCTGGGGCTATCGACCGGAGGCGCAATGGTTTGCTAATCGTGGCTACGCCTGCTTGCAGGTCAATTTCCGGGGATCGACCGGCTATGGTAAAGATTTCTTGAATGCTGGCGATAAAGAGTGGGGGCGCAATATGCACAACGATCTGGTCGATGCGGTTCACTGGGCCATTGACCAGGGCATCGCTGACCCCAAAAAAGTTGCAATTTACGGCGGCTCCTATGGCGGCTATGCAGCGCTGGCCGGGGCAACCTTTACGCCCGACCTCTTCTGCTGTGCCGTCGATATCGTCGGCCCCAGCAATCTCATCACCCTGATCAAAACCATTCCTCCCTACTGGTCTACGTTCCTGGCAACGTTCCATAAGCGCGTCGGCAACCCGGATACGGAGGAGGATTTCCTAAAATCACGCTCGCCTCTCTTCAAGGCCGATCAGATCAAGATCCCGATGCTCATCGCTCAGGGTGCCAATGACCCACGCGTGAAGCAGGCGGAGTCGGAACAGATTGTTGAAGCTATGAAGAGCAACGGCGTAGACTATGAATACATGCTTTTCCCGGATGAGGGGCATGGATTCGCCAAGCCTGAGAATCGGATCAAATTCTATGCTGCCGCCGAAAAGTTCCTGGCTCAACATCTCGGTGGTCGCTATGAAGAGGTAAGCAGTTAGAGAGCGACTATAAGGTGTTCTGGGGAGCTTTGCCCGTTCCATTCAATAAGGCCAGGCTCCTCGCTCCATCCTTTGCAGGAGGTGTGTTGTGATTGGTGACGATCCAATGATGGTTTTTGCAGGAAGTGGGAGTCGGCAGCTGACGGCGCGCATTTGCGACTATCTCCATATCCCTCAAGGGCTGAATGAAACGCTCCATTTCTCAGACGGCAATACATTTGTGCGCATCCAGGAGAATGTGCGGGGGCGACGCGTCTATGTTGTGCAATCAACTGTCTTTCCCACCAACGATAACTTTGTCGAGCTGCTCTTCTGGATCGATGCCTTCAAACGCGCCGGAGCCGAGTCGGTGACGGTCGTAATCCCCTACTTTAGCTATGCCAAAGGCGACAAGAAGGACGAGCCACGCGTCTCCATTCGCGCTCGCGTCTGCGCCGATGCCATCGAGGTTGCCGGAGCTGATCGTGTGGTGACGATGGACCTCCACGCCCCACAGATCCAGGGCTTCTTTCACCGCCCGGTCGATAATCTCTATGCGTTGCCAACGATGTGCGAACGGATCAAAGCGCTCAGGTTGAATAACGTGGTGATCGTCTCGCCGGATGTCGGGTTCGCAAAACAGGCTCGCCGCTACGCCTCCTGCCTGGGCGTCTCCATTGCTATTGCAGACAAAGAGCGGGTCGCACACGATGAGAAGGCAGAGGTATTGCAGATTATTGGTAACGTCAAAGATCAGACGGTGGTGGTTGTCGATGACTTTCTCACGTCCGGTGGCACCCTCGCCAGCGTCTCCGAAAAGCTGATCGAACATGGCGCAACAGAGGTGTACGCGGCTGTGACGCACGGCGTGCTGACCGGAGGCTCCATCGAGCGCATCAACCGCAGCCCGATTAGAAAGCTGTTTATTACCGATACCGTCGAAAATCAGCCGGTGCAGTTCTCGGAGAAAATTGAAGTGATTTCGGTCGCTCCACTGTTCGCCGAAGCAATCAAGCGCATTCATAACCGCGAGAGCATCAGCGAGATGTTCCGCTATTGACCCTATTCAGCCCCAGGTTGTGCATAGGGCAATCTTTTCTTGACAAAGTTAGACAAGAAATATTAAAGTTATATACAACAAGGCTTTTTCAAGTGCTTTTTAAGCGAAATCTATCATAAGCTATATCTGTCTCACCAGCTAAGAAATAAACTGATAGGCAGCTCGAAAGTCTGTAATGCTCTTTTACCGTTTACTCTGGTAGGTAGCGTACATTTTTATTATACCAGTTGTTAAGCAGCATTACTCTATCGGCAGGCACACGAACGCTCAAGGGGGATTGTGTGCTGATAAGGAAACGAGCATGAATTGTTTGAACACAATGGCACCGGGCGATGAAGATATCTTGAAATACGTGTTCGACGAAGCTCCTTTATCACAGGAGGCGCGAGCACACATCAAGCAATGTCCGACGTGTCAGCAGCGTTTAGCCAATTATAAAGATATCAACGCCTTTCTTGTCTCAAGCCTCTATCGCCATCAATGCCCGGGCAGCATGCAATTGAGTCTTTATTGTGCTGGCGAAGTTGCAGAAGAAGAACGAGCGCAAATTACCGCCCATTTACGCGAATGCCCACTATGCGCACAAGAAGTTGCAGACACGCGGCGCTTTCTGGCAGATACGGAACTGACGGACGGCCCGATGGACACAATAGAAGATACGGTCCGCCGCATCGTCGCCACCTTGCAGCCACCACAGCCATCGCTGGTTGTACGCAACACAGTAAAAACGACGGGCTGGCCGCGCCAATACCGAGCCGAGGCGTACTCGCTGCTGCTCGATCTCTCCGCCGACAAACAAGAGAAATATACGCTAATTGGCACTCTCACCCATATGAACGACGCAATCTCGCTGGATGTATTTGAGGGAAAAGAGGTGGAGTTGCACCTGCTTGCCAAACACAATCAGCTTTACAGACCCATTACATCCACACAGATCGATGATATGGGCAGCTTCGTCTTGCATGCCATCCCTGCCGGAACGTATCGCCTGCTTGTCAATCTGGACGATTGCGAATTGGAAGTGGACGATTTGCCGATTACGGCTTCGCAAAAGGTGCGCTGATCCTGCTGTTCATGAATACATATATGCCTGCAGGGGTTGATCGTCCCAGATCTGGGCCTCGATGTAGCGCTCTGGCCCGCATGCTCCATCCTGATTCCAGTCTTGCGGCAAGCCATACTGCTGAATGAGGCTTTGCAGTTCATCTAACGTGTATACCTGATCACGATACGGCTTGCCATCAGTATAAAGCATGGCAGGAAACGAGTCGCCATAGGTGAAGCTGATCGTTTGTGGATGAAAAGCGCTCAACGGGATCGTCACCACATCAACCTCTTGATACCACGTGCAGAGCCAATCGCAAGCACCAACAATCATATAATGCGGTCGCTCGCGTCGAGGCTGTCCCCTTTTCTGTACAAACAACGCACGGATACGCTCCTCCAATTCTCGTCTGATACGCAAATAATCGGGAGCGCGGCGAGCAGCAAAGCAATTTCCCTCATCACGCAATTGCTGTAATATTGCCTCAGCAGCTTCACTTTCCAGGTCTGAGAGATTGCGAAAAGGTCCATGTGTGGCCTCAAAATAATGATAGAGAAATAACGGAGATGAAAAAGCACTGAGCATAGAACGCTATCACCTTTGCTAGAAACGAAGAAGTTATACATCTACAGCAGTATACAATGCTATGATAAGGGAACAATCAGCAACATTGACCATATAAAGACATATCGTTTCAGGGGGATCATATACATGTCACTATTGCCACTAACGCCAGATGAATTATTGGCAACGACTCGTTCTATACGCAAACGGCTGGATTTCTCGCGCCCGGTTGAGCGGGAGGTCATTCAGGAATGTCTGGAACTGGCGGCTCAGGCACCAACGGGAGGTAACAATCAGAACTGGCATTTTGTGGTTGTGACCAGTCAACGACAGCGGGAAGCGCTTGGCGATATCTACCGCAAAGGTTTCGCCCATTATCAACAGCTTATCCTCTCAGGCCGCCTCACCACATCAACCAGTGCGACCGCGCCAGAACAGGTGGCAAGCTATCGCAAGGTGAGAAGATCTTCGCAATATCTCCTCGACAATATACATAGAGTGCCGGTGATGCTCATTCCGTGTATTTATGATCGCGTGGATGGTCAACCTTCAGTGGAACAGGCCGGAACGTGGGGATCGATTTTGCCGGCAACCTGGAGTTTTATGCTGGCAGCGCGTGCTCGTGGCCTGGGAACATGCTGGACAACGCTCCATCTCTATTATGAGCGCCAGGCTGCTGCAATCCTGGGTATCCCCTACGAACGAGTGACGCAGGCCGCGCTGATCCCAGTCGCCTATACGCTTGGCACAGACTTCAAGCGAGCCTCGCGGGTTCCCTTGCAATCAATCGTGCATTGGGAGCAATGGTAGAAAAGCCGGATAATAGCTGGGGCTGGTCGCCTCTGGCCAGAGGCGTTCAAGCTCAACGGCAATGGCACGCAAGGTGGCTCCAGTCTCAGCAAAATGATGAAAGTTCTCTGAAACACGCACTGCTGCATTCAAATAGAGCAGAAACCGCTCCCGATCCGTCAATGCAACCAGGCAACGATCAGATTCTAGCATCTTTTCCAGCGGACATAGAAATTGAAAGTTGAGCGCCCAGGCAACACACGCTCCAACCACACCGCTATAGAAGAGGCTATCATCAGCAGCTTCGGGACAACCCTGTACCAATTCGGCTCGATAGGCAGCCTCGACACGCTCTATGACCGTTTCAGGCATACGGTAAACACACCAGCATGTCGGAAATGGCATACGACAATAGACACCTTCCAACAAAGCATGTGTATAACGGCCCCCCTCAAAATCAAACAGCCGCCAGGCTGTGCCATCAAACAGGCAGTTATCCGGTGCAGCATCAGATTGAACGAAGGAGAGAAAGGGACCAGGATCCACCAGAGAAGCGGTTACTATCCCCAGTTCTTCATCAACCTTTGATGGTACTGAAATATTTAGCGTAGCCGCTATTTTGTGCAAAGTCGGAAATAACCAGCGATAATTGTAATAAGTTGCATCTGAGATGCTAGAATCTAATCGCTCACGAATACGCAAATACTCGGCTCGTTTCCCGCACGAAAGCGCATGCAAGCGACCATGTAAAGCTGCATAGGCCTGTAGAGCCTGTTCAGCAGCTACAGAATCATTGCCAAGCAAGTAGTGATCCAACCGCCGACCCTGTCCAAGATCTTCCAGCACAAACACGCCTGCCGCTCTATCACCTCCGTAAAAAGTTGGCACGAGCGAACTTGTGGCCTCCCCCCTCGATAGAAACTCCACCGAGGCCCAATCATTGAAGAACAGCCAGGATGGTTCGCTTATGGTATCAGAGTCAAAGATAGGCATCATACTTCTTTTGACAATAACGCTGGCTGGCACTGCTGTCGGACCGTCCAATACATGACAACGCAAGACAATTGTACGCTCGCTCCCTCCAAGCTCCTTACCCTTGTCAAGCTGCACTTTCCCTCCAAAAGTGTCGGCCAATATTTTTTCGGCGGTGGCTATCGCCGCTTGCAGAGCGACATTTTGTTGTTTCACGTTGAATCCTTTCAATCTCATCTTTCACGCCAGTAACGCGAACCATCTCGCGTGCGTTTGAGGTAGGCGTAATCACACAACACGCGGCGCACCGTTGCCGGATCGTTGAAGACGATGTAACGATCAAGCAGTTCGTTGACCTCTTTTTCCGTATACGAGCGCCCTTCCTCAAACGCGGATACCAAATAGCCAAGTATGATATCTCTGCTCTCTCGCTTGCGAAGAGGCCAGCTATTCACGCGCCCTCGCATATCCAGATAGCGCTCGATCTCTGGCTCTCTGGCAGCATAGATCTCACGAGTACGCTCAACATCGGGATCTTCCATATACATCGTTTGCTTTATCTCCATACATTTTCCGTTTTCCCATTAATGGTGCATTTACCCTCTCCCGTAGCGACAATCCCTTGCGGTTGTCGCGGCCCCTGTTCGTTTCGTCGGTATTACCCGCGACAACCGCAAGGGATTGTCGCTACGGGAGAGGATACCGTCCCTGCCAGGAAACAATCGACATTTCTCCTCCATTTCCCAGATGTATCCATAACCATTTTCTATTAAATCACATATATTTGCTCACGCAGTGGAAGAATCGGCCCTTGCTTCTCGCAACAATCCAGCACATACTTACATATATACGTGTATCGACGCTCCCCTGGTAACAGCGAGAGTGTCATCGTCCTATGCAAACGATGCAAGTTTGCTCAAGAGGAGGAGGATACGTGAAACGCGTTGGTTTCCAACTGAAGGTCCGGCAAGATCTGATCGACGACTACAAAAAGCGACATCAGGCAGTGTGGCCGGAGATGCAGGATGCCCTGAGACGCGCAGGTTGGCACAACTATTCACTCTTTATGCGGCCAGATGGCACCATCTTTGGCTATGTTGAGGTTGACGAGAGCTTTGCTCAGGTACTCGACAACATGGAACATGAGGAGATCAATCTGCGCTGGCAAACCTATATGGACGGCTTCTTCGAGATTGCACCCGGATTGCGTGCAGATCAAGCCATGCTAGAACTAGAAGAAGTTTTTCATCTCGACTAGAAGGAGCATATCATGCAAAAATCGAAAGTGGGAGTTGGAGTTATCGGGGTTGGCGGCATCAGTAGTTACGTTCACCTGCCGGGGCTGCAACTGTGCCCAGATGCAGAAATTGTCGCATTTTGTGATAGCAATACTGATCTGCTGAAACAAAAGGCAGCACAGTATCATATTGACCATATTTTTACGGACTACCACGATCTACTGCAAGATCCAGCCGTCGATGCGGTCGTCGTCGCCACACCAACGGTCATGCACGCCCCAATCGCGCTGGCAGCTATCGCAGCGGGCAAACATGTACTGGTCGAAAAGCAGTTGGCAATGAACTATGCTGAGGCGGTCCAGATGTACGAAGCGGCTCAACAGGCCGGTGTAGTGCATATGACGGCCTTCACCTATCGTTTTGTGCCAGCGATGCGCTACCTCAAATATTTACTGGGAAAAGGCACCATCGGTCTGCCACGCCATTTGCGGGTTGCTCGCTTGCAAGAGGTACGCGAGACGACGCTGGGCTGGCGACAAAATCGCGCGCTGGCTGGCACCGGCGAGGTTGGCGATATGGGCGCGCATCGCATCGACTTTTGCCAGGATCTCATCGGCCCGATCGCACGCGTGGTCAGCCTGACACGTACGTTTATTCCCGAACGTGCTGGACCCGATGGCAAGCCAATTCCCGCCGATGTGGAGGATTTCGCCATCTTCCTTGCCGAATTTGCCGAAGGCGTGGGCGTTGAGCAGGGTGCGGCGGCTAATTTTGATTTGAGCAAGGTTGCTAAAGGGCGAGAAGCTGGCGGTCGCAGTCTCGACGAATTCGAGGTCTACGGCACCGAAGGGACGCTGATCTACCATCTGCATCTGCCCCACGAGATCATGATCGGCAAGCCAGGCGGTAAGTTGGAGAGCGTTCCGGTGCCAACTGAATTTCTGGTCTATCCTGGCTCACCACGTGATCCCTCAGTTGGCGAACCAACCACCGTTTTCCGCTACGATGAGGATTTCGCGTTCATCCAGAATATCCTACATGGCAAGACCGATATCCCCACCTTCTACGATGGCATGCGTACTCAGGCAGTCATCGATGCTGTGATACAATCAGCTCAAGAGCGCCGCTGGGTTGATGTCGCTGACGTGCCAGTCGTGACGACTCCTCTCGCCGCCAGCACAAAGGTCTGATAGCAAGTAGATGTTACAAAGCAAAGGCGTCTCGTCGTAGGGCGCTTTTGCTTACATCCCTTATCTGACCATTGGTACAGCATACTCTATATCCTCTGGACAGTGCATCCAGGCCGCCTCTCTGCTATGCTAGCAATACTTCAGTGAAGCGAAAAGCTATACGAGAAAGTGATGTAAGATAGAAAGCACCAATGAAAGGCGAAACCGATGCATATTACAGAATTAGTCTTAGAGACACACGTCCTCGCCGCCCAACGAGACTTTTATGAACACACGCTGGAATTGCCAGTCGTCGCAGCAAGCGATCAGGCGTTCACGGTGCAGGCCGGTTCGACGCGGTTGACATTCCAGGTAACGGAACAGCGAGAGCCACTCTATCATGTGGCCTTTACCGTTCCCCGCAACAAGGTCAAGCAGGCGAAACAATGGGCCGAGGCGCGTTTCCCGCTCGTCACCGATCCCGCCGGGCATACTGAGTTTACGGGCGGCTCGTGGAACTCCTGGTCAATCTACTTTCGTGATCCAGCCGACAATATTCTGGAATTTATCGCCCATTACGATCTGCCCGGGGAGACTACCGGCGACTTCAGACCAACCGATATGCTGCATGTGAGCGAGATCGGGCTGCCGGTGGATGATGTGCTGGCTCAGGTCTCGCATTTGCAGGAGTTGCTGGGCATCGAGCCATACAAAGGGGAGAGCAGCGAGACCTTCACAGCACAGGGCGACATCTACGGGCTGTTCATCGTCGTCCAGCGTGGCCGCCTCTGGTATCCCGACGTGAAAAGTCCTGGAGTTCCAGCTCCCGTGCAGGTGACGGTGCAAGGTACAGAGGAGCGCCACTACACCCTCGCACCTTTACCCTATAGCGTTGATGTTGTCACAAGCGAGCAGTAAGTTAGCGATGGGCCATTAAGCCGTTGTAGAAAAGGGAAGGAAAAGAGGGGATCGGACGCAATGAATTGCCGTCTCTACCAGATCGGGCGATCAATCGCCTCTGTTCCTCGTTTCCCATGATGGTCAGAAAGGGATGAAAGCGCAATTCATTGCGTGATGGGTGGGGGCGGCAATTCATTGCGCCCGTCGCCCTCGCGGGCATGTGGGAAATAAGCAATAATGGAGCATACAACGGCTAACAGCGAGCAGTTTTCACGTTATATCAGCTTTAGTGGAGAGGATTGGGGAAGATTACGCGCATCTACGCCGATGACGCTTTCAGAGGAGCGCCTCGCTAGACTGCGCGGCCTCAATGAACGTGTCTCTCTGCGAGAGGTGGAACAAATCTATTTGCCACTCTCGCGTCTGCTCAATCTATATGTGAGCGCTACACAAAATCTGCATGCAGCCAGCGCAACGTTTCTACATCCTATAGATACCAATTCGCTAGAGAACAACGCACGAACACACGTCCCGTATATTATCGGGATCGCGGGCAGCGTGGCGGTTGGCAAGAGTACGACGGCGCGTATCCTTCAGGCATTGCTTGCCGACTGGCCGACGCATCCCCATGTCGATCTGGTCACAACCGATGGTTTCCTCTATCCCAACCGCATCTTACAGAAGCGTGGACTGATGCAGCGCAAGGGCTTTCCAGAAAGCTATGACCAGCGCCGTTTGCTCCAATTTCTCCATGATGTGAAATCGGGCATCCCAGAGGTCGCAGCCCCGATGTATTCGCATCTCACCTATGATATTCTCGATACGACGCAGATCGTCAAACAACCAGATATCCTTATAGTGGAAGGGTTAAACGTCCTGCAAACGAAAAGCGGACAGCCGGGCAAGCCCCTGCGCCTCTTCGTCTCCGACTTTTTCGATTTCTCCATTTATGTAGATGCCGAAGCGGTAGACATCGAACAATGGTACATCGAACGCTTCCTCACCCTGCGCGAGACGGCATTTCGCAATAGCGCCTCCTATTTCCATCGCTATGCACAACTGACGATTGATGAAGCTGTTGAGACGGCCCGACGCATCTGGAGCGGGATCAACGGCATCAATTTGCGGGAAAATATCCAGCCAACACGCGAACGGGCACATCTCATACTCCGCAAAGGGCGAGACCACGCTATACAGGAAGCACTGTTGCGCAAACTATAACCTAAGCTATTTATACACGCGCACCCTTTAGCGCGAAATTTGCCATGGCATCTTGTGTGATGATCTCAACACGATCTCCCAACCGAATCGGGCCGGGCCGCGCATAGGTCAGATTTTGCCCGAACATGACACCATTATCCGTTGCCTGACGATACTTTGCCAGCGTTTTGAGCGGCTCCTTGCCCCGTTGCGTCGTGATCTGATCGGTGGTGGTAACGACGCAGCGATCACAGGGCTTCACGATATCAAACGTTACCTCGCCAATGCGAATCATGCGCCAGGTGTCCTCGGCATACGGCTCCGTCCCGCTGACGACGATGTTTGGGCGAAAACGATTCATGGGGAGAGGCTGCTCCAGGCGCGTATTGAGATCGATGAGCGAGGCCTCGCTGATTAAAAGGCAGGGATAGCCGTCGGCAAACGCAACCTGATCCTGCTCGCGGCTGGCGTACTTTGGATTCGACCTCCTGACGCCATCGTTAGGAAAGAGCACCAGACGGCAATTGATGCTCAGAAAGCGGCTAAACCACTCCGCAATCTCGTCGCCTTGATCGATGCCATCGCCGGTATACTTCCAGACAGTAACAGGATAGCGCGGCCCGTGCTGGTTGCTGGAAATCGTCAACGCCTGCATGCCTGTTGCCTGTACAGTCAAATCACCATGAGTGCTGATTGCGGGCCGGATCAGGGCCATACGTGGCTCTTCGCGCTGAGTGATAAGCATGCCCTCACGATCCACCAGCATAAAAGAGCGATCATGCACGATGCCACGCGGACCAAGCTGGGCCACATCGAGCGCAATACCCGCACACGATTTGATCGGATAAACATTCAATGCCGAAACAACAATCGTATCAGACACGACGATTTCCTCTCATTCTCTCAATAGTTACACGGTACTATCTCTTCTATTGTATTATATACCGCCCTCTAACGAGCCACTCACAACGAACACATCGGCACAAATTTCGTCGTGGAGCGATTTATCGCGTTGGCTCGAATACCCTGTTATGCCGTGCCAATGCGATAATGCACATTATCGCTCCACGACGAAAGGGAATTCCTACATTTCATATGCGGCGAGAGCAGAAGTTAGAACAGGCTTTGTTGTTGGAGAGGACGATGGCCGTTAAGCAAGATGTAGGGCGCGGCTTTTTCAGGGGTATGGATATTCAGGCGGCGCAGGTGAGATAATTCGGTAATCTTTCCTCGTCGCCGTGCTTGCAAAATGGCGTCGGCAGCGCTGGCCCCGATGCCTGGAATGCGTAGTAACTGGGTACGTGTGGCAGTCATGATTTCTATCGGGGTGTGGAGTAAATGTTGATCGGCCCATGCCTGTTTGGGATCAATCCGGGTTGGCAGGTTGCCGCTAGCTAAAAAGGCGAGATCCTTGACGTTCCAGCCATAATCGCGCAGGAGGAAACTGGCCTGATAGAGGCGATGCTCACGTAGAGGATCAGTAGCGGTAAGATTCTCAAATGGCGTCTGCACAATTGGAGAGAAGCCCGAATAATAGGCGCGACGCAGTCCCATCTCACGATACAGGCGCTGACTGAGCGAAAGTAGTTCCAGGTCGGTATCGCCAACCGCGCCGACAACAAATTGCGTGACGGTGTGGGCAAGCTGTTGCTCTGGATGTTGCTTGCGAATATCCACTGCCCATTGCAGCATGGTGAGCAGTTCGCGGGTAAACTCTTTCTTAGGTGCCAGCTCGTTCAGGCGTTCCTGCGTGGGTGCCTCCAGGTTGACGGAGACCCTATCAGCCAGTTGCATTGCACGATAGAGTTGATCGTACTCGATGCCGGGCAACACTTTGAGATGCACATAACCTTTGTAATGGTAGCGATGGCGCACCAGTTCGACGGCATCGATAATCTTATCCTGAGTGGTTACGCTGCCCTTGATGATGCCAGACGAGAGAAATAAGCCATCCACCTGCCCCGCTCTCTGCAACGTATCGAAGCCACCTGCCAGTTCATCAGGGCTAAATGTGATGCGCTTCGTCTTGCTGCGTCCCGCTCGAAATGGGCAATAGAAGCAATTACGTTCACAAGCAGTCGTTAAAAGTGTTTTCAGAATAGGTCGCCGACCTGTCGGGGTTGCGACGTTGGTAATACACTCCCCCAGGCTTTGCGATTGATATGGGGCGCGTCTCCGCTCGCTGAGCGGTTGATCGCCTGCCGGTTCATATTGCGTTGCTTCGCCCATCTGGGCAAGCCTGGTGATGGTATCTGGCTTGATAAAGGTCTGCATACCTCTATTATATAGAACGTATGTTTGATATGTCAAGCACGGGAAGAAGTCGCATGAACGTTGGAGCGAAGAGCGAATATGGCAGGGGCGATGGCTTGTCCTCGCCCTGGACCCTGCATGGGGAGGCGGGCGAGGACAAGCCATCGCCCCTGCCATATTCGGGTGATGCTTGCCGGGTACATCAATCATAGAGCTTAACAATTTGTTGCGACGATTCTCGGGATTACCAGCCGTTGATGTGCAGGACTGAATCTAGCGGTTCACGAGATGCCGGTTTGAAATCGGTGCCCTGGGTGTAGGCGACGGGAATCAGCGCGGCTTGGGTGATTTTGTCAAACGGGATGCCCAGGACTTCCGCCGCTTCCTGCTCAAACATGAGGTGTAAGGTGGTCCAGGCTCCTCCCAGGCCACGAGCGCGTGCCGCCAGCATAAAGCTCCAGGTTGCTGGCAAGATTGATCCCCAGGCACCAGCCTGTCCAACGGTCTTTGCGTTTTCATAGCGACCCCTCATACATGGGATCAAATGGATCGGTGCCTCGTGCATATGATCGGCCAGATACGTTGATGAATCGACGATCCGCTTTTGAATCTCCATGCGTTGAGGGTTGTTGCCATATCTTTTAGCGTTGGCCGCATCTGCGTCTTTGCGATAGATTGTGAATGCTCGTTTATAAATAGCTCCCAGCGCTTTGCGTTTTTCCGCGTCGGTCAGGACGATGAAATGCCACTGTTGCGCATTGCTGCCGCTTGGTGCTTGGAGCGCGATTTCCAGACATTCACGGATAACGTCCATCTCCACCGGGCGCGAGAAGTCGAGCCGCTTGCGCACTGAACGTGTCGTCGTCAGTAGTTGATCTGGCGTAAGATTTTGTAATTGCATGCTAAATCTTCTCCATTTGCTTCTCCAATAAAAGAAGCTCAGGTACTATAAATAGAGGATAAGCATCAGGGTCTATTTATATTGTACCTCATAGACATGGGCAAGAGCGTGCGCAAGCAATAATTTTGTTATCGTTGAATAGTATGGCCAGCCTGTAACAGCACATTGAGGGCATCTTGCAGATATGCCTCTTTAATCAGAATATAGTCGGTGCTATAGGTGGCTATGCCTAGAATGCTGATATTGGCTTCGGCCAGCGGAACGGCGAGCGAGGCATGAATGCCTGCCAGGGAAAAATCAAACTCGCCAATCACTTTTAAGCAATGCCATCCACGCTCCGCCTTCGCCTCTAGAGGCACATTTTCCTGGGGACAGACAACGGACAATTCCTCGTCAGTGTGCGTCAACGAGACGAAATCTCCCACCAGCGCCCAACTTGGAATGTATTTATCAGGATGCAGCTTACAGACCGCATACAACTGAGGTAGGAGAGTTAGCGTTAAATTTGGCATGGATTTTGGTTGCTCCTTTACGGGAAAAATAGAATAACATTATTACAAGCTCATCGTTTGAATAGTATTGAGAGCGTCGTTTGTTGTTGGAAGCTGATAGACGAAACCCGAGCCACCCAGGAATAAGCCACCATCGACGTTGACGCAGAGATCATCGGCGTAGATCCAGGGAGCATGGACCTTGTTGGGCGAGCAGTTTTGCATGGTATTGATCGGCGTATGCCCGTGTACCAGCCGTTTTCCGCCAAATTGTTTCAGGTAACGTTCGGCGAACTCCAATCCGTAAATGCCGCTCAGGAAAACGCCGCGCCGGGCGAAGTCTTCGAGCAACTCTTCCCAGGCCAGGGCGTCGCTGTGTCGCAGCAGATCGCGTACATTGGCGTTGACTTCTTCGATCGTACCGCCATATTTCAAGTATAGGGGAGCGTCGGCGTGCAGGAGCAGCGCGTCCTCAACCAGCGCCATTGCAGGCAACTGAGCCATCCATTCGAGATGACGGGGCGTGAGGCTGGCGATATCCTTGCGATTGCCGCCGTTTTGCTTCCAGCGAGTAATAAAATTGCTGCCAAGTCCGGTCGAGCGCCTGCCGAAGCGGTAAGCTGCCAGGAGCAACATCTCATGATTGCCCAGGAGTGAAGAGACATTGCCGCCCACTTGTGCCGCCTCCTGTTGCAAGCGCATCACCAGATTCATTACGGCAATACCATCTGGCCCGCGATCAACAAAATCGCCCATAAACCAGAGCGTCGTTTGTCCTCCGCTCCAGGCGTGAGATGCATCGATCAGGTGAGCGTCCAACAGCAGTTTTAAAAGCTTCTGTAGCTGACCATGAATATCACCTATAACATAGACGCGTTGAGTTGTTGACATGCTCCCACCTTCCATCTGAACAGATATAAAAAGCACAACATGCAGAAAGTGTTGATGCGTCTGCTGCTAACGTGGAGAGATGAGCGCCTGATTTTCCCTTGTATGCCTCGACCTATTAATGGGCCGCGTTATGGAGAAATTGTACAAGGAAGCCAAAGGCGATGATTGCCAGACAGATGGCAATGATGATCAGCGTGGCCGTAATCACCATGCGACCGGAGCGATTCATCGCCGGGGTTTCTGGTGTATACGGAACAGGCTCGACCTTCTCCAGATTGCAGAGATCGTGCAATAGATCGTTCATGCTCTGGTAGCGCTTATGCGGGTCACGGCGGATGGCCTTCATCACCACAGTTGCCAGCGCTGGTGAGAGGCGCGGGTTGAAGTCGAGGATGGAAGGTGGATCTTGCGAGACGTGTTGATTCATGACCGCAAAAATATTCTCCCCATCGAAGGGCGTTTTGCCACACAGCATCTCGTACAGTATGATGCCAACTGCATAGATGTCGGAACTTGCTGCTCCCCGTTCGCCTTTTAGTTGTTCGGGGGACATATAGTCCGGTGTGCCAACGGTACTTGAAAGACCGCGCCAGGTAACGCGCCGTGCGCCTTCCAGCAGAGCGATCCCGAAATCGATGATTTTGATCGAGTCATCCTCTTGCAGCATGATGTTCTCCGGTTTGATGTCCCGATGGAAAACACCATGTTCATGGCAATACTTCAATGTATCGGCAAGCTGGATTGTGATGCGGATGGCCTCGGCAACCGGTAGCGGATCAGGGGCATGGTCCTCAATGATCGCTCGTAGTGTGCGACCCTTGATATACTCCATGACCAGATATTCCTGCGAACGTTTCTCATCCATATTGAGCAGGTGTTGCACATGTGGATGCTTGACGCGCGTACCGATCTCGGCCTCACGTCTATAACGTTCAAAGACGGCCACATCACCGATCAAATCGTCGTTGGGAAATTTCAAGACCACTTCTTGCTGGTTCAACATATCGCGGGCAAGGTAGACACGGTTCATGCCACCATGCCCAAGCATGCGGATGATCTCATAATGGTCGACCTGCGCACCTGGTGCATATGTTGCAGTCATAGACTCTGTGGGCCTTTCAGATAGTTAGACAACAGGGTCTCGTGCCTCTAGTATAGCATACGAGAGGTGGTGTCACCAGAGACGAAATCGACATTCATTGAGTTAGCGTGTGTGATCGAGTGGCAGCGGCAGTTCCCCAGCGTGTTTTCGCCGGGGAACTGCCTTTGGGCGAGGCCAGATGAGCGGGATTAATTGCCGCCAACTGCACTGATCGCTCCTCCATCTTCTGCACTCTTCAGCTTCTCATCTTTATGTTCCGGGCTATACAGGATTGGAAGCCCTGTGATGAGCTTGCGGATGTAGAGATAGCCGAAGCCGATCACTAACCACGCTAGCGAGAAAACCCCCGCAATGACGGTGTTTGTTTGCGATGCACCTCCTGATGTGATGGCATAATACAGGACGCCAACGAGCATAAGAATATTGAGCGCCGCTCCCAGTACGGGGGCGATAACGGTATTGAAGATGCTGCGACCTGCGATACCTACGAAGGCGACAACGCAGATGATGCAGGTCATCCCGTAAAGTAGAAATGTGCCGATGTTCGAGATCAATGTGACCTGTGTCAGCTTATTGACATCCAGCACACCGTATGAGCCGACGATAGCAGAAATGACTGTCAGGACGATAACGCCAACGTGGGGAGTGCGAAAGCGACCATGCAGGAACCCGAAGATGATCGGCAGTTCAGTATCTTTGCCCATCGCGTAGGTCACACGCACACCTGTATTCAGGCAGGAAAGCGAGGTACCAACCAACGCGATCACTACGCTTGCCGCCAGGATCATGGCATAGGCCAGGCCGTTGCCGCCCAGCAGAGCATTGCCCAGAATTTGTGCCATATCACCAATAGGCGCTGCTGAGGCGTTGGCAGCTGCGAAACCCGTACCCGCCGCGCTTTTATAGGAGTCGTTGATGACAAAGTTAGCTGCGAAGTATTCGAGAAAGTAGAAGATGACGGCCTGAATAACCAGCGAGAGCAGTACGCCACGCGGGATATCGCGACCAGGATTCTTGGCCTCCGCCGCGAGCGCTGTTGCCGACTCAAAGCCGACCACCAGCAGGATCGCGATGGTTGACTGGAAGATGAGACCGCCGAGATCGTGAGGCATGATGACGCTCAGGGCGCTGGGATGCAGGTAATGAACGCCAGGATGGGTAGCGCGATAGACGATTGCCAGGATCGAAAAGCTAACGAGCGCGAGGATCTGAATAACGTTGATAATGATGTTGGCAACGGTTGCGCCCGTCACACCAATATACGCAATCACGCCGACGATGCAGGCGAAAACGATACAGACCAGCACCTCTTGCCAGGGCGCGCCAAAGCTGGGGGCAAACGTCTGAATAATGTAGGTGATAACCAGGCCCATAAAGGCAACCATCACCCCTGGATAGATCCAATAGTAGAGATGAGAGGCCCAACCGACGAGGAACTTGCTCAGCCGCGCGTACTTAAAATGCTTGTGTTCTTCTTTGTGCAGAACAGCCGCTTCAGCAAAAAAGTACGAGCTGCCAGCTCCCGCTTCGGGATAGCGTTTGGCGAGGGATGCATAGGCAATAGCAGTGAGCATAGCTATCGCCGTTGCTAAGAAAACCGAGAACCACATGTTAGGCGCTGATCCTGGCACTGCCTGGATCTGGTATGTGGTCCAGAGAAACGCGCCGGGGGCGATCAACGCCATTGCGTTAATCGTCACTCCAGTAAGACCTAGTGTGGGCTTCATACCGCCGCTGTCGCCTGATGATTGCGCTGCCATGTCATCGTCCCTTTCTGAAAGTAGTGAGAAATAAATCCACATGACCGTATGGCATCATTACCACTCATGCAGCTATCATCGCTGAGAAGAAGCTTCCCGATGAGGGAGGAGAGATGTTCTCCCTTCACTCTTTAAGTATACGGAGCCAGTGGTTGCTAATCATAGGGATAATCCATCAAAAAAAGTAGTGTTATATTTTGTACATTCTGCACAAGAACAAATAGAGAAACTATCGCAATGAGGATACTCCCAGAGGAAATTTTGAGCGAAGATGAAGAAAATTTGAGTGTTCATTGAGGGCTATTGTATAGTCTGCCCATGTCGTTGCCTGGCAAAGAAACGGAAGAGAACATGGTATGATATGACCATAAAAACGAACTGATGAGATGAGAAGATATATATATTTTATCTATGCGGTGTCATACGCTTATATAAATTTATGTATGGACTTTCTCTCCTGCATTTGTTATTCTTTCTTGTATAACGGAGTAAAAGTTCCCTATAAAAGAGCAAGGTTGCTTATTTCGGCGGAATGGACTCTGCACTCCCTTTTACTCTGTTATTCCCCCATTTTTCTATCCCTGTGCTCATCCTTAACCAAAAAGCGAACTTCTCTATCTTCCTCCAGGCCATTGTGCAGAGTAACTAAATGATGGTCAAAAAAACTGTATAAATATGACAAGTATTTTGTAGACAAAGCGGCCTCCTATACCGTATTATAGGTACATACTGATGTGTCAGAAGAAAAACTGAGTTGTTGTTCTATCTGCCAGTGAATGCAAGCATATGGACGCTCTTTCAAAGAAGAAGCGGGCAAAGGAGAGACACGATGATGTCGCAGGATCGTATAAAAGTGGGTCGTATCCAGTCCTGGATGGACGAGAATGGCAGCCTCAAACTGTATAGCCATCAGGTGGGAGTTTCTGGTGGTGTCAGTTGCAGCCTGAGCGCGGAAGAGGCGTTAGGATTACTCGATTTGTTGTCGCGCCATCGTGAAGTTATGGACGAAAAAGCTGCTGAAGCTTATGTAGACTATACTGGCGGCTGGATCTCGACTGGTCACTAGCACATAAAAATAAACGGCCCCTCCTGAAGATCTTCAGGAGGGGCTTTTGTTTGCGGAAAGTATACCCGCTAGCCCAGGAGCGAGTAGGGGTTTTGCAGCAGGCGCTTGACCTCTTGCAGGAAGCGAGCGCAGGCGGCCCCACCCAGCACGCGATGGTCGGCGGAGATGGTGGTGTTCATCATATCGCGCACGACGGGCTGACCATCGACGGGAACGAAGACCTTGCGGGTTGCTCCAATCGCCAGAATCCCCGCTTCAGGCGGATTGATGATCGCCTTGAACTCTGTGACATCCATCATGCCCAGATTGGAGATTGAGAACGTGCCACCGCTCATGTCGTTCACGGTCAGCTTGTTGTTGCGAGCTTTTTCGGCCAGCGCTTTTGTCTCGCGGGCAATGCTGCGGACGCCCTTGATGTTAGCATCGCGGATGACCGGGACTACCAGACCATTCGGCACATCAACTGCCATGCCAATATTGATGTGTTTATGGCGCAGGAACTGATTGTCCTTGTAGGAGCTATTCACTTCCGGGAACTTCTCCAGAGCTAGCGCGCACGCCTTGATAATCAGGTCGTTGACGCTGACCTTCACGCCGCCCTCACCTGCCGACGCATTGAATTGCTGGCGCAGGGCCAGAGCATCGGTCATGTCGATCTCATTGCTGATGTAGATATGTGGGACCGTCTGCTTGGCTTCGGTCAGGCGGCGCACAATCGTTTTCTGCATGTTGGTGAGCGGAATGATCTCCACATCCTCGGCTGCGACTGCTGTTGGAGCGGGTTGCGCTGCTGGTGTCGTTGGCTGAGGCTCGGCAACAGGCTGTGCAGCAGGTGCGGCGGTGCGTTGCTTCTCAAGATAATCTTGCAGATCGTCGCGCACGATGCGTCCACCGGGGCCGGTGCCTTGAATCTGTTGCAGATCGATACTGTGTTCTTCTGCGATGCGGCGAGCCAGCGGCGATACTTTGATTCGGCCACCATCTTTGCTGGTTGTTGATGCTTCTCTCGTGCTAGTGTTGCTTTGAGGCGCGGCAACTTCAACAGGGGCTGCGGGCGCGCTTTGTGCAACCTTTGCTTCCGACTTTGCTTCTGTTTTGGCGGGAGCGGCCTGTTTGGTTCCAGCACCGTCTCCAACGATGGCGATAGCCTGCCCGATGGGGGCAGTTTCGCCTTCCTGTACGAGAATCTGTTCAAGGATGCCAGACTCAAACGACTCGATCTCCATGTTGGCTTTATCGGTCTCGACTTCGGCCAGGATCTCTCCCTTTTTGACCTCATCGCCCGCTTTTTTCAGCCAGTGCGTGATCGTGCCTTCCTGCATGGTATCGCTCAGTCTGGGCATGCTGATTTCAGGCATGACTATATCTCCTTCGGCGAGGGGCAAGCTCGTTAATGGCTTCGAGGAGCTGTTTGGCACCGGTTAATGCGGCTTGCTCCAATGGTTTTGCATAGGGTAAAGGAACTTCGGGGCTGGCAACACGCTTGATCGGTGCATCCAAGTAATCGAACGCCTCTTCCTGAATGGTGGCGGCGATCTCTGCGCCCACCCCATACGAGCGCCAATCTTCCTCAAAGATGATGGCCCGATTGGTCTTCTTCACGGAATTGACGATGGTCTCAGTATCCAGGGGGCGCAACGAGCGAATATCCACGACCTCAACGCTGATCTGATTCTCGCGCTCAAGTCGCAGTGCAAGATCGTAGGCGGCCTGTGCCATGCGCAGGTAGCTCACGACGGTCAGATCGGTTCCTTCTTTCAAGATTCTGGCTTTGCCGAAGGGAATCGTATAATCGCCTTCAGGCACCTCGCCCTTGACGTTATAGAGGTTGACGTTTTCCAGGAAGATGACCGGATTGTTGTCGCGAATAGACGTGCGCAACAGACCGACCGCATCAGCAGGAGTCGAGGGGGCAACGACTTTCAGGCCCGGCACATGGGCGAACCAGACTTCCAGGCTTTGTGAGTGCGTGGCTGAAAGCTGCTGGCCCGGTCCTGTTGGAGTACGAATGACCAGTGGAACGGGCGTTTGCCCACCAAACATGTAGAAGATTTTCGCTGCGTGATTGATGATCTCGTCCATCGCCAGGATGATGAAGTTAATCGTCATGATCTCGACGACGGGACGCAAGCCCAGCATCGCGGCACCCGTTGCAAGGCCGACAAACCCATTTTCGCTGATAGGAGTATCAACAACGCGCTTGGGGCCAAATTCTTTGAGCAGTCCCGCTGTGATTTTATATGATCCTTCAAATACGCCAATCTCTTCACCCATCAGGAAGACATTCTCATCGCGTAGCATCTCGCTGCGGAGCGTATCGTGGATTGCCTGTCGAATAGTAATTTCAGCCATAAAAGCTACTTTTCCCTCTCTTATTGAGCATTGCTCGTGGTCTGCTCGTCGGCATAGATATAGTCGAAGAGGCTTTCCACTGGTGGGAAGGCACTTTCTTCGGCGAAGCGAACCGACGCGTCAACATCCTGTTGGGCCTGTGTTTCTAATTCCTGTAATTGAGCATCGGTAGCCAGGCCAGCTGCTTTCAGACGCTCTCCAAAGAGGGTGATGGGATCGCGGGAGCGTCCACGCTGGACCTCCTCTTTGTCGCGATAGCGGTCCGGGTCAATGACAGAGTGGCCTCGGAAGCGGAAGCTGACAGCTTCGAGGAGATAAGGTTCCTGTTCTTTGCGAGCAAACTCAACGGCGGTACGCATGGCATCGCGCACGGCCAGTATATCGGTTCCATCCACGCGGGCGCTGCGCACATCGGCCATGCAGCCCTTGCGATAAAGTTCGCCAACGGCGGAGCCTTCGTCAACGCGCAGGCCCATGCCGTACTGGTTGTTCACAACGAAGAACACCACTGGCAGATGATAGATCTTGGCAAGATTGAGTGATTCGTAGAATGGTCCGCCATTGGTCGCGCCATCGCCCATCTGGCAGGCTACGACCTCTTTTCCTTGGCGATAGGCAACGGCAAATGCAGCGCCGACCGCCAGTGGCACCTGTCCACCAACGATGCCATAGCCACCGAGAAAGCGGCGCTCGCTGTCAAACATATGCATCGAACCACCTCGCCCCTTCGAGCAACCGGTGACTTTGCCGAACAGTTCAGCCATCACAGCGTTTGAGGTGATGCCGCGACCAAGTGCATACCCATGTTCGCGATAGTTGGTATACACATAATCGTCGGGGCCGAGACCTGTGCAAAAGCCGACAACGGTGGCCTCTTCGCCGAGATTCAGATGGCAGTATCCGCCAATACGCGCTTTGGTGTACATCTCGCTCGACTTCTCCTCGAACAGGCGGATATGCACCATCTGATAGTAGTAGTTCAGCAGGGTCTCTTTATCCTCATTACCTGGTAATGTTACTGTCCCCTGCTTGCTGCTGGCGGTAGTATTGTTTTTTACCCCTGGTTGTTTTTTCTGTTCCGTATTCATGACGGCTCCTGGTATTTTCTTAAAGCTACAAAGTGTGAGTGAGTCGATTGCTCGCGTCCTGACATAGCGTTGCTTTCTCTACCTTACACATCTATCATACGTCGCCCTATAGCGGGCCGGTTCCCTGTGACTACGTTCACTCTTCATGGGATTGGTTTCCTCACATGTATGATAGCCCCTCGACACGTCTTTTTGCAAAAGATTGCCCGTCTGGGTGAATAATGTAGCCCTGCCTCCCCTCCACAAGCGAAATAGACGACGACGGTTATGATACTGGTACACAATGAATCTTGTAGTCGTGCCAACTAAAGATGATACTATTTCGCTCGCAAAGGTGCAAGTCTCCATAGGTGTACATAGTACACTGACTCATACCATGACCTATAGTAACTTGTCAACAGCCCGAGCGCCTGTGTCCGTCTTTGTCCTCGCTGCGTTATAGATAAAGGGGAAGTTCTGACCAATTTCTCTTATTGCTGTCCTCGCTTCCCCAAGTTTATTCGTGTACCAAAAAGAAGGTGTGGCGGTCATGCCTTTACTATTATTACGTAAAACTCTTATTTTTGTAGGCAGGTGGGTGTATATTGATTGCTCATTTCCCAAATCCGGTTCAGAAAAATGCGATTGCAGTTCTGGATGGTGTTCGTGCTATTGCGTGTCTCTTAGTGATTGTCTACCATGTGAACCTTCAAGCTCAGTTCGTACATATATGGCCGCGCGATCAGATCAGTCCAGCCGTTGGCTCCCTTGCAGTGATGGGGTGGACCGGCGTGACGCTGTTCTTCATACTCTCCGGCTTTTTGCTGTTCATGCCCTATGCAAAGGCGCTGATAATGGGAGACTCGTGGCCCTCAGTGCGCACGTTCTTCACGAAACGCGTCTTGCGCATCTTCCCGGGCTACTATGCTTCGCTCTTCCTGATTGTGCTGTTCGCGCATCCTGAGTACTTCCAGCCAGCACACTGGCGCGAGCTGTTCCTGTTTCTCATCTTCTTCATGGACTCCGATACAGCAACCTTTCAGCGCATCAATGGTCCTTTCTGGACGCTGGCGATTGAGTGGCAGTTCTATATGCTGCTGCCCTTCCTGGCGCTCGGTTTCCGCTGGCTGCTGAACCGCTTCAAGGTCCAATGGCGCGTGCCAGCGCTGATTGGCTGTCTGTTGCTGATGATTGCCTGGGGACTCTTTACGCGCTATTGGGGCAACTACTTTTTTGCCCATTCCGACGCAACTGTGCTGATGCCGCGCGAGTCCTTCAACTATGTGCTGTTCTTTCTCTATGGCGTGGGTGGCAAATTTTTTGAGGATTTCGCCATTGGCATGCTCATTTGCCTCTGCTACGTCTACACGCGCAACGCCTCGCGTGATCACTGGCTCACCATGCGGCTGTGGCGTGTCTCGCCCTTGCTCTGGTTGAGCGGCCTGCTCTGGTTATTGTTTATGGCGCTGTGGCCCAATGTTCCAGCCCTCGCCTTTCTGGAGCCGTATATTGCCCGAAGCGGCTGGCTGGTGGAGATTGGCTTTGCGCTGGGGTATGGTCTCTGTATGATGGCTCTGCTCTTCGGCCCCTTTGAGCTAAAGCGCCCGTTTGAATGGATGCCGTTGCGCTGGGTTGGTGGCATCTCGTACAGCCTGTACATCTGGCATCTGCCCATCATCTTTGCGTTTATGGCCTATGTGTTCCCTTATGTGCAGAGCTGGCACGATGGCGTCGTGTATGCCCTCTTCTGGGTCTGTGTGGCCCTGGTCGTCTTCCCGTTCTCCTACGCCTTCTATCGTTTCCTTGAATGGCCCTGGATCAAGAAGGGAAGCAAGCTGAGTACAAAAGAGCGGCGGGCAACATTGCCGCAAGCTCAGGAGCAATCGGCGGAAGATGAGAGCCGTTATGCTACAGCTAGAAATTAGTAAGTGATCTTCAAAAGTCGTAGTCGAGCGATTTATCGCGGTCTTCCACTTTTCTGCGATAAATCGCTCGACTACGACTTTTGGCTATATATCTGGTCCAGATAGCATTTCCTGGGCGTGGGCGATCCAGGCGAGCAAGGGATAACGACGTTCCTGATAGCCCGGCACCCATTGTTGGGCCAGGCTATCAAACTGGATGCTGCAATCTTTGACGGTTTCGAGGATGCCCAGCGCCGTATACAGGTGGCGTGTCTGGTTCAGTTGAGCGATGAAATCATTACCCATACCGCCCTGGCGATGGTGACTCGTGCCGTATGTGCGGTCCCGCAGCATCATCGCCAGGATGCAGAGGTCTTGTATGAGTTCTAGCGCTAAATGGGTAGCAATCAGCAGGTCGTTGCGCATCACTTTGCTGGTAATAAGCATGCCTTTAAACCAGAACTGATTGCTCATATGCTTAAAATCTGCCGAAGTTATCTGCGGCGCGGCTGGCGGCCCGACCGTGATGTGTGCCAGATTGTCATCAACAACAGGTGAGCGCGAAAAGAGTAGCCTTGTCGCCGTGCTGTGGATAGGCTGGTCCAGAAAATGTGCCTCTTCCACGAATGTACAGTCGATACGTCGAAAATCGGTGAAGCAGGCGCGTGTGGTGCCACCGTGAGCATGCGTCGATTGGTCGAAAGTGTAGAGGTCGCCCAACGGTTCTAACCAGGAGAGCGTGGGAAAAAACGTTGAGAGCTTCTCATCGGAGACAACTAGCGTTATATCGATATCGCTCCAGATATCGGGCTGAATAGCGGGATTGGCGTATGAGCCTTTCAAAATCAGCGCTCGCACCGCCTCCTGTGGCTCCAACAATGTGACCAGATCGCGCACCGCTGTCTCTTGCCATTGGCCCTTCTGAATCATTGCACTTTGCTCCTCTCTTCTCTGAATTGTACCTGTATATCCCCTCTGTATATCCTAACAGCTGCCGCCTGTCTTTGCGGAGACGAAACCATTCTATCAGGCTGACTCGTATCTTAAATAAAGAATAGAGAGAGGGGCCATTTATAACCATGACCGGTACACCATATATTCTCGTTGTGGATGATGATCCTGCATTATTGCGGGCATTGCCACAAACGCTTTATCTACGGATAAAAGAGATCAAAATTGACACCTGCGATTCCGCTCAAAAGGCTTTAGAATTAGCCAGACAGTATGATTATGATGCGATTATCAGTGATATTAAGATGCCAGGCATGGATGGGCTAGCGCTCTTAAAAGAGCTGCGCGAGATACGCTCTGAAACGCCAGTTTTACTTATCACCGGTCATGGTGAGCACGACCTGGCAATTCAAGCGCTGCGCGGTGGCGCTTATGATTATATCCTCAAGCCGGTTGATCGCGATACCCTGGTGGCGGCGCTGCTGCGTGCTATTCATGCGCATCAATTGCAGCGGAGAGTCACGGAGCAGCATATTGCCCTCTCAATGCATGCAAATGTGTTGGAGCAGCAGGTACAGAAGCGTACAGCAGAGCTTGAGGCCGCCAATGCCACCAAAGAGAAGTTTATGAAAATCGTTGCCCACGAATTGAAAGCTCCATTGGAGAATTTAAAGGGGATGACGCAGCTCTTGCAACGGCAACTTGATGCAGAGGTGCCTGGGGATGTACTCAAGCAGGGATTGGCGGATATGGAGCATTCTGTTGAGCGCACGGAGACGCTGGTGCAGGACTTGCTGGACAGTTCACTGATGGATACCAATATGTTTGTGTTACGCCGCGCACCTCACGACCTGGTCGATCTCTGCCATCACCTGCTCGATGAATATACATTGGGAGTTGGGCCAGCCTTCACCTGTGAATTTCGCGGCGATCTGGTTGAGGCCGAAGTTGATGCGGACCGCTTACGCCAGGTGATTGTGAGCTTGCTGGGCAATGCGCAGAAAGAGGCACCTAAAGGCTCACCGATTACTATCACGTTGCAACAATCGGGCTATGAGGCGATTATTTCGATTCGTGATGTAGGCGATGGACTTCCTCCCGACTTCGTGACGCAAATTTCAGAACAACTCTCTCGGATGCCTGATGTCAAAGCCTATGGCCCACATGCCGGGTTGGGCCTGGGTCTGTATGTCGCACGCAAGATCGTGGAGCGACACGGGGGCCATATTGATGTTCAGAGTACGCAAGGTCAAGGTAGCCTGTTTTCCATCCACCTGCCTTTATATGTAGATGCGAACAAAACGCAGATCGACGCCCAAACATTAGAGATGCATACGCAGGCAGTCTGGACCCTCATTCATTAAGCCGCTTTGTCCCTCAAAAGGATTGACAGGCTTTGTGAGCTTATGCTACCATTGCTTCTATGAGCGTATGAAATCTATCAAAAATATAAGAGCATTTTCTTCTTGTCTATGAGCTGTTCTACTGGCTCACGCATGTAGTCTACGTAAAAGGGATCTATCCAACCTCTGCAACGAGGGATGATTCATTCTCTATGACGAGACTATATGTGCCTTTCTCTGCATGCTGTAACACTTCTAAGCAATCAATAATAAGCGGTCCTCGCTGCTGCCTGCAAAACAGGTCGATTCGCGTGGTAAGAAAAGGATGTTCTACATGCATATCCCGTTGGGAGAATATCGGCAATTGCTCGTGACCTATCTTGCCCCTCAGTGGCGTCGGGTCGCCTTGCTTGCGCTCTGCCTCCTGGGAGGGATCGGGTTGCAATTGCTGAATCCACAACTATTGCGTACTTTTATTGATGCTGTGACCTCGCCGCACGTGCCGTCATTTCTTGTTCAGATCGCGCTCCTCTTTATCGGCGTGGCGCTGGTGCAACAACTTGTGACTATTGCGGCGACCTACCTCAGCGAACGTGTGGGCTGGACAGCCACCAATGCGTTGAGGGTTGATCTCGCGTTGCACCTGCTCCGCCTGGATCTTGGTTTTCATAAGGAGTATACGCCGGGAGCGTTGATAGAGCGGGTTGATGGTGATGTGACGGCGTTGGCAAACTTCTTTTCGCAATTTGTGATTCGTATCTTTGGCAATCTGCTGCTGCTAGTTGGTATCTTGATTGTGCTGATGTGGATAGATTGGCGGGTCAGTCTGGCATTGATCCTCTTTGCCGCGATTGTGCTGTTCGCCTTGCTTGCGGTGCGCAACATCGCCACACCGCATTGGAAAGCGTTCCGCGAGGCCAGCGCGAATCTCTACGGTTTTCTGGAGGAGCGTCTGACCGGAACAGAAGATATCCGTTCAAATGGTGCGCAAAGCTATATGTTGCGCCGCCTCTTTACCCATACCCGCGAACGCCTGCGCACTGCGTGGAAAGCACGGCTGATCGGTGCCGTTCCCTGGGGCTTGCCTATCTTGCTTTTTGCGTTTGGCAACCTGCTTGCTTTTGTGCTGGCGGCATGGCTCTATCGGGCAGGCGTGATGACGCTTGGCACTGCTTTTATCATCTACTACTATACGCTCCTGATCTATCAGCCAATTATGGGCATTATGCAAGAGATCGAGGATTTTCAACTAGCAAGCGCGGGTCTGGTACGCATCCGCGAGTTATTGCGGGTGAAAAGCAGTCTGGAGGATGGTCCTGGCGTGACCTTTCCGGCAGGGCCGCTGGCCGTTGAGTTTGAAGATGTGAACTTTGGCTATGGCGAGGAAGAGATGGTGATTAAAGATCTGTCGTTTCGCATTGAGCCGGGCAAGGTGCTGGGCCTGTTGGGGCGTACTGGTAGCGGCAAAACTTCTCTGACGCGCCTCATCTTTCGGCTTTACGATCCCGCGACAGGTAGCATTCGTCTGGGCGAACAGGATATACGCTTTGCCGCTATCGCTGATCTGAGAAAGCGCATCGGCATGGTGACGCAGGATGTGCAACTCTTCCATGCAACTGTCCGCGACAATCTGACCTTTTTTGAGAAGAGCATCAGCGACGAACGCATTCTCCAGGTGCTTGAAGATCTTGGACTGATGGGATGGTATAACAAGCTGGCCGATGGTCTGGATACTATGCTTGCAGCTGGTGGCGGTGGCCTTTCGGCGGGTGAAGCGCAACTACTCGCCTTTACCCGCGTGTTTCTGCGCGATCCAGGATTGGTGATTCTGGATGAAGCCTCTTCACGATTGGACCCGGCGACGGAGAGCTTGATTGAGCGGGCGGTGGATAAGCTGCTCAAGGGGCGTACCGGCATCATTATTGCGCATCGCCTGCATACGATTCAGCGTGTCGATACGATTATGATTCTCGATCAGGGGCGTATCAGTGAATGTGGAGAACGGGTACAGCTTGCCGCCGATCCAACGTCGCGCTTCTCTCGCCTTTTGCAAACGGCACACGAGGCTAACGACATGGTGGAGGACGTTATTATCCCGTCTCGATCCATCAGCACGAAGGGAGAGCAGATATGAAGGGTTGGCAATTCTTCTGGGGTTTGATCCGCTTTCGGCCCTGGCTCTATTTTCTCAACTGTTTCTCGATCATCATGCTCATGCTTTTTGATATGATCCTGGGCTTTGTGGCGCGTGATTTCTTCGATCGGCTCAGTGCGGGGCCACAGGCCGATATCCCGTTCTGGTGGCTGGCCGCCCTCGTGCTGGGTAGTGCGCTGGGACGCATCGTTTTTCTCTACGGTTGCCAGCTAACCAACGCGCCGTTTATGTTCACCAATTCGGCATTGCTACAAAAGAACATTTTTACGCGCATTCTGGAACTTCCCGGAGCGCGGGCGCTCCCGGCTTCGTCGGGCGAGGCAATCAGTCGTTTGCGCGACGATGTGGACGATAACTCTACGTTCTTGATGGGCTTTAATGACCTGATCGCCTTTATGGTCTTTGCGTCGTTCGCCTTTGTCGTCATGTTTACGATTAACAGCTGGATTACCCTGGCCGTTTTTGTGCCACTGTTGCTCGTCACTGCCGTTGTCAATACAGTTGGACAGCGGATTCGGCGGCGCAGGCGCGAGAGTCGAGAGGCGATGGGCGATGTCACGGGCTTTCTGGGAGAACTATTTGGAGCTGTGCAGGCGATCCAGGTGGCGAGTGCTGAAGAGCGCATTATCGAGCACTTTCGCCGACTGAACAATGTGCGCCTTGAGAAAACTGTGCGGGATCGTTTGCTCGATCAGGTGTTGCAGGCATTTTTCGCTAATACTGTGAGCGTGGGAACCGGCGTCATTCTGTTGTTAGCAGGACAATCGATGCATGCAGGAACATTCACGCTTGGTGACTTTTCGCTCTTCGTCTACTATCTGGGCTGGCTCACTGAGTTCACGGCTCACTTTGGCAAGATACTCACCGGGTATAAGCAGGCGGAGGTCTCCGTTGAGCGACTGCTGACGCTGTTAAGAGGAGCGCCATCAAAGAGCTTAGTTGAGCATGGTCCTGTTTATACGAAGGGAGCGCTGCCAGAGGTGCCGGCTCTGTTGCTACAGGATGACGATGCGCTGAGTCAGCTAGACGCTACCGATCTTACTTACCATTATCCCGATACCGGACGCGGCATCGAGGAGATTGATTTGCATATTCGGCGTGGTACATTGACGGTCATTACGGGCCGCATTGGTTCTGGCAAGACAACGCTCTTGCAGACATTGCTGGGATTGTTGCCAAAGGAACGAGGCGAGATCACCTGGAATGGCCGCGTTGTTGATGATCCCGCGACCTTCTTTGTGCCGCCTCATAGCGCTTATACAGCACAGGTGCCGCGTCTGTTCAGTGATACCTTGCACGACAATATTCTGCTAGGACTGCCCAAAAACGAGCAAAATCTCAACGCGGCGTTGCAACTGGCGGTGCTGGAGACAGATATCGCAGAGATGGAGCAGGGATTGGAGACGGTGGTTGGTCCGAAGGGCGTGCGTCTGTCGGGAGGGCAGATCCAGAGAGCGGCTGCGGCGCGCATGTTTGTGCGTCCGGCGGCCCTGTTTGTCGTGGATGACCTCTCCAGCGCGCTTGATGTGGAGACGGAGGCGCTCTTGTGGCAGCGCATCTTCGCCCAGAGCGATACAACGGTGCTTGCCGTCTCGCATCGTCGCGCAGCCTTGCGCCAGGCCGATCATATTCTTGTATTGAAAGATGGAAAAGTGGAGGCACAGGGTACACTGGACGAACTCTTGCTGACGAGTGCAGAGATGCAGCGCTTATGGCACGGGGATATCGATTCCAATGCTGATGATCGTCAAGATGAGGAAATCCAGACGTTGTTGCCAGAGTTCGACATTTGAGAACTCTGGCAACAAAAAACGTTCTCTATTAAGAAACCGATATGGAGAGAGGGGTTGCCTCGCTCCTTTCATATTAATTTTAATTGATATCGCAGTTATATGAAATGGTAACGGCATTCGCGGGGCCAGAAAAAGTGATAGACCCTTTTTTGCTTGGATGATAACAATCTCCCTGAGAGGAAATAGAAACGTGTACGGTATCACCAGCATTCAAAGTACCTGAAGATGGGCTTATCCCTATGCTGGTAGGTTCGCAAGTGGTGTAACAACCTTGCACTGCATAGGAGCTTGACCAGTGAATAGCTCCTGGATTACCTGATGAAGTACTCAGTGTTATGGGGCAAATGTAGCTGGCTTCACTTGACACATAAGTACATTGGCTGGAGCTACTTGGTATCGCCGTTGAACTCGCCACCAATTTTAGTGGGACTGGTGCTGGCGTAGGAGTAGGCGGGATGGGTGTAGGAGTAGGAGTAGGCGGAATCGGTTTGACATCCGTGATGCGTGTAGGCGTTGATGCGGTGGTCGGACTGGCTATGGTGGTCAGGGTAGGCATTGCGGTGTTTGTTGGTTGCAATGGTGCCTGTGTTTTTGCTGAATGAGCATTTTGCCAGGTCCAGAGCGAAGAACTGACGACAACAACGACAAGTATTAGAACTAGCGCAGCTACCGCTACGCGCCGCGTTGATCCCGTAATGCGCGGCATGAGAAATCCGAATTTATCTATCTGTGTTCGTTCAGGCCGAGAAGATAGTCTTGAATGATTGTTCGATGCAATTGGACTGATTGCGGGCAGATTCGCCGGGACAATGGTAGTGCCTTGTGGCTCGTCCCCTCTCTGAACGTGATTAGCTGAGGGCGCGTGTGGGCTGATGGGAATGTTGTCTTCTGCGATCTTCGTAGGAGGGAGAGTAGCATCAGAGGAATTGGATGTGGGACTTGCTGCCTCTTGCATTGCTGATGACATGACAACTTGAGTTGCTGGAGGCGTCGATGCAAGAGGTTGTGTAGAGGTAGATAGAGCTGCCATGAATGCTTCGACATCTGTATGGCGATCCTGACGTTGTTTGCTCAAGGCTTTGAGAATGGCCTGATCGATTGATGGCGGCAGTTGTGGATTATACTGGATAAGTGATTGGGGGGTAACATGTACATGTTGATACATAAGTGCAATTGGTTCTATGCCATCAAAAGGAGCGTGGCCGGTCAGGAGTTCATAAGCAATGCAACCAAGTGCATATTGATCGGTTTCCTTACTGATCTGACCCTGGAACTGTTCGGGAGCCATATAGCGTGGTGTACCGGCATTCGTCACATATTTGACGCTGGCTGTCGCAAGCATCGTTGCGAGGCCGAAATCTGCGAGTAAGGCCTCTTTCTTGCCATTGAAAAGGATATTCTCTGGCTTGATATCACGATGGATGATATTCTGCTGGTGTGCATGTTGCAGTCCTTGAGCAATCTGTGAGAGGATGGCCAGCGCTTCTTCTAACTCACATAGTTGCCCCTGATGTTCTTTCAGATACTGGCGCAGAGAACCGCCTTCCGCGTATTCTGAGACAATATAAGGCATTCCATCGTGGATACCTACATCTAGAATAGGGAGAATAAAGGGATGTTGCAGGAGTTCGAGAATCTTTGCCTCGTGCAGAAATTGTTGGTGTTCTTCTGTGGAAGAAAGTGGCACTGTATGCATTAATTTGAGCGCAACAGTGCGGTTGGCAAGCACATTGTGACGGGCTAGATAGACTCGTCCAAAAGAGCCATATGCGATGATAGACAAAACATGATAGTTGCCTATAGTAGTATTCTCAACACCCATATATATCCTCAACAATATCTATAAAAAATAGTTATCAATAGTAGAAAATAATATCTTTTCAGATGGGCGAATGGGATGGAAAACGGTGATGGCTGGGATTCACCGTTTTCTAGTATAGTGGAGCGGAACGAAACGTGCAAGGGGGGAGGGGCGCTTTCATGAGGTAAGAAAGATTCCTCCCATGATTGCCAGGAATTTCAGGGGTGATCCCTCCTGTGCCAGGATAATTCCCAGCACGGTGCGGTTGCCCACTAATTCTAGCAGGGATATGCCCGGGTAGACTACGAAGGCAAGCGTTTTCTTCGTCATCTAATTCTCTTCTCCTTTTATTTTGTATGAGCCTACGAAACTCCTGGCTTATCTCTCGCCCAATCCCACTCTCTACACTCTTTTTTCTCGCATCTAAACTATTTTAGCATTTGTACGTGCATGAAGCACTATTACCACTACCGTCAGCACCACTGCGCTGATCAATATTGAGAACGCATTCAACGTATCAGCATCAGGAGCGATGAGCGGTTGCGCCCGCAACGCTTGCCATACGAGCAATCCCACCACTCCCAGATACCCCGCACCCACCGTCCAGACCAGCGCCACCCGATGGCTATCTCTCAACAACCTTGAGCGGCGCAGGAACAGCCACCAGAACAGCGGCAACACCTGCAACGCATGCAACCCAACAAAGTGAGGAATGCGCAGATCTCCGCCCTCCGTACTCCATCCAACAAACGGCAAACCCGGCCCTCCGTCGAGAACACCGACACTATGAGCACCAATAGTTGAGGTATGTCCTTCAGTTCGCAGCATCTCCAATTGCTGCGGGGTTGGTCCCCTTGTCATCAAAAATGCCGCTGCCATGCCCACCAGGGTAATGAACATACTCAGCCGCAACGTCCATGTAAAAGCGAGATCTTGCTGACGCTGGAGCAGCAGCAAGATGGCAGCGACTATACCCATGACGAATACCAGAGCGATGAAAACAGCCATAATCAGGAAAAGGGTTCTATCCAGTGGCGTATTATTATTGAAATGGCTGGTCGTTCCTCGTATAACCTGCCCAACAATAATCACTATCTCAACCGTCAGAAAGACCGCAGTCCCATTCGCCACCATGCTTACTAGCCGTTTCTGTCCTTTAATAAAACTGAGCAACCACAGGAGTGTAAAGCTATAAATACTGATCGAAATGGCAAATTTGGCTGGCTTTACCCACGCTGGCATTCCTGTAATAATCCTGTGATCAACGACAATGCCTCCTAACGCTGCCAGTAGCACCAGCACATTCGTCATCCCTACGAGAGTCAATAGTGGATGAAGCGCGAAACTCTCTTTGAAGAAATGAAGCAAGCGAAAGCGCGTTGTCTTACCGAGTGGCTGAGAAGATGTTGTATCAAACACCTCGCATCTCTCCTTGTATTACTCCAGATTTATTGTTCCACCAACGCTACCGCGTCAGCCCCGTCTCGTTCATGCCGATTGATAGCGAGTATCAGTCGTAGGATACCTCCGAACCTCTAGGGCTGCGGGGATTGTGTGAAAGTCGGTGGCTGACCAATGCTACAGTAGTGCAGACTTGCCAGTTGCCATGTTTCTTGTTGTTGGACAAACACCAGGGTTGTGCGCAACTGAGCCTTAACACCATGTCCACGAGCGATTGAGGTCTGGACATAGCTGCCGGTCAGGATAGCTACTCTACTGTACATGTGGACCTGAGCATCATCCAGGTCCAGCGTCTCGTACTTCAGTTCACCGGACCGATGTCGCTCAAGCCACTGCTGCTTGTTTAACAGAAAGCCAAGTGGCCCTATTCCAACGAAGTCATCGGTGAGGGTTTTCTCAATAAAGGTTATGTCTCCGCGCAATTCAGCAGCAGTCCAGGTGTCTGCCAGTCGTATAATCTCTTGCTCCATCTGCTGTCTATTCATGAATGAATCCTTTCTTGATCTCTTTCAAGCTATTTCGCTAATGATATAATCTTCTATCGCAGAAAAGCGATAATTTCGGTGTTGACCTCAGCCGATCTCTCTTGCTGCGTCCAATGACCACAACCGGGCCTCTTTTTGTATTTATAGCTCTGCAACAGCAGGAATAACCTCGCGACCGATCACCTCTAGCTGCTTGATCTGGTACACATGCGGGACCACACCCAGGACCGTCTCAATGCCCATAGCGGCGAGATCTTGTAGTTGCTTGATCAGTTCGCCAACCCTCGAACCATCCTCGCCCACATCAAAGGCACCCGCACACGTCTTCTCGATCGCATGGTAATCCCGTCCCTCAGCCTCACAATGCTGGCGCAAGATCTCCAGTTTCTTCGGGATATCCGGGCCGGGGCGTAAATTGCAGGCACTGGCATACCGTGCGACCAGGCGCAACGTCCTTTGCTCGCCACCGCCAGCAATCAGGATTGGTGGATGAGGCCGGGTGAGGCTCTGGGGCAGGTTCAGCGTGCGGCCGATGCGGTAATGTTTCCCCTCGTATGGGCGTTCATCTCCCTGCTGGCCCTGCCACATGCGCAGGCAGATCTGGAGCATCTCCTCCAGGCGCTCATAGCGCTCTTTGAGCGCTGGGAAGGGAAGCCCGGACGCGTGTGCCTCCTCTTCGTAATCGCCCGCTCCAATACCCAGCCAGGCCCGACCTCCGGAAAGCACATCCAATGTCGTGACCGTCTTTGCTAGCAAAACCGGTGCCCAGTAGGGAGATGCCGTGGCGAGAGCGAGAAGCTTGATCCGGCTAGTGTGCGCGCACAGGTAGCCCAGGGTCGTATAGCCCACCAGCATTTCCCGCTCTGGCCCGTTCAGATGGTGACTTTGCCACACGTGATCTGGCACACTGATGCGATCAAATCCGCTGGCCTCAGCGGTTTGGGCAATCCGAGCTAGCGTGGGGCCTGCCTGGTCTGCTCCTACCGGCCAGTGAAAATCATACAGATGCAGTCCTAGTTTCATGTTCTTTAACTCCTCAGAAAGAATGGAAGAGATTCCCTGGACGAATGCGGCCCGGTCTCTCCTGTCTCATTCCTCAAGCCATTGCTGGATGACCTCTTTGCCAGGATGAATATTGATCATCTTGAGCTGGTCCGCTCCTGAATTGACGAACTTGTGGGGAAGATGAGCTGGTCCGATCACGACATGCCCTTCCTCTACTTCTCTGGTGGTGTCACCCAGAGTAAAGGTTGCCCGACCCTCCTGTACCACAAAGACCTCTTCGTAGGGATGAACGTGCAATCGAGGACCCTGACCGGGCTGCGCCTGGACCCAGAAAAATGAAATGGGAACACCCCCATACTCCTTTCCTTGAAACAGATGCCCTGGACCAAGCTGCCCTCTGGGAATGATGTATTCCATGTTTTTTCTCCTCTTCGCTCATCAGAGATTTTTGTATGATCACCGTGCCCAGTATACCTGCAACCAGCGGGTGTTAGCATCACCCTAAAAGGATGATTCTGGCGGGTGAGAGAAGAACAGCGGGAGTGTGAAGATGGCGAGGGAGAACAGGAGCTTCCAGTATAAAGTGGCCGATTATTCCGCCACGAGCTGGTTCTGACGGTGCATGATTGCCAGAGCATGCCGCGCGTTCATCACATGTCGTAATCACCCACAATGGGTGATGTGGGTTTGGAGGTTCAGTTCTATACTATTGCTGTTTCCTGGATCGCAGTGGAGGGATGTGCACAAAAAGTCAGGCGAAAGTAATGAAGTCAGGGAGAGAGTGATATGAACAAGCAACCACTTCGGATCGCGATTATTGGCGGAGGTATTGGCGGCATGGCAGCAGGTCTCACCTTGTGGCGAGCAGGCTTTGATATCGCATTATACGAGCAGGCATCTCAATTCGGCGAAGTCGGCGCGGGCATTCAGTTGGGTCCTGATACGACACGCCTGCTCTTTCAGCTTGGCCTGGAAAGGCATTTACGCGAGGTTGTGGTGGAACCCACGGCCCTGGAAATCAGGCGTTGGCAAAATGGTGACCTGCTGACACACATCCCGCTGAACCGTGGTGGGGCAGAACAGCAAGAGGCACCTTATTGGACCATTCATCGCGCTGATTTACATACCATCTTACGCGAACACATTCCTTCTCAAGCACTTCACCTCAACAAACGTTGTATTCGCATTGAACAGGAAAATAGGCAGGTGACACTAACATTTGCCGACAATTCAACGGAGCAAGTTGATCTCGTCATCGGAGCCGATGGCATTCACTCCGTTGTGCGTCAATCTGTCAGCCAGGATCAGGCACGCTTCTCCCGCACCTGTGCCTACCGTGGACTCATCCCGAGAGAGCACCTGCCAGATTGGGATTTTCAACACACCCCCAGGATAATAGTGTGGCTCGGGTCGGGGAGGGAATTGGTGAGCTACCCCATCTCGTCTGGACGGCTGTTAAACGTCGTCTGTGTGATTCCCAACGACGATTGGATGGTAGAGTCATGGAATGAGCCTGGCGCAGTTGAAGACCTGGCAAAGGCCTTTGGAGGTGGAGACGAGAGAGTCGAGCAGATCATCAATGCGCTTGGTCAGACAAGACGTTGGGCGCTTTATGATCGGGAGCCTCTTGAACGCTGGAACCATGGTCATCTTACGTTGCTTGGAGATGCAGCCCATCCCATGTTGCCACATAAGGCCCAGGGAGCAGCTCAGGCCATAGAGGACGCCGTTGTCCTGGCCCAAACGTTCCAGGGAGCCGAACCATCGGAGATTGAGCAGCGGTTGGGCGAATACGAGGCACTTCGCCGCCCCCGCGCATCCCAAATTCAGCGAGACTCTCGCCAGAATGGGAAAGCCTTTCTCTTGCCAGATGGTCAGGCCCAGGAGCAGCGAGATACGGCCCTGCGCAGGAGCAGAACGATGGCAGATGTGTGGAAGGCGTTGAAGCTGGCAGAATAGGTATGCCTAAGAAGACCGGCGCTAGCTCCGAACGCGGTAGCGAATGTGGGTAGCCTGCGGTGTGTCGATCACCCGGACGATCTCCAACTCGATGCGCGAAGGCAATACCTCGAAAAGCCGACGACCACTACCGAAGAGCACCGGGATCTGATGGATCTGCAACTCGTCCAGCACCCCTGCCTCCAGCGCTCGTTGCGCCGTGTACGCACCATGCACTAACACGTCGCGACCAGAGGCGGCGGCCTTGGCCTGTGCCATTGCGCTGGCGATCCCATCGGTTACGTATGTCACCAACGGATACTTGGCCACCGAGGGATCAGGCGGCTGGTGGCTGACGACGAAGATAGGAGCACCGTGATGATCACCGCCCCAGTGATCGATCTGCTCCGCGAGCCGCCGACCCACCAGGACCGCGCCGGTCGCGTTTATTTCGTCGATCAATTGTCCGGCCTCCCCGGACGGACGAAAGAACGCTCCGTCTGGAGTAGTGAACCACTCATGCAGCCGCATGAAGCCGTCGCCGCCAGGGTTGCCCACTTCGTCGTTGGGGCCGGCAATGTAGCCGTCAAGGGACATCGACATGTAGAGCACTGATGTAGACATTTGATCTCCTCTGTTCTCAATTCAAAATGGTTTCAACTATATATTCCCTGGATATGCCAGGGTACTCAGGCATAGGTGGGGCTTAGCTGACCTTCGTATAAGTCAGGTCAAAGTCCAGCTTCCACTGGGTGGCCTGATATTCCTGGTTGGTATTGTGCTGGCAGGTTGCTACAACATCGGGGCTTATGCATTTGCCCCTCATGTGAACTTGACGCAAACCGGCTTTTCCCAAACTTCCGTCTTGATGAAGGGCAAGGGGCAGATGTATTTTCATAATCCATCCGATGGGATAAGGCAAGTGCTCTGTATCGGAGTGGACCAACAGTGTACCGTGAAGGAGGAGGCCCCCCAAGCGCTCAATCGTAGGGTAGCCATCGAACCTGGAGAGGCTCTACTGGTGTTCTTCCCTAGCCAGGGCACGTTTTCTGTTACCAGTAAAACGAGGCCCCATATGAATATAACGATTCACGTACAACCGCGCCATAGTAGGGGCTAGTAAGATGGCTGCGATCCCCTCCGTTCTTAGAAACGCTTATCACATCCATTAGTGGCACATAACTAGTATTATTGGTCATGTGGACACTGCGGGCAAGCTGACGCGTTGCCGTTATAATCCCTGGTTTGGGCAATCTCTGCATTCACGTGATCCTCAACGGCATCGTCATCTATGCTGTTTCGCTGGCGGCAGCACCTTGCAAGCCAAGCTCTTCAATGGATTGCTGGCGCATTAAAAACTTCTGGATTTTGCCAGTGACGGTCATGGGAAACGCCTCGACGAATTTGATATAGCGTGGGACTTTGTAGTGAGCGATCTTGCCGCGACAGAAGGCTGTGATCTCCTCTTCGCTCATCTGGACGCCAGGTTTGAGCTTGATCCAGGCGACGATTTCCTCCCCGTATTTGGGATCAGGAACGCCAATGACCTGGACATCGCTAATGTTGGGGTGAGTATAAAGGAATTCTTCAATCTCGCGAGGATAGATATTCTCGCCGCCTCGAATGACCATATCTTTGATGCGGCCAACGATGTTGATATAGCCCTCCTGATCCAGTGTGGCCAGATCGCCGGTATGCATCCAACGAGCTGGATCAATGGCAGCGGCGGTGGCCTCTGGATTGTCCCAGTAGCCCAGCATGACACTGTATCCGCGTGTACACAGTTCGCCGGGTTGCTCAAGAGAGACAACCTTGCCGTTGGCAGGATCGATGATCTTAATTTCCAGGTGGGGATGAACCATCCCAACCGTACTGACACGCTTCTCAAACGGCGTATCAATGTGTCCTTGTGCTGAGACGGGAGCCGTTTCCGTCATACCGTAGCAAATCTCGATGTCGCGCATATGCATCTCGCTCTGCACGCGCTTCATGACCTCAACTGGACAGGGAGAACCGGCCATGACTCCTGTTCGCAGGCTGCTCAAGTCAAAGCGGTGGAAGTCAGGGTGTTCCAACTCGGCGATAAACATGGTTGGCACACCATAGAGGGCTGTACACCTCTCTTCTTGCACGGCTTGCAGAACCAACAGGGGATCGAAGCCCTCGGCAGGATAGACCATTGTGGCTCCGTGCGTAATACAGCCTAGATTGCCCATCACCATGCCAAAGCAGTGATAGAGCGGCACTGGGATGCAGAGGATATCTTCGTGGGTAAAGTGTTGCAGGCGAGCCACAAAATAGCCATTGTTCAAGATATTATGGTGGCTGAGCGTCGCCCCTTTAGGAAATCCCGTTGTACCTGATGTATATTGAATGTTAATGCCATCATCGAACTCTTGCTCACGTTGCCGCTCCGCCAGTTGCTCTGCGGTGATTGCATCGCCTTGCTCCATCACCTCACTCCAGCGATACATACCAGCATGGGCCGCATCGTCCAGACAAATCACCGTATGGAGTTGGGGCAGTTTGGCGCTCTGAAGGTGTCCCGCCTTACACTGCTTGAGTTCGGGAGCCAGGCTGGTCAACATCTCAACGTAGTTGGAGCTTTTCAAGGTGGAGGCCAGCACCAGCGCACTGCATCCCGATTGCCCAAGCGCGTATTCTAGCTCGTGAACACGATACGATGGGTTGATGTTGACCAAAATCAGGCCGATTTTTGCGGTGGCAAACTGGGTGATACACCATTCCGCGCGATTGGGAGACCAGATGCCGATGCGGTCGCCTTTCTGCAAACCCAGGTGCATCAGCCCCCGTGCGCACTGGTTGATCTGTTGTTGCAGTTGTCGATAGCTCAAGCGAATCTGTTGCGCTCGCGAAATAAGCGCCGTGTGGTCTGGGTACGTTGCGACCGTCTGATCGAAGAGATCTCCAATGGTCATACCAAGCAACGGAGTGTCGCTGATGCCGCTCGTGTAGCTCTTCTGGCTTGTCATTGATTGAGAAGATTCAGCACCAGACGACGTTGTATGCTGTGCTGTCATGTTGTGTTCCTCTCTCCCTTGATCGGGAATAGGGTTCCTCTTTGCTCAAGCGTAACCAATCTTGTCGCCAAAATCAAGACAACGGTCAATGCGATTGAGAACTCCTATCGCGATTCTCTTGACTCTGTAGTATGGTACAGGGTGTATAGTGTTTTTGGAAGGAGCAAGAGCGATGGAAGTTTTCTCAATTGGGCATGGGGCGCGTCTCTGTGGCGTCGGTATTGAAACCATTCGCTTCTATGAGCGTGAGGGGTTGCAGGAGGAACCAACACGGCGGGCCTCTGGCTACCGGCAATATTCTGAAGCAGCGGTGAAACAGATTCGCTTTATCAAACGCGCCCAGCAACTTGGGCCGCATATGAACCTCATTTCTTCACATGGTGGTTTCTCTTCTCACCTTGAGAGACGTACAGCAGACCAAAAGGATGCAGGTGCTTTCTGCCGCCAGTTCTTACGGTTTCGCCATCTCTTCGTTGCCCCTAGCATGTTCCTTCTGTGGCTGGGCGCTCAGTCGCAAGCCCAGTGCTGCCAGCAGAAAGGCTCCCACACATAGCCAGAAAGCCAGCTCATAGCGTTGGAGCCGATCATAGAGCCAGCCCGCTGCCAGTGGTCCCAGCCCACCACACATGGCAATCGGCACTCCTTGCACCGCTGTAATCGAGCCATAGGCGCGCCGACCCACATGCTCTGCCATCACTGAAGCACGCAGGGGAGAGAATGCGCCATAGGCGGTCCCATAGAGCAGGACGTAGCAGATGACCCACAGCAGCGAGGGAGCCAGGACCAGCACCGCAATGCCTGCTGCCTGTGCTAGCACGCTGACCGTGAGCAACATCTGGGCGTTCATGCGGGTACTGAGCATATTGAAGAGATAGCGACCGGGCAAACTGACTAATCCGAGCATCCCTGAGAGGGTTGCCGCCAGGATCGGATCGTAGCCGCGACCAATCAAGAAGGCCACCTGATGGACAAAAACCACCATACTGCCCAGCGTCACCAGCGAGAGGAATGCGGTGAGAAGCCAGAAGGAGGAGCGATGGAGCGCTTGAGACAGTGAGAGACCCGACAACCCGCTCTTTGCCACGCCCTCATACAGAGGTTCCCCATCAGGAGCGAGGCCCAGATCTTCCGGGTGTCGCCTCAACACGAGCGCATGAAAGGGCAGGGCGATCACCAACTGCGCCAGTCCCAGCACCATCAAGGTGGCTCGCCATCCGATGTGGGCAACCAGCATCCCAGAGAGGGGGATACAGATGGGTGAGGACAACCCGCCCACCAGCGTCAATACGGCGAGTGCCATCCCCCGCTTGCGCACAAACCAGTTGGCGACCACCGTGAAGGTGACGGGATAGAGCGTGAGCGCCATTGCCAGTCCCATCCCCCCTGACCAGAGCAGGTAGAACTGCCAGAGGGTCTGCATCTGCGTCAGACCGAGCAGCGCCATTCCCGCCAGAGCCGACCCCGCACTCATCAGCAGACGCGCTCCAAAGCGATCCAGCAGCGGACCAATCGGCACACCCAGCAGTCCAGAGACGATCAGACTGGCGCTATAGGCTCCAGAGACGCTCGCTCGATCCCAGTGGAGGCTCTGGCTGATGGGAACCACCAGCACCCCGAAGAGGTACTGCGTGGTCCCATAAGAGATGATCGTGGTTACTCCCAGCACCCCCATCAACACCCAGCCATAATAGAGGGTTCCTGCTATCGGTTGCTTCATCCTCACTTAGTCCCTTAGCGACTTTTCGCTCCCGTCGCCCGACGCGGGAGACCAATGGTGAGCAAGGGGCTGGAGGCTGCTGGAGCGCAACATGCTCCTTCATCGCTGGAACAGACCCCTGCTTCAGGCAAGGCCAGTTCGACGGCTCGAGCCGCTTCCCACTCACCACAAAGCGCCGCCACAATCGAGCGCACCTGCTCATAGCCGGTGAGCATGAGAAAGGTAGGAGCGCGTCCATAGCTCTTCATCCCGACGAGGAAGAAATTGGGTTCTGCGTGAGTCAATTCGTCTACTCCATGCGGGGGGACCGTGCCACAGCTATGCACATTGGGATCGATCAGAGGAGCAAGCGCTACCGGGCTTTCCATGGCCGGATCAAGGGAGAGCCGCAGTTCGCGCAGGAACGAGAGATCCGGGCGAAACCCGGTGGCGGCAATGATTTCATCGACTGGACCAATGTGTTCCTCTTCGCCTGCGATTACGATGCCCTCTGGAGTGTGGCTCAAGGCATGGATCTGCACCCCGGCAACCAGACGTACCTGTCCCCGCTCAAGGAGTGCCAGCGCACGCGCCCCCAGATGTCCCCGCTCTGGGAGAGCATCGCTCTCACCTCCACCAAACATCTGCCCGACGCCGGGACGACGAATGGCCCACCACACCTGCGTCTCCGATTCCTGTTCAGCCAACTGTGCCAACTCTAACACCGCTTGCTGAGCGGAATGTCCACTACCCACCACCAGGACACGCCGACGTGCATAGCGCTCTCGCTCGGCACCCAGAACATCAGGGATACCATAAAAAATGTGCTGGCGTAACGAGCGCTCTCCCAGCGCCAGCATACCGTGCGCGCCCAGCGGATTGGGAGTGTGATAGGTACCTGATGCATCGATCACGGCTCGCGCTAGCAGTTCTTGCTCTTCGCCGTCCTTCGGCTGATACCGTACGACAAACGGAGCCGCCTCGCGGAGAGGCGTTTTCACTTTATCCATCCCCAGGCGACTCACAGCGCTCACCCGCGTCTGGAGCCGCAGGGCGGCCTGCATTGCTGGCACCTGGGCCAGCGGGAAGAGGTAGGTTTCCACCAGTTGCCGTCCGGTCGGGTAGGCGTCTGGGTCAGGAGCCTGCCAGCCCTGTTCCTCTAGCAACGCCTGTGCCTGCTGGTCCACTAGATAGCGCCAGGGAGAGAACAGGCGCACCTGCCCCCATTGCGACATGGAGGCTCCTACGGTCTCACCCGCCTCAAACAGCATGGGTGTCTCGCCTCGGTGCAGGAGATGTGCAGCAGCGGCCAATCCCACCGGACCCGCACCAATAATCACGACTGGAAGGGGGAGTGTGTCCATCGTTCTCAATATCCTTCTTTGAAGAGTTTCAAGCAGTTCTCTGCTCTGTTTCTACAGACGCCAGCGCGTCCAAAAGGGCGCAGGGCAGTTTGTCCCTGGGCGCGCTAGGTAAGGTTACGAGCGAAGAGGTACTCAACAATCACCACATCGCGCCAGACGCCATCCAGTTGCCCATGCTTCTCATAGATGCCCACTTCTCGGAAACCGAGCGAGCACATCAAGCGGCGGCTGACGGCATTCTCGACGAAGATGCGCGAGACCAGTTTCCAGAACCCGACCTGCTCGCACTCCTGCATGAGAGAGGAGAGCGCTAGACGGCCGGCACCTTTGCCACGCCAATCGCGCCGCACATACACCGAGAACTCAGCGATCCTCACATAGCAAGAACGTGGGCGATACGACGAGGTGGAAGCATAGGCGATCACGTCGCATCCCTCTGTCACCACCACAATTGGATGCCTTCCATCAAACCATTCCTCAATATCAGCGGAAGTACGTGCCTGGGTCTCAAAGGTTCCGACACGATCTTCAATCCCCTCGTTATAAATCGTCGCCAGAGCCGGGGCATCGGTCGGGAGCGCTAGACGCACGTGCATGATGTTCCTCCGTCCGTCACAGGAAACTGCTTGTCCTCAGCCAGATCGAGCAACGCCTTCTGCAACCATTCAAGGGCCGTACGAACCGCCGCATGCTCCTGGGCAGGAATGCGTTCGAGCGCCTGGTCCGCTAACCCATTGAGCATCTGATGCAAGTCCTGGACACGATCCTGTCCAGGCGCGGAGAGAGATAAACGCACGGTG
The DNA here is from genome assembly GCF_016587455.1 of Reticulibacter mediterranei. Taxonomy (NCBI): domain Bacteria; kingdom Bacillati; phylum Chloroflexota; class Ktedonobacteria; order Ktedonobacterales; family Reticulibacteraceae; genus Reticulibacter; species Reticulibacter mediterranei. Next base: position 5,972,565 of record NZ_BNJK01000001.1, on the reverse strand, counting down.
CGGCGATCCGTCTGGCTGGGGATCTTGACGACCAATCCTTCCTGCACCAGCTGCTCAACCGCTCGGCTGGTCCAACTCTTATCGAAGCCAATGCGGTGACTCAGTTCCGCTAACGTGACCTCCCCACTGCGTCCCAGTTCAGTGAGAACGGTGCATTGGGTGACGGTCGTTCCACCGCAAAACGTGACGCAATTGCGTTGCAACTGCACATGTAGCCGCGCCACTTCCCGCAGCAAGGCTCCAGTTGAGAAAGGCTGTTCCATCTCCTACTCCTCTGCTCCTCATTCATGTGTTGCTTATGGCAATCATGCTGGAGCGTCTCTCTCTCGTCATTTCGTTGTGATTCGCAACGTTTATAGGAGAAGTATACCCTCCAGGAAAATCGTTGTCAACAGCAACGTTGTGAATCACAACGAGAGGGGAAAGCCTGTCCTACACGGTGCTTTCAGCGAGGATGGAACTGCCAGGAGAGGATGGTCTAACCGAGGAGTGGAGCCAGCGCTTCAGGTGACGAACAATAAATGCGGCATCGGGACCAACCCCTCGCAAGGTTGTAGAAGCAAACGTGACGGCAATCTGCACCGCCGATTCTCCTGCTCCCACGACCAGAACGCGTTGCCCGCGAAACGGGTCAGGGCGGCGATAAGCGGCGGAGTGGAGGATCTGTCCTCTGAAGCGATCCTGTCCGGGGAACTGAGGCAAGTTTGGATGATGGAAGGCTCCAGTGGCAACGATGATACTCCCTGTCGCAGAAGTCGTGGAAGTTCCACAACACGCCTGCTTTTGCGAAGCATCACAGCAAGATGCCTGCTTAGATGGCGAACAAACTTGCTTTTTTTGTTGCCCTCAGCTATATTTACATCAAAGTAATTTGAAACAAAATTTATTGGAGCAATAGATGAACAGCATAGCCGTTGCTGGGAAACAAGCCCCTGAATTTTTCAAAGTGCTGGCTCATGAGATACGCTGGCGTCTCCTCCAACTGCTTGCCCGCAGTGATTACAGTGGGCAAGAACTGGTGCGCTTGCTCTCGCAGCCACAAAATCTGGTCTCCTACCACCTGAGACTCTTAGCAGAGCATCATCTGGTGAGGGAACGCAGAAGTAGCGCCGATGAGCGCTCCATCTACTATAGCCTGGACCTTGAGATATTACGTACCCTCTACTTTGGCGCAGGTGACGCGTTACATCCACTTCTGGCAACCAGTCAAACAGAAGAGACGCTCGTGCGGGAGACGGTTGCGCGTCTGGCTCCGCTACGCATCTTGTTTCTCTGTACTCACAACAGCGCGCGCTCGCAAATGGCCGAGGGGATCTTGCGTTATCTGGGAGCCGGGCGTATTGACGTGATGAGCGCGGGAAATCATCCAACTGCTCTTCATCCACTTGCAGTCCAGGCGTGTGCCTCGATACACATCGATATTGGTCAGCAACGCGCCAAGCCTCTCGATGAACTGCACGACCTCACCTTTGATTACATCATTACCGTGTGTGATCGCGTTCGTGAGTCTTGCCCCACCTTTCCTGGTGACCCGGAACGGTTGCATTGGAGTTTGCCTGACCCGGCACTGGCTCAAGGGTCTGAACAAGAGCGTGTAGCCGTCTTTGAACAGACATGCCGTGAATTGCTGAAGCGCATCCGTTCTCTGTTACTCAGTATCGAACAGGAACATGCTCCGCATGCTGAAGGATCGTCGTGCTTGTGAAGAGGCTTATGACCACATCTCTCATGTTTGTCATCACAGATGATGCAGACAGACGATCCGTGGAGTTGGCTCTTGTTTCCCGGAGAGCAGAGAGAGGCAGGCGGTCAGCAACCTGGAGAGAAGAAGACTTTCCATTTTTGGAGGAAACATGACACAAGAAACAGTGAGTGGTAGGCCAGGGCATGCCATAACGCCTTCAACAGTCCCCGTCCACTCACAGTGGCAATGGACTCCCTATGTGGCTGAAGCCATCGGCACCTTTGGTCTGGTCTTTGCTGGCTGTGGAGCGATCATGATTGATACGCTCTCGAAAGGCCAGATCACGCATGTTGGAATAGGGTTGGTCTTTGGCCTCATCATCACCGTGATGATTTATAGTCTGGGACATGTGAGCGGAGCGCATTTCAATCCGGCGGTGACACTTGGATTTGTGCTGGCACGGCATTTTCCGCTGCGGCGGCTGGCTGGCTACTGGCTTGCACAACTGCTAGGTGCTGCTCTCGCCGCAGGGTGCTTGCGGGTGTTGCTTGGAAATGTGGCCCGTTTGGGCAGCACGGTACCAATGGGCTGCGGAGGTATCTGGCAATCGTTCGGGCTGGAAGCGATTCTCACCTTTTTTTTAATGTTTGTCATTATGGCAATGGCAACCGATACGCGGGCCGTTGGACAGGCGGCGGCCCTGGCCATTGGATCAACCGTTGCCCTGGAAGCGAACTTTGCCGGCCCCATCTGCGGAGCGTCGATGAATCCGGCTCGTTCGCTTGGCCCGGCCCTGATGAGTGGAACCTGGACCGATCAATGGATCTACCTGCTCGCGCCGCTCCTCGGAGCTATTGCAGGCGCTCTTGTCTATCGGATCTTGCGCGACGCTGATCAGCGTCGCCCCTAACCTTATCAGAGAACCTGTAGCGAGAGCGGAAGAAAAGCAAACAAGGAAGCAGTATCATGAAGAGGAGTAGAACACATGAAACGACGCGTTCTTTTTCTGTGTACCCATAATTCTGCCCGTTCGCAAATGGCAGAAGGGTCGCTCAGATACCTGGGAGGTGAGCAGTTTGAAACTCACAGTGCTGGGACAGAGGCCACACATGTTCGCCCTCTGGCAATTGAGGTCATGAGTGAACTAGGTATCGATATTGCCGGGCAGACATCAAAAACACTGGATCGGTATCTGAGCGAACCCTTTGATGAAGTTATTACGGTGTGTGACGCGGCGGCTGAAACCTGTCCCTTTTTCCCAGAGGCCAGACACAGGCGGCACTGGTCCTTCTCCGATCCATCACAGGCCAAAGGCAGCGAAGAGGAGCAGCGGGCCGTCTATCGTCAGGTGCGCGATGCCATCCGTACTCGCATTGAAACGGAACTGCTCAGCGCTCTCTAGTCTGAGAAGGGAGAGAGAAAGTCATCGAGAAAGAACTATCTCAAGAAGGGGAGGGCCGACGCGGTTCGGTCATCATTGAACGGCGTCCCATGCTCTCGTCGCAGGAACGCACTTCCCGCTTGCAGCAAGCAGCAGAACAATTTGCCGCTCAGGCACGTACCCTTGGAGCAGGCCTTGATGAAGCATTGCAGGCTCTTCGCCAGATCTGGAACCTGGAGGAGCAGGTGGAAGAGAGATCGTAACGAAGAGAACGCTTCACCTCGCATAGTTTGAGAGGATTGCGCCTGCGTTTCCAAGAGCGTCGACGCATCCTCCAGGAAGCCACCTGACCGCCCCACAGCAGCAAATAGTCCCGGTTGTGCCACAGGGGAAGAGGTTTGTGCTCAGCTTTCGACATCACGAATCCTTTCTCAGAGAAAAAGAGACCCCGCGCTGATCTGGCGGGGCCTTGAACACATGAGAAGAGTACATCATACTCCTCCCCGGAAAAACATGGTCTCGTGATGCAAATTGTGCATCACGCCGAAGCATTCTTTGTGATGAACGCCATCCCTCATTGCGAAAAAGGTCAGTTGTTTGAGATGTGATGTAGGGTATCTATTATATCTGCCTTCCATTACACACTTGACAACTATAAGCCCGGTAAGTATACTCGTGAATGAACCATTCATTCACGAGGAAAGAGGATTTTGCTATGCAGCACATAGATGCAACGAATCAACATCAGCGCGAAATACAACGTGCAAAGATCCTGGATGCTGCCAGGAAAGTCTTTGCGCATAAGGGGAAGGCGGCGACAATGGCCGATGTTGCCGCTGAAGCTGCAGTCAGTCAAGGGCTAGCCTATCGCTATTTTGCCAACAAGGAGGCAATTTTCCGGGCGTTGATTGAACAAGCATTGCAAGCCAATCCCGCTACTTTGAGCGACATTCAAGAGATGCCAGGGACGCCAGGAGAACGTCTGGCTTTGTTGGTTTCAAAGCTGGTGGAAAACAGGCGTGAACATCCCGAATTCCATCAACTTTTAAGCCAGGTACTCAGCGATAAGGCGACATCTGGAGAACTACGTGAACTGGTACGTGAGCGAATGCAGCTTCTTCAAGATTTGATGAGGCATCTGATCATTGAAGGGCAGGCTAGTGGCGAGGTTGCGACGGATGATCCAGATCAAATGATAACAGCTTTTTTTGCCTGTCTTGTCGGACTGACTAGAAGAGCAATATATGGACCTGAGCAGTTCCACTTTCCTGAAACTGCTATTCTCTTGCGCATCCTCATGCCATCAGCACATCAGTCTTGAGGCAGCGAAGGTATATATTGCGGCTGATTTGTACATCAGCCGTGTATATCCCAATAGAACTATGCGTCCACACGCAAGGACGTAATCACTACATGACGACATATAAACGAGTTTCAAGGAAAGGGCACAAAATAATATGTCAGAGCATCTTAGATCAAGCTTTCATCAACTCAGAGGCCAGATCGTGAATGCCATGTTACCAGATCTCATCTTCAGCGTCGTTGCTCCTGTGTTTATCTACCGCCTGGCATTACCCCATATGTCAGCAGTTTTTGCCCTGGTGCTTGCCGGTCTTGCCCCTGTAGTTCGTACAGGAATGAGTTTAGTGAGCCGCCATCGTCTCAATCCACTTGGAATACTTTCTCTGTTGACGATTGGGCTCAAAATCTTCATCGCATTGGTATTTAACGACGCGAGATGGGTATTGCTCAGCGTTTCCTTAATCATCGGAGTTCATGGCGTTCTGTTGCTCGTCTCACTCTTGACTCCCAGGCCGTTGTTGCTATGGCTCATCGAAAATACGCTATCTAGGACTCCTTCCAATCAACAACAGCCCCGACATCTGCTCACAGAGATTCCTCGCTCATCCTGGGTAACAGTCACTCTTATTTGGGGGAGCGCTTTGCTTCTGGAATGTGGCATAAACAGTGTACTGGTTGTGACGCTACCAGTGGAACAGTTTTTGGTAGTCAGCCCTATCGTGCGCTACAGTTTGCTTGGAGGAATACTGCTGGGAACACTGCTTTTTGCATGGATACGCCGACGACATCAACAAAAGGCGCTTAGAATACCTGCAAACCAGTTCTCTCATGAAGTTAATCATCCCCCCGTTTCGCACTAGAAATAGTATCTCCGTCACACCGTATAAGAAAAACGGCAAGGAGGATTCCATATGACTGCTAAAAAGAGTGATCTGTTGCGTGTCCCGGGGGCCAGCCTCTCATATACGATACGTGGTTCTGGTCCTCTGCTGCTCCTGATTGCGGGTGGAGGTGGTGTGGGAGAGAGCTTTGAGCAAGTTGCCAGCCATCTTGCTGAGTGGTATACCGTCGTCACCTACGACCGGAGAGGGATAGCGGGTAGTTCACTTGATGATCAGCATGAGGAGGTATATCTGGAGATGCAGAGCAACGACGCCTACCGTATACTCATGCACCTTTCAAGTGAACCTGCCTATGTGTTTGGGAGTAGTGCAGGTGCTCTTATCGGGTTAGATCTGGTTGCACATCATAGCAAGCAGGTGCATAGCCTGGTCGCACATGAGCCACCGGCACGTTATCTGTTGCCTGCTCCTGATCCAGAACACGGGCAACTTCTTGAGACGTATCATAGTGAGGGAGCGGCTTCAGCACTACGTCAGTTTGCGATCCAGATTGGAGTGAACTACCAGAATGTGGAAGCAAGGGTTAACATACCGCAATGGAGGGAGGTCGATGCTGAAGCCTTCTTCAAGTATACATTTCCAGCGGTCCAGCACTACCGACTCGATATTCCCGCGCTTCAGGCGGCGTCGAGTTCCATCGTGATTGCTGGAGGAAGTGCTGGACGAGCATATCTTGGCTATCTTTGTGCTGTTGCAGTAGCAAAGGCTCTTGGAGCTACCGTTGTAGAGTTCCCTGGTCATCATGCAGGCTTTATCAGTCATCCACGAGCATTTGCTGAGAAGTTGCACGCCGTATTTGGTGAGGCACATCTTCTTTAAGCTGCAAAATTAGGAAGGCTGAGGCAAGACGGCATATTCACCCAGACTTGCCTCTATCTGAATGTGAATATGCCTCTTATGGGAGATGTTGAGGTGACTGAAATTTGGAGGTAGATTCCTCTTTGCACAGCCGCTTACCCTATTATTTTGTCAGATATACCTGGTAGAATTACCGGTTCATTGCTTCCCCAAATCAAGACGGAAGCAGGTGACTTTACGGATGTACCCTCGCCTTTGCTCAGCTATACTTATAGCGGTTCCTCCGGGCAGGGGAAATCAGGGCATTCTGTTCTGTCAGTATTGTGCTTCATGCTCTAGCAGTTGTCCTATCGCCGTGTCAGTGTTGCGCGTGCGGGAGGGCAGTTGAGAAGTGGACAGAGAGATAGCTCGCTCTTTTGATGTTGGAGCGTTGCCAGGCGTCTCCAACATCAGTTTTCAAATGTTACTAATCACAGGAGGCTGATGAAATCATCGAGGTCCAGGAAGGGGAGTAATGCCCACCACGGCTAGCAATGAATACCAGTTGGGAATGGGGATTCAGTTCCAGGCACCCACCAGATTTCGTAGTGGAGTGACTTATCGCGTATATGCAGAATTACGCGATAAATCGCTCCACTACGAAGTAAGGGAGATTATTAGATTATTAGTTAAAATTATCAAGGCGAAAGTGAAGTAGGGAATGTGTTCGTGCTATTTTTCTTAGCTCTTATTCTGGGGAAGAACTGAAAACGCTCCGTAGCTCATCTGTGTTGGCTAGGGGAGCAGACTCGGTATCTGCAAGGCTATAGAAACGTGCGGTTTTCATATAGGTGCCAGGCGTCACACCGAAGTAGCGCTTGAACTGGTGGGTAAAGTGTGCCTGGTCAAAAAAGCCAGTTTCGCTGGCAACATAACTAACAGAGAGGCCTTGAGAGAGTAATCTCCTGGCATGATCCAATCGTACTTGAGCTTGATAAGCGTGAGGAGGCAGACCAATGGCCTGTCGAAAGATGCGGGCGAGATGAAATGCGCTCAGGTTGGCAATGCAGGCGAGATCTTCCAGGGAGATCTCTTCGGCATAATGCTCGTCCATGTACGCTTTGACGCGCTTGATAGCCGGGCGTTCCCATCCCAGACGACGAGGAGTGCTACGATTTTCTGAATAGGAAAGAAGCAAATTCCCAAGAGCATGAAAGAGCATTTCCCTCCGTTGTAGATGAGAAATGGGATCGGCGAATCTTGCGTAGAGAGCATGTAACGTTGCATATAGAGATGCGTCAAGAATTCGAGGAAGACGAAAATGTGGCAGGGGCTTCCCCTGTTCGTCAATTCCCTCCGCTATACGTTGCAGCAATACCGGTTCGACGTATAAGTGCTGACAGGTGAGATTTTTTGCCTGACTGATCAGCGTTTCTCCAGGCTCCAGTACATAAATGCTACCCCCGCCGACTCCTTCTGAAACGATGTTGCGATACTCTATGCGCCTGGCGCCTGATATGGTGATCCCAATGACATATTTTTCTATAAAATGCTTGCAATGCGAGGCGGTAACAGAGTTCATTTTGATAAGTTCTGTTTGATCAAGGCAAATGTTGTAATAACTTAGTTCGGAGTGTTCTTTGATAGCTTCCATATATACATTAAATTCCTTTCTGCCACAAGATGGTAGCTTATCAAGCAGCATACATGTTGAATGTGCATTTTATGTGATGAAAGGCATGAAAAGACCTGCCTTCTTAATTTAGTAGAACTAGAGTGTGCCATGCCTGGTTTTCTGACAACTCTGTCAGAAAAATGAATATTTTTTCATCTTTATTTACTAGTTGTAAGTGTACTGATTGAAGCAGCTTGATACATCGGTAAAATTACCCATTACTAGCCACGAACTTTGTGATATAAAAAGATCATAAAAATCTTGTACTTTGAGCAAGCATCAGGTATTTTTCATCATAAGTATAGGGCCACAAATGGGGCAGGCATGGTATACTACAAATCATGTCCCATGACGGCATGGGTAAAACGGTCTGAACAACTGCCCAGATGTCATAGCGGTGAAAGCGTTATCTCTATTTTCTCTATTTTTCTATTTTCTACTCGTTATGAAAATGGGCACAGACAAGCAGTTGACCTGAAATGTGTGAACTGTTATGATAAGAGACCTGCATATTTGCATAAATTATTTGGCGGCAAGGTGAGCTACGTGGAAAAATTTCATACCTGGCGAGATTTGCTGGGAATCCTGATTCAAGATGTCCACGAGAAGCAAAGGATTGCTCAAGCGTTAGGAGTCAACGCTATTACGCTCTCACGTTGGGTCGGTAAGTCTTCAACGCCCAGGCCCATCCATTTGCGTCATCTAATGACTGTGATTCCTCCACAATACCGGAGTACTATGCTGGATTTGATTCGGCAGGAATTCCCTACCTTTTCCTTTGCTGACGAAGAAACCATGAAAGAAGACGATCAAGACGAGATTCCTTCAGAGTTTTATGCTCGTATTTTCAACGCCTATTCAGCGACGCCTGTGCTGCAACGTTCCTGGTCTGTAATGAGCCTGACATTACAGCAGATATTGGGGCAACTCGATCCTCTCCAGGTGGGTATGGCTGTCACTATTGCGCAGTGTATGCCTCCTTCGATAGATGGAAAGGTTTGTAGCTTGCGCGAGCGCACTGGCTATGGTACGCCTCCCTGGGGGATCAATCTGGAGTCGTATGCCGTCTTTCTTGGAGCCGAGTCACTGGCGGGATATGCTGTGAGTTCCTGTCACCCGCGCATCATTCAAAATAGCGAAGAGCAGCAAGGGGTGTTGCCTGCTCATTGGGTGCAATGGGAGAGAAGTGCGGCAGCCTATCCTATTTTTCGCTCTGATAGGGTTGCGGGTTGCCTGCTTGTTTCCTGTACGCAACCTGATTATTTTACTCCTGCTCGACAAAAGTTGATCCAGCAGTATTCCGAATTACTGGTGCTGGTCTTCGAGGCCCATGAATTCTACGCTATGAACGACATCAATTTGCATGTCTTGCCATATTATCGTCTTCAGGCGAAATATCTGGCAAACTTTCGTCAGCGCGTCTCCGACGTAATGATGGAAGAGTTAAGAAAGGGGCATGCTATCGATCTCAGACAGGCAGAGTTGCTCGTCTGGCAACAGGTGGAGCAAGAACTCTGGCAATTGCCACCATATACGGGAAAGCCCGATGATGAGGAGCTGGGAAACGAATAAGCAGTCTCATATTGTTGTCGTTTCAGAAAAGACATAGTGTGGGCCACAGGAGGTGCATAGATCAACGCTCCTGCGGCCGTTGCGGTCTTATTGTTGTGTATGGCGTGTGAAGTACTCAGGAAATGCCAGTTCATGCTGTGCGAGCTTTCCCTGGCGTGCGGATTGGATCAGCGTCCAGATCTTTTCAGGTTTGAGCGGCATATCTATTGTGGCAATGCCCAGCGGTGCCAGCGCATCCAGCACGGCATTGACAATGGTTGGCGGTGCCGCGATACAGCCAGCCTCGCCAGCGCCTTTCGCTCCCAGCGGATTGAAGGGTGAAGGCGTCTCCACGAAATCCGTTACGAAGTCTGGTATCTGTTCCGCACTGGGGAGAGCGTAGTCCATCAAGGTTGCAGTGAGTGGCTGACCGCTTTCTTCGTCATAGACAACCTCTTCATAGAGCGCCTGTCCGACTCCTTGAGCCAGGCTGCCCTGTATTTGTGCCTCGGTAAGATAGTGGTTGAGGACGCGTCCACAATCATCTACCGCCACATAGCTCAAGATGCTGACATTCCCAGTCTCGCTCTCAACCTCGACAATGGCCAGGTGAGCGCCAGAGGAATAGCTTGCCCCCTCAGCTGCAAATGAGCGCCATGCTGCCAGCCCTGCGATTGGTGCGCCGTTTACGGGATTAGGCGGTTCTTGCTCAATCAGCGTGGGTTGTTCTTCCACCAGACGCGCTAATGTGCCGAGATCAACCGTGTGCGCTGGCGTCCCTCGCACGAAGACGCGTCCATCTTCCAGCACAAGATCGGCAAGGGCAGCTTCGAGAACGTGGGCCGCAACCTGCAATGCTTTCTCGCGAACAGCTTCAGCCGCCAGCAGCACGACGGAGCCTGCCATCTGGGTGACGCGACTGCCGAAGGTGCCGATACTGAATGCTGGCAGCGCCGTATCGTTCATCTGGACCTCTACCTGCTCAGCCGGAACGTGCAAGGTGTTGGCGACGATCTGAGCAAAGGCCGTGAAGTGTCCCTGCCCGTTATGTGAGACGCCGCTCTGCACCAGCAGCGTACCATCGGGACGAATGCGCACGGTCGCAGCTTCACGAGGACCGGGCGCGGCTCCTGCGTCTCCTGATAACTCGATAGGAGTGGCAAGACCTATACCTAAGAGTTTGTCACTATTAGATGCTCGCCGTTCACGCTGTTTCTCGCGCCACCCCTGGTAATCTCCCAATTCAAGCAAACGATCCAGCGCCGCCTGATAATTGCCGCTGTCATACTGCACACCCGTTACAGTTCGATAGGGGAAAACGTCCGGCGGCAGAAAATTGCGGCTGCGTACGACGGCGGGATCGAGTTCTAGCACATGAGCGATACGATCAATGACGCGTTCCAGAATATAGGCGGCTTCGGGACGACCAGCGCCACGATACGCGTTTGTTGGCGCTTTATTGGTAAAGGCTCCAAGCGTAATGCTCTCGATCGCCTGAACCTGATAGGGACCGTTGAGCATCAGGCCGGTGCGTGCGTGGATTGCCGGTGAGACACCCGCGACAAAGGCTCCGATATCGCCGACCGTACGCGCTTTTATGGCAAGCAAGCGACCATCGTTTTGAAATGCAGCCTCAACATAGCTGATCTGACCCCTGCCATGCGTTTGTGCTATCAGATTTTCGGTGCGATCCTCGATCCATTTGATCGGACGTCCCAGGCGCATTGCCAGCGCTGCCGTTACCTGTTCTTCACCCAGAAAGGCGTTTTTGGCACCGAAGCCGCCGCCAACATCAGCATTCTGGACGTGGATGCGGCTTTTATCGAGGCCCAGGAAGTTTGCCAGCGTTTCGCGGGCGCGGAAGATCGATTGCGAGGAGAGCCATGCTGTCAATTGGCCGCTTTCGGGGTCGAAGTCGAACATGCAGGCGCGTGTTTCGAGGGAGCCAGGCACGAGCCGCTGATTCACCAGTCGCAGGAGTAGCGTTCGGTCCGCCTGTGCAAATGCGGCCTCGATATCGCCGCCCTCAACCTTTGCGACGAGGCCCACATTTGAGCCGAACTCCTCATACAGCAGCGGAGCGGCAGGTGCCAGCGCTGCTTCGATATCAATCACTGCTGGCAGCGGCTCGTAATCGACATCCACCAGATCGCGGGCATCTACGGCCAGGTAGCGATTCTCGGCCAGGACGACCGCTACCGGGTCGCCTGTATAGCGTGCCTTGCCTATTGCCAGCGGACGCCGCTCTGGTCTTTTGCTGCCAGGTATCGTGGCACCCTCAATCGGGCGCATGGTACTTGCCAGCTCTGGGCTGGTAAATGCTGCAACGACTCCGGGCAGTGCCAGGGCCGCATCCAGGGAAATCTGGCCTATTTCCGCGTGAGCGTACGGGCTGCGCACGAACGCGATATGGAGGGCAGGAGGACGACCGGCGGCTGGTCTGAGATCATCGACATAGCGACCGTGCCCGGTAATAAGTGCCAGATCTTCGCGCCTCCGCTCCAATCCCGCAGGTATCTTTGTCATGCTTACGCACCAATCTATCTGTGTGATATTGTTGTTCTATGCATGTTATAGTCTTGAGGAGAGCATGCGTCAAGAGAATAGGATGGTGCTTGCCCATAATTAAGCAGGCAGCAAGCCATTCTAGCGGAAAATATGTCATATGTGGAGGAATAACATATGCTGCAAACGCCCTCGTGGTGGCAAACTAGCGTGATTTATCAGATTTACCCCCGTAGCTTTTTTGATAGTAATGGTGATGGTATCGGCGATCTTGCGGGCATTACGCGCAAGCTAGATTACCTGCGCTGGCTCGGCGTCGATGCGCTCTGGCTTTCTCCCATGTATCCATCTCCAATGGCCGATTTTGGGTATGATATTGCCAATTATGTTGATGTTGATCCTATTTTTGGCACTCTGCATGATATGGATGTGTTGATCGAGCAGGCCCATGCGCGCGATCTCAAGCTCATTCTCGACTACGTTCCCAATCATACATCCGACGAGCATCCCTGGTTTCAGGAGTCCCGTGCCAGCCAGGAGAACGAAAAGCGCGACTGGTATATCTGGCGTGATCCATCTCCTGATGGTGGTCCTCCCAATAACTGGACCAGTTTTTTCGGCGGTTCCGCCTGGCAGTTCGATGAGCAGACGGGTCAGTATTATCTGCATCTGTTCGATGTCAAACAGCCCGACCTCAACTGGCGCAATCCGCTGGTACGCGAGGCGATGTATGATGTTCTGCGCTTCTGGCTGGATCGTGGGGTTGATGGTTTTCGCGTCGATGTGCTCTGGATGCTGATTAAAGATGAGCAGTTGCGCGATAATCCCTCGAATCCCGATTGGAAGCCGGGCGATCCTCCCGTCTTGAGTCAATTCCGGCAGTATTCTGAAGATCAACCAGAAGTTCATAATATTATCCGTGAGATGCGCAGCCTGCTCGATAGCTATGGTGAGCGTGTCTTTATTGGTGAGATCTATTTGCCAATTCCTCGTCTGATGCAATATTACGGCGAGACGCTCGACGAGACACATCTCCCCTTCAACTTCCAGCTTGTGACCAACCCGACCTGGGAGGCACGTGCGATTCGTCAGATCGTGGATGAATATGAGAACGGCTTACCCGATGGAGCGTGGCCAAACTGGGTGCTGGGCAATCACGACCGACCACGTATCGCCACGCGGGTTGGCCGTGAGCAGGCGCGAGTGGCACAGATGCTGTTATTGACGTTGCGCGGAACCCCGACCTGCTACTATGGAGATGAGCTTGGGATGCTCAATGGGTATGTGCCGCGTGAATTGTTGTATGATCCAGCTGGCAAGGACAATCCTGAACATAGCCGCGATTACGAGCGCACGCCGATGCAGTGGGACGGCAGCACCAACGCCGGGTTTAGCACGCCAGGCGTGACCACCTGGTTGCCGGTCGCCGAAGACTATCAAACCTATAATGTCACGGCGGAGCAACAAGACCCGCGCTCGTTCCTGGCGCTGACGTGCACCTTGCTGAACGTGCGCCGATCTCTTGCGGCCCTGACGATTGGCTCATATCAATCGTTCGATCAAGATAACAGCACCTGTTTCGTCTATCAGCGTCAGCACGAGGGTACGCGCTATCTGGTGGCTCTCAACTTCTCGGCTCAGGAACAGGTTGTCAAACTTGACGAAAACGGACAGGGACGTGTCCTTATCTCAACGCACCTGGATCGGGAAGACTCTGTGCGGTTGTCCGAGATCCATTTGCGCGGAAACGAGGGCTTGCTGATTCAAAGAGAGGAGTAACGAGATATGACGCAAACATCACCGCAGGATAGCGACGAGAAAAAAGCTCGTGTGCAGGACTACTTTAGCCGCACAGCAGAGAACTATGTGACCAGCACCACACATCGGACAGGCTCGGATCTGCAACGGCTTGTAGATCTAGGCGAATGGGATGCGCAGCAGCAAGCGCTGGATATTGCGACCGGCGGCGGACATACTGCACTTGCTGTGGCACCACATGTCGCACACATTGTTGTGAGCGATCTGACGCCACGTATGCTGGAAAAAGCGCGTGCATTTCTGTTGTCTCAGAACGTGACCAACGCCGAGTTTGTGCCGGCTGACGCTGAGAATTTACCTTTTGCCTCTGCCAGCTTTGATCGCGTGACCTGTCGCATCGCCCCTCACCACTTTCCCAATGTGGCGCGCTTTGTGCAGGAGGTTGCACGCGTTCTCAAGCCGGGCGGCATCTTCTTGCTCATTGATAATATCGCGCCCGATGCTTCTGCACTGGACACTTTTATCAATACCGTTGAGAAGCGGCGCGATAGCTCACATGGGCGCTGCTGCACGCTGATAGAGTGGCGGCGCTTCTTTGCCGATGCTGGTCTGTCCGTTGAACTGGAAGAGGTCTTTCGCCGTACCCACAACTACGATGACTGGACGGCGCGCTCTCAGCTTGCGGCCAGCGAGAAGGCCAAACTGGAGCGTTTCATCCTCACTGCCAGCGAGGAAGCTCAGCGGTATTTTGCTGTGACCGCAGATGATGGGCATCTCAAACAGTTCAATACCGATGTTGCGCTGTTGAAGGGGCGTAAGCAACAGTAACGGGCGTCCTATTGGCAAACTGCACTCGTTTCGGTTACAATTAACGTGGAGGTGCTGGTATGAATCTTGCTATGAACAAAAACACGCTCATTTCTGGATGGTTCAGAGTGGCCGTGCGGGGGCTGGTAATCCTTGCCGAGACGGGTGATATCTGCTCAAGCGTTGCGATGGCACGTGGCCTGAATGCCCACGCGGTCTTTTTGCGGCGCGTCATGGCACAGCTTGGGCAGGCCAATATTGTGCTTGCTCGTGAGGGGCGCGATGGCGGATATTATCTCGCGCGACCGGCTGAGTGTATCACACTGGCCGAGGTCTATCTGGCCGTCAAAGCTGCCACACCTCACGATGAGATGGCCTGTCCTCGGGGAGAAAACGAGCCGCTCCAACAAGCCTTAGATGAGGTAGCTGCCGAAGCCGAACAGAGCCTTCTGCAAACCCTCAGCAACCATACTATCGCATCGATGATAAAGCGCTCCACCGTCAATCACTGATCCTCTGCAATCTTACTCTGGCTTTTCGAGAAACTGTACTTGATTTTCTTACAGTTAGCTGCTAAACTGTAATGGTATGAGTTACAGTAAACAGTGGCCTGTGATGGGCTGCTGAAATATGAGAGAAGAGTAGTTGGAGGAGAACACGTTATGATTCCTCAAGAGTTACAAGATTTGTTGACGCAACGCAATAACGCTATTCTTGCCGTCAATCGGCGTTCGGGCGCACCTCATGTGACGCCAGTTTGGTATTTATGGGACGGCGAGGATTTTTATGTCAGCATTACGACAGATCGTGCCAAGTATGCCAATATCCAGCGTGATCCGTCGATCTCGCTGATTGTTGATGAGGGTCCAGGCTATGTGGCAGCATATGGAGAGGCCGAGATTTTCGATCAGACTCACCCCAATGCTGGCGAGCTTGCAGAGCGGCTTGTGATCAAATACACTGCTGGGGAGCAGAGGGAGCAGTTTTTGAAGCTGGTCAAAGAGCCGAATCGCGTCATTATCAAACTTCATCCAGAGAAGGTTGTCACGAGCAACCTGGTTGTTGCAAGGCCAGCGCAGTCCTGAAAGCAATAGATGCGATAAAGTGATTCGTAGTCGAGCGATTTATCGCGGTGGGGCGGCTTCACAAGCGTTTCCACCACCGCGATAAATCGCTCGACTACGAAACTTCTGGGTAATTTTAGTTTGTGTTATCGAGCCGCGCTTTTTTGTCTGGAAAGCACCTGCCCAAGCCGTGTGATGCCCTCGTGGATCTTCTCCGGGCTGGCGTTAGAGAAGTTGAGGCGCATGGTGTTTTCTCCACCGCCGCAGGGATGGAAGGCCACGCCCGGCACAAAGGCCACTTTCTCCTGAACCGCCTCCTCCAGGATTTTGCTGCTATCCATTTCTTCCGGTAAAGTTGCCCAGAGGAACATACCGCCTTGAGGATGTGTCCAGGTAACATCGGCTGGAAAGTGTTCCGAGAGGGCCGCAAGCATGGCATCTCGTCGTGTACGATAGACATTGCGGATCAGCGGGATATGCTCTTCGACGTGTCCAGCACGAACCATTTCATAGGCGAGCATCTGTGTCAGTGTCGGCGTATGCAGGTCGGTTCCTTGCTTGGCCTGGACCAGTTTGCTAATAAGTTGGGCCGGGGCGATGATCCATCCCAGACGGATGCCAGGCGAGAGGATCTTCGAGAACGTGCCCAGGTGGATAACGTGGCCCGTATAGCCAGTATCGTCGCTGCTCTGCTGTACTACAAGCGATATCAGCGAAGGTAACTGGTCACCTTCAAAGCGGAGACGAGCATAGGCATCATCCTCCACGATGGGGATGCCGTAGCGTGTGGTCGCTTCGATCAGATATTGGCGGCGTGCCAGTGAGAGCGTGCGCCCGCTGGGGTTCTGGAAGTTGGGCAGGATATAGATAAACTTCGGGCGCTTCTGCAAGACGGCTTCCAGATCGTCGAGAACCAGGCCGTCGTCGTCCGATGGAAGCGTGACGTAACTGGCTCCATAGGGTGCCCATGCCTGAAGCGCGCCCATATAGGTTGGGGACTCTGCCAGCAAGGTATCGCCCTCATCGACCAGCACTTTGCCCAGGAGGTCCAATCCCTGTTGCGAACCTGAAGTAATCAATACGTTATCTACGGTAACGGGTGCGCCGTCTTGAGAGGCGGCTTGAGCCAGCAGTTCGCGTAAGGGACGATATCCTTCTGTTGCGCTGTATTGGAGTGCCTGTGGTCCGGCCTCTTGCAGCAGGCGTTGTGAGATAGCAGAGATCTTTTCTACCGGGAAGACTTCTGGGGCAGGTAGCCCGCCGGCGAAAGAAATAACATCTGGCAATTCGGTGAGTTTTAACAGTTCACGAATTGCCGAACTGCTCATACGGCTTGTGCGTTGAGCGTACTGCTGGTCCCATCTTATCTGCATCTTTGATCTCCCTTGTTACCGTGATAAAACGTACAAACTATACAAGTGTCTCTCGCCATCGTACAGGCGAGAGACACCTTAATTAGACTGTACGCCCTATTGGTGGAAGCTGTCCAGAGTCAATTTACATAAATGCAACCAGCCAATATCAGCCAATTGCTCTTCAACGAGATTTTCAGCTCATGTTATCAAAAGGCCAGGCGGTCCGTGAAGACGCGACGGCCCAGAATCACAGCGGCAGCTGATGTCCAGCCATGCAGTGATGGCACCTCTGCCGTACGCTCTTTCGGCAGTTGCACATTGCCATCCACAACGTTGTATTTTTCATACAGCTTGTCAGTCTGTTGATAGATCTGAATCAGCAGAGAGAGGAACTTCTCCGCGACACGACGGGCCTGCTCGTGATGGCCGTACGCATCCAGACCACTGACGGTAATCATGTGCAGTGGTGCCCAACCAGCCGGGTAGCCCCACTGGACCCAATCGAACTCGGTATGCGGGCTGCGGTACTGTTGATCGGTTGTGGCCAATCCATAGGGCTGCTCAAAGCGTGAGAGGTTTTCGACCAGACGGTTGCTCTGCTCTTCAGTGGCGATGGCGGCCCATAGCGTCCAGTAAGCACAGAGCGACCAGTACGGGAGTTGCTGCTGTTTTTCGTAGTTGTACTCGAAGAAGAAACCGGCCTCTTCGTTCCAGCAGAGATCTTGAATGCGCTGAATGCGCTCTTTCGCCTCCATTTGCCAGCGTAGCGCCTCGGTGCGTTCGCCCAACTCCTGCGCCATCCATGACAGCACACGGGCGTACTGAACGAGCGCACAATTGGTAATCAGCGGCGTGCATTGGCGAACATTACCCTCGAAGATCGCGGTAAAATCAAGGCCGGTCTCCGCTTCATCAGCCAGTTCTGGAGGAACATTGGGTTCTCCCAGATCGCGGTTTGTTGCCAATCCTGTTGGCGTCTGGTGGTGAGAGGCCAGCCAGTAATCAGTATATTCGTGCTTGAGCAAGGGATAGGCGAGATGGAGGATATCGCGTTGCCCGGTGGCCTGATAGTAGCTCCAGATGCTATTCGGGAACACGGGCGTTTGTGAGCGTGTCGTGTAGAACGTACGGTTGCCGTTGGGCATAAATCCATAACGCTCGATCTCAAATAAATAGTTTAATATATGATAACGAACGAGATCATAGCGTCCATGTTCCAGCAGGGCCAGATTGATGAAATGGGTATCCCAGGCGTACATTTCCGGGAACGTGGCCTCGCTGCCTCCCGCCGAACTATAGGGATGAGGGAGGAACAGGAGCGTGCCGGTGCTATCCTGACGCAAATCTTCTTCGCGAGCGGTATGCAGATCTCCCTCCCACCATGTCGCGATGAGAGAATCCAGCGCTTGCCATTGTGCATGTAACGTCATTTTTATAGTCCTATCAATAGTAGTCAATAGAAGCAGGGAGAATGATACATCTATCGTTCTCCCTGTGTTGTATGCTATCCCGGCATCTCGCTGCAAGCCAGAGGAACTTTTATCCTAAAGGATGTGTCTCTCCCTGTGCGAAACACTTTTGGATGAACCGCACTTTGATCGAATAGGGAGAGCATTTGCCGCGTTAACATGAATAGCTGAGAATGCGTATAGAATTTCATTTTCCTCTCATCTGGTCTATTTATCATACCAATAGCGGACGAAAAGGCATGTCTTTTCGTTGGCGCAGTTTCCTATCCAAAAACATCCTGAAAGCAAGGTGTGGATTCCCCCGAAAAACGGCGTAATGTAGGTATTATGTATTTCTATTGCATACAAGGAGGACAATGTGCGCAAACGACACATGGTGGCGCGATGGACCGCTCTCAACACCGTTGGCGCTCTGATCCTGATTCTGGCTGTTTGTAGCGCATGTGGGCAGGGGGCAACCACATCCACAACAAGCAGCACGAGTCAGTCTCAGGCTCCGATCAAAATTGGTGTTTCAGTTTCACTCTCCGGCGACTTTTCCGCCGATGGCAAAGCGACCGAGCAGGGCTATCAACTATGGGCAGATAGCGTCAACAAGCAGGGCGGTTTGCTAGGCCGGCAAGTCAAGTTGACCTTTCTTTCGGATGCCAGCAGCACAACCCAGGTAGTGACAAACTATCAAAAATTGATTAATGTGGATCATGACGATCTTGTCTTAGGCCCGTATTCTACATTGCTGACCAAACCTGCATCTGTTGTTGCCAATCGTTACGGCTATACGATGCTTGAAGGGGCAGGCGGCGGTCCCTCCGTCTTTACGCAGGGGTTGCATAATATTTTTGACGTATCGCCTCCTATCGTCAGCCAGCTCAACGGCTTTACACAATATATTCTCTCATTGCCGCCAGATCAGCGACCTCAGACAGCCGCTTATGCCACCGAGGATGATCCATTCACTCAACCGATGGTCGATCAGGCAAAGCAACTGCTGGAAAAAGGCGGCATTAAGACGGCCTCCTATCAGGTCTATCCAGCGGAGACCACTGATTTTACTCCGATTGCACAAAAGATTATCGGCTCCAACGCACAACTCGTCATTTTAGGCTCAATGCTTCCCGATATGATTGCTTACGTTCAGGCGTTCAAGCAGCAGCACTTCAACCCCAAAGCCATCGTTGCCTCTGCCGGACCTGATCAGGGATCTCAGTTTACTGGACCGATCGGTGGCGGCAAGACGGCTGAGGGCATCTTCTATCCCAATGGCTGGTTTCCTTCGCTCAACACCTATCAGAATGCTCAGATGGTCAAAGATTACCTGGCGCAGTACAAAGGCACCGCAGATCAGATCAGCGCCGATACTGCTGAGGCGTACTCAGTCGGGCAGGTACTCTATCAGGCTGCAAACAAGATTCACAGCATCAACAATGCGGCATTGATCAAAGAACTGCATTCAGGCGATACTTTCCAGACCGTCCAGGGCGATGCGAAGTTCGACGATGTGGGCCAGAACGTGTCCGGCCTCGTCTACGTCTTCCAGTGGCAGAAGGGATCTGTCGGACTCGTCTATCCTACCGATAAAGCGACCAGTAAACCGGAATATCCCAAACCCGCGTGGCCCTAGTCTCTCAATGCTAACCCTGCATTTCCGCGTGGCGACACCCTTGCTGCGCGGAAATGTAATTTTTCATCTATTGTTCGTCCACGAAAAGAGGACATGTTATGTATCTCATTATTATTGAAGCCATCGTGACCGGCATATTAACCGGAGGCGTCTATGCGCTGATGGCATCGGGGTTGACGCTGGTCTTCGGGGTGATGGATATCATCAATATCGGTCAGGGCGCGCTCGTCATCCTGGGGGCGTACCTCAGCTACATGCTGGAACAGTATCTCCATATCGACCTCTTTCTCGGCCTGCTTCTGACCATGCCGATTATGTTTGTGCTGGGATTGCTGATCGAGTTGTTGTTTATCCGTCCCATCAAACGCGAACGCACGATGCTGTCGATCCTGGTGACATTTGGCGTAGCACTGGTGATCGAAGGTATTCTCAATCTCATCTTCTCCGCGAATCTCGTGCAGTTGCACGCCTGGTATATTACCGCCTCGTTTCGCGTTGGCAGCTTCTACCTCTCTTATATTTATGTCTTTGGCTTCTTGCTGGCTGTCATCCTGCTGGCTGCACTATATATCCTGCTTTATCGCACGAAATTTGGCTATAGCCTGCGCGCCTCGATGGAGAACCGCACGGCTGCCGAGTTGATTGGCATCAATGTCGAGCGCGTCTCGGCGATTACCTTTGGTATTGGGGTTGCGCTCGCTGCTGCCGGGGGCATGACCTTTGGAGCCACCAATGCATTCAACGCCAATAGCGCCTACGACCTGATCTCGCGGTTGCTGGCGATCATTATCTTTGGTGGCATGGGCAGTTTGTCGGGGGCGTTGATCGCATCGGTGAGCATGCTGGTGATTGAGGATGTGACCGCCGTTGTCTGGTCGCCGGTCTGGGCCAATATCGTCTTTTTCGTTCTGCTGGTCATTATCCTGATCCTGCGACCACAGGGCTTGTTCGGGCAGGTGGGAGGAAGAAGGCAATGAAACGAGTGAAAACGATTAGCTTGCTACTTTTGTTACTGCTTGCTCTGAGTTTCCCGCTGTTCTTCCCTAATCCAGCGGTGACGAGCGTGGCGGTCTTTACGTTGCTGTTCGCGGCAGCGGCGACTGGCTGGAATATCTTTTCGGGCTATACTGGCTATATTGCCCTCGGACATGCTGCTTATTTTGGCGTTGGAGCGTATGCGCTGGCGATTATGTGTCAGGATTGGAAGGTGCCAGGTGGCTATCTCCCCTTCTTGCTGGTGCCGGTGGCCGGGCTGGTGGCGATGCTCTTCTCGATCCCCCTCGGCTGGATTGCCCTGCGCGTGCGACGGCATACCTTCGTTGTGGTGACAATTGCTATGTTTTTCATTCTGCAACTGCTCACCTATAATCTGACGGGCATTACCAAAGGCTCGACCGGCCTCAGCCTGCCCATTCCAACTGATTGGGGCGGCGACTTTTTCAACACACCCTTCTACTATACCTCTCTGGCGCTGCTGCTCGTGGCGATTGCGGTTTCCTGGTGGGTGCGCAACTCGAAATATGGGTTGGGTTTGCTGGCGATTCGCGACGATGAGGATCGCGCTCTGAGTCTGGGTGTGAAAACTGGCATGTCCAAGCTGACGGCGTTTATGATTTCAGCCCTGATCGTCGGTATGGTTGGGGCAACCTGGGCCTATTTTGTCGAGTCGATCTATCCAGCGGTTGCCTTCGATCCCCTCTTCGACCTCGCTGTTGCTCTGATGGCCTTTCTGGGTGGCCTGGGATCGCTTACTGGCCCCATTCTCGGTGCCTTCGTTCTGGAATCAACACAACAATATTTCACACTCCAGTTTAGCGAGAGCAGCTATTATCTGGTTATCTACGGCATCCTCTTCCTGGTGACGATGCTGTTGATGCCGCGCGGGATCATTCCAACGCTCCAGGCGCGCTGGAGCAAGTACCAGATCACCAGGAAACAGGAGCCAGTACACAGGCAATACGGGACTAATTAATGCGTTTGGTGCGTCCGGCCCAGCCTTTCTCGCGCAACACGAATTTCTGGATCTTGCCGGTGGAGGTTTTGGGCAGCTCGCCAAACTCGATGGCAATGGGACACTTGAAGTGCGCCATACGCTCGCGGCAAAAGGCAATGATCTCCTCTTCGGTGGCCTCTTTCCCCGGCTTGAGGGTCGCAAAGGCTTTGGGTCGCTCGCCCCATGTTTCGTCAGGAATGGCAACGACTGCACATTCCAGCACGGCGGGATGTTGCACGATAACCTGTTCCACTTCAATAGTCGAGATATTCTCGCCGCCCGAGATGATTACATCTTTGGCGCGGTCCCGCAGCTCGATATAGTTGTCGGGATGCCAGACGCCGATATCTCCGGAGTGGAACCAGCCGCCCTCAAACGATTTAGCAGTGGCCTCTTCGTTGCCGTAATAGCCTTTTG
The DNA here is from genome assembly GCF_016587455.1 of Reticulibacter mediterranei. Taxonomy (NCBI): domain Bacteria; kingdom Bacillati; phylum Chloroflexota; class Ktedonobacteria; order Ktedonobacterales; family Reticulibacteraceae; genus Reticulibacter; species Reticulibacter mediterranei. Next base: position 5,950,304 of record NZ_BNJK01000001.1, on the reverse strand, counting down.
CGACGTTGTTCCCGCGCATCAGAACTTCGCCCATCGTCACGCCATCACGGGGTACGTCGTTCATCTCGGTATCGACGATGCGTGCCCGTTCAGCGGTGACATAGCCCTGTCCCTGCCGTGCCAGTAAACGTGCCTGCTCCTCGTCGGAGAGTTGATCCCACTCGCTCTGCCATTCGCAAACCGTATATGGTCCGTAGGTTTCGGTAAGGCCGTAGACGTGGATGGGGCGAATATTGAGCGGTTTCAGTTGTGCGAGCAGCGTTGGAGATGGCGGGGCACCGGCGATGGTCGCGGTAATCTGGCGTTCGAGGCGATGGGCCTTTGGATGGTTGACCAGGAAGATATGCACGGTAGGAGCGCCATTGTAATGGGTCACGCCCTCGCTTTCAAAGAGATCCCACATCGCGCCCGGCTCTGGTTTGCGCAGACAGACATGTGTGGCTCCAACGGCGGTCACTGCCCAGGTCGTACACCAGCCGTTGCAATGAAACATCGGCAGGCTCCACAGATACACGCTGCTGCTAGTCATACCCATTTCAATTACTTCGCCCAGCGCGTTGAGGTAGCCACCACGATAGGTATACATCACGCCTTTTGGGTTGCCGGTCGTGCCGGAGGTGTAATTGATGGAGATCGTCTCCTCTTCATCCTGGAGCCAACTCTGGACCGGTTCGGGCGAACCCTGAATCAGAAATTGCTCGTAAGGATCTTTCTCCGGGTCGCTGTCGTCGATGTGAATCACTTCGATGGCATCCAGGTTGAGCGGCTCGATCAGATGGGCAAGTTCGCGATCCACAAAGAGGTATTTCGCGCCAGAATGTTGGAGGATGAAGCCAATCTCCTGACTGTTCAGTCGAGTGTTGATTGCTACCAGAATGCCCCCGGCTGCGGGGATGCCATAGTGCGCCTCCAGCATCGGAGGCGTGTTGGGACAGAGAAACGCGACACGATCATGTTTATGCAGGCCGATGTCGCGCAGACGGGAGGCGAGACGGTAGACGCGTTCCGCGAATTCGCGATACGTGTAGCGTCGTTCACCATAGACGATGGCGGTTTTGTGCGGGAAGATCAGGGCGCTGCGTTCAAGAAAGCTTACCGGTGTCAGTTCACTACGATACACCTTTGTATTCATTATAGTCACTACCCCTTTCCTGTGCAAAAGACAGAAATACAATTGGGAATTGTGGGATACATGGGCTGACATTGTATAGATATTATATATTACGATGAAGCAGCGTTTGCCCTGTTGTTCTGCTTCCTCTCAATCGGCCTGAGTAAAGAGACGAGACTGTGATCTCCATCCCTAATATATATGCTGCACTTTTGCGCCTCATCGATTCTTGTGAACCAGAAAGAGCGATGTCTTCGTATTGTAATAGATATTCTTTTACTATGATGTAGTGGCTCTACTGGATATTGCAGGAAGAGTTTTTCAAGGAGGGATCATGAAAAAGCCGATGTTTCTTGCTACCGCTCTCTGCTCATCGCTGGTGACAGGAGGAGTAGCCTTTATCGCTCTGGTATTGCTGCGCCTCAAGCGCAAGACTGATGCAGAGTATATCGTGCTGCCAGCGCAAGAAGAGGAGCAACCAACGAAGCAATCAACGGAGCATGTCTTGCAGTTGGTGTAGATGTGAGCTGAAATGCTGGAGATGCCTCGCTGCGGGTCTCCAGCACGTTGCATTCTATTGGCATGGCATGGTATTATTGATGGAAGTGGCGGTGCTGCAAGATGTGTGCCACTTTGAAGGACTGGTGGGTGAACTGTGCCAGCATTCTCAGTCTGTCTTCAGGAACATCTCAGTTTCAATTCATATTTGTTGAGTATGCTGTGAGAGCAGTAACTAAGCCTCCATGCGTCATTATGCCCTTTAGCAGGATGGGCAGATGCTTTGTGGGCGGATAGTTGCTGTTACTTCAGTGCATCATGAACCGTGCCATCATGATGAATAGGTTGCTTAGCAGTCACAGCATTCAAATCAGTATTGTAGTACATGTTATGCACCTGATCGGAAGCAGTGGAAATTGCGTGTGAGTGCTGCATGATTATTGACGTATTACTTATTACAGATATGTTGACAGAGCGAAAACATCTCCCTGAGCGTTTTCTTTCTGATGAAGGAGGAATGGGGCAAAAACTCATCAGTTTTTGATGTCCTTCTGTATGCATGTATGGTCATTTTAGGGCTGTATATGACAAGCTATTTTTTGTTGTAAGGAGAGAATATTTATGCCACAACGTAAAATGTGGATGCCAGGACTCATTACGACCCTGCTGCTCCTCGTGGCGATGCTGCTTTCTGCCTGTGGCGGCGGCGGAGCTTCTTCTGGTAATTCTGGTAGTGCCAGCAATGGCTCAGCGCCAGCTCCCGATGATAAACAGGTCTTTCGCTGGCCGCAAGCTGCAAACTCGGATTTTGTCAGTCTGGACCCCGGCCTGATTCAGTATTCTGACGGCAACTATATTGCTCGCACGATCTTTTCCGGCCTGGTTGCATTGGATGCCAAAGGTGTTGTCGTTGACCAGTTGGCCGCATCGCATCAGGTTTCCCCGGACGGCCTGACCTATACGTTTACGCTGAGAGACAATCTGAAGTTTAGCGATGGTACGCCGATTACTTCACAGGATGTCATCTATAGCATTAATCGTACGCTTGATCCCGCAACAAAGTCGGAAGTGGCCTTCTACTTTGATCTGATTAAGGGCTACGATGAGATCCAGGCTGGTAAGGTCAAGACGCTGATTGGGAGCAGCCTGTTGGCACCCGATCCTAAGACGGTCAAGATCGTGATTAGCAAACCTGCTGGTTACTTCCTCGCGGCCCTGACCTACACAGCTTCCAGCGTCGTCAATAAGAAGCTGATCGATAAGTACAGCACCAAATGGACCGATCATATGGAAGAGGGCGGCACTGTTGGACCTTTCAAGGTTCAGTCCTACTCTCATACAACCGGTCTTACCGTTGTCCCTGACTCCAACTACTTTGGCACCAAGCCCAAGCTGAAGAAGATCGAGTTCCTGCTTTCCGGCGACCTCGATACGACCTACAAGGGCTATCAGGCCGGTCAGTATGATTACACGCCGATCCCGCCCGTCAATCTGGATGCCGCCAAATCAGCTAAGGGATTCCGTACGGTTCCTGAGTTGAACACCTGGTATCTGGCGCTCAATTACCTGACCCCGCCGTTCAACAATATCAAAGTTCGTCAGGCGTTTGCGCTGGCAATCAACAAAGATCTCTTGAACAAGAGTGTCAACCGTGGCGCTCACAAGCCCACTAACAACATCATTCCACCCAACTTCCCGGCATACAATCCCAATATCAAGGGGCCAGATGGTACCACCAGCACCTCTGGCAATCCTGATAAGGCCAAGCAGTTGTTGCAGGAAGGGTTGCAAGAGCTGGGGATCAAGAGCGTTGCAGATCTGCCAGTGTTGACGTTCACCAACCGTAACCAGAAGCTCACCCAGGATATCGCCAGCGCGATCATTCAGCAGTGGCAGGACAATCTGGGTGTGAAGGTGAAGCAGGATGTGTTGGAACTCGCCAAGTTCAACGACACTATCCAGGCGGCGCAGAACAACCCCAAAGGTGCGCAGATCTGGTTCGCTGGCTGGGGTGCCGACTATTCTGATCCCCAGGACTGGCTGAGCGTCTTCTTTGCCAAGGGCGTCTCGAATAACCAGTCGAACTACGGTCAGAACAATAGCCCCGCAGCTGCCGAGCAGCAGGCTGTGCAGAAAGAATTGCAGCAGGCTGATGCCAGCTCGAATCAAGAGGAGCGCTTCAAACTCTACCAGGATGCCGAGCAGAAGATCGTCAACGATGTGGGTTGGATTCCTCTCTACCACCGTAACATCAACCGCTTAATCAATCCAAAGGTAGTGAGTTACGAGCTAAACGGCTACGATCAGTTGTCCGCTGAGCAGTGGGCACAGGTCTACATCGCCCAGTAGGGCTGATTTTGTAGGTAGGATGGTTGAAGAGCATGGGAAGTTTCCGTGCTCTTCAATTTCTGCCCTGACATTTCAATCTTATGACTCTCAATACTGGAGAGGAAGTTCATGATCCGATTTTTTGTCAAAAGATTGCTGGGCCTGATCTTTGTGATCATCGGAGTCACGTTTATCACCTTTATCATGGGCTATTTTGCCCCCGGTGATCCCATTCGTGACCTGATGGGTGAGAAGTTTAATTATGCTATCTGGCTTCGTTTGCGACATGATTATGGTCTGGATCTTCCCTGGTATCAGCAGTATTTTCATTACCTCTCGAACCTGCTGCATTTCAATTTAGGCACCTCATATCATTTTCAAAATCGCGCGGTCTGGGATATTCTCAAAGAGGGAGTGCCGATCTCGTCCGAACTGGTTTTCTGGGGATTTCTGCTCCAATTGGTGCTGGGGATCCCGCTGGGCATCATTTCGGCGTTGCGGGCAAGAACCTGGGTGGATACTGTCAATATGACCGTGATGTTAACGATTTATGCTCTACCCTCGTTTGTGCTGGCTGTCTTCGCGCAAATCCTTGTGTTGCAGTTTAACAAAGTGACAGGCATAGAATGGCCGGTGTCGCAATGGGGAGCGCCCTGGCAATACGATTGGACAGATTTTCAGTATAAGCTGGTGCCTATTCTCGTCTTTGGTGCCGCCGGTTTCGCCTACTTCTCGCGCCTGACCCGGACGAGTCTGCTGGAAGTGTTGGGCCAGGATTATGTCCGTACGGCGCGTGCGAAGGGGCTGCTTGAGAGAGTTGTGGTATATCGTCACGCGTTCCGCAACGCCTTGATCCCGCTGGTGACGGTCATCGGTTTGAGCTTCGGCCTGCTGGTTGCGGGTTCGTTCTTTATCGAGCAGATCTTCAATATTCCCGGTATTGCTCGTATTACCATTAACTCAATTTATCAAAGAGATTACCCGGTGATTCAGGCGACGACGATGCTGATCGCCATTGGCGTTGTCTTTGGGAACCTGCTCTCTGATGTTCTGTATGCCGTTGTCGATCCACGCATCAAGGTTGAATAAGGAGGCCGCCATCAATGGATGCACGAGAAAAGCCTGCCGAGCAGGTCTCTCAAGGGGTAGTTGCTCCTGATACTGGCGCACCAGAGTTCTTAGAGGTGATCAGCGAGACAGGCGAATCTGCTCCTACCGCTCCTCAAGAGGGGCTACAAGCTGCCAAGCCTCCCGCGACGCCTTTTCAAGAATCGTTGCGCAAATTGCGCCGGGATGGTCGAGCGATAGCGAGTATCGCGCTCATCCTCCTGTTTGTCCTCGTTTCCATCTTTGGGCCGCTGATCTATCAACATATTGGTGGTGCCTATAAAAGCACGGCTACGAATAAAGTTGTATCCTCGACGGTCTATCATACTTTCGATCACCAGGAGCAGGACCGTCTTGACGAGGGGCCATCGGGTCAGTACTGGCTTGGAACCGATTCGCTGGGTCGCGACCTGTTCGCTCGCTTGATGCAGGGTATGTTGATCTCGCTATTGGTGGCCTTTGTGGTGGAACTAGTGGATATCGTGTTTGGCGTGACGATTGGTGTGCTGGCTGGCTATTATGGCGGCTGGATCGATCAACTTCTGGCTCGCTTTACTGATATCATGTTCGCCTTCCCTGGCGTCCTCTTTGTGATCCTGTTGACTGGCATTTTTGGTTCGTGGGCCGACGATCATCTGGAGTCTATTCCGGTGATTGGTCCGAACGGGAATGCGCGCCTGGTGCTGGTTTCGCTGGGCCTCGCCTTTACGATCTGGCCCCTGATGGCTCGCTATGTGCGTGGGCAGACGCTCCAACTCAAGCAGCAGCAGTTTATTGAGGCGGCGCGCACCGCCGGGACCAGTAATGTACGGATTATTACGCGCCACATCATTCCCAACCTCTTCAGCATTGTGATTATCGCCTCGACGTTGAATATCTCGAACGTCATCATCGGTGAGGCCAGCATCAGCCTGTTGGGATTGGGCGTGCGTCCTCCCGGTGCCAGCATCGGTTTGATGATCGCTGATGGCTCCAACGTCGTAACTGTGTATCCCTGGGAAACGTTGTTACCCTCGATTGTGCTGGCGTTGATCGTCCTCTCCTTCTCCTTCCTGGGAGATAGCCTGCGCGATGCCTTTGATCCTCGCTCCAAAGACTAAAAAAAAGATGCGTTTTTCTCCTCCTGGCGAGATGAAACGCATCTTTTTTCTTGCTCTCTGTTACTGTTCACGGCCAATGCGTCGATAGCGCGCTTCCACAAACGAGTAGACGCCATATGCGATGAAGCCGAGGGCAACAATAGTGAGCAGCACCGGTCCGAAGGGCTGATGGAGCAGCGTTTGCAAGGCCGTGTCCAGCCCTTTTGCGCTGTGAGGATCATGATTGAGCGCGGCAACGATCAGGAAGATACCAACGATCAGAAAGTCCACTCCCAGCGCTCCATAGCCCAGACGCCCCGAGGTCATCGCCGCTTTGCTCAAGAGTGGATCCAGTCCGGCCAGATTGAAGTGCGAGCGGAAGTTGACCGAGTAGGCTTTATAGAAGAAGAAACAGGCCAGCCCGATGACGCCTACGCCGATAATGATGACCAGCACAACGCCAAACGGTTGCTGCAACAAATGATCCGTCCAGCTCTGCGTGGTTGTTGACGAGCTGTTGCCACCACTGCTTGTCCCCATGACCATCTGAAAGGCTCCAAATGCGAGCAGAGCGTAGGAGATGCCGGTTACTGCATAGCCAACGCGAGCGATAATGCCTTTAGTGTCCTTCCCCTTCCTCTCTGTATCAAAGAGAGCCTGTACAAAGCTCCAGAGCGCATAGCCGACCAGCCCAACGGCTACGATTGCCAGAATGATGCGGCCAAACGGTTCGGCGTAGATCGTTTTCAGCGCGCCTTTCTGGTCTGTGGCCGCACCACCATGTCCAAAGGCGAGTTGAGCTGCCAGACCGCCAATAATGATATAGACGACTCCGTTGACGATATAGCCTAATCGAGCAAGCAGTACCATCCAATGGCCGGTTGCTGCGTGGTGCGCCTGCTGCTTTGCTTCGCGCATCTCCTGTTTTGCCGATTCTATCTCTGTATTCTGGTTCATAGAACTGGTGTCCTTTCAGATAACATCTATGAATTGCGGAATGCTATAATGATTTTTACTGAGATGACTGTAGTTATGATCGTGCTATTCCTATGGTATTTGCTATTCTTATTACGGGATAACTTATACAAAAGGATACGTGGGTGTTGAGCAAGGAGCGGTACAGGCCGTTGACACTTCTAATGGCCTGTAGGCGGAAATAGCGAAGTGTTATAAGCGGGGATGTTCGTCGGTGATGCGGTCGGCTTCCGGGTCAGTATCATCGTGAGATTGGAAGAGCTTGAGAGAATAGCCTTCCGTGCTTGGCTCAGTTTGGATATAGCTCTCTCTGGCCGCAATTTCGGCGAGGTGGAAGATGAAGCGCTGCTCGTGTTCGTCGCAGCCGAGATAAATGAGTAAGGGGAAGAGATAGGCGTGTTCGAGGATGGCTTCTCCACGCAAGACGAGAATGAAGGTAGTGATGTCCAGCCCCACGTCCTGGGCGATGGTATAGAGGGAGAGAGTGGTGTTTGTGGCCCGTCTGTGCCGTGCGTTGGCGCGTTTAATCACAGCTCGTAATACCTGATGAAACTTGAGTGGTTGTTTCATGGATGGTTTTCTGGCTCCGTGCTTCTATGCTCAGTGGGAACGGCTTCACCTGTGTACACCGTTGTATTATATCTCGCTAGCACAAGAATGGGGAAAGTCGAAAAAAGTACTGTTCGTCAGGTGACGATAGGCAGAAAGTTCATGTATGTGGTGGTTCTGGTGGTAATATACAGAAAAATAGAGAAAAAAGGAGCCGTGAAGCAATCTATGGAAAACTCGCAGGTGAGTATAGAGTCGTTCTGGCAGGAAGTGTCGGCGATACTGGAACGCGTACGGCAGACTCAGACGGAGGCGATTCGTCAGGCAGCAGCAATCTTTGCCGATGCTATCGAACGGGATGGTGTGATTCAGGCGTATGGCACGGGACATTCGCGCGCATTTACTATGGAGATGGCCGGGCGCGCTGGTGGGTTGGTGCCGGTGAATCGGATCGATCTGGAAAATCTGGCTCTCTATAAGCATTGGTCGCTGGAACGCGTGGTCAGCCCGAATATCGAGCGGGATCTTGAGGCAGGGCAGGAGATTTTATCCTGCTATCCTATCGAGCCACAGGACGCATTTATTATCTCCTCCAACTCTGGCATCAATCAAGCGATTATCGAGGTTGCACTGCATGTCAAGCAGCATGGGCACCCTCTGGTCGCCGTAACCTCGCTGGTATCCTCGCGGCAGACGGCTTCGCGCCATGCTTCGGGTCACAAACTGTATGATCTGGCAGATGTCGTGATCGATAGCTGTATCCCCTATGGCGATGCGCTGTTAGAGATGCCCAATGGCGGCAAAGCCTGCGCTGGCTCCTCCATGAGTGGAGCGCTCATAGCCCAGATGCTCACCGCCGAAACGATTCGTCTCCTGCTTGCGCGTGGCAAAGAGGCTCCGGTCTATATCTCCTCCAATGTGCCGGGCGGGATCGAGAATAACCAGCGACTCGTCCAGCATTATGGGAATCGTATTCGTCCCGTGTAATTAGCTTATCCCCGGCAAGCTTACTGGCAAGTGTCCCTGCGCTTCACGCTCACCGAAGATCACATGTACAGCGGCAGTGAGCGCGGGTGGCGTGTATTCGTAAGAGGCGAGATAGGTGCCGAGTTGCGGGAAGGCGATCAGATCGTAAGGATTGTGGACGGCCAGACCGATCACGGGTTGACCAGATTGAACCAGCGCTTGCATCAGAGCGGTTTGTTGCGGGTCGAGATTGGCGTTGACCGTGATTGCCAGCACAATATCCGCTTCCCGCACCTGATTGAGCAGATCTTGCAGGTCGTCGCTTTGCACCTTAAAGGGATGAACGCTGACGTTGGCGTGGCGTTGCTGAACTTGCTGCACGAGATCATCAATTGCCAGCTTGCGATCAGCCACCTCCGTCCAGGCCTGTTTCACTGGATAGACGATGGCGAGGCGCTGTTTCGATTGCAATTGCAGCGGGATCAGCCCTTGCTGGTTTCTGACAAGCGTTGTCGAGAGCGCGTATGCCTGCTCGCTCAATTGTTGGTGCGCTACATTGCCAACCCATTGTAAATGGGCCTGGGGTGGCGTTTGATCTTCCCAGGAAAGATAGCGCTGCTTCAACTGGATGACGCGCTCAACCGCTTGTTGAAGCAGTTCGTGTGGCAGCTCGCCGGAGTCGAGCGCGGCTTTGATGGCGTTGATGCCTGCTCGTTGCCGCTCATAGAGATGCGAGATCAGGACCAGATCTATGCCTGCCAGCAGTGCCAGGACGCTTCCCCGTGCGATGCCGACGCCTTCAGAGATTGCTTTCATTTCCAGACAATCGGAGATAATCACGCCCTTAAAGCCCAACTGATCGCGCAACAGCCCGCGCAGGATAGCAGGCGAGAGCGTGGCCGGGAGCGCCTCGTCATGCGTGATGGCGGGAAAAGAGATGTGCGCGCTCATAATCATCGCCGCACCCGCTGCAATGCCGCTTTGGAACGGCACCAGCTCGACTTCTTCCAATCGTTGCAGGGCATAGGGAAGGATGGGGAGCGCTAGATGCGAATCGACTGCTGTATCGCCGTGACCGGGGAAGTGTTTGAGACAGGCTATCACACCGGCATCCTGCCAGCCTTTGACGGCGGAGCTGCCGAGGCGTGCGACCTGCTGGGGATCTTCGCCAAACGAGCGGTTGCCGATGACTGGATTGGCGGGATTGTTGTTGACATCCACTACAGGGGCGAAGTTCAGATTTACCCCCAGTTCCAGCAGTTCGTGACCGCCCGCACTCGCAATCTTATATGCCATTTGTTCCGATCCGATTGCGCCGAGAGCCATGTTGCCGGGAAAGATTGTTGCATCCGATCCCAGGCGGCGCACCGAACCATTTTCTTGGTCGATACCGATGAGCAGCGGGTGGCGATGCCCTGCTTCCCTGGCGATACGCTGCAACTCACTGGTTAATCGGCGTAGTTGTTGGGCATTCTGGATGTTGCGGGAAAATAAAATAATGTTGCCGACGTGATGGCGTTGAATCAGATCGATGATCTCGGGGGAAGGCGTCGGGCCAGGAAAACCTGCAACCAGCACCTGACCAATTTGTTCTTCCAGGCTCATGTTCAGAGGCATCGTGTTTGCATCCTTTCTGCATCCGCGACAACCGCAAGGGATTGTCGCTACGACGACGTGGCGAGATGGATCATTGCTCGTGCTGCGCTGAGGGCCGGATGTTCAACGATCACGACCTGACCAGTGGCCCTCTGCTGATGGATATGCTGCAAGAGGCGTTCGCGCAGGTCGGGTTCGTGAAGGAGCAAGCCACCACCCAGGGCCAGCGGCAGCTCCGTTGGGAGATCCAGCGCTTTGCTCACGGTTAGCGCTGCCAGGGCCAGTTCTGCGGCGGCCTCTTCGATTAGCGAGCGAGCTATGGCGTCTCCCTGGCCAGATGCTTGAAAGACACAGCTTGAGAGACGCGCTATCTCTGCTTTGTCGTCGTCGGGGTAGACAACACCAATCATAGCGTCAGCCTGCTCAAGTTGCCAGTGTTGGAGAATCAGGTCGAGCAGAAGTGTTGGCTCTCCGCGACCATCAGCAGCCCGTGCAGCTGCCTGCAACGCTCGTCGTCCAAGCTCATAGCCGCTGCCCTCATCACCCATCACATGTCCCCAACCGCCAGCACGCGCCTTTGCATCGTGCGCATCCCGTCCAAGCGCAATCGAGCCGGTGCCAGCGATGATAGCTACTCCCACAGCGTTGTCTAAAGCGCTAAGGAGCAGTTCGGCATCGTTGCTCAGGCGAACGATGGTGGCAAGCGAGCGGAGGTGAGGGAAGAGGGTCGTGTGGTCTTCTGGACGATCAAGCCCGGCCAGTCCCAGCCATGCGCTCTGAATGGAGATGGGACCGAGTGTTTGTGTTGCCTGCTCAACGGCGCTGTGAATGCTGGCGAGTGCCGGTTCCAGGCCAACGGCGGCGTAATTGGAACTGCCTGCAATGCCGCGACCGCGCTCCTGACCATCACCATCCACAAGAATTGCGAGCGTTTTGCTGCCACCGCCGTCTATGCCTAGATAATACTGCTGTGAAGCTGGTTTGGAGTACAAGTTGGCTCCCTCCTGCATGCGGCGGTTACGATATGAGTTGTTCGCGTTTCATGTTGGTGTAGAACGTGTACTTGCTGCCACAATAGACTGCTTTCGCATATTCGATGGGCTGGTCACGTTCTGTATAGGTGGTGCGGCGCGTGAAGAGGACGGGGCTGCCAGCCGGGATTTTCAAGAGTTGTTCCTCTTCGCGTCCGGCCAGACCAGCCTCCAACTCTTGTTCGGCTTCTAGCAAGGGGATGCCATATTTGGTCTCAAGCTGCCGATAGAGCGAGTTCTGCTCCAGATCTTCTTCTAACAACCGTTCGCAGCCGATAAAGTTCAGTTGCGATTGTTCGATTGCCAGTGGTTCGCCATCGGCCAGGCGCAGACGACGCAGGCAGAAGACCTGCTGCCCCTCTTTGATGCGTAGGCGTTCGGCGGTGTTCTCATCGGCGGCACACATGGTTGCAGAGAGAACTTTGGTGGCCGGTCGCTGTCCTCGCGCGCGAATATCCTCTGTGAAACCAGTGAGACGAATTAACTGTTGCGAGATTTTCAGGTGGCTGACAAAGGTGCCTTTCCCCTGTTCGCGATAAAATAGACCTTCGTTCACTAACTCAGTAATTGCTTGCCGTGCGGTCATGCGACTGATGCCATACTGCTCGCCCAGTTCGCGCTCCGAGGGGATAAGGTCGCCCGGTTTCCATTCACCGGTACGGATTTTCTCCCTCATGATCTCTTTCAACTGATAGTAGCGTGGGAGTGGGCCTTTTTTGAAAAGTGTGTTCATACATCCGTTCCAATCGTTTCCCTGGCTTCTCTGCAAGGCGTCTCTTGTTCCATCAGCGCGTCTAGACTGATAGAAAGGCAACTCCTCCAAAAATGACACGCAGAGCCATCGCCGCTAGCAATGCTCGTTATCAAGAATTCTGAGTTGTGTTACTGCCTGTACGCTTGCCTTTCTTTGCTATCAAAAGTGGTATAGAAAGTGGTATAATTGGTATATTGTATATACCACTTTCATATAGGTATCATCGCATACTTTTGCTGTTGCGTCAAGGTGAGCGAAAGCGACAACCGCAAGGGATTGTCGCTACGTGGGAACGGATCAAGGTGAGCGAGAGCGACAACCGCAAGGGATTGTCGCTACGTGGGAACGGGTCAAGGTGAGCGAGAGCGACAACCGCAAGGGATTGTCGCTACGTGGGAACGGGTCAAGAAGAGGTATATACAGTAGCGACAATCCCTTGCGGTTGTCGTAGCGACAATCCCTTGCGGTTGTCGTAGCGACAATCCCTTGCGGTTGTCAGTGTTGCATGAACCTGCGTTGAGGCTGTGTCGAGCAGCATTGAGGTTGAGGTCGTATCGAGGTTGATCGTCATGCAGGCATCTCATACCTCGCTATTCATAGTGTGTATGTAAAGGGAGAAGATCAATGCGTTTTACGTTACGTGGTCCACGTTTGGTCGATGCCACAACAGATATTGCTGTCGGCGACATTACTATCGATAACGCGCGGATCGAGACTATCGATGATTCACAGCATAATGCCGGGCAGGTGATCGACGCCTCAGATGTCGTCATCATGCCCGGTTTTATTGATGTGCATACGCATGGTGGAGGTGGCTTCAATCTGCATACAACCGACGCAGAGGAGATTCATTCTTATTTACGCTGGACTGCCAGTACGGGCGTCACTTCCTGCCTGATCGCAGTGGTTGGCGTTGCCAATGCTATTCCCAGCGAGCAGCTACACACGGCAGCCCAGGCGATTGAGCAGGCAAAACGGCTCGAGAGGCCCGTTGGCGCGGAGCCGCTGGGTATTCATCTGGAGGGGCCGTATATCAACGTAGCCCGTCGTGGTGCGCATCCACCCTCCTGGCTACGTATCCCCAATGAGTCTGAGACCGAAGAGGTGCTGGCGGCAGCAGGTGGTTATTTGCGCCTGATTACGCTGGCTCCAGAGCTACCAGGGGCAGCGACAATGATTCGGCGACTGATTGAGGCTGGTGTGACGGTAAGCATGGGACATACCGATATGGATTACGAGCAGGCGTTGGAAGCGATTCAGCTTGGCGCGACGCACATGACGCACTGTTTTAACGCGATGCGTCCCCTGCATCATCGCCATCCGGGACCGCTTGCTGCCGTCTCCGAATCGCCCCAGGTGTACGGCGAACTCATTGGCGATGGCGTGCATGTGCATCCTGCATTGATGCATATTCTGGTGAAGTTCCTCGGCCCTGAGCGTACGATCATCATTACCGATGCGCAAGGATGTGCGGGCATGCATGGAGGTACTTTTGAGTTTGCTGGTCAGCGCGTGCATATCGTTGATGGTGCCGCCCGTCTGGACGATGAGACGTTGGCCGGAAGCGTCCTGACGATGGACTTGGCGCTGCGCAATATGTTGAAGTTTGCCGGAGTCTCGCTCTCCGAAGCGGTACGGATGCAGACGCTCAATCCAGCGGAATCTGCGAAAGTGGCGGACCGCAAAGGACGTTTGCAGGCGGGCTATGATGCGGATCTGGTGATTATGGATCGCGACCTGAACCTGCAAGCCACGATCTGCCGAGGCGTGGTTACATTCACAACGGACCAGTGGCGCGAGCGTGTGGCATCACTAACAGTATAATTGGGAATGCCTCTGATTATGATGAGAGTGTCCTTTCTTTCATAGTGGAGCGATTTATCGCATAGGGCCGCATCACGGGTGCTTCCACCCACGCGATAAATCGCTCCACTACGAAAGAGGTCCCCGATCTTGGTTGTGAAAAATCATTATCGGGAGGGGATGCCACTTCTCCCCAGGCAGGGTGCGACCCCCCCGATAAATCGGGAAACTACGAAAGAAATTGAGAATATATAACAGAAACGCACATTTACAACGTTCGCGTGATCTTGTTTAATCCGCGCGGCACATCGGGATTGTAGCCCTTGCTGATGGTCAGGTGCATCGCCAGCAGTTGCCCCGGAATGATGGCGGGAGCCGGACTGAGCCATTCAGGAACGCCATCTTTAATGGGCAAAGAGGTTTTGGCTGCTGCCAGCGCCTTAGCAGAATCGGAAATGACCAGCAGTTCGGCCCCGCGCTGTTGTAATTCGCTGGTCAGTTCGAGCATATCCTGAAAGGTGGCTCCGGTTGGCATGATGAGGAGCGTTGGGGTGCCGCTATCGATGGTGGCGATTGGCCCGTGTCGGAAATCGGCTGACGAGTACGAGGTGGCCATCACGTAGGTCAGTTCTTTAAGCTTGAGGGCCAGTTCGTAGGAGGTGGAGTAGTTATAGCCACGCCCGATGACGACGCACTCCTCCATATAGCGATACCGTTCGGCCCGTTGTGCGATTTCGTCGTTCCCTTGTAGTGCTGCGGCGATGATGTCCGGCAATTGCTGCACTTCAGTCAGGCGTTGACGATCACCGTTCCAGGCAGCAGCAAAGAGCATCATGACGACCAGTTGAGCGAGATAGGTCTTGGTGGCGGCAACGCTGCGTTCGGGTCCGGCGTGTAGCTCAATGACGTGATCTGCCATTGCTGCCAGGGGAGAACTGCCATCGTTGGTAATTGCCAGCGTGGGACGGCCCTGTCGCTTCCCTTCTTCCAGCACGGCGATGATGTCGGGCGATTGTCCCGATTGCGAGATGCCAACAACTAGAGCGTTATTCATGCGAGGCGCTTTGTGATACATGGTGTGCAGCGATGGCGTGGCAAGAGCAACTGGATAGCCGCCAAACGTCGCCCAGGCGTATTGCGCATAGGTCGCGGCATGATCGGACGAGCCACGCGCGGCAATGATCACATAGTCAAAGGCGGGCAACTGGGCAACGATGCGTGTAATATGATCGGTTTCGCGTTCCAACAGGCGGGCAATGACCTCCGGTTGGCTGCGAATTTCCTGTTCGAGCAATGACATAACATCCTCCATGTACGGTAGGGGAACAGGATATCTGACACACCGGCAAATGGATGGGATCGTGTATGGTAGGGACGATGGCTTGTCCTCGCCCTGGGGCCACCATCGCCCCTACCATACACGAGTTGAGATCCGATACATTTACCAGATGCACCAATGGTTCTGTTCAGGCAGACTCGATATTCTTCCTCTACTATACTACAAAAATGGTCTAGTGGTCTAGATGTCTTGACAATACCCGTAATACAGAGTACAGTACATATATATCAATCTCTATCCGACGCAAGAGCATCGACCCGGCGATTACTCATTCTTCTTTTAAATGGTATACGATGAACCACTGCGACAACAGTTGAAAGAAGGAGGAAGGAGGAGTACAAACCCAGGAAGGGACTTCAGGTGAAAGACAACGCGGTTCACCTGCTTATCTATCGTTATCTCGTGTCACTGCATAGACCTGGATCTAACAATTGCGCAACGTCGCTCTGTTTGCATTCATTACTGATGCCCCGACAAATACTCATGTCCTGTTCATATTGTTCCGTTGTCCTGGTATTTTCTACGCTGATAAACACCCTGTTTATCGTTGTGAGGAGGTTTCAGATGACTTCCAATGCGCTTATAGCACGCTCTCGCTCACGGATGAAGGGCGGGATGCTTGCTTTCTCTCTCCTGGTTATTTTCGGACTGGTGCTGGCAGCTTGTGGTGGCTCTAGCGGCACCGGCAACTCTGCCAACAGCGCGAAAAAGACGACGCTAACGGTTGGCGCTCATGTTGGTGGCGACTTCACGCAGGCGCTCAGCCCCTACAATCCCTCTCCCAATGAAGGCATCCAGGGATTGGTATATGAGCCTCTGTACTATGTCAACAAGCTCGATGGATCGGAGACGCCTCTGCTGGCCTCCAGCTACACATGGAGCAGCGATCACAAGCAACTTACGTTCACGTTGCGGCCCAATGTCAAATGGTCCGATGGTCAGCCCTTCTCGTCCGATGATGTGGTCTTCACCTTCAATATGCTCAAGCAGTATCCAGCAGCAGATCTCAACGCGCTCTGGACCTATTTCAGCAGCGTCACAGCTCCCGACGCCAACACGGTGACGATCACCTTTAGCAAGCCCTATGTCCCACTGTTCTGGTATATCGGCGGCCAGACCTGGATTGTGCCAAAGCATATCTTCTCGACCGCTGGTGATCCCACCAAGTTTGCCAATGAGAAGCCTGTTGGCACCGGCCCCTTTACCTTTAAGAAATTTTCCCCACAGGTGCTGGTCTACGCCAAAAACCCCAGCTATTGGCAGGCCGACAAGGTGAAGGTCGAGCAGGTGCAGTATCCTTCGGTGAAGGACAATACGACGCTGCAACTCAAGATCGCGAAGGGCGAGATCGACTGGGGCGGCTTCTTCGCGCCCGATCTGGACAATACGTTTGTTGCCAAAGATCCAGCGCACAACCATTACTGGATGGCCCCAACCGATATGTTCACGATCTATGTTAACCTGACCAAAGCTCCTTTCAACCAGCTCGCGTTCCGGCAGGCGGTCAGCCTCGCACTTGATCGTACCCAGCTCTCGAAGCAGGCTGAAAGCGGTTATGTTGATCCCGCCAGCACCACCGGCCTGATCCTGCCCAACCAGAACAAGTTCCTCGATTCCACGCTGACCAACACTGTGCAGGCCTCGCCCGATAAGGACAAAGCGACTCAGTTGTTGCAGAGCGCTGGCTACACCAAAGGCGCTGATGGCATTCTGGCCGATAAGAGCGGCAAGAAGCTTTCCTTCAAGCTGGATGTTGTGTCTGGCTGGACCGACTGGGAGACGATGTGCCAGATTATCAAGCAGAACTTGAAAGATGTGGGCATCGATATCACCATCAACGAGATGCAGGATACCGCCTATTTCCAGGCTCGCAACAATGGCGACTACGACATGCTGATCGGCGGTCTCTTCGGTGGTCCCAGCCCGTTCTACCTCTATAATACCCATCTCAATAGCGCGAACCTTTCCCCCAAAGGCTACAATTGGGGGAAATGGCATGATGGCGAGACTGACAAGCTCTTGCAGCAATACGCATCCTCAACCGATGAGAACGTACAGAAGCAGGCCATTACCGGTCTCGAAAAGATCTATACTGAGAAGCTGCCAAACATCCCTCTGGTGAATGCCGCTTCCTGGTACGAATATACGACGAAGAACTTCACCGGCTTCCCTGATAAAGACCATCCATTCGCTGTTGGTGCTGCATATGCGGCTCCCGACAATGAGATTGTGGTTACGCACCTTTCACCCGCATAGGCGCACTGCACAACCCATGTGGAGGGATTCTCGCGGATCTCTCCACATCTGCGCGTTTTATATGAATAAGGAGTGTTTGCAATGCGCCATTTGATTCGTCGCATTTGCTTCTATCTGGTGGCTCTCTGGGCTTCGATTACCCTCAACTTTATTGTTCCTCGCCTGGCTCCTGGCAATCCGGCGGAATCGCTGCTGCTGCGTTTTGAACGCAAAGGGCCGGTGAGTCCTGAGACGTTGAAAGCGCTTCAGGCGTCGTTTGGCATCAACACAAGCGATCCGCTCTGGCTCCAGTATTTCCAATATCTGAACAATCTATTGCACGGCAATCTCGGCATCTCTTTCACCGCCTATCCCACGCCGGTTACGACCGTTATCTCACAGGGGATCGTCTGGACGCTGATCCTGGGCGCGGTCTCCGTTGTGATTAGCTTTGTGCTGGGCTGCCTGATCGGGATTGTGATGGCCTGGAAGCGCGGTTCTCTCCTCGATACGATCCTTTCTCCTGCAATGACCTTTCTGTCTGCGATTCCTTACTTCTGGCTGGCTCTGATTATCGTCTATATTTTTGGCTTCTCACTCGGCTGGTTCCCCTTTTCCGATGGCTATGATATAACGCTTGATGTTGGCTGGAATGGCGATTTTATTCTCAGTGCTATCTATCATGCTATCTTACCTGCTGTAACTATCGTGCTCTCGTCGGTCGCGGGCTGGATGCTGGTGATGCGCAATTCGATGATTATGACGCTTTCTGAAGATTATGTGTTGATGGCAAATGCGAAAGGTCTGCACTCTCTCCGCGTGATGTTTGCATATGCGGCTCGCAATGCGATCCTGCCCAATGTGGCCGGGTTCGCCCTCTCGCTTGGCTTTATCGTTGGTGGACAGTTGGTGACTGAGATTGTTTTCTCCTATCCAGGTATCGGCTATTCGCTATTGCAGGCCGTCCAGGGGCAAGATTACACGCTGTTGCAGGGCATATTTTTGATTATCGCTCTGGCCGTTTTGGGGGCGAACTTTTTAGCAGATTTGTTGTATACTGCGCTTGACCCTCGTGTTCGCCAGGGAAGGAGTGCATAGCTATGGGCAGGTCTTCTTCGATTCCGGTGCCACTGACGCTCGATCGTCCGGTCTATCTACGTGTGCTTGATGGCGTAGCGACCGTGTGGAGGGCACTGACTGTGAACCGCAAAGTGGCGGCAGGCAGTATCATCGTGGCCTTCTTTTTGCTGGTGGCCCTCTTCGGCCCCGTCTTCATTCATCAAGACCCCAATCTGCTCTCTAACGATGCGAACAAAGCTCCTTCGGCGGCTCATTGGCTGGGCACGACGAGTACTGGTCAGGATGTCTTCAACCAACTGGTTGTGGGAACGCGCTCATCGATCTTCTGGGGCTTCGTCACGGGTATCGCGGTGACGGTCCTCTCGGTGGTCGTTGGGCTGGTTGGCGGCTATCTGGGCGAACTCATCGACGAGGTCCTCTCGCTGCTGACCAACGTTTTCCTGATCCTGCCCGCTCTCCCGCTGGCAATTGTGCTGGCATCCTATTTCCCGCGCGGCCCACAGACGGTGGCGCTGGTGATTGTGGTGACAAGCTGGTCGTGGGGAGCGCGTGTGCTGCGGGCGCAGACGCTTTCAATGCGCAGTCGTGAGTTTGTGACTGCCGCTCGTGCTTGTGGCGAGAGCAATCTGCGCATCATTTTCTGGGAGATCCTGCCCAACGAGATCTCGATTGTAGCCGCAAACTTCGTCACCACCACGCTCTACGTCATCCTCGCCTCGGCAACGCTCGAATTTCTTGGCCTGGGTGATGCAAATGCGGTGAGTTGGGGAACGATGTTCTACTGGGCGCAGAAGGCGAATGCGCTGGTGCTGGGCCTCTGGTGGTGGTTCGTGCCGCCCGGCCTGTGTATCGCCGTTCTGGGTGCGGGACTGGCGCTCATTAACTTTGGCATCGATGAGATTGCGAATCCACGCTTGCGCACCGAACCCGGGTCAAAGATGCCCAAAAACAAAAAGGTGGTTGCTTAAATATGACAACAGATGCGCAGACCAACAACAAATTGCTTGAGGTCAATCATCTCAGCGTCGATTATTTCGCGGCCAACGGGACCGTTCATGCCGTCAATGATGTGAGCTTTACGCTGCAACGGGGCGAGATCCTCGGACTGGCTGGCGAAAGCGGGTGCGGCAAGTCAACACTGGCTTACGCTGTTTCTCGCCTGTTGCGCCCTCCTGCATATATTACCGATGGTGAGGTGCTGTACTATCCTCCACGCAAAGAGGAGACGGTGCAGAAGGTGGCGAAGCGTGGCGCGGTCAAACGGGTGCCAGGGGAGCCTGTCGATGTGCTGCAACTCTCAGCGGCTCAGTTGCGGGCGTTTCGCTGGAACGAGATGTCAATCGTCTTTCAGAGCGCGATGAACTCGCTTAACCCGGTCCTGACCATCGGCACGCAGATCATGGATGTGCTGAAGACGCACCGGCCTGAGATGGGAGCGGATGGGCGCAAAAAGCGTGCAATTGATCTGCTCAATCTGGTGGGCATCGCTTCGGACCGCCTGAACAGCTATCCCCACGAGTTGAGCGGTGGCATGCGACAGCGAGCGGTGATTGCAATTGCGCTGGCCCTCAATCCCGAACTGATTATCATGGATGAGCCAACGACGGCCCTCGACGTGGTGGTGCAGCGCGAAATTCTCCAGTTGATTAGCGGCCTCTGTCGTGAGTTCTCGACTGCCTTGATCTTTATTACACACGACCTGTCATTATTATTAGAACTGGCCGATCAGATTGCGATTATGTATGCAGGCAAGATGGTGGAAAAGGCGCCAAGCAAAGATATTTATGAGCATCCGCGCCATCCCTATAGCTTTGGCCTGCTCAACTCGTTCCCCAGGTTGCACGGCCCCTTGCAAAAGATGGTGGGCATTCCTGGCTCTCCACCCGACCTGCGAGCAGTGCCATCCGGTTGCCCCTTTCACCCGCGCTGTCCGCTGGCGTTCAATCCTTGTTCAAGTGTTGTGCCAGTCTTGCAGCCCGCGCTGGCAGAGAACCCGGGGCAGCTTGTTTCTTGCCTGCTGTACGATAAACGGGCGCGGGAGGCCGCACCGCCAACAATGGAAGAATTTACGCAACGCTATGGAACGCTGGCAGAAGGGAGTAATGCCTGATGGATATGCTCAATCAATCGGCAACGATGCCGCGCAGTGATCGGGGCAAGCAGCCTGTGTTGGAGGCCGAACATTTACGCAAAGATTTCCCCCTTCGGCAGTTTCGGCTCTTTAGCGCCCCGCAAGCCGTTCACGCGGTCGATGATGCGTCGCTGGCCCTCTATCCTGGGCGAGCATTGGCATTGGTGGGAGAGAGTGGCAGCGGCAAGACGACGGTTGCGCGTATGCTGGCGCGTCTCTACGATCCCACATCTGGCACGTTGCGCTTTCGTGGTGAGCCGGTCAAACTGGCTGGTGGGGCCGCTCTGCGCGAATATCGCCGCCATATCCAGCTAATCTTTCAAGATCCCTTTGGTTCGCTCAATCCGGTGCATAATGTCCACTATCACCTCAGCCGCCCGTTGCGTATCTATAAGCATGTTCGCACGGCAGCGGAGGAGCGGGAGCAGGTGCTTGCGCTTTTGCGGCGTGTGAGCCTGACACCTGCCGAGCAGTTTATCGAGAAGTATCCTCATCAGTTGAGCGGTGGACAACGACAGCGTATCGCGATTGCGCGTACCCTGGCCGTACAGCCAGAGGTGTTGCTGGCAGACGAGCCGGTCTCGATGCTCGATGTTTCGATTCGCCTCGATATTCTCAATTTGCTGCTGCGGCTGAAGGATGAGGAGCAACTGGCATTCCTCTTTATCACGCACGATATCGCCAGCGCGCGCTATTTCGCGGAGGATACGGTGGTGATGTACGCGGGCCAGATGGTGGAGGGAGGATCGAGCGAGGAGATCACACAGCGCCCCAAGCATCCCTACACGCAATTACTGCTCTCTGCCGCGCCTGACCCCGACCGTGTGAAGGCGGGACATCTGGCGACCATCCCGGAGCGTGGCGAGATTCCCAGCCTGATTAATCCACCAAAGGGATGTCGCTTTCATCCTCGCTGCCCACACGTTATGCCAGTCTGCCGCGAACGTTTCCCCAAAAAGACCGATCTTGGTGCTGGACATTGGACCAACTGCTTCCTCTACGGCGATGGCGGCGTAAACCCGACCGGCACGCAGGTAGCTGATCAAGGACGGTAATGTGTTTCGTAGTGGAGCAGCTTGTAGTGTGGCTCCCCCCAACGCGATACATCGCTCCACTACGAAACGGGGAGGGTTGTGTAATTTATCGCGCATGTGTTGTGTTGTGGTAGAAAAATGATGCTCAAGCGATACTTGAATCATTGGCAAAATAGAGCGTCATCTGCTAGTATAGAGGCATGATTGGCGGAGGACGATTGTGGGAGGGAAGTAGAGAATATCAAAAGAATCTGTTATACTGAAATAGAGACGTTGGGTCTTGGGAAAGGTGGTTTAGAATGTTGTCTTCTGAAGAAAGGTTGACGGCTTTGGAGCAATCACAAAAGCGAGTTGGTGTGAACATCGACGAGATCAACCGTCATATGACCATATTGCTTGGTATCGTATCCAAACAAGAGATGGATATCAAAGAGATCAAGACAAGTGTTGGGTCTATTGATACGCGCTTGGGGAATATCGAAGGTCGTTTTGCCATTCTGGAGAGCCGTTTCGGATCACAAGAGAGCCGTTTAAATTCACTGGAGAACCGTCTGGATACGTTTGAGCAAAACGTAAACAGCCGCTTCGAGAAGTTGGAGGGTCGTTTCGAGAAGCAGGATGAGAAACTTGACAATGTGGTCGTCTTGCTCAATACACTGATTGCTCAACGCAGTTAAACGTTGATGATAGGGAAGGGAAGGTAGGTGTTCTTTCCCTTCCCATTGGTGGTGGTATGAACGCTTTACTCACGCCAGTAATGCGATGCTTGAAGCTCATCACGAAACTCGCGTACCACCTTTACATCCCCATAGCCAGCTTGCTCGATCTCGCTTAACAGTTCGTTGCCTCATCTTTAACTTTTTAGGGGCGATGTGGTCTTGTTTTTTTGCTTTCACGTGCTTACAATTAAGAGTGCTGTACATCGGTTCTGGTTCGTTCCCGTAGGACTTCAAGGCAAAATTCATTATCGCTCCACTACGACGCAATAGCTCATCAGGTTACTTGAGAAGATGAGCTATTCCAATTGTTTAGCGGTGCGTACTCATCATCAGACCAACGGCAATAGCGCCTATCACACAAGCAAGCACGATGAGCGCGATGGGCAAGATGAGTACAGCCAGCGTCGCTTTGCCTCCGCTCAAGCGATGCACCGCCATCGTCATAAAGACCAGAAGGACAATCTCATAAATGCTAACCGCGAAGCCCAGGTATTTGAGGAAAGGGATCATGCTCAGCACGAGCGAAACGACACCCAGTGGCACATAGAACAACATATAGCTGTAGCAATACGCCAGGAAGGTTCCCTGCCCACCAAAGGCTTTTGCGATCAAATGATAGATCCCCGTTCCAATAAAAAAGCTCAACGGCGTCAGGATAATATAGCTCAGGGGGAACACGCCAGAAAAGCTCCGCATAATCTGCACGCCTTGCGGCAAAGTGTTCATCCCAGGGTAAGAGAACATGGTTACATTGAAGATAACCAGGTTAGCGATTACACTGATGACGGTAAAAATCGCAAGCTGGACCCAAACAATATCCCAGGACGCTTTCCCCTGCTCCTGAGCGAAGGTAGCTGCCCCAGGTCTAGTCACAACGCGCACATATTGGTCCGGCAATTGACGAATAGCTTCTGACAATGGCAAAGGTGTAACTGGTGGAACGTCAACAGGCATTCCATATTGAGGAGGTGGCGGGGGCACCGGAGTTCCAAAGTTATTTTCAGGATCGGGTCCAATAGACATATGATTTACTCCTTTTCAGCATGAAAATGTGAACAGCGCTGAAAGTCCGGTTAAGAAAAATGCACAGCAATCACTTACAATCAGACGCAAAATTCTCATTCACATCAAATCTACGGACATCATAAAGTAGTACGTTTCGAGGTAACTGTTTGTTCGAGATTCTCTTTCCTGGTATTTCCGGTACCAGGAGAAAACCGTCTGCCGAATTCGCGTGGAATATGTTATAGTAGTGCCAACATAACGGCGGAAAGTCGCCTGCACCCATCCTCCGAAAAGTAAAACTCGCTCTCATTCTTTCTCATTGGCAAAGCATT
Source organism: Reticulibacter mediterranei (assembly GCF_016587455.1). Classification (NCBI taxonomy): domain Bacteria; kingdom Bacillati; phylum Chloroflexota; class Ktedonobacteria; order Ktedonobacterales; family Reticulibacteraceae; genus Reticulibacter; species Reticulibacter mediterranei. The sequence continues at coordinate 5,926,632 of NZ_BNJK01000001.1, read as the reverse complement.
CAACCTTTCAGAGGATGCGGCGTATTAAAAAGGTGAGATGTCTTTTCGCAAGAAAGAGGACCAGGCATGAGTATAAATTCTAATGAAGGTCAAAATTCTGACCAGAACAACTCGTATGGTGGTTATGGCGGCGGGTATAGCGGGGGATATCAAGCACCATCTTCTGCTCAACAGCCTTATGATCCCAATGACCCATACGCTGATCGTTCTGGACAGGGCACCTATGCGGGGTACGATCAACAACAAGCCAGCTCCGGCCAGCAACAGCAGCAGCAACAAGAACAAACGTTTTACCAACCGCCGGAGAGCGCCACAAAAAGGCAGAGAACACATGCTTCTTCTAGCGCCTCTAGTATGAAGATGGAACCCAACAAGGCGGCCATTTTTAGCTATGCTCTGGGATGGGTAAGCGGGCTGGTCTTTTTGGTTATGGAGCGAAAAAACAGCTTCGTGCGCTTTAGTGCCGCGCAATCATTCCTGTTCTTTGGTGGTGTGACCATCCTACAGGTTATTATCCGTCTCATTGGCGCGATCCCTTTCCTCGGCACTATTCTCCTGGCACCAATTCTGGGCTTGATTGGAACGGTCATTACGGTTGCGGCATTGGCAACCTGGCTCTTCCTGATGTTTCAGGCATATCGCGGCGCCAAGGTGAAGATCCCCATTGTGGGCGATTATGCGGAAGCATTAGTAGCAAGATTCACCAAATAATGCAGGCGATTACCCAGAAGCATTGATAGCAAGCTTTAGCAGGTAAACGGAGAAGCACCATCGCTCCTTCTATGGGCCAATGTACGTTGTAAGATGTACATACCCATAGAAGATTTCTCCGTCTTGAAAAAAATGCTCTCCCATCTTCATTGCCCAAAGTAACTCCGAAAGATTTGCGCAAAAGCGGCAACGGACGCGAAACGATTCTCCGGTTTTTTCTCCAACGCGTGCAGCAGAATATCGTTGGCAACCGGGAGCAGCGCTGGATTATGCATACGCGGCGGTTGAGCCTGCATAGTAGTGTGCAATAACCTCATGGTATGCTCCGAACTTCCCTGAAACGGGGGACGCCCAACGAGCAGTTCATAGGTGATAGCCGCAAGCGCATATTGATCCGAAGCTGGCAGCGCCGTTCCCGCCCAGCGCTCAGGGGCCACATACGCATACGTGTCAACACTTTTGGGGATGTACGCCCTGTTCTGCACCGCTGGAATATCGCTCAAAACAATTTGCAGGTCTCGCAGATCGTCAACCTCACCCTTAATCAATATATTTGAAAACTTGAAGTTTTGATACACAAGGCCATGATCATGCAAATACTGTAAAGCGTCGGCCAGCTGCCAGATCAATGGCAACACCTCCTGTGGAGAGAAGACGCTGCGCGCGCCATGTTCGCGCAGCCATTGAGCCAGCGAGCCGCCAGAACACAACAGCATTGTTTTATAGATGAAGGATGCCCCACTGATATAAGACCGACCCGTATTCAGGACGCGCAGAATATGTGGATGATCCAAATCCTCCATCAGCCTGGCCTCTTGCTGAAACAGATTCACTTCATCCGTCGTTTCCTCCAGCATGTGACGCGGTATCGTATCGGCATGCAGCGCTTTGAGTGCCACCTCCTTCTCGCGGAGACGATCATAGGCGCGATAGGTATTGCTTACCTGTTGTGTAGTGCCAATCCGAGCAACGACGCGATAGCGACCGATATCCTGCCCTTCCAGCGGAACGTTCGGGGCAGTTCTCTCAACAGGGCGTAACGGCACTTCTGGTATGGATAGAGCGGGCGAGGATTGAGCGAAGGATAATTGCTCGGCGGGAATTGGTCCCGTCGATTGTGCGACCGGCGGCAAAGGGGTTATCGGAGTGGATGTTGGCGCAGACGGAGACGAGTAAGTTATACCAGAGAATGAGCCTCCATCTGGCAACTGTGGATTGGGTTGCGGAAATGAAGGAGGGAATTGGGGCAACCCGCTCATGCTAGTCATTGGAGGAGGGGTAACAGATGGCAGAGCAGGGGGAGTTGCATTCTCATCTAATGGAAGCAGAGAATGAGATTTCGGGAGAGCGTTTCTGATGGGCTGCATTTGCAGGCGGATCAACAGGAGATCCCAATCATACTGTTGCTCCATACGTTGAAAAAGACGATTCAGAAAGAAGCGTTGTTTTGCATCTTCCTGTCCAATAATTAAGGCAAATGGCATACAGTTTCCTTGCAGAATAAGCGTAAAAGCTTCAACAGTTGTTGCAGTCACCATATACTGATAGCCCGCTCCACTCAACAGCGATCCAAAGTAACGTACGCGCTCCCTATGATTATCCACCAGTAAGACATGATGAGGTATCTGAAACAACTGCCCTCCTGTAGGTGTCTTCGCCTGTGTGAGCCTTTGTTGCAATTTCTCAAGGATACGCTGGGCAGAATAGCCGGGTTGATCCAATGAGAAGTTAATTTCATAGACTTCGATGTTCATCGTGATAAAGCTCCTCACACAACAAATTCCAAACGGCAGCGTTCTGTTGTAGAGTACTACAAAACGAGTCTAAAGACAAAGATTACTTTTTCTCAAAAAGGATTCTAAAAGTTGTTCAAAAAGTAGTCACATGTTATACTCCTTGCGTTGTTATAGCATGGACTTGAGAACAATGTCTATAGCGATAATTTCCCAATTACGGCCTCTTCTACCGTTCATTTAAAGGGCAATCCGAGAGGTATAGGGCCGGGGATGTACGATAGGCACGACCTGCTTCGGGTTGCCGTTTTTATTGAATAGCGAATCGATCTATTCAGTTTTTAGCCACTAAAAATGACCATTCAAAAGGGCGCGCACTCGTACGAAATGTTTTACAATATCTATGGCGATATACATTCAACAATGAGGCCTTTGGAAAGGATCGTAAGCGATAATGCGCGTTCTTTCATATAATATTTTACTGGGCGGCACACCACGCGTCGATGCGCTCGAAAAGATGATCCGTGCAGCCCGCCCCGACGTGGTGGGACTGGTTGAGGCAACCAATGCGGATGTTGTGGAGGAGTTGGCAAAGCGCACAGGGATGCACTTTGCCTTGAGTGGGCGAGGAACACGCTTCAACGACTGGAATGTGGCCGTTTTGAGCCGCCTTCCCATCCTGGAAACCATCGTTCATACGCGCCCCCATACCACCTTTACGCGCCGCCATGTGTTGGAGGTGCGTGTAGAAACCAGCAGTGGACAACCTGTGACCGTTTTCGTGATTCATCTAACAGCCAGTATGTATAGAGGAACAGAGAGCAACCTCAAACGGCGGGGCGAAGTACAGGAGCTATTGAACATTATGCAGCCTCGTCAGGGCACCACCCACCTCGTTATGGGGGATTTTAATTCTCTGGCCCCTGGTGATAAATTCTCTGCCAGCACAATCCTCCGTTATCAGTTCTATCTACGCGCCTCTTCCTACAAGCGCATCACACGCACACTGCGCGGACGAGTCATACTAGCGCTGATTAAAGCGCTCCTGAGTGGACCTCCAGGCACCACGCTGCTGGATATAGTGGGCTATCGCTACGCAAAGGGCGGAATTGATCTGCTACTGGATGCAGGCTACACCGATAGTTTCCGCCATCTCCATCCTGACCAGCTCGGCTATACCTATCCCGCCGCTATCCCGGGAACGCGCATCGATTATATTTTTGCCAGCCCGGAACTTGCCCCCAGCCTCACATTTTGCGAGGTGCATACAGACGGAGAGGATATAACCGGTAAAGACGCCAGCGACCATTTGCCCCTGCTGGCAGAGTTTGATATATAGCAATACATTCTTGCATTGAAAACTTCTTTTCGCTCTTTTTAAAAGCAAAAGATGCAGGTACATGTATCTGCATCTTTTTGTCACAGCACAAAGCATTTATACTATACTATTGGATGGAATAATTGATAACGTTCCAGGAACCGCCATTTGCCATATGCAGCAAAGAGGATTCGGTGACGGCCCAGCCATTGGCCGTGTCAGTAAAGCTCAATGCCTGAATTTTACCGGGGCCACTTGCCGAATGCTGCCAGGTTTTGCCGCCATCACTGGTATAGAAAAACTGGCCCGTTTGCACCTCAGTTGCCCAGATGTGCAAGGGATCGATGACATAGACATTACTGGTCTGGAGCGCAACCGGAGTTGTGGGTGCCCAGGATTCGCCACCATCATGCGAAACGTAGAGCAACAATTTTTGCTGACCGTTAGTAGAGGTGTATGCAGGCAGGATAGCGGTATTGCCGAAGATTACTGGTGGCGTCGTACCAATGGCATCAATGTTTTGCGGCTCAGGAATTGCCTGCCTCATCCAGGATTTGCCGCCATCATGCGTTACATACAAACCCGAATTGAGCGAGTTGCCGGTATCGCTGCTCAGTGTAGCCCAACCATTGAGCGCATCTTTAAAAGAAAGACCTGATTTAAAGCCCTCATTTGTCAGGTATTTACCCGGTTGAGCAGTGGTATAAATGCGGCTCCAGTGCAGGCCGCCATCCGTGCTATGCCAGATCTCAGCCTGTTCATTACCTGCACCTGGACTACCAACGATCTCCAACCATCCCTCTTGCATGTTGATAAAGTGCGGTGGATCAATCACGTTCGGAGCCATTGAACTAATAGTCGTAGCCTGCCAACTCCGGCCGCCATCAATAGTACGGCGAATAGTAACACTATCACCATTTTCCAGCGCGTTCACAACCCAGGCATGGTTTGCATCCACAAATCGTCCCACCGCCTGCGAAGTGATCGGAGAAGCAGAGGGCGTCACATCTTTCCAGTGCAGGCCGCCGTCAGCGGTCTTTAAGATCTGCGTTTTCGTTAAAGCCCAGCCATTCATACGATCCAACATACGAATATCAATCAATGGCACCTTCGGTTTCGTTGGCGCACCTGTCGAGCCGGAAGCTGGTCCGGCAGTTGTAGGGGAGGCGGTGGCCGCGCTGGTTGTGGTTGTCGTCGCCGTAACTCCTGGAGTCGGGTTCGTGGCACCACCAGAACCGGAGCCACAGGCAGCAAGTACAAACAACATGACAAACAGCGAGGCAGTGGTAAGCCACAGTCGGTAGCTGCTGCTACCTCTATTGTGAGAGCGATCCATTGTAAGCAATCCTTCTCTTTTCTTGGACAAATGAAAGAGGCTGCGTTTGCAGCCTCTACACGCTATAACGCCAGCTCGAGCCAAAAAATTTCACTTTTTGTGGGAGGTATCGTTTTTGTGAACAAGATCACACTTCTCAATCAGACAGAGGAATAAGACGGCAATCTACGAGCTAGATGTGCATACGCTGCTATGTTATACTTAACAGATACAGCAAAGAAAACATCTATTTCCTCAATGAAGAGGGCTTCTCAGCATGAATGATGAGACGATTGAAGTACGTCCGGGTGAGCAGCTCGATTGGGTAAAAGTCGAGCAGTACTTACACGCTCACATTCCCGGCATCGGCACTGGAACATGGGAGGTACGTCAGTTCCCTTCTGGAGCTTCCAATCTGACCTATTTAGTGCGAATTGGTGAATGGGAGGGAGTTCTGCGCCGTCCACCTTTTGGCCCTGTGCCTCCTAAAGCACACGATATGCAGCGCGAAAGTTCCTTGCTAGAGCATATCCACCCATTTTTCCCCCTGGCTCCCCGGCCCTATCTCTTTTGTAACAACCTGGAGATCATTGGAGTTCCATTCTATATCATGGAACGACGTAAAGGCATTGTCCTCAACGACACCTTCCCACGCGGAACAGAGGTAACGCCTGAACTGTGTTGGCGCATTTCTGAAACGGTGGTTGACACCCTGGTAGAGATCCATGCCATCGATTGGCAGGCTGCTGGTCTGGCTGCTTTTGGTCATCCAGTGGGTTTCCTGGAACGTCAGGTAAGAGGCTGGATCGAGCGCTATAACCGCTCGCAGACCAATGAAAGTCCAGATGTGACTGCATTGACTCGCTGGCTGGTTGAGCATATCCCCACCAGCCCGGCTCCCACCCTCATCCACAACGATTTCAAGCTCAATAACATGCTGCTGGATACCCAGGATCTGGCACGACCCGTCGCTGTCCTGGATTGGGAAATGTCAACCGTTGGCGATCCACTTTTTGATCTTGCGGTCACATTAAGCTACTGGATACAGCCCGACGATTCAGAGGAACTGCGGGCGATCCTGCCCACGATCACCTATCTACCAGGCTTTATGAACCGTACCGAATTCATGAAACGATACGCCCAAAGAAGCGGACTAGACCTCTCTTCGATGCACTTTTACCTGACTTTCGCCTACTTTAAATTGAGCGTGATCGTACAACAAATCTATATCCGCTGGCTACGCGGCCAGACGCACGATCAGCGTTTTGCCATTTTTGGTTCACGTGTCCGTACGCTGATCGACCATGCTATGCAATTAATCTCTCAGGGGGCAATCTAGGTGTATCGTGGTATCGAAAAAATATCCAGTCAAAGGCCTTTACATTCCCTTTGACTCAATGATCAACATCATCATCAGAGCTATTCCGGGTACTTCCCCTGGAGGTGGACAGTATTTTCGGCAGGCGCATCTAAGTGTAATCGATTTAAGGTTTCCGCCAGTTTTACACCGCCCTGCTCGTCAACGGCTAAAATGACAATGGCTTTCCCAACAGGATCACCCGTTGGCTTCGCTCCAAAATCGATGACGCCGCTTACTCCCTGCATCGCATCCTCCCCATGAATGGCTGCAATGGAATCCCTTAGCTCTTCAAGCCTAAAGAAAACAGTTTTTGTCCGCTTTACAGTATTTGTAATCGCATCTAAAAACAGCATTGTTGCATCATATGCCAGAATCACATGTCCATTTGGCATTATTTGCTGCCCTGATGATTGGGACACCACATCGAAAATAGCTCGGTAACTTGCAAAAAACTGGGTCGGATACCATTGATTCTGACTCGGATGATCCCACTCATGCACCGAGGCAAACGACGTGTAATACAGACGACCTCCGGCAGTCGCAGGAAACTTCCCTCCCGCTTCGCTAATGATTTGATCGAGTTCATCTGCGGCCATAATCTTTGTCTTGTTGCCTTTGCCACAGAAAGGAAAGTTGTTGAGCAGTATCAGCATCTCGTCTGCTCGCCCACTGAAATAGATCAGGTCCGGGTTATATGTACAGGCATTATTGATCTCTTCCGCCAGCGTATTACTCAAGTTTTCAGTATCTTTGGCATTATACTCTTCCCTCTTCAAGATCGTATGGTGATCTTGCGTCTGGAATCGCGTGACAAATTTCTCGGCTAGATTTGCGCTATAATTATCGTGAGGATCTTCAAAAAGCACAGCCGTTTGTGCATTCAGACGACTCTCTGCATATTGTGCAGCCATGTTCACCTGATCAGAGTTATTAGCAGAGGCACGGAAAAAATACGGTGATATATTCGTAAATGAATCGCTCGAAGTAGCAGCGGAGACAACCGGGATATGCGCTTTCCCCAGTAACTTAGTAGCCTGAACTGTTTCATCTCGACTTTGAGGCGGACCAATCACCCCCACAATCGTTTTATCTACCTTCTGTGCCTCAATGATCTGTTCGGCAACTGGAACCGCATAAATGGCTCTATCACCAGCGTTGGCGATGAGAATACGTATGAGAGGTGTCTTGAAATTGCTGTTTTGCTGCTTTTGTGCAATATAGGCCCCTCTGAGATCATCTCGTCCAGGCGCTGTTCTTTGATGCTGCGGAGATGAAGTCAGCATAGTAAACACAACAATTGTGACATAGGAAAAATGCTCTGTTGCAACAAGATTCATCACATTCTGATTCTCTTCATAGATCAACGTTTCTGCGTCGGAGGGATCTTCATCGTGAGCTTTTTCCCAGTATATGCTTGCGTTGTTTTCATCTCCATTCATAAAATAATCTGCCGCTTGCGTTTTATACGCCTCTACTGTGTGATTTTTCGTCACATCAAAGGCGAATGAGCCATCACTAATCCCAATACATTCACCATCGTCTGCCCGAACCACACGCGTATCAGGCGAAAAGTACGCCGAATAGATGACACTGCGTGGGGACAATACTCCGTAAGGATGGCAAAAGGTTCTGGCATACTGGCCATAATACATAAAGAGATACGAGGTCAGCGACGCCAGGACGAGCAGTCCGACGAGTGCGAGGCGCAGAGTACGCCATACCTTGCTTATCTTCCGAACGGGAAAGGGTTTAATAGGAACACGAAAGACTGAAACTATTTCCTGCGATAAATTCTGCCGCAATAACATCTGAGCTTTGCTAAAGTAGTCACTGGCTATTTCCTGGTCCTCTTGATGATGATCTGGCAGATAACGATACGCTTCAGATAACTCATAGTATATTTCAGCACGTTCAACAGTGCTAATCCCTGGGATATGGAGAAACCACGAATCCAGGACAAGCGCTGTTACAACATCTTTTAGCCTTTGGTGTAATTTTGCCTGAAATAATGCGTTCACTGCCGCCCGCTTACTATCTTGAGGCATGAATTTTGTAGAAGCCTGGACAATAGCTTGCAAATCCGCTCTCCATCTCTCATCCTTCTTTTCTGTCGCAGTACAAATATATGTAATGGCTGGCTCTGGATCACCTAGCGTAAGCGCATGATAGGCCTCTTCAACCAGAGCATCCTGGCACTGTTCAGGATTATTCTGAGATACTGCAAGCTCAGCAAAATGCTCTCGCAGATTGCTATGGGTTACTTTGTAATAATTCCTGCCCGGAGTAGATAGAGAGAGCAGGGATTGCGTCAGAAGATCTCGTACAAGCGGATGCAAAATCATTTTTTGTTGCTCATTTATGCGAACAAAAGTGAACTTGCTATAACGCATCCAAAGTTCTCCAGCCTCTTTTTCGCTGTGAAGCCCAAATAGCATTTTCAGAATAGGAATATCAAGCGTCTGGGGAGCAGAGCAATAGGCCAGTTGCATCTGTTCTGACGGTGAGATCTGACGGAGCAGAACTGAAAGCAGAAATGCTCCAATAGTTGTTTGTTCCTGATTGAGTGCTATTGATATGCTCAGAGGGAGAGGTTCGTTCATCACCTCCCCCATTGAAACATGCCTTTCCCGTACACGGGCATCTTGTAGCACCTCTGTGATCAGACTCAGGGCGAGTGGATGCCCATGAGTGACGCTCTGAATATCTTCTGCTAGCGTGAAATACTCAAACGCTGAGGATTGTCCCTGACCTATAACTCTGGAGAGATATGACGCTGTCTCATTTAGCCCAAAGTCATGTAACCAGAGAGGGAGACAAAGCAATGGCTCTAGCTGGCGCTTTTCTTTGAAAAGACGTGCCTCCCACTGGTCATAGAGAACTTGCGCACGCTCCTTCATTTCTCGTTGCGTCAGGTTTTCTTCCTGCCAATCAAAGGGAGGGTTTTGGGCCGGCTCAGTCGTGTCGAAGAGACGCTGATGGCTACCAGCAACAACTAGAAGGGGATCTGTCTTGCCATCAAGACGATTTTTTATCAACATATTCAGAAACTCGTTGCCTGCTCCTCCAGACAGCGAGAAATCATAGTTATCGAGAAAAAGCGCTATATGAGTTGTTCGCTCCCTGGCACTCTTCATTCTCTTCGTGTCAAATGCTTCGCGCAAATCTTCAAGAAACGCATCAAACAATAGTCTTTTCGCAACCGCCTGCCGCTGCTTGGTCTCGGTTGATTTGCTCCATTGACGTAAGACGATAAGAATATCGACGATGTCAGAAGAGGGAGGCAACCTCAAATCCTGACTGCGGCGTTTATACCATTTTATTGTCGAACTCCACAGCAGATCACGTAATGAGGGGAGACTTTCCAGTATTTTGAGTAACCACTTAAATAAAACGAGCAATAAAGCAATGACAAAAAGAAAATTTGATGTCGCACTGATCAAATCATCTAGTTGTTCATGCAGAGGTAAGCTTCTTGCTATCTTTTTCTCTATATTTTTGCGTAATTCATCTATATTTTCGTTTGTGGGTTCGAGAATAGCGGTTAAACCTAACTGACATCTGGGAAATGTCAATTTTTTCCCACCTGAATTTTCTGAGATACTTATTTGATTGCAGATATATTGAAGTAATTCGTGCAATAGTGCAGGAGTGCTATTATGGGCAAAGTCGAGATGAGCATGAGGCAAAGCAGAAATCGAGCGCTCCACGAGAAGATCGATGACCATACTGATCCCTCCACCTCCTGGAGCTTGCAAGAGGAGAATGGGAAGAAGCTTCTGAGCTTCTTTTGGATTACGCTCATATAGCAACTGGAAAAGCGTAAAAACTTCGTGAGGGTATATAAAAGCGTTAAACCTATCATTTCTCATACAAGATCCCCTTCCTAACTAGCCAGCTGTACCTGCATAACTTCCTATCTTCAAACGCCATTATGCTTAATATGACGTTAGTCAATACCCAAAACAAAAAAACCTGACCCGCTACATCTTTCGTTGCCACCAGTATTTCTATTTTTATGTATCTTTCGTAAATTTAAAATACCCATTCTCTGCAAAATCCAAAACAGGCTTTTTATAGCGCTCCTGGGGCAATGGATAACCCATTTGTATATATTGATCCAAAAAGTAGGCCACATCTGGTTGCTCAATATGTAATTCCGCTCCAAAGCTTGTTTTAAGATTTTTCCCTTGCTTATGGGCGAAATCTAACAACTGATAGTGAAGACCAGAACCTTCCGGCATACGTATTTTGGGTCGCTGGCTAATGTAATCTGGTAGATATTCCCTCAAGGCTTCCCGTAATATCCATTTTTCGACCCCGTTACGCAATTTGAGAGACATCGGTAAGCTGTAGGAATAGCATAAGAACGGTTTATCCATGAAGGGAACCCTTGCTTCAACTGTATAGCGCATACTGCTGCGATCCACACGTTGCAGATCCGTTCTATGCAGGTTGTTGAGTCTATAGGTCATAAGATAATCAGGGTTTGGATACGACTTGAAGAAATCATACCCTGCAAGGACTTCATCACTTCCGTCTCCACAAAGCACAACTTTTATCCCCGCCTCTTGAGCCAGTTTGAAAGCCGGTGATAAAACACTGGCATCCATAATATCTATTGTTTCAAACGTTTCTCCATAATAAATGATCTGGCGAAAATCGTTAATCATAGCATCCGCTTGCAGATAGGCAATGTGTTGTCGAATACCATTTTCCTGGCAGTATCTACGCGCAACCTCTATGTCTGGTGCGCCTGCAAATCCAACAGTAAAAGCTGTAACATCGGAATGATAGCGAGCTGCAATACTTAGCACAGCTGCGCTATCAAGGCCACCGCTAAAAATAACCCCAATAGGTAAATCTGTTTGTACCATTTTCTTTACGGCACGAATAAAATGATCCCTAAATGTAGAGATCATTTCCGATTCATCAACATGAATACAGTCTTTTGGGAAGTGAAAATATCTCTTTATACCATTGAATGTCAAATAATGCCCGGGTTGCAAAACCTGTATTTTTTGACCCAGTGGTAATAGTGCTTTCATCTCCGATGCAATAAAGTAGGTGTTATCTTCATAGAGGTAGTAGAGGGGTTTGATTCCTATATGATCGCGGGCAGCTAAAAATATATTTGTTCGGCTATCATAAAGGATGAAACCAAACATGCCATCTAAATGACTGGTGATATCTTCCCCCCATTCCTGATATCCATGAACCAGAACTTCTGTATCCGAAAGCGTTTTGAACCGATGGCCCAGTGCCACCAGTTCGTGATAAAGATCACGGTAATTATAGATTTCGCCATTTAACACTGCAAATATTGTACCTTGCTCATCTGTCAGCGGTTGACGAGCAAATTCGCGGTCTACAATAGCTAAACGATTACAGCCAATTGCAGCAGATGGCCAAACTTTAGTTTCATGAGCAAGCTCTGCATCACCACGATGCTTCATTTGTAAAAGCATCAGATCAAGCTTTTCTTTGCATCGCTCGCTGTTCAGAACAACACCATTATTGATAATACCAGCTATTCCGCACATGTCGTTTTTACCTTAAAATTGTCTCCAGGCCCTTTCGACAAAGGATCACATTTAGAGGAGGCTGAAATGCATTAGTATCATGATGCACGAGTAAAAAGGTTGACAAGCATCGCAACAAGCTTGCCTCATTTATGGACAGGCTTTACCCCGGTTCCAACTAAAGCAACACGAGGCATTTCTACAAACCAATCTTTATGGTCGTGAAAAATACGTATCTGGGCCGCTCCAAAAGATGTTGGCAGGCCCAGGTCAGGGTAATTGTACCGAAAGCACTTATCGGCCAGAGTATAAGCCAGCATTCTTTGATCCTGCCCGGGATAGGTATCAGCTAGTTTTACCAATCCATACATATTTAGCAAATATTCTCCCAACATGTATATCGCCTCCTGAGAGGATTTTGCTGAGAGAATAAACGGATCGTAAATATACTCAACCTTAACATCTTCAAAAGCTGCTCCTTCTAGATAAGACCTTAGCTCTTCTGAAGTGAAATGAGGAAAATTATGTCCCGTTGAGGAATAGGGATGGACAACATTGGCGAACCACATCGTAACAGGAGAAGCGTTTTCAAAATCATGGAAAACAATATGCCCTCCCGGTTTGAGAACACGAAACGTTTCCTGGCACGCCTGTAGACGCTGGTTGACCGGAATATGATGTGAACCATAGGCAACAATGCTTGCGTCTAAGCAATTATCCTTTAACACAAGAGATTGTACCATCTGCCGTATAGCGGGCAGACCATGTGCCCGTGCAGCGCTAACCATGTATGCTGATATGTCGCTTGTTAAAATGCTTGGTTGAGTGTTGGAAGAGAGAACGTTTAAAAGAGAACGTGTAAGAGTACCATCGCCACCTAGCGCATCAAGAACTGTGTATTTTTTAGAAAACTTACGTAAATCTTGCTCTGGAGCAATCATACGAAATAGCTGCGTTATGCCTACCTGCCGTACTGAAAGATTTTTCTGAGCATAAGTGTATAATTCTCCTCGTCCTCCCTGCTGTGTTGCTTCAAAGTCAGCTGTTCTCGCACTATCACGATGAAATAAGCTGACAGTCGCTATAACCTTTTCCAAATCAATACAAGCATAGAGTTCAGGAAAATTATTTTCTATATATTCAAATTGCTTGAGCATTAGATCTATATGAGGATCGAAAATATCGTCACTATCAGATAAGTTCCTACTGTATCGCATAGATCTAATCCTTTCATACGTATGCCGTTACAATCTCTAATCTTTTAAGTTTACAGGAGGCTATATTATCTGACAATAATGGACAAACAATATATTGCATTAACGCTTACAAGTATATAATATTAACCTTTACATCTGCAAGTTCCCATGTAATTTATCTATTTTTATTATAAACCTCGAATATTTTTAAGTTATAACCACATTTTTAAAAGTTTTTTTGGCAAGCTTTAAACAAAAAAGGATGTTCATCAAGACAATTCTCAGGACCGATACAAGCGAATTTAGCGCTTTTTAGATACCAGTTCTTACAACATAAAAAATCGTATTTCATATTTCGAGGTGACTTCCAGGAATGAAACGCGGCATTAGCGGCACATTTTCTCAGTTAACTTCTTTCATCTATAAGCATGCTATAGTACTTTTGCACTCTTCAATTATTAAATCGTATGTTTTATACTGAATATGGAGATTTTTTCTCTTCTCGCTCGTCGCAATTGCCGCCTGCGAAACTCTCAATGCCAATGATTTTGCAGGCAAACCAGTGGAGGCATTTGCTCCAATTAGCTCATTTTTCTTCTATTTCGTCAGTTGCAACCAGGCCGCCCGAAGCCCAGGGAAGGAAAATGTCTGCGGGCGTCTGGACTGTGACTCTAGTCAGGCACAGGGAGTATTTATCTTGCCAAACACAAGACAACACCCTCTTTTGCTCGTATTGAGCAGTTTCGCTATGCTTCTCACGATCATAGCGACTCTTTTTACCGGGCAGAGCGTTCATGCTGCCTCGACAATCGCTCATGATCTCGGAAATCCAGTTACACGACAAATCAGCAGTGGAGGAACCACGCAGATTGTCTCTACGCCGCTCGGCACCGACAAGTTCCAGAAGCCAGAGATCGACCAGATTTTCACAGGGCTGAGCGCCGATGCTGCTACAGCCAATGCCACGCGACAGGGTGGCAAAAAATGGCATGGGGTTAACCGCAGCTTCTCCCGACATAACAGCAACGGGCCATCTGCAACAGGAGCTACATGGGATAGAACAACCACCTATCTCAAGACCAGTTTCGATGGCCTCACGCTGCGCCAACAGCGCCTCGCCAATAATGGCAATCAATTTACTGTGGAGCCGCCCGATCAGGGTCTCTGTGTTGGTGGAGGCAAAGAGCTTGAGGTCGTCAACGACGTACTGAATGTCTACGACGCCAGCGGCAAATCAGTTCTGGGTGTGACCGATCTCAACACCTTCTTCGGCTATCCAGCAGAGATCCAGCGTACCTCGCCTCCGGTCTTCGGTCCAGAGCCAACCGATCCAAGTTGCACTTTCGATCGAGCCACCAATCGCTGGTTCTTGATCGTCCTCACCCTTGAGGTCGATAGTGCAAGCGGAGCATTAACTGGCGTCAACCACATCGATATCGCGGTGAGCCAGACGGCTGATCCTACCGGGAAGTGGACAATTTACCATCTACCCACGCAGGACGATGGCACGCAGGGCACACCCAATCATAATTGCGACGGTGGCCCCTGCCTGGGCGACTATCCACATCTGGGCGTGGACGCCAGAGGTTTCTACATTACCACCAACGAATATCCATTCTTTGGCGATGGCTTCCACGCCGCCCAGATTTACGCCTTCTCGAAACAGGCGCTTGCAGCAAATCAGGCAACGATACAGGTAACGCAGATCGATACAATTGGTCTGGTCAACGGCAATCCTGGCTTTACTGTTTGGCCGGCCCTCTCGCCGGATAGCCAGTTCTCTTCGGCGCGCAACGGGACCGAATACTTTCTCAGCTCCGATGCGGCAGAAGAAGCCAATGGAACTGGCACATCGAAAGATCTAATTGTCTGGTCGCTCTCCAACACCAATTCGCTCAATTCCAGCACTCCGAAGATCGCGCTCAACAATCAGGTTCTTAGCGTGCAATCCTACAGCATTCCCGACCACTCAACACAGAAGGCTGGGGATTTCCCGCTCGGGCAATGTCTCAACGATACTGCCTGCGCAACAGCCCTCAATGGCGAACCGGATCAGTACGCACCTGAAACAGAGGGGCCACTAGACAGCAACGATAGCCGCATTCAGCAGGTCATGTACTCCGCCGGGTTGCTGTGGAGCGCACTTGATACCTCTGTGACAGTGAACGGAACCACGCTAGCTGGCATCGAATGGTTTATCGTCGCCCCCTCTTCGCTGCCCAGCGGCTTGACGGCAAAGTTGGTCAAAAACGGCTATTATGCCGCTGCTAACGCCAATCTAATCTATCCAGCTGTGGGGGTGACAACTTCAGGCAAGGGCGTGATGGCCTTTACGCTCACCGGCTCTAACGACTTTCCCAGCGCAGCTTACGCGACTATCGATGTGCATGGCGTCGGACCACTACATATTGCCGCAGCAGGCAAGGGACCGCAGGATGGTTTTAGCGAGTATAAATACTATGGCACCGATGGGGTAGCGCGACCACGCTGGGGCGACTATGGTGCGGCTGTGCCTGTTGGCAACGATGTCTGGATTGCTTCCGAGTACAGCGGCCAGACCTGCACACTGGCCCAGTACCTTACCAATACAACCCAATCGCCGCTCTATACCTGCAATCAGACCCGGGTAGCACTCGGCAACTGGTATACCCGTGTTAGCCGCGTCAGTATTGTCTAAAGTGAAGCACCCCATGCAGGAATGCAGGGGTTTTACGGCACAATAAGATAAACGAGCCATCCCTCATAGGGATGGCTCAATATTGCAAAAGAATAGCAGGAACACCAGAAACAACAACATCAAAAGAGTAAGTAGAAGATATTTTTTACTACAACAATACATCATACAGATCATGACATTATGAGCAAGCCATAGAAGCAGCCCCTTTTGCTCAACATCATACAGCAAAATAGTATTTTAAGAATGCTCAGGAAAAAGAGAAGCATAATCGACCGGTTGCCCATTTGGTTCATATAACACGATATGATGTTGCGTTACTAAGATACGCACCACCCTCAAGATATCGTCCGTACTCATGCGCATGATCATGCCTAACTGCTCCAGATTTCTTTGCCCATCGATGGCGGCATAGAAATAGCGGATTTGCATATCACGAACAATAATCGATTGTGGATCATTCATCCACAACATATTATCGCCCTCGCGCCGCTGAGGAACCCATTTAAACCAGATCGGGCGAATACTGGATAAACGAGGCCCACCTGCCCCAGTTGCATTTTGCTGGGCAGAGGGTCGCGATCCAGTACCAGTCTTTTGTTGCGTACTCTGTACAGGAGATCGATGCTCAGCACTCGTACTCTGTACAGGAGATCGATGCTCAGCATTCATATTTTGCACAACTGGTCGCGGCTCAGCATTTATGCTTTGCACAGCCGGTCGTGGCCCTGTCTCCGCACTTGGCTTGACAGTTACGGATGGATGCTTATATGTAGGTGGCAAAAACTCGTTTACTGCCTTCACCAGATCTTCTTCAGAAAACGGTTTTGGCAAGTAGCGATTTGCTCCCTGGCGCAGCCCCCAGGCTTGATCTACTGGTGTATTTTTGGTGCTAACCATGATGATAGGCATGCTGCGCAACGCTGCTCTGGATCGTAGCCGCCGACAGATTTCAAAGCCGCCCATTCCAGGCAGAACGACATCTACGATCAGGCAGTCTGGCGGCTCATGCAGCACAAGGGAGAACCCTTCTGCTCCATCCGGGACCGCCATAACCTGATATCCCGCTTTCTGCAAGACCGAGGCCATATAGAAGCGAGTGGTCGAGCTATCATCGATAATTAGAATTTTCGGTGGATTTCTCATAGAACTGGATTTCTTCCAACACAGCACAACTTTGTTCTGCACTGCCATTGTAGCCTCATTTAAGAACATATTCTCCATAAAGAACGTTCTATCAGGCCATATGCTACTTGCAGCGTGATATACAAGACGATTCTATCCTAACACGTAGGTAAAGATGCAATCAAACGCTACAATGAAAATTACCCAAAGGTACTCTCTGTTTCACTTTCCCTAAAAAAGCACACGTCTTACGTAATTTCTCCCGTTCACAATAGTATATCATTTCTCTTCGTAAGGTCGATTTGCGATCCGTTACATTCTCCCTCTTTATTATAGTAATAGAGGGCAAGAATTACTCGTACCTGTCTATTATGAGTTTTTACAACCAAACCCGGTAACCTCTTTCGTAGTGGAGCGATTTATCGCGTTGGGGCCGCATCACAGGTGCCTCCACCAACGTGACAAATCGCTCCACTACGAAAGAGACTTCTGATATACCAGAACGCCTCTCTCCTTAGCCAATCCTGCTTTGAAGTGATTGATGATATAATTTAGACCGCCTTAGTTTAGGGAGAGACGAAAAGATTATATCAAGGAGAAGATTTATGAGCGAGTCTCAACTCATATATGAGACCCCATTTCCACGTACACGAGCCAGTCTAGCAAAAGACCTACAGCACATAGGAGTTGTAGCAGGTATGACCCTGATTGTACATTCTTCGCTACGCTCCATTGGCTGGGTTAGTGGCGGGCCAGTGGCCGTTGTACAGGCACTCATGGATGTAGTTACTACAGAGGGCACGCTCGTCATGCCAACGCATACACCTGGCTACTCCGATCCTGCTCAGTGGGAGAATCCACCTGTTCCTCAATCCTGGTGGCAAGCCATTTACGATACCATGCCAGCTTTTGACCCTCAAATCACACCATCATCTTTTATGGGACAAATTGCAGAAACATTGCGGACCTGGCCTGACACCATGCGAAGCGCTCATCCCCAGGGTTCGTTTGCCGCCTGGGGAAAACATGCAGATGCTATTACCGCCAACCATAGCATCAACTATTCTTTTGGTGAAGATTCACCACTGGCTCGCGTCTATGATCTTGATGGTTCTGTGCTATTGCTAGGAGTTGGCTATGACAACTGCACATCGCTGCATCTAGCTGAGTATCGCACTCCAGGAGCAATCCAAGTTCTGCAAGGAGCGCCGATACTTGAACATGGGCAACGTGTATGGAAAACATACAAAGATATAGAAATGGACTCCGAGACTTTCCCTACCATTGGACAGGAATTTGAACAGACAAAGCCAGTGAAAACCGGTAAGGTAGGTTCTGCTCAAGTCCGTCTCTTTCCTCAGCGGCCTATTATCGATTTTGCGGTACAATGGCTGACGCAGCATCGCGCATAAATTGCCCATTCGACCTCTCCATTGCACTCTGATCCAGAATGTGAAAAGAATAAAGAGTATGCTGATATCCTAATATTACTATAAGAAGATCGAGCGAAGGAGAACCCATGAGTGATCATCCCAGGGTGGTAACTGCTTTTGGATTTGCGCCAGCATCACTGGAGAAGATACGCGAAGCTGCAAATGCAGAGGTCATCACGGTCCATAACGATAATGAGCTGCTGACAGAGTTGCGAGACGCCGAGGTGCTTTGTGGTTCGGATGTCCCGGAAAACTGGCGAGAGGTCGCACCTCACCTGCGCTGGCTGCAATTTCCGGGCGCGGGCATCGACAAACTACGCTACCATCCCATTCTCCAACCAGATAGCGGTGTGCTGATAACTACGGCTTCCGGCGTTCATATTACTAATATCACCGAATATGTATTTTGCAGTATGATGATGTTTAACCGCTCGTGGCCTGATATGGTCCGCTTTCAGGATCGCCATATCTGGGCGCATACTGGCTCCGAGTATCCGTTGCGCGAGCGCGAACTTACCGGGACCACGCTGGGCATCGTCGGCCTGGGCAGTATTGGACGACATATTGCTCAGGTGGCACACGCATTCAGTATGCACGTCCTGGCGACCCGCTTCTCCACACGCGCCAACGAGCACGATCCCGATGTCGAACAACTCTACCCCATTGAGCAACTGCGCGATATGCTGGCCCGCAGCGATTATGTTGTGATCGCGGTGCCATTAACCGATAAAACGGAAAAGCTGATCGGCGAGGTAGAGCTGCGCGCAATGAAGCCCAACGCCTATCTTGTGAATATTGGACGTGGCGGCGTGATCGACGAAGAAATGCTGATCCGTGCGCTACGAGAGCACTGGATTGCTGGGGCAGGATTGGATGTCACCGTTGAAGAACCGTTGCCGTCCACAAACCCTTTATATGATCTCCCCAACGTCATCCTGACCCCCCATATCTCCGGTGCCACCGAGTTCTACGAGTCCCGTCTGGCCGATATATTTGCGGATAACCTGCGGCGCTACCGAGCCGGGCAGCCCTTGCGCAACCTGTACGATCCTCACAGGGGATATTAGCCCCAATAGGAACTCTGTCTGGAAACATATCGTGCGTAGGGAAGGGAAATAGCGGCTGATCGCCGCTTGCATCCCTTCCCATACCTGTTCAGAAAAACCACAATACATGATATAGTATGGGATGGACTTATAGTCTAGGTTGCTAGAATCTCAACCGTTTCTTGACGCATCTTTTATAATTTTCTAAAATGTGCAAGAATGCTTTTTCAAGTTTGCATTGTTCTGTGACACACGTATTTACACCGGCCTGTCTTTCGCTGAGAAAAGGAGAAAGGGCATATGGCAAATCGCGTAGGACAGCACCTCGGGAACTACCAACTGATACGCTTGATAGGGAGGGGAGGCTTCGCTGAGGTATATCTGGGAACTCATATTTATTTAGATATGCCAGCAGCCATCAAGGTACTGCACGCGCAATTAGCCAGAGAGGATGCCGAGCAATTCCGGCGTGAGGCACGCACTATCGCACGACTGGTTCATCCCAATATCGTACGCGTGCTGGAATTTGGCATCGAGGGGACGACGCCGTTCCTGGTGGTTGATTATGCGCCAAACGGGACGCTGCGCAAGCTCTACCCCAAAGGAACAAAGCTACCACTGGCTACCGTTGTCAGCCATGTTAATCAGGTCGCCGAAGCGCTGCAATACGCGCACGACCAGAAAATCATTCACCGCGATGTCAAGCCGGAGAATATGCTGCTGGGCCGTCGCTATGAAGTGCTGCTCAGCGATTTCGGCATTGCTCTCGTTGCTCAGAGTACCCGGCAACTGCATGGGGAGGACAACATGCAGGATATGGCCGGGACGATTGCATATATGGCACCGGAGCAGATCCAATCGCGTGCAGTTCCAGCAAGCGACCAGTATTCGCTCGCAGTAGTTGCTTATGAGTGGCTCGGTGGCGAACGGCCATTTCAAGGCTCATTCACTGAAATTGCCGTCAAGCATACGCTGGTCGCGCCACCACCTCTACGTGAGAAGGTGCCAGAGCTGCCTGTCGAGGTTGAGACTGTCATCATGAAGGCGCTCTCGAAAGATCCAGAGCAGCGCTACCCTACAGTTAAAGCATTTGCCAGCGCCCTTGAACAAGCATGGAGGGAGACGGTTGCCACAACGTCGCTCAACGAGGATACAGCCTTCTCCAACCCATCGTCATCACCCGGACTCGCGCCGCTCTTGCCAGATCAGGCTATCGCTCCGGCGCTTGTGGCAACTTCAGAGCAATTCCCCTCCACAAACTCGCTTACTGAAGCAGCGTACCCATCGGAAGATGAGCAATCTACCAAAACGGTTCCCTTGCTGGACGAAGACGAGGAGACAGCCGCATTTGTCGAGACGTTAAGTACGCCCACGCCAACCGATCCAGGAGAACAACTCAAAGAGGTATTGCCTGCATCCGCTTTCATGGCGCAAGCAGAAAAACAACCGGTGCCAAAGGAGCCTCCATTATCGGCTGAAATCGCTGAGAAACGGCACCTCTCAGAAAAGGCCAAGCTTGACGAACGCCCTGGAATCTCGCGTCGCGCGATACTGATAGGTTTAACTGGTAGCCTCGTGGTTGCGGCTGGTGGAGTTGCCGCCTGGGGCATCTATCGCGAAAAGAGCATGGAAGCAGCACAACAGGCGACGCCAACCGTTGGCCTGGGCAGCACGCTCTATAGCTACAAAGGGCATAGCGGGCTGGTCTGGACGGTCGGCTGGTCGCCCAACGGTGAATTACTGGCCTCAGCTGGCGGCGATAAAACGGTCCAGGTCTGGCAGGCCGCTACCGGCTCCCCGATCTATACTGATACCAGCCACACCGATACTGTCTATGGTCTTGCGTGGTCGCCCGATAGCAGGCGCATCGCTTCCGCCAGCTACGACAAGACGGTGCAGATCTGGGATGCCGTCAATGGGTATTATCCCACTACATACACCGGCCATACCTCCTGGGTCTGGTCCGTCGCATGGTCGCGCAACGGCAAATACCTCGCTTCTGCCGGAGGTGATCGAGCCGTCAAGGTCTGGGATGCGACCAATGGCGATACGCTCTTCAGCTATAAGAAACACAGCGGCAATATTTATGGTCTGAGCTGGTCGCCGGACAACCAGTATCTTGTCTCAGCCAGCAACGATAAAACGGCGCGAGAGTGGGAAGCCTTCACCGGGCGCGATATTTTTGTCTATAGCCCCTATGGAACGGCGCTCTGGGCTGCTTCCTGGTCGCCCGATGGCACACGTATTGCGGTGGCCTGCGAGAACAAAACGGTCCAGGTCTGGGACGCGACAGGCGGCGATCATGTCTATGTTTATTACGGACACAGCGATTTTGTGTACGCGGTGGCATGGTCGCCTGATGGCAAACGCATTGCCTCGGCAGGCGACGACAAAACAGTTCAGGTCTGGGACGCTGTAGATGGCGGGCATTCTTATATTTATACTGGTCACGCCGCCTCGGTCCGTTCGCTGGCATGGTCGCCCGATGGTTCTCGCATCGCCTCGGCCTCGTGGGATAAGACGGTACGGGTGTGGAAAGCGCGATAAGGATATGCCAGAGCGCCGGTGGCTACATCTTCCTTTTCCCGCCTTTCAGGTTTGTTTTGTCTGAGCTAACTATCTCTGGCTTAATCTGCCAATCTCATCATTTCCATGCCGTGATAGGTGCACCCTAGATGTATCTTCTCTTTGGCTGGCTTCTTCTTGTGTCCATTGGTTCTTTTTGCTCTGCCAGGGCGCGTGTTACACTGGGCTGAGATGAAGATTTTCATGACAGGGAGACAATTTCATGATGAAGATTGAGCCGGTAACGCTGAAAGGACGCCTTGTGTGTTTGGAGCCGTTGCAGATGGAACATGCAAGTGACTTGTACGAAGCTAGTCGAGATGCAGGTTTGTGGACCTACAAGCCAGTTTCGCAACCTCGCTCCCTTACAGAAATGAAGCAACTCATCGCGTCTGTTCTCCAAAGCCAGCAAGCAGGTGCATGCCTTCCTTTTGCTATTTTCAGTCTCGAACGAGGTTGTGCAGTGGGTGAAACACGCTATCACAGTTTTATGCTTCAGGATCATGGGTTGGAAATTGGCTGGACCTGGCTCACACCCTCAGTCCAGCGCACCGGGGTCAATACCGAATGCAAGTATCTTCTCCTGTACCACGCTTTTGAAGTCTGGGGAGCAATTCGTGTCCAATTGAGAACACACCATCTCAACACCAATTCACAGCGGGCTATTGAACGCTTAGGAGCGGTTAGAGAGGGCACATTGCGTAATCATCTCATCATGCCCGACGGTTCCTATCGCCATTCGGTCTACTACAGCATTATTCAGAGCGAGTGGCCTTCTGTCAAAACACGACTCGAAAAAATGATGCAACGCTAGAACTTCACATTCTCTCTGTAAAATTGGACAAGAAACGACGGGTATTCTAAACCTCGCGAGCCTCCCGCCCATACAATAAGAGCGCCACCAGAATCACAACACCCGTAACAATGCTGCGGCCAGCTTCGGAGATACTATATTGTTGCAGCACAGCACGCAACACGACAAGGAAGATGGCCCCGGCGATGCTGCCCCAGTAGTTGCCGCGCCCTCCTAGAATAGAGGTGCCACCAATCACGACGGCTGCGATGCTATCGAACAGGAAGGGATCACCCATGCCCAGCGTTGCCTGCTGCCCAAAAGCAGTCAGGGCAATACCAGCCAGCGCCGCAAAGAGTCCTCCCAACGCATAGACAATGAAGGTGACAGCTCGCACGTTCACGCCTGCAAGATAGGCCGCCACTGCGTTATTGCCCAACGCATAGATGCGACGGCCCAGCGTCGTTGCACTGAGTACCAGACCAACGAGTAGCGCAACAATAATCCAGACCAGCAGCCCATTAGGGAGTCCCAACACCGCCTGACCAGCAATGGCCGTCTGAACCGCTGGAGGTGCAACCGAATTGCAGGTGGCACAGGTAAAGCCACCCGTCAGACCGAGCACCAGCCCTTGCATAATACCGTTCATGCCAAGCGTCATCACTACTGGCGGGATATCGAAGAACACAATGCCCAGCCCGTTCACGGCTCCAATCACCGCACCAAGTACCAGCACCAGCGGCACGACCCACCATGCCCGGCTATCCTGGCCTAACGAGGTTGTCGTGAGCAACACGGCCATTGCATTCAGCACCCAGGGAACTGAGAGATCGATGCCACCGATCAGGATTACAAAGGTCTGTCCAGCCGCGACAAGGCCCACAAATGAGGCCAGCAAAAGCAACTGACCGATGTTATCCAGTCTGACGAAACCCGGACGATAGATGCCCCCCACAATAAACAGGACTATCACGGCAACGTATGCCAGCAAAGTGCCACGCTGACTACGCGAGAGTCGCTGCCAGCTAAAACGAAGCGTGCGGCGCTGTGTACTCATAGCTCTTCCTCCTGCACTCAACGTGTACTCTGAAGCAAACGGCGAATCAACGTGCTAACGACGACGGCCAGGATCAGGAAAAGACCCTGAAAGAACTCCTGCAACTGCGGATTGACCCCGGCAAAAAAGAGGACATTAAGCAGCAGAGTGAGGATGCAGGCTCCGATCAGGCTACCAACCGCGCTCCCTCTGCCACCGAAGAGACTAATACCACCGAGCACAACCGCTGCTATTGAGGTTAGCGTGAACTGAGTGCCAGTTGTCGCGTCACCGGAAGTGGAGGATGCCGCCAGATAGAGTCCCGCGGCACCAGCAAAAACGCCGCCCAGCATGTATGCGCCAACCTTCGCCAATTCCACAGATGCACCATTGGCGCGTGCGGCTCGCTCGTCATTGCCAATAGCGTAGAGCGTAACCAGGAAGGGCGTACGACGCAACACCTGCCAGAACAGGATCAGGAGAATGAAAATAATGAGGCTGGCTGGCAAACCGGCGAAATCGCCAGCCAGCAGATTTGTCACCACCGCAGGAATCGAGCCACCGGGTTGTGGCAAAACCAGCAGCGCGACCCCTTGCCAGATCGCCAGCGTTGCAATCGTAACAATAATTGGCTGCAAGCGCCCATACGTCACCAGTAGCCCATTGAGCAGACCTGCCCCGGCACCGATCACCAAAACCAATAGGGTAACGCCAACGATAGAACCTGGATTATCCTGCATCAGACGCGCCGCCACGCTATTTGTCACATCAACGATGCCACCGACCGAGAGATCGATGCCGCCCGTCAGGACCACCAGCGATTGACCAAGCGCGGCCAATCCCAACGTCATACTATTATTAAGCGTGGTTGACAGTTCGAAGCTACCAGGGAGGCGCTGCTGCCTGAGTACAAACAAAATCAGGTAGAGCAGAATCATCACTACCAGAATACCAATACTCAGCAACAATGGCACGTTTTGCGCGCCATAATAGCTCAGGCGCTCCTGTACGGGGATTGGTCGGCTCGTTCTCGTCTCGGTCGCACTCATCTTGTGATACCTCGCATCTATTCAACAGGTGCAGTTACATACAAAGATGCAGCAACAATGGCTTCGGGTGCGATATGGGGGCCGTCCAGTTCGTCAGTGATGCGCCCCTCACGCATAACCAGCACGCGATGACAGAGGTGCGCCATCTCTTCGGTATCGGTGGAATAGAGGAGAATGGCGTGTCCCTGCTCGCTCAGACGGTGAATCAATTCGTAAATATCGTGTTTGGTGGCAACATCCACGCCGCGCGTAATATCGTAGAGTAGAAAAATCCGCGCCTGCGTCAACAGCCAGCGCCCGATCAACACTTTTTGCTGATTGCCACCGCTGAGCAGCCCAACCGGTTGATCGCTATCGGGCGTGCGAATCGCCAGGGCATCGATCATGCTGCGAATAAGATCTTCTTCCTGGCGACGACGGATAAAACCGCTCCGGGCGAGGCGTCCCAGGATGGGCAGCGTGAGATTTTGACGGACAGGCAGGGGGAGCAGCAAGCCTTCCGTTTTGCGATCCTCTGGAATGAACGCGATCCCTCGTTGAATAGCTTCGCGCGGGTTGCCGATCCGCGCCTCTTTGCCTTGTAGCAGAATCGTGCCACCGTGTATCGCATGCATGCCAAACAAGGTCTGTAAGAGATCGCGCTGTCCCTGCCCGGCCAACCCGCCGATGCCCAGCACCTCTCCCTTGTGAACCGTCAATGCAATATCACGGAGGTTTGCGCCGGTGAGATCGCGCATTTCTAACATTGGCACCCGCTCCTGCAACGGCACGGGATCGGGATAGAGCATCTCCAATTTACGCCCGGTCATGCGCTCAACGGCCTCCTGCTCACTCAGCGCCGTTGCCTCGTAGGTGCCCGCGTTCTCGCCGTTGCGGAAGATCGTGATACGATTGGCGATATCCTTAATCTCGTTCCAGCGATGAGAGGTAAAGACGATGCATGCGCCTTCATCGCGCAATTTGCGCACCAGAGCAAACAGCCAGACGACCTCTTGCTCTGCCAGCGCGGAGGTTGGTTCATCCATAAAAAGGATCTGGGGACGACGCGAAACCACCTTGATAATCTCGACTATCTGACGCTGGGCGAGCGAAAGATTGGCGATCAATTCCAGCGGCTCGATACCTGTAACACCATACTCTTGTAAGAGATCGCGCACAGTTGCCGCCGTTGCGCCCCGATTGATCAGGCCAGCGTTACGCACCTCACGGCCCATTAACAGGTTTTCGGCTACCGTCATCGCCGGAAAAAGCGTCAATTCCTGAAAGATCGTACCAATGCCCAGGCGAAGCGCCGCCTTGGGACTCTCTAACAAAAACTCTCGACCCTGCACACAAATCTTTCCCTCATCTGGTCGCAACAGGCCGCTGAGGATCTTGATCAGCGTGCTTTTGCCTGCTCCGTTCTCGCCAACCAGCGCATGCACTTCACCGGACTCCGCGACAAACGAAGCCCGGCGAAGTGCCTGTACACCGCCGAATGACCGGGAGATCTCAATACCTTCAATATTCGCCACAGCCTACGCTCCTGCTCATAATGTAAAAGAAGAAGAGATCAGGGTAATTTTACGGTCAGCGTCCCCGGACAGGGTTTCCCTTGCGTCGCCATCTCCACGCAGACGGAAACGACGGCATTGGGGCCGCTATCAGTAAAATCGGCGAAGAAGCTGCTCGACTGATCTTTAAAGGTCGTCTCGCCCTCCTTGACGGTATCGGTAGTCACATAGGGGAAAGGGATTGTGATATCGGCTTTGGCGTGCTTGCCCTGCAATACCTGCGTCGCCAGTTCCAGCGAAACCAGCACCAGGAAGGGAGGCTGACCAATCGACATGGCCTTCAATCCCTGCGAGCGATACTGTAACATGTACTGCCTGAAGCCATTCTCTGCCTCGCCTGAAATCGCTTTTGGCAGCGGACGATGGGCCGCAAGGATCGCGCGAATCACTCCATCAGTTCCACCCTGACACCAGACACCATCGATCTTTTCCAAAGATGGCAACTGCGCGGCGGTATTCCGCTCAGCCACATCCGAGGCCCACATACCTGTGTAGCGTGCGATAACCTTGATGCCGGGATTGGCCTTAAACACGGCGTCGGCACCAGCGTTGCGCTGCTGATCCACATCTGTTCCTGCCACCCCCGTTACCATAATCACATTGCCCTTCCCTTGCAAGTTATCCACCAGAAATTGCGCCAACTGCTGACCAAATTTGTACTGATCGGTGTTGACCTTCAACGCACAGGGAGCCGTAACGACATTATCGTAGGAGACAACCAGGATACCAGCATTACATGCTTGTTGAATAACACCGTTGAGGCCAGTGGGCGAGGCGGCATTGAGTACGATAGCATCGACGTGCGACGAAATGAGATTATCAATCTGCTGCGTCTGCTTGGTAACATCATTGCCGGAGTTGTACACAGAACACTTGATAAGCTGGCTATAGGGCGGCATCGCACAGGCACCCTTAAACTCGTTCTCCATCTCCACACGCCAGGTATTGCCAATAAACGAGTTGCTCAGAGCAATGCTGTATGGAGCACCATGCGCGGCTTTCTGCTGCTGAGATGAGCCAGGACGCGATACGAGGAGCACAATAAGCGTGATGGCAAGCAGGCCAATCACCACGACGGCTGAGACAATAATCAGTGTGAGGCGGCGAGTGGGATGCATAAAAACCTCCCTGGCAGGCACGAAAATATGCAGGTCTTTCTGCATGATGCAGCACTACAAGGCTGTTATTCAATTGTTCAGGTAAGCGAGGACAAGCCATCGCCCCTACCATATTACGAACACCTACACGAGGACTCACTCTGATAATTTCACACCACAATTAAATCGACCTGTATGAAAACATCATAACATCTTTTTCTTCTACCTGGCAAGCAGTGAAGCCAGCGCACTATCTTTTGCAACGTGAATTCGCTCTTCTATGCTGCACTGAGAAACTGCATAACAATCTCGTTAAATCGCTCGCTGCTCTCAATATATGGGCAATGAGCGCAATCCGCGAAAACCGTAATCTGTATACGAGGCGATGTGGCAGCTTGAGCGTGCGCAACCGGGAGTATTTCATCGGCAGCGCCCCAGATCAGCAATACAGGCTTCTCACATCCAGCTAGCGTGGGGCGGAGATCGATCCGCTGCTGCCCATCCTGAAATGCTGCATCGGCCATTGCCAGCAGCGCCTCTCTCGCTCCCGGCTGACGACGCAACTGGCAGAGCTGCTCAATCAACGCTGGCTGAACAAGATCGGCATTGGCAAAAAAGCAGGCCAGTTCCGCCTGGATATGCTCCGGGGTTGGCTCCTTATGCACCAGATGCAGGAACGCCTCATCAACTTCTTTCCCTAACCCAACGCTATCTACCAGCACCAACCGCTCGACCTGCTCAGCATAACGACTCGCGAAATCTAAGGCGATGGCCCCACCAAGCGAGTGCCCCACCAGATTCACACGCTGCCAGTCTGGTCCAAGCGCCTGCAAGAAACGTGCGAGAAAGTCGGCCAGCGCATTGACGCTATAAGGCACCTCTGGCTTGGCACTCTCACCAGCACCGACGAGATCGAGCGCACAGGTCCGAAAGCGAGCGGCAAATGCAGGCAGGTTCAGCGCCCAGGTGGTGAGCGAGCCGCCAAGCCCATGCACAAACACGACGTGCGGCGCGTTCGTTGGACCAGCAAGCAAACAATGTACGGCAACGCCACCAACATCAATGGTGCGCTCTTCCGACTCCTCTGAAGAAGCTGCTCGCACCTCTTCAGCGGCACGCAGAACATCTTCGCGCCCAATCATGCCCTTTGGCCCGGTGCCAACCAGCGTTGTGAGATCGACACCCAACTCCTGCGCAAGCCTTCGGGCCGCGGGCGATGCCTGCACACGCTCTCCCTCGCTTCTCGCCACTCGCGTTCCTCCAGCAGCAGCAGTCGCAGTTGCTTTCGCGGTGCTACGCTTTTTTGTCAGCGCCTCGGCCTGCTGCCGCCTCGCCTCAGCATCTTCACGCAATAGCGTTGCCACCTGCTCATCAGATAGCTCCTCGCCCTGAGCCACGATCACGGCCAATGGTTCGCTGACCGCCGTACTATCGCCCTCCTCCACAACAAGCAGGCGAACAATGCCGCTTGCTGGTGCCTCTACCTCGTTCACGGCCTTCTCGCTCTCAATCTCAGCAATCGGCTCGCCCTGTTGCACGATGTCGCCGGGCCGCTTGAGCCATTCCACCACGCGCCCAGTCTTCATCGCCAGACCCCATTTTGGCATGCTTAAAATAGTCGCCATAGAACCCTCCGCTCATAGAGAAACAGCAGGACGAACCCGCTGTTTCCCGTCCTTCACTGGTTGTTAACCCATGATTTCCTGCACAGTAGCAACGATGCGCTCCGGGCTGGGCACATAGAATTGTTCCAGCGGTGGACTGAAAGGGACCGGCGTATGAGGGGCTGTCACCAGTTTGATAGGTGCGTCGAGTTCCGTAAAGGCTTTATCGGCCACTAGCGCCGCGATATCGGTTGCGGCACTGCAACGGGGGTTATCCTCATCAACCACGAGCAGACGATGCGTTTTAGCGACCGATTGCAGAATCGTTTCCTCATCCAGTGGCGACAACGTACGCGGATCGACGATCTCTGCTGAGATGCCATCGGCGGCCAGCGCTTCGGCGGCGGTCAGTGCTTGATGAACCATGCGCGAGATCGCAACAATGGTCACATCGCTCCCTTCGCGCTTGATGTCCGCCTTGCCAAAGGGAATAGTATACTCGCTCTCTGGCACCTCGCCGCTCATGGCATAGAGCATCTTGTTCTCAAACACCACCACCAGATCATCGTCGCGAATCGCTGTGGCAAGCAGCCCTTTGGCATCCGCGGGCGTAGAAGGTATTACAGTCTTTATGCCTGGCATGTGCGTAAAAACTGAATAATGCGTACCACTATGCTGTCCGGCAGCTCCCATGCCAGCACCAATCATAGTACGGATGACCAGCGGACATTTTGCTTTGCCACCAAACATATAGCGCAGCTTAGCCCCCTGATCGAAGATCATATCCCAACAGACGCCAAAGAAATCGACAAACATTAGCTCCACAACCGGACGCAAACCCGTTGTAGCGGCTCCAACAGCAGCACCGATAAAGCCCGCCTCCGTAATGGGAGTGTCCAGCACGCGGTCACGACCAAACTCCTGCACCAGCCCCTTCGTTACGCCCAGCACACCACCCCAGGCATCGTCTTGCTCGAAATTCGCAATGCCCGCACCACCGGCGACATCCTCGCCCATCAAGATTACGCGTGGATCACGGCGCATCTCCAACCGCAGCGCCTCATTGATCGCCTGTGCATAAGTCAACTGGCGAATTGCAATAGCCATCATCGTTCTCCTTCTTTTGCGCTAGGGATAGCTAACGTAGACATCGGTGAGTGCCTCTTCCGGAGCGGGATAGGGCATCCCCTCGGCAAATTTCCAGGCATCATCAATGCTGCTGGCTTCGCGCTGGTCAATGGCATCCAGTTCTGCCACCGTCGCAATGCCGCGCGCCTCCAGGGTTCGGCGCAGGGCAACAATGGGGTCACGATCTCGATAGGAGGCGAGTTCTTCTTTCGTGCGATAAGTTATGGTGTCGCCCTCAAAATGACCATAGTAGCGGTAAGTTTTGCATTCAATCAGGCTTGGCCCCTCACCACGTCGAGCACGAGCGATAGCCTCACCAGCCGCTTCATAGACGGCGAGTACATCCAGACCATCAACGGTCACACCGGGCATATCGTAGCTGACGGCGCGTTCGGCGATATCGCGGCAGCTCATATGATAAGTAACAGGGGTTGATTCGGCATAGCCGTTATTTTCGGCCACAAAAATAACCGGCAATTTCCAGATGCTCGCCAGATTCAGGCTCTCGTGAAAGGTGCCCTGATTCGCGGCCCCATCGCCGAAGAAGCAAACGGCGACCTGCCCACGCCTGTTCTGTTTCGCGGTCAGTCCCGCTCCCGTCGCCAGCGGGAACCCTCCGCCCACAATCCCGTTCGCGCCAAGCATGCCCTTGTGTACATCGGCGATATGCATCGAGCCGCCCTTACCACGACAGGCACCGGCCTCGCGTCCTAGCAATTCTGCGACCATCTCGCGCACATCAACGCCCTTCGCGATACAATGTCCATGTCCCCGGTGATGACTGGTAATAAAATCGTCGTCGGTCAGATGGCTACAGACACCAACCGCGACGGCCTCCTCACCAGCATAGAGATGCACAAAGCCAGGCACTTTCCCGGCTGCAAATTCACGTCCTGCCCGTTCTTCAAATTGTCGTATCTTCACCATTTGCTCATACATCTTGAGCAGCAGCGCAGAATCGGGCGTTTGCATACGATGCATAGTGTCCTGTTGCGTTGACATAAACTTTCTCCTCACTGAGCAACACAGGCATAACCTCTCACGATCAAAAAGGATGATTAACGATGCAGAGAACCGGAACGGGCCGCAGCCGCCAGCGCCGCCGCCACATCGACCACAACGGGACCATCGGCACACAACCGTACCTCAATACTGGTTGTCGCTAAACATTCAATCTCGCGCTCACCATCCAGCGCAATCGTGCCGACAGATTGCTGAAGCTGAACAACATCATCTACAGCAAGACGGCGGTGGCTCCTGACACCCACCCATTGCACCAGCCCAGGCGCTAACGCTGCCAATACCTCTTTTCCTCCTGATCCCAGCACGACATGCATTCCCGGCCGCTGATCCGCATCCATTTCATGATCCAGCAGCATGCCACCAAGAGAAGAGAGGCCAATCGTGGCTGGTGCCACACGAGCCAGCACCACCTCACGGACCAGATCGAGATCCCAGATAGCCCTGGTTCCAACGAAAGGATAGGCTGAGGCGACGACATCCACCAGCGCATACTCCCTGACGGCTCCATCGACGCTCACCTCCATCCAGGGAGAGCGATAAGACGTGGTGTAACCAACATCGCTATTGGCTATCAAACCGGCAGCGATGCCTGCCAGGGTGCCTTCGATAAACGAAGGGAAGACGTTGTTCGTACCGGTGGAAATGGCAATCAACGGGACGGCTCCGCTCCCCTTTGCCACTGCGCGATTCGTGCCATCGCCGCCCAGCGTGATGATACAACCCGCTCCGGCTTCGGCAAGCAAGGTCGCGGCGAGCGTGGAATCGGCGCTGGTGCCAGCGAGCGGCATGGTCAGCGGCTCGACTGTAAGCGCGGCATAGGTCGATGCGCGTTGCCCCGAGCGTTCAGCGAGCGCACGAGGCACGATCCCAAAGTCGTGTTCGGGCATATAGGCAACGCGTGTCGCGCCAACCGAAGCCAGTCCGACCAGTACGCGACGGATGATCGCCGTCTTCTCATTGTTATCAAAGACGGTGCCATGAGCAACCAGGCGGCGAATATCGCGACCAGATGCAGGATTCGCAATAATGCCCACAAGAGATGGAGACATGAGGCTTTACTTCTAGAAATATGCTGTTAGCCGCCCTACAAAGAAGCACTCATGATGATAGCTATGACTTTGCTACGAGGTTTCGGTGATTGGTTGTGAGATGAAAGAGACACTCAGTTTTTATAGCATAAAAAAATCCCGTTGTACAGTGGACGGGAAAATATTGTGCAGGCAAGCGATGTTGCTTATACTATTTGAATAGCTCTTTTCGGAGATAAAAGGAGTTTGTACGGACCTGATTTATCACGTCCCCTGATTTATCCATTACCTAGCGAAATGATTCTCTTAATCACTATTTCTAACGATCATCTTGCGCAATCCAACATTTCTTGATGAATTATAGGATAAATCGGGGACGTGATAAATCAGGTCCGTACAAATTTTTTCATTCCTCACAGGCACAACTATGAGATCAATTCTTGCGGCTCTACCAACTGCCCCTCGCTCTGGTTTTGTTGGAGAGGAGCATGACCGACCGTGCGAGCCAGCAACAAAATGCCCACACCGAGCAAAACTGCCAGACCCAGAGAGCCACGTAGCGTGATGATATCGGCGACATGGCCGAAAAGCGGCGGACCGATCAGAGAGCCGCTATAGGCCACCGTAGCCACCGCAGCCAGCGCCACAGCAGGCGACATACCCGGCATGCGACCAGCAGCACTAAACGCGAGAGGCGCAACGCACGCCAGCCCAACACCAACAAAGCAAAACCCTACAATAGCGACAACCGGATGTGGGATCAGCAGAGCCAGACATAAGCCCAGTATTGTAAGACCACCGCTGAGCTGTACCTGCCTGACGGGACCGAGAAGCTGCGTTAAACGATCACCGGTCAAACGCGCAACTGTCATCGCGAACGAGTAAAATGCAAATCCTGCCGCCGCAATGCTGGTGCTGGTTCCCAGCGTGCTATGGAGATAGACGCCGCTCCAATCGGTGATTGCTCCTTCGCACATAAAGGAACAGAACGCGATAAAACCCAGGCCCAATAAGGCTTTTGTAGGACGTGCGAAGATAGGCGTTTGCTTGCTTGACTCCGGGGCAATCGGCAACAGCCAACGGCTCACAATCAGCACGCTCACAGCCAATATTGCCGCTACAGCCAGAAAGTGCGGCAGAGGAGCGATATTCAATCCCGCCATGATTCCGCCAATGGATGCCCCGACAATACTGCCCATACTCCACAATCCATGAAAAGAGGACATAATTGGACGGCCATAACTCTCTTCTACAGCGGAGCCTTGCGCGTTCATCGCCACATCTAACATGCTCGTTCCACCTCCAAAAAGCGTCAGGGCTAGCCCAAGCAGCAGTGGATTGGGAGCCAGCGCAGGCAGCACCAGCGAAGCGCTGAAGAATAGGCCACCAATTATGGTCGTCAGGCGGCTTCCCAGACGAGCGATCAACAGGCCAGTAAGTGGGAAAGCTGCTATCGCTCCCGCCGCTGCTCCCCACAGCGAGAAGCCCAATGTGCCTGTATCCAGATGCAACTGCTGCTGAACAGTGGGGATGCGTGCGGCCCAGCTTGACATCAATGTGCCATGAAACAGGAAGATGAGCGAGATAGAGATACGCGCCGCTTTTAACGGATTCTGCTTTGAGGACAAAATAAGGCTCCCTTGCTTTGAAAGAAAGATGCATATGTGTGATATGCTTATAAGTAATACACTTTTGAAAGTGTACACTTAAAATCGCGCAAATTCAAGGGTAAATATGCACAGATCACAGCATATTCCGGCATGATTGTGTAATTTCATGCAGAAACCGGCAAGCAGAAGGATGTGTTTGACCAATTTGCGGTGCCAGCGAAGCCACATGCTCCCTTCAATGATGGGCATAGCAGCCTGTCTTTCGTTCTAAAAGACCAGGATTACACCCAAAAAGGATGAAGCATGAAAATTTTGTTTGGCAAAGAATATTTTGCACCTGACTTGCATTGGGAAAACCTTGCTCCCCTCTTGCTGGGCCACGAAATCATCGTTTCGACACGTGAAACGCTGGCCTCATCTATCGATGATGTTGATATCGTGGTCCCATTCTGGACACCAATGGGGCGCGATCTACTTCAGCGGGGAAAGTTTGGCCTCATTCAACAATTCGGTGTGGGATTAGATCTGATCGATGTACATGCAGCCACCGAAGCTGGCATCTGGGTCGCGCGCCTGCCAGCTGCCGGCACGGGCAACGCCGATTCGGTCGCTGAACATGCCATTTTACTCATGTTATCCCTCTCACGCCACCTCAAACAATGCGAGGTCTCTGTCCAGACGCAACGTTGGGGACAGCCATCTGGCAACGCCCTGCTGGGTAAAACAGTTTGTATCGTCGGGCTGGGCGACATCGGGAGTGCGCTTGCGATACGCCTCAACGCCTTTGGCATGCAGCTCATAGGCGTGCGTCAACATCCTGAACGCGGCGCACCTGCGGGAACTCGTTTCCAGCATATCTATCCCACCAGTGCTCTGCACACCGCTCTGCACGACGCCGATTACGTCATCGCCTCCGTGAACTACGACCAGAACAGCCACCATTTATTCAACGAGGCGACGTTAGCTGCTATGAAACCTGGCGCCTATCTGATTAATATCGCACGCGGTGGTCTGGTGGATCACGATGCGCTCTTGCAGGCGCTGGAAAGTGGACACCTTGCAGGTGCGGGCCTCGATGTCTTCTGGGAAGAGCCAGTCGATCCTGCACATCCTCTTTTCCAGCAAAATGTCGTGGCGACACCGCATATTGCAGGTATTACCGATGCGTTTTATCAAAACGGCGCACGCGTCCTGGCCGAGAATATTGCTCGCTATGCTCGCGGCGAGACGCTCCGCTACGTGGTCAATCAGCCCGCTCGACCACGCTATCCACTAGATAAACCAGAATAGTAGCAGGAGGCGCAAACGGGATCAGGAGAGTGCCTGCTCAAGATCGGCGATGATATCGGCAGAGTCTTCAATGCCAGCGGAGAGCCGCACCAGCCCTCTCTCTACGCCCAACGAACATAGCACGTCATCGGGCAACCCATAATGGCTGGTGGCGTAGGGATAGGCAAGTGTGGTGGTCACGTCGCCGAGGCTGGGAGCAAAGACGATCAATTTGAGCCTCTCAACCAACCGTTGCACCGCCTCCATCTCGCCATTCAGAGTAAAAGAGAGCATACCACCATAGCCATTGGGATAGAGCTGGCTGGCGAACTCATAGTGTGGATGCATGGATAATCCTGGGAAATAAACCGCCTCTACAGCGGGATGTCGTGCGAGATAGTCGGCAATGGCCTGAGCATTCCGACAATGGGCCGCCATACGCAATGGCAACGTCGGCAAACCCAGCAACGTTAACCATGCATCCATCGCACTCTGACAGCCGCCCAGTTGCGCGATCTTCTGACGAATAGCCCCTATCAACGTATGCTCCCCGGTCGCCACACCACCAACCGCCGCGCTATGGCCACCGAGATATTTAGCGATAGAATGCCAGGAGATCGCCGCGCCATACTCTAGAGGACGGATCAGCGCAGGAGAGGCGAACGTTGCATCGACAATTACCGGCACATCATAGCGCTCTCCAAGCATGCAAAGCGCTGGCAAATCGCAGATACGCATGGTCGGGTTGGTAATAGCCTCAACGAAGAGCGCCTTTGCTCCCTTCCGCAACGCATAACTCACCTCGTCCAGATCGCAGGCATCCACCAGTTGCGTCTGTATGCCGAGGCGAGGCAGCTCCTCCGTCAAAAATGTGTACGTGCCGCCATATAGATGTCGATCCGCAACAAGATAGTCGCCAGCACTGGCAAGCGTGAAAGCAATAGCCGTCAGTATCGCCGTGCCAGAGGCCGCAAGCGCTGCATCCTCGCCTCCCTCTAATTCGCACATTGCCCCCTCCAAAGCATCGTGCGTTGGCGTGCCGTAGCGATAATAGCTGTGGCTATGTTTATCGGGATTGAGCGTATCCAGATCTTCCAGATGTTCATAGGCGAAGACGGTGCTCTGATAGATGGGCGGCGTCAGTGGGCGCGAGACGGAAGGACGCGCGGGACCACGACCGGCATGCGCGGATCGTGTTGAGAACGAGGCGAAACGGGACATCAACAATCTCCTGATGCGTTCTAGTACGCTTGCAAGAGCGAGCATCCTGATCGTGGTAGTGAGTGGATGAGCTGCGGCTCTTGTTTCGACAAAAGTAACACGCTGCACAGGGGCAATAATTTACACGCACATTGCCTGCCGGGAAGACGCGTCCCTGCACCTTCCCGGCATTGGCCCTATCTGGCCCCGCGCCAGCTTGTACAGCTTGCTACAACCGTACTCAGCAACAAACCAGCTGCTACCAAGCCCAGCGAGAAGCGTGGCCCAATGGCAACGAGCAGCCCGCCACCAACTGCCGCCCCAACCGACTCGATGCCAAAGGTAAGCAAACGAAACGAGCTATTGACGCGCCCTTGCAGTTCGTCAGGAGCAAGCGAGAGGCGATAGGATACCACCGCAACAGCATAAACAGGCCAGATCAGGCCAACCAACGCCCGGCTGACGATCAGCAAAACGGCAGAGTTTGCCAGCGTCGCCATCAGCAGAGCAACGCTCCAGATCAACAGCGAGCCGATAATGATCTGTCCCAGGCGTAAACGCTCTTTGATCCAGGGAGCAAGCAGTCCACCCAGCAGTCCACCAACGCCATCAGCACTGAGAATCAAGCCGAGCAACAGGGTATTGAGGTGCAACTGATCGCGTACCAGCACAATGATATCAAGCCTGATCCCGGCCTGGAAGAAATTCACGCTCATCGTCAGCAGCGCCAGCATCCGTAACAGGCGTTGTTGCCACAGAAAGCGCAATCCCTCGATCATCTCCTTCCAGAGCGAGCGCTTTTGCACCAGGACGCGTTCGGTTTGAAACGAAGTGCGAATACAGCCGAGCGAGAGGGCCGAGACCAGATAGGAGATGCTATCGATCAAGTAAGCAAGGATGGTTCCTATGATCGTGGTTCGTGCCAGACTGATGATCAGCGCTCCCAGATTGGGACCGAGCAGCGAGGCTAGATAGGTCGTGACCTCGTCCATCGCATAGGCTCGCGGCACATGGTCGGGATGAACTACTCGTGGCAGCGATGAGAGCTGTGCCAGCTCAAACAGCACTCTGGCCGTTCCCTCGATAAAGGCCACGAGATATAACTGCGCGACGGTCAGGTGTCCCAGAAGAAAGGCCAGCGGCACCGAGCCAAGCGCCAGCCAGCGCACTATATCGCAGACAATCATAACCAGCTTGCGATCCCAGCGATCTATCAGTGCTCCAACTGGTAGGCTAAAAAGGAGATACGGAACCATTTGAATAGCCGCCACCAGCCCGGCCTGGACAGGCGAATGCACCAGGATCAACACCAGCAACGGCAGTGCCAGTTCAGAAACGCTACTGCCCAGCGTGGAAACCACCTGCCCACTCCAGAGCAGCAGAAAATCACCATTCCGCCAGAACGAACCGGCCTGTTTTGTGTGAGTCGTTTCTTCCATAAAGATTATCAAAAGCTCCTTTTTCCTGTTATCAATTCTATCAAATGTTTTATGATAACGAGAAAGAGGCGGAGCACGTGGAAAGTGAGCAACAGAAATAGCCCCGCAACAATGTGGTCGGAGCGTGAGAGGATAACTGTTTATTGATCGATGAGTTAGCGATTGGTGGAAGATGCTAACTCATCAGGGCGTCTCAATAGAATGTGTTCATCACTTTTTAAAACTTTCTGGACGAGCTTTATCCGATATTTCTAGAATAGCTTACCTGTCAATAATCATTGCAGCCGTCTTATTTCCCCAGCAAAAAATGTAACACTTCTGCTCCTCTGTCGTTGCATAGAATGAATAACTGAAGAGAGTACACATTCAAGTGGAAGATATGGGTATAGTATTACGATGTTCCGAAGACCAGCATTTTCCCAGGAAGAGCAATATTCGCTACCCGCTTGCTTGTATCAACGGTATGCGGTGAAGCTTTTCTCCTATGTCTGTCGCCACGTCTCGACGAGAGAGGATGCGGAAGATCTCCTTTTAGAAGTTTTTCTTGCGCTTCTTGAACACGAACATACGCTTGCCGCAAGGAGCGAGGACGAGCAACGAGCCTGGCTCTGGACGGTCGCTCGCAATAAGGTGATTGATTTTCACAAACGCCTCGCTCGCCGTCAGCAGACGAACCCTTTTCAGCAGGCGAGCGAGGTTGTCGATGACGAGCGCAATACGCCTGAAGCAGTGCTGCTACAGAAGGAGGATTACCACCACCTGCATAGTTTCGTGCAAAGCCTCCCCGCAAAGCAGCAAGAAGTCCTCCAATTGCATTTCGGCTGCGGGCTCAATTGTGTGGAAATTGCCGCCGTCGTGCGCAAGCGAGAGGGAGCTGTACGCACCATGCTATCGCGTACACTCAATAGGTTGCGCACTATGTATAGAAACAGAGGGACCAACTGATGGAAGAAACACATTCAGCATTTTCGCCCCGGATAGTCGAACAACAAATCGCACATTATTTGCTTCCGTCAACCAATGAAGATGCGGCTCACGCTCTTGAGCGCGAAATGATCGACGATCTCCAGAACTACTATCTGCCTGCCGATTATGACGCGTCTCTCCAACGGGTCTGGCTTCGCTTTCTCGCACAGCAACACATAATTGAACAGCGATCCACCCAACCTTCTCTCGCACAGGCCAGAATTATCGACCTCACGCGCCGAAGAAAATATCGCTGGCAACCTCAAAGGTTCGCTATTGTACCCGGTCAGGTCAGGCTCGCCCAATATGTGGGGATTGCAACAATTATCATGGCTTTCGCGCTCGTTCTTGGTCGGTTGATATATATGTTTGCAAGGCACAAAACATCCATCCAAACGCCACTTTCAGCAACACAATGAATACACATGACAATGACCAAAAAAAGAAAGATCACTCAGCAAAAGAGGTCTATCCATTATGGAACACAATCACTATTTTCAAGCGCTGGCAGACAAATCTATCGCTGGCGAAACGCTCACACGCACAGAGTGCCAGGCGATCTTGCACTGCTCCGATACACACCTGCTGGATCTGCTGAGCGCTACATTTCGCGTCCGAGAACATTTCTGTGGCAGACGCATGCACTTACACATGCTCATCAACGCCAAAAGCGGTCTCTGCCCCGAAGATTGCCACTACTGCTCGCAATCGCGCATCTCGACCGCCGATATTGAGCGCTACCCGATGGTCAGCATGCAGCGGTTGCTTGAACAGGCTCATGTCGCGAAACAAGCCAGATGTCGCCGTTATTGCATCGTGATCAGCACGCGTGGAGCGACTCAGCGCGAGATCAATTTTATCGCTCAGGCCGTCCGACGCATTAGAGAAGAGGTGGGGATAGCCTGCTGCTGTAGCCTGGGCCTCATTTCAGAAGAAAAGGCTCATCAGCTTTATGAAGCAGGCGTAGAGCAGTATAACCACAACATCAATACCAGTGAGCAATACTATCCTCAGATCTGTACTACCCACACCTACCAGGATCGTATCGAGACGCTCCAGGGCGCACGTCGAGCCGGGCTGAAATTGTGTTCGGGCGCGATTTTCGGGCAGGGAGAAAGCGAAGAAGATATCATCGATATCGCGTTGGCCCTGCGCGAACTGGAACCCCAATCGATTCCGGTTAACTTCCTATTCGCCATCAAAGGCACCCCCTTTGAACACTATAAGCAATCCTTGAGTCCCAACGACTGTTTGCGTATCCTCTGTCTGATCCGTCTGCTCAATCCCGGTCAGGAGGTCCGCCTCTCCGCAGCCCGTGAGCGTTATCTTCGTAGCTTACAGCCGCTCGCGCTCTATGTGGCCAACTCGGTCTTCGTTTCGGGCTACCTCACAGAACCAGGAGAAGACTATCATGAAACATGGCAGATGATAGCAGATCTGGGTTTTGAACTGGAGGAACATCCAATCAACGAAGAGACAACATGTACACCGGACGCCTGTTCGTAAGGTAGACATTGTCTATGAATGTATTATTTCATTGCAAAAGGAGCTTTTACTCTATGGCGATTACCGCAACAACTATTGTCGATACCATCATTCCTATACCTCAGCAACGGGTAAGCATATTCGCCCGTGATGTCGCGTTGATCATTGCCGGTAGCATCCTGCTGGCCCTGAGTTCACGCATGAGCTTTTATCTGTTCTCCCCCTACGTCCCTTTTACAATGCAGCCATTCGCCGTGATGCTCTTAGCTGCGACATTAGGAAGTCGGAGAGGAACCTTGACGATGTTGCTCTTTCTTGCGGAGGGAGCCACCGGGCTGCCGGTCTTTGTCAATGGTGGTGGCATCGCTTATCTATTAACACAACCAACCGCTGGATACCTGTTCTCCTACCCAGTTGCAGCATTTCTCATTGGCTGGTGCTGTGAGCGTCAACTGGATCGTCGCTACACAACCGCGATCTGGGCCATGCTGCCCGGGCTGCTGGCAATCTATCTTATCGGTCTCACCTGGCTCACCTTCTGGTTGCATGGTGATCTGCCGAAAGCGTTCACCACCGGCATGCTCCCATTCTTTGTGCCAGACCTGATCAAACTCGCTGCGGCCAGCTTGCTCCTGCCCTCTGCCTGGTCTCTTGTGCGCATGTTTCGCAGCAAAGCTATCGATAAATAAAACCTGATGAGACGTGATATTCATGTACATCTATTTGGAGAGGGATATTATGATGAGAGTAGCGAGAACGTTCTCGCTGCTCCTGGAGTCGCACAACGGCGTGCGACCCATCAACAGACAATATTTCTCCAACACAGCCTCATTTGTTTGCATATCGGCCTCTACAATCCCTCTACGCCTCTCTGTACATTTTTTAAGTCGCTAAGAAAAAAAGTGCAAGCCAACTGGTAATAGACTGTAAGATAGCTGGTAGTTTTTATGGTAGTTTTTACTCAATAGGAGAGATAAACTTGGAGCATACAGATGTGTATCATAACATACCATCTAGAGCTACTGTATCTCTTCGCGGAGGATCAGGCGATATAGTAGCAATCTAATTATATCATTAGATAACTGAGGAGGGATACTTTCCATGCACAGTGCTGAGAATAAGAGCGAGATTGCCCGGATCAGAGAGTTGATAGCGCTGGAGTATGAATCGGTGGAACTGGCAATCAAAGGCTTATCGGTCGCCTCACGACACGACTTTATCGCGAAACGGCAGCAAAACATTCAAGGTTATGTGGAAGATCTGGCAGTGATTGTGGGGGAGAGCGAGGCAACCAGGATGGCTTTTGAAAGCTGTCTCGGCATCGTCTAACAGAGCAAACAGGCATGATCATATATTTTCACCCGTGAATATGCGGTCATGCCTGCGGATCGGTGCGACGCGTAAACTCCATCGTTCCGTCATTCACGTGGTTCAAGCGCAAGCTCCACACGTCACGCAGATAATTCTGGTGCATCTTCCAGGGGTTGCTGGAACCCTGACGGGGCATCATATCTCGCGCTCGTTGAACGTAGCCCGAGGTAAGTGCCACCAGCATTGGTTCTTCAGCGATGGCGTGATCTCCGAGTCTTGGGGTACATTGGGCGTAGGCGTGCCGATCCATGTAGTTTAAGATCCGACACAGGCGCTGCGTAATCAGTTCGCACTTCAGCGTCCAGGAGGCGTTGATGTAGCCAAAGACGAAGGCGAGGTTGGGGATATCCCGGTACATCATACCTCTATAGATGAGCGTCCTGGCCAGATCCACAGGAACATCATCGACGACGAGTTGTACCCCACCCATGATCTTCATAGTCAGCCCTGTGGCAGTCACGATAATATCTGCCGCCAGATCATCGCCCGAACGGAGTTTGATGCCCTGCTCAGTGAACGCCTCAATCTGGTCCGTGACAATCGATACCTTGCCCGCCCTGATCGCAGCGAAGAAATCCCCATCTGGTGCCAAACACAGTCGTTGATCCCAGGGATTGTACGCAGGAGTCAAATGGGTCTCGATGTCATAGGAGTCACCAAGCTGCTGGCGCACCTGGTATAGGAGTTGTTCTTTCGCCACTTCAGGTCGGCGTCTTGTAAGGGTATAGAAGTAGATGCCAAACAGAATTGACTGCCAGCGCGCCAGACGATAGGCAAGCCAGGCAGGAAGAAAGCGGTGTATTCCTCTACCTTTGTCTACACTCGCGGAACGCGCAACAATATATGTAGGCGAGCGTTGAAGCATCGTAACGTGGGCTGCCTGCTCAGCCAGTGCTGGAGCTAACGTCACTGCGGTTGCCCCACTTCCGATGACCACCACCTGTTTTCCTGTATAGTCGAGATCAAGAGGCCAGTGCTGAGGATGGACGATGCGCCCGGTAAAGTGTTCGATCCCAGGCAAGACAGGCGTATATCCCTGCTCGTAATCGTAGTAGCCGGTACACATACAGAGAAAATTGCAGGTAACAGAAACAATCTTTTGCTCAGGCCCACATACTGCTTCAACCATCCAACGGGCCTCAGCAGAGAACCATGTGGCGCGCCGCACCTGGTGGTTGAACCGGATGTGCTGGTCAATACCAAACGTCGCCGCTGTTTCACGCAAGTACTGCAAGATGGACTGCCCATCGGCAATCACTTTTGCATCCTGCCACGGACGAAAGCTGTATCCAAGCGTGTACATATCAGAGTCGGAACGCACTCCTGGATACTGGAACAAATCCCATGTTCCCCCGCTTGCCTGGCGGCCTTCAAAAAGTGCAAATCGCTTCTGTGGGCAACGCGTCTGTAGATAATAGGCCATACAGATCCCGGAGATTCCAGCTCCGACAATAAGGACATCCAGATGCTCGATCGCTGTGTCTTTCTTTTCTGCCTTCACATTCGCCTCCTTGATCGGTAAATCCAATACTTTCGATATATACAATATATCATGCCCAATCTGTTCAGCAAATCCTCATGTATCAACATCTCAACGATTTGCCCCACGAAGTGGGTAAGCAAGATAAAGCATAAGATCCCGCTTGCCAGCAGAGTTTCATGTCGCTATAATAACGGCAATGCGATCATGACTCGTTCTTCATAAGTAAGCTCAAGATCCATTTGAGGCTGCTCTAAAGACAAAAGTAGAGAGAGAACGTTATATGATGAATCTTGTAGGAGTTCAATTCGGTGAATATCGTCTCGTAGAGAAGTTGGGGGGAGGTGGATGTGGCGATGTCTATCTAGGTGAGCATCAGCGCGATCATACCCAGGCGGCAGTCAAGATACTTCATCGTCCCCTCACTGGCAAAGAAGCGCTCAAAGACTTCATCAATGAGGCCCGCACCATACGCCTGAACCATCCACACATCATTCACCTTTTGGATTTTGGGGTTGGTGAGAACGATCTTCCC
This sequence comes from Reticulibacter mediterranei, assembly GCF_016587455.1. Lineage (NCBI taxonomy): Bacteria > Bacillati > Chloroflexota > Ktedonobacteria > Ktedonobacterales > Reticulibacteraceae > Reticulibacter > Reticulibacter mediterranei. Next base: position 5,882,971 of record NZ_BNJK01000001.1, on the reverse strand, counting down.
TTTCTGGTCATGGAGTTTGCGCCTCACGGGACATTGCGGGCACAACATCCAAAGGGTTCGATCCTCTCTGTGTCCACGGTCATCCATTACGTTCTACCCATTGCTCAGGCTCTCCAATACGCTCATGATCAACACCTCGTCCATCGCGATGTCAAGCCAGAAAATATGCTGCTCAATGCTCGCAATGACGTTCTGGTGAGCGACTTTGGCATCTCGACTATCGCCCAGAGTACCTCCTCTTCCAATTTGCAAGAAAGCGTTGCAGGGACCGTTCCCTACATGGCCCCCGAACAATTCAATGGCCAGCCGCGACCGGCGAGCGATCAGTACGCTCTGGCTGTGATGGTCTACGAATGGCTTTGTGGCAGACACCCTTTCCAGGGAACAACCGTAGAGGTCGCCATGCAACACCAGCTCGCCTCACCACCATCGCTGCGCCTGCACAACCCCCTGATTTCCGCCGATGTCGAACGCGTTGTCATGATTGCGCTCTCCAAAGATCCCAAACAGCGTTTTGCAAGCATCCACGCTTTTGCTACAGCCCTCAAGGCCGCCAGCCAACTCACCCCTGCGTCTCCCTCATCATCACCATTCTTACAAAATGGTGCAGCAAACCAGCTTCTCCCCAACTCCATCCCTACCGTTCTCCCCCACAATGCTCAGACCGCCGCCAACGGAGCAGAAACCGTTCCCACTCCTCCATTTCCATCTTTTCCCTCTACGCCTCCTACCTTTGCACAAATTCCTGGCACCGTCGAGATAAGACATGGACGCAAGAAGCACCAAAAAAGCCTGACCATCGCGCTCATCTCGCTGGCTCTCTTGTTGGTACTTGGCACGATGATCTACACTATTCCAGGAGGGATGGCTCTATTGATCCCGAGGACTATCACCACCCCCATCCCACATACAACGTCAACCACGGCTCCGACGCCAACTCCTCCCCTCCCCTACCCTCCTGCCAACTGGCATCAGGCGTTGTCTGATCCATTAAGTAAGCCTGACCACTGGCAGAACGGCTCAAATACGAACTTTGGAAGTAGTTGTCAGTTCAACGACGGCGCCCTTCACCTCACTCAGACGCAGGGAGGAACCTATTTTTGTCCCACCCCGACGCTTTCCTACAAAGATTTCACCTTTGAGGTCAAGGCCACCATCACAAAAGGCGAATGCGCCGGAATGACGTTTCGGGGCAGTACGCCGAGTACCTACTTCTTTGAAATTTGCCAGGGGGGACAGTACTATCTGATCCTCTACTTCCCCCATAGTAATACAACATTGATCAGTGACTCTTCGGCTGCCATTCAGACTACTCTCAACCAGCCCAACCTGATAGCCGTTGTAGCTATTGGGAACCACATCGAGCTTTACATTAATCACGCTCTCGTTCATAGTATCGATGATAGTACTGGAAGTAGTGGGGCGATCAACTTAGGGGTCAGTACCGATGGTCCTCTAACAGATACGGCTTTTACAGATGCCAAAGTCTGGACTCCTTAACAATTATGATGGCGTTCGCCGGCCCTTTAATACAGTATTATTTTTCCCTCCATCCCTCTTATTTTCTCCGATGTTGCAGGTATGCTTCAATTCCACGTATGTTTAGTGAGTTTAGTGAAAGGAAGGCAAATGACTGACCGACATGGGAGAAGTTTTGAAGTGCCGACAAGCTATCCAGAAAGCAGTAGACAACCGCCAACAAGTGGTGATGCTTTCCAATGGTATGCACAGCCAGCGAGCGCCGAGGCATTGGGATCGAACTCAGACTTACCCGGTAATCATGAATACAAAGCATACAGAGACCGTTTGCTACAGATGGAATGGGGAAACCGTCATAGGTCCGCCGCCTTTGAACCGGAATCATCGGGCAACCCTAAACTCCCTGAGGCTCCTTTAGACAAACGAGCGCTAGAAGCACGTTATCGACGAGATGTAATAAAGAAAGGTAATGAAGAATACAAGACTCGCCTGGAGAGCGTGAACAGATTTAACTGGGAAGAACAGGCAAATTTCGCGCGATCATACGCGGCAAAATTCAATAGGTCTGAATCAGTTCGGCAGGCACAACGGGATCATCGGCCTAATTGGACTCCGCTGGATAATTTAGCTCAACAGGCTGAGTTGGCTCGACTGGCACAAGGGGATCAGCAGGCTAATTGGACTCCACTGGCTGATTTGGCGCAAGCACAACGACATCAAATGAGCCAGGGACAACCACCACACCCCGAGTATCCAGGGCCAGGAGATGGTTTTCAGCAATAGTAAGCCGACGAACTCCTATACAAACTGATGACGCTCTTGCCCCCTATTTCTTTTTATGGAGTTCAATCATATTTTACTTACTTTGCTTAAAAAAAAAGTGGGTCATACCTTTTCGGTATGACCCACTTGCGCAGTAACTTGTTACAACTGCCAGAGTTTGAGATCGGAGAAGACGGCCTCAACGGTATCGCCCTCATTCTCGCCATTATAGACAACGGTGCCGATCTGCCCGCTGGTCAGCGTGCTATCAGTGGTCGAGGTCAACTGATGCCCATTGACGTACAGCGTGATCTTGCTGCCACGTGCAACCACGCCCAGTTGATTGGTGCCGGTCCCATTGAAGTAGGAGGTCGTATTTTTATCGAGCGTCTGCGGCTTTACACCTTTCTCAGTATACAGAAGCAACCAGTATGTACTATCGCTTTTCCTGAAAACAAAAGTATAATACCTGTATTGATTCTCATTACCTCGGAAAGAGATACCAGCCAGATCGCCTTGCGTAATTTGCATAGAGACTTGATAGGTAAAATTGCTATAATTCGTGTTCTTCGATGGACAGGTATAATACACATTAGCAGTCGTTTCGATAACATGATACCCATCGGACGCAAACTTACAGCCTTTATCCACATACCAGCCGACGCCCTTGCTGTTGTCCTTCAGCGGATCGCTAAACGTGAGCTTGTTGCTAAAAGGATAGTTTGAGACAACTGCGGTGGCGGTAGCATTCACCTGTGCAGTTGCCGTTGCCTTGCTTCCTGCATCGGCAGTAGCGGTAGCATGAGCATTATCGCTGGCAATCTGACTGTTGCGGGCTGAGATGCCGATAATTGCCACCAGACCACCCAGCACGACAAGCAAAGCCAGCACGATCAACACCGTCTTATTCCCCGATGGACGAGGAGCAGGCGGCGGTGCCACAGGATACGGTGGCGGCGCTCCATTACCCGGATAGGAATAGGGATTTGGTGGCGGCGCATTATTTACATAGGGATTTGGCGGCGCTCCATATGGATTGGACGGACCCGATGGCGGATTAGGATAGGGATACGGGTTCGCCGGTGGCGGCGCTCCATACGGATTCGCTGGACCCGACGCCGGATTTGCGGCAACCGTTGGCGGCACTCCATAGGGATCAATCGGCGTAGCACCAGGCGACGATGGCGGAGGCGGCGCTCCATATGGATTGGGTGGATAGCTCGGATAATTATTTGGATTTGAGCCAGGCTGGTTTGACGCATACACCGTCTCCTGATACGTTTGAGGCGGCTGCCCATCCTGGTTACCACCATAGGAGGTGGGATTGTGATTCATCGGTGTTTTTCTCCTTGACTACACAGCAGAGGAAGTACAATCTCCCGGCACAGCCTTTGCTCTTCCCCCCAGATATTTATGGTATCGCTATCATACTATAGGATATGGTAATAGTATAGGTAAAAACCGATAAAATTTCTGCAACCTCCTTCACAGGCTGGTTGTGAAATAGGCACGCCAACAAAGAAAAGGGCGCAACCTTGATGGTCACGCCCCGTGATTGACGCTGTAGAGTGGCTCGAACGATTACAACTGCCAGAGCTTTGCGTTGCTAAACACAGCTTCGACGGGTCCACTCGTATTATAGACAATAGTACCTATCTGACCACTGCTAAAAGTACCATCGCTAACCGTCGTCAACTCCTGCTTGTTCAGATACAGCTTGATCTGATTGCCACGAGCGACCACGCCAAGATCATTGGCCTGATGCGCATTATAGTTGTCCGCTGTACCTTCATGCAAAGTCTGTGGCTTCTGCCCATCCTGGGTGTACAGGAAAAGGACATAGCCGCCGGTTTGATCAAAGATGAACGAATAATATTTCCGAGCGCTATCATTTCCTCTGAACGTAATTCCGGCAACCGACCCTTTTGTGACATTCATCGTCACCTGATAGGTGAAGTCTTTATAGCTTGCTTTCAGCGCAGGACAGGTATAATACACATTGCTCTGCGGCTCACTGGCATGGTAGCCATCGCTCGCAAACGCACAGCCTTTATCCGTCACCCAACCGATCCCTTTGCTGTTATCCGTCAGCGGATCGTTTAGCTTGAGATTGGCGCTGAAGGGATAAGTCGAAACAACCGCAGTTGCAGTGGCATTTGCCTGGGCCGTGGAGGTTGCCTTTGCCTGCACCTGCGCCTGAGCTGTGGCAGCAGTGTTTGCATTCGCCGTCGCAGTAGCATGCTGATTATCGCTGGCAATCTGGTTGTTACGCGATGTTACACCAATGATAGCCACCAGCCCACCAACCACAACCAGGATCGCCAGGATGATCAGCACCGTCTTGCTGCCCGAAGAGCGGCGCGGTGCTGGAGGCGGTGCGTTATAGGCTGGCGGGAAGCCGCCTGGATAAGAGTACTGATTCGCCGGATTTGCCGGTGGCGCTTGATTGGGATAAGGATACTGCGCTGGCGGATTCGCCGGATTCGACGGTGGCCCTTGATTGGGATAAGGATACTGGTTTGGCGGAGGCGTATTAACGCCGGGCGCGCTATTTGGATATTGATAGGGATTCGACGGTGGTTGCGCTGGATTGGCGGAGATCGTCGGAGGAATTGCATAGGGATCATAGGGCGCTCCTCCAGGTGTCGATGGTGGGGGAGGCGGCGCACCATAGGGATTATTCGGGTAATTGGGATTTGAGCCGGGATTATTTGGATAATTGTTAGGATTTGAGCCAGACTGATTTGACGCAAACCTCGTCTCCTGATAGGGGTCTGGCGGCTGACCCTGCCCCTGCGAACCACCATAGGAGGTTGGATTATGATTCATAAATGCATGTATCTCCTTATAAACGACTGAGGAAGCGCAGTCTCCTGGTTCGCAGCCTTTGCTCTTCCCCGAAAAATGACACCGACAGATACAACTATTTGCACCTGTTATACGCAGAATATGAGGATTTTTTGCACCATTGTATTCAGAAATTTCCACACATCCATGTGAGAGCTATCCATCATCAGTGAGGTATTTTGTTGACAAATTCCACAAAAAATTGCAGTGATTGAGGATTCCCCAGCGCTCCTCTGCTCACAGCCTTCTCGACTGGTACACCCATAAAGAGCTTTTTAATTGGCACCTCCAACTTCTTGCCACTCAATGTGCGCGGCACATCTGGAATGGCAATAATCTCATCAGGGACGTGGTGAGGCGAAACGTTATTGCGTAGCCGCGCCTTGATCTTTGCCTTCAGTTCGTCGTCTAGTTGTACATTTTCTCTCAACACGACAAAGAGCGGCATGTAATATTTCCCACCAGGCTGCTCGACACCAACCATCAGGCTATCCAATACCTCCGGCAGACCCTCGACGACACGATAGATCTCGCTGCTCCCCATCCGAATGCCCATACGATTAATCGTGGAATCGGAGCGGCCATAAATAATAGCACTGCCTCGCGGCGTGATCTTGATCCAATCGCCATGCCGCCAGATACCTGGATACATATTAAAGTAACTCTCCTGGTAGCGTTCCCCGTTAGGATCATTCCAGAAGAATAGAGGCATGGAGGGCATCGGCTCCGTAATAACCAGTTCGCCCACTTCGTCGATGAGCGGCTGCCCCTGCTCGTCAAATGCATCGACCTTTGCGCCCAGCGCCCGACATTGCAACTCGCCCAGATGAACCGGCAACAAAACGCATCCGCCAACAAATGCCGCGCAAACATCGGTGCCACCGCTGACCGAGGCCAACCAGATATCGTGCCTGACATGCTCATAGATCCACTGAAAGCCCTCCGGCGGCAAGGGTGAACCGGTCGAGCCAAGTCCCCGCAATGCACTCAGATCATAGGTAGAACCTGGCTCTATTCCGGCCTTCATACAGGTTGCAATATACGCAGCACTGGTGCCAAAGAACGTCATGTGCGTATCCTGGGCAAATTTCCAGAGCGCGCCGCTATCGGGATAGGCTGGACTGCCATCGTAGAGCAACATCACGCCACCAACCAGCAAACAGCTAAGCAGCAAGTTCCACATCATCCAGCCCGTCGTGGTGAACCAGAAGAAGCGATCATTGGGCTTTATATTGAAATCCAATGCTAAACTCTTGAGATGTTCAATCAAGATGCCACCATGTCCCTGCACAATGGCTTTGGGCAGGCCGGTTGTACCAGAGGAATAAAGAACCCACAGCGGATGATCAAAAGGCACCTGCTCAAAGCGCAAGGAAGCGGGATTTTTCAGCATGTCGCTCCAGGTGACGGTACGCTGAAGGCTCTCAGGAATTGGCTCAACCTCGCCCAGAAGATAAGGGAACAACACCGTCTTCTGCACTGTTGGTAGCGCCTGTTGCAATTCCGCCACAATAGCGCGCCGATCAAACGTTTTGCCGCCATATTGATAGCCATCGACGGCAAAGAGCACCTTTGGCTCGATCTGTTTGAAGCGATCAATCACACTGCTCGTGCCGAAATCAGGAGAGCAGCTTGACCAGATGGCACCTATACTCGCGCAGGCCAGAAAAGCGATCAACGTCTCTGGAATATTGGGCATGTAAGCAACGACTCTATCACCACGCTCAATGCCCGCAGCACGCAACGCACTGGCTATCGCACCGACTTTCTGGCTCAGTTCTTCCCAGGAAACCTCTACCAGCGCATGCCGTTCAGAGCGAAAGAGCAGCGCGGGACGCTCAGTGGTGGCATTGCGAAATATATGCTCGGCAAAATTCAGCTCAGCGCCAGGAAACCACGTGGCCCCCGGCATCTTGCGCTCAGCCAGTACAGCAGTATAAGGGTGTGACGCCTGGATATGAAAATATTCCCAGATCGAGGCCCAGAAATCTTCGATCTTTGTCACCGACCACGCCCATAGCTCTGCACGCGAATGAAAATGCAGGCCTTTCTCCGTCGCAAGCCACTGCATATACTGTGTGACATTCGCCTGTTGCTGCAATTCTTCCGAGGGTTCCCATAAGGGCCGTACATTGCCAGATGACGTTACCACGTTCGCTCTCTGCCTTTCCCGATCAATTGGACGCTCTTCGTTGACCAATACATCAAACAATCATTGGTTGATCTATGTGAGGATGTCGCATGGAACAAAGATGATCTATTTACATTATAACATTCTCAATACCTACTCCCCCTCAAAGTAATATTCGCATAGTGTTACACCTGGTCTCTCAGCTTTCCTCTTCTTCAAGCAGGCGCTTGAGCTGTCGCAGCTGGCTCTCCACCTGATTTTTCACCATTGCCGCCATTAACGGTTTCGCCAGCTTCAAGACGCTTCCCGGTTCGCCCTCGCCAACAGCCGTGACCAGCGTTCCCCCTTCATCGGGGGCAAGCGTAAAGATGTTTTCTAAGGGAAATGGACCCGAAATCGTTTTGAGCGCAAAAACTTCAGGTGGATCATAGGCTGTAATTTCAGTGGTGATCTCAAACTTTTGCCCCAGCACATCAACAAGCTGCACAAAACGCGAGCCGATGCCGATTGGTCCCTCGCCCGTTTGCCGAATCTCACAGGCTGGTGTCCAGCGCGGCACATTCTGCATTTCAGTGATAAAGGCAAAGACTGTCTCAACTGGACGCTGAATCACGATGCTTTTTTCGAGTCTCATGTTGGCACGTTTCCTTCTTTGAAAAACGCCCGTCTGCTGCAACATAGGCTATTAGCGCTTCGACGCGCCAGGTATTTATCGCAACTTATTCCATTTTAAACCATCGGTGTTCAAAACGCTATGTTGATATGCTCAACCACTCCCCTGAATGGGGGAGAGCAAGATGGCGAATCAGAACGATGGCAAATACTCTTCTTTCCCTTATTCTTTCTACAGCAAGGACTTTCATTCACAAAGCTGTACATTATCGTTTTTACCGCTAAAGAGGTGATTATCCAGTATGGACATTACTACCGATAGACATAAACTTTCTCGGCAACCCATAGAACGGAAAGATATCCATCCCGCAACCATCTGGCATAAGGTGGCGTTGACTCTGATCCTGCTTGCGGCCGCTTTTCTCAACTTTTTTCGTCTGGATCAGAACGGCTATGGCAACACATATTATGCCGCTGCAGTCAAAAGTATGCTGCTCAACTGGCATAATTTCTTTTTCCTTTCCTTTGATCCAGGTGGCTTTGTGAGCATCGACAAACCGCCACTGGGCTTCTGGCTGCAGGCGGCCAGCGCAGCCGTGTTTGGCTTCAATGGCTGGAGTCTGCTGCTGCCCCAGGCGTTGGCCGGGATCGCCTCCGTTGCGCTGCTCTATGTGCTGGTTCGTCGCTCCTTCGGGCCAACAATTGGCGTGCTAGCGGCGCTTGCTCTGGCGCTGATGCCGGTGAGCGTGGCGGCGAGTCGCAACAACACGCCCGATAGCCTGCTCGTTTTTGTCACGTTGCTAGCTGTATTGATGGTGAGCATTGCCGCTGAAACGGGTCGTCTGCGCTGGCTACTGCTTGGTGCGCTCCTGGTCGGACTTGGCTTTAATATCAAGATGCTGGAGGCGTATCTGGTGCTTCCGGCGCTGATTCTGGTCTACCTCCTGGCAGCACCGCTGTCCCTGCGCACGCGCATACTGCATCTAGTGCTGGCCGCCGTTGTGCTACTCGCCGTCTCGTTCGCCTGGCTACTCGCCGTTGATCTTACACCGCCAACACAGCGGCCTTACGTCGGTTCCAGCACCACCAATTCAGAGCTAAATCTGGCGCTGGGCTACAATGGCGTGAATCGTATCACCGGCATGAAGCTGAGCAATGCGGGAGCCGGCAGCGAGACCGGGAACTTTTCGCAGATTGTGACGCTGGTTGGCATTGGCGAAACTGGTCTGCCCAGCCCGATTCGCCTGCTCAATAAGCAACTGGGTGGACAGATCGGCTGGTTGCTCGTGATCGCGCTCTTCGGCCTGATTATTACATTCAGACGCAAGCTTCCACCAGTGCCTCTCACGAGAGAACAACAGGGATTGATTCTCTGGTGTACATGGTTCATCACACTCTTCGTCTTCTTCAGCGTGGCGCTCTTTCCGCATGGCTACTATCTGGTCATGTTAGCGCCTGCCATCTGCGCTCTCGCTGCAATTGGCTGCGTCAGGCTATGGGAAGCATATCGTCAACCTGGTTGGAAAGGCTGGCTGTTACCGCTCACGCTTGCCTTCGCCGCTGGCGCGCAATGGCTGATCCTCTCTGCCTATCCCGATTGGAGTAAATGGCTGAACCCGCTTGTGGTTGGCCTCTGCCTGATCGCCGCGCTCCTGCTGACTGGCACACGACTGTTCCCTCGTTTGCTGAAAACGCTCCCTCTCATGCCTATTGTGGTGGCAGGAATGCTCGTGCTGCTTATTGGGCCTGCAACGTGGAGCCTGGCCACGACGGAGCATATGCTTGAACCGGTCAGCGTTACCGCAGGTCCGACTCAGTCTGCATCATCATCGTTCTCGGCGTTGACGAACAGCTTCATACCACACACGGCCCATGCGAATCCTGCGTTAGTTCGCTACTTGCTGGCGCATCAGGGGCAGACGCGTTTCCTGGTTTCAACCCTGAATGCTCCCAGCGCAGCACCCTTCATTCTCGATACTGGCAAACCAGTGATGGCCATTGGTGGCTATATTGGCAGCGATCCGATTCTCACGGCAGCGCAGTTTCAAACATTGGTGAAGAACGGCAGCGTGCGCTATATGCTCCTACCCTCGCTGAAAATCGACATTCACGAGTTGCCACCGCAAATCCTACAAATGATCGAGAAATCCTTCCAGGGAAAGGGCAACAAGTCATCGCGAGATAATAGCTTTCCTATGCAGAACGATATTCTGCACTGGCAGATTGCTCACTGCCACCTTGTCTCGCCCGATCAAATCGAGCCGGGCGTTGCTCATGCCAACGGCAGCGTTGATATGACCGCCGATCGCAGCGTCCAGGCCATGCTGTTTGATTGCGCACCACAGGGATAGATAATGAAAAAAGAACGCCTCGTCGCTTTACTGCTCTCTGAGAGAGCGCGGCCATTGCGCTTTGTCTTCACTGGCGGGCTGTGTGGACTCATTCAATTGCTCCTGTTCCTCCTTTTGACACGCGCTGATTGGCAACCATTGCTGGCGAATATCATCGCCTTCTTGTTTTCGGCGCAAGTAAACTTTGTATTGAGCATCAGTTTTACCTGGAGCGATCGCATACAGACAGAACGGAAAGGCTTGCTGGCACGCTGGCTGGCCTTTCACGGCTCTATCCTGGGCACGGCGCTGCTCAACCAGCTTGTGTTCTTTCTGGCCCATCTGCTGATCCCCGATCAACTTGCAGCCATAGCCGGGATAGGAGCGGGCGCACTCGCCAATTTCGTGCTGCTCGACCGAGGAGTTTTCCGGCATCGGCAAAAAGCCAGGAACTGAGCAAGAACTGAATAACAGAAAGTCTTGCAGAGAATGGGGAAAGAAGTGCAAAATGCTAATGAACCATTCACAAACAGAACGGAATCGGCTAACATACTAGCTATCATCGTAAGGAGAGCAAAGCATGGTTGAGCAAAAAAATGGTCTGCAAACCGCACGTAAGCCGGTACGGTCAAATTCAACGCAGCAGCCTGTTACATTTTCGATTGTCGCTCCTGTGTTTAACGAAGAGGAGACGCTGCCACATTTCTATGAGCGTGTGATCGCCGTTATGGATAGCCTGGGTGAGCCATTTGAACTGCTGTTTGTGAACGATGGCAGCCGCGATGCATCATTCCGCATCATGCAGGAGCTACACGACAAAGATCCGCGCGTCCATGCTATCAACTTCTCGCGTAACTTTGGGCATCAGATCGCCATTTCTGCCGGATTGGACTACGCGCGCGGTCAGGCGGTGATTATTCTGGATGCCGATCTGCAAGATCCACCAGAGGTGATACTCACATTGATCGAGCGCTGGAAAGAGGGTGCCGAGGTGGTCTATGCCCAGCGCTCACGACGCGAGGGCGAGACGCGTTTCAAACTGCTCACGGCAGCAGCATTCTACCGCGTGATCGAGCGCATCACCTCGATCAATATTCCGCGCGATACTGGCGATTTTCGTCTGCTTGATCGGCGCGTTGTGGATGTGTTGATTACGATGCGCGAACAGCATCGTTTCATGCGTGGTCTCTCAGTCTGGGTCGGCTTTCGGCAGGAGGCAGTCTCTTATGAACGGCATGAGCGCTTCGCAGGCGAGACCAAATATCCTCTCAACAAAATGATCCGTTTCTCGCTCGACGCCATCACCAGTTTCAGCCATGTACCGCTGCAACTCGCCACCAGCTTTGGCTTCCTGCTGGCCGGCCTGAGCCTGATCGGAATTGTGATTGCGATTATCCTTCGCCTGCTTACAGGGGCTATTGCTGGTCAGGCTTCGACGCTCATTCTGGTGTTGTTCCTGGGCGGCATTCAGCTCATCTTCCTGGGCATCATTGGCGAATACCTGGGTCGCATTTACGATGAAGTGCGGGCGCGTCCACTCTATATTGTTCATGAAGTGCTAGATTAGATACTCAACGGGTAGAAACTTGCGTCCATACCTTCTACCCGTTGATCCTGCATTTCTTTTCCCGACCAGAGCGGCTCTATTTGACAAAGCCCACGCTCATCCGTATCATTATTTTTATCGATGGCAAATTTGCCTGGTATTTTTTGGATCACGAAGAGGCGTGGTTGACGAGATTTCACTTATGGCTCCGGGAACTTCCCATAATTAATAGACCGCGCCTCTTTCTTTCACGACGAAGGATGCAATCACTGATGATCGTTGACAAACCCCTTGCAGAACTTGAGCAGTACGTACCCGACCTGACAGCGAAAAGCGATTTTGATGCTTTCTGGCAACAAACGCTGGCGGAAAGCGATGCGCAGCCCCTCAATGCTACTATCGAAGAATATCCCTATCCCGTTGAGCGCGTGACGGTCTACAAGGTGCGCTACGATGGCTTTGGTCAGGGAACGCGTGTCGCTGGCTGGTATATCGTGCCAAAGGCTGGCTATCGTCTTGATGTTGATGGAAAGGTCCCCACGCTTGTTCACTATCACGGCTACAGCGGTAGCAAGGGGCAACCGACCGAGTTTCTGCACTGGGCATTGCAGGGCTATAACGTCTTTACTGTTGATACGCGCGGCCAGAGTGGAGATACGCCCGATAATCACGCCTACCCCAGCGGCTATGCGATTGGTTGCATGACGAAGGGGATTCTCGATCCATCCAATTATTATTATCGTTTCGCCTACATGGACTGTGTGCGCGCCGTTGATTTCGTCCGTTCGCAACCTGAAACCGGGGCAATTGCGGTCATGGGGACCAGTCAGGGCGGAGGTCTGACGCTAGCAGTGGCAGCGCTGGCACGCGAGAAGGGGATTGTGGCAGCACTGCCCAATGTGCCCTATCTGTGCCATTTCCGCCGCTCAGTCGAAGTCTTTACTACCGGCCCGTATCAAGAACTGGTCAACTACTGGAAAAACCATCCATACGACGTGGAGCAGAGCTATCGTACTCTGAGCTATTTTGATGGCATGAACTTTGCACCACGCATCACCTGCCCGGTCCTACTCTCCGTAGCCTTGCTCGATACCACCTGTCCACCCTCCAGCGGCTTTGCGGTCTACAATCACCTGAGCAGCGAAAAAGCCATCAAGATCTATCCCTACAACGGGCATGAGGGCGGCACCCATTTTCACCAGGAAGAGATGTACAATTTCGTGCGCAAATATATATAAACACGCTGATTCGTATATTTTCTTATTTATCCTAAAACTCGTAGCGACAACCGCAAGGGATTGTCGCTACGAGTAATGAGTTCGTCACCTATCCTTTTTAGTATCTGCTGGAAGCCGCTCGCTCGTATCATAGATAGATAAGTCTATCCGAGGAGCGATGATGCACGTGGATAATTTACGACGTTATGCCGCCGAGTTTATTGGCACCTTTGCGCTGGTCTTTTTTGGCTGTGGTGTGCGAGCAATGGTTGGCGATACAGATAATTTCGCCGGTATCCTGATGGTTCACCTGGGTTTTGGGCTGACCATTGCCGCGATGATCTATATGTTCAGCTACATTTCAGCCGCCGTCTTCAATCCTGCCATCACGCTTGGCTTTGCGGTAGCACGACGCTTCCCCTGGCGATACGTTCTCCCATACTGGGTCGCACAATTTGTGGGTGCAATCTTCGCCAGCTTTCTCCACTTCCTGCTCTTCCCAGAAAAAGCACTCGCCGCACATTATGGCGCGAGTATGCTCAAAGTTGGTATTCTCCCTGGTCTGATCCTGGAAACATTACTCACCTTTTTCTTGATGATGGTAAGCATGGGAACTGCCACAGATAAGCGCTTCATCCGTGCCGATGGGGGGTTAACGGTTGGCTTCGTGATTATCGTTTCCGGCCTGTTTGCCAATTCTCTCACAGGGGGAAGCATGAATCCGGCGCGCAGTCTCGGTCCCGCACTCTTCGCCGGTGGCGAGGCATTAAACATGATCTGGCTCTATTTTGTTGGCCCATTTGTTGGAGCAACGCTGGGCGCTCTAGTATACGAACTGATACGCGGCCATGAACACCACGCCAAGCCCGTGCTAGACGAATTCCTGGTCAAGAAGAAGGAAATCCAACAACCAGAGCTACCTCTGCAATAAAATCATTTCGTAGTCGAGCGATTGATAGTGGGGCGCTTGTCATGCGATCCCCACCGCGATCAATCGCTCGACTACGAAATGATTTTATCTCGTCATCGCACCATTGTACGAAGTGGTTTTATTCGGTAATTGCGCCATTGGAGGCTGAGGCGACCAGCTTCACGTATTTCGCCAGCACGCCCGATTTGTACCTGGGTGGTGGTGCCTGCCATGTTTGTAGGCGGCGAGCAATCTCCTCTTCGCTCAGATCGACCGCAAGCAGATTTTGCTCGGCATCGATGGTGATGATATCGCCATCCTGCACAGCCGCAATGGGACCGCCCACTTGCGCCTCCGGGGTGATGTGACCAACGACCATGCCGTGTGTGCCACCAGAGAAACGCCCATCAGTAATCAAACCGACGGTCTCGCCATAGCCCTGTCCCACCAGCGCGGCAGTCACGGCCAGCATCTCGCGCATGCCCGGACCACCTTTCGGGCCTTCATAACGAATGACCACAACATCACCATGCGTGATGCGATGGTTCATAATGGCGTCAAAGGTCTCCTCTTCAGAGTTAAAGACCTTCGCGGGACCACGATGGCTCGTGACCTTGAGGCCCGCAATCTTACAGACCGCGCCCTCTGGAGCCAGGTTGCCCTTGAGGATAACGAGCGGCGCACTGGGATGTAGCGGCTTCTCCAGCGGCATCACGACATCCTGTCCCTCAGCCAGATCAGGAGCGGAGGCCAGATTTTCCTCCAGCGTTTTGCCAGTCACGGTCAAAGTGTCCCCATGCAAGAAGCCCGCACGCAGCAACATTTTCAAGACCGCCTGCACGCCGCCAACTCGATCAAGATCCGTCATAGCAAATCTGCCGCCGGGCTTGAGATCAGCCAGATGGGGAATCTTTTTGCCAACCCGTGTAAAGTCATCGATAGTCAGGGGCAGATCCAACTGGCGAGCAATCGCGATCAGATGGAGTATGGCGTTTGTAGAACCGCCAAGCGCCATCACCAGGATAATCGCGTTCTCAAAGGCATCCCTGGTGAGAATCTGACGCGGTGTAATACCTCGCTCGATCAGGTTGATAATGGCCTGTCCAGCTTCGTAACAATCCTGCGCTTTACGAGCGGTGACAGCAGGCATCGATGAGCTACCAGGGAGGCTCATGCCCAGCGCCTCGATAGAGGAGGCCATGGTGTTAGCCGTATACATGCCTCCACAAGAGCCTGCACCAGGAATTGCACTACACTCAACCTCTTTCAATTGTTCGCGCGAAATCTTCCCGGCGCTAAACTGTCCAACAGCCTCAAAGACGCTGACGATATCGACATCGTGGCCGCGACAGGTGCCTGGCATGATGGTGCCGCCATAAACAAATAAACTGGGGATATCGAGCCGGGCCAGCGCCATCAGGCATCCTGGCATATTCTTATCGCAACCGCCAATTGCAACCACACCATCAAAGCGCTGTGCATTGCTGACCAGTTCGATCGAATCAGCGATCACTTCGCGGCTTGGCAGAGAAAACTTCATGCCCTCCGTTCCCATCGCGATCCCGTCGCTGACTGTAATGGTCCCGAAAATCTGTGGCACACCACCGCCAACACGAACGCCTTCTCGCACCTTCTCCGCCAAGCGGTTGATATGTGAGTTGCAAGGTGTAATCTCAGCCCAGGTGCTTGCCACGCCGATGAGCGGCTTCGTGAAATCCTCATCGGTCAGGCCGACAGCACGAAGCATCGAGCGATTGGGGGCGCGAATATCTCCCTCAGTAATAGCTCGGCTACGACTGTTCAGTTGTGCCGGTTTCTCAATTTCAGACATGACGTAATACTTCCTTTCTAACAGGGGCCGCGTACCGAATATTTCAGTATAGCAGCAAAAAGAAACAATCGCCAAACTCTCAAGACGCCATAAAAATTGAAGGGTTGTTGAAGTTCGAGTGAACTTCAACAACCCTTCATCAGTAGACCCGCGTTTATGGGCGATACACGATTGATGAATTATTCCAGTTATTATACTCCGTCTGCTGTTGTGGCTGGTTCACTGATCCCCCTTGCAACCATTCCTGCCGCAGTTGCTCGACTTCGGCAAGGCTGCATAATGTCTGGCGATACTCAGCCGGGAATGCCTTGCTGGTAAAGATCTGAAGAGCGGCTCGATAACAGCGGGCCGCTTGATCCAGTTCATAGCGCGAACCATCCTGAGCGCGCATTCTATGGACCTGTGCCAGCTTGACCAGAGTTGCCGCCTGCTCAACCATAAAGGCGTCGGGCGTATAGATCTGCAAAGCGCCTTCATAACAGACAATCGCACAGCGCAAATGTTTGTCTCGCCCGCCGCTCTCGTTCATCGCCTGCTCTTGAAAAATGGAGGCCAGACGAGTATGAATACCAGCCCATTCAACGGGATATTGTTGCGGGGTGAAGACCTGCAAAGCGGAGCGATAGCAGACCATGGCCTGCTCCAGACTTTGCTGATGGACGCCAACAATTCTTTGTCGATACGCGTCCCCCAGATTAATCTGAATAGTAGCCCAGAGAGCGGGCGCGGCTGATGTAAGGGCATGTTGTAAAGCAACGCGCTCATAAGCAATCGCTTGCTCTATATTGTCACAGGGATCGCCAACAATTCGCTGCAAATAAGCTGCACCCAGCGAAGTCTGCAAATGGAGCCACTGGTCGTAGGCAGTATCAGGAGTATAGACGCGTGCAGCCTCCTGATAACACTCAATCGCTTGCTCCACCTCATCCAGTCGACCCGAGAGACCATACTGCTGATAAGCAGCGCCCAGATACATCCTAGTTTTTGCATATTGCAATGGATAGCGTTCAAAGGTATAAGTGGCAAGGGCTTTCTCATGGCTGGCAACTGCCATCTGCAAAGCCTGTAAACGAGCCTCCTGCGTTGGCTGATAAGCACCTTGCAGCAATGCAACCCCCAGCTCGTTATGCAACTCGGCGACGGTTTCAGGAGAGAGCGCGGGAGCGTCAGCCATAAGAGCAAAGGCTGTTTGCAATAAAGAGACCTCCGCCTTGCGGGTGCGCTCAGGGCGGCGCAAGCGCTTCAAAAATAGACGTTGTTGCTCGATCTCTTCCAGCCAGTTTGGGATATCCAGGGCCAGCCCACCATACATATTGACATAGGCTTCACGAATCGCCTCCGTCGTCTCCCCCCGGTTCCGTGCATCCTGAAGGAGAAAACGATGGCGATACATCTGCTGCTTCATTTCTGGTTTATCTTCCGCCTCCGCCTCTATCAACCTGGTAAGTTCTCTGTCAGTGGCGCGTTCCAGTAACGCGAGATTGGTTTCTAGATAGTGCCTTCCCTTACGATGACCATACATACTACTATTCAGCCATAACACGATCTGTTGAAATAGATCAAAACGCAGCGGGTCATTGAAATCAGCCATGCTACCATTCCCCTATTCAAACAAACAACTACTACAAACCGGCAATCCTTCGTACTCGTAATGAATCACGAATACCCCCGACGAGACAGATAATAAAAATGGGGATGGGTGTGATGCTATTCCCCCTATGCATCATAACCGATGGAGTGGCAACATGAAAATATCATGTACTTAACATGTTTATATCAAATGATTACATTTGTTTATCCATTTTTTACTGCATCGTTGCTTCGGTCTGTTTTATAGGCTGCCTTCCCCCTCACCACCGGATTACGCAACGTCCCGATCTGGTCAATGGTAATCTTCACCGTGTCGCCTGACTGCAATGTAAACGGATGGTCAGGAACCAGCGCAGTTCCCGTACAAAGAATAGCACCACCGGGAAAATCGTCTTCACGATAGAGATACTCCACCAGTTCTTCTAAACGGCGATGCAGATTGCCCACGCTCGTTTGACCTGTCCAATAGGTCTCACCATTTCTTTCAATCGTCATATACATGGTAAGACTATAGGGGTCGGCGATTTCCCAGGCCGGTGTAATGGCTGGACCCAGCGCACAGCTTCCGGCATAGACCTTCGCCTGTGGCAAATAGAGAGGATTCTCGCCCTCAATGCTGCGCGAACTTACGTCGTTGCCAACTGTATAGCCGACGATTTCGCCATACGCATTGATCACCAGCGCCAGTTCTGGCTCGGGAACATCCCAGGTCGAATCCGCACGCACCGCAATCGGTTGATCCTGCCCTGAAACCCGACGCGCCACTGCTTTGAAAAAGAGTTCCGGGCGTGCTGCGGCGTAGACTTTACTATAAATATCTGGCGTCTCGCTCTCTTCGCGTCGGGCATCCATCGAGCGCTTATAAGTCACCCCAGCCGCCCATACCTCGGTCTCGCCATCGATTGGTGCCAGCACATCAGAAAAAGAAAACGCCGCCTCCTGAGCCTGAGTCACCTGTTCCAACCGTATACGCAATTCATCAGTGTGCAAACCAAGCAACGCATGAAACGATGCGGGAATATATCCAACAAGCTTGCCATCTTCTGTGATGCCAACAACGGTCTGTGTCGGGGAAAGCCGATAACGAATAAGCTGCATGAAATTCTCCGTTCCTCTTTTTGATTGCTATCTCATACATTCCTCATAGACGCCTCTTCGCGAGCCACGCAGAACTATTATCGCACAGGCGCAACGCCTCTCACAATGGAGCAAACATACGGCGAAGACTTGTTCGGTGTGCGCACTCTGAGATACTATTAAGCAATAGAAGGGTATTTATCCATGATGAGTTGTAACAAATGAACCCGGAGATTTCCCTCCATTCGTGGTTGTTCAATGTTGCGAATGAACGTTGATGAGGAGTAATGATATGAGTACACTTTCAGGGAAAATAGCACTGGTCACAGGAGCCGGGCTGGGGATCGGACAGGGCATCGCGCTGGAACTGGCGCGACAAGGAGCCACTGTTGGCGTCCATTATTCTCATAGCGCGGATGGCGCAAAAGAAACGGTTGCCGAGGTCGAACGTATGGGCGGCAGAGCATTGTTGATACAGGGCGATCTCGGGCAGATTCAGGAGTGTCGCCGCGTGGTCGATGAAGCAGTAAATGCCTTTGGTGGGCTGGATATTCTTGTCAATAACGCCGGTGTGACACGGGCCGACAAATTTCTCAATATTTCCGAAGCAGTCTATCACGAAGTATTTAACTTGAACATCCAGGGCTATTTCTTCTGCGCTCAGCAAGCGGTTCGCTCCATGCTCAAGCGCGGCGGTGGCTCGATTGTGAATATCACCTCGGTACATGGCTATGCTGGCTTCCCCCGGCACTCGGTCTATGCCGCCACTAAAGGCGCGATCAACGCCTTTACACGCGAACTGGCAATAGAACTGGCTCCCGATCATATCCGGGTCAATGCAATCGGGCCAGGACTCATCGAGGTGCCACGCTATGAACATCTGGCAAATTACACGAGCGAATTCGGCGCGACGCTGGTTCCCTGGGGACGCCCAGGTCTTCCTAAAGATATTGCTCCGGCGGTGGCCTTCCTGGTCTCTGACGCCGCCGACTTCATCACGGGACAAATCCTCTACGTCGATGGTGGCACGACCGCACGCCTCGGCCTCTTCTGGGAACAGGGCGACGAACCGCAATAGCAACCAGGGCCGAGAAGCCTTGGGAGGGAGAACTGTGCTAACCTAGTTCAGTAATACCAGATCGGAAAGCAGTTCTACGGGTGCTCGATCATCAGTGAAGATCAGCCTCCCATTGGAATGTCCCCGTTGAGCTTGTGGGACGACTTCTTTGGCAAGTTGTCCCATCATCTCATGGGGGAGAACTGTGCCATATTCGCCCGAAAGGTCTCCAGAGAAGTGGGCTGTATGGTTGCTATTATTTCGGTGGTAAGCCTCCCTGGCACATCAAAAGTATATATGCTGGGGAACACCTGGCTCAACGTGTTCACAAAGGCCTGCACCAGTCGATAATCCCTGGTATGAAATGCGTTGAGCACAACAACGCCCGTAGGCGAGAGGTGGTCACGAATCAGGTGGAAGAATTCACGGGTCGCGAGTTGGAATGGAATATGCGATTGATTCATAGCATCCAAAATCACCACATCATACTTCTTCTGTGTGGCAGCCAGAAAGGTACGCCCATCCTGGATATACACATGTAGATTCGGCTCATTCATATCGAAATATTGGCGTCCCACGTTGACAACCTCTGGATCGAGTTCCACTCCATCGATAGCCACAGGACCATAGACCTGCGTAAACAGGCGTGCCATAGTCCCGCCAGCCAGACCAATAATGCCCACTCGTTGCAACTGACGTTTCTGAAAGCCTGGATTGAAGTAAGGAGCTACTATGCCATAGTCCCAGTATCGACCAGTAAGTATCCTGCGATGGTCTGAATAGTAGATGGAATGAATGCTCTCATCGCCGTTGAGCAGAAGCTGACGTGTGCCATCGGGGAGTTGCGTCACCTGGATATAGTTATAAGGCGATTCCTTCTCATAAAGCAAGTCTGGTATCACTTTGAGCGGTCCTAGCGGCAGTACCAGTAGTATCAAGGGGATTACCACTGAGAAGCGCCAGATGCGGCGCATTCCCCAGAGTGAAGCGGCAAAAATGAACACCCCAAAGAGGAGCAGAGAGCGTCGTACGCCGATGGAAGGGATGAGAAGCAGGGACGGCAAGAAGGTGCCGAGAATGCTTCCCAGCGTCGAGAGGCCATACAACGAGCCGCTCAAGCGTCCGCTCCTTCCCACCTCACGAGAGAGCAGGCGGATAGCAAAAGGAGAGATAAAGCTAAGCAGGATGACTGGCACGGCGAAGAGCGTTATTTCGATGAGCAAGGTAGAGGCTAAAGCGTCAGGAGAAGTATTCTTCAATCCGGTAGTTGACCAATTCAAGATAGCGGGGCTGGCAAATGAGACAAGCGAGATAGTGAGTCCTGCCAGAGCTGTCAAAGTACAGAGAACCTGTGCCGAAGGATAGTGATCGGCCAATTTGCCTCCGAGAAAATAACCCACTGTGAGGGATAACAGGATGGTGCCGATCAAAAGAGCCCAGATCAAAAGTGAGCTTCCAAAGTAGGCTTCCAGTAAGCGCTCTGCACACATTTCCAGTGCCAGCGAGACCATGCCGCCGACGAGAACGAGCATGGTGAGAAAGTGCTGTACTGTATATCCTCCGGTTCGTTTGACTGCCATGTTTTTTTCATACTCCTTAGCAGATTCTTCTGGGCCTTTGAGTCGATCACCCTACCATGATCCGATTTTCTTCTTCCTCACTCCCGTAAGCTAGGCCTTGTCAGTGGAACTCGCTTTTCGCTTAGATTTGAGATGATGACGAAGTTATGGTATTAGTGACAATATAATACCATTTGGCTTTATCCAAAGGGAAATATATGTGCTAAAAATATAGTGAACCCCTTTTTCCGTGTGGGCTTCTCTTGTGATGGCAGCAAATTGGTAAAGCGGACGAGAAGCCATCTTCTCGCCCGCCTTGTTTAACATCGGGGATATCCTTCGATGTGGTCAAACAAGCCGCTGCTTGATTTCTCGACCGGTGCACTAGCCCTTGAATGTCAGCACGCGTCCCCACAAACTCTTGGTTCCCCAGATACCTGCACGCAAGCATTCAAGCTGTACGATTTGTGAATGATCGACAAACAGATTCACTTCAGGCCCGTAATTCTTGATATACCAGGCGAAGACATCGGGATCGGCCCCCTCAAACATCACTTTCTCCAATCCCAACGCGCCAATGATCTTCGCTACTGCATCCGTGCGCCATGTCTTGACGTTTTCAGTGATGCCCTCGGACTCGATCATAATCATGTAGGCACCTGCATCCAGAAAGCGCTTCGCCTGCCCGATGGCCCACTCGACATCACGCGTCCCCTCGGCTTCGAGTTCTTCTGCCGCGCTCGCGCCACCAGCTCCAAACTGAATCCCAACCTCCGGCTTGGCCTTCAATCCCGCCTTCTGCACCTTCTCAACCAGACGCAGCCAGTCATCGACCGGAATAGTGATGAAGCCGCTGGAAATTTCCAGAATGTCGAAGCCAACGTTGCGGCACTCCTGAATATAGCGATCAACGGCTCCGCTGCCCTGTGTCAGCACATGTTCGATGAAGCCACCAGTAGAGACCATCACGTTATACCGATGTGCGGTATCGATGATGTCCTTCAATGCCTGTGGTGGCATCAGCGAGAACGAACCACCGGCAAATTTAAGCGAATCAACGTACTCGCCCATCGTTTCCAGCACATCTTCCAGATAACGCTTGCCCATCGGCGTGTAATAGGGCCCGCGAATCTCTGTGATCCCACGCATGCGCGGCTTGCCCTCGCGCTCGTTGGTGCGAATAAAAGAAAATCCTCGCTCACTCATTGTTCTTTCCTCCTACTTTTGCCAGAACTTCACTCAATTGCCGCACCTCGACATCTTCCAGGTGCGCAACCATCGTTTCAATCATCAGCAACAATTGTTGATCGGCATAGGGAGCTGCCAAGCGCTCAAACTTGCCCTTCGCACTCTCCCATGACATTGGACGCGTAGCAAATCCTTCATAGTTTCGCTTCTCAGTACTGTACTGCTCTCCGCTCTTGAGGACAACGCGCAAACGGCAGGGCATCTCTTGCGGGAAACGGCTGCTGAGGTCTGCGTCGGATCGCACCTGCACTTTGCGCAAGAGCGATTGTACGTCTTCGCGTAAGATGCGTTGCGGCTCATATTGCGCGGGCGAGACGGTGCCATCTAACAGCGCCACAGCAAGCATGTAGGGCAGGCTATGGTCGGCCTCCTCCTTCGTGCTGATCCGTTGCTTGTCGCCCTCCTCGCCGCCACCAATAATGTGATACGCCACATCAAACGTGTCCAGTTCGATGCGCTCTACCTCTTCGGGGCGCAATTGATGGGCAGCCCGTAGCTCCAATAGCCCTTCGATGGCCGATTGAGAATGAAATTCGGCGTTGTACTTCTTCACGCTACTGTTCAGGACTGCTTCCAGATTTTCGTGCTGCCAATCAAGCGTAAAGGGTCCAGCAATTGCCTCCATAAAGCCTTTGTTGCCCTCAAAGACTTCTAGCGGCCCCGTAATGCCTCGCATCGCCAGAAAAGCTGCATGCGTTGCGCCGAAGACCGTGTTGGGATAGGCCAGCCCCTTCCAGTTGGAGAGCTTGCCCGTACGCGTCACGCGCAACGCATTGTTCGCCGTTCCGCTGATTGCAACAGCGTTCGCCGTTTGTGCCACGTCCAGGCTCAACGCTTTCGCGATACCTGCTGCGGCAGCATATGCCCCCTGAGTTGTATGATCAAAGCCCTTTGCTCGTACCGGCGCAACCTCTGAAAGCCTGCCCTGTATCTGATAGGCAACTGCCAGTGCGGTGAGCAGTTCCTTGCCGCTCTTCGCTGCATATTCACACCCGGCCAGCACAGCCCCCAGATTGTCGCTTGGATGGCAGGTTTCGCCTCTGGTCGGATAGCTATCGTTGTAGTCCAGGTAGCGCACAAGGGCCGAATTGTAGAAAGCGGCCCGGTCAGGAGCCGTCTTGCCGCCGCCGATCAGTGTAGCCAGAGGCTTACCGCCGAATTCTTCGATATGGACGCGCAATCGCTGAATAGGCGTACCCTCCAATGCGCCAATTGCACAGCCCAGAGCATCCAGAATGCGAATCTTGAGCTGCTGTCTGGCCGCCTCCGAGATATCGTCATAGCTGGCCCGCACGACAAAACTCGCTAATTTCTCAACTAAGGTCATCTGTACCTCCTTTTCTCCTATCCTCTATCTTTATCACGATTGAAAGTCATTTTGCGTATCCCAGATCATATGATGCACGCCGGGCGGCTTCCTGGACGAGCGGGATATAACGGGTGCGCTGCTCTTCGCCCAGACGGGCGGCAGGTACAACGAGCGTCAAAGCTCCAACCTGCTTGTTGCCAACCTCAAAAATTGGTGCGGCTAGTGCCGAAACGCCAGAGGCACGCTCACCATCGCTATAGGCCCATCCCTGCGCACGCACCTGTGCCAACTCCTGCACAAACGCGCTTTTATCGAACTGTTTATCGTCAAAGCGAGCAATGCTGGCGTCGATCAGCGCATCTCGTTCCGCTGTGGACAACCACGCCAGTAACACCTTTCCAGCTGCCCCTCGATGCAAGGGAAGCGGCGCGCCAATATCGGCAAATGGGCGTAGATTGTGTGGGCTGCTCACGACTTCGATCACGATGCGCGTCTCATCCTGGCGAATATGCAGTTCGGCGTTCTCTTCCGTCTGCTCATTGAGCCAGCGCAAATACCCCTGCACCTGCCGCCGCACATCGATCCCCTCGGCAACCATTGTCCCCAGGCGTAAGAGTGTCATACCCAACCGAAATTGCTGTCCATCCCTCATCAACATTCCATGCTCGCATAATGCCTGAGCCAGCCTATAAACAGTGGGCAGTGGCATATTTGTGCGTGCCGCAATCTCCTGGGGAGAGAGGGCAACGTTCCCAGCCGGAAAAGCCAACAAAATTGCCATCGCCTTATCCAGCACCCCCACCTTTGTCTCGCGTATTTCTGATCCGTCCATCAATTTCTCTACCTCAGAATTCCATATATTGGAATCAGCTATCAAGATATGGAAGACATAGGTAATATACCCTCTTACTGCGGTATTTGTCAAGGTGGCAATGGTATGTTTTAACAACTTATAGCGGTAAACGTCCCTCATGTTGTAGTCGCGCGATAAATCGCGCGACTACAACATGAGGGACTTCCTGGATTATTTGGTTAATCTTCATTATTTAGTGAGGTGTGTAAGCGGGCAGAAAAAGGGGCGCGACTGATAAACCCGGGCAGCAGGCACCAGCAGTTGCCGGCCGGTTTATCAAGCGCTCCCCTCTTACTGGGAGGATTGCTCAGCAAAAAGAGAAGAGAAGCCCCGTCGCCTCTCCCCTCAGTCCAAAGAACGACCTCGTTCCCTTATAGCAAGGATATGCTCTGTAGATGAAATGAGACTGGGAAGAATCTGAATCTAAGCTGAGAAATTGCTTGCTTGCTTCAGCTCTCAGGCTGGCTTCAGCAAATTCACAGTCTCCCCTTAGACAAACAGGATAAGCTGTTAGTGTTGTTTTTTCAAATCGCCGACCAGTTCGCGGAGTTTATATATGCCAGCCTTCTCGTTGCTTGAATGGATTAAAGCGCTAGAAACACTTTACAACCAATATGGATATCCCATCGTCTTTCTCGGGGCGCTAGGTGAAAATACAGCACTGCTCGGTCTGTTGCTTCCCGGCAATTCGCTTGCACTGTTGGGCGCGTTCTATGCACGCTTGGGAACACTGCAACTCGGTTGGGTCATCTTCTTCGCATGGCTGGGAACCGTCATCGGCTATCATATCGATTATCTGCTCGGTCGGTACGCACTGGCCTATTTGATAACACGCTGGGGTAAAACAGCGCTGGGACGGCGCTTGCGCCTTGCCGGACATATCCGGCTCGCGCAAAGAATGCTCTACAAACATGGCGGCAAGGCCATTCTCATCTCCCATATCGTCGGCCATCTGCGCTCGTTTGTCGCCCTCAGCGCTGGCATTACCCGTATGAAGTACCATCAATTCCTGCTCTTTGAAGTAATCGCGGCCCTGCTCTGGAACACGGCTTTTAGCCTGCTGGGATATCTGGTGGCGGCGAACTTCGATCTTGTGGAAAGAATCATCGGGCAAACGAGTGGAATCATCTTTACGGTTCTCGTGCTGGCATTTCTTGTCTGGAAGTGGTGGCAAGGTAAAAAGCGAGCAATGATCAGACAGCGTAAGAAAAACGTGTTACAAGAAAACAGGCCGCAAAAGGCTATAGGCATATCTACCGCTCCCCTGCAACCGCTGGACCGCTGAGCTCTCTCAGGTTCACTTCAGCCACCTCTCAATATCAATTCACAAACATGCAGTATCATACTGTCTAGATACATTGCAACACGTATCGTTACATTTCTTAGATAGTAGTCAGAATTGAGATATATAGACAAACAGGCTTCCCAGGCTTGGAGGAGATTAGATACATGACGGGCCTCTTATTGATCTGTCTGGTCGCGATTGTGGCTGGCGGTATTGGCTATATGCTTGGTCGTCGCGCAGCCGAACGCCAGTATGCCATGTTTCCAGGGGGACAGACACCGCTTCAACAGCGCGACGGCCCCCAGGAATATTATCGGCCATACAATAACGATGGGCCAGGATATGGGCCTCAACAGCAGGGATACATGGCGCAACAGCAAGGCTATGCCCAACAACAACAGGGCGTCAATCCCTGGGTAGCTGGTGGCATAGGTGCCGCCGCTGGTGGTGTACTGGGCTATGGATTGGGGCAGGCAATGGCTGAAAACGAGTCACAAGAAGCTAATGCTGCACCCGCCGAAGAGAGCTTCCCTGATGCCGGCGACTTTGGCGGTGATTTCAGCGACAACTGGTAAACTTGCTATTAGATAGAAATCTGCTATCCCTCTCTCATGTGGAGAGGGATAGTGTGTTTAGCGCTTCCACCTTGTTTGACATTGCTCAATCAGCGCGATCATCTCTGGACGCTCAAAGTAGTTCGCCCACCCCAAAGCCGTTGATCCAAACTCCCCATCCTTGATACTCAGATCATGCGGAACTACGAGCAGCAGTTTAACCAGTTCAAGATCGTCTCGCTGGATCGCTGTATGCAGTGGAGTTGCGCGCCACTCGCCACGTTGAAGATTCACCAGTTCGGGATGGCTGGCAAGCAAGATCGGGATTTGCTCTTTCCAGCCCAGATCCCAGGCTGAGAGAAGATCAAGGCAAACTCCATGCTTGACCAACCATTCAGCCGATGCAGATTGTTGACAACGCACAGCAATGTCAAGCGGCGTCAGGCCATTGGGTGCCGCTTCATGCAGTACTCTCTCCTCAACGCGTTTACTGGCCTCATCGAGCAGAGCAATATCACCTCGCCCAACTGCCTCTAGCAATGCTACTTGCTCCTCGGTTAGCGCGGAAGCAGCAAGTGTCCGATCCCTTAGATACCAGGTGTGACCATATCCCATCGATTGGAAACCAACACGCCGGTAAACAGGTTCGCCCATCTCAGTTGCATTTAGTACGACATGATGGCAACCCACCTGCCGAGCCAGTTCACAGGCAGCTTGTGCAAGAGCGGTTCCAATGCCTTGCTTACGAGCGGCAGGTATCACTCCCATACTGAATAATCCACCTATCCCGCGCTCACCCGTCGTCACATTCAGAAAACAGCGTCCGACCACCTGCTGCCCCCGAAACGCAGCCAGGTGCCAGACGCGGCGAGGCTGAACATGCGCCAGGGCTGCCAGGATTGCAACATCTTTCTTGTTATAGTAGGGAAGATTATCTACCTGCCATACTGGATCATCTTCAACCACTCGAATGCTCACATTGGACGGGTACGTGTGATGCTCTTTGAGATAGCTCAGTTCACACCACATCCAGTGCGGTTGCCAGTTTGGTTCAAATCCGCGAGCAAACATGCGTGCGGCAAGGTCTCCTGGTGGCGTCGCTGTCAAATACCAGCAAATTGCTCCCTGCAAGGGGAGCTGACGACGATACCAGTTCACGAGACGACCTATTTGCTCATTGATTTGAGAAACATCGACCGCGGAAATAGCCACATGGCCGCAGGTCCACATGATTCCAGCCTCACGCACAACTTCCCTATCGCCCGCGAGACGTTCATAGCACGCCTGAATATTGAGGCTCAACGCCTGCCAGCGCTGCTCAATTGTCGCATTCACACCAAGAAATAGTTCTTGCTCCATATTCTCTCGTTTCATGATACTTCTATGTTCCCTGATCCATTTATGCTATTCTACGTGCAGAACCAAAATGAGGTTATTCGCTATAACAGAACTCGTTCCACCCTTGACAATCTCTCTTTTTTATGTCATAATCGTAACGTATGGTACGTTACGATTTCGATATGAGTAGAAAAATGGAACAGAGGCAGAACAAACGCGTTCAACAAACACGAGAGCGGCTCCGCAGTGCCGCACATCACCTGTTTCTTCAGCACGGGTATCTGGCGACGAGCATCGATGCTATTCTGGCGGAGGCCGGTGTTTCCTCGAAGGAGACGCTTTATCGTCATTATGCCGGTAAAGAAGAACTGTTTATCGATGTTTTGGAGCATCTGATACAGGAGCAACCGGGCTTCTCCACCTGGCTTGCAGAGTTGCCCCGTCCGCAGGATCTCTCGTCGTTGCGTCAGACTCTCATGCAACTTTCCCATGAGATTTTGTCGATCATGAGTCAGCCTGAATATCTGGCTCTGGTACGTATGATTATCGCTGAGTCGGCGCGCTTTCCACAACTCGGCTCCCTGTTCTTTTCCACCATCACGCAGCGCGGTCTCACGATCGTCACAACGATGCTGCAAGAGGCCAGGGAGCAGCACGTCGTCGCAGACGTTGATCTGGAAGCCGTCACACGCGCCCTGATCGGTGGATTGATAACCTATGGCTTCACTAACCTTATGTTTGCAGGAGAACAGCCACCACCTCCAGCTTTCGACCGGGCCGACGCGCTCATCGAAGTCATGATACGCGCATTGACACCCTGATCATTGTTTTCTGATTCCTTCGAGGAGGATATGATGTTTCCCAATCGTTTGCGCTACTTCAATAAACGCTTCTTGAACCGCTTTATACTCAAGTTTGCCGGCTATTCTCGCAACTCGTTTGCTGTCGTTCGCCATGTTGGACGACGTAGTGGCAAAACGTACGAAACCCCTATCATGGTCGAGTCAAGAGGCAAAGAATTTATTATCGCATTAACGTACGGTCCTCATGTAGACTGGTATCGTAATCTGCTCGCAGCGGAACAGGGATCGCTGATCTGGCAAGGAAAAACCTATACGATAGGAAAACCTGAACCAATGAATTCAGACGTTGCACGAGCCGAGTTCCCTTTGCCTCAGCGAACTATCTTGCGGCTGCTTAAAGTCCAGCATTTTATTCGCGTCGCGTCATCAGTTGTTGAACCCGCCAGGACGTAGTGTCGTCCTGATAAAAGCAAGGAGAGCTACTATGGTCGCGCTAAAAACACTCATTTTCACAATTCTGGTGCCGGGAACGGTAACAGGTGTAGTTCCCTGGCTTCTGTTGCGCTGGTCCCATGAAGCAATTATGCCTGCTCCCTCACTCTGGCTGATTGGCTTGCTCCCTCTCCTGCTTGGAGTAAGCCTCTACTTCTGGTGTGCAGGAGCATTCAGCTTCATCGGCAAAGGGACGCCAGCACCCATCGATGCACCGATCTTTCTGGTCAGGGCCGGACCATATCAATGGGTGCGCAATCCGATGTATGTTGGCGTCCTGACTACAATCATTGGTGAAGCGATTCTTTTTCATTCACTACCATTAGTTGGCTATGCACTGCTATTCTGGGTAACGACTCATCTGTTCGTGACATTGGTTGAGGAACCAGAGCTGCTTCAGCAGTTTGGCGAGAGTTACGAAACCTACCTGCGTACTGTTCCGCGCTGGCTCCCCCGCTTCTCACAAAGCGCATAATGTAGAGCTATTCCTGATGACCGACGCTCACAGGCACATGGCTCAAAGCGTGAATACGCTCTGCGGCCTCATCGCGTGTGATCTTACCGGCCAATAGCTCGTCAAGCACACCTTCAATCGTGCTTGGGGCAACAATCTCTGTAGAGCTGGCAGAAACATCATTAGTGGCTTCGTCAGCTGGCAATACAGCGGTTGTTGTCTGTTGTTTGTGACGCAATCCTAACAGATGTTCTCTGCGCGCAAACCAGAGATAGATGCCAGCCAGGAAGAGGCCCACGATAAAGGTTGCCAGACCTGTATGCATCACTATCTGCCAGTTCGTAATTGCTGAACCTAACAGCGCCGTCATCCAGGCATAAAGCGCCGTCGCGCCGCCAATTGCCAGCGCCAGAATGCCGCCGCCCAGCAAGGCCAACACTGCCCCACGACGCGGTCCGCCAGCAGTCGCCGCCTCGCGAGCATTACGACGCAGCAGAGAGAGATCCAGTGGAATATAACCCAGCCCAGCAACGACAAATGCAAGAGCGGCTACCCACGATTTCGCATCAGGCGCGTTGGGTATCGGCGTCAATGTTTGAAAGAGGTTATAGAGCAGATTTCCACATCCCCACCAGAAGCTCGCCGCTGATAGTACATCAGCGATGGCAATCTCCATCAAAATCAGTACATCCTCATCGATCATCCCCTCTCGTGCGGCTCTCTTCAGCCAGCGATAGTAGACGACAACAACGAGCACGCCAAGCAGCAGCGGCGAAAGGAAATCGTACTGTGCACCTGCTCCCAGGATATCGACAAGCGCGGCGGGCGTATTGAACAACGGTAAAATGAGCAATTGGGCTGCAAAAAAGATGCCAGCCAGGAGAAAGCCTACACCATAAGCAAAGCTGGCTCCATGCAGGATGAGACGGAGCAGGCGCGCCTTATCATCTCTCACCAGCCAACCATAACCAATCCAGAGCGCCACAAACCAGAGTAAGCCGACAATCAGGTAGAACAGGTTGGGAGCCTGGCAATCGCTCACGCCTGCATAGCTGCGACACTGCTCCAATGCAACATTGCCACCAAAAATCACTCCATCTACCAAAGGCCTGACGACGTTAAAGCAAGCAAACGAGACATAGCTGAGCAGAAAGATCTGCACGCCATAGAGATGCAAGCGCTGAAAGGCTAACGCAGCCCTGGACTGCATCTCTGTGCGCCGTCGCTCCCATTCCAACAACCCGAAGAGCGTCAGAGCCGGTAGAGCGTATGACAGAGGACTGGCGGCATCGGTCCCCCCATAAAAGCCAAGACTGCTAAACACAGAAAAGCCGATGAGTGGCGCGGCTATCGCTATAGCCACAGCTTCGGTCACATTCAGGAAAAAAGAGCGAATCGCACTGGTGCCAGCAGATTGATTACTCCGCATATCTCGATGGATCAACCAGTAATGTAGCCCACCCAGAGCACCTGCAATTACCCACGTCACCACTGCAAACACCAGCGCCTGCACAACTTCGGCCTGTGAAGCCGCATAGCCATATGAGCCGCGCAACGGGGTAAGCGATAAGAGCGCATTCAATAATCGCCCGGTAATGACAGCAACAAAAACGAGCAAAGCAATATAGACAGTATAGAGGTAAAAACGATAAAGATTGCGTAACATAGCTACCTCCTGATAAACAATGCATCGACCAGAGAAGAGCCTCTGCTGGTCTGGCATCAACATCACTAGTATATGTCAGGAGAAAGCCAGTCAGTGTGAGTCATATGACCCATTTTCCATCTACATATGCCAGATGCCAGTCACCAATTCGCTGTGGGTAGCGTTGTATCCATACAGGCAACATCCGGGGTTGAAAAGCATATTTTCTTTGCCGAATAGAATAAAAGAGAGAGAATCAATGTCAGAATAGGGATGACTTATGAATGCTTCACCCAACAAATTGTTCGTCTGGTATATCAGCCTGTTTGCATTTGCTATCTTATTACACGTTCTTATCATCGATACTGTAGAGCCCGTATTTTCCTCTATTCGCAAACAATCTTCTGTTGCTGCTGCTACACAGATGAAAACCGTTGCAACGGTCGCCAGTGAGGTTCATCAGCAAAAGAGCCTGGGGTGCATCCCCATCACTGCCTCCATCGCATTTGCCGGAGAACGAACTATCTGGAGCAGGCAGGCAACGGCCCTCTTCACAACGCCTGATCCTGGTTCAGAGATTGCCCATATTGGATTACACTTCCCGCTCACGCTGCTGCAAAACCCTTGCTGGGCGGCTGAAACGCTCTGGTATGCAGTTTCGTGGTCCACCCCCACCGGCAAAAAAAGCGGGTGGATACCAGCAACAGCCACAACATTTTTGCCTTCAGAAGACGCGGAGGAGTGGGCATCATTGGATATTCTTGCTCCAGAACTGCTCACATTTCTTGCTCCGTTCGGCCTCCACGTGGGAATCTCCATCTTTGATGTTTCCCATCAACGCCACTACACCTATCAAGAACATCAACAGTTCATTGCTGGCAGTGCAATGAAAATACCTATCATGCTCACATTTCTTGACATGCTCGAACGCCAGGGGCGAGAGCCAGGCGCTGAGGAACTGACGTTGCTGACAACGATGATCGAGAATTCAGACAACGATGCCGCTTCCACCCTCTACTTCGATGAAATGAATGGAGCTGACAGCATCACACAACTCCTCAAAGCGCAGGACATTGATGGTCTGACTCCATCAGCAAATGCCTGGGGCTATAGCCTGATCACGCCCCAGGCAATGGCAGATCTGCTCACGCTTTTGCAGCAAGGCAAAATCTTGAATCAATCACATCGCGCGCTAGCACTGAGCCTGATGGAACAGGTGGAGCAGGATCAGAAGGTAGGGGTTGGGGATACAGCTCCCGCTGGAACTACTGTTGCTATGAAAAATGGCTGGGTCGTGGCCCCTGATGGCCTCTGGGCGATGAACTCGTCTGGTATCGTTATGGGGAGCAAGGAAACCTATATCCTCACCATTTACACTGAGGGGCTATCGTCTTTAGCAGAGGAGCAGGCTATTGCCCAACATATTGGCAGCACTGTTGCCTCGCTCCTTCATTAACCTTCTCAGCAGTACGATTGCGTCCACCGTCGCCCCAGCTTTCTAAGGGCCGGGGTGTTGCAAAATGCCTCATTTTATGGTTTAATGCGCTAAGATTATGGCAGAAAGATTTCCCAAAGATACAGCCCAACAACGCACCTATCGAGCGTTTGCAGCCCTGCTCGCTGGAGATGATGCAACGATTGACCTGGCTCAAGCGGCTCTTTTAATTGCCAGCGTCGAGTATCCCGACCTCGATATGGCGCACTATATATCTCAACTCGACGCGTTTGCGCGGCGGGTACGGGCGATTCTCGCTCTGCCTGACCACGATATCCTCCCACAACTTCCCTCAGAGACCGAACCGTTCGCAGTTCTCGACGCATTAAATCAGGTTCTCTTTGTCGAGGAACGCTTTCAAGGCAACCTGACCGATTATCACAACCCCGATAATAGCTTTCTCAACAAAGTCCTCGATAATCATACCGGTATCCCAATCACGCTCTCATTGCTGTATATGGAAGTTGGGAAACGCGTTGGCATCAAGATCGACGGCATCGGCCTGCCCTATCACTTCATGGTCGGCTATCGCTTACCTGATGAACGCATCTATATCGACCCGTTCGAGAATGGACAGTTTCTCACCGAACAGGAATGCCACACGCTGGTTCGCCGCCTCATCCGCAACAAAGCGAAGTTTCAACCCCACTGGTTCGAGCCAATCACGCATCGCCAATTGCTAACACGCGTCCTCAACAATCTCAAACAAACCTACATCGATCTGGAGGAGTATCAACGCGCGCTCTCCACCTGCGATATGATTATCATGCTCTCACCACATCTCGCCTTCGAGCTACGGGATCGTGGCATCCTCTATCTTCAGTTAAAGCGCTATTCACGCGCCCTGCACGATCTCACCGACTATCTCGACCAGGCTCCCGACGCCAAAGATCGCGATGAGATTCTGGAGCATATCAAAACCATTCGCCAGATTATCGCCATGCTCAACTAACCAGGCTCGCGGCAGAATACATTTCACGCACATAGCGGCTGGGCACCTTCTCTAATAAATGCGTCTCTCTCAATCCACTGCGACCTGCCAGCGCGCTCCACGCCTCATAAGAGAGGGGATACGGTATCCAGGGATTGCTACGATCAGTGTTGTATTCCACCAGCAACAGACTGCCCCCGGATCGCAGATAGCCATGCACACTCTGCAACATCGCCTCCTTCTTGCGCACATAATGCAGCGAGTTCGCCATCACAATTCCATCTAGCGTGGGCAGGCTGAGAGGTTGCGTGAAATCTGCGGCGAGGCAATGCAGCGTCACGGCGGGAAACATAGCATGCATGGTCCGTTCAAGTTGCTCAAGCGCCCGTGCATTTTTATCAACCGCATAGATCGTGCAGCTCGGTCCGAGCAGATCGGCAAGGGCCAGCGTAAACGCTCCCTCGCCACAGCCCAGGTCGGCCCAGACACCACCAGGTTCCAGCACACCCTTACGTAACAAATGCACATGATCCTCGTGCTTCATGCTTTCTCCTCTATCGGCAGCCCCTCCATCTGCATGATCTTCAGCGCGTTGGTCGTGGGACAGGGGCCGGGCCGCAATATATAATCAAATACCATATTGCCATTCACAACCTCTTCGCGGAAATGATAGTTTTGCACCTGCGACACGCTCTCGGCCAACTTCACCAGTTCCAAATCGTGCGTCGAGATTGCGCCGACACAATTGCGACCCACCAGCGCCCGAATATACGACCGGCTCCCAATCAAGCGTTCACGATTATTAGTGCCTTTGAATATCTCATCGATGAGGAAGAACAGCGGATACTCGTTCGGCAACTCAAGCGCATCGAGCAGGCGGCGCAATCGCCTCACCTCGGCATAGAAGTAGGAGTAGCCCTCTGTCACCGAGTCGCTGACCCGAATACAGGTGAAGATACGAAACAGCGAGACGCGCAACCGTTGAGCATTCACGGGACCGCCAGCATAGGCCAGACAGAGATTGATGCCCAGCGTGCGCAAAAACGTGCTTTTGCCCGCCATGTTCGATCCCGTAATAATAATCACCTCACCGGATCGATCCAGTGAGAAGCTGTTCGTCACCTTCTTCTCGACTGACAGCAATGGATGGCCTAACGCTTGCGCTTCAAAGAGGACTGCTTCCTCTTCGTGCGACACCACTTCGGGCAGCGTATATTCAGGATTGAGATAGGCAAAGGTGGCAAGAGAGCAGAGCGCCTCCAACTCAAACCAGACATGCAGCCAGATCGGAAGCCGTTGCGCGATCCGCTCTTTATACTGGCTCAAGCGATAGGCACAATACGCATCCCAGGGGATCAGCGCATTTACGATCAACCAGAGCAGGCCATTATTCTTGAGTGTCGCAGCAGAAGCGACACGCCCAACACGGTGCAAGAGGCGCGATGGACTTTGCGTATGATCAGCCCAAAAAGGCTCACAGAGTTGTCTGACATGAGTGTGGCGACCATAGGGATACTGCTCAAGATAGGTGAAAACGGCGCTGAGGGTGGCAAAAGAGTAGCGCAAATAGCTGGCATCCTCAAAGATATCGCCGCGCTGCTTTGCCGTGAGAAAGAAGAACAATAAGCCACCCACCAGCGTAAATATCCAGAACTGCGGCATCGCCACAAACAGGTTGAGCACCAGCAGAACCAGGGTTAGCGCATTGAGCAGCGTAGTTATCCAGAAGAGCAGAGGCAAAGAACTGGATGGCATATGTTGCGAGAGCCAGCGCTGCAAACGCTCGCCCTCCACCTGCTCGGCCATATGTTGTGAGGCAATCAGCGAATGGAGCAGCAGTTTATCGCGGAAACGCACCAGTGGCGTTAACTCGTGTACAAGTTGCTGACGCTGCTGAGTAGTTGTAAGATCTGGCCTGGTGCTGAGCAACCAGTTCGCAAGGCGTGTACTTCCCTCACGCGAAACCGCTGTATTGAGCAGGCGATGGAGCGAATGAGGACCAGTAATGTCCAGATCAATCTCAAAGGGATGTTCGGGGCGCGGATCTGCCCGGTAGCGGTCCGGGATATGCTCCCAATCCAGCCGCATGCGCGCAACCTGCGTTCGCCTGATATGAAGCAGCACGCTATGCCGGGCGAGGCTGCGATCAATCTTGCTATGATAATAGGCAGCAATAGCGAAGGCCAGCAGTGTGAGCACTACCAGTGCTGCACACAGCCAGCCATTCACGAAAAATGCCAGCAGGCTCGCTCCTAAGCCACCAAAAAAGATGGCAACCCGCGTCCACGAATATCTATTGCTGCGTCGATCCAATCGATCAATACGTTTGCTCAGGCGCTCCATCTGCCGTTCGAGCAAGTCTAATCGTTCCTGTCTCTTATCCATATCCTATCGGGCACGCGGCCATCATCAACGAGCAACCTGTCCCTGATTGATAATATGGGGGAAGCCATCGTTGCAATCGACGACATAGCGTGCCGCCACCTCATTTGTATTTGCTGCCGAGCCGTTATGAAATCCTCTTGTGGCATATTTACGGGTCGCAGGCGCTTTGCCGGGAGGCATAATATAGATCACCTCGCCCGTATACTGGCGCTCGCGTTCCTGAATTGTGATCGTATCTCCCACATTAAACTCGCCCTTATTCATCGGCCCGAATAACCCGGTAAGTTGCTGTTGATTATTACGCTCAAATTTGTAGTATTTATAGATACGCTGTCCATCAGAGATAGTTTCAGTAACAGGTACACGTTCATCGGTTTCAAGAGTGATTACCCAGAGGCTGAGAAATGCTTGTGGCTGCACGACATCGACGGGACTCCACATGATCGCTTTACAATCTGATCGAGCATGAATAGTATCGAGCGCGACCCGTTCCAGCAACTTGATCCGAACGCAACGCAAAATGCTCTCGCTTTCGCGCTGACTGAGATCCATCAGAGGGGCGATCTCAATACCGTTCACTTTAACTAATGCACGCATGCCGGACTCTTGCCAATCAATGGGATCGAGTGTAAGATGAAGTTCTTCGCAAATGCCTGCTATTTGATCGGCATACAGGCGTGCCTCTCGCTGCTCTTCAACATAATTATGGCGTGTATAAGTCATGGCGTACGGCTCCTCTGGGGCAGATGGCAATGTCATCTTCTTGGTTAACCATTCCACAATAAACGTGAGGGGAATGCGTCTCACCTGTAATGTGTGATGGACACGATCATGTAAGGAAGGCAAGCACACTAACTTCTGCTCTCGTGCTTCTCTCGGCAGATATGGTCGTGGTTCTGCAAAATCAGCACAGCTTTTTGAGAGGAGAAACGGTCGGGCATATCGTATCTCTCTATAGTAAGTCACATTTTGCCAGGCGATGTCAACAGTACATCCTACAATTAGACCGTACGTTCTATTATATCTGAAAAAGAGGAGGTTGTCAAGAAATTGCGCGACGCTTTATGCTGCACCTTTATAGTGTTTAATATTCATAAGCTTCTCTCTTTAACCACCAGAAGGTATCCGTATAACACCCTTCTCTATACATGATACAGATACATACAAATGCAGGCATATCGACCATCCAGGCAAAAAATCCCCGATAGCTGTTAAGCAACAACCATCAGGGATGAGAATATCTCTTCTTTTGTGCTATGGACGCGGCTCTGGATGCAAGTCGCCTGATTGCAGCATCGCCACCAATGGGTGGTCATCGATCATCAGGGGGAGATCGACGCGGCCTCGTTTGCGGCTGCTTTCATAGAGCGCGAAGATGATCTCAGTCGTGTTGAGGGCGCGGCGGGCGCTTAACTCCGGTTCGCGACCCGTCTGCAATGCATCGATAGCATCGGCAAGGCCACGACCGATAAAGTCGAACGAATGGATGCCTTCGCCCGTATCTACCACTTCCCATTCGCTGCTCCCTCGCTGCTTCACGCGCAAAAGCGGCTCTCTATGAAATGGTCTTGCATCTGGCTCAGTCGGTCTCACAGCAACCTCGATAATGCCATCGGTGCCGATCAGACGATTATCCGCGCCAACCATCTCTTCGCCGAGACCGGTAGCGATAAAGCCAAAGACGCCGTTTCGGTAGCGCCACTGCCCGATGGCCTGGTTCTCGATATGGACGCCAAAAACGAAGTGCTGCGTGCGATAATCGATCTGGCCCATCACCCATTCAGCCGGTTGATCTCCCGAATAAAATCCGGCCATATCGATGTAGTGCGTCCCCCAATCGAAGAGGTTAGAGCAGGCAATCTCGACGCGCTGAAGTTCGCCAATCGCACCGCTCGTCAGCAGTTCTTTAGCCTTTCTAAACGGGCCACCGAAGCGGCGCTGATGATTGAAGGTCAGCTGCACTCCGCGCCGTTCGCATTCCTGCGCCATCAGGCGAGCGGCTCCCCACGAATCGGCCATCGGCTTCTCGCAATGGACGGCGCGCACTCCGGCAACGGCACAATCGATGACCATTTGTGCGTGCAGGTGCGGCCAGGTGCAAACGCTAACGAGATCAAGGTTGCTTTCGGCCAGCATCTTTTTGTAATCGGTAAATATTCCCTCCTGCGGGATACCGTTTGCGCGTGCAAATGCTTCGGCGTTCTCCGGTACAATATCCGCACATGCTACCAGCTCGCACTGATCCGCAAGCGTTCGGTAAGCGTCGGCGTGAGCATAAGCCATCGCAAAACCTGTCGCATCTGGCCGCTCCTTCTTTCTTCCTGTGCCGATAAGACCAACCCGCAATCGTGCCATAGATACCTTTCCCTTCTCTGGTTCACTCACATCTAATCTGCATCATTGCAACAAAATACAAAGAACGTCATCCATCCAACCGTCATGTCAGATGGTTTCTCCACAGAAAACGTCATCCATCAGCCTACACAACAATTCTATCACAAAGGCAGATTACAGGTCGCCTGGTTACAATCCCTGCTTGTGTATGCAAAGGCAATGCTGGTAATATATCCGGACAAAGTGAAAAGATAGATGGATTGGAGCAACCATGTCCGACAAGATGCGGATATATATTGTGGGAGGCCCCGGCAGCGGCAAAACAACACTTGCCAAACAGCTCTCCCAGCAACTCTCGCACCCCTTTTATGAAATGGATGTCGTCGGGTGGGAAAACGGGTACGGTGCCGAGCACCCTCTAGAAACCAAATTGGCTGATATTCACCAGATTGCGGATCAAGCGGCATGGATCTGCGAAGGTGGTGGCTGGGATTGGACGGAGGAGCTTTATCGGACGGCCGACCATATTGTCTGGCTGGATCTGCCCTGGCGTATTGCGGCCTGGCGTATTGTCTCGCGTCACATCCGCACCAGTCTCGCAGGTATCAATCGACATCCAGGTCTACTCAAGCTCTGGCGCTTCCTCCTCTATGCACGAGGCTTTTATCTGAGCAAAGATCCCGCCTTTGAAGGCAACGTGGAGATCGTACGCAAACTACATCCCTTCATGCACAAAGTTGTACGTTGCCGCCGCGCTGCCGATGTCGAGGCATTTGTTTCTCACATGCTTCTGGAAGCACAGACAACTGATGGTAGAATGAACTATCATAAGAAGGAGCAACCGTTATGACCGAAACTTCTCTCATCGTGCGACCACTGGCAACGCCCGCAGAATATCATCTCCAACTCATGCTTGCCGACCAGGAGTTCTCGCCGAATCCCTCTCCTGAAAGCGTGGAGCGCTGGCAGCGTTTCATGACAGGCCTGCCCGATTTTCGTCCAGAGCAGTTGCGTGGTGCCTTTCTTGGCGAGCAACAAACGGGCGGATATATGATGTACGAGCGCGAGATGCGAATGGGCACGGCTCGTATCTCCACTGGCTGCATCGGCATTGTCGTCACCCATCCTGAGCATCGCAGACAGGGCGTGGCAACGACCCTTATGCGCGACGCCATCGATTTCGCTCGCAGTCGCAACCATGCCCTGCTCTTGCTCGACGGCATCCCCAAGTTCTACTATCGCTATGGCTATACCGACATGCTCGATCTCTCCGTTGTGGAAGTTGATCGCTCGGCAATCCTGGCTGTACCGGCCAGCAACTATAGCGTTCGTGCATGTACCGTTGATGATGCGGAGGCAACGCTCAGGCTCTACAACCAGCAGTACGGCTCATATACTGGCTGTTTTGTGCGCACATTGGAGCGACAGCGCTATCGCCTTCAGACGCGTTCTTCACCCGATGTGGTCGCGCTGACCCCCGATGGAGCCGTGCAGGGATATCTCAGCGGATTTGATGGCAATCTCGTGCAAGAAGTTGCGGCAGACAACTGGGAGGCGCTGCTGGCACTGATGCAACACCATGCTGTGATGTTCAAAGAGAACAATACGCCTCCGGCGACATTGCGCTATCGCTTGCCGGTTCATGATCGGCTCGTGCAATGGATGCTTGATCATCTGGAAGTGCCTGACACCTCGCATTGGCAGCATCCCGCCGAGGAATGGGTGCTACGAGCCGAAAGTTATCACCATCGCCACGCCGGGTGGATGGCGCGCATCGTCCACCTGCCAACCTTGCTGCAATCGATCCTGCCAGAACTTCAGGCACGCTGGCAGCGTGGACTGGCACAATGGAACGGACGAGTGGTTCTCGCTATCGGTGACGAGTTGTGCGCGCTGCATATCGATGGGCGACAGATCACGCTGGGCGACCCTGAACATGTCACATCGGGCGTCGAGGCGATACAGATCACGCCGCAGGCTTTTACACAACTGCTCTTTGGCTATCGATCTGTTGCTCAGACGATCTCAAACGCTTCCGACGAGATGCTTGCCGTGCTTTCCATCCTCTTCCCAACAGGGCACGCCTGGCTTGCCAGCACCGATTGGTTCTGATTATTCGCTCTGGGGAAGGGCAACATAAAAGGTTGATCCTTCTCCAGGGATACCTTCACTTTCCATCCAGATATATCCATTCATCGCTTCGGTCAACTGCCGACAGAGGTACAGGCCCAGGCCCGCACCGCGCTGCGTACTGTTAATGGCTCTATTGAGGCGCATAAACTTGGTGAAGAGGCGTTGCTGATCTTCTGGCGCGATCCCCGGACCCCAATCGCGCAAAGCAACCACTGCATAGCGCTGTTGAACAGAGAGCGGTGCGATCTGTTTCGTCAGCGGAATACGGTCGGTAAGCTGGTCGTAGGTCAACGATTCTGCCCTGATCGCAATCCCCTGTGGCGCGGGAGAATATTTCAGCGCATTACCTATCAAGTTGAGCATCACCTGTCTGAAACGTAATTCATCGGCGATGACGTAGAGCGTATCCGGGATATGGATCTCTACCGGACGGCTCTCGCGTATGAGTAGTGGCTCCATGATCTCTACTATCGTACAGATGGGATCGAGCAAACGTATGGAACGCAGATGCATCTCAACCTTGTCCTGATCGATACGGCTGGCATCCATGATATTGCCCAGCAACAGCCCTAACTCCTCGCTGGCACGATGAGCATTGCTGAGAAACTGCTTCTTCGTGTCTTCGGAAAGCGTCCCGCTAAACGTATCGAGCAGCTCAAG
Organism: Reticulibacter mediterranei; assembly: GCF_016587455.1. NCBI lineage: Bacteria > Bacillati > Chloroflexota > Ktedonobacteria > Ktedonobacterales > Reticulibacteraceae > Reticulibacter > Reticulibacter mediterranei. The sequence goes on along the minus strand of NZ_BNJK01000001.1, from coordinate 5,842,104 downwards.
ATAGCCCTGAACCGCCGTCAACGGCGTGCGTAACTCATGGGAGGCGGTCATCAGGAAATGATTCTGCAAACGCTCGGACTCTTGAGCAATTTTGAGCGCCTGGCGTAACTCGCTATACATGGAGGCGTTTTTGATGGCAATAGCGATCTGCATGCTAATGGCGATCAACATATCAAGATGCTGCCGTTCAAAGCTATGCTCTTTAAAGCTGAGTGCAGTAAGGATACCAAGCGGCTCCTTCTCATGCCTGATCACAAGAGAGATGCCGGACCGAGGCTTTCTACCAGAAGGAAGCGACAAGTCATTTTCTAGAGTATCTGCTAATCTCGGCATGGCCGCCTTGATCCTCATCCACTCCTCTTGCGTCGAGTAAAATATCAATGCCTGCTCTTCCTGCCCGAGAAACTCAAGAAATAGTGGTGGCAGTGCTTTATTAGCAGGAAAAGACAGGATCTCGCCATCTTCTACCTTGAATTCCTGGATGATTTTTTCCTGCCGCTGATCATAACGGTCAATAGCAAAAAAATCGATAGGCAGCAGTGATTTTAGCTGCTGATATATCGTCCTATATACAGTTTGTAGATCGCGCAATGCTTCTGGAGAGAGCAGCACATTGCTCACCTTAGTAAGTACCCGCAGCTCTTCACGCGCCCGCCGCGCCTCTTCTTGAAGCTCTACTATCTGCTCTCGACTCGTTACGTCTTTCTGAAAATCTGGGAAACTATCCACGAACATACCCTCCCCGATAATCCATTTGCATTACCAATCATCCACAGCTCAAATACACCATGCAAATATACATATATTTTTATACATAATCGCAAAAAATATAAGGTGGTACAGTTGGGTATCCAGAAATTTATCGCCATTTTGCATGACATACAAAATTGGTAACAGATTGATTTTAACACGAAGAAGCAAGAAATGTGTACACCATGTTTGTCTTTCTTCCCAGACAGAATTTACTCTTATTTCCTGCACCGCCTCAAAGAATCTACCCACTTTTTGGCATTGCAACCCGCCTGCGTATTACAATTTGTAATGAGAATGCGTACGAAATTGTCTTCTTACTTTTTGTAACAATTTTGCGATGGTTTCTTCACATTCTTTTTACATTCGTTGCGTATACTCTTAATAGGTAGATCATTGGACCTGAAAAGTAGAAAGGAACAAAGCATTGGGTAATCAGGTCTTACCACAACAAGACTTTTTTATGTACATCCCTGAATTACGGGAGATGACAAAACCATTTAGCAAAGATTGTAGCGATGCCTCCTCTTTGAAGGCGACTCTTCCTTCCACGCTCAATAACTGGGTGCAGATCGCACTGGATGGTCAAATGACGGTCTATGCCCACGTCTGGGATAGCGAGGAGGAGGAAATCGTTGCCTGAAAACGATATCTGCGCTGCTATCGTTGCCAAAATCTACAAGAATATTTGCCTGCTTGACATTTACACCTATCTGTGTTACTCATGTTCTGACGGAGGTGTGGTGGTGAAGGATTATCGTGCAGGAAGTGAGCAATACACATATGCGTGCAAAATTCGTAGCAGGCGTGGCAGGGCTGTGCGCCATTGTCGTCACTCTAGCCCTGATCTCTGGCCACCTGTTCGTCCCACCGAGTCAGGCAGCACTCCATATTCAACCACATACTGCATTACAAACTGCTAACTCCCTTACGCCACATACCAGTCCCACAGCTTCGCACCATGCTTCCAGCAATTCATCGCAAGAAAAACTGCGCGACATGCTTTCAACCCTGCACTATCTTCACGGTCCCGATGGCTGGGCGTGGAACACCAGTCTCTCCGCCCATCGCTTGCTAGCGTTTTATGGCAACCCGCTCTCCGATGTCATGGGTCCAATCGGACAATATGGCGACAATCAACTAATGGCAAAGCTGCAAGAGCAGGCCGCCGCCTACGCACAACTTGATCCGACTCATCCAGTTATTCCCGCGCTCGATTATGTAACACCCGTTGTGCAGCCGGTCCCGATGAAAGATAACTCCTGGGTGTATCGCATGCCGCGCGCATCGGTTGAGCATTATATCCAGCTGGCCAATGATCACCATGCTTTGTTCTTTTTTGATATGCAGGTCGGCCATAGCACCGTGCAAAAAGAAGTCGATCTGGTCTGGGACTATCTGCAAAGGCCAGGAGTGGATCTCTCGCTCGATCCCGAGTTCGATATGCCGCCTGGCGCTATCCCTGACGAGGTCTTTGGTCGTATGACCGCCACCGAGATTAATGGCGTGATCGACCGGCTCTCCACGCTCGTTCAGACCCATCATTTGCCGCCCAAGATCCTGATTATTCACCAGTTTCGCCTGGATATGCTCCCCGATTGGCAAAAGATTCATCTCAAGCCAGGTGTGCAGATCGTCACATGCGTAGATGGCTTTGGCACACCTGGCGAGAAGATCGATGATTATCGGATCTTCGATAAGCAACAGCTCATACAATATCCGGGCATGAAACTCTTTTATCGCCTGGACAAACCGCTGATGCCCCCCTCTGCGGTGTTAGCACTCGATCCGCCACCCATGCTCGTCATGTATCAATAAGCAGCACTTCAACAATCTCCTCGTCGTAGTCGAGCGATTTATCGCGCATAGGCGGGATTCCACGATAAATCGCTCGACTACGACGAGGAGATTGTTCATCTTCTTCAGCATTCACCATTCACATACGATAGTGAAACATGTGAAGCACCCTATGAAGGAACGCCGCTCCCATCCCCATACAGGAATGTAGGGGTTTTACGCGGCGAATATATAAACGCTTTCGTATGGAAGGGATGGTTCAACTATGTTGCTGGCTGGTGATAATGGAGCGACGAAAACGCAGCTTGCCCTCTTTGCCTCGCCAAATGATCTGCGCGCACCCCTGGCAACTGCGAAATTGCCGAGTGCCGGTTATGAGAGCTTCACAGCCCTCGTCCGGGCTTTTCTGACCGATATCTCCTATCCCATTACGCGGGCTGTCTTCGGGATCGCTGGCCCGGTTCTCAACGGCCGCGTCAAAGTTACTAGCCTACCCTGGATTGTGGATGCGCGCCAGTTACAAGAGGATCTGGCGATTCCCGAAGTCCATCTGCTCAACGATCTGGAAGTAATTGCTCACGCCGTTCCAGTATTGACGCCCTGCGAGCTATTCACGTTGAATGCTGGAACACCCGTTCCCCGCGCACCGATAGCGGTGGCAGCAGTTGGCACGGGACTGGGCGAAGCCTTTCTGCTCTGGAACGGCGCACGCTATCAGGTCTATCCATCCGAGGGAGGGCTTGCGAACGTGGCCCCCATCAATGCGCACGAGGCCGGACTCCTTACAGCATTGTTTCACACGCACAGCCATGTCAGCTATGATTTCCTCTGTGGTGGCGTTGGCCTGCCACATATCTACGCATTCCTCAAAGAAACAAGCGGTCTTGGAGAGCCGCAATGGTTAGCCACCCGGCTTAATAACGCACATGACCCAACTCCGGTCATCGTCAAGGCGGCGCTAGATGATGTGGAACCTCTGTGTGTTGAGACACTTAAGCTATTTGCGAGTCTTCTAGGTGCCGAGACTGGCAATATGGCGCTGAGAATGCTGGCAACTGGCGGCGTCTATATCGGAGGCGGCATCCCTCCCTATATTCTCCCCTTCCTGCAAAGCGACGCCTTCATGCAGGCCTTTACTAACAAGGGGCAACTTTCCACATTATTGGCCTCAATACCTGTGCATGTGATCTTGAATGAGATGGCAGGAGTCATCGGGGCAGCAACCTACGGTTTCACGCTATAAACGACGATACATAGTAACGATAGAAAGTACCGACTGACTATTTCCATAGAAGGAGATATGTATGGACTCTTACATTCCTGATTTGATATGGTTCAATGGATCATTGGTGCCCTGGGAAGATGCGAAAGTGCATGTCTGGTCCGAGCTTGCCATTCGCGGGGCCAGCGTGTTTGAGGGCATCCGCGCTTTCTGGAATCCCGAAGAACAGCGCTACTATGTGCTTGACCTTGAGAGCCATGTGCGCCGTCTGAACGAATCGGCCCGCCTACTCAAATTTCCTATCACCACCGACTTCCACACCACGCTGCAAGCCATCAATTCACTGCTCACGGCGCTCGATCTGCGAGAACATGCCTACATCCGTCCCACACTTTACATCGATCATGGGCGATATGGCTCTCGGGCGAAAGATACGCTATCAGGCATGCATATTGCCGCTTTTCCCTCGCCACATAGCGATGCGCTCTATCGGGGCATTCGCTGCACTGTCAGTTCGTGGCGACGTTCGAGCGAGTTAAACCTTTCGCCACGCATCAAAGCTGGCGGTTCATATATGGCCTTCCGACTCCCATTTATTGAGGCCAGAGAGCGCGGCTTTGATGATGCCATTCTGCTCAACAATCGCGATACGGTGTCCGAGTCGTCGGGTGCCGCAGTGTTCGTCGTGAAAGATTCGATGGTGGCAACACCACCGCTCAGCGCTGGCATACTAGAAAGTATTACACGCAGAAGGATCATCAGCTTATTACACGATGAATTCTTTATGGAAGTGCAGGAGCGCGAAATAGTACGTACAGAACTCTATACGGCCGACGAAGTATTTCTGTGTGGCACGCTCTGTGAGGTGCAGCCCGTTGTCGGGATCGATGGCTACCTGCCCGGCGATGGCATGCCCGGACCGCTTACAACGCGCTGTCGAGATTACTATATCGAAATTTGCGAGAGTGGAGCCTCCGCACCGTCTGGCTGGCTCACCCCTGTCGAGAAAACGAGTTCGCGGCAATGACTAGTAATGCATAAAAAGTGGAGAGAAAACACTTCATGGGTAATTGCATACCTCATTCTCTGGTTGTCTTCTGCGGTGGCAGCGGCGTTCACCACTTCGGGTCCATGCTGGCAAAGCGATTTCCGCGCATCACGTTTCTGGTGAACGCCTACGATGACGGCAAGAGTACCGGGCGAATTCGCAACCATCTCGATTGCCTGGGGCCGTCTGATCCGGCCAAATTGATCGCAATGCTGGCACGAGATGGAGAGATCCCGGCGCTTTCAGACCTTTTGCAGCTCCGGCTCCCCATTGAAGGGAATGCGACCCATCTCCGACGCATGCTGTACGACGCTATCCATCTCCCAGAACTACCCTTTCACATCTTCATGGAGCTTGAGCGAGCCATTAACGCATTTCTCACGGTGACGAAACAGGGCGAGCATCAGAAAGGGCAACCATTTGACTTTCGCGATTTAGCGGTGCGTAATGCTCTGCTCGTCGGGTGCGCTCACCTGCATGGGGGCTATCAACGAGCAATTGATTACCTCACCGAACTGTTTAAGCTGCCTGCCGATATTGTGGTGGTCAGTGAAGAGATTGCCTATCTGGTTGCCGTGCTGGAAGATGGTCACATTCTAACCACTGAGGCGGAGATATGTGATCGTCCTCCTGGTCCTCCCATCTGGCGCATTCACCTGCTTCACCATCAGTTGTCACGCCAGGAGGCCGCAACTATCGAGCAGATTGGTGATCCCACAAGCACGAGCCACGCCCTGGAGAGCGCCTTTTCCGCAAGAGTTGAGGCAACGCAACGAGCAAAAATGGCTGTCAGGCAGGCCCAGGGCATTCTGTATGCTCCAGGCACCTTCTTCTCCAGCATTGTGCCAAGCGCGATGCTGCTGACTCCCGAACTGGCCTCGCTTGAGGTGCCGCGCCTCTGGATCGCCAATCTGGTGCAGGAGTGCGAACCGCTCACCGTTGCCGGGCTGATGAACGCCTTCTGGCATAACGTCACGCGGGCGCATGCTCGCACCCCTATCTCGCGCTGGCACCTGGAACCGTTTGTCTCTCATGTGCTGGTGGAGCAGAATCACCCTGATGGTCCTCCTGGAGAGCGGGGAGATGCGCTTCCTATCGCACGTGAGCAACTTTATGCACTCGTCGAAGTAGAGGAGCAGCCACTGCAAGATCAGCAGCAACCTGGCGTCCATTCGCACGAGAAATTACTGGATGCGCTCAGCACGGTGCTGCTCAAAGCAAACATTCAGACAAGCCTGAGAGAGGTAGAGGAATGCATATAGCAGCGAGACCCGCCCGGGAGACGATTCGCGCCCTCCTCGCTCGTGAGAAGCCACGCCTGTCTCGTCAGGAGGTGCAAGAGATCATCTGTCAGGCCGCTGACGTCGCCCATATCTATCAGGTGGTGCTGAAACCAGCACGCGTGATCGTCGTCGCCGCCGGGCAAGGAAGCCGCTTCCAGAGCGGCACGCCGAAGATACTGGCGCGGGGAACTATTGGCCGCCCGATCCTGCTGCGCATCCTCGACGCCCTGGCTCCCTTCGATCCTCACCCTCTGGTCATCGTCAACCGCGCCAGTGACTCCGCCGCTAAGGCAGTGGTGCAGCAGGATGGCCTGCATGATCCTCTCTGGTGCATTCAGGAACAACCGTGTGGGACAGGTCACGCCCTTTTGAGTATCAAAGAACATCTGCACTCTCAGGACAATCTCATCGTCGTTTGGGGAGACATGGGCGCGCTCAACGAGCGCCTCGTGTTTGCCGGGTGCGCCCTTCACCAGCTCTCCCATAATCCAATGACCATCCCGACGAAATGGGAACGTTACCCTTATGTAAGCCTGCTGCGTGGCGCTGACGGTACGATCATCGATGTATTGCAGGCAAGAAGAGGCGATGTCATACCAGCCAACGGTGAGCAGGATTGCGGCATCTTTTTCGTCAACGGTCCTTGCCTGTTCGACGGGTTGCATACGTTGGCGCAACAGCAACAAGAGGGCGGTCCATCTGGCGAACTGGACTTTCTCGCTCTCATCAGGCAGCTGACGGCACGCAACCAACAGGTTTACGCGCTCAACATGGGAACGGTATGGGATAGCCAGGGCGTCAATACTCTACCTGATCTACACAGGGCCGATAGATCATATGCACATATCACACGCGAAGTAGAGCATGATCTTCGCTCAGCTCGCACCGTAGCTGATCTTCTCGATACGCTCACCTGGTCAACCATACATACGGGCTTTTTTAATACACTCTCCCAGATCCTACAACGTTCCGATAAAGAGTATCAAACCGAAACACTGGAAACACTACTGAACAGGCTTCCAGAGGGCAAGCGTGCCGTGCTGATGAACATTAAACCCGGTAATACTCCCAGTAGTTCGTAGTCTCGCGATTTATCGCGATTGGGCAGCATCATAGGCGCTTAGAGCATCGCGATAAATCGCGAGACTACGAACTACTTGTTACATCTTGTCAATGTTGCATGCGCAAAAAAGGAGCATAGCCATGAGAATTCTAGTGACGGGTGGCCTGGGCTTCGTCGGATCGACCATTGCAGATCAGTACCTCGCCGCTGGACACGAGGTTATTGTGGTGGATACCATTCATAATGCTTATGGGGAGCAGCTTATCAGGCAGAAGAAGCATATCAAGTGTTATCAGGCTAGCATTGTCAATCAGGATCACATCAGGCGCATCTTCAAAGATGTCCGCCCGGATATCGTCAACCATCAGGCGGCCCAATCAAGCGTGGTAGTCTCAGCCAACAATCCTCTGCTCGATGCCCAGGTCAATATAGAAGGTTTGCTAACCATATTGGTGAACTGCACCAGCACAGGCGTACAGAAGATCATTTTCGCCTCGTCAGGCACCGTCTATGGCACTCCTGAGCGCATGCCCGTTGATGAAACCTTTCCGGTGCATCCTCAGTCTCCCTATGGGATCACCAAAGCTGCCGGAGAATGGTATATCCGCTATTGGCAGCAAACCTATGGCCTGCCCTATACCATTCTGCGCAACAGCAACATCTACGGTCCGCGCCAGAACCCCGGCGGCACATCCGGCGTGATTGCCACGTTTGCCAGGCGCTTCCTCGAACACCAGCCAATCACTATTCATGGGGATGGGGAGCAGCAAAAAGATTTCGTCTATGTGAGCGATGTGGCCCGCGCAAATCTGCTTGCACTGGATCGAGGCTCCAATAACGTGTTTTGTATCGCAACAGGTGCTGGCACGTCGATCAATCGCATCTACCAGCTTCTCTCAGAGGTGGTCGGCTATCAAGTCGAGATCATCCATACTCCGGCGCATGGAGAAGACATCCCCTGCGCCTATTTCAGTCCGAAAAAAGCGGAACATCTGCTGCAATGGAAACCGCTCGTCAGTCTGGAAGAAGGCATTCGCACAACCATCTACTTCTTCAGGCGCGAACTCTGCGCAGCTTGAAAGGAGACATAATGGAAGAGAATAAATATAGGCGGCCCGATCCCTGGCGCACGCTAGAATCGGTCCAATGGCTTGTATCACCCTGGTTAGCGCTACGTCAGGACAGGGTGTTGACTCATACAAAAGATGAGATTGGCTATACTTATATCGAACATCCTGGCTCTGTGCTGGTCGTTCCATGTACCTGTCGCGGCGAGATTCTGCTGCTACGTCAATATCGCTATCCGACCCATAGCTGGTACTGGGAATGTCCCGCAGGCTCGTTGGAACAGGACGGGGAACGACTGGAAAGCGCGGAGGAGGCTGTTCGCCGCGAACTCTACGAGGAGATGGGCGCGACCTGTGAACAGCTACAACTCATGGGTAGCTTCTCGACAAATAACAGCATGTCGAATGAGGTCTGCTCCATCTTTTTTGCATCCGATGTAGCAGCGGGTCGGCCAACGCACCCCGAGCGTTCAGAACTGCTCTATACTGTCGCCGTCTCCTATCAGCAGGTCAGAGAGATGGCGCGCAAAGGCGAGATTGCCGACGGCCTCTCCGCCCTGGCACTGCTTCTGTGCGAACCGGCCATCGAGGACTATCTTAATAGCCCGAAGGAGGAAGCATCGGTCACATAGAGTTGCTCCTTCCCACTATAATACATGTAGATATGTACAGAGCAACCGGGTTCTGTGCTGAAAACAAGATACGAGGCAATTCTATGAGCAAGATAGAAGTCAAGAATGAGCGCGTGGTCAACGCGCAACCTGAAAAGGTGTATGATACCCTTAAAGACTATAAAGCGAAACGCCCCCTGTTCCTGACGCCAAACTTCCTCGATTATCAGGTCGAGCAAGGCGGCAATGGGGAGGGAACTGTTGTGCGTTATCGCTTGCAAGCTGCCCGCCGCGAGCGTCCATATCGCATCCAGGTGAACGAGGCCGTCAAGGGACAGGTCATTCAAGAGCGCGACACCAATTCATCACTTGTCACGACCTGGACGGTGTCGCCGCTGGAAAGCGGGCAGCAGAGCCGGGTCAGCGTCGCCACTGAATGGGAAGGCGGCCAGGGCGTTGGCGGCTTCTTTGAGCGCACATTTGCCCCGCTTGGGCTGCATCGCATCTACGATCAAATGCTCGATCAGCTTACCGCTCTCGTCCAGCCAGCAGGTGCCGTAAGCGTGCCTCAAAAAAGCAATTCTCCCGTTCCTCTAGTATTGCTCGCTGCGGGCGTCGTCGTTGGCATTGCTGTTCTCCGCAAACTGCAAAAATAGCACGCAAATATCATTAAGGGAATAAGCCGGTAATCCTCCCCCGTGTCGTAGCCGAGCGATTTATCGCGGGGGAGATCGCCGTCATACATTGTTCATCTTCATTAATATCGGCGCAATTTGCCAAAAAGTGTGCAGAGATCTGGATAGATGTGCACTGACATACTATAATGAAAGGAGACATTAAAAAATGCACATATAAGACTTGAACGATGCTCCGCTAGCAGGAAAGGCTCGGATGTATGCCGTGTACACAGCACAACTGGCATCTGTCGGCACTCAGTAAGGTCGTGAGTAGTATTTGTATCGCGCTTGCCCTGTGCCTCTGCAATGGAGCCTCCTCAGCCTGGGCCTCCTCAGTTTCCCCATCGGACAATCAGATCTCGCTCCGGATCAACGTCGGCCTGAGCGCACAGGCGCGGATGGGCTACTGGCTACCAGTGTGGGTAACGGTCAATAATCCGGGTCGGCAGGACGTGAACGGCATCATCTCACTGAAAATCTACAGCGGCCTGTATCGTCCCACCGCCAATGATATTGCCTCCAGACAGCGCTTCGAGCAGTCTATTTCGATACCACATGGACAATCGCGACAGGTAGTGCTGCATATTCCTTTCAACGTGGGAGCCTTTAACATTCACGGCGTCCTGGCCGAACTACTCGATCAACACGGCAAAGTGCTAGCATTTCAGGAGCATCGCATCGATACTATCGGCAGTGTTCAGACCTCTGTCGGCGTGCTTTCCGACGATAACACAACTCTGAACTATCTCTCCAATGTGACGCTCTCCAATCAGGTTTCATCTATCCAGCTTACTCATTTGAACGCTCAAACGATGCCTGCCCTCTCATCGGAACTGGAAAATTTTGATGTCATCATCCTCGACAATTTCACGACCAGTTCGCTCAGTGCGGTCCAGCGTTCAGCACTGCAAACCTGGATCAATCAGGGAGGCGCTTTGATCGCGGTGGGCGGTCCCAACTGGAGACATACACTATCCCCCCTGCCATCAGACCTGCTACCGGTCGATGTATACACCACCATCGATCTCGCCCCTGGCACGCCGATGCTCTCCGCTGGCAGCCTTGCCGCACCCCTGCCCGGTCAACAGTCCCCGCCGTCTACGCTCAATGCGCCATTGCAGGTGAGCTTTGCAACGCTGGCAGCACGGGGAGAGAAGAATCTGGGATCGGCTCTGCGGGGAAACGTTGTGCTGGCATCTGGCGTTACCCCGCTGATCGTCACGGCAAAGCAGGGACAGGGAACAATCTGCTATCTGGCATTTGATCCCGCTACGGCTCCCTTTCCCCTCTGGCCCGGCACCAACGCGCTCTGGCTACAAATTCTGCTACGCACGCTCGGCGATCAGTTATTGATCTCGCCGCTGGCCCCCAAATCTTATAGCGGACCTGGCAACGTCAATATACGCGGCGGCATCCTCTCTATCCTGCAAAATAACATCTGGACGATGCCCTGGATACTGGTCCTGTTGCTGCTCGCATATGTGGCCATACTCGGTCCAGTGCGTTTGCTGATTGTACAGAAGTTGCGGCGTCCTTTCTGGAACTGGCGCATTATGCTCAGTAGCATGTTGGTCTTCTCGCTGCTCTCTTACGGCGTCGCCTTCTATCAAAAGGGTTCGTCACTCACCGATAATAGCATCTCGATTGTGCAAATCAACCAGAACAACTCAAACGTATCAATCACAACATATATGGGTATCTTTGTGCCGAACGAGGGCGATTTCCATGTCCGGCTCCCGGCTGGCACGCTGGCCCAGGTAATCCCTTTACCTCTGATTTCGTCCAACGCGTTTATGATCTCCGGCGATCCATCAACGCCCGTTACTTATGAGGCTCATGCCACCAACGTTGCGCTGCTCGATAGCGGCCCCTGGACCTTCCATCCACTGGTGGCACAACAGGATCGACAGTTGAACGGGGCCATCAGCACCCATCTCACTATTCGTAATAACAGGCTGATTGGCACAATAAAAAATACGCTGGCCCCTTTGAGCGATGTCTATATTCTGCTGCCACACGGCTTCGTCGCTATCGGCACCCTGCCAGCAGGGGAGACCCAGAAGATCGATCTGGCATTGCAAATGCCTCGCGACCCGGATACCTCGCTGGCCGATCAGCTCGCGCAAAGTAGCGGTCTCCCGGCCTCGTATTTCCCCTATGAGCGGGGAGATCAACCGCAAACCGACTTCCAGCGGCACATGGCGCTCCTGGCAGCACTGAACGGGAATGGTTCTTCGCTCCCTCCCTGCGGCGGTCCCTGTCGCGGCAATGCGATTGTTAACCTGAGCAAGCAAAACATCACCTCGCTGCGCCCCGGTCTGCCGAGCATCCCCTGGAACAGCACCGACGATCCATTGCTGCTCGACGGTACACCCGCAACCCTCATCGGCTGGGCCGATCAGCCACTGGACAACATGCAGACGACAACGGTCAACGGCACCGTTCCCACAGGCTTTCACGAGAGCTTTGTGCAGATGCCACTCAACATCGCGCTGGATGTAACGCCAAAGCTCTCATCTGATCTCATTCAAGGGCAGGTGATTGCATCGACGGGCTTCAACAATGAAATGGTGCTGCCAGGGGTCTATATGATGGAGTTGGGAAGCATGAACTTTGCGTTTGACCTCTCCGCTCTGGATACCTCTCATATCAAAGGACTCACGATCAGCGTTCCCAATATCGATGACAATCAGATAGCATTCCAGGACTTTAGCTCCCTGCGAACTGCGCTCTACAACTGGCAAACCGGCACCTGGGACCAGATTCCACTCAATAACTACTACACCCTCGCCAGCAATCATTCCCGCCTTCGCGAGTATATTGGCCCCGACAGCCAGGTCTTGCTGCAAGTCACCAACCCTGATGCAGCACCATCACATAACGGAATACTCTTCAAGCGACCAGCACTCAGCTTTGAATTATAAATACAATCTCGATGGAGATCCCATAGCCGAAGCTTCTTGCCCTTGACAAACCCCTCTCTTCTATCCTATGATCAAACTGTACGGTCTAGTTTGATTGCAATGAGGAAAAGATAGTGACTGAAAAACAGGCTTTGCGTGTGCAGATGAAGCGCCAGCAAATGCGCGTGGCAGCGCAACGTCTCTTTCTACAAAGAGGCTTTACGGCTACAAGCATGGACATGATCACAGCTGAGGCGGGAGTTTCCAAGCAGACGCTCTATAGTTACTACACCAACAAAGAAGATCTCTTTGCCGATGTACTACAGCAATTGACGCTGAACAACCCTCATAATCAATTGCTAGCAATTGATCACATGCCTGATCTGAAGGATCATGATGCGTTACGAGCGGCTCTGATGACGCTGGCTCAGGAGATCGCAACCATTATGATGCAACCGGAGTATCTGGCATTGCTGCGGGTCATTATCGCCGAAACGCCGCGCTTTCCACAACTTGCCACACGCTTTCGCACGACCGTCCCCGAACGATCACTGGCCTATATTGCGGCGCTCTTAAAGCAGGCGCAGGAAGAGGGGCTGATAACGCATATCGACTGGGACGCGGCGGCCCTCATGTTTATCGGCAGCCTGCTTACCTATGCCCTGCTCAATGGCCTTTTGAGCGGTGACGAACCTCCACAGCCGCCTACCTCTGCTCAACTAGCGCCGAGTATCGATCTTTTTATGAAGGCAATTAGCAGTTAAACAGAAGGATCAGATGTTTTCAGCAAGGAGGAGAAAACTGATGTATCAAGTTGACAATAATAGTCAGGAAATCGAAGAACGTCCAGCGGGCTATATCGGTCCAGATCTTAATCCCGCCGGACTGGTGTTGGAACCTCGGATGCTTTCTGAGGGAGTCTATGCATTAATGGCAAATACGCCACCTAAAGACAACAACGGCGTGATTATCGGAGAGCGAGGCGTGCTGGTTATCGATGCTGGCATTAACGGAGATATAGCCCGACAGATCCAGCACATAGTACAACAGCTTACCGATAAACCTCTACTTTATGTCGTAAACACAACCTATCATGGAGACCACAGCTTCGGTAACTATGTCTTTCCTGCTGAAGTAAAGATTGTCTCTTCACGGCAGAACCGGGCCAGCATGCGGGATCTGGAGCGCGAGAAACGGATTCGTTCAGAGAACATGAAGGGCAATGCGGCGGCCCTGGCTGATGTGGTCGAGTGGCGACTACCTGACATCTTTTTCGATCACTTTATGGCAATCGATCTGGGCAATAAGATCGTCGAACTCTGGCATTTCGGCCCTGGCAACGCGCTGGGCGATACAATCGTCTATGTCCCCGATGCTCAGGTCGCATGGACAGGCAACTTTACAGTGAAAGATGGTTTTGCCCCGATGCTGCTGGAAGGGGGACCGGAACCATATATTGAAACAATCCAAAAGATGCAAGCCACATTGCCTGTCAAAACCCTGATTCCCGGACACGGACCGATGGCAGAAGCAACACCCGCCCTCGATAGCCTGGTGGCCTATCTGCAAATGTTACAGCAACAGATCAGTACTGACATCAAGCAGGGCTTGAGCCTTGACGAGACGCTGGCTGCCCATCCACTCCCGGACACAATGCAACTGCCACCCACCAATCCCTTCGCTCCAGTAGCCAATCCCTACAACATCCATGCCCACCGGCTTAACGTACTAGCTACCTACCGTGCGCTTGAACACAAGTAGTACGGTTCGCAATAAAAGTCGTGAGAGGAAGACTTTCCCTATCAGGAAGCTTCCTCTCAACGAAATCGGCTATCTAAGTACCTTAACACATCTTTGCACATACCGTCTGCTTTCATTATGGTAAAATCACTGCACGTGGAAGGTTCAAGTGCCACCAGAAGCTGGTTCCCATTTTTGCGCGTCTGGCTTTGTTGCAATGAAAGCAGTCCGCTAGATTCACGTACGAAATGCACTTCGCACATGAGGGTCTGCAAACAGGTAAATCAGGATGATCAGAGCGATCACAAGTCCAGTAATACCACCGCCAGTATTTCCTCCAGTGAGTGCGAATATACCGTTAAGCACTGCGAGAACTTCAAGGACGACCGTGGCCCAGAACGCCCATTTTTGTAAACTCCACATACCCCAGGCAAGGACCAGTTCAAGAACGCCCAAGATGAGAGCAATTATTCCAAATGTGGAGTTAGATCCTAGCAGGGTAATTCCACCTATAATGCCTAATATGCCATAGATTGCCATAATAATAGCGATGATTGTAATTCCCAGGGGACGTGTCCGGCTAATGTTTAGCATCTGCTTCCTCCTAGCTTTTCAAGTCTTGTTTACACTTTTCTCAAATGCCGTATTAAGGTACTTCTTGTTACTTACACTCTGGAACAGCTAAGTTAGTTTCGCTTTCTTTTCTGCATCCTTTTTCACCTTTATTACGTGTGACAATGTAGAATAGATTTGAAATTTGAGCACCTTTGATCTACTCTATTACAAAAGAGGTATGCAGTTACACCATGAATGCTCTAATGTTTTATAGAGCTTAATTTTAGAACATGGTCATTAGATATCATGTTTTGAAAAAGGAGGTACTATAAATGGGTGGAGATCCAATTTCAACAGTAATTGGCGTTTTGCCCGATAATGCATGTGCTGAAAAGGCAATAGATGACTTAAGGCGTAATGGATTTAGCTATAATCGAATCAGGCTGGTACAGCGCGGTAACGGGAGTGTTTTTGATAATCTCAAAGGCATGTTTACAGGACAGGCATCTGTGGCTTCAAATACTGTTGATGATTTAACAAAAATGGGAATGCCAGACTACGAAGCACATCACTATCAACAGGAGTTGGAGGCTAATCGTATACTATTGCTGATGAATGCTGATGATAGGCCAGAGGAGGCTTTCCGCCTCTTACGTCAGAATGGAGCATTTGATATCAATGCTCGTCTCAGAACCACTGCACCAGACACTTCGACGCAGGCCGCTCGTGCTGAGGAAGAACGAGAACTGACTCCTGCCGATAGAAGGACAACGACTGCACGTACTGATGTTCCTCCTGCTGTATCTCAACGTGATACGATAGCTGAGGAGGAAGCAGCGCGTTCTAAGGAGCCTCCTGCTGTATCTCAACGTGATACGGTAGCTGAGGAGGAAGCCGAAACGGAGAATCCCGCTCCTGTGACTAACGAGGAAGTGAGAACAGAGGCTCGACATAACGCTTAATCGGTCAGGTATCACACTGCACGATGCCTCAATCTACTATAAAAGACCAGCCCCTCAAGTAAGGAGCCGGTCTTTGTTGTCTAACGAACGTTCCATGGCATGCGGAGAGCGCCATCCAGCCTGATCACTTCGCCGTTGAGCATGGGATTCTCAATAATGTGCCGGGCCAGCGCGGCATATTCTGAGGGCCGTCCCAGGCGCGGTGGGAAGGGAACTTGCTGCCCAAGCGAGATACGTGCAGGTTCCGGCAGGCTTCCCATCAGCGGCGTATCAAAAATACCAGGCGCAATCGTCATCACGCGAATGCCGTAGCTTGCCAGATCGCGAGCAATGGGCAGCGTCATGCCAGCAATACCGCCCTTTGAAGCAGAATACGCCGCTTGTCCGATCTGCCCGTCAAAGGCAGCCACCGATGCGGTGTTGATAATGACGCCTCGCTCGCCCTCCTCAGTGGGGGCGTTCTCAGCTATCACTGCCGCGGCCAGCCGTATTACATTGAACGTCCCGATCAGATTGATCTGGATGACGCGTGTAAACGACTCCAGGCTATGTATGCCTCGTTTACCAAACGTCTTTTCCGCAACCCCGATACCAGCACAGTTGATGGCGACGGAGAGACCCTTACCATGCTCCACTGCCGCTTTTACAGCCGCCTGCACCTCGTCTTCGGCGGTGACATTCGTCCTGACAAAGAGGGCAGCCGATCCCAGCTCTTTTGCGAGGGCAGTTCCCGCCTCTTCATTGAGATCGACAATCACCACCCTCGCTCCAGCCTGCGTCAATAAGCGCACGCAGGCGGCTCCCAGGCCAGATGCACCCCCGGTCACTAAAACGCCTTTGTCTTTCAGTTGCATAACCTGTTCTTCCCTTTCTGTCTGTTCTCACATCTTTGTTTATGACTGGCAAGAGGCATGGACAGAGATATATCCATAGCAACTTCTACTGACAGCAGTATACACTCATTTTATGCGATACAATAGAATTGCACATATCACTTTCTCGCAGTCTGGCCCAATTTCTATAGACTGCATGAGTGATCGACAGACATTCCACTATCAAAGGAGATATAACCATGGCGACGCTCGCACTGGAAACCATGTATTGCGAAACCACAGGGCCACTCGCCCGCCTCTATTTTAACCGCCCCGCAGTACTCAATGCCGCCAACGAAGCCTGGGTACGGGATCTTATCACCATCACCGATCATCTGACGCAGCAACCCGATATCCAGGTGGTGATCGTCAGTGGCAAAGGGCGTTCGTTTTGCAGTGGTCTGGATGTCAAAGAACTGGCACAGGGACGTCTCTTGCTCGATTGGTTTGTGACGTGGGAGCGTGGCGTCACAACTCTGGCCTCGCTCAACGCCATCACCATCGCCGCTATTCACGGCTATTGTCTCGGTGGCGGCTTGCAGGTTGCCCTCGCCTGCGATCTCCGTCTTGCTGCCAGCGATGCCATTCTCAGCATTCCCGCCGTTCGCGAAGGAGTCGTCGCCGCGCTGGGACCCATGCGCCTCGCTCGTCTGATCGGTGCCGCTCCCGCCAAACGTCTCTGCTTTCTTGGGGAGCGCTTCACCGCCGAACAGGGATTATCGCTGGGTGTGATCGACGAGGTAGTACAACCTGAGCAGATGGACGAGCGAGCGCTAGCACTGGCTCAGGAGCTACTCGCCATTCCCTTCACGGCTCTGAAGCACACTAAACGCCAGATCAACGGAGCTTTCGAGAAGGATACCGCAACGCTCATGGGAGAACTTGTCACGGCTCAAGAGGAATGCCTGCGCTCTCCCGAACATGCTGCTGTGATGGCAGAATATCGAGAGCAGCAGGCCAATCGCACAAAAGCGTAATTTTTATATCATGTTTTGATATATTATCACGCAATAGAGGTACAAACAGCCGAGATGGTCATAGTCGTTGGAGATCCATAGGGTGAGCCTGCGACAGCAACAGACCAGCCAGTCGTCGTGTCCTGGCTGCTAACTATAGGTCTGACTGACCCACTATCGACGCTAAACCCTCCTCCTGTCGCGAGTTGATTGGAGGCACAGGTGGCGGTTGCTCCAGCTTCAGCCTCAACAGGAGGCGTGGTCAGAGCCGCCGTCGCCACCGAACTGGCGGTCACGTGTCGTCTCGCACACATAGCATAAACAGTTGCCGCATTGGATTGCCAGCTATTAGCATCTGGTTTTGAGATCGAGGGCTGTGCAGTTCCGGTGTATCCCCCGCTGAGCAGCACCGAACCTCTGGGACAGGCCAGTATCTGCGTTCCCGCCGTCGATTGCGTCGCGTGAACAATCGTTGTCCCGATTGAGGAGCTGGCTTGCAGACAATAGACGCTCACCGTCATTTGCACCCAACTCGGCGCTATCGAGTTATCAACCGTCACCGTCCAGGTATTCGGGGCCGATGGATAGCTCTCCACAACCTTAACCGCGCCCTCAAATGCGTCACCAGAAAAGCCGCCACTCAACATCTGCTCTCCGCTCTCACAACTTGCGGTTAAAGTTCCCTTCTGTCCCACCGGGATCTGTGGACCTGTCACCTGATACGTAACAATGGTTGCAGTGCTGGCCTGAGCGCTGGCAGGAGTGAAAAAAAACAGCATAAAGCTTCCAATCAAAAGAATGCCCATACCCAGCCAATAGCAATAAGAAGCAAAAGAGATGTTCTTCTTTGAATGCGTTCCCTGCATCATCTCTCCTTTCACTATACTATACAAAAACGACACATAATACTTATTATATTGTCATACAGACCAGCTTTGCTACAACATTTCCTTCGTGTTTTTTGTCAGTTCACCTCCCTGCTCAAATAATGACTATACGCAAAAGCAATACTATCCAATCCGCAACAGTTGCGCGATCGTGCCACCCAACACACGCGCTCGCACTTCCTGGCTCTCTGTTGCCTGTTCGACCGTCACACGAGCAACCAGCGGAGAACCAAACGGCGCATCAGAACTGCATATCGTGCGCTCCGGCAACTCGCGAATCGCCATGAGAGGTGCCATCACGGTATACGTCGCCGACAGATCAAGATAGGTCTGCGAGTTCTCCTTTGCCAGTCGGATTATGTCGCGCCAGTACAACCCACCTAGATGCCCCAAAATCAAAGGTACATCGGAATGACGACGAGACAACGTGATAAGTTCCTGGATATCTTCTAAACGCAGCGGGGCAAACGTATGTACCCAGAGCGGGAGGTTGCCAGCATCGCTCGCCAACTCAAACACTGTTTCCAGTTGTCTTATTTGCCCCGGTGCAAGCGTAAATTCTCCCAACCCGCGAAACCCGTTTGCCAGCACATGCTGTTGTATCCAGTTCGCAGCCTCATCATGCGTCAGGCTCAGAGGCAAGTTTCCAAAGCCGGTGAAACGCTCAGGATATGCTTGCACTACCTCAGCAAGTTCGGCGGTCGTGCGCTGATAGGTGTCCAGGGCGTTATTTGCATCGCCCGCCAGCACAGTATCCAGCACTCGCAGCTCTTTTTCCAGAGCGTCGAGATTGTCGGCACGTTCGGGATGAATACGCGTGCCAAACAGGATTGTACGATCCACCCCGGCGGCATCCATCAGGGCGAGGTGCCGCTCGACTGGCAAAATGACATGGGCATGACCATCGATGATCATAAATACATCTCCTTCTCTTGAGGCGAGGCCGTTTTCAGATAGCGTTGAATGCGCTCGCGCAACTCCTGAAGCTCGCGCATCTGCTCGTCGATCTCTGCCAGTTTCCGTTGATATTTCGCAACAGCCGCCGAACAGAGCGGCTCTCCCGCCTCGTTCCTTTCAAAGCAAGGAGCGAGCAGTCTGATATCCTCAAGTGAGAGACCAAGCCCCAGCAGTTTGCGAATCCAGCGCACTCGCTCTATCGCCTGCTCATCGTACTCTCGATAGCCGTTGGGCTGACGACGGGCCTGTAATACGCCCATCTGCTCATAATAGTGCAGCGAACGAATGCTCGCCCCACTCTGTTTCGCCAAGTCTCCAACCTGCATTGCCTCTCTGCCTCTCCTTTTAGTGCAAGTATAGACCCTTCCATTAATGTGAGGGTCAAGCCCTGATGATGCCCATTTTTGAAACCACTATATACGACAATCCCTTACGGCTGTCGCGGCAGATGTTTTTTTGCATCTTTTACCGCGACAACCGCAAGGGATTGTCGCTATGTGGAAAATTTATAATCCAAGTTGGCGTCGTACAGCCGCCACAAAATCGGTTGTACTGGCATTGCCGCCCTGATCGACGGTCAGCGTTGTTCCTTCACGATACGTCTCGGCAACAGCGCTCTCTAGCATTTGCGCCTGCTCCGTAAAACCGTAGTGCGCGAGGAACATCGCGCCCGAAAGCAGCATCGCGGTGGGATTGATGACGTTCTTTCCAGCCAGATCGGGCGCTGAACCATGCACAGGCTCGAAATAGGCGTAGTTCTCACCGTAGCAGGCGCTCGGCGAGAGTCCCAACCCACCGATAGTTCCGCTGGCAGCATCGGCCAGGATATCGCCGTGCTCGTTGCCCAGCACAACCACATCAAGCGTCTCTGGAACCGCGACCATACGCCGGGCCAGATCGTCAACCAGAAACTCCTGATAGCTCAGACCAGAATACTGCTTGACCGTCTCGCGCACGATCTCACGGAAGCGACCATCCGTGCGCGGCTGAATCGAATACTTGGCTCCCAGTGTCACGCGTCCAGGATACCCCGCCTGCTGTCGCTGTACAGCCAGCTCACAGGCTGCCACTGCCACGCGGCTCATCTGTCGATCCGTGCTGACCCGCACAGAGTACGCGCCCTTTTCATGAACCGGAGGAGCCTGCCACCACGAACCGCTGCTGGCAAGCGTGCTCAGCTCGGCCAGATCGCCCTCGCGCGGAGGATACATCCCCTCCAGATTATCGCGCACAATCACATAGTCGATGCGTTCGGGGTAGCGCATGGGAGAAAGATAGCCTGGACGCCAGCGCACCGGACGTATGTTCACATACGTCTCCTTGCCCCAGCGCAGATACCACAGGATCGGACGACTGGGACCACCACTCGCGCCAAAGAGCGTGCAATCCGCCGAATCGATGGCATCGCGAGTAACGGAGGGAAAGGTTTCTCCTATTTCGGCCTGCGCCTCGCGCCCACTGATCGCCTGCACAAAGTTGATCGTCGGCGCGAGCTGACGCAAGATCTCGACGGTAGGATGCACCACTTCGGGAGCAGCGTCATCCCCACCAATCACACAGACATTGAGCTGAGAAGGCGTGTTGCTCATCGCAAGGTTCCTTCTGCGAGAATGTAATTGATAATGCCGCCAGCTTCCACGATGCGCGCCACAAAGGGATCGAGCGGCTCCGATTGGAAGACCTGCCCGGTGGTGAGGTTCTGAATGCGACCGGTAGAAAGATCGACATCAAGCTCCTGTCCATCCTCGCTGGCAAGGACCGCCTCTTCACAGATCAAGATAGGCAGACCAATATTAACGGCGTTGCGATAGAAGATGCGGGCAAAGCTGCGAGCAATCACGACTTTCACGCCAGTTCCCAGGATCGAGGAGGGCGCGTGTTCGCGGGACGAGCCACAACCGAAATTGTGTCCCGCCATCAAGATATCGCCCTGCTGTACATTTGGCGCGAAGTCCGGCAGCACCTCACACAGACAATATTTCGCCAGTTGCGCCCGGTCCGTCGTCACATTGTAGCGACCAGGAATAATCACATCAGTATTAACGTTATCGCCAAGTTTCCAGATACGACCCATGATGGTATGTTCCTTTCATCTCTTCTTGCCAACCAGCTACAAAATGTTGCGTGGATCAGTGATATGCCCGGTCAGAGCGGTTGCGGCCACTGTTGCAGGGCTGCCCAGGTAAATCTCTGCGGTCGGATCGCCCATACGACCGGTGAAGTTGCGGTTCATGGTGGTCAATGCGCGCTCTCCGGGAGCCAGCACGCCGAAGTGACGGCCAATGCAGGGGCCACAACCGGGTGTGCCAACCGAAGCACCGGCCTGGGCAAAGATTTCGAGATAGCCCCGCCGCATCGCCTCAAGGTAGATCTCGCGAGAAGCGGGAATGATCACCATGCGGATCTCAGGATGGATGTGTTTGCCGCGCAAGATGTTTGCTGCAATCTCAAGGTCGTCGAGACGACCATTGGTGCAGGTTCCCAGGAATACCTGATCAATTTTGACATGCTCAACCTGCTCGGCTGGCACGACATTGTTGACATCGGGCGGGCAGGCAACCAGCGGCTTCAATTTCGAGGCATCGATCTCAACCACGCGCTCGTATTTGGGATTACGCGCCGAGATCATAGGATACTCTTTGTCGGTACGACCGCGCAAATATTCGACCGTCTTCTCATCGGCTGCGACAATACCAGCTTTGCCGCCCATCTCGATTGCCATGTTACAGAAGGTGAAGCGCTCGCTCATCGAGAAGCTCTCGACCAGATCGCCGCTATATTCAAGGGCGCGATAGTTAGCGCCATCCACGCCGATGATACGCACCATTTCCAGGGTCACATCTTTCGCAAAGACACCAAAGGGCAATTCGCCCGTCATGTTCACATTGATCGTTGCTGGCACACGGAACCAGGAGCGCCCGGTTGCATAGGCCACGCCAATATCGGTGGACCCCATGCCGGTTCCAAAGGCACCAAACGCGCCATAGCTACATGAGTGGCTGTCAGCGCCAACGATAATGGAGCCGGGTGTGACGAAGCCTTTCTCCGGCAAGACCTGATGGCAGATGCCCTCCTGCAAGATGTTGATATCCTGCTCTTTGGCGAAACCGCGAATGTCACGCTGAAGGGTGGCGGCTGCAATGGTCGAGGCTGGAATGATGTGATCGAAAACGAGATGAGCGCGCTCTTTATCGAAGACTTTTCCGCCAGTCAACTTCGAGAGCTTACGAAATGCCTGCATCGCCAGCGGGGTTGTCGTATCGTGACTCATCACATGGTCAACCTCGGTCACGACCGTCTCCCCCTGCTCAACAGGGCGGCCCAGTTTGTAGCTAAAAATCTCTTCGACTAGCGTTCCCATATCAAGTTTCCTTTCTCCTGATACCAGTTGAGAATAAACGTATCAACTTCTTCCTGACTCAGCGAACCACGTTCTGAACGCTCTTTGAGCGCCTGAGTCAAACGAATCACTTCATCATTATTGAGCTCAAGCCCCAGCGAGGCCGCACGATGGCCCACAGCATAGCGCCCGGTGATACGCGAACCAACCGTAATGCTACGCGAGAGGCCAAAATCGCCGGGATCAAGTATTTCATACGCGCGTGGATTACTCAGTACCGCCTTTGTATGCACGCCCGCTTTATGTGCAAAGGCATAGGCAGAGGTAATCGGCATATTAAAAGGGATAGCGGTATTCAAACAGCTCGCCACATACTGGTCAAGCTCCATCAGACGGGTCAGATCATATTCGTTCAATTGTTCGGGGTAATGAATGTATAACTGCGAAATGATGCCGCTCAGGGAGGCGATGCCGTTGCGCTCACCGATGCCCAGTACGGTAACATCCAGGCAGTCAGCACCGCCCTCGAAAGCTGCAATAGTGTTAGCAATGGCGCAACCGGTATCGTTATGCGCGTGAAACTCGATACCCACATCGGGATAGCGCTCGGCACAGATGCGGATCAGGCGCTCCACCTGACGTGGCGTGGCAATGCCTACCGAATCGGGCAGGCCGATGCGCTGCACACCGGCCTCGACAACGGCATCGAAGACCATCAACAGATCGACGATATCGCTGCGAAATGCATCCTCCGCCGAAAAGCGCACGTAGCGCCCGGCCTCACGAATCTTGCGGATCAACGGCACCGAATCCGTGATAATCCGCTCGATGGGTCTCCCATGACTATATGATCGCAACTCGTTCGAAGTGCCATAAAAGAGATTGACTCCATGCACGGGCGTATCAAGCGCGGCCTGTACGTCAGCCTCTACACAACGCACATGGGCAATGATCCGTGAGCGCAGGTTGAGAGAACAGAGTTCGTGGATCGCCTGGGTCGTTTCGGGAGAAGAGATGGGCGACGGCACCTCGATATAAGGCACACCAACGGCATCCAGCAGACGAGCAATGTTCACGCGCTGTTCGTGCGTGAAGAACGCCCCCGAAAACTGCTCGCCTTCGCGGAGCGTCGAATCAAGCAGAGTTAATCTTCTCATCGTGTTCTCTCTCCCTGCACCGCGAGTTGACGTAACACTCGTTCGAGTACGTCGATGGCGTGATGGTATTCAGCGATGCGTATATGCTCCTGTGGCGTGTGATCCAGGCGCGAGTCACCGGGCCCATAGGCCACAATGTTCTGACCCCAGGTTGGTCCAACCACGTTCATATCGGATGTACCGGTTTTATATTTAAAGACCGGCTGCTCGCCAGTAGCGCGGATAGCTACGTTAAAGGCGCGAGCGAGCGGCGTTGTACGTGTAGTCTGAAAGGTTGCTTCCTCGCCTGTGAAGCTCAGTTGGATATCGTCTTCGTAGGCCCAGCGCCCCAGCTTCTCGCGCAACTCGGCAATATCGAAATTGGGTGGCAGGCGGTAGCCAATCATGAAGCTTGTTTGCTCTTCCAGGCCGTCCTGCTGGCTATTGATGCTACGCAATGAGGGCATCAACGAGGCAAAGGGCGAGTTCCCGGCGTGCTGTTTGTTCCACTCGGCGGCGTGCTGGCGCACCCGCTCCCAGAACGCGGTGGCATCTTCATTGCTGCTCTGCTGTGGACCAGCGCTATGGCTCAAGGGGCGAACGACGCGACCATGTATGAGCAAGCGTCCTTTATAACCAATCGTCACGCCCTGACTGCCGCTCGGCTCTCCAATCACACACGCCTCTGGGCGATAACGATTGACCACTGCTCGTGCCCCCTTCGAGGTAGCCGACTCCTCTTCGACCGCACCAACCACGATCACCGGACGGGCCAGATTGCCACTCTGTGCGAGTCGAGCAGTGGCACACACGAACGCGGCCAGCGGCCCCTTCGCATCAACGGCTCCGCGTCCGTAGAGAATGCCATCCTCCAGACGAACGGGAATATTGCCGTGTACCGTATCCATATGGCCTAACATAACGATTGGTGTCGTCTCTGGCGCGGCCTCATCTGTTTGTCCACCGTAAGCTGCGTGCGTGCTGGCAACGAAATTGCCAGCTTCATCAACATAGGCGTGCAAACCAAACGTGCGGGCCTGCTCCGCCAGATAGTGGGCCAGCGCCCCCTCCTGGCTGGAATAGCTGGGTATGGTAAGCATATTGTACAGCAGCACCGCCTCCGCATCGTTCGACGACTCTTCGCGTGGGAGCGGCGAGGTCGAATGCTCTGAGCGCCCTCCGGTCAGCACCTCCTCGATGACATCCAGCACGTGCGCCAGCTGCTCTTCAGTGATGACCAGGGGTGGCAGCAAGCGAATCACATTTGGTCCGGCGGGTAAGGCGATAACGCCACGCTCCAATAGTTTTTCCAGATAGGGTTGAGCGCGTTTCGTCAACTCGATGCCCAGCAGCAAACCTTTGCCACGCACCTGACGGATCAGGGGAGAATGGATCGCTTGCAAGCGCTCAAGCGCATACGCGCCGCGTCGCGCGGCGCGGGCTGGCAACTCTTCACGCTCGATCACATCCAGCGTCGCAAGGGCTGCGGCACAGGCCAGCGGATTACCGCCAAATGTGCTACCATGAACACCTTTGCCGATACGTCCGCTTTCGATTGCCCGCGTTCCCAGGCAGATCGCACCCATTGGAACGCCGCCGCCAAGCGCTTTCGCCAGGCAGAGAATATCAGGCTGCACGCCATACTGTTCGCTGGCAAAAAGGCTTCCAGTACGACCAAAACCGGTCTGAATCTCATCGACAATCAGGAGTGCGCCACGTTCGCGGCAGAGGCGGGCCAGCCCCGTGATAAATTCCTGTGTGGCGACATGGACGCCGCCCTCGCCCTGCACCAGTTCAACGATCACCGCCGCCGTCTGATCGTTAATTGCGGCCTCAGCGGCCTCCAGATTGTTGTAGCGAATGTGGCTGACACCGGGCAACAAAGGCGCAAAGGGTTCGCGATAATGTGGCTCCCAGGTAGCAGAAAGCGCTCCCATGCTGCGTCCGTGAAAGCCGCGCAGGGTAGCAATGATGTTAGTGCGTCCAGTAACGAGACGCGCGAACTTGAACGCACCTTCGACCGCTTCGGCTCCGCTATTGCAGAGGAAGACGCGCGAGAGTCCATCCGGCAACAGGCTCACCAGTCGTTGCAGCAGGTTTGCACGCACATCGTTATAGAGCGTTTCGGAGCAGGTCACGAGCCGCTGGGCCTGGGCAGCAAGTGCGGAGGCAACTTCAGAGCGACCATGCCCAATATTGGCTACACCATGTCCAGCCATACAGTCGATATACTCGCGCCCCTCGGCATCCCAGACAACCGCGCCGCTTCCGCGAACGATGGCAACGGGGCGCTTGCTATAGACACCGCTGGTGTAGGTATTTTCCTGTTCAATGATCGCGGTCATAGCAGTATCAACCATAACATTTCCTTCCCTATGAGATTTCCGAGACTTCAGCAGGCGCTGTCTCGATACTGGTTCCTGCCCCGTTGAGGACAGCCTGGAGCGAACTGCTACCGATGCAGACGCGCCGTACGCCGCCCTGGAGAGCCTCCTGCGCTCCCAGCAATTTCTTGCGCATTCGTCCTCGCGCATAATCCATATACTCGCTCAACTGGTTCGCCGGAATAGTGTGAATGACGGTATTGAGATCGGCGGGATCGCTCAGCAAACCCGGAACATTGGTCATAATCGCTAACTCTTCGGCATGCAGCGCGGCAGCTACAGCAGCGGCGGCACGATCGCCATCGACATTCAAGCGTTCTCCCTGATGGCTCAGTGCCAGCGGCGCAATCACGGGGGTATAGCCCGCGTCGAGCAACTGTTGCAATAGCTGGGCGTTGATCTGTTCGATCTGGCCGGTATAGTCGTCGCGTAAGATCTGGACACGTCCCTCTGGTGTGACCGAACGAACAACCGCTTTGCGCTTCGCCAGCATCAAGCGACCATCTACCCCGGTCAGCCCCAGCGCATTGACGCCGTGTTGCTGCAAGAGGGCCACCAGCTCAGTGTTGATCTGCCCGGCAACTGCCATCGCAAAAATGCGAATCGTCTCACTATCGGTGTAGCGACTGGTCATGCCGCTGGGCGAGGTAATCATGCGAATCTCGTGTCCCAGCCGCTCAGAAAGCGTATTGGTGAGGTCAGAGCCACCATGCAGTAGCACCACCCGTCGCCCTTGCGAAACAAAATGGGCAATCTCCTGCACAACGTTTGCCGTGGCAACCCCTTCTGCTCCTCCAATCTTTACTACCAGCGTCATAGTTAAGCTCCGTTCTTTCACCATTATGCAATCTTATTTGTCGCACACCTGCGTAGATAAAAATCTTCTTTAGATAGGATGTAATCCAGGGAACTCAAGGCCAAGCGTCTCGTCCCAACCGAACATGCAGTTCAGCGATTGGACCGCGCCACCAGCCGCGCCCTTCATCAGATTATCCAGGGCCGCCATGACTACCACGCGCTGCTGCTCAACGTCCAGTTCAAAGCCCACGTCGCAATAGTTGCTTCCAGCCAGGATCTTTGGTTCGGGATAGCGATAGACGCCGCTGCGCTCTTTGACCAGGCGCACAAACGGCTCGCGGCCATAGGCTTCGCGATAGATGCGCCACAAATTTTTCTCTTCGATACGCTCGTTGACAAAGACATGAGCCGTGACCAGCACGCCACGCACCAGTTCGATTGCCGTAGCGGAGAAGGCGATGGTCTGTCTCAATTCACTATTCGAGACCACGCCAAACTCCTGAATTAGCTCGGCGGTGTGACGATGGCCGGTCGGCTGGAACGATCTCACTGCGCCGCTGCGATCCGGATGGTGACTTCCAATGGTCGCAGCCGCACCCGCCTCCGACGAGCCAACTTTGGCCTCCAACACCAGCGGGATATCCTGATTAACAATCCCGGCACGATAGAGGGGAGCCAGTCCCAGAATCGCGGTTGTGGCGTTGCAGCCGTGACCGCTGACCATTGCAGCATCTCTCAGTTGCGCCCGATGCAATTCGGGCAAGCCGTACACCGCCTCGTTCAACAGGTGTGGCGCGGGGTGAGCATGGCCGTACCAGCGCTCATAGAGTGCCGGGGAGCGCAAACGAAAATCTGCTGACAGATCAATAATGCGCGGGGCCAGCCCTCGGTAACGCTCGATTGCCTGTGCCGCAGAACCATGTGGCAAGCAGAGAAAGAGTACGTCACAGCCTGTCAAGTCATCTGGATGACAATAACGCAGCGTGCTCAGCTTTCGCAGGTTCGGATGCGTGCTATGCAGGAATTGCCCGGCACGACTGCTTGAGGCCACCTGCGTCAGCTCCACCTGGGGATGGAAGAGCAGCAGACGCGCCAGCTCTCCCCCGGTGTAGCCGGAGCCGCCAACAATTGCGGCTCGCACGCGAGCGGTCGAGGTCATACCGTTACCTCCTCGCGCTCTTCACGTACTACATTCACAGGCACTAGATCCAGTTCGCCGGTATGACGGACCGCGCCCAGGATATAGTTGAGCATCTCGCCGGGAATATCGACTCCGGTTGGAGCAATGCTGTTGCGGAACTCCATCGTGGCGTTGATCTCGTTGACCAGGTAGCCCTGCTCCTCGTCCTCAAAGACATCGACCGCGAGAATGCCGCCGCCTACCGCATGGGCAGCACGTACGCAGAGGTCGTTCAACTCAGGCGTGACCGGGCAATTGGTTGTAACCGCGCCACGAGCCGTGTTCGTTACCCAATGCTCGCTGCTGCGATAGATGGCGCAGATGGTCCGGTCGCCTACCACGAAGGCCCGGATGTCGCGCTGAGGTTTGTCTACATATTGCTGAATATAATGAATATGGTGTTGATACGAGCCGAGTGTCTCCTGATGTTCCAGCACCGCCTCAGCTGCGTCGCGATCATTGATGCGTGCCAGCAGACGTCCCCAGGAGCCAGTCACGGGTTTGAGTACTGCCGGATAGCCAAGCTGCTCAATGCCCTCAACTGCATGAGGCGCATCAAAAGCCAGCATCGTGCGTGGAGTGGGAATATTGTCGCGCAGTAACGCCAGGGTAGTCAGCAGCTTATCATTACAGGTGGCTGTCGTGGCAGACGAATTGAAGACAGGGATGCCCCAATGCTCCAATACCTGCAAGACTGCCAGTCCGCGCGACTGACTGACGCTGCGGCAGAAAACGGCGTCATAGGAGCGCCAGCGTGCATCCGGGCGTGCCAGATCGAGCAGCAACTCACCATCATCGATCAGCTCAAACTCAACCCCTCGACGCTTCAACGCTTCAACCAGCAGTTTCTCTTCCACACGAATTCTCGATGTTAGAATCGCCAGACGCATTGTTTCTACTCCCTCTCTTTATCACAGGCAACCAGCAGAATTGCCTCTACCTTACAAACCTATTCGCCCCAGTCTTCCTCGACCTGCGGTGCCAGGCCAACTTCGGGCTGTTCGACATTCAAAACTTCCAGTTCTGCGCTGCAATCAGGGCAAAAGACGATCTCGCCAACCAGCGTATCCTGTCCAACTGTGATCTCAGCTTCGCATTCGGGGCAGTGTGCCATTTGTCGTTTCCTCCAACGATGATATGTACAATTGATACATGTATGACAAAAAAAAACACCCTTCATCCTTTCTGGAAGGACGAAGAGCGATCATCTTTCTCTGCTCTCGCGGTACCACCTTCATTCGTCAATGCAACGTTGCATCAACATCTCTGGGAAGAAGCAATCCCTGAACGATTGCTTCCACGCTTTCTGCCCGATTACGGAGGCTTCCGACAAGTTCTACTCTCATTCTCTATGGAATGATTTCTTCTCGCGGCTATTCGGGGTCTTTTTCACGAATCTGACATACGGGCTTTCCACCAATTGCCCGCTCTCTGGATGCTACAGAACCTCGTTACTCGTCCCAGCAAAGCCTTTACGTTATGCAGTTGTTTAATTACGATTGCGGCAGATTTTCTGGGCAAATAAAAACGCCCTTCATCCTCCGCTCTGGGAAGGACGAAGAGCGATCATTCTCATTGAAATCTTGCTCTCGTGGTACCACCTTCATTTGTTGTCACCTCGCGGTAACAACCTCTGAGGGGCGACCATAAAGGTTGCCTCTACAACCCGATTACGGGGGTCTCCGGCGAGTTCTACTTTCAATCCTGATTTGGGGCACCCTATCAGGGGATTTCTTCTCGCAGCATCGGGGTCTTTTTCACGAGGCTTAACATGCAGGCTTTCCACCAGCCGCCTGCTCTCTAGATGTAGAGTATCTCGTTACTCGTCCCGTCAAAGCTTTTTACTATGTTTAAATTGTCTGTGTAAGTATATAACATGGACGCCTCTGGTTTGTCAACCCTTTCTCTGCTCAGTTTACTGATCCATACGAAAATTGCCGCCGCTGTACAGCTATAATGCAGTGCTGATATTTCTACCTGCTTACTTCAATTTCTATCATATACACACCGTCGATTCAGCAGGAATTCCCCTCTCATATGTTATCTTCTCTCCTGTAGTTGAATTGATACTTTATGTGGAGATAGACTATGAAGCAACGCATCATCGTTATAACCGTCCTGATCGTAATCATTGGCCTGGCGGCCCCGCTCATAATGCTGGGACAAAGCTTCTTCTGGCCTGCTCCGGCTAATGGGGGGCAGATCACTACCAGTCATAGCGACCCGCAGCAAGCCTCAGCAGATACGCTGATTGCACGCGAGAACATGCAGCAGGGTAGCAGCGATTGGCAGATCCCGAATGGACGTGTTGCCACGACCGAGATTCAAGCATATGTTGACGCACGCTCGATCTCGCCCGGCAAGCAGCTCACGTTCTATGTCAGCACCCACGATGCGGGAACACACTACAACCTCGCCATCTATCGCTTAGGCTGGTATCAGGGCATGGGCGCGCGCTTGATGACTGTTGTACCGTCGCTAACTGGTCAGGAGCAGGGCTATTACGATGACGACCATTCTAAGCTGGTCAATTGTCGCACATGCTATGTGGACGAACAAACCGGGCTGATCGAGGCGCGCTGGCAGCCATCGTACAAGCTTACCATCCCGTCCGACTGGACCAGCGGCCTCTATCTGGCAAAGTTCACCGATGTGCAAGGCTATCAAACCTACACCTCATTTGATGTGCTTGGCAATCCCACCTCCCCATATGTTGCGGTCACAGCCGATACGACTTATGCCGCGTACAACAATTGGGGCGGGCGCGGCCTCTATGACTACAACAGCATCGGCAAGCAACCTGCGGTCAAAGTCTCGTTCTTGCGCCCCAGCACACAGGGCGATGGGGCCGATCAAGCGTTGATGTTTGAGGCCAACGCGATCCGCTGGATGGAGCGCAATGGCTATGACCTCTCTTATATGAGCAGCGTCGATCTACATACCCATCCCGAATGGCTGCTCAAACACAAAGCCTACATCTCGCTCGGACATGATGAATACTGGTCCAAAGAAATGCGTGATGGTGTGGAGGCGGCACGCGATCATGGCATTGGGCTGGCCTTTCTGGAGGCCGATGATGGCTACTGGCAAATTCGCTTTGAACCCAGCAGCACAGGCAACCCCAATCAAACCGTTGTTGGCTATAAAGTGCTAACCGACCAGCACGATCTAAACCGTGATCCCCTCTATGGCAAAGACAACAGCCGTGTCACCACACAGTGGCGCGATCCAGTCGTCAATCGGCCAGAAAACGCGCTCGTTGGTATTATGTTCTCAGATCTCACCCACAAACAAAAGGGATATGCCTGGAAATTTGCCTCCAACACCCATACCGATCTGTTGCGGGGTGTCAATCTAGAGCAGGGCAAGGTATATGGTTGTGGTCTGGTCGGCTATGAATGGGATAAGGTGTTTAATAATGGCTCTACGCCACGAGGATTACAGATCCTCGCCACCAGTCCAACCATCACCGACGATGGGAAACAGGATAACAGCAATACCACGTTCTATATTGCTCCATCAAAAGCGATGGTCTTCGCCACCGGCAGCATCTACTGGACCAGCGCCCTCGATGAGTATCGTTTCAGTCAGGACATCAACTGTTCGGGGCAAACGCCGGTCATTGCAGGCATACAACAATTGATGAAAAACGTTATGGCAGCGCTGATCGTCCCCCACCAACCGCCAGCATAAATTACAATTGCCAGGCGTGAGTCGAGAATCTTTGACTCACGCCTGGCAATTGAGGAGGCACAAATCGCTTTTAGCTTGACCAGAACATGCCAATGCAGCTTCCAGGGAACGAACCTCAAAAATCTCTTACAAACGCTTCGAGAACATTCACTACATGGTCGCACTTCTCTTCCACATTCACGTCATCAAGAGAGGGGACGAGCCGACAGATTTCTTCCAGCCTCTTTTTCATTGCGACATATGTTTCCTTTGCCTCACCCAGAGATGAAGCAAAGGTGGTATGAACCATCCAGCCGTAAACACCACAGGTAATCGCAAAAGGAGGGTATCGGCATTGTTCGAGAGTAATGCGTCCGCCTCGAACATATTCTTCATCCTGAAGAATCACACCCCTTTCACTTCCTGTTGTACCAACAGTTCGCCCTTCCTCAACTGGATACCAGTCTTGTTCGATCATCTCTGTTATCGCCTGATTATGGATACACTTTTCTCCACATTCAACGCGTTCTTCCAGCTTCATTTTAATGAACAACGCTTCCTTCAACTGGTAGCGTTCTAATGCTACCTGTATTCACCCAAATGTCCTATTTTTCACCGCTGAATGTCGTGTCCAATCTCCCCAAACGTCCTACTTTTATACTCTCCAACCAAGAAATTTTTAACTATAATAATGTAGTTCGTAGTTGCGCGATTTATCGCGCTTGTTGAAAAATTATATATCAATTTGGGCAAGCGCGATTTATCGCGCAACTACGAGCTAAGACTACCAGAGGGGTGTGTTTAGCGTGTTCAAATCAGTCAAGCGGTTTGATGTCAAAACATGCATCATCACATGCATATGTATTGTTCTATTGATCTTTCTCTCGGCTTGTCAGGGTGATACAAATCAGGATAAGGCACAAAAGAACCCGGTCGGTTCGGCAACGGCGACAAGTATCCCAACTCCGACGCCAACGGAAGGCACAATGAATATGCAGGTGCCTGGACATCGCATCACACCAACTCCAGCTCCTAAGCCATCTCCCACCGCGCCACCAGTGCTGGCCAACGGGCGTCCGGTGCTGGCCTTCTTCTACCCCTGGTATAATATGTCAACCTGGAACGCTAACACCATGTCCGATCTGCCCAGCACAAAATACAATTCCAGCGACGACGCCACCATCCAGCGCCAGGTCTCCTCAGCTGCCACCTCTGGCATTACAGGCTTTATTAGCTCCTGGTGGGGCGCGGGCGATCAGACCGACAAGAACTTCGCAAAAGTCCTGAGCTACTCGGCGACACTCGAAAAGCAAACCGGTGCTCATTTCGCCTCGACGATTTATTTTGAAAGCAACGCACCCGCCCTGCAAGGCACCAGCAAGATCGTAAGCGCACTCCAATATATGAGCGCCCATTACACCAACAGCCCCTATTACTTTCACTGGCAGGGAAAGCCCGTGTTCTTTTTCTGGGCACCACTGGCAAACGGACGCACGCTGGACCAGTGGGCCTCAATTCGCAGCCAGGTTGATCCTAATCATCAGATGATCTGGTCCGCAGAAGGCGTTGACACCACGATGCTCAACGTTTTCGACGGCATCCACCTCTTCAGTGGCGGCTACTGGGGATTGCAAAGCAATACGATGCCTGCGGTGGATCAGGGTTTTCGCAACAAAGTTGACACCTACAATAAAGCTAATGGCACAAACAAAATCTGGGCTGCTGGCATCATTCCCGGCTACGATGATACACGTGTCCCCGGACGTCAGGGAGCCTATAGCATCGCCCGCAACAACGGAGCAACCTACACAACAGAGTGGCAGGCGGCGATGGCTAGCGATCCAGAATGGATCACGATTACCAGCTTTAACGAATGGTTTGAAGGTTCAATGATCGAGCCGAGCGCAACCTATGGCATGCTCTATCTCAACTTAACACAACAATTCGCGAAACAGTGGCATGGCTAATCTTTAGCTTGATATTTCCTGACAACCCACTCAGCACTCAACATGTTTTCAAGAAACAGAAAGCTTTCCCTACTTCCCCCTACGTAGCAAGCTCTTTTCCTTTATACTCAGACTAGCAGAGGATTTGCATTTAGAGCCTCACGGCAAACGAGGACACAACAAAGATACCCTGTAAGCGATTAAACTGAAATACATTTTTATGGTATACATTACATAAATAAAAGTATTTTTACTTATGTAATGTATACCATAAAAATTTATTGTACAATATTTTCACGGATGAGCAACCAAAGGAGTAAATCGTAATGTCTATCCAGAAAGATTCTAGAGAGGCAGAAAAACGACATCGCCAACCTATGCTGGTGAGAGGGATCTCTTTCCTCGTTATCATTCTACTCAGCATTATCGTATTTGGTAGTGCGTTTCTTGGGAACAGTTTTGCCGCTAGCATCTCTCCATCTCAGCCCACAGATCTTACAGCATCTCCAGGTGATAAGTCGGTACAATTAAGTTGGCAACCTGCATCAGATGTTACGGCTTATAAAATTCAGACTACAGACCTGGCAACAGGAACCGTAAGTACCTCTGATCTGCAAGCAGCGACAAATACGTTCACCGTTAAGTCACTTGCGGTAGGACATTGGTATCGTTTTCAGATCATCCCGTTGAATGGAAGTACGACAGGGTTGCCCTCCTCATACATAGATGTACGTACAAAGGGATTTTCCGGCTCTTACAGCTCTTACATCGCACTTGGCGACTCATATTCCTCTGGCGAGGGAGCGCCACCATATACTGATGCAACATGTGCCCGCTCCAATAATAGTTACGCCTATCAGATTGGGAATGGAGTTCCATCACCCACGATGATTGCCTGCTCCAGGGCGACCACAGACAATATAGACAAAACTGCCCAGAGATCTGCTGGCACACAACTGCAACAGTTGAAGAGCAGCAGCGGGCTAAACAATTCCATCATTACCATCAGCATTGGAGGAGGAGACATCGGCTTTGCTCCAGAATTGACAAAGTGCATTGTTAGCGATTGTACCTCTGAACAGAGCGCCCTGTCGCAGAAAATTGCTGACTTAAAGAGTCGTCTGATTCAGGTCTACGAAGAGATTCGTGAAACGGCTCCAGCTGCCGATATCTTTGTGGTCGCCTATCCTCTGTTGGTTGCCGCTCCAGATCAGGCCGTCTGCCATAATGCGATCACGAAATCTGGTCTGAGTACAAGCGAGATGACAATGATGCGGACGCTGGCAACTCAACTGCACACTGTGGTTCAAGAGGCTACCTTGTTTGGCGATGCATATTTCGTAGATGGGGTGAACACATTCCAGGGACACGAGGCCTGCACCAAAGATCAGAGCGCCGAATGGATCAATGAAGTCACAAATAGCGATATCGATGGCTCTTTTCATCCTAACCAGTTGGGATATGCAGCCTATGCTAAAGCAGTGAACGCTTCCCGCAACGGTCTCTACACCGATGGACAGATTCGTCTACCCAATTCAACATCCACCCCATGTTCAACATCCACTCTCACCCCTACTCCTACTCCTACTCCCACTCCTACATCCACTCCCACTCCTACATCCACTCCCACTCCTACCTCAAGCCCTACTCCTACATCTACTCTCACTCCCACCCCTACTCCATGCCCAACATCCATTCTCACACCTACCTCTACTCCATGCCTAACATCTACTCCCACTCCAGGTCTCACACCTACCCCAAGTTCGACATCCACTCCTACGCCTACCCCTACCCCAAGTTCGACATCTACTCCCACTCCAGGTCTCACACCTACTCTTACACCCAATCCAACATCTACATGTACACCATGTTCAACAGCTACCCCCACTCCAGGCTCCAGCCTGACGCCTACACCTGGCATCAACGCATACAACTTTAGTTATGGGGTGGACGCGAACGACCAGACATATCTACACCCCTGGTTCCAGCCCTGTGGCTGGTCAGCAGATTACATCATCCTGCATTATGTCATTCCTGGTCACGCACCAGAAAATGTGTACACAAACTACTCAGGCGATAGTAATCGCTGGGGCTTTGATATGCATCGTATGCACTCAGGGCAGATACTCAAGTACAGCTTTACTTATAGTTATGACCACCGTCAATACGATACCACCTGGTATACCTGGACACAGCCGTAATTTCACCAGAATAAAGGAGCGGTATCGTCAAGTCAGCCGCAGCCAGTGATGAGTTTTCATCGCTGGCTGTCTTTAGAATAAAACAAATATGTAGCTATGCTCTACCGCAACTTAACGCAACACTTCGCGAAACAGTGGCATGGTTGAGTGGTTGAGACGGAGGAATATAATATGAATATCAAGAGGAGCATGATGAGAGAAAACTCAACACATACTTGATTGTTTTACATGATATCTCCCTGTCTTTGATGGTTTTTTACTAAGATAGTGCGAGGTATATGGAAGGCGAGGATAATTATGGTAGCAGATGTGCGGCAAGAATCTCACATTCTGCGCGTCTCTGTGTATGCCGGTTTAGCCTTCGCTTTAATCGGTATCGTCTGGGGCCTCTTTAGCCATTCTCAAATAGTGATATTCGATGGTCTTTACTCCTTTTTGAACACCCTTTTCTCTTTAGTGGGCGTTTTCGCGTTCAGATTTATCCAGCAAACGGATGATAAGAGATTTCCGTTTGGAAAAAGCGCTATGGAGCCTCTCTCGATTGTTATCCAAACTCTGGGCATCACCTTTCTGTGTGTCTATGCCATCGTTGAAGCTGTGCTGGTGATATTGTCAGGAGGAAGTCACATAGATTTCGGCCTGGTAACTCTTTACGCGGTTGTATCAACGCTGGGCTGTCTCGCCTGCTATCTTTACATTGCTAGACGCAGCAAAACACTTCATTCAGCTTTTGTCGATTTAGAGAAAAAGCAGTGGTTGCTCAGTATACTGCTCAGTGTCGGTGTACTGTCAGGCTTTACAATAGGGTGGATTCTTTCTCGCACCAACACCTTCATTTTTCTGTTACCATACATTGATCCTTTCATGGTACTCATTATGTCGCCTTTTTTTCTACGCATTCCTATTACTACAATGGTACAAAACGTCAAAGAACTCCTCGATATGCCGCCAGAGCCGCAGATACAACATGAAATAGAGGCCATCGTCCAGCGTGTAGAGCAGTCCTATGCCTTTGCGGAGTCCTTTGTGCGCGTAGCGAAAGTTGGGCGCTACATTTTTATTGAAATTGATTTTGTGGTCGGAGGAAAAACTCGCGCGCTGACTATAGAGGATTCCGATGTAGTTAGAAAAGAGATGCATCAGCAACTACAAACCATCCCTTACGAAAAGTGGTTCACCGTTTCTTTTACAGCGGACCGCAAATGGGCGATTTAACCCGATGTGAGTTA
Organism: Reticulibacter mediterranei; assembly: GCF_016587455.1. Classification (NCBI taxonomy): domain Bacteria; kingdom Bacillati; phylum Chloroflexota; class Ktedonobacteria; order Ktedonobacterales; family Reticulibacteraceae; genus Reticulibacter; species Reticulibacter mediterranei. The sequence goes on along the minus strand of NZ_BNJK01000001.1, from coordinate 5,804,868 downwards.
TTTTCGGCCCTTGCAGCCGCTTCCTGACTGTAAAAAAATTGACGGACCCTCAGGTTGAGACGCGATCTTGACATTCATGTGCTTGCATGGTAATCTTGGTGCTGATAGATTTTGTTTGTTATGACTCTACAGGAATGTAACATTATGAACGGGGTATCACCATTTACAGCCCGCATCGCCGCATGAGAGTGACCACGCCAGGGCTTATGCGGCAGGAAATACGGCGTTAAGGTGTCGGGGCGACTCGCCCCTGGTATTGTGTGCTATTGGCTAAACCCATTAGCATTGTCCTCGCATCTTCCCACTTCCTGTTTCTACTTCATTCTCTTTCGATGGCGTGTGTCGCCGGACAACGATCTCTCGTTGTTTTATGTTGCGAGACTCGCTGCGCTTCCCGCCACACGCACCCACGAGAGACTGTTTGCCCACTCACACCGCATCAGCAGTCTGCTCGCTCAAACTGTCCAGATGTTAACACGCATAAGCCCACCAACATCTCTTTCTTAATCAATACTCAGGAAGCGCATATCAGGAGAAAATATATATGTTACAGATCAATCATATTCATCTTGCTTACGGGCCGCGCATGGTGCTGGATGATGTCTCTTTCACAGTCGCCCCCGGAGAAAAAGCCGGGTTGATCGGAGTGAACGGCGCAGGCAAAAGTTCTCTGCTTAAAATTATTGCTGGTTTCCAGGAGAGCGATAGCGGCACGGTTATGCTACCGCGCAGCTATGGCTATCTATCGCAGGATGTCGCCCATGAAGCGCCAATCGCGGGAGGCGAGCTGGTGCGCGACTTCATCTTCAGTAGCACTGGCCTGGATAAAGCCATTGCAGCTTATGAAGAACATTCAGCACGCATAGCAGCAGCCCAGGATGACGGCGAGCTAGAAACACAGCTTACTCGCTTTGCGCTGGCACAGGATGCATTGGAGCGGCTTGGCTACTACGATGCCGATGCTCGCTGCGAACAACTGATTGCAGGCTTAAACCTGGGAGGCGTCACGCTGGACCGCACGGTCAGCACGCTCAGCGGTGGACAAAAGACGAAGCTCGCCCTGGTGCGGCTGCTATTCCAGTCTCCCGATCTGTTGCTACTCGACGAACCAACGAACTTTCTCGATGTAGAGGCGACTGGCTGGCTGATGGAGTTCCTGGAAAGCTATCAGGGAGCCATCCTGATCATCTCACACGACATCGATCTGCTTGATCGCAGCATTACTAAGATCCTGCGCCTCAACGAGTTTACACACAAAGTTGAGGAGTATCGCGGCACCTACTCTAACTACCTGACCATCACCGGCGATGCTCTGGCCTTGATCGAAAAAACCAGACGCTTGCAGGAACGCGAGATCGAGCGCTTGCGCAAAACCTCGCAAAAACTACGCAAGTTCGGCGCTACCAGGGTAAGCCAGCGCAACTCCATCGATAGACGCATCGAGGCGCTGGAAAAGAGCAAGCCGCAGCAGGTCCAGAGCAGCCGCAGCATCAAGATCGACTTTCCGGTTCGCTATGCAAGCGAGCGCACCGTATTGCTCGCCGAAGGTCTCTGTAAGAGCTATGGCAAGCGGCAGATCTTCCGCGATATCAACTTCCAGGTGGAGCGAGGCCAAAGGCTGGTTATCGTCGGGCTGAACGGTGCCGGAAAAACGACGCTGTTACGCACCTTGCTCGATCTGACCCCACTGACGGCAGGTGATGTCGTGATCGGCGACCGCGTGCGATTGGGCTACTATGCTCAGGAGAACGAGGGACTCAACTACGACAATACCGTCATTCACGAGGCGGGCGACGTGTTGCCGGATAATATGAAGCGCGTACGAAGCATCCTGGGGCGTTTCCTGTTCACCGGGGATCGCGTTTTCCAACAGATCGGCACGCTCAGTGGTGGCGAGAAAACGAGGTTAGCGCTGGCAAAGATGGTGCTGGATGGTCCCAATCTGTTAATCCTCGACGAACCGACCACGCACCTTGATGTGATGTCGCGCAACATTATTGGTGAAGCACTAAGCAGCTACAACGGTACCATCATAGCTGTCACGCACGATATCGAGTTCGTGCGCCATCTCAACCCGGACACGCTCCTGCTCATGCCGGAGGGACGTACTGTTCTCTATGATACTCGCTATGACGAATTACTGGAGCGTGCATAAGAGAAACGCACTCAAGCTGTCGTATTCGAGCGATTTATCGCGGTGACCTGAATTACTTCATATGGTATCCACTGCGATAAATCGCTCGAATACGAACATATCATTATTGTCAAAAAATCATCACTACGCGCTTTATAAATTTATAGACTTAACGCGCGTTTCAAATGCTCCAGCGACGTGTTCCCACCAGAACAGATGATTGCTACCTTCTTGCCAGCCAGTTCATCACGCATGCGATAGGCGGCGGCGAGGGTTGACGCGCCTGCTGCTTCAGCAAGCGTGTGAGCACGTTCGATCATATGTACCATTGCCTGCAAAATCTCTTCATCACTCACCAGGACAAACTCTTTGAGCCGCCCCCACATAATCTTCTGTGGCAACTCAAACGCCGTTCCCGTCGCTAGCCCCTCGGCGATGGTGCGATTGGACGCGGTCTCTAAACGCTGCTGTCGCCAGCTTTCGTAAGCGGCAGGGGAGGCTTCGGATTGCACGCCGATTACACGAATGGCTGGATTGAGTGTGTTTGCCGCGATACAGGCTCCCGCCGCGCCGCTGCCGCCGCCAATCGGCACAATGATCACTTCTATGCCCGGCTCATCCTCCAACAACTCTAGCGTCGCCGTTGCCACACCCGCAATCAGCAGCGGCTCGTCGCCAGAATGGATGTAGCGATACCCATGCTCGCGGGCCAATTCTTCACAATGTAGCCTGGCTTCATCGAAGGTCGCACCATAGAAAATAACTTCCGCTTCCATACCACGCATCGCAGCCACTTTGCCTGGATTCGCCTTCTCTGGCACCACAATGATCGCCTTGACCCCGAACTGCCGCGCGGCATATGCCACTGACTGCCCATGATTGCCAGTCGAGGCAGCAATAACGCCGCGCTCGCGCTCCTCCGCGCTTAATTGCGAGATCAGGTTAATGCCACCTCGCACCTTGAACGCCCCCACTGGCTGATAGTTTTCATGTTTTACATAAATCTCAGTTCCAATCAGTGTATTTAACGCGGGATAGGAATGTAAGGGTGTCTTTGCCAGATAGGGTCGAATACGACGCCTCGCCTGTAAAACATCCTGAAAATCGGGGAGATGCATTGTTCTATCCTTCTCTTTCCCTCTACAATACAGATGAAAGTTACAATTATCCGAGCCTTTGGTAAATTATACGATAGTACTTCTCTTCTTCTTCATCATCTTCCCAATCTTCCAATTCTTGGACGAATACCCAATGAGCCTGTTCTAATCGCCATCGAATATAGGCAAGAATGTCTTCTGTAGCAACATCGTAGTAGTCGATGTACGCAATTAACAATCCAGATTTTGTGGGATGTGTTAATTCTATCACTCTCTCCGTGGTGAGCGTTCTGATGTGTGGTATTACCACGTACAACAAGTTTTGGGACCACTCATCACCTCTTGCAACTTCTAACTCTACTGGTACATATTTTTCTTGCTCTGATAGAGGTTCACCTTCCTCCTCCTCTTCCTCTTCCAAATCGTCATCTTCCTCCTCTTCCGAATCGTCATCGATGGCGAGGTATGTTTCAGTGATTGGCATCACACGGAGAGTGACCGTACCGGTATCAAGTCTTTCAAAAACTTCCTCTATAGTTGCTTGCCTGTCATAGCCCAGGTTTGATTCTTGCATTGCAGCTGTACTCCCTTCCAGATACTGTTTTGCTTTTACATGGTAAAACGCAATGAAGCTCTTCTTTTAAAGAATTCGTAAAAATTGAAAGGACATTTAATAGTATCGAAGCGACATCTTAAAAATCGAGGAGATGCATTGTTCTGTCCTTCTTTTTCGCTCTACAACAGACAACAACAGTGCAGCTCATTCGTACAGTATCATATATAGATATACATGTATCTGACGTTGGCAAGAACCATGTGCACTCATTTCAGAGGAGAAATCCATTGCAACAGAACAATGATACCCGACTCAGTTTAAACGATGTCTACCAACCTGAATACGTCGCCAACCCTTACAAACTCTACCATAGGTTGCGCAAGGCCGATCCGGTCTTCTGGGATGAGCAATTGGGCGGCTGGGTGCTGACCAGCTACAACGATGTAGTGGCAATGCTGCGCGATCCTCGCTTTTCCGCTCAACGTTTCGTAACTGATAAAGAATGGATGCCAACGGACATGGTGGAGGCGCTTGGCTCCCCCATGCGTGCGCTCACCCGCCAGATGCTCTTTCTCGATCCACCCGATCATACACGTCTGCGTGGCCTGGTCTCAAAAGCCTTCACACCACGCGTTATCGAAGGGTTGCGCGAACATATTCAACAGATCGTCGATGATCTACTCGACAAAGCGCTACCTCAGGGACATATCAATCTTATTCAAGAATTTACATATCCATTGCCAGCAATTGTCATTGCTGAGATGTTGGGAGTGCCGCCAGAGGATCGTGAGATATTTTTTAAATGGACCAACGATTTCGGTACAATTCTTGACGGCGGCGAACTGACCCAGGAGCAACTGGTGCAAGCATTTATGGGCGTCAGCGAGTTTATGGATTATTTCCGCCAGATCATTGCTCAGCGCCGCACTCAGACCAAAGACGACGTGATCCAGGCTCTCATTACAGCTGAAGAGGGCGGCAGTATGTTGAGCGAGGAAGAGCTGCTTGGCAACTGCATTCTTTTGCTTGCCGCTGGTCACGGAACCACAACGCACCTGCTGGGCAACGGCATGCTGGCACTGCTGCGCAACCCCACGCAATATCAATTACTTAAAGAGCAGTCCGACCTGCTGCAACTGGCGGTTATGGAACTGTTGCGCTACGACGGGCCGGTGCAGGTTACGGCGCGCAAAGCAAAAGAAAATCTGGTCCTCCGCGATAAAAAGATCGAGGCCGGACAAAACGTCTATGCAGTTCTGGGAGCCGCCAGCCACGATCCGGCGCAATTCGCAGATCCCGACCGGCTGGACATCCAGCGCGCGGAAAATCGTCACCTCGCTTTTGGACAGGGCATCCATTATTGCTTGGGCGCGCCGCTGGCCCGGCTCGAAGCCGAGATTGCTCTGGGCGCTTTGATCAGACGTTTGCCCGCCCCTAGAATCGAGAACGAAGCAGAGGTTGAGTTCTTTCCCGCTATGATCTTTCGCGGCCTCAATGAACTACCTCTGACGCTTGGTTCGTGATTATTGCTTGTTTTCTGTGACGCCAATGTAACCTTGCCTGAACGCTTTGTGATGGGGTAGAGACGTTGCTCGCTTATAGTTAAAGCAACGAAACAGGAATTGATCCGAGACCCACACAGGGAGGTAAGGCAATGGGATACATTTTGATACTCATTCTGACAACAATTGGCATCTATCTGTTTGGAGAAAGGTTGCTCACGGTCCCAGATACCGCTCACGCCTACTTATGGCGCTGGTGGGAGTTCTGGTTCTCGTTAAGCTGTATTGTCGCGATTGTGCTTGTCGCTATCGGCAATGGCGGTATGAGCAACATGCTTCCCTGGGCCGCCGCAAGCTTCAGTGGTCTGCTTGGACTGTTGTTCGCCCTGGCCCTGATCGTTTCTCATCCTGCAAGAACGAGCCTCCATCTCTTCAAACATAAGAGACATGCGCACTAACGCAACAGGCTGGCGACACTATAGCTTTTCTTCGTTCGCCGCCAGCCCTTGATTTTTGGGCCATTTTCGTGTATACTTATATACAATCAATTCATCAGGAGCGTCAAACGAGCGTGATAGTTTTCAACTAATTCCACAACAATTACACAGAATCCATCTGACCTGTTGCAACCTTTGTTGCGGTCTGACCTGTGCTGTTGTGGGACATGGTGAAGAAGGCTATCATTTTTTTGTGCTCTACACACACTATCTGGCTTTTTCCAGATTACACCTTTTCCCTGCCGCTTCACCACCTGCTTTCCTACAACATCTATCTCACCGCTCCGTCAGATGATGACACATCTTCTTTCATGATTCACAATATTATTCATTGGAGGGCTGCATTGACAGATAACGGCAAGCAGATAAACACCACCATTACCAATCATGCAACGGCGCAGAAAACCTCTATTGCGAAGGAGACACGTATGACAGAACGCAATGCCCCCAATACACAAATACAGATGACACAAATACAAGACGATAAACCGATGAGCGGCCTGCTCTCCCAGGCACCACAACGCGCAATTCTGGTGGGAGTGGAGATGCCTGAGAACGAGTGGCCCGTGCAGGAATCGATGGATGAACTGGAGCAACTGGCCTCCACTGCTGGCGTGACCTGTGCCGATCGCATCGTGCAAAAGATGGAGCATCCCCATCCCGCCACGCTGCTTGGAACGGGCAAAGTGAAAGAGGTCGCCGAACTGGTCGAATTTCATGATTGCGACGCCGCCATCTTCGATCTAGAACTCAAACCAGTTCAGCACCGTAACCTGGAACGCGAACTTGGCGTCCCGGTTCTCGACCGCACAGCGCTGATCTTAATCATCTTTGGACAGCGCGCCCGCACTCGTGAAGGTCGCTTACAGGTTGAGCTAGCTCAGATCGAGTATGATCTGCCTCGTCTGGCGCGCCAATGGTCCCACCTCTCACGACAGCGTGGTAGCACACAGCAGCGCGGCGAAGGTGAGAAGCAGATCGAGGTTGACCGCCGTATGCTGCGTCGCCAGAAAGATCAGCTTGAAGAGGAGATCGAGCAGGTACGCGCACAGCGACAACTCCATCGCGATCGACGCAAATATACTGGTGCACCCGTCGTGGCACTGGTAGGCTATACCAACGCGGGCAAATCAACCCTGCTCAATCGTCTGGCTGGAACACAAAGTCTGGCCGAAGATAAGCTCTTCGCCACGCTTGATCCCATGACCCGGCGCGTGCGGCTGCCCGGCGGCCAGGAAATTCTCCTGACCGATACGGTGGGATTTGTGCAACGCCTGCCAACAACGCTGGTTGCGGCCTTCCGCGCCACGCTGGAAGAGGCAAGCGAGGCTGATCTCCTGCTACATGTAGTCGATGCCTCACATCCACACGTGCTGCGTCAGATCGAAGTCGTGGAGCAGGTGTTGGAGGAAACCGGCGCTGGTGGCCTGCCAGTGGTTATCGCGCTTAACAAAATCGACCAGATGCCTGCCGATATGCAACTGCATCTGGAAGGATTGGCGGCGAAAATGCCGAGCGTGCGCGTCTCAGCCATCGACGGCACCGGCATTGATGCGCTTTTACGCTGCATCAGCGACGCCCTGATCCGGCAATTCGTCGAACTGGACGTGTTGATCCCCTACGAGCGCGGCGATCTGGTGGCTCTCTTCCATCGCTTCGGTACTATCGACAGCGAGGAATATGAAGAGAACGGAACGCATCTACATGGACATATCCCGGCCAATCACAGCGGCCCGTTTACAGCATTTCAGCACCGTTTAGCGGCTGTAAAACGCGCATAATGTAGTAGTATCAGACGTGTATGGAAAGGGCTTATGATCCTTCTCATACACGTCTGTAACTTATCAGATGAAATGGCCTCTCGGACTTTGAGGGTTGCAGATTACCCAAAAATTACGCATCCACAACTGCTAATAAACGAACTAAAATGGGATCTCCACGGTTCCCCCACATACTTTGGGCTATATAAGTCCCAGTGATAAGCGCTTCCCTTATAATTGGTCTTTGTATAAGCCGTTGTTGTCCGACAGCCGCCATAGGAATAGAAAGAATGGACCTTCTTGAGGGAAGAATTGGGCATGCCATAGGAGACCGTTTCAGAGCAAGTGCCTCTGGAACCATAAACTGACACTGGCCCCCCTTCCAATTGTTATCAGGGAATAACTTGATAATCAGCGTTGATTTGGCGAGCGCTGCCAGGGGTTGATTACCGGCAACGTACCCAGAAGAAAGCACCTGAGAGACACTTTCGCCAGGGTGGAGCGCGTCAAGAACGACAACGTAGCTGGTCTGTGATGCCGCCTGTGCATTGGAAGCAAGCAAAAACGCGCTGACAGGCACATAGATTGCCACAAGCATCGCAAGTAAAGCCAGGTGATATCTCCATCTGGGCAAACGGACAGAGAAGAGCTGTTTCATCGTTGTATTTCCTTTTTCAAGTGATGAATCCCATAGATGATCAAGATTGTGATACAGAAGATGTAGTAAACCAGCCTGAATGTTTCACCTATGGTTATAGCTTCAAAAAGGAAAAAATGGAATTGGGACTGAGTTGGAAATGAATTAGAAAATGGGAGTTGTGCGCACTAGTGGATCTAATAGCGAAGATTGTCATGAGACCACAGCTTTACAGCGTTGCTCAACTTCCTTTGCTAACTGCTCCAACACATTACCTGCTCTTCTGGCTAAATACCTCTCTGGACATATCTTGCACAATCCTGTACGCCTCCGTCAGGCTCACATCAGTTCGTTCGCGGTAATAGCGGATCGCCAGTGCTTCGTAACCGCAATGGATAAGAAATTGCAATGAGGCTAAATCAAGCTCAAACGTACCCTGCGCAAAGGACCAGTCATTCTTATTGAGCAGGTTTTGGAGAAAGTCTATCGCCCCTACAGCCTCGCTCGATATAGCACCAGTGCTTTGACAAAAATAGATCATTGCATCCTGGCGACAACCAGCTTGCAGCAGCAGCGCCGTCACAAGAGGATCAGCACCCTGTTGCCCAGAAGCTAACGCAGCATTATCGTACAAAGCATTGATCGCCTGTGCAGCTTCCTCCCAGGAAACATCGTGTTGAGAACGGTAGAGATCGATGGCACGATAACGCAGCAGGGCGACGAACGAGGCAGAAGGCGCGGTCAGCGTATTGAGCAGTTCCCGGCGCACCTGCACCTGACGAATGTTCTCGCGCAATCGAGGAAAGCGCTCATATGTAATAGGGCGAACTTGAACAGAGCGACGAGCAGAGATCGTTTCGCGCGACCTGTCCTGCGGGAGTGAGCGCTGACGACGAGAAGATAGGCGGCCCAATAACCAGCCAGCCAGAATACAAAAAAGGATGAGGACAACATAGTTCAGAATATCCGGCATAGACACTGATCCCCCCTTGATAGAAGTTTCCCGAGGACACGCCGATCATAACGTTTTTTGTGGAGATTGGCAAGAGATAATGAGACTCTCTCCACCTTAGAGAAGTCCCATTACCTCCATACCTCAATAGAAGCGAGATTTTATTTGATACCGGTAGATTTGATCGATTCAATCAGTTGGCGCTGGAAGAAGAAAAACAGCAGTAATGTTGGTATCGCCGCAACCACCGATGCCGCCATAACGTAGTTCCAGGCTGAGGAGTATTGCTGTTGAAAGGCCGCAATACCAATCTGGACCATCCAAAAGTTCTGATCGCTGGTGATAGTAAGAGGCCAGAGAAAGCTATTCCAGTTTGCCAGGAAGAAAAAGACGGCCAGGGCCGACATAATCGGCCTACTTAAAGGAAGGATCAGATGCCAGTAGACTTGCCAGTAGCTACACCCATCGAGTACTGCCGCCTCGCCCAGTTCTCGCGGAATAGTAATATAAAACTGACGCAGCATAAAAATGCCAAAAGCATTGAAGATAGCAGGGATAATCAGGCCGCCATAGGAGTTGAGCAGGCCCAGCGTCTTAACCAGGATAAAGAGTGGCACCAGAATAATCGGGAGCGACACTAGAAACGTCGAGAAAATGGCGAGAAAGATTACATCGCGTCCGGGGAACTTGAGCCAGGAAAGCGCATAGGCCGCCATCGAATGAAAGAGCAGGGCAACCACCGTCACAGTCACTGCAACAAAAAAACTGTTGAGCATATAGGTCAGGAAAGGCACCTGGGTAAAGACGTAGATGAAATTGCTCAGTGTGGCTGCCTGTGGAATCAAGCTGTTCGAGCCGGTCTCGTCCGGTCCCTTGAAAGCTGCTGAGAGCATCCAGAGCAACGGGAAGATCGTTAAGAGGGCCAGGATAAGCGTCACCACAAATACAATGATGCGCTTTGGCCTCAGATATTCGGAGCGCACGGCCATATTACTCGAAATCAAAACGACCTCCCTTCGTCACAGCAAACATAATGATGGTAGCCACAAGCATAATCACGACCAGGAACGAGGCCATCGCTGCGGCATAGCCATAATGTCCGAACTGGAATGCCTGTTGATAGATGTAGAAGATACCCAGCGCCGTTGAATTCACCGGACCGCCTTTGGTCATCACATAAATCAGGTCAAAGCCGCTCTGACCCGACACAGCAGAGACCATCAGAGTAAGCAGGACAAAGAAGCTGGTTGGCCTGAGCAGCGGCCAGGTAATATTCCAGAAAGATGTCCAACCTCCGGCCCCATCAATGCTTGCCGCCTCATAATATTCGCGTGGGATCTCCTGCAATCCAGCCAGAAAGATAATCATGTTGTAGCCCATGCTGAACCAGATCACCACACACAGCACCGTTCCCAACGCCAGTCGGGGATCACCCAGCCAGGAAAACGAGCCAAGCCCCATTGATTGCACCAGCTGCGTCACCAGACCAATATTATCGGCCAGCATGTATTTCCAGACGAACCCAACCACCACCAGACTCACGACATTAGGAATAAAGAACATACTACGCAAAATACCCACAAAAGGGATGCGCTGTTTTACCAGCAGCGCCAGCAGCAATCCAGCAATGAAAATGCCAGGAACCACCAGCACTACATAGGTTACAGTGACGCGCAAGCTGGTAAGAAATTGCGCGTCGGCAAACATCAAAAGATAATTTCGCGTGCCAACAAAACTAAAATTGCCGAATCCATCAACTTCAAAGAAGCCCAGACCAAGCGAAATCAGCATTGGAACCGCCAGAAACACGAGCAATCCTAGCAAGTCCGGTGCCAGGAAGAGATACCCGGCAATCCACTCACGATGTTTGCGAGAGAGGCCGCTACCGCGATACCTCCCCCGAACCTGACGTACTCCGTCTTTCTCCTGAACAGCGGAAGTCGTACTCATACCCTCTGGCCTCCAAATAACCAGACTACATTATCAATAGCAGTTGATTGTGATTTTGCGGTCAGTACATGCGGCAAGCGACAACCGCAAGGAATTGCGCCAACCGCAAGGGATTGGCGCTACTACCGTCATGCCTTTATAAATTAGAACATCGGCGCTCCCGAATAGCCGCTGAGGAAGGTATCAATGGTTTTAGCAGCATTTTCGGCTTGCTGCTGGGGATCAGCACCATTGAGCATACAGGCCTGAATCGCATCGGAAACGGGCTTATAGACCTCTGGTGGATAGCGTGGCTCGCCGCGAACGCCTGGAGCAATCTCATCCTTAAAGATCTTCATCGGCCCATTGCTAAAGCCACCATCTTTTGCCGCCGCATCCATCACCGATTTACGTGGCCCGATATCAGACTTGGCTTTGATGATCCAATCGACGCCGCGCTGAATAGAATCTTCTTTTGCAGAAGCAAGTGCCCAGGCGCAGAACTTGGCGGCCTCCTCAGCATTGGGACCCTTGGCATTGGCACAGAACGCCCAACCGCCGCCAATCGTCCTATCCTTGCCACCAGTGGGAATCGGCAACTTGAAGACGCCATATTTGAATTTGGGAGCGCTTTCGCGCATCGCCGAAATACCCCAAATGCCGCAATTTACGATAGCAGCATAGTTGCCGTTCATATTCGCCACAATATCGGAGCCACCAGTGCCAACAGTAGTCCGGGGTGCGATTCCACGCTTTACTGCGTCCTGCCAGAGCTTCAATGCCTTTACCGCTGCCTCAGAGTTAAAGCCGCTCTTCTTTGTGTTGGGATCAACCACCTCGCCACCAGCTTGCCAGAGAAAAGGATACCAGGTAAAGTTTTGATAATAGCCGGGGGTCGTCTCAAATAAAATACCGTAGCGTTTGGCGGTCTTGAGTTTCGCACCTACCTCCAACAACTCGTCCCAGGTTTTCGGCACATCGTTTTCGTTGAGTCCGGCTTTCTCAAAAGCATCGACGCTATAGTAGAAGGCCATCGGCTCCACTTCCATTGGTATACCGTAAATCTTCCCGTCAACCTGTCGTGTGGCTATCACATCAGGATAAAAATCGTCCTGGACCGATTTATCGATGTACGGCGTCAAATCTTTCAGCACCCCACCATTGTAGTAGCGCAAGAAATCGCCGGGGCTAATCAGGAACAGGTCTGGTCCCTGACCCGAAGCAAACGAGGTCTGAAGCTTGGAGCCATTAGTGTAATCGGTAATGTACGTGAGCTTGATCTGGCTCTTATTGGCTTTGTTCCAGGCATCAACCATCGACACAAACCACTGAGCCTGCTGCTTGGAACTGCCACCCGGGGCGTAGAAATTCCAGAATTGCATTGCGCCAGACGCACCACCGCTGCTGCCACTACTCCCTCCGCAAGCCGCCAGCAAGCTAGAAATACCACCAACGCTCAGGGCCGCCGCACTGGTAGCACCGGCACCTTTCAAAAATGATCGGCGAGAAAAGTCTTGTTTCTCAAACTTTTGCAGTTGAGGACGCTCTGTGTCCATGCATTCACCATGTCTTTCTTTTGCGGTAACGTTCCGCAACGGTTTTCATGAAAGACGTTGAGGGGCGAGGCCAGGCCAGCGCAACCTTGCAGGAGGCCAAACCACCATCCCCACCATTTTCTATACAGCATCTCTAGCCGGAAAACCGGGCAATAGAGAGCTGACAGATAGAGAGAGGCCGTTTCTCGCGAGTAAACAAAGCCACTATGTGAAAACATTTTCTTTACAAAAACGATAATTCCCCATCAGAACCTTGAAATTGTTTTCACATATTTGTGCCGTCTCATTACACAACATAGTACACAGCCGGATTATTCTTGTCAACCCTCCAGCAAGGAATTTTAAAATCTCAATTAAAATTCTCATTTTACCCTGATTTTACCTTTTTATCTGTTTCTTTTTCGCTCTTGACAAAGCAAGATGCGGTTCACTATACTCATCTCAAGAGATGTTACCCGACATCCATTTTCCATTGCTATGAAATCATTTTCATATTATTTCATTCTCCCGGCATCAAGCGAATGGATCTTGAAAATGATTTCATAGCTAGACATGGAAACACGAGCGCGGGTACAGAGCTATGAGTGGGGCAATACTGGGCACTCATTTACTCGCTACCGGAAAGATAAAACTGTAAACACATGGCAACCATTCAAGATGTCGCCAGGCATGCAAAAGTCTCAATCGCGACCGTTTCACGCGTCCTCAACGGGACAGCACATGTTAATCCAGAGGTGGTAACGCGTGTGCGCGCCGCTATTGAGGCGCTGAACTATCAGCCGAGTCGAGCAGCGCGGCTATTGCGAGCCAACCATTCAAGCATTATCGGTCTGCTGATTAGCGATATTCAAAATCCGTTTTTCACCACACTGATTCGCGGAGTCGAGGATGTCGCACATCGCAACGGCTATAGCTTGATTCTCTGCAATTCGGATGAAAATCCGCAGAAGGAGCAGCAGTCGATTGAGGTGTTGTGCGCGGAACGGGTCGCTGGTGTGCTGGTAGTTCCCACACGCGAACAGCCACACATATTACAACCATTTCACCAGCATCATATTCCGGTAGTTGCGGTGGATAGGCGCATTAAAGATGCCAGTACCGATGTGATCCTGATCGATAATCAGCGTGGCGTCTACGATGCCATTTTGCATCTGCACACCAATGGCTATCGGCGCATCGGCATTATCAGTGGACCTAAAACGGTGACGACCGGGCGCGAACGCCTGGAGGGATATCGTCAGGCGCTCAAAGATGTGGGCCTGCCACGTGATCCGCAGCTTGAGCGCAATGGCACGTTCAAGCAGGAAGACGGGTATCAGCTAACGCAGGAGTTGTTAGATGTGCAACCACCTATCGATGCGTTATTTGTTGGCAATAATGTGATGACCATAGGGGCGCTTGAGGCCATTACTGCTCGCGGCCTACGTATTCCCGACGATATCGCTCTTGTGGGCTTCGACGAGATGCCCTGGGCCGCCCTGAGTGCCATTTCACTCACCACGGTCACGCAACCGGTGTATGAACTGGGCAGTACGGCAGCGTTACGCCTTTTTCAACGCCTACAACAGCCGGAAACATGTTCACGGCAGGAGATTATGCTGGCGCCCACGCTCTGCATTCGCGGATCTTCTCGCCCTCCTGAGCCAGAGCATTCCGCCTGTGAGGAGATGACATCTCACCGTTAATATTTTCGCTTGTCTCTGAAAGGAGCGCAGATTCAATGGCAACTATAGGTTTGTTAACCTTTTCTGATGGCCGTCCGTTCGTTGCTGAGCAGGTAGATGAGTTGAATCGTCGTTCTCAGGATCGTATTCGCCATCACCTCGAAGCAGATGGGCATCGCGTGATCGCCGGTGAAGAGATTATCTGCACCAACGAAAGCGCCGTGCGTGAGGCCAAACGCCTTGCCGCCAATGGCTGCGATTGTACTATTTTCAACTTCGCCGTCTGGGTATTTCCGCACCTGCCAGCGCTGGCTTCGCGTTTTGCGCCCGGTCCCTTCCTGCTCTTCAGTAATATCAATCCGCAATACCCTGGATTGGTAGGCATGCTTGCCAGCGCCGGCGGACTGAATCAGGCTGGCACCCCATATGCACGTGCGTATGGCGATATCGAGGATAACACCACTTATAATCGCATCAGCACATTTGTACGCGCTGCCGGGGCCGTGTCAAGACTGCGTGGACAGACTTTTGGCCTGATTGGTGGCCGTCCGATGGGAATGTATACCGCAACCGCCGATCCCGCCACATGGCTCTCCGTCTTCGGCGTCGATGTCGAACACATCGACCAGGGCGAAATCATCCGTCTGGCTGCCGAGGTGCCACAGGCAAAGGTAAGTTCGGCCTTCAAGTGGCTGGAGGAGAACATCGGACATATTCATTACGATGGGCAACAGCTCACACCAGAGAAGCTCCAGACGCAGATTCGCGCCACCTATGCGATGAAACAGCTTATTGAGGAGTATCGCCTCGACTTCTCCGGCATCAAAGCACAGCCCGAACTGACCAATCACTTCTGCACAATGGATGTCACCGAAGCCTTCCTCAATGATCCTTACGATTGGGACGGGCCACACGAGCCACACGTCTGCGCGACCGAGGCCGATATGGATGCGGCGCTGACGATGCAGATCTTCAAGCATCTGGCACATACGCCGGTTCTCTTCGCCGATGTGCGCCACTATCATGCCGATCTGGGCATCTGGGATCTATGTAACTCCGGCGAGCATGCGACCTATTTTGCGGGCGGCTCATTTGACCCTAAAGATAACCTGTCCAATGTCCACTTCTACCCGGAAGGCTTCTACTTCCCGGCTGGTGGGGCGAGCGTGCATCATCTGGCGCATCCAGGCAAGGCAACGTTTGCTCGCCTGACCCGGCTCAATGGCAAGTACTGGCTGGCGATTCTACGCGGCGAGTTTGTACAATACGATGCAGAGAAGAACATGTCGCTGATGAAGCAAACTGATCTGGCGTGGCCGCACGCCTTTACCCGCTTCGAGTGTTCCGCCGATGAGTTTATCGCAACATATGCCAGCAACCATA
Source organism: Reticulibacter mediterranei (assembly GCF_016587455.1). Lineage (NCBI taxonomy): Bacteria > Bacillati > Chloroflexota > Ktedonobacteria > Ktedonobacterales > Reticulibacteraceae > Reticulibacter > Reticulibacter mediterranei. The sequence goes on along the minus strand of NZ_BNJK01000001.1, from coordinate 5,789,201 downwards.
TTCACGCCGTCTATGGCGATTGGGTTGAAGAGTTGCGCACGGTTGCCAATCTGCTGGGCATCGAGGCGCGCGTGTATGGCGAGGGCCGCTAATCCATCTGAGGAGTGATTATGAGTACAGCGGACAGGTCAAACGCTTATGTCCTGGGCATCGACGCAGGAACGACAAGCCTGCGTGCAGGTCTCTTCAATCTGCAAGGGGAGCCGCTTCACTTTTACGATCAGGGCTACACAACGCTCTATCCCCAGGCAGGGTGGGCAGAACAGCGTCCCGCCGACTGGTGGCATGCACTGGTAACGGCGGTGCGCGCCTGTCTGGCGGCGAGCAATGTAGATACGTCACGTGTGATCGGACTCGCCATCGACGCGCCATGCGACATCCTGCTCACCGATGCTTCAGGTAATCCGCTTACCGACAGCATTATGTGGATGGATCTGCGCGCAACTCAGCAGGCCCGACAACTGACGGAGACGCATGATCCGATTCTGCGCTATTGCGGGGGCGATGTCCCTGCGGAATGGCCGATCCCTAAAGTGCTCTGGCTCAAGCAACAGCAACCTGCGCTCTGGGAACAGGCAACCTATCTGGTGGAGCAAATGGGCTGGCTCACCTGGCGTCTGACTGGCTCCTGGGCCATTCCTCTGAACAGCGCCGCCGCCAAGTGGCATTATCGCGCCAACGCGGATGATACGACACCTGCTGGCTGGCCGCTCAGTTTATTACAGAGCGTGGGCCTGGAAGACCTGCCGCAGAAAGCGCCGGGTACAGTCGTACCAATGGGCGTTAAAGCAGGCGAGTTGACCGCGCAAGCGGCTCAGGAATTGGGATTGCAGGCAGGGATAGCCGTTTCGATGAGCGGCATTGATGCCCATGCTGGCATGATCGGCATGAATGTACTGGCTCCTGGCACGCTGGCTCTCATCACCGGTACCTCGACCTGTCAGCTTGTGCAATCGCCAGGGCCAGTTATCGATCCCGGCCTGTGGGGTCCATTCGAGGATGCTGTCATCCCCGGCGATTGGACGATTGAGGCGGGGCAAGCCAGCACAGGTGGCACGGTACGCTGGTTACTCGATCTATTAGGAGGAGCATTGCCAGTTGGAGCGGAGCGCTATGCTGCCGCCGATGCTGCCGCTGCCGCTATCAAACCGGGGGCCGATGGCCTGACGGTGCTCGACTTCTGGCAGGGGAGCCGCACACCGATCAAAGATCCACGCGCACGCGGCACCATCTGGGGTCTGACCACCGCACATGGGCCGGGCCATCTGTTGCGAGCAGTTTATGAGGGGACCGCTTATGGCAACCGACACATTCTGGAAAAGCTGGGCGAGTTGGGAGTGCCGACAACGCATATCACGGCCTGTGGTGGAGGGACACGCAGCGCGCTCTGGCTGCAAATCCTGGCCGATGTCGCGGGCGTTCCCCTCACACTCACCACCGTCCCGGATGCGGTCTCGCTTGGCAGTGCCATCTGTGCAGCTGTTGGAGCCGGAGCCTATCCCGATCTGCAAACGGCGGGTCAGGAGATGGTCCACCCAGGCATCACAGTAGAACCTGATCTGTCAACGCACACGATCTACGATGAGGGCTATGCGCTCTATAAAGAGACTTATAACGCGCTGGCCCCACTTTTCCAGCGTGCATAATTGATGCATCCGGCAATTGAAGGGGAAATGGCTCTGAGCACAAAGGATGTTTGGGATACCCGTAGCGACAAGGGGGGTTGTGGGGTCTTGGCGGGGGCCTTGCGCTTGTCGCTGTTGCACCGACGATAAAGGGAGGGCGACAAGCGCAAGGCCCCCGCAGCCCCTCCACACCCCCCTTGTCGCTACGGGTGGGGAGAACTTCTCTCCCCCAGAACATTTGCCAGATGCACCAATAATTGATGCATCCACGAAATCGGAGGGATGCCAATAGCTATTTTCATATGTTAGAAAGAGGATAATACGTAGTGATAACGCAGTACAATTTTAACGGTCTGGGAATGGGCCTGGGCAATATTTCGCGGCTTTCACGAGCAAAAACACGCTCGATTAGCCCTGAGAACTTCACTGGCGAGAAAGGACGCGGCGGTATGGCGACGGAGGGAACGGGTGCCAGTTGTGCGCGTGATCTGGGGCAGGGCTGGAAAATCTCGCCGTCCGTCAACATTGCTGCCAACAGCACCTTTATACTGGGAGAGATCGATGGTCCGGGCGCGATACAACACTTCTGGCTGACCACGTTTCCCGCCAACTGGCGCAGACTGATCCTGCGCGCCTATTGGGATGGCGAGGAACAGCCCTCGATAGAATGTCCGCTGGGCGACTTCTTCGTCAATGGCTGGTGCGAGCGTTGCAGCGTCAACTCACAACCCATTGCGGTCAACCCGGCTGGTGGCATGAACTCGTACTGGGAGATGCCATTTCGCCAGCATGCACGCCTGACATTGGAGAATGTGGGTACAGAAGACGCCATCGTCTACTACCAGATCGATTACACGCTAACCGATGTCCCAGAAGATGCTGGCTACTTCCATGCGCAATGGAGGCGCAGTAATCCGTTACCCTATAAAGAGGTACACACCTTGCTCGACAATGTGCAGGGCATGGGCCATTACGTCGGCACCTATCTGGCATGGCAGAGTAACAATACTGGCTGGTGGGGCGAAGGCGAGATCAAATTCTATCTCGACGGCGATAACGATTTTCCCACTATCTGTGGGACCGGTACCGAAGACTATTTCGGCGGTGCCTGGAACTTTGAGCATCCACAGGGCAACTATGGCGTCTATTCCACGCCATTTCTTGGCCTGCCACAGGTGATCAAGCCGGACGGACTCTATCGCAGCCAACAGCGCTTCGGCATGTATCGCTGGCACATCATGGACCCGATCCGCTTCGAGCAAGATCTGCGCGTGACCATTCAGGCGCTCGGCTGGCGCAGCGGCCACCGCTATCTCCCTTTGCAAGATGATATCGCCTCAACTTCTTTCTGGTATCAGACCGAACCACACGTCCCATACCAATCATTACCCGATGTCGATGGCCTGGAAGTGATCTAATCGCTCCTGTCAGCCAAAGGCGGGAAGGTCTCTTGTCGTAGAGCGATTATAAATCGTAACAACCAAAAGCGGCAAAATCTTTCGTAGTGTAGCGATAAATCGCTACACTACGAAATGCCTTGTTTGTGAAAGGAAATTTCCATCCACTAGTCATACCGACCAGATCGTTTTCCCATAAGCCTGATGCTTAATTAGTGAGATGAGCGCGTAACGACCCTAGCCATTGTGCGAACGAGTTGACAAAGAACGGCGACCAATGATCTTCCTCAGCAGTTTCGCAGTCGAATGTAGCCCACCACTCGATAAAGGCTCCGTTTCCATCGATAACAGGAGTGATGCGCAAAGTCGCCTCGAAATGACGCAATGGATAGGGGATAGGGTCACAGAACTCGTAGATCTGGAAGCGGTCGCGATCCGAGTGTGCCAGCAACCGCTGACGGATATTCTTATCTCTATAGCAAACATTGCGGATGGCTCCAACCTGATCACCCGCCTTGCCATCCTCAATGAACGTTTCGCTGACACCTTCCACCCACACGGTATAGTTGCCAAAGTCGCGAATAACTGCCCAGATTTGATCGGCAGACTCCTGGAATACCGTACTGTAGTAGGATTTTGTCATTATTGTTCTCCTTTCAAGCCACATGCTATCTCACGCGGCATTTCCTCACCTGGAGTATACAAAGAGACAGATGCGAAAACTATCTGATTCTTGCTCTTCAAATTACGCACAAAATTACTATAAGAAGTCTGCTTCTTAGCAGGATGAGGCCGTCAGAAACAGTGCATAATTGCCAGTTAGCGCGAAAGGCGCTACTATGAATGAATCACTATCGACCAGACACTTACAAACGAGGTTGAAGAGATGAAGCCAAGAGTAGTCAAGATATATTCAGAGAACAATGATTTTCAGCATGTGGAGACACTGCGGCGCAAACGAGAGAAGCGACACAAACACCAGGAATTTTTTGTGGAAGGCGTGCGACCAATCAACCAGGCGCTCAAGCATGGCTGGACCATCAACGCCTTCCTGTATGCACGCGACCACAAGCCTTCAGATTGGGTCAAAAATATCCTCCGCGATTCGCAAGCGCAAACTCATTATGAGTTACCTTCGCCGCTGATGCAAAAGTTGAGCAATAAAGAGGAGGCATCGGAACTTATAGCTATCGTTGCCATGCCTGACGATAACCTCGCGCACATCCCTCTCAAAGAGAAACCCTTGATTGTGATTTTTGATCGACCGGCCAATCCTGGCAATCTGGGAACGATCCTGCGCTCGTGTGATGCCCTGCATGTAGATGGGCTGGTGATTACTGGTCACGCCGTTGATCTATACGATCCCGAAACCATCAGTTCATCCACCGGTTCGTTCTTTGCTCTGCCCACTGTGCGCCTGCCCTCACATAAAGAGTTGTTGCCCTGGTTTGACGCGCTGAAAAAGCAATATGGTCAGATACAGATCGTGGGCAGCGACGAGAAGGCCGACTACAGCATTGAGGAACACAATTTCACCACTCCAACGATACTGATAGTGGGCAACGAAACATGGGGCATGAGCGCAACATACCGCGAATTGTGCGATACCATCGTGAAAATCCCTATCGCTGGTTCTGCCTCTTCGCTAAATGTGGCCTGCGCCACCTCGATTTTTCTGTACGAGATTGATCGACAGCGGCGACATAACAGATAAAATGATGCATAACACGCGAAAATCAGCTAGCAGGGGTTGATCTCAAGGTCATAGAGAAGGTATTCTGTTTATACAAGAAGGGAACCCTGGTGGTTTGCCAGGAAGGAACAACTCGGGAGACAGAAAAACAATGACAGATTCTAGAACGCGGATTGGTATCATCGGCTGCGGCAACATCAGCCCTATTTATCTGCAAGCGGGCAAGCGTTTCGAGATCCTCGAAGTGGTCGCCTGTGCGGATATCGACCTGGAACGTGCAAAGGCGAGGGCCGCTGAGTTCGACATTCCTAAAGCATGTAGTGTCGAAGAGTTGCTGTCCGATCCAGACATTGACATTGTGGTCAATCTGACGATCCCCAAAGCTCATGGCCCGGTCGGTCTGACGGTGCTCCAGGCGGGAAAATCGGTGTACAACGAGAAGCCGCTGGCCGCGCTGCGTGAGGAAGCCCAACCGCTGCTGACAACGGCACGCGAACGAGGGCTACGCGTTGGTGGTGCGCCAGATACCTTCCTGGGAGGCGGTCTGCAAACGTGTCGCAAGCTCATTGACGACGGAGTGATCGGTGAGCCGGTGGCTGCAACCGCGTTTATGATGGGACATGGACACGAAAGCTGGCATCCCGATCCCGAATTTTACTATCAGGTTGGTGGCGGCCCGATGTTCGATATGGGACCATATTATTTAACTGCGCTCATCAACCTGCTTGGCCCTGTGCGTCGTGTCACTGGCTCAGCGCGGATTAGCTTCTCTGAGCGCACCATTACCAGTCAGCCCAAATATGGAACGAAGATCGCGGTGAAAACACCAACACATATTGCAGGCGTGTTGGACTTCGCTAGTGGCGCGATTGGTACGATCATCACCAGCTTCGACGTATGGGGGCATCACGCGCCGATCATTGAGATTTACGGTTCGGAAGGGACGCTGAGCGTTCCCGATCCCAACACCTTTGGTGGCGTGGTGCGCGTACGCAAAGCGCGAGAACAGGAATGGGCTGAGGTGCCACTGACGCATGGCTATACACAGAACAGTCGTGGCCTGGGCGTGGCCGATATGGCTTATGCGCTGCGTTCGGGTCGCCAGCATCGTGCAAACGGCGAACTGGCCTATCATGTCCTCGATATTATGCACGCCATTCACGACGCCTCGCGCGAGGGGCGGCATGTGGAGCTAGCAAGCATATGCGAACGTCCCGCGCCACTTCCTGTAGGATTGCGCGAGGGAACGTTGGATAGTTGATCCGGCAAATGAAAAGGGAGCAAGGGCAGGACAGAGCAGAGCGATAATACAAACTTACCCTGTCTTCACATCATTCATGTAATTTACATATGGCCTTCGCACCATTCATATACATGCGAGAGAGTGTACTAAGAACGGTTTTCTTCTCAGTACACTCTCTGCTCATCTTTCACTCCATCCTTTCTCCAACATCCAACTCCTACAATGATCGCATTTCCGACCAGAAATCAGAAATACATGGGTATCTGGCTTGAAAAAAACAGACCAAACTCGTCAATACTTATTAAAGGGGATATATTGCCTGTTTGACTCGCTTCTGTCAGCTTTTTGGCAGAAGCAGACAGATGGGCAATTTTATTATTGAGAATGTAGGAATTGAACACCTGGCGAGGCTTATTTGTTTCTGATGCTTGCTTGTCCCGAACCCTCTATCCGTGCGCTCTTGCCAGCATCATACAGATAAGGCTGACATGTGGCAATAGATCTATACTGACAAGAAGGCTTACAGCGTTCATCCGATCAAGGGATTTAGGATACAGAAATATGAGGCAAAGACTACATCTACTTCAAAGGCGAACAACACTATCCGCCCGACCAGGAAAATGGTCTCGCTTGCTCCATATCAGGCTTCTCGGCGGTGTTACGATAGCGGGATTTATTCTCTATGCTGTTGACGCTATTTCCCAAAACGCACTCGGCCAGATCGGAATAGGTATTATGCAATCGTTGTTCACGCGACTACAAGCACTTATGACCGCCACAGACCTCTATGCCATCATCGTGTTTCTTATTCTGATTATTATTGGTCTAACCATTAGTTTTACATGGCTGTGGCGAAAATATAAGCGTTTGGAGCGAAAAATGCAGCAGAAGGAGTATATTGAGCAGATTGACGATCTTGTACTTACACACCTGCCACTCTTTATGACATGGGAAAAGGAAGGAGAATCACGTGACAACTGAAACACGGCAAAAGATACTGAGCGAAGTGCTTGAATTGACCGCGACACGCTTTCACAATCATGTGGATCGCGGGGCAATCTTCTTACCTGAGGAAGACGACCTCCTGATTCGAGCACACTGGGGCATTTCACCAGCCAGTGTGGAGCGCACCAGATGTTATATAGGCAACGATGCCAGGAAGAAGCGAGGCTCAGCAGGAAATGTCTACCTGACAGGACAGCAGCGTATCGCTCATATGCATCAGACGAAGGATGGACACTGGAAGAGCGACGATGAACACTTTATCGACTTCTCTGCCCATCGCCTCATCTGGCCCTATCGCTCTTCCGCGCTCACGCCTATTTTTGAAGTTGGCCCGGAGGATGTTGTGAGAAACCTGAAGCCGCAAGGCGTGCTGGTGTTTAACAGTCAGCATGAAACGATTTTTGATTCTGAAGAGGCGAAGGAGTATCTACGCCAGGCAAGCAAGAGGTTCGCTTTTCTATTACGGATCTATTCACCTAGTTTGAGCGGAGCGCGCTAAACGTGATGTTCTTCATCAGCCGTTGGTGTGATTAGCTGTATATTCACATTTTTCGCTTTTAGCTCTTATGATAAGGAGGCTATTCAGAAGGAGAAAAAACGCACGACGCCATTGTCGCGCCTGGAAACAGCACACAATATTTAGTAGAGGGGCATGGCCTCGTACAAGCGCCATTCGGGATCAAGGTTATACTGAGTCAGCAGGCGATCTCCATTTGTGCCTGTGCGGACGGTAACACGGGTATTTTTGCCGTCCACCAGAATCCAGGAGTCGCTGCGCTGATCGTAATAACTATCCTGCAACCAGTTTGTATTGGCATCCACCTCTGCTTCAATGCTGCCTTTGCCATCGGTAATCTTGACTATCAAGCCACGGCCACGGCCTGTATCGGCAAGCGAGATGTAATTGTCTGCGATCACTCGAATCGCGTGAGGATGATCCAATCCCTCCAGTACAGACTGCCAGTTGCCGGTCTCTCGATCAATCGCAACGATCATACCCTGATGGAAGAGAGAGGCAAGAATGCGTCCATCGGGCAGTTCAGCCGCCGAGTTGACGTGCGTGGTCTGCGCCAGAGTGCCATATTTGGTACCGCGATGGTCGGCGTTCTTGTCAAGAATACGGCGCTCTCCGGTTGGCGCATACTCGAAGCCATGATCGGTGGCCCACCAGTCCCAGAGGATCTCGCCTTCGCGCGTGAACTCAAAGATAGCGTCCAGACCAGTGCTCGCAACGAGATAACCGCGTTTCGTCCGTGTAAGGGAGTGCAACAGGTTAAATACCGGCAGACTGATCACATCGCGCTTGACTGTAGAGAGATCATGGCTCACTTCATGAATGGTATCCAGCGCAGCTACCAGCACGCCACCATCCGAAGGAGCCATCCCAGCAGGCATCGACAACTCGACAGCCGATTGCACAGATGGGCCGCCATTCAGCACACAGAGAAGACCACCCTGATCTTCTTTAGGCTTTGCCTGGCTGCCCAGAACAGTCAGAGGACACTCCGTTTTCTCACGATCTTCCTTTGAATCCTTCCAATGCTTCTTGAGCATGGAATGTTTCGTCGAGATGCAACTCAAAAGAATGTGCATGTAGATACTCCTCACATATTTCCTTGAATTGGATGTCCAATACCTGCGTAGGGCTTGACAGGGCATCCTACAAACTTTATAGTTCTCTTAACAGAGAGAAAATTAGTTTGTTGATTAACTATATCAACAATTCAGAGGAAGCACAAGGGATAAAGGTAACACCATTTGACCACGAAGGATGTGAAAGGATAGCCATAGTGACCAGGCATCCCACATTCACCGCCGAAGCACCTCCTGTGGTCGCCTTAACTTGCATGTAAATGAGGAGATGCAATGACAACACACGACGATCAGGACACCGCAACGTTTACGCTCAAGCATCTGGGACCGGGCGTAGGCAGTAAAGTTGAGCAAATCAAAGCCAACAGCAACTACCTTCGTGGGCGCATTGCAGAGGAATTGGCGGAGGACAGCAGCCGCTTTAGCGAAGATCAGGTCCAGCTCATCAAATTTCACGGCATGTATCAGCAGGAGGATCGTGATGCACGGCAGGCGCGCAAGGCAGCCGGTGCGGAGAAGGCCTATCAATTCATGATTCGGTCACGCATTCCGGGTGGCGCACTTACAGCCGAACAATATCTGGTAGAGGATGAACTGGCAGACCGCTATGGCAATGGATCGTTGCGCTTCACGACGCGCCAGAGCATTCAATTGCACGGCGTCCTCAAGGGCAACATCCGCACGGTCCTGTACAATATCAATAAATCTCTGCTCTCAACGCTGTCGGCTTGTGGGGATGTCAACCGCAATGTGATGGCCTGTCCCGCCCCCATTGCCAATCGCTCTCAGGCTCAGATTCAAGAGATTGCGCACAAAGTCGCGATGCATCTGGCTCCACGCTCGCGAGCCTATCATGAGATCTGGATTGATGGCGAAAAGGCCAGCACCGTTGGCGAGACGGAAGAAGATGTCGAGCCAATGTACGGCCCCACTTATCTGACGCGCAAATTCAAAGTAGGCATTGCATACCCTGACGATAATTGTATTGATGTGTTCACGCAGGATGTCGGGCTGGTAGCAAAGGTTGAAAACGACGAACTGGTCGGCTTCACCGTATTGGTTGGCGGTGGTATGGGAACCACGCACGGCAAGGCTGAGACCTATCCTCGCCTGGGAACGCCGCTAGGCGATATCACGCCTGATCAGGTACTTAAAACCGTCGAGAGCGTTCTCACGACTTTGCGGGACTACGGTGACCGCACGAACCGCAAACATGCTCGTTTGAAATATGTGGTCGAGGAGCGCGGCATCGAGTGGATACGTGCTGAGGTAGAGAGCCGCCTGGGTACAGAGCTTAGTGATCCAAGTCCCGTACATTTTGACCATGTGGACGACCATCTCGGCTGGCATCAGCAAGCAGATGGACGCTGGTTCCTGGGTCTGCACGTGGTCAATGGACGCGTGAGGGACAATTTGAAGGCTGGTCTACGCCACGTGGTCGAGCACTTCCGCTGCAATGTTCGCCTGACGGCCTGGCAGAATATTCTGCTGATTGACATCCCATCGGAGCAGCGCAAAGCAATCGAGGCCACGTTAGGCGAGTACGGGATCGCGATTGATCCCTCGGCATCTGGTACATATCGCTGGGCAATGGCCTGTCCCGCCCTTCCAACCTGTGGTCTGGCCGTAGCCGAAGCCGAGCGCATCCTGCCTGATGTCGTCAAAGAGATCGAAGCGGTGATGCAGGAGGTCGGTGTTGGTGGAGAGCCGATCAGCATTCGTATGACGGGCTGCCCCAACGGTTGCGCGCGCCCATACCTGGGCGATATCGGACTGGTGGGACGCTCCAAAGGGATCTATAATCTCCATCTAGGTGGTGACTGGGGCAATACGCGCCAGAACGAGAAATTCCTCCAGAATGTACGTATCGAAAATATCGCGTCAACATTACGCCCGCTTCTGGCACTCTGGAAAGAGGAGCGGAAGGAAGGCGAGACATTTGGCGACTTCTATCATCGGCTGGGGGCTGAAGAATTGCAGGCCCGTGTAGCAGCCAGACAAGCGCAGGTGGAAGAGCTTCATGCCTAAGTATTACCCGATCATGCTTGATGTGCGGGGTCGAGAAGCTATCGTTATTGGTGGCGACGCGCTGGCAGCGGAGAAGGCGGCAGCCCTCTTCCGCAGCGGTGCGCGCGTCACCGCTATCAGCCCAACGTTCAGCGCAGAACTGCAAGAACAGGCGGTTCGTCAGGAGGTAACGCTCTTGAGCAAAGCCTACGAGCCGGGCGATCTGGCGCGTGCCTTTGTGGTGATCGCGGCCACCAACGATCCGCAGATAATCGAGCAGATCTGGCAGGAAACGCAGGAACGCGGGCAACTGGTGAATATCGTCGATGTACCGGCGCGATGCAATTTTATCCTACCCTCGATCATGAGGCGCGGTCAGCTTACCATCGCTGTCTCAACCGAAGGGGCAAGTCCCAGCCTCGCTAAACGGATTCGGCAGCAATTGGAAGATACCTTCCCGCCTGCATATGATCGCTATATGCAACTGGCAACCGTCGCCCGAACGCTCTTGCGCGAACGGAAGGACATCTCCTACGATCAGCGCGATCAGTTTTTCGGCGACTTTTTCACATCGGAGATCCTGCACCTCCTCTCCGTTGGCAACGAGCAGGAGGCGCTCACCATTACTGTACAACTGTTAAAGCAACATGGAGTCGCAACTACCACAACAACGCTTGCGACCAGGCTGGCAGAGCGAGGATTGCAGTGACAATGACACTACAAAATGAACAACACTACACCACAATAGAGGACTTCCACGACCTCTATGAAAAGCCACGACGCGGCAAAGTCTATCTGATCGGTGCCGGTCCGGGTGATCCCGAACTGATGACCGTGAAGGGGTTGCGCTGTCTGCGTGATGCTGATGTCGTCCTTTACGACCGCCTGATCAGTCCGCTGCTTCTGGAGGAGACACGTCCAGGGGCTGCGCTGATGTATGTAGGCAAAGGACCGAAGAATCACAGCTTACCCCAGGAAGATATCAATACTCTCCTGATCACCTATGCTCGCCAGGGCTGTACAGTGGCACGTCTGAAGGGTGGCGATCCCTACATTTTCGGACGCGGTGGCGAAGAAGCGGAGGCGCTGGCGGAGGCTGGCGTTCCCTTCGAGGTGGTGCCGGGTGTGAGTTCGGCTGTAGCTGTCCCGGCCTATGCAGGTATTCCCGTCACACATCGCGACCATGCCTCGTCAGTCACGTTTGTTACAGGGCACGAGGGCTGTCATGACAAAGAGCAGGCCGTCAACTGGGCGGCACTGGCAGCCCTGGGTGGAACGCTGGTGGTCCTGATGGGCGTTACCGCCCTCCCCAATTTTACCAGACATTTGATCGAGGGTGGACTGTCTGCGGACACGCCAGCCGCCCTTATTCAAGAAGGTACAACGGAAAACCAGCGCATCGTCACCGGAACTGTCGAGAATATTGCTCAACGCGCCAGAGAAGAAGGCCTAACATCGCCCGCGCTGACAGTAATTGGCAATGTTGTCTCGCTCAGTGAGACACTGAGAAATGCCAGCACCCTGTTACGCCAGCAAGAAGTCTAGCATACTACCAGACGTTGTGGCTGACGGGTTTCTCTGCTGACCCTCTCTCTGTGTCCCTACCACGCAGCAGAAGGCCCATCTTTCCTGATCACATCCACTACAATGTTGTAGTGGATGTTTTTTTCTCAGAACATCAGCGGCAGGAGTGCAAAAATTCCAGCACGGCGGCATTAAACTGCTGATACTGATCGAACATGCTAACATGCCCGGCCCGCTTGAGGAGCAGGAAGCGGGCATGTCTCATTTCATCGCGCATATGATAGCCTATAGAAAGCGGAACCAACGTATCATGTTCGCCCCATACCAGCAATATCGGCGCAATAAGCATATGTAATTCCTCACGCACATCCACCGTTAATAGTTCGCTTGCAGCTCGGATAATAGCAAGCGGCCCGGCTCGCAGGGCATCGTATGCCAGGATGGGAAAGAAGGCCGGTGTCAAATAGCGAACAGAGGTCACAAGCGGCACCAGATATTCAACAACTGAGTGGGCATTGGGCGAAATAGCAGGTGATACCAATACAAGCGACGAAACCTTTTCGGGATGATGCGCGGCAATCCAGAGACAGATATAGCCTCCCATCGAGTGTCCAATGAAATGCGCCTGCTGTAATCCTACGCCCTCCATCCACTTGAGCAGCCAGGTAGCAGCATGCTTGAGAACAAAACGATGACGAGCATATCCTAGCGAACCAAACCCTGGTAAGTCCACAAGATACAGGCGGTATTGTGGCGAAAGGGCGGGAATATTGCGCTTCCACCAGAGCGAAGAGGCAGAAAGTCCATGTACCAGAATGATCGGCTCTCCCTCTCCCACAATCTTATATTGTATCTGCCGTCCCTCAACCTCAATGCTCTTCAATTCGATCTGGTATGTATTTTTGCTTTTCATAAACGTGATTAGACCAGGATAGCAAAAAACGCCTGGCTCAACAAAACCAGGCGTTTCTCTGCCAATAATGGATAGGGTTTGTTTTGGTGTCTGTACTTCCAGTCTACCATCATCATCTCTTTCTGTCAAGCGATGAATTTCGCACAAAGCTATCACACCTTTACCAATGAAGGATGAAAAGACAGCACCTTCTATTGCAGTCTAACGTGGATAGAGTATGATGTGATGCTAGAGTGCAAAGCCAAAGAGCAAGCATTCTTCGGCTCTACGAAGAGTTAGAGTGCGATGCCACAGACCTGAGAAACATTATCTGCTAAACACAGCATATAGTAAAGGAAATACTGGCAACAACATGAAAATACTTGTCTTAAACGCTGGATCGAGCAGCCAGAAAATACGTCTGTATGAGGTACAGGAACCGCTACCGGAGCAGGCACCTGAGCCACTCTGGAAGGGAGATGCGGACTGGACCAGAACGAATGGAAAAGCCGTCATTTCCATAGAAAATAGACACGGACAGAAGCACGAAGAGGAGATCGAGACACGATCACGCCCCGAAATCACCGACAAAATGCTGCAAATGCTGTGGGGCGGTCCAACGAAAGTCATTGAGCAACCAGACGACATCGCAATGATTGGGCATCGTATCGTGCATGGTGGTGACCGCTATCGAACAAGCACGCGCGTTACCGCAGAGGTCAAAGACGCTATTCAACAATTAGCAGAGTTTGCGCCGCTGCACAACCCAGCTAACCTTGAGGGAATCGAAGCAGCAGAGCAGTTATTCGAGGGTCAGCCGCAGATTGCCGTGTTTGACACCAGTTTCCATAGCCAGATGCCGCCACACGTCATCACCTATCCGGGTCCGTATGAGTGGTTTGAGCAAGGCATTCGACGCTACGGCTTTCATGGCATCAGCCATCAATATTGCACGCGGCGCAGCGCCCAAATTCTGGGGCGCGACCCCTCTACATTGCGATTGGTTAACTGTCACCTGGGCAATGGATGTTCGCTAGCAGCCATTCAGCATGGATATAGCATCGATACCACGATGGGCTTCACGCCGCTGGAAGGGTTGATGATGGGCACGCGTTCAGGATCGATAGACCCCAGTATCCTGCTCTATCTGCAACGTCAAAAAGGCTATGATACTGGTCAGCTCGAACGCATCCTCAACAAAGAGTCCGGTTTGAAGGGGGTCTCTGGCGTCTCTGGTGATCTACGCCAGATTTTGCACGCAATCGAGAAAGAGCAGAACGAACGAGCCATGCTCGCGCTTGATATCTATGTCTATCGCCTGCGACTCTTTATCGGTATGATGGTTGCAGCATTGGGCGGCATAGATGTGCTGACCTTTACAGGTGGCGTTGGCGAGAACTCTCCACTCGTGCGTGAGCGTGCCTGCGATGGGCTAAGCTATCTCCACCTGAGCCTGAACACTGAGAAAAATGCCGCCTCCCCGGTTGACGAGGATATTGCCGCCGCCGATTCAGCGGTGCGTGTCCTGATCGTGCACACCGAGGAAGATTGGGAGATTGCCCTTGAGTGCTGGCGTATCGCCCATCAAAATTAGCAGATTATCGTAACAAAATTACTGGATGTCCTTGTTTCGTTGTAGTAGCAATAGAGAGTACAATAACGCATAGGAGATAGATTATGACCTGATTCAGGAGGCATCACAATGATGAACTTATTTGTAGCAACCGGCGATGGTCTTGCGCACCTCCAGCAACAATTGGGGAACTGGACGGCTTCGCTCAAATTGCAGGGTCAAGGCATCCAATGTCTGGCCCTCGATCCACAGCAGAGCAACACGCTCTACGCCGGCTCCTCTGACAACGGCATGTGGAAAAGCACGGACGGTGGCATCACCTGGCTCCATCTCGATCTTCCACAAGCCAACATCTTCTCGCTCGCCGTCAGCCCCATTGATGGCACAGTCTACGCAGGTTGCGAACCAAGCATGTTGTTTAAGAGCAACGATGGAGGCGAGACATGGCGCGAATTAGCGGCCTTGCGCGCTATTCCCTCTGCACCAACCTGGAGCTTCCCTCCCCGACCCTGGACCTCGCACGTTCGCTGGATCGCACCCAATCCCCACAATGCACAGGTGTTGCTGGTCGGCATAGAGCTTGGAGGGTTAATGTATAGCGAGGATGGAGGAGAAACGTGGGAGGATCATCGCTTTAATGCTCAACGCGATGTTCACGCCCTCGCCTGGCATCCACAGGCAGCAGGACGAGCCTATGAAGCTGGCGGCGGTGGCACGGCATGGAGTCGCGACGGCGGCAAATCCTGGGAACGCCTCGATGCGGGACGCTCCCATCACTACACCTGGGGACTCGCCGTCGATGCAGACGATCCCGATTGCTGGTACATCTCGGCCTGTCCAGGTCCGCGCCAGGCCCACTACTCCCCCAATGCACAGGCCGCAATTTATCGCTGGCAACAGAGCGGCCCCTGGAAACCTGTCCTCTCCTCGTTGATCCACTTTCCCTATGCCCTGACCTGTCTAGCAGGGCAGCTCTACGCGGGTTTAAGCGATGGCAATATCTATGCCAGTTCCGATAAAGGCGAAAACTGGCACTGTCTGGAGATACAAGGCGACCAGATACCCAAGATCCTGGCAATAGCTGGCACGGTCAAATAACGAGAGCAGATCTTCTCATACACAAGCTGTCTGACCTGTACGAGATTGAAAACAGCGTACTATTCCTTCGGGGGCGGTAGTTTCTCGTCGCTGCTTGCCCCGCTCACGCTTTTCTTAAATTCCACAATACCTTTACCGATAGAGCGGCTCAACTCGGGCAACTTCTTCGAGCCAAAAAGTAAAACACCCAGCGAGACTATAATGAGCAACTCAGGCCAGTGCAGCCCTAACATGTGGCAATCCTTTCTCCCTACGGCACCACTGATGGTGTGCGGGTCAACAGCAGACATCATAACTCTGCTCTGCATATAGAGATGCATGAGGTGGTTGGTTTGTGACATCGTTTCTCCAATAGAAAATCTATTGGAGAAGTCCACCAGGAACGCAACTGAACAATTTACCTCTCGCCATTCTCTACATCTGGTGCTACAATAAGAAGGTCATCTATTCCCTCCATACATTGTTTTCGTAATTGGAGTGACCGCAGGGTGCGATGCAGCATATGCTGTTGTAAAGCAAGTCTCAGGTGCCAGACTGTTTCATGCTTTTTTCGTGCGTATATATTTCCTATTACTTGAATACCAAACACGAATTTGTCAGCTTCCATATTCATGGCCCGATGAACAGGTACACCAGAGACCTTGACATTTACCGTTCTTTTAAGCAAAATTGTAGAGAGTCAGAACTATGTGAGATATACGGGCTGCACAACGTATATGTATCATAGGGATGGCGAGTGAGCAGTAATCATGTCTATCTCTCCCTTCAGGAGTAAGTTGTCTTGCTTACGAGAGACTACAAGCAGGGTGCCTCGACTTACCATATCACTGAGAGATATACACAGGTCTGCAAGGAGCGAAGATGGTGCGACAGGATTGGTCAGACGATGACCTCGCCCAACGGCTATATGAGCGTGATCCCGATGCATTGGAAACGCTAATTTCCCGCTATTCTAGAGAAGTATTTTATTTTATTCGTCTGGTATTGGACGGGGTTGGCGTTCTGCAAGATGCAGAGGAATGCGTAAACGATCTCTTCGTAGCTGTCTGGCAAGAAATTAACACCTTCGACCCCGGTCGAGGAACTTTGCGCACATGGTTGACGATGCGCGCAAAGTATATTGCGTTAGACCGAAGACGCCAACTGTGCCGTCGCCAGGCACATAGTATCCAGTCCGCTGATGAGGATCGCCAATGGCACACATCAGATGGAACACATAGCCGCAAATCAACCAGTTGGGGCTATGACGGAGACAACAGAGTCGCACTTCCGCCACATCCAGAAGCCAGTATGGAACACTTACTGGAACAGAGTGAGAGGCGCGAAGCATTGCACCTCGCCCTGGCAACGTTGCCGGAGCTTGAACGTTATTTAATCTATCAACGCTATTTTAAATTTGCCAGTACGGAGGAACTGGCAGCCAAGACGGGATTATCT
Source organism: Reticulibacter mediterranei (assembly GCF_016587455.1). Lineage (NCBI taxonomy): Bacteria > Bacillati > Chloroflexota > Ktedonobacteria > Ktedonobacterales > Reticulibacteraceae > Reticulibacter > Reticulibacter mediterranei. Next base: position 5,772,114 of record NZ_BNJK01000001.1, on the reverse strand, counting down.
CGTCACGCCGTAGACACTCGTCTCTGGCGAGCGCGAAAAAGCCTACGCGAAGCGCTCAAGGAGCATGCATATGAGTATGAGCGAATTTGAAAGCAACCTGCATGCGTCAGATGATGATCTTCCCATGCAGCATCAGGCTCTTCCTGATGATTTCTCCGAGGATGATATTGAGTTTGCTCAAGAACTGGGTGTCCTCTTCTCTCCTGAAAAGGAGGAGATGCCACCCTCTTTTGTTCAAACGCTGCTAGAACCTGAAAACCCGCGTTTTCAGCCGGTGGAACATGGCTTCGAACTGAAAACACGTGCGCGCGTCTTTCGCCAGCTTAAATTGCAGCGTCGCCTCTTCCATCCCCAACCTGCTTTTGCTCAGCTTTATCCAGTTCGGCGCTCGCTCGCTGCACTGGTAGCCGCCGTCATGCTCTTTATGCTGGTAACAATGGTTGTCACCAGCAATTCGTTCGCGGCAGGCATGGTCTATCTCCTCTCAGGTCCACACAGCGGGGTAGTGCAGTTCTATGCCTATCCTGCACCAGCGCACCAATCGCAGGCCGAACAGCCAGCACCAGTTCAGGAGACCTCACCTCCTCGCTTGAGCCTGCTGGAGATGCAACAAAACCTGAATTTCCAGGTCCACTGGCCCAGCTATCTGCCCGCTCATTACAGCGTGGATAGCGTGAATCTCTACAAGGGTTCTGAAAATGTCTGGACCGATGGCCCGATCATGCAACTGGTCTGCACGCTCTCACTGCCCGGCGTCCAGCCACACGGCACCGGCAACATTATCATCCTGGAACTCAAGCCGATGGGTGATGGCAAAGTGTTGCAGGGGGTCGCGATCAACTCATCGCATCAAATTAAGATCGGCTCCAATGGAGAACCAGGGCTGGTGGTGAATGGTCAATGGCATAGCATTAATAAAACAACGCATACCTGGGTCGATAATGGCAGCGTCGAACTGATCTACGAACGCAACGGCATCATATTCTGGATTCAAGGCGACCAGCGCGATGGCATCGACAAAGATGGCAAGGTGTTGGCGGAGATCGCAACATCCCTTACCCCGCTCGACGTGTCGCGCATCGCCCATATGAGCCGCTTCGATGGTTTGCAGCAATCAGCAGACGATCTCGGGTTTACCTACGTCGGCGATATCTATGACAGCGATATTCTGATAGTTCCCGACCCCGATAAACCGATCACGCCCGCGAGAAGCACGATGCATCTTTCATGAGACATGCGCATTTGAGCCAGCTGATGAGGCAGATCTTTGCACTCTTCAGCCTCCTTGTGCTGGCCGTTGCATGCAGCAACCCGACTCCTGAGCAACATACCAGCTCTCCTCTCTTGAGCCATTATACGGCCACACCTACATCCGCTCGCTCACCCAGCGGAAAACTTGTTCTGGGGAGTGCAACATTTCCCACCACAGCAAACCCTCTCTTCTCCAGCACCGACGCTGATCTGGCTATCAATAACGCGCTCTGGGGCCAACCAGTGATCTATGATGCCCAGTTTCGTATATTGCCCGATCAGCTAACGGAGGTACCACTCCCCGAAAATGGTGGAGTGATCGATGGTGGCAAAATGATTATTATGCATCTGCGTCACGATCTGCACTGGTCCGATGGGCAACCACTGCTGGCCGGGGACTTTCAATACTGGTGGCAGCTCAACCAAAATGCATTGACGGGGGCGACGATTCGCTCAGGCTACGATCAGATCAACAACATCGAGACGCCGGACGATTTCACGGTAATCCTGCATATGAAGCGTCCCTTTGGCCCCTACCTCTCGTATCTCCCCTACGCCGCTCCTCGCCACGTCTGGCAGCAAATCGCCCCTATCGATCTGCAAAACACACCCGCAATCTTTTCCACACCCCGCGTGACCAGTGGCCCCTATGTGATACAGAGCATGGTCGAGAATCAAAGTTACACACTCATCCCCAACGCCTATTATCACTCAAGTAGCTTTCGCGGCCCCTTCATCGCTCACCTGACCTATCAAACCTACGCAAACACCAGCGTGCTCGTTCAGGCCGTGCAGCAAGGGCAGGTCGGCGTTTCTCTGGGCTATAGAGACGATGACCTGGGCGCACTCATCCATCTACCATCTTCGATTCAAGTGCAAACGAGAGCAACTGCTGCGTACGAACACCTCGACTTTAATCTATCGCGCCCGCTGCTACAGGATAGCAATGTGCGCCAGGCCATTCAACTTGCAATTGATATCTGTACCCTCATACGCACCACACTCCATGCCTCTGACTGTGCCAGACGCGCAACGCAAGTAGAACCTCTTCCATCGTTATTCTACGATACATCAATTGCTGCCAGCCGCTACGATCCCGTCGCCGCTCGTCAATTGTTGGCGCGTGCGGGCTGGCACCCTGACGTACGTGGTATGCTCACGAAACAGGGACAGGCGTTGACGTTGCATCTGGCGACAACAGCACAATCTCCTCTCCGCCTGCTTATCGCTCAGGCCATCCAACGCTATTTGTATGCTATCGGCATTCAGGTAAAAATAGAGACCTATTCTCTCAATAGATTTTTTGACATCTATACAAAAAGTGGTATACTGGCAACGGGTGCATTTGATCTAGCATTGTTTACGTATGCCAACAGTCCTGAGCCTGATGACGAGTATAACGTCTTCCACTCCTCACAAATCCCTGATACCAGCCACCCGGAAGCGGGTAACTATGGGCGTGTGCATGATGCAATCATCGATCAGGCGCTTGCCCAAGGACGAAGCAGCATGGCATTTACTGAGAGGGTTGCTGCCTATCATCGCTTTCTACAGCGATTGGCGAACCAGATGTATGTTATTCCTCTGTGTACTGACATCAATAGTCATACTATTGATGCAAGCGTGCATAATGTCATACTCAATGCCAATCCATCAATGAACACCTGGAATATCGCCGACTGGTGGCTCTAAACCTGGACTATTGGCGCATGCATTACTGGGAAGGTACTCTATGCAAACTCAACAATCTCTTTATCAGGCAGTCGTTGCGCTGATCCGACGCGATGAAGAACTTCTCCTGATCGAGCAACAAGAACCGTATGATCCCGTGCCTGTCTGGATCTTGCCCGGCGGCAGTGTTGAACCGGGCGAATTACTGCATGAGGCACTGGCACGCGAAACACGAGAAGAGACTGGATTGACAATTATACATCCAGGCCATTTAGCCTATATTGCTCAGTACGATAACCTGTCAGAAAACCACCAGTTGGTCGTCTATGTATTTGAGATCCAGGATTGGCGCGGCGATATCGCCTGCAATGATCCTGATGGACACGTGATCCAGGCTCGCTTCTGGCCGCTTGTTGAGGCGCTGAACCAGTTGGAGGCCGATCCTCTGCGCTTCCGTTGCGAACCGGTCCTTTCCTACCTGCGTGGCGAGTCCGGGGCTGGCATTCCCTGGTTCTATCGCCGCTTTGCCGATCATCAGTATCGACTGTTATGGGGGCCAGGTAAACAAGAGGCACTCTAAATTCGCTCTAAATTCTGAATTCTGGGAGTTCTGGCCTATCCTCTGCAACGGGATCGCAGGGTAGAGCGTACTACTTAATGAAGAGTACGAGTGAAGATTACGTCAACAGTTGACAGGAAAGAAATTTGTCAACTTCTTTTAACACAATAATCATGGAAATGAGCGAAATAGTTACCGCTTCTCCGCTTTATTCCACAATTATTTCGTTAAAAGATATTGTTGCTGTTCCCATCGCCAGAAATTGCAACGTCTGCCCAAAAAGTTTGTAATACTGGACAGCATCCTGCTTCATCGGGTATGCTATGTATTAGTTAGTAGTACCATATGCTTACCCCGTGGGAAGCAATGCTCTCTGGCAATGGCGACAGAAGCAATACCATCACACCTCAAAGGAGAGGCACATGAAACAATTGACCAACAGGGTGAAGTTGGGCAAATCTCGCGGTTTACCCAATCTCCGCATCCTTCGCCAGCGCAAAGGATTGAGCCTCGGACAACTGGCGGATTTGACGGGCCTGCGCCGGGATACCATTACCCATCTCGAAGCCGGACGCGTCGATCCTGAGCCATATCACCTTCGTATATTGGCCCGTGTGCTTGAGGTCCGAACCTTCGAGCTTGTCTCATAACTTCACGTCCGGTACAGCCGTCGCTCATCACAGGCGAACGGCTCCCTCCCGGTACGCTGCTAAGGGCATCTTTTCCCGATAGATGCCCTGCTAATTTGTTCTTAGGAGAATACATGTGAAACACCTGAATCCACCTGCCAGACTCGCCTTCGCTTCTCTTTTCTCGCTAATCGTTCTATTTGCAACAATTTTTCTTGATATCGCCTTCCACTTTCCTCAACCCGCAGTCATCGTAGTCATGATCGTCACAACTATCATCGCCATGTTTATTTTTGTCAATATCAAAGGATAACAGTTCATATCAAAACACGCATCCATCCCCTTGACTTTTCCTTTTTCTCGCATTATAATTAATCAAACAGTCAATTAATTATTGTAATGCGTTTTAAGGGGATCAGTGTTATGGCAAGAACTCCAAAAACGATCGAAGATCGACGTGAGCAAATTCTCGATGCGGCGATGCGCGCCTTCGCACGCAAAGGCTTTACACGAGCCACCAATAAAGATATTGCGCAGGAGGCGGGCATTACTCCGGGTCTGATCTACCATTACTTTGAGAATAAGGAAGCGGTTCTCAAGGCTATGATCGAGGAGCGCTCTCCAGCCCGCCTCGTCCGCGCTCTCTCCCAGGAATCGCGGGCGCTTCCACCCGAAACATTTCTGCGCCTGCTCACGCAACAGGCATTGCAAAGGGTGGAGGGCGACGATTTTGTCCAGATATTACGAGTTATGCTGCCAGAAGCAATTCATAACGAAGCTGTTTCACCATTGATTGCCAATGTCCTGGGAGAAGTAGTCTCTTCCTTGAGCAGTTATCTCGCCGCCTGCATGGAACGTGGAGAACTGCGGCAGGCCGACAGCATGCTAGTAGCTCAAATGTTTATCGGCAGCGTCATGGCTTTTGTGTTGCGCCGCCACGTTTTGCGCGATCCACTCGCTTTACAGTACAGCCAGCAACAGATTGTAGATATTGTCGTAACAACAATGCTCAACGGCCTGTTGCCATGTTAATTTTCATCACCCTTATTAATTGTCCAGCCAATTAACCAGTGGCTCATACAGAAAGTGAGTCAGAAAGAAGGTGCAGATGCAACAACATAATTCCGTTCCAGCGAAGGAGCATACGCGATCTCCTCCAAGTACCGCCAAAAGCGGCTAGCAGATGTCCTGCCCGAACTCATCTCGTTGTTTGAACTCCCTGCCTCACGTCCTCCTGACGCAGAAGAATCCTGCGCTGACGGCACAGGTGATCTTCTCCCCCATTAATAGGGCACAACGCATCCACATGCTTGGACGAGTGCGTCTGAGGGAAAGATCTGAGGGCTTCTTGATGAGCTGGAAGATCGACCTGTGAAGAGGGAGTCAGAAGAGAACACAAAGCATGACCGGGGAGAAGAGGAGTACAATGAAGCGAGAGCAACAGTATCCATGAGTCATGACAGAAGGCAAAGAAGGAAGGAGAAAGCAGATGAAGGCAGAGGTGTTGATTGTTGGTTCAGGACCGACCGGTCTGATGCTGGCTGGCTGGCTGGTCCGTTTGGGGAGACGCCCGCTCGTGATCGATAAAAAGGAGCATGCGAATATTCATGAGACACGAGCCATCGGGGTCCAGGCTCGCACCCTCGAAACGTATGGGATGTTAGGCATCGTTGATCGCTTCCTGGCACAGGGAGTTGCTGCACAGGGCCTCGATCTACTGGTCAATCAACGCAGAGTCGGGGGCATCAGGCTTGGCGAGATAGGAAAAGGACTCAGTGCCTACCCCTACCTGTTTCTGATGTCCCAGGAGAAGACGGAGCAGCTCTTGCGTGAACACTACCTGGAGCACGGCGGAGAGATCATGTTACAGACGGAACTGGTAGATCTCCAGCAGAACCAGGAAGGGGTCACGGTGCAACTGCGGCGTGCTAACGGGGAGATGGAGTCCTTGCAGGTTGAGTATGTCTGTGGCTGTGATGGGGCCAAAAGCACGGTGCGCCATCTGCTCGGCCTCGATTTTCCCGGGGAAACCTACACCCAGCGCTTCTTTCTCGCAGATCTCATGGGAACCTCCAAGAGCATAAAGAATACGATTGGTCTGTGGCTGGAGCACAACCAGCTCCATGCGGTCTTTCCTCTTGGTCCTGAGAAGTATCGGGTGATCAGCGTGCTTCCCCCAGAGGTGGCCGGGCAAGCAGACCCAACGTTTGAGGAGGTTCGCCCTCAGATTGAACAATGCACGGATATGCAGATCCGCCAGGTGAACTGGTTTACGACCTATCACATTCATCATCGGGTCGCCGATGCGTTTTGTCGTGGTCGCGTCTTCCTCTTAGGAGACGCAGGCCATATTCATAGCCCGGTGGGTGCTCAGGGTATGAATACCGGACTGATGGATGCCTCCAACCTCGGCTGGAAACTGGCGGCGGTCCTCAACGGGGAAGCTGACGAGCGGCTGCTGGCAAGTTACGAACCGGAGCGCATCGCGTTTGCGCGTTTGCTGGTAAGGACCACCGACCGCATCTTTACTCTGATGACCAGCCGTTCGAGGGGAGTGCAACTGGTGCGCAACCTCGTGCTCTCGACCCTCTTCACGGTCTTCTCCTGGTTTTCTTCGGTGCCACGAGCCTTCTTTGGCCTGATCTCACAGACCCGCATTCACTATCATGAGAGCCCCATAAGCCGGGGACAGGCGGGCAGGGTGCAGGCAGGGGATCGTCTGCCCTGGATAGCCTGGAAGGAGGGGGGCGGCAATTATGATGCGCTGGGGAGCTTACGCCCTCAACTTCAGGTGTACGGAACTGCCTCGCCTGAGATCGAAGCCTTTGCCCGCCAGCATCCCGAATTTCCTCTGACCTGCTTCCCTTTTACCCCGCAGGTGGAGCGGGCAGGGTTCCAATCCGGGGCATGCTACTTCCTGCGGCCCGATGGCTATGTCGCCTATGCTTCACCCCAGTTCAACCAGCAAGCGTTCCAGACCTTCCTGCGTGATGCCTGGGGATGGCAAGAGCACACGGCAACAGCAGCCAGAGGAACAGAAGAGGCAACACGTGATTGAGACGACGCAGGAAGTGGCAGATCTGCTTGCCATTTCCCCCGTTGAAGGAACAAGCAAGAGCGAAGACTGAGCTGAGAGCGAGGAGGTGTCACTCGCTCCCTCGCTTGGTCTGTATTGCTTTCTTCTGTCTGAGCTGTCGTATCATCTTCAGAATACTCAAATCGATCCAGACCAGGCATTCAATCGCTCAAGCGTGAAAGCCCTCATTGCAGCGTGTCATACGGCGCACCCTTTGTGATAGTAGGAACACGATGCCGCCCACCAACTTGAAACGGTCTCTCGATTGCCTATGATTCTCTCTTTTGTATCTCCTGATCAAATCTCTATGATTCGAGGAAAGAGCACAACCGTGACATCTCATCTCTACCACTTTTCTAACTCCTGTGCCTTCTGCTCAGCAGGGGTAATGACATGCTCTTTGAGCGTGGCAAGTAAATGGGTTTGATCGGCGTAGGAGTAGGTGGGCAATACCCAATGATATCTCTGCCTCAGATCACGAAACATGCTGTATTCTCTCTCGCCACTCAGAATCACAGGCTGAACAGGAACGACCGTGTGAGGAATCACAGTTGCGACCTCGTGTGGTGCGCTGCTTGGATCTGTCAGATCAACGATGATGAACCGAGCCAGGTGGGCAAGCGTACTGATGGTTTCTGTCAGATCACGGCTGATTGGTTGGTCGAAGTCAAACAACACGGGCGAGTAATTGTGTTTGCGTAGCTCTTCTCTCAGCGCGTCCAACACGGCTTTCCGTTCGGGAGTAAATCGACCAAGAACTAAGACCACTTTGGAGGTGATCGTGTCGATCACGTCACGAATTTCTGCGTTCTTCAGCAGAAGGTAGATAAACTGAGCTATCTTGAGATTATCAACGGTAATGGTTGGCTCATTATCGAGAGTAATGACCAAGTCATTTTGTGTTGCTCCTTCCGGCTTGAGATTATTGATGGTAATGGTTGCTTCGGGAGATGGAGTGATGATTAGGTCATTTTGTGTTGCTCCTTCCAGTTTTACATCCCAGACAGCTATGCCATAAATGTAGCAGCGAGTGAGGATCGCTCCTGTCAGATCGGTTTTCACTAACAGGCCCTACGTTAAGGAAGACGCCCTCTAGCCGCAAAGTAGATAAGTGCGGCACAGTTTTGGAAGAATCACCTCTTTAGGCAATGGTCGTTTGAGAGAGAGGAATGCGCTCAGTCATATCGAGCGTAAAGCGTCCATACGGGTTCACATGCTGATAAAAGAGCGGAGTCAAGCCACGCCAGTCTTCCTGCTTCATGGCCTGCTTCCATTTTTCCTCAGCCAGAACCTCCTGGAGCAGGAGGGTATTGACCAAGGCGAGGCTGACCTGGATCAGATGCAGGCACAGGAGCGCCATCTCTTGATCTTCCGGGCGATTGGAGAGCAGCTCCCCTCCACGAGCGGAGAAAATGAAGCCATTCACACTGTTCCATTGCTCAATGACGTTCAGGGCTTCCTGGATGTCCTGTCTGAGTCGCACATCGCTGAGATAATCGCAGAGGAAGATGGTCTTGATCACACGGCCCAACTCGTGAAGCCCTTGATAGGTGGGGTGCTGAAGGTTACTACGTGTAAATCGCCGTAGCAACGCATCGGCCTCCGCCGTTCCTGTCTTGAGAGCTGAGGCGTACTTGACCATCATATCATATTGTTGCGCTATTGCTTCCCAGTTGATCGGCTTTCCCAAAGCTTCTTTGAGGTGTGGGTAGTTGTCCTGTGTGTCCGCCTCCACCAACGCTAATTTTTGCGAGTGGATCGGCTTGAGGCGAGGCAGCAGGCGAAATCCGAGGAGATGACTGAAAGCAAACCCGATTTCACTCTGACCATGAGAATCGGTCATCTGGTGCTTGATCGTCATATCGGTACAATGGCGAAGCACTCCTTCCAGCATGGCAGCCACTTCAGAGGACGTGCAAGACTTTAACTGCGAATAAATGCAGACAGAGCGACGCTCCACATGCCAGTACACCAGGACGCCTGGCGCACGATAGCGTGCGTGCCATTGCGTCAGCAGGTTCTGATCGACCGCGTAAAATCGTTTGGAGTCAGAGGCACAGGTAGAGGTCGCCGCTCCCCAGATCGACTCCAGCCGAGCGCGAAGCAAGGCGTTGACCACCTGAGCGATGGCAGCGCGCATGTGCTCTTTGTGGAGATAGCGCCGTCGCGTATAGCGTAAATCTTCGGCAGTGATGTTTGGGTCAACGCCAGCCATTCTCTTGAGTCCCATATTGGTTCCCATCCCATACATGCACAGCAATAAACGCTTTTGCAGTAATTCGGGGTCGATGGCTTCACGGCTCCCAGTTGACTGGAAACAGTTCAGGCATCCCGTGAGCATGACTGATTCTTTGAGCATATCCAGCAAGCCGAGCACACCCCATCGGCGCAGAATTTCCGTTTTCAGGCGCGGAAGATGTTTGGGTTCAGGTTGCTTCGGAAGCGGAGAGAGCGTGATCCAGCCTTTGCCGCGTTTGGTGCCAATTGCCACATCGCTCGGCTTTTTTGCCATGAAGCGTTCAAAGGAGGCGAGCGCCGTCGTCAACTGCGTCTTTAAGGAAGCAATGAACTCATCAGCCGAAAGGGGCAGGTTGAGATCCGCGTAATAGGTGGCTCGATGTTGGTCAAAATCACGTGGAAGGTCGTCTTCCGGGTTGCGAAATTGGGCGGCTCCCGAGACCCAAATCTCTTTGCTCCGCACGCGCTCGCGCAAGGTTTGCAACACGCTCAGTTCGTAGGTCAGGCGATTGACACGGGTTTCCCCAGCGCTATCTTTTTCGGTCACAATGTTCTCCCAGGAATCGGGAACAACACCCTCAAGAGGAGGGCTGACCTCAAGGGGATACCAGGCGACCCGGCTACTCACGTACTCGCGAACAACGGCAAGTGCCTCAATCACGGGCTGATACGCGGTGTTGTTCGAGTGAAAGTCGAGCACCTCCAGCAAGGCCGGGAGAATCTGGCGATAATGATTGCGATACGAGGAGCGCATGACCTCTTGCACCTTTTGCCGGTACGCTCCCCCCTGCGCTTTGTATTCAGCCACCAGGTCGCGCAAGGTTTGTTCGTTCACGACCGGAAAGACCACGTCTCGAACGGATTTATCAGGATGCTCCAGCGCGGCATCAGCGATCTTATACAGAATGCGCGTTTTTCCTGCAACTCGTTTGAGATCGTTGATATAGACAGCTGGTAAATGTCCTATGAAGTGAGACAATCTGGCCCTCAAACATGGAACATTGCCCTCAATGTTGAACGACTTCAGTCCAGTCACCGCAGCTATCGGCTCCCCAGGCGGCTTGTTGTGGTCAGTCGTTGTAAATTTGGGCAAGAAGCTATCCGCCCTTTGTCCCTCTACACGCTCTGTAAGCGGAGGGAAGGTTCCAGCAGGACGCTCGTCTCTCCTACAACCAAGCCATTGTCCAACCTGAAGATCGTAGAAAAAGCAACGTGACGCAACGTTGTGCTCTGTTCCCACAAAACGTTCTGAGAGGAGATATCCTAACTTCTGAGAAGGTGACACCCGTGGCGGCTCAGTGAGCGCTCATTCTGCTTCGATGCCAGATGGCCGACGGATCACTCCCCGCTGTCCATCTGACATGTGTCCTCGATCCCTCGCGCCGCTACTTTCTGACCCTCCAATCCCCTTGACCAAGAGCACGAGTATCATCTACAATGAGATACAACAATTCTCTCTCTATAGAGGCTCTCTGTAGAACAAGAGGAGCAGGAAAGATGCATATTCGGCTATGAGTCGTGGAATTGGTCAAAGAGGATACTCAATGAAGCACATTCCGAACAGATACTTTCTCCCATCTTCCCTCATCTTCCTCTTCTTAGGTACGCTTGTCTCTCCATTGGTCCTTACAGCGTGTCTGGGAGGGCCCAGCATTCCTAGAGTGGGGTCCTCCACAACTGCTCCCTGGTTGACTCTCAACTCCGGAAGAATCTATGCCTGGTATGCAAGCAACTCTATCAAGAGTAATTCTCTAGCGGTGTTTCGTGCAGATACTGGTGCGTTGCTTTGGAGAAAGTCGAACGTTTCTTCCCTTTTCCCCTACTCTTCCATGCAGGTGGCTGATGCCACAACAGCTTATGTTCAGACACCAAAAGCGCTTCTTGCCATAGATGTGGAAAGTGGTCAAGAACGCTGGCATGTTGAGGCACAAGATACCTGGTGGATCTATGCTGATGCAGTTAGCAATGGGATCGTTTACGCAACCGTCTCGCCGGGGAATGGTGGAGACCCCTCGCTCCTGGCATTAGAGGCAGCCAATGGAAAGCAGATCTGGAAAACGACCATCGCTCCTTTAGACAGAGGAGGTGTACAAGACGTGGAAGTGGAGGGGGACCGCGTGTTCGTACGCGCAGAGAATAATTTCTTTGTCCTCCAGGCGCGTGATGGCAAAGTGCTCTGGTCATCTTATGCGACATCACCGATCAGAGCAGGTGGCGTAGTTTTTCTCACGAGATGGCGGAAAACAGGAGATAGCATCATTGATGCTGTGCAGGAAAAGGATGGTAAACTGCTCTGGAGCTTTCATCCACCAACAGTAGATGGAGAGCCTCAACATGCTATCACTGCGGGCCCTGAAGATCCTCTGGTCCATTCTATCATCACATCTGATGGGATTCTTGGTGTCGAGTCTCAGGGGATACTTTACGGAGTGAACACGAAAAATGGCTCTCTTCTCTGGAATGTAGCAAAGAAGGACATCGACTATCATCCCGGCTCCCTTTTTACGGCGAATGGAATCATCTATGCGCAATCTATGGATGATACATTGCTTGCGATAGAGGCAAAAAGCGGCACAATCCCCTGGAGCGTTCATGTCGATGGAGGGATGGGGGGAGTTACCCTCGACAGCACAGGAGGCATCCTCTTCGTAACAGTAAGTTCTGGTTTAGGCCCTGAATATGTTGAAGCAGTACGAGCAAATGGGAAGGTGCTTTGGAAAATGCAGCTTCAACAGACGGTAGGCTCACCATACTGGTCATATTACCAGATAGCGGATGGGAGAATCTATCAGGTGGTTGCAAGGGCAGTCACAGACATAAAAGGTAGCGACATTCCACTAACGTATTACAAGCAGATGAATCTATCTGCCACAAAAATTGGTGATAGGACAGCACTCTGGTCCAAACTTATTTCAGTGTAGATTTACGGCATTCCCTGCGACCCACGGCTCAAACGTGCCACTTCCGCCTCGGCCTGTCGCGCCTCGCGACCCCGATGCATCTTACACAACCCCTCGGCTTTACGTCGCCAGTTGTCGGGATCACTGGGAGCCAGGCAGATCGCCTCATCCGCCGCCAGAGCCTCAGTGTAGCACCGCATCTGCTTGAGGCTCGCCCTCTCAAATTCTTGCGTTCCGGCGCACCTCTGCGTATTCTCAAACACGGTCTGAGATGTCTCATCACTCTCCAGGCCACCGTTCACGGAGCTTGTTCACTCGCCTGTTTGCACAACGTTGTTTCCATACGAGAAACGTTGCACAATGTTTCGGGTGCCCCACAGCTTTTTGCAAAGAGGGAGAAGCTGTTTGGCGGGAGCCGAGAAACAAAGCCCTTATTCGTTGGTGAAACGGTCCCATTGAATTTTGTCGAAGTTCGTTCTTGGTTGCAGCGTGAGTTCCATGATCAGCAGCCAGGGAATACCGCGCAGGTCGGCTCCCTCAAAGTTCGCGCTGCTCACCACCACGTGATCCAGATTGGCTCCCCGCAAGATGGCCTCAACGAGGCGTGCCTCATTCAGATCGGCACCGCTCAGATTGGCGCTACCAAGCCAGGCATGGCGCAGGTCAGCCCCGCTCAGGTTGGCATCACTCAGGTCAGCCTCGCCCAGGCTGGCCTTCCACAGGCCCGCCCTGCTCAGGTCAGCCCGGTGAAGCTTGGCTTGGATCAGTTTGGCATGGCTCAAGTCAGCCCCGCTCAGGTTGGCATCACTCAGATCGGCCTGGATCAGCCTGGCAAAGCGCAGACTGGCCCGATTGAGCGCAGCCTGTCTCAAGTTAGCTTGGATCAGTCTGGCGTAGCTCAGATCAGCCTCGTCCAGGTCAGTATGGCTCAGATTAGCTCCGCTCAGGTTGGCGTGGTTCAGGTTGGCGCGCTTCAGCCAAATCTTGCTCAGGTCGGCACCGACGAGATCAGGTCGCTCATCCGGATGGTTCGTGCGCCAGAGGTTCCACTCCATCACGACCTTTCTGGGATCTGCTGCCAGCCGGAGTCGGTCAACGTGCTCCTGGTTTGCCATCGCATCCTCCCTGCTGCTTTCTCTGCCTATAGTATACTGGCGTATCTGCCGCAAGGCAAGTGGGCAGAACATGGACGAATGCGCCTCTCCTAATGAGAAACCCAAGGATGGTATCCCGCTACGCGAGCAAGGCAAGATGTGCAATTTTCCTTCCTCTTCAAGGCTGGTCTCCTTGTCCCTCCTTGACTTTGCCGACTTCTCCCTCTTTGCAAAAAGCTGTGGGGCACCCAATGTTTCAGGCCCTCCTTGCTTGGAAGATCCGCGGGATCTTTCTTTGTGGTTCAAGAGAGCGTATACATCCTTCGATTTTCGTCCTCTCTTGATCTCACACCAGCGCAGTCTTGCATCCATTCCACCGCTCATTTACACTTTTTGAGGAGCGTGATTGGCTTGTAAAGCCCATTCTGGGCAACTGATGAAGCACCAGTGCTCAACATTGAGGGCAATGTTCCAGGTTTGAGGGCAAAACCCACTTATGTCGTAAGGCAATTACCAACAGCTTCAACGCGGTGCTCAGCTCGTTTGCCGATACGATGCACAATCTGGATCAACAGCGTGACCAGGGCGTCAGTCACTTCCTGGGTTCGTTGAACGACCAGGGCAGCGAGCAGCGTCAGACGAATGGCCTGGGGATGCTGGCGAATATGGGAAGGAGACTCAGCAGTAATACGTCGCCGCAAGCGCTCCACCAGCTTCGGTGTATACCCTTGAAACAGGTCGGCTGGCAAGCCAATGGCACGCAGCGAGCGCAGCTTGGCAATCTCCGAGAGCGCGCTTTCCACGCCGACTGGACCCAGATCGAGGCGTAACAAGTTCAGCGGAAGTTCTTCCTCCTCTTCTCCCTCGGTCACCGGAGGAGACACCAGAAGAGCATCCAGGCGGCTTTGCATCTCTGGGGTAAGGCGGGCCATGACCACCGCATAGATCTGCGTTTCGTAGGAAGCGAATGCTGTTTCAATGAGCATGGCAAGATCATCAGGAACCTCAATCGCACGTGTTCGACATTCGGCACGAGTCAGCTCGCGAAGGCGCTCGGGATGGTGTTCATGCGGAAGGATGTCGGTGCAGAGCCAGGTGAGCAGGGCTTCTTCATCGGCGCGACGACATTCGCGGACCTTCGTGATCGCGCGGATCTGCGCTCGATGGGCCTGGGTGGTGTGCCCCTCCCAGGCATACTGCGCAAAAAGCGCCGGGTCAACGCCCACCTGGGTCGCGAGAAAGCGAACCACTTCAGGAGCTGCCTCTTGCCTGGAACACAAGAAACGGCTTTCATATTGGAAACATTTGAATAAAACGGCAAATCCCAGGCGTGTTGCCCCCGATTTATTACCGACCGCATCTAACTCGTCTGATAGGAGGGTAAAGTGTTCGAGTAACTCCTCTGATGTCCACGTTCGCTTCATCTCTTCCCCTTAGTGCGTGGGTACTCTTTCATGCGGAGCGCATGTATCAACCCCGCCGAGTGTAGCAAGAGAAAGTGTTCGCTGGCAAGAGAGACAGCCTGAATATCCTATTGATGAAATTCACCTCTCTGCTCGTGCTTCTCATTGGGCATTAACCAGTGCTCTTGCAGCTTGCACAACAGCGTGAGCCGAATAGGGAGAACCGCGCATTTGACCGGTGCCGTGAGCGTGCCATCGGGTCCACGGCCACCACACGCGCGAATCTTGCTCTTGTTTCTCATATCCCTAAAAAACACAACTTCAGGGTTGCATTTCGGCGTTTTTTCTGGTATACTCTCTATACGCAACCTGAAAGTTGCCTATATTAAAAAAAGACATGCGCATTTTGCGTCACCTGAGAGGAGACCCAATGACTCTTTCTGATCGTATCGAACGAACCACGCTTTTGCCTGTCCCGCGTGAGCGTGTCTGGCATGCCATCACGAAACCAGAACAGCTTGCCCGTTGGTTTGGGGTCGTGAGTGATATGGATTTTCGCGTCGGCGGTGCCATCCAATTTACCTGGGAAAATGAACCGTGCCCCTATCCTGGCGTGATCGAAGTCATTGAGCCAGAGCAGCGTTTTGCCTTTCGCTGGCCTTCCTATGCGGTGGGTCATCCCAGGCTCACGTTTGCCACCGCACCCAGTACGTTGGTGGACATTACCCTGGAAGAACGCGCCGAAGGGACCCTCTTGACGCTGGTGGAGTCGGGGTTTGCTTCCCTGCCCCAGCCTATTCCGGCAGAGGAAGCCTATCGCGACAACTTTGATGGCTGGCAAGAGTGCCTGAACGGCTTGCGTGCTTCCCTCCAGAGCCAGGAAGTCGTGTAGTGACGGCCCCGGTCCTGGCCCGTTCGTATTGCTTGCTGTGCCCCCTGTGGGGGTTGGAGGTGATCGATACAAGCATCTCGCGAAGGCGGAGAGGAGAAACAGGTGATGACGGATGAACATTCGCAGCGAGTCTTTCTGGCGCTCGCTGATCCCACGCGTCGTCTCTTGCTTCAACAATTATGCGAAGAAGGCTCAGGGACAGCAGCGGGCTTCGCCACCCGTTTGCCCATCACGCGTCAAGCCATCATCAAGCATCTGGTGACCTTAGAGCAGGCTGGTCTCGTGACGGCCCGCGAGACGGGTCGGGAGCGGCGGTATATGCCACGGCCAGAGGGATTGCAGACCGTCACGACCTGGATTGAGGACATTGAAGCCCAATGGGATCAGCGTCTGGCTGCCCTGCGGAACTATCTGCTTGAGGAACCAAGCACACCATCGGCTCCGGTGAAAGATCAGAGCGCCAGGGAGGAGTAAGCTCCCTGGCACAGAGATCCACCCCTTTCATTTCGAGGGGCGAAGCCCCGCAAGAAGATCACAAGACTGCGCGAGAGTCGTATGAGAGCCTGCTGATTTCTCTCATGCAACTCATCTGGATACCATTCGTCGTTTCGCTCAAACACATGTCGTATGGACAAGAGCAGATCAGGTCAACTAGATAACCAGAAAAGAGACAGAAGAGGAATGTCTCTTTATGAAAGGATTGTGTGACTAAAAGCATAAATTGGAGCGGAGGTCAAGCCGGTATCGTAGGTTCGCTCCCACCACACGCGCGAATCTTGCGCTTGTTTCTGATATCCCTGAAAAAGGCAACTTATGGGTTGCCTTTTGGCATTTTTTCTGGTATACTCGCTAATAGGCAACCTGAGAGTTGCCTTTATACAAAAAGACAGGCGCATTTTGCGTCACTTGAGAGGAGATCCTATGGCCCTTTCTGATCGTATCGAACGAACCATGCTTTTGCCCGTCCCACGTCCGCGTGTCTGGGATGCCGTCACGAAACTAGAACAGCTTGCCCGTCGGTTTGGGGTGTCGTAACGACAGGAATAGAACGACAAAAAGGAGAGAAACCATGACCAATCACAAGACTGGAACACGTGAAGAGTGGCTTGCAGCCCGGTTGGAGCTGCTGGAGGAAGAGAAGGCGCTGTCGCGGCGCGGCGACGAACTGGCCAGGCTCCGGCAGGAACTGCCCTGGGTCCGCATCGACAAGGAGTACCGCTTCGAGATCGACGAGGGCACAGCCTCCCTCGCTGATCTCTTCAGAGGACGCTCGCAACTGCTCATCTATCACTTCATGTTCGGACCCGAGTTCACGGCAGGGTGTGCGACCTGCTCGTCGATTGCCGACGGCTTCAATGGCTCAGTCGTCCACCTCGCTAATCACGACGTCACGCTCTGCGCAGTGTCACTGGCTCCGCTCGCGAAACTGCAGGCATACAAGCAGCGGATGGGCTGGAGCTTCCCCTGGGCGTCTTCGTTCGGCAGCGACTTCAACTACGACTTCAGCGTCTCCTTTACGGAGCAGCAGCAGAAGTCGGGGACCATTGAATACAACTATCGCAAGGGCGACACCAGCTCACGCACCCAGGACATCATCGCGGACGAGGTGGCACCTGAAGCCATGGCGAAGTTCGCGGCGGGTAGCGGCACGGACTTCGCCACGTTTGCGCGGCAGACCCCTGGCATGAGCGCGTTCGCGCTTGAGGATGGCGTCGTCTACCATACCTACTCGACTTACGCGCGCGGGTTGGACGCGATCTGGGGCATGTACCCCTGGCTCGACCGTGCGCCACTGGGTCGCAACGAGACCGACCTCTGGTGGCGCCGCCACGACGAGTACGACAAGGAGTAAAACCATGAACACCGGCGCGGGACCGGGTCCCCATCGGTCCCGCGCTCCCGTCCGCATTCCCCATGCGACGTGTGCAAGGGGGCAAAAATCATGAACTGGGAAATAAAATGGCCCGGGTCTGGCACCACAACAAATACGAGAACTGAGTGCATAGACCCCAGGTTTGGGAACTGCCGTACCCTGGAGGCGCGGCTTCGCAACAATGAGAGAGAGCACTATGCGTTTGCAACGAGAACATCCTTTTTTTCTGGCGGGGCTCGTGATCCTGGCCGCCGCGTCGTGGGTAATTCTGATCTGGCAGTCGAGCATGATGAAGAGTATGGACATGGGCATGACAATGGGAATGGGAGCCACGTGGTTCCTGGCGATCTGGGTCGTGATGATGATCGCGATGATGTTTCCCGCGACCGCCACGATGAACCTGGCTTTCGCACGGGTCCAGCGTGAGAAACACACTGGCTGGCGGGCCAATGTCGCTCCCTGGATCTTCGTGGGCACGTACCTGCTGGTCTGGGCGCTCTTCGGCGTGTTCGCGTATCTCGGTGCGCTCGCCGCCTCGGGGTTGGCCGGGCAGATCCCCTGGATCATGATGAACGCGGCCCGCATGAGTGGCGGTATCCTGGTGCTGGCCGGGCTCTACCAGCTTACCCCCTCAAACGGGTCTGCCTGACAAAATGCTGCACGCCTCTGGATTTCATTCGTGGTGGGTGGCGTGACGGCTCCACTGGCACCTTTCGTATGGGTCTTGAGCATGGCATCTATTGCCTGGGATCGAACTGGCTGCTCTCTGTCCTCCTCTTCCCCCTGGGCATCATGAATATCGTAGCGATGGCAGGGCTTACCGTTGTGATCTTCGCAGAGAGAATGTTCCCACGAGGAGAACGCATTGCCCAGGGAGTGGGCCTGGCCCTGATCCTCTACGGCGCGCTTGTGATTGTCGTGCCCGCTGCGCTCCCACTGGTTGGCGCAGGCATGTAACGGGGAGGCACACATACAACTGGAAGAGCGGGACAAGCCAGGTGACCAGCCGCTGCGTGTTGGACAGAAGCAAATTGGAGCGCTTTCTGCGATTTTCCTCATTGCGCAAGCCGCGGAAAAATGAGACTGTGCCGAAAAGAAGGATTATCGGCACAGTTTTCTCCTCCGTGTGGTATATTATCGGCAGAGTTGCGAGCGCTATCTCCCGAAAAACTGCGCCGATAATGGAACTCTGCCGATAACCAGGAGGAGCTATGTGGAGCGAGATTGCCACCCAGGCCGGGAGCAACTGCACCTGCGCCCAGACCTGTCTGCCAAAACCATCGCGCTCTATACCCAGGATGCTCGCCGCTTTGCCACCTGGCTGCAACAAGAACACCCTGGTCTCAAGGCGACTGAAGTCACAGCCACCGATGCCAAAACCTATCGAGACCACTTGCTCACCAAACGCTATGCTCCGACGACGATCAATCGGGCTCTGATTAGCCTCATGCTCTTCTTCGATACGATTGAGGGGACCAATCCTTTTCGCCACCTGACCATGATTGACATCGTGGAACCAGCGCCTGCCGCTTTGTCTAAGACTGAATGGAATGCGGTTCGCCGTTGTGCAGAAGCCGTAGCTCGGCGCGATCATGGCCTGGCTCTGGCGTTGGCAACCCTCTTTCGCTATGCAGGCCCGCGCGTCTCAGAAGTCGCGGCTCTCCAGATCCCTGATGTACAGATCTCCGCCCGACGCGGATTGTTGATTATTCGGCGAGGCAAGGGACTCAAACATCGCGAGATCCCGCTGGTCCAGGAAGCACGAGAACCGCTCGATGCCTATTTCACCTATCGTGAGCAGCTTGCCGAACACTGGCGTGAGCGGGCAGTTCTCTGGGGAGAAGCCGTTGCTTCCTGGAGTCGCTGGCCTGATGGGCATCTCTTCCTCGGCCAGCGCGGTCCTCTGGCGGAGCGCGGCATTCGGGAGATTATTGCCAAACTGGGCCAGGCCGCAAAGCTCCCTTCCCCTCTCGGCCCTCACGACCTGCGTCATACGTTCGCGAAAGCACTTCTTGATCCTGCGGCCTATGGATTGGACCGCCCTCCGATGCCTCTTCCTGCTATTCAGCAATTACTGGGTCATGCTGATATTGCAACAACGACCATTTACACGCGTGTTTCTGTCGATGATCTGGCACGGATGATGGGCACCTCTGGAGCACTCTAAGCAAAAACTGTGCCGCACTTATCTACTTTGCGGCTACAAGGCATCTTTCTTAACACAGGGCCTAACAGAACTCCGTTGAGATTGGCATCGGTGAGATCGGTTCTGTGAAGCCAGGCTCTGGTGAGATCGGCACCGTAAAGATTGGCTCCCCTGAGATTGGCATCGCTAAGATCGGCCAACTTGAGATCGGCACCGACAAGACTGGCCCCGCTGAGATTGACCCTGCTAAGATTGGCCCATACGAGATTGGCATCTCTGAGTTTGGCCCCGCTGAGATCGGGCTGAATATCTGCATGCTCTTTGCGCCATTGGTTCCACGCCTTCTTCCCTTGTCTGAGAATATCGAGATGTTCTTGATTTGCCATACGATGTCCTCCAGGCATTCATCATGTTGCACGTCTCTCATTGGCCCAGCAAGCTCTGGTAGTGAAACAAGTATACCCTGTTACAAAGAAAGACGGTAGAGATTTGTTTATGATCAAAAGTCCTTTGCGATTGATGACTCATTTGCGGTAACATAACAATGACAACTGCGCAACACGGATGTTTTTCTCAGAGGAGGCAAAGCGTATCCATGGGTATTTCTGTGCAGGGAAAAATCTACTCCACCAAACAATTCTTCACGGCTCTGGGAATCCCGTTGCGAGGAAATTGGCGTACTCGTAAGCCCAAACTCATGGGATACCTGCACCAATATGGCACAGAATGCCTGGTCGTGGATGATGCGCATGATCTCTCTTTGGAACATCAGATGTTCCTTAAGGAACTGACGGACCAGGAGCACTTACAGTACAATCATCCCTTTGGCGTATGTCTGGTTGCTGCCGGGCGAGGGAACACGATCCCTTTGAAGCATTTTTTCGATCAGCCAGATACCACCTGGCAGCAATTTTTCCGCCGCCTCGACCCACTCGAACCATACTGCCGGATCGAAGGGCACACCAGCGAAGAAGTGCGAGAGATCTTAGCAGCATTGGAAAAAGTGTACCGTGAAGCCCTTCCACAAATCAACTTGCGACAATGGGGAAGTTCCATCTACACCTGGCTCACGCAATCGGTCCATGACCCGACCAATTCTGGCCGCGTCATGATGAATTCCCTAGTGAAGCTCGTGAAGGCCGCTCTCGAATGGTCGTATGAGGCAAAGTCCACGGATGTGTTGGTCGAGATGCTAGAGAAAGCCGCAACGCTGCTTGTGTTGCGTCGTGATACACTGCGGATCATCGATGGAGCCGGTCCAAGCATCGAAGCTCTCCAAGCTCCACGAGAGAAAGGTGAGAATGGGGGCAAAACGGAACGGGAAACTGTATCCACCAACGGACAGCAGAACATGACGGAAACGGTAGAAATGGCGGAAGAACAGGTGCAGGGTAAAACACCCAAATGTACGTTTCCAGGGCTTGTTTCCATCGACTTCAAACGTTTTCAAGACAGCGCCACACAGCTTGTTGAATGTCCTGGTTGTGGAAGAATGCGCACCCTTGCTTGGCGCGAGCGTGCGCTTCGGTTCAAATCTCATGAGAAACGCAAAATGAATACGCCTCATACCGAAAAACGGTGGGTCGAGGTTGATTCGGATTGGAAAGTGGTTGGCAGTTAAAGAAGGGAAAGAGGCACGCAACTAGGAAGGAGCATGCATGGATCTCTCGATATTGATAGCCCTGCTCGGCTTAGGTCTCGCTCTGCCAGCTGCGATACTGGCTACCTTGCAGATCCTTGATCGACACCAAAACCATAAGGCAAATAGTTCACCCCCACTTACGACAGGAGATACCAATCTAACCTCGCTAAGCTCTGGGCGCACCAGCAATATTCTCCTTGATAAAGGACAGACAGTCGCTATGCTATTTGGCATTGCCATCTATGGTGGCCTGAGATGGTTCTTCTTACGTGCCAATGGCCCCATATTTTTTACTCTTTCACTCCCGCTCAGCACTAGCGAACTCAACACCTTGGACTTTGGTTTCATGGAGATACTGTTTGGTTTAACTCTCTGTATCCCTTTTTTTCTCAGCATCAAGTTTGGCCCTTGGATCGGACTCGTCGTTGCCCTAGCTGGTGATGTCCTTGCATTCAATCTTTTCGGACGGCCCTTTGCTGGTTCCTTTGTTTCCCTCCCCTATTTCGTTTTTGTTAATGGGTATTTTATGGGTGCTGGATTTGTTTCTGTAGAGTTTTCTTGGCAGTGGTATACTGCGAGTGCAATTTGTGGCTTCTTACCTGGCCTCACCCTACTTCTAACGAAAAAACAGAGCGCGAGGAAACGTACTATGGGCATTGCCATCATCATGTGTGCAATTGCAATAATTATGGGAAGCCTCCTCATCTCCTATAGTTTTAAAGCGCAGTTTAATATCCTCCCATTTTTCACTGTATTGCTCTTTCAAATGCTCGCTAATTCCACTGCCCTCATCGCGCTACCCATTCTACTGCTCATCTATGATGCTATTGTAAAACGTAGGAGCCACTAAGACTTGTAATATTGGCTAAGTTGATACCCTGGATAAGAGGCGTTTTCTCCAGCGTCTTTCCAGTCAATTCCTATGTTTCACGCCGAATTCTTACATGGCCCCTCAAAATCGGTCGAAGTCTCACCCAATTTACCAGAAGGAAAGGCAATCTGCTCAGGAGCAAGGAAGGCACAAAAAACTGGAGCATGATGCCTGTCAGAGCAGTGTGCGACGGTACGTGTTCCCAGGACAGATGGAAGGTTGTGAGGACAGAGGTGAGATATGCCATCTCCTCGCGGGTGCCGCCAAAAGCGGAGAGCAGAGATCCTTCTAGAATTGCAGGCATTGTTCAGGGAAGTAAGGCAACTCCAGGACAGAGAAATGAGCCTAGCGCTTGACCTCTCCGAACAGGAATGTTGAAGCTGGAGCAGGGTAGACAGCTCATCAGGAGCTACTGAAACGAGCATGCCACTGCTGAGCTAATGGGGTTTGACGTGATGACATACACGGTTTATGGATCTCTTTTCTTTCGCGAAGAGGAACGACCAGAAGGGGAAATGGCCTTCTCGTTCCCGTGTTGTGTCCCTCGTGGCGGTGTAGAGACGCTCGCCGCCACGGATGTTTGCTTGCTTTCCTTCTCATGATCAAGGCTGTTTACCCCTTTGAGAGCGCTCCTGGCTTGCAAGTCAAGCAGCAAGCGGGTGAATGCTACCTGATACTTATCGTGGTCTTTCCAGTGCTCAAAGTTGCCAATGTGTCGGGTGTGGCGAACTTCCGAAGGCCACCCATCCTGGCTCATCTCCATGATAGCCTTATCCAAACGAATAGGAAACAACACCATTTGTTTCGTGTTTTGCTCTTTTGCCAGTGCCATTTCGACTTCATGCTCTACCCATTGACTATCAATGGAGTGCTTGGAGAGAACCAGGAGTAATTTATCGTAGAGGCGAATGGACTCATCAATGCGTGGCCTGATCTTGTCACCGATCTTCATGTCGTGGGGCGCGAACCAACAGCGTACACCCTCATTTTGCAAGTCAGCATACAACCGCTCGGCAAAGGCGTCATCTTGGCTAGAATAGCTGATAAAGCAGGTGTAATAGTCGATGGCTCGTCCTATCAGGGATTTTGCGTACTCTATCAACCCATCAGAGACTCCTGCTCCCTTGAGAAACGAGACAGGAATATCTCCTTCCGACCGCGTGATGGTATCCATGCCGATTGTCGATGGCCCCGTGTGTTCGATGTTCTCAAGCCCTGTGACATTACGAAGATCCAAGTCTCCAAAGATCGTCCATGCAACGATGGCCTTTGTAAGATCAGCACCCCTAAGGTCAGCACCCCTGAGATTGGAATTCCTGAGGTCCGCCTCCCTAAGATTGGAACTGCTGAGATCGGCTTTCATGAGGCGAATGCCCCTCAAGTCGGCATCGTTGAGATTAGTACGTCTGAGATTGGCGTCGCTGAGATTGGCGTCGCTGAAGTTGGAACTGCTGAGGTTGGCATAGCTGAAGTTGGCATTCCTGAGGTTGGCGCCCCTGAAGTTAACACTGTCGAAGTGGGTATCCCAGAAGGAGGGATTGCTAAGGTGGGCGAGGTGAGCATTCATGAAGCGATCACCCTCCAAGTTAGCATCGTTGAGGTCAGCATAGCTGAAATCCGCATTCATGAGGCGAGCATAGCTGAGGTGGGCATAACTGAGATGGGTATCCTTGAAACTGGCATGTCTGAGATCGGCATAACTGAGGTTGGCGTAACTGAGGTCGGCACTGCTGAGATCGGCATAACTGAGGTTGGCATAGCTGAAGTCGGCATGTCTGAGGTCAGGTATTATCTTTGGATGCTTCTTTCTCCACTCGTTCCAAATGCCGCTTCCTTTCCAAATAATCTTCATATGTTCTTCATTTGCCATATCATTTCCCTCTCCCGTTTTCTTCTGAATATACAGCAATGGAGATAGATCATCAATCGTAGCAGAAATACTCACTTGTTCGATCATCACGGCACGAATACAGTAACACGTGGTGTGCAACCTCTATGGGTTTACTGCTTAGTTACTCCTTGCTTCCCCGTGTTGGGCAAGTAGCTACACCTTTTCCTGTTTCAAGTCGCGCAACAAGCGATGCAACCCACGCTGATAGGCATCATGATCTTTCCATTGGGTCATGTTCCCAATATGACGCATACGACGGATATCAGCGGCCCATGCTTGATCGGTGTGCATCACCGTTTCATCTAGTTTGATCGGGAAGAGCACCGAACTCTTGTTGCGGTTCTCCTTCTCGAAAGCTGTCTCCACCTCTTTCTCGACCCAAGCACTATTGACCGAATGCATTGACCGAATGCTCAGAGAGGACCAGGAGCAATTTATCATATATGCGAATGGACTCATCGATACGTGTTCTGATCTTATCACCGATCTTCATATCGTGAGGGGCAAACCAACACCGCACACCTTTGTTTTGCAGGTCGGCATAGAGGCGTTCGGCAAAGTTCTGATCCAAACTGGAATAGCTAATAAAGCAGGTGTAGTACTCGATAGCTCGTCCTATCAGGGACCGAGCATACTCGATCAATTCATCGGGTACACCTGCACCTTTGAGGAACGATGGAGGGATATCTCCGTTCGAGCGTATGAGGGTATCTATGCCGATGGTCGATGGCCCTTCATGTTTGACGCTCTCAAGCTCTTTGACGCTGTGCAGATCAATATTACTGAATATTGTCCAACCAGTACGTGCGTTAGTAAATTTGGCTCCAAAGAGGTGAGCGCTACTGAGGTTGGCCCCAAAGAGGTTAGTATTACTCAAGTTGGCGTCGCTGAGCATGACTCCACTCAAATTGGCATCACTCAAGTCGGCATCGTCGAACCACGCTCCACTGAAGCTCGCCTCGCTAAAGTCAGCCCTTCTGAGATCCGCCCTTCTGAGGTCCGCCCTTCTGAGATTCACACTGCTCATATTGGCATCATTGAGCCATGCTCCTCTGAGCGTGGTATCGTTGAGTCTCGCTCCATTGAGTCTGGCTCTGTTAAAGTCGGCTCCATTAAAGTCAGCCCCGTTGAAATTCTCGTCTCTGAGATCAGGTCGTACCTCTGGATACTTCTTTCTCCATTCGTTCCAAACGGCTATTCCTTGCCGAATAATCTTCACATGTTCTTTATTTGCCATGTCGTCCACCTCTACCGTTTTCTCCTGAGTATACAGCAATGGGTATGGATCATCAATCATAGCAGGAATAATCGCACGTTTCATAATCCAACTTATATGGTCAAACGATGTAGATCTACCAAGTTGTTTTCTTGTTCATATAATATAGCTCTGCTGGGTATGGAGTATCTTCTTCCACACCACGAATACACTAACACGTGGTGCGCTCTCTACATGGGATTGCTGCCTGGTTGCTCTTTGTCTGTCAACATTGGGCAAGCAGCTATGCCTTTTCCTGTTTCAAGTTGCGCAACAAGCATTGCAACCCTCGTCGATAGGTGCGTCGTGGTCCTTCCAATGTGTGAGGCCGCCAATGTGACGCATGCTGTCCTTGTTCGCTCCTCCTTTTCCGTAAAACATCCAAGCTTAACACTCACTCTCTGAGAAGATCCTCCTGATCTCGTGCTTCTTGTTGTTCGTTTTCCGGCTCCGATAGACGTTGGTCTTGGCCCATGTTCATGCAGTGGCTTGCCTTTAACGCGAGGCGAGCACGAGGCAGGCAGGCTCGTGGTGGACGCCGCCACAGGCCGTCACTCCAGAAAAAATAGCAGAAAGAGCAGAGAGCGCAAAACGATTATCACGAAGGGAGAGGGATGCTCAGGATGGCTCCTCATCGCTGGAAGATCACGCAAGAGATTGCTGAAGCATGGAGTGGCAAATTTAGAAAATTTCTAAATTTGCCCAGCTTCGCCTCACCATATACACCAACGTTTGATCATCCAGGAGGAATGTGTGAGCTTGCCCCGGTTTCGTAGAGTCTCCAGAGGTTTGAGATGAGGATGAAGGAAAACGTTTTGACGTTATGTATCGTTGACGTTGTTATTCTAACAGATGAACTGTATTACGTCAAACGTAACGTAACGTTGGCTGATTCCCCATCCGTTCGTAGTTGAATGGACTCAGATACCCAAGCGTTGAATGTCGTCGAATGCGATTATAGTACATCTCTACATAAGTAAAGAGGGCCAAGCGTGCCTCATCATGAGATGCATAGAGTGTGTGGGAAGCACACTCTTCTTTCAGTGTGCTAAAGAAACTCTCTATTACGGCGTTATCCCAGCAATTTCCTTTACGCGACATGCTAACGATCATTCCAGATTGCTCTAATTGTAACTGATACGCTTGCGAAGTATATTGACTGCCTCGATCACTGTGATGCAACAATCCAGAAACTGGACGGCGACGGCCAAGCGCTAGATGCAATGCCTTTTCGACTAACTCTTCATCGCAATGACTCGACATCGACCACCCCACCACCATTCGCGAGTAGAGATCGAGAATCACGGCTAAGTACAGCCATCCTTGCGCTGTGGGAATATATGTAATATCTGACACCCATTTTCTATTGGGCGCTTCAGCTCGAAATTCTCGGTTCAAGACATTGGGAGCAACTGGATGTATTGGGTCTCGTTTGGTGGTCATCACCCGTCGCCTTTTGCACTTGGCACACAATCCCACTTCCCGCATCAACCGGGCAACCCGTTTGCGTGAACACTTGATCTGCCCATCACGCAGCTCCCTGTAGATGCGTGGACTCCCATAGCGGCCCTGATGCGTGTGAAATTCCTCGCGAATGTTTTCAATCAACTGAGCATCTTCTCGTTTGTGTTGACAAACCGGGCGTTTGCGCCAGGCGTAAAAGCCACTTTCAGAAACACCAAGTACCTGACACATGACCACCACGGGAAATTCTTGCTTGTATCGTTCGATAAACTGATACTTCATCTGTTTTCCCGCGAGAAGATGCTCACCGCCTTTTTTAGGATGTCACGCTCCTGTTGGAGTCTCTCGACTTCGCGCTTCAAGCGACGATTTTCTTCTTCCAGTGCAGTTTGATGCCCTTTGCCTGGAAAGGCTTCCTGACCATGCTCTGCCAACTCTCTGCGCCACCCATGGATGGCTGAATCGGAGATGCCCAACTCGCGGGCGATCTGTGCAATGGGTTTACCGCTGGTTTGGGCCAGCCGCACGGCTTCCTCTTTGAACTCTTTGCTGTAGACTTTTTGAACTTTTCCCATGTTTGATTCCTTTCCAAGCTTGACTTAGTATATCTCCGCTTTGGGGGCTCTTTCAAACTGGGGGAAGCTCAGTGTCACCTCTCTTCGACGTTGACGGCCTTTGGCGAGAGGTGAGCGGCAAGGGCCATGCAACACCTCTCCATGAAACGATGATGCAGGCTTCGGCCCTGGCTCGCAGAGAGACAACTCTGTTCCGTTTGGCGTGCCACGTCTAAGAGGTGTCGCTCTTGAGAGCATCCGGTAAAAACATCAAACTTCATAAAAAAGTAGGAAGAGTACAGAGAGAGCAAAACGACCATCACGAAGGAAGAGGGATGCCGGGGATGGCTCCTCAGCGCTGCCCACTAGCTCTTGATCCGTCACCAACCCTCTTGCGCGACTTCCCAACTGCTGCAAGCGCGTGGCGAGAAGCGGTCTGTTTGGATACATCACGACAACGAACAGAGAAGGGATGCACCCACAGGCCAACAACATCGTACACTCAGCGGTGCATCTTTTTTGTTGAGAGGCTGGCTCACCTTCGGCCAGCCAGTTCGTGAAGTTAGTGTGAGTACAGAATGGCTTGCTCGCCTCCATGTTTCGAGCAGATTCCTTTCTGACCTCCCGACTTGGAATAGAGGCCATCGCCACACTCCACGACATAGCCAGTGCCATTTTCAAATGACGAGATGCACGAGAAGTATTGGCCGGATCAGAAGTCAGCAGGTGGATCGATGATATAATTTCCCTGCTCAAAGTCATATCCCCAGGGGGTTTCCGTTGACACCTGTATGCGTGAGAGAGGTAGGCGTTGGTGCAGGAGGTGGTGTCGGTGTTGGTGGTTGCGTCGGTACAAAGGTGGGCGTTGGTGGCTGTGTTGGCAGAGGCGTCGGTGACGGTGTGATAATCGGAGATGGTTCCTCTGTTGGCGTTGGTGTGAACGGCAGTTCTGTAGGCGTGACAGCAGGGGTTTGTGCCTGAGCAGTCGGTGTCACGCTGGCCTGAACTGTTTGTGGATGCTGCGTAGTGGGAGCAGCGCTGGCCGAGGCGCACACGCTACACGCGATCAAGACAAGCAGGAGAGAGCCGCAGCCAATCGCCCACTGTACGCTTTTCTTTGCTGAGCGGTAGCGCGTCCAGAGTCCCGGTTTCTGTGCAGGTGGTGGCTGTGGGATGAACGAGCCAGGGTGCGGCGGATACGGTTGGGAAGGCAGTTGTGGTTGAAATGGATACTGCTGCTGATATGGCGCTGGTGGATAGAGCGGTTGCTGCTGATACGGTGGGTGTGGTGGATGATACGCTGGATAGGCTTCCGTCTGCTCATTGTAGAAATTTGATGTATTTAGATTGTTATTTGGTGATTGATTCATAGATACTCGCCTCCACTACTATTTCCTCAAAAAAAGATGTTCCGTTGAATTCAACGACAACGGTAGCTGAGGTAACGAGAGCTTGCTCTTCCCTATGCAACTTTCCACTCTTGTCACGTCTCCTCCTTCTTGCCCCCGATTTCAAGACATTTGCAACACAATGCACCGTTCTATTTTCTCGCGCGAAGTGGGAACGGCTGGAAGATGAACCTTGATCTGATGACAGTGAGCCAGTAGGCTCTCATCGAAGAGAACGAAGAGCAGGAGGCTCATCGGAAATCCATGATTGACCTCATCCCTCTCCGCTGCCGTGTGAGGTGGATAGCCCGACACCGAGGTCGTGCCGCCGTTGCCCGTGCAAAAGCTTCACGAACTCCTTGCCGTATGCCCCAGTTCTGCTCACCACTCAGAACTGATCTGGGGAAGAAATCTTGTCTCTCTATCTACGCCTCCTGCGTTTGCGTGCATGCATCTGTCCTTGCACCTTGATCGTGCTGTTTGGCGTTACTTGGGTCGCGGTCGTCGGGTACAAGGCACGATACTTGAGGGCCAATTTGAGTACAGCATCGGCCTGGGTGAGATCGGCAGCTTCGATCACCAGAGGTTTGCCGTCAATCTCGATGGTCAATTTGATGGATGAGTCGTGCTGTCCTGTTGGCCCGACTTGCTGGGTATGAGCTTCTTTCGTGCGTTTGAGTAATGGCACCAGGGAAGTACAGACCGTGAGTAGGCCACTGATATCAGCAATGCCTTCTGCAATGGTGGCATGATTGGCTGCAATGAATGTGACCAGTTCGACCAGGAAACTTTCGATCCCTCGTTCTCCGGTATAGGGTGCAGGTCGCGTGGTGTAGCCTTCTGCTTGCGCCAAGTGAACCACCTCGTGTCCGATTGCACTCAGCAGAGCAGGATCGTGGTCATTCGGGTCTGTGACCAATTCTAATATGACTGTACATTTCTGTTCATCCTCTGACCGAGGGGATATCTGCGTCATGGACGGTTCTCCTCTCAAACCTACCCTTTTTCAAAAAGAGCAACTATTCTCGTTCCTTAGCACTTCAGGCCAGACATTATCCTTGTAAGAAGGAATCCACCCAAGCAAAGGCGTGATACAACTCTATGCCTAACTCGGTATGCTCAGCAATGAGAGGCAGAACAAGGGGGAAGACTTCACATGCCTGCTCTCTGCTGACAGCACGTAACCATTCTTTTTGCACGAGAGAAACGATATGGTCTGCTTCTTTCTGTTGAGCAAAAACACGTATGAGGTGAGAAATTGCCTGCGTTCGACGACTTTCATCAGGAATAGAACCGATGAGCTGTTCTGCTTTCTGCCACTGCCCTGCTTGTCCCAACGCTATCGCCAATCCGCTCAATGTTGCGGCTTTCCTCTCTTCATCAGGCATGGAGTAGATAATTCGTTCTGCTTTCTGCCACTGCCCTGCTTGTCCCAATACTAGTGCTAACCTGTTCAATGTTGCGGCTTTCCTCTCTTCATCAGGCATGGAGTAGATAATTCGTTCTGCTTTCTGCCACTGCCCTGCTTGTCCCAACGCTATCGCCAATCCGCTCAATGTTGCGGCTTTCCTCTCTTCATCAGGCATGGAGTAGATAATTCGTTCTGCTTTCTGCCACTGCCCTGCTTGTCCCAACGCTATCACTAGCTCACTCCAGGCTTCCACTTTCACCCACCCACCAGGAATAGAACCAATAATGCGTTCTGCCTCCTGCCACTGCCCTGCTTGTCCTAATGCTATCACTAGCTCACTCCAGGCTTCCGCTTTCATCCACTCATCAGGAATAGAGCCGATAAGCCGTTCTGCTTTCTGCCACTGCCCTGCTTGTCCCAACGCTATCGTCAACCTGCTCAATGTTATGGCTTTCACCCGCCTATCAGGCATGGAGTAGATAATTCGTTCTGCCTCCTGCCACTGCCTTGCTTGTCCTAATGCTATCACTAGCTCACTCCAGGCTTCCACTTTCACCCACCCACCAGGAATAGAACCAATAATGCGTTTTGCCTCCTGCCACTGCTCTGCTTGTCCTAATGCTACTGCCAACCTGCTCAAGGCTGTGACTTTCCTCTCTTCATTAGGAATAGAGCTGATGATCCGTTCTGCCTCCTGCCACTGCCCTGCTTGTCCCAATACTAGAGCTAATTCGCCCCAAGCTTCCCCCTTCCTCTCTTCATCAGACATGGAGGAGATAATTCGTTCCGCCTCTTGCCGCTTATCTGCTTGTCCCAATACTCTTGCAAGCTTGATAAAGACGTTCATTCTTTGCTCTTGGTCAGAGATAGCAAGAAAAATCCGTTCTGCTTCTTGACAACATAGTTCTGCCTCCTGCCATTTATCTGCTTGTCCCAATGCAATGCCGAGCCTGATAAACGTTTTCACTCTTTGCTCTCGGTCAGAAATAGAAAGAATACCCAACTTCGCTTCTTGCCACTGACCTACTCGCCTCAGCGCTATTACTAACCCACTCAAGGCTTCCGCTTTCATCCACTCATCAGGAATAGAGCTGATAATGCGTTCTGTTTCCTGCCACTGACCCACCCGTCCCAGTGCTAGAGCTAACTCACTCAAAGCTACGGCTTTCCTCTCTTCGTCAGGCATAGAGGAGATGATCCGTTCTGCCTCCTGCCACTGCCCTGCTTGCCTTAGCGCTAGAGCTAACTCACTCAAGGCTGCGGCTTTCCTCTCTTCGTCAGGCATAGAGGAGATGATCCGTTCTGCCTCCTGCCATTGCTCTGCTTGTCCTAATGCTATTGCGAGCTTGATAGAGACATTCATTCTTTGTTCTTGGTCAGAGATAGCAAGAAAAATCCGTTCTGCTTCTTGCTGGTATCCTGCTTTCCCCAATGCCACCACCAATTCACTCACAGCTCTGGCTTGCCACCACTCGTCAGACATGGAGTGGATGACCCGTTCTACTTCCTGCCACTGCCCTGCTTGCCCTAACGCTTTTACTAATGCGATCAGTCCATCCATTCTCCCTTCAGAAACAGTGATAGAGAGCAAAATGTATGCGGCTTTCTTCCAGTTTTGCTTGGCTTTTTGCCAATGTCCAGCTTGTCTTAACATGCTCCCTATGATGGTCAACACTTGTGCCTTGGCCGCTGGATCAACGATAGAGACGACAATCCGTTCTGCCTCCTGCCACTGCCTTGCTTGCCCTAGCGCTTTTGCCAATGTCATTAATGCTCTCTCTCTTTGGTGAAAAACGGAGAGAGAAAGTATCAGTTGTTTGGATCGTGCAAACAGTTGCAACGCCTCCTGTTTCCGGTCAGGTTTCATCATCAAATGGTTGGCAATTAACATGAAAATGTCTGCTTTATAGTATGGATTCGTCAGTAATTCAGCCAAACCCAACACTTTTGTTTCCTGCTCCAGCAGAAGCAGAAGCAGAAACGCCTCTCGTGGATAGCTATCAGCCCTGCTTGCCAGACTTCCACGTAAGAGGGTATATTGCCACAGACGAGGGAGAGATTGGAGTGCATCTCTCCAATGCCACTTTAGATGACTCAATGCTTGTCGTCCCAGATCTAGGTCCAGAGCATAGCTGCGCATACTGGGATCAGTACGGATTTTGGCTTTGCCGTAAACGCCCTCATCTAAGATCTGAAACAATTTCTTCCACACACCGGCCTCATAAAGATGCATAATATAATGCGCTCGTGCATAGCGACGACGTTGCTGCTCCGAGAGATGAGAGGAGGCCTCTTCCCAGATACCCTCCACCCCATAGAGTTCACACCATGCAATGAAATATGTGTGAAAATGTTGCACATCCTCAATGTCAAAAATATATCTCTTGGTCAGATGAGCTTCCTTCTGGTGGAGATGCTCGCGGAATTTGAGATGAAACAAACTATAACAGCGCTGGGCGTCGATCACCACCAGACCGCCCAGCCGCTCTAATCCCTGATTGAGCTGTTCTCCATCGACATGGGAAGAGGGGATAAGGTTGAGCAATTGTTTCATTTGTTCGCGCAGGAGCGGTTCTTGTGTGACCAACAGGAGGCCAAGCATTGGTTTGATCACCGTCGTCCACAGCGATTCTGATTGACGAAGCCGATCAATGGTCAAAGAAAACACATTGGCTGGATCATCTGCCAAGCGTCGAACGATGTCTTCGACATGTGGCTCCGACAACAGCGGGCGAGCCGCCAATTCTTTTGCCACCAAATCCAGATACAGCGCGTTCTCCCCTCCCGCACGGTAGAAGCGGTCGGCGAGAGAATGTGCCAGAACGACACTACGATGGGCTAAGATCTGATCGAAATCGTGACGGCTCAAAGGGGGAAGGCGATATTCTTGATGGGACGAGAGCAGTTCAAGGGACGCAACGTATCATTGGGACGGGTTCCCAGGACAAAGACAATGCCGGGTGGCGGTTGACCTGGACCTTGCGGCAAAAAGCTCAGATCACGCAGTCCTGTCTGCGGGTCCGCTTGCAGTTGGTCCAACCCGTCGATGAAAAGAACTTCTTGCTTCCCCTTTTCAGCGATCTCTTGCAGGACTCTGGGAAAGCCTTCTCCAAGTGCCGCTCGACTCTCGCTGGCAACATACAAGTCCGAGAGATCATATTTGAGGATGAGCCGTGCCATCAGATTGCGCAGCAGCGCCACTTGATAATCGGGAGGAGGCGTCAGAGGTATGAAGTGGAAGACGACCCGTTCCAGACTACCTTGTGCTTGGGCTTGTTCCTCAACCAGTTTGGCGATCAGACTGCTCTTGCCCTGACCAGCTTGCCCTGTAATGGTGAGATACCCTCCCGTTGAGCGAAGGGCAGCAACCTGCTGGCGTGCGTCTTCTAACTCCTGCGAACGTCCTACAAAACTCTCTAGACGGTCGTTCAGAAATCCGTGATGATCGGCGAGCAGGGAGCGAAGGCGCTGTTCTCGCTCCGCATGTCGTGCCTCCTGCTCTCGTTTTTGACGTTGCCCTTGTGAAAAGTCATGATATCTTGCCAGGATCATCTCACGACCCGCTCCAAAGAAATGAGGAGTTTGCTCCAGCGGCATACATTTCGCAAGATATCCAAAGAGGCTGGTGAACGTGATTTCTCCTTGCTGCGTGGTCGCTTGCTCTCGCTCCCCCTTCAAAGCAGTGAGCAGATGTCCTGTTAAGAGACCATGCCCATCAGCTTCTTTGGCAACGGTTTCTCCTGTGGCGGTGAGCGCCAAACGCACTCCCCCTCGACGGGCAGGACTTTCGGCTCCAGGCTCCCCAAAATAATAGCGCAACCGATGTTGCAATTCATCCAGATACGGATCAGGAGCGCTGTCGCGAAATTGACCTGCATAACAGCAGTCCAGGATGATGAGGATGTTTTGTGCCTTCTCATGCTCAAACAAGCAGCGACGGAGCAACCGCAAGGAAAGCTCTGCGTCTTTGTCGTAACGCGTCCGCGTCGGCTTGAAATCATGGCTGATCAAATAGACCTCATCGAGATCAGCTCCAATGGGCATCACCTCGGCATGCCCACTAAAATAGAAGAGTGCCGTATCTTCCTCACCCAGAGACTCAGCCAGATCAAAAATCATATCTTTGATGGCGGCGGCGGTGGCCTGCTCTCCAAGCAGAGGAGGAGCGAACAACTCAAAACCACATGCCTCACTCTGCAAGACCTCAGCCATCGCCTCTGCATCATGTTCCGCATAGCGCAGAGGCGCTCGGCCAGGAGCGGATGGCCCATTGACTCCCACCACGACAGCCAACCGTTTCCCTGCTTGCCCCCCTTGTGACGAGTCTGTCACTTCATCCGGCATCGATCCTGCTCACTCCTTCGTTCCAACACAGGATATCTCATTCCTCTTTTGAAATTGTTTCCCTGAAGCACTCGACTTCCAGAGAAAAGCCCTTCTTTCCTGATGTGGCTAGTATACTACAGCTGGAGAAGATTCGCATATACTGGTGGACTCATAGTCATAGACGAAAACGGCTCGTGCTTCCCAAATGGGAACGTACTAGTGCGAGAAATAGCGATAAAATGAGGGAATGGCGTTTTCTAGAGTCGTTGGTGGCTCACCGCTTGCTCGCGCCTCTTGCTTCTTGCCCCCGATTTCAAGACAGGTGCAACACAATACTCTGTTCTATTTTCTCGCTCGAAGCGGCAAAGGGTGGAGGATGAATCTCGATCTGGTGACGTTGGGCCAGCAGATCTGCATCCAGGGGAGGGAAGAGGATGAGGCCACATGAGGAGTCCATGATCGATCTGATCCTACTCTGACGCCTCATGATATGGGTTGCCCCACAGTGCAGGAAGTGATTGACACCGTTGCCCATGTAGGAGATGCCAGACAGTTGCCTTATCCTGAGCACACATTTGATGTGCTCTACAACTCCTATATGTTCGATCTGCTCGCTGTCAATCAGTTTGCTCCCATTCTGGCCGAATTCCAGCGCGTCTTGAAGCCTGGAGGTCGGCTGATCTTACTCAACATGAGTAAAAATCGACCTGAGAAGACTTGGTTTGAAGCGCTCTACGCAACAGGATGGGTGGGAGCCTGTCGTCCGGTCCTACTCAAGACATATGTGCAACGGGCAGGATTTGAAGACGTTACAGCACGTGTACCGCAAAAGCTACGCGTCCCATTTCTTGCTGCCATTTGGTGCAGAAATCATCACAGCGCATACGCACGTCTAGGTCGTATTCTCCTCCCTGAGCTATTGTGCATAGACGGAGGTATATCGTGTGGGTGATCTGGCGAAAAACAGCCGTCACCCGCAGGGTACTCACTCTGAACCCTTCCCTCATGATATTTGTCATGGTCACATCTGGAGGAATTTCACTTCTCGTCCTATCCGAATGTGGGTACACTCCAATGGAGATAGATACTCACATCGAAACGACGTATTCCAAAGGAGGCATGGAGCATGATTGATGAGAACCATCCTGATGAGGGCGTTCTTATTGTTCCTCTGGAGACACTTGATCGAAGAGCACTTCCGTTGGTTGGAGGCAAAGCTGCCAATCTGGGTGAACTGATCCATGCTGGTTTCGCCGTACCAGCGGGCTTTTGTATCACCACCGTTGCCTATGACAAGATCGCGACTCAGGCGTTGCTTGATACTTCTCTTTTGAGATTAGAGGCTGTTTCCCGTGAGGATAGCACCCGCCAAACCGAACTGGCAACAGCCATCCGCACAGCCTTGTGTCAGACCCCTCTGCCACTAGAAGTGATCCAGGCCACAACAAATGCCTATCAGATCCTCTCTGCGGGTTCACCTATGCCGGTTTCCGTTCGATCCTCGGCGACCGCCGAGGATCTTTCTGGAGCCTCTTTCGCAGGGCAGCAGGAAACTTTTCTCAATGTGATTGGCATCGAGGCACTGCTTGCCGCCGTCCAGCGCTGTTTTGCGTCGCTGTGGACGGAGCGCGCGACCCAATACCGAGCTAATTTGGGTATTGCTCCGCGAAATGTGCATCTGGCTGTCGTGGTGCAACGGATGGTCGAGGCAGCGGTGGCGGGTGTCCTCTTTACTGCTAATCCCCTGACTGGAAAACGACGAGAAGCCGTCATTGATGCGAACCCTGGTTTAGGCGAGGCCGTTGTCTCCGGGACTACCAACCCGGATCACTTTGTGGTCCGAACCACCACTGGTGAGATCATTGAGCGGCGTTTGGGCAACAAGCAGGGAGTGATCCAGGCCAATCCCTCTGGTGGAACACGAGCCGTGGAAGCCTCTACCTCATCTGAACAGTTCTGTCTCTCTGATGAACAGATCCACACGCTGGCAACGCTTGGGGCACATGTTGAAGCCTGGTTTGGGACGCCACAAGATATCGAGTGGGCCATTGATGCCACTGGCTCCATTTTCCTGCTTCAGACACGACCCATTACGACGCTCTTTCCCCTCCCGGATGGCGTCTTGCAAACCGACGAGCTACGTGTCTACCTGGCCATTGGCGTCCAGCAAGGCACCTATCGCCCCTTTACTCCTCTAGGCCTCTCAAGTGTGCGATACCTTTCATCTGGGTTTCTCACGCTTCTTGGTCATCCTACTCCCGACCTGTTGTCTGGCCCCAATTTTGTGACAGAGGTCGCCAGTCGTCCGTTCTTTGAGGTCACTGCTGCCTTACGCAGTCCCTTTGGGCGTCGCTTGCTTACCAACGCCATGCGGGAGGCCGAAGTCCATGCTGCTACCAGTTTTGCGCAACTCGCTACTGACCCACGGCTCAAGCCGCTCTCGATGTCCTGGCTGGCTGTTGCTCGTCCCCTGGTGTTGCTCTTTGCTCGTACCCGCTTGCCCTGGTATCTGCTGCAAGCACTTCTCGCGCCTATCGTTGCCATCAGACGAGTGCAGCGTGACGTTGCACGACTTCGTTGCGGTTTCCAGACCCAACCAGCTACTCCGGCCAGTGCCTCTCTGAGACAAGCGGAGCATCTGTTGCTGGCGAGCGCCCGCGTCGCCTTTCGTGTTTCACCCGTCATGCTGGCTGGCATGCAGAGCTTTGCCCTGGCGAGACGGCTGCTTGGTGATCTGGCTTCGGAGAGTGAGTGCCAGTCTGTGTTGGGCGGCTCACCTGCCAATCCCACCATCCAGATGCATTCCGCTCTGTGGAAGCTCTCCATGCAGCTTCGAGGGAATGAGGAAAGCCTGCATCTGCTGACGACAACACCTGCCGCGCATCTGGCACGAGACTATCAGCAGGGGCGGCTCCCCGCTCATTTGCAAGAGGGGATGGCACATTTCCTGGAGGAGTACGGCCATCAGAGCGTCTGTGACCTTGATCTGGGGGTCGTACGCTGGTCGGAGGACTCCACCTACGTGTTTCATCTGCTCAGCGGATATGTCCAGATGGAGGAGAGCGCCTATGCGCCAGAGCTGCAACTGCAACGCGCCAGGGACGTGGCGCAAGCCATGATTGAGACGCTTTCACGACGTGCCAAGCGCATGTCCCGGGTTCGTGGATGGTTGGTGCATTGGTTGCTGACCCGCGCTCATACCCTTTCTGGTTTCCGCGAGATGACGCGCTTTGTCCTCGGTTTGCAGCTTGCCCAGGCACGTGTCTTGCTTTGGCCGGTTGGAGAAGCACTCTATCAGATGGGGAAGCTAAGCGAGGCCGCAGATGTCTTCTTTCTCACCTTCCCCGAAATCCATGCGGCTCTTGCCGGAGCCAACCTGCGTGTAACCGTGGGAGAGCGACGAGCAACCTTTGAGCAAAAGCTTGGGCGGCGGCACGTCCCCCTGGTCCTGCTCTCAGACGGCACTGAACCGGCAACGGGACGAATGGCTGAGCAGGAAGAAGCGATGGCCTTGCGGGGAACGCCAGCTTCTCCTGGTCGGGTAACGGCTCCAGCACGAGTGATTCTTGATCCACATGCTGCGCAGCTTGCACCAGGGGAGATTCTGGTTGCTCCCTCCACCGATCCAGGGTGGACCCCCTTATTTCTCAAAGCCGCAGGGCTGGTCATGGAGGTCGGAGGGGCAATGGCACATGGAGCGATTGTGGCCCGTGAGTACGGCATTCCCGCTGTCGTGGGGGTGGCAGGGGCAACCGAGCGGATTGCGACCGGAGACCTCCTGACACTTGATGGGACCACTGGAACGGTGACGATCGCGCCGAAGGTGTGAGACCGACATCCCTTGTCCGAGGGAGAGTATTTCCCCTCTCTCTATGGTGTGTTGAGCAGTTCCGTTTCAATGCGGGTACGGATGGCATCACGCACCGTGCGGTACACCATCCGCTGGTCCTCTGTGCTACCTTTGGCCTGGGAAGGATCAGGGAAGGACCAGTGCCGCCTGTGCTTGGCTCCTGGGAAAAAGGGGCACGTTTCAGCCGCAGCGTCACACACGGTAATGACTTCATCAAAGGGTTCGGTCAGATACCGATCCAGTGTTTTTGAGGTCTGCCCAGCAATATCTATGCCCAGTTCGCTCATGACCTGGATCGCCAGGGGACGTACATGGGCAGCCTCTGTTCCAGCACTATAAGCTTCAAACTGCTCGCCTCCCAAGTATCTGAGCAACCCCTCTGCCATTTGCGAGCGGGCCGAATTATGGGTACACAGAAAAAGAACGCGTCGTTTCATGTATTATGCTCCTCGTGCTTCTGATGTAAGGAGGTGGGAAAACGGTCTGTTCCCACTAAGCATTACTCTGCTACTCCTGCCCCTTGCTCCTTTGGCCTACTCTCCGTGCCAATGTGTTCCTGCTCGCACAAACCGTTTTCTGATAAGATCGGCATGTGGCGCTGCTGCCCAGCATCGCGCAAGAGACGGTACACGAGCGCGCCTGCAACAGCTCCAAGCAAAGGTGCGAGCAGGTAGACCCATTGATCGGTCCAGGTTCCACTGACCAGTGCTGGGCCAAGTGAACGGGCTGGGTTCATGGAAGCTCCACAGACGGGACCGGCAAAGATCGCTTCCAGAGCAACTGTTGATCCAATTGCCAGGGCCGCTGCCTGTCCAATGGCTCGCGTATCGGTTGCCATTGCCATAATAACAAACATCAAAAAAAAGGTGAGGATCACTTCCAGTCCGAACGATTGCCAGGTGCCTCCGCTGCCCATCGGCACCGTGCTGCCCAGATGAGCCACATCTCCAAGGAGCACCCGCAGACACAAGGCTGCGAGTGCGGCTCCCAGCAGTTGTGCGAGCCAGTAGCCAGCAAGTCGTCGCACCGGAAAATGCCGCGCCAGTACAAATCCAAGCGTTACCGCCGGATTGAAATGCGCTCCACTCACATGTCCCAAACTATAAATCATCACCGTGATGATGAGACCAAAGACCAGTCCCACTCCTACATGCGTAATCTGGCCTTTCGAGAGCGTATCAATCATGATCGCTCCACAGCCAGCAAAGACCAAGCCAAAGGTGCCGATGGCCTCAGCCACATAGGGAGGCCATTGCCATTGTGAGTGGACTGGGACTGTTGAGGGCGTCATGGCATGTTCTGGTCTGCCACTCACTGTTTCTTGTGTCATGTTTCCTCCAAAAATGGAAGGTCATCTTCTCTCCAGATCGCTGGCCGCCTGCCTCTCAGCTCTGCTGGAAACAAGAGCTGACTCCACGAATCATCTGTCTGCATCATCTGTGATGACGAGCATGGGAGACGTGATCAGAGACCTCTTCACAAGCAGGACGATCCTTCCTCAGTGTACGCAGTATGTTCCTGCTCGATGCGGATCAATAGGGAACGGATGCGGATCAGCAACTCGCGGCACGTCTGTTCAAAGATGGCTACACGCTCTTGTTCAGTTCCTTGAGCTTGTGTCGGGTCAGGCAAACTCCAATGCAGCCGATCCGGGTCGGAAGGCCAGGTGGGGCAGGACTCACGAACGCGATCACACACGGTAATGATGTAGTCAAAGGTGAGACCGTGCAGTTCATCGAGGTGCTTGGCGCGTTGCTGACGAATATCGATATGCATGGAGGCACACGCCTGGACCGCAAGCGGATGAAGCGTGGTTGGATAATTGCCTGCGCTTATCACTTCAATACGCCCTGCTCCTAGATGACGCAAAATTCCCTCGGCCATTTGGGAGCGAGCGCTGTTGTGCGTGCAGAGAAACAGAACACGCAGCGGAGCCAGGCGTGCGACCGTCTCTCGCGCAAGTATCTCTTCCGTTTCACTGGTCGCCAACAGAGGATGTAACATATTTCCTGCACCAAAGTAGAGGGTGCGCAGCGTCTCAAGGTCCAGACTATAGTAGATGGAACGCTCATCCGCGCTGCTTCTGCGCTCCTTCACCAGATGATGCTCGGCTAAGAGTCTCAGGTGATAGGAGACCAGATTTTGTGGCTGTGAGAGCAGGCGTACCAGTTCTTGCCCACTGTAGTCGCTACGGGCAAGCAATTGGAGGAGACGCCAGCGAATCTCATGCGCTAACATTTTGAAGAACTCAGGAGCTTGTTCCCTGGCAAATACCATGCTGTTCACCTATTTACTCCAATATTTTTTGTTTCAAAAAACTTTGATATAAATATACCTGAGTGCTACAGAAAAAACAAGCGTCAGTATCCTTTTCCTACGAAACACGAACCTCGCTTTGTCTGAAGCAAGAGAAAGGTGATGGCATCTGCATCGAGAAGTGGTGGAGCATCTTGCTTCTTCCTTCAAGAAGGCCCGATGCGTCCTTTTCTGGGGACATGCGTCTTTCTGAATGAAGTCACGATGGTTACGTTTCCAGGATCACAAAGAAAGGCAGTCTCTATGAGCACATCCCACTCCCAAAAAGCAACGGAACAACAAGTCGTGAGCGACCTTTCTCTCACTCAACAGAAGCCCGGAATGCGAGAGAGATCACGCCCTCTGGCATGCTGTTCTCCATCGAAGCAAGCATCTTGCTGTGACGCTTCACAAAAGCAGGAGTGCTGTGGCACTGCCGCGACAGGATCGTGGTTGCAACTAATCGACATTGTTCGAGAAAGACCAGTTCTGCGGTCAGGAATGATTATGAAGAACTGGTCTTTTTTTGTGTGTTGAACCACTCTTTAAAGCCGATTGACATTCGTTCCTTTCCTCTGTATACTAAATACATCGGCGTTTCCCGAAATGTTGAAATGAAAGCACCTTATGAGCGAATTAACCACGGAGCTTCAGGAATTTTTGCACGGATTGGCAAGTGAAACCCGGCAGAGAATCCTCTTTCACGTGTTTCTCGACGGGCAGGAACATACCGTAAGTCAGGTAGCCGAACAGACGGGATTGGGAGCATCAACAGCTTCTGAACATCTAACCATTCTGAAGCGCAGCGGTCTGCTTACCTCTCGTCGCGAGGGCAAGGAGGTCTATTACCGACCGGACAAGGACCGCTCCCTCACACAACTTGCCCATCTTACCCAACTGATTACGCGTTGCTGCGAACCGTAATGGTAGACACCTCTCTCCCTGCTTTCTACGCTCTTTCATTTCGTCATTTCGGGAATGGTCGAATTCATACAAGAGGAACGAAGAGCTATGTTTGAGACCCTTGTGATTGGGGCAGGTCAGGCGGGACTTGCCGCTGGATACACCTTGCAACGAGCTGGGCTTGATTTTCTGATAGTGGAAGCTGGATCGTCCCCGACAGGATCATGGGGAGCGTATTATGAGAGTCTGACGCTGTTTTCGCCCGCTCGGTTTTCATCGCTTCCAGGGATGCCATTTCCAGGGCCACCAGAGCGCTATCCGAAGCGCGATGAGGTCATTGCCTATCTGCAATCGTATGCCCAGCGGTTTCATCTGCCAATCCAGTTGCAGACTCGTGTTGAGCGAATTGAGCGTGTAGGACAGCATTTCCGCGTAGATACCTCTACTGGAAAGAGCTACGAAGCGTTGAGCATTATTATTGCCACTGGAGCCTTTCATCATCCCAATTTGCCTTTGTTCCCTGGACAAGATCTCTTCAGGGGACAGATCCTCCACTCAGCCGCCTATCGCCGCCCTGAACCGTTTCGTGGACAACGTGTACTGATCGTAGGAGCGGGTGAATCCGCTGTTCAGATTGCCGTCGAGGTGGCTCGGA
The DNA here is from genome assembly GCF_016587455.1 of Reticulibacter mediterranei. NCBI lineage: Bacteria > Bacillati > Chloroflexota > Ktedonobacteria > Ktedonobacterales > Reticulibacteraceae > Reticulibacter > Reticulibacter mediterranei. Next base: position 5,729,877 of record NZ_BNJK01000001.1, on the reverse strand, counting down.
TGGCACGTGTCGCCATTGCCAGCCGAGCGCCGTTGCGCTATCGTCCACAACGAGTACTTGGTCGGGATATCCACTTCTGGGCCTGGCTCACGGGGTTGGATCGCCTCCCGCTGGGTCGCTTCTGGGAGCAGCATGCACCAACAGCGATCATTGAGACTGGACGCTATCAGGAGGCATTTGCAACCGGAGCGCTCGACCGGCGTCCCCTATTCCAACGCTTCACGAACGCAGGGGTGGTCTGGGAGGATGGGAGTCTGGAAGCAGTGGACAGCGTGATTTTCGCGACGGGCTACCGTCCTTCTTTCGGCTTTCTGGCCGATCTTGGTGCACTTGACGCCCAGGGGCAAGCGTTGCAGCACCAGGGGATCAGCCTCACGGCGCCAGGACTTTACTATCTAGGACTCAACTTCCAGCGCACGTTTGCCTCTGCAACCTTGCGAGGAGGTGGCCCTGATGCTGCGTTCATTATCCGTCACCTGAAGCGCTGGCTCCGCTCCTCGACTAACGCATCCTCTCCTGGCAATGCCAGTCTCGCCGAAAGCAAGGTGTAGACGCAACTCCCTGCAATTGTTGCTGTTGTCAACGTTGCGCTTGACAACGATCTCGATGGAGTCTATACTCTTCACATAAACGTTGCGAGTCACAACGAATAGATGGACATTGAAGTTTTCAACACAGGTGCGTTGAGGCAACGTATCATCCAGAAAAACAGGAGCAGGATATGGAACAGCCTCATTCAACTGGAGCATTGCTGCGAGAAGTGGCGCGTTTGCACACACAACTTCAGCGCAGTTGCGTCACCCAATGTTCTGGGACAACCGTCACCCAATGTACCGTCTTGACCGAACTAGAACGCAGGGGAGAGATGACATTGGCGGAACTGAGTCCACCGTATTGGCTTTGATAAAAGTTGGACCAGCCGAGCAGTTGAGCTACTTGTGCAGGAGGGATTGGTCGTCAAAGTTCCCAGCCAGACGGATCGCCGCACGGTACGCGTCTCCCTCTCGGCGCTTGGACAAGATCGTGTTCAGGAGTTACATCAGATGCTCAATGGATTAGCAGATCAGGCGCTCGAACGCATCCCCACTGAAGTTCGCGCCTCTGTTCATACAGCCCTTGAGTGGTTACAAAAGGGGTTGCTTGATCTGGCCGAAGACAAGCACGTTCCTGTGACAGGTGGAGGGCCATCATGCACGTGCGTCTAGCCACCTCTGCCGATGCTCAGGCCATCGCACTGATCTACAATCAGGGGATTGAAGATCGGGTGGGAACCTTCGAGACCCGATTGCGAACGTCAGCCGATATCGAAAGCTGGTTTGATGAAAGGCATCCCATTGTGGTCGTCGAAGAAAAGCAAGCGATCATTGCCTATGCTTCCACCTCCCCCTATCGGTATCATCGTCCCTGGTATGAGGGGATTGCCGAGTTCTCGGTGTATGTGCGGCGTGATTGGCGTGGCAAAGGAGCTGGCCGCTTAGCGCTTTCCCATCTCATGCGGGAATCTGAGCAGGCGGGATTCTGGAAATTGCTCTCGCGTATCTTCGTGGAGAATATGGCCAGTCGCCGTTTGATGCGCTCACTTGGGTTTCGAGAAGTCGGCACCTATGAGAAGCATGGACAACTTGATGGCGTGTGGCACGATGTGGTGATTGTCGAGTATCTCTTCGCTCACAACCTCACCTAGCGTCCTCAGTGACATGTTGCTCTGCGTCCTTTTGGACGGAGTGCCGTCTCTAGAAACAGAGCAGGAAACTGCTTGCAATACATCGCATAGGATGAAGAAGGATACCATGAAGATAGACATACAGACACTCCCAGTAGTCATTATTGGTGCGGGTCCAGTGGGGCTGGCTGCGGCGGCCCACCTGTTGCGCCGAGGCGAGACGCCCGTTCTCTTTGAGGCGGGCGAGACGGTAGGGGCTGCCATGCTGCAATGGGGGCAGGTGCGCCTGTTCTCTCCCTGGCGCTATCTGGTCGATCAGCAAGCCCAGGCGTTGTTAGAGCAACAGGGCTGGCAGGCTCCCGATCCCGATGCTTACCCAACCGGACGGCAACTGGTGGAAGCTTATCTCTTCCCTCTGGCTCAGGTGCCAGCAATACGGGCCGTCCTGCGGCTCCAGACACGGGTAAGTGCCGTGAGCCGCCTGGGAATGGATAAAGTGAAAACGCCTGACCGCGAGGCGGCTCCGTTCGTCGTGCGCTATCAGCAGGCTGATGGCGAGGAACAAGAACTGCTGGCACGAGCCGTGATCGATGCATCAGGCACCTATCAGACCCCCAATCCCCTGGGCGCACATGGCATGATGGCGCTGGGAGAGCGCTCGCTGCACCAGCAGATCTTCTATGGCATCCCTGATGTCCTGGGAACCGAGCGGGAGCGCTACGCCGGGCGGCGCGTGCTGGTGGTGGGTAGTGGACATTCCGCTCAGCAAGCTGTGTTAGAGTTAGCACAGTTGGCCGAGCAGGAACCGGAGACACAGATCCTCTGGGCGATTCGTCGTGCTGGTGTCGGACAGATGTTTGGTGGAGGCGAGAGTGATGCGTTGCCGGAGCGTGGACACCTGGGCACACGTGCGCTGGCGTTGCTTAAGCGTGGGCAGGTGCGCCTGGTGACGGGAGTGCAGATCCATGCGCTGGCTCGCACGCCAGCAGGCATTGTTATGATAGGCGAAGAGGAGCGGATTGGGCCAGTGGATGAGGTGATTGCTGCCACAGGATTTCGCCCAGATTTCTCGTTCCTGCGTGAGCTGCGACTCTCCCTTGATCCAGCTCTGGAAAGTCCGATGGCCCTTGCTCCGTTGATTGATCCCAATGTACATAGTTGCGGCACCGTCCCGCCGCATGGGGTGGACGAACTGACCCATGCGGAACCCAATTTCTTCCTCGTCGGTATGAAGAGTTATGGACGCGCCCCCACCTTTCTCATGCTCACCGGCTATGAGCAGGTGCGCTCAATTGTGGCGGCACTGTGCGGAGAGTGGGAAGCCGCCCGTGCTGTCGAACTGGTCCTGCCTGAAACGGGCGTCTGTTCCAGCGATGGAGGAGCCTGCTGCGCTCCGGCGGTGTCCAGTCCCTTGCTCGCCGTTGGGCTGCCGCGACGAGCAACAGGAGCGAAAAGCCACTAGCAGGGTGCTATGAAGCGAGCAACAACAAAAACGCTCTATTATGGGTGGGTGTTGATGGGGGGCTGGGGATCACAACGATCATCTCCTATGGGACCACACAGTACCTCTTCGGGGTCCTGGTGGTTCCCATCAGCCAGAGTTTCCAGTGGGATCGTGCCAGCGTCTCTGGAGCCTATGCTGCTGGTCTGATCATTTCTGGACTGCTCGGCGTGCCGATTGGTCCGTTGCTGGATCGTTTTGGAGCGCGTTTACTCATGAGCGCAGGGTCGGCACTGGCAGGAATAGCCCTCTTCGGTCTGACGCAGATGCAGACCCTTTGGCAGTTCTACCTGTTCTGGTCAGGTGGGATGGGGGTGGCAATGGCGCTCACGCTTTATCCCGTCACCTTTACGGTGGTCGCCAACTGGTTTGTGCGCAAGCGTGGGATGGCGCTTGCCGTGTTGACCCTGGTGGGAGGGTTGTCCTCTCCCATCTGTATTCCCCTCTCTGGGGCGCTGATTGCGCACATCGGCTGGCGTGCTACCTTGATGGTGCTGGGCCTGGCGCAGCTAGTAATCGCTCTGCCTTTACATGCAGTGCTCTTGAGGCGGCACCCGGAAGATCTGGGACTCTCTCCTGATGGGGAACCTTTGGGTGAGGAGGGGGCAAAGCGTGTGTTGTTAGGTCTCTCCCTGCATCAGGCGCTCCATCGCTCCTCCTTCTGGCTCATCACCACGTCTCTCTCGCTGGTGACGCTGGGCGGTACGGTGGTCTTTGTGCATCAGGTGGCCTTCCTGATTGGCCGTGGGTATGATCTGATCCTGGCGGCAACCCTCTCCGGGATGCTGGGATTGGTCAGTTTGCCGGGGCGTTATCTTTTCAATATGCTCAGTCAACGCATGAGCGCTCAGACGTTGCTGACGGTGAGTATAATAGCCCAGGCAGCAGGCATTGCGGTGCTGATTCTGGCTCCCTCCCTCCTGTGGGTGATCTGCTACGTTCTCCTGTATGGGACAGCATATGGAGCGTTTTCTCCCCTGCGTGCCTCGGTAATGGCCGAGCAGGTGGGCCGTCGTGCCTATGGTTCCATTACGGCAGTACAAGGCGTTCCAGTGGCGCTCTGTGGAGGACTGGGACCGCTGGCGGCAGGCTGGCTCTATGACCAGTTACAACGCTATGAATTGGCTTTCTGGCTGTGTGTGGGAGCCTTCCTGCTGGCGGCATTCGTCTTGCTGCTGAGTGCCCGCGCACAGAGGGAACAGACAAGAAGCGCGGAGGTAGAGGTGGTCCAGCACTAAGGGATGGGACCGAGAACATCTGCGTCCTTTTGGTCTGCTCTGCGTCTCTTCAAGAAGAGACATCATCACTTGGAGAAATCTGGAAGGCTGGGTCTATCAGATCACTCGTCATACCATCATTGATTATTACCGTCGCCACAAAAGCACGTCGTCGCTAGAGGAACCCGAGGCCCAGGAGCTTCCAGCAGAGTTACCAGATGATGATATCGTCAGCGAACTGTTCCCCTCGATCCGTGCAATGGTGCTGCGTTTGCCCGTACCAGACCGTCAAGCCTTAATCCTGACCGAGTATCAGGGTCTCACCCAGAAGGAACTGAGCCTCCGCCTGGGCATTTCCTTTTCGGGAGCCAAATCACGGGTGCAACGGGCACGTGAAAAGCTCAGACAGATGTTGTTAGACTGCTGCCACTTTGAGCTGGATCGGCGCGGACACGTCATCAACTATCAATCGCGCTGTCAGCGCTGTTCGGAGGATACCTGCTGTTTGGAGGAAGCACAACCACTCATCCAGATAGGCCGTGAGCAGGTGTGCCCTTTTCCCTCCTCCGTCTCCTAAAAGAGGAAGCAGGGCCAGCGCTCTTCTTTGTATCCGTTGCTTTGTCGTGTTGGTAGTATAGAGCAAGATGTATGTGCGTGTGGAAACATAGATTGTCCAAAACACCGAGAAACGTCCCTCAAAAATTAAGAAGAGGTAAGATGATGTAATTGCCTGATGTTCTCGTTCTCCTGTTCTAGGAGTGGGAGCGTGAGAAGGGGACATTCAGCTACGGGGGTGAGGAAGAGGAACGGCAACCGATGAGTCTTATTTGCTTGTCCTCATGCTGAAAAATGAGGATGCCTTTCTGTAAAGGTATGCATCTCACCCTCAAAAGTAGAACCGTTCTATTTTTGAAGAGAACAGAGAGGCTTTGAAAGCACATCGTCTGTCTAGCGTCACGCTTTCTGCTCTCGTCACGCCTCTTCCTTCTTGTCCCCGATTTCAAGACATTTGCAACACAATACTCCCTTTTATTTTCTCGCTCGAAGTGGAAATGGCTGGAGGATGAATCTCGATCTGATGACGCTGGGCCAGCAGGCTCCCATCGAGTATCGTAGGCAGAGTGGACAATGCTGATTGTACCCGCCAACGCCCAATGTTGACACACTGGGGGCTATCAGGAAATCTTGTTGGTCTTGCGTGATCTACTGATAACCCAGGATTGATCTTTTGGATAGGGTGTAGCCCCTCGACACTGTTGTATTGTCGAGGGGCTACAACGGCCTGCCTGTGACGTAGGAAGCACGAGACAGGATGGCTCGTGGTAGACGCCGACATAGACCGTCACTCCAAAAAAACAGCGGGAAGAGTAGAGAGAGCAAAAAGATCATCACAAAGCAAGAGGGATGCTCAGGAGTGCGCACCATAGCTGAACATGTGCTCTCTCCCCGTTACCTGCCTTCTTGCGCGACTGCCCACCTGCTGCAAGCACGAGGCGAGATGCTCTCGATCTTGGTGATGAGAACTGTTGAGATGGCGTTTTGAGGAGAAACATGCTTATCATCTCACTCGCCCCGAAATCGCTCATGACGTGGTTGAGACGACGAAGGAACTGGCCGAACTGCTTGGGATCTCCCTCGGTGAAGGGAGAGGCGAAAGCGAAGACTGAGCCGAGGGCGAGGAGTGCGTCTCATGCATTCCTCGCCATGTCTGGTTTGATGGCTTCCAACTGAATCATAGAACCATCTTGCCATGCTCAACCCGCTTCTCTCTCTCTCAGTCGCGAACCTCGTACTTGCCAGCTTGCAGGATAGTAACATCACGGCCAGCCCGGTTGTGTTCCAATCTCTCAGTCGTGAAGCTTTCCATTACTACTTTGTGTGTTGCTCACGAGTAACAACTACTTGCACTGGTTTCAATCGCTCAGTCGCGAAGCCAGCCATTGCCACTGGGGTATGTGTTCCTCCCAAATGGCTTGCCCAGTGCTTTCAATCGCTCAAACGCGAACCCCAGCTCTGCGACCAGAAAACGCGCCGCGTATCGCTACTGCTTGTGAACCCTGCTGTGCAGATTTGCTGCTATGAGCGCTCGCTATCAAGCTCAGTCATCAGTGGCGTCGCGTAGCGCGAACCCGCTGCAGCACCGGCTGGCACCGCGCGCTCGATCTGCACAAGGTCGTCCGCGCTCAGTTGCAGCGCGGTCGCCCCCAGGGCCTCGGTGAGTCGCTCTCGGCGGCGTGCTCCGACCAGGGGAATGATATCCTGACTATGCGAGAGGACCCAGGCGATGGCAATCTGTGCGACGGTCGCGCCCTTCGCCTCGGCGATGGCACGCAGCGCCTCTACCAGCTCCAGGTTGCGATCGAGATTCTCTCCGCTAAAACGTGGGCTGATGCCGCGGAAATCGCCGGGAGCCAGGACGCGCTCTTTGGACCAGTGACCGCTCAGCAGGCCACGCGAAAGCACACCGTAGGCGGTGATGCCGATACCCAGCTCGCGACAGATTGGCAGAATCTCGGCCTCGATGCCTCGCGAGAGCAGCGAGTACTCGATCTGGAGATCAGAGATCGGATGCACGGTGGCGGCGCGGCGGATCGTCGCTGCCCCGGCCTCCGAGAGCCCGATGTGCCGGACGTGACCTGCCTTGACCATCTCGGCGATGGCACCGATCGTCTCCTCAATCGGCACGGTCGGATCAACCCGCGTCAGACGATACACATCCACATAATCCGTGCCCAGACGGCGCAGCGTGTAGGCCAGGAAATTCTTGACCGAGGCTGGGCGCCCGTCGTTCCCCAGCCAGTTGCCATCGGCATCGCGCAGCGCGCCAAACTTCACGCTGATCGTTACCTGTTCACGAGAGCGTCCCTGTAACGCCCTGTTCAAGAGCAGCTCATTGTGGCCCATGCCGTAGAAATCGCCCGTGTCGAGCAGGGTCATCCCGGCATCCAGCGCCGCGTGAATGGTTGCGATACTCTCTGTCTCGTCCGCAGGACCATAGAGATCGGACATGCCCATGCAGCCCAGGCCGATCTCAGAAACGCGTGGGCCAGTCAAACCGAGTTGACGAAAATCCATCTTTAAGCCTCTTTCATGTAAAGTACACTATCAAATCAACAGTTGAGATTACCAGGAAAGGTTCAACCCTCGCCTGAACTACCGCAGGGAGTGATGGCATCATATGCTCTTCCCTCGCTTAGTGGATCACTAAACGCTCGATCATGTCCCCTCGCAGCGTAAAGTGAAACGAGCCTGGACCGGAATATCCTCCATGAGACATGGCCTCGATTGCCAGGAAAGTGCCATCAGCATTGGTTTCTCGCTGGACGTCAATCCGCATCTGGACTCCAAATGTTTCTCGTTGGGCCCACGCTCGAATTGCCTCTCGGCCACGATAGGTGGCACCATCGATGAGCGTGGCGTTTTCTGCGAATAACGCCAGGAAATCTTCAAGTCGGCCCTCGTTGATGGCTTCGATGGCTCGACGCACCAGTGGTGAACGGAGAGATGAGCTTTGGATCATGGAAATCCTCCTGTTTTGTAGGAACGAGTGGACAAGGTATGATCATGTACCCTTGCCCCCCATAGGCATATTCATAGTATCCTCTTCTGCTGTGGGTAGAGCCACGCATGCAAGAGGTGTGTGGTCAGTGGTAGTCCCACATACGTCAGCAGAAAGGCCAGGCACACTGTCACTATCCCATTGGTGATGAAAAGCGGCCAGCCATGCAAGAATGCATCAAGCACCAGGATAATGAGAAGACTGGCGAGATAGGCTGAGGGGATGATCGCGAGAAACAGCTTCCACCTGGGAGGCGAGACCTCCAACCGATCAGGCAGGGTGAACCATGCCGCCAGCCCACTCGACGTTTGTGTGGAGGCAGTCGAGAAGGCCACTGCCTCTTGCACTAATTTGGCCCGGTCTTCCGACTGCATCCAGGCTTGCTCTGCGGCTTCATTAGCGAAACGATGGATGACATAACGGTCTTCCGGCTGTTCCTTTCCCAGCGTGAGAATCGTCACTCCCTGATTGCCTGGGAAACGCTCACTTGCGGCGACCGCGCGCTGAACCCAGGCATAGAAGTCGTGTTCATGTCCAGGTTTGAGCGTCCTTTTTTCAATGAGTGTCACAGGCTCTGTCTTTGCAGGCACTTCCTGTATGGGTTGTGTCACTTTCATCTCCTTGTTGGGATATGCATATTGCTCTGTTCAGCACTGACATTACCATGCCGCCAGTGCTCCCGCCCTGGTTTATAAGAGGTGCTCGATTCTGATCGGCAATTCGTGGATGCGGCGACCAATGGCGTGAAAGACGGCGTTGGCGATGGCTGCGGCAGCACCAACCTGCCCAATCTCTCCGCAACCCTTGACGCCGAGCGGATTGACGATCTCATCGTGGACTTCGATGAGGTCCACTTCGACATCGGGTGCATCCGCATTCACTGCGACCAGATATTCACCCAGACTGGCGTTCGCCCAACGCCCGCGCTGGCTATCCATGGAAGTACCCTCCAGTAACGCCTGGCCCAGTCCCCACAGCATGCCGCCCATGAGCTGACTGCGAGCAGTTTTGGGGTTGAGGACGCGACCAGGAGCGAAAACGCCCACCAGACGCCGGACGCGCACCAGCCCAAGATCGGCATCAACGGCGACCTCGGCGAACTGGGCACCGAACGTCGCGAGGCCATAGGGCGTGTTCAGCGGTGGAGGGGTCCAGCTTCCCAGTGCCTCGGTGTCTTGCAGGTGATGACGCAGGAGGAGTTCTCCATAGGTCTCCCCTCTATTCGGCCGGTCACGCAGCATCATTCGCCCATCGCTGACCACCACTGAAGCAGGATCAGCATGATACAACGGTGATCGCTCATCGGCAAGAGCCAGGGCGATCACCTGGTCACGTAAGGCAGTGACGGCATTATGGACAACGGCGCTCACCATGCCCGCACCTGATGAGCCAACAGCAGCAGAGCTGTTGGGTAGCTCGGTATCTCCGTACTCGAAGCGAACACAGTTGAGCGGGACGCCAAGTCCATCTGCGGCCACTTGCGTCATGACAGTTGCCATACCTATACCAAAATCCTGGGTGCCTGCCTGGATGACGGCGCTCCCGTCGGCGTACAGGCGGGCACGCGCCCGCTGGGTCGGCATAAACAAAGCCACTGGATAGACCGCCGTCGCCATCCCTGTCCCGATCAACCAGTTCCCATCGCGAAGCGTTCGGGGGATTGGGTTGCGCCCCTGCCAGCCGAAGAGTTCGGCTCCACGCTGGTAACATTCCTTCAAGCCCTTGCTCGACCAGGGGTTACCCGTGGCGGGGTCCACGTCGGCATGGTTGCGCAGCCGCAGCTCCAGTGGATCAAGGCCGAGTTCGTACGCAAGTTCATCCATAGCGCACTCCAACGCGAACATCCCGGTGGTCTCACCGGGGCCGCGCATAAAGGTTGGTGTCATCGTATTAGTGCGGATGAGCCGGTAGATGCCCTCGTAGTTCGGACAGGTGTACAATTGCGCCGACATGCCAAGCGATGGCTCGGCCCAATCATCGAAGGGCGAAGTTGGCGAGAGCTTGTGATGACGAAATGCAGCGAGGTGCCCATCCCGATTCGCGCCCAACACAACCTGTTGCAACTGCTCCTCGCGGTGTCCACAGGAACTAAACATCTGCTCGCGACTCAAAGCAAGCTTGACCGGACGCCCAACATGGCGGGCGGCGAGTGCTGCGAGCGTCACGTGAGGCCAAATCATCGCCTTGCAGCCGAACCCACCACCGATGAAGTGCGTGATGACCCGCACCTTCGACGGCGAGAGGCCCAGCAGCGCCGCAACCGTTAATTGTGTGGCAGTGATGCCCTGCGTCGAGTCGTAAAGGGTCAGCTGGTCCCCATCCCAGACGGCGGTGGTAGCCGATGGCTCGATGGGATTGTGATGGTTGGCGGCAAAGCGATAGGTCACGCCAATGCGCACGTCTGCTTCGGCCAGACTCGCCTCGACATTGCCACGAGCCACTCGCCCAGGGATTAAGCCTCCGAAGATCCGCTCGGGTTCATAGGCGTGGTTGCGCCCCTGATCGAGCGTCGTGATCGAGGGCGTCTCCTCGTAGCTGATCTGAATCAACGTTGCGGCATGTTGGGCACGTTCGAGTGTATCGGCGATCACGACTGCGACTGGCTGACCGGCATACTGCACAATATCGTCTTGCATCGGAAAGAAGGTCTCGCCGGGTGCGGATTGACCAAGCAATGAGGGCAACAGTGGAGGTTGTGCCGCAATCCGTTCGATGTTGCGATGAGTAAGGATGGCAAGTACACCCTCGGCCTGCTCAGCATTACTCGTATTGATCATGCTGATTCGTCCGCTCGGCACGTGTGCGCCAACGAGGACGGCATACGCCATAGTATCGAGAGCGATTTCAGCGGAGTAGCGACCGGCCCCAGTCACCTTGGCACGGCCATCCACACGATCAACGGACCGCCCGATTGCAGGACTCATGCTCTGCCTCCCATCGTGGTAATCATCTCCAGGGCGCGGACGATGGTCCGCTCCGCGAGTTCAACCTTGAATGTATTGTATTTGCGTGGCGCAGCTCCGATGAGTTCCTCGTGTGCTGCTCGGAGAAAGTTTGCTCGTTGAGCCTCTGCCCCAAGTAGAATGTGCTCCGCTCGACGCGCACGCCAGGGTTTGGTAGCGATTCCCCCAAGCGCCAGATGAACATCACGAATCACGTTTCCATCGAGCTGGAGCGCCACGGCCACGGAAACCAGGGCGAACTCATACGAGGAGCGATCACGAATCTTGAGATACAGCGACTGGCGCGCCAGAGGCAAGGCTGGTACTTCGATTGCTACAATCAGTTCACCATGCGAAAGCGGGTGTTCACGGTGAGGAGTAGCACCAGGTAGCAGGAAGAAATCGTCGATGGGGATCGTCCGTTTACCGTTGGGTCCAGTGACATGGACGAGAGCGTCAAGGGCGACCAGGGCGACGGCAACATCCGAAGGGTGGGTAGCGATGCACTGGTCGCTGGTCCCTAAGATCGCATGCCCTCGATTGATGCCATCTAGTGCGGCGCAACCACTGCCTGGCTCACGCTTATTGCAAGGGGAGGACACATCGCGAAAATAGCTACAGCGCACTCGCTGGAGCAGGTTGCCCCCCATTGAGGCCATGTGTCGCAACTGCGCTGAGGCGCCGAATACCAATGCCTGGGCGATCACCGGGAACCGCTCGACGACATCGGATGCTTCGGCGACCTCGCTCATACGGGCAAGCGCACCAATACGCAGGCCACCATCGGGAAGGCTCTCAATCTGTTTGAGTGGTAACTCATTGATATCAACGAGTCCACTTGGCGTGACCACACCCTGGCGCAGCAGGTCGATCTCCGTGGTGCCACCAGCAAGGAAAGCTCTGGTCGGATCAGCGCTGACAGTGGCGACGGCGCTGGCGATATCGGTAGCACGTGCATAGCTAATCGGTTTCATGGGGGTTTGCTCCTTTCGCATCGCGGATCTCGCGGATAGCAGCACGAATGTTGGGGTAGGCGGCACAACGGCAGATATTACCACTCATCCACTCAGAGATCTCCGCGTCGCTGCTCGCATGCCCCTCATCGAGCAGAGCCACCGCTGACATGATTTGACCAGAAGTGCAATAGCCGCACTGAAAGGCATCGTGGGAGAGGAACGCACGCTGCATGGGGTGCAAGTCTGTTCCCTGCGCCAGCCCCTCAATGGTCGTTATCTCGTGGCTCTGGCACGTGATAGCCAGCGTCAGACACGCCAGAACCCGCCGCTGATCTACCCAGACCGTGCAGGCCCCGCACGTTCCCTGGTCGCAGCCCTTCTTGGTGCCAGTCAGATCCAGGTGTTCGCGCAAGGCGTCAAGCAAGCTCGTGCGGGGATCGAGCAGGAGGGTAGAGACATCTCCATTAATACGCAGCGTCACCTCCACAGCCTCAGGACCCAGCATGGGTAAAGAATCTTGAATGCTCAACTTATTTTCTCCTGTAATGCAGCACGCAGCCGTGGTAACGAACGATGATAGTAGGTCTTGGCGGTGCTCGCCGGTATATTCAGCTTTTCCGCAATCTCAGAGAAACTGAGTCCCCTGAAGCAGCGCAGAGAGACAACAGCACGAAATGGTTGGGAAAGAGTCTCCACCGCATGAGCTAATTGCTCATGAAGCTCTAGCTGTTCAAGGACTTCTTCTGGGGTCAGGAGCGTATCTGGGAGCATTTCAAGCAGAGCATGCTCATCTTCGTTATCCTCCCCCTGCAACAGGGAAAAGGGCACGGCCCGCCGACGAGCGTTCTTGCGCAGTTCGTCTACACAACGGTTATACGCCACGCGATAGAGCCAGGCATTGAGCGGGAGATTGGTTCTCAAGTTTGGCAGAGAGACATAAAGCTGAAAAAAGACCGATTGGAGGACATCAGCTGTCAGTTCCGGGTCTTTGAGGATTCCCTTTATGTAGCAACGGAGAGCCTGCTCATACTTTTTCATCAAGACTTCAAAAGAACCGTGATCTCCTGCGAGTGCTTGCTTCGCCTGCATGTGATCGACAAGCGTGGGCAACATATTTTTACTATGAGAGCGTTGAACGTAATGATCCATTTCTCTTTCTCTTGTTGTTTCTCTCAGGTGGCGAGAGTGCCTTTCTGCTGTTAAAATTCCCACCAGGAGCCTGGTGGGTCACAGGTAAGAGAACTGACCCACCAGGAACCTGGTGGGAAAACCGACTAACCTTTTAAGGATTAACTTCAAAAATTACTTCCAACTAGATCGGCATCCCCAGTGTGCCACTGGGGATGCCTTACGCGATCATGATCTCAGGAATGCCAGTAGATCTTCGTTAAACTGCTGCTTATGTGTGCTCATCAGGCCGTGGGGTGTACCTGGATAGACTTTCAAGGTCGCGTCCTTGATGAGCCTGGCGGAGAGCAGGGCCGAGTTGGCAATTGGCACGATCTGGTCATCATCGCCATGGATGATCAGGGTAGGGATGTCGAAGCGCTTGAGATCTTCGGTCTGGTCCGTCTCTGAGAAGGCCTTGATACAGTCGAAGGCGGCATTGAGACCAACCTGCATCGACCAGAGCAAGAACATGTCCAACACCCCTTGTGAGACGTTCGCACCCGTTCGGTTGGCCCCGTAGAAGGGGACGCTCAGATCCTTGTAGTACTGCGAGCGGTCCCCGGTGACGCCCGCACGGATCTGGTCGAAGACCTCGATGGACAATCCGCCCGGATTGGAGGCGGTCTTGAGCATCAGCGGGGGCACTGCGCCCACCAGGACGGCCTTGGAGAGGCGGGCGGTGCCGTAGCGACCGATGTAGTGGGCCACCTCGCCGCCACCAGTGGAGTGGCCGACCAGAACAACATCTTTTAGATCGAGCGTGTCGAGCAACGCCGCCAAATCGTCGGCGTAATGGTCCATATCGTTGCCCTCCCAGGGCTGACTGGATCGGCCATGACCGCGCCGATCATGGGCAATGGCGCGATAGCCCTGGGAGGCCACGAGGAGCATCTGGTCGTCCCAGGCGTCAACGTTGAGTGGCCAACCATGACTGAAGACGACAGGTTGACCTGCACCCCAGTCCTTATAGAAGATTGAGATTCCATCTTGTGTGGTGATAGTGCCTGTACTCATAGGATTTTTTTCTCCTTCCTGTTTGGAAACGTTCTTCCTTACTTTTTCATTTTCGGTCCAATGTCAGCGTATCCTGCGGGAATTTCGACGCCCTCATGATCGTAAACCTGTGGTCATGGACGAACCTGGTATGCTCGATGGCATAATAAGCCCGAGATTTGCAGCAGTTCACGCTGGCACAACGTACGGGAACTCCCTGCTTCGGAGCTGCTTCGATATGGATGGCTTAAGCCCGGAAGGCACAGCCGTATTCACCACAAGGGACAGCATCGCTTCGGGGGCGTTGTCGGCCAGCGTGCGACCGTTGCGAGCGGCAAAGCTGTAGGTCGCAGGCGTCCCTACCACGTAGGGCAAGACGTCAGGGAACAGCTCCCGAGCCACGGTCTGGCCGTATCCTTGAGGATCATCGGAGGTGCCGCTGGCCTCAACGGTGGCGGCGATGAGGTCTCCGATGTCCTTGCCGGAGGCTTCGAAGTCCTCGGACGGGTGCCGCGTGTTGGCGGGATTGGTGAAGTGGGTATCATCGGGCCAGAAGATCGGCCATATCATGGGACGCCCGGCACGATTGATCTGCCGCCAGCCACCGGAGTCCGTGGCAAGCTTGGTGACGCACCAGACGCCGATGTTGGCCCCAGGCTGTAGTTGCGGGTGCAGGTGGGAGACCTCCAGTACGATCGATTCAACAGTGGTGCCAGTGAAATTATTCTGCGCCTTCTCCGGGCGCCATCCCGATAGGTCGAGTGCCGTCCCGTTTCTCACAGCTGAGTTGACCATGCCAAGCAGCGACAGGTCGATGTAGAACGAGTCGCTGATGCGCCCTGCCCACAGTCGGGTGTTGGACCCGGTAACCGTCTCGCCGGTCCGTCCTTCGAGCAGAAGTTCGCCGACTGCAAAGTCCTCGCGTGCATCGTCTCCAGTGAGAGCATACAACTGGACGGCCTGTCGTCCGTTTGCGTTAGCTTCGCCGAAGGACACCCGGTACGTCAGGGCTTCGAAATCGGCTCCTTCGAAGTGAACCTTGAACTCGTAGCGTGCCTCAGGATGGAAGCCTTGTTGCACATAGCGTTCGGTGATGGTGGAGTTGACGTCCATGACGAACACCGTGCTGCGGTTGCCGGCAAAGACGTACAGGTCGTCGATATAGAGTTGGCCGTTCTGGCGTGCCAGAGGCGTATCAAGATGATGGGACATGTTAAGTTCCTTCTTCAAAGATTGGGTCGAATGAAACCCATTTTCGCGAAACAACAAAGACATTAGCTGTACTATACCTGGAGCGGGAGGTGGAAGTCACTGGACAACAGGTGATAATGCACTTCTCATCACTTCCTCGTACAAAACGTAGAGTGGTCACCAATCCCTTGCCACCTCTTGCACGATTTTTCGACTTTGGTAGGGGAGGGTTGTTCCGTTTCTCAATTCCCTACCAAAGTCGAAAAATCGTACACTGGGCCTCACGAGCACTTCAGAAACCTCCTTCTCACCAAGCAAGCAAAAAGCCAGTACGTGTGGTATCATAGAGCAAACTATTTTAGTAATAGAGATGGGAGGTAGTTGCTTGACCGGCCCTCCATCCCATCCCAGACAGGCGTTGACCCGCGTACAGAGTACATCCACTCGCTCTCAGTTGAGTTCGGAGCCAGCGAACATCCGACGCTCATATCAGATCTTCTTCAGATCAGGAACGACGCTGCTCGATCATCCGATCTGAGAGGATGTGCCTCTCCTTTGGATCAGGCTTGCTGAAGGGAGTATACCGCAGGTGGGAAGCGGAAGTCACTGGACAACAGGTGACAATGCACTTCCCATCGTTTCCTCGTGGTAGTCCAGGCTGGGTCAGGCGGAAGGGAGACTTCCCATGAACAGATTCTTGTATAGTGAGCGTGACTATGCCTTCGGGCAACTGATCCTGACGTTGCGTACGCAGATAGGCCTGACGCAAACAGGCCTGGCCAAGCGGCTTGGCGTCTCGCGTAAAGCGGTCGCAGGGTGGGAGGGAGGCAACAGTTATCCCAAAGCCGAGCATCTCCAAGAACTCATCACGCTGGCAGTGCGAGCCTCAGCTTTTCCCGCCGGGCGTGAGGCTGAGGAGATTCGCGAGCTGTGGCACGCGGCACACCAGAAGGTGCTGCTCAATGAAAACTGGCTTGCTAGCTTGCTCGGCCACACGCGCCCCTCGCTGGCCATGTTACACCCCGAGCCACAGGAGACACTCCGACCGGATGTTCTGCCTTCAACTCAGTCAACGCCAATGCAACTGCTGGATTGGGGAGAGGCGCTGGATGTCCCCATCTTCTATGGCCGCGAACCGGAACTGGCCACGCTCGTACGCTGGGTGGTCGAGGAGCGCTGTCGGGTGGTGAGCGTACTGGGCATGGGCGGCATTGGCAAATCGGCACTGGCCATCACGGTGATGCACCAGGTGGCCAGCCACTTCGATGTGGTAATCTGGCGTTCCCTGCGTGATAGTCCCACCTGTGCCAAGCTGGTGCAAAGCTGCCTGCAGATTCTTGAGCCTCAATCACAGCCAGAAGTATCGGACCCCCTGGAAGAACGTCTCCGTCGGCTAATGGAGCAGTTGCGCGCTCGGCGGGTCCTCCTGGTGCTGGACAATGTGGAGGTTCTCTTAGAGGAAGGGACGAGTCACGGTTACCTACGTACAGATGCACAAGAATATGCCCGACTCCTTCGCCACCTTGGGGAAACCAAGCACCAGAGTTGCCTGCTATTGACCAGCCGGGAGAAACTGGCAGACCTCGGGCTGCTGGAAGGCAACCGCTCCTCTGTCCGTGCTTTGCGCCTGAGGGGCCTGGACGGCCTGGCGGGCACACAGATCCTAACAGAGAAAGAGGTAGTGGGTTCCCGGCAAGATCAGGCGCGCCTGGTCGAGGTGTATCAGGGCAACCCGTTGGCCTTAAAGATCGTGGCGCAGACCATCGTGGAGATCTTCGGAGGCGAGATTGTTCCGTTTCTGAGGCAAGGTGAGGTGGTCTTTGGAGGGGTGCGAGCACTGCTGGACGAGCAATACGCCCGCATCTCGGCACTCGAGCAGACCGTGTTGTGTTGGCTGGCCATTCTGCGCGAGACGGCGAGTCTGGAGGAACTCTTCCGAGTGCTGGTGACTCCGCTTTCGCCTGCGCAACTGTTGGAAGCCATAGATGGGTTGCACCGACGCAGTCTCATCGAGCGGGGGCAACGGACTGGCAGTTTTACTTTGCAATCGGTGGTGCTGGAGTACATGACCGACCGGCTGGTCACCACGGCCAGCCAGGAGATTCAGCGTGGGCAGCTCTCGCTGTTGTGTGAACATGGACTCTCGCAAGCCCAGGCCAAAGAGTATGTGCGGCAGACGCAAGAGCGGCTGCTCCTTACTCCCCTGCTGGATGTCCTTAAAAGGATGTACCGGGAGCGAGTCGAGGTGGAGGAGCACTTACGCGAACTGCTCTCGACATTGCGTCCCTGGGATGAACAGGCCCAGGGGTATGGCCCGGCGAATCTGGTGGCGCTGCTGTGGTTGCTGCGCGGGGATCTGCGTGGGCTGGATCTCTCACACCTCGTCCTGCGGGGAGCCTATCTGCAAGGTGCCCAGATGCAAGATGCGAAGCTGTCCGGGGCGCTGATGCGTGAGAGCATCTTTACCGAGACCTTCGATGCCATCTCCGCTGTGGGCATCAGCCACAGCGGACTGTACTGGGCCGCAGGCAGCAGGCGGGGAGAAGTGCAAGTGTGGCGCGAGGCAGGCCAGATCTTACATCGCATCTGGCAGGCGCATACGGACATTGTGACGACCCTCGCCTTGAGTCCGAACGAGCGCACGCTTGCCAGCGGGAGCTGGGATGGCAGCGTCAAACTTTGGGACATCGAAAGTCATGCCTTGCTCTGGTCAGGGCGGCATACACACCATGTCAATAGTGTGGTTTTTTCCCCCGATGGCTGCTTGTTGGTCACAGGGAGCAATGATGCCACCGCCCAGCTCTGGGATCTCCAAAGCGGGAAACAGTTGCAAACGCTGCCACATCCAGGTCCGGTCGTTGGCCTCGCATGGAGCCCGGATGGGCGCTGTCTCGCCAGTGGTGACGTTGAGGGCACGATCCGGCTGTGGCAGAGGCAGCAGAGCGAGCCGATGACCTGTGCTCAGACGCTTGAGGGACATAGCAACTGGGTGCGAGGTCTGGCCTTTGCCCCCGATGGGCACCGACTCGCCAGCGGAAGCTGGGATGGCACCATCAAGCTGTGGGAATGGGTCAGCGGACGTTGCGTGCAAACGCTTGAGGGGCATACAGAGCGGGTGCATTGCGTGGCCTGGAGTCCAGATGGAGCCACGCTAGCCAGTGGTGGTTTTGATCACACGATCCGACTCTGGGATGTTCAGCAGGGCCGCTCTCGGGTGGCGCTGCAGGGACATAGTGATTTGGTGGAAGGCCTGGTCTTCACTCCCGACAGCCGCAGCTTGCTCAGTGGTAGCGATGATGGCACGCTGCGGCTGTGGCACGTGGAGCGCGGCGAGGTGCTGCGGATCCTACAGGGCTATACGGCCTCCCTCTTTGACATCGACTGGAGCCCGGATGGTATCAAACTCGCCAGTGCAGGCCCCGATACCTCGGTGACTCTTTGGGATGTGACTGGAGGCTCGCTGCTAAGGGTGTTGCACGGACATCGTTGGGTCGTGACCGGTGTGGGGTGGAGTCCAGATGGAAGCTTGCTCGCAAGTTCTGGATGGGACAATGCCATTTATCTCTGGGACTCAACTACCGGGATCTGCGTCCATGTCCTACGCGACCTCGACTCAGCTGACACGGTTTTCTTCGGTCTGGCCTGGAGTCCCGATGGGCGTTTCCTCGCCTGTGGGAGCTTTCTGCAGAACGCTCTCGTGTGGGACGTGGCCTCTCGCTCCCTACGGTGGGTGAAGCGTTCGCACGCGACTTGGATCCGCCGCGTGGCCTGGAGTCCTGATGGCACGAGGATCGTTGGTGGAGGTGACGATGGTCACGTGTATGTGTGGGACGCTTCTAATGGCACATTGCTCCAGCAGCTGGCGGGACATTCGGGGGCTGTCATGAGCGTGACCTTCAGCCCTGATGGTTCTCGCTTGGCCTCGGGCTCAGGTAGCCACGACAGGGGCGAGGGGTTTGTCTGGGATGTGCAGAGCGGGGAGCGCGTGTTCGCCCTGGCGGAGCATCCGGGGGTGGTCTCTGCCCTGATCTGGACTCCAAGCGGGGAGAGGCTGATCAGCGGAGGCAGTGATGGAATGCTGCGCTGGTGGGATGCTCACAGCGGGCAGTGCGTGCAGGTGCAAGAAGCCCACCAGGGAACCATACAGGCGCTCAAGGTGAGTCCTGATGGTCGTCTGCTGGCCAGCTGCGGGGATGATGGGGTCATCGCACTTTGGAACCTGCACAGTGGCGAGCAGGTGCGCACATTACGCCGCGACCGGCCTTACGAGCGCCTCAACATCACAGGTATCCGAGGACTCTCTGAAGCTCAAAAGGCATCTCTGCGTGCATTGGGAGCATTTGAAGAAACGCCTCACGACGAGTAAATGAATGCGCTGTTTTCAGGAAAGAGCGATGGCCGAAGAGCCAGACCAGGACTTCCTCCTCAAACATCTCAGTTCTACCCGTTGGGCGAGGGATTGGAACTGACCCAGATAGAACAGCGCGAGGATCAATGGGTGCTCCATGTGACTGCCATTTCACCGAGCGCATTGTGTCCGCTCTAGCAGCAGCTCGCGACCCGCCTGCATAGTCACTATCGTCGAGTGGTGAAAGACCTACCCTGCGCGAGACAGCAGATGCGATTGATTCTCCACGTCCGTAAGTTCTTTTGTGAGACCGTGACCTGCGTGGGCGCAGAATGACAACCCGCTTGAACGAGACGTTGCAAACGATCGGGTTAGCAACGCGTAGCAGGCTCGGCGCGCGGCCAGACGCGCGCATCTGGGAATCACCACGTCCGGATGACGATTGTGTGCCGGATCATAGCGCTGCCCACCTCATTCGCAGAGTATGTGGAGTGTCTGGGTCTCGATGATTTCTTGTTTCGGCGTGGCAGAACGTTCGGCACCGTCGTGGTTGACCTGGACGCCCACCAGATTATCGACCTTTTGCCGGACGGACCGACAGGCGGAAACCGCTTCTACTTGGATGGCCGCTCACTCAGAAATCACTCACGTGAGCCGCGACCGAGGAGCGGAATATGCCAGTGCGGCTTCTACTGGTGCCCCGCAGGCGATTCAGGTTGCCGACCGCTTTCATGTATGTAGAACTTGTCAGATGCAGTGCAACGGCTCTTAGCACGCGTTTTCTCCGAGATGAAAGACGCGAGTCAACAAGCAGAAGAAGAGATCCTCGCGAAGGTCGAGGAGCCTGTCGCGGTGTAAGAGTGGCGCCCAGACCCAGGAAAGCAGGTTGCGCGGACTATCGCCATTCGCCGCGCCGAGCGAGATGCGCGTTATCAGCAAGCTGTGCGCTTGATATGTATACCTCTGTCTGAGAAAGGTTTCAGGGCAGATATTGTTCGATTCTAACGAGCAGATACTAGGGAACAATATGACAGGTGTGACCAAGATCGGGGAGCGGAGGAGAGCTTCTTCTCCATTGGCAGCACTGATGGTTCCTCCCCAGCCGGTAGATGCCATCGGCATTTCCTATTACCATATGACTGCGCAGATGTTTCATCATCCTGGATTCTTTGCTTGTTGCGTAAAACCATAGGGTTGTTTTGTGTATAGTTGTTATGTAATATCTCCTTGCTCTTGCACTGAGGACTATGGAATATGGTTGAGATATGAATGTTTGGCGGCCCTCAGTGCAAAGGCAATCAAGTTATAAGTAGATAGAAGATCGGTAGCTGCGCTTCACGTGTGTGCCTGTTGACTGCGGCAACGACCAGCGGGCGTGCTTGTGGAGGATCAATGACCCGTGCAAGGCTATTGAGTGCTATCTGTGTATCGAGAGCATGTTGATTCTTCGGCATTTTCCTAGTGTACGCGGCGTTACTGGCCTGCTCAATAAATTGGTGAATTTGGCTATATGCTTGCCGTTGCCAACTTCCAGATTCTGCCTTGTCTCTCAGATTGGCATATCCTGTCGAAGATCAGCAAGAATCTTCTCATAATCAGGTTCCATAATACTTTCACCTCTTTGAAAACATTGAATTTGACGAAAAACCTCGTCAATAATGCTCTATTCTGGATGACACTGAAAAAAGCGGAATTGATCTATGCCGGGTTCATTTCCGATGAACCTTTCTACTATCCTCTCATGAAGAAGCCCGCTGCATGCCCCGAATCCCCCGTATCACCTCGGCTGGCATCGAGATGTTCCTGATCCCTATGATGTCCCCTTCGTTGCGTCCCTGGAGAACCCTGTACACCTTGCCCTCAAAGGTCTCGCTGATTGCGCAAATAGGCGCGATTTCCCACCTGCTGCAAGCGCGCGGCGAGATGTGGTCTGCCTTATGAGGAGAAATGTTGAGATGGTGTTTTGAGGAGGAACATGCGTATCAACTGACTCGTCCCGAAATCGCTCATGACGTGATTCAAATTACCACCGAACTGGCCGATCTGCTCGGGATCACCCTGGGCGAGGTGGCACCCAAAGGGTCATCATGCCTCCAGTGAGGGAGCGACTGGGAGGCTCCCTCGCGCCCTGGCGTCTGGATCGGAGGGGATTATCTGAGCCAGCTTTCCTGGCTGAGCCTGTGTGGAGTGCTGGGGATGAGAAGCCTGAGTCCCCTTGCTAGTATCTCGGGTCCAGGTTGCGCCATCAGAGAAGGCACGCACCTGTTGGCTTATCAGCACGAGGAGAGAAAGGAGGATGGCAAGGAATCCATTCGAGGAATGGATTCCTTCAAGACCCAAGCGATGTGTTCTTCCTCCTGACCATGAAGTCGCAACAGACCCTCACTCTTCGCTCTTTTCTCAAACTCGATACATGAATTCCTTGCTTCCCTCTGCTCGACTAGATCCGCCTCATAACGTACGTGCGCATGTCGGAAGTGCCAATCCCCTGGAAACAACACGTCCACGTCCACAGTGTCTCCTTCTTTTCCTCTGCTACGTATATAGAGAGGATCTATGAGGAGACGTATTCGTTCAAAAAATCGATGTATACTTACCCATTTCCAGGTTCGTCACAAAGTGTAGAGAAATAGTAACAATGTAAAGCCATCATCTGTACATATATTTCGCCATACATGAAAAAGATGGTGAAGGAGTAGAATGCAGCAGAGTTGCTGCAACCAGAGGAGGTTTTCTATGGCTATGACGCAACGTTCAACAGTAGTTGGTGTCTTTCCTGATCGTCCTCATGCAGAACAAGCCATCACTGAACTTCATGGCCTTGGGTTTAGGGACGAGCAGATAGGGTATGTCGTCCCTGACGAAAAAGAGACAGGAGGGAAAGTTTCTGAAAAAAAGCCGGGCGAAGGAGCTGCGCTTGGAGCGGCTAGTGGTGGTGTGGCCGGTGGTCTTCTGGGAGCTGGTGCTGCTCTTCTCATCCCCGGCATTGGTCCGGCAATAGCAGGCGGTATACTAGCCGCAACGCTAGGAGGACTCGCTGCTGGTGCTCTGGTAGGAGGGCTCACAGGCGCACTGGTGAAATTGGGCGTACCGGAAGAGGAGGCCCGTTATTACCAAAGCGAGTTTCAAGCAGGTCGCCCCATCGTCACCGTCGAGGCCCTTGGTCAACAACAAGCCGTAGTGGATGTGTTCCACCGTTGTGGCGCTCACGATGCAAGTTCACGACCAGGCATGTAATCTTGTCCAACATCTGAGTTCTTCTGTCTTGTAGAGGTGTGATATCTTTCTGAATACATGGATAGGACGCTTAGGGTCATCAAACGTGCGTTTTGGAGAAGCAGACCTCCTCTGATGCTTGATAGAAACGAGAGGTCTCGCTTCTATGCTTACTCATCGGAGAACTGCCCAAAACGCACGTTTTCACTGCCAGAGCCAGAAGGGGATGCAGAGGAGCAGGTCGCACTGCTCGTGCGCTTGTTTTTCCCTGTTTTGAGCAAGGGGAACGTCCTGACACTCTCAAGTGATCCAAGGTGACTCAGCATCAGGATGAGATCGTCAGGAAACTCCCATTGCGGCAGAACTGCTGCGGTGGCAGTCCTGCCGCAATGGGGCCGATTGCTCCATGCTCTCACTGACCACAGCCAGCCGTTTATCAGGCTGTTTCTCTCGGAATGATCCTCTCCACTCATTGGTCATCACTCCAACTCACTCCTTTAATTCCAAATACAAGACATCCCTTTCCTCTTTTGAAGGGGACTTTCATGCCCTCCTCGGCTTCGAGAGCCCCCCCTTCCTTATCAGTGCTCTCGCTTTCTTCTCTTCCAACATCTCTCTCTAGTGAAAAGAGATTGCAATCTTGCTCTTCGCATGATATTCTATCACCATGCCTGCAATTTTACCTTTTTTCTCTGCTTCTACTGCTTATGGTGCGCTATGAGAGATGTCGTTTGTGTGCGGATTTTCGATCATAGGAGGAGATATCCTCGGTCATTCTTTTGACCATCATCTCATTGAAGAGGAGGTTGCCCTTTGCGCTACATGACCCACTGCTTCCGTTCCATGCTCCATCTCTCCTCTGCCACCCGCTTGAGCATTGCCATTGTGGCAGCATTGATGTGCCTGGCAACTTATATCCTGATGTATGAGGAGATTTACCCCGGAAACAGTCTCTTTCTGAGTCTTCCTATTGTTCTCGCCTCCTGGTTATTTAAGCTGCGCGGAATGGCCGTTTGCCTCATTGGGATGTTGCTGGTCATCCTGCTCTTTCATAGCATCTCTCATACGGGTCTGTTTCTCTCGCACCGCATCTATCTGTTCTTTGCGCTTGGAGGGTTTGCTCTCTTGCTGGAAGGGTTTATCACGGTCTCCTTCCGGGAGTTGTTCGATGTCTCAGATGAGACACAGCAGAGAATGGAGGCTGTTTACGAGCAACAACAGCAATTGAACCAACTCAGAGAGCAATTTCTCCTGAATGTGAACCACGAGTTGCGGACTCCTTTAACCGCTACCTATGGCTATCTGGAATTATTGGTGGAATATCATGAGCGGCTTGATGTGGCAAGCAGAGCCACGTTTCTGAGCAATGCGCTCTCTAGTTGTGAAGAATTACAGAGACTCGTTGATACGATGTTCGATGCCCTGTACCTTCGTCAGGAGAGAGAACCTCTTGCTCTGGAAGCATTGTCTGTGAGCGAAGTGGTTCGTGACGTGATTGACCACTTTGATCCACGTCGCCTGCATCTGTACGATCTTCACATCCAGGTTCCCCAGCGTCTCGTGGTGCGAGCGCATGCTCACTCTGTGCGCCAGGTGCTTCGGAATCTGCTCTCCAATGCCACAAAATATGCTCCAGAGCATACTCCTCTCATTATCAGTGCTGCCTTGTACGACCCGACGACGGTCCAACACCAGGAGCATCTGGCCCAAGAGGTCTGTATTTGCGTGAAGGATGCTGGCCCTGGTATTCCACCAGAGGAGATTCCACACCTGTTTGATCAATTTTTCCGTCTCAGGCGTGATATGATGAGCAAGGTGTACGGTACTGGCTTAGGCTTGTATGTCAGCCAACAGTTAGTAGAAGCTATGGGGGGGCGGATTTGGGTGGAAAGTGCGGGAATCGCAGGGCAGGGGAGTACCTTTTGTTTTACGCTTCCCTGTGTTCCTCGCGAGCAGGGAAGCACAACGTGAGACGATGATTCATTTGCGACACGTGATCTCCATTGGCATGCCGCAGGAAACATCTTGCATCCTGTGATGAAGCTCTATCCGATCTGGTTCTCGACTACGAGGTGACATGTGACTGCTTGAGAGCAGACCATGCTGCAAAGTGAGCAGATGCCTCCAAACAAGAGGGGAAGCTCACTGCTCTCTCTAAAAGCTGAAGCAAGGGAGTGATGAAGAACTCAAATCTTTGCCTGATGAATTGTTTTTGTTCTTCAAGGAAAAGAAAGAGCATGAGTAGCACATGCAAGCAAGCAAGCAGCACGCCTACTCATCTGTTGATGGTCGCAGATGCTTCAGCATGAGAACATGAAGAATATGTACATATTCTTCAGGAAAGAGAGAGATGACGGAAAGCAAGCACATCGGAGCGTCGGCAGGAGATCTGGTGGAGCGCCCTACCTGAGCAGCCAGGGCAGTGAGGAAGAGAAACACATCCGCTCACGTGTGATCTTCTCAAGGTGGTGACATCGTACTTGTCATCACCCAAGGAGAACACTTGGGTTTGTTTCATGGGTGTCTTTGTGTTCGATCCTATGGGCACTGGCGAACATCACCTGTTCTCTCGCTGCATCATATTTTAATGAAGATTTCATTGACAATCCGTGCCAGTCCCTCTAGATTCTCTCTCAAAAGAGTAGTGCACCTATGGTGAGGAAAGGGAGATAGCTATGAGTACAAGCGTCCACGATACTGTGGAGGAGGCCATCCACCGACTCCAGCAACACGGTTTTGAGGAATGCACCGCGATGGCGAGCAGGCAACACGAAACAGCCTATTTGTATGCATTTCAGCGTCAGAATGATGAGCAGCAGATTCTCTACTGCTGTGTCACCGTCGAGGATCTCTTCGCCCTCTTGTCCTTTGTCGAAACGTTTGCCTGAGCTGTGTTGGCCCGTTGGAAGAACTTGTGTGCAAGCTTCGTTTGTTGCTTATCGCTCCGTTGTGCTTGAGGGGGCAATCTGCCCCCTACAAGCAAAAAGACCTGTCCCTGGTGCTTATCCTGATGGTAAATAAGGTGACGAGTGGTTCTTACACAATTTAGGTGAAGGATGAGCTTATCCAGAAAAGAGTCCTTGCATTTTGAGCACGAAGAAATGCTATTGCGAAGCGGAGACAGATCCTTTTCACCGAGAGTGTGTAAGAACCCACAAGTAAGCAGCTTTTGAGGTGACAAGTGAGCAATCAGCACGAAGCGTGAGCAACACAGCCATTGACTACCAGGGAAATCCCACCGGGAGCGGAGGAGAGCGTCCGATAGCTGTAAATTCAGATCCGTCCAGACACCACTTTCCGTAAGCTGAATGTTCGGACGAGATCCTGAGATGCCCAACCGTGAGCCAGTTGTGATGCATTGGGCAGCTTTTGAGATGAGTAGGTGACAGGTCTCGTCTATCCTGTATTCTAGGAAAGCGTTGTGCTTTTGTTGAGAGGCAAGGTAGGAAAGGCAGGTCAAAAACCATGGCGACACTACCACACACATCCTTAAAAAAAGGGGTCTTCGGAAATAATGGTGGATGGCCTCTACTCTCATGAAAACTCAGACAGTGCTTCAGATGTGGATGGCGTGATGCCAATCAACTGACCATCCACATCTGACGACTCTTGTACATCAGCGATTTTCGGTGCCCGCCTCTTGGTTTGACGGAGCAGGTGTTGTCCATAAAGCAGTCGCGCCCGTAGGACAGGGAACGAATAGCCTCGGCCAGCACGGTCTACAGCACGAGCCAGCGCGTTAGCACCTTCCACAAAGCCGCCTGTATGCTTGTGAAGAAAGTAATTGAAAATCCAGGGATACCAATTCTCTACCGCTCGCAGGAACTCGCCGAATGATTCACTGATGCCGCATTGCTCCACGCGCTCAAGCCATGCAACGTAAGCTTCTTCCGCCTCTTCCAGGGAGGGCAGCTCATAGATATCCGCGAACGCCTCTTTGCAGAGATAGACCGCCTGGAGTTGTGGGAATTGGTTGAGCCAGGCTTCCAGGATCAGCAACTCACTCTCTTTTAAGTCCCGGTGCCTTTTTAAGAGTAAAAATCTATCGTGCATTAATTGTCGTCTTTGGCGGTCAGGAAGAGACTCACGGATGGCCTTACGTGCCTGATCCACTGCACGGTTCAGAAGTTGAATGACGTGGAAGCGGTCGATCACGACGAACACCTGCGGCAATTGCTCAGTCAAGGCTTGAAGGTACGGCGCATGCATGTCAATGACTGCTACCTCAATTCTATCTTTATAAAGCAAATGCTCCAGATAACGTGCAATCGTTGCTTTTTTCCGGTCGGGCAAGACCTCGACAAAGCGCCTGACCTCGATATCGGTGATCATTGCTCGTGGTTGTCCCGTTCCGTTGCAGCTCGTCCAGTCCGAGAACTCTGGGAGTGGATTGCTGCATGACTTGTTCTAGCTCTTCCACATAGTTATGAAAGATCGTGCGTACTGATTTCTCGTCCAGTCCGACCTCAGCGGCCAGCGCAACAAATGGGCGGAAGAGCGATTGCTGTTGCACATAGCGGATCAGGCGACAGGTCGCAGATCGGTGCTCATCCACTTCAGGTAAAACCTCAAACCACGTTTTCCGGCATGCCTTACAGCGGTATCTTGTCCTATTCACTTGGATGAGCACCTGCTTTCCGTGGCATGGTAAATCACGGATGGTTTGCGCATCCGTTGCATGCTTAACAACAGCAAGACTTCCACAGGCTGGACAGGCGGAACGAGGAACACACGGTGTGGCGGTAATCAGATAGATGCGCTCTCGTTCCTCGCAGTCAATCATCTGCCAGTTGGACAAGTGGAGTCAAATCTACACAGCTCAAAAGACACCACAAATGCCGCTTGTAATTTTGATAATCGTCTCTCCTTCATTACCCCTTCTGCATGAACCGTACACAAGCGGCAATGCTGAGGTGGCAAATTCCATCAGTTCATGGTTTTGTAGGGAACGTGTAGGAAAGCTCTTCATTTGGTAATTGACATGGAATCTCGAACAAATTTGAGCTTGAGAAAGCCTCTTGTTCGAAGATTGACGTTGAGATAGCTGACATCAATTTTCGAACAAATTGTACGTTTCCTCCTCAGTGTCATTGGAGAACCTCTTCAAAGAATCGTCCTTCCCTTCAGGAGGGAACGCACATGAAAGCCATTGTCTGTACAAAATACGGGCCTCCAGAAGTTCTTCAGCTTCAAGACAGAGAGAAGCCCATGCCCAGGGACCATGAAGTCCTGATAAGAGTTCACAGCGCGACAGTCACAGCAGGGGACTGTGGGCTACGAAGCCTCGCATTTCCCCTCCCGGTGCAGCTCTTTATACGCATAGTTTTTGGTTTCAGAAGACCAAGAAAGAAAATACTCGGACAGGAACTCTCTGGAGAAATCGAAGCCATCGGCAAAGCGGTCACGCGCTTCAAACAAGGGGACCAGGTTTTTGCCTGGGCTGGTCTGGGCGCGTATGCTGAGTACGCCTGCTTACCTGAGAATGGAGCGCTGGTCATCAAACCGTCCAATACAACGTACGAAGAAACTGCCACCCTCGCGGTGTGCGGTCTGGATGTCGCGTACCTTCTGAGAAGAGGCAAGATCCAGAGTGGACAGAAGGTATTGATTAATGGGGCGGGCGGCAGTATGGGAACGTTCGCGGTCCAATTAGCAAAGTGCCTGGGAGCCGAGGTGACTGCTGTAGACAGTACAGAGAAATTGGACATGCTGCGTGCGATTGGAGCGGACCAGGTCATTGATTACACGCAAGAAGATTTCAGCAAAAATGGTCAGACCTACGATGTGATTTTTGACGTGACTGGTGCAAAGACCTTTCTTCAAGGTGGACGGTCGCTCAAAGAGAATGGGCGCTATCTTCTCGCGAATCCCAGGCTGTCACAGCAGATTTTAGGCAGGAGAAATGGCAAGCAAGTCATCGCCTGGAAAGCCCGCTCAACCAGCGAATACACAGAAGACTTCAACTTCATCAAAGCGTTTCTTGAAGCCGGGAAGATCCGACCAGTCATTGATCGGCGCTATCCATTGGAACAGATTGCCGAGGCCCATCGATACGCTGAAAGCGGGCAAAAAAAGGGAAATATTGTCATTACAGTCTAGCAAGAATGACCAGGGGGAGTTATCCAGGGCTATTCAAAAGCCCTGTACAAAAGTCCGAGCTGTTCGAGGTTTCCTGTCGTTGTTCGATGATTGGTGTCCCATTTGTTCGAGGATCAGTGTCAATTACCATTGATAGAGATCGCATTGCAACAAGATGTGCCACCAGCTCCACCGTCCTAAGCCTGTACATCCGCACCCTGAATCGGAATTTATTGTGGTGGCAGCGATCCGCCAAAGGTGATATCTATGGTGGTACCGTTTGTCTAGACACTAATCGGCCAATTTTGAGAGTGAACTCAGCAGGAAGGAAAAGTCATTGTGAACGATGGGAGCGATACACAGCAACGGGCGTTTGATAGTCTAGTGATTGATGATATCGCTCATGATTATAAAATTGAAAGTACTGTTTCAAACTGGATCTTGCTTCTGAAACGGTTTGATAGTCTTTAAGATAGACCTCCTCATATTTCACGCTTCTCCAGAGGCGCTCGACAAAGATGTTGTCTCATGCGCGTCCACGTCCATCCCAACTGATGCGAATGTGTGCAGACCGCAAACGCTCTGTAAACTCCTGGCTCGTGAACTGGACCCCTTGATCCGTATTGAAAATCTCTGGGCATGCAGCTCGCAGTGCTCGCTCCAATGCTTCCAAACAGAAGCTGGTATCCAAGGTGGTAGATAGTTCCCAGGCGAGCACAAAACGACTGAACCAATCGATAATCGCGACCAAGTAGATAAAGCCTCGTGCCAGGCGGATGTAGGTGATATCGCTGCTCCAAACTTGATCGATACGATCAATGCTCACATCTCGTAACAAGTAGGGATAGCGCACAGATGGCGAACCTGCTTGGCTCAACTGAGGCTTCGGGTAGATCGTTTCTAAACCCATCCTTTGCATCAGTCGCCTGACCCGTTTGCGATCCACGACATAGCCTTCATCCTGAAGGAACTTGACCATCTTGCGTTTCCCATAAAAAGGGGGACGCGTGTATTGTTCATCAAGCAGCCTCATCAACAGCACATCTTCCTCGCTTTCAGGTGCAGGCTCATAAGAGTAACTTGAACGGGCTAAACCCAACAATTCACATTGACGCACGATTGAGAGGTGTGGATGATCGGGTTCCACCTGAAGCCGCTTTTGCTCAGTGCTGGTAGGGGCCTGATTTTTTTTTCAAAAAGTCCAACTCCACTTTGAGTTGGCCGATTTGTTGATATAAAGTGGCGATGAGCGCTTCCTCGTTCTTGGCTCGCTCCGAGCCTGGTTGAGCAAAGATCTGTGGCAGTTCATCCAGCACCTGTTTCTTCCATTGCGTTATTTGGGTTGTATGCACTCCATATTCCGAAGAAATTTCATTAAGCGTTTCCAAGCCTTTGATAGCTTCTAACGCGACTTTTGCCTTAAAGTCGCTGCTGTATTTCTTTGGTGAACTTGCCACGGCGTTCCTCCTTGCGGATACTTGTCTCCTTCCTGCTCTTTTATCTCATTGGCCTGTCCAGTTTTCCGCCCCCATTATAGGTGGACAGTCGTGATCCATCATTGAGAATATGGCTTCAGAAGCGGATCAAGATACCTGGCAACTGTAAATTGGCGATGGGGATGGTGGAAAGCCTGTTGGTGGAAGGAAGCGCAGAGCAACGGTCGGTTGGCGTCGTCAGGAGAAGGGATGCCTCTCGAAGAACATCCCTCGAACATCCCTTAGAGTCCTGTGGCATCTGTGAAGTCGGCACTATAGAAGTCGACACCAGAGAGGTCGACATTATCGAGGTGGGCACCAGTGAAGTCGGCACCAGAGAGGTCGGCACCTTTGAGGTGGGCATCAGAGAGGTCGGCACCTTTGAGATGGGCATCAGAGAGGTCGGCTTCAATGAGGAAGGATCTGTTGAGGCGGGCTCTGTTGAGGCGGGCTCTGTTGAGGAGGGCTCTACTGAGGTTGGCATCAGAGAGGTTGGCATCAGAGAGGTCGGCATCAGAGAGGTCGGCATCAGAGAGGCGGGCTTTATTGAGGTCGGCACCAGAGAGGTTGGCACCAGAGAGGTCAGGGAGCATGGCGAGATTCTGCTCTCTCCAGGCATTCCATACTGCCACTCCCTGCTTGAGAAGAGCAAGCTGTTCCTGATTTGCCATACTGTTTTGCTCCTTGTTGCTTTGGTTCTTTGCAAGACACAAAAATGCGCCTCTGTTTATAGAGGCAGTATCGTCTTTCCAGTATATCACAAGCAGGTGACTCAAAGCGATGTGTTGTCCATTTGTGACGGCGCATGAACAGCCTGAATGTACAAAAATGAGAGCATTGCAATCCATCGTCTTTCGCGGTTTCGGAGGCTGATCAGTGGTAGTGTAGCTTAACATTGAGGGCAAAAGTGCTGGTTTAAGGGCAAAAAGTGACCACATTTCAAGTTATTTACCAGCCATCTGGTAAATGCCCCACGAAGTGAGACAATCTAGCCCTCAAACATGAAAGATTGCCCTCAATCTTGAATACTGAAACACACGTTCTCCAGGGAAGCCGCTCCCCATCAGGGAGACTTTCTCCAAAACGTGTACATTGCGTTCCTCATCATAGCTCAATGGACCAAGTTCCAGCTCCAGAGAGAGAAGAAGCATCTAGACAGCAAAGACGCGCACTGATATACTTTCTAGAAGAAAGAGAGAAGTCGAGGTTTCCCAATGCGTTTCCATTTGCTCACAGTAGAGAGTTCGCAGCGCTTCAGCGATCAATTGCAGGTTCTGCCACGCGTGCCAATCAGTGGCCTGATTGAGCGGAAACCAAATATGCTGATGCCAATGCCAGGTGAAGGGCTTGAACTCTCTCTGCCCGATGGGCGTATCCTGCATGCTACCATAGCCAGCTTCGGCGTCGAGGGCTGGGCAAGCTTGGATCAGCTTTACGCCGCTGAAGGAGGTCCCGGCAAGGAAGTCTGGAAAGCCGAAGGGAACGATTTCTACACCACCAGCGACCCCTCGAACCCTGTATTGACCCTCACTATTGCTGGAGACCTGAGACCCGAAGATGTGCCACCGGGTACAGAGATCTGGTTGAGCGAGGCCAGATACCAGACCTCAGCCCCTGCCGATACCCACGACCCTGCATGTGGTGACAGCTAGCGTGCGTCTTTGCTGTCTCTCTGCTCTTCCCAAAGTATGCCAAGAAACCATGCAGCATAGCTGCACCATCAGGTACGAAACCTTGTCGTGTCTTCCAATGTTCACTTTTTCTCAGGCAGTTTGAGATGATTTACAAGGTATCGATGGAAAAAACTAGGCGTGGAGCGGTTTACCCTGGTTCGTTCATCTCAATACTCAAGATTGCGGGCAATCTTTCATGTTTGAGGGCAAAAGTTGCTCACATGGTAGGACATTTACCAGTTGCCTTCAATGGAGGTGCCGCGAAAAGATCATCACTCATAAGATTCTCCTCATGCATATTTGTTATTCAAGCGTGTCTCTGATGCATACAGGCACGTCCGCCTCGCCAACTTCGTCGCTTGTGGACAAGGGTGACGAGATAGGAGGGCGTGTGGCACGAGATCACGGCAATGGGGTAGTCGAAAGCAGCAGAAAGCAGGCCCGTGTAGGAGCCACCCACACCAACGTTTCGTCTTCTTGGGAGATCTCTGGATCGCCAAGACCGAGGAGGTCCAATTCATGATCAGGGCGGGCCACTGGCAGCCACTCTGGGATCACGCAGAGTTCTCCTGTGACAATCGTGACATGTCCTTTGAGGTACAGGTAGCACGGAGCGTGGAACTGTTCACGAAAGGCGGCCACAGCCTGTTCGATGTGGGAAGCCGAGAGCGGCAGACGCAGACGCACCTGTTCCTCTCGTTGGTCGATCATTACTGCCTTGTCCTCATAGATCTTTCTTCTCTTTGCATATCATACAGAAGAAGAGAACACTTCGGCAAATTTAGAAAATTTCTAAATTTGCCGAAGTGTTTGGGGCAAGAGGCATGTCGTGTGATCTCAACACGTTGAGGAGAACACGATCAGCGTTGGTCATTTTCCCAAAGTTAAAATAATTTTAACTTTGCTTTGCACAACAAACAGTTTCCCGGTGAGGGCCGAGGGATGAGCCATGTTTCCCGCCGTTGCTTGTGTTATGCACCCTCACCAGAGGTTCCTGCGAAGACCCCTATCAGACGCAATTTGGCGCTGCACCAAAAGCTTCTCACGTTTTGGTACACGTACTTCTTTTCTTTGCGAGAGACTCCCGCTATACTCAAAGCAATAGCCGAGCAGAAACCCAGAGCGGGGATGATCCCAGCAGTCTGTTTGCCTGCTCCACCAGGAAGGCAGGCATGAGCACTCGCAGATGGGTTTCTTTGAGAAGGATGTCTTGTCATACGCCTGTCATACAACGAAAAGAGGAGCGATGCATGATGCAACCAGCAGATACCCCACCACAGCCAGAATCGGACAAAAAGAGAGGAGAGCGTCGGCTGCGAAATTCTACCAGATCCAAAGGATGTTCTGATGACGCTCCCGGCACCCGCGTACCACAGGAAATAAGTGAGGTTCCTTTCGATATTGCGCTGTCATTGCTTCGACCTGATGAAGTCGAGAAATTAAGACGGTATATTCTCTCTTCTCTTGACAAGTATCCAAGCTAGAAACTTGGATACTTCGTTGAGTTTGCACAGGCAGTGGAGCAATCTCTCTGTTTAGGAGATTTGACAAACATATTGAAACGTAGTAAAACGTATGTATGTCAAATATATATTCACCGAAAGAATTTGGGAAGCTCATTGGACGAACAACCAATACCTTGCAGAAATGGGACCGGGAAGGCAGATTAAAGGCTCATCGCAGTCCGACGAATCGACGCTACTATACCCACGATCAGTACCTTGACTATCGAGGATTGAAAGCGGCTGAGAAAGGACAGACCATCGTGTATGCCAGAGTGTCAGGTGTGGGACAAAAACCTGATCTGCTCAATCAAATCAAGGCACTTGAGACTTACTGCCAAGAACGCGCCATTCCCATTGATGAATGGATGCAGGATATCGGCAGTGGACTCAATTACAAACGCAAGCAGTTTAACCGCCTGATGGAGATGGTGGAATTAGGACACGTCAGACGCATCATCATCGCGCACCATGATCGACTGGTTCGCTTTGGCTACGGTTACTTTGAAGCCTTTTGTGAACGTCACAATACACAACTCATCGTGGTCAATGGCGATAGCCTCTCGCCTGAGCAAGAACTTGTCCAAGACCTCATGGCTATCATCACCGTTTTTGGAGCGCGTCTTCACGGGTTGCGCTCCTACAAGAAAGCGATTAAAGATGCTGCTTTGCACAAAGATCAGGCTTGAAGTCTCATCCCAGGACGCGACAACGCTAGAATTCATGCAAGGCAAGTGCAGAGGATTGTATAACTGGTGGATTTGCAAATTGCGCAATGGAGAGCGCTGGCCCGGTTGGGCAGGGGCAAAGAAGACGCTCCAAGAGAGCAAACAGCATGATCCTGAGTTATGTCAGGTCTACGGTAAGCTGCTGGCAGAGGTCTACTTCCGTCTGGATGGAGCCATGCAAGCTTTTTTCCGTCGTCTCAAGGCAGGAGAGAACCCCGGTTTTCCACGTGTACGCCCACGTCATTGCTTTTTTACGCTGGTCTATCCTTCGATGTACATTAAAGTCGATGGTCTCTCGCTCAGACTTCCGACAGGAGGCAAGGGCAAAAACAAGAAGCACCCTGATATCCTTGCGAATCTCACTGAGGAAGCCCCAGCCGGATACAAAGAAGTTGCCATCAGCCGAGATGCCAGAGGCCACTACTACGCTTCATTTGTCGCAGAGCAAGAGGAGGGAACCTGTGACAATAACAGCGTAGTCGCCTTCGATCTGGGCATCAAGACATTGGCAACGGGTGTCAACGAGCAAGGCAAGGTCTACCGCGTCGGTGGCTTCAAAGGCGCTGGGTGGTACAATCACCAACTCGACAAGATTCGCTCAAAGCGAGATCGGTGTAAAAAGAAATCACGTCGGTATCGCTATCTGAGCAACGTCTACAAACGGGTTTCTGAAAAAAAACGCAGCAAACAACGGGATAGCTTGCATAAAGCGTCCCATCTCATAGCACGACGAATGGTTGAGAGAACTGTGGTCGTTGGAAATCTTTCACAACGGCAAATGGTCATGAAAGAACATCGAGAACGGAACAAGCACCTGAACCGAGCGGTGTTTAATGAGTGGGGCTTGTACACTTTCATTCAGATGTTGCTTTACAAGTGCCAGTTGTACGGAAAAGACCTCCAAATTGTAGATGAGCGTGACACGTCGAAAAACTGTAGTGGCTGTGGACACAAGCAACCGATGCCACTGTGGAAGCGAACCTATCACTGTAAAGAATGTGGACTCGTCATGGATCGAGATGAGAATAGCGCTCACAATATCCTGATGAGGTTTCTTGCCCGGCTAGGGCCACACACTCCCCAAGAGTGCGGTGTACTGCATCCCGATCAAAACAGCGTAGGTGTCATGGAGATGCCCTGTCCGACCGATGTGCAGCAATTAGGGCTGTGGTGAACACATTTCACTACGTTTTGAAAGGCAGGGTATCAAATCGCACGAGAGGCGCTGAGCGTTCTCGCCTCGTTGTCAGTCGGCAAAAGCCAGCCCTTCAATCTGCTCATATGTTATTTCTTGTCCGAGTGCCGCACTGAGCGCATTCGCAATTTTTCCGGCGGTTGCTTTGTAGATTTTCTTGCCCTTTTCCGCATCACTTACCGTCGCGGCACGGACACCTGCTTCACGGGCTAGTTGCGCCTTCGACCATCCCAACTTCACTCGGTATCCTTCAAGTGTCATCGCTACAGTCCCTCCAAAACACAGATTCATTCTCACCCAGTATGCCATTCATAGTATGACGATGTCAAGAGTTACGCAACGGTCCTTTCTGAAGTGTGTCGCTATCATACGGTTTCTAGCGAAAAGCATCGTTTTATGGTATAGTATTTCTAAGTCTATTGTTCTGTTCATCACACTCTTGGAGGACACGCAGGCCCACTTCTTCTGGTCTCATCATAGGAAGAGGCAAGGCACTTCGGCTGACAGAGCGTTTTTCATCTATCGTCGCTTGAGCCAACGAGAAAGGAAGCAAAGGCATGCCAGAACCCAAAACATTTGTCCTCCGCCAAGCGGAACACCGTCCTCATCTCTTCATCAAGGTCTTGCCGGATATTGACCGAAAACGCGCTACCGCTGTCCTGGTGAGGCAGTCGAAAACCGGGGCGGATACTGCAATGGCGGAAAGTCGGGAAACCCAACTAGGGCTGCAAGAGTACGCAAGCCTACTCTACAATGACGAGGAGCCACAGGTACAACTCTATGATGAAGGTGCGGGCGTCTCTGGGCAAAAACGGATTGACCAGCGGGCAGAACTTGACCGTCTTTATCGAGATATGCACAAGGGTCTCATAGGTACTCTTGTCTTGGCTAGAGAAGATAGGTTGTTCAGAAACAAGCATCTCGATCAAGTCGGCGTGTTTACGAAACTCGCTGAAGAACAACGAATTAAGGTGATTGTGCCTTCTCTCTCCTCTGCCACCAACGGTGAACGTACCAAAGTCTATGATTTTACGAGCTATCGAGATTTGATTGCCTTCCAGGACAAGATGCGCGAAGCTTACGGCTACATTGAAGGGCATGTCAAGCATATGCAATTGTGTAAGCAAAATAAGGCGGACAAAGGCGGCTATGACGGGCGTGCTTTGCCTCCGGGCCCCGCCGTCAAAGGCAAGAAACAAGAACAGGAAATCGTTATCTATGAGCCGTGGGCCAAAGAACTACGAAAACTTGCGCTGAGAGCACAGGCGCTTTCCTGGCATATGGGCAAGCTCACCCGTGAAGTAGCGGCGAAAGAGTATCTTTTCCCAGAAATCCCTGAAGAGGACCGGGAGCGTTATCAGTTCAAAACGAATATGCACCATATTGCTGGCGTGGGATATAAACCGCGTGATCCCAATACACTTCGGGAATGGTTCAAGAATGTCATGTATATCGGTTGGTTCCAGCCCCGCATGGACAGGCCGGATACCATTACCGATCATCACGATCCCATTCTGGATTATGAACTCTTTGCCGAAGGATACGCGGAATTAACCGGCTATACGTTGGAGGGAGAGCCGCTGGAGAAAAACAGAGGCGTTATCCGGCTGAAGGAAGTTCGTGAAGCACCGCTGGAACTGCTCCTGCACGGCAAGATGCTGGCGAAGTCGCCCCGGCCTGAGCTGAACGCCTATATTACGCCGGATACCCATCGGGGGAAACCTTATTACATCGGGGTGTGCAGCCGCGATAGCGACATGCGGAAAGTCAAGTTCCTGCATCTTGCGGGAGATCAATTTGATGCTCTCATCATCAAGCGCCTGAAAGCGCTTGAGTCTGCCGACGGGAACATTCAGGACAAGGTAAAAGTCGCGCTAGAGCAGGTCTATGCCCAGCATACTGAGAATTTTGTCAGCATCCATGAGCAACTGGAGGAGCTTACAAGACAGCTCGTGGAGAACGCGAAAAAGCGCATGAAAACCAGTGTAGATGATCCGATGTACGACATGCTGGAAGAGGAAAAGGTCGAGCTAATGCAGAAGCAAAAAGCTTTGGAGGCGAAGAAGGAACAGCTCGGCGTTATGGATAGCTCGGAAGAAATCGAGCTGCTGCATAACCTGCTTGGAAATTTTGATAAAGTGTGGGCTAGCTTTCCCTTCGAGAAGAAGCAGCGGGCCTTTCATATCCTCATCAACCGCATCGAGATAGAAATCGTCTCTACACACTGGTTGCGCCTGACGATTGACTGGCTGGATGCTATCTGCCCACGCCTGGATATTGCCTATATTTGGAAATCGGGTGCGAACCGCACAGGTGCGTTTACAGAAGAAGAGGATCATATCATCCGGCACTATTATTATGACGCTCCCAAGATGGAACTATTAAA
The DNA here is from genome assembly GCF_016587455.1 of Reticulibacter mediterranei. Classification (NCBI taxonomy): domain Bacteria; kingdom Bacillati; phylum Chloroflexota; class Ktedonobacteria; order Ktedonobacterales; family Reticulibacteraceae; genus Reticulibacter; species Reticulibacter mediterranei. The sequence continues at coordinate 5,692,084 of NZ_BNJK01000001.1, read as the reverse complement.
GCTTCTGCCTAAACGAAGCTGGGTCTCTATCCGGGGAGAAGCGGAACGGTTGGAAGTCAGCCGGAAACCGGGACTGCCACTACCGGGGCGCAATCGGGCCTTATGTGAGGCTGCCTCTTACAGTGATGTCTGCCCTCAGTTGGATGATGTCTATCTTTTCGGGGATTATGACACGACGCGCCGCTACATCAACACGGCTAATAAACATACGTTACGCCAAGACAACGCGCTTTACCCTATCTGGCTGCTGCCTCTCGATTTGGATGAACTGAAATACGCCATTCAAGGGAACTTGGAGGAGATAGTATATGCCATTCAAGATGCAGTGGTCGCAGGCAACCATCTCGCTGGCAAGCTCCAGTTTGGTATTGTGCAGACGCAAGATCTGGCCGCTGTTCAGAACGAGCGCGAACTACCAACGCGCGTCATTCAAACATTTCAGACATTGCTCCAGCGGTTCGTCCTCACCAGAGTACTGCAAATGAATACATCATTTCAACCACCACTACCGCTGCGCCTCTTACAACGCATTCCCCTGCTCAGGGCGTTTCCGGCTCGATTGATCGGTTTTGGACTGCGGCATGTACGCATCAATAAACAACTCTTGTAGCTCCTATAAAAACGCGAACAAAAGTGGGCCGACCCTCGCGGGGCCGACCCACTCTTGCCAATTGTCTGGTCAGCAAAGGCCATTAAGCATGAGTGCCGCTGGCCTGCTTCTCCAGGTTCTTGAAGAACTGATCCAGACCTGCTTTGACCGCACCTTTGACAATCAACTCAGGAACGGCAGCAACCTTTCCCTCGCGATCGGCGTGTGCGTTGTAGGTGAGCAGCGTGTTCGCGCCATCATCAGCGAGATCAACAATGCAGCGAGCGCGAATGGTGCCCAGAGAGCTGGTTGGCTCGGTAATCAACTCAACGCGAGAATCAGGCACGACCTGTCCGGTCTGCAAATAGATGGTGTGAGGGCCACCGACACCTGGAATGCTGGTGGTGACGGTCAATTTGAGCTGGCGGCCGGTTGGGAAATCGACAAACTCAGCCGAGTCACAACCAGGAATGCTATTTTTGATTGCTTCCGGGTTCAAAAGAGCCTGAAATACAGCCTGACGGGAGGCATTAATCTTCTGGCTTCCAGTAAAATCCATAGATGCTTTTGACCTCTTCTATTATCGCTACTTGCCTCATACCCCGGACATTCAACACAAGCTTACGGGTATGAGTCAAAGCATACTTCCCCTAGATGCTAAGGGAGTAATGCTTCATCAGGTGCCTATTATAATAGGGGCAATGCAACATGCTCAATATGCTTAGCAAATAGTACTAGAAAGAGACTGTAAAGATAGCTAAAAAGTACGTTAACAATTTGCTTCTGTAACTCAACCATTCATATTTTTTGGGAGATAGAATAGGGAAAAAGTACCAGCAGGCTGGACGATATCCGCGCTTCTGATGCGTAAATGTGGTAATACTATGTTGCAGGACTGCAACCTGAAGAGTACAATGGTTCAAAGGAGGTCATTTCTTCATCTCAAAAAAGCATCCTGGCGAACTAAAGGAATTCATACATGGCGAATGAACAGCATTTACACATTTTGAAGCAGGGGGTCGGGGTATGGAATGCCTGGAGGAGTGCAAACAGGAAGCTAGCACCCGATCTGAGTAAGGTGGATTTAAGTGGCTGCGATTTGCGCGAGATTAACCTTGCGCGGAGCAATCTTAGCCAGACGAACCTCAGTCGGGCAGATTTGAGCGGGGCAACGTTAAGCTGGACCAATCTGGATAACACCAATTTGAGCGGGGCGAATTTGCGCGGCGCGTATTTAAACAGCGCCGATCTCCATACGGCGGCACTGGTAGGAGCCGATCTCCTCAAAGCGCACCTGCGCGAGGCATACTTGAATCAGGTCGATCTTCGAGGTGTCGATCTCCGCAAGGCAGAACTCTTTCAGGCACGACTGGTAGGAGCAAATCTGGAACGAGCCGATTTGTCGCAGGCTGATGTGCGCGAGGCCAATCTCAGTCACGCCGTTCTCTCCTTTGCAACGCTAGAACAGACATACCTGACCGGAGCGAATTTGAGCGGGGCCGATCTGCACGGTGCCCGACTGAGTGGTTCGGACCTCTACGGCACGTATCTGTCCGGGGCCAACCTTGCTAACACGCAACTGGATCGAGCATATATGGCACAGACCCACCTGGACGATGCACGACTGGAAGAGGCGGATCTCTGCGGCGCGAATCTCACTGCTGCCCTCCTCAATCGCGCCAATCTCAGCAAATGCAACCTCCTACGAGCCAATTTCAGTGGCGCCTCGCTCTCTCAGGCAGATTTGAGCGGAGCCAGAATCGGCTGGACTGTCTTTCACAACGTCGATCTGGGAAGCGTCAAAGGACTAGAGACCATAGAACACCAGGGAACATCGATGATCGATAGCGATACGCTCTCTCGCTCCCAGGGGAAACTTCCCGCCACCTTCCTGCAATACACCGCAAACTAACAACAAAAGGATATGGGCTGCACATCCTGGACGATGGTAGTACTACTCACAATCTGAAGCAGTACTACCATCCAGGTAGATCAGCAGTGCCCCTTCAAATAAGGAACCTCGCCCATCAATACGCTGCTTATTGAAATTTGAATATAGGGGTTGTCGAACCGTTGCTATTTGCTGGAACTGTGTAGCACTCGACATCCGTTTGCGTCGTACCTGCAAATCCCTGATAGCAGATAGTGTCGCCAGCGTTGGCAGGAAATTGCGGCGTGGAGCAAGCAAAGTTTTTACAGCGGTTCGTATAGGGCATGCCATGCCCCTGTAGCCCCGCTTTGATGGAAGTAGAGGTCGCGCTCCAATCAATAACCGTCGCCTTAAACATGCTTCCCGTATCGCCACACTGATCAAGCGCAACATCTAAATCGCCATTGCTAATACTATCAACAGACGAACAGCCTCTAGTAGAAGAGGCATGCTCGCCTGTTGCAAGCTTTTGACCAGGCATCTGAGCATGTGCTGCACCACCCTGATGCGCAAATGCAGCGACGCCAGCAAGCAACAGCAGTGCAATACCTATCACGCCAATCCATCGAGCAGCTCGCGAACGATAGATCTGTCTCAACATACACATAACCACCTTTCTTTGATTCTATACATTATTGCAAGTTCCCTCGCAGGGACACTTTTGCAGCAGTACCAGGTATCCAGTCACACACAATATAGTCTACGGCCATTTGCAAATAGATAAAGATCGTCATGGAAAGTGTTTTTACTGATGTCAGAAAGGTAGGCTTTGAGGACAATAAAACGCCGCTCCTCCGTTAGAACAGAAGAGCGGCGTATGACACAGGGAACACAGCTAAGAACGGTAGGTATGTTCTCTTTTCGTACTTATGCTGCCTCAGCTGTTTGATGTTGTTGAGCAGGTTGACGGCTGGTAAGCAGACCAATAAGATCAACGATAATGGCTGCGACGACGCCAATCCCGAACAGGACGCCCGGCAGAGCAATGCCCAGCAGCGCATCCAGCGAGTAGCTGCCAACGCCAACCCACCCAAAGAACAGTCCCACAACACCTAGCACAAGCGGATATTCATAGCCATTTTGCGTACTCCATAGCCCCTGTTTCCAGTGAAACTTGAGAACGGCCATCAGCATACTGGCAAAGACTGCGATACTGCCGAGGGGACTCAAGAAACCCAGCGCCAGCAATAGACCTCCGACGAATTCGCCTAGCGTGCCCAATAGTGTCCATAGCACAGCAGGCTTAAATCCCTTCGCCTGCAAGAAACCAACAGTCCCGGCAAAACCATGTCCACCAAACCAGCCAAAGAGCTTTTGCGCCCCATGTCCGGCCAGCAGCAAGCCAACGACGATCCGTAGTACTGCAAGTCCCAGCGAAATTTCCATTGTATAGCTCTCCATTTTCTTTGCTCATCCTTGTTATGAGAAGTCAACTTACCTTTAGTAAGTATCTTTAATTACAGAAATTATTGTATACCTTTGACTATATTTTGTCAAGAAACTAACTTTTTATTAGTTAGGATTTCATTATTGAAAACGCCGGGATGGTTTATTTTATTTCCCCGTTTTAAAATAAATAGCGGGCCTCGCAATGGCTCACAGCGAAATCTCTTTCAGGAGCATAATCAATGACAGACACCATTATCGTTACGGGCAGTGGACGAGGAATAGGAGCGGCAGCAGCCCTTCTTGCCGCTCAAAAAGGGTACGCCGTCTGCGTCAACTATACGCATCAAGCTGATCGAGCAAAGGAGGTCGTTGCCACCATACGTGGGCGCGGGGGAAAAGCATTGGCGGTACAGGGAGACGTGAGCGATGAAGCAGCCGTCAAAGCGCTCTTCGACACGGCAACCAGGCAGTTGGGACCGATAGCCGCCCTGGTCAACAACGCGGGCATTACTGGCAAGCTGGGTCGTTTTGTTGACCAGGAAACCGAGAGCCTGCGCCGTATTCTAGAGGTCAATATATTGGGAACCATGCTCTGTTCACGTGAGGCGGTGCGCCTCCTGTCCACAAAAAATGGAGGCAAGGGCGGAGCGATTGTCAATATCTCGACGCGCGCCGTCCAATTGGGTAGCCCCAATGAATACGTCCAGTACGCGGCATCGAAGGCGGCAGTAGAGACCTTCACCCTGGGCCTCGCTCGCGAGGTAGCCAGCGAAGGTATTCGCGTGAATTGCGTCAGCCCTGGTCTGATAGAAACTGAAATTCACGCGAATGCCGGAGATGCTGGACGTATCCAGCGCATCGCGCCGGGAGTGCCAATGCAGCGCGCAGGCAAGCCTGAAGAGGTTGCGGCTGCCATTCTATGGCTCCTCTCGGATGAAGCTTCATACTGTACCGGAGCGATTCTAGCGGTTGGAGGAGGACGCTAAATAAAAACGAACCCCGAAGAAACGGCTCTTCGGGGTTCAGATGCTTATACAGGCTAGCTGCCATTCCCTATCGAGAAAGCGACTGATGTGCCCGTGATATTCTTACCAGAGGTAAACTCCAACGTATAGGTACTGGATGGTGGGGTCTCGAAGACCGCCATACCCTGCAAATTGGAGGTTCCCGCTTCAATGATATCAAAATCGTCGAGATTGGAGTCATATGTGGGCGCACTCACCGTATCGCCAGATTTCAGACGGAGGAACCCACTATACAGGTAAACGCTTCCGTTGCCATCGGGATTATTCGCCTTGAGATTCACAAGCACAAAAACTTTCCCATTTTTTGCCTGTTTGCCATTGTTATAATAAATCTGTGTGGCATCCTTCAGCGTCCAATCCATACCGGCATATTGGAACGACTTATTGAGAGTGACCTGCTGCGGCTTGTACTTGCTAACATCTGCCCCGGTTTTGAGATCAAAGGTCATCTGCGCCTCGTCAGAAGCTCCCAGACGCAACGAAAGTTTGCTCAGATCTACCTGATCCTTCAACTCGAAATCCACCCAGTTTGTGCGCACAACGCCACCCTCGGGACCGCTATATTCCAGCGATTTTATAGGCGAAACGGTCGTCTTATCAGGCAAGACCAGCAGAAACGAGGAGCGATACGAGAAGTAGGAAGATTTTTGTGATGTCTGCTGCTCCTTGAAATTGACGCGCACATAATTTTTCTTGCTGCTATACGATAAACCGGACAGCGAATCATCAGAGAACTTATCGGCCTGTTGAACAGAAGTGAAGGTAAATTGAACGCTGGAATAGACCACGCTCAAGTCCACCTTCTGCTCGGCGGCAAACTGTCCTCCACTGCTATTACCTCCGCTGCTACTGCCACCAGTGCCCGTTTTATCGCCACCGCTGAACGCTTTAGACATCGCCCAGGCGCTTCCGCCGCAAATGACGAGAACGGCAACCACGATACCAAGCACGATATAAAGCGCAGGTGATTTTTTCTTGTTCGGTATAGCATAAGGATTGGGTGTGCCTAGCGGCGGCATATATTGTCCCGGCTGTGGAGGTGGTGCTCCATAGGGATTGGACTGTGGCGCACCCGAATAGGGATCTGTCGGCGGCGGTGGTGGCGTTGCAGTCCCGCTATAGGGATCATAGCTCGATGACGGATAGCCCGGAGGCGTTCCATAGGTGCTATTGGGCAGTCCAATCGGTGGTGGTGGTGCTGATGCATTATATCCTCCACCCGTATTCGGACCGGAACCAGGCGTAGCTGCTACCGTTGGCGGAAACGTTCCCGCTCCCTCCGGCTGCGATGGCGGCCCCGATGCTGCTACTGTTGGCGGAAACATCCCTCCACTGCCCGACGACGATGCCGCCATCGTTGGCGGAAAGACGCCACTCGGATTGGTAAGGCTCGCTCCACAGTTTGGACAAAATGCTTGCCCTGGGCTAGCTGGCGCATGGCATTTTGGGCAAGTTTGCGGTGATACTTGTGACACAGTTTTCTCCTCTTTAACTGATAGCTACAGAACCCGTTGATAGCTCAACGGGTCGCCAGTCCTTCGCTCACCCAATATGCAGTGCAAATATACTCAAGAAGATTCCCTTAACACAATAAAATCAGAAAATTACACATGTAATCGCTTTCTCATCTCTTCATTCAACAAAGAGAACTAGCTGCTGTCTCTTTAAGCTGAACAGTAGTGCTTCTTTTCTGGAACTACCTGTACATTGAGGGAGCTACCGTGCAAACGAGCTTCCATTGAAAAGCTCTTTTTACAGCGCAGGATAACACAATGAATAGAAGTTAGTCCATGTAATGCCCCAAAAGGTATAGTCTCTCTTCAGGCTCCTTCCCAAATCTTACTAAGTCTTCGCTATTATCTCTCACAAGCTGGAGTATTGCAGTGAAAAATTACCATTTTTCATTGAGAAATTGCGTGTGATAGGTGTAGGTAAAGTCATTGTTTTTCTTAAGCAAATTGAGTATGATCTAGAAAAGATAACGTTTTCCAACGTGTTTAGAGTATGCATTAAGAAGGAGATATCGTATGAAAACGATCAGTTTATCCAGCCAGAACACTGTAGAGACGGCTCCGGGTGTGCAAATGCAGGGCTTTGCTGGCGAACAACTGATGGTGACTCATCTGTTCTTTGAGGCTGGTGCTGGTCCGGCCGCCCATTCTCATCCCCATGAACAAATGACGATCATAGTGAGTGGAGAGGCTGAGTTTACCCTGGGAGAGGAGCGCACGGTGTTAAAAGCGGGCGATCTGATATCCATTCCAAGCAATGTTGTACATAGGGCAGTTGCACTTACTGCCGTTGAAATGTACGATATCTTTACGCCAACTCGCGCCGATCTCATAGAAAAGCTGGGGTTATAGCGATCATTGCTTCATAGTGCTATCCCTTTTCGGCCCTTACGTGCTCTTGCCATGATAAGGGCTGAATCTTCCCTCGTTGAACATTCCTTGCCATTCGAGCCGATTATCTTCCCCTCTTGCTTACCAAACTGATCGTACTATGCGTAACCTGAAACGCTCTTCTTTTAGAACCCGTATAGCATTACGTATAGCTTATACGAATACTCGGAAAGCTCACCAGTTGCAAATATGGGAGAACTGAGATTATGACAGACGCAACTATTCTTTACGAGGGAGACTATTTTTCTCTCCGTAGTAATGCTTATGGCGAATTTGTGCAGAATGGCAACGAAGCGCTGGCAGTACCACTTACCGAACAAAACGAGGTGATCCTACTAACAGAACCTTCCCCGGCCTTTGGCGAACCAGTGTTAGTGTTGCCAGGAGGTGCGACGGAGGCCGACGAAGATCATAGCGAAACGGCCATACGTGAGTTGCGAGAAGAAATCGGGCTGGCTCCTAACAGGATCGATTTTCTGGGAGAACTCCAACCATTCGCCAAATACTTCAGTATGCGCAGCTATCTCTACCTCGCGCGCGACCTTATTCCCAGTCCCTTAAAAGGTGACGAGTGTTATCCTATCCAGCAAGAAAAGGTTGCACTCTCCACATTTGAGACACTGATACAAAGTGGGCGTTTACGAGATGCTCGCACCATCGCGGCCCTCTATCTGGCGCGCGCCTTCCTGGCGGAGCAGCAAAACAAACATTCTGAAGATCCTGTATAAATATCGTCTACAAAGACTATGGCACATGAAGCAGGGATCACCACTTGACAAAAAATAGGGGTTCAAGTATGCTTCAGATACACTGGTATTCATCGTAATACTGTATCAGCATAGTGTCCATGCGTGTCAAGTATGGCTGTACAAAGCACTACTTGACCAGAACAGGGAGGGGGGCTGGCAGGGTTATCAGGTGCGTTATTCCAATAATAACATACTTATATCACATGCTTTTACAGTAGCGCTCTATTTAAGGAGAAGAAAAGAGCCAGCTGGCTGCTCCCCACTATCACGTAGCATTTCAACAGCGCACGAACCATCGTCTCAGCTACCCCCGTCATCCCATTTGGAATCTGTACTCTAATCTGTACGTTAATCAGCACAACGTTGTCATGGTTATTCCAGAGATGGAGGTATGGCCCATGTCGGATCTCGCCGCTCCTGGTGAGGATCGTCGCTCTATTCCCAGTTCGCCTGTATCCGGGCAGACTGAGGATGTAAACTGGCAGGCGATTGAAAGTAACAGCGATTTTCGCGAGCTTATACGCGAGAAACGCAATTTTATCATCCCCGCAACTATCTTTTTTCTCGTCTACTACTTCGGCTTCCTTATTCTCGTCGGCTACTTCCCAGATGTCGTTGACGTGAATGTGATCGGCAACATCAACATTGCCTATCTCTTCGCCCTTTCACAGTTCATCATGGCATGGATCGTCATGGCCCTCTACGTCAGGCGCGCCGGCACCTTTGATCGGCTGGCCCACAATATTCTTACTCGTGTAAAAGGTGAAAAGAAATGACAAAAGAAACCCAAACGCTGATCATGTTCGGCATTATCGTCCTCATTACCCTCGGCATTACTTTCTGGGCCTCGCGTCGCAATAAGACGACTACCGAATTTTATGCGGCGGGACGCCAGATCAGCGGTGTACAAAATGGCATCGCCGTAGCCGGTGACTATATGTCAGCAGCCTCATTCCTGGGCATTGCTGGCCTGATCGCCTTCAATGGCTACGATGGCTTTATGTATTCGGTTGGCTGGCTGGTAGCGTATCTAACGGTGCTATTGCTGATCGCCGAACCACTGCGCAACACTGGCAAGTTCACAATGGCCGATGTGCTGGCCCTCCGCCTGCGCAAAAAGTCGGTGCGCACGGTTGCCGCTATCTCAACGCTAGTGGTGACGCTGATGTATATGCTGGCACAGATGATCGGCGCAGGCTCCATCGTCAATCTGCTCATCCCGGCTATCGACTTTACCTGGGCCATCGTCGGCGTTGGCGTGCTGATGATCATCTACGTCATCTTTGGCGGCATGCTGGCAACAACCTGGGTACAGATTATTAAAGCTGTGCTGTTGATGGGCGGTGCGATTCTGCTCTCGATCATCGTGATGGCACAGTTCAACTTCTCTTTTACCCAGTTCTTCGACGCCATTTTCAACGTCACGGGCAAATATTGTGCCGATGGTAGCACGCTGGCTGCTGGTGCCACCGCCTGTGCCAACGGCGCAGCCCCGATTGTTAAACACTATACGCAACCGGGTTTGCTCTATCACGGCACCTACGGCTCATTGGACCTGATCTCGCTTGGCCTGGCACTGATTCTTGGTACCGCTGGTCTCCCGCACATCCTCATGCGCTTCTATACCGTTCCCAGCGCAAAAGCGGCGCGAACCTCGGTCGTCTGGGCCACCATCCTTATTGGTGCGTTCTATATCATGACGACCTTCCTGGGCTTCGGTGCCGCAACTCTGTTGGGGAAAGCTCATATCGGCGTGCAAAAGGGATCGGAATTTGTGCTGAACAACAACCTGGCCGCGCCTCTGCTGGCGGAAAAGGTCGGGGGAACGATCTTCCTGGCGTTCATTGCAGCGGTGGCCTTTGCGACAATCCTCGCGGTGGTCGCGGGTCTGACGATTGCTGGTGCCTCCGCTTTTGCCCACGATATCTGGCTTAACGTGGTCAAGAGTGGTCGGGAAGATGAGCGCGAACAGGTGGTGGTAGCCAAAGTGACAGCTGGCGTTATTGGCGTATTGTCGATCATTTTAGCTATTGCACTCAAAAATCAGAACGTGGCATTTCTGGTTGGCCTGGCCTTCGCCATTGCCGCCAGCGCTAACGTTCCGGCGATTGTGCTAACACTCTTCTGGCGGCGCTTCAATACCACTGGAATGATCGCTGGCATGCTGGTCGGCCTCATCAGTTCGGTGGTGTTAATCATCATCAGCCCGAGCATTATGGGCGCGGCGGCACCGTTCAAACTGACCAATCCGGGCATCGTTTCCATACCGCTTGGCTTTGCAGCTGCCATTATAGGATCGCTGGTCACGCGGGACGAAGCCGACGCAGAAACCTTCAGTGAAACCAACGTACGAGCGAATGTTGGTCTGGGGGCGGAAGTGTAGCTCACCACAAAGAGTAAATCGCAGGAACACGGTTCACACACCCACAGATAAGATGCAAGCTTGCGAACTGTGTTCCCTATGATACAAAAGCGAATGCCTGCCCGAAACCATTACGTAGAAAGGCAGGCACGTGCTTTTTGTGACCGAAGGCCGGTCGTAGAAGCCTAGCTCCAGGGTTGCTGTGCTGGTGGCTGCTGACTGACATTCTGCTGGCCTATAGTCGCAGCCGTAACCCGTGAGGAAAGCATCTGCTTGGCTCGATCTGCGCAATTGGTCTCCTCTTGCTGCCGCTGTGAGAAAAATTGGGCAAGTTCTTGATCACCAGCATTCTGAGCATCACGCACATAAATGGCATATGTGCGAGCACCTTCTAATGAATGATACAACACACTTACCAGATCAAAGTACGCATTACTTGTGTTTGTGGCTCTCTCTTCATTTGACATCATAAAAACAAACCTCCTATATTTTCTTCACCTTTTTGACGTTCAAAAGGAATTCTATAACCACCCACATCCTTGTCCACGATTCTAACGCCAGAAACGTTTCTCAACTATACAGAAAAATAGCGACACAGAAAGGCCCGAGCAAGGAGGTGAGCAGAAAAATATGCGTATTCTTCGAGGGGATCAGAGATGAAGGGACGAGAGGCATGTGTAGGCCACCAGGGCAGCCATCCTTACCCAGGTAGCACTACACACACCTACGCATTCTAATAAATACGTCAACAGTATCTTTTTGGATCATCAAGTGGCTCCTAATTTTTGCGGCATTTATATTGTGGTGCATTCATCCATTCTTCATCCATAGCTATGTATGCAGAGAACATACCAGCTCACATGGCTTGAGAAGCGAACAGGCCCGTTCGTCGCTATGCAGTGAGATCACACTTCCGAAAAGTTCCATATGGCTGAGAAAATTTGCCCAAAAAAGCTCGGCGACATAACAATCATGCTGTTATCGGTGATACAATACTAGCAGTGTGTACGGTACACGTAATAGCGAGGAAAATAGGCGGTTCTCATTGCCGCCGCCTCCCGCTTGCATTCACCAGGAGCTGCACCTAGATTTGAGGAGCAAATATGGACATTCTCCGCACACCAGATGAGCGGTTTGCCAACTTGCCCGGCTACGATTTCACGCCACATTATGTAGAAATCAACGGATTGCGTGTCCACTATATCGATGAGGGGCCAGAGGATGCTGATCCCGTGTTGTTATTGCATGGAGAACCTTCGTGGAGCTATCTCTATCGCAAAATGATCCCGATCCTGACTGCGGCTGGCTACCGCGCCGTTGCCCCCGATCTGGTGGGCTTCGGACGCTCAGATAAACCTGCTCGACGTGCATCCTATTCTTATCAACGGCATGTCGAGTGGATGCGCACCATTATGCGCGCGCTCAATCTCTGGAATATTACATTGGTCTGTCAGGATTGGGGAGGGCTGATCGGTTTGCGGTTGGCGACCGAGCACGAGTGGCGCTTCGCTCGCATCATCGCCGCGAACACTTTCCTTCCTACCGGAGATACACCTCCCGGTGCGGCCTTTTTGCGCTGGCAGCGCTATTCCCAGGAGACACCTGTCTTTCATCCGGGCGGCATCGTAAAAGGCGCGACCGTCACCGAGTTATCGCCAGAGGTGATCGCCGCCTACGATGCCCCCTTTCCCGATGAGCGCTATCTGGCAGGAGCGCGCGAGTTTCCGCTGCTCGTTCCCACCACACCTGACGATGCAGCTTCCGAACCCAATCGCCAGGCATGGGAGGTACTCAAGCAATGGAAAAAGCCCTTCCTGACCGCCTTTAGCGATTCCGATCCTGTCACTCGCGGCTGCGATACCATCTTCCAGTCACTCGTTCCAGGCGCACAGGGCATGCCTCACACGACGATTACCGGTGCGGGCCACTTCCTGCAAGAAGATAAGGGGCAAGAATTTGCCCATCTGATCGTCGATTTTATGGCGACGACTTGATTACCAGTTCCACCAAATACCACACCATAGACAAATCTGTGGAGAAACATGTTATACCCTCCCAGATTTGTCTACCCAACACCTCTACGCATTAATTGGAACCAACAACGCCTCCGACGAGACTTCCGAGCGATACATCAGCCGCAGGTTTTTGGTTGCCAATGCGGGAAGTTGAAAGGTAATCGTACCACTGCGGATTGTATGAGAAGCAATTGAGCCATAGAAATTATCGGAACTATTTGTCTGACCAAAGAAGTCTCCACCAGCACTAACCAGTTGAAAAAAGGCCGCTTGATTCTGAATTGATCGATCGCCAGTATTCTTGATCGTTATCGCAATATTGATCGCCACTGGATCGGGATTCGCCCCCTTTTGCCTGCTCACGGTATTGATCACAAGGGCACGATCTTTCAACACTATTTGCTGACTGGTAGAACTGCCGCCTGGAACTGGCGTGGAGGTAGCAATCTCAATTGGAGCGGCCCCATTGCTTTGAATCGGAGTTCCAGCTGCCGCCGTAATCCCAACTGTTGCGGTCTTGCCTGACGTGGGCATCGTTGCCACCTGTCCTGGAGATGATGCCGCTTTCTGCACAGGCGTTCCAGTTGCCACACTCGCGGCATTGGCCACATTCGGGATACCATCACCACAACCAACAAGTAGCAGGCAGGCGCAGAAAGACAGCGCTGCCAACATCACGTATTGTTGTCTAGATTTATAGAGCATTTTACCTTCTCTATCGAACGATCACCAACACATATCCACCAATATTCATTTATATTCTTTATTGTGCTACTTATTTCTATTTATTACAAATTATTAGTACAAATGGGCAATATACATATGTACACTGTTTCCTTGTATATATCCTCACAAACGGCTCCAAAAAGCAAAAGCAAGGATGCTACATGCTGCACCCTTGCTTATCGCTCATCTCGCTTTATGCTGCTGCCTGTGCCAGATGTGACACCAGTTGCGATCCAACTGGACTCCCCAGGCCGGTCACGAAATCATAGCCGCTATGCGCCTGACAAATGGTCCCGCAGGTTCCATTGCTGCCAGTCTTCACATCATGAAAATCTGTCGCGTAATGCGTATCAGCCACGTTATACAAAGCAGTATTGGTGTTCTTGAGATCGACATCGCGCTGCTGATTGGCAACGGCCAGCACAGCTGCGAAAAGGGGGGCCGAGGCGCTGGTTCCACCAAGAATAAAGAAGCCCTTCTCGCCCTCCATGCCAAAGCTGTCATACACCACGACACCAGTATTGGGATCAGCCACCATTGCCACATCTGGTACACCACGCTTGGTATGATTGTTGAATGCCCTCTGATATGCCGAGCGCGCCTCAAACTGGCTCAGACCACCACCACTACCGTTCCAGGCGGTCTCCCTCACATACGTCCCATCGGGCTGTGTAAACAGGCTGGTTCCGCCAACAGCGGTGACAAACGGCGAAGAGGCGGGATATTGCGCGCCGTTCCCCAGGTCGCCCGAAGAGGCTGTAAAAGACACACCTCTTTTGTGACCAGTCAAGAAAATACCATCAGCCTGCGCGCTGATCTCATTGGTGAACTCGGCTCCCCCAAAGCTCATTGATACGATATTAGCCCCCTGATTGGTATATGCGTCCTGCACAGCTGCCATCAGATTTGCAATCGTTGGGCTGATAGCTGCCTCCACAACAATTTTCGCGTTGGGGGCCAGCGCATGCGCCATCTGCACATCAAGATTCGTCTCTAACGCCCAACCCTGATTAAACGTGGCGGGCTTTCCCTGGGGATACACTGTTTTGACCGTCGTTGTTGGCAAACCAAATGTCGCGCTATACTTGTTCAGATCTGCCTGGACATTCGGATTACCAAATGCGTCGACAATCGCTATCGTAACACCAGCACCTTTATTCTGTAATGTATTCATCCCATATGCTTTCTGCAATTGCGCCGGTGTGAAACCACCATTAATCTGCGGCATGAAGCGCTCCATCTTCCAATAGGTATGCCAGCGAGGTTTGGCAGAAGATGTAGTAGTTGAATGTGAAGGAGTAGTCACAGCCGGACCTTTGGCAAAGGCAACGAGAGCCGAACCCCCTAACGCAAGCAATGCAACCACAACGAGTACAGATGCCGTAATTTTACGCATAACACTTCTTTTCCTCTATTCTAAAACACGACTATGAACAACTTCCCGACAAATATCGTCACTCTACTACCGGAGCTTACAGGGATGAATAATAGTTCGTCAATTTTTTAAGGCATTTATACTATAGCCAGTCGTCCTTTCTCTCTGTTTCTTAACCTGTTTCATCGTGTCCCTCTGTGATAAAGCGTGGTGGGACCGGCTCTGACAGCCAGACCGAATCATTTCCCAGATAAAACTTGATACCCTCTTGATACGCCTCCAGAGCCGAAACTCGCAATATGATGGGCCTGGGTGTTCTGCGCAAAGCAACCTGACGCGCCGTTTCCAGATCGGCGGAAAGATGAACATATTGTCGTCTCATTGGCTTCAGTCCCTCCACATGAATGATACGAGCGGCCCGGGGCGTTGTGCCATGAAAGAGGATAACTGGAGGAGCGCTGACCTCCTGGGCGACCTTCTGCGGCGTGGAATGGCCGTAATAGGCGCGAATCTTGCCATCGCGCATCTCGTAACGTTTCTTGTCCGACTGCGCAATCACCTGCGCAAAATCTTCCGGCCCCACGCCCTGCCAGTCGTGCCGATGACGACGCAAAGCTGCCACCAGGTCATCCACCAGCACCCAGCCCTCTTCATCCAACGTGAGACCAAATTGCGCGGGCTGATGGCGCAATGCATAGGCCATTGTCTTGCTCAATTGCATCAGATATGGTTTCATAGTGTCTACTCCTTACGTGTTTTCGATGATTGTAACGTAAAGGATTATCTTCTGTATAGTGCAAACGAGGGCAAAAGAGCAATGAGACCAGATTTGCGCGATTATATGGGCAGAACGGTGCGTGTAATCATTGATCGTCCATTGGGAAGCGTACATCCCAGACATAGCGATATCATCTATCCGATCAATTATGGTTATCTGCCTGCAACGGTCAGCGGCGATGGAATGGAGATCGACGCGTATCTACTTGGCATTACGACGCCAATCACGGAATTTCAGGGTGTGGTTATTGGCATCGTTGTACGCGACGACGACAACGAAGACAAACTCATTGTTGCACCTGTGGACATGAATTTTTCGCACGAACAGATGCAAGATGCTCTTCATTTTCAAGAGCGCTTTTTCGCTAGCCGCATCATTGCAACTCCAAAAAGAAAAGGAACCTCTTCGTTATGAAGAGGTTCCACATGTTCTCAATCTAGATTAACGCACATTCAGCATGGGGATCTTCGAGACGCTCCAGCGATCGTTCGGGCTGGAAACCTCGAACTGCACCATCGAGATTGCATCTGTTGGGCAGCGCACGATACACAGGCCACAGCGGATACACTTCTCTTCATCGATGATCATATCGGCCCCACCGCGCCAGTTCTCGGTGCCTTTATGCATCGGATCACCTTTCACCACGCGAGAGAGACCTTCCATGCTGATACAGTCATAAGGGCAGATGTCCACGCAGCCAGAACAGAGGATACAGATCGAGGGATCGATCATGATATTCAACTGGCATTGCAGACAGCGCCTCGCCTGAATAACCGCCTGCTCCGGCGTGAAACCACTCTCGGTCTCGCGCGTATTGCTGTAGCGATCGTGCAGCGGCAGCGATGGGATCAACTCAAAGGGGATCGACTCGTAGTTATCGACCATACCGCGACGATAGTCGGGCAGTTCGACCTCTTCGGCGGACTCAGCAGGCTTATCAACTCCACCCAGGTAGCGGTTAATTGCGGCGGCAATATCGCGACCATCGCCGATGGCCGAGATCAGGTTGCGTGCGCCCTGTGTGTAGTCGCCACCTGCAAAGAGACCGGGGTGGCTCGTCATCCAATCGTCGTAGCCAATCAGAGGCACGCCCCATTTGTTAACCTCAAGGCCCAGTTCCTCAGCCTCCAGCCAGGTGGTGTCGCTATATTGACCGAAGGCGGGGATCACGGTATCGACATCTACATCGAACTCGGAGCCTTCAATCGCGATTGGGCGGCGGCGACCGCTGGCATCGGGATCACCCAGCTTATTGCGGATGAAGCGAATGCCACTCACATGGGTGCCGTCGTTCGTCAGTACCTCTTTCTGAGTGACAAGATACTGGAACTCTACATGCTCCAGCTTGGCCTCGTCCACCTCGTACTCATCGGAAGGCTGCTCTTCTTGCGAACGGCGATACATGACGTAGACCTTCTCCGCACCGAAGCGAATCGCGGTACGGCAGCAGTCCATAGCGGTAAAGCCCGCACCCAGCACGGCAACCTTCTTGCCAATAAAGGCAGGCTCGCCATAATTGGTCTTCTCAAGCAGACGAATACCATCCTCGACGCCCTTGAGGTTGGCTCCCGGGATGACCTTATTATCAGGGCCGGTCATCGCATTCGGGATGTAACAACCAGCGGCAATAAACACGGCGTCGTAGTCTTTCAGCAGCTGGCTCAGCTTCACATCGCGTCCGACACGCGTATTGTACTGAACCTCGACGCCGATATCCTCCATATATTCGTCGCACTCTTCGCGCGTGACTTCACGGGGGAGACGCCAGACGGGAATGCCGTTGACCATCACGCCGCCACCGGTCGGATACTGTTCGTACATGGTGACGGGATAGCCCATCTCGCGCAGATCACGAGCACAGGCCAGCCCAGCAGAGCCAGCGCCGATAATAGCGACTTTTTTATCTTTGGTGACAGGAGGCCGCTGGGCGTGATGGCGGTACTCGCGGTGGTCGGCAGCTGCACGCTTCAGCCAGCAAATAGCTATCGGCTTTCCATCAATCTTGTTACGGCGACAGACGGGTTCACATGGACGGGCGCAGGTTCGCCCCAGCACACCAGGAACCACGTTTGCCTTACGATTGAGCAGATATGCCTCATCAAAACGGGCTTGCGAAATTAAACCAATGTAGGTAGACACGTCGGTATGAGCCGGACAGCCTACCTGACAGGGTATATTCGTTTGATACCAATCGGGTGTTGTTGCGATAGATCGGTATCTAGGTTCCAACTCGCTATCGGGATCAATCATCTTCAAAAGTCCTTTCCTGGGCCTCCAGTGCTGTGTACCCTGTATACCAACCAAGAAAGCGATATGTTAGCACATGGAGCAGGGGAGACAGGTATTGGCTTATACGTCACGATGGGCAGTTAAGATACCTGAATATTTCAGAGACCTCAAAGCACTGAATGTAGAGTGTTTGAGGAAGGTATGATAATTACTTTGATGTCTGTATCAGACGCCCTTGATGAACAATTTTCCTCGTCAGATTATAGCATAGCACGCCCACCCCGAACAAGCGTGGGTTGTCCCACGCTCAACAACAGGTCTCTCGATCTTTCATACTATTGATTGTCAGGCAATCACGTACATTAATGGGTCTTATTCCATATGTAGCAGCACTTCATATGTTCCTTGCTTATTTTCAGCGATGAGCTGTTCAAGCGGCTCTAATTGAGGAACAAGATCTTCGGGGGCGTGGCTCTCCAGCATCGCCTCTTCCGTTTTCCACAGACTAATGATAATATGCTCCTCCGGGTCTGCATCGCTCTTGAGGATCAGCGCCCCTTTAAAGCCTTTCTGCTTGCTGGCACTTGGCAACATGATATCGCGAAAAATATGCAGAGCTTCATCTTCTCCACCAGCCTGAAAGCGTACTGTAGATACTCGTGCGTGCATGATCGATCTCCTTCCCAGGTTTAGAACACATAGTCTATGTACATTATATACTGTTCCTACTGCTTTTCGGATACACCCTGTAGATGCGACCGATCATTGATGCTCAAAATCTGTAACGCTATGTCAAAAAAACTAACTCGCAATCTCCTTTTCAAAATACACCTTCGTCAATGTTACTCGTACCAACAACTCCCCAGGAACGCCATTGCGATTGCCGTACGCCTCAGCCTGATCCTCGCCCATATAGCGACCGCCGATAAGCGTGGCCCAGTGCTTGACCTCTTCCAGATCGCCGCTCAGCGCCGCAATACCTTCAAGGCGAATATAGGCAAACGGTGGCTGCTCATCGTCGATACAGAGACAGACCCGAGGATCTCTGCGCATATTGACGGCCTTAACGGTCTTGCTTCCCGTATTGAAGACGATGATATCGCCATCGAGATGATACCAGACCGGCACCACATGCGGTTTCCCATCGGTACGTACCGTCGCCAGTTTGCCCGTTTTGATCTTACCCAATAAAAATTGACGCTGTTCTTCAGTTAATGTTGCCACTACGTTTCCTCTCTTTAATAAAGATTAGCTTCCTACGTATTATAAAATGTGGATATGAGAAATGCATCAGCCGCAAACACTTGCCATAGCCCTCGAAACTGTGCATACTAGACGGGTGCGAAACTTCGCTATCCATAGCTCGTATAACCAGAAGAAAGAACATAGAACCAATCCCGCCAAAAAGCATAAGGAGCCGGTAGTGGATGAGATAATCCCTCATTATGATGGAACCGTAGTCATTAGCACACATAGATTAACGAAAGCATATGGCAACCTGATCGCCGTCAATGATCTGCATCTTGAGGTCATGCGAGGCGATGTTTTTGGTTTTCTTGGCCCCAATGGAGCTGGGAAAACAACCACCATACGCATGCTGCTCGGGCTGATCCGCCCTACAGCCGGACGAGCAATCCTCTTTGGCATGGATAATGCCTATCTATTGCCAGAAATCCTCCTGCGCGTCGGCGCAATCGTGGAAACCCCCGTCTTCTATCCTTATCTATCTGGTCTCGACAACCTGCGCGTGATCGCT
This sequence comes from Reticulibacter mediterranei, assembly GCF_016587455.1. Classification (NCBI taxonomy): domain Bacteria; kingdom Bacillati; phylum Chloroflexota; class Ktedonobacteria; order Ktedonobacterales; family Reticulibacteraceae; genus Reticulibacter; species Reticulibacter mediterranei. Next base: position 5,672,759 of record NZ_BNJK01000001.1, on the reverse strand, counting down.
GCTGCATCGGGAATGATGTCAGGCAAATCCAACGATCGCCGCCTGGCCGAAGTGCTTGAAATTGTCGAGCTACAGGCATATGAAAAGCTGGCGTTTCGGCAGTATTCTCTGGGTATGAAACAGCGTCTCGGCATCGCTGCCGCACTGCTTACTGATCCCGAACTGGTCCTACTCGACGAGCCAACCAACGGGCTGGACCCGGCTGGCATGATCGAGATTCGCCGCCTGATCCTGCGTCTCTCTTCGCTGGGCAAGACCATTTTTCTCTCCAGCCATATTTTACATGAGGTGCAGCAAGTATGTAATCGTGTGGCGATTATGCAGAAAGGCAATCTGGTCACACAGGGCAACGTAAGTGATTTGTTAAAAGAAGGCGAACGGGTAGAGGTACGGATGAATAATGAAGAGGAGATGCAACAGGCGCTCCAGTTCCTGCAACAACGACAGGAAAACGGCCTGGAATGGATACGTGGCGTGCATATCGAGTCCAACCGCTGGAAGCAGCCGGTATTGATTGTTGACGCCTCAACCAACCGTTCAGCAGAGATCAACGCTTTACTTGCCCATAACGACCTTTTTGCTGCTGAAATCCATCCTCAGCAGGGCAGCCTGGAAGATCTTTATCTGGAAGTTACCACAACGTCCACGCACGCTGGTATGGAAGCTCTTGCCGGCACGCCTGCTGAAGACCATACCGCCCTTCATGAGATTTCTGACACTGGAAAGCGGGTGCGGCTATGAGTACAAATAAAGAGAGCGCCATTCCATCGCCCATACGCCGCGATACCGTTGTGATGGGGCGGGCCGACTTTTTTAGTGTGGTCCTGCGCCTGGTTGGTGTCGAGCTTTACAAGATTCGCCGCCGCAGCATGTCAAAGATCCTGAGCGTCATTGCTATCTTCGTGATGCTCATTGCCTTCTTTGCCATCGCGCTCACACCCATTATCATCGCCAGAAACGATGTCAGTAGCTTTTTACCGCCTCCTTGCTCGTCCGTTCCCCGGCCAGGAATCGATGCCTGTCTGAATCATAAACCGACAGCAAGCGAGATTCAACAGGCAGCACGGAGCAAAGAGGAGACCGTGAAACAGGCTTCGGTTGCGTTGCGCCTACCCGATTCGCTCTATACCGCCAATACCATCGCGCAAAGTATTGGCCTGCTGCTAATCGTCATCCTGGCTGGCACTATCGTTGGAGGAGAATACAGCGTTAGCACCATTCGCCTGATGTTTACGCGCGGCCCGACCCGGACACAGTTCATTCTCTCCAAAGTCGGCGCTATCCTGGCCTGTATCGCCTTTGGATTGTGTATCGTTCTACTCATCGGTGTGGGCTTCGGGGCGATCCTCAATCTGTTTACCGGCATCGCGACCGATGGTGCATTTTTGAGCGGCTCCTGGGTGCTGCATATGCTTCTCTACCTGTTGTTCTCGATCCTTGGTCTCTTCATGTACGCAATGATCGCGCTCTGCCTGGCCACGCTGGGCCGCACAACCACCGCAGGGGTGGCTGGTGCGCTGGTCTGGTGGGTACTTGAAAGCGTTCTGGGACAATTACTGGATGCAATTGGAGGACAGGTTGGCGGCGTTTTCGGCGAGATCCTGAAAGGTATTCCAACCTACTTCATTGGCAACAATGTCAACACCCTCTTGCAAAATCAGATAGAATATATGCTTGGTAGGCCTCTCTCGCTCACGTCCGATATTCACGCGTTGCTCGTGCTGATCTTTTATCTGGCAATTTTTATCGGATTGGCCTGGTGGATCACGAAGAGGCGCGACATTACCAACTGATAAGAAACTCGAACACGGTCATGTTAACAGTACAGACGATTAAAGAATACGCCTATTCGCTTGGCTTCGATACGGTCCATATCACAACAGCACAAGAGTTTCCTGAAGCCAAGCGAATCATTAAAGATCGTATCGCGCGCGGACTGATGGATGGCCTGCCCTGGTTTACGGCGGAACGGGCCGATGTGTCGTGCCATCCCGATGCACTTTTGCCGGATGCTTGCTCAATCATCGCTCTGGGTATGGTCTATCTCACGGAACAGCCAGACATGCCCGAAGATGGCGCACCACGCGGGAAAATCTCGCGCTATGCCTGGGGAGACGACTATCACGATATCATTAAACCCCGGCTTCAGCAGTTCGCCGCCTGGCTACAGGAACGGGCACGTGATGAGGTGGGAGAAGAGCTGGCAACACGGCTCTTTGTTGATACAGGGCGCATGGTGGATCGGGCCGTTGCTCAACGCGCGGGCCTGGGCTGGTACGGCAAAAATACCAATATTCTGACAAAGGGCTGGGGATCGTGGCTCTTTCTGGCAGAGATCGTCACCAATCTTCCTTTGCCTCCTGACGAGCCGCTCAAGGCCAATTGCGGCAGTTGTGAGATCTGTCTGCATGCCTGCCCGACGAAAGCGCTCCCCAATCCTTACGAGGTGGACACTCCGCGCTGCATCTCCTTTCTCACTATAGAATTGCGAGGCAGCATTCCTTTAGAGTTGCGTCCGTTGATGGGCAACCTCATCTTTGGCTGTGATATCTGCCAGGAGGTTTGCCCAGTCAATAAAGTGGCTGAGAGAAGGTTGGGGTTGCGCCCTCAAGGTGAGCTTATTGCTTCAGCACAAATACTGAGGCGGGGCAAAGAATTTCATCCACATCCCGAATTTCAGCCACGTCCGGCTGTTGGCAGTTGTCCCGAACTCATTCCGCTGCTTTCGCTGACAGAAGAACAGTTCCGCGAGCGTTTCCGCCGCAGTCCGATTAAGCGGGCGAAAAGGCGTGGACTGTTGCGCAATGTCTGCGTTGCATTGGGAAATATTGGTGATCCCCAGGCCGTTCCAGCGCTCATCGGCGCTTTACATGATGAAGAAGCGCTGGTACGAGGACATGCTGCCTGGGCGCTGGGACGCATTGGCGGGGAAGAAGCGATCAACGCACTGCACGAGGCATGCGCTTGGGAAGAAGATGCCGAGGTGCAGCAGGAGATACGCTGTGCGTTGGCTATAGAAGCCAGCTCCAAAGTGTGCAAAAGTTCATAGCAAGGGGCTGACAAGTATGTTATGCTATCTTTATTACCAAAAGAAGCTATTATCAATTTCATACTATCAAGTTCATAATACCAAGAGGTGCCGAAATGAGGGATCACGATGTCATCTGATGTGATCTATTGCTCAGTTTGTGGGGCAGCCAGTCAGATGAAGGCTATCTTTTGCTTTCATTGTGGACAAAAACTCATCATTGGTACACTCCCAACACCAGTCGTATCGCCCAGGCAGGGGGGTCTCACCGGCCGCTTGGAGCCGCAACATATACTCTATCACCGTTATCGTATTCTAGAAATGGTGGGACAAGGAGGTATGGGAGCTGTCTATAAAGCACGGGATCTTAAATTTGGGCGCAAGGTAGCGATCAAGGAAATGAGCCAGCACAACTTAAATGCCCAGGAGATCGACGAGGCAACCGAGCGCTTCAGGCAGGAAGCAAACATGCTGGCTCGCCTGACCCATCCTAATTTGCCGAGCGTCTATGATTATTTTGAAGAGGGTGGACGCTGGTATCTGGCAATGGATTTCATTAAAGGGGAAACGGTGGAGGACTATACCTCCAAAGTATCTGGTCGGGTGCTGCCTACATTAGAGGTCATCGATATCGGTATTCAACTAACCCGTGTCCTGGGCTATTTGCATACGCGACCAACACCCATTATCTTTCGCGATCTTAAACCGCTCAATATCATGATTACCTCTGAGAAGCACATCTATCTGATCGATTTTGGGGTTGCGCGCCTCTTCAAACGTGGGCAAGCTAAAGATACGCTGGCGTTTGGCTCGGTAGGATACGCCGCACCAGAACAGTATGGAAAAGCACAGACGACGCCGCGCTCCGATATCTACAGCCTGGGGGTTATCCTTCACCAACTCCTGACCGGCCATGATCCGCAAGACAACGATCCGCTTTTCCACTTCCAGCCTCTCGGATTTTATAACCCTGCTCTGCCAAAAGAGCTTGCGGAACTGGTGGCCTTTATGCTTGAATTAGATAGCCGCATGCGTCCTGGAAGCATGGTTGGTGTCAGGCGAGAGTTAGAGCGTATTCGCGTTCGTTTGCGACATCCTCCCGCTTCGCCCTCTTCCACGCCTCGCTCATCATCGTCTCCCGCTTCGTCGGGAAGACCCTCCACTTTTCCCAGACAATACACAGCAAAACAATCGGTACTACCATTTCTTCCTGCCCAATTTCGGTAGGCTACTATATAAATCTTCACAACTGAAAATGGTCCACGCCTCAACTTATCACAAAAAAGCCAGTACTATACAGAATGTTTATGCTTTATATTCTGTATAGTACTGGCTTTTCAAGCACTCCAAACATAATTCCCTCAATTTTGCTGACGACGGCAAGAGCGAAACCGAGCCATGCCCATCAACCAGGAGAAAGACAACGGGTGACAACAAGCCGTACGATCATTAGTGCTGCTTGGCTGCGCCTGTTACCAGGTGTCCACAGACAGCCTATCGACCAGATGTTCTTTCTGGGATCTTGATCTCACGAAGAGATGGGAAGAGTCGTCTTGGATGCGGCTTCGCGCTTAGATGCCTTCAGCGCTTATCCCTTCTTGACATAGCTATCCAGCGGTGGGGGAGGCCCCCCAACTGGCACACCAGCGGTCAAGCCATCTCGGTCCTCTCGTACTGAAGATGACTGCCCTCACTCTTCCTACGCCCACGACGGATAGAGACCGAACTGTCTCGCGACGTTCTGAACCCAGCTCGCGTGCCGCTTTCATGGGCGAACAGCCCAACCCTTGGGACCGACTCCAGCCCCAGGATGCGACGAGCCGACATCGAGGTGCCAAACCTTGCCGTCGATGTGAACTCTTGGGCAAGATCAGCCTGTTATCCCCGGGGTAGCTTTTATCCGTTGAGCCACCAACCTTCCACGCGGGTTAGTGGGATCACTAAGTCCGACTTTCGTCCCTGCTCGACCTGTCCGTCTTGCAGTCAAGCTCTCTTGTGCCTTTGCACTCTGTCCGGGTGATGTCCATCCACCCTGAGAGAACCTTTGAGCGCCTCCGTTACTCTTTGGGAGGCGACCGCCCCAGTCAAACTACCCATCTGGCCCTGTCTCCTTCCCAGATCATGGGTAAAGATGAGATACAACACATCACGAGAGTGGTATTTCACTGTTGCCTCCTCCAACCCCACAAGGCTGGTCTCTCCGGCTCCCACCTATCCTACGCACGCCATATCTCGTATCCAGGCCAAACTGTAGTAAAGCTCCACGGGGTCTTTTTGTCCTGTCGTGGGAAACCCGTATCTTCACGGGTACTTCAATTTCGCCGAGTCCTCTGTTGAGACAGCGCCCAACTCGTTACTCCTTTCGTGCGGGTCGGAACTTACCCGACAAGGAATTTCGCTACCTTAGGACCGTTATAGTTACGGCCGCCGTTCACCGGGGCTTAGATTCGCAGCTACGCACACCGCTCCTCGTAACCTTCCGGCACTGGGCAGGAGTCAGCCCCTATACATCCACTTTCGTGTTGGCAGAGACCTGTGTTTTTGGTAAACAGTCGGTTGGGCCTATTCTGTGCCGCCTCCTCATCCATCCCATAAAGGGACAAATTACTAAGGCCCCCCTTCTTCCAAAGGTACGGGGTCAAATTGCCGAGTTCCTTAACAGAGGGTCGCTCGTTCACCTGAAGAGATTCCTCTTTGCCTACCTGTGTCGGTATGCGGTACGGGCGGAGAACGTTCTGGATAGAGGCTTTTCTTGGCGGCCTGGGGACCGATGACTACCGCCCGCTTGCGCGGACTCGGCCCTGCTGTCACGCGATGTGTGATCGGGATTTGCCTCGATCACGCGCTTCAGACAAGGCACCCAGCCTGTCCACTTGCTGGGATCACCTTCCCTACCGCGTCCCCCCTTCTCTCATAACGACCGTCTCCGGTGCAGGAATATCCTACCTGCTTGCCATCGCCTACGACTTTGACGTCCTCGGCTTAGGACCCGACTGACCCTGGGACGACCAACGGTGCCCAGGAACCCTCAGGCTTTCGGTGTGTCTGATTCACACAGACATTACGCTACTCATTCCGGCATTCTCACTTCTGCGCGCTCCACCAGTCCTCACGATCTGGCTTCTCGGCACGCAGAACGCTCCCCTACCATTCTAGTTGTTCACTAGAATCCACGGCGTCGGTCCAATGCTTGAGCCTCGCTACGTTGTCGGTGCCTCTGCACTCGACCAGTGAGCTATTACGCACTCTTTCAATGGTGGCTGCTTCTAAGCCAACATCCTGGCTGTTATTGCGCAGAGACTGCCTTTGACACTGAGCATTGAGTTGGAGACCTTAGCCGGTGGTCCGGGCTGTTTCCCTTTTGACGACGAAGCTTAGCCCCCGCCGTCTCACTCACCAGTCTATGCTGTTGGCATTCGCAGTTTGCCTGGGGTTGGTAACTAGCACTTAGCCCCTAGCCCAAACAGTGCTCTACCTCCAACAGATGCTCTCTGGTGGCTGTACCTCAATACATTTCGGGGAGAACCAGCTATCTCCGTGTTCGATTGGCATTTCACCCCTACCCACAAGTCCTCCCCCAGTTTTGCAACACTGGTGGGTGCGAGCCTCGACGAAGTTTCACCTTCGCTTCACTCTGCTCATGGGTAGCTCACACGGTTTCGGGTCGCATCGACGCCACAGACGCGCTCTTCACACTCGGTTGCCCTATGGCTCCCTCTCTTTAACGAGAGTTAACCAGGCGACGCCGATGCACTCGCCGGATCATTCTACAAAAGGCACGCCATTAGTCCTTGGTATCGCAACGATACAGTGACCTCTGACTGCTGGTAAGGACAGGGTTTCAGGGACTCTTTCATCCCCCTCTCGGGGTGCTTTTCACCTTTCCCTCACGGTACTGGTTCACTATCGGTCGCTTTGGATAGGTAGCCTTGGAGGGTGGTCCCCCCAGCTTCCCACAAGATTGCACGTGTCTCGTGGTACTCAGGATCCCGACCCGCTTGCTCGGTGCTTGCTCTACGGGACTCTCACCCGCTCTGGTCAGGCGTTCCAGCCTGTTCAAGTACACCAAACGCACATGTTGTCGGTCCTACAACCCCGCCCCTTCTTGCGAAGGAACGGTTTGGGCTGCTCCCGTTTCGCTCGCCACTACTCCGGGCATCTCGGTTGATTTCTCTTCCTCGGGCTACTGAGATGTTTCAGTTCGCCCACTGACCTCCTCACATCCTATGGATTCAGATGTGGGTCTCCAGACATCACTCTGGAGGGGTTGCCCCATTCGGACTCTCCGGGATCAACGCTTGCATGCAGCTCCCCCGGAACGTTTCGCCGGTCTCCGCGTCCTTCTTCGGTCCAAAGCGCCAAGGCATCCACCCTGTCCTCTGTGTAGCTTGTTCGTTCTTCTTGTCTTTTCCTCTGTTGATGGAATGGTTCTCGGTTTCTTCTCTTGCTGAAGTCCTCAGCAAAATTGAAGGAATTATGTTCAGTTGTGAATGTGCTTTTTTCTTTTTGCATCCGTGTTTCCGGTGCCTGCATAATATGCCACAGATCGTGCGGCTTGTCAACAGTTTTCTCGGCATATTTTCATAGCCGGGCGAAATTAGCCTCATGGTACTACAGACGTAGCCACAATCAGGAAATGAGAGTATCATATCCCGCCTTCCCACCTTGCTTTATGCCCCACCAATAAGGCCAATAGCTGTGCGTGACAGCTATTTTGACAGCAAAACCATCAAAATAGCTGTGAAAATTAGATTTACTCGTTAACACAGCCGCAGACTAGCGGCTACCGATGCTGTCGATGTCGAACCGTTCCAAAGGATCGAACCAAATCACGTTAGACCCAGATGTCCACATGATGGTAAGTGTATTTTGCCGCTCGGTCAATCGGCTACGTAACGTCGGAACATCAGGAACGCCAAGTGAACGAGCCAATTGCTCGGCAAAATCGCCTCGAACAGCCTTATAAAGATAGCTGGCAGGCTTCCCCATAGGTAGAGTAGTCCAAGCCCGCCAATTCATCTGTTTGGGCTTTGTTTCTGGTTTGAGCAAATCTCGTAGAAAAAGAAAATAATCCGCCTCTATAAACTGCTCTACCGGCACGCAAGTCGCAAGTTCGCCTGCCACATGCCGGTCGTACAGTATGTTTCCTTGAAGTGACAGCTTATGCCAACTCAGGCGCTCATTGCGTTGGTAGAGCAGCGCTACAGGTTGACAAAGCGCGGTGAATGGGACAAAGGCAGGCTGGGCATAGTTGCTGGTTCGCGCATAAAGATCTTCGTCAAGGAGCGTCGCCAGCAGTTCCCAGCGTTTATTCTGGATCAGAAGGGCAACGAACATAATAAACAGTTCATAACCGAGAAACTTTGCAAGATCACGGGTGAAGGTATCACCTCTTGAGTGTTGTTCTGGCGGGAACGTATACAAATTGAGGATATCAGCAAATCCCTCGTATACGGTCTGAGCCGCTTCGACTACATTTCTCTCAGCAATTACAGTGATGACATGCGCAAATTCGACGGCTAGCGTGGTCGAAGCATCTATCGCCTGGACCAGCTGTTCGTCAAGTATGTCCTGCTTGTTGGTAGGCGGAATCAGCGGAATTCTCGCAACCAGATCCGCCATATAGTCACGTACGCGAGCAGGCATATCAGGATGTCCTTCTCTGATAGCATTCATGGCTTTTTCTGCAAATGATACCACTGCAATCGGCAGTGGCTCGTCTAATTTCAAAATGTCGAGGAGTGCCGCTTTGAGTCTATTCTCCAAATCTCTACGTATGTCTGCCCGGCTTCTCCCCTCAACCTCCACCGCATCCTTCGGCAACAGGTAGCCAATTGCCCGGTGCTGGCGTAGATCGAATGGCAAATCTGGCTGAGCGCCGTAGGCAGTATTCATCACCATGATAATACGTTCACTGCCCAATGCCCTCCGAGCATACGCTAGTTCATACACCACGTTCGGGTTGGGTGTCAGACGCTTTTCGCCCTGGTTAACGATGGTGACATCTCCGACAAATATGTGCGCCCGGTTGATTTTCTCTAGAATTGTCTTGGCAATGTCAGGTGAACCAGGCACACCTTTTGTGTCGCGTTCAATCACCGGCTCCACATCGAGCGTGTCATCTTTTTTGAGCGCTTTAATCGCTCGCCTGAGTGCCTCCTCGATGCATGAACGAGTCGTTTTGCCATCCAGGTCAGACTGCCAAGAGTAGAAGATGATGCGTTTGTTTTCTTCCATAACTCCCTCATTCCAGCTACGTTACTCCATACGCCAAGTTGAGCCATGCGGTCGGCTTTCTCGTGATAAATGCAACCGTATTTTAATGGCTCAACGAGCGAGGCGTCAACAGCTTGGGGTTTCAAAAGAACCTATTCCCCTGTAAAAAGGTCATCTAACTTATTCATCATTTCGCGCTGCATAGAGGGCAACACATGAGAGTATCGGTCCATTGTCATTGTGATACTACTATGCCCTAAAAGTTCTTGCACCAGCTTTGGATGTATTCCCATACTCAGTAAGATGGTTGCAGCACTGTGACGCAGATCGTGAAAGCGGATATTGGGTAAACCAGCCTCTTTCAAGAGGTTTTTGAACTCTCTTCGTATCTCGGATGGATCGCGAAAGCCTCCTGCTCTTGCCGCAAAGACTATATCTCTCTCCTGCCACACACTGGCAAATCGTACCCGCATAGCGGCCTGACGTTTCCTTTCCTGGAGCAGCGCCTCCATAACGAAGCGAGGTAACAGAATTTTGCGTCTGCTTTGTTCCGTCTTCGGTGGGTTCTCAACCAGACGGCCCTGTTTATCACGCCCTACAGAGCGGCGAACCTGCAAACCGCCTTCTTCAAAATTGATATCCTGCCATTTAAGACCAATTAACTCGCCCTGCCGCATCCCGGTCGTGACCGCAAGAATGAGTAAGGTTTCCAGACGGGTTCCTTTCGCGGCCTCTAGTAACCTCTGAGCTTGTTCCTTGTCCAGGGGTTGAATATCGTGCTTCTCAGCACGAGGGGGTTGTACTTTATCACACACATTGAAAGAGAGACGACTCCAGTTCACTGCATCTTTCAACGCTTTATGGAGCATGCGATGTACCGCCCGAATCGTTTCCGCCGCATACTTTCTTTTCTTCATGCTAGTATACAAAGCATTGATTTGATCTGCTGAAAGGTTCTGCAATTTCGTCTTTCCAAGTGTAGGCAAAACATAATTACGAAGCAACTTTCTATATTGCCTGTATGAGCTATAGCTGATATTTCCTTGATGTACGTCCTCTAACCAATACTCGAAAAACTGCTCTACCGTTTGCTGTGGCCCGGTGGCTAATCGTCCTTGCTGTTTTGCTAGCCAGGCTTTCTCTAGCTTGGCGTAGGCTTCCGCTTCCGTACGAGCATATTCTTCTTTGTATCCGCTCCTGGTGTCTTCAGCCTTATACTTGGCAACATAGCGCCCATCGCTGCCGCGCTGATACACGGAACCGAAGCCGCGTATGCCTTTTTCTTTCTTCCGCCGAGGCATAATTTATGATCTCACTTTTCTAAGAGTTAAAGACGATCCGATGAATAGACATACTCCCGAGAGTACTCATTTTTGAGGCTCAGAGAGGCGAGAAATGGGCTTGTTCGGCCTGGATGGATTTTTGTGCTCTCAAAACAAGCCCTGATTGTCCGTATCAAGACGCTTCCCACAGCGTGTGCTGCTCTGCCGCATTTTCGGTGGAGCAAACCCACACATGGTCAGGAAACGCCCATCCGTTGAGCGTGTGTACGTAAAGCACGCCTCTCCTCGTTCTGGCTTCCCATACCTGATAGACAAACCGCTCTTGACTTGATCGTTCAACCTCACAGAACACGCCACTATTTACCCCTCTATGATGGTCAAGCACAGCTCTGTTGATCGTTTTTGTGACCGGGAAGCGCGGGGGCTTCTCTCCTCCAGGGGAAACTACCTGGGGCACTGGCAGGCTCCTGTATTCCAACTCTTGCTTGCAACAGTTCATCATCGCGGTATTGGGATATCCTAAGAATGGATCTCCTGGTCTCTGAACCTGCAACAACGTTTTCAGCTTCAACGTCTCCTGGCTGTAGCGGTCCTGAACCTCCTGGTCAGACATTGCACGCACACTCTCACGAAGAGATTGCTTCATGGTTTCTTTCCTTTCACTTCCCCTGGTGATTGGTACACCAGGGGAAATCATACTGCTTGTTTTTCACTTACCCATGCATCATCAGTTCTGGTATTTCCGGTGGGAGTTCATCCCAGGTCCGTCCATCGAGCAGTCGCCCACCGCTGTTGTGATACCGACCTCCCACCTGTTTGAAGAAAAAGCGAATGTTGGCTGCCTGACACTGCTCTCGTGCGGCACGCGCCCAATTCAGATCAAAGGGACGCGAAGTTGGACCGCTCTCGCCGCCGCAAATCAGCCATTGGAGGTCGGAAAGCCAGGGAGTAAAATCGACCTCCTCTAGTGCTGGCTCATAACTCACAAACCTCACCACAACAGGCACACCCAGAAGATGATCGATATTTTCGTCTGCATCCTCTTGTTCAGCTACGGAGGTTCCCAGCCAGATGTTATCGGGCCATTGCCGCTGCCAGGGAGCCATCAAGAGAATATTTTCAGGCCGTTTGGTCAGCAACAACCAGTTGAGCCAGGGCGTCTTGTCAATCTGTTCCCACAATTTCTCGCGCTCTGGCGGCAACTGCGGATGCTCTTCAAACACATCTGCCATGCTTGCACAAAAGACGCTGGCGCGATGTCCGATCCGCTGGGCCTCTCGATTCCATTTCAATGGTTCATTCCAGTGTTTCTCTCCAAACGTCCATCGTGGCGTTGTTGAGGCTGGCCCCCATATCTTTTTGCCAACGCGTTTGGCGAACCCTTCTGCATAGCAGTTCTTACAACCAGTGGCGATTTTGCAACATCCCCACCAGGGATTGAAGGTATAGCCAGGAACGATTGTGCCATCTGGCAAGGATCGCTGCGTCCATTCAATCGTGGTTTTCATGCGGTTTTGTCCTCTCGCTGCTCAATGACTGTCTGGGGCACGGCAAACAGTTTCCGCGCTCCAGGATAGTTCAGAATCGGGCCAAAGGGCTGAGCCTGGTTCAAGATCAGCCCGTAGCGGCCAAGAAACCAGGGGCTGTCGGATTCCTCGACCACATCAACCAGTTCCGCCTTGCCCACAATCGCTTTGCGGGAATATGCCTCTTTCGTTTGTGGCATCCGTTCAGCTAAGCGTGTTCCAGGCTCCCCAAAGCGCCATTGCCAGAACGCGTGATCAAGTTGCCCATCGGGATGAAACAGTGTTTCATCGACCTGTGATCCAGCATGTAAGTAGAGCAAGCCGCGATACCGAGTAGACCAGTCCCGATTCTCGACTGCTTTGGGTGGCATGCCACAGGTTTGCACAATCTCTGGATGCGTCAGTATCCAGGTCCAGGGTTGCCGGACGCTAATGCACTGCACACTCTCTGGTTGTGGCAGCGTCTCTGGCAGGATCACCTGCACAGATGAGAGCACAGCTTGTAACAGCGAGACAATCATGCTTACATGACATTGACTGTATTCACGACATCCGCATAGCAGTATGAGCGGGTAGCCCTCTCGGAGATAGCGGATGAGTCCTCCAATCCCGGTCTCTGCATCCCTCAAGCTAATTGGCCCTCCTCTCGCATGATTCTGATTGCCCAGGTACTTTCCTGCCCAACGATAACGCGCTCCATACGTTGCCCGTAGCGCGGCCTCATTCCAGGCTGGCATCTGTGATCGAGGTGTGTAACGGGTATCAATCAGCAGCATCCAGGGATCTGTCTGCATCAGATGTCTGATCAGGGCTGCATCTCGACTATAGCCACAGGGATAGACCTGCATGTGGTTAGCATTCATAGGATTCCTTTCAAGAAAGCGAGGCAATGACCCGCTCCATGAGTATCTTCATCACAGGAGGCGTAACGGCATTGCCGAGTTGCTTGATTTGCTCGCGCCGCGTCCCTGTGATGACATACTCAGGAGGGAAAGCCATCGCTGCTTGTATCTCTTTCGGGACAAGCATCCTGAATCCGCACTCCTCGACGGAGATCGTTTTGCCAGTGATCAGCGCACACCGATCCAATGTCGTGACCGTCGGCACAGGCCGAGTGGCCGGGACGAGTTGAGCATTGTTGTAGTAGGGCATCAACCAGGCTGGAGGTGTGACAACGCTGTGGTAATTGCCTGCCGCACAGATGGTTGAAAAGGGTCCGGTGATAGCGCGTGGTCGGTATTCTCCCAAATGATCCATAAGAAATGGTGGTATGAGAAGCGCATTGTCGTCATAGGCGGTCTGTGTAGGAAATGGCTGTGCAGTGACATATGTCGCACGTGTGTTTAGATGGTTAAGGTTGAGCAGAAATGGCACGACCAGACCGTGATGCTGGCCGCCAGCACACACCGTCGCCAGCGCTTCGGTCACGCCACGAGCCGTTGATGTCCCATGCAACTCTGCGATAAAAGGCATAACCAGCCCTTGTGTTTCCGTTGCTGTTTGGGTCGGGAATGGCTCCTGTGTCACATCTCTGAGTCGATCCTGTACCCTGGTCATTGGGATGCTAAATGGATGACCAGCAAACTTTTTTAGTCCGTACTCAATGCGCTGCATAGTCTTCGTTCGTAACGGCTTTGTGCGGTCGCCGATACGTGGCGCTGGAAGAGACCAGTCAATAGCATTCATGGCGGCATAGTAGTAGGGCACCACTTCAATAGCACAGCCAGGGCAACAATAGATATATTGCTGCCTGTACTTGCCGTAACGCCTGCTCGGCTTCTTCCAACATTGCACCGCGTCCACCTTCTTCTCACACTTCTGACAGTATGCAGCTGGTGTGATCTTCACATTCGGTTTGCGGTTGCCGTGCTTCCAGGCGACAAAGTACATACGGTCTCGACTCTGGGGTGTCGGATGCGCGTGCATCGAATTGAGGTAGACCAGTTCAAAGTCATACCCCAGGCTCTGCCACGCCTGCAACCATGCCTGAAACGGACGCCAAAGGTGAGCATCCACGACATTTTCCAGAATGACTCCTTGATAATCGTGATATTCGGCCCAGTCAAGGGGTGTCCACATCGTACACCTCGACCGCTCCTCTGCTTCTGCTGCCAGGTCTGGCTCACCTGTATCCCACAGACTAGCGCCTTGCTCTTTGCGCTTGCGGCCTTTGGCAAGGCTATGCGACGTACATTCAGGCGATGCAATCAATATCGTTGTGCCAGGGAAGCGTCTGGGACTGGCTGTGTGCAAGTCAGTCAGCGCATGCAGCGTGTTGGGATAGTTCGTATTGTGTGTCTCTATAGCTCGCTGCCAATGGTTGATCGCTAGCTGCACAGAAGCCCCTGCAAGCGTTGCGCCAGTCGTTGAGCCACCGGCACCGCAAAACATATCAGTAACCGTGATATCGAGCGTCATACGTTCTTTTCCCTTTCACCATGATGGCTCTGCTTCAGGAGAATCTCCTGCCTATCTTCATCACCCATGAGAGCATGGAACAATGAGGGTTGGGACTGCACACAAGCTGCATTCATCCAGATGCATTCGGTGCGCGTCCAGCTGGCGCGTGTCGCCTCCCCGTTTTCAGCAGATACTCGCACCGCCGAAGAACAGCGGACATTGAGCGTCAGACAATGCCAGGAAGCCAGCGCCTCTTGATAGAGGGGATGAGCGTAGCCAGAAAGCAAAATCATCCCCTTCACCTGCTGAACGCAAGAGAGCAGCCGCTCATGGTCCACCTCGCTCATCTCGTGGTGATAACACAGGTGTTTGCGCCTGGTCTCCAACACATAGGGCGGGTCCAGGTAAAAACACGTGTGAGGGCTATCATAGGCGTGCATGACCGTTTCAAAATCTCGATGATCGATCTGGACATGGGCGAGCCTGCTGGTACAGGCACTCAGATTCGCAATGTTGCTAGTCCAGCCACGTGCAGGGTTCGATCCCGGCTTCTTGGTACTGCTCCAGCCGGTGTTGCGAATGGAGCTATTCATACTGAGCATCACGCCCGCATACCACTGCCGCGCCTTCTCGATGGGATCTGGTGCCTCTTCCCAATGTTTGAGACAAGCATAATACTCTTCACGCGCATAGGGGGTGAGGGCCAGCTGGTGTTGCAACACCTCGGCCTGTTCAGGATCACGTAGCACGCGAAAAAAATTCACGACGCCGCTATCCAGGTCGTTGAAGATCTCCAGGGGACTTGGCGACTTGGCAAACAGGAGCGCCCCGGAGCCACCAAACACTTCACAGTACACCTGATGCACGGGTAAGAGTGAGACGAGGGTGGGAGCAAGCGCTTCCTTGCCCCCGTACCAGCCAAATGGTTTCTTCATGTGCTTCCCTCGCTAACCTGCCTGTTCATGTTCGGTAATCCAGCGTTCCAGAGAGGCACGCGATACCCGCATAAAGCCGTTGTCGATCTTGACGGTAGGCAATCCATTGCGCTTGATATGACGATAGACCTGGTTACGGCTCACCTGCAAGGCACTAGCAACTTGTCCAATGGTCAGCAATATGGGAGGAGCAAGCACCTCGCTCACGGGAGTCTTTTTCTTTCGTTTGTCCATAGGTATATCCTTCCTGCTTGTTCTTACAACAAAGCGTTATTGTTCAGCGTCCGTGTCTTCCTGACTATGTGAAGAGCCAATTTCATCTGAAGAACTCAATTCAAGCGTATGAAAGCGGGTGCGAGCAGCATCAAAACCTAGCCTGATGGTGCCGACAGGTCCATTGCGGTGTTTGGCGATGATGATATCAGCGGTGCCCCTGGCCTCTATGTTTTCCGGGTCGTAGAGTTCCTCCCGGTAGATGAAAAGCACCACATCGGCATCGTTCTCGATGGCTCCCGATTCGCGCAGGTCGGAGAGTTGTGGAAACTTGTTCCGACGACTTTCGACGGCCCTGGAGAGTTGAGCGAGCGCCAGCACCGGCACCTGTAACTCTTTGGCAATAGCTTTGAGACCTCGGCTAATCTCCGCAATCTCCTGCTCCCGGTTCTGAGAGCGTTTGTCTGAAGCGGCATGCATGAGTTGCAGATAGTCCACCACGATGAGATCCAGAGGGTGTTGGGTGTGCAAACGTCGGGCCTTGCTGCGTAAGGCTGGGACAGAGAGCGCAGGGGTATCATCGATCCACAAATGCCCTGAGGACAGTGCGTTCATAGCACTGATAACCTGTTCCCACTCTTCATCCATGATCCATCCCGTCCGAAGCCGTTGCTGATCGATCTGCGAGGTCATCGACACCAGGCGCATGCCCAACTGTTTCTTGCTCATTTCCAGAGAGAAGACGGCGACATGACGGTCAGACTGATAGGCGGCATTGGAGGCGACACTCAGCGCAAAGCTCGTTTTTCCAACTGCTGGACGAGCGGCCAGGATAATCAAGTCTGAAGGGTGCAGGCCTCCTAGCGGAAAATCGAGATGGTGAAAGCCCGTCGGCACGCCAATGACTTTTTCTTGACGTTCGTGCAGTGCCTGTAAGCCTTCCATGCACTCCTCGATGATGGTGCTGATGTGGGAGAATTCAGACGTCAGACGGCTCTGCCCCAGAGCAAAGATCAGTTGCTCAGCCGTCTCCAGCGCATGTTCTTCATCGGTGTACGCAGCCCCGGCAATTTGCCCTGCAACGTGAATAAGGCGGCGAGCCAATGCCTTCAATGCCACAATGCGACCGTAGTATTCGATGTTGCCACTGGTCGGCACAACATTCACCAGCGAGGAAATGAAGGCACGGCCTCCCATCGCTTTGAGTTTGCCTCCCCGTTCCAATTCGTTGCACAACGTGATGAAATCGGCCAGTTCCCGGCGTGCTGCCAGCGTGAGAATCGTCTCGTACAGGGTGCGATGTGCATCGCGGTAAAAGTCATCCGCCGAGAGCAGATCCATCACCAGATCCAGTGCATCAGGATCAATCAGCAAGCTTCCCAGGACTCCTTCTTCTGCCTCGATGCTAAAAGGTAACGCTCGTTCCATCATGGCTTAGCTCTGTTCCTTTCGTTCACTAGCCCGTGCAGGCCCATTGAAGGCGGCGCGGTATTCCTGTTCCAAATGCATCAGACTGCGATGAGTGGCGCTCTGCCCTGTAGCACTAGCAGTTGCGCCACTAGCACGACTGCTAGTGCCAATGGCCTTTGTCTCCGCGCTTTGTTGCCACTTTGCCTGACGTTCGGCCACCATTTCGCGTTCACGTTTGAGCCAGCGCCGGAAAAATGCCAGCGTCATCCGTTGTCGTTTCTTGTTGCGTGCGGGATCATCGATCCATTCACGAGCGGCGTCGGCTTCACTGAGCAGCGAAAGGCCTGGAACGCGCAGAAATTCCGCCACCAATCGCCTCAAAGGGGGAGTTGCCGCGAGTTTGAGGATCTCAGCCACCTGGACACTCATCTGCGTCACGTGTTGCTGCTGATCCGCTTGCTCTTGTATCTGGTTGCCGTCGACGCGGGTGGACAAAGGGGGAAAGGGAATAACGTTACTTTCCTCTTCCTCTTCCCTTTCAGATTCAGTTCTCTTCCCTTCCCCTTCCCCTTCTAGCGGGGTTTTTCCGGGAGTATCTAGAATTTTCCCGGATTCCCCCGGATTTTCCGGGGAAAGTTGGGAGGTAATGATTCCCGTTTCAGAAAGCTCCTGATGTTTGTCCTCTGATGAAGGAGGCGCTGGATATTTGGAACGTGTGGGTTTATTGAGTGTTTGCCACTCATACCAGCGGGTCAGGCTATAGTAGCGATGTTTGCCTCCCTGATAGAGTTGAATGAGGTCATTGGCCTCCAGTTCTTGCAGGGCTTGCTCAATGATCTCCGGGGCATAGTCCAATTCCCGACCTAGTAACTTGGTGTGGGCCAGCTCCCGGCCTTCGTCATCAGCGTTAAGGACTAGGCCGATGAGGATCAGCCGGACATCGCCACTACTGAGTGCCATCACATCAGGGTCTTTCAAGAACTTGGTGGGCAGCATGCGACGTGTTGCCATAGGATCTCCTCGCTTTCATGAACATGAGACAGTGCAATGCAAGTCGGTGTACAGCATTGCTCCTGATGACATTGGAGATATAGCATATAGAACCTGGACTGAACCTGAAATCAACCTGGAAGGAAACCTGTAAATCTGTAAATCGATCTGAAAAGCACCTGTAAACCAGAACAGAACCTGGAAGGAAACCTGAAAACCGACCGGAAAAGGGAGCAGATAAGCAAAGCCAGATTTGATGATGCGTAAGAAAAGGCATGCTTATTCTCTGAGAGACAATAGAGCTTCCAACAGCCTGAGAAGTCGTGAGAAGGCAACCATCATTTCCTGTCACTCCCCAAATTATCTGCACATTTCCTCCAAGAAGTAGTTTCATACGCCACCTTCTTCTAAGGACTCAGACCACAGGGATTGCACAGGCAATGGATAATTGCACAACAACACTTCAGTGGCTTCGCGCATCTCTTCTCCAACAGCTCCCGCCAGTGTCGAGGGTTTGTGTTGATGCCAAACGAGCCGACGCCAGCGAGGTGCGGGATACCACACATCCAGATCAGCGTGAGGATAATAGGAGAGGGCGACATAGCCCTGTAGCATATTGAGCCGTTCGGCTAAACGCTCATGATCGAAGCGCTGTTTGGGGTGCTTGCGTATTCCAGCCTGATAATAGTATTCTGCTCCAATATAAGGGGGATCGACATAATGCAACGTGGTCGGAGAATCATACTCTTCAAGCACACGCAACACATCCCGGTTCTCGATGATCACCTTTGGCTGCGTTAGCCGCTCTTGAACCAGCGTAAAGAGATCCAGAACGGAACGATAGGCCGCAGCACTACTTGTTGTATTGTTCCAGCCAACTGGCGCTGCTCGGAGCCAACCAGTGCCAGTTCCGCGCAACACGTAGAAGAACAGGGCCGCCCGCTCAAGTGGGTCTCTCTCGCTGCCATCAAAAAGCCGTCTATGCGCATCGTAGTACAGTTTGCGGCTGTAAGGCAGCGTGCTGAGAGAGGCAACCAGCCCGTCCGCGTGGTCACGGACCTGGAGCCAGAAGTTCACCAGGTCATCATTCAGATCATTGTAAATTTCCCGATGGCCCCAATTGGGCTTCTGCATCAGGACATGAGCCGCGCCCCCACACGGCTCCAGATAGGTGGTATAGCTATGCGGCGAAGGAAAAGCCGCCACAATGCGCGAGGCCGAGGCGTACTTTCCTCCAATCCATTTCAGCGGAGAACGAAGCGCTGGCACATTCATAGGAGATATCCCTCGCTTTCATAGACCGGCTCCAGCCAACGGATCACTTTGCCTGATTTTCTGGCATAGGCGATCTCGCGTTGGGTCGATTCACCTATGTAACCGCCAACATTGAGCACCAGAACTTCATGTGCCAGATCGATTTTGAAGAAGTGAAGCAGATCCAGGGCGGTTTTATCAACCGGACCAAGCGCCAGATCGTAGTCCGATTTCGTATCACAGCCAATGGAAAGCACAATCTTTCCGGCCAGCGTTTCTCGTAGGTTGGCCTCTTGAAACGCTTGTGAAAAGCGAGTTGAACCGCATAAACAGACAATGGTTGGCGCTGGAGTACTCGCTTTGCGGATGAGGAAATCTTCCAGTGTTATCATGCTTGCACCTCGCTCATCTCTAGCAAAGGCTGGACAATGCCCTCTGCCACAATCTGTGGCACCAGAACATCAGCGCGGACTTCCTGACCGGTCCAGCGGTCCGGCCAGGTATTCAAAGCAATTAACTCTAAAATGCGAGCGTGCTCTTCTTCGTTGATCAGATCGATCAGTGGTCGCCCTTGCTCGCTAGCGGTCCGATTCACCTCGTTCTGAATGGCGAGGACCTGACTCAATCCATAGCGTCGGGCATCCATGTGATATGGCCCCATACGCATCGGCGACTTGGAGAGGGAACCGTCTTTCTTGCGCTCCTCCTGCTTGCGAAGGCGATAGCGAGGTTTCATCAACTCCTGATAGAGTGGACGTAACCGTTTGAGAGGGGCAAGATAGTGCCATTGAGGAAGTTTCAGCACTGTATCGAGAGCAACGTCCTTTGATGCGAGATTGCAGCCCACACAGCCAGTCCGAGCGTTGATCTCTTCGGCCTCATCGCCACCATAGGACTCGGCCACCAGCTGGGTTGAGAAGCTCTGAGTTGGTGCGTAGAAGGTCAGCCAGTCCCACACATGGCACACTCTCCAATGCAGCAAGGGGGCCAGCGTATCGGCGACGGATTCAGGCGTCTTGGCTTGAAACCACCCTTGTCCGCATTCGGCCCCATCACGGGAACAGGAGAGGGCAATGCGCTGATCGCGAGCCGCACTCTCACCTAGGCGCACCCCGGTCAGCATCAGGAACTTCTCCCCATACTGGCTTCGCAAGCTGACGAGTGCTTGTTCCATCGGTTCCACTTTGATCTGAGGAGTACACCAGCGAAACAGGTTTTTCGGTGCAGGGACACCTCGACCAAACATATAGACAAAGAACCTGTCATCCAGGGCAGGCAAGACAATCTGGGTCTTGATGCCCGCTTTCTGCAACTCGCTCAGAATGGTCATCGCACAGGCATGCAGCGGCGGCAACTCCATTCTGGTATCGGCATACAAGACCGTCAGTGAAGAGGGAGCTGGGATCATCTCTGACTGAATAAGAGAGGCAACATACGTGACAAGGGCGGTGCTATCCTTCCCACCGCTGTAGGCAATTGCCCAGTGACGATATCCTGCCCCATAAAGCTGCAACGACTCTCTGGTCAATTCCTGAGCATGCTCAAGTGTCAGGCGCTCTCCTTCCCATAAGCTCTCGCGTTTCATCTCTGGCCTCCTGTCATATCGCGCTGAAATTGGTCAATGAGGCCTTCAAGCAGCGCTAACAGTTCCGACTCCAGCACTTGATCTTGCTCGTAGGCATCATCCGTCGGCGTCTGGGTTCCGCGAGCTGCTCGCCGATCCAGATAGCGGCGCTCTCGTTGCTGTTTGGAGGTGAGGCGCTCTTTCATTCCCATGAGCCAGGCGATCCCCTCTTCGACGGTCATGGTGTCAAGATGCTTCTGATAGGTGAGAGAACCGACGGCACCTCGTGTGTGTTTTCCTTGCTTCACGGTCACGCCTCCAACCCGGTGAGCCATCCAAGTTGCTCAGCCGTGAGACCATAGAGGGTACAAAGATGCTTGCGGTAGATCGGGCGTGGTTTGCTCTCGCCGCGTTCCCACCGTCCAACCAGTTTGGCGCAAATGGCAACATCGGCTTTGCCTTCCTCTGCGCATCGTTTGTAGAGTTCATCAGCAACATCTTGCTGCGACCAGCCGCGCAGGAGCCGCTGGTATCTCAGGGGTGAACATGAAAGGGTTGCATGCATAGCATCACGGGGTTCTCCTGCATAGATTCCGTGTGTTATCATAAATTTGTAACTCCTTTGAGAGCGTGAATCTCGATTGTGCAAACACGAGATTCACGCGAATGGATGACCATACAAATGCGAGGTACAAACGCTGGTAGAAGTGTTGCCTCACATCTGCCAGCACTTTTCTTTTTTGGCTATGAACTGTTCATCGACGCTTCTCCTTCCTCCTCAAGGCTATGGGTTCCTGGAACAATCATACTAAGCTTCAGGCCACAATACCAGAAGTAAATGCACCAAAACATGAGGAGGATTCCAAATTGAGGAAAATTCGGTGCGATTGGCCTGAGTTTCGGCTCCAGAACATCCTCAGCAAGAAACAATGATACCGAAACTCGGCTGACAATACGAGGTAGAGATCGGCCAAAACTCCGAGAAACGTTTCTCAACTTTTGAGAAGTCACCTCCTCGATCTGGAAGGAAACAGACCTTCTTTTTGGCTCGTATCACAGACGCGCATCCGCTACGAGAGCAGTTGACGATTATGGAGATGGATGCAATCATTCCCTCCAATGTCCCTTCTGCAAAATGACGCGTCACGGCTGGTTTTTCGTCCGCTTCTCTGGTACAATGATCGTATTGTTTGATGCTTCGCTTGCGTTTGGCAGCGAGCCGGTCAGACACGCTGAAACAGTGCTTGCACTGCACGTGTCTCTTGTGAGTCTGCAAGCCCAGTTGAGTTTACTCCTGGAAATGACCGGGACTCGTCCTCCTGGTGTTGGTTGAGCTTGCTCCCGCACATAACGGACTTGCTCAAAGAAAAGTACAAAATTTGTACTTTTCTCGCAAAGTTAGAACGGTTCTAACTTTCCCGCAAATTTTGAAATTTTCTAAATTTGACGAGAACGAGAAGTTAAAATAATTTTAACTTTGCCACAGCATATTACCAACGGTTGGTAATATGGCCTGCCGGTGGCGAGAGTCCTTCGGCAGGATCGTGAGATGTCCTTGTTGTGCGTTTCTGTAGGATGTTCCTGCTCCTGCTCGCTTCGAGATGGGCGACGCGGTTAGAAATCTCTGCGAGAGCATGGAGTTCTAAACAGTGTCGAGGTCATCTTGAGAACAAAAGGCAGGTCGTGAGGTCTCGTATGCGCCTCGCCGGTCTAGCGCCAGCGTTGCATCACGTACAAGTTTGACCTGCTCCTGCCGTCCTCGTCATGTGTTTCTCTGGTAGTACCCCTTTCCTCTGCCTCCTCTCTGAAAGGACGTGAGCGCATGGCGACACACTCCAAAAGTATTATCAAAGCGTCATTAGAGCGCCTGGATCACAAGATGGCAATCGGGCAGAGCCGCCGCGAAGCCAAAGAGACGTTGCGTGCGCAACAGGGGAAGGTCTGGTCAGTTTCCACTGGCATGATCCATTCCTTCAAAACCCGCTCAGTCTACCAGGAACATACCCTCAAGTTCGTCAGTTGGGCGCGTCGCACCTATCAGATCAAACAGTTGGAGGATCTGGATACCCAGGCGAACGAGCTGGTAGCAACGTGGCTCCGTGAGCATATTGCCGAAGGAAAAAGTCCCTATACGCTCCAGGTTGAGCGCTCTGCCCTCCGGCTCTTTTTTGACAATCGCACCTTAGCACAAGAGGTTTCCCTCCCGCGTCGCAGCAGAGCGAATATCACCCGCTCTCGTCTTGCAGTCGCCCATGATCGCCACTTTCAACCAGCCAACTGGCAGCCGCTGCTTCAATTCCTCTCAGCGACCGGGTTGCGTCGCCAAGAAGTGCAAATGTTGCACTTTCGAGATATCTCTCAAACACACGATGGCACGATCTCCGTCCATGTTGCTAGCGGCAAAGGGGGGAAGACGCGAGAGGTGCCAGTGCTTCCGGGCCATGAACAGGCCGTCCTCGCCGTCATACAAGAAGGCAAAGAGGCTGATGCCCTTGTCTTTCCACATCTTCCCAAGCACCTGGACATTCATAGTTACCGGCGGGCCTATGCACAGGCGCTCTATCTGCATCATGCTCCAAGGCGCACCTTACCGAAAGCAACAGGCCGCTTGCATCCAGGAGACTATGACCGTCAGGCGATTCTTCTGGTCTCACAGGCTCTTGGACATAATCGCCTGGATGTGGTGCTACGCCACTATGTGCGGTAGATGTTCCACCTCTTCTTTGTCCCTCAGTTGTTGGAAGAAGCTGCATTGTGAGTGGATCGTATCATGAAGGAAAAGCTTCTCTGCTCCTCTCTAAATCCTTTACACGCATCTTCATATCGATACGTATTAAATTATTAAGTTTATTCAGTAAAGTTTCTTTTGTATAAAACATCATATATTCTACTAAATATCTTATTTTATTCTCTATCAAATCTATTTTCAACTCAGTTTCAACTTCTTTTCTATCTCTTTCCTACTGTATTTTCTCCTTTTCTGAGCTATAACAAAAGTGTTGTATAGAACTACCTTAAGGCGCCTCTCAAGGCACGGTTCGCCTTCCTCGGTAGAAGCCACGTTCCTGCGCTTGCGCTGGGGCTTGGTTGGAAAGAACCGATCCGAACGGAGTGCCGAGCACAAGAGGGATCCCTTGATCCCTGAGCAGATATATTGGGAGTCGGCCTCGTAGAGTTGGCTGACCCACGTGTAGGTGTGCGTCAGACAAGTCTTCGGGGAACAGCATGTTTCGTTTCCCGAACCCCTGCCCTGTAGAGGAACGAGAGGAGGTGAACCAACATGTTTCCTGATCTGATCCCGGTGCCTGTGCACCCGATCCCGATGGCTAGCCCTCCGCCCGCTTGCGAGCACACGCAGTGCGTGACCTGCTGCATGGGGCTGGCTTGCGTCAACCACCACTGCAACGGTGGCTGACCTGAGTGAGTGATGGGGTTCCGTCCCGGACATCGTCGTTCCGGGACGGAACCTCCCACCACATGAGGAGCCACACTGGAACAGCATGTTTTGTTCCCCGAATCCCTGCCCTGTAGAGGAACGAGAGGAGGTGAACCAACATGATGAAATGTAACGCGTGCAAAAAAGCCATGACACTCGTAGACGGCTGGTACTACTGCGGTAACACCACATGCGAGAACTACGACTCCCGCAGTGGTCGGTAAATCGAGACCACTAAGCGGGCACCGATAACAAGATCTTCATGAGGCAGGAGGTAGTATCCCCCGTCCGTTCCATCACTCTCCTGAGAGGAGGTGAACGAACGTAATGGCAACGTGTATCCATTGCTGGGAGGACCATGCCCCCGGCGAGAACAACTGCGCCTACAACTGGTGCTGTGATAAGGAGAAGTCGTACGGGCACGATCCCGTCTGCCCGAACGCGTAGGCATCGGCCTTCTTTCTAATCCGTAACGACGATCTTTAGCGAGTGCGAGAGGGGCTGTACGCAGTAGAGCTGCGGCCTCTCTCTGCCCGCCTCTTCTTCCCGGCTCAATCTTCCCTGAAAGGAGAGGGCAAGTGTCTGACAAATGCGGCTCGCACTGCAAACAAATGCGAGTAGGCAATGCGGTTGCCACCAAACACTGCAATTGCTCAGACTGCCACGGTCGGCCGTCTGCTAAGAAAGCGTAAGGCTCCCTCGCTCTTCATTTCTCTCATGATGAAGTAGATCCTCATGAGAGAAGTGAGGAAGACAGTCGGCGGCTGGACAAGTTGAGGAGGGGTGAGTTCTCAGGGCAAAGGGTAGCCAGGACGAGGTCGATAAGGACCACGACGTTGCTGTGCAATCGTTGAACAACGAGCGCCAGCAGCAGTAAGTGACTGATCAGGTGGGGCTGGAGCCTGTCTCTGTTCCCACCTGATCAGCCCTCCTCTCACTCCACCCAATAAAGAACTGATCCTAATGGAGCGCCAAGCACAATGGGGATCAAGAAATCCCTGACCGAATAGATTGAGAGTCGGCCTCGTCGAGTTGGCTGACTCATACGTCGATACGAGTCAGATAAGTCTTTCCCTTCTCATGTTTCCAACTCGTTTCCAACCCATTTCCAATCTCACCCTCACCCTTTCTAGGGTATACTCACCCAATGAACAGCTCAGGTTCTTTGCTGCATAGACCATTGACAGCCTCTTGAGGGAAAGTGAGACGCTGGGGAAGACAATGTGAAGGCTGACAACCCCTCTCTTTTTCTTCTTCAAAAAGGCAGAGAGAACTCTTGCTGACATAGCACAAACATCGTGATCCTCGTCCTACAGGAAAGGGATTTGCTATGGATAGACTCTTACATGTGTTCAAAGATCATGAGGTAGGCACTTGGTGTAAACGAGCTGCCTGGATGATTCTCGCCCTCAATATGGTTCACTTGCTTCTGGTGTACTTCCCAGTCTTCTTCGACGAGAAAGCTCATGCCCTGACACTGAAATTTGTTGACTGGGGGAATCTCCTTCAAACGTTGTCGTCTTTTGTCAGTGGGACTCTGTTCAATTTCTTTCTCCTCTATGCTGCTGGGGTGGCCGTTGAGTATCTTGTAGAATCAAGGCAGAAAGGAAGGAGGAAGGCAGAATTCTGATCACCAGATGCAAAGCTCAAGAGGAGCCGTGATTCAGTCACGGTTCCTTCTCAGCATCTTCTCTTGCAGTGCCCGACAGCCCAACGCCACTACCTCGCTAGAGGGTTGCCCTCCGGCCCTTCCTTTGATGAATGAGGGATGCAATGGTTGAAGGATCGATGTGACGACGCGTAGCACATTCTCTGATACGAGAGGATGCTTTTGCTGGCTCAAGAGGTGAAGTCGCTCACCTGGAGGCCGTAGCGCCGAATGAGCAGTGCAGAGAGGACGAGCTGAAAGTTGCCTTCATCCAGGCGGAGTGTCTCGATAGGGTCAAGGTGCTGCTGTTCATTGAACAGATTCCCGGCCCATCTGATGAGGACTTGATAGCTGCCGGAAAAGTCCACCTCTTCGAGCAGTCTTTCAACATCAATGCCATCGCAGGCTACATAGTCTCCCGCCTTTCGCCAGGTGGAAAGATCCGCCGTTAAGACGTACACAGCTGTTGCATACTCAGGATCAAACTTCCCCTGGTAGATTTTCCCTCCGATGCGTTGCATGGCCTCGACAAAACGCTGTTTGTGTTCCGACCCTTTAAAAAAGATACTGTTCTTCATGTCTCCCTCACTTTTTTGCTTTCCTCCATCGATCATGCGGGAAGCTTGTTTGTCATAACGCACTACGAGCCAAACTTAAAATGCCTCGCCAGAGGTTCGCACGCTGGCACTCGCTTTGGCGAATGAGGCTCTTTTGCTGTCCTATCGAGCAGCGTGCCGGAAGAGGACAACATTGTCCATGCTTTCGCTGTCCTGTTCTTCGCTGTCCTCTGTCCGCTCGTTCGATGGGTCGCTTTCCGGTGTCGGCTGTCCTATTGGTTGCGTTGTGCTTTCCTGTCCTCCTACTTGGTTGTTGTCCTCTTCATTGCGCGTCCAGGTGATTGGCAATTGTCCGCTTGCGCGTAAGGCTGCAAAGTGGCGTCTCACTGTTCGCTCAGTGATACCCAAATGACCAGCGACCTCTCTCTGTGTGGTCGGCTCGTGCGTCTGAACGTAGGCCAGTACGCGTGCGAATGCGCCTTGATCGTTGCTCTTGTTACCCGCTTCCGCGTCGAGCAGTTCTTGTGCCTTCAACCGCCAGAAACGAGCGCTGGCAGGCCGATTGAGGCCCAGGTGGGCAGCGAGCAGCGCGTCAATATCTGGTGAGATGGCGCGGCCCGGATTCTCTCGTAAGAAGTCGAGTGTCAAGTCGAGCTTATTTTCGCCTGCCTTCTCGACTTTTGCGGTTGCTGTCCTAACCGTTGAGCGGTCGCTGTCCTGTTCGCTTTCCGCTGTCCTATCGCTCTCGTGTCCTATTGATTGCGAGGCTTTCGCGGTCGTTGTCCTCTCGCTTTCGCTGTCCTGTCCTCCTGTTTCGGCGGTCGCTGTCCTATTGCCAGTAGGCAGCAGATTGTTTGCAAGTGATGTCCTGTCCGCTGCTTCGACGACCTCGGCGACGTGAATATGTGAACGAACCTCGACGCGGATCTGTTGAAGCAGTTCATCTTTCAATTTTGCAAGCGCCTGGTCGAGCGTTGCTTGTGATGATGCGGAAGCCGGTCCGTTCGTCGTTGCCGGTTGCGTGTTGGCGCTGGCCGCGCTCTCCTCATCCTCGTCGTCGCGGTCCAGCTTCCCCAACGTCACTGTAAAACCGACTGCTATCAAACATCTGGCAAAGTTGAGCAGCTTCAACGCCAGTTCGTCGAAGCGCACGATAAAGATGTCCACGAACGTTGCAATCATGATCAGGCTCATGAGCAGACAGATCATGCGCAGTATCCAGCCCCATGTCCGCTGGCCGTCTTTGCGCTTCAACTCCTCGTCAGCAATGTTGAACGCGCCAATAATCACGAACTCAGGAGCTGCAATCACGACACCCTGACACGCGCTATAGAGCGCATCAACCTTGATAACTGGCAATGCTGTTGCCAGCGCCAGATAGATCGTCGTGTAGCGCATGAGCGGCTCGGCACTGGCCGCGAGGATAATCGAGAGCGCTTTCGACCATCTCGTGATGCGCTTGCCAGCGCGGACGGCGAGCGGGAGTTGCTTTTTCTTCGTGAGAAGCGCTTGTGTTGCCGCCATTATTTGGCCTCCTTCCAGATTCCTTGCTGCTTCAACGTGTTGCGAGCAAAATCGCGGTTTTTCTGGCTCGTCGAAAGTTGTAACGCTTTGAGTGTGTCGTCCAGGCTGTTAAACACGAGGTAAAATCCCGGTAACATATCGAGCTTTTTCTCGTCCCAGCCACCTGGTAACTCACTTCCAGGAGTTACGGCGGTATTTTGCCCGCTTACGGCGGCTCCAGAAGCGGAAGGAACTGCATTGTTACGGCCGTAAGTTACGGCCGTAACATCGCTGTTGTCAAGCTCAAATTGGTCGAGATGTTCACTGGTGACGTTACGGCCGTAACGTCGAGAAATTTCACGCTCAACCGGCGTCTGGCCAGGCCGTACATGCTTATTTGCTGCCGTAACCTGGACACGCATTCTCTCTGGCAAGCGATCAGCGTTCTGCTTGTATCTTTTTTGCGCTCGCTCAAGATTTGGTGTCTTTGAGACATGACGCGCCTCTTGCTTGTCAAACTGCACTAACATCGGATTTTTCGAGAGACCACGTACAAAGCCCTGACCTGTCGGCAAATCACGCAACTGCTTGCACAATTCTTTCCCAATATAATCCTCGCAACGCTCGATATCCTTGTCTAAGTCCTGTTTCATGATGATTTGGATATTGAGGTTAGCAATCGAGGCTTTCGAGATGTTGGCGAGCCGCTGCGTTGCCATCACAAGGGTATAGCCATAGGAGCGGCCCATGTTGGCAATCATGCTATAGGCCGTTTTCAGATGTTGAAAGTTTGGCTTGCTGATGGGCAGAGCTGAGAGCGCTGGTTGTTCTGGGACGAGATTGTGCGCCTCGTCGGTGACAATCAAACATGGCGGTCGCTCTTCCTCGTTGTCCAGGCCACGCGACCAGTCGATCAGCGCGGGCAAGATCAGCGCGAGCGTTTCGGCCATCTCATTGGCGTCCGCGTAGGACTGGACGTTAAAGATGGCCTGCGCGCCATACTCCATCAGGTCGTGCGCAAACTCTTCGGCGTTCTCTGGCGTCACACTATAGTATGGCGTGCCTGCCTCATCTGCATAGTCGGGATGCCCACACGAGATAATTGTCTGGTGCTTCTCGCGTAAGGGATAGTATTCATCCTTCACATCGACCAGCAAACACGGCACATTGTTGCGTGCCGCACTCAGAATGGTCGAGCCGATTAAGTTGGTTTTGCCTGCTCCTTGTGTGCCAGTGATGAGCAATCCACGCCCAAAGACACTGTTGAATTGAGGATCGAAGCGACGGCCAAAGCGTACTGACTCGCCCCATTTCAGCGCGCCTTTTCTCCAGGCTCGCCCCTGGCTGGTGCTAGTTATCTCTGATGACGGTTGTATTGACGCGGCGCTGGTAGCCAGTGCGCTCTGTTGTGGCGGAACTGGTGCGGTGCTTGGCGTTTGTAGATAGAGGCCAGCGGTTTTCTCCGAGCGGAAGCCGAAGAGCCGTTTGAGCTTGGCTTGCGCCGATTGGTCAACATAGACCATCGGAGTCGCTGGCGAAACAGTATTCACGACGTGCTGTGTGGCCTCAACAAGACGAGCATGGGTCTCAGCGCCGCTGCCAGGAACCAACCATTTCGCGATCTCATCGCTATGTCTGGCAATGGCTCCAACGGCCAACAAGCCAAAGAACATGCCCGTTTTATCGAAGTGCATAGCTACATCAGCGGCACCCGAGGCGACGAGCGCCGCGCTGGTCACGATCACCTGCCCTTTGGTGATGCGCTGCCAGATGGGGAGGGCTGGCTCCCCAATCTGGTCAGGTGCGGTTGGCAGCTGGCGTTGATCTTCCATGTTCGTATCCCTTATGTGTTAAGCTCGCGACCAGCCATGTTCGATGAGCGCGAGGCCAATGGTTCCGAAAAAGCCGACGATAAACGCGGTGATGAACGCGAAGGCGGCATGCCCCCAGGCAGCGGTCGAGAGCGTGCCGTAGTTGTAGTCGGTCCACATATTGAAGCCGACGATAATCCATGAACCGGTCTTGAAAATGCGTCCCATGAGCAAGCCTGAGCGTGCCACCGAATGTTGCATCAGTTCGTAGCCGACGACAAAACCCAGGTAAATCAACTCGATGCCCCAGCCAAAGATCGTGGCGATGGCATCTTGTGGCGACAGATCGCCCATGATCAGTGCAATGGGTTGCCACAAAATGGCCCAATTGGGTTTGTAGACGTTGACTTGACCAGCGTTCGTGATAAATGCTTCGTTCGTCTGGATCTGCGTGAGCAGCGCGACCACGAACAGGATCAAGAAGCCGACACCAACGAGGGTGATAAACTTGGGTGGATGGGTAGACGGCGCATAGCTCACCGTCGAGACCGGCGCAACAACCGAGCCAGCGGTCGTGCTAGCAGGTGCGCGCGTGTTGCGCGAACGTCTGGTAGTGGTCATAGTTAGCTCTCCTCTTCTTCGTCTTCGCCGATATCGCGTGTATAGGTGGTGAAATCGATCACCATTGGTTCATCTCGCAGGATCGCGAGGAACAGGGAATCGACCTCGCATTCTTCCCACTCAAGCATGATGTAACCGAGACCCTCTTTATCGGTCTTGCCATAGTCCACCAAGACCACTTCGTCACGCCCCTCAAACCAGCCCTCGATTTTGTGGAGAAGGGCTTCATGGATATCCAATTCCAGCGTAAAAAACACCCCTTGCGCCTGTCCTGGCAGTTCTGCACTCGTTGATGGCGGTAGCTGGTCGCGCTGAAACCCTTCAGGGATCAAATCCGGCTCTGCCATCATTGCACCTCGCTGGCGGGTGATTGCGTGTCAGAGGAAGGCACTGAAAGATCGAGGACCACCAGCAGAAGACCTTCCTCCTGTACATAGGGAGCTGTCACATGTATGAGGAATAGAGCAATGCGGCGCACTGGCCTGCACAAAGCCATGAGCAGGGTTTGTTTGCTGATGCGACCTTCCACGACCATGCCCCATAAGAAGTACAGAACAAGTTCTCCCAGGAGTATCACTGCCACCAGGCCGCGTATCCACCAGGCGGCTTCGAGAGAGGAGAAGTAGACCAGCATGCCGACAGTATTGAGCATCACGCAAAAAATGCTTCCAGCTAGCAAGCTAGCAAGTGTCTGCTTCCTGCCCTCGCCTCGTTCTGCTTTTCGCTGCTTCGCTTCCTTGTTTGGTACGGCTCCAGGGGGATGACCCCCTGATTGAGCCGTCTTGTTTTCCATCATCAAACCTCCAGAGAATTCATATCCAAACATGCAGGAGTGACATGATTTACTCCTACACGCTGCTCTACAGAGAACGCACTACCAGCACTGGGCCACTATCGGCTCGCACCTGGCCACCGTTTCCAGATGAAGAACACAGCGACCAGAGACCAGACGACAATGAACACATAAGATGCTGCGATGAGTTGAAACGGAGGGAAGGGAAACAAGGCTCTTGCCAGTTTCCCTCTTAGACGCCGTAAAAGTTCAATGCGGTTGCGTAGGCTGCTGCATCAACGATTTCAGGTAATTCAGTGACTTCCACATGATAGGAAACGCTGGTATGACACCAGCAATTCAGATCGCCACAATACGGATTGGAGGGGGTATGGACCTCCTCTGAAGAAACATCTTCCACCTCATCGTCATCTGAGGTAAAATAGAGACCAAGCATGTTCGACCTCCTATGTCGGCATGCGAAGCCCAAACAGTTGAGTCAGAACTGTTTGGGCGTTCATTTGCTCTAGAGACACACTCC
This sequence comes from Reticulibacter mediterranei, assembly GCF_016587455.1. Classification (NCBI taxonomy): domain Bacteria; kingdom Bacillati; phylum Chloroflexota; class Ktedonobacteria; order Ktedonobacterales; family Reticulibacteraceae; genus Reticulibacter; species Reticulibacter mediterranei. The sequence goes on along the minus strand of NZ_BNJK01000001.1, from coordinate 5,641,051 downwards.
ATCGACGCACGCCGGGAACACGTCACAGCAAAATGCACTACACTGCTCAAGAAAAAAAGCCTGACCGGGGAATTGCACCACCGGCAACCGCTTTGACGGATCTGGCATCATAATGACTCAACTCACGCTCGTATTCACAAGGCTTGGCTGCTTGAGTGCTTCCGTTGTCTCCCTTGAGGAAAGGGGTTACTCCGCAGGCTCGTCTGGGGGAGCCGTCGCATCCTCTTCCTGCTTTCGCGCTCGCTGTTCTTTCCATTTTTTCAGCACGTCCACCTCCCGCCGCTCCATTTCAGCATCCTCCTCCTGGGGCATAGAAAACCCCGAGGGAACTTCCTCCGGCATGGTGATATTCAGGTACGGCTTGCCATCATAGCCCTCTTTTTGGATGATGAGCGTACTGAAATGACGTGGTTGCGCGCCTGGATAGATCGCACGATAATCCACTTGCCACGTGGCTGGAACGGCGATTTCTGGTAAAAGGGAAACTTTCAGCAGCTCATAGCTTGGATCTTGATAGGTGCCAAAGGAGGTCTGAAAGAATGCAACCAGATCAGCATGCGTAAAGGCGCGTTCTGGATTGGCGAAAGCCTTGCTCAGCGTACGGATGGAAGGCAGTTGTTGCATTGACATGAACGGTTTCCTTTCACTCTTGTTGTGTGTGCTTGACACCAGTACTCGCATCGGTATGCTCGAAGAGAGACCAGGTGTGTGAGGAGATCGCAGTCACTTGGGGGCGAGTATCCGTGCAAGGAGGCCCGCCCTCGCTCTTTTCCGCATTAGAGAGGACAACGAAGAGACCAAGAATGATCTAAATCCAGGAAAGAGTGGTGCAAGACGCTGAGATTGGAGCCATACCGACCATTGACGAGAACCGTGCTGACGTTTCCCTCCTCTTTCGTCAGTTCCACTACTGCCTTATTGCCCACCTGATCCCGATAGTAGATCGTGCCGTGATGCATGCGGCGGGCAAGCGTCAAGGCATTGAGAATATCCATATTACTGCCTCCATACCATCCAGCGGGGATATGGTGCAGTTCACGATGCTGGACCAGCCAGGCCGTCCCGGTTTCACACACAAAGATCACATCGCCGATAGCAGTGGAGCGCAGGGGTTCATCAGGAAGAAACCAGACAATTTCCTGGCGCGACATCCAGGAAAGACGCGTATGCGTCGTGAAGGCGCGCACATATTCCACTCTCGCTGCCACTTCTGCCACCAACTGATAGTGTTGGATACGGTCTGTCAACCAGTACTCTGCACAGGGAGTGTGCCTCATCTGGAGATCTTTGGCATGATAGACCAGACAGCGCGGTGGCGCATCAGAAAGGTGTTGCATCACCGTATTCCTTTAAGATGAGATTATGAGGGAAACCACAGGAACGCACTACAACCCGCAAGCACAAGACCTGACTGAGGAGTTGCACCCCAGCTCCCGCTTGGACGGATCAGGCTCCGGAAAAGTTCAACAGGCAAGCACTACACATTTGCATTGAGGATGGCAAGCCCTTCCTCATACGGGACAATCGTGATAACCAATTCCGTGTCTTCGTCATCCTCATCGCTCTCTTCGGGCACTGGAAAAACGAAGTCTTCATTCTCTTCTTCATCCTCTGAAAAAGATGGAGGAGAATAGAGTGCCATTTGCGGCCTCCTATGCTGCACTGACATTGCCCAGCAGAAGTCTTAATAGGGGCTTGCTGGGCGATACTCGTTCGCAGAACGCACTACGACTTCAATCCGAAAGACCCAACTGAGGGATTGCACCTCAGTTCCCGCTTGAACGGACCAGGTATTGAGAAAACGGGCTACCAGAATTTCCACCAGGGTTTCGCGGCTGAAGGTGGCTCCACTGGTGATTGCTCCTGCATCTCCGAGGTGTACTCGTGAGCGTGAACATTCCAGCTTTGTGTCGCTCTCTCATAGGCTAATTCGCTCGCCATCGCTTTGATTTGCTCGGGCGAATAGCCTGCTGCCGCCAGGCGTTGCACATCAGCATCGGCATCAGCACGCGCTCTAGCTTCAATCGCCGCTATTTGTTCTGGTGTGAGAGACACGTCGTTTTCCTTTCTAGTAAAATGTGGTTATTCTTTACCAGCCATAAGGACTGGCTATTGCCTGGCCGGAGGATTGCACTTCCGGCACACCGCTTGACGGTCAGGCAATGAGGGCTTACGGGAGGGATGCTCTCTTGCTACCCATCCTTTCCGAGCATCACCTCTCTCGCTCCCTCTGAAGCGTCACTTCGTTTCACGCCACGCAACCAGGCGTGTGGTTTATTTCGTCTCGCGCCACCGATCCCAGGCGCGGAGCCACTTCGTAACGCGCCACTCACTGGCGCGAGAGTTATTTGCTCTGTGGGAGCACGCCACTAGCTGGGCGTTTGAGCCTCGCTTGTATCGCGCTGAGTCAACGTTGCTTCCTTCGTCACGACACTGGTTCTAGCTTGCTATCATCCTCGCTAGACCACGAGACCTTTTGAGACCCCTTCCTGCACCTTCAAGACAATCCCTCAAGGCTCAATGGGTATCTGTTTGTTAACGTGCTGTTCTCTCATCGATCCATGAAAACAGTCGGAGTGACCTCAATCAGCCGTGGCTGCTCACCTGCGGTGTGGATCGATATTCATCTGTGTGAAGTGCGCCATCAGGTCCAATAGGTTATAATGCCTGTAGACCTGATTCTGGAGCATCGGCACTGACAGTTTTCCAGGCTAGACAGTACCGATGCCGTTGTTGGGTTCTAGGAGACACTTACGGTTGCAGCCGCAGGTGTCTTTCTATTTGCCCTTGACAATTATGACGTATATGCGTCATAATTCATAACTATATTATGCAGCATACACAGCATAATTGTCAAGTGTCTAGCCACAAAATTAAATCAATGTTATACTTAGATGAAATTTAGACGGATATACAGCATTACTAACGAGAGGATCGAATGCCACAAGTTCTTAGTGATGGTCGCGTGCTTCTCTCCACAACGGAGGCTATGCAGTTATCCGGCCTGAGTCGGGAACATATCCAGCGCCTCCTGAGAAATAAGACAATTGAAGGGATCAAACCGGCTCATGACTGGATGGTCTACGAAGATTCCCTTAAAGCTTTCCTTGCCCAACCGCGCAAACCAGGACCGAAAGGGCGTCGTAAATCCATATCAACCAGCCATTCTGATGCAGCGCCTACCCCCTCTCAAAATGGCAATAATCCTCATGTGGCTAAAAAGGCTTAGTACCTCAATTCATCTCGCTGTACCTGCACCTATCCCTGACTCTATGCCATCGTAGTTCAGCGAGACCAGTATCGTCCCCATTGGTATAAGTTGCATGCCACATTGACCACAAAAGCGGCCTCCAACCTCAGTGGGAGTATCGCATCTACCGCATAGCGAATTGGAACCAGGCTGGTCAACTGATGTAGGTTGTGTTGCCTTCTCATATCTCGACAGCGGGAGAATAATTGGTTGTGGCTCACGAGAACGTTTCATCATAAAAGCACCTCTCCTCGGCTAAAAATTCATCAAACGATTGCATCACCTGGACATACTGCCTGGCCGGGCAATTGCACCCGGCACGCCGCTTTGACGGTCAGGCCGGTCAATTTCTATAAGGGAAATGTTTTTTGCTCCTATTCTCATTCCACTGGTTGATTCCATCGTTTGCGTTGCTGTTCGCGTTCGCGATACCGTTTAAGAATGTGACGCTGCTCACGTGTTGCCAACCAGTGAACGACTATCCCAATCAAGAACCCAATCACCAATGAGATGAAGGAAATCACGAAAGCGAGAGAAAAACTTAACAACCACAGTTCGTCCATAATTAGTAGCGATCCCGATAACTATCCCGGTTTCCCGCCCGATTATTGAAAAGCAATCCCCCGAGAATCATACTGACCAGACAAAGAGCAATCATAAACCAGAGATTCACTGTGACATTGATATCAGGCATACTATGAAATCCTTTCTCCGCTGTCTTGCCATCAACGCGAGTACTACGCGGCTTGAGTGAAAACAATAGTCGTTTTGATGTGTGCTAATTCCTGTAAGGCTTCTAATCCGGTCACTGGGCAAAAGGCAATGCGCTCTAGTCGAGCGTTGAAACGCACAGCCCATTGGGGAAGCAGGTGCCAGGAACAATTGGCAACTGCCGCCCGGCCATAGAACAGATCGTCTGTCCCACAAAGGCATCCTGTTCGCTCAGAGATCCACGTTGCCAGAGGGGAGAGAAAACACATTCCTGCGCGTCCAACAACTTGGGTCGCGTGAGTAGAGAGCCAGCCCTGGAATTGTTCTACCTGCAAGGCATCATCGATGACAGTGATTTCCATACGACTCTCCCGAAAAATGAAGCCATAGCTCCAAGTATGCTATACTTGTTGATAGCGCTAACAATTCGTGTGTTTCCGCATTTCTCACAGTAGTAACCGATTCTGTATGAGATCCGATGCGTCTCGTTCCAGGATATTCACCGGACCTCGATGCGCAGTTGTTTTCTAGGAAGAAGATTACAGGATAAGGAAGTAATGTACCACGACAGGATAGCGTAATTATCCTGTCAAAAACACGACACGGTTAGCAACAAGGAAGCATGTCACTTTGACGACACTTTTCGCATAAAGTATCTTTTACCTGTATTGCCCTGGACAAAGAAGAAGATGTCAGTACTCTATGAGATGAGAAACGAGTTGGTGAAGTGAACAAAAGATTGCACGATGCTCGCATCAGAAAAGGCTGGTCTCAGGAGGAGGCAGCTGAGCAAGCACAAGTCTCTGTGCGAACATACCAACGATGGGAACATGGAACACACTCTCCAAACTTTGAATCTCGCAAACTCTTACGTGAAGCCTTCGGCTGCTCCGATGCAGATCTAGGATTTGTAGAACTACTCTACTCCGATGACGATCGGCAGATACTACTGCTCACGAGCGAAGAAGAAGCTGCTATCTCTGACTTATTGAGGCTAGGAGGCACTACGGCAATGGTACTTTTTGATAAATCGAAAAGGGATGCCCTCGCAAAATTAATGAAAATAGCAGGAGCGACTATCGCGGCTCCTCAGATCCTCACGACCGCTGAACCGTGGGAAAGACTTGCCCATGCACAAACATCTTCCTCTCCTTCACAAGAAACCTACGCCTACTTTGAATCGATGATTGCGAGTTGTTGGGGATTAAGCAATAACGGAGAACTGGATGTCTCCGGGCAGATGCTATCGACCTTTCTTCCAAAGATGTTACAATTAGCTCCTCAGCATAAGGAAGCAGCAAGACTTGCTTCGCAAGGCCTGCGGCTTCAAAGTGTGCTTACTGCCCATAACCTTCGTTTACAAGATAAAGTAGCGTTCTGCGAGCAGGCAGTAGAGCATGCAAGACTTTCCGGCGAAGGAAATACATTAGTTTCAGCCCTCACGGAGCTGGCAGTAGCGCACAAATATGCGAAACAACCCGAGAAATCACTCAGAACCTATCAGGAAGCCCTCACTTATGTTGATCAAGCTTCTCCGTTGCTTCAATCACGTGTCTACGCAGCCTCGGCTTCTGCATTTGCAAAAACTGGCCGTAAACGAGAAGCTCGTTTCTACATTGAGCTAGCACAAGAAACCTTTCCTTCACGAGCCGATCGTGATCCAGTAGCAGCCCTGGCTGATTATGGAAAATATCTTCTGATTTTCTATACCGGCTCTGTCCACCTTGATTTAGGTGAATATGAGCAAGCATGGCATATGTTCGGTACAGTCAATGACCTCGGAATAGTTGTTCCTGAGCGTAACCGGCTGGAGATCCGTAACCAGCAAGGCCGCGCAGCAATCATGTTAAGAGATCTAGATCGCTATGCTGAGTGTTTTGATGATGGGTTGACCAGCGCTCTCGCACTCAAGAGCAAAAAACGGTATGATGAGGCGATCAACATTTTCACTGAAGAGATGCCAACAGATTGGCTCAAGGAAGATCCAATCCAACATATCATCGAACGCTTCCAACTACAAAAGAATAGATAAGAGGTCATTGTGCAACGCATCTTTTTTGTAGGGTTAGGAGACGTTGGGGCCAACGTCTTCGACCTTTTTCTCCGTGTTCCAGGTCAACACCGCTTTCTCATCGGGGGGAGAAAGCAGGATTATCTTCAACAACGAACAAATCTCTCCCTCTTCGCCGCAATGCAATTTGGTTTGTACCCTGAAGTAGAGTTGGCTTCTGTTGATCTTATGAACGTGGAACACACGGCTGAAGTGATCACACAATTTCAGCCAGATATTATTTTCTGCGCGGCAACGTTGCAAAAATGGGGAGTACTCAATGCTCTACCCAAGCAGGTTGCAGAACGACTCTATCAAGCTCAAATAGGCCCGTGGTTGCCACTCCATCTCACGCTAGTTTACAAGTTGATGCTTGCAGTGCAACAAACTGGTCTAGACGTAAAGGTGATGAATGCCACCTATCCCGACGTCGTCCACGCTATCTTAAACAAGGTTGGTCTTGCTCCAACAACCGGCATTGGCGACATAGCGAACAATATACCTGCGCTCAAAAAATCCCTCGCCATCAAGTTAAGTCAGCCAGTAGAAAAGATTGATGTGCGCTTAGTGGCACAGCATCATGTTCATTATTGGGCGTCTCGTAAAGGGACTTCTGACGGCGCTCCATTTCATCTCTCTGTCACAGTAGATGGACAAGATCTCACACAACAACTGACGATGAGTACTGTGTTTGATCTTCTTCCTGGCACCCTGAAACGCACACCAGGTAATCAAATGACCGCAACATCAGCAGCCATCATTTTCGATGGGATGGTGAACGACAGAGGCACGGTTATACATGCTCCTGGTCCTAATGGATTGCCAGGAGCATTTCCTGTGAAAGTCAACGCGCAAGGCGTGGAAGTCGTTCTTCCCAATGGAATCACACTAACCGAGGCTGTAAGCATCAATACAACGGCTCAACAGTTTGATGGGATCGAACACATTGATGACGACGGAACGGTGCATTTTAGCGAACGACACATGGCGATTTTCAAGAAACTGCTTGGCTACGAGTGCCGCTGGATGCCTTTATCTGATGTGGAAGATCGAGCTAAGGAACTTCGCGCAAAATATACAGCATTTGCGCGAAAATATACATAGAGGAAATCCCGAACAAAAGATGAGGTCTCCAGATAGAAGACCTCATCACCCATGTAACATCAGCAATGAAAATTACTATATAGATGGACTATGCGTGCGATCCCTTAACTACTTTTATTCATCAGTTATCAACTATTCTGTTTTTGATGAGCTTAAAATATCGTAGTTGCATTGGAGTTCTGCCAGTTCTTTTATGGAGTTCCCAGGGGCGGCCAAATTCATCTACATCTGGCATATTTGGGAAAAGTGCTAACCAATTTCTTAACACTTTTCTGTGCCTTTCCATGCTTTCAAAAGAGGGACTCGAAACATCTTTCCATATTTCGCTTATTCTCAATCTTCTTTCCCTCATTAATCGTGTCTCAGGAAATGTATTAGAATGCTCCATATTAGATGATAGTTCATCCTCATTTCTTACAAGACATCTGCACGATACTAATATATCCACATAAGAAAAACTTGCACTTGAAAAAATGGCAGATACAGATGCATTCTCAACAATACAAGAACATTGAAGACTATCCGTGAGATTGATCATGGATAGTCTTGTAGATCTGCTCATGATCGATAAGGAAAACGAGTCCAAATGTTTGTAGACACCAGTCTTGATTGGGTTCTGACTTCGCACTTTTACCAAGCCACCAAACAACGTCAATTCCGGCCTGTTCATAGTCGTCCGTCCTTTGTTGCAAGACTTCTGGGGTGATTGGTGACAACTGAACTTCATGGGCTACTCTATGCCCAGTACGAAAGACCGCCAATAAATCAACCACTCTTCTGACTTCTATAATTGGAACCTCAAATTCAAGTGTCGCATCCCGATACTCGACATACTGCTTAGGAAGCATAACTCGTAACCAATCTTTTGCAGCCAGATGTTGTGGGCTTTCTGGATTGGTATCTGGATCACGCTCATATTCAGAAACACATTCCCCTTTATGATGCGCAAAATGTGCCCGTCTGTGCAGACCTGCCTTAATTATCATTGGCTTCTCACATAACTGGCAAATACAAGCATCTGCTCGAAGCATTAAACGAGGTTTCTCAAGTTTTGTAATATCAATGCGATTTCCTGTTGTTTTATCTTTTGCAACGAACGGCATAATGCACCTTCAGTCTATAAAACGCGCTATAATTTTTTAATAATATATTCTGTTACGTTTGTCAATGTATGGAGAAACAAAGAAAGAGAGACTCATTTGCTCTTTTGCTAATCATGTCCGCAGCACGGGCCAGAACAAGAATAATACCCACATTGCTACTATCACTTTAAATCTGGCAATATTCCGCGTATACTCTTTATGGTAGGTGTTTTCTTCCACAATAAAAGAGGTGACATCATGCGACATCAGCCCTCACACACGACCGCACAGAAAATACGGAACCTTTTCCCAGTCCTCGCCGTCCTGCTTGTGCTCTATGGACTCGCATCTCAAAACTATCTGATGCTCTTCTCCATAGGAATAGGCTTGCTCATCCTCTGGGCCGCAATGCACCCGGCCTGGATTTATCGGTTGCTTCAGCAGATCCTCTCCTCCTTTGAGAAGCCCATGCCAGCGCCTCCTGACGTGCAGCCCTCACAAGCTGCCCTGGAGCATTCTCTGCCAGAACAGCCGCTTTATGAGCAGGGGTATCGGGAACAAGCTCCAGGGCATACCAATGAGAGTCCGAAAGAGGATTCCGCAGCAATATATGAAGATCAGCTACAAGCGCAATATCCAGAGCAGTTGCCGCCAATGGCATGAATGCAGGACAACATTCGTATCAGCTTGATGGAATGCTGTATGGCTACTTAGCGAGAAGGAAATGTATGGCAAATCAAGAGCATCTCAATTTGCTTAGACAAGGGGCGAAGACGTGGAATCAATGGAGGCAAAAATATGCTGAGGTACAACCAGATCTCAGTAGTGCCACATTGGATAATGCAGATCTTAGCGACTACGACCTTCACGGAGCGAACCTAAGAAAAGCGAGTCTCATTCATGCTAATCTCTATGAGGCTTATCTGTCTTATGCTATTTTCGATGAAAGCAATCTCAATGGAGCTTTTGCTTATGTGGCAGATTTGGTCGGGGCAAGTTTTTTTAAAACCAATCTTCTCTTTGTTGCCTTCAACGGAGCTAATCTGAGCAGAGCTAACCTACGAGGCGCTTATCTAGGCAGTGCTAGCTTTATGGGGGCTAATCTTAATCATGCCGATTTAAGCCATGCACATTTGAATGGAACTGACTTTAGAACAGCTAGTCTTAAAGGCACTATATTTGAGCAAGCTTCGGCCAGATGGACTATCTGGGGAGCAGTTGATCTCAGTTTAGCAAAAGGGCTTGCAACTATAAAACATTATGGACCTTCGACTATTAGCATTGATACAATTTATCAGTCACATGGGAAGATCTCTGAAAAATTTCTTCGGGGGACTGGTGTTCCAGAGCCTTTTATTCTCTATGCACAGTCACTAATAGCCGAGCATATCAAATTCCATTCATGTTTTATCAGTTATTCCACCAAAGATCAGCTTTTTGTAGAGCAACTCTACTTAGATTTACAATGCAATGGTGTCCGTTGCTGGTTTGCTCCTGAAGACTTGAAGTGGGGTGACAAAATACGCTCACGTATCGATGAGTCCATTCACCTCTACGAAAAACTTCTGCTTATTCTCTCTGAACACTCCGTTTGTAGCCAATGGGTTGAACAGGAAGTTGAAACAGCACTTGCCAAAGAACGTAAGAGAGGTCATATTGTGCTCTTTCCAATCCGTTTAGATAACGCTGTGATGAACATCGGAGATGGCTGGCCTACACTCATTCGCAACACACGTAACATCGGCGACTTCACATGTTGGAAACAATGTGACACCTATAAAAAATCATTAGATCGATTACTGCGAGATCTCAAAACCGAAGTTTAATGTTTTAGAGAAATAGTCCAGTTTTTGACGATATGATGATTTGGGCTATAAATCAGTAAGGTAGGGATTTACTCTAGAGGCAACACTTACTCCGTGTTTAGCCGTCTCAGTGCTAGAGTAGTAGAATAGACCCTTAGGAACTTCAGATCATATGCCTTGCACCCATAGAAGTTTTTTATCGAGAAAGCTTGCATTATCTCTTCATTGTAGAGTACACTAGAAAACATTAAGTGGTCGCGTATCATATGGGGGCTGAAAACTTTTAGATTGCACCTTATTCTCCTCCCTGCTTAACAGATGCTCTAAGTTGTATAACTCTACAACTTAGATAGCTAAAAGACTCCTATAGATTTCCGGGCACTTCTTCATGAATTATTTAGCTGTAGGCAATTGAACCTGAAGGTTCTGTAGCGCGCTACTTAGAAGGTCATGTTATGTCTGCTGAAATAAATATTGTGGTTGAATATCTTAACCGCCTCTGGGAAAATCACATTACAGGTGTTAAAGAAACCTCTAATTATCCTGCTCTCGCTAACCTTTTTAACGAAATTGGCAAAAAGCTCCAAGTTCGTTGTATTATCCATCCGCGTAGTAAGGGTGATGGTATACCGGATGGTGGTTTTTTTACGCTCAATCAATTTAAAATTGCTATACCAGATACAAATCGTATGCTTACGCAAACGCCTGAGCGTGGCGCGATCGAGGTGAAAAGTACGCGTGAGGATGTGCTGACCACTGTAAACAGTAAGCAGGTTGCTAAGTATCTTAAACAGTACGGGCAGGTCTTGGTAACAAACTTTTATGATTTCCAGCTGATTGTGCAAGATGGGACAAATGTCAAACTACTTGAGCGTTTTCGCTTAGCTGAGAGCGAAGCGAAATTCTGGCAGGCTGCTAAGCAACCACGTTCGCTTGCAGTTGACAAGGGTGAACAGTTGGTTGAGTATTTGAAGCGTGTTATGCTTCAGGCCGCTCCCCTGATCCATGCTCAAGATGTTGCATGGTTTCTTGCTTCCTATGCTCGTGATGCTCGCATAAGAATTGAGCATGCAGAACTCGCCGCTCTCACTCGTTTGCGCACAGCATTGGAGGAAGCTCTCGGCATGCAGTTTACAGGAGAACGCGGGGACCACTTCTTCCGTTCTACTCTCATTCAGACTCTCTTCTATGGCGTTTTTTCAGCCTGGGTGCTTTGGAATAAGACAGAGGAAGGAAATCGTCCTGGAGCTTACTTCGACTGGCGGGTGTCAGGTTGGCTCCTGCATGTGCCGATGGTAAGCTCACTCTTTAGTCAAGTAGTGAATCGAAACCAATTGGCACCTCTTGGCCTTGTAGAAGTAATGAACTGGACAGGTAATGCCTTAAATCGTATCGACCGCGAAGCATTTTTTGCCTCCTTTGATGAAGGCCACGCAGTACAGTATTTCTACGAACCTTTTCTTGAAGCCTATGATCCCGAACTGCGTGACCAGCTGGGTGTTTGGTATACCCCTCGTGAGATTATCGAGTATATGGTAGAGCGGGTGGATAAGGTGCTGCGTACTGAGCTTGGCATTACTAGCGGTTTGGCCGACCCGAACGTCTATGTGCTTGATCCCTGCTGTGGTACGGGTAGCTACGTTGTGGCCGTACTCCGACGCATTGCAAAAACACTCGAAGAGCAGGGAGCAGATGCCCTCACAATGCTTGACGTGAAGCGGGCTGCCACTGAGCGTGTCTTTGGCTTTGAGATCTTACCTGCTCCGTTTGTCGTTGCTCATCTCCAACTAGGATTGTTGTTGCAGCAGCTGGGAGCGCCTATTGCCGAGGATCAAGACGAACGTGCAGCCATCTATTTAACCAATGCGCTTACTGGATGGATACCAGTTAACCCAGAGAAAGAACGGTATGTCCAGGCCACTTTAAGTGGTTGGCCGGAGCTGAAAGAGGAACGTGATGCCGCCCAACATGTTAAACAACAAACACCTATTCTTGTTATCATCGGCAATCCTCCTTACAATGCTTTTGCTGGAACCAGTCCTGAGGAAGAAGGTGATCTGGTCCAGCCCTATAAACAAGGACTGGTCACCGAGTGGGGAATTAAAAAGTTTAATTTAGATGAACTCTATGCTCGTTTCTTTCGATTAGCCGAACGCCGCATTGCAAATATGACGAGAAAAGGAATTGTCTGTTTCATTTCCAATTACTCTTGGCTGGCAGATCCATCATATGTAGTTCTGCGCCAACATTTACTTTCATCTTTCGACAAAATCTGGATTGAGAATTTACACGGAGATCGAGCTATTTCCGAGTATGCGCCAGATGGTAAAACGAGTGAAACGATATTTGCGGTTCAAGGGTTTTCCCCTGGCATAACTAGAGGAACAGCAATATCTCTCTGGGTAAAATCCGGCATGCGTTGTACTGATCAAGCCGAAGTAGTATTTCGCAATAATTTGACTGCTGCAAAAGCTGCTGATCGCAGAGCTGAACTTCTTGCAAGTTTACATGATCCGAGCTTTGTATCTCATTATGTGCGAGCTGAACCTTGCCACGAGAACCGCTATTCCTTTCGTCCCTCAAATGTAGCGGCTCGCTATCGTGAATGGCCCAAACTGAACGAGTTTGCTAATGAAGCGAGCAACGGACTCATGGAAAAACGGGGTGGGGCACTCATAGATATTGATAAAAAGCGGCTGGAACAACGTATGCAAATGTATTATGATCCGCATACAAGCTGGGAAGAACTGACTACACTCTCCAGCGGTTTGACGAAAGATGCAGCTCGCTTTGATCCTAAAAGAACACGAGCTAAAGTACTGGCAGCAGAGAAATATCAATCAGAGCGCCTGCGTCGCTACTTTGTACGCCCGTTTGAAATGAGATGGTGCTACTATAGCCCTGTGCGACCGCTCTGGAACGAGCCACGCCCATCACTCTGGGCACAGTGCTGGGAGGGTAATAGCTTTGTTCTCAGTCGAATGAAAGGAACAGCAAGTCCAGAAGGAGTTCCTTTTTACTTTGTCGGAGGTCTTTCTGATGACCATCTGCTCATGGCTGATGCCGTCTGTTTCCCTATACGCCTCCGCCAAACTGTCGTGCAACAGATAACTGAAAACCTTGCTCAAAGTCCACTCTTTACTGACTCTCTGATGCGTGAGCGTATTGTGGCAAATCTTTCTGTTAAGGCAAGACAGTATTTAGTGAATTTAGGAATTAGCGACCCCGATTCAAATAGTGAAGCAGCATCACTGATCTGGATGCACTCGCTAGCCATTGGCTTTACTCCTGCTTATCTGGAGGAAAACTCTGATGGAATACGCGAGGACTGGCCGCGCATTCCCCTTCCTACGAGTGCCGAGCAATTGCGCGAGTCAGCCATTCTTGGTACGCAGCTTGCGGCGCTCCTCGATACTGTGCAGCCTTTTGATATCGGAGCAAACCCTGCATTGCGTAAAATAGGCGTCCTCATCTCTACAGGCAAAAAAAACATCACCCCTGAAAGCCTTGAAGTGCGAGGCGGTTGGGGACATGCAGGCAAAGACGGTGTTACTATGCCAGGCAGAGGTAAGAGCATTGAACGTTCCTATAGGGAGGATGAGTTAGCGCAGTTTGCAGTTGCAGGATTGAGCAATGAGGACGTACAAGCAACTTTTGGAACAAAAACCTATGATATTTACCTCAATGAGCATATCTACTGGGAAAACATTCCATCTCGGATTTGGGATTATCGAATTGGGGGCTATCAGGTTATTAAAAAATGGCTTAGCTACCGTGAGTATACTTTTCTTGGCCGTTCCCTTACCACCGGAGAAGCGCGCGAAGTCACTAGCATCTCTCGCCGTCTGGCTGCTATCCTGTTACTCGAACCTACACTCAATGCTAACTATCGAAAAATCGCGGAAGCTGTATATGCTTGGGGCGACTAATTGGAAAATACGATGCTGCTAACCAAACGATATCTCAGAATCATAGTCCCACTACTCTGTCAATCTTTATTCGACACATGAAGATTGACAGAGTAGTGGGACTTCTAAATGCATAACAGTGTAGGTTCATTGAAACCGCTCGAGGAGTGTGCTAAACATGTGTCCGATGGCCCCAAGCTTGACACCAATAGTAGTCCATTTTGTGCAATCCTGTGCAACACAATGCAACAGCTAATCTGCTCCACAAGAGAAGTATTCCATCTCGCTTCATGCTAAAAAAGTGTATGGAGAGATATGGAGAGTTAATGTACTATCTCAAAGATCATATGCTCTTTGGTTTCCTTTGCTAATGTAGATGTGAATGCGTAGCAAGGTTGAGAGGTATTGTGAACGTACAAGTCAAAGAATGCTTCTCCTGTCCATGCCAGAGATGAATAAGGTATTCTAGCAATCGAGCAGTTCTCGACGTTTGAGCGTCATCTATCCTCCCTGCTCAGAAAATTGCGATTTGTAAAAGTCAACGTGAGAGTATTATGCATGTGTTATAATCGTTCAGGAAGAGCATTTGAGGCACGATCTTTTGACAGTAGATTGACAGTAACGGTACTTTATTCTGAGCAACGGTGTGCAACTCTGCACTGCTCGAAGAACATGCGCGTGAGCCTTGCAATCGTGCTTTTCGCATGGAGTGCTTGACACTGCTAGATCGCCCATTTCTGGCAAGAAGAGCTTGTCCTTTACCTCTTCAGCGTGCTGTTTTCCTTGCCTTTTCGCTTTCAGGCATCATGAGATAAGGGGGATTGACAGTCATTTTGACAGTGTGAAAAGTCAAAATGAGATGTGGCAGGCTCATTAACACAGCAAACTTCCATAGCGGATATGTAGCCATCGAGAGGCTCTAAGATGTACTTTGCCTCTTTGGATTATTCCATTGCCCATCTGCTGAATGATCTCCATCATTCAGCAGATGGGTGTTCCTTCACGAGCAAGATTCCCTCATAAGCAGGGAAATTTCCTCTGATACGTTCTTGGAGAAGTCGAAGTGTGATCCATATATCTAAGGCAAGAGGGCGAACAAGGGGGCGGATGATGGCATTGGTGAGGGTACACGCTAGGATGTGAGCGCAGAGGAGGGTGCGGTTGAGTTTGCTGTTGCGGTCGAGTTTGCTGTTGCGGTCGAGGATACTGGAGAGGCCGTGGACAAGATCAAGAGTAAGATTGTGGGCGTTCGAGAGGATGTCGGCGATTGTGATCTCGCCCTGGTTGGCAAGGTCGTTAGCCAAGTCGTTGACAACGCCGATGGGGATATCTCTGAAGAGGATACGGGTGAGAGGGCTGACGAGGTTGTTGGCGAAGAAACGAGCGAACGTGAGGAGGAGGACATGGGCAAGGGCTAAAGAACGGTCGAGGAAATGGGTGTGGAAACGATCGTAGAAGCGGTTGCTGGTGAGGGCATGGTAGAGAATGTGGTCGAGGTCGCTGGTGAAGGTGAGGGCAGAGTCGAGGTCGAAATTGATAGTGAGAGCGCGCTGGAGGACGTGGTCGAGGTCGAGATTACGGTCGGGGTTGAGGGTAAAGACCACCTCAAGGTTTCGCCGCAAAGCAGCAGGCATCGATCCTTGTACCCACTCAAAAGATTTATCATCAGTCCAATAACCTGTCTCTACCAACAATGCTTTCCATTGCGTCCTCTCTCTGAGCGACCATTCTCCTATTTGAGGCAGGCGATACCGCCATCCTTCTTTGTCACGAGCCGTGAGCCAAGCACAAAAAGCCTGCGCATCAGACTGCCGAACGCCTAACACGGGACTACTTGCAGACCCTTGTGAAAAGGAGAACGTACTCCAGTGATCTGGTTGGTGATAGTGGCCTTGTACTCGTTGTTCTTCGAGAAACACTTGGTATTCTGCACAGGTCACGAAAGAGGTATCGATATACGTTCCTTGTTGCAGGGGAATCATACGATGCAATCGCCGCGTCAAGAGTACTTCAGCGATCATCTGTCGCCGTTCTGGTCTAGCATCCTCCAGGTCAGTCTTCAAAATGGCGTTAAGTTGGGCCTGGACTTGTGGCTGAAGCTTCAGCTTCTCCTCGTCGCACTCAAATGCCAAGGTTAGCGCCTCTACCTGAAGTGATGATTCGTTCAGGCATGCTTGGATTACTGGCGTTGCATCGGCTTGCGCGCAATACAGATGGATGGTTTCGTGCCACCAACTATTGCTCACCTGTGCGACCAGAACAGACTCCATGCCTTCTTCCTTTATGTGTACTGCTGCCAGATATTCCTGAAAGGTCAAATGCGCGAACCCGTAGCTGCTTGGATTCTTCTCCAGAAGCAAGCCACTTTCATTCTCAATAAACTGTAAAAAGTCTGCCGCTGGCATTTGTGCGTTGACCTGCACTAAGGCAGGCTCAATTACCAGAAGCGCTTCTTTGCAAGTCACTTCTCGTCTGCCATCCTGCATCATCCAATAGGCCAATGGTTGGAGTACCAGTTGTTTCTGCGCAGGCGAAAGCTCCTGGGTGATGCCACGAGATTCATGCCGTTTGCCTAAAAAGACTTCGCAGATCTCCTCATAGAGGTCAACCCGTTTACCTGGCAGCGAACTGCGATAGCGATGGACCGTGGCGATCATCGTCAGTAGCAGGGGATTGACCGCCAATGAAAGCAGTGCAGGAGCCTGTTGCAACCGCCTGAGCAAATCTTGTGTACCCTCACGTGCATGCAACCGAGCACTTAGATCATCCTTTCCCCAACTTTTGAGTTCATTGGCAAGATACCAGTTCTGGATAAAACGCTCTACTTGATCCGAGGTAAATGCCTGTACGTCCAACACAGTCACCCCATCCAGAGGATTCTCTTGATATCCATAAGGACGGGAAGTCAACACAAAGTGGTTGTGTCCGTAGGCAATCATTTGTCGCCCGACCCAGGCTACTACAGATTGACGCATCGTTCGATCGGACACCTCATCCAACCCATCCAACAAGATCAAGCACTTACCTCGCTTCAGATATTGCTCAATCCAGGAAGCGGGAATGCTCTGTTGCCACTTTCGCTGCATGTGCTCCTCGACAGCATTCGCTAGTGAGAAGGAAGGCTTCTCAGCAATAGCTTGCGCATGATCACGCAAAAAGAGCAGGATCGGAAAGGAATGTGATCGAAGTCGCCGTCGAAACTTCTTGGGCTGTGCTAATGTGAGGACCAGATGTTTGAGCAAGGTGGTCTTCCCAGATCCCGGCGCGCCAAGGATCACAAGATGAGGATTTGCAAGCTCAGAATTGGAGAGGTACTCCCAGAGAGAGTGAGTTCCTTGGAGAGCATCGGGTACACGAATGGGATCAGCGGAGGCTTGATGAGGGGGTAAGGGATGGAGATGGAGGTCAACAAACACCTGCTTCAATTCTAGATCATGGGCTGTGCGTGTACTAAGTCCTTTGATATCGAAGACTTGATGTTCAGCCACCACATACCGACAGTACTGTCGGTATGAGCGTGAGATCATTTCCTTCACATGGGTTGTGATCCATAGAACGAGATAGGTGAGCAGGGGTTCTTCGAGCTGTTTCCAGACTTTTCCCACAAATTGACCAAGGAATAGAAGCACTTCATAGCTGAGCACAAGCAGCACAATGTGAACTGGATTTTGTGTGATGGTGCGAGCAAAGGCCACGAGAGCAGCTGGTGGTCCAATAACTAAAAAGGTAAAAAACAACCAGGATGGTAGGCCCTTCCATGATGAATCCGGGGTCGGAGACTGGCTCATAAACTACTATTCCTTCTTGTACAACATAATCAACAAGAATGATCGGTAGATAAAAGTATTCCATTCTAATAGACGAAGAAGCTGCTGTAATTTCACACACTGCCAGTCTCCCCAGAAAAGAAGGCTCTTTCCTACTTCCAACCCATTTGCCTTACGTTTCATTCTTTGTACACTTTCTGATAAATCGGCTTGTTAAGCCATTGGAAGGACCGAAAGCATGACAGCAAAACTGACAGCAATAACAGGTGATTCAGGGTTACAGTGTGTTACACAGGATTACAGCCATTGCGCTTGACAAGTCTCTCCTTCTTGAGAAGTCCCTCCCCAAAAGTCCTAGAAATTAGCCTCATGGTACTACAGACATACCACGAGATTGACTCACAACTTTATAATAGGTACTTTTAGATTGTTCATATTGAGTTGTTCAGGGTATTAGTTAGTGGAGGGAGCTTTCTCAATACGTCTATGAAATATTTTTTTTGGATCGCTTTTGCCGTCTTTCTAGCGGCCTCTATCCCCCACGTAGCCTACTTCTTCGCCTCATTTGAACCAACGAATGGGCCGGAGGGAGTCTGGTGGTGGGTTGTAAGTTATGCAATAGCAATTAGTATTGATGTTACTGTCTATCTTCTCTCATGGACCGCCTTTCAACGGTACAGGAAATACCGTACAGCCAGAGCAGTCTGGCAACACTGGCTATTGATCACTATGTGTACCATCTTCTCCTGGGCTGTGAACTGGGCATATGCGAAGCAGTTCCACAATGGCGTCATGCTCAGCTCGGCCGAATCTGCTGCCCCCTGGCTCACCAATGTCTTTCCATTTATGGCAAGCGCGTTCCCACTGCTCGGAATCGTCTATACGATGATGGCAGAAACTATTACAGAAACGGCAGCGGAAGAAAAGAAAGACAAGGCCGTACAAATCAGTGCCTTGAGCGAGCTGGCAAAGCAAACACAACTGCCAGTGGCGACCCTGCGCCGTGCATTGGCCAGCGGTACTCGCCTCTCCCCAACTGATGTCACAACGGCAGTGACGCAACGCCCCACGAGTGAGCTAACGCCAGAGGCCATAGACCAGAAGAGCGAGGACAATCGACCCATTACCGGGCATTTCGTGACACTGGAGACGCCTGCTCACGACGCAACCACTGACACAGGCAAGAATAGTGCAGCAACAACAGGCTCAACGGCTGCCGTCACCAGCGACAAAAGCGGCAACCCCGACAAATTGCAAATGACGATTGAAACACTAAAAGCCAATCCTAATACGACCGACGAGGCGTTAGCAGATCTTCTTTCGCTCAAACGGCCTGCGAGCGCGCGTTTCTGGCGTCTAAAAGCGATAGAGATTCTTAGCGCATCGGACCAGGCAATACTGGACAAAACAAATACAACATCCACAGTAAAAGAGAACTCATGGCGCTCTAATGGCGAGCTTGCGAACGGAGCGGGGCCAAAACGGTAAACTTGACGTTTATAGCGTGGTAATGATAAAATTGTCCGAGTGCAGTGTGAGATAAACAAAACCTGTATCTCATGGAATTGTTTGGTGATAGAGAACACGCTCAAGATAACATAGCGTGTGGAACGGGAGCGAAGGAACATTTTGTTCGTCTGGCTCACGTTTCGAAGCATGATGTGGTGTTGCGGGAAAACTCTACCAGATAATCAAGAGCCGTTTTATTGGAGCATAGAACATAGAGATCTGTTTGTCCAGTATACGTCAAAAGAGCATGAAACTACCATACAACCGGTGTTGTATGGCAATATCATAAGTAGTTTACTCGAAATTCGAGACAATCTCCAAATATTTAGGGAGGGTTCAATGCCGACCACGTTCAGTTATGCGAGCATTTTGCACGCAGTCGGTCAGGTTCTTGATCAGATCGGTGTGAAGAGCATCGCAATTCATGAAGAAGAGGACGGTCTTTTTGTAGAAGGGTTCAATAGTGAAGGTCAGCTTCAAGTGCAAATGCGCTATGATATTGCCAGCCTTTACGAACTGGTAAGAAGACAAGAGGAACAAAGCGAAGAGCAGAGCGCTACACCCACAACGGGAGTGCTCCACCGCTTCCTGGCAGATCATCGCCGCGAGTTGGTGGGAATGACACTCTAGACGATGAACTGGGTTAAGCAGAACTAGAGAACCGGGGTTCACCTCCGGTTCCTCTCTTCAGGAAGGAGGCAAGTATAGGCGTAGAATAGGCTATTTCTGGTTGGTCTGGTCGTCGCATAACCAACGCTTCCCGTAGGAACGCATACTTTCGATGACCCCCACCAGATCGCGTCCCTTCTCAGTGAGAGAATATTCAACGCGAGGTGGAACCTCTGCAAACGTCCGGCGCAGAAGCACACCTTCCTCCTCCAGAGAGCGCAAGCGCTCGGAGAGAGTTTTCGGACTGATGCCGCATAGAGATCGCTCAAGTTGATTGAAGCGTTTGACACCAGAGGTCAGGTCGCGAATAATAAGTAGCGTCCATTTGCCACTGATAATTTCAGCGGTGCGAGCGACGGGACAAATCGCATCATCGAGGTGAGTTTTTGTTAGCTCCATTACTTTTATACTCTTTTGTAAAACGTATCCATTCCCAAATACAGAATATACCATAGTAGCTACGTAAAGTAAAGCGCAGACCTCTCGACTTTACCAATAAAGTATGATATGCTTCATAGCATGAGGATGTACTGCAAGGTTGTCCGAGTACCTGAACAATCATGAATCTTGGCCTGCGCGGTTTCTCCCCAATGAGAGAGGAGAAAGGTTGTGCCCGAAGATATTGCTTTATTCATCGATTTTGAGAACATTCGTTACAGTATGCTGAATATTCAACGGCGGGAGCCTGATCCACAGGAATTAATAGCTGTGGCCCGTCGCTATGGAACAGTTATGGTCGCCCGCGCCTATGCGGACTGGTCTCGTCAACCGGAACCATTTAAGGGAAGCCTGACGGCTGCGATGATCGATCGCGTTGATTGTCCAGCCAAGCAGCGAGACCGTATTCGTATGGGTACTATTCATTATGCTTCTGGTAATATGCCCACAGGTTCGCTAGGATCGCCCAACTATGTTGCGGAACAAGGTGGCAGTGGCTCTACAGGCTCGTTTCCCAAGCCCTGGCCCGGAGGAACTGGCAATACAGGTTCTCTACCTGCCATTACACCACAAACGGCGCAGAATGGCTGGTCTTCCGATCCTGATGCTGAGATGCAAGAAGAGGAGCTTGATGACAACATCCTGACGGATGATGAACCGACCACAGAGGAGAACTATCAAGTTTCCGAATATCAGCAGCGCGAGTCTTATCGTCACACTCTACCCTATCAGAGCGCCTATGGTCAAAACCCCACCGGCCCTCTTGGGCAGAGTAATACCGGTCCTTTAGGATATCCCACTACCTCTACTCAGCATACAGGTAATACAGGCCATATGCCCGCCGTCAACTCTAGCGGGGGTAGTACGATTGTGCAAAGTACTGTTGTGCAAAGTACTGTTGACTTAAATATGTTGATGGATATCATCGAAACCGTGTTCGATCGCCCCACCATCTCTACCTTTGTTCTGATGACTGGCGATAAAGATTTTACTCGTATCAGTGCTCGTTTAAAGTTACGTTTGAACAAAACTGTTATAGTTGTAGGTATCCCAGGAACCGTCAGCCGAGATCTTATAAGCAGTGCAAATCAATTTGTCCCATTAGTCCCCGGTGGACCTACGCCCAGCGGCATCACAGGAAACACAGGCGCTCTTCCCGTACCGAATGTGACACAAATGTCTCCCAGCGGCAACACAGGTGGAATGCCTGCCATTTCACAGTACCAACCAAACCCGTATGGGACACCGCCTATGGATGTCCTCGATCCCCAATTCTTACAGTTCCTTGATTATATCGATCGTAACTGGTCATGGCGCACTATCATTGGTGTTTCTAATTTTATCGGCGATCCCATGAATCCGAAAAACCGTTTCCGAGGACGTTTAACTCGCGAATCGGCACGAGAGCTTCTTAATTTATGTATCCAGCAGGGTATTTTGCTTGTGCAGACGGATTCTACTGGTGCCGAAGATTTACGACTGAATCGTATGCATCCCGGTGTAGATGAGGTATTGAAACAGTTCGTGCGCTAAGCAATCTTGCAGAAAGAGCAACAGGCCATTGTCAGATGAAAGCAGCAGCTTTCTATCTCTCACTAGCCCGTTGCTCCTTCTTTTTTATTCTGAAGAAGAGGTTTGTATGGATGAGAATCGCGTAGCATTTCTTCGTCGGATGATTACCAGCCCCAGTCCTTCGGGCTTTGAGCAGCCTGTGCAACAGGTCATTCGTGAGGAGATCCAACAGTATACCAATGAGGTACGCACCGATGTTCACGGCAACGTGATTGCAACCCTGCATCCAGGCGGCAACCCACGTGTTATGCTTACGGCCCACTGTGACGAACTCGGCTTTATAATACGCCATATCGATGAGGCAGGTTTCCTCTATTTCGCAACCATTGGCGGCTTCGATGCCGCGACTCTTCCGGGCAACCGCATCACGCTGCATACGCCAAACGGTCCGGTTCCGGGCGTGATTGGTCGCAAGCCGATTCATAATTTGCGTGGCGAAGAGCGAGAACGCCTGCCTCGCATCTCCGATCTCTGGATCGACATTGGCGCTTCCGGTCGTGAAGAGGCTCTCGGTCTTGTTCCGCCCGGCACAGTGGCAACCCGCGCCGCCGAGTTGGAGGTGCTGCGAGGCGATATCATAACTTCACGCGCTCTCGATGATAAATCTGGTGTCTTCGCAGTAGCCGAAGCAATGCGCCGCATCCATCCACGAGTAGCCGAACTCAAGGCTGAAGTCGCCTTCGTCTCGGCAGTACAGGAAGAGGTCGGATCACGTGGCGCGCGTACCAGCGCCTACAGCGTCGATCCCCTGATCGCTATCGCCGTCGATGTTACGCCCACCTCTGACCATCCAGGCACCTCTAAACAAGAGCTTGGCGATATCAAACTGAATGGTGGCCCCGTCATTACGATTGGAGGCCATGTCAATCCACGTGTCCATCAATTGCTTGTCAAAATGGCTCAGGAGGCTGGCTTCGCCTGGCAGGTCGATGTTCAACCATCTTACACCTATACTGATGCCGACAATATTCAGATCGCACGTGGCGGTGTCGCAACCGGGCTGGTGAGCATTCCTTGCCGTTATCTGCATACCGGCTCCGAAATCGTCTCGCTCAAGGATGTTGATGAGGTGGCAGAACTGCTCGCTCGCTTCGTCCTGGCCCTCGATGCAGAAACCAGCATGATTCCCTGAACACACACAAAAAAGAGCAATAAGCCCTTCTTAAACATACAGATTAGGAGGGGCTTATTGCTCTTTCTCGCTCATACGGCTTAACACCGCATTCACGACGAATTCCATAAAGATCGTTGCTACTATTTCGATCAATACATTCATAGGTTCCCTCCTTCTCTACAAAATGTCAAGACAGCAACACAGGCTACTCTTCTACCTCAGCTTCCTCGCTGTCTTTGCCCGGGATAGTGAGCCTGGGGCTGCTCGTAATCGTCATAATGCACTATTTTCTCGCTCAACGCTTCCTTCTCATAACGCGATGGAGATGGCTGCTTTAAACGCGCTCGGAGAGACGATTCGCCCTCAAGTGATTGATATTTTCTGCCCTCTTCTTGCGTACCTCCAGGTTTCTGCCAGGTTGCCGTAAAGATCCAGACGACAACAGCAAGACATATCGCTACCAGCAAACCGCTGCTGGTGGGAGCTGCTAGAAAGAATACAACGGGAATAAGCCAGAGCAATGCATAGATACGGAATACGGTCCTCGACACGGGCCTCTGTCTGTATTGCCAACCGCGCCGATTCTGATAGTACATAGCTACTCCTCTTCTAGAGGCGGTGGATAATGCATATCCATCAATATCTATATATCTATATCGACGCATATCAGCATATCTTATTAAAGATCTTCTTATTTCTGATAAAGGCAAAGTGCGGGCAGAAAATGTAGCGGGCCAACTCTTACAAACAATATGTGCCAGAGCCATCGAGGTCTCGACGTTCTGGCACACATCTCCATAAATCTACAGTTGTCAAAGCTGACCCAATAAACATACAAGAGGGTGCTTTATTGCATAGGAGGCAGTTGCTCAGGATATTGGGCCTGTGGTTGCTCATATTCTTGATACTGCTCCTGCTGAGAGCCGGAATAGGTCCGCTCACCTTCCTGATACGTCTCGCGTGGCTGTTCTGCTGCCTCTTGCGGACGATAGCCCTGCTGGTAAGGTGTATAGGTCTGTGGCCGATAATACTGATCGCTATAAGTATTCTGTTGATAAGGAGGCTGATTGCTCTGATACGGCTGCTGATACATAAGCCAGCGATCCCTGACTATTGCTCCCAGTGCCAGCAAGATAATGATCGGCACGACCCAGGTTAAAATACCAATTGGCCCATGACCAAAACTGGCAAAAACCGCAAAGAAAATGAATGGAAGAAAGAATCTGCCTCGCCAACGCCGGGGGCGATGATATCTATACATGCTTATCTGCTCCTGCTTGCAAGAAAAAACTTGCTAACTCTCCCTCATTCCATCCCACCACTTATTACAAATACGCTCTACTACAAACGACGTTACATCTTCAATGATTTTCAAGTTATAGCTATTTGCTATTTATAATATAGCAGACAGCAATGGCATTGTCAAGGGTAATGTGAGCTGTTTTTCGACTCTTCCTCGGCATGGCATATTTTTGCAGAGGCTTAACTTCCATTTAACAATCCAATAACAATTGAGGCGTAATATAGTTGAGATGTATGTTTTTTGACCAGCAGACCTATCCTTTAAGCAAGGAGAGGAACATTTCATGATAGTAGAAGACAATATAGAAGAAACAACAACTTCACACGCACACGCAAAAGCAGTTTTGGAAGAATTGGACAACAGCCCGATTTCAGGTTTTCACTGGAAAGCCATGATTACTTCCGGTATGGGCTTCTTCACCGATGCGTACGACCTTTTCATTATCGGTGTGGCCCTGGCAATTCTCACCCCGCTCTGGAACCTCTCAAGCTTTGAAGTGGGTCTGGTTGGTAGCACCTCTCTCTTTGCGGCGGCGCTCGGCTCCTATCTTTTCGGATGGTTAGCCGACCGCATTGGCAGACATACCATCTACGGGATGACGTTAGTTGTACTGGCTATCGGCGCTATTCTCTCCGCCTTCTCGCCAAATATCATCTCGTTGCTCATATTCCGCTTTATTCTGGGCCTCGGCATCGGCGGCGATTATCCGCTGAGCGCAACATTGATGAGCGAATACGCCAATCGCCGTGATCGTGGCAAGCTGATCACAATGGTTTTCTCGATGCAGGGTCTCGGACTGGTCGTTGGTCCTCTGGTAGCTCTGGGGCTACTGTTATCCGGTCTTAACCACGATCTGGTCTGGCGCTTGATGCTCGCCCTCGGTGCGGTTCCCGCCCTGGCAACATTCTATCTGCGCCGTCAGATCGCGGAAACTCCGCGTTTTGCGCTGGCAATGCATGGCGATGTTGAAGCGGCCAGTAATACCGTTGCAATGGTCACGAAGAATGGCAACGCAAAGAAAGTTGTCAGCACAAAGAAGGGCGAGCAGTCAAAACAACCGAAGAAATCCTGGGCCTATCTGCTGCTCACCCCACGCTACCTACGCTGGATTATTGGCACAGCTGGCACCTGGTTCCTACTCGATATCGCCTACTATGGCACGACCATCTCCAGTCCGCTCGTCCTGAAATCGCTCAATCCGCACTCTGAGCTGGTCCCAAATATGCTCTATACCCTGCTCATCTTCGTGGTGGCGGCGCTGCCCGGCTACATCCTTTCCGCGCTCACAATTGATCGGCTGGGCCGCAAGTGGATACAGTGCGTTGGCTTTGGGATGATGGCGCTGGCTTATGCTGTGCTCGCGCTCTTCCCCGGTCTGACAACAATGGTCGTTCCATTCCTGCTGCTCTATGGCATGAGCTACTTCTTCACCGAGTTTGGTCCAAACGTGACAACCTTTGTCTATCCCGCCGAGGTCTTCCCGGTCATGGTTCGTAGCACCGCACATGGCATAGCTGCCGGGCTGGGCAAGATCGGTGCGTTTCTGGGTGCGCTCCTCTTCCCCTATCTGCTCTCAGTTTTCCATCTACCAGGAGCAATGGGAGTTGCAGCGATTGTCTCTGGAGCAGGGCTGATACTGACACTGGTAACGCTGCCAGAGACCAGCCAACGCTCTCTGGAAGAGATCTCAGACGAGCATGCAGTGATGGCACAGCACAAAGCTTCAGCATAATATGCAAGCAAAAGAAACGACCCGGTTTGAGTCATCTATCAAACCGGGTCGTTTCTTTTGCTTGCCCACTTATAACATTCGGCAGGCACCACCAAAAATACAATCTCTCTTTACAGTACTGGCACTATTTTCGCGTATGGTCTATTCGTCTCTTCCGAATGGACATTTTCCGACCGATAGTGTTCAATAAAATTAGCATTGCATAAAGATTTGATGCATTTCTCCTCATCATCACGCAGACATAAGTAAGGAGTTGTTCTTCATGGTAGATATCGGGCAAACGGACACGTCACACGTTTCAGCCTCGTCATCTTTTCTTACTAACCAACCACGCTCCTGGAACCGGCATTTCACTTACCAGGGCAGACAGCTATTTTACAATCGCATCGCCTTTAATAACAGCGCAGAGCGTGCAGTCGAAGTTCCGCTGGCGTTTGATTTTCTCGCCCAGCAGGTCGGCAAAGAACCGATACTGGAAGTAGGCAACGTTCTCCAACACTACGAGAATGCACTGAGTGATTCGCTTGGTCTGCGCCACAGGCATATCGTTGACAAGTTCGAGGTCGGCTCTGGTATCGAAAATATTGATATCTTCGACATTCAACCGTCCAAAAAATATCAAACGGTTGTCTGTATCTCTACGGTAGAACATGTGGGACAGAATTGCGATCCACTCGGGAACTTCGGGGAACAACAGAAAAGCTCGGATCTAGAAGCCCCACTCAAAGCCATTGCCAAGCTCTACGATCTGCTTGAAGATGGTGGACGTGCCTTGATTACGCTCCCATTTGGCAAGCTGATTGACGGCGGCTGGTATGTGCAGGCCAGCACCGCATATCTGGATCTGCTGGTGACAAAATACGGTCTGCCCGACGACGCAGTCTCAACGACGTTTCTCCAGTGCATTGCTCGTGAGCGTAAATGGATCAACCCTCGTCAACACTGGATCGAAACAGCGCCCGAACTATTGGCTAACGCGCGCTACGATGATCTGCGGAGTGGCGCGCGAGCTATTGCCGTGCTGGAACTGACCAGAGCCACTCAGCCATTCACCCTCGATCTAACCATCCCACCAACCACGCTTGACTATACCCGCTCGATCCTGACACAAAACATGTTTTTCATGCTCGGTCAGATACAAAGGCTGGTGCGCCGCTGAACCAATAATATGATTTAGCGCGGCCCATTGCGCCACAGGTAGAGGGAGTACACGCCACGAGCCACTCCCTCCGGCAGCCACTTTAACACAGGAATGATTTGTCTGAGCACAGAGAGATGATCATAGGTTCCACGCTGCCGGGCAATGAGTCCGTCATGCAGTGTGAAGCGGCTCTCTCCCTCAACCTGAAAGGGGCGACCACCCAGAAAACGCGGTCCCGCCCCGCTTGCCGTCCACGTCACGGCGATCTCCCCACTCTCTACGACTTGCTGCTCATGGGGCGTATATGCAATAGAGGGAGTGCTGCGAAAACGCCATGTAAACCACTGTTCTATCTCGCCACGACCCGAACGTGGACGATCCATGCCCGAATCAAATAGCTCTGCATCGTCTTTATAGAGACGCACAATTGCTGTCACCTCATGAGCATTAAATGCCTCGATCCACTGGCGAACAGTCGCATCGAGCACACCGTTTTGTCGCTTATCCGTTTTCATAGGAGCATTCCTGATTGCAGTTTCGATAACGCCAAAATTGTTCAGCAGGTCACAGCTTTCCTGCAACCTTTGCTGTATTATATACTAACGAGAGAAGAACGCAGTTAGGCTGTATAGTTGCCCATCTCTCCAAAAAGAACCACGCTTGACCCTTCGCACAGTACAGCCGTCATGACGGGAGGCCAAGATTGACCGCATACAACAATTCCTGGATCGACGACTCTACCTTTCATAGCGACGTTCACCAGCTCGAATCGCTGTGGCAACGCGTCCCCATTGGACCGGTTGATTTGCCCCTGATCGATCTTGGCAAGGGTGCACCACTGGTTTTCGTGCCGATTCTTGAACATCTTGAGTTTGTCTATGCTCGCCAGATCCAGGCGCTTAAAGAGTCTCGACGTGTCATTCTCTATCGTCGTCAAGAGACGCGCACGCAACCAATTGGATTGCAAGAGCGGGCCGAGGAATTGCGCCAGGTGCTTGATAGTTTACAGCTGGAGCAGGTTGACCTTCTAGGACATGGAGATGCAGCAATGGTGCTCTTCGAGTTTGCGCTCCGCTATCCGCAGCGTTGCCGCTCCCTCACCATTATCGCGCAGGCTGCCGATTATCAAATCGCTCCTCATCCGTTTATCTGGCTGCTCCACGAGCTACTGCTCCGCCTTCCTGTTGAATATGTTCTTCCCGCCTCATTTTTACGCCGTACCGTTATCAACTATATTACGGCCTGTAATCCAGACAACACCACAGCACCAGCCTTGCCTCGCTCTCTCATCAACGAGCAATTTTGCAAGATCGCCGAATGGCCCCTTGTTTATAAGCGTTCTGTCCTGCCAATCATCCACTCATTCGATATACGGCAGCACATTGACGAACTGACGATGCCCATACTGCTGATTAATCGTGCTGACGATGTATTATCACCAGAGGCGAAAACATCCTGGCTGGCAAAACACCTTCCCTCTTGCGCAGGCTATCACGTCATTGCCGGTAAAGAGCGTTTCTTTATGTATTCGCAGGCTGAGCAGGTCACACCGCTGATAGAAGCATTCTTATACACTCTAAATATTCAACACAATACAGTGAGACAATCAGCAATACAGGAGAGCTAAATGCGTGGAGTGCAGCCTCGCCCACAACGCCGGGTGGTTATTACGGGATTGGGTGTTGTTACCCCCAATGGCGTTGGTAAAGAAATGTTCTGGCGTTCTTGCATAAACGGCATTTCCGGCATTCAAAGGATTACTCGTTTCGATGCACAAAACTTGCCAGCACAGATCGCAGGAGAAGTTGCTCACTTTGAGCCTGAGCGCTGGGGATTAACCCCGGATGAAATACGCCACATGGATCGAGGTATTCAATTTGGTCTCGCTGCCGCTCATCAGGCATGGCAAGACGCCGGATTGGAAGATACTACCGAAGCAGAACGTGGGCGCACAGGTGTTTATATGGGCACGGCTATGCATTATGTCGAAGAGGGCGAAAAATTGTGGGTGAAGCTGACTGACGCTGGGAGCCACACGCCTCTATTGGAAGGAACAGAAGAGATCACCGCCAGTCTCTTTATGACCCATGCTGCCGCTACCAGTATTGCCGCCCATCATCGCTTGCATGGTCCCTGCATGGTCATAGCGACGGGCTGTTCGGCGGGAAACGATGCCATCGGAGAGGCGTTCTGGCAGATCCAGGAAGGGCGAGCTGATTGTATGCTGGCCGGGGGAACCGATGCAGCAATCAGTCCTATCGGGCTGGATGTTTTTTGCGTCATAGGTGCCCTTAGCACAGCCTATAACGAGCGACCAGAGCAGGCATCACGCCCCTACGATCACAAACGCGACGGTTTTGTGATGGCAGAAGGAGCTGGTCTGGTTGTGCTAGAAGAACGCACACACGCCCTGGCGCGGGGAGCACATATCTACGCTGAAATTGTCACCTTTGCCTCAAATAGCAATGCCTACCATATGACGGCACTTCCCCCACAAGGCGAACCATTACAACTTTTATTGCGCCAGGTATTAGACGAGGCCCACCTCAGCCACAGCGACATAGGATACATCAACTCGCACGGCAGTTCCACGTTACCCAACGAGATAGCAGAAACTTCAGCCTATAAAGCGGTCTTTGGCGATTGGGCCTATCGCATACCCATCAGCGCCACTAAATCGATGATTGGCCATACACAAGGAGCTGCCAGCGCGATTGAGGCGGTTGTGACGGCCCTGGTGCTGGATCAGCAGATAATCCCACCAACATTGAACCAGGAGCATCCCGACCCGGACTGTGACCTTGATTACGTCCCCAATGTTGCTCGCCCGGCTACCGTTGATGTCGCATTGAGCCACTCCAGCGGTTTTGGAGGCGTAAATAGTGTACTGGTGCTCGCGCGGCCAGATTGGATAGATACCCATGAGAGATAGCAAGCGCGTCGTCATTACCGGCCTGGGAGTCGTCGCGGCAAACGGTATCGGCAAAGAGGCATACTGGCAAGCCGTCAGTCAGGGCACTCCCGCCATCACACCTTTAAGTTCACCACACAACGCATCCTCATGGGTGGCAGGCGCGGTCAACGATTTTATCACCGAAGAGCATATCGACCGAAAAATGGTGAACCGTAGCGCCCGGATGACTCATTTTGTGCTGGCCGCCATTCAAGAAGCCATGTTTGACGCTCAGATCGATATGGTTCAAGAGCAGCCACAGCGCGTCGGAGCCGTCATTGCAAATACGCTGGGGGGCATGGACTACGTACTCAAGCAACTGCAAACACTCTATACGCGCGGACCACGCTTCGTTAGCGCCTACACTGCTATTGCCTGGCTCAATGTTACCAACGTTGGTCAGGCGGCTATTCGTTACGGCATTCAAGGCTATTGCAAAGTGCCCATGAACGATACGGCTGGCGGCCTCAATGCATTGGGCATGGCATATCAGGCGATTCAGCGCGGCGTGGCTGATGTCATTATCACAGGCGGCTGCGAAGCCTTTCTGGACCCTCTGATCCTTCAGGTTATGGCTCGTCAAGGCGTCGGCATGCTCACCGATGATCCTCACGCCTACCGCCCCTTTGATCGACGAGCAGCAGGTTTGATCCTGGCTGAAGGGGCTGGCATCTGCATTCTCGAATCCTACGAGCACGCCAGAAAACGAGGTGTACCCATCTACGGCGAGATCGTGGGATATGGGCAGGCACACGAGGCGAACGGTCTGGTTGCACCATCTTCCAACGGCACCTATTATGCCTGCGCGATCGAGATGGCTCTTGCCGAGGCACAGACCCAGGCGGAAGATATCGCTTACTTCAGCCTCGATGGACGTGCACTCCCCTCTGCTGACGAGGGAGAAGCACGAGCGCTGCATCAGGTCTTTGGCTCACAACTCTCTCAGGTTCCAGTGAGCGTACCACGCACGATGATCGGGCATAGCTATGCGGCGGCTGGCGCTATCGACGCAATCACGGCGCTGCTGGCCCTCAAGCACGGCGTTGTTCCTCCCACTCTCAACTGTGAAGAGCAGGAACCAGCATATGAGTTGCCCATCATCTCTCGGCAGGCTCAACCGTTTGCACGGCACGAACCGGATACAGTTCTGCTTGGTGGTCGTGGCATAGGCGGTGCTAACGTGGTGCTGGCTCTCAAAAAGGGATCGCACAATGGATAGGGCCATCGATACATCTGTAGCGGTCGTGATTGTTGGGGCTGGTCCTACTGGACTGACCGCCGCAAATCTGCTGGGACAGGCCGGGATCACAACACTGCTATTAGAACGTCAGGCGCAGTTGAGCGAATATCCGAAAGCGATCACGATCGATGATGAGGGGCTGCGTATCTGTCAGGCAGTCGGGCTGCTTGACGAGGTCTGCGCCCATATCTTGCCTGCTGTCGATGCCCACTACATCTCTAATGGTCGCTATTTTGCCAGAGTCTCTCCCAGCAGCTACCATAACGGCCATCCGCTGATCTCTACCTTTCACCAGCCGACGTTTGAAGGTATCTTACTACAAGGCGTACAGCGCTTCCCCTGTGTCGATATCCTGTTTCAACATACGCTTGAGGACTTCGAGCAGGACGAGCAGGGTGTTTCTATTACTGTGCGCACTCCCCAGGGAACGCTTCGCCATATCGCATGCGCCTATCTGCTGGCCTGCGACGGCGGAAAAAGCAGTATTCGACACATGCTCAACATTCCTTTACAGCCTCCGCTGACTCGCTTCTTGCCGTTGCGCCGAACCGGGCGGCGGGCATCCAGCTCTGAGCGCTGGGTGGTGATCGATTGCGTTGAGCAGGTAGATCGTCAGGAGGAACCGATTATCTTCTTCTGCAATCCTGCGCGTCCAGCTGTGACGGTTCCGGCTCCCAACGGCGGGAGGCGCTGGGAATTTATGCTGCTGCCAGGGGATCGCGAAGAAGATCTGTTGCGTCCCACAACGATCGCAGCCCTGATCCAACAAACCAGAGCAACGCAGCCCGAAGCGTCCACAACGACGACATCTCAGATTATTCGACAGGCCATCTACACATTTCATGCCGCCATTGCGACGCGCTTCTCACAGGGACGCGTCTTTCTGCTTGGAGACGCCGCGCATCTGATGCCCCCCTTTGGCGGACAGGGCATGAATAGCGGAATGCGCGATGCTCAAAACCTTTGCTGGAAGCTGGCAATGGTCGTGCAGGAGCAGGCCAGTCCTGAGTTGTTAGAAACCTATCACCAGGAACGCCACCCGCACGCAGAACAGATGGTTCTCTTCTCTTCGATCCTCGGCCTGCTCATCATGCCAATCCAGCGCCCAATAGCACTCTTGCGCGACCTCTTCTTTCGTGGCATCGTTCAGCACATCCCCCCTCTGCGCGAAGCGGTCGAGTCCATGCGCGTCAAACCGCAGCCAGGATACACGAATGGCTTCCTGCTGCCACGCACACAGCGAAAAAACGACCGCTATCGAGGTCTTCTGCTCCCCCAGCCAACGATCATGCACAATGGCAAGCAGATGTTGCTCGACGAAGTGCTGGATAACTCCTTCTCATTGATACGACTATATGCAACGCAGACAGAGCAGAGCAGACATGCAGTAGATGAAGCATGGCAAGCATTGGGGGTACGCTGCGTGGATGTTGAGGCAAAAAGGATGCAGCCATTCTTTAAAAAGCAACTGCCATCGTATATTTTAGTCAGGCCTGATAAATATATTATGGGGGCATTCACAGAAGCAGAGGTTAAGAGGATAACAAAAGATATGCAGGCGCTTTTGCAAAGAGAAATGATCAACATATCTGCGAAATCTTAGGGGAGATGCATCAATGATAATAACGTCCACACGTATATAAACAAAGAAGATGGAATACCGCAATTATTATTCCATCTTCCACAGCTATTATTCACGCATTACGGAGTCTATTACTTCTCTGCCGTTCGTCAGTAGTGAACGTTTTTTGAGGAGGGAGTTGATAGTTCGAGCCACTCCTGAGCGGCTGGCTGCCGCTGTTGTTCGAGCCACTCCTGAGCGGCTGGCTACCGCTGTTGTACTGGGCCTGTCGTTGATAGATGGGACCAGATGGAATATTGCCCCGGCTCTGAAGTGATCCACTCCTTTGAGCCTCCACAAGATGAGACTGTTGCTGATCCTCACGCAATTTGAAGACCTCAACGGAGGCCCGCAAGCGTTCAACCAGTTGTGCCAGTCCCCACATATTTTGCGAGGCTGAACGCGTGCTATCGCTGCTCTCCAGCGTTGTTTTCGATAGGCTATGCATCGTATTCACGATAGAACTGGAGTAGCTCAACTGCTGAATCGTCATCTTATTGATGCTCTCGATCTCGCCTGCCTGCCTCTCCACCGCATCGAAGATCGATTCCAGCGCGCGACCTGCCTGCATAGCCATTCTCGTACCGTCCGCCGTCTTCTGTTCGGTATCCTGCATGGAAGCCGCCACGTTATCAATATTCACATTGACGGTACGAACGACACGCGCAATTCTATTGGCCTGCTCCTTTGTTTGTTCAGACAAGCGCCGGATATCCGAGGCCACCGCCGCGAATCCTTTCCCATTGGCACCCGCCATTGCTGCCTGAACAGATGCATCGAGCGCCAGACGATTCGTTTGATAGGCAACGTTGGTAATAATAGCGACGATATCGTTGATCTCACGTGAGTTTTCTCCCAGCGACTTTACCTTGCCGCCAGTCTCCTGCACATTCTCATGCACGTGCCTCATCCCATTCATCGTATGCTGCACGGCACCACGTGTCATCTCCGCTATTTGCCGCGTCTCGACCGCAATATTATAGAGGACGTGGGCGCGCTCGGAGACCTGACGGGTCAGATTTTCCATGTGCTCCACTTCCGCACCGGCGCTGTTAATGCGTACGATCTGATGATCGCCAATCTCTACCAGTTGCGTCATATGTTCCAGAGTAGTTGCCGTCAGCCTGTCCACCTCCTGGGCTACCATCTTGACCCGCACCACCAGGCTGCTCAACTCTTTAATCATGTAGTTGAAAGAGTAGGCCAGGATGCCCAGCGCATCATCCGTCACCTGCGCCTGCCTGCCAAGGTCGCCCTCACCGATACCGCTCACCTCACTAATCAAACGCTCCACCTGAGACTGCAAGACATCACGCTGAGACTGCACATCTTGCATAAGGCGTACGATACTGTCGAGCATGTTATTCATCGAGGTAGCAACCAGCGTAATCTCATCGCGCCCACTGAGGGCCGCACGAGCCTGTGTATCGCCGCGTGCAATGCGACGTGTGAGCAGCGCCAACTGACGCAAAGGGGTCGTAATCGTGATGTTTACGATGTAGCCAATAAAGAAGACGACAACCGTACTGAACAGGAAGGCTACAATCGTCCAGACAATGGTCGGGGTAATCTGCGACGCGTTCACCTGGACAACCAGTTCGTTGATATTCTCGGTCAGACCGACCAGATTATCAAGATTGCCCTTGAGCGGCAGATAGAGCAGGTTGGCCTGCGCAAGATCAGTTGTGAGGGTTCCATTGCTGGCGTGCTGCTGTAAATCTTGCTGAACCTTGTTCTGTGCGCTCAGATACTTGCCCCATTGCATCTTGACAACAAAGATCATGCTATGCTGACTGATCGGCGTCTGTCCTCCCAGACCATTGCTGTTGAGAACATCGCGCACGCTTTTCATATTATCAGAGGTCGTAATCTGATAATTTTGCTCATAGGTATTCAACTTCTGATTGAAATCGTTGCCCAGATCACGCACCTCTTTGTTAATCTGAATCACCGTGCTGGCCGAAGGATTGTTCTCCAATCCCGTCAGGAGAGCGTTCATACGCAGAATATCCGCCTGTAGATCCGTCGCCAGCTTCACCGCACCATTACTCGTTTTGACCGTTTCATTGATTGTCGTCAATGTATTAATGTAGGAACTACCGAGAATAAAGATCACCACGCCAGGGATGAGAGCGGTCAACGTTGCCGCCAGAAAGAGTCGGCGGAATATCGACAAATTCGTAAGAAATTTCAGGAACTTTAACATTGATGCTCCTCTTCTTTGCAGACCGCGCATTCTGTGATGTCGTGGCACCCGCCAGCCACGAGAACATGATCATGGTCAGGACCGATAGATTGCCTTCACCTCGTCCGTCAGCTTACGCAGGCGTGGTTTGACTTGAGCGCCATTCGCGATCTCCTGTAAAGCGGTCACGACGGCCATCGTTGCGGTACTGTAGTGTATGCCAAAGGCAGGTGGGCGCATTGTGCGAATGATGTCCGTAATAAACGACCGGCTGATATTGTCGGAGTAATATTTGGCGTAAAGCTGAGTGTCGGTATTAAAGCTCAGGTGAGGCAACACGCCTCCTTCGGGAATTAAAAACGAGAGGATGACATCTCGTGAAGTAGTCAGAAAGTCGATGAGTTTCCAGGCCAGAGCTTTATTCTGAGCGAGTTGGGACATGCCCAGGTTGTGGATATCGGCACAGGTGACGGGCTGAGAGACGCCAGGGCCAAGCGGTGTGGTTGTCACGCCAAAGGATGCGTTGACTTTCTCGACCGAACCGAAGACATCGGGATTCGAATCGCCCATAATGCCCGTCAGATAGGGGCCGTCGAGCTTAAAGACCAGCTTTTCAAATGCCATCAAGTCGCGCTCAGCCTTGATCGCCTGCCCATTGGGGGTCCAGCGCTTCTTAACGATATCCTGCAACCATTGAAACGCCGCCACCGTGCCATCGTCCGCCCAGTTGATCGCCACATTGCCCTTTCCATCGTCCACCATTGGGTTCCCGCCAAAGGTCCAGATCCAGGGCCAGAAGCCGATCAGTGCGTATTCTGTTTTCGAGATATCGATACCAAGAGGATAAGCATCTGCCGGGAGCGCCTCGCGCAACATCTCCATCGCCTGATTCAGTTCTCCAATGGTGCGCGGTGGCTTTGTCGCATCCAGGCCGGCATTTGTCATCAGTTTTTTGTTGTACCAAAAGCCATGGGGAGTAATACTAAACGGAACGGCATACAATGTACCTTTATAGGTTCCAGCCTCAAAACTATTGCGGAATGCATCCTTGCGCCAATCCTGGCTGGCAAACTGTGAGAGATCCGCCAGCGCGCCCGTACCGCCGAGCACGTGGGGCCAGTTGCCACTCAATTCCATCACGTCAGGTGGAATACCCGCGTTCGTCATCGCGGTCAATTGGTTCAGCACATCGTCAAACGGCATGCCGATATTATTCACCTGGACGTGGTTCTGGGTCTCAAAAGCTTGCAACGCTTTGTCAATATTGCTGCGAGTCGCCGTTTCAGCAGAAGCCCAGTTCGCAAAGTTGAGGCTGCTGCCTGTCAATCCCGTGTCAGTTGTGCAGGATTGTAGTGTTGTCCCTACACTTATGAGCGATACGCCAGTCATTAGCGCACGTTCAAGCAAACTGCGGCGACGGATTTTCTGCGTTGAAAAAAGCGGTACTTGCTCCCATACATCAGTCATTGACGCCCCCTCTTAACTTGCTAAAAGCAGAGGTTAGGAAAGAATAATGGCAAGTAGTATATCATACTACCCGGATAATACCATATCCGAATCCGCTGTAATTCACCACATATATTGCTATATCAAAAATAACCACACTACGCATTTATAGGAATTCCCACATAAAATAGTAAAAGTTGTAGTAGAACAACAGGTTGATCAATTTCTGCCGATTGGCCTGTGGTGTGCTTTCATGCCAAAAAGAATAGAAGCAATAACTATGGAGGATAGGGAAAAGACGATATCCATTTGTCGGATATACACTTTCTTTCAGGAAAAGAGGTACAGGCAACGCGAAGGTGGTATCCAAATGCACTAACACAAGGCTTCAGGTTGGTTTAGCGTATTTGGATACCATTTTCTCGCCCATTGATGTAAAGCGGGCGAGCAACCACAAAGAGACAATAGCAAGCAGGACTAATTACCTAGTAGCTTTTGATAAAGTTCTCTTTGTCGCGCAGCTTCTTTTCTATAAATCGCGCCACGATCACGATTCGGCTGCACTCCCTCGCTAACATCGGGGGAAATCTGCGCAATATCCGCGACCAAACCTAGCGCTTCAAGGGCGAGCAGTGCGGCACCGCGCGCTGATGCTTCTGTGTCCCACGATGGATAGAGAGCCGCATCCAGGGTATCAGAGACAATTTCCCGCAAGATGGTGGAACTGAGCAGAGCGCCTCCACTACAAATAACCTGCGGCGTCTTGCCATCCATCTGCAACACTGTATGCAATTGCTCATAGACCGCATGGAGTTGACAGGCCAGCGCCTCCATCCCTGCGCGCAAGAGTTCTTCCGGCGAGGTATGAATCGAGATGCCACTCACGGTCATACGCGCTTCCGCATGCCAGCCCAGACTGCGCTCGCCACCAATAAACGGAAGGATGGTCAGTCCATGCCCATCAGGTGGCACCTTTGCGACCAGCGGTTCGGCCTCTTTTAATTTGGGCAGTTTCAAAACCTCATCCAGCCAGGCCAGGAGATTACCGCCCTCCGTCAAGGCTCCACCCAGCACGCCGCGCTTGCCATCGACCAAATAGAGCCAGAGTCCGGGCGGCGGCACGACTAGATCGGGCGGCACAACCACTCGAATGGCACTGGATGTGCCGATAGTCAGCGACCAGTGTTCTTTGTTCGTGCAACCGGAGCCAATACAGGCCGCGGCACCATCCCCGAGAACCGGGAACCAGGGCACATCGCGCAAAGCAGGCCAGCGTTTAGCGTATTCGGCCTTCAAGCCCTGCACGCTATCATGTGTATCGCCCAGTTCCGGCAACTGCTCAGGTTTCACGTGCAACATCTCCATCAACTCGCGATCCCAGGCATGTTTACGCGTCGTCAACATGCCAGTGCCCGAGGCCATCGAGAGGCTACAAACCGATTTGCCTATAAACTTACGATGCAAATATTCGCCAAAAGAAAGCCATTGGGCCGCCTTTGAGAACGTTTCGGCCTGCTGCTTTGCTAGCCAGTGCAATTTGGCAGGCCAATAACTGGCATGAAAACGTGCGCCTGTTCGATCATGGACGGCTTGTTCGTTCAATTGCTGGCGCAGTTCCAATACGGATTGATGGGCACGCGTATCCTCCCAGGTAATCAGCGGGGTAATCGGATGCCCGGAGGCATCAATCCCAATCAAGCCATGCCAGAAGGTATCCATCGCCACCGCGCCGATCTGCTGTGCCAGCGAGCCGGCCGCGCTCAGCACCTCATCTATGGTTTGCGCGACCACATCCACCAGCATTTCGACATCGACCGAGACCTCGCCATCGCTGGCGGTTGTCAACTGGTATGGGTGTTGCGAAACAATATCGGGAACTCTTGTCCCTGCTGCGTCAAAGAGCAAGGCACGCGTTGAAGATGTGCCAACGTCGAGCGCCAATATCAAGGGAGCTTGAGGAGATCTGCCTTGTCGTGTTGCATCTGTGTTTGTCATGGTAACATTAACTCTCTATTCCGTCTTTTCCTGATAAGGAATGTATACATAAACTATATATCACTTCTACTTCTTAATACGCCACCTCTCAAGGCAGAATAGACAGGCCAAAAATAAAACAGGATACCATTGCAGATAGCAACAGTATCCTGAAATGATACGTAGCTGTTATAGATCGGGCAATTGCCAGTTGATCTCCTCTTTGCCAAACCCACGTAAGGCATCATTGATCTTGGAGAAGGGACGGCTACCCATGAATTGTTTAGCGGAAAGAGGCGAGGGGTGAGCCGACTCGACGATAACGTGGCGAGATTTATCAATCAGAGCTTTCTTCTTACGCGCGTAGTTCCCCCACAACACAAACACCACAGGATCGGGCTTATCGCTGACTTTGCGAATGATGGCGTCTGTAAAGGTCTCCCAGCCCTTGTTGGCGTGGGATGCGGCTTCATGCGCACGAACGGTCAGCACTGCATTGAGCAACAATACTCCTTGCTCGGCCCAGGGAACGAGATAGCCGTTGTTGGGTATGCTGCAACCGAGATCATCGTGCAGTTCTTTAAAGATATTGCGCAGCGATGGCGGCGGAGTAATACCAGGGCGCACTGAGAAGCAGAGTCCATGTGCTTGATTATGATCGTGATAGGGATCTTGACCCAGCAGCATTACCTTGACTCTCTCATATGGAGTCAACCGCAACGCGGAGAAGACCTCTTTAGCCGGAGGGAAGATTGTATGTTTCTGGCGCTCCTCCAGCACAAAGTTATAGAGTTGCTGGAAATAGGGCTTTTCGAGTTCGTCTGCGAGCAAATCCTGCCAATCTTCGGGGAGAGTCGTCTTGACCATATCCATTCCTCTTTATAATCCTTCATGTTTATTTTTTCGGGAAACACAAAGTCAATTGCTATTCTCTAACTACAGTTCTATTCCTTACAGCCACATAAATAGCGGTAAGAGAGCAAGGTGATTATGCCTTTTAGTTTAACCGACCAGCAACAATCGCACAATAGCGCCAATGCAGTCTAGTACAATAGGGAGATTGAGCGTAACATAAGGCCAGATCATCTGTCTCGCCGGATGATCTGGCCTTCGAGAGGGTGACGAGCGATGGCTCACTCCTTCCATACCCTTCAGTGACAATCCTATCAAATGGGGTTATGGGCGTTTCTCCTCATCGCTTTCGTTCACAATCGGAACATCGCCGCTTGGCTCAATATGGGCCTCCTCACGGCGCACGGTATCGCTCACACGCTTCTGCTCCTCGACCTGGCGCTTGCGAAGGGAGATCTCCTCGCTCTCAACGGGAGTCTTCGTCACATTGACCTGCTCCTCGCTGACGGGGATGTGAATGGTCTCATCCTGTCCAAGAGGAACATCGGTCGGGCGTGGCTCAACGATTGGTTTGCGTTCAACCACCACCTCTTCATGTCTGACTGGCACTTCAAAGCTCTTCTGCTCCTCGACCACTTCTTTATGCACCTGAACTTCGCCCTTCTGTACGCGTTGCTTCTCGGCCCGAAGCTGCTCCTCACGCACACGAACGGATTGGGGTGCATTCTCGCCCATCATATTGATATCCCTGCTTGTCGTCCCGGTATCCGGCACGGCTGTCTCATTGATCATCCCAGGCTGCGCATTCCTTGCCGCCTCATCACTTGTCATGCCAGACTGCTGGGCGTAACCCGTCCTCATTCCCGTATCCATCGTTGTGCCAGTGTAATCTTTGTCGCGGCTGGTATATGGGGCAGCGGTTCCCGTCGCATCAGAGGTCATTTCGTAATGAGAGCTTCCATTGCTGCGCATAATGGCAAGCGCATCATTTTCATGGCCTGGAGATTTTACGGCAACAATAGGATGACCGGCTTCATATTCTCCGGCATAATAGTTGGCCTCGCCCTCCGGTACACCCATATTTTTCAGATCGCTCTCCACATTACCAGTCGTCCCGGTACCTTCGCCAGCGAGCCAACCCTTCAAGTTATCGAAAAACCCTCCGCCGCTAGCGCCAGAATAGCGAATCTCATCATTGCTGAAACCAGCATCTTTGAGCGCATCTATCGCTCGCTCGGCCAGGGTCTTATCATTAAAAACTCCTACTACAGTTGTACGCCTCGTTGTCATAAACTTCTCCTTTGCTTCTAATGTATCTGACCCACTTTGTTTTTTCAATGCTCATACATCTTCTGTGCTTTATATCTCTGTACTCCCTTCCTGACTATTCCTGGGTTTACTATAATCAGGTGTTCCATCTGGACACGGCATGTCTCCACAAAAAGTTACAGGTATCCATCACTGTTTTCAATCAAAATATGAGTATATAGTAAAGCAAGATTTTACTTCCGATGGATAACTTTTTAATACATCACCAACATTTATGATGCCCCGAATCCTCTCCAGCAAACTTTTCCCTTTCTGCTGGTAGAGATCCTCGCGCTGAGACGAAGGCCAGTTACAATCGTGATAACAGTAATAACTGAATAACATAGAGCAGGTCACGGAAAGGAAGCAGATAGCATGTCAGACACAACGCATCGTCAGAATGAAACGGCTCAAAACACATATGATGGACGCCTGATCCAGGTATCAGCAGGCGCGGTTGATCTTAATGGCATCATTTTCTTGCCCCAACAGGCGAAGGGGCAGGTTATTCTGACTTATGGCATCGAGACGCTCGAAGAGAATCCTCATCAGACGGCGATCAATCTCGCTCAGGTGTTCCATACTCACAACATTGCGACATTGATCGTTGATCTCTTCTCCAGCGAAGAGAGGGAACTGGATGCGCAAACCAGGTATTTTCGGCTCAATACAGAGGTCATGCAACAACGCATCATTGGCCTGGCCGAGTGGCTCATGGAGAATCCAGAGACAGCGCATCTCTCTCCCGGCTATTTTGGGAGCGGCATAGCGGGTGCAGCAGCTTTGATTGCGGCAGCGGAGCGCCCCGATATCCCAACTGCGGTTGTTGTGGCCGGTGGACCGCTGGAATCTGCCCGTTCAGCGCTCCCAGGCGTCCTCGCGTCAACTCTGTTAATCGCCGCCGAACAAGACGAGGATACCGTCAAATCGCAGCAAGAGGCACTGGCATTGCTTCAACACAACAAGCAGTTTGAGCCAGTTCAGGGCGTTTCTTCTCTCTTTGCCGATCAGCACTCGCTTGGCGAGGTGGCCCGCCTCGCCTCCGCCTGGTTTGAACGCTGGTTGCTTCCTCTGGCATAACAAAAAGCAATGTATGCAGACCGCCACTCATTCAGAAATGACGGTCTGCATACATTGCACTCTTCAAT
This sequence comes from Reticulibacter mediterranei, assembly GCF_016587455.1. Lineage (NCBI taxonomy): Bacteria > Bacillati > Chloroflexota > Ktedonobacteria > Ktedonobacterales > Reticulibacteraceae > Reticulibacter > Reticulibacter mediterranei. Next base: position 5,599,169 of record NZ_BNJK01000001.1, on the reverse strand, counting down.
ACAGTCTCAGCGGATCAGGGATTATCTTTCAGAAACTTTTCGATCTGCTCTTTTTCGGTATCGGTCAGGCGGAACTCGGCTCCAATGAGAAGATCCTCTATCTGTCCAGGGCTTCGCGAACCGACAATAGCCCCGGTCACTGCCGGATTTTGCAGCGTCCAGGCAATAGCAACCACGCCCGCAGTGACGTTATGCACAAAGCTAATATCGTTCAGCACATTAGCCAGCTTCAGATTACGTGAGAGACGCGGCTCCTGGTATTCTGGATTGTTTCTGCGCCAATCGTCGGAGGGCAGATTCTCGATACGCTCTTTGCTCATTTGTCCCGTGAGCAGGCCGGAAGCCATCGGCGAATAGACAATCGTACCGATATGATTCTCCTGGCAAAACGGCAGGATCTCGCGCTCAGCCTCTCGATTGATCAGAGAATAGGGAGGCTGCAACGAATCGATAGGCGCAATCTTCTGCGCCCTGCGCATCTGTTCGACGTTAAAGTTCGAGACGCCGATGGCCCGCACTTTGCCTTCCTTCTTCAATTGCGCCAGCGTGCTCCATCCCTCCTCAATATCCTTGTCGGGATTGGGCCAGTGAACCTGGTACAGATCGATCACATCGACGCCCAGGCGCTTAAGGCTGGCCTCCACCTCGCGGCGGATTGAATCGGCTTTCAAGCTATTAGAAACTTCACCATTGCTATCCCACACAAGAGAACATTTAGTGAAGATATATGGTTTCCAGGCCTGTCCTTTGATGGCGCGACCGACGATTTCTTCTGAATGCCCCAGGCCATAAACGGCCGCAGTATCAATCCAGTTCACGCCCAGTTCCATTGCACGCTGAATCGTCTTGATCGATTCCTGATCCTCCTGCGGTCCCCAGCCAAATGCATAACCACCACCGCCAATTGCCCACGCCCCCAATCCGATAGGAGTAATCTGCATATCAGTGTTACCAAGCTGGCGAGTATGCATGACACCTCACTTCCTTTCTTCCATCTAACGACGGAGATGTATTGCTCCCTTTTACACGCGCCATCCCGCCATTGCGTTACATGCCAGTCTTGGTCAGCGCTCTTACTCATCCTTTCATGGCAATTCGCTGGCCCACAAGAGGTCTTCCAATTGCGCATAAAACATCATCTTCTTCTGATCCTCTTCTTCCAGACCATACGCCTTCAATAATGCTGGTATCCATTCTCGACTAAAATTGAAGCCAAGACTCCAGCACACCCGCTCGAAATCGCGATACCGATCCGCCATGCCAGCGTATTCCAGGTCGATAAAGCCGCTGACACGGTGCCGTTCGCGATCAAGCAGAATATTCGGCAGACAGAAATCGCCATGTGTGAAAACGAGATCCTCTTCGGTTGGACGTACTCTGGTCAGATGTTCATAGAGCGTGGCAGGGATTAGATCGGGATAACGGGCAGTGATCGCCTCCTCAGCGACACGGCCCTGTTGCACGCCTTGATACGCGAGGGCCAGACGATACGAGAGGCTCTGATCGAAGGGACACTGCGCAATATCCACAGCATGCATCATACGCAGGGCCTCCGCCAATAGAGCAATCAGTTCGGGCATATCATTACGAAAAACCGGATCGCAGGCCATTACGCCGGGAATTTCAGACATATAGAGATATTCGTTCTGCTCATCGACGCCATAATAATAGACTTCGGGAACGGGCAGGCGTCCCTGCAACCAGAGCATGCGATCTTTTTCGGCCCGCAGGTTCATCAACGACACACGCGGCACGATCTTCAAATATCCATGTCCAACATGAAAAACCTGCGAGTCGGAACACCCCATTGTATCGGCCAGCCACTCGCCATCACCCAGCAAGCGCCTCAACTCAGATGGCATTTGCAACCTGTTTGCATCCATACTCAATGCTCCTCATAATGAAACAACTCATCAAAGAATCAGATGATACAATGAAGCAGGCGCAATTGCCAACTGGCAACGCGACTATGTTTCAGTGCTGCTCACATTGGATGGAGGAGATATCATGCTTCAGACGGACACGGTTCGTACTCATTTTCCCTCGCTCAAGACTGGCGCAATATTTTTCGATAATCCCGGCGGAACGCAGGTGGCCCAGGAAACGATTCAGCGCATGCAAGAGTATTTTCTCACCAGCAACGCGAACAATGGTGGCGCATTCCATACCAGCGTCGCATCCGATGCCACCATTGCGGAGGCGCGACAGGCGGTAGCCGATTTTCTGCACGCGGCCCGACCAGAGGAGATAGTTTTCGGTCAGAACATGACCAGCCTGACTCTGCATATCAGTCGCAGCCTCGCCCGCACCCTGCAACCCGGAGACGAACTGGTCGCGACGCGCCTGGATCATGATGCTAATGTTGCGCCCTGGCTGCTGATCGCCGAAGATCGCGGCTGTCAGGTGCGCTGGGTCGATTTCCATCCCGAAGATTGCACACTGAATATGGAGGAGATGGAGCGGCAGATTACTCCGCGTACAAAGATTGTGGCAGTGGGCTACGCCTCAAACGCCGTTGGCACGATCAACGACGTGCAGCGCGTGGTACAACTGGCACACGCCGTTGGTGCGGTCTGCTTTATCGATGCCGTCCAGCTTGCTCCGCACAGAGGAATTGATGTGCAGGCATTGGACTGCGATTTTCTGGCCTGCTCCGCTTATAAGTTCTTTGGACCACATACCGGCATCCTCTACGGCAAATACGACCTGCTGGACCGCCTGACAGCCTATAAAGTGCGGCCCTCAGGCAAACTGCCACCCGACAAGTTCGAGACTGGCACGCAGAGCTTCGAGTCGATCTCCGGTATATTAGGGGTGCTTGAATATCTCAGCTGGCTTGGTATCACGTTTGGCAGCGAATTTGCCGCTCAGTATCAAAACAGCTATAGCGGTCGTGGTCTGGCGCTCAAGCAAGGGATGGCCGCCATCGAAGCCTACGAGCTGGATATCAACAAGGCGCTGGTAAAGGGGCTAACTTCGGTTCCAGGCCTTCATCTCTATGGCATCACCGATCTAGAACGCATGAACCAACGCGTCCCAACCTTCTCGTTCACGCTGCAAGGCCACTCTCCCCGCGCCGTTGCCGAAGCGCTGGCAGGCGAGCAGATCTACGTCTGGGATGGCAATTTCTACGCCCTGTCCGTCACCGAACAGCTGGGATTGGAGGATCATGGAGGACTGGTGCGCGTGGGCTTGACGCATTATAACACCTACGAGGAGATCGAGAAGCTGATCACGGCTCTGCATAAGCTAGCGAAATAGCGAAAATGTCGTAGTCGCGCGATTTATCGCACATCTCTGCACAAGCGCGATAAATCGCGCGACTACGACATTTTTTTCATTAGCTGCCCAGCGCTTCTAGCAGCATATCGCCCTCTTCCGGGGTAATGCGGCCCTCAGCGATCATCTTGAGTATCGCCTCGCGCTCCTGCTCTGGATTGGCCGCAACAGGTGCAGGCTTCTCCTCTTCTCTACCAGCTGCATCCAGATCACTATCCTCTTGCTCGTGATTGACTTCCTCTTCGGAATGCTCAATCGGTGATGCCGGTGGAATTGGCACAACCACTGGCGGCGTTGCTGGTGCTGGCGGGATTGGCGCAACTACTGGCGGCGTTGCTGGTGCTGGCGGGATTGGCGTGCCCGGAATCGCCTCTCCAGCCGGTGGCATTGGTGGCGCTGGTGGTGGCACCGGGATATGCAGATTGTTCAATGCCTGCTCCACAGCCTCTAAAGCTCCATACACGCCCTCAGATGCCGCACGCTGGGCCTGCTCCAGAATACGTTCTAAACGCTCCGAATCCATGCGCCACTCGCGGTTGTTGATGCGGATATTGATGCGCTCAGCATGCTCACGGGCGCGACGAGCATGTTCCTCAGCCCGCTTTCTTTGTTCTTCGGTGAAACGGCGAGTTCGCTCTTCAGCCTTGCGCTGCCACTCCTCGGCTCGCTTTCTCTGCTCCTCCGCCATTTTTTGCGCTCGTTGTCGCTGCTCTTCAGAAAACTTTTGCGTGCGCTCCATCGCCTTACGCTGGACCTCTTCGGCACGTCGCATCTGCTCCTGGGTAATCTTCTGCGCTCGGGCCTCAGCCTTGCGCCGCTGCTCTTCCGCATACTGCTGGGCGCGACGCACTTTCTCCTCCGCCGCCTGTGCAAAGCTGCCAGTAATCTCAGCACCAAGCGAGGCCGTTGCCTCCTGCACTGCTGCGGTAATATCCAGACTCAGTTCGCGCCCAAATTCGGACATCTCTCGCCCGAAATCAGACATCTCCCGGCCAAATTCGTTCCAGCCCCAATCCCAACTGGAAGCGGTGCTGCTGCTGCTACGCGGTGCATCGTTGCTTTTTAGCACGAGATCATGTCCCACTGTCAAATCCAGCTGTGCTGCGCCCTCGCCGTAGGTCAGATTGACCTGATTACCGGCAGAACTGGAGACAATGGCGTGGCCCTTCACGCTGCCGCCCACATAGGCACGTATGGTCAGGTTTGCGCTCTCTGGCAACACCACGCGCGCATCCTTGCCAACATAGAGCCGCGTGTTGCTATCAGGCGGGAAATCGGCCTGCAACTCCAGATCCGCGCCAATGCTGCCAACCTGAATATTGCCGTGCAGCCCCTTCAAACGCGCATCCGCGCCGATATTGCCGACCTGCAAGTTGCCACCAACACCGGTGAGTACCGCATCGCTGCCAACATGACCCAGCGTGACGTCGCCCTGCACGTCGCGCAACGTACAATCGCTGCCGATCATGCCGCTAGTGATGTGTGCGGCCCCTACAATCGAGAGATCGCTGCCAACATTGCCAACCGCAACCTCAGCGCTGGCATTGCCATGCACGCGACAATCGCCACCGACGTTGCTCACATTCAAGCGAGCGGCTCCGTTCACCTTGCAATCGCCGCCGACATTTTCCAGTTGCACCTCAGCGTTACCGCCGCCCTGGACCTGACAATCGCCGCTAACATTGCCACAGCGCAACACGGCCACGCTCTCTGTCACCTCAAGATCACCGCCAACGCTACCAACCGCAGCCTCCTCAACAGCTTTTAACGCCAGCGATCCAGCAATCTGCTCGACCTCCAGACGATTCACGTTCAGGAACGCCGCGTCCCCCTTCAAGTTGCCGCCAACACGCACCAGAGGCACATTGCGCACTTCCATATCCCCACCAATATTGTGAACCGAGACCTCGTTGCTGATATCGACGAGGCTTGTATCACCACCAATATTAGTCAGGGTCGCGCTCTCACGAATATTTTTGATGCCAACATCTCCGCGCACTTCGCGGATCTCTGCCCGGCGCACACTCTCGATCCGCATCTCGCCGTGCACGTCCTGCACAACAACAATGGTTTCGACCGGCACCTGTAACCCGAGAGAATTGTGGCTGACGTAAATGCTCAACGTGTCGCCCTCGGGCACCATCCGCTCAACATTCCCCTCAGCATCGACCTGGATCGTCTGCTGATCCCAGCCATACACCTTGAGATCGCCATGAATAGAATGTATCAATACACGCTGCGCCGTACCCGCAGGAAAAGTCTGCTGCATTGTAAACTCCTTTTTGCTTTGCTTTTTGCTCTTTATTCAACAAAAATCTCCAGACGCTCGCCTCTTTCCAGGTCTTGCAGATCCAACAGACGACCGGAGGACTCCGTTTCAATAGCCTGTAATAAATCGTGTAAAGCGCTGTTGTTCAATTGCGGGATCATCTGCCCCCCAAGCCGCATACCGGCCTGAATAACGCTGATTGGGAGTGCGGCAATGGCATATACTTTCTGCTGCCTCGCCTTCAGGCTCGTAACACGCACGCGCAATGTCCGATCACGTCGCTCTCGGCTGCGGTCGCGTGGCGGCTCGGCGTCCTCTTCCAGCACGTCCAATAGCTCCGACGCCTGGATAGCTGATACCTGACCAGCCTCAACCATTTGCAAGATACGATCTCGCTCTTCCTTCGCAGACATGGGTTAGCCTTTCAGCAAGCGCATAGCATCCTCAACGCTGATCTCTTTTGCCGCCAGCCTATCAAGAACGGCCCGACGATCTACACGTCCATCGTTCTCGGGAGTACCTCCCAGCGCGGCGACGATCTCGTCCAGGCGGCTGCGCGCGGTGTTGTAGGCGATGTTCTTCTCAGCTGCCAGACGCTGAATGTTGCCTCGATATTTCACCAGCATCTCAACAAAATCGAGCTGCTCGCGCGTCAGGCGGCCAATCCAACCCAGGCTGAAACGCCCCTCGATCGCGACTCCGCTCTCGGGACACTCCAACCGGGTCACTATCAGCTCCGCACCACTTACAGGATCTCTCGTTATGAGTGGGTACATCTTTTTATAGCTCTCCTTTTATGAGGCATCCCGAATTGTTTTGTGACGACCTCTGCCCGCACTGCTCGCCGCACAGCGGCTCGCTGCTGAAGGCGCTGAGGCGTGCGAGAGCCGCAAGGAAACAGTCTGGGATGACTCATATCTCCTTCAGGTAGCAACAATCATAAGGGATTATCGCTACCTATGAAGGGAATATCTCTTTCTCTCTGTTATTTTTCATTAACGACATGGTAATAGTAACATACGATAGTAAAATTTGTCAATAGAAATGGCAAATAAAATCAATCAATAGACAATATTTTCATAAAATTGTGATGACCCCGCATAAGAAGCTGTCGTTGTGAGCGATCAAACCTCATGCGAAACCCTTCTGCTGCTCTTGCCGTGATACCTATGTCTTTGAACGTCCTTTACCTTACGGAAGAGAAAAGCATGTCTGCAATTATTACAAAAACGTCAACAGAGACAACCAGGAGCGAAGGAATGCATGCTCCCACGCAATCAGGGCAGGCAAACGTCAACGTTGGTCAGCCCGAACGCTGGCTCTCAAGCATCGCAGGTGGCCTGCTGACGTTCTATGGTCTGCGCCGCCTCGACCTTCCCGGCACCTTTGTTGCTCTACTCGGTGCTGATCTGCTTTATCGCGGCATCAGTGGGCGCAGTCTGGTATACAAGGCGCTTGGCATCAGCACATCGCGACGAGAAGTGACCCTCGTTGCCATACCACAACAGGCAGGAACGCGAGTGCGTCGTTCTATGACGATCAACCGCTCGCCCGAAGAACTTTACAGTGCCTGGCATGATATCGGGAAGGCCCCTTCATATATGATGGGAGTTGAAAACGTCCAGCAAACGGATGCGAAAACATCGCACTGGACAGCACGCCTCCCCTCCGGCAAGAAGCTTCAATGGTACGCCGAGTTTACGCAGGAACAGCCGGGACAATTGCTCGAATGGAGGGTGCTGGGGAAAAAATTCGTGGTGGCTCAGGCCGGGCGCGTCTATTTTGTACCCGCCTCCGATGGTCGCGGTACTATTGTGACGCTCGAACTCGATTATCCCTCGCCCCGCAATTTCTTACGGAAAAACATGAAACAGGTAATCAGTTATCTGGCCGATAAAGAGGCGTTGGAGGATCTGCGCCGCTTTAAAGAACTGATGGAGGCGGGCGAGATCGCAACAATCAAGGGTCAGCCCAAAGGCACGACCAAAAGGCAGAGGCAATAAAAGATCAGGAGGCAAGAATGAGAGCATTATGCTGGAATGGTCCTCATAAGGTGCGGGTAGAAAACGTACCTGACCCAAAAATACTCAATCCACGCGATGCCATCGTCAAGATCACCACGACAGCAATCTGTGGTTCCGATCTACATCTATACGATGGCTATATTCCCACGATGGAGAAGGGCGATATTCTGGGCCATGAGTTTATGGGCGAGATCGTCGAAGTTGGCAATGGGGTGGAAAATCTCAAAAAGGGTGATCGCGTGGTGGTGCCATTCCCGATTGCCTGTGGCCGCTGTTTCTTCTGCTCGCAACAACTGTGGTCGCTCTGCGATAATTCTAATCCCAACGCTGCCCTTGCCGAAGCGATGTATGGCTACTCGGCAGCTGGCATCTTTGGCTATTCACATCTCTTCGGTGGCTACGCTGGTGGGCAGGCCGAATATGCGCGAGTGCCGTTCGCCGATGTCGGCCCGATCAAAATACCGGACCAGCTGAAGGACGAGCAGGTTCTCTTCCTCTCCGATATCTTCGCAACCGGCTATATGGCAGCAGAGAACTGCAACATCCAGCCCGGCGATACGATAGCGGTCTGGGGCTGCGGACCCGTTGGACAGCTCACCATTAGAAGCGCCTATTTGCTGGGGGCTGCTCGCGTGATTGCCATTGATCGCGTCCCCGAACGCCTGCGCATGGCCTCTGAGCAGGGACACGCCGAGGTTATCGATTACGAAGGAACCGATGTCATTGAAGCGCTCAAGCAGATGACGGGCGGGCGCGGACCCGATGCCTGTATCGATGCCGTTGGCCTGGAAGCACATGGGGATACGCTGGATGCCGCTATCGATATGACCAAGCAGAAAACGCATTTAAGCACTGACCGCCCTCACGTTTTGCGCGAAGCGATTCAGGCGTGCCGCAAAGGTGGCACCGTCTCTATCCTGGGCGTCTATGGTGGCTTCCTCGATAAGATCCCCTTTGGTGCCGCTTTTAATAAAGGGCTGACGTTCAAAATGGGCCAGACGCACGTACAGAAATATCTCCAGCCACTTTTAGAGCGCATTGAACATGGTGAGATTGACCCCTCGTTTATCATCACTCATACCCTTCGCCTCGATGAGGCTCCACATGGATATGAGATCTTTAAACATAAAGAGGATGGCTGCATCAAGGTCGTCCTGAAACCATAAGCACCCCTGCGCCCCCATACATCCAGCAGAACTCTTCCCGGATGTATGGGTGGCATCGGTACTGTTACCACCAGCAACGACTCTGCCGCTCGTCTCGTTGCTGGTGGCGACGGCCTTTTTCTCCCACACAAAACCATTACAATGCTTGTCCCACATGAAATCTTCGTGCTACAATGGTACGTAGGCAAACTCAATGCCAGCCAGCAGACGGTAGTTGCTCCCTTTCGCATCTCTATTTATCATGCAGCGTCCGCATCTCTGGCATCTCATGTAGAGAAGGAAACCATATGGCGCGTCTTATTCCCCGGTCATTGACCACTCCTACTGACCGACAACGTGCCATTCCCGCTATGATATCGTGCGCGATCTGGCACTGGCGACAACAACGACTGCTTTTTCTCTTGATGAGTCTGGCAATGATCGGGCAGATTTTTCTCGCCTGCTTGCTTCCAGCACTGATGGAGGTGTCACCAACAACAGAGCTACGCCTCCGTCTCAGCGCCGCACACCTGCCACTGCTCAGCATCGCGTCACAAGTGTTCCTGCTGCTACTCTTCTTCGTCCATTTGATGGCGCGGGCGCTGGTTGAGCGACAGGCCGATACGCTGGCAGTTCTGCATCATCGGGGTGCCAGCGTGCGTCAGATGCTCGTCTCGCTGCTCCCACAAAGCGCTGGCGCTGCTCTGTTTGCTTGTCTCATCAGTCCTCCCCTGGCCTATCTGAGCGCCACCTCTCTCTTTCCCGGCAGACACCTGTTGCAAGCATTCTGGCATAACCCGCTCCCCTTCTTCCTGCATACCTGGCACTATGCAAGTGGAACGATGCTATTATCTCTTGGGATCATCGTCGCGACGCTATACTACACACTCCATCGCACTATGCCGCGCCTGCACAACGAGGCAGTCCGTGAAATCGAGCCACCGCATAAAGAGCATGTGAAACTCGAGATCCTGCTGGCTCTGATCGGCCTGGCATCCTATGTACTGCTGCTTGGTCTTGTCAGACCACGCGATAGCATCATACCAGCACCATTCCCGCTCACAGCCCCATTTGCTCCAATGCTGTTGTTTGCCGGTATCCTCCCACTCTGCCTGCGTGGTATCGCTCTGCTGTCGATGGCTGGTATCCAGATTATGCAGCCCGGCTACGCGACAACGCCGATGCTGACTGTGATGCATCGAATTCGCTCTCCGCGCGGCCTTGCTCGTATGACAATGCTGCTCGTGCTGGCAATTACCTTTACTATCTTCGCTCTGATATTTACCACATCACAAGAGCGACGAATCAACGATATCGCCGCCAACGTGGTTGGAGCCGACTTTAGCGGTACGCTGACGACCACCTCTCCATCGATTCAGGCTGTTGCTGCCCCCTATCTGCATATGCGTGGCGCAACCTCTGTCACCGTTGGAGCCATTACCAGTGCCATGAGTGATAGTGCATCAGGCGACGCCATCCAGATTCAGGCCGTCGATGCGGCAACATTTGCTCGTACAGCTCTCTGGCCGCGCCAAAATCCAGAAGTTTCTCTGTCACAAATGATGGATCAATTGATTGACCAGCGGCTCATGGCAACAGAATTTCATGTCGTGCCAGCTATTGTTGATAACCCGACCATGCAAATGTTCTCTCTGCATCCAGGCATGGCCTTCTCGCTCTACGAACATACGACGCCCAATAAAACTGCACGCGCGGTTCGCTATGTGGTTCTCGCCAGCGTCGCTCACATTCCGGGCACCAGCAATGGCATGCTGGTTGACTATCAAAGCCTTATCAACTATCGAATCAAAAACGGTCTGGCTATCCTACCCCTCAATCACGTCTGGCTGCGTACCAGCAACGATGAGGCGACGCTCAAATATGTGCGCAAAACCCTCACAAACTCATTGCGGCTCGATAATCTGCTCGACCGCCGCTTTCTGCTGTCCTCGCTACAAGCAGACCCACTGGCTATGCTAGCCCAGAGCATGCTTAGCATTGGAGCCGCAATCACTTTCCTGCTGGCCCTGTTCAGCAATATATTGGCTATCCGCGCCGGAACCACAAAGCTTCAGGTCAATCGAGCGCTGTTGCATGCATTGGAAACGGAGCCGGGACGCGTCGCCAGCCTGCTGATCTGGGAGCAAGCCAGTGCGTATCTAATGGCGCTACTGCCAGGTATGCTGATTGGCCTCCTCCTGGCCGCGACGTTTATACCGATTCTACTTAACCATCTCCCGCTACACACAACTACCTCGGTCGGCGTAACGTCGTATGCCAGCCAGCAAATGCTTTCTGCACAGGTCGTTGTTCCACTTCCCCTGGGCATCGCTCTGGGCGTCTGCCTGCTGCTCATTCCGCTTGCCTTGATGCTGCTGTCGCGTATGCTTGCACGACCGGCATTCTCGCACGTCTTACATGTTACCGATACCTATTAGATAGAAAGAAATTGTCATGCAAACGGACCTCTACCCAAACCTGTTACCAACTTGTATACTGTTCATACAAGAAGCATTTTCAAAGAAGAGATGAACAACGTCTTTGTTTAGCATGCCATTGGAGCCAGCTATGCCAGCATTCTCGATTCGCCCACTTACCAGCCATGATCGCATCTGGATTCTGCAATTCATTTCTGAGCAATGGGGCAGCAATATCATTATCTCCAGAGGAACCTTCTACACCGCCGATGCACTGCCCGGCTTTATCGCCGTTGAGGACGGTAAACGCGTTGGCCTGATTACCTATCATATCCAGGGCAACGAGTGCGAGGTTGTCAGCGTAGATAGTACGCGGCCAGGGAAGGGCATTGGCACAGCATTGATCGATGCTGTTCGACAAGAGGCACAACGAACAGGGTGTAAGCGACTCTGGCTCATCACCACCAACGACAACCTGACGGCCCTGCGCTTCTATCAGCGGCACGGCTTCGTCCTGGTGGCGGTGCATAGAAACGCTATCGACGAGGTATCGCGCAAGCTCAAACCTCAAATCCCTTTGATTGGTGAACACGGTATCCCTATTCGCGACGAAATCGAGCTGGAGATGCCTCTGAACAATGGAGAGCGGAAGGTATCGCTATCATGAGTTTTCTTATCGAACCAACGACGCAATATAAAGAGCAGATCATTGCAGCGGTGCAGGAGTTTCAGGGCGAGGGACGGCTCCTCGATTACGATGTGCAACAGTTACATCGTAACTTTGCCAACTATCTACGCCGCATGCAGAATCAGAAAGATCGCCGCCGCATCAGCCCGGACACGGTGCCAACTACCGATTTCTGGCTGATTGACGGCAATGAGGTTATCGGACGCCTCTCCCTGCGCCATGAACTCAATGACTTTCTGCTCAAAATCGCGGGACATATCGGCTATGTGATCCGGCCCTCGCGCCGCTGTCAGGGCTACGGCAAGGAAATTCTACGCCTGGGGCTTGAACAAGCCAGGGCCATCGGACTAACCCGCGTGTTGGTGACGTGCGACGAGAACAATATCGGCTCGAAGAAGGTCATCGAGTCCAACGGCGGTTGCTTTGAAAATGCGGTGGTGGTCAATGGTTCTTCGGTCAAGAAGCTTCGTTACTGGATCGATGTGGTGAAATGAGGGGATGTGTGCACCACAAAAAAACAGCCTTGCGGCTGCGGGGTTTTGTCGGTGGGGTGAAGCGTACGAGTTGCAAGTGCATCCGCCGAAGCGGAATATACAACAGGAATCGAACCCGTTACCAAATCGTGACAAACGATTTGCTCTACCAAATGAGCTATGTATGTATGCCCTTGCTATAAGAGTACGCTTCTAAATATATAACATATTCATTGCGAAATGTCAAGTCTTTTGCGGCTCAATGCGACTAATTGCCGGGATTAATGCCCCATGTGCTGATAAACCACCAGATACAGCAAAAATCTTCGCGATGCATCTCCATGATTGCCTGCTGGATGAGCGCTTCAGAATCTTCCGAAACAGGCGCTCCGACCTTCTGGGCCATGCGCAAACCCAACGTAGCCCCAAGCTCCATATTATGCAAAAATTCGGGCCAGGCATCAGTTCCTGCTGAAAAATTGACCATATGGATGCTCTGCTGCACCTGTTCGATGCCTGCTTTCTGCATCAGCCGTGCGATCATGGGTGTAATGCCGAATGATTCGCCATCGACCGAAAAGCCGTGTCCCATTGACACCAGCAACTTGCTGCCGAGCACCCGGATCTTTTCGCAGGCGGGGCTGTTAGTCAGGCCGATATACTCGCTTTCCGTCAGTCGAATAAGGCCGCCTGGACGAGTGATGCGGCGACACTCTTGCAGGAACGACGGCCATTTCGCGCTCGGCAACACTGAGGTGAGAAAGCGACCATTGACGAGATCGAAGCTATTGTTGGCAAACTTGAGGCGGCGGGTGATATCCATTACTCTAAAAGATGCATTCTGCCGCTTCTGGGCCTGCGCGCGTGCGTTGGCATAATTGATCATGCGCTGGCTGATATCGACGCCAATACTCCGCGACTCCTGGTGTTCAAGAGCGACATCCAATACCCAGCCGCCGGGACCGCAGGCGACATCCAGCACATCGGCGTTTTCCGGCAAATCGGGCAGGTTTGCCAGCGGTCCTCCCATCGCCCTGGTTGTCGTGCGATCCATCGCCAGCAGACGCGTCAACTCTTCCGGGCTTTCGGGATCAAATACATATGTGCTTTTCGATTCTGAAGATGGTTGCCTGATTGGATCATTCATCTCGTGCTTTTCTCCTTCATTGGGGAATATCAGGAGCATTCTCACTGTTTTTCCCTTCCAGTATACCGATATGGCTGTGCTAATGTCAATGTTCATCTGAAACCGGTGATGTCGTATCGAGCGAAATTTTTCATGCGCTCAAATGGCATTTGAACCGCTCCAACAAGTATGCTATGATTTCGGCAACACTCATCGTGAAGGGCTAATCATGACGCAAACCGGACAGATCACCTCTATCAAAGATCCACGTGTCGCCGAAGCTCGCGAACTGACAGCTGCCTCAGCACGTACACGACTGCATAAGTGCTTGTTGGAGGGCAGCGAGAGCATTGTCTGGGCTATCGAGGCACGCCTGCCCATTGAACACGTCTTTTATAGCGCCTCGCATGAGCATGATCCGGTTCTGTCCCAATTGCACCAGCATGGTATCCCCAGTTATCTCGTCTCGGATGGCATACTCAAGAAGATCAGCGACACCTCGTATCTCGTTCCGCTACTGGGCGTGGCGCGCATCTCACAAGCGCTCACAGAACCCGAGACAATGGGCGATTTTGTGGTGGTGCTGGATCGCGTGCAGGATCATGGTAATATCGGGACCATTGTGCGCACTGCCAGCGCCTTTGGCATTCGCGATATTGTCTCGACGACCAGCAGCTTAGATCTGTTCTACAAAAAGATCATCAGCGCATCGCGGGGCCGCGTCTTTGAGACACGTGTGCAACGCTTCCAGAGTGGCGGCGAGGCGATTGCAGCGCTCAAACAGCGAGGCTATCAGGTGATCGCCACCAGCCCATATGCGCGGGATATTCAAGCGATGGCCCCATTGCAGGCGAGGCCGGTTGCGCTGGTAGTTGGCAACGAGACTGAGGGGATCGCTGACGACATCGTGCGCAACGCTGATATTGTGGTACAGATCCCGATGAGTGGGCAGGTGGAATCGCTCAATGTCGGGGTGGCGACCGGCATCAGCCTCTACGAACTCAAGTTTCGGATGGTACTTACTATGTTGATCGACTATATCCGCTCCAACACAGGCCGCGAAGTCAACATCGCCGGCAAGCTCATCTTGCAAGCCTTCGACGCCCAGATCCGCAAAGTCTCCGATCTGACAGGCCAGCAAGCCGTCTTATTGATGATCCTTGTCTGCGATCAATTGATGACGCGCGAACAGGTCATGCGCGACACTGGCGCACTCCCCCACGAACTCGACGCCCTCTTGCAACCCCTGATCGAGAAGGGCTACATCCACTACACCGACGCCACCCAGGACAGCATCGCGCCTACTGAGTCTAGCGAACGCATTCTCGCCCAACTCTGGAGCATCGTCGAACGCGCTGAACAAAACGTACTGGCCGGTTTTTCCGAGCAAGAGAAAGCACAATTGAGGGAGTTTTTGAAACGGATTCAGGAGAATTGCACGAGGATTGTGGAGGAATCATGAGTAAAGATCGTCCAATGTTAAATTGACACGAGCTAGCAACTTTTTGGCTTGGGAGATGTAATTGGTTTTATATAAAAGAGAGGCGTAGAATTTAGTGGTATTGATTGTATCGAGATGCTCTAATCCTTGTGTCTTCTCCTTGATCTCAAGCGCTTGCTTATAAAGCGCTTCTGCTTCTTTATTCTTCTCCTGATCTTGATACAGTCGCCCTAATTCATGTAATGTGTTTGCCGTAAATGGGTGCTCCAATCCATACGTCTTCTCATATATTTTCAAGGCTTGCTTATAGAACTCTTCTGATTCCTTGTACTTTTCCTGAGCATGATACAATCTTCCTAACTCATGCAACGTTATCGCTGCGAATGGATGCTCTAGCCCTATCGTTTTCTCATAGATCTCAAGAGCTTGCTTATAGAATGTTTCTGCCTCTTCGTACTTTTTCTGAGCAAGATGCAGCCTTCCTAGCTCATGCAATGTCGCCGCTGTATCACAATGCTCTAATCCTCGTATCTTTTCGTCAAGTTCAATGACTTGTTTATAGAGTGCTTCTGCTTCCTTATACTTCTCTTGCTCATAATATGACTTTCCTAACTCATGCATAGCCTCTCTCGTACTGTCATGCTCAAAACCAAAAATTTTCTGACAAATCTCTAAATTAGAAACATAACATTCTTCAGCACGCTTATAATCTCCTTGCTGGTAAAAATAATATCCAACATTATAGAGCAAATAAGATGCCTCTTCACTCTCTATCCGATATTGTTTTATCAACTCTATACAAATCTGAGCATGAGGCAAATAGCGGCGGCATTGCTCCCAATTTTCATAATCACCAACTGGAAACACCTCACTCACCATCCACACGGCTCGCTCTACCCATCGTCGCTGCTCCTCATTATCCATCCCATCTCTAAGTACAACCTGCACCAGACGATGCAAGCTTAACGTGTTCGTCTCCTGGTTGCGCTTCGCCAACGAATACCGTCGCAGCAGCCCCATTGCTTCATTAAGTAAAAATGCGTCAGCAGCAACCAAACTCAGTTCTTTCCCCAGATATCTTGCTCTCTCCACAATCATCTCTTCCTGAATCGCATCAGGAGCCAGAAACGCGCACAATTTCAGCAGGGCTATAGAGGCAAGATTCTCCTTTTCAACTTTCTGTATTGAGATTGACCATGTAGTCGCAACTGCATCAGGGTGGTCTCTCACCAGCCTTCCACGCCGTTCTAGTAAATCCTTATGCCGAGTCTCATAGAACTTTAGATAAGTCGCAAGGCTACAGCCAGTTTCCTCAACATATGCTCCAGCCTGATCTAGCGCAAGAGGCAAGCCATCTAGCTCCTGCACAATCGCTTCAGCGGCGACTCGCTCTGTGCTGATGCTGCCATTTCTCCTTACACGCTTGAGCAAGAATTGCACGCCCTCTTCTTTGCCCATTTTTTCAATATCGATGGCATTGGCTATGCCTCCAAGCGCCTGCGCACGGGTGGTAAGGATAATATGTCCATTCATATAAGGGCCATCAGGCAAGAAGTCGCGGACCATTAGCACGTCGTCGGCATTATCGAGAACCAGAAGCCAGTCGCGTTGGTGGGCTAGCCAGCGTTTGAACGCCTGGATGGTTCTTTGCTGATCCTTCTCGTCGCGGCCCGACACCTGCAATAACTCGGCGAACTTCGCATAAGAGACGCTCAAACCTTCAGCGGTATCAGCAGTGGTCCACAAAACGTAGCGATATTCGTGCTGGTGACGATAGGCGTACTCTAACGCAGTCTGCGTCTTGCCGATTCCACTCAGGCCGCTGATCGCCTGAGTGAGCGCCATCGTTTTGTTGTGCGTGGTTAGCTCGTTATAGAGACGCTCTAATAGTTCGACGCGTCCGGTAAAGAAGATGTTGCGGCGATAGGGAACTTCCCAGACTTCGGGCCAGTTGCCGGGGAAGCTGATTGGTGATTTTGGCGTGAGTGAAGTAGCGCCAGGGAAGGGTAATGGGCCAGTTGGTTTGGCGCGTGTTCGTTTGACACCAGCTAGCAGAGCATCACGAGCAGTGGTTTCATCCAGCTTGAAGAGGTCGATATAGACAATAGCAGCGAGGACACCTTTTGGCTTACATTCGCACACACGCACGGGCAGGAGCTTGCCGTCTTTGTCGGTTGGATCTTGCACAAATGCTGCGATCCATTCTGGTTGAGTGTAAAGTGCAGTAAGATAGTCGGGCGAGAATACAGCGATGGTGCGCTGAGCTTGAGAGGCGGCACTATGCATGCTCAGTACGAAATTGTCGCCGGGCCGAAAATCCCAGGCTTGCAAGATACAGGTATAGCGCTCTTGTTCCAACTGCCAGCCAATCCACTCGGCCCACGCTCGATCTGCTTTATTATAGCTGATAAAAAAGTCTTTTACGGGGTTGGGGTCCATCGCCGCTCCCTCGCTCTAACACATGATTCCCGCTGCAACAACTATAGATATGCCTGGGCTTGAGTATAACGCATTTCAACGCGATACGCAAATAAAACGACAAAAAGTCTACAAAAAGGCGATTTAGAACTCGTGTTCATTGCAATTCGCTATTGACTCATCTACACTCGCAAACGGCATAACATTTTTTTATTGTTTGCTAGCAAAACAAGGAAACGCTGTTATGAACGGAATCGCACTTACCGTTATCGGTATCCTGGCTGTGCTGGTCGTTCCTATCTGGGCGCTGGTTGCACTGGCCCAACGGCGGTTGTGGCATTGCCCCGAATGTGGGTTTGAGACGTACGATGAAGCGGAGTCAATGGGGCACAAAGCCTATCACGCGGCCAAACACGCACCATACGAGATCTAGCACAACCCTCCCCAACGGTCCAATCCACAAAACGGCCCCCCAGCAAGTGTTGGAGGGCCATGAGATTCCAGTATGCTTACTAAGCTCGCCGCTCTACATGGATCGTGCCAAGATTGGTACGCAGATCAAGACGCGCCTGTGGCTCACTCCCAACAACATTGCTCCCGAAGTCGTTGTGCACCGTTCCCATGTCGGTGTGCGTATTGAGGATAAATGAGGAGGAAGCTGGCAAGCTGGCGTGGATCGTCCCGGCGTTGGTGTGCAGGCGATAATCGCCCTCCGGCTCGATACTCCCCTCAAAGTGAATGGTGCCTGCATTGGTTTCGATATTGGCCTGGCCCCGCAGTTCCGTACGCTCAAAATGCAGCGTTCCGGCATTGGTACTCAGGCGCGCATCCTCCAGGGCGGAATCGATAATCGTGATCGTGCCCGCGCTGGTCTTGAGGTTGGCCTTGCCGCGAACTCCTGCCACATGAATCGCACCCGCGCTGCCATCAACCTGCACATCACAAAACTCGGGGACAGTGATGTCCAGGTCTACATGCCCCAGGCTGGTGAGCGAGATGTTGGGCGTGTTGCCAAATCCTTCCGCCGAGACACGAATCGTGTTGCCCTCTTGCGCAAACTCGACCGACAAATCCTGTCTGTTGCCAAAGATGGTCGTAACGTGCTTGGTCCCCTGCACCTGCACCTCGCTGGTTGAGCCGCGATGAATGTTAATCGCACCGGCTGGATTGCGCACAACCAGCGTCGGTACGCCCGTTACCAGGAAGCTATGCGGCATGATCGGCACCGCCTTACCAAAGCCAACCTTTGCCACCATCAAAAACACTGCTGCCAGCACGACAACGCCCAGCAAGAAGCCGATAAAGCCGCTGAATAGCGAACCGCCCAGTCCGGCTCCCACCAGAAATGCGACAAACAGCAGCAGGATCAATTGCCACATGTCAAGCGTGACTTTGCGGGCCGGCGTAATCTTTTCACCTTGCATATATGATGGTGAGGCACCACGATAGCCTTCGTTGTAAGATGTACTCTCGTAGGATTCTGAATAGGATTGTTGTTCTCTCTGCTGCTCTTGCGGTTCGCTGTTGAGCGGCATGGGAGGCGGCTCCTGGGATGATTGTTCGGGAGGACGATACATCATTTCCTGATCGCTCATAATAGCTCCTTTACAGAAACGGATAATTGCTCACATTTGCAGGAGAGCGGCCACAGTTCGCTTTCCCAATAAGAAACAACGCGCACCCTTCGCCAACATCAAAATCTCATGCCTCAATTTGCGCTCTGCATCCTGCATTACTATACTGTACGTAATATCTTCAATTTTGTTAGATGTTCGCAAAGGAGCAACGATAGCACTATGAATAATCTCCTATACCAGACGCGGGCCGATGCCGCCATAACAGCCCTGCAAAAGTGGTACGATCCTGCCACCGCACTCTATAGCGGCGTGACATGGTGGCACTCGGCGATCTGCCTCGATGCAGTGATCGACTACACCACCCGCACCGGCAATACCACGTATGCCTATATCATCCCCGCCATCTTTGAGCGACATCAAGCGAGTAATTTTGTGCAGAACTCCTATGATGATATGGCATGGTGGGCGCTGGCTTGGATCAACGCGTTCGATCTAACTGACGAACGGCGCTATCTTGAGATGGCCCAGACGATCTTCACCACGATGACCGGTGGTTGGGACGAGGTATGCGGAGGCGGCGTCTGGTGGGATTTCAGGCGCGGCTATAAAAATGCGATCCCGAACGAACTCTTTTTGGCGTTAGCAGCCCAACTCTACCAGCGTGTCCCGGAAGAAGAGAGCTATCTCACGTGGACCATGCGCGAGTGGACGTGGTTTCAGCAGAGCGGCATGATCAACGCCTCGCATCTTATCAACGATGGACTGCACAATTGTCAGAATAACGGCGGCCCGACCTGGACCTACAATCAGGGCGTCATTCTGGGCGGTCTGACTGATCTGTATCGTATCACTGGCGAGGAGGACTATCTGCACGAGGCTGAGGCCATTGCTGATGCCGTACTTACGCAGCTGATCAACGACGAGGGAATCCTGATCGAACCGTGCGAGGCAACGGGCTGTGACTCCAACGGCGCGCAATTCAAGGGGATTTTCATGCGCAACCTGGGTTACCTCTATCAAGCGGATCAGAACGAGGCGTATAAAACATTCATCAGGCATAACGTTGATTCGCTCTGGCAGCGGGCGCGTAACGAGCAGAACCAGATCGGTGTCCACTGGTCCGGCCCGTTTGACAGTGCCGACGCCTCCCGCCAGAGTTCTGCTGCCCATACCATCAACGCTGCTCTCTAGCGAGAAAACGATCAGACATGCGCGGCTCGCTTCTTCTGAAGAAACGCTTCCACGTTCCTGATCTCCTGCTGATAGGAGGGATTGAGGAAACGAGGGATCAGCAGGCGCTCAATAAGACCCATCAGACCGGGGCTGGAGTTCATCACAGTCGCAATCTCGACGTGGGATTTCTGCCCATTCTCTATGGGCGTCACGGTAAAGGTCGTGATCGTGTCCTGCACCGAATCGATATCGCGCTCCATCAGCACATGGCCCGGCTCCGGCTCACTGGAGCGCATATAAAGGGTGCGCTCGACGCCCATCACCTTTGATTTACAGCGAAACACGGTTCCGGCTCCATACCCGCCTTCTTCCACCTGGAGATCATACAGCGTCTCAGGAAGAACATGCGGATGACTATTTTTGTAGTCAGCAAACGTTGCATACACATCATCTGGTCGCGCATCGATGGTAGCAGCGGCCTTCGCAGCAATCCGAGCCATTTTCTTACTCCCTTTGTGTCTATTCATAACACATAGCTTACAATCAATCCATCCTGTTCACGGCAAAAAGCCTGGGATGGATCTATGATTTCACTTCATATGATTTCAAGTCATATTATATAGATAGCATAGCTGATATTCTGGCGAGTGTCAAGGGTGGATAGATTCTCTTTACAGCAAAATGTTTCTATTCATTTTTTGGTAGTCGGTATAATGGATGTAGATAAAACGTATTTTTATTTGAGGAGCGCAACATGGCAGATGAGGAGACACAGGACACCAGCATGGTCCTTCCCGGGGCCGACAAAATCCGCAAAGTTTGGCATCAAGAGCAGTGGTTCTATTCGGTGATTGACATTATCGCCTTCCTCACCGAAAGCGAGAACCCGCGCCGATATTAGAGCGATTTAAAGAGGCCTGTTTCATCTGAAGGGTTTGAAGAGGTCTACGCAAAGTGCGTGCGGTTAAAAATGCTAACAGCTGATGGCAAACAACATCTGACGGATACTGCTAACCGGGAAACAACTTTCCGCATAGTGCATCGGTACCTTCGCCTAAAGCAGAACCGCCCAAACTCCGGCTAGCGGAATCCGGTGAACAACGCTTACAAACGATTGAGCAAAACTACCTTACTGTTGATTACGAAAGGACAAGTAAAAATAATATCTTTCCCATAAGCTTTTTTTATCCTACTTCTTCATCCTTCTCAGCAACATAAATATAGGCATCAATAGCAAGGGGACCAAGATATTTCTCCATGAGAGGACGTACTTTATCCCAGGATAATTTACCATTTTGCGTACCAAGCTTAGGAAAAGCAATACTGGTTATGCTTTCCTCCTCATAGTGCGCAACAAAATACTCCAGCCCTTTTTCCAAATATTCCAGCTTAGAATTTGCCTTCCAATTATCTTTTGTGGGGAAGTTGAGAATCCAGGGAGTACTCGCACGATAAAGCGTTGGGCGGCCAATACGCAGCGTTCCCGTTTTACACTCCTCTTGATAAACAGCAAACATATCAGGATATCTCTGCTTGAATGCCTGGGCCAGACCCTTTCCCATAACTCCCCGACAATTTACTGGATTCACGATCACCTGAGTCTTTGCCTCAAAAATATCACCTTTTTGATACTGTAGCGCCATAATAGCGTCCCCAATCATAGTAAATATGTTCTATTTCTATAATTATAGCACAATGGTAACAGCCATTCCGTTGCACTGCTGTTATGGCTGTTACACCCACTCTCCCCTTTTTTGGATGAGGAAGCATAAAAAAACAAGGGCTATCGATAACGATAACCCCTGTTTGTCTGCTTGAATATTGGTGAGAGCTTAGCCCACGCTACCGGACATCTCCAACTGGATCAGGCGGTTCAGTTCGACGGCATACTCCATCGGCAACTCTTTGGTGATTGGCTCGATGAAGCCATTGACGATCAGCGAATAGGCTTCAGACTCGTCCAGGCCACGACTCATCAGGTAGAAGAGCTGATCCTCGCCGACCTTCGAGACGGTTGCCTCGTGGCCGATCTCGGTCTGGTTCTCCTCAACACGAATCGTCGGATACGTGTCAGTGCGGGCGTCCTCATCGAGCAGCAATGCGTCACAACGCACGCTGGACTTGGTGTGGTGCGCACCTGGATTGATGCGAACAAGGCCACGATACGAGGCGCGACCCGTGCCCTTCGAGACCGACTTGGAAAGGATCTGCGACGTGGTATGAGGTGCGAGGTGCGTTACTTTAGCTCCCGCATCCTGGTGCATACCGTTATTGGCAAAGGCTACCGACAGGATATCGCCACGTGCGCCCGGCTCCATCAACAGGACCGCCGGATACTTCATGGTCACTTTCGAGCCGAGGTTGCCATCGACCCATTCCATCGTCGCATCGCGATAGGCGGCGGCACGCTTGGTCACAAGATTGTAGACGTTCTTCGACCAGTTCTGAATGGTGGTGTAGCGAACGCGCGCACCCTCCTGCACCTTGATCTCAACGACGGCACTGTGCAGGCTGTCGCTGGCATACGTCGGAGCCGTACAACCTTCGACATAATGCACATACGAACCCGGCTCGGCAATAATTAAGGTGCGCTCGAACTGACCCATGTTCTGGGCGTTGATGCGGAAGTACGCCTGTAGCGGGATCTCAACGCGCACGCCTCTAGGCACATAGACGAAGCTACCACCACTCCAGACCGCGCTGTTCAGTGAGGCGAACTTGTTATCAGATGGCGGGATAACAGTACCGAAATGCTCTTTAATGATATCGGGATACTCGCGCAGGGCAGTGTCCATATCGGTAAAGATAACGCCCAGCTTCTCCAGATCCTCGCGCACCTTGTGATAGACCGCTTCGCTCTCATACTGCGCCGTCACACCTGCCAGATACTTCTGCTCGGCCTGCGGAATGCCCAGGCGGTCAAAGGTCTCTTTAATCTCGGAGGGAACCTCGTCCCAGTTCTTCCCCTGCTGCTTTACAGGTTTGATATAATAATAGATATCGTCGAAATCTATCCCTGACAGATCGGCTCCCCAGGTTGGCATCGGACGTTTCTCAAAGAGTTTCAGGCTCTTCAGGCGGAAGTCCCGCATCCAACTGGGTTCGCCCTTCATCTCGGAGATCTGTGCGACAACGCGCTCACTCAATCCTTTTTCGGACTTGAATGCATAGTTTTCTGCAACATGGAACCCTGCCTGATACTCCTGTTGCAGCTCAAATGCCTGACTCATAAAATTCACACTCCGCTTACTTACTGGCTGTGTCTATTGCAGTGCAGAGAGCCAAACGCCCTCCGCTATCCTTATTTTTAATCCTTACTGGCACACTCGGATTTATTCGTATTATATGCGTTCCACTCCTCATTGTCAAGGTGAGAGACAACCAGCCCAAACCCTCCCGGCGTAATCTCGCCTAGAAAAATCCGCCCGCACCACCACCTGAGCTACCGCTATCGCTGCTACTACTAGAGCTACTACTGGACCCGCCGCTATCGCTGGAATGATGGTGATGATAATACCGCCCATTCCGGTTTGAAGAACTCCAGCCAAAAATCTTGCTCATCACACTAATCAATATCAGGACCGCTACAATGCCAATCCATTCTAAAACGTTCCAGACACCATGCCAGAATTGCGCATTCTCATTCGTGGAAATGACGGTCCGCAGATCCTTTAAAGTTGCCAGTAAAGCGGTTGTATAGTCATTATTTGCGAAATTTGTTCCGAAAATACCAACAGCTTCCTTTGCCTCTTTGTTAGATAAGGGCACATTATCAACGCTCTGAATAGAGATATACCTGTCTTGCACATCAATACCAATGGCAATATCTGTCTTATGGTCTCCCATATAATCTTTCGTGTGTGTATCGAATTCGGTAGGAAGGAGAGATTTTCGATAATTTTCTTTCTGGTTCGCGTCGGTGATCCAGGTAGGCATAGACTGCTCAAACGTAAAGGTTGAGGTAGTGAAAATAGCTATTGAGCGAGAAAGATCGTTCGCTCCCGTCTTTACTCTATTTATATTCAGCACATTAGCCCCATCAGAGATCTGCATATCAGCGGCGTTAGTTGTCTGCGTTCCACAGGATGTCAGAAACAATGCCAGGCTCAGCACTAATAAGAAAAGATATATTGATAATCTTTGATTGTATACCATAAACACCCAATCCTTTCAGATAAAGAAAATCTCTCTAAGAGTAACACTGAATAAAAACGTGATCTTTCCTTTTTCATCCAATTGTAGCCTGTACGCTTGCTTCGCGCCGTGAACCTGCTCACACTGGTTGTAATCTGTCCCTCTCTTTGCCACCTCAAGGAGCAGGGATAGTGCTTTACAAGCTTGCAATGTGTGCGGTACACTGAAACTATAATGCTATTTTGCGTTCAATGACGTGCGCACCTCCCCAGCTACCACCAAATTCCTATACTTGCTGATAACGCTAACACCCGGGCGCAGGTCATTTATATAATAGGTAGGAAGGATGAGCAATGGAAATTAGCGAACAGCCTGCGAATCGACCAGAAGAGATTATCGAGCTGCACACCCAACCGCTGCCCATAACACCATCGTATTCACGGTCACATGTTGAGGCTGTCGTCGCCGGTCATATCTGCCTGGACATCATCCCCACGCTCACTGGCGATACGTTGACCCTCGCTCCTGGTCGCTTGATTGAGGCCGGTCCCGCCGTGCTTGCAACTGGTGGCGCAGTCCCCAACACAGGGCAGGCACTCTATAAACTCGGCGTCAACACAAGCTTAATGGGCAAGGTTGGCGACGATCTGTTCGGTCAGGCTATTATGCAACTCGTGGAGGCACAGGGAGCAGGATTGACGCAGGGAATGGTTGTAGCACCAGGCGAGGCCAGCTCTTACACCATGATTATCAGCCATGCCTCCAGTGATCGCATCTTGATCCATTCGCCAGGCTGCAACGATACCTTTGGGGCCGACGATATCCGCTATGATCAGCTAGAGAAGGTACTGCTCTTCCATTTTGGTTATCCTCCTATTATGGCAAAGATGTACCAGGGCAAGGGCGAAGAACTCACCAGCACCTTCCAACGTGTGAAAAACATGGGCCTCACCACCTCGCTTGACCTCTCCATGCCTGATCCGGCCAGCGCTTCGGGACGTGCCGATTGGCGCAGCATTCTAGAGGCGACATTGCCCTATGCAGACATTTTTCTGCCCAGCATCGAAGAGATTCTGATGATGTTTCGCCGCCAACAATTTGAGAAGCTCACTTCCAGAGCCGGGAAAAACAGCGTTCTCGACTTTATTGCGCCCGATCTGGTCTCCGAAATGGGACAAGCGCTTCTGGATATGGGTGCGAAGATCGTTGGTATCAAGATGGGGCATCGCGGCCTCTATCTCTGCACTGCCGGGAGCGAGCGCTTAGAGGAGATGGGACGCGCCCAACCGACGAACCTTGTCCAATGGGCCAATCGTGAGTTATGGACGCCTTGCTTCTCAACTCAGATGGTAGGCACGACGGGTTCAGGCGACGCGACGATTGCTGGCTTCCTGATGGGTTTGTTGCGTGGCATGATGCCGGTGGCGACGCTCTCCGCTGCCTGTGCAGTGGGAGCCTGTAGTGTGGAAGCTGCCGACGCACTGAGCGGCATTCGGAGCTGGCCCGCAACGATGGAGCGCATCGCAGCAGGCTGGCCTCGCTTGCTCCCAGAAAAAAAAGGCAGGCCCACGCTCGACCTCGCCTCCTTCAAATGGCGCTGGAACGACTCACAAGAAGTCTGGATTGGTCCGCGCGACCTGCATTATTAACCTGCCCGGATCAAAAAACAAACACATGATGTGACCGAATATGGCAGGGGCGATGGCTGGTCCTCGCCCATGATGCATGACGCGGCCTGGAGAGGCGGGCGAGGACCAGCCATCGCCCCTGCCATATTCAGATAACGTTATTGCTCCATTTCCTGGATATGCCAATTTATTGCACAATTACGCTATTTATCTTTTCATCCTCTTTGCTCTATCGGTACATATTCCGTGATTTTTGGTCCGACATATTCGGCGCGGGGACGGATCAGTCGATTGTTGGCGTACTGCTCCAACACGTGAGCGGTCCACCCGGCGATACGGCTGGAGGCGAAGATGGGCGTATCCAGGTCGATAGGAATGTCGAGCATGTAGTAGACCGAAGCAGAATAGAAATCGACATTGGCGTTGAGCTTCTTCTGCTCCTTCATGTACTCTTCAACCTTGCGCGAAATGTCGTACCAGCGTAGATCGTTTTTACGCTGCCCCAACTCCTGCGATATGGCTCGGAGATGCGTGGCGCGTGGATCTTCGGTGCGGTAAACGCGATGACCAAAGCCCATGATGCGCTCTTTGCGGCTCAGCGCATCGCTCACGTACGACTCAGCATTGCTCGCTTCGCCAATGCGCAACAGCATCCGAATCACCTGCTCATTAGCACCTCCATGCAACGGACCGGAGAGCGCGCTGATCGCCGATGTAATCGCTGCATACATATCGGCCAGCGTGCCAGCAGTGACGCGAGCGGCAAACGTTGAGGCGTTGAGTTCGTGGTCAGCATGCAGGATTAACGCGAGATCAAGCACATGAGCTGCGTGTTCATCGGGCATGCGACCAGTCAGCATATATAAGAAATTTGCCGCGTGGCTGACATCGGACAGGGGAGCAACGGGTTCCCGATTGTTGCGCAACGCCTCCCAGTTGGCGATGATCGTTGGCATAACAGCAGTCAGGCGAATAGCGCGTTGTTCGTTGGCGGCACGTGATTTGTCCTGGGGATTGGGATCGAAGGCGGATAGGGCGGAAATGGTGGTACGGAGCACATCCATCGGCGGGGTAGCGGTAGGAAGCAGGCGCATCAGATCAAGGATGCGGTCCGGCAGCGAACGTTGCGTGCGTAATTGTTGCTGCACTTCCTCCAGTTGCGCCCATGTCGGCAGTTTCCCATGCCAGAGCAGATATGCCGTCTCTTCAAACGTTGAATGGTGTGCCAGATCGTGAATATCAACGCCGAAGTAGGTCAGCTTGCCTAGCTTGCCATCAAGATCACAAATGGAAGAATGCGTCGCGACAATATCTTCAAGACCTTCAGTGGTGGTGGACATCTAATAATCCTCCGCATAGACGTTATTTTCGTTTCTGTCTCCAGATAGTGGCGGCACCTGGCGGGTATCATTGCAGATCATCATGAAATACCCATCCTCGCTGGTGCAGAAACAAGGGGTCGTCTTCTCAGGTTGTTACACTGCAATTTGGCTTGTTATGAGGGTATTATAGCGCAGAGAGATATACAGAAACAATCCCTTACGCAAAATAGCACAGCCACAAGTGGACTTTCTGGCCAGAAAAGGGCGTAGTCGTATTTGATAAAATATGCTACACTGGCGCAAACGGTTACTATGAAGAGGGGCAGCAGCATGAGTAAGCTAGCGCGTGACGATGAGGAGAGCCTCATTGCCCGTAGCCAGCGCGGAGATGTGCAGGCATTTAACCAGTTAGTCCTCATCTATCAGCAGACCCTATTTGGTGCTATTTTCCGCCTGCTTGGTGATTACGATACCGCCGCCGATGTCACGCAGGACGCATTTCTGGCCGCATTTCGGGGGATCGCCACATTTCGCGGTGGCTCCTCGTTTCGTTCCTGGCTCCTACGCATCGGCTCCAACATGGCGTGCGATCATTGGCGACGTGTACAGCGGCGTCCTGCCGATTCCCTGGAGGCACTCACTGAAACCGACGAGCCACAATCGCCCGAAGTGTTACAGGCATTAGCCAGCAGCGCCGACGATCCCGAAGCTCACATACTCACTCAGGAGTTGCAGGGCTTAATTCAACATGGCTTACAGAAGCTCCCTCTCGATCAGCGTGTAGCGGTGGTACTTTGCGATATCGAGGGACTTTCGTATGACGAGGTGGCGGCGGCAACCCAGACGACGCTGGGCACGGTACGCTCACGTATCGCACGTGGACGTGAAAAGTTACGAAACTACCTTACCCAGTACAGGGAACTTTTACCCCGGGATTATCGTCTAAGCACCAGGACAAGTGATGATTAGTAACGGAGCATATACGTGGCACAAGAAAACCTGCATTTGATGACTGAACAGCTTTCAGCGTATCTTGATAAGCAACTACTCTCTACTGAAGAGCAGAATCAGGTAGAAGCTCATCTCAAGACGTGTGAGCAGTGCCAGCAGGAGCTAGAGGATTTGCGGCATACGGTGGCGTTGCTGCATGCCCTACCACGACCCGCCCTGCCTCGTTCTTTCATGCTCCCTCTCGATATAAATATCCAGACTGATATCCAGACCAGCGTCGAAGACGAACCCGAAGGGGCTGAGCCAGTGCCGATAGCGGTTGCGGCAGCTCGCAACCGTCGTCGTGAGGCAGGCACCGATAATCGCAGTTGGCCCACCTATGCACGGGTCGCGCTGCGAACGGTGAGCGCTATTGCAGCGGTCGTGGGGCTGGCGCTGCTCCTCTCCGGCATGATCGGCACTTTCTTACCTGGCGGCACCATGACGGCCAGCTACGGTCGACCAATGGCAGCTAACAGCAGCACGCAAGATTCACGCACGAGTTCGGGCAGTGGTGAGAATGCTCAGGGGAGTGCAGCACCACAATTGTCACCCTCCTCACGAACGACAATCACGCCGCCTGCGATCACTGCGACCACCAGGGCCACGCCGATAGCGGAGGCAACAGCGACGACGGCGATCACCCACGAGGAAACCCCGGCTGTGAAATCTGTACAACCAGCTCCCAGCATCGAGCCATCCCGCTCGCCGATCATTCTCTTCTTTGATCTCAGCACGGGACCGGGCCGCCTGGGATTGGGCTTCCTGCTCCTGCTGCTTGGTGTGATGGGCTCTATCGTCTTTAAACGACGTTGGCGACAAGAGCGAGCATGACGACAATTTTCTAACGACAGTTTTCAACGGTAGAGGGTTGGCAATCGCCGCCCTCTTTTTCTTTTGGCAAAAGTCCCTCTGATTGCACGCTGATGTAGTTTTCTGTATGGTATACGTACCTGATAAAATGGGTAATAAAAAGTGAGAGCCTTGAAATTCACGTAATTTTGCACCGTATCGATAGAGAGAAGGGCTGTTTGTGTCATGGAGACCGCTATTTTGCTTATCCCGCCAGCAGTGAACGTTGTCGTGACTGCTCTTTTCGCCTGGTTTATACTCCGTCAATATCTACGTCGCCGTCGTATCTACCAGCTGTATTGGACCATTGCCCTCACGATGGCCTTCCTCGCCACGCTGTTCTATGTAAGCATGCTGGTAGCGCAACCTGTCAGCAGCGCAGGTATCCTCTTCTTTCGCCTGTATTATATCCTGGGTGGCGCTCTGATGCCCTCCTGGTTAGGTCTGGGCAGTCTGGCACTGGTCAGCAACCCTCGCGTCGTGCGTATCTGCTCCATTATCCTGAGCATTATGAGCGTCCTTGCTGCCATCTTGATCTTTCAGGCCAGCATTGATCTCCCCCGGCTCAGTCAAATTGCAGGCACTCCTGGCACCGGAACGCTCAAGACGGGCGCCTGGCTAGTAATGACGATCATTCTCAATACGCTGGGTGTGGTTGCGGTCGGCGGTGTCGCTATCTATTCAGGATGGAAGCTGTTACGCCGTCAAGCACAGGTTGCTGGACTGCACACTGCCAATCTGCTTCGGGCCAATATTTTGATCCTGGCCGGAGCTATCCTCAATGGTGTGGCCGGAAGCCTTGCTCGCTTCCTGGGTCTGCAAAGCAGTTTCTGGCTCATTATGGCCGTTGGCTGGACCGTTTTCTTTATCGGTGTGCTGCTCACAAGTCGGCGCAGCCAGAACAAAACGGTGCAAGAGAATAGTGGAGCAGAAACAGGAGTAGAGAAGGAGAAGCATCCAGCCTCTTCATAAATAAAAAGAAAGAGCGTGGAGAACAGTGTTCCTCACGCTCTTTCCCGCGTCACACTACACACAAGAAGAGAGAAAAGTTTAAAGAAAAGTTATGATTGTGCTTGTAACTCTCCCAGCGTGACAGTTATGGTCAATTGCTGGTTGCCACGATAAATTTTCACCGACACTTTATCGCCCGGATTCTTGTTGACGAGAACATCACCCAGCGACGAGGTATCTACGACATCCTGGTTGTTGACCTGGACGATCACATCACCCGCCTGAAGGCCGGCTTGCTCAGCTGGGCCTCCACGAACTACATCGGCGATGAGCAGGCCATGATCCACTGAGAGATTATCCTGCTGAGCCATGGTTGCATCGACGGTGGCAACCCTCACTCCGAGCGCCGCGCGACCGGTATGGGTCACTTTCCCATTGTTGATGATCTGCGGCACGATAAAGTTCACACGATTGGACGGGATCGCAAAACCAACACCGCTGGCCGGAGCGTTGAACTCAGGGTCAATCGCCGTCAGCGTGGGAATACCGATCAGGTTCCCCTGCAAATCGATCAACGCGCCACCGCTATTGCCGGGATTGATAGGAGCATCAGTCTGAATGGCGTTCGGGATGGTGGCACCGGCGCTGGTCTGGCTCGCAGGCTCAGAAACGGTACGCCCTAATGCGCTCACGATACCCTTTGTCACGGTCTGTGTGATCCCCAACGGATTGCCAATCGCCAGCACTTCCTGTCCAACCTTTAGCTTGGATGAGTCGCCCAGCGTCGCCACTGTCATATGCGCAGGAGGGCTGATCTTCAGTACTGCCAGATCATCGGCAGGGTCGGTTCCCGCTACCTCCGCAGGAGCTTTGGTGCCATCCGAGAACATCACCTCAATGGTGCGTGCGTTCGTGACAACATGGTTATTGGTCACAATGTAGCCGCGCTTATCAATGACGACGCCCGAACCGAGGCCGGATTGTGTGTTCACCAGTACAACGGCAGGCTTGACCTTAGCAATGGCAGCTTCGCGCACGGTCTCGATATTGCTACCGGTCAGCGCTGGCACAGTTGGCTGAGCGCTTGTTCCCTGCTGCAACGTGCCGGTTGCGGCGTTATCTGCCCTGCCAGTTGCGAACTGCCAGCCAGCGAACAGGCCGGTTCCAAAGACAAGCAACAGGACGAGAGCCAGAACAAAGATAGCGCCAGCGCGTGGACCGCCGCCTGATCGCTTCGGTGGCCGCTTCTGAGATGGCGGCGTTGGTGGCGGGACCATTGGTTCATCATATTGTAATGGTGCCGATGCTTGCCGTGATTGCTGATCGACAGGCCAGTATGGTTGTTGTGGTGTCTGATATGGTAATGTATGGTCGTTATGTATATCTGAGAGCATCCTCGCACCTCCACGCTTAGCTCTAGCAACCTGACTATGGTTCAATCTTTGATAATTACTACACGTTACACGTCCGTTTTCTTGTCTGCTTATACTGTACAGAACGATCATAAGAAAATCGTGAGGAATTTGTAAAAAGTTTGTATGAATTGACTGCAAAATTTTTGATAGACAAATGAGAGCTAAAAAGAGCCTCGATGGTATGGGGGGGCTTGTTCG
Organism: Reticulibacter mediterranei; assembly: GCF_016587455.1. Lineage (NCBI taxonomy): Bacteria > Bacillati > Chloroflexota > Ktedonobacteria > Ktedonobacterales > Reticulibacteraceae > Reticulibacter > Reticulibacter mediterranei. The sequence goes on along the minus strand of NZ_BNJK01000001.1, from coordinate 5,567,649 downwards.
TGGGCATCGATAGTGAGATAATAAGAAAACTATAGTGCAGGAGTCTTAAAAAAATTTGGATAAAGAAATAATGCGTGCAGAGGGGATATTACAGGAAACCCCATTTCTAGAGGAAAGAGAAGTAGTGAAAGAGCAGAACGGACAACTCCCTGTAGCGAAACATATTGCACAATTACATGAACAGGCGCAACAAGATCTATTACATCGCGACTGGGAGAAGGCGGCGGCGGAATTTCAGCAATTAATCGAGCTTGAGGGGCCGGGAGAAGAGGTGCTGTCTGGTCTGGCACATGTACTCGAAGGAGCTGGTCGGTATGAACAACTTTTGAGCGTTGCCGAGGAGCTTCTCTCTCTCACCCCAACATCGGCAATCGGACTGGCCTATAAAGCACGTGCCTTACAGAAGCTAGAACGCCTCTCCGAAGCAACCATTGCCAACGATCAGGCGCTTCTGTTAGATAAGAACCTGCCACTTGCCTGGGTCAATCGCAGCGGTTTGCAGTTGTTGCAGCAAAAATTTGCCGATGCATTGCGTAGCGCCCAGCGAGCCGTCGAACTAAACGATGAGGATGCTCGCGCCTGGGCAAATAAAGGGATGGCGCTACTCAATTTCGAGCATAATATAGAGGCGCTGGAGGCATTTGACAGGAGCCTGGCATGCGATCCGGCGTTTCTCTTCTCGCTTCAAATGAAGGGTCAGGTACTTTGTCAGATGGGGCGTATGAAGGATGCCGCCGAAAATGCCCTGCAAGCGCTCAAGCTCTCGCCTTCCGATGTTCCGTCGCTAACTCAGGCGGCGATGGCATTTCGGGCATTGGAGATGTACAGCAATCTAAAGGATGTCACCGAGGAACTGATCAAGCATCTGCCAGATAGTCTCTTTGCCTGGGAGAACTACATGCGCAGTCGGCGCGGTCTGGGCGAGTATGAGGAGGCGAACACAGCGTTGGATCATGTCCTGGAGCTTGACCCTGCCAACGTGCGCTTCTGGACCATGAAGGCCGACACGCTCTACAGGCTGGAACGCTATCGCGAGGCGGTCAACGCAGCGGAGCGAGCCGTGCGCATCGATCAGGATTATCCTCCTGCCCGCCGTATTCGCGAGAAAGCGGTTCGGCTCATGTATCAGCGGAAAGAGAGGCGAGGCAGCATTCACAAGCAGCCATAGAGAGGTGGATCGTGAGCAAATTGACCTTGCTAGGAACTGGCACATGTCAGATCGAATTTGAGCGCCGGGCTTCGAGCGTACTGCTTGAGCTTGAGCAAACCTATATTCTTTTTGACTGTGGGCATGGTGTGCTGCAACGACTACTAGAAGCTGGTGTGCGCCATAACCAGATCCAGCACGTAGTCCTCTCTCACTTTCACCCCGATCACGTCTCAGACCTCATCCCCTTGATGCAGGCGGGAGCATGGTCGCGTCGTGATCCGCGCACATCCGATCTGCATATTTACGGTCCGGCAGGTGTACATGACTTGCTCAACTATTTTATGGATGCCTTCCGCCCCACCAGCTTCACGCAGCCTACATATAAGATAGAGGTGCATGAGATCCGGGAAGGAGCCTATACTATTGCTGGGAAGCCTGTGGAATTTATGAGCCTGCCGCCTGCTGGCAATCACGGCCTGCGCTTCGAGTGGAACGGCAAGCGCTATGCCATCACCGGCGATTCCTCGTTCCATGAGCAGGAGATAGCTTTTTTGCGCGACGTGGACCTAGCGATTATCGATTCGGGCCATCCAGAGGATAGCGAGATTGTAGAACTGGCCGCTGCTTCGCAAGCCCAGCATATCGTCTGCTCGCACCTGTATCGTGAGATCGATGCCGCGAAACTACAAAAGTTAGCAATGCAGAAAGGCTACAGAGGCGAGATCAGCGTGGGCTATGATCTACGCTCGTTCGAGCTGTAGTTTGTTTCAAATCCTCTTTAATTGAGCCAGAGTAGCCACTTGACAGATCGCAACACGAATTGATATTATATGCAATGGGAGTATCCCTTACTTCCAGGCCAAGCACCCATAGCTCAGTGGATAGAGCAACCGTCTTCTAAACGGTTGGCCGCAGGTTCGAGTCCTGCTGGGTGCGCTTTAGAAGCAGCAGCAGAGATATGAAATACTCTGCTGCTTTATTTTTTCTATATCTCATAATCTTTCGCCCAGCGTACATCTTTTTCTTGATTATTTTTTGTCGCTACCAAACGCAACTTCAACGACGATCCTTCCCCTGTTCCTGCGACTGGCAGCATATATATCTTTTCTGTATATGAAGAATAGACTCCGAACTACTCGGCTTTACCATGATAGTCATGCTTTTTTCTCCCCCACTCTGCCGCTGTTGACGTATTGAAAACCAAACATGCCCCATCTTTTGAGAGCCACGCCCATTTACATTGAATACGTACAAACTCTCTCTTCTCTTCGTTATCGACAATATAAGCAAGATCATACCCTAACGATCTGTTCCAGGGAACCAACACCTCATATCCAAGCTGAACTAACCTATTTAATACAGCTGTCTCTCCCTCCAAGCCGCGTTGCTGCGTAATACCCATTCAATCATCTTCTCCTTACAAATATTTCTCTATAGAACATATTTACTCATACCATTGCTAAATACATGATACTAATGAGTGCAAATACGATAATACTTTTGACCTATCCCATCTAGAGCAGGCATTGAACACACAAACAAGCGAGAGGAAAGGACGAGCAATGCGCCACTTCCTCTCGCTTGTTATTATGAAATGTTCCTTTCAAACTCTGTAAGGTCATTCGTAGTGGAGCGATTTATCGCGTGGGTGGCTCCACAAGTGGTTCCACCCACGCGATAAATCGCTCCACTACGAATGACCTTACCGTTTTTTCTTAAAAACTTGTTACATAGATTTTGCTATTGTTGGGCCAGTTGCAGCAAGTAAATCTTGTTGCCAGCTGGATCGGCGATAGTCAGCGTGCGGCCAAAGGGCTGATCGGCCAGATCCTCGACGAGACGAATATCGCGTGCCAGGAGTTGCTTTCTTGTCGCCTCCGCATCGTCCACATACCACCAGAGTTCTGTGCTGGCTTTTGGCTCAGCATTTCCCTCCTCAGAAAGCGCATAGGTTGCGCCTTGACCGTTGGGCTGCTTGAACTGGACAAAGCCCGGTACTTGCGTCTCGACCTCAAATCCCAGCTTCTCCGTATAGAATGGCAACACTTCCGCAATCGATGGGACATGGGCCAGCACAAAATTCAAACCGTTTAACATAGCTTTTCGCTCCTTTTACTTTGTTTTTCTTGTTTGTTCCTTCGATGTGATAAGTATGCCATAGGCCAGTGACAACAGTATGGCAACAGCGCAACGGATTTTTTTCTAGATGAAACAGGTTCTTCAGCACAAAGAGATAAACTCAGCGCTCTTCAATAAGTACAGCAGCAGAATACTACGCAGTAGATTATTTAGATATAGCATGATATACTGTGATATATGTAAATTTCCGGCGCTGTTGCGGAAATACAACGCAAATAGTGTCACATTGAACCACGTCAGAGCGTGCCTTAAACAGGAAACTTTCATTGTAGAACGTTATGTAGAAGGCTGTTTGCGCCAGCACTACCTCACCCCCCTGAGAAGGAGGACAGTATGGCAGAACATTACGCGTCGGTGATCGTGAGCGCTCCGGCCTCCCAGGTCTATGCGCTATTCACACACTTCAATGACTTTCCCAAGTTTATGCGCTTCGTGAAAGAAGTGACATATCATGATGACCGGCGGAGCCATTGGGTTGTCCAGGTTCTAGGACGCAACTATGAATGGAACGCCGTCAACGAAGACTGGATACCAGACCAGCAAGTCGGATGGCGCTCGATTGCCGGTTTAAAAAATACAGGCAAGGTCAAATTCCGCGCCCTCGGATCGAGCCGCACAATGGTTGATGTCTACATCAGCTACTCTCCCCCTTCCGGCGTCCTGGGTGTGCTGGGCGAAAACCTCGGCGTCAATAGCTACTTTGAAACCATGCTCCAGCAAGAACTCAACAACTTTGCTCGCATGGTCGAAGAGGCCCCTCCAGGCGCGCTCGACCCAATGTCTTCTCATTATCTCTTCCATGATAATAGCGCCGTATACACCCAGACCGTCACCAAACGTCAACAGGAGGCGATGGAGCACGATCCGATGATGAGCGCTGAGGCATTAGCAGAGCGGGAAACGAAAATTCAGAGCGAACGCGAACAGAAGCGCAAAGCAGAGCAAGAGCGCGAAAGTGAACTTCAGCGCAAGAGTGAGATTGAGCGCAAGGCAACGGAAGAATTGCACCAACAACTGGCTCAAGAGGCCGAGCGGCGACGGCAAGAAGAAGAGCAGATACGGCAAGCTCTGCTCGCTCGTAGCCAGAAACGCACCGTCCCCGACCCAGCTTACAACACGCTCGGTGGGCGTGGGGCCGCGATGGACCGTACATCGTTGGGAGAACGAGACGCGTTGCGGCCACGCTATCCCGATTATCATCAAGATCCCATGACCTCACGCTATCCGCGCGAGAAAAAGACCGTCAAGCTTGACCTCGATGAGAAATATGAATCGCCCTGGTTCCTCTCGATTCGCGGAGCTAGCCCCACAACACCACCAGAGCCACCTCCCGCTTCGCCCTAGAACTGGTAGTAAAGAGAAGGAAGTGGATGGGATTGTGGAGAGAAGGTCGCGTATCGCCCACCGGGTTGGTACGCGACCTTGTTTTGCAGGCGAAACTCCGCACCTCGACTTTACGTGGTAGCAGTACACAAACAGCACATTCTCTTCAATACGCGCCGTGAACGTGAAAAAGGAGCATATATATGTCGGAGCATCACGCCTCAGTTACCATCAAAGCACCTGTCAATCAGGTATATACACTGTTTACACACTTCAACGACTTTCCCAAATTTATGAGTTTTATCAAAGAAGTGACCTATTACGACAAACAGCGTAGTCACTGGGTAGCACAGGTCGCCGGGCGACACGAATGGGACGCCGTCAACGAAGATTGGATTGTCGATCAGCAGATTGGATGGCGCTCAACCAGCGGACTCAACAATACGGGCAAAGTGAAATTTCAACCGCTTGGACCGGACCGAACCATGCTCGATGTCTACATCAATTACGAGCCTCCCGCTGGCGTTATCGGAAAAACCGCCGATATGTTGGGCGTTGAGAGTCGATTTGAAGAGGTCTTGCAAAAGGATCTTAATAACTTCGCTCATATGGTCGAACAGGCTCCTCCAGGCGCTCTTGATCCCATGCAATCACACTATCTGTTTCAAGGCGATAGTGCAGTTGCCAAAAACGAGACGACCGAACGCCAGCAACAGTCGATGACGAACGATCCAATGATGAGTCAGCAGAGCATGCAGCAGCGCCAGGAGACCATCAAGCAGGAGATTGCCCAGGAATGGCAGGCCGAACAACATCAGGCGGCACAGCGAGAACAGCTAGCCCAGAGAGCACATCAACAGGCTCAGGAGCAAGCAAGCGTGCTACAGCACCAGGCCGACCTGGATCGTCAGGCAAGGCAAAAGCGCGAAGCGGCCGCACACACAGAGACAGCCAGTACACAACAGACGCTTGATCCCATACAGGGCACGCTTGGAGGGCGCAACGCCTCAATGGAGCGAACAGCTTTAGGGGAGCGAGATGCGCGCAATCAACGTTTCCCTCATGAAGAAGAAGATCCTATGCTTGCACGCACTCCCGGAGGTGAACACAACGCCGGCAGCACCCCGGTTGAACAGATCGAAGCCGAATCGCCCTGGCAGAAATCAATTCGTGGAAATACAGAAGAGCAAGAAACAACAGAAGATCAACGGCCTCCGTTCGATACACAAAAAGACACGAACGAACGATGATTACAACTAAAGAGGCAAGGGATTGGTCGTGATGGGTAAAGTGAACCAGAATACTGATCCCTGGCCATGCGTACTCTGCACCCCTACCTGCCCATGATGCCGCTCAACAATTGTGCGACAAATATACAAGCCCAGGCCCAGACCAACGCCGGAACCGCTTCGTACACTGATGCCTGGCACACGATAGAAACGCTGCCAGACCTGCTGATGTTCCGCCGGGAGCAAGCCCGGCCCCTGATCGCGTACGGCAACATGTGCGAAACCATCCGCCTCAGAGAGCATCACCTCAACAGGCATGGCCGCGGCGGAATACTTGAGGGCATTGGTCAGATAATTTGTGACAACCTGGCTGATGCGGTCAGGATCGGCCAGAATCGGTATCTCATGCGCTGGCAAGGTGAGCGAGAGGACACGCGTGGGATGAGCAGCTCGCTGATCTTCAACGCATTCAGAGACAATCGAGGCCAGATTACAGACATCGCAACGAAGCTCCAGACGGTTCGATTGGATGCGCGATACATCCAGCAAATCGCTTACCAGCCTGTTTTGCACGCGCACCTGCCGCTCAGCCCGACCCAGCAGTTCCATCACCAACGCCAGCCTGTCATCGAACTCTTCTTGCGGATCATCTCTGGTCAACGTGCGTATACGCCGCTTCGCCAGTTGAATATTGCCGTTAATTGTCGTTAGAGGCGTGCGCAACTCATGGCTGGCGATGCTCAGAAATTCGTCTGTGCGCCGATTGGCTTCCAGCAAAGCCAGTTCGTTGGCATGAGCCTCTGCTCGCTCCTGAAGCAGGTGTTCTCGCTCCAATACCAGAGCCATCAAACGCGAAACAGCCTTCGCTATCGCCACCTCCGCTTCGGTCAAATGCTGTATCCTGCCGCCATAATCGAGGGAAAGCAGCCCGATCAATTGCGTGCCTATGCGCATAGGCAGGAGAAAATAGCCGGCCCTGGCTCCAAAAGCAAGTCCCTGCATACGGGAATGGGAACGCAATAGTTTGCCAGCCGAGAGATCGCTAAGCACACGAGCATCGTGAATGTGATCGCTCAGGCGGGTTCCCTCAAGCAGAGATGACCAGCGCTTTCGCTCATCAGATGAGGCTCCAGACAGCGCTATGAGATGAAGCTCATCTGTAATTACCTCAACCAGTACCACGCCGACGCGCTGACAATCCAGCACCCGCCGAGCGAGAGTTGCCAGACGACGCATGATTCGGTTGAGTGGAGCATGGCTCTCCACGCCCTCCGCAGCATGATGATCGACGCCCTTGACCAGCACTTCGGCCATTGCCAGTAATGCCCGTAAAGCGTCTTGCGAACGCCGTTCCAGCCTGCGGCGCTCCGTTACATCACGATAAATCGTCACCGCCCCAATAATCGCACCCTCCTCATTGTGGAGAGGTGCGCCGTAGGCACTCACCTGTAGCACACGGCCATCGAGGGCAGAAATCGTAATATCGGGCGAATTTTTCGCCTCCAGCACGTCTCCGCGCAGGATACGCTTCACTGGCCAGCGCTCAGGAGATAAAGGCTTGCCATTTTCATCGGCGATCTGGACGCAGGCACCACACTCGTTCATGGACTGCATTGAGTAAGAGGGGGAGAGATCGAGTCCCATCAGCACACGAAATGCCTGGTTGACACGAATAATATTGCCAGCACTATCATAGACGCAGAGAGCATCGGTCAACGCTTCAAAAATTGTTTCCAGATCACGCGTCTGGGCCGCTGGCCGATCGGCTAAACGTTTCTGTAACTGCTCCACCTGTTGACGGGAGGCAGCCTCTGAGGTCTGCACACAGCGCAGCGTCGCCTCCACTTCCAGGCGCAATTGCTGTTCGGAAATAAGCTTCTGATGCTGTGCCTCCGCAATCTCTTCTAATTCGGCGACACGGCTTCGCAAAGCCTGCAACTCATTCAGAAGCTCCTGCTCTGTCTGGACTGAGCCTTCCAAAGTCTCTCTCCTTTGTGGCATCTATGGGAACTGATCTCCAGATGGATCAAACGAAAACCAGACAGATCGCTGAAAACCACACTACAACTCTTCTTCTTACAAAATTTCTTGTTCATTTACCTGAGCAACGTAATGAGAAACGAGCATTGCCTCTCTTCTTCCCATTATACCATCATAAACCCGGCCATTGCTTAAAAAGTGCCCTAATGTTCAGTATACCATATTGCTTGCTAGCTTGCTATTGTATATGCTTGACAATATACATATATCGGTATATATTATATAAAAAATGACCGGGTGCCCAGTAAAAACAGGGGAGGATATTGGAAGAGAATGCCAAAGATCGTCGATGAGCGGATGCGTGAAGCCACGCGCCGCCGCATTATCCGTGAAGCCGCGAGCGAATTCGCCCGCCTGGGATTTGACGCCGCCAATATCAATACCATTGCAGAACAGGCCGGAATTGGCAAAGGCACAATCTACCTGTATTTTGAAAATAAGCGTGATCTCTTTCTGTCCATGTTGCGCTTTATCGCCCAGGAGCATATAGCCGCCATTCGCAGCACACTGGCTGCCACAGATAATCTACAAAAACGACTGGAACATCTTTTTCGCGCCTTCGTACGACTGGCATTTGAGGAGAGTGACAGCTTCAATGTCTACATGAGCGCACTCTATGGCGTCAATCGTGCCTTTAAAGACGAGGCAACCAGGCTCATGCGCGACTATATTGCCATCATTGCTCTGATACTAGAGGAAGGACAAACAAACGGTGAGTTACACTGCGATGATATCGAAGCTGCAGCATTAATGGTCCTCTCGCTTACAGAGTCATATGTGCTTTCCGCTAGAGTGCTTGGGCAAACAGAGCAGGAGATCAATCAGCAGGCTCGACGTGTCGTCCAACTGATCCTACATGGTCTGAGCACCCCAGTATCATGAATAATTTCTCTTTTTTTCTTTCTTTTTTGACTGTCTGCCCACTCATTATCTTGAGTTGAGCAGCGAGGAGTAACGTTGTATGACATCGGCAGACCTTCTTCTTCTGATACGTCGTCTTTTTCATATGCAGCGCACCAAACGCAGCTTCGAGAGTCCACGCTACTTGCTGAAATGGTTGCTCATCAGCACATTAATAGGACTGGTCGCAGGGATTGGAGCAGTTGTGTTCTACGCTGCAATCCATTTCGCTACAGAGATCTTTTTGGGGCGTCTGGTTGGTTATTTTCCGCCCGATCCAGCTGGCGAAGGGGAGCACGGAATCATGGCGTTCTGGTCGGCGGTACGCCCCTGGCTGTTGCCCATAGTAACCACCCTTGGCGGGCTGCTCTCAGGCATGATCGTGTTCAGCCTGGCCCCAGAAGCAGAGGGGCACGGCACCGATGCTGCCATTGCCGCCTTCCATCAAGGGAAAGCTGTGCGAGCACGTATTCCGCTCATCAAGCTGGTCGCTTCTGCTATCACCATCGGCAGCGGCGGCTCGGCGGGACGCGAAGGACCGGCTGCTCAAATCAGTGCTGGATTTGGTTCGCTGCTGGCAACATGGCTGAAACTGGATGTGCAGGATCGCCGCATCGCACTGGCTACAGGCATGGGAGCAGGCATTGGTGCCATCTTTCGCGCGCCATTGGGGGGCGCAATCCTGGCTGCCGAAATCCTCTATCGGGACGACCTGGAGATCGAGGCTATTGTACCGGCGCTGATTGCCTCGATCATTGGCTATAGCGTCTTTGGAGCGTGGTCGGGTTGGAGTCCTATCTTTGCAACGCCGTCCAATCTCGCCTTCACCTCGCCACCGCAACTACTCTATTACGTGCTGCTCGGTCTCCTATGCGGTCTGATTGGACGCCTCTACTCGACCGGCTTTTATGGGATCACTCATATCTTCCATCGCCTCCCTCTTCCTAAGTGGCTGAAACCGGGCATCGGTGGATTGCTCGTCGGACTGATTGGGCTAGTGTTGCCCCAGGCAATCGGCATGGGCTATGGATGGGTGCAGGTCAGCATGGGACCAGGACTGTTATCTTTGCCGATCTGGGTAATCCTGCTGCTGCCGTTCGCAAAAATCCTCACAACGGGACTAACAGTTGGATCAGGCGGATCAGGCGGCATTTTCGGGCCTGGCATGGTGATTGGTGGCATGGTTGGCGCAGTCGTCTGGCGGCTCTGTTATCATGTCTTGCCTGGAATTCCTGACACGCCGGGTCCATTCGTTATCGTCGGCATGATGGCGCTCTTTGGAGGTATAGCACATGCACCACTGGCGGTGATGTTGATGGTGGCAGAAATGACCGGGAGCCTTTCAATGCTGGCTCCGGCTATGATTGCTGTCGGCATTGCCACTATTATTGTCGGCCAGGCAACGATCTATCAAAGTCAGCTCCCAACGCGTGCCGACTCACCGGCACATCGTTTGCAGCTCTCATTTCCCCTGCTTTCAACCCTGGCAATTCAACAGGCAATGACGCCGCTCACCTTTCATCTTTCGCCACTGCAAACTATTGCGGAGGCTGAGCAGATGCTCGCAGAACGCAATGAAAGCGGGGCAGTGGTTGTCGATGCGCATAATAACCTGCTTGGCGTCATCACCCAGGCCGATATCCAGCGTATCTCACTGGTCGAACGATCACAACGATTCGTGCAGGCAGTCATGACACGTGATGTGCTAACCGCATATCCCGATGCAACACTGGATGAGGCACTGGAACTATTAACAAGTCATCGCGTGAGTTGGATGCCGATCATAGACGTTGCGGCAGCGTCTGGTGGACAAAAAGTTATTGGTGTCCTCAATGCGGTTGATATCGTGCATGCCTATCGTGCGACGCTGGCCAAAGATGATCGCCGTATGCGTGGTCTGGTTGTGGGAACGGTGATGATCGAAACGAAGGTGGAGGCTGGTATGCCGCTGGTTGAGCGGCCATTGCGAGAGGCTCACTTACCAGCAGAATGTCTGGTAATCTCTATTCGCCGACAAGAGGAACTGCTCTTCCCACGCGGTAGCACCGTTATTCTTCCAGGCGATATGGTCACGTTTCTCGTCAGCCCTCAGGGAGAAACAGCTTTGCAGAAGTATCTGGCAACTCGCAATGTAGCCAGCGCTGTATAAACATTATCCATCCTTTCAAACTCTATCAGAATGGGGTTGACACGCTTACAATAGCGCTGTCAACCCCATTCAGTGCTTATTCCCCACATCTCCAATTAATTAATGCCCGTTTTTACAATACATTGAGTACTTGCGAAGTACTGGGGGTTGGCGTTCCAGGCAGTGGTGTCGCCGTCGGTGTGCCAATCGTCCCACTTGTCTTTGTTGGTGTTGGTGTAACCGTCCCTGCTGGTGTCGTCGTTGGCGATGCAGTAGGCTCTGGCGTCACAGTTGGCGAAGGTGTGGCTGTCTCCGTCGATGATGGTGTCTCGTCAGGCGATGGTGTGGCCTCTGGCGACGCTGTTGCTGTAGGTGTGGCAGCATGAGTAGGTGTTGCTGTGGGCGAGGGCGTCGCTGTCGGTGAAGGTATGGCTGTTGCTGTCGCGGTGGGCGTAGGAGTCACAACAGGCAAAGGCGTTGGTGAAGGTGTCATAGCTGGGGCTGGCGTTGGTGTTGGCGAGGGATTCGCCGTAGGAGTTGCCGTTGGCAAAGATGTTGGTGTTGCCGTTGGAACAGTTGTTGGCGTTACAGCAGTTGTTGGCAACGGCGTTGGTGTTGTCATATTGCCTTGTGTCATGAGTTGGTGATACAACGCCTGAAATACTGATCCTTGAGCCGTTATAGCGCTGTTACTGTCGACCAACGGAATCGCAGTGTTGGTCACGGAATATTGCATAGCGGCATAGATATTATTGGCTGCCAGCGTTTGCAGCGCCCTTGTGGTCCAGGTAGTCATAAAAGCCCGATCATTATTCTTGCCATCATTGGCGTTCGCGTTGGGAGCATAGTTCCATTCGGTAATCATGATCGGGAGCGTGGTTCTAATTGTCGCGTTCATCACTGCACGCGCATCGCTCACATGCTTCGTCCAGTTATCGATATGCGAAATACACACATCCTGGGTCCACGACACATCACAGGTGTATTCATGCCAGCTCACGGCAGCTGGACGCGGATTGGCTTCCTGCAAAAAAGCTCGCAAATAGTTAGCATCATACTGGAAGTTGACCGGGCCAATAAAGCGAGCATTGGGCGCGAGTCGCTGCAACTGTGGTATCACACTGTTCCACGAAACAACATACTGGCTGACCTTAACGCCTGCGAGGTCTTCCTCATTCCCATATTCATAATAGACAGTACTATTACCGAAAACGGTGTTGATATAGTTAATTGCACGCGTATCGTCCGCCAGTACGTTAGAATCGACCACGCCACGCAAAATAACCAGCGGAGTGGCTCCGATCTGCTTAATCGCCTGCACTGCCTGCACCTCTACAGCATCCGACAGACTGGACCGCAACGGCATACGAATAATCGGCATGCGCATCTGCGTGAGCAGCGTACGTGTAGGTGCAGAGGTGAGCACCTGATCGTGCGCATCAAACAGGCTCAGATTAGTTCCAAAGATCAACGGCGAGGTAGTAGCTGTCGTAGCGAGAGGTGTCGCTCCGGTCTGTGTACTACCAGTTGGTGTTGCCGTTGAAACCGGCGTTGTGGCTGGAGTCGTCTGAGTTGTGCTGGTTGGCGGTATCAGCGGAGTGATGCCGGGCGAAGGAGTGATCGATAACAACGGCTGACCAGTTGAAATGATCGGAATATTGCCCGTAGACGACGTTGTTGATGCGGTTCCCTGCGCAATCGTCACCGTTGACACAGAATTGGCAACTGATCCTGATGTGGTTGAGAAGGCTGGTTGCGAGGTATGGGGAGCTGCCAGAGCTGGTAACGGTGCAATATCGCCCGACAATGTCAAAAAACTTGTACCAATTAACAACGACGCAACGATGAGTTGGGGCATCGCCAGGCGACGAACGGCATGCCGGATACGAAATAACCATCTTATAAGCACACGATGTACAGAAAAAATCATAATACGCTTCCCTGAGTACAATGATGTATCAAAATACAGAGCGTTCTCTAGTTCCCTCTGAAGACACTATACCATCATTGCAATTATATTGCTAGCCATCACCTCTACACAGCAGGGCTTTCCAATTCTCCCATCTAGCGGGAGTGCAGAGGGCGGCAGCCCTTTGCCGGGGTGCAGGGTGTCCCCGCAAAAAACCTTTTTTCTTCTCTTTTGCGCGCCGCCTGCGGCGGCGCGCGAAGGAGGGAAGGAAACTGGGGACACCCCAGACCCCGGCAGGGAGACCCTGCACCCCTTTGAGCGGAGAACTGGAAAGCCCTGCTCTACACAGCAGCATGAGAATACTGATTTACCCAAATTCATGTATTTTTTACCTATTTCTTCATTTTTATGCATGTATAAAAATATCTATACCATTCCGATGACTCCTTCCCTCAATATGTGCTACTATCTGGATATGAGAGCTTCTAATATCTTCTGGGAGGCATATTTGAAAAAGACAGTCCTGATTACAGGAGCGGGTGGATTGATTGGCTCGCTCTTACGCGAGTCACTTGCTAATGAGTACCAGATACGCTCACTTGCGCACCATCCAATAGAAGGTGTAGAGACCGTTGTGGCCGATATCAGAGATATGGACGCGATGGTTGCAGCCTGTCGGGGAGTGGACAGCATTGTGCATATGGCGGCCAGCGCGTCGTTTCTCTCCCCCTGGGAAGATGTACTGCAAAACAACATTATCGGGACATATACTGTGTACGAGGCGGCACAGCGGGCCGGTGTCAAGCAGGTCATTTTCGCCAGTTCTAATCATGCGGTTGGAACCTACGACCTGGAAAACGCGCCAGATATTTACCTGACAGGCCAGCCCTACCTGGACCATAAGGTGCCGGTCAAACCAGACAGCTTCTACGGGGTCAGTAAATGTTTCGGCGAGGATCTGGGCAGATATTATGCCGACCACCATAACCTGCATGTGATTTGTTTGCGTATCGGCATGATTAATAAGGTTGACCATGTGCGCGAAGGATGGAGACATGAATCGTTCGAGCGCCTCTGCTCAATCTGGCTCAGTCATCGCGATATGGTACAGCTTATCGAGAAGTCATTGCAAGCCGATCATATCACGTACGATATTTTCTACGGCATCTCGAACAATCCCCACCATTTTTATGATCTGGAACATGCACGGGAAATCATAGGATACGAGCCACAGGATAGCATCGACGAGCGATTGGCTCAGCTCCGCGAGGGAACATGGACACCTCCAGAAAGCTAATCTGATCCGCCACTTCATCCCTCAATTTTCTCTGGCAACCAGCGTAGATTGCCAGAGGAGCCTCAAAGTTGCGTTAAAATTTCTGGTTCGCCATCAGTGATCGCGATAGTGTGTTCAAATTGAGCAGAACGCGACCCGTCAGCAGTACTCACGGTCCACTGGTCAGCATGAACACGAATATCAGGCTTACCAGCATTAAGCATTGGCTCAACAGTAAAAACCATGCCAGGACGTAGCTTCAGGCCAATTTTAGCGGGGCCAACGTGTGAGTAAGTTGGGTCTTCATGGATTGATCGACCAACACCATGCCCGCAAAGTTCACGGACGGTCGAAAAGCCATGCGATTCGGCGTACATCTGAATAGCAGCTCCAATATCACCCAAACGATTGCCGGAACGCGCCTGTTCAATGCCCAGCTCCATACATCGCTTTGCGGCATCTAGCAACGCACACGCCTCGCTATCAACTTCTCCAACCGCGAACGTCACACACGAATCGCCAACCCAGCCGTTATAGCGCACTCCAACGTCAATACCAATAATATCTCCCTCCTGAAGATACTGTTGAGCGCCAGGGAAGCCGTGACAAATAACATCGTTAATAGCAACGCAAATAGTCGCAGGGAATGCAGGTATAGCAGGATAACCTGATCTGGCCGGGCGAGCGCCATATCCTTTGTAAACCGGGGTTGCTCCTTTTGAGCGAATGAAGTCTTCCGCAATCTTATCTAGCTCTACCGTATTCATGCCTGGTACAACATAAGGACGCAATGCCTCATACGTTTCCGCTACAATACGACCAGCCTGACGAAGCCGCGAGATTTCCTGCAATGATTTCAACATAACAGCCATGTATTTTTTCCCTCGCAATACAGCATAAATAAATTACTCTTACCATCCCTGGGCAGGAACGGTTAAGAGTAATTCTAACATCATCGTAGTGACATGTCAATACAATGCATCTATTTATGCCAACAATGGAAGGCTATAAAGCGCTAATGTTTTGTTATATCGACACTCCAAATGAAACACTAATACCAGCCCCAGGGATTGTTGCGGTCAACCCCCGACGTGCTACCAGTATAGGTATAGGCGGCATCGGTCAGGTGGCCCTGTAAATACCAACCAGAGAGCGCCCCGATCTCGTCAGCATACTCCTTCATCCATTGTGGATCATTGGATTCTATCGATCCAGAATTGAAGCCGATCAATGCATGTCTGAGCAGCTCTTTGCCTGTATAGCCAGCTTTTTTCGCCTGGGTCGCGAAGTGCAGGAAGTGGCGAATCCCGCTATGTACGGCGACCCCAGGATCATAGAAATTCTGGTCCGTCAGATCGTATTGCGTCATCTCAGGGACATCTTTTTCTGGCGCGTAATTCTTGTCGTTCACATATGCAGGCTCGGCTGTTTGCAAAGGACCATAAGAGTGACTCGGACCATCGCCGGTCTCCAGCACTACTTGCAGAGTCGCCTCGCGAGTTGAGAAGCCCAGGAAGAAGGCATAGGCTTTCTCTATCGTCGTAAATCCCGTTCTGTCCTGAATCACGCTCCAATTTTTATCGACCTGGCTCTCGATTAAAAGCTTTACCTGCTGTCTCGATATACTCTTAGAGCCAGATTTTATGGCATCCACCGACGTACCAGCCGGGAAATAGCGATCGCCTCCAGAGGCCGTAGCCGCTTTGGGTGTTGGGGTGGGCACAGCCGGATTAAACGTCGCGATTGGCGTGGCAGTCGCTTTGGTCTGTTTGGCTGTTGGCGTGGGCATCACGTGCGGCATAATATTCAAGGCAAGCGACTGCGCAGGGGTCGCGGATGGGGATGGCGTCATTGTTGCGTTCACAGACGGTGATGAAGTCGGGAGTTTCGCAGGTAATGATGAGTTAGGAGCTGCCCAACTGATCTTATCCATGACAAATAGGAATACAAGCAGAGAGATTATAGCACCTGCGATACTGGCAATTTTTACTCTTCTCATCTGTAATTCTCTTGATAGAAATATTGAACCTCATCTCTTTGTATAGGGAAGGGGCCAGTGGTGTCAAGCAATGATGCGATTCTGCACAAAAATAGCGGATTTTTATAGGAAGAAAGTATTGTTTGTTAACCTTGCCAAAAAGAAAAGGCCCGTTGCCCTCGCCATCGAGGGCAACGGGGAATATACACGACCATCTCTATCTATTTACAAAGAGAATGCATCTCAACGTTCGGCCGAGTAGCATCTACTCTCTTGTCTAAAGGAAAAGGGTTGCATTATCTGCTCACTGCGAGTGCAGGAGCCAACTTCGTTTCGATGAGGCGCACCCCCTTCAACGAGGCTCCATCAAGATTCACGCCATCGAGATTGACTTTGACGAGAACGGCCCCATTCAGGTTGGCTCCACTCAGATCAGCCCCGCGCAGATCGGTGCCGTTGAGATAGGCTCCGGTCAGACTGGCCTCGCGCAGATTTGCCCTGCACAACGAAGCATCGCTCAAGTCAGTACCGCTCAGATCTGCTTTGCTCAAATCAGCATCGCTCAGATCTGCCCGGCTCAAATAGGACCAGACCAGAATGGCCTCGTTCAGAGTGGTGCCACTCAAGTTGGCCTCACACAAATTGGCCTCTTTCAGGTCTGCCTTCTGCAAGTTGATCGCGCTCAAATCCCATCCGCTCAGATCGGCCTGGGACAGATTTGCTCGCCCAAGATTGCAGCGGGTTTGTGGATGCGTGTGTCGCCATCTATTCCAGATCCCTGCTCCACGCTGAAGCAGCGAAAGATGATATTGATTTGCCATTACTGCATCTACTTTCTACTCTATTCTTCCAACACCGTTTTTCTATCAAAAACCCTACAGCTATTGCCCTTCATTGAAAAGCGCGCATCTTTGCGTCAGCGCCCGTACCATGTTGTACTTTTGTGGCACCACTATAAAGATAGCAGAGCTTTGTTAGAAAAGTGTTAGAAAAGTCTTAAATCCAGGTTATCTATTGGGATTGGTTCTATCTCATTTTGTTAACACAACCATCGTAACGGTTGAAAAAGCCCCTCTGTTTCAAAGGTCAACCAGAACTCCCATTACTTCACAGGCCAGATCACATCAGCTTTCCAGCGGCCTGAAGAGGCTTCATCCTGTGGGTCTGTCCAGTAGATCTCCCAGGGAGCACCAGCGAGCACATACCCCTGCTGCTCAACCCAGTCTTGCATCGCAACATACAGCTTGCCCAGTTCGCTATATGGGCCAATATGCCGGGCCAGCGCGACCAGTCCGCCGGGCAGTTCTCCAATATGAATCGTGTCGGTTTCATCTATCGGTTGGGCCAGCAGGACGCCAACTTCAACATCGAGCTGCTGCTCATCAATCTGGTAGTAGCGTACAAATGTCGGACCACTGGTGCCTACACCCTGTGTGCTCAGGTGTGAAAGCAGTTCAAGTCGGGTCTGTGCCAGCAGCGAGGGAAAGGTGTCGGGAGTGCAGAAGGCGCGAATATAGGCCATCGCGCGCGGCAAAATAGTGCGGGTGTCCAGTGTATAGAGCATAGAAGTGCCTTCCTTGCAGAAAAATATCTATCTGTGCTATTCTTCATTCTCCATTAGAAAATGGAAAAGGTGTTCCAGCCATTTCGCATTGATAAGGTGAGCCTCTATCTTAACGCATCAGGGCAAATTTCCGGCGCTTGTAGCTAAATAGGTTCATCCTTGCCCCTTCCCTCTTTCTCGTGTACAATCAATAGGCTATCTCATGCATCGCTCGCCCTACGTAACCCGGCACCCGACTATATCGTACATGTTATGAAGAATGGTTGCATGGTGTTTAGAGAACCAGTCGCATTTCAACCAGAAGAGGTAGGATAGATCGTTTGGCACGCTGCCTGAATCCTCGCGCCAACGGAGGACATGATAACCCTGATACCGCTGTTTGCTGCAAATATTGTGATTTTCTGGTACAGGGAGCACATATCGGCATTTATGAAGTCGTCTCCTTTATCGGTCTCGGTAGCTATGGCTATGTTTATCGTGTGCGCGAACCGATGCCATTGAGCCGCATCCTGGCTCTCAAAGTGCTGCGCCTGGACCAGTTTACGGAGAAAGCGAAGGCCAGTTTCTTCCAGGAAGCTCGCCGCATCGCCTCATTGCATCACCCTAATGTCTTGCCCATATATAACTTTGGCTATCTGGAAGAGAGCGAGCAACCATATTTCGTGATGGAATATGCGCCCCAGACCATTCTGGATCTCTACCGCAAATCCGATGGTTCACGCCGTCTGGCCTTTGCCGAAGAATTGGTGGCTTATGTCCAGCAAACCGCTGATGCACTGCAATACCTGCACAATAGCGGTATGGTGCATCAGGACGTGAAACCGGGCAATTTATTGATCGGGCGCAATGGCCAGGTGCTCCTCTCCGACTTTGGGACGGCATATTATCTGGGAATGCAGACACATGCCGCGCTCGGCGAGGTCACGGGAACAGCTGCATATATGCCGCCCGAACAATGGCAGGGCTACCCACGCCGAGATTCCGATCAATACGCGCTGGCAATTTGCTGCTACGAACTGTTGACCGGGCGCACGCCATTTGTCTATCAGCGGCTAGAGGAGATGTGGAACGCCCATTTTAAGGAGATGCCACCCACGCCGCAGCAATGGAACCCGCGTATCCCGGTGGAGGTCAGTGCGGTCCTTCTGCGCGCCATGTCGAAGGATTATCACCAGCGTTATCATAGCATCAACCAGTTTGCTGATAGCTATGCCAGCGCCGTGCAAATGGCGTTGCAGCGCTACGTGTGTCAACGCTGCGGTCAGCAGAATCGCACGGGCGCCCAGCGCTGCTCGGTCTGTGGCGCTGAAAATGATGATCGCTGTTGTCCCTATTGCGATGCGCCAGTTCGTTTCGGACAGCGCTGTTGCTCAATCTGTGGACGCCTCTCCATTCCTTCCGCAATGGTGGTACATAGCCCGCTCGTCGGCGTGAATATCCGCCAGGGACGCTATACCATCAAGCATGTGCTGAAGCAGTCCGAAGAGTCGCATGTTATGACTGCGATTGCCAGCGACGAACAACACAATGGACAAAAGGTTGTGCTGAAACGCTGGGAGTGCGCTGATATTCCGCTGGTACAGCGAGCAAAAGATGTGGCCTACTACGAGCGTGCAACGGAGCCACTGGCACGCATTCACCATCCCTTCGTGCCAAAGGTGCTGGACCGCTTTGCAGAGGGCAGTCATTACTATATGGTACAGACCTATGTTGATGGCGAGAGTATAGAGGAACGGCTGCTGAAATTCCTGCGACCGTTGCGAGAACACGATGTCATCTCGTATCTCAACACGCTGCTGAACGTCCTCATCGCCCTGGAGCAGCAGCGGCCACCGTTGCGGCATTACGACATCTCGCCCGCCAATATCATTATCGATCAGCGCAATCGCCCAATGCTGACCGGCTTTCAAATTGCGCCCCCACCCGGCACAGCGCGAGCAGCACGCGCAGCCGGAAAAATCCGTACAACACGCAAGCTGGTGGTCTCGCCCTATCTGCCGATTCAGGATAAGCCCTTTGACCAGCGCACCTGCATCTACGCCCTGGCTGCCACCATGCATCATGCTCTGACAGCCGCCGCGCCACCCCATTATCCAACCTATCCCCCGTGCGTTTGCTCAACCCAAATGTCTCAGCTGCCCTGGAAATGACCCTCAGTCGTGCTCTGGTAGAAGATAGCAGGGGCAGATATCAGAGCTATGAGGCGATGAAAAAGGATATTCAGCGTTTATTATAAGATAAAGCGCTCTTTTCTCAATTGACAGCTCCCTTCTCACGCTTTATATTATATAGTGTAAATACGGTTCAACAATAGATACCGTTTTGTGCGTTCTTCTCCATCGCTTTGCGCTGAGGAGGAACAATATCGATAATCTCCGCTATCGATAGAGAAACAACATACTGTGAATTGAATGTGCGCAAGGAAAGTGGAAAGAAAGGTTCATGAATACAGGTTCAACTGCGATGCCAGAAGATGTCCTTCTGATGGATAAAGTGGTGCTGGTAGTTGAGGATGACCTCGATTTGCGTCAAACCATTCAATGGATGCTGGAAGATGAAGGATTTACGGTAGAGACAGCAGGAGATGGGCAGGAGGCGCTCAATCAGGCATTACAGCAAAAACCCTCGCTTGTCTTGCTTGATATGGGGCTGCCCATCATTGATGGCAATGGAGTTGCAGCAGGCTTGCGATCCGCCTATGGCAATTCAATCATGATCCTCACCATGACCGCTGATGGTCGAGCAGCCGAGAAAGCGCGCAACATCGGAGCTATTGGCTATCTCAGCAAGCCATTTGACCTGGACGCCCTGATCGATGCAGTACGCAATGCTTTAACCGGGCAAAGCTAGCAACAAACATATCTCCCTCCCACTGATCCAACGGCAAACGCGGCAAGGAAACTTTTCACGCGTGGGGACCGTGACAGTAGATGAATGTTGAGGCGCTTGCCTTCAACAAAAGACTATCGGGATGCTCTTTAGGAGGAGGACATTCTATGCAGGCGCTCTTTGCCAATCCGTTTCACATCACGGATTTACAGATCTTTGACGACAATACCCTGTATATGTTGCTGGCTGATGGTAGCTTTGGCCTGACAACCGAGCAACTGGCTCATAGCCTGCACAATGCACCAGAGCTATTTATCAAACGCGTCCAGCATGCCCTTCCTCCACAACAACGTTCGCCCTTCAAGCAGGCTTACAATCACCCCCCAACAGCCGCAGCAATCACCGATGCTCAACAAGAAGTGCTGAATCGTTTCTTCTGGGAATTAACCTACTGGAAAACGCCCGAGTTATATGAAGAGCTGGTCGAGGGTGAACATCTGCATCCGGGCATCTTTCAAAATCTAGAGGGTGAGATACGCGGCAAGAGCGTACTGGACGTAGGAGCTGGCACCGGAAGGGCAACGCTCGAATGCTTACGCTATGGCGCTCGTTTCCTTTATGCCGTTGAGCCATCACCGGGATTGCGCCGCATCATACAACAAAAACTGGCCCGCTCTCTGGCAGAAGGACGGCTCGCGCTTGCTGCCGGACGTTTCGAGGCACTGCCACTGGCTGACAGGAGCGTTGATACCACACTCTCCTGTTCGGCATTTACAACTGATCCCGCTCAGGGAGGCGAGGCAGGGCTGGCTGAGATGAAACGGGTAACGCGACCGGGTGGCAAGATTATTTTGATCTGGCCGCGCAGCGAAGATCTCGCATGGCTCCATGAGCGCGGTTTTCAACATATCGTGCTGCCCATCCGAGAGGAGATGTCGATCCATTTCCGTTCTCTGAACAGCGCATTGCATTGCGCACGTCGTTTCTATGCCCACAATCAAGCCGTCGCTCGCTACATTCTTAGAAAACATCGTTCGGAAGTACCCTTCTCAGTTATTGGCAACAATCCACCACGCGATTATTGCTGGCTTGAGGTATAGCATACATAGAAAGGAAGAACCCTATGGCATCAGATGTGACGACGACTCAACCACAGAGCTGGGTCGATACTCCTCCTAATAATCCGCCGATACGCAAGGCAAGTGCAAACCTAATCACACATATGTCCTGGCTGGATAAGCTCTCGAACCCGTTGCAGCGCGGGATTTCACAGCTCTTTGGACAGCCTGGTCAGTTTCCCTATAAAATCAAAGATGCGCTGAATGGGGTCTGGCTGGGACACACGCTGCACCCGGTCCTCGTCTCGATACCGCTGGGAGCGTGGACGGCAACGATGCTACTAGACCTGGCCTGGCTCTCTGAAGAAGACGAGGGAACGGCCCGCAACGCCGATAGAACGATGTGGTTGGGGCTTGCCGGTGCGGGTGCCTCCGCCGTCACCGGGGCCACAAACTGGGTCGATACAGACGGGCCCGAGCAGAGAACGGGTATGCTCCACGCCTTGCTCAACGGTAGCGTTGCCATCATGAATCTCTCCTCCACGCTCATGCGTCTTGGAGGACTGCGCCGCCCGGCCATCGCGCTCTCCACTGGTGCCTATCTCGTGACGCTCTACTCCGCCTACCTCGGCGGTGAACTCTCTCTTTCGTCCGGCGTGGGAGTCAATCATGTGGCCTGGGAAGGTGGTTCAGATGATTTTGTGGCCGTCATGGATGAAAAAGATTTACAGCCGGGCAAGCTGACACGCGTTGATGTTGCTGGCATCCCCGCTGTTCTCATCAAAGATGGCGGCTCCATTTATGCTATCGCCGCCACCTGTTCACATCTGGGAGGGCCGCTGGACGAGGGCAAGTATGAGGATGGCGTTGTCTATTGCCCCTGGCACGGTTCGGGCTTTCATATGTGTGATGGTAGCGTTGCCAATAGTCCGGCCGTCTACGCGCAACCCACCTTTGCCATACGAACCCGCAACGGGAAAATCGAGCTGCGCCGCCTCGAACACGCGTAATTCTTCTCTTTCTCTCTTCTCTGTGGATAGACACGATATATCGTGTCTATCCACCTTTTACAATTTTCCACTTCCTGTAAGAAAAGATAAGAAATAGAAGAGCCTGAAAAGTATAAAAATAAGAAATTTATAAGATTCACCTCTATCAGTTTAGTTTCTGATTATAAGTGCTTACGGAAGGGTTTTCCCATAGAAAATTCCATTGAAATTCTTACTATAAAGAGATACCCTGATTATTAGAGAGAGGATTAAAAAAACACATACAATATTCGCCATTTTCAATGCTTCACCTTATTCACGTAAACGAGGAGGCTTCTCGTGCAAATTCAAGATTTTGAACAACAGAAAAAAGTTCCCTCTATTGACTCCACTGATGCACTACTTGCACAACAAACACTTGCTGGCGATCAGCGAGCATTTGAGATAATGGTTCAACGCTACAGCACTCCGCTGTTCAATTTTATTTGCCACTTCCTCGGCGACTACGACCAGGCTTGTGACGTTTTACAGCAAGTATTTCTCAGGTTCTATACCTCGCTCCCCAAACTGGGAACGAGCGATCCTTTCAAGCCCTGGTTGTTTCAGGTTGCCCGTAATTGTTGTGTCGATGAGCTACGCCGCCGCCGTCGCTATGCCATTCAATTTTCGCAACTGGAATCAGAAGAAAGCGAAGGCGAAAGCATCTCGTTTCTCAACGACATTCCAGACACTAGCCCGCTACCAGAGGATATGGCAGAGCGGCATGACCTACAACAGGTCTTGCAGAAGGCCATTCAGTCGCTCCCACCAAAGTTTCGTGCCGTTGTGTTGTTGCGCTATATCTCACAATTAAGCTTCTCTGAAATTGGCAAGACGCTCTGCATGCCGGAGGCGACGGCAAAAACCTACTTCCATCGGGCGAAAATGCTCTTGCGCAAGTCATTGACTCCACAATTACAGGCCGTTTATATATCGTAGAGCTATGAAGACGATAGAACGTTCAGTTGAGCTATACCTACGCCCGAGAGGATAAGCAGGCCACTGACGATAGTAACCGGGGTGATAAGCTCGTGCAGAAAGATACTGCCTCCCAGGACACTCGTAAAAGGGATCAGAAATAGAAAGAGTCCTGCCTGCGTACCTGGCATACGTGCGACACCATAATTCCACAAAATATTGGCGAATATGGTGCTGCCCACAGCCAGGAGCAGAAAAGCGACCCAACCCACAGGGGGAAGCTCGATTACACCTGCGAAGGGGGGCTGAACACTGCTCCACAGCAACAGAGGCAACACTCCAAATATCGTTGTCATGCTTGTACAGGTCAGCGCTCCATATCTGCGGCTCAGGGAGCGTACACCCAATGTATAACCCGCCCACATCATAGCCGCTAATAACGTCAAACCTGCACCAGCCCACGCCTCATCCTCGAATGTTGTAGAGAGCGTAGTACTCCATCGCAACAAAACCAGCACGCCCACAGCAGCAACGCACCAGCCGATCAATACCGTTGGACGCGGACGCTCGCGAAACACGACAATCGAGAAGAGAGCAATCCAGATCGGCTCCGTCGCAATGATCATCCCGGCAATGCCTGCTGGCAACCAGCGAATGCCGTATGTAACGGTGACATTGTAGCCAACAATGCTCGCAAGGCCGCATGCTCCGGCTCGTATTAGATCACGCAGCGGCCAGTGCTGATGTCTGACCCGCAACAATATGGGCACAAACAGGAGCGAGGCCAGCGAGAAACGATAGACCAGGAGGCGCAAAGGATCGAGATAAGCCAGAAGGTAGCGCGTAGCAACCGGCAACAATCCCCAGCAGATCACCACAAACAGGAGAGCGATGATCGCACGTATATCTATCTTCGTAGTGGCCCAAAATTTAATCATACCTATATGATACGGTCGGATCAAAAACTCGCTATCTAGCAATTTATCCATTCGCGCCGTAAAACCTCTGCATTCATGTATGGGGATATGAGGCGCGTTTCTTGTTCGGAGGGGAGAAGCGGATACAGTGATAGATTTCGATTGACAAAACCATCCCCGCACTCTAGAATAGGAGAGGAGTGATGCAGGCAGGAGGAACAGGTGGCTGGGACACAAGATCCAACACAACCGAAAAAAGAGAAGAAGGTACGCGAACCCAAAGACCCCAATCTACGGTGCAAAGCCTATAAGTTCAGGCTGTATCCGACACAAAAGCAGGTGGGCAAGCTCGAATGGATGCTGCGCCGCTGTAAAGAACTCTATAACGCTGCGATTGAAGAACGTCGAGAAGTCTATCGCATGTGCAGCATCTCCGTCTCCTATCGTATGCAAGCCGATCAGTTACCCGCCATCAAGCAATTGCGAGAAGAGTATCAAGGTCTCCATAGCCAGGTGCTTCAAGATGTGTTGAAGCGGCTTGATAGGGAAGATCAAAACTTGCACACACAAAAGGGAGGGCGAGCAATGGTATGCCATCGTGACCTGTAAATACCTGCATGATGCATCTCTGACCTTTCATCCCTCTGAGCAAGAGGTGGGCGTTGATCTGGGGGTCAAAGTCTTCGCGATGCTCTCGACGGGCGAGGCCATCGAGCATCCTCGGCACCTGCGAGAAGAAGAAAACACGATTGCCGCCCATCGCACGATTCACCGCCGCCACCGGGCCAAGAAAGCCCTCGCTATCGCCAGAACAAACATCTTGGGGCAGGAAGTGTCCCACAGGAGCCGGTCTCCTTGTGTGGAAAGGAACCCATCCTGTAGAAGCCCCTGCATTCCTGCATGGGGTGCTTCACAAACGTAATGTATGCCATTGCTGCGTATCTTTCTAGCGCGATATTCCGTGCTACCATTATATCCTTGCAAAAACAATAGAGCATAACGAAAGATGAGGACGCTATCGTGACGCATATTCGTGGAGTTATCCTTGATGTTGATGGAACGCTGGTCGATAGTAATGATGCCCATGCCCACTCCTGGGCTCAAGCAATGGCGGAAAACGGCCATCAAGTTCCCTTTGATAAAGTACGTCCATTGATCGGCATGGGCGGCGATAAGGTGTTGCCGGAAATGTTGGGAATTGCAAAAGATAGCGATGAAGGAAAAAAGATCAGCCAGCGGCGCAAGCAGATTTTTATGCAGCAATACCTGCCAACCCTCAAGCCGTTTCCCCATACAACCGATCTGCTTGAACGCATGCGGGATGCTGGTTTGACACTTGTCATTGCGACCTCAGCCGAACAGGACGAATTAAGCAAGCTGTTACAGGTTATCAGCCCCAACGCATCCGATCTCTTCAAACAGGAAACATCATCGAAGGATGCACCACGCTCCAAACCTGATCCCGATATCATGCATGCAGCGCTGCAACGTCTTGGTTGTCCTGCTTCACAGACGGTCATGCTAGGCGATACAGCCTATGATATCGAGGCGGCAGCAAAAGTGAACGTCCCGACGATTGCCCTGCGCTGCGGCGGCTGGAGCGACAACGATCTGCACGGAGCACTTGCCATTTACAACGATCCCGCCGACCTGCTCGCTCACTATGATCGGTCTCCGCTGGCTCAAGATGTTGCTTCGTTCAAATAGAAAAAAGCGGGATGGAAGGCAATCATGCCTCCATCCCGCTTTTTAGCGAGCATTTATTGCGGTGAAGCAAAGTAAGAGCGGAGATGCTCCCACTGCGTCATCAAGCGACTACGTACCTCGGAACCAGGATAGGGTGTATAGAGAAGCGCCAGCACAAAGCCAACAACCAGCCCCCAGCGGAACAGTGTGCGCGCCTGCTGACGTTTGCGCTGATAGCTAGCATACTGCTCCTGCACGGCACCTTTCGCACTTGCAGCGCTGGATGCCACCTGCTGCAAGCTCTGACTGGCCTTCTTTGTGCCCTGACCAAACAGATCTTGCGTCTTGCCCAGACCAGTTCCAACCGTGTCCTGCACACCCTGAAGGTTCTTCTGAGCCTTTTTCAAATTCTTCTGGGCTTGCTTTGCGCTTTTGGCCAGCGTATCCTGTGCCACGCTGACTCCCGTTTGTAAGACTGCTTGTGTGGCATCCCAGGTTGGCTTCAGAGTATCCTGCACCGTATCCTGAGCATTGCGCAGACTCTTGCGAGCGTTCTTACGGACGCGCTTGAGATCCTTTTTTGAGCGCTTCTGGTTATATTTCATCAATCCCTGCGCCAGAGCCAGACCTGCCAGAATCGCCGCCTGAGTTTTGGTGATGCCCATTTTGACGCGATCCTGTACCACATCCTTTGTGTTTGCATACGTTGACTGCGCCGTATCCTTCGCGCTTGCATACGTTGACTTCGCTACATCTACGGCTTTGTTCTTTGTGTCTTTCGCCTTATCACTGTTCGACCGGCTGAGTACGCTGATCTTTGCCATATATTCCCTCCATTTATCGCTTATGCACAACAACAAGCAACCTTTACGTTGTAGATTTATATCGTTCTACACGTCATAGCTTTCTCGCGTTACTTATATAAAGCACGGAGAATATACGCAGGCAGTTTCAACTCAACATCATGCGCCTCGCCCCATCGAACAATTATTCGCGTGCAAACACACGCGAATGCTGATCCAGAGCCTCCTGAAGATGCTCATCCCAGTAGTTCCAGGAATGATCGCCCGGATATTCAACATAGAGATGAGTCAAACCAACCTGCTCCATATGTGTATGTAATCGGCGGTTATGCTCCAGCAAGTAATCCTCCATCCCACAATCAAAAGCAATCTCAACTTTGTGCTCAGACTCTGCTAACTCCTCTGTGATGCGATAAATGTCTGCCTCAGCGGGATCAGGGCACACACCAATCAGCTCGTCGCGCTGGTGATAGACGCCAGAATGCGCCCAGATGGAGGAAAACAGCTCAGGATATTTGCAGCCCAGACGCATTGCTCCATAGCCCCCCATCGAGTTGCCACCAATCGCCCAGCGTCCAGCCTTCGCATGAAACGTTCTATTCACATGGTCGCGCAGATCCTCAATAATGAAATCCTCCATCATCTGCGCCCCCATTGATGAAAAGCTGGCTGCACCGAATTGGGGGTCGCAAGATTGAGATAAAACGTATTGCTGCCATCGGGGAGAATAACGATCATCGGCCTGTTGCGAGCATAGACGGCCACCTTCGTCTGCTGCAACCAGGAGTTATAATTATCACCATAGCCGTGCAACAGCAACATCACCGGAAACGGTCCCTCGCCACTATCGGGCAACAACGCGTTATACATGATCTTACGCTCAAGAATTTCACTCTCAAACTGGACAGTTGCAATGCTCATAAAAATAGGACGGCACGGTGCCGCCACTCCTTTCTCGCCACTGGATATTTGATCTATGCTGGGATCTCACACAGTATACATCAGATCTCACGCTCCAACGGTGAACAAGATAGCAATTTCGCCCGAAATGCGTTACCATAAGACAGATATCAATACAGATACGGCTTATTGAGGAAGGTGAATTCATGGTCATGACGACATCTCGCCGCTTCTGCTCAGATTGTGGAACTGAGAATCCAGCTCAGGGCCGCTTTTGTGTGGCCTGTGGCTTGCTCCTACATACAATAACTTCAGTACTGCCGCTCGATCATCTGTTGAAAGAGCGCTACCGTATCGTTGAGCATATCGGTAGCGGCGGCTTCGGCGAGGTGTACAAAGCGGTGGATACGCAGTTTGCCGAAAGAGTTGTGGCGATCAAGGCCATGAGCCAGAGCGGACTGAGTGCACAGGAGGCCGCTGAAGCAAGCGAGGCGTTCAAGCACGAGGCATTCTTGCTGGCAAAGCTGGTTCATCCCAATCTACCGGCTATCTACGATTACTTCGCGGAGCAGCACAGTTGGTATCTCGTGATGAGCTTTATAGAAGGCGAGACGCTAGAGGACTATCTCGCACAACCAGATGGCACCTTCCAGGTTGATGAGGTTCTCCAGATCGGCATAAGTCTCTGCTCGGTGCTGGAATACTTACATAATCGCCTGCCGCCAATCATCTTCCGCGACCTCAAACCCTCCAATATCATGCGCACGCCCGAGGGCCAACTGTACCTGATTGATTTTGGTATTGCACGCCTCTTCAAACAGGGACAGGCGCGCGACACGATGGCCCTCGGCTCTCCTGGCTATGCCGCACCCGAACAATACGGAAAGGGGCAATCCACGCCCCGTAGCGATATCTATAGCCTGGGCGCGACCCTGCATCAGCTGCTCAGTGGCCGCGATCCCGCCGAAGCTCCTTTTGTGTTCCCGCCGCTTATGCTTCCAGGCTATCCAGGTCTCGACGAACTGATCCTTCGCATGCTCGATAAAGACGCCAATCAGCGCCCCGGCAGCATGATGGAGGTGCGGCAAGAGCTACAACAGATCGCCAGCGGACGCCCACGTGGGCTGGCAGCCCGTGAAACACCACGACAGGCACCAATTTTTGTGGTCCCCAGTGCTGACGACAATCCTCCAGACATGAACTATACAGAAATGGGTTATGAGCGGGGCTCAATGGCCCAACAGGCTGAACAAAGGCAACAGCAGCAGCGACAGGAGTATTATCGCCCTCCTGTCGCACCGAAGCGTGGCCTGTCGCGTCGCAAGTTGCTGATAACGGGGGGCGCAGTGGGCCTGGGCATCCTGGCTTTCAATCTACTAAACAGACCTTCCCAGCGTCCACATCCACCAACAAATGTGGTTGTCGCGACGCCGACAGCAATGCCAGCAATACTCAAAGACTTTAACGGCGTGCAATTGCCCGATACGGCCCTGCTCTCCGTCGCCTGGTCTGCCGATGGGCAGAGTTACGCGGCGGGTGGCATCATGCCTGATAGCTTGAAGGTCTACAGTGCTGCCAACAATAAAGTATTGGCGTCATATAGTGGGCACACCGGCAGCATCTCCGCGCTCTCCTGGTCGCCCGATGGACATACCATCGCATCAGCAAGCTACGATACCACGGTGCAACTCTGGAATGCCACGAGCGGCGAGCATATCCTCTCTTATACCGATCACGCGGCTCCGGTCCTGGCTGTGTGCTGCTCACCCGATGGCAAGTTTGTGGCATCAGCGGATGCACTCCACGTGATTCATATCTGGAATGCGCAAACGGGTGCCACAGTCAAAGTACTCGGGCAGCATCGCGCTCAAGTGACATCGGTGGCATGGTCGCCCGATGGGATGTTACTCGCCTCGGCCAGCGCCGATAAAACCGTCAATGTCTGGGATGTGCGAACTGGTAGCGCCGTCATGACGTATGTCAATCATACCGATGTCGTTGAGGCGCTGGCATGGTCGCCCAATGGCAGACGTATCGCATCGGCCAGCGACGACAAGACGGTACAGGTCTGGAATGCCCTGAGCGGCACTGAGGCTGTCATCTACAAAAACGGAACATCACCAATCTGGAGCGTGGCGTGGTCGCCTGATGGACAATACATCGCCTCTGCATCCTGGGATACAACAGTCCAGATCTGGGATACAAACAAGAATATGGTTGTCTATAACTTTCACGGCCACTCTTCGCCAGTACTGGCCGTATCCTGGTCATCAACGGGACAGATCGCCTCTGTAGATCTTGGAGGCATAGTGCGTGTCTGGAAGCCGGAGGGCATTTAAGGATTGTCACGTGTTTTGCAGTCGTTTGACTGCAAAAGCAGGGAGAAAGAACAAAAGGGCCATTCATTCTCTTTCAGTAGAACCAGCCGAGATGGGAGAGGGGGATGCAGAATAGCCCATATCGTTCTATACGTAAAATGTTGCACGTTAGATCACTGTTCGACAGTGCTGATAGCGTCCTCATCTCATCAAGGGCGATGGGAATAAATAAATATAGATCAAATGTTTAGGTAGTGCGGACACTGGTAAGTTAGATTTATTTCCTTCCGCCCAATGAAAGACGAGGAATTTTCACGCATGACCAAACAAACAAGAGCCATTGTTGTTGTCGCTATGATGTTAGGGATGTTTCTGGCAGCTCTCGATACGACAATTGTTGGCACAGCAATGCCAAGCATAGTGGGAAAGTTGGGGGGAATTACGCTCTATTCATGGGTCTTTTCAGCGTATTTGTTGACCTCGACCACAACGGTCCCGATCTATGGGAAGCTGGCCGATCTGTATGGACGTAAGCCGCTCTACATCTTTGGCTCACTCCTTTTTCTGGTCGGTTCGGTGGCATGTGGATCAGCACAAACGATGGAGCAACTGATCATCTTCCGTGCCATTCAAGGGCTAGGAGCAGGTGCGGTTGTGCCGCTGGTACTCACTATCATCGGCGACATCTTCACATTGGAGGAGCGCGCACGAGTGCAGGGTCTCTTCAGCGGTGTCTGGGGTCTTTCCAGCATCGTTGGACCGGCGCTGGGTGGGCTGATCGTTGACCACTTCTCCTGGCACTGGGTCTTCTTCATCAACCTGCCCTTTGGCCTGATCTCCGTCCTGCTCGTCGTTATTGCGCTGAAAGAAAATGTTGAGCGCAAAAAACATCATCTGGACTACATTGGCACATTGACATTGACCGGCAGCATTGTCGCGCTCCTCTTTGCCCTTTTGCAAGGTGGCACGACCTGGGCATGGAACTCGCTTCCCAGCCTCGGCCTCTTCGCCGCAGCCATTGCGCTGCTCGCCCTCTTCCTGTATACAGAACTCAAAGCTGCCGAGCCTATTCTGCCACTGAGCCTGTTCAATAGCCGCATCATCTCGCTGTCCAGCGTGGGAGGATTGATTCTGGGCGTTGCGATGTTTGGCGTCACAACCTACGTGCCGCTCTTTGTTCAGGGTGTGCAGGGAGGCAGTGCCACCAATGCCGGAATTACGCTCGGGCCGATGCTGCTAGCATGGCCGGTTGCCGCGACCTTTAGCGGTAAGCTGATCATCCGCTACGGCTATCGCTTCACATCCCTGCTGGGAACCACTCTCACCGCGATTGGCGTCATCATGACGATGTTCTTCACCAAAGAAACGTCGCTGACCTTCATTGTGGTGGCGATGATTCTGACCGGAGCGGGCATGGGCTTTGCCAGCGTTGTCTATACACTAGCAGTGCAAAACTCGGTTCCCTGGAACCTGCGTGGCGTCGCCACCGCCTCGACTCAGTTTGTACGTACGATTGGCGGCACCATCGGCGTTGCAGTAATGGGAACGATCCTCAATGCACAAATGGCAGCGCTCTTCGCGCCCATCTTTTCGCGCTTTGCTTCGGTTGCACAACGCCTGCCGCACGATATCGCTCCCGCGAACGTCCTGCTCACCCCGGAGCTACGTGCAACGCTACCAGCCGCTTTTCTCAACCAGCTAGAACTTGCCCTTTCGCAAGCACTGTTCTGGGTCTATGCGCTAATCGTAGCACTGGCTCTGGCTGCGGTAGTAACGGTGTTTTTCTTGCCTGGTGGACGCGCCGAGAAATATACCTACAAAGAAGAAGGCGCAGAGATTGGAGAGGAACCGATCTCCGAACCACTGGCGCACCTGGGATAACCAAACAATTGGGAGGTGAAATTTCGCCTCCCTTTTTTGTAGAAAAAATCTCCTCTCATCGCCCTTCTCTCCGCTCTCTACGCCAAATTTCCTACATTCTCAAAATTGCCAGGGGATTCTGCAACCAGAACGCATCTTTCTGTATTCTACTTATTAGAAACGAAACAAACGGATTTGGAGTCGTCTTAGAAGGGAATGCATGGAACCTGTTAGCGAACCGTTGCCAGATTGTTTAGACATGAATCTACTGGCAAGCGACCTGAATCGCTATTTTCCATCACTGGTGTTGAATTTTCAACAGCGGCTCTATGCGTTTGCCCTGCGCTATACAGGTATTCCACAGGACGCCGAAGATATCACCCAGGAGGCATTTATTCGCGCCTACCATGCGCTGGCGGACTACCCCGCCGAGCGCATCCGTGCAATGAAGATGCAACCCTGGTTGTATAAGATCGTTTTGCATATCTGCTATCGCCACAACAGCAATAAACGCTTGCACTATACTTCGCTCGATCTGTCGGAAGAGCAGCAGATCTCGCTGGCACTCGAAAGCGACGAGCGCGGGCACCCAGAAAAAATGTTGGAGGAGCGAGAGGAGATACGCGAGCTGGAGGCCATGATCGCACGCCTCCCCGAACAATATCGCGTCGCCATCAGTTGTTACTATTTCGAAGAGCTGGGCTATCGCGAGATTGCAGAACTGCTCAACCAGCCAGTGGGCACCGTCAAGTCCAACGTCTATCGCGGCACACAACTCTTACGCAAGAGCCTGCAAGCTCAACAGTTCCTATAGGTAAAGAGAAAACAATGAAAGACAAAGAGCACAAAGAGTTGATCTCAGACAATCACGACAACGAACAGGGAGATCAGAAGCTTGCTGAATCAGCACAGGTTCCTCCCTCGCTCTTGCCGACTGTGCTACAACGACTTGGACTTTCTCCCGAAACTTCCAAACCCGAGATCTCTGTGATATCTGTAAAGGCCCTGGTTGAGCAACTACACAGCGCAGATTGGGAGGAGCGACTCAACGCCGTCCGTGCGCTGGAACGGCTGGAAAGTGGGGTTCCCGTCGAATTGCTGGCGACCAGCTTGAAAGACGACGATGCATCAGTACGGGCGGCTGCCCTCAGCGCATTGAGAAACGCCGGTCCCCATGTACCACTGCATCTGTTGGTCGCAGCACTACACGATCCCGACTGGCATGTACGCGAAATGGCGGTCCTCGCGCTCGGCAAGCAGGGGCGACGCGTCCCACAGGCTGTCTTGCAAACAGCCCTGCACGATGACGATCATATGGTCCGAGAGGCCGCTACCCTTGCCCTGCAATGGCATGCAACTAGCGTTGAGCTTGAAATTTCTGCTGCCTTCGAGGGGCAGCGATGGGAGCAACACATTATGCAACAAAAAGAGAGCCATCAAAACGGCCATACCACCAGCACCCTGTCTGACGAAGATCAGAATACGGTATCTATAGACTATAGCAGCGATACGAGCAGACCAATGCGCGTTCTCTACGAGCAGCAACAGGCCTATGCTGCTCAAAGTTCCACGCCCAACCAGCAATGGCAATCCCATACGCCACAGGAACCATCGAGCGGAGAGCAGGTGCAAATATATGCTCAAATGGAAGCTGAGCAGCCGCCATCTCAGGAGCAGATATACCAGGAACGAACGAGAGATCCGCAACCTGAACCTTCCTATGAGTATAACAGTGGCGCAACAACCGCTCACGGCGAGAAACTCACCAGTCTGCCCACTCGCTCACGACGCACTACAGGCTGGTGGATTGTGTTGCTTGTGATTGTTGCACTTGTCTTCTTTATGTTCGGTCGCGTCACCGATTCATCACCCGCGCCCTCGATCAGTATTGGGACATCTTCCATCAGTTCACAACAGGGCAAGGTAGCTTTTCCTTCTGATAATAAACTGATGCTGGATGATCAGTTTGCTTCTCAGGCACGCCAGGATATTGCCAGTGGCCTGAGCCTTTCACCTGATGATATCGCCAAACAACTCAACGCCGGAAGAACCCTACAGGAGATTGCGGCAGATCAGGGGGTAAACGTTGATCAACTGCACAAGATAGAACTCAACGCCATCTCTAATCTCATCAAAACAGAAGTGAAGGCCGGCAGAATGGATGAGAACGACGCTCAAAGCATGCTTCAGCGTTTTCAGGATAATCCCGATACTCTGGATAAGATCGCACAGATGCTCTTCCTTATGCCCGATACCATGCAAAATCCTGGCGGGCCAAAACAACCATAAAAAGATCACATGATAACAGGAAGCGGCGCTTGCTCCCATACACCGGACCTGTGAGCAAGCGCCGCTTTTTTTATGCATTCGTGCGAGAAGACCATCTCGGATTAAAGCCAGCCAACCACAGTATCCGATCATATGCGGTCAAGCATTGCATAACGGCAATCACACCAAACCAGAAGCCAGCCATGCCAGATCCAACAATATAGAAGCTCCATACCGCTCCCACAAAAACACCCATCTCCACGATCAAGCGCACCCATCCTGGCACCATCAACGGCCCTTTATCGGAGCGACCACGATCTCCCGCAACCGCTGGCAATCCCCAGAGCAGTGCCGCCAGCACGACAAAAACCAGCGCCAGCACCACCTTTAGAAAAAGGTTAGAGCCAAGATGCCAGCCCAGCATACCATAGGCGACCAGAGCTGCCAGCTCAAGCAAAAAGCGAACCGCAAGATTGATAGGATGCTGCGACATGGTTATCACCCCTTGTAAAACTTTCTCTTAGAACAGCTCTTAGCGGCTCGCGGCGGCTTGAGTAGCTTTTTCTTCGCGCTCCAACGTACGAACCATTTTCTCGATAGCGCGATCCATCGCAGCTAGTGGCTGTTCGAGTACAGGTCCGTGACCCACAGCCAACCGGGACGGCTCTAAAGCGCGCAATTTGCGTCCACTCGCTAATGCCAGCGGTTTATGCCAGGTTGCAAAAGCCGGCAGAGGAAAGAGTGGCACAAATGTTCCGCTGACAGCAACTCCGCCCTGCGTCTGGAAAGCGTCTCCTGCAATCAAGGTGCGATCGCGAACATCTAAAAAGGAGGCGTGTCCGGGCGTGTGACCGGGTGAGGCGACCACTTCAAGCGATCCGATGTGATCCCCCTCATGCAACAGCCGCGTTGGACGAGTTTTGCGCAGAGGATAGCCGCCACGCAACTTGTCTTTTGGCTCGTCATCGTCCATGCTCATATCCCCGCTGAGAAACCGTGCATCTCTAGCGGTGATCATCACTTCCGCATCAGGGAGCGCTGCATGCAGTTCGTCCAACGAGCCAACATGATCTACGTGTGCATGCGTCAAAACGATACGCTTGATGGGCTGTCCCAGCGATTGTGCCGCCTGAATAATGTGTTGCGCGCGTCCCTCGATAACGGTATCGATCAGCGTGAGCCCATCATCCTCGCGCACGAAATAGCAGTTCATGACACCCATAAACGTCACCTTCACAAGGTTATCGCCATGCTTTGTGATCTTCATCGCCAATACTCGCTTTCTCGAATCTCTTTATTTTCTAAGCAACGAAAGGTTTTATTTAATATGAATATATATTAATCTAATATCATTAGACTGTCAAGGGGTAAGACCTATGAAAATTGAGGCACAGCAATTTTGCAATTATGATAAAAACCGACCGTATGTTTCGTAATCCTCTGTCAAACCTCATTCATTGGTGCATTCAGAACATCCTCTGGGTGTGATTGAAGTGTGACAGAGGAGGAGTCGAGCGATTTAGAGCAGGCCGTTCTCGCGCGCGTAGATAGCGGCTTGTGTGCGGTCGCGGAGTCCTAGACGACTGAGGATGTTTGAAATATGGTTCTTAACCGTTCCCTCGCTAATTACCAGCGACAAGGCAATTTCGCGATTGGTGGCACCCTGGGCGATGAGGCGCAAAACCTCAATCTCGCGGCCCGTGAGATCTGGAACGTTACTCATCACAGCGGGATCGGGCGGTGAGGGAACTGGTTTAGTCGAGTGTGCCAGGGATGCAACTATCTTGCCCGCAACGGCTGGATCGAGTTGATAGATGCCTCTATGCGCGGTATGGACTGCGCGGGCGAGATCAGGCGCGGGAATATTTTTGAGCAGATAGCCACAGGCTCCGGCTCGTAACGCATCAATCACATACTCTTCGTCATCAAAAGTTGTGAGCATAAGCACCTGACAGCTCGGCAACTGGCGGCGTACCCGGCCAGTGGCAGCCACGCCATCCATCATGGGCATGCGCACATCCATCAAAATGACATCGGGACGCAACGCCAGCGCACGCTCAAGCGCTTCCTGACCGCTGGCGGCTGTTCCAACAACCTTGATGCCATCCTGAATGCTTAATAATGAAGCGATCCCATCGCGCATCAAGCGTTGATCGTCCACCACCAGCACGCGTACAGCCTGTTCCCGGGCATCCTCAAGCATCGTGTACTCCCTTCTTCACAAGCACAATTATAGCACAGATAAAAATACAGATTGCTATAAGCATTGTAAGGGGAGCAAGCTTGCACTATGCCGAAACAGGATGGGGAATATAGCTATCCTTCGGCGCTATCACCTTGAGCCTGGTGCCTTTACCTGGCATATTACCACTTCCGCGCTCACTCTCTATCGTCAGTGTGCCACCAATGACCTCTAAACGCTCCTGAATGCCTTGCAAGCCATAACCATCATACTGCACAGTGGGATCGAAGCCGCATCCATCGTCGTGCAAAGAGAGAACTGCTTCCTGCTCGTCAAAGTAAATATCGAGTTGCACAGTATGGGCCTGCGCATGCTTGCGTATATTGGTCAATCCCTCTTGAACTACACGATAGAGCGTAAGCAAGCGCTGCTTTGAAAAGCCCTCCTCGTGGCCCTCAACGCGCAAGGTGAGTTGGTATTGCTCGCTGCGAAACTGGTCAAGCAATGCGTTCATTGAGGGCCAGAAGGCGAATAGCTCCTCTGTTTGCCGGAGTGCGCCAACCGAGCGGCGAACATCTTGCAGCGCCTCGTTCGCCATACGCCTTGCATCGCCCACCGCACGGTCCGCCTCCTCAGGTTTCTTTTTGCGAAACGCCTGCGCCTTTTCTAGCTGCACGTTGATTACCGTCAAATAATGGCCCAGTGTATCGTGAATATCGCGTGCCAGCCGATTGCGCTCACGAGTAGCGGCAAGATCAGCAGCCTGCTCAGAATAGAGCTTGAGTTGTTGATGCGACGACTCCAGAGCAGCCAACAATCGCTCTGCACGCGCCCGGCTCGCCCTCTCAGTCAGCACAGCACGCGCCATCAGCAGCACAAACACGAGGCCAATCGTGAAGACAAACAGATACTCCATCTCGTTGGCGGTACTGAAGCTAAAAGAATGGCGCAACACATGCTTCAGCATGTAGATCAGCCAGGCAACAACAGCCAGCGCATAACCGGTGCGCATGCCAAAATAGAGGCAGGCGAGCAGAGGCAAGATGAGATAGAGGAATGGCGAAAAGCTAAAATGATCGATCTGGGCAACGGTTTCGATCAAGACGGCACGTGCAATCAGCAGACCGATGGCGGTCTTGCGTGGCGTCTCTTCGCCATAGCGCCAGTATTCCATACGATCAATACATAACAGGAGCAAGGTCGCAACGACACTCAAAACGATAGCCTGCTCACTGTGCATAACCGCTTTGCAGCCACAGTTAGAAAGCAGGTTATAGAAATACATTCCCAGCACACTTGGATAGAGAAAAGACGAAACAACATCGAAGGGTCGGGGAATAAACCACCATGCCCAGCGGCGGCGCTGCCCATCTGATCTGTATATCATAGCGGGGAATCTCTTTCCGTTGTTTACGCGAAGCACTGCTCATTCGTAGTTTTATTGTTCCGTACCTGAGCATAGTGTAGCAGAAAGCACCTTTCCCCTTCAATGTGCCAGAGGTCATATGACTTCTGACTGAACCAAAATTTTTGATCCTGACTACTCCATATAAATCGTGCAAATTTTCTGCTATACTTGAGAGAGCAGCATACACAATAATCAAGGAGAGTGCTTATAGAAATGTAGAACAGTCAGTACAGAATTACCAGTACAAATTGCTAGCACAGAAAGGACGCTGATATATGGCTTCAACCGGGATCGTGAAAGAGCAGGCGAGAGAGCAAAGTACACCAATTGGGGGCATTGGCTTTGATCGCTTGATGGCCGGACTAGCAGTTTTGTTTATCAGCGGTAATTATCTGGACGGCTGGGCACACTATCACGGCCTTGTAGATACTACCTTCTTTACGCCCTGGCACGCAGTCCTCTACTCAGCTTATTTTGTCAACGCTGTTGTGCTGGTAAGCGTGCTGCTGATCAATCATGCGCGAGGTTATTCCTGGCTCAAGGCACTACCCGATGGTTACGGCCTCTCGCTGCTGGGCGTTCCGCTCTTTCTTCTGGCCGGTGGAGGCGATCTAATCTGGCATACCCTCTTCGGCATCGAGGAGGGCATCGATCCGCTACTCAGTCCAACCCATCTCTTGCTCGCGCTGGGCGGTCTGTTGATCGTCAGCGGTCCTTTGCGCGCCTGTTGGCGACGCGCTACTCAGAAACACAGTTGGTCAACGCTGCTGCCCGTCGTTCTCACGCTGGGAGTGCTGCTTGGCATCTTCTCCTTCTTCACCAGCTTTGCGCATCCGGCAGTAGAGACAGATCTGCTCACCAGCTTGCCCTATACCGAAGAGAAAGGTTCCTGGGGTGCCGCCAGCGTCTTGCTGCAAAGCGCTATTCTCAGCGGGGTTGTTCTGTTTGCGTTGCGGCGCTGGCACCTGCCCCTGGAGCGCTGACACTCATGCTCACGCTCAACACAACGCTGATCAGTTTCTTTCAAGATGAATACACGCTGATCATCGCAACTCTGGTAGCCGGAGTAATCCTCGACTTGCTCTACTGGCGCTTGCGACCCTCAACGAAGCGTTTAGATGCCCTGCGCCTCTTCTCCTTCACCTTCCCGATTATCTATAATCTCTGCTTCTTCGTCACTGTCATGTTCACTCACGGCAACATCACCTGGACAGTCCATCTCTGGATGGGTGTGACCGTCATGTCTGGTGTGGCAGGGCTATTGCTCAGTTATCTAATGACCCCTCCTGTATCACCAGAACCGCTCTCTTTTTAATCATCCTCATCTATCAACCCTGAATATTCGTATTCTATTTAGCAGCATATTTCTCTACTTGCGCTTCACATTACTATGTCACAAGCAGGTGAAGCACAAGTAGAGGTCTTTCAGTGAGCAAACTAAAGCGACCGTACGCTCTGCCCTCAGGAAAGTCTCATTAGCGATTCAACTATGATGAGAAATATTAGGAGAAGCTAAGAATAAACTTAACAGTTTACTGCTGACTTGAGTTATTAAAGAAGCTTCGTTTACTATATGAACGTAAAACAATGATAAGAATAGCTCTTCTATAAAAATCATCATTGATCGTGCAGCAATGCATTGATAGAGTGAAAGAAGATTATATATGGGAATATCAAGTCAGGAAGAACGTGCCGCTTTTTTCCCACTATTCCGGGCTAACCAGGCGGGCATCACGCACGACCATTACCAACACACGATTATCGAGGCTCTGGCCTTGCGCCGTGCAGCGCTTGATACCGCGCTCGGTCAACTCAATACGCCAGCACGCTTAACCATTATCACGCAAGCGGCGATGCTTCTCGTTGCCACGCTGAGTACCGGACATAAAGTGCTGGTGGCAGGCAACGGCGGCAGTGCGGCCGAGGCCCAGCATTTTGCATCCGAACTGGTCGGCCGGTTTAAGCGCGAACGTATGCCCTACGCGGCACTCTCCCTCACAACTGATACATCTACGCTTACCGCTGTTGCGAACGATTATGGATATCAGGATGTCTTTGCCCGTCAGGTGCAGGCGTTTGGCCAGCCCGGAGACCTGCTTGTCTCCTTTAGCACCAGCGGGGAGTCGGAGAATCTGCTGCTTGCGGCAAATGCGGCTCACAAGTGTCTGATGACGGTGATTGCGATTACCGGCAACCGTCATAGCCGTCTCGAAAAGCAGGCGGATCTAACCATCCGCGTACCAGCGGTGGAGACCGAGACCGCCCAGGAGCTACATATGATGCTGACTCATATCCTTTGCGATATCACCGAAACCGAACTATCGGCACGCGAAAGCGAAGGGAGGCACTGATGCAACGCGCTCTGTTTCTTGATCGTGATGGCACACTGGTTCAGCCTTCCCATTATCCTTCGCAGCCAGAACAGTTATGCCTCTATCCCAACATCGCGGCAGAGCTACAGACCTTGCAACGCATGGGGTTGCTCTTGATCGTAATCACCAATCAATCGGGGATTGCGCGTGGTTACTTTACCGAGGCCGATCTCCAATGTATGCATGAGTATCTGAGGACACAATTCGCGGCGCAGGG
Source organism: Reticulibacter mediterranei (assembly GCF_016587455.1). NCBI lineage: Bacteria > Bacillati > Chloroflexota > Ktedonobacteria > Ktedonobacterales > Reticulibacteraceae > Reticulibacter > Reticulibacter mediterranei. Next base: position 5,527,249 of record NZ_BNJK01000001.1, on the reverse strand, counting down.
CGTTTTTCTCGATGCCATCTATCACTGCCCGCATCATCCCGATGGAATTATCTCTGAACTGTCGTTCCGTTGTGACTGCCGCAAACCGCAGCCGGGCATGCTATTGCACGCCGCTGCTGACCACAATATCGATCTCCATCATTCCTGGTTTGTTGGCGATATTCTGGATGATGTGGAGGCCGGAAATCGCGCCGGATGCCGCACCGTGCTGGTAGACCTGGGAACGGAGCAGGCTCCCACCCACTTTCTGCGCTGCCCTACTTTTGTGGGACGCGATACCTGCCATGCGCTACAAACCATCAGAACGATCGAGGAACTACACCCTGAACTGGATCTCCTCTATCGTCCGGCCAGCTGGCAACCCGCCACAAGAGAGAATAAGCAGGAGGCAACCAGTAAGCCAGAGGAGGGCGTATGCCCACGATAACGGGGAAACGGACTGCTGGTTCGCTGCTGGATCTGGTACAACGCTTTCGTCAGTTGCGAGTACTGGTGATTGGCGAGGCGATGCTCGACACTTACCTCGAAGGAGATGCCACGCGCCTCTGTAGCGAGGGGCCGGTGCCAGTCGTGCGCAAAACAGCGGAATATCGCATCCCTGGAGGTGCCGCCAATACTGCCGCCAATCTCGCGGCCCTCGATGCCGAGGTGATGTTTTTAAGCATCGTGGGGCGCGATATCGCCGGTTCGCTGCTGCGTGAAGCTCTGCGTGAGCGCGAGGTGAGTGATACCTGGCTGGTGGAAGACGCATCAGTGCCGACGCATCACAAATTGCGCATCCTTGCCAATGGACAATATATGGTGCGCTTCGACGAGGGCGAGAGGCTGGACGCGGCCAATGCCCCCGATGCCCAGCAACAAATGCTAACGCGCCTGGAGGAGATCTACTCACGCTGCGACCTCGTCCTTATCTCCGATTATTGCTACGGAGTGGTTTCCGAACAACTCATCGAGCGCCTGCAAGCATTACACGCGTCTCAACCAAAGGTGTTGCTGATCGATTCCAAAGCGCTCCATCGTTTCCAGACGCTACCAGCAACAATTGTCACTCCTAACTATCAGGAGGCATGTTACCATATCTCATCCCAAAAGCGTGTTCATACTGAAGGTAATCGTAACACCTCTTTCGACAAGGCAACCGATCTTGAGCAAATACACGCTGTCGCACAACAACTGCTGGCACAATTGGCAACCGAGCAAGTAGCGATTACGCTGGCAGAGCGCGGCGTCTTTCTGCTCAATCGTCAAGGTGAGGCGCTACATGTTCCGGCGCATCCGGTTGATCATGCCAACGATGTAGGCGCGGGCGATTCGTTTGCATCAGCAATGGCACTGGCCCTGGCGGCTGGCGGCAGTACAGAAGAGGCGGCACAGATTGCCATAGACGCAGCAAGTATCGCGGTCACGAAGCGCTGGACCGCTGTAGTGCAACACCAGGAATTGTTGCAGCGGGTCAGCCTGAGAGAATATGCTCGCCACACCTCGGCGACTCATGCAGAGAACGAACATGATTCGCCCGCTCGTCTGGCTGCCTTGCTGGAAACACAAAAGCGAGCTGGACGTAAGATCGTCTTTACCAATGGCGTATTTGACATTTTACACGCAGGCCATATGCAATTTTTGCAACAGGCCAGGGCACTTGGCGACGTGCTGGTCGTTGGCATCAACAGCGACAACAGCACCCGGCGGCTCAAAGGAACGGGGCGACCAATCAACAGCGAGCGAGACCGCATGGCACTGGTGTCGGCCCTGGACATGGTTGATCATGTGGTTCTCTTTGACGAGGATACGCCAACGCAGTTGATTCGCCTCTTGCGGCCAGATATTCACGTCAAAGGCGGAGATTATACCTATGAAGCCTTGCCAGAGGCGGAGGCAGTGCGTGAAGCGGGGGGGCGAATCGTTATTCTGCCGCTAGCTGGCAGTATCAGTACCAGCAGCGTGATTGATCGCATTACGGCGCTCTCCGCACAGGAATCAGAACACTATACAGGGAGGAAACGATGATAGACGAACAGTGGCGCTCAGCACGCCGCGTCTTGCTGATCCGGCTGGACAATCTGGGCGATGTACTTTTGATGACACCAGCATTTCACGCCATCAAAGCTGCATTGCCGGAGGCATCATTAACGCTGCTCGCCAGCTCGGTTGGTTCACAGATCGGCCTGCTTGATCCCGATATCGATGATGTCATTGTCTATCAAGCTCCCTGGATGGACCCCTGGCACAAACTTCCGCAGGATAGCCAGCGCGAACAGCAGATGATTGCATTACTCAAAGAGCGGCACTTCGACGCGGCCATCATTTTTGGCTCCTTCCATCAAAGTGCGCTCCCGGCAGCCTATCTTTGCTATCTGGCAGATATTCCATTGCGCGCCGCTGCCTCTATCGATGGTCCCGGCTCCCTGCTCACAACGCGCCATAAGCACCCTGAGCGTATGATGCACGAGGTTGAACGCGGCCTCGATCTGGTTGGCGCTCTTGGTATACCTGCGGCAGAGCCAGAACTTGTCCTGAAAACACCTCCTGCGGCACGCGAGAGCATGATGGATTTACTTGCCGCTCCTGATCTGTCAGCGCATACGCCGCTGATCGTCGTCCATCCCGGCTGTAGCATGCCAGCACGCACCTACCCCTGGGAAATGTACGCGCAGGTTATCAATCTGCTTGTCGAGCAACTCGGAGCCTTTGTCGCTGTGACAGGAGCAGAGCATGAGCGCGAATTAGTTGATACAGTGCTGCTGCGTGTACAGCCCAAACATCGCGCGTCTACGGTGGCATTGGCTGGCACACTGCCATTTCCCGAACTGTGCGCCTTATTGGAAATGGCAGACCTTACCATTACCAATAATACCGGGCCAATGCATATCTCGGCGGCAGTCAAAACCTCTGTGGTAGCGCTCTTTGCACTGACCAATCCCCCAGAGCAATGGGGACCGTGGCACGTTCCCAACCGTGTGCTGTACCACGATGTCGCCTGCCGCATCTGCTACAGTCGCATCTGTCCCCACCAGCACGAATGCTTGCGCATGGTCTCGCCTGAGATGGTCATACAGGCTGCGTCTGAACTGTTGAAAGAAACCGATCAGCACAATACAACCCTGGCACCTCAAGAAAGAGCGGAGCCAATTATGATGCTGGCATCTGAGGAGGCGCTGTCATGAGCAAACATGCAATGATACGGAGACAGCCGCACCGGATAGCCATCTTCCGCGCCCTTCAGCTTGGCGACCTGCTCACAGCGGTTCCAGCCTTTCGCGCACTCCGCCGAAGCTATCCTCATGCTGAGATTACACTGATCGGCCTGCCCTGGGCAGCATCGTTTGTCCAACGCTATGCGCAGTATCTGAACCGTTTCGTCGAATTCGCAGGATATCCTGGCATCGGCGAGGTGCCTTACGAGCCAGAACGCAGCCTGCGCTTTCTGGAGGAACAGCGAGCCTATGGCTACGATCTCACCATACAAATGCACGGAAGCGGCCAGACCAGCAATCCTTTTGTGCTTGAGTTGAACGCACCCCTAAGCGTTGGCTACTATGATGGCGAGCCGCCTGAAGGATTAACGCTGGGCAGGCCGTACCCTCACCATCAGCCAGAAATCGTGCGCAACCTCGGTCTGACAGAGCTGCTAGGGGCGGATGCATCGCAAACGAGCCTGGAATTCCCGCTGTTTGAGCAAGATTATACGGAAGCGGCTACGCTTTTGCGCCAACTGCCAAAGGCGAGCCGTCCCTGGATTGGTCTGCATCCAGGCTCACGTCCACCCGCGCGGCGCTGGCCCGCCGAGTACTTCGCCTCCGTCGCCGATACGCTGGCCCAACGCTTCGACGCTCAGATCATGCTTACAGGTGGTCCTGGAGAAGAGATGACCGTAGAAGTGGTTATGCGATATATGCAAACACCCGCTATGAACCTCGTCGGGCAGACCTCGCTCGGTGGGCTGGCCGCCATTATCAGCAAACTGGACCTCTTTATCAGTAACGATACCGGCCCGGCCCATATCGCCGATGCTGTCCATTGCCCTGGCATCACCATCTTTGGACCTGCCGAATATGAGCGCTGGAAGCCGTTGAGCGCCACGCGTCACGCCGTTCGTCAGCCAGTCTCGTGCAGCCCATGTAGCTTCTGGGAATGTCCCATCGATCAGCGCTGCCTGCGCTGGCTCAATCCTGAGCGTGTCATAGACGGTGCCGCGAGCTATCTATCGAAGCAGCCGCTTCGTGAGATGGCGGACGCCACAACTAAGGATGGAAAAATCGTAGCGCGTGCTGGAGAATCACTATGAAACGATTGAAAATTCTCATCTGGCATATACATGGAAGTTATCTCAATACGCTTGCGCGGCTCGATCACGACTGGTATCTCCCGGTCAAACCTGATCGCTCGGTCGGCTATAGTGGGCGCGGACCAACCTTTGATCTGCCCGACTATGTGCGCGAGGTGCCAGCGGAAGAAGTGCGCAATCTCGACCTGGATCTAGTGATCTTTCAGACGCCGAAGAACTATCTGGAAGATCAATACGAGATCCTGAGTCCTGAGCAGCAGCGGCTCCCAAAGATTTATCTGGAGCATAACACGCCGAGGCCGCACCCTACCGACAGCAAGCATCTGATCGACGATCCGAACGTGCTGCTGGTTCATGTCACCCAGTTCAATCAATTGATGTGGGACAACAACCGCACGCCAACAGTCGTGATCGAGCATAGCGTGGCCATTGATCCAACCGCAACCTATCAGGGACAGCTTGAGCGCGGCATCACAGTGATCAACGGTATGCAAAAGCGGCCACGTATTATCGGACTGGATATCTTCCTGAAGGTACGCGAGCAGTTGCCCCTGGATTGTACGGGCATGGAGACCGAGGAGTTGGGCGGGCTTGGCGACATTCCCTATCGCCACCTGCACAAACGTGTTGCGGAGTATCGCTTCTTTTTCAATCCCATTCGCTATACAAGTCTGCCTCTAGGAGTTATCGAAGCCATGACCATTGGCATGCCAATCATCGCACTGGCAACAACCGAACTGCCAACGGTCATCGAGAATGGCAAAAGCGGCTATATCTCCTGTAACGTGGACGAACTGGTAGAGCATATGCGCCGCCTGTTAGCAGATCCAATAGAGGCGAAACATCTGGGAGCGCATGCAAAGAAGGTTGCGCAAGAGCGCTTCGGGCTGAAACGCTTTATTCACGATTGGAACGCGGCATTCGCGCGCGTGCTTTAGATACAAATAATCTCTTGAAGAGGCACGGTTCACACGCCCACAGAGATCCAGCATAGCAGGAGAGGATAAACTTCATGGATAGACCTGTACGGATAGCATTTTTAAGCGAGCATGCCAGCCCCGCCGCACTGCTTGGTGGAGTGGATGCGGGGGGGCAGAATGTCTATGTTGACGAGGTGAGTCGCAACCTGGCACGGCGCGGCTACATAGTCGATGTGTTTACACGCCGCGACAATCCAACAGCACCAGAGATCATCGATTGGGCACGCGGTGTACGCATCGTTCATCTGCCAGCAGGGCCGACGCAGCCACTCTTGAAGGACGAGCTATGGCCGTATATGCCAGAATTTCGCGATGCATTTCTCCGTTTCATGCTCCGTGAGGATCTTCGCTACGACCTGCTACACGGCAACTTCTGGATGTCTGGCTGGGTTGCCGCCGAATTGAGCCAGCGTTTGCATATCCCTTCCGTCCAGATTTTTCACGCGATGGGCAAGACGAAAAAGAAATATCAGCAGGAGGTCGATACCAGCCCGGATGACCGCATTCAGGTGGAAATGGAGGTCATTCGCACGGTGGATCGGCTGATTGCGCAGTGCCCGGGTGAATATCATGAACTGGTCGATGATTATGGAGCCGATCCAGAGCGGGTCATCACCATTCCCTCAGCGGTCAATACGCGCGTTTTCCGACCGGTTGCACGAGAAGAGGCACGGCGTCGCATCGGGCTGGCTCAGGATGAGTTCGTGATTGTTTATATCGGACGCGTGATCCCGCGTAAAGATCCGCGCAACATCGTTCGCGCACTTGCCCGGCTACAAAGTTGGGCCGAATCGGTCGAGTGTACGCGTAAGATCCGCTTACTGATCGTTGGTGGCGAAACCGTCGAGCCAGACCCACAGGCCACACCCGAGATTGGCGAGCTAGCCAGCCTCGCTCGTGAACTGGGCGTGCTCGAACAGGTTCTCTTCGTTGGCAAACGCTCACAGGATACCCTGCGCTACTACTACAGCGCGGGCAATGTCGCTGTCACCACGCCCTGGTACGAACCGTTCGGTCTGACCCCGTTGGAGGCGATGGCCTGTGGACGTCCAGTGATCGGTTCGGCGGTCGGAGGAATTACCTCTACCATTGTAGATAGCGAGACCGGCTTTCTCGTGCCGCCACGCGATCCCGAACAACTGGCAACGCAGCTCTACCAATTTCTGATGGAGCCTGCACTGACAGAGCAAATGGGGCAGGCAGCCCGCTTACGAGTCGAGCAGGAATATACCTGGCCGATTGTCGCCATGCGTACTGCCTCGCTCTACGAAACGTTGCTAGCGACTCGCACAAAGCAGGCACGCAAGTATGGCGTCAAAGGGAAGCATGGCACAATCAGAAACGAGGCGGAGCAGCTCACAGGGCAGGGCGAGCGTTTCGCTGGTTAGCGTGCAAAAGAAAGGGGCGTAACATCTTGACAGAAATAGATGTGCTTATACCAACATATGGACGTAAAACGGGATTGGCCGTCGTTCTAACGAGCCTGTTCGCTCAAACGTTCAGAGACTTTCGAGTAATCGTCTCTGACCAGACCCCGGAGAAACAGAGTTACCTTGATAGCATCGAAATCCAGACCATCGTACGTGCGCTACGCTGGCGCGGACAAGAGGTAATGCTGCTACGCCATCCTACGCGCCTCGGCATGGCCGAACAGCGGCATTTTTTGCTGGAGCAGAGCAACGCCCCCTATGTCCATTTCATCGATGACGATGTGCTGCTAGAACCAGAGGTGATGGAGCGCATGCTCACGGTGCTACGGCAAAATGGCTGTGGCTTCGTGGGTTGTCCCGCCACTGGTCCCGGCTATCTGCACGATGTACGCCCACATCAGCAAAACATTGAGCTGTGGCAGGGAGCAGTTGAGCCAGAGCCATTCACGCCGGAGTCGCTGCCCTGGGATCGGCACCTGATCAACAACGCCGCCAATCCGCTCCATCTAGAGCAAAAACTGGTGACGGAGACAAGGCCGGTGGTGCGCTACAAGGTCGCCTGGGTAGGAGGCGCGAACGTGCTTTTTGATCGAGAAAAGTTGCTCAGTGTCGGCGGCTTCTCCTGGTGGCATCGCTTGCCGCCGGAACACGCTGGCGAGGAGGTTGTGGTGCAGTTTCTTTTGATCCGCAAATATGGCGGCTGCGGCATCCTTCCCAGCGGCACCTATCATCTTGGTTTGCCTACGACGGTCGAAGATCGACGCCGCAACGCCACAGAACTGTTTGCCGAACTAATTGAAGAAACGGAAGGTCTCGTAGGAACGCGCTCCACGAGCCGTTCGTGATCCAGAAAACTATCACTTGAAGAAGGTATATCAATGAACGAAACAACACTAAAAGGAAGAGTTGCCTTAGTCACAGGAGCAGGTAGCGGCCTGGGAGAGGCCACCGCACGAGCCTTTGCGCAAGAAGGCTGCGCTGTCGCCTGCGTTGATTTAAAAGTTGCGGATGTTGAGCGTGTCAGCAAAGAGTTGCGCGCCAGGGATGCAAATAGCGTAGCAATCAGCTGCGATGTCAGCGGCACTGAGCAGGTATTCGCGGCGGTACAGACGGTTGTTGATACCTGGGGCCGCCTCGATATCGTGGTCAACTGTGCTGGAACCGATCATACGCTCTCAGTTGCCGACATGAGCATCGAGCAGTGGGATCAGGTGATCGGCGTAAACCTGCGTGGCCCCTTCCTCTTCGCCAAAGCTGCGTTACCTTTGATGCAAAAGCAGCATTTTGGTCATTTCATCAATATCGCCTCAACCGCCGCAACCCGCGCCTGGGCCAATGCTTCGGCCTATCACGCCTCGAAATGGGGGCTGATTGGCTTCAGTCGCGGCCTGGGAGTGGAAGGGCGTGAGCATAATATTCGCGTCACCACCGTTATTCCAGGTGGCATGACCACGCACTTCTTCGACCATTTCCCGGAACAGGGCATCCCAATGCCAGACGAGCGCAACTTGCAGAGTCCTGCTAATGTTGCCGCCACGATTGTCTTCGCCGCCAAAGTGCCAGAGCAATCAGCACTCCAGGAAGTCATTATCACTCCGCTCACCGAAACAAGTTGGCCTTAATCAATTCTCCATATCCACGGCACCCGCTCCTCGGAGAGGCCGGTTACTTTTGCCTTCTACTGGACGTGCTATGTAGGTGTTTTGCTTTCCAGTAAGCCTATAAGGAGTGACAAGATGGGTAGTTTTAGCAATGGTGTGCTTGTTGGATTTGGAATCAGCCTGCTCATAGCGCCAATGAAGGGCGAGGAGATGCGCCGCATGATCGCTGAGCGCTTCAGATATATGCGTGGTGTCCCCCCGGAAAATCCACAACTTCAGCAATCCGTCCAGCAGATGGAACAGCAGGTTCAAGAAGTCCAACAGATGGCCAATCGAACGGCGCAAATGCAATCCAATGTGCAGGATTATGCGCAACAAACAGCGCAGAAGGCCAGCACCGCCAATACTAATATCAGTGAGGTAAGGCAGCAGGCGGCGACAAACCAGCCGCAACAGCAGCCGCAAACCAGGCCCAGCGGCCCTCCATCCAGCGGTACTTCCACGACTTCCAATACGCCAAACCGGACAAACGATAGAACAAGACCAAATCGTCCTCCACGGCGATCGTAAGACTTGCTCTTCATTAAGGAGGCGCTGGGCTGTCAGCGCCTCTTTAATGAACCATTATGGGTGCTTGCGTCGTCTCTGCGCTGCTCTACTGCTCTGACTATTCGTCTGCCTGCTACCGGCGAGCTGCTTCGGACGAGATATGGCATAGTCTGGCAAATCATATGCCTCACGAAAACTCTTCACCAGACGATTCACAGCTCTCCCATAGCGATTGCTATCCTGTTGCCACATGCTCAAATCCACAAGCGCTTGTTGCATGTTGACGGCCCAATCCTCCTGGCTTTTTATAACGGCATAGTCCAGGTTGATAGGCTGCAACAACTTTTTGTTTTCTCGCTGCTCACGATGCTGAACATTCTCTACAGCATATCTCATCCAATCATTGTTGACGGAACGCTGCGAGCAGACCAGCAATAACTGGTCATGCAGGCGAATCAGTTCATCGAGATGTTCCTGTTGCTTCTCCTCTGGTAGCTGATCGACGAGCACGTACCAGCAACGTATCCCCTTCTTTTGCAACGTGGCATGCAGAGACGCTACAAATTCATGGTCAAGGCTTGAGGCACAAATGCACCATGTATACGGATCGGGAGAGAACGTTTTAGCGAGAGAGGCAATGAGATCAGGCGCAAGATTGGCGGCCTGCAAAAAGCTCGTGGGAAGGCCTCTGGCAGAGCGCAAAGCCGTCTCAATATCCACCACCAGTGCGCCGTGATGGGAGACGCTATCCAATCCTTTCACAGCACTTAAATTGACGTTGCCAAAGATGGTCCAGCCCAGCGTGGCACGTGAAAAATCGGCCTCATCAAGAATAGCGCGGGTAAAATTGGCGCGTGTGAGATCGGTATCGCTGAGATCGGCCAGAAAGAGTGTTGTACCGCTAAAATCGACAAAGCTGAGATCCGCGCCACGTAGATTTGTCAGCTTCAAATGAGCACCTCCCAGATAGGCCGTGCTGAGATTGGCAGCTTCGAGACGAGCACCATCAAGTGTGGCACCATAAAAGCTCGCCCCCCTTAATGTGGCCTTATCTAAGCTGGTGCGCCGCAAATTTGCCCCGCTCAGATTGACGCCGGTTAAATCAACCTCGCGCAGATTCGCTTCATGCAAATCGACGTTTTCCAGATCGAGCATACTTAAATCACAGTAAGAGAGATCAGCCCCATTAAGTTGAGCTTCGCGCAAACGTACATTACGCAGGAGACACTTGCTCAGTTGAGCGCCGCTGAGCATCGCCTCGCTCAGATCAGCCTCGCTCAAATTGGCTCCGCTGAAAATGGTTCTCCTGGCGGAGACGCGCTGCATTTGAGCCTCGCGCAGATCAGCATCACTGAGATTTGCCCCGTCCAGATTAGCATCGATCAGAGAGGCGACATGCAGATTGGCCGTACTCACATCAGCGTTGTTCAGTAGCGCACTGCTCAGCTTTGCCCCTTCCAGGTAGGCCCGGCGCAGATTGGCACTGCTCAAATCGGTCCCGCTCAGATTGGTCATGTGTAAATACGCACTGCTCAAATTAACCGAACGCAAATCCATCCGACTGAGATCGGCCCCGCTCAGATCGAGATAGGGCACCTCGTGGCTATTACGCCAGTTATTCCAGACCATCGCACCTTGTCGGATATAGTCCAGACATTCTTGATTCGCCATAGTTTCCCCTCTTAAATCGTTTACTGATACAATAATAAACGCAAAGAGGGGCAAAAGATAGCAAAGAGGAGGATACTCATTTTTGTGGTGTATCCTCCTCTTTGCTATCTTTCTTGTTCAATCCTCGCCGTCATCATCACCGGGCTGGCGCAGTGGTTTGACCACCTCAGGTGGCTTGCCAAACTTTGGATGAAGCCAGGCCTTCACGCGCAGGTAGAGCGTCATCAGGCCAACGAACCACATGCTGCCATAGAGATATCCGGCCAGGACATCGCTCGGCCAGTGTGCCCCCAGGTAGATGCGCGAAGGGCCAATACATAAAATCAGCGCCGTACAAATGCCAATCAAGATATTTCTGAGCTTGCCGGAACGCCAGTTAGAAGAGAGCAGGTAGATGAGCAGACCATAAAAGTTGACATAGTGCATAACGTGGCCGCTGGGAAAGCTCGGTTCGTTAATGACGCGCACCACCGTCACACGCTCCGCCGTTGGACGTGGCCGCTTAATCACGCGTTTGACAATCGCATTGAGTAGCGTGGATGAGCCGGTCAGCAGAATAAAGATGGCCTCAAGGCGAAAACGCAAGGCCCAGAAGACGGCCGCCAATCCAACCGTTTGCGGCACAGCCCACTTTGGGAAACCGATCTCCGAAACGCTGTAGAAAAATTTGCGCAACCAGGGCCAGCGCCGTCTTTGCAGTTGAGCGGTAATGCTCATATCGCCGGGGAACAGATCGGTTCGACGAGCAAACAGCGAGAGCATGACCAGACCCGAAAGCAGCCAGAGATAGAAGGCCAGGAACATCGTTCCACGTGAGACTGCACGCCGTCCAGATACCGAGGTCTGAGCGGCAACACGCTGGGCCTCATCAACTACCGGCTTGACGTTCTGCTCAACTCTGGTGGCAATCTCTGGTAAATTGACCGTTGGCTGCCCTCCCATTGGTGGCTTGCCAGCGAGATTGGTTTTCGTTGGATCATTGATATTATTTGACATACAGGGGGCCATTCTCCTCTCGTTGTTCGTTACTCTTTCTCTCTTTCTGATTGCTGACCTTCTGATACAGTTCTCTCTTTTTAGCCCGCTTATCCAGCAAGTTCGGTCCCTGAGCAACCTTCTTTGGCACGCGCACACGCAATGCTCCAGGGAGGACAACCACGCTGGCTGGTGTATATCCGATAGGTTCTCCGTCGGCATGCACCACCACCGGCTCGGCCTCCCGATTCACCACGTCGATGTAGATCGAATAAATCTTACGTCGCACCACCTTTGGCTCAAGGGGACGTTGTCCCTGACTGATCGAAATAGCATGTTGAATGTATTCAAGCTTGCTGAAATTAGTATAGATCAAAACATCCAGCAAGCCATCATCCATCACCGCACGCGGAGCAAAGCGCAAACGGGCACCATAATAGGGCGTGTTACACACACTGATCTGGATAGCCCTGTACAATCGCGTGCGCCGCCCATCAAACACGATTTTAAAACGTAGTGGCTGAAATGCAAACAACGTACGCAACCCCTCCACAATGCCGTGCAACGTGGACCACAGGCCATAGCGCTTGATCTCTTCAGCGGCAGGAAAGAGAGCTGCCTCCAGACCAACACCAGCTACCTCCAGAAACACCTGCCCATTCATCATGCCGACATCGATCTGCCGCGTCTCCCCTTGAGCAATGATTGCACATGCCTCCTCAATGGTTTCAGGTATCTCCAGGCTGCGGGCGATATTATTCATCGTCCCCAACGGAATAATCGCCAGCGTACACTCAGTCTCTAACAATCCACTGGCAACTGCATGCAACGTCCCATCGCCACCAGCCGCAATAACAATATCTACCTTCTCCTCTACAGCCTGGCGAGCAAGGCCACTCCCCGCATCCTCAGGTGTGGTATACCATATTTCAGGCTCAATGTTATATTGCCGCAAGGCAGCTACTATCGCAGCTTCATTATCTTCCGGTCCACCAGAACTGGTGGCCAGCAGCGATGCACCAGAGGTAGGATTGAGAATCAGCACGGTACGCAAAAACATCTCCTGGTCTCCTCCCACCGCAGAATCTCTCCCAACCAAAAATCTTTCCTGGCAGGAGATCCCGCTTGTTGTGGCGATGGCGTTCCGAATTCCTTTTCAATACACGGGCCGAGGAGCAACATTGTGTCAATGTTGCTTGTACCTGTTTGTAACACGCTTCAATTGCCGAGTTCGTCTCAAAGCACCTGAGTCCGCTTATGGCTCATATATTATGCTCACTTCAACATGCAAGAAGGCAAGCAAACGCATCGCCGGGAAAATTAGACGATTCATGGGAAGAGGTCAACGCCACCCTGAGGATTCTGGATGGATGGGCAAGAATGAGGTGGAACGCCCTATGCGGCCCTGCGATATACGATTAGACAGGCGCACCCAGACATTAGAGATAATGCGCGCATCTTCCTGATAAAGATGGTACAGGTCGTGAATCAGCCGGGTGTCAGCAGAAGCAAGCGCTGGACTCTGCCTGCATGCTTCGATTTGCTCATCCACATTATCGGGGGAGAAGTGCTCGTGTGACTCCACCATACCTTATGCCTCTCAGTTATTGCTTGCCATAGGTGATACGTAAACAGTTCAGCGAACGTGAAAGCCAGGCACGTACCGTTCCCTCACGGCGATCAAGATGACGAGCGATATCTATACAACGCATATCGGCTGCAAAACGCAACCGCAACACCTCTTGCTGCTGCTGGGGCAGGTGCGCCAGACGTTCATGAAGTAGAGCATGCTCCTCCTGACGCAGCACAATCTCTTCGGGGGCGCGCTCATCATCGTCATACAGCGCCTCAACTGCAAATTCCAGGGAAACAACCGGACGACGCCGCACTCGCCGATGATAATCCACAAACTTATTATGAGCGGTACGACGCAGCCAGGCCAGTTGTTGGCGCTCGTCCAGTTGCAAAAATGATGTGTGATGTTCCAAAGCTGCCAGGAAAACATCGAGCAATACATCCTCTGCATCCTCTGCACTGGGTACATGTCGTCGTACATAAGCCAGTATCGCCGGGGCATGGTGCTGATACAGGGCCGCAAGTGACGGCCCGACTTCAACAGCCTGTTGTTCTAGTTGTGGCATCCTGTTCCTCTATTACCTACAAAAATTCAGGTCTCACTTTACTTATCGCACCAGAACGAAAAATGCTACGTGCCAGAGAAAAATACATATATACTATGGCCAGCGCGGGACTTTTGGCTTGGGGACACGATTATACTGTAATGTAATGACAGGAAGTTATTACATTTTCGCGTGTCACCCACCAACGTAACAGGAGCCGCCGTCAATGGAGACGCTAGCTCCTGTTTTTCTCGTCTATGAGTGGCCGCGCCTAACTATGTTCATTTCGTCCATAGGCCTGTTTCCCGCGCTTGTGAGAGCACTATATCTCAGGTAATATGTATTTCAGAATAGCGATCATCACTTTGAAGGATTGTAATTTTTGGCGTTTTTGATGAAGAAGGATTTTTCATGACATCAGAGAATGAACAATTTCTCCTTCGTTTGGCTCAACGAATTGCTCAGCAGGAAAGAAAGGTTGTGAAAGAGATTCGAGAGCTGGCAGGAACAGAAGAAAATTACCTGATTATTATTCGAGAACACGAGCGGGTACAGGAACAGGTCGTGCGCGCTCGCTACCTCCAGGCCAGAGCAACACTCACCCTCGCCGAGTGGCTTGCTACGGTGGTCCATTTTCGCTGGCGTTGCGCCTACTGCCAGGAGAAGCCATTCCAGGTCTTACACCACTTTACGCCTCGTTCACAGGGTGGCACCAGTTCCGATAACTGTGTGCCTGCCTGCTATAGTTGTGCCAGATCCAAAGTCCATAAAAACACGCATGTTAAAGACTATCTTGATCGCATGAAAGCCGGTTCACTGCTTCTCTAGCACGCTGCATGTCTCGATAACAGGATATCTATACGTTTTCATAAAAGCCTTCGGAATCGGTATAACCTTCCCTTTTAACGATGCAATCTCGCGTTCTTCCTCTCATCCCCATATGTATACTTTGCACATTATTTAGATTTTACCACCATATTTTGAGCAAATTTTTAGTTCGTCATACGAGGTGATCGTCAGCATAAGGGCCAGAATGAACGTTGAGAGAGGTTTTCGGATACTTACCATATTGTTTTAAGTTATTCCATCCTATCTCTCCATGTCTATTTTTCGCTTCGCCCAGGTTCCTCAGCTCGACTTTAAAGATTTCCTACACTTTTTTTACAGTTTCTTGCATGCTTTCTTCATGAAACTTCAATAATGGACTGCTATGCTAGCACCAATACAGAGCGTGCTTCTTTCTTAGCTCACAGAGAGGCAAGAATATACTATATGAGTCATTTTGATATGTGGAGGCAATCGCGGTGAAAATACCCGAATTGACTATACAAAATCCATCTCCAACATCCCCATCGTCTTCTCTCTCTTCATCAGCTACGCGCCCCTGGCATCGCTGGGCATTGGGCGCAATCCTGGTGCTATCCGCTTTTCTCAATTACTATCGTCTGAATCAGACAGGTTATAACAATAGCTACTATGCCGCTGGTGTGAAAAGCATGACCATGAGCTGGCATAACTTCTTCTTCGTCTCTTTTGATCCAGGCGGTTTCGTGACGATTGACAAACCACCGCTGGGTTTCTGGATACAGGTAGCCAGCGCGAAGCTGTTTGGCTTCAGCGGATGGAGCATCCTGTTCCCCGAAGCGCTGGCCGGAGTGCTTGCGGTCGCCGTCCTCTATATCCTGGTACGCCGCTCCTTTGGTCCCATCGCGGGAATGATCGCGGCCCTGGTTCTGGCGGTAACGCCCGTGAGCGTCGCGACGCAGCGCAACAATACTATTGATAGCCTGCTGGTGTTCACCCTGCTGTTGAGTGCATGGGCGCTCATACGGGCAATGGAAACGAGACGCCTACGCTGGCTGCTCCTCTGCGCGTTAGGCATTGGGTTGGGCTTTAACATTAAAATGATGGAAGCCTACCTGGTCGTGCCAGCTTTCGGGCTTGTCTATCTGCTCGGTTCCTCGCATGGCTGGGTGAAGCGCATCCTGCATCTGGCCCTGGCGCTCGTGCTCATGCTGGTCGTGTCGTTCTCCTGGATTGTTGCAGTTGATCTTACTCCCGCCTCTCAACGTCCCTATGTTGGCTCAACCCAGGATAACTCAGAACTGAGCCTCGCGATTGGCTATAATGGTGTACAGCGCTTGCTTGGGATGCGCTTTGGACCTGGTGGTGGCGGTGGCAACAGAACCGCACGCAACGAGCAGAACGCCGCACGTCAGCAAGCTACTTCCCAGGCAACAGCGCAAAGCACACCGACTCAGCCAAATGGTGGCACTCCTCCACAGGTGGGTCAGCCACCCAATAATGGCGGTCCTGGTGGTCCTGGTGGCGGCGGTATGTTTGGCACAGGACAGGCTGGTCTGTTGCGCCTGTTTACGCAAGGAGAGTTATCGGGACAAATTGCCTGGATGCTATTGCTGGCATTTATCGGTCTCGTCGTTGCATGCTGGCAAGAGCGCGTGCGCCTGCCTTTGAGCAAACAGCAGCAGGCACTTGTATTGTGGGGTCTCTGGCTGCTGACCACCTACGGATTCTTCAGCGTTGCCGGGTTCTTCCATCCCTACTACTTGATCACAATGGGGCCGCCGATTGCTGCGCTGGTGGGCATCGGGCTGGTTACGCTCTGGAAAGAGTATCAACACACAGGCTGGCGTGGCTGGCTGCTCCCTCTCGCGCTGCTTGCCACGGCTGCCGTTCAGGTCTATCTGCTGCTGGGTTACCCAACGCAGAGCAATATCCTCACACCTATCGTTCTGACTCTCAGTGCGCTGGTGGCCGTGATCCTCGGCACCGCCCATCTCTTTGAGGGGATACGCGTTCCCTCGCTCACGCGCACTGCCACAACCATTGGCTTGCTCGCTGTATTGATTGCTCCAACGACCTGGGCCGCAATTACGATCATGGGCGGCGGCCAGGATCTACCCAGTGCCGGACCATCGGGCGGCATGTTTGGTGGTGGTGGACAGCGCGCTTTTGGGCGGGCCATTGGCAGATATGGCACAGAAAATCGGCAGGGCAACACACAGCAAGGCGAACGGCAGCAGGGCATGCCGCCCGCAAACGGAGCACCTAACTTCGGTGGTGGCCCTTCCTCATCCAGCAACAACAAGTTGCAAGAGTACTTGCTGGCAAATCAGGGCAACACCCGCTTCCTCGTGGCAGTACCCAGTTCTCAAACGGCCGATTCCCTTATTCTCAACACTGGCAAACCTGTTATGGCCCTCGGCGGCTTCACCGGCAGTGACCCTATTCTGGACGCGCAGAAAGTGACAACGCTGGTCTCTAATGGCACCGTTCGCTTCTTCCTCCTGTCTGGTGGTCGCTCGAATCAACAGTCGTCTAATCAACAATCCGCACAAAGCGGGAACAATACGAACCAGCAACAGCAACAACAACAGCAGTTTGGTGGTGGACTGGGCGGCCCCGGTGGACAGCAATCCAGCGTGACCGAGTGGGTGACAACTCACTGCTCAACAGTTCCTACTGATCAATGGCAGACAACACAAGCACAGAATCAGGGAGGTCAACCATTCGGAGGTGGCTTCGGTGGCGGTTCTCAACAACTCTACGATTGTTCCAAACAGGCATAGCGACAATGAGGAGGAGTGCAGTTATGTGTGCAAATTGCGAACAAATGCTGCGCTCTTCCTTTGCTAGAGACAATGTGGGACAAGGAGTATGAGTTTGAAAATAAGGAAAAAGGCTTATTTTGCTATCTTTCGTCTGACAGGGCTGGTCAGCACAACCATACAATCAGTGCTGGCATTGCTGCTCTCGGATGCTGCACGACCGTTACGCTTCGTCTGCATCGGTGGGATGGCAGGAGTGCTTCAGTTGCTCCTGTTGAGCCTGTTCAATTGTCTGGGATGGCAAATCGTACTGGCAAATACAATCGCGTATATCCTATCCGCACAGGTGAACTTTCTGCTCAGCACGTTCTTCACCTGGTATGATCGACAGAGCGAGATAGATAGCATAAAAACGCTACTGGCACGCTGGCTAACATTTCACGGTTCCATCATCGGCACCGGCCTGCTCAATATGCTGATCTTTGTCATCGCCAGAACTATTCTACCAACGCTGCTGGCCTCGGCGTTTGGTATCGCTGGCGCGGCCATCGCCAACTTCTTTCTCTTCAACCGTTTTGTGTTTCGGAAAAGGATTGCATCTTCGGGAGCAAATCAGATGATGAACTCAAAGAATACTACTGCTTTTCAAACACAGAGCATCAGGGGGGAGGCTCTCGCGTCCCACAGACCGCACAGCGCCTTCAGGTCTCACCCCTCACGCGCTCCAATCTACTCGATCGTCGCCCCTGTGTTTAACGAAAAAGAGACCCTCCCTCATTTTTATGAGCGAGTAATTCGGGTCATGGAAGAGGTTGGAGAAGCCTTTGAACTGGTTCTTGTCAACGATGGCAGCACAGATGGCTCATATGAGGTGCTACAACAACTCCATGAGCAGGATACACGCGTCCATGTCATCGACTTCTCGCGCAACTTCGGACACCAGATCGCCATCTCCGCCGGACTGGATTTCGCGCATGGCGACGCGGTAATCATTATGGATTCGGACCTGCAAGATCCACCAGAGGTCATCCCCGAACTGATCGCGCGCTGGAAGGATGGCGGTGAGGTGATCTATGCGCAACGGGCAAAACGCGCCGGGGAGACGCGCTTCAAGCTGATGACGGCGGCGGCCTTCTATCGCCTGATCAACCGGATTACATCGGTGAACATCCCGCGCGATACCGGCGATTTTCGTTTGCTGGATCGCTGCGTGGTCAACTCGCTCGTCGCGATGCGCGAGCAGCACCGCTTTATGCGTGGCCTCTCGGCCTGGGTTGGCTTTCGACAGGAGGCCGTTTCCTACGAACGGCACGAACGCTTCGCAGGTACAACCAAGTATCCATTGCGTAAGATGATTCGTTTCTCTATGGATGCCATCACCAGTTTCAGCCATTTACCCTTACAACTGGCAACCAGCTTTGGTTTTGTACTGGCCGGCCTGAGCCTGCTAGGAATTGTGGTCGCTATCATTCTCCGCCTCGTCACCGGGGCCATCGCTGGTCAGGCAACGACGCTGATCCTCGTCCTCTTCCTGGGTGGCATTCAACTCATCTTCCTGGGCATCATCGGCGAATACCTGGGCCGCATCTACGACGAAGTGCGCTCTCGCCCCTTGTATATTGTGCGAGAAGTGCTAGACTGAAAGAGAAAAATCATTGTGATAGCACAAGGTGAAATAGCGCTGTATGCATATTCTTGTTGTAGAAGATGAGGAACGGCTGGCCCGTTTGCTACGCCGCATTCTGACCGGAGAGCGCCACACAGTTGACCTCGCTCACGATGGCATCTCCGGTCGCGATCTGGCTCTGAGCAACAATTATGACGCCATTATCCTTGACGTAATGCTGCCGGGCATCGATGGCATGGAGATCTGCCGCCAGATGCGCGCCGAACAGGTGACGACGCCCGTGTTAATGCTGACTGCTCGGGGGGCCGTTGAAGATCGCGTCACAGGTTTGAACGTGGGCGCGGATGATTATCTTGTTAAGCCTTTTGTCGTCAAGGAACTGGTGGCACGAGTGAACGCGCTGTTGCGCAGGCGCGACCGCCGCTTTGAGATGAACGCACATCTCTCGGTGAGCGACCTCACTCTGGATCTTGTCTCACATGAAGCACACCGGGCTGGTCGCCTGATCGAACTGACGGCGAAAGAGTATTCGCTCCTGGAATACCTGATGCGCCATCCCAACCAGGTACTCTCCCGCGACCAGATTATCTCCTCCGTCTGGGGCTACGATACCGAGGCACTCTCAAACGTCGTTGATATCTACATCCATTTCTTGCGCGATAAAGTTGATAAGGGCTTCTCCCACTCGCTGATTAAAACGGTGCGCGGCCTGGGCTACAAAATTGCTGAATAACATGTCGAAGGAGATACAAGATGCTGCATCTACCACGCTTCCTGGAGCGGCTATTCCGTCGTGAAACGTCCTACTCTTCGGAGTCTGAAACGTCCCTCTTTAAAAGGCTGCATCTACACCTGACGTTCTGGTATAGCGCCGTGCTGGGCGGTGCGCTGCTCATCTTTTGTCTCGTCATCTACTTCAGCGTGCAGTATCTTCTCTTCTCCTCGGTTCGCGGCGAACTGGCAACCCAGGCACAGATCATCGCTGGCCCCAGACGCGAATCTGGGAGCTTTTGCAATCGACAGCAACCACCGAACCCTCGTCCCGGCCCCGCTATCAGACCAATGCCGCCTCGTGTCCTGGTTGCCTGCTTCGATCAGAGCGGCCAGCAATTGCCAACCGAGACGGCCAATGAACAGAGCTTCCAGGCATTGATACCAGGGGAATTTCTTGACAACTCACTGGTCAAATCCGCTCTCCAACGAGACAACCAGACGGATATCGTCGATACTGGCGACACCTACGGACATATCTACCGTTACGCTCACGTGATAACGAATCCAGAAACCAGAACGGTTGAAGGCGTCATCCTGATTGGCGAATCGATTGCGCCGCAAGAGTCGGCTCTGAACATTTTGCTCATCGTCCTGATCAGCACCGGCGGCCTGGTTCTCTTAGGAGCTGTCGCTGGTGGCCTGTTTCTTTCTCATCGCGCCATGCAGCCCGCACGCCTGGCCTTCACTCGTCAACAAAGCTTTATTGCGAACGCGTCGCACGAGTTGCGCACGCCCCTGACCTTCCTCTGTGCGAACGCCGAAATCTTGCTGGAAGAGCGCAACTATTTGCCGCCCGAAGATGTGACGCTACTGGAAGATATTCAAACCGAAGCAACGCATATGGCAGCGCTTGCCAACAATATGCTCACGCTGGCTCGGCTGGACATGGGCGACATCAAGCTCCATCACGAACATGACATCCTCGATCTCACAGCCCTTGCGGAATCGGCAGTACGTCAAGGCAAAGCGCTTGCCGACCAGCGCGACATCCACTTGCGGGCAGAAGGTCCAAAGCCGTTGTATGTGATCGGCGATCCAATTCTGCTTGAGCAGACGATTCTTGTTCTCTTAGAAAATGCGATCAAATATAACCGCCCCAACGGACAGGTCGTTCTATGCACCTCGCAGGAAAACGATACCGTTCGCTTAGAGGTGCAGGATACCGGCATCGGCATTGCCCCTGAACATCTCCCACGTCTTGGCGAGCGCTTTTACCGTGTGGACAAAGCTCGCTCACGAGCAGTTGGAGGAACCGGCCTGGGGCTATCGATTGCACGCGGCATCATACGCGCGCACGGCGGCTCATTGCAGTTCGTCAGCCAGCCCGAACAGGGAACAGCCGTCAAGATCACGCTGCCTGCGATGAACGCACCCTTGCGTCCACGAGTTGCGGAAGGAGGCTAAGGCTCTTTTTCCCTGCTTGCTTATAGGTGAGCAACTTGCTGCCCATCACGTGCGTTTTGCGGTAGCGGATCAAAACGGAAGACGGGGCAGCGTGGTGCCGCTGCTGCGAAGGCTTCTGGATCACCAGGCAGGTTGAGCAGCTTTTCAAAGTATTCAACGCCACCGGGAACCTGGCGAGGGAATTCACTCAAGATAGGCCCTCGCTCTTCGACAGGCAACTCGACCACAGCCACCTTCTCTTGCTTCCAGCCACGTCGCAACGTCCCCCAACCAACTTTGCGGGCATTTTTCACCCACTGCGTCTCAAAGCCAGTAACTACATACCGCTGACCGTTCACATGTAATACTGAGACCGGCGTGCTACGCATTTTCCCGGTTTTACGGCCTGGTATGGAAAGGATATACCAGGTTCCAAAGCCAATGCCAAGATAGTTGAGGGCAATAATCAAACGATTCACCACTTTGAGCCATTGAGGTAAGGTAGGTTGAGTGGACATAGAGTGACTCCTTTCAGGAAAGTGTTGTTGTTTCGCCAGAGATCTGAGCCGCGATGATGCGTTCCCTCAGTTGTTGCGCCCACTCTCGCTCTAGCTCCCACTGCTCTTGCGCTGTCGCCATCAAAGTGAGTGCTGTCATCGTCAACCACTCGCTTGAAGTCTCGTGCTTCATGTCACTTCCCCTCATATCCTCCGCTTCCTCACGCATATAGTGCGCGGCTGTCTGGCAGTAATAGAGATAGTGATCCACCAGAAAGAGCTGATCCTTGAGTGGCAGAAACTCCAGGTGCAGGGCTTTCAGGCGGAAAATGCGCTGATAGTTCCCAGGATTGGATGTGGTATCCATCATAAGTTGGAAAAAGCGCTTCCTGCCCGCAGCAGTAATGGCGAAGACTCGCGCCGACCGCGTGGGCGGGAATGGCACCTGCGCCGGATCTCCAGGCTCGATCATCCCGCGACTCTCTAACTTTGCCAACAGCCCCGAGAGCGATCCCCGGCTGATCTTCTCCCACGGCCCTATGATACTGTTGGTAATATCTGCAATGAAGTAGGCATGTAACGGCCATCGCATCAACAAAGCCAACACAAGCAATTCATACAAGACATCATTCTCATTTCTAGTAGAACGTTCTAATAGAACCAACGAGGTAAGCATAACTTAAAGAGGGTTCTCTGTCAAGGGAGACATACTATCCCCAGGCAAGTAGAGATGAACTTTTGCTCAGAATGGTTCCCTCTTTTATTGAAAAATGGCCCTTTTCATCAGGCCATTCCTCTGTTAAAGTTGAGAGCATCAATGAGGTTTTGCCTGTCGTCGTTGCACGATTATGAAATTTAACCAGATAACTCGGGAATGTTCGTAATCGAGCAACGACACAGATGCGGTGCTTCGTGACGAGAAGAGAGAGGTTTTGAGATGAAAATATTGCTTGCAGGAGCGGCGGGAGTGATTGGTAGACGGCTTGTTCCCTTGCTGGTTGCGGCGGGTCATGAGGTAGTTGGCACGACTCGTTCACCGGAGAAAAACCAGCTCCTCCAACAGATGGGCGCTACGCCAGTGATTGTTGATGCGTTTGACCGCACCGGAGTCGCCACGACGATGCGCGAGGTACAACCCGATGTCGTCATTCACCAGTTGACTGATCTGAGCGCCTGGGATCTGGCGGCGAACTCGCGAATACGCAAGGACGGGACGCGCAATCTGGTTGATGCGGCACGCGAGGCTGGCGTGCAACATTTTATCACGCAAAGCATTGCCTGGGCCTACGCCCCTGGCAATGGTCCCGCCGACGAAACGGTGCCGCTGGATACCGAAGCACCAGAGCCACGTCGCGGCACGGTTGAAGGGGTTCAGGTACTAGAACAGGCAACTGCTGAATTGGAGAGAGGAATCGTCTTGCGCTATGGGCTGTTCTATGGTCCCGGAACGTGGTATGCACCCGGCGGCTCCGTTGCCGAGCAGGTACAGCAAGGGCAGGTTCCCGCCAACCAGGGCATCACCTCTTTTCTGCATGTCGATGATGCAGCACGCGCGACCCTGCTCGCCCTCGATTGGCCTGCGGGGATCTACAACATCGTAGACGACGAACCGGCTCCTGGCACATCCTGGCTCCCAGTCTATGCCGCCACCCTGCATGCTCCAGAGCCACCCGTCAGTACAGAACACCCACGAGCCGCACGTGGAGCGCTTAACACCAGAGCACGCCAGCTTTTGCACTGGCAACCGCTCTATCCAACATGGCGCGAAGGCTTCGTGGCCCAGGCACAATAGAAAACTCGTGCCCCGCGATAATGCATCTTCACAACCAGGGTCGGGAACGATGGGTTGGTACTCCCCGGATATGGCAGGGGCGAGGGCAAGCCTCCCCTGCCATATCCGGGTTCCCCTGGAGGAGGTTATCTGGTTCATTTTTCGCTTACGAGGAACCGACTTCCGTCTGCCCCTCGCTCTCGACTGGCAATATACTTTCTTCACCGATGGCCGCCAGTAAAGCGTCGCTCTCCTCGATAACTGGGGCGGGTTGAGCAAGAGAATTGTTCTGTAAGCGAAGCAACTGGAGATCAAGATCACGCTGCACTTTACGCAAGATCTCGTCGTTGATAATTTCCTCATTGCGCAGCTTAATAATTGCTTCAAGCTCTGCTTTCAGCAAATCTTGCTCGGTCTGCTCATACGATATAAAGTATTTTTCTGCCTCATCATCCAGCTTCCCATGATAGCGGCCTGCATAGCGGCGTACCCGCGTATCATAGTAGCGCCCCAATTTCTCAACCAACTGCTGAGACAACTGCTCACCCTGGATAAGCTCCTGTAATCGTGCCCGTCCTGCTATTGCAGCTTTGAGGCGCGCCTTATGTTCCTCTCGCTCCCCACTGCCATCATCTACAAGCTTCAATCCTTGGATCAGAACCGGCAAGCTCAGCCCTTGCAGCACCAGGGTCACAAGAATGACGGTAAACGAGAGGAAGAGAATCAGGTCGCGGTGCGGGAAAGCCGTACCGTTGATGTTGGGCAGGGCCAGGGCTGAAGCCAGCGTCACAATGCCTCGCATTCCCGTCCATGCCACGACAACGACTTCTTTAAAAGGCGGGAAAGGATCACGCTCTCGCACACCTGGAAGCATACGCGGCAGGTACGTTCCTGGGATAACCCAGACAATCCTTGTTACAATGAGTGTCACGCAAATTAATACTGCATACCATAAGAGCGTCGCAGGTGGTACAGATACTCCCTCCATAACGCGTGGCAATTGCAGGCCGATCAGGATAAAGATAGAGCCATTGATCAGGAAGACGACTATCTCCCATACAGCGCTTGCTTGCAAGCGTATATCAGGTGTCATGGTGTTGAAGCGAGGCTGACCGTAGAAGATGCCAAGTGTCACAACTGCCACCACACCCGACGCATGCAGGGACTCTCCCAGCAAATATGCTCCATATCCCGATAGAAATGTTAAGGTCAGGTAGACGGGCACATCATCAGTCAAACGGCGAAAGACGGGAGTAAGAATCAGCCCAACGCCAAGGCCAATGACCACCCCTCCAGCACTGGCTAACAAAAACTGCGAACCGGCGTCCGCCAGTGAAAATGCCCCGGTTGCAACGGCAACAATTGCAATGCGATAGGCCACCAGCGCAGTTGCATCGTTAACCAGGCTCTCACCCTCCAGCACCGTGATAATCCTTCTGGGCAATCTCAGATTTTCGGCAATGCTGGTCGCCGCCGCAGCATCGGGAGGAGCAACAATGGCTCCTAGCACAAAGGCTACAGGCCAGGATAACCCGATGAAGAAATGAGCTACCACCGCTATTGTCACCGTCGTTGTCAATACCAGCGCGATAGAAAGCAGGCCGATAGAGCGTATATTGGCACGAAAATCACGCACAGGAGTATTATATGCAGATAGCTGTAAAATTGGTGGCAAGAAGAGGACAAAGACCAGTTCAGGACTCAGTTCGATTCTGGGCAATTCCGGTAAAAAACTGATCCCCAATCCCCCCAAAACCAGCAAAATTGGATAGGGCATTCGTATTCTACGGGCAAGCGCCACGAGAATAATCATTACAAAGAGCAAACTGAGAATTATTTCAATAATGTTCAAGCTGAGAGCCTCCCTGGAACCTTTCTCTCTTGTCATTGCCAAACGATTGAAGCGAGGACACGTTGTTTTTTACCACAATTCTTCTCCCTATGTCTAGCTGCTCTCGCAATACTTTTACCTATGTAAAACACTCTCCTTCTCCTTCTAGAGAGTGCGCGCTTGTGTTTCCCACTACAACCTGCGTATAATTTTGCTGGTATACGTTGAAACAGACTATCGTGGAGAGGATGGAAAACGCTTATGTATGATCTGCTGATTCGTCACGCTC
Organism: Reticulibacter mediterranei; assembly: GCF_016587455.1. Lineage (NCBI taxonomy): Bacteria > Bacillati > Chloroflexota > Ktedonobacteria > Ktedonobacterales > Reticulibacteraceae > Reticulibacter > Reticulibacter mediterranei. The sequence goes on along the minus strand of NZ_BNJK01000001.1, from coordinate 5,501,897 downwards.
GCGTCGTCGATGGTTCGGGCGGCCCTGCCTTTACTGCCGACGTTGGGATCGTTGGAGAGCGCATCGTGGCACTCAATGCCTCCCTTTCAGAAGAGGCTACCCACATCATCGATGCCGCTGGACAGGTGTTAGCGCCTGGCTTCGTCGATGCTCACACTCACGACGACCTGGCTATTCTACGCAGATCAACCGTTCCTCCCAAAGTCTGCCAGGGTATCACAACGGTTGTCATTGGCAACTGCGGCTTCGGACTCGCCCCGATGGTTCCCGAATACGCCGGAGTTGTACAGGACTACTCGGCGGCGGTCCTCGGCAAAGACAATCAACCCTGGTCGTGGCGCACGATGGGCGCATTTCTGCAAACCCTGCGCGCAACACCCAAAGGGCTGAATGTTTCGGCGCTGCTGGCACATGGACCGCTGCGGGTTGCCGCGATGGGCTTCGAGCGACGGCCCGCCACCGAACAGGAAATAACCACACAGGAAGATCTGGTGGCTGAGGCGATGCAGGAGGGCGCGGCTGGTATGTCGCTTGGCCTCGTCTATATCCCCGGTGCCTACACGCCAACTTCAGAGCTGGTGCGCCTGGCCCGCGTCGTCGGTCGCTACAATGGCGTCCTCGCCGCCCACATGCGCAACGAAGGCGACAACTGCCTGGATTCTATCCGCGAGATGCTCACCATCGCCGAACAAGCGGAGGTCGCCGTCCATCTCAGCCACCTCAAAATGATCGGACGCAAGAACTGGGGCACGATCAACCAGGCACTCAACCTTATCGCTGATGCACGCGTTCGCGGCCTGGATGTCACAGCTGATATGTACCCCTACACCGCTGGCTCAACCACCATCACCCAACTCTTGCCATCGTGGATGTTTGAGGGTGGCACGAACCGCATGATAGAGCGCCTGCGCGATCCAGCGATCCAGCAGCGATTACGCCAGGATTACCAGCATAACGAACCGGATTGGGAGCGCATCTTCCTTTCGGCGGTCCAGCAGGAACAATTCAAGTCCCTGGAAGGGCTGAACATGCTTCAGGCGGCAGAGCAGCTTGGTAAAACACCGCTAGAAGCTCTCTTCTTCCTGATTATTGAGGAAAAGGGCCAGATCTCGATTATCACATTCACAATGGATGAGCGCGATGTCGATCTGGTGGCGCAAAGTTCTTTCGCCATGATCGGTTCCGATGGCTTACCCATCCTCACCGGCAAACCTCATCCACGACTCTATGGCACGTTCCCTCGCTTCATCGAACGTTATGTTCGCGAACTGGGCGTCCTTACGCTCGAAGAGGCCATTCATCGCACCTCGGCCCTCCCTGCGCAGCGCTTCCGGCTCAAGGATCGTGGGATTATCGCAGAGAACAAGGTCGCCGATCTCGTCCTCTTTGATCCCGCCACGATCCACGATAAGGCCACGTACAACGAACCACGTGTCTATCCCGATGGCATCGCGGCGGTTATCGTCTCTGGGCAACCTCTGGTGCTTGGACAACAGCTTCAGCAGACCTTTCCAGGCCAGCTCATCACACCCGCCTAGCATGAGAAACCAAAGGAAGTGGCCGACAAACCAGGTTTGTCAACCACTTCCTCACTATCAGATTTTGCAATACTGATCTAGGCCAGTCGCAGCGGCTTACCAGTCCTACGCGGCATCGGTCGCGGCTCTTTCGCCACGGTATATCCCACGTCGTCAAGAGTCGCCTCGATCTGCGCCATCGAGACCAGATTCGAGTCATAGCGTAACTGAACGCTTTTCGTTGCAATATCGGTGGAAACAGCCTCCACTCCTGCCAACGCGCTCAAGGTACTATTGATCATCTGTACGCAATGTCCACAACTGACATCTGGGACAGAAAGTGTTGCTTCTTGTGTCGTTGCCATATTGAAACTCCTTTTCGATCTCGTGATTAGCGATTACCTGCTAGATTGTAAAGTTGAACAAGTTCTTCAATGATCGCCTCCCCGTTGCCGGATGCAATCCCCTCCGGCACACACCCATGCAGATGCCCCTCAACCAGCAACGACTCCAACTTCTCAATCGCTTTGCGCACTGCATAGGTCTGGCGCAGGATATCAACACAATACTTGTCCTCTTCAACCATTTTACGAATTCCGCCCAGGTGCCCCTCTATATAATTGAGTCGCTTGAGCACATCTTGTTTATTGGCTTGCATCTGCTTGTTCCTTTTTCTGGCTCCCGGCTGTCGTAGTCGAGCAATTTATCGCGGTCTTCCGCTTCTCCGCGATAAATTGCTCGACTACGACCTACCGAGTGACTCTGTCTAGTGAAATCGTCGCAACCGCAGCGAATTGCTCACTACTGTTACCGACGAGAGCGCCATCGCCGCCGCTGCGAAGATGGGTGCCTGCTCCTTCAAAAATGGGATCATGGGCGAGAGTATCGCCAGCGGAATGAGCAGAACGTTGTAGGCAAAAGCCCAGAAGAGATTCTGCTTGATCGTACGCAAGGTTGCTCTCGACAGCGCCAGAGCGGTTGCGACGCTTCTCAAATTGCCCTTAACGAGTGTGATATCGCCGGCCTCCATCGCAATATCGGTGCCTGTTCCCATCGCAATACCCGCATCAGCCTGTACCAGTGCCGGCGCATCGTTAATTCCATCGCCAGCAAAAGCCACTACCAATCCCTGCTCCTGAAGATGCCGAACCTGATCGGCTTTCTGCTCTGGCAATACTTCCGCGAGCACATGCTCGGCAGGAATGCCTACCTGGGCCGCAATCGCCTGTGCAGTACGCCGATTATCTCCAGTAATCATCCATACCGTCAATCCCTGATCGTGCAACTGCTTGATTGCCTCTGCCGAACCAACCTTGACGGTATCCGCCACCGCGATCACTCCCGCTGCCCTACCACCGATCGCCACCAGCATCGCGGTCTTCCCCTGCTCCTCCAGGCTTTGCAACTGCTCTTCTAAATTACTATACGAAATTCCACGTTCTTGCAACAGAATACGTGTCCCGACGAGCACCTGACGCTGTTGAATGGTAGCCTCCACTCCACGTCCGACCAGGGCGCTAAATTGTTCGGGATGGCCGCCCAGAGCGAGTCCATGCGCTTTGGCCCCTTCAACAATGGCAGCGGCCAATGGATGTTCTGACCCCTGCTCCACTTCAGCTGCCAGTTGCAACACATTCTGCTCGTTTTCGCCATCCAGCACCAGCACGTCGGTCAGCTCTGGCTTGCCCTTTGTGATAGTCCCGGTCTTATCCAGCAGGACGGCGCGCACAGCCTGAATGCGTTCCAGGCTCTCCCCACCCTTAATCAAAATGCCCTGCTCGGCACCTTTCCCAGTCCCAACCATGATCGCAGTCGGCGTGGCAAGGCCAAGCGCACAGGGGCAGGCAACGACCAGTACAGTAATCGCAGCAATGATGGCAATCACCCAGGGCGATGGGACATTCGCGGCCATCTCGGATGCCGCACCCAATGTTGGGACACCTATGATGCTACCAACAATTGCCCAGCCAACGAAGGTCAGTGCAGCAATGCCCAGCACCGCCGGTACAAAGATGCCCGAGATCGTATCGGCCAGCCTTTGAATCGGCGCTTTGGAACCCTGCGCCTGCTCGACCATACGAATGATGTTTGCCAGCACTGTATCGCTGCCAACCCTCGTAGCACTCATTCGCAGCAGGCCGCGCTGGTTGATCGTTGCACCGATCAGCGCATCGCCCTCTCCTTTTTCAACGGGGATGCTCTCGCCGGTAATCATCGACTCGTCAACCGCCGAATGACCACCGATTACGACGCCATCGACAGGCAGTTTTTCACCTGGACGCACCACCAGTTCATCACCCACCTGCACCTCTTCGATGGGAATCTCCACCTCCTGTCCAGCGCGCACGACATGAGCGGTGCGCGCCTGCAATCCGATCAGTTTTCTAATCGCATCGTTGGCCTGGCCCTTCGCACGCGCCTCCAGGTATTTGCCCAGATAGATCAGGGTGATGATCAAGGCCGCTGTGTCATAGAAGATGGTCCCGCTGCCCACGAGTTGCGGAAAGAAGGTGCCAACGCCGCTCATCAGATAGGCCGCCGTCGAGCCAATCGAGACGAGCGTATCCATATTCGCGCTCGCATGTCGCAACGTCTTGATCGCATTTCTATGAAACTCCCAGCCAACAATTGCCCAGACTGGCGTTGTCAGCGCGAATAGCAGGTAGTTCTGTCCCGGAAAGCGATCCATGAAAAACATCGTCAAAACGACTATAGGCAACGATAGGACAATGCCCAGGATCAGGATGTTGCGTTTGCGCGTCAGTTCCGCCCGTTTGCGCTGACTGCGCTCCTCCTCCTGTCGAGCTGCCTCCGCGATAAAACCTGTTCGCAGCTGCGACTGTACGCCGCTTGTCTGTTTACTCTCCACTGGAGAAGATGAACTGGTCTCAAGTCCATTAGCGGGCTGATCGAGCGGAATGGCCCTGTATCCCACCGCTTCGACCTTCTGCACCATCTCTTGCATCCCCGTCTGGTCGGGCTGATAGATTACAGTGGCTCGCTCGGTCGCGAGGTTTACCTGCGCATTGAGGACGCCTGGCACCTTCTTCAAACCCTTCTCAACGCGCATAGCACATGATGCACACGTCATTCCTTCTATGGCGAAAGCGGCGGTAGCCTCTGCAAGTTTCTGCTCAGGAATGCTCAAAGGCAGCGCTTTATAGCCAACGGCCTCGACTTTGTTGATCAGCTGTTCTGGTGTCGCCTGAGCGGGATCATATGTGACCGTCGCCTGCTCGGTCGCGAAGTTCACCTGTGCATCCGCTACACCCGGCACTTTTTTCAAGCCCTTTTCGATGCGCATAGCACAGGAAGCGCAACTCATGCCCTCCACAGCGAATACTGCTCGATCACAGCTTTCCCCATATTCTTTTTCTTGATCTTTTATAGACTCTCTGGCTTCTGTAGCCATCGCGATCACCTCATATCGTACTCTTTGAGAAGAGAAACAATCTATTGAGAAATAATTCTCAATGCTCCCTACCCCCCTGGGGTGGGTACACAGAAAGTATATATCAGACCTGCTCGCTTTGTCAACATGCTGCTCGCGTCCTTCAAGATCCAGATTAGAACGGAAAGGAAAAGGGAGCAACGGGATACTCATCCCATTGCTCCCCTCGTTTGCGAAGGTTACTTCGCTACTGTGTAGCCCACATCATCCAATGTGTCTTCGATTTGCGCCAGAGAGACACTGCTGGGGTCATAGCGCAATTGCACCGTTTTTGCGGAAATATCGGTACTCACTGCCTCCACGCCCTTCAGGGCACCCAACGAACCATTAATCGTTTTGACGCAATGCTCACAGCTGACATCGGGAACCGAAAGCACGATCTCTTGTGTTTCAGCCATAGAGGTTCTCTCTTTCTATTACATGTCATCAATTGTTTCTCAAGAGAAGAGCAACTACCCACTCTTCTTCCCATACCCGGTGGGGGTGGGTAAAGAAATTATAGCATATTCACTTGGGCATCGGCAAGCCTGCTATTGCCAGAGTTTTCATTGTGAAATGCTCAGCCAGTTTCGCTCTTTTTGAAAACCTGCTACAATGGGTTTTATCTTGCATTTTCCATCAGATATTATATTAAGCTGATGTATGGGAAAGAAGTCCCGTATTTTCAGTCAAGAGAAGAGAGCGGCAGATATTTGTATTAGTATTGAGAGGAGAGTTTATCGTGAGTTTTGAACCTGATATTAATACATTTCGGACCGACCGTCCCGGCATTCGGAAAGTTCTGGGCGATCTGGAAGCTGAAATCATGGAATTAGTCTGGCAGCGTCCGATAGATCAGGGAACAACAGTTCGCGACATCTTTGAGGTTCTCTACGCCCGTCGGCACCTCGCTTATACAACTGTGATGAATACGATGACACGGTTAGCAAAGAAGCAATTGCTACGCGTCGAGAAGAGAGAGCATGGCTATATTTATTATCCAACCAGCACACAGCAGGAGTTTGTTTCTCGCTTCGTTGGCCGCATTCTAGAGGATCTATTTGTGAGTTTTTCAGGAGAGACGATGGAGAGCATAAAAGCGCTACAGGGACAGGGAAAACCGAATCAGGCTCAGCAGATGCTTGATGAGATCACACGCCGCCGCACACAGGAGGAGGGCCAGTAGTGCATACCTTGCTTGGCCTCTCAAGCATTCTTCTGGTTTTTCTTAATGGATGCATTCATCTCTATATGCTTCGTTCCCTGGCCGATTGGACGCTGCGGCGTGTCATGCAACTTTTTGTGCTATTTATTCCTTTTTTCTCTCTTGGTGTCAATGCGCTCCATCCATTCCTGAGCCATGATTGCTTCACTGAAATTCCTTCTTCCTGGGGCGAACTGCTAGAGGTGGCTCTCCCTTCCGGGATGCTGGCGATTGTGGGTGGAGCATTCTGCTGGGGAATGATCCGCTGGCTATTTATGTTGCGTCTGGTCGCGCGCCGGGGCTTCCCTGCCAGTGCCGATCTAGAAAAGATTACCACGCGACTTTGTAAGCAACTCAACCTGCGTCAACCCCGTCTTCTGCTCTGCGTGTATCATGGCCCGCTGGCGTTCACCTGCGGCATCTTTCGTCCAACAATCCTGCTCTCTTCCTGGATGATGGAGCAACTGGATCAGCAAGAGCTTGAGGGAGTTCTCGCCCACGAGTTAAAGCACGTCGCGCGCAAAGATTATCTCGTCGTCCTGCTTGCTACTATCCTTCGTGACGCCTTCTTTTATATCCCTACCAGCTGGATTGTATATCGACAGATTCAGCGCGAAAAGGAAATCATTTGCGATGATCTGGCTGTTGAGGCTACCCATCGCCCACTGGCGCTCGCATCCGCACTCGCAAAAGTGTGGGTGCATGCCACCGATACAACCAATTCGGTGAGTATAGGTGGAGCGCAACTACTGGCCGAGGCTCATCCCACCATTCACAATCGCATTCAGCGCTTAATGAGCAGGCGCAATCCCGCAACGCCTGCCCCTTCCACTCAGAGCGCTCCCGCCATGACGTTCCGGGCAAGCATAGCGACCTTGCTCTTGCTGCTCGCGGTGCAAGGCGCAAACTTTATACTTGTGCTGGTTCTGGTGGGATGCGTTCCCCACTCTCTGCTCGAAAATTTGCTTTGACCTTATCGTCCCCTCTCATTCTGGTTATTCAAAGCATGAGAAGCCCCTGACACCTTTCAGTTCTCATCGTCGTGTCATCTGGTGAGATGATCAAAATGCAAACTGAATAATCCCTTGAGAGTGGATCGCACATATTGGTTAACACGACACGAAAAATACTCACCGATGCGATCCGTGAGGTTGCCCATCCACCCACAGACCGTCACACCGATTATGAGCCTTTACTGGAAATGATTGGCGATGCTCGCCTGGTTCTGCTTGGTGAGGCATCACACGGCACACACGAGTTTTATGATACACGAACCAGCATCACCCAACGCTTGATCACTGAAAAAGGCTTCACAGCTGTCGCGGTCGAAGCCGATTGGCCCGATGCCTATCGTGTCAATCGTTATGTTCAGGGAACAAGCGATGATACAACGGCTCATGAAGCATTAGACAGCTTCCAGCGATTCCCTCTCTGGATGTGACGCAATCAAGATGTCCTGCTCTTCATTGTGTCTTTCTTTTTTATCTGGTTCAAACCTTTGTTTCCGGTATACTTATCTTGCGGGTATACGTTCATAGGTGGTAAACGCCCAGAAGAGCCAGAGGACAGAGCAAATTCCTATGCTGACCCCAGGACTCCAGAACGCAAGTATCAGCGCGAGCAGGTAACAGGGAGCACCCAGGGCGTAGTTGCGGCTCCGGGTGCGTATCAGCATTGGTGAAACAGAGTCTTTAAGAAGGTGAGACTGATGGGCGGCGAGCCACCAGAGCAAGTTATACACGAGATTGGTCATCAGAAAAAGACCCGCATAGATCGCACAGGCCACCCCTGCAACTGGTGTGGTGAGGTACATCGCAATCAACTGAGTTGGAAATGGCACGGTCGTTACCAACAAGAGTAAGAAGCCATTGGCGAACAGGAAGGGCGTATCAGACTTGTCAATCAGCTTGAACATAGCGTGATGGCTTATCCACATGATGAGGATGGTGGCGAAGCTGATAAAGAAAGCCAGATAGGAAGGCCAGCGCTGCAAGAGCATCCTCACCAGATGCTCTGAGGTCAAGGGATTGTCGAGCGTTGGAGCTTGCAAACCGAAGACCAGTAAGGTGATAGCGACGGCAAAGACGCCATCACTGAACGCTTCGATTCTGCCTGTTTCTTTCTCACGACGTGGTTCGTGTCGCTCTTCAATCATACGCTCTCCCCTTTACTGGCTGCTACTTTCAATTGGACTTTCTGTTCCTCTGTAAACCCGGCATAGATGAGCGTACCACGAAACTGTCTGAATTGAAAAAGGACATCCTTACTGACAGATGGTTCGATCAGGCAGAAGAAGGCCGAGGTGCCGGATCGGAACACCTGCTTGAACTTCTCGATGGGCCAATCATCAATGTGATCTTCCCAGCCCGAGAGCAGTGTATGGATCACGAACGTCCAGAGTGCAAGTGTGAAGCCGTTCTCACTGAGCGGATGCGCCCACTGCTTGACGGACATCTCGCCGGTCTGCTTGTAAATAACCACAGCGGCATCATCGAGAGGGAATGCTTCGGCTTTCAGCGTCTCCTCAAACTCATCAAAAAGGAGGTCAGCGCCCTTTTCATCATCAAAGACGAGAACAATCATCGTACTATCTGCCATACTCATCTCCTCTTCTTTCTTCTCATGAGCATATCTTGCTCTTTTACAACCGGAACATCCCTCTGAAGCAGAGTTGAACACCCTTCCTCGTGAACACAGGGAGTTTCCTGCCAACCCGCTAGACGAGACAACCAGGCGTCAACTCTGCCTTACTAACTTACTTTTGTGCTATGTAGCTGCTCAGCCAATCCTCGAAACGCGTCGGGGCGAGACGAGCGTTCTCCCCTGCGGTGAGGGAGTGATCGCTCAACACTGCACCAAAGAAGCGTGCATTGACATCTGTAATCACCTTACGTGGGTCTTTTGTTGCGCTCAAGAACCGGCGAATGAGTTCGTCGAGAGGTATCTGTTCCGGACCAGCCACCTCCACCGTACCGTTGATAGGTGCTCCGATCGTGACATCGGCCAGTGCATCCGCAACGTCAGCCGACAGGATCGGCTGGAGAAAGGCGGACGACACGCGCACAGTTTGTCCAGTGGTGGCTTCATCGGCGATGCCGCCGATGAACTCGAAGAACTGCGTTGCACGAAGGATGCTATAGGGAACCTTCGAGGCCTTGATCAGGTGTTCCTGGGCCACCTTCGCGCGGTAGTATCCATTCTCGGGAAGACGATCAGTGCCAACGATCGACAGTGCAACATGATGACCTACACCAGCTGCCGCTTCTGCGGCCAAGAGATTGCGCGTCGATGTCTCGAAAAACGCTAACACGGCCCTGTCCTCCCACGATGGCGCGTTCGTCACGTCTACGACCACCTGAGCACCGGCAAGCGCTTCTGCCAGCCCCTCACCAGTGAGGGAGTTGACGCCTGTGCTCGGTGAAGCTGCCACAGCCTGATGACCAAGCTCACGAAGATTATTCACGAGCCTTTTTCCAATACGCCCGCTACCACCAATAACGACAATCTTCATTATGATATCTCCTTTCAAGAGTAATAGTTACAACTGTTCAGAAGTGCTGATTCCCTCTTTCTCAGAGCCTCTTTTACCAGCACGCTCTGAAGCATTTCGTCTTCTCTGTTACAAGTATAAAAGTCTGCACAGAAGAAAGCACCTTTCATCACCAACCATCTCACTTGCCATCTCACCTTGCTTTGTTGTAGATGTAAAGAGTATTCGTGTGAAGCGAAAGACTCGTCGTTAAGAGGCCAATCTATCATTATAAAAGCATGAGCTAATAGAGATGAAAAAAAGAGAGAGGTAGAAGCCGTTGTACAGCCGCTTTCTTGCCTCTGAGACAGGCGTTACCCAAGAGGACGCACGCCCGACACCAGTATAGAGGAAGCGCTGAGAAAAGCACTATCCATCGGTTGCCATCTCACCTTACATGGTCGTACTAGGTTGCGTCGTGGGGAGAAGGAAAGAATCTATGACGAAAACGTCGTATCGAGAGCAAGATCACGACTTCGGTCAGCAGATGTTGGACATGCGAATGGCAACCGGACTGACTCAGGCAGGGCTGGGAAATATCCTCAACGTCTCCCGACATACTGTAGGTGCCTGGGAGGCTGGTGAGAGTTATCCTAAGGCCGGCCACCTCAAGGCCTTTATCGCTCTGATATTTGAGCAACAAGGTTTCCAAGCAGGTAGTGAGGAGGAGCAAATCAGAGCCTTGTGGCGTTCGGCTCATCAGAAGGTATTACTGGATGAGCGATGGCTACAATCGCTTCTTGGTCAGCAGGTTGTCCCCCTTGTATCAACTCCGATCGAGGAGGTCCATCATCAGCACGTAATCACTCCCTCTTCTGTTGAAAGCGATCCCAAAGTGGATTGGGGTGATGCGCTCGATATCCCTACCTTTTATGGGCGTAAGGAGGAACAGGCATTGCTCTCGCGCTGGATTCTCCAGGACCATTGTAGGGTGATCAGTGTGCTAGGGATAGGTGGTATCGGCAAATCAGCGCTCACAACCAGAGTCATGCATCAGGTGGCATCGCAGTTTGAGGCAGTTATCTGGCGGTCGTTGCGTGATGCCCCATCCTGTGAGGAGATTGTGAAGGACTGCCTCCAGATACTTGCCCCCCAGACCCTCTCCGAAGCACCCATCTCCTTCGAGAGACACCTACACCTGCTGATGCAGCAGTTGCGCAGGCAGCGCGTCCTCTTAGTACTGGATAACCTGGAGACGATTCTAGAGGAAGGCACCGGCACAGGTCGTATGCGTGCAGGCTTTGAGGACTACTCCTACCTTCTTCGTCAAGGAGGTGAAACCGCACATCAGAGTTGTCTGCTGCTGACCAGCCGAGAGAAACCAGTTGATCTGGTGCCCCTGGAGGGTCGCCGTTCGCCAGTGCGAACAATGCGGCTGACAGGGCTGGATACAGCGGCAGGAGTTGAGTTGCTGGAGGAGAAATATATAGCAAGTCCCTCGGACGAACGGGCACAGTTGGTTGAGGTGTACCAGGGCAACCCGCTGGCATTACAGATCGTGGCACACACAATTGTAGAATTGTTCGGTGGGGAGATTGTTCTGTTCCTCCAGCAGGGCGAGACCGTTTTTGGGGGTATACGCCAACTCCTCGACGAGCAGTTCATGCGTCTCTCGGCTCTGGAGCAAACAGTGCTATTGTGGTTGACTATTCTGCGCGAACCTGTGAGCCTGCACACCCTCCTCGCCATCTTGAACACTCCGATGCCAACGGCGAAGGTACTTGAAGCAGTGGAGGGACTGCGCCGCCGCAGCCTGATTGAACAAGGACACCGTGCTGGCAGCTTCACGCTGCAATCGGTGGTGTTGGAGTACGCAACAGCACGGCTCATTGAAGAAGGGAGCCGTGAGATCGAGCAGGGGCAGTTGCTTCGCCTGCTGGAGCATGGACTCTGTCTGGCTCAAGTCAAGGAATACGTGCGGCAGGCTCAGGAGCAATTGCTTGTAGTTCCTCTGCTCACCCGGTTACAGAGCACCTCTCAGGCACAATCCGAGGTCGAGGAGCACCTGCTTCGGTTGCTCGACGAAATGCGAAATCGGGACCAGACAGCCCAGGGATATGGACCGGCTAATCTGGTGATACTGCTGCGCAGGCTGCGTGGGCATCTGCGGAGATTGGATCTCTCACATCTGGCTCTGCGCGGCCTGTTTCTGCAAGGAACCGACTTGCAGGACAGCTCCTTGTCCCACGCCATGCTTCAGGAAAGCATCTTCACCGAGCCTCTTGATGCGATCTTAGCGGTCGCCATGAGCAAGACAGGCGCGTACTGGGCTGCAGCTGGCGGGCGCGGAGAAATACGTGTGTGGGACGATCACGGACTGACGCTGCACCGTATCTGGCGCGCCCACACGGAGATGGTCTGGACGCTCGCGCTCAGCCCGGATGAACGCACACTTGCCAGTGCAAGCTCAACTGGCAGCATCAAGCTGTGGGAAATCAGCAGTGGCGCGTTGCTCTGGGAGAGCTGGCCTACTGAGAGCTTTGTCTGGCTTGCCTTTTCTCCAATCGGAGATGTGCTCGCCAGTGGAGGAGTCGATATGCTCGTTCATCTCTGGGACACGCAACATGGCACTCCTCTCAAAGCATTGCAGCATACCAGTGCGATCTTCTGGCTGGCGTGGAGTCCTGATGGACAAATGCTTGCCTCTGGCTGCTTCGATGGGAGCATCTGGTTGTGGCTGCCTAAGATGCCTGAGCCTGAGATGCGTGCCCAGGTTCTGGTAGCGCATAAGCACCGCGTAACAGGATTGGCCTTCTCCCCCGATGGCACACAACTCGCCAGCGCGAGTCATGATGGCACCGTTAAGCGATGGGATCTGATCACGAGCAAATGCCTCCAGACATTCACGGGGCCTACGGACCGGGTGCTGCGAGTGGCGTGGAGTCCCGATGGGCGCACATTAGCCTGTTGCGGCCACGATACCGCAATTCAATTCTGGGACATCCAGACGGGCGGAACGAGCAAAGTGCTGCAAGGACATACTAGTGTAGTGACCAGCCTGGCTTTCACCCCTGACAACTGTACTCTCTTGAGCGGTAGTTACGATGGTACACTGCGGGTGTGGGACGTAGAGAGTGGAAAGTTGCTGCGCATCATAGGAGGCCACACGGACTCCCTGCTCGATCTCGATTGGAGTCCTGATGGCACACAAATTGCCAGTTATGGAACTGATATGCAGGTGACGCTGTGGGATGTAAACAGTGGAGTCCCGCAGAGCGTGGTGCAGGAACATCGGGACATGGTGCAAGGACAGGGGGTGGCATGGAGTCCCGATGGGCAACTCCTGGCCAGCGGAGGACGAGACTTCATAATGCTGTGGGACTCGTTCACACGTGTTCGTCTCCACGAACTGCGCGACCCTGGCGCGGTTGGCACCGTCTTTCAGGGCGTAGCGTGGAGTCCTGACGGGTGCCTGCTCGCCGTTGGAAGCTATTTGCATGGAGTGCAGGTGTGGGAGATGACCACTCGCACCCGCCGTTGGATGGCACATACGCAGGCGGCCCGCATTCGTCGCGTAACGTGGAGTCCCGATGGAAGCCTGCTTGTAGGCGGAGGTTATGACGGCTCAGTGTATGTGTGGAATGCCAGTGATGGTATGCAGCAGCAACGGCTGGTGGGACATGAAGGGGTCGTCATGAGTGTGGCATGGAGTCCCGATGGCAGATGGCTCGCCTCTGGTGGTGGAGGAGGCAAAGAGGGTGGACAACTCTTCGTGTGGAAGATGCAGAGTGGCGAACGTGTGCAAACATTAACAGGGCATTCTGAGGTGGTCTCATCCGTGATATGGAGTCCAGGTGGAAATTTACTGATCAGCGGAGACAGCGATGGCAAGTTGCGCTGGTGGGAGGTTGAAAGTGGGCAGTGCTTGCGGGTGCGAGAGGGACATCAGGGAATGGTACAAGCACTCAAAGTCAGTCCTGACGGCAACAAGCTTGCCAGTTGTGGGGATGATGGAGCCATTCGGCTGTGGGATCTGCATAGCGGCGAGTATTTGCGAACACTCCAGCGAGACCGACCCTACGAGCGGCTCAATATAACGGGCATTCGAGGTCTCTCCCATGCGCAAAAGGCATCGTTGCACGCCCTGGGGGCCTTTGAGGAAATAAGCACCTGGAGGTTGTGAACTTGCCTTGGTTTCGTGGGCGAAGCTCATTCCTTTGCTCTTCCTTTTTCTTCTCCCCATCTCTTTCTTCAGAAGAGGTGCTTGCACTTCATCTGGAGGAGTGCGTATAATTTTGAGTAGTACGTATAATGGGGGCGGAAAACTGGACAGGCCAATGAGATAAAAGAGCAGGAAGGAGACAAGTATCCGCAAGGAGGAACGCCGTGGCAAGTTCACCAAAGAAATACAGCAGCGACTTTAAGGCAAAAGTCGCGTTAGAAGCTATCAAAGGCTTGAAAACGCTTAATGAAATTTCTTCGGAATATGGAGTGCATACAACCCAAATAACGCAATGGAAGAAACAGGTGCTGGATGAACTGCCACAGATCTTTGCTCAACCAGGCTCGGAGCGAGCCAAGAACGAGGAAGCGCTCATCGCCACTTTATATCAACAAATCGGCCAACTCAAAGTGGAGTTGGACTTTCTCAAAAAAAAATCAGGCCCCTACCAGCACTGAGCAAAAGCGGCTTCAGGTGGAACCCGATCATCCACACCTCTCAATCGTGCGTCAATGTGAATTGTTGGGTTTAGCCCGTTCAAGTTACTCTTATGAGCCTGCACCTGAAAGCGAGGAAGATGTGCTGTTGATGAGGCTGCTTGATGAACAATACACGCGTCCCCCTTTTTATGGGAAACGCAAGATGGTCAAGTTCCTTCAGGATGAAGGCTATGTCGTGGATCGCAAACGGGTCAGGCGACTGATGCAAAGGATGGGTTTAGAAACGATCTACCCGAAGCCTCAGTTGAGCCAAGCAGGTTCGCCATCTGTGCGCTATCCCTACTTGTTACGAGATGTGAGCATTGATCGTATCGATCAAGTTTGGAGCAGCGATATCACCTACATCCGCCTGGCACGAGGCTTTATCTACTTGGTCGCGATTATCGATTGGTTCAGTCGTTTTGTGCTCGCCTGGGAACTATCTACCACCTTGGATACCAGCTTCTGTTTGGAAGCATTGGAGCGAGCACTGCGAGCTGCATGCCCAGAGATTTTCAATACGGATCAAGGGGTCCAGTTCACGAGCCAGGAGTTTACAGAGCGTTTGCGGTCTGCACAGATTCGCATCAGTTGGGATGGACGTGGACGCGCATGAGACAACATCTTTGTCGAGCGCCTCTGGAGAAGCGTGAAATATGAGGAGGTCTATCTTAAAGACTATCAAACCGTTTCAGAAGCAAGATCCAGTTTGAAACAGTACTTTCAATTTTATAATCATGAGCGATATCATCAATCACTAGACTATCAAACGCCCGTCGCTGTGTATCGCTCCCATCGTTCACAATGACTTTTCCTTCCTGCTGAGTTCACTCTCAAAATTGGCCGATTAGTGTCTAGACAAACGGTACCACCATAGTCCTCTCCCGTTTGGGCTACCAGTCCTCCCAAGCGAGTGATGCCTTCTTTGAGCCTTTCCGAGTCGAGATGTAGCAGACTTCTCAATTGTCCCATCGAGAGGGGTTCACGAGCCTCCAGGAGAAAACCGAGTACTGGCTTGAGGACTTCACGCCATTCGTGCTTCTGCCTTTTGAGCCGGGCCATTGAGAGCGAGAACATATTTTCAGGATTGTCAGCTAAACGAGCAATGACGACCTGAGGGGAAAGGACTTCTTGCTTGGCAAGTTCTTGAGCCAGCAAATCCAAATACAGGGTGTTTGGCTCCATCGTTCGGTAGAACTGCTCGGCAATGCTCGGCTCTAGATGAGCACGGCGGTGGGTTAAGAGCAGATCAAAGTCCGTCCGATTGAGCGCAGGAAGCTGATATTCGCGAAAAGCAATGAGCTGGTGTAAAAGCTGCACGGTCTCATTGGGACGCGTCCCTAGTACAAAGACAATCCCTGCTGGAAGCTGATCGGGCAAAAAGCTGAGATCCCGACTCCCTGTACTCTCTTCTTCCAGTTGATCCAGGCCATCAAGGACCACAATCTGGCGACCGCCTTTGGCCGTGACTGCTTCCAACACCTTTGGCAAATAGTCACGTAAGGCGGCACGACTCTCGCTTGCCGCATAGAACTCTGCCAACTCGTATCTGAGAATAAGACAAGCCATGAGATGCCGCAGGAGTCCGATCTGATGATCGGGGCCAGGATTGAAGGGAATAAAGTGGGAAGTGACTTGCTCAGAGGAATATCTCCTCACAAGCTGGGCAAGCAGACTACTTTTGCCTTGTCCAGCTTGCCCAATAACGGTGAGATAGCCTCCATGTGGCTGGATCTCGGCGATATGTGCCTGGAGATCAGCCAGTTCTCGTTCTCGTCCCACAAAGTTGGTGAGACGACTGTGCAACAAACTGCTCTGATCAGGAATCACTGCCTGGAGACGCTGAAGTTTTTCACACTGCTTTTGCTGGGCTTCTGTTATAAGAGAGGTATGACGGACACATGCATTGTCCTTGTCAAGCGGAGAGGCGTCAATCCGGGATGGCTGAGTTCTTGGAACAAGAGAAAGGGGAGCAAGACGCTGTTGGAGTTCCGTTCTCCAAGCAAGCCGATGCGAAGGGTAGTCCATCCAGGTGAGCAATTCAATCGCTTCATCCCATGTCAACAGAGCTTTCCAGGTGGCAAGGGCGACGACGATATCGAGGATATTCTCCTCTGTGAGATGCCAGTTCCTCCCTGTCTTTTTGTCCTGGTATTCATTCAAGCGTTTCCCAAGTTCATCATAGGAAAGAACAATGGCATCGGCCAGATCTTGGAGGGTATGCTTCTTGCCATCTGCTTTGTAGGTGGTCCGGCAGCATTGGCGAACCTTTTTTTGAAATGCTTCAAGATCGCACATCACTCACCACCGTTGCACGACAATCACGATTTTTTTGCACGAGAAGCACGCCCTTTCTTCAACCAACAACAACTATACTTGTTCTAGGCATTGCAATGGCAGCGATTGGAAACGGACATCTCTTCCAGGTGAGCGGACGACACCGGGAGATCAACGCTCATACATCAACACCAAGAAAGGAATACCCATGAATCTTCAACAGATCCTTGAGACGGTCAAGCAATTACCGGTCGCCACTCAAGTTGCCCTGATCCTGTTTGTCCTAACGGTGCTGCTCCTCCTTGCATTCGTCCCTACGATGGGAACAAGCGTGCTAGCCTTCCTGGTCGCGCTCAAAACCCTCAGCAGCAAATAAAACAGGCTTTTCCGGATGGAGACCATCTTGTTGTCCAACTGCTCAATTTTTGTCGGGTATCGGGCGTTTTCGCTGAGAACGTCCGATATTTTAGATCCCCTTCTCTTGTAATCTAGCTTGGTTGCAGCAAGCGTCTCAACAACTTAAGATTCCCTCTGCTACAAGAGAACGCCTCAGCCATTGCTTTTTGCCCTTTCTATTCTTAATAGAAAGCTCTAGCAGAAGTATAGCAGTTTTTTTGGTCTTGCTGCAAGGTTTTGCCGTAGTCACGTTTGCCGGAAGTGCGCCTGCCTCCACGACAGGCATGATCTTTCAAACTATGATGCCTCAACCGGAACCGATAATTCCTCTTTAGTCAGCAAGTGTAGCAGGTCAGGCAACACCCGCCCAATGGCAACCAACGGAGCCGCCAGTTGCTCCAGATCTTCTCCTGCTTCGGCTTGCCCTCCATTTGTCATATTGACCTGTGACCAACTGGATAGCAACTCGGTAGAGTGCTCGACTGAAGGTCAATTCAGTTCCTTTTCTCCAAAGTGAGAGCCTCGACAAGCGGTGGGTCGATCATGACTTCAAGAACCAATCCTTGATGTTCAGAAGAAGAGCACGTGCTTGCAGAGCTGGGATAGCTGTGATGGTACATGCAAGCCTGCTGACAGATGAGGCTCATCCTTCTCACCCGGTTCTCGTCTCTCTTCCTGTTCTAGCTGCTCTGGTGGAGCGCTCTCCACCAACTCCCTCAGCTCTTGCGACGCTTCAGCGGATCTCCTGCCGACGCTCTGCCGTACTTGCTTGCAGATCTTGTGAGAGCTGCGTCGAGAAGAACTCGCTCCCGAGCCAACCGAGGCTAGCAAGACCATGGAATTTCTCATCAATTGTTGAGTCATAGAATGGTCAATACCATCTCTCGCTAAAAATGGAAGAGGTGCGCGAAAGCGTGATGGAGGTGACTCGTTCCTGTGGACAAGAGGAAGTCTGCGGCGTGGGAGAGCAGAGAAGGAAGCTTCCCCTCTCGATACAGAAAGCTTCCTTCATTGCGGCATGATGCAACAGGCTCTAGAAGGGTCCAGACTCTAGTCCGAATCCTCCGTTCACGCCGCCTAGCACCAGAACTTGGTTCCCATTGGTACCCGGGACCGCTTGAAAGTCCAGCACCCCACTATCGATCTGTGAGCGAGGGGGAGGAACGCTGCCAAAGGGAGAGTGCTCTAGCCAGAGGACACTATTAGTAGCTCTTTCCACCATGATCTGTGTGGCAGAGAGAGCCTGGAAACCAAAGACATCTGTATCGATCTGAGTACGAGCGGGAGGAAAGCTGCTCCCAAAGGGGGCACTATCCAACCAAAGGTTGTTGGGGTTAGCTGTCAGTACCAGAATTTGGGTGTCGGAGAGAGCCTGGAAGAAGCGCGTGACATGAGTATCGATCAAGGTGCGATTGGGGAGGCCCCCGAATGGAGCGCGATACAGCGAGAGGCTAGTATTGGGGAAGGTGCCCTGCAAGACCAAGACCTCTGTGTCAGAGAGCGCTTGGAAACCAACACTCTGCGTCGTGATCGAGGTACGGCTGGGAGGACCGTCCCCCAAGGCGGTGAGTAACTCCAGCCAGAGTCTACCATCGGTCGTCTCTACCACGACCTCTCTGGACGTAAGTGCTTGGAAATGTGCAACATCCCCAAGCCCATCGACCTCGAGAAGGCGATTGGGGAAGGGCGCATTCTCCAACCAGAGGGTGCCATCGCTGTTAAGCATCAAGACCTGAGTATCGGAGAGGAATTGAAAATCCTTGACAGCGAGCGAGGCGTGGCTAGCGATCAGGGTACGATTGGCAGGAGGAGATGACCCGAATGGGGCACGCACTAACCAGAGATCGTCGCTCGTTTCCAGAACCGCCACTTCCGTAGAAGAGATAGCCTGAAACACATGGGTACGCTCACTAGTCGGCTCCCCACTTGGAGAAGTAAAAGGCACGGACTGATCAACTTGGACACGACTCGAAAAATTGTGCGTAGAGGCAAATGCCGGGAGGGTGGGGGTAAGTACGCCCATACTCAGACTGAGCAGTAAGACACCAATCCCCACTCGTGCGATACGCTCAAGATACACGAGGAGTAAGGTACGGAAAACCATTACAGTATTCATAGATCATCCTTTTCTCAACTGAATCCTCGTCATGAGGCATCCAGTCCGACTTTCTGGTGCGTTTGCACCGATTTGGGACAACCTTCCCCACCTGCAAGGGATTGACGCAGAGCAAAGCAGGCTCAGTTGGCAGGCTTTTCTTCTTTGGGAGAACAATGCTCTCTTTGTTCTATTTTCCTAGAAAAACCTCTCTTCGATACTTTACCCCAAGAGATGCAAAAAACTCATCGGTACAATTACTTGATTATATCGGTATATAAGAAGATACATCGCTTGCGGCGCAGGAGCGATCTGGTAGAATTACTAGATCGCAAAAATGCACCAGTCCCTGGGATGAGATCACGTATGAGCGAGTGTGCCTGTCTTCCTTACTGCTCTGGTGGGGGTGCTCTCCACCAACGCCCTCAACTCTTCAGCAGCCACCTGATCTCCTACTGACGTTCTGCGAAGCAGCTTTTAGAAACGGAATGGGACGCTCAATATTGGAACAAATGATTGAGGAGGATTGATGGAAGATAAGGCAACAGAATAGTCACTTGATGAACAAGCTGGCAATCGTGCAGGATAACATTGGCAACATGTTGTAGCAAAAAAGCGAGCCACTAGAAAGCAAAGAGCAAGCGGAGTAGACCGAGCAGAGCTACAGCAAGAATCACAAGAGCGGGGGAGATGTTCCATCGGAGCAGCAGCACCAGACAGAAGAGCGCCAGGGCCGCTTGCCATAGGTTCGTGACTGCGGTGCGGCTCAGTAGGAGCGCGGTAGCTCCCATCATCCCTAATGCGCCAGCCAGGATCCCTTGAAGCGTCCCCTGGACAAGCGATGAATAACGCAGGCGCAGAAGAAGTGGAGTAGCAACAAGCATCAGGACAAATGAGGGCAGATACATAGCAACGGTGGCAACGACCGCTCCTGGCCAACTTCCAACTGCGTATCCAGCAAAAGTAGCAACCACCGTCACAGGGCCAGGAGTCAGTTGTCCAATAGCAACCCCATCCAGGAATTGCTGTGGAGTGAGCCAATGATAGGTCTGGACGAGTTCTTGTTGGAAGAGTGGAATGGCAACGACCCCCCCACCAAACATGACCAGGCTCGCTTTCAGAAAGACGAAGGCGAGCGGCAATAGGATGAGAAGTCCAGGCGAAAGGGAGAGAGTCGCTTCACGCAGGAACGCCAGCACCCCCGAAACGGCAAGCAGGCTCCCACTCTGCACGGTGGTACTGTAGGAGCGCATGCACAGCATCCCGATGAGACCAGAAAGCAGGAGCAACGTGATGAGATTCCATACCTGGGGGAGGACTGGAAAGATGAGCAAGATCCCGACAGAGAGCGCCACAGCCCACCGAGAGAGTGAGGTCAAAGCCGCTTTGCTAGAGCGGAAGAGCATAGCAAGAATGAATGCGACCACGACCGGTTCCAAATCGATAAACAGTGCGGCGACCTGGGGAATGGTATGAAACTGAAAATAGATCCAGGAGAGCAAGAACGTGAGCAGGATCGCAGGAGCGATGAAAGCAAGGCCGCAAACGATTCCACCGAGGGTGCGGCGCATCCGCGACCCCAGATAGATGGAGAGGAGAACTGCCGTTGGACCGGGAAGCAGGTAACAGAGGGCCATCCCTTCCAAAAACTGCTTCTGAGTCAGCAGCTTACGACGGCTGACCCATTCCTGTTCCATTAAGGTCATTGTCGCGAGTGTTCCCCCAAACCCGGTGAGACCAATCCACAGAAATACTTTCAAAAGGTGCAGCACTTTCGGGTTGCTCGCACCAGAGTCGGTCATCTTCTCTCCCTCACGCTAGAGGCCAAACTGCGCGATGGACCACAGAAGCAAACCAAGCGTGAGGGCCACGGAGATCCCACCAAGCATCGTCATAGTGCGGGTGCGTCTGTATCGCCACATCTGCCAGAGGGTCACGCTCACCATAACCAGTGACATCAACATCATCCCTCGACGAAGGAGGGGCAACGCACTCATGCCCGCACTTCCAAAAGTCATCATCAGGATGAGCATGTGAATGAGATGATGTTGGCCCGCGAGAAAGGCAGCAATGACGGACCCCACTGCTGCCAGTGGTGCTTTCCGAGAAGGGGGCGCCTCTGTTTTAATTTCAACCTTCATTTCAGTTCCTCTTCTTGCAAATAAGAAGCCCTCGATCGAACGTTCGCGACATGAAAAGGGTGTATCCTTCACTAGGGAAAATCCATCGTGACTCGAGATTGCAGGCAGACAGAGGAAACGACATCAACCGAAAGCAATTCACCCTATCCAGATGTCTGGCAGACAAGGCATCTCTCTTATTCCTGATCTGCTAGAAGTGCTTTGTTGAGCAAGGCGAGTGCTTCGATGATCTGGGATTTCTTGTCCTGAGGGAGACGCGTCCACAAACGATGATATTTTGCTGCTCCCGCCATGAGTAAGTCGTCGAGGACCACTTTCCCGGCATCCGTGAGTGTCAAGTTGACTTCGCGGCGATTTTCTGCATTGATTGTCCGTTGAACCCACTCACGCTCGACAAGTTGCGTAATCAGACGGCTGATGGTGCTCTTTTCCAGATTGAGCTGTTGCGCCAGGAGGCTCTGTGGAGTTTTTTCTTGTGTTCCGAGTACCTGTAAGGCGTGAGCTTGTGAAGGAGAGATCGGATACTGACAAGGGGTTCCGTCCTGGTTTAGCAGTCCAAACCTCCGCGTGAACTCTTGAATCTGTTGTTGTAATGCTCTCTCGTCCACGTTTGTCTTCCTCTCTCTACGGCCTCCTCCCCGCTTCAGGGGGAAAAGCTGGTGCCATTTTCTGCTCCTGTGTGGCACAGTTGATATACCATGCTCATTGCCTCAAGCACTCTCAATAGACACAGTATACCGTATCACTGTTGTAGTATGCAACTTTTTCGCCGCTTTAAGTAAGAAGAAACCTGAGAGCAATTTCTTTCACAGATCCGACTTTCTGCTATGATGGCGTCACGAGGACATGGAGCATTCCAAGAATGAGTGCACCTCCTATCAAGAACGCTGGATGAACACGCCGCAGGAACAAGAGCGAAAAGCTGATCATGGCGATGCCTAGCGTCCAGCCATCGATGATCGTTGTTTGGGCAAGCAGGACGATTGAAGCAGTCAGCACCCCCAGGACAGCTGGAGTCACGCCTTGAAAAAAGCCCTTGACTCGTGGTGAGTGACGTATACGAAGCAAGAGAGGTGTCGCGACCGAGGCCAGGAGAAAGGAGGGCGTAAAGACGGCCCCTGTTGCTGTGAGCGCTCCTGCGATCCCCGCACTCTTGTATCCAATAAATGTTGCTACCACAAGAAATGGACCTGGAGTAATTTGCGCCAGCGCTATACCGTCTAAGAGTTGCTGGGTCGTTAACCAATGGAGATGTTCCACCAACTCCTGCTGTAAGAAAGGAATCATGACAAATCCACATCCAAAGAGCAAGAAGCCCACTTTGAAGAATTCGACAGCCAGGGAGAGCAACGGCGGCACTCCTTCTAGAAACGCCTGAAAGGCAAGGGGAAGCATGACGAAACTATGGAGTGTAACTGGAGATGAGGATTTGGTGGGAGGAGGGGGTGATGGACCTCGACCATAGAGGATCATCCCCAAAACTCCACAAGAGAGAAGGATAATCGGGAGGTTGATGAATAATGGGAAAATGGGGAACAAAACTCCCAGGCACGCGAGGCATCCAATACTCCAATGGACTAGGGTCTTTAGAGACCCTCTTCCCATCTCATAGAGCGTGCTCATAATAATTGCGACCACAACTGGTCCGATCCAGGTAAAGCCTGCTTCAATGATAGGCCATGTTCCATAGAGCACATAAAGCCAGGAGAGAGAGAGCATGAGAAGAAACGCAGGCAACAAGAAACTGATCCCGCTGAGCAATCCTCCTAGAGGACCAGCATAGAGAGAACCAATGTAGACTGCCAGTTGCAGTGCCGTCGCACCAGGAAATAACGTCGCAATCACCAGGCCTTCTTGAAATGCTTCACTCCCAAGCCAGTGACGACGTTTGACACAGGACGTTTCCATTAAGCCGATGGGACCAAGTGCTCCACCAAAGCCTATCAGTCCAATATAGGAGAAGACCGCCATGAGGCGTGCAAACCGTCGCCAGTTTGGTTGCGCCTCCTTCATGGCTGTGTTTTCCTGTTCCCTTTTGCCTGACAACGATGCCATCAATAGCCCCTTTCGTTCCTATGTGCCTTCGCCACAAACCGGACAATCCAGACGACGATGAACGTGTAAGTGAGACATACAATTACTTTGGAGATCAAAGAACCAAAGCCGGCCTTTCAATGGCATCCCAAAGCCAGTGAGCACCTTGATGGCTTCCATTGCAGCGACAGCGCCAGCCATATCAGAGCAGGGACCAATCACCGGAAAGGCTTCAATCGAGTTCCAGTAGGGGGGCTTGCTTGGATACATGCAGGCCAGACAGGGCGTTTCACCTGGGATATAGGTGCTAATATATGCCTCTGTGCCGTACATCGCTCCCATGACCAGCGGTTTTTTCTGACGGACCGCCTGCTGGTTGAGGAGATACCGCTCTTCAAACAAGGGAGCGGCATCGACAATAAGATCAGCCTGTTCAACAAGGCGGGAGACATTTTCTTCCGTAACATTGGTACACTCGCCAGTCAATTTCACGGAAGCATTCATCGCTGTAAGGGTCTCAAGCACCGCATCTATGCATGGGCGACCAATATCTGTCGCTCTTACCAGAGGCCAGCGATTGAGATATTCTGGGCGCACCTGGCCCCCATGAGCAAGAATCAGATGTCCAACGCCCGCATGAGCCAGGCGCATTGCAACCGTACCGCCTACTCCCCCAACACGAGAGATCAGCACGGTCGCAGCCTTTAGCTGCTGCTGCGCCTTCAATCCAAAACCTGGAAGGCGCATCTGACGAGAGTAGCGTTCAAATTCAAATGCACTCAGCTCAGGGATACTGCTCATGCCATTGCTCCTCCCTCGTTTGCCGAGACGAGGTGCCCACAAATTGGACAGTCTCTTCGACGAGCAATATGCAATTGGCGGAACCCATTGCTGGTCAAATCACCATAGAATAAGCGATTGATCAATGGCTCCCCACATCCTGTGATGACCTTAATAACTTCCATCGTGGCAATGGTTGCGACCAGTGCAGAACTTGGCAAGATCACTGGAAATCCTGTCACCTCCCAACTTGGAGGAGGCGTCGGATAGAGGCAAGAGAGACAAGGGGTACTTCCTGGAATCATAGTGGTGATGTACATTTCCAATCCAAACATAGCAGCCATAATGATCGGCTTCCTTTGGCGAACGGCTTCTTGATTCATGTGATAGCGTTCTTCAAATGATGGGGAACCGTCAACGATCAGGTCTACCTGGTCTATGAGTCGTTCTGCATTGTTTGCGTGAATGTTGTCCGCCTCAATGAGCACGTCTACCTCTGGATTGACGCGAGCAAGCATATCGCGAAACGCTTCGACACGTGGACGACCAACATCCTGGCGAAACGCTAAGAGCATACGATTTAAATTTTCCAGTTCAATAACACCCTCATGGGCAAGTACCAGCCGGCCCACGCCCGCACGAGCGAGCTCCAATGCCACCGTCCCACCGACTCCTCCCACACGAGAAATCATGACGGAACTTCCTTTGAGCTGACGTTGTCCTTGAGAGCCAAAGCCAGGAAGGGGTATTTGTCGTTTATAGATCTCATACTCAAGTTCAGTTAATTCTGGTAACGTTTTTTCATCAAGCAATGTCGTAGGCAGATGTAGAGACCGCATAGGTTTCCTTCTCACTGTTCAATAAAGGATTCTTCCGACAACGAGATTCAAAAGGTCAATGTGAGGACGCGAGCGAGTTGGGAAAGCAACGTAGAACGCCGATCAATTCCTTTGAATCTCTCTCCAGAGGAATATGTCCTCTGAGAAGTGGTCTGCATTCCACGTTGTTTCTTCAAATCACTGCTTCCTGGTCCATGCATCAGCACGTCTTCTCGTCCTCTCTTCTCCCGTTCTCAGTAAGAGATGCTGGGGATCAAGAAGAGATTCTCTTCTCATGCTAGCAGCACGAACCAGGAAAGAGGCTCTATGCAGCAGAGCAGCTAGCGCATGCAACAGAGGCAAACCCTACCGCGCAAGCACTAACAAGGACCATCGCACGATTGCCATCGAGTTCCTCAAGATCAAAGGTAAATTCTTTGGGGGTCAGAGACTCGATACCCTGTGTCTGCTTTTCCTCGGTCTTCTTCTCAATAGATTCATGGGTTAGTTTCATTGAATCTCTCCTTTCAAGAGGTTCTTCATGTTTGTTTCTTCACAACACGTGAAGTACGAAACTCACGATAAGACGTATAAAAAAGCTGCCGACTATCCAGAGCAGCCAGAGCGTAGCAAGCCAGGCGATCACGCCGTATCCAGCCAAGAGGAAATGCTGGCTCAGTGCAAGCGGCTCTGTTTGTGGCTGACGATGGAATGGACGGCAGATGAGGTGGATCAAGTATTTGCGAGCTTTACGGTCCAGATTGGGGGTGTGTATCCAGTCTGTGAGCGCAAAATAGCCATCCGTACGAAAGAATGGCAACACGTTATAGATGGCCGTCAGGACACCTGCTACCATGAACATCTCCGCCCAGGATGAGGAAGGCACGTCAGGAGGTACGAGCGACCAGACGATAGTTCCAACGGCCCCTATGACTGAAGAGGCGAGGGGGCCAGCCAGGCTGACCGCAACTCGATGCTGTCGTTTGTTCAGACGCCAAATCTCGCCAATTTCTACGTAAAAAAATACTCCCGCTAATGGTGAAAATGCCAGGCCAAAGTGCCCAGGGTGACGACCAAAATGTTGCAAGGTGATCCCATGTGCGCTTTCATGAATGAACGCCGTCACAAGGAGCACAATGAGAAATTGCCCCCAGGCAAGAAAGGAGATGTGACCATACAACTCCATGGCGACAGGAAGAATGCCAGCATCCCATCCACCACTAGCGAGAAGCCAAATGGTTATCGCCATGAGCACAGCCCAGCAGACAAAAAAAACGGGCGAAAAGATCCAGCGGGTAGAGGGTTCGAGACGCTGTAACAATCCATCTGCCGGGAAGAGACGCCAACGCATGATGAGCAGCTCTAATGAGAGAGGACGACGAGAGAGCCATGAGAAAAGACGGCGTGCGTACCGAGGACGAGGAGGAGAAGCATGATGGTCCAGGAAACCCTGCTCAGCAAATTTCCTTAACGCGGACTCAAGTTGTTCACTCGTCAAAGAAACCTGAGTCAACTCCCTATATCGTGCCATCATTTCAGCCAGCGTATATTCGCCAGTGCAAAGGGTCAACAAGTGATAGAGGGAAGGACCACATTGCCAGTAACGCCCATTGACCGGGTCAATGATCAGGTATTTGAGATTCTTCCCCTCATGCTGCTGCTCAATGACCAGGTCAGAGCGTAACTGAGGACAAGACACCATTGTTTCTAAAGCCATCATACATCTACCTCTTTGATTTAGGAATTATTGCTCAAGAGACTTCTCTTTCCCCTCTCTCTTCAAGTTGATTGTAACATACAACTGTTGTATATTGCAACCATTTAACGCCCCAATTTGAAGAGTTTGCACCTCATTCCAAAAATCTCTGTTCATTTTGGATGGTGCGCACGCTCTATCTGTACGACCAATAGGACGCCAAAGGAGATGGCAAGCAGCACCACAGAGACAGCAACAGCCGCATCAAGGTCATTTTCGCTAGTGATATACACGGCGATGGGTAAGGTCTGTGTCACACCAGGAAAGCTTCCGGCGAAGGTAATGGTGGCCCCAAACTCACCGAGCGCACGCGTCCAGGCCAGCCCTATTCCCGAGAAGAGTGCGGGACGGATAAGTGGAAGAACAACTCTTCTAAAGGTGTAAAAACGCGAGGCTCCCAGGGTGGCTGAAGCCAGCTCATAGCGGATATCTAATTGCTCAATGCCTGCTTTGGCACTAGTGATGAAGAATGGAGCAGAGATAAACGTTTGTGCCATGATCACAGCCGTTGTCGTGAAAGGCAGCGTGATTCCCCATGGCGTCAAATAGTGCCCAACCAGTCCCAATCGACCAAAAGTGAGTAAGAGTGCTATTCCTGCCACGACAGGGGGAAGAACGGTCGGCAGCATCACGAGTGTCTCAAGCACCTTATGGCCCGGAAAGCGGAACCGAGCAAGCAGATAGGCGACCGGCAATCCAAAGACAACAGTGAACAAGAGGCTGGCTAATGTGGTGAAGATACTCAATTGTAAGGCTTCCAGTACCCCCGGTTGGAACATGGAAGACAGCAGCACATCGAGAGGAGCATGGAGCAGCAAGGAAACTAATGGAAGAGCGAGAAAGGCGAAAAGACTCCCCGTAATGAAACCTATGAGCAGCCGAGCAGACCAACGTGTCCACCAGGACGCTGCAAGCGTCTTCCGGGGAGACGCTCTTTCAAGCTCAATAGTGATGTGTTTGCTCATTTTCTCCTTACACTCCAAGAAAGTGGTATTGGGCAAGAATAGCCTGTCCATCTGGAGAGAGAACGTACTGGACAAATGTTTGTGCTTCTGTTGGATGAGAACTCTGTTTGAGCGCTGCGATGGGATATTGAGCGATGACATTGAGTGTGTCAGGAATGGGAATGGTGTCGACCTGACTGGAGACAGAAGCCGTGACATCCGTCTGATAGACAAAACCAGCGTCAGCCTCGCCTAACTGCACTTTTTGAACGACCGCTTTTACGTTGTCTTCTTGTGAGACGACGTGCCCAAGAACAGCCGCTTTATAGGTCGGACCATACTCAGGTGAGTAAGACATCTTATCTAACACCTGTAAGGTGTACTGCCCAGCAGGAACGCTCGCCGCCTCGATATCGATTTTGACGCCATTCCTGGTCAGATCCTTCAAGGATGTGATGTGAGTAGAACTGTGTCGAGAAACAATCACGACCAGCTTATTTTTGGCGAAGATGTGTGCAGGTTCCACGAGTCCAGCCGCGCTTGCCTTTTGCATATTGGCGTTATCAGCAGAGGCGAAGATATCAGCAGATGCTCCGCTCGCCAGTTGTTGTTCCAGCACTTGTGACCCTGCAAAATTGTACGTGATAGTGACCAGAGGATGTATTTTATGATAGCGTTGAGCAAGCGTTCCAAATGACTCAAGCAGCGAAGAAGCCGCAAAGACTTTCAGGGTGAGTGCAGTAGACGACGTTGCTCCTGTCGTCGAGGTATTTTCACAGGCAGTCAACACAGTACAGAGGATGATCATGAGAAACAGAGAGGCATATCGCGTATACTTCATCTCGGTCCTTCTTTCTCTGGTGGTAAAAGAGCGTAACTGAAAACGTCTAGCTCCGAAGTGCTGCCCAGAATGCATCTGTTCTGGGCAGCAGACCATATCTCACACGCTTACGTCACAGTAGGTCAAAACCCGCTTGCAATAGCCTGAGCACCTAATACGTTGGCATCTGTGGATCAATCTCCTGTGCCCAACGTAGAATTCCTCCTTCCAGATTGCGCACATGACGAAAACCAGCATCTTTGAGCAGTCTCATAGCTTTTGCCGAGCGCACTCCGCTTCGGCAGTACACCACGATATCAGTTTGTTTTTCTAACTCATGGAGATGGCTGATCAGCGATCCTTGAGGAAGCAGGCGTGCTTGAGGGAGATGACAAATTTGCCACTCGTGAGGTTCTCGTACATCAATCAGGACAAGCGAGCGTCCCTCACGGATCTCTTGCGCGAGCGTCGTAGGAAGCACACGCTCCTCTGCCGCCAGCACGTCTTGTTGGGGACCACGACTACAGAACTGGTCATAATCGATGAGATGGGTAATCGTCGGAGTAGGTCCACACACAGGACAGTGAGGAGACTTCCTAATGGTTGCTTCACGAAAACGCATGTGCAGTGCATCAAAGAGGAGTAAGCGTCCAACGAGCAACTGCCCTTGCCCAATAATCACTTTGATCGCTTCTGTTGCCTGAATGAGACCAATCATGCCCGGAAGGACGCCCAGGACGCCCCCCTCTGCACAAGAAGGCATCAATCCAGGAGGGGGAGGTTCGGGATAGAGACAACGATAGCATGGTCCATCATCCATCCCAAAGACAGAAGCCTGACCTTCAAAGCGGAAGATTGATCCATAGATGTACGGCTTGCCCAGCAAGATACAGGCATCATTGGTCAAGTAGCGCGTTTGAAAGTTATCTGTCCCATCAATCACGACATCGTAGGAAGGCAAGATCTCCAGAGCATTTTCAGAAGTGAGCCGTGTCTCATAGGTTTCTACCTGAACGAACGGGTTGAGTGCCTCAATACGAGAACGGGCAGAGGTCAATTTCGAGTGCCCTACCATCTCCGTTGAATGCAAGATCTGACGCTGGAGATTGCTCTCATCCACGACATCCAGATCAACGAGGCCGAGACGGCCAACACCCGCAGCGGCCAGATACAAGGCAAGAGGAGAGCCTAATCCTCCTGCCCCAATCAACAACACACTGGCTTGTTTTAACTTGCGCTGACCATCCATTCCAACCTCAGGCATAATCAAATGACGACTATAGCGCACGATCTCTGCCTGGCTGAGATCTGCCTGATCGGTTCTGCTCATAGTCTCCTCTCAGTCCTCTTTGCAGGGGAGATGATAGCTGCCCGTCTCCATTGTGTTTCCTGGTTGCGAGCATGAAATGTCTCCCTTTTTTCATGACATTGTCAATAGCGTGGATCTGCAATCAGCCCCCAGCCATCGCAGGAATAATATGGACTTCATCGCGCTCCCGTAGAGAGGTCTCTTTCTGTTGAAGATGGCCGATGGACTGGCCGTTGACGAAGACAGCAATATAGGGCCACACCTGTCCATGCTGGTCATACAATCGTGCCCCGATGCCTGGAAACTGTGCTTCTAGCGTCTCGAACAATTGAGCAATTGTCTCACTGGTCAGTTGGAGCATCGCCCGACCGTTGGTAAACTCGCGTAAAGAGGTGGGAATATAGACAGTGATCATGCTGGTTCTCCTTTCCTAAAAAGCATGTTGTGGTGAAAAAGCTCTACCACTATGTTCTCTCTGAAGCCACGAGACTCTGGCAAGACGTTTAAGCTTGAACCGAAAGAGAAAGAAATGACACCAGGGTCTCTCACTGACTAGGGATGATCGAGATGGATAGCTTCATGCCCTGCTCATAATGTCCTGCCAGGTGGTCAGCAAATTCAAATCCCCTCATATCCATGCCGATGCTGTAGCGCATAACATTGTCATGGTTAAAGGTGAAGTCGAGAGTTTTTGTCTCTGCTGGCTGAAGCGATGAGATCGTTGCCAGCGCCTTCTTGCTCAGCTCAACATCTGACAGATTCTTGGTTTTGCTGGGCGGGGGCATGATCAGAAACTCATGGGCCGTCTGCCCTTTGTTGGTGACAACAAAGTGATACGGCTTATTCACGGTAAAGGTGGTCAACGAGGATTGGATTTGGTGATCGATCAGTGTCACTGTAACGGTAGGCGGGCTGGTGGGCGAGCCAAGACAGCCTGTCAATCCGATCAGAACAATGAAGATGATGCTGAACCGCCAGCCCCAAAAAAATGTTCTTCCCATAGTTCTCCCTTGCTTGCTTATTCCTTGCCAAACGAGAATTACTGGAACAATATCTATTAAAACAGACACAGCCAGAGTCTCTGTTTCTTCATTTACGGTTAATAGGTAGACGTACAATAGTTGTATAATTCAACGATGAAAATGAGCGAACATCTCCTCCTGGAAAGCGTCTCTGGGATTTTCTTGCTAGCTGGCTCTGCTCTTGAGTGGATCAGAGAAGAGAGCAAAAAAAGAAATCAGGGCGAGCAAAGTGAACACACTGATGAAGATCAACACACGTCCTGTGTGCTTGATGGGGAGCCAAAGCGCAGCATCATGCATGGGCGATCTCATCTATTCCTTCTTCTTTATTCGTACTTTTGCACGTACTTGGGGCATATCTTCCCTGCCTACCAGGGATCGATACAGAGCAAAACAGGCCCAGTTGGCAGGCTTTTTCCCAAAGAGAACGATGGTCTCTTTGTTATATTTCTTGCTAAGAAGCCCCTCTTAGTCATTTTAGCCTATGAGGGGCAAACAGCACACCAGTACAATTACCTAATTATGTCCTGCATCCGCGAAGATCTATCCATTCGAGATGCAGAAAGGATCTGGTAATTCTACCAGACCGTAAGCATGCATCTCTCCTTGAGATGAGATCACACGAGAGCAGGTGTGCTTGTCTCGCTCCCTGTTCTGATTGCTCAGGTGAGGTGATCTCTACCAACATCCTCAACACGTGCATCCTCGCCAGATCCCTGTTTTGTGTCCTCCGTTTGAGAGGGCATCATGCTTGGACACGCTCTTTCTCGGCTTCCTTTTTGGTACAAGCTCAACCTCTATAAACTACTACGGCAGAAGCATATTTCTGGATTACCATTTTGCGCGCTTTTCTGGAACTAAGAGAGGTGCCATTGGATTCTTCTGAATAATATCTACAAATCTTCGATCAGATGATGATTCACTTACAAGCAGATGTTCTGGTTCGGCGAACTCAAAAGAACAAGCGCACCCAGAGTGATGCCAACGGACATGAAAAACAGCCTTATTGCCGTTCTGTTGGTCAGTAAGTTTTGTCTATCCGTTGCTCCTGCGGTATGGCCTCTTTCCCACACTCGTTATCTCCATCCTTGATACTTTTTTCATCCACCTCTTGGTCCCTCATCTCTTGAGGCCTGAGCAAAGACAGCAGAAACCGTAAGAAGGCATTTCCCCAACAGATCTCATTTCTGAAGAATGACAAGATGCTCCTGGCTGACCTGCAACCCAACGGAGGCGTCGAAACCCCGCTGCAAGCGTCTGCCCAACATGAGCAGGATGACCCCAGGAGAATGAACCTCTACTGACACTTGGGCAAAGGGATGAACGCTCAGCATTGGTACCGCGTTTGCTGCTGTAAATACACCACCCTACACTACCGTCCCTAGAAGGAGAGAAATCGAGCAGGCGCGAGCGTTATGTGAGGAAGCGAGTTTTGCGCTGGCAAGGGCTCCTCAGCAGAAAGCGTGACCGTAGACAGACCATGTACTTCGCCCAACGGATCAAGGCAGTGAAGGAGATTCTCAGATGCGGCAACAACGCTCCTGGCACCGACAGAACAGAAGATCGCCTCATGCCTCCCTCTGCTACACGGCAAGCAGTTCCTTGAGGTGAGGGAGTACCTCATGGATCTCTTCGATAGGCAACGACGTGACTTGCTCCGCTGTGGGACATCAGAGAGGAGCCTTCGTCTGGGGAAAGGAACGGTTGCACGGCATCAGGGTCTTGCCGGTGTGCCTGATGCTCGAAACAGAACAGAAGAAGGGGAAGAAGGATGCCTGCTGGTTGGGTGTCCTTCTTTTCTTCGCGCACTTGCGCGAGGTTGATGCCAAGCAGGTCGGCCAATTCTTGGGCGGTTTGAACCACGTCATGGGCTATCTCCGGGCGCATGAGCCAGGGTCTTGTTTTCGTTTACCATGCTTCAGTGGATGAAAGCTTCACAACAGAAGAGGGTGAAGAAGTTGTTACTGTCAGGCAATTGTCACGTTGTTATCTGCAAGTAGCCTCTTTGGTCAATGCTATTCTCTCTGTTGCTAGAAAATCTGGAAATTGCTGTTGTGGATATGTGAAAGTGGAAAGGGAGGTTTTTCTCTTATGCATTATGAGACGCCTGAGCATTCGCTATCGTTTCGCCCTACGTCATTTCCTGTGCCAAGCGTACCAGCTTTGACGGTGCCACAGACCCCTGTGGCCATCACCATGCCTCAATTGAAAATAGAATTGTTCCCGATCAATCCAGCCAAGATTCCTCCTCTGGTTGCCTATGTGCTTGATGTGCATGGCGGCGAACCAACCGAATTAGGCGCTCGGCTTGCCTGTCGCTGTAATGATATGTTTCCTGGATGTTGGCTCTGGACCGAGCATCGTTTAGTGACCAATCATGCAGTGACAGAAGCGCAATTTCAGCAACTCCTCTCCTCGCTTTGGAAAAGCATGCCGACGACCTTTGGGTGTATCCATGCCATTCAGCAAGATAGCACGTTCCAAGTGAGCGCTCAGGTCCAAGCCGATTTTGTGGCACACTATCTCTCCACGAAGGCGAAGGTCCGTAAGCACATGCTTCACAGCCTCGCTAACTATCATCAGAAGCTCTCTGAGTACCTCACCATACGTCGGATCTGCACCCCGCGTGGATGGGTAGTTGATGGAAGGCCAGCCCTTGCCCTCTCTATGACTTCTGAAATTGTCGTGAACCAGAATTTGCGAGCGTATGCACGTCAGTTGGCTGATCCTGAGCAACTCAAAGGACTTCTGGTACTGGATAGAAATAGAAAGTGCAAAGGGCAGATCGTCGATGTCTACAAAGATCGAGCTTCTGCTCATCGAGAGCGGCTCCTTAACTTGACGCTCAATCATGTGACCCGTACTCTTATTGAGAAGGCTGAGGATGATGAATTAGTGGTACAGATGCGTCCTGGGAAAGCTCTCGCCGATAATCAAGCGAAAAAACCCTTAGATTACGTCGCGAGTGCATTGCAAGTGGTGGCGCGTGTGGAGGACGCTTCCCAATTTGGGGTTAAGACTCAGGCTCTATTACAGAGGTTGCGTCTTTCACCCGAAGATCGCTCACAGATGATCAGCGCAGTTGCGGCTGTCCTGCGTCGGATTGAGTTGATTCAACCTGCCTTTACCTCAGAAAAGCACACCTCCTCTTTCTTGCGGCCTGCTGACTATGACTTTGTGCCGCATGTGTTGGTTGGTGGGAACCATCTGGTCAAGGAAGAGACGATGGTGCTTGCGCAGCTCCGTCGTTATGGTTTCTATCAACGCAGTGCAGCCTTTCCAGAGGGCACACCGATTCGAGTCGGATTGCTGCTGGGCGTGCCTGATCATCGTCTTCAGATCCGTGCCTTCTTGAATAATTTGCAAAAGGAATGTCAAGTATTCAAATTTCCTCTTCGTTTCGTCGGGCATGCTTCTCTGGAACTCTTCACACGGGTTGCTCTAGAACGAGCCATTGGATACCTCAAAGAACAGCAGCCGGATATTATCCTGGCCTTGTTACCAGAGCGTGTTCGTGAGCAGATAGAACTGAGTCGAGATGAGGGCTATCTGAGTGTCAAAGACGTGACTGTTGTGCGGGGAATACCTAATCAGGTTGTATATGCAGCAACGTTGAGCAAGACGGATGCGGTGCCTAATATTGCGTTGGGATTGCTCTGTAAAGTGGGCAATGTCCCATTCCGTCTTGCCGAACCACTTCAGTATACGGATGTGGTCGTGGGCATCGATATTGCTCGTATGAATAAGGCGCGATTAGCTGGGAGCATGAACACGCTAGCAACTACCCATATCTATCAAAATAGTGAACCGGCACTCAAGTATGCGGTTCATCAAGTACTCATCGAAGGCGAGACGATTCCTGAGCAAACGCTCCAGCAGTTTTTCCCAGCAGAACAGTTTGCCGGATTGCGGGTTCTGGTCCATCGCGATGGGTGGTTTCGTGGCAATGAGCGTGCAGCTCTCAAGGCATGGGGGCAGCAAATTGGAGCAACCTTTTTTCTGGTTGAGGTTGTCAAATCAGGAGCGCCCCGCCTCTACCATTGGATGCCAGTGTCAGACGGGCAACAGAAAGGCCAACAACAGCCCTGCCAATGGCTTCAGCCAGCAAAGGGGTCGGCCTTTCGTCTGAGTGACCAGGCCGCTTTTCTCGTCTCGTCCTTACCTCCCTTTAAAAAAGCGACCCCCTATCCACTCTATATTCGTGCGGAGGCTCCCCTCTCGATTGAGCATGCTCTGCACTCAGTGTTATCCTTGACGCTGCTACATTATGGTTCGCTCCTAGCGCCACGGTTACCAGTGACCACCCACTATAGCGATAAAATGGCGAGCCTGGCGCTACGAGGGATTCGCCCGCCAACGGCAGAGGGAACGGACCCTTATTGGATCTAGGTTGGTGGACCGTCGATGTGCCTGAGATGCCCTCTTTTTGGTGTAGCGCTACACCAAAAAGAGGGTTGTTTCAAAGTGTTGTATAATACCCAGCCTCCAGCAGATTATATTTTGCGGCCATTCGAGTGACGTCATGATCGCCAAACTATCTACTTGGATACTAGGTAAAGCAGGAGCCGTAGATGCGCTGGTTAAACTGGTGGCAAAGGGGAATAAAACTGACCTGATCGCAGAGATGGTCAATAACATCCTTGAGAAATACGCACTACTTCTCGAAGAGAATGCGAAGCTGGTACAACTTTTGGAGGAAAAGTACCGGAAGAAACACAACTTATAGAAGGGCAATGTTGCTGAATTATTGGTACATAGTTAGGGTTATGCCTACCGATGGCTTATCATAAAAAGCCATGCTATTGGCGGCATCTACTCTAGGTGGAAACCATTCCAAAATGGGGCAGGCTTGATCTTTTTAAATTGGAAAGGTCCCTCTACTCCCAAACTACCCGTAAAAAATACAGCCCTTTGTTTCCTGCTGCGACAAGATGCCTCCCATCAGGGGCAAAGACACAGTCCTTTACTGTGCCATCAAGACGGAGCGTTGTGAGACATTGCCCTTCTTGCGTACCCCAGAGCTTGAGCGTGTGGTCATCCGAAGCAGAGAGGATGTGTGTTCCATCTGGAGTAAAAACACAGCCTTGAACCGCTTGAGTATGGCCTTTGAGGGTATGAAGGAGTTGGCCCGAAGAAGTTTCCCAAAGCTTGAGCGTGTGGTCCGACGAGGCTGAGACAACGAAGGTATCATCTGGGCTAAACGCACAGGCATTCACTTGAGCAGTGTGTCCTTTGAAAGCGCGAAGAAACTGTCCCGTGTGACTATCTCTCGAAGAGGAAGTGGAAGTGGCGGAAGCAGCTGTCATAGTGGAGCCGACCGTAGCACACAGAAATGCGCATCGTCATCCCGTTATGAGGTGCAGTGACGGCACCATCAGCAGCACCGATTGATTTTCTGGTTGTCTCTACCTATAGATAAGTTTCCTTGGTATGGAACATGGCAATTTGAAATACATCGTTTCAGCCCTGAATCTCGTTTGAAAAGGGATATACAAATCATCAATAAGTTTATGAATCGGATAAGGTGAATTGCAATTCATTGAGATGGAAGAGAATTCAAAACAAAAAAGGATTTCTTAGTATTGACGATGCTGCTCTTTGCCCTACATAATAAAAACATGAGAAACGGTGACCAGGAAGAACATCACTCGAAGAATAGCATCCATATTTTTTATGCTTATGCTCATGAAGATGAGGCATTACGTAAAGCACTTGAAACACATTTAAGTGCTTTGAAGCATCAAGGTCTCATTACTGATTGGTTTGATCGCAATATCACGGCTGGTGAACAATGGATAACACAGACCCAGACCCATCTACAAGTGGCTGATATTATTCTCCTCTTAATCAGTCCCTCGTTCTTTGCTTCAGAATATTGTTCTAGCTTTGAGATGAAACAGGCTATTCAGCGGCATGAAGAGCAGTATGCCCGCGTTATCCCCATTATTTTACGACCTGTTGATTGGAAACATACTATTTTAAGTCATTTGCAAGCACTGCCAGAAAATGCCAAACCTATTACGCAGTGGCGCAATAGAGATCACGCTTTTTTGAGTGTAGCAACAAGCATCCGAAAGATTATTGAAGACATCCAGAAAAAACCTGCCTTTCCCTCTCTCTCTTCTTCTTCCTCATTCGCTGGGGAGAAAACTCAACAGTATGCCTCTTTCAGATCGTTTTCTCCCTTCTTCATGCAGCAACATGTGGCAGAACTCGTTGAAGGAGAAGCTTTCCAACAAAAGAAGGTATCCAGTGAAATAGGAAAAAAAGCAACTGATACCTATAAAATAATTCTGTTGGGAGCATCTGGTGCAGGCAAAACAACTCTTTTGTCGAGCATGTATAATGCTCTTGCGGTACAAAGACCCAATACGAGTTTCTTTCTTGAAACCACTCCAGACCAACGCAAGAAGCTCAATGCGATGTACTATGGAATCGTCTCCGGGCAATGGCCTCCTGGAACACAGGTCAGCGAAACGGAAGAATGGCATTTTACTTGCCGTGTCCGATCTCCAGGTAAAAGAATTTATTCTCCTTTTCACTGTAGTTACCTTGATTATGCGGGAGGAAGAATTACTGAGAGAATGGAAGACATGGCTGTAGCTGATAATTTTGAACAGCAGTTTGCACAATCTCATGCTCTCCTGGGACTCCTAGACGGTCAAAAGCTCCTCGCTCTCATGCAAAAAAAGCAAGAAGCTGACCATTTCATCTATATAGAATTACAAAACATGTTGCAAATAATGCAAAATGGTGGGAAACTTGCGCACTTTTTCATCACAAAATGGGATCTTCTCCAAGCGAAATATTCATTACAAGATATACGAGATCGTTTGTTGCAAATCGATGAATTTAACCATTTCGTGAGAAATCAGAGCAACAGCTATTGCGTTCGGCTCATACCAGTTAGTGCAGTAGGCGCAGGGTTTGCGGAGTTACAAGGTGATGGCTCAATCCGAAAGGTATCAGGAAGCTATCCAAAGCCTTTCCATATAGACCTACCCTTATGTTGTATTTGGTCTGATCTGTTTCACGCTGGATCTCAATCTCTTTGGGCATACTCAGAGCAAGAAAGAGGCTTAGGAGCTATTCATGATAAGAAAACAGCCCAGAGGGCGGTTATACAAAGTTGTCTACAGTCAATGCATACATTGGAAGAAGCATTTCCAGTATCGAGATTTCTCTAGTAAAGAGTGGAGTTTCTCTCAATGAGTATCATAGCCTGGCCCTTTCTCGTCAGCCGAAACAAAGTCGTGGATTATCGAACTATCATCGCTCCTCAATTTATGATTGAGAGGCAGATTACTTCTTTTCTTGCTGAGGCTGCTGGGGGAGAAACTACGGAACCTGGATATGTGATGTATCGGGAAATTCACAGTACACAAGTGGGAACCATCCATCTTCTTTTTCGCGTGCGAAGAGCCAAGCGTTCTCATCTTGGCTTTGAAGAAAAAGAATTGCTTTTCGATCAATATGGAAGACCTCTTTTTCTGACAGAAGGATTTGTTCTCGAAGAATGGCAGCCAGAAGACATGATTGTGGTGACTGGGGATGATTTCCTCCATGCGCATGAGCAGATGCAGCAGTACTATCGTGAGTTCTGGGACAGTACCCTCTATCACCCTTTCTCAGTAAAGCAGTCAATACCCATTCTTTTCAAGGGGAAGAGAGAAACGGAGAATCGTTTAAACATAAAACGTGTCGATCCTCTGGACAAAAGAATAGGACTCAAGCTGAATCTTTTACGTCACGAAGTCTGGATTGATGGGACATTACGTACGAACTTTTTAACGAACAAAGAGTTTCAGTTCCTCCGTTTTCTAGCAGCCCATGCAGGTCAGGTCTGTTCTCGTGAAGAAACTACGAAGGCAGTCTATGGCAACCTCTATCAACCTGAACATGATGATGCACGGCTCGACGCTCTTGTCGAACGCGTGCGTAAAAGTATCGGAGATGCCGAACGCCCTCCCCGTTTTATAGAGACGGTTCGTGGAACTGGGCATCGCCTTCATGAGTATCTTGATGAGTTTCCACAAAAGAAAGTTATTCATGTTCCTCCTATAGAATTATCTCCCTCATCTGTCGGTACTCAAGAGGCACAAAAAACTTTCCATTCCTCTGAAGGTCACGAAGAACTTGCTCTACACACGATGTGCAAATGGTTGGAATTACGCAGGCGTCATAATCGTCAGGCTGTTCTCATCATTGGATCTCAATGTGGAGCCTTATATCGGAGTTCGCCCTTTTACTCTTATTGCCAACAATATATGGCTCATAATGTACAGTTCCAATCTCCTCTCCAAAGCTTTCGTGAATGTTATCAGATATTGACACAACTTCAATTGGGAGAAAGAGAACTTCACACACTTTTACAGGATAGCCTCAGGCACACAAGCACCCTCTTAGAGGGGGGCGGTGGCGATGGATATTTCGCTGATATTGTCAAAAAGGGATACTTTCGAGAAATTATTTCGACAAATATAGATGACTTAATTGAGCAATCACTGCATGATACGGGATTAATTGAACAAAAAGACTTTGAAGTAGTGATAGCAAGAAAGCCGTTTCCACCTCGACAGAGAGAGCTACCTTACAGGCTCACCAAAGTATTTGGTGATTGGTTATCACGTGAATATGTAATTCATGAACGCGATGCTTGCATTTCAAATAATAATGAGCTAAACCAGTATTTACGAGAAATATTAAGTGGAGATGTATTAGCCGTAGGCCTCGATCCGAAATGGGATAGTACAATATTACCACTTTTACGTGATATTCCGACTTCTTTGTGGTTTGTCAACGGAGATGAGAAGAGCATCAATGATGACCAGATCACTCCTATTTTCCATCAGAGACGAACAACATCGGTTGCTCTCGTTGGAGAGAACTTTACCTATGAGAGCTTCTGGAGAAGATTGCATCAACAATTGAATAAAAAAGACATGAGAGTAATTCAAGACAACATTGGAGAAGATGTAAGAAAATACGGGTATCATCGAGCAAAAACTCAACCAATTCGAGTTATGTACATTTATTGCGATGAAGATTTGCCTATAATGCAAAAGTTTTGGAATCACTTGCATGTCTTTCAAGAAAACAACTTAATAGCAGAAAGGCATCGAGGCACTCTCAAGCCAGGTGAGCATCTACAGCTTACGCAGGAACGAGATTTGAATAGTTCACAACTCATTTTCGTAGGCTTTAGCAGCAGCTTTCTGAAGTCGGAATATTATAAGCAGGCAGTACAGGCGCTCAAGCTGAGTTCAGGAGGAACGGCAACACTGGTTCCGCTGCTACTCAGTCCCATAGGAAACTGGAAACAAACCCCATTTAGCGAGATTTCCCCATTACCGCAGGGAGGCAGAACACTTAGCGAAATGACTCCAAGAGAGCTTGAGAGGGAACTGAGTAAGATAGCAGAGAATATTCACAAGCTGATTATCAGTTTACAAAAAAACGAAGAGAACTTGCATTGAGATCTTCTTGATCATCAAGAGGAGCAAAAAGGGTAAAAAGTTTGTGACAACAATCTCAACAACTCTTTTAGGAGGAAAGGATGAGAAGCACGGAAAACGAGTAATGGCAGCCCGGCCACTTAGCAAGCGTGGAGCCGGTAACATCCTCAGCAGAGAACGACACCGAGAGCCGATGCAGTTTGGACGAGTTCCTCGCAAACGCAACCTGCAAGAACCAAGCCCCAATCTACTGTGGGATGTTTTATCGCCTAATCCGATGCTATTACATCTATTGTGGTAGATTCATCATATAATTGATAAATATCTTACGTGTCTCCTTCTCTTAGATCCACTCAATAAGTATCTACTGGTCCAGCGTTACCAGATCGAGATTCATCCTCCAACCGTTTCCGCTCCGAGCGAGAAAATAGAAGGGTGCATTGTGTTGCACCTGTCTTAAAATCGGGGGAAAGAAGCAAGAGGCGTGACAAGAGAGGGAAGAGGATGGCCACTAACAGCTCTAGGAACCGCCATGCTCTCATTTCATCACTCTTTCTCTCACTCGCACGTTCCCATTTGGGAAGCACGAACTTCCTTCGTTTATGACTATGAGTATGCTAGTATATGCGAATCATCTCTCAGTGTAGTATACTAGGCAACAACAGCATACAATGGGTTTTCCTCGATGTTGAGTGCTTCATGCAAGCAACCGCTAAAAGAAGAAAGGGATGTCTTGTGTTGGAACAAAGGAGTGAGCGGGATCGATGACCGATGAGGTGGCAGGATCGTCACAAGGGGAACAAACAGGGAAACGGCTGGCCGTCGTGGTTGGGGTCAATGGGCCACCTGCCCTTGGTCGAGCGCCTTTGCGCTATGCGATGGAGGATGCAGAGGCAATGGCTCAGGTCTTGCAGAGTGAAGCATGTGGCTTTGAGTTGTTCGCTCCTCCGTTGCTTGGAGAGCAGGCGACGACCTCGGCGATCAAGCAGACGATCTTAGCTCTGATCTCCTCTCTTGGTGAGGAAGATATGACGCTCTTCTATTTTAGCGGGCATGCCGAGGCGATGCTTATCGATGCCGATCTCGACGAGGTGTATCTGGTCAGCCATGATTTTCAACCTGCATGGATTCGCTACGATAAAGACGCGCAGCTTTCCTTGAGTTGGCTCCGTCGCTGCGTGTTTGAGCATGAGAAGGCACAACATATTCTCATTATCCTGGACTGCTGTTACGCAGGCAAATTCCGAGATAGCGCCCCTGCTTTCTGAATTGTGCATGAGCTTTCTCTGAGGGGAGAATAAGATATGAAAATCACAGCGGCGTAACAGTAACCAGCCAGCCACTCACGAACAGATCGCAATAGACGTTCTGGAATATAGCAAAGACTGATCAGGGCATTGCATCCTGACGGTTAGCTGCTTTTTTTGTGGACAGAAGTAAACCGAACCGGTTTGTGCCAAGTAAAATGCTTTTTCATTGCCGTGCTGCTGTGGTCGAAGGAAGCGATCAGTTTTTTGCCCTTTGTCGGCAGTAGTTGCCACAAGATAGAAATGATTACTAGTATCAAGATTGATAAATATAACACCTGGGTTGCAATAAGCGTGTTCAGATGAATAATTTTCCATGAATCAACAATAGTTACAATTTGTTGGGCACCTGGAAGACCCGCAATAAGCGTTAAAAGTAAGATGACAAAATTGAAAAAAAGATTTCGGCGGAAGAGTTGCTGGCTCTCTTTTACCTCTATGAGCTTTTCTACGCGGCCAAGCTTTTGCATAACTCCTTCATATCTTTCGTGAATCTGCATAGTTTTCTGCCCGCTTTTGAGAATATCCTGAGCCGTACCATGTGAGAAGAGGATGTTGTGATATTCATCCAATGCCACGATGAGATTTTGTTTGAGGTGATTCAGCTTGGTAAGATTATGAGGAAGTGCCTTCAGCTCGCAATCAAGAATATGGAGTATCCATTGCTGGATCAGCGCAGCCTCAACAATTACGCTTGCCTGAAAGTGCTGAAATAACCATTCGTGATCAGGGATATTTTCCCCGAACTGCTGTTCCAGTCTGGTAAGGTGATCGTGATGATAGATAACAGTCGTATGGCTCTCTCCAAGATAGAAGCTATAGTCGCTTGTAGGGGCAAGGTCGTTAACAATAACCTCCGGGATTTTTTCAGGCTTTATCTCTCGCCAGTGATTTGTCCCTAAAACAAGGCCAGAGAGTTCCGGGGCGCGGTGTTTCTTCAATGCCGCATCGGTTGGATATTCTGGGCTGGTCTCACGGATAAACATAATCGGATATGCCAGCCAGTCAGATGTGCGAAGCCAGGTAAAAGTATCACCATCATTTCTTAAAGCTTTTCTTCCATTAATAGCTACAAGAATGGCGTCCTTATATAAATGAAAAAGGAATAAGAATTCAACAGGCTGGCTCGGCTCATATGTGTACCACTCAATGCCTCCCTTAGAGTGCTTAGCCGTTGGGGTTATGCCGTACTGCTTTAGGATATGAGCAGTCGCCGGAAGATCAACGAGAATCTTTGGGATTTCAAAGCGGGACACTCCAATATCTTCTAAAACCTTTAATTGAAGCAGGGTATCAACGGTTCTGGTTTTCTTAAAACTTACTCCAAAGGTCAGAACAGCAACACCTGCACGATGAATTAGCAACGACACATTGACTTTAAGCTCTTCGCCATCAATTGTTGCCAAAAAAGGCTGAAGACCAACACGCATAAAAGCTGCTTCCCGAAGGTAGAGAGGAGAAAATAGTTGTTGGTCAGAGTAAAGCTGAAGTGCCGTAAAGCGTTGAAGATTTGCCATGATGTGATCAACAGACTGGAGCGCCTCTTTAAGATCTTTGAGAGTTTTTTTAGGATTAGCTCTCTCGCCAGCTGATGACTGTTCTTTAGATATTTTGATTCTAACGGTTGATAGAAGGCGTGAAGAGCGTTTAGGATGAGCCAGCGCATAAAGGAGCATATCTTTCCATTTATGCTGCTCCCAATAGGATGAGAGAACAGCATAGTAAATAGCCTGCTCATAATCATTGCGTACAGACTTGAAGCGAGGTGCAATTTCAATCGTATCGGCAGGATAATTTGTAGCGGCATAGGCAAAATCTTTTGCCAGCAGCTTGCGGGCTGCCTGAATAGGATTGACCAGTTTACCGATATCAAAAACCAGATTGTAAAAGATCACAATCTCCTGAAGATCAAGCTCTCCCTCCTGAGCAGGCGGGTTGAGAGCTGTTTGTATCCTGCTGGCCGTAGTAGAGAACCATTGCCTGATAGAAAACCTCATTACACCACGACTCCCATTGTTAATAGTCGGAATATCCGTCTCATGTAAACACTTCAATGGATAGAACGTTTGATAAAGCCTATCGTCAAATTGAGGCGGAAAATAATTTCGGAAGAGATCGGCCAGTCAATAGTTAAAACAGTTTATATTTTGAATCTACACGCTTGCTATAACGCTCGGCTGGCACTTCTCTTGTGATCCTCTCAGGTGGTCTCATGCAGTCCCAGCTTCTCTTTATTAGCATCAAGGCCGTTATGAGGAAGCCGAACCACTTGTGTAGCGAGCGTTCGCCATCCGAGAAGCACAGTTGGGAGTTATTCATCCCGATACCGCCCAGAGCCTCAATAATCTAGCTGAGTTCTACCGGATACAGGGCCGTTATGAGGAAGCCGAACCACTCTCGCAACGAGCGCTTGCCATTCGAGAAGCACAGTTGAGTGTCAATCATCCTCTTGCAGCAAGCAGCAACGATTTGCCTTACATCTTTAGGCGAGGAGCATCCTCACACCCAACAGATCCTAGAGAATTACATAACCCTACTAGCCGATCTGCACACCAACGGAGACATCGAAACCCTGCTTCACCTCCTTGCCTAACAAGAG
The DNA here is from genome assembly GCF_016587455.1 of Reticulibacter mediterranei. Classification (NCBI taxonomy): domain Bacteria; kingdom Bacillati; phylum Chloroflexota; class Ktedonobacteria; order Ktedonobacterales; family Reticulibacteraceae; genus Reticulibacter; species Reticulibacter mediterranei. Next base: position 5,457,823 of record NZ_BNJK01000001.1, on the reverse strand, counting down.
CAGGATGATCCCCAGAAGGATGAACCTTCGCCATGACGCTTTGGACGAGGTGATGGATACCCGCATTGGTGTGGTGTCTGCTGCTGTTCCCCCATGATGCCCTCAACAGAGGCAGAGAGATCGAGCAGACACGAGCGCTATTTGAGGAAACGGGTTTTGCGCTGGCAAAGACAGGCGCTTACGGAGAGAAAGCCAGAAGAATCCAGTGTGAGGGAGCGCATTGAAGCGTTGCGAGCCATCATCTCAGAAACAGGAGGCGTGCTCTCAGCCAGCAGAAAAGAGCTGAAGCATGCTTTCCTCGGCACCTACGTGGCGAGCAGTTTTTTGACTCCACTTGGTTCTTCCCCTCACCCAACAGGCGTTTTACTTTCGGCAACAATTACTGTATCTCCGTGAGTAGTGGAGATTCGCGATTTGCAGGGTGAGCGAAGCCACCTCAGAAGCAAAGCGACATATACAGATGAAGGATCCTGCAAGGCTTTCAATGGCTTGCCAGGAACCGAGCCATCCAGTTGCAGGCCACTATCCATTCGGGACATAGTGGATATTCTCTCGATCAAGCAGTCCCGTCTGAGAGCTAACAAGGGAAACTGCCACCTGTCCGTTCGACGTCTTCTTCTGCCTTATCCGTTTGGCTTGTGAAGAGCGCCTGATGCTTCGGATGATCCTGGTCGAAGTGCTGATGCCAGACGTGTGAAGGAAGCAAGCGATGATGTTCCTGGGTCATGTTCCCTCACCTGTTCGCAGACTGATGGGAAGAGGGTGAGTGATCATTCGCCTTTGTCGCATATCGCAAGGCTCCTTATTTGACCTCCCCCTCGGCTTGAATGCGTTCAAACACATGCAATCTCGTTCATCTGCTCACCACACATCGCCAGCGAAAGAGGGAGCCAAATGGATGAACACCTGGCTCCCATTGCCTCTTAGGGTTCGTTTTCCAAGACTTCCCGCAGGTCATTGGTCAGTTGGGAAAGGTTTTGACCAGCTAAACGAGGGGTTAGTCTGGGCGGGAGACGTTGTTCCCAAACGACCATCTCACCGCTGATGTCCTGGAGAACCTGTATGGAGAGGCCAGGCCCGTGGATGTGGCTTGCCCAGATACACACGAAATGTTGTTCTGGTCATTCAAAGACGTATGAAGAATTTCACGCACATCCCCCACTTACATTTAAAAGGTTATCTCTAGGGAAAGCAAAGGTTTCTTCGGGCTTTGCTCTCAATAGAGTGACCATTGAGTACCTCTCCACAGATAACACGATGGGAATCGGTTTTAGGATTCAAGCTCCTCAACTCTCAACTTTCGTGCGTATAGACGAGCGAATTTTGATCTGCTGCATCAGCGTGTTTTGCATTCATCAATAGATTCATCATGATCATCAAAAGTGCGTCAGACCCTCATATATCGCGGTATTCCATTCATTCTGGAATGCGTGTTGCCTCTTGAAGAGATGATCAACCACTCGCTACAATACGAAATAGCGCGGTAGAGGCTGTCGCAACGCTTCAGCCTCAAGTTCATAGTCCAGCTCCAGTATTTGCTGTGTGAGGCTTTGAATCCTTTGTATTATGGGCTCGCAACCCGGTTGTAACATAGCTTCCCCTTCCTTCTTCCTATCCTTCTACCTCAATATCTGCAACGGACTTGTGTATCCAGGTGGGCCGATAGGGGAAACGCTCGACTTGCTCACGTGTGGTGACGCCAGTGAGCACTAGAATGGTCTGCAAACCACTCTCGATCCCTGAGACGATATCGGTATCCATGCGATCCCCGATGATCACGGAATCCTCAGAGTGGGCATCAAGGGTGCGTAGCGCCGTACGCATCATGAGGGGATTGGGTTTGCCGATGAAGTAGGGTTTGGCACCCGTAGCTGCACTGATCAAAGCGGCCACAGCTCCGGTTGCGGGGACAATCCCTCCTTCGCCAGGTCCCGTCACATCGGGATTGGTCGTGATGAAGCGCGCTCCTGCCATTACAAAGCGAATGGCACGGGTAATGCGCTCAAAGCTGTAGGTGGTCGTCTCGCCTAATACCACATACTCCGGTTTCTGGTCAGTCAGGATATAGCCAATATCGTGCAATGCTGTTGTGAGCCCAGCTTCCCCAAGAACGTACGCCTTCCCACCTGGTCTCTGTGTATGCAGAAACTGTGCTGTTGCCAGAGCGGACGTGAAGATCGCTTCTTGTGGCACCTCCAATCCTAGATCGTGCAACCTCACCTGCAAGTCACGTAGAATGTAGCGCGAGTTATTCGTGAGAATCAAGAACGAAGCGCCCTTTGTCCGCAGACGTTGTATAAACTCTGCAGCCCCAGGAATGAGTTTGGTACCCTGCAATATGACACCATCCATATCTATCAAGTAATGCTTGATACCCTCCATGTACATCTCTCCGTTCAGTAGTTCATTGCCGCAAAAATGCTTCTCAATAGAGACAAGCAGGCTACTATTCAGGATCATTCTAAGTAACCGCCTGCACATTTCCTGAAATGATGAGCCTTTTGTGTTGGCTCAGAAAACAGGAGACGCTGGCTCTGGAGGTCTCATAATCAGCAATGGCATCGTCGTCCTTTCCAGAATCCGCTCTGCAATGCTGCCGATCATCGCGCGTTTGAGGCCACCCCGACCGTGTGTGGCAAGCGCCATCACGTCATAACCACTCTCCGCAACCTCAATGAGCGCAGTCGCAATATCTGCTTCTTCTTTCATCGAAGAGGTCACTTGCACATGAACATCGGCAGGCAAGTCTTTCGTAAGCTTTTCTTTGACGATACGCAGGTATTGCTCTGCCTCGCTGCGATAAAACTGTCGTATATTGATGTCATACGCCAGATATCTGCGTTCCTCTGTTTCGCTTGGCGGCTTGAGTATCCGTATCATATGTAGTTCGCCCGGCGTCTCAGCAGGACTCACCGCCGTGACAAGCTGAGCGGCAGGCGGCAGGATCGCCTCGGCCAACGGGGAACCATCCAATGCCACCAGTGCCCGGATAGGACGAGCCTTTTCAGGGTGTACAAGCGGAGCTTCCAGACCTTTCTCTGAGAGAGCCAGGACAGGAACAGGGCTATGGCGAACCACCTTCTGCGCCACACTCCCCATCACCCAGCGCTTGAGTCCCGTAAAACCGTGCCGACACAGGACGATCAGATCGATCTTCTCGGACTGAGCATAACTGAGGATCTCCTGCACAGGTGAATCGGTGGTAACCCTGGTCCGCACACCTATGCCTGCCAGCCTCTCCGAATGCGCAATATGCTCAAGATAGTCATGTGCTTCCTGGGTCAGCGTCGTCCGCACCTCATCAGCTAAGACACCTGCTCGTGAATACGCATAGGTGCTATCTCCCACTTCAGGAGGAATCACCCGGAGCAGCGAGATGGTTCCTCCTGTGCGGCGCGCGATGTGCGTAGCCAGAGGGAGGGCTTGTTCAGCGCGAGAAGAGCCATCTAATGGAACAAGGATGTGTTGAAACATATATATCTTCCTTTTGTATCACACTCATCGCTTTCTGGCTGGTAGTGTTGCAAAAAAATAAGCTCATCAAAATGATGACTGCATACATAGATGTTATCGAAGAAAAAGAGAGCTCTTTTTTCGTGTTTTATCAACAGAAGATTCTCGAGTATACATCATTTTGATGAGCTTATTTTTTTGCAACACTACCTCCGGCAGGGATAAGTGAGGTACGTAGAAGGTGTACCAACAACCTTCGCAACATTCGTTGCACTTACATTCTGCCGCTGACGCGGCGCACTAAGCCATGATTCGTCTCAACAATACAAGCCATCTGCTCTTTTTGGGCTGGGCCACTGTTGAGAGGGCCTGGACCTTATAAAAACAGGTGGTAGATCAAATTTGCCCCAACAATCATCAGTCACCATGCACTTCTTCTGGTGTCTGCGCTCTTATGGTCTCCATGTTGAGCTTGCCGTCTTTTACGTCTATCATGATGGTATCGCCATCATGAATGCTGCCGTTGAGAATGCCGAAAGCGATACGGTTCTCGACTTCCTGTTGAATAACCCGTTTGAGTGGACGCGCTCCAAACTGTGGGTCATAGCCCATCTCTGCCAGCAGATCTCGTGCAGCATCGGTCAGTTGTAACGTCATATGCCGCTCCTGTAGTCGTGGCTGGAGCCGCTTGAGTTGAATGTCTACGATATCTTTCATCTGCTCACGTGTGATCTGATGGAAGACAATGATCTCGTCAATACGATTGATGAATTCTGGTCGAAATCCCTCCTCGCGCAAACGCTGGCGCACTTGACGTTGCACCTCGTCCTCCGTCATCCCATCCAACGTGTGCAACCACTGCGTTCCTACATTACTCGTCATAATAATGACGGTGTTCTTGAAATCAACCGTGCGCCCCTGTCCGTCTGTCAGGCGGCCATCGTCGAGTAACTGCAATAAGATGTTGAAGACTTCTGGAGCAGCTTTTTCGATTTCATCAAAAAGGACAACACTGTACGGGCGGCGACGGACAGCCTCGGTAAGCTGTCCTCCTTCTTCGTAGCCAACGTAACCGGGAGGCGCTCCGATCAGACGCGAGACGCTGTACTTCTCCATATACTCTGACATATCGATACGGACAATGGCCCGCTCGTCGTCGAAGAGAAATTCTGCCAGGGCACGAGCTAGTTCGGTTTTGCCCACCCCGGTTGGTCCCAGGAAGAGGAAACTTGCCAGGGGACGGTTCGGATCTTGCAGTCCGGCCCGTGCCCGACGGATCGCATCAGAGACCGCTTTTAGTGCTTGCTCCTGCCCCACCACGCGCTCGCGCAGGCGATCCTCCATCTTGATGAGCTTCTGCACTTCTCCCTCCATCAATTTGGAAACCGGAATATGTGTCCACTTCGAGACAATCTCTGCAATATCTTCGGCATCGACTTCCTCCTTAAGGAGACGCCCGCCCTTCCCCTGAATACTGGAGAGTTTCTCTTCCATTTCGTGCAGTTGTTGCTCCAATCGTGGAATGGTCCCATGTCTGAGTTCTGCGGCTTTGCCAAAGTCATATTCACGTTCGGCCTTCTCCAGACTCACCTGAGCCTCTTCTAACTCTTTCTTCAGGCGTCGAATCGCCTCGACTGGCTCACGTTCGCTCTCAAGTGAGAATTTGAGGGTATGCAGTTGCTCATTGAGATTGGCCAGTTCTTGCTCGACCTTGATGAGACGCTGGCGGCTAGCGGGGTCCGTTTCTTTGCGCAAGGCTTCTTGTTCGATCTGCAACTGCCGAATGCGGCGATCCAGCGTGTCAACTTCACTGGGAGTACTATCTAACTCCACGCGCAGGCGGCTGGCAGCTTCATCGATGAGATCGATAGCTTTGTCTGGGAGGAAGCGATCTGTGATGTAGCGATCGGACAGAACGGCTGCAGCAACAATGGCGCTATCCTGAATACGCACGCCATGATGGACTTCATAGCGAGGCTTCAAGCCACGAAGAATACTAATTGTATCTTCGACTGAGGGCTGTTCAACCATAATGGGTTGGAAACGGCGCTCCAAGGCGGCATCTTTCTCAATGTGTTTGCGGTACTCATCAAGTGTAGTAGCCCCAATGCAGTGCAACTCACCACGTGCCAGCATAGGCTTGAGCATGTTGGAGGCATCCATCGCTCCTTCAGCCGCACCCGCACCAACCAGGGTATGTAATTCATCGATAAAGAGAATGATGTTGCCTTCCGCACTCGTCACCTCTTTGAGGACAGCCTTCAGGCGTTCTTCAAATTCACCACGATATTTGGCCCCAGCAACCAGCGCACTCAGATCAAGGGTAACGACCTGCTTACCAGCTAGCGTTTTAGGCACATCACCCCGCACAATGCGTTGTGCCAGCCCCTCAACAATGGCAGTTTTTCCGACCCCTGGCTCGCCAATCAAGACCGGGTTATTCTTGGTACGACGGCTGAGCACCTGGATAACGCGCCGAATCTCTTCGTTGCGCCCGATGACCGGATCAAGCTTACCTTGTTCAGCAAGAGCCGTGAGATTGCGGCCATATTTTTCGAGCGCCTGGTATTTGCCCTCTGGATTTGCGTCAGTCACACGCTGCACTCCACGAATAGCAGTGAGAGCCTGCAATACATTTTCACGCGTAAGACCCGCCGCGTTCAAAGCACGTGCTGCTGCTCCATCACGGACATTGAGCATTGCCAGCAGCAGATGCTCCACGCTCAGATATTCATCATGGAAGGTACTCATCTCGTGCCAGGCATCGTCCAGCACTTTGCGCAGGCGAGGAGAAATACCCGGCTCATTGCCACCATAGACCTGTGGCATGCGCTCAAGTTCGTCATTGATGATACGTTGTGCCGCTCCCAGATCCCCGCCAGCCTTTGCAATCACTTGCTCTACCACTCCCTCTTTCTGAGCAAGCAGGGCAGCAAGCAGATGCTCAACCTCGATTTGACTATGATTACGTTGCCTAGCTTGCTGAGCGGCCTCACTGATCGCCTCACGCGCTTTCTCCGTAAAGTGTTCAATATTCATGACCTTTTCTCTTTCCTGCCCTCAAAACTTTTGTAGATGAGCATGTACAGGTTGCTCGTTGATAGTAGTTCCAGATACTACAGAGAGGTCTCCTTGCGCCCATATGTGCGTTTTCTCTCCTGCTCCAACTCCTGATGGAGCGCATTCAGGCGCTTGAGCAATTGCAGAATCACTTCAACTCCCGCCAGATTGATACCCAGATGATGATGCAAACGGCGAATGCGCCGGAGTTGCATCACCGCCTCCTCGCTATAGCGCGTTTCTCCATCACTCTCTTCCCCCTCAATGAGGCCCAATGCACGTAGTTGGCGAAGCGTGCTGATACTGAGATGACTAGCCGCAGCCGTCTCCTGTTCGTTATATGATGAGGAAGAGCTGTATTGCCGAAGCACGATATGCGTGATAGCGTGCTCATCCATAGCTGCTCCTTTCTTCTTCCCTTGCTGCTGAGGCAGATTGATCCAGTGAGCGCGCAAAAGCTTCAAAGAGGCGTCGTTGCTCATCATTCAGATGTGTCGGCAGCACCACATTGGCTTCAGCATACAGATCACCTTGCCGCTCTGGTTTTCCTGGTATGGGCATTCCCTGTCCTCGGAGCCGAAACGTCCGACCGTTGGTAGTTCCTGGCGGGATGCGCAAGAGGAGGCGGCGACCATCAGGAGTTGGCACATGTACTTCGCCACCAAGCATCGCGGTTACCAGCGGCACATCTACTCGTGTGCGCAGCGTCGTCCCTTCCCGTGTGAAGCGGGAATCCGGCATCACATGGACACGAATATAGAGATTGCCCCGTCCCCCTGTTCCCTGAAGTCCCTGACCAGCAATACGTATGCGAGCGCCATCACTCACGCCTGCAGGTATCTTCACTTCCAGGCGGCGCGTCTTGCCGTCAGGCTCGGTCAATTCTAAGAGACGCGTCGCTCCCCGATAGGCTTCGGCAAGGGTGACATCAACATCAGCCTCAACATCCTGTCCTACTGGAGTCCGCGTCTCGCGCCTGGTGCGTCCAGTTGTTCGTGTACGCCCCCTCATCCTATCAGAGACGTTTGAGCCAAAGAAGGTCTCGAAGAAGTCAGAGAAGGGGGACGCTTCTCCAAAGAGATCTTGCAGATCTTCTTCGCTCATCGTGCTAGCACGAGTACGCCTCCCTGTAGCTTCCCCTGTCGGACCTGCTGCTCCAGGCCATTGTCCATACTGTTGATAATAGCTGCTCAACTCGTCATATTGCTTGCGCTTTTCTGGGTTGGACAACACCTCGTTAGCCTCATTGATCTCCTTGAATTTTTCTTCGGCTGTCGTATCACCCGGATTGACATCCGGGTGATACTTGCGTGCAAGCTTGCGATACGCTTTTTGTATGTCCTTCTGGCTGGCATTCTTGTCCACACCCAGAATCTTGTAATAGTCCTTGTAGTCAACCGCCATACGTCCAATCTCCCTGGAAAGAGACTCCTATCATGGAAATCCTATAGGATGCACGATGGGGGTTCCTAGACCTCACGATACTCTCCCTCAACGGTCCCAGGTTCCTCACTAGAGGTCGTCTCGGATGGCCCTTCGCTAGTGGGGGTTCCCGATTGACTATAAACCTCCTGACCAACCCGCTGCATGGCACGTTCCAGACCGTCGGCGGCACTACGTACACGTGTGAGATCATTCCCAGAAAGCGCATCACGTACGCTCTTGATCTTCTCCTCTATCTCGCTGCGCACGTCTGCTGCGAGCTTTGCTCCCACATCTTGCAGCGTTCGTTCGGCTTGATAGGCAAGGCTATCGGCACGATTCCGGGCCTCAATCTCTTCTTTGCGCTGCCGGTCCTCCTGAGCATGCAATTCGGCTTCGCGCACCATTCGTTCGACTTCCTCTTTGGAAAGACCGCTGGAGGCAGTAATCGTGATCTTCTGCTCACGACCTGTCGCCTTATCGCGGGCTGTTACATTGAGGATGCCATTAGCATCGATATCGAAAGTGACCTCGATCTGTGGCGTCCCACGCGGAGCAGGGGGAATCCCTTCGAGGCGAAAGCGACCCAGGCTCTTGTTGTCGCGTGCCAGCTCACGTTCGCCTTGCAGAACATGAATTTCCACCGCTGTCTGGTTATCTTCCGCCGTGCTGAAGATCTCGCTCTTGCGTGCCGGGATCGTGGTGTTGCGCTCGATGAGTTTGGTCATGACACCGCCCAGTGTCTCCACACCAAGCGAGAGTGGGGTGACATCAAGCAGGAGCACATCCTTGACCTCGCCTTTGAGTACGCCAGCCTGAATAGCGGCCCCGACAGCCACCACTTCGTCAGGATTGACACCCTTATGTGGTTCCTTATTGAAGATCTTGCGGACCAACTCCATCACCGCTGGCATACGGGTCTGCCCACCTACCAGTATGACCTCGTTGACCTCGTTCGCCTGGATTCCTGCATCTGTTAACGCCTGCATGACCGGACCTCGCGTGCGCTCGATCAAGTCGCCTACCAACTGCTCTAGCTTGGCCCGCGTCAAGGTCATTAGCAGATGCTTGGGTCCACTGGCATCTGCTGTGATGAAGGGCAGGTTGATCTCGGTTTGTAGCGAGGATGAGAGTTCGACTTTGGCGCGCTCGGCGGCTTCCTTGAGGCGTTGGAGCGCCATGCGATCATTGCGCAGATCAATCCCCTGATCGCGGCGGAACTCGTCAGCTAACCAATCAATGATGCGCTGGTCGAAGTCATCACCGCCTAGATGCGTGTCGCCATTGGTAGCCTTGACCTCAAAGAGACCTTCGCCCAGTTGTAAGATAGAGATATCGAAGGTGCCACCACCTAGATCATAAACGGCAATGACCTGATCGCGCTTCTTGTCCAGTCCATAGGCCAGCGATGCTGCTGTCGGTTCGTTGATAATGCGCAAGACCTCAAGTCCTGCAATGGTACCAGCATCTTTGGTCGCCTGACGTTGCGCGTCATTAAAGTAGGCAGGAACGGTAATCACCGCCTGAGTAATCTTCTCACCCAGTTTGGCTTCCGCATCAACGCGCATCTTTTGCAGGATCATAGCCGAGATTTCGGGCGGACTATATTCGCGTCCACCCAGCACGACACGGAGATCGCCATTGGAGGCACGCGTGATCTTATAGGGGACACTTTTGATCGTGCGTTGCACTTCGGGATCATCATATTTGCGCCCCATTAGTCGCTTAATGGAAAACACAGTATTTTCGGGGTTCGTGACCGCCTGCCGTTTGGCAACCTGGCCGACTAAGCGCTCTCCACCTTTCGTTATCGCTACGACAGAGGGCGTCAGCCGTGACCCCTCGCTGTTCTCCACGACAGTCGGCTCGCCCGCCTCCATGACAGCCATGACTGAATTAGTGGTTCCTAGATCAATGCCAATAACTTTTGCCATAACACTTTGCTTCCTTTCGGATCAGAACATCGCTCTTATTGAGAACTTTCTTGCCGTCCAGATGTCTCCTCCACTGAAGAGGGTGCCCTTGCGACACTGACCTGAGCAGGACGAATGATACGTTCTCCCAGGGCATATCCAGGTTGAATAACGTGCAGAACCGTTCCTTCAGGGACATCGGGTTGCGTCTGTGTTGTGATCGCCTCATGCACATGGGGATCGAAGCGCTCCCCAGGAGTACCGATCTCTCGCACGCCCACTTGCTCAAGTTGGGTCGTAAGCCTTCGTGCAACTAGAAAGAGTCCCTGTACCCAGGGGTGCGCATTCAATTCTGCCGGTGCAGCCTCCAATGCTCGCCTCAGATCATCGAGAACCGGGAGCAGATGAGAGAGAAGCGCACTCTGGGCGGCAATGCGTCCTTCTGCTTGTTCCTGGTTCACGCGACGCCGATAATTCACGAAATCAGCCTGTGTTCGCCGCAGCATATCCATGCACTCTTCCACCTGTTGTTGCTCTGGTATGAGCGATTGCTCTTCTTGCTGAGGTGAGACGGAAGTGATATGTGATGTATCCCCTTGTTCAGGCTGCTCTGCTTCCCGCTTTTCTTGCCGATTTTGCTGCATAGCACATTCCTTCCATAGAGAGAGCAGGTCATACGAGCGACAGTGATGTGCGACCAACGTTTTGCCATCCTATCGAAATACACGACCGCTTTCTCAGTGCGAAGATTCCTTTCTGCCCATCAGCTATTGTCCTCACTTTTCAAGCAATAACCGTCATGCTACCTGAGGCAAGTAGCATGACGGTTGTACATGTTATCAGTGAACAAATATCTGTTCTGTTGTTTTTCTCCCTGCCCAAGTATACGGCGCGCCTTCTTTCTTTGTCAAGTATTTATTTAATCTCAACTACATAAATGTGAACTAAAAAGTTATTTTGTTCAGAAATAAATCATGTAAAAGGGTGCAAAGGGGCGCTGCGTTGTAAGAGCAAAACATCTGTACAATGCTGTTATTTTGAATTGGAGAAAAAGTTGCAAATCACAACACATCCCTGATCGTATCCATTATGTAAGGTGTCAGCGTTCTCATGCTGTGAAAACTTTCTTTCCTCGATTTTGTAGAGATTTTTCGATAGTAAATTATATTTTATTTCACAGATACAAGATGTTCACTTGCTATAAATACTTGACAATATGAAGCAAAGCAGTATATACTTCGATGTTAAAAGCTACGACCACAAGTACATCAGGAGGCATGGCCCAGCCTCTCGGAAATAGATTATGCCAATGAGAGAAAGGAGATAGGCACTATGACGACAGTGAGTTCTCGTACAGATGAAGACATCCAGAGAGATGTTCTAGACGAATTAGCATGGGATACGCGCGTCCGACCGAACGAAGTTGGTGTCTCTGTAAAGGATGGAATCGTCACGTTGACAGGTTGGATTGATTCGTATTCAAAGAAGTTGGCTGCTGAAGCAGCTGCTCACCGCGTTTATGGTGTCAAAGCAGTTGTCAATGACATCGAGGTAAGCATTCCCGGCTATGCTGAACGTACCGATGCTGACTTGGCAGCAGCTGTAGTCAATGCTCTCAGGTGGGATGCAGGCATTCCCGCTGGCAAGATAGATGTCACCGTGAGCCAGGGATGGGTTACTCTGAAAGGCGAAGTCGATTACGGCTTCCAGAAGAGAGATGCAGAGCGAGCTATACGTCATCTATCAGGCATAAGGGGGATCAGTAATCTGATTACTGTCAAGCCCACATTGCTACCAATTGATCTGAAGCGGAGTATCGAGAAAGAACTTGTGCGCAATGCCGAGACGGATGCTAAAAATATCACGGTCGAAGTTGATGGGAGCAAGGTTATCCTGCGTGGAGCTGTTCGCTCTTATGCTGAGAAAAAGGCGGTAGAGGAAGCTGCCTGGGCTGCACCAGGTGTCACCGAGGTTGATAACCAGATTCGCATCGTGCTTGGATAATCCATACTTCATCGAGCGGCGAACTGCTTCGGCGAGGTTCTCCTCCATTGCTGGAGGAGAACTTACTAGGCACATACCCTCACCTGAACATACGAAACCTTGCAGATAGTAAGCGAGAATAGCGGAATAAGAAAGAAAGCATGCTACAATTAGATTGCGGCCCTATCATACAAAAGATTCAAAGTCTTACAGAGCAAATGTGGGAACTGGATAATGAAATAGAAGCGTGTGAGGCTCAAGCGTTGCTTAAACCTCTTCCACGCTATTTTACATTGCAGAAAGAGGCTGATCGCCTCCTCAAGAGGCAACGTGCATTGCAAAACGAATGGAATAATGCAATGAACGACCTTGCTATCTGTAGGTCAGAGGGTCAGGAGTATCGTCTTCAAGGAGAGGAAATATAAATAAGGGAAGAGTATGGAAAATGACGGGAATCGACCTGCTGTTGAGGACAAAGAAACTCTTCCGGTTGAAGAAGATGTCCTTGAAATAGAGACGGCAGCTCATGACGATGCCACCTCTCAGCTCATGGCTGGTATTGCCTGTTTCTTGTTCCAGCCACAAAAAGATCCACGGCAGGCTCAGCCTGCCGAACTGCCCGAACTTGTGACTGATGACGAAAATTTTGTCTGGGTCGATGTAACCAGCACAGGAATGCAAAGCATAGAGCAGGTGGCACGTCTGCTCTATCTGCATCAAAGCGCTGTGCAGATGGCTCTGGCCTCCTGGAGAAGACCCAAAGTGGACATGTTTCCCACCCATTTTTTTGTGGCTACCACCTTGCCTCGCCTTGAGGCTCCCTCCTACCACATCGGAGTGCAAAAATTATCGTTCTTCGTGGGGCGGAATTTTCTTGTAAGTACGCACAAAAAAGCGCTTTCTTTTGCGGAACGGGTCTTGCAACGCGCCACCCAGAACGCGCACCTTATTCGATACGACTCCCCGTTAATGCTCTTTATACTCCTTGATGAGCTGCTTGAATATTATGAGATACTCAAGGAGCAATTACAGGATCAGATTGAGAGCATGGAAGAGCGCGCCCTGACTGATACTTCCAATGCATTTTTGAGTGAGTTGCTTCATTTTAAACGCTATGCTTTCGCCCTGAGCCAACTCGCCAGCCAGCATCGCCCCATCTTTACGACTTTCTTGCGCCCTGACTTCACTCATATCTCCGGTCGAGAGGTTGAAGTTTATTACCGCGATTTGGACGCACGTCATATTCGCCTGGAAGATATGTTTCTTGGGGCAAAAGAGTCAATCAATGTCATTTTTGATATTTATGTTTCGCACGTATCGCATTTTACAAATAGCGTGATGAAAACGTTAACCATTGTTTCGACCGTGCTACTACCCGCCTCGATTATCATTGGCATCTTTGGAACAAACAGCATCCAAGATTTTCCACTGCTGGTCCATTTTTGGGGATTTATTCTCATGATCGTGTGTACCATTATCACCAGCACCACGATCCTCTGGATTTTTCATCGCAAAGGTTGGCTATGGCAGTGATGTCTTTTTTCAACGTTTGGCGTGGGTGAGAAAGAACTTGAAAAAGCAGTGTCCAACATCGGAAGCCGAGTTCGACACAAAACACTCCCAAAGGGAAGGAACTCACGAAGGTAGATCCCATCGCCTTTCTCACCGTGCTGTATGTCATAGTAGATGATTGTTGCCAGTTGCAACAGCTTGTGAGAAGGCGGTATCCCGCACTACAAACTGTTCTGTCGTGTAGTGAACTTGTCGTGCTGGCCCTGTTTGGACAACGGGCACAGTTTCCTAGTGAACGGGTCCTTTACCGCTATGCACAACTGCATTCCTGTTGATCAGACTCTTTCGTCGTTTCCTCCATTAAGAAATAGTCCTCTCTCTGCTCTTTTCAGTACATGCTTTCGTCGTAAGAGACGGGTATTCGCTTTCTCTCTGCTCTCAGGCTGCTTCGGCAAGGGGCCTGCGCTGGAGGGCGTAGATAATGAAGAGTATGCCGAATACAATAGCATAGATCCCGATCAACCAGACGAGCGATAGGAGCCCTACGCCAGGGAGAATCGCCAGGAGTACACCAAGCAGAAGAGAAATGACACCAGAAATGCCCATTAACCACTTTGGTGTCCCTGTGAATCTCTCTGAGAATGCCCCTACGATCTCGAAAATTCCGGTGATAATTGCCCACGAAGCAATAATATAGAGCAGAGCCAGCGCCGTAATAGCAGGCCAGACGAAGGCTAGCACTCCCGCTATAATATCTATGATTCCTTCTAACAATAGTACCCACCACTGCCGATTCGTCGTGCGTTCTTGCAGGGAAGCAACGATAGCCGTCACACCATCTACTAGCACATACGCGCCAAAGAGAAACACCAGTGCGATAAGCGTTAGTCCCGGCCACAGAAGAGCGGCTAGACCAAAAAGCACTGCGAGAATTCCGCGTATCACGAGCATCCACCAGTAGTGACGAGGAACCTGTGTATTCATTATGGATTGCATGGAATTCCCTCCTCTTTGAAATGTTCCATCATGAGAAAGAAGCGACAACAAGTATGAGGAAACATAGTAATAAGCAGGGAAAGGAACGTTTCACACACAGTTTCTTCATGCGCTTCACGGCTCCTATCCCCTGCATGTTTTCTTGAGGTCTACGACCGTCACATACCAGATGACAATGTGATGGTCGTACTCATGCTTAACAAAGCGCTACAAGATTACCGGGTTTGTGATTGTCCAGCACTCGCTGCAACCTGCTGTTGTTGACCTTGCCCCCCTGAGATACTGATCCGCTTCGGGCGGCTTGCTTCGCTCACTGGAACCTGAATAGTGAGGAGACCGTTCTGGAAGCTTGTTTGAATCTTATCGGCATCAATTGGCTTGGGAAAGGTGATTGATCGTTCAAACGAGCCGGACACGATTTCTCGCATTAACCAATTGTGCCCGCGCCGATGACGTTCCATTCTGCTCTGCTGAGCTTGCTGCATCTGTTGCCCCGTGTCCTGAGCTTGACCTTGCTGCTGGGCTTGCTGTTGTTGCTCCTGCCCACTCTGAGGCTGATTCTGATGCTCATTTTGATAACCATAATGGCCTCGAATCGTCAAGGTGTTCTGGTCAACTGTTAGCTCAATGTCTTCTGGTCGCGCTCCTGGAACCGCTACATCCACTTCATAGCCATGCTCTGTTTCACAGACATCCATCGGTACAGTCAAAGAAGATAGATCAGGCTGTGCCCCTGAGCGCACAAAGCTCTGGTCAAATAGCTGATCCATTGCACGACGAAGACTGAATGCTTCGCGAAAAGGGTCGTAACGCGTTATCATAGACCTGTGCCTCCTTTTCTCTGCTCGACTATCTCATCTATTGTTTCTTTTCTTTCCTCTTCACCCTGTTTTCCTCCCTGTCTGAAGTATATGGTGTGTCCTTCTTCTTTGTCAAGCATTTGTGTTCATCTCTTCTATTAATAATATGAATAAAAATATATTTTCCATAGAAAATAATGAGTGTATAAATAAGGGAACTCTGCTTACGAAGGATTTTGTTGGAGCATTTATACATATTTATCGAAAATACACTTTTTGCTCATTTATCACTATATACCCCTTCAGAGAAGATAAAGGGATTGGGCTACCATTATTTACCATAAATATAGATAAGTATTTGTAATTCATTAAATAAATTGTATATTTCATCATCTGCATGTTTTGTCTGACTGATTATCCATAGAAAATATATTTTTATTCACATTAATAATGGTTGCGTTAACATAAATACTTGACCAAAAGAGAAAACGGACTATATACTTTGAACGAGCGAATTATATGCGACTCCCTAATGTGAATTGATGGGAGCGTTTGTGTCTCTCAAAAATACGTTGCTTCTTCTGTTGCTTCTTCTAAAGAACACGAGTGAAAACAACTAGAAAGGGAAGGAGACAAGCATTATGACGACAGTGGGTTATCGTACTGATGAAGAAATCCAGAGAGATGTCCTCGATGAATTGAAGTGGGATACGCGCATTCGACCTAATGAGGTTGGCGTCTCTGTAAAGGATGGGATCGTTACCTTGACAGGTTGGATCGATTCGTACTTGAAAAAGCTAGCAGCTGAGGAGGCAGCTCACCGCGTCCATGGGGTCAGGGCAGTCGTGAATGACATCGAGGTGCGTCTACCCAGCTTTGCTGAACGCACTGACGCCGATCTTGCTGCTGCTGTCCTCAATGCTCTCAGATGGAATGCTGGTATTCCCGCAGGTAAACTCGATGTCACCGTCAGTCAGGGTTGGGTCACCCTCAAAGGCGAGGTCGAGTACGGTTTCCAGAAGAGAGAGGCAGAACATGCAGTGCTCCATTTATCAGGTGTCAGAGGCGTAACAAATCTCATCGCCATCAAGCCCGGCGTGCGACCAACCGACCTGAAGGAGAACATAGAGAAAGAGCTTGTCCGCAATGCGGAGTTAGATGCGAAGAATATCACGATCGAAGTTGATGGCAGCAAGGTCATCCTTCGTGGAACTGTTCGCTCCAATGCTGAGAAAAAGGCGGCAGAGGAAGCTGCCTGGGCTGCACCAGGTGTCACCGAGGTTGATAATCGGATTACCATCTCTATCCCGTGACCTTTACTTTACTGGCGACGAACTGATCCGGCGAGTTCTCCTCCATTGTAGGAAGGGACTCGCCGGATCGCAAAGCTCACCTCTGTCTTTGAGGCGCTTCTGATGCCACACTATGAACTGACTCAGAACGGGAATATCGCTCATCTAGTTGCTAAGAAGTTCACAAAACCGCTCTAACCGCCGTGATTATATAACTCTTTCTTCCGTTTTTGTCGTGTTACCGATTTCTGGGGATCGCTCGTCAATAGAATTGAGCAACTGCTCTAACTCGTCGAGTTGCAGATGAGCCAGCAAGATTTGAGCTTTGATGTGTTCCATCATCTCAAGTGAGGGGTTCCCACTACTATGAAGCGCCTTGGTGATTGGATCGAGAGCCTTTGCTACTCGAGAGCCTTGTCCTTCGATGTCGTTTTGTAAGCAGCGCAACTGCTGGAGAACCGTCATCTGTCCCCCTGCGAATCGCTCATCTTCTCTATCGTGTTCATTGATGTACCCTGCGTTCAGCATTTGTCGCCGTCCTTTCTGAATCCTGCTAATGTACTGGCTCTGGTGTCTAGTATAGGATGGGGGAGGAACAATGTCATGACCCTAAAGGAGGAATGATGTTTTGAGATGGCTTTCATTCTTTTGGTTGATCTTCTCTCATGCCTATCATGATGAAGGGATGCCTGCGGTTAGCTTACGGACCGAGAGGTATCAAGCGATCCTGGAATGGCACGCTCGGCCTCCTCCTCCAGGCGCTGCTCATGATGGCGAACAAAAATCAGAGATGCAACGGTACCAAGCAAGCCAAGCACGATAGTAATATATCCAATTGGTCCTGCCACCCGATGGATGTTGTCTCCCAGAAAGTAGCCTCCTAGTCCGCAGAGCATGGCCCAGATGATGCCTCCCAGCCCGTTGAAGAATAGAAATGGTCCCCATGGCATGCGGTTGGTTCCAGCCAGGAAAGCGGCCCAGGCTCGCAACACAGCAAGAAAGACAGACAAGATGGCGCTTTGGGTCCACCGGACTGAAACGCCACCCTGTCTATTCTCTCAACCCTCGACGTACTACATTGTGGAAGATACAGAGACAACACCCTGCGGTGCCTGAGCCTGTGCAGTACGTGGATGATGAGCCGCCAGAATGGCGCGTGCTCGCTCCGCCTGCTCTGGACTCTTTGCATGAACAATTACCAGTGTATCCCCTTTCTGCACCATTTCACCTAGATTCGTCGCGATCTCACGAGGCATTCCTAGATGAACAAGAGCGGAGATAAGTCCATCCAGCGCGGCTACAGTGACAGCGCCGGCGGCAGCAAGTCCCACGCCCGAAAGAAAGACCCCGAGAATGGGTCCTGTAGCAACCAGCAGACCAACTGGAGGAAAGAGCAATCCCCATAAAGCCCCAAAAACGCCTCCCCAAACTGCCCCATTGATCATCCCGGCTTGAACTGCATGCTCTGCATCCGTGTAGATGACAGAGATATCCGGGTCTGTAAAGCCCGCCTGCTTCAGCTCTGAGACAGTCGCTTGCGCATCTGCCTCATTTAGATAAGTGGCAGCTTCTAGCCACATCTGTGATACCATTAGCGCATCGTCTCCTTTCAGCACTTGCTGAGCTATGTGCCCATCTAGATACTAGTGTCATTTGCGAGAGTGCCTCTTTTTAGTACTCTGGCATATCTGCTGGAGCTGCAGGTTTCTCCTTCTTTGGAATACCTGTAACCAATGCTTCAGTTGTCAGGATCATTGCAGCAATGCTGGCGACATTCTGTAAGGCTGAACGGGTCACCTTGGCAGGATCGAAGATACCTGCCTTGACCAGATCCACATACGCATCGGCCAGTACGTTGTGGCCGTAATGATCATTCCGCTGTTCTTTCTGCGCTCGACATACACCATCCACAACTACCGACCCGTCTTTGCCACCGTTGACGGCAAGGTGACGAGTGGGTTCATTAAGCGCTCGGCGTAAAATGTCTACACCTGTTCTTTCGTCACCTTGCAGGTCCAAATTGTCTAACACTCGGGCTGCGTTTATTTAATAGAGTAACACCACCTCCGGCAACCAAACCCTCTTCCACCGCTGCACGTGTAGCAGAGAGGGCATCTTCAACATGCGTTTTTCTGTATAGGAGGTTGGGAACTGCGCTGATTTTTCTATCTGTAATCAGGATATAGGGATTATCGATAGCAGCTTCCATTCTCTCCGAATTGGTAACGAAGTAGGGCGAGATGTAGCCTCTGTCGAACTGCATTCCTTCGACATAGTCCGTCCCGAAATCAGTTCCACGCGACTCTTCCACGGTAATGACACCATCTTTCCCAAGCTTCTGCATCACTTCGGCGATCAATTGACCAATTTGCTCATCAGCGGCAGAGATGGAGGCAATCTGTGCGATCTCCTTCTGACTCTCAACGGGAATGGCCTGCGAGCGAACGAAATTGACGACCGCCTCTGCTCCATGCTCGATACCTCGCCGGACGAGCATGGGATTGGCTCCTGCAGCCCAGGAGAAATGAAAGAGCATCCTTTAATCAAGGATTGCCAGTACATCATTTTCTCTGAGTACCAGATATATCTCGTCATCTAGGATGATTTCTGTACCGCCATATTTGGCGAACAGCACACGATCACCTTCATGTAGTTCCATTACTGAGCGACCACCATTGTCCAGTAAGCGACCATTCCCTACAGCAATCACTGCTCCTTGCTGGGGCTTCTCTTTGGCCGTATCTGGAATAATGATACCGCTTCTGGTCGTTTCTTCCTTGGAATCTGGTCTGACGACCACACGGTCGCCTAAAGGTCTGATCTTTGCCATAGTATCCACTCTTCTTCAACAAACAGGGACAATCTGCATCCAATAAGGAGCATCGTCACAAGGAGGTGCCAGGTGGTGAGCAAGTGTAAGGAATATAAGATTTCATTTCCATGAGCTATCTCCAGATTTTTACCACCTGATTCACTTATTTTCCATAAGTATATGTTGCTGCTACTTTGCTGTCAAGTATTTATGTGTATTGATGTATTATTTCATGAAATAAAAATATATTTTCTGTAGAAAGTATGTCAGACGAACGATGTGAACGCAGTTCTTGTTAATCGCAGGGAGTGGGCTACACACAAGAGGAATCGAGATTTGTGTGAGAAGGGTCAGGCGACTCGAAGAGTAATCCTACCCTTCTCATGAGGCTGGAAGCAGAGACTTTTCAAACCCGTTCCATATATTCTCCGTTTTCAGTATTGATACGAATGCGGTCGCCAGGGGAGATGATGGGGGAACCAGCACGACCGGACCGTCAAGGCGTGCTGGTCCTTCCATTGTTGCATGCCAGTAGTGGCCCGACATTTCAACATCCTTTACGCGCATTACGACTGATTCGGGTAAATCTACTCCAACCAGCTGGTCATTGAGTTGGAAGAGGTCGAATTGTAATTTATCGACGATGAATTTGCTCGCATTGCCAAGCATCGAAGCCGAGAGCAGAATTTCATCTGAGGTGTCAGGGTCCAAGTTGTTGGTATCCACGAAGTGGTAAAGCTCACCATCCCAGTACATGAAAGTGACCGGACGGCG
This sequence comes from Reticulibacter mediterranei, assembly GCF_016587455.1. Classification (NCBI taxonomy): domain Bacteria; kingdom Bacillati; phylum Chloroflexota; class Ktedonobacteria; order Ktedonobacterales; family Reticulibacteraceae; genus Reticulibacter; species Reticulibacter mediterranei. The sequence goes on along the minus strand of NZ_BNJK01000001.1, from coordinate 5,437,806 downwards.
CTCAATTGGAAGCAATTTGAACTTGGGGCCTGCATCCAGTGTCCGTTCAATGATAGCGTGTGTACGCAGGTGACGCAGCTTCAACCGGATATTGGCGCTGCCACGTCCCTCGGTGACGTGCTGCCAATCAAGAACTGTATAAGGCTCCCCCTCGATCTCAAGCGTAAGGCCTTTTTCCATTTCGCTCGACGAAATCATGAAGCGCTCCTTTTAGTACGAAGTTCCAGGCTAAACGGCGTATCGTAATGATGTGAAGGTCAATAGGCCTGTTCCTAAGTCTCACAAAATGCTAGTCTTCAGGGGGACACTTTTGTAACTCCTGTTCGATTGTACCACGCGCCTGCTGGAGGCTTTTTATGATATTGACTGTTTCAATAGGGTTTTCAAATCCCTCTCCTTCCTCTTCTCGGAGTTCTTCTTTTAATACCCTCAGTTCCTCGACGAGTTGAGTGTGCAGCTTACGCAATCGTTTGCATTTGTCAGCATTGCTTTTCGAGATGCTCATCCTATCCTCCTGGTATTTCAGACTCATCCAGGCGAGCGGGATTTGTCACTAAATTGAGGCGGTTCCAGAGTATATAGTCGGTCTCTTTCTTCGCCACATAGTAGTGATCTGGTTCCGCAACCATATCGGCCAGCGCCACAAATGTGCCTCGCTCTCGATGGAGAAGATCGAGATATCTCGATCCCTGTTCCAGACGCGTTCCTGTGGGAACAATCTCAAGGCGTTTCAATTCATCGTCGGTAAAATCAGCTAGTATGCGATGAAGCTCTTTGAAGTCATAGGCTGAGAACCCCTCGCCGACAACATACGGTGTACCCAGGCCACCATCTTCCGCCGGGCGATGAGCTGCCTCAAGATCATGTTGGTAGTCATGTTCCAGGTCATAGCCCTTTGGATGAGGCTGCGGCTGTCTCCTGGTTTCATCGCTCTCGTGTACTTCAGAGCTTTTACGAGGCTTCCTGGCATTCGAGTCGCTGCCACTGCGCGGCTCCGGTTCCTGGATGCGCTCTTGCGAATCTGCCTCGTGCGTTTGCCTCATACGCAGATCTCTGCTTGGGGGTGCTTTGGCTTTCTGCGGGAGTGCTCCAGGATTTTCATGCCTTCTTGCTTGCTCCTGGTAGGTTTCAGGTTTCTTATAGGTGCCCGTGGTAATAGCGGTGCTCTTGTCTGGATTATTACGACCAGCCACCTTTTTCGCTGGCCATCGTTGGTGTCTTTTTGGCATCTCTTTCTCTTCTCTTGTAAAAGGCCCAATTCCAATCCTGGCGACCACGTGGTCGCCAGGATTGGAATTGGGCCTCACTTGAAAACAATTTGGACAGCAAGTTCACGCCAATAGGAGGAGAAAAACTTCTTTGCTCCAAGCTAATCCCCCACCACATAATGCTCACTTTCTAGAAGTCACATCACTTCAGGTTGGTATTCCAATTGAGGCCGCCAACTAGGACAACAATATACTCTGTGAATTGGTGCTGATTACTATACATACAAAGTTCATGCCAACAGACCGCTCGTTTGTTACCGACATGCCTATCCATCTTTCTGTACCAAGAGTATATCGCGGACAGTATTTTTGTCAAGTATTTATAATGTTTTTGTTTTTATATTACTAAACGAAAATATATTCTCTATAGAATTTTGTTGCATGATGATTTCTTGTAATGCTGTAAAAATTGCATGATATGCTAAGGACGTAAATCCTCAAGAAATTGCAGGCTAATCTTGAGCTTCTCCCAAAACTTGGAGTTATCTGGTCCCGATATTTTCGGAGCAAGATTACTTCCCACCTCATCGTGCTAATTGTTATTGTTCATTTTGCATGCTACCCTTTAATACTCTTGAGCTTCTCTTTGACCTGCTCCCGATTGAATTGAGGAGAACCTATGATGGTCTGCCCCAGATAGTAGGTTACTTCTTCCTGTGAACAGCCTGCCAGACGAAGCCGATAGGAAAAGTCGGATCGCAAGTCATGGAAATTGAGATCGGCAATTACGTCCTGTTGATCCTCTGGAGCTTGCTTCTTGAGTGTACGGAACCAATAGTAGATCCCTTCTTCCGTGAACCGCTCACTGCGCTGTGATGTGAAGACGTAGGTTCGTGTGGTGTTATGGGTTGCTTGCAAGTACGCATAAAGCGGTCGGCGGACTCGGTCTATCAGATCGATATCACGTCCCCTGCTCCCCTTCTCACCTATATGCAACCATCCCTCTTGTGGACCTAGATAAATATCATCTATTCGTAACCAGGAGATTTCACTTACACGACAGCCAGCCCAGTACCCTAGCGCAAAAAGGGCGGCCCCGCGTCGATCCCCTCCTTGTTTTATCAGCCAGCGTAGTAGAGAGCGCTGCTCTCCAGAGAGCTTGCCAGGAGCCTGTAGCGGCACAGGAGGAAGATTAATCCCACGAGTCGGATTGCGTTGCAGCAGCGCCTTCTCCTCAATCAAAAACTGAGCAAAATTGCTAATGGTCGATTTGACCCGTGCCCGGTGATGCAGACTCAATCCTTCCTGTTCTAAATGGATCAGGTATTGTTCGACGAGGATCTGCGTCAACTGCGATGGTTGGAATGGTCCTGTATGGTCAGATCGCGCCATAATCCATCCAATCAGATGTCGCACTGTTCGTAGATAGGCATCTGTTGTTCCCTCGGCTTTGCCTGTGAGAAACTGTTTGTACTCGCCGATCAGGGCATAAGAGTTATCAAGGATATTCTTTTCTGAAACAGTCATGATCGTTTCTCCATTGAATACTTGTAGTGCTAGTTTTACCGTTGTATATTCTGAAAGCTAGCACGTGCTTCTCTCCATCCTTGAAAAAATGAAGAATAACTTCATCACTTACCTTTCCCTCCTCGCAGAAAGAGTATAGGATTGTGAGCCAGAGAAGTCATGCCTCAGAAGTGGCATTGTGCTAAAGGATGGGAGCATGTTGCTGTTCTTGTCGATTCTGAGACGCGCAATCAAATGGCGTCCTTGGGTGAGGGCAGGTGTGTATTTATCTGGATGGTTGCTTGTTGTTCCATATGGAAGTGAGAAGCATAGACCAGTGCCGAGGGATGCTTCAAAATGTTTCTTTGGTGAGCAAGCCAAGCATGCGCGACCGCACCACTGCTTGTGTACGGTTATGTACCTGCAATTTCCTGAAAATCTTGCCCAGATGTCGTTTGACGGTCTCGATGGTGATTACCAGATTCTCCGCAATTTCTTGGTTCGAGGCACCATGTGAAAGCGACTGAAGTACCTCCATTTCGCGATTACTTAATTGGGTCAACGTTTCAGGTCGTCGCGATTGCGTGGGAAGCTGCTCTGCCTGCTCACATGTCGAAAAGGCTGCCAACAGCGTGTCCAGGTAGGGAGTTGGCCCCAGCTTGTGTTCTCGCTCCCAGAGGCATCTAAGAAGTGTGAATAGAGAACCTTCATCCGCGAAGAGGCGAACGTAGCCTTCGGGCTCGGCCATCTGCACCGCGTACGAGAGGAGGATCAGCGCCTCCCGTTCTTCACCGAGCAGTTCATACGTTTTCGTTTGCAAGAGCAACAGTTCGAGAACATGACTCCATCGTTCTTGTTGTTCAGCGTGTTCTAAGAGTGGTATCAAGCATGTAAGCGCCTCTTTGGGCCGATCTTGTGCCACCAACAGATGTACGAGTGCCATCTCCTCCCGTTCCCGCACTATTGCTGCGCAACTTCGTTTATGCTCAAGTAGAGCCTCGGCCCAGGTGGTCGCATGCGTCAGATCTCTCTCTACCAACCAGAACTGCATCTGCGTCACGGCTGTGTGGAAGGAATAGAGCAGCGGATTGTTTGATCCCTTCTTGAGAGCTTCTATATGCTTGAGGGCGCTACGAGCCACCTCCAGTTGCCCACGCGAAAGCGCAACACGAGCCAACATCGTGTAGATGACAATCGATGTTGCAGAAGTTCCCAGTTGTTCGGCAAGCTCGATCGCCTGTGTGATGAGCGCAAGAGCCTCATCCAGGCGGTTCCATTCCTGCAAGATCTCCGCTTGTAAGGCATAAATCAGATCCATTCTCGGGAGTGGACCTTCTTCTCGCATGTTTGCCAGATGAACTGCTCGCTCCAGCATTTCCCATGCCTCGTAGAGATGCCCAGCCACTATGAGGCATCTACCTGCAATGCTCAAAGAGAAGACGGCTCCTGGAATAAGATGTGCCTCCTGTGCGAGCTGCTCTGCCTGCAACGCACTGCGATACGCTCCCTTCATTTCACCGTTTGCAAAATGGGCTATCGCCTGTACCAGCAAGGCTTCTGATTGAAGAGGGAGATTCTCCGGAGAGAACAGCGTGCGAGCTTGTTGGCAGAGAGCTAGACCTGTCTGGGCATCGCCGAATTGATAGATGGCCTGCACTGCCCGGAACGTGGCAATCTCGCCTAGCAGGTTCTCTTGTGTTTTGCACGAGGCCGAGGTTTTGTCCGTCTGAGCCAGGGATGTAAGCAGTCCCATCTCGGCAGCCTGTAACCAATATTCGGTAGTGGCGTGTGGGGCCACAAAATGGAGCGCCTGCGCATAGATCAGACACAGTTGGGGATGGGTACGCAGGACAACTGCCGGGAGCTGATTCAACCACTGACGTAGCTGCCCTGCGTGGTTCTCTCCTTCATTCCACATGAACCAATGGGGCACTTGCTCAATTAGATCGGCGGCCAGTTGCCAGGCGTGAGCCAGCAGTGCATGCCGTATCGCCTCAAACGTGTTGCCCTGTTCGGCGTACCAGGAGCAGGCTCTCACATGCAGGACATCTATTTCATCCGCATGTTGCAGTGCCAATTGGGAGCGCAACGCCTCAGCAAAGAAGGTATGGTAACGATACCATTGACGATGCTCATCCAACGGTTTCACAAATATATTGGCGCGCTCCAGCGCTACAAGCTTCTGTTGAGCGTCCGGCTCTCCGGTCACTGCATTGCAAAGGGGGGAGCAGAGTTGTTCCAAAATAGAGGTGCGTAGTAGAAACCTTTGCATGGGGGCAGACTGTTGTCGAAGTACCTCCTCGACCAGATAGTCCATGATGTCGCGCTGGCCCCCACGGATCTCTGTGACCATGCCAGTTGGATCAGTACATCGCTGGAGCAAGAAACCTAGGAGTCGCAAGCCAACCCACCACCCCTCGATGTGCCAAGCAAGCTCCTCGATTACCTCATCAGGGGGTCTCATACTTGTCACCTCTGTGAGGAATACCCTGGTCTCCTCCACTGTCGCGCGCAACTGCTCCTCCCGCACTTCTAGAAGCAGTCCATTTGCCCGGAGTCGAGCGAGAGAGAGCGGTGGCTCGTTGCGCGAGAGCAACAGGAGATGCACATTCGGAGGCTGATGTTCCAACAGATACGAAAGCTGGTTATGGATACTGGAATCGCTGATCACCTGATAATCGTCCAGGAGAAGCAGCCAGGGACGTGTTGTGTCCCCAAAACGATTGGCGAGCAGGGTGAGTATGTGTTCGAGTGGGGGAGCAGGTCGAGCATGCAAGAGTTCCAGTAGCTGGTGAAAGGAGCTATGCGTTCCTTCCTCCAAAGCTGTGAGTATTGTGATCCAGAACTGAACTGGATCGTTGTCTTCCCGATCCAGGGAGATCCAGGCAACCTGGATTTGATCATTGGGCAGCGAATGCACCCAGACTGAGGCCAGGGTAGTTTTGCCAAAGCCTGCTGGTGCTGAGATTAGGATGAGAGGATGGTGAAAGCTCTGATTGAGCAGTAGTATAAGATGAGGGCGCGAGATGAGCACATGCGAAGGAACTGGCGCATGGAACCTGGTTGACACAAGGGAGTCTTGCTGGGGTGGCCTGTGCTGATCATGGTGCGCTTCAGCAGGAGTGATTGCTGGCGTACTCTCAGTCAGAGCGGCTGACACCTGCTCCAATCGCGCGAGGGTGACTCGGGTTGATACGCCCAGGTACTTCCGCTTGAGTTTGCCACAGATACTGCGGTAGGCGGTCCAGTAGGTGCATCGGCGCCCTCGGTGCTCTTTAAGTACCGAGAGGTGGCGGCCATCTCTGCCCTGGAAGGCGAAGGATGATATACGCTCTAGCCACTTATACCATGCGCTGCTCTCGTCATTTACTGGTGTTGGGGCAGCCCTCTGGTTGCTGATCTGATAGCTTGCTGTCGATGTATACCAGACCACGCTGTATCTGGCAAATTTCTCCATCACCCATTCCTTGTTGTTTCTTCCTTTTTCTAAGATAACGCCTCTGTTCGTTTGTGAGTCAAGCAACACTTTCTGACATTACTGAAGGCCCTGGTCTGCACTTTCATGAAAGTATATGTCACGCTCTCATAGATGGTCAAGCATTTCCATTCTTTTTCCAGGAACTATATATTTCTATAAATATTGTACGTGAGGCTTGTTTACAAAGAAACTCTTATGCTTGCAATCACGTGAAGGCTAGAGAGGTATTGTCAGGTTTTTCTCATCTTTATATCATTACCATAAAGGAGACCAGGATGGCACAGAACATCCCTACCAGTCAGGTAATTTATCCTGCAAATGTGCCAGGTTTGAGAAAGGCCTGGACCTATACAACCGATGACGCCATCACGTCTTCACCGCTAGCCATTGATGGGATCATCTCTATCAGCTCAGAAGATCATACAGTGAGTGTTCTTGAAGTCAGGAGCGGCAAGCTGATCTGGCGCTATACGGCCGAAGCGGCCATTTCCTCGACGCCAGCATATGCTGACGATGTTCTCTATGTTAGCTCGCACGATCATACGCTCTATGCTCTTGAAGCCAGGACTGGCGCTTTGCTGTGGAGCTATCACACAGGTAATGCTAGCGAGACGTTTCCCGCTGTCGCTGATAACATAGTGTATCTCGGTTCCGAAGATCACACTCTCTACGCCCTGGACGCCGCGACCGGCGATCCTCTTTGGAGTTTCGCTACAGATGGCCGTATTCAATCCGCGCCAGTCGTTGCTGATGGCGTGGTCTACCTCAGCTCCTGGGACCACACCCTTTACGCTCTTGACGGTGCAACCGGCGAACTAGTGTGGAACTACACCACAGAGGGAAGTATCAGCGCTTCCCCGGCTGTCGCCAATGGTGTGGTTTATGTTGGTTCGCAGGATCATCGGCTCTATGCGCTGGATACAGAAACTGGTAAAAAGCTCTGGAGTTACCAAGCCAGCGATATCATCCTCTCTTCCCCTGTCGAGGCTCTGGAGACGGTCTATGTTGGCTCACACGATGGCACATTGCATGCAATCTATGCTCAGACGGGAAACCAGCGGTGGAGCAGCAAAACCCGAGGGGCCATCACTTCATCAGCCTTAGTTGCCGATGAAGTAATCTACATAGGATCGCAGGATCGCACTATCTATGCCTTTTCAGCCATCACAGGCAATCTGCTCTGGAACTATACAACAAATGGGGCAATTGTCTCTTCCCCGGCAATTGCTGAGGGGATACTCTCTGTCTGTTCACAGGATGGAACGATCTATGCCTTCAGCAGTGATCTGCTCTGGAGCTATACAACAAAAGGGAGTATCGAAGCGGCAGCAGCCGTGTCTGGTGATCTCGTCTACGTCGGCTCGCTCGATCATCATGTGTATGCGCTTGACGAGCTTACCGGGGATGAACTCTGGCACTACCTCACTGAGGGGAGCGTTTTCTCTTCACCCAGCGTTGTCGATGGGGTGGTTTATGTTGGCTCGAAGGATTACAGGCTCTATGCTCTTGCAGCCAGTACAGGAGCCAGATTGTGGAGCAGTAGAACCGAGGGGAGTATCTTCTCCTCGCCAACAGTGGCCCAGGGGACAGTCTTCGTCGGATCGCAAGATCACACCTTCTATGCGTTTGATATGAACACAGGCGAGCTACTGTGGAGCTTCGTTACTGGTGGTCCTATCGACTCCTCGCCAGCCGTTTCCGAAAGGACTGTCTATGTTGGCTCATATGACCGCCAACTGTATGCCCTGGACATGTTTGATGGAACCGAGCGCTGGCATTATGAGACGGGAGGTGCTATCCAATCTTCGCCCGCAATAGCAGAGGGAATCATCTATGTCGGCTCACGCGACCATCTTCTCTATGCCCTGGATGCCAGGGCTGGTGAGCGGTTATGGACTTATCAGGCTGGCGATAGTATCGACTCCACACCCTGCGTCGTCAACGGCATCGTCTATGTCGGCTCGCATGACCACCGATTGTATGCCCTGGATGCAAAAACAGGGAAAGCATATTGGGATTACACCACTGGCGGAGTTGTAGACTCCTCGCCAACTGTAGCAGATGATGTCGTCTACGTTGGCTCACAGGATCATACCTTTTACGCACTGAACACTCAGACCGGCGAAAAGCTCTGGAGCTATACCACAGGCGGCCCTATCGTCTCCTCTCCTACAGTGGCTAATGGTGTTATCTATATAGGCTCGAATGACCGTAGTTTATACGCATTCAGCCTGATATCTATCTCTTCCGCAGCAAAACAGCAATAAGATTTCAGCACTTTGAAGCGAATTTTCCATTCATTATGAACTAGCTGCGATACCATTGTTGGTCAATGCTCTGTTAATCTCATCCTTTAAACGAGCTGGGTGTGGTCCCATCAGCCGAGCAATCATCTGACCGTCTTTGAAGATCATCAAAGTAGGAATAGCCTGAATACCCAGGTCAGAGGCCAGACGGCTATTCTCCTGGCTCGCATCAATATCCATCTTAGCGAATGCCAGCCGCCCTTTATACTCATCGCTCAAACGCTCGAAGACGGGAGCAATGGCGCGGCAAGGACCACACCATGCCGCCCAGAAATCCACGATGACCGGAATTGGGGATTTGATCACCTTCTGCTCAAAATCATGAAAATTCACGTGGAACAGGTTGGTATGTATATCCATAATGGTCTCTCATCTCACTTTCTCTCTATCTCACCTGGACTATTCTCCATACTCTTATCTCACTACAAGCGCCCTGAAAACGCAAAAGGATATGTGGGCTGATTTAGCCCAGGTATCTATGGATGAGCTGGACGGCCATTGCCCCTTCTCCAACGCTGGAGGCAACGCGTTTGATAGAACCATGTCGCACATCTCCAGCAGCGAAGATACCCGGAACGTTGGTTTCCAGAAAGAAAGGCTCGCGGTCAAGTGACCAACCGACTTGTAACTGTCCCTGATGCATCAGGTCGGAGCCTGTGAGGACGAAGCCTTTCTCGTCGTTCTCCACCACGCCGTTCAGCCACTCCGTGTGTGGTTCTGTGCCAATAAAAATGAAGAGTGCGGTCGCCGGAAGCGCCTGCTCCTCATGTGTTTTGTCATTGACAATTGTAATGCTTTCTAGATGGTTCCGGCCTTGTACAGCCACGACGCGGGTGCAGGTCTTGATCTCGATATTGACTGTATGCTCTATCTGATCGATGAGGTATTTGGACATGTCTTTTTCGAGTGACTCGTCACGCACCAGCATCGTTACTTGGCGAGCATATTTCGCAAAATAGATGGCTGCCTGACCAGCAGAGTTCCCTCCTCCCACAATAGATACCTGCTCGTTGCTGCAGGATATTGCTTCGGCGATTGAGGAACCATAATAGACGCCGGCACCAGTCAGAGCATCTATGCCTGGCACCTCTAGCCGACAGTAAGAGACACCGCAAGCAAGTAGGAGGGCATGGCAGCGAAGTTCCGAGCTGTCCTCCATCTCAACACAACGATACTGACCATCTACCTTGACCCCCACCACCTTTTGCGGAGTGACAATCTCCGCACCAAAACGCTGTGTTTGCAGGACAGCACGGCGCGCCAGCTCTCCCCCGCTCAACCCTGCCGGAAAACCCAGATAGTTCTCAATGCGAGAACTGGTTCCCGCCTGTCCGCCGGGAGCCTTCTGTTCCACGAGCAAAGTGTGTAGCCCTTCAGAAGCGCCATAGACTCCCGCCGCAAGTCCTGCCGGGCCAGAGCCGATAATGATCAGGTCATAAAACGGCTTTTCCGCGTGCGTTTTGAGGTTGATCTTCTCTGCAATTTGGATCTCCCTGGGATTCAACAGATAAGAACCATCGGGGAAGATAACGACTGGCCTTGTCTCATCGGCCAAATGCATCTGTCCTAACAAGCTGGTTGCCTCTTTGCTATTCTCAATGTCCAACCACTGATAGGGAACCTGATTGCGTGCCAGAAAGTCTAGGATTTCGTGCAGCCTGGGAGACCAGCGATGGCCGATGATCCGTAGCGTTTCCAGAGGTGGATGGTACGTGGTAGACCAACTTGTCAGCAAATCGTCCAATACGGGATAAAGGCGCTCTTGTGGAGGCTCCCAGGGCTTCATCAGGTGATAATCAATGAGACCGCTCTTGATGGCCTGGATAGCTGTATGTGTGTCTGTATAGGAGGTCAACAAGATTCGTCGGGCCTGTGGGTACAGCTCTCGCGCCTCTTTTAGAAACTCAGTCCCATCCATCTCGGTCATCTGCTCATTGACAAGTAAGAGTGCCACTAGCTCATTGTGCAGGCTTATTTGTTGCAACTGAGTTAGCGCTTGCTGTCCCGAATAGGCTTCGATGATCCGATAGCGGTCGCTGTACATCGGTTTCAGGTCGTTCTTGAGCTTGTGTAGTTCTTCTGGGAAAGCGTCGACGAGAACTATGGCTGGTTTTATCATTTGCTCTTTCCCTGTAGCGTAGAACTTTTGCTAGAGGCATTCATCTAGAGGTTGCGCCTGACTGAGTTGAGCGGAAGTGACGATGGCATCTTTTAGATTCGCTCCGCAGAGATCAGCCCCCTTCAAATTGGCGTCTTTCAGGAGAGCGCCTACGAGATTTGCACCACGAAGGACAGCATCGCGAAGATCAGCCCTGCTCAGATCGGCATAGCTCAAGTTGGCTTGCACTAAGTTCGCATTACTGAGGTTTGCTTCCATCAGGTATGCACCTGTTAAAGTTGCTTCCCAGAGGTCCGCGCTCCTCAGATTAGTCCCGCGTAGATCCGCTCGGATGAGATTCATTTTACCAAGATTCGTTTCACTTAAATCCGCTTGACTCAAGTCAATAGCTTCCTCAGAATGTTCTTGCCTGAACTCATTCCATCTCTCAAAGAGTTGCTGTCTGATGAATTCGAGTATCTGCTGATCAGCCATGTACTCATCTCCTATTGATGCAGCTTCCACCTTGCACAAAGTATAGTTTTCGTCTCGCATATTGTCAAGTAATCATGTTTATAAATTGTATTATAAATGTGAAAGAAAATAATATTTCTGTGCAAAAATTTACTAATTGGACCTTTCGTGTCTCTTCTCAATTGTGCCACTTCAGTAGGAGGGGGCATTCCTGGTCACAGAAGGCAAAGTCTCGCTACATACAGGTCGTTAAAGGCGGCACCTGAATCGTATCTTTGTGTCTTAGACTATATGCTTCTGTCAGTGAAATGATCAAAGATTCGATATAAATTATATTTTTGTTCATACAAATAATGTATTGATGACATAAATAATTTGATCTGGAGAGGATCGTAATGTATACTCGATACCATGAAGATAAGCAGGTTTAGTAGTAATATAATGGCAAGGAAAGAGGGAACGAATTTCGCCTTTCTGAATGAGTCTGGAATGTTTGGTGAATGAGGAAGGAAGCCCTACAAGTTTTCGTAAGCCATGAAGGAGAGAAGATGCATATGCTTGACGGAGAAAATAGACCCCTGACTAGAGCAGATATTGAGCTACGTATTCAGGCGGTTGGGGAAGGTAACAAGCTAGATGTGAGTGGTCAGAATTTACAGGGAATTGATTTGAGTGAGATGAACCTCGCTGATGCTCATTTGGAGCGAACAGATCTGAGGGGTGCTGATTTGAGAGGTGCTGACTTGAGTGGAGCCTTTCTCTCTCATGTGAATCTGAGCGGTGCTGATCTGAGTATGGCTCATTTCCGTGATACTCACCTCAATGAATCCGACCTGAGCGGAGCTAATCTGAGTGGGGCATTCTTCCTCAAAGCTGATCTGGGACGAGCCAATTTGAGCGAGGCGAATCTAAGCGAGGCGAATCTAAGCGGTGCCTATCTGGAAGAAGCCAATCTGAGTGATGCTCGCCTCAACAATGCTAATTTCGCTGAGGCGAATTTGAGCGGCGCTGAACTTCTTAATGCTGATCTGGGCGAGGCGAACCTGAGCGAGACTATCCTTTTCAAGGCACATCTGGAGCGGGCCAATCTTCGCGGAACCAACCTGAGCGGAGCTGACTTGAGCGGGGTTCACCTCGTCAATGCTGATCTCCGAGAGGCGAACCTAAGCGGTGCCCACCTCGTTGAGGCCGATCTAGGTGGTGCTTCTCTCATTGGAACACTCATTGCTGCCGAAAGTAAAGAAGAACTTCTCCGTGCTCTTGGAGTACAGTGGAACACCTGACAAGACATGAGGCAATAATTCCCGTTCTCCTCGCATAATTGATGATGTTGACAATACGGTTTTGTAGGGGTCGTGAGGAGGAAAACAATGTATCTCAACGATATCCTTCAAGTGTGTCTACTTGCTCTTGACAGCAGATATCCACGTCACAAAGTAGATATTAATGAAGCTGTGCTGAAGCGATACAACGTGAAACTGCAATCGGGGATCACAACGCAAGGATGCACGGTATCTCGCATCATTGAAATATTTGAGAAGATTGCTCCAACACTGTTGCGCTCTCCGGCATATCTCCTCATAGATGCATCTGACTGCGCGATTTACCTACTAGAGTACTCAGGGGAGGAACCTGCATTCTATATCGACTGCTGTGGTACTATACTCCAGCCACGGATAGTTTATATCCCTCCTTAATAAAACTGAGCATATCCTCTAACTTGCCAGAAGAGTACTTATCCAGCATCTCATCTTTCATCACGAATCATCTCCTTTTTCATGATTGGTGCGTCAAGGCTGGAATATACTTCTGTAGTGAGCATCCTCATGTCCCTCACCCAAATATCCAGAGGGTTTTTAGTAAAGATCTCCGTCCCTTCCACACGATCAGAACAGCCTCTCAAATAGCCATCAGAGGTTCAGGCGAATGAACCGGGCGTGTTCCTCTGTGTAGGGAGCTCAATCGACGGCCTTGCCATGAGTTGCCACCGAAATGGCCAGAGCAGGGGGTTATGAGAGTTGGTGAGGGAGAATAACTGAAACGGGGAGAAAGAAAGCACCTGGGCAGCAAGGTTCAGGTGCTTTTTCCTTTTCCAAAGAGTGCAAAGAAGAGTCAATGCATATGAATCCTCTTGTTGTTGGGGCCAGCTTTTTGGCAAGGCGTAGTCGCTTCTTTTGATCTTTACGAAGAAAATGGGACACCGTAATCACTGTTTTCCACACGGTTACGGCGTGCCATTAAACCTCTTTTCCCTTTTCATCAAACAGAGAGCTTATTTTTTAAAAAGAAGGCTCTCTGGTTGTTACAACACTTATTGACATATCTTTCCAGCATTGAGTATAGTTGATAGTTAGCAACCCATCTCGATACAAAATATCTTTTTATTTCCAGTAATAATACACAGTACATTATAAATACTTGACTATCTCCTAACTATCAACTATACTCAATGCTGGAAAACAATCTCGATGTCCGAGTGAAATTGCCCCTTGATAAAGCACCTGATGGCACGAAGTCATGGTTTGCTACGTCACGTAGCCCTAGAAGAGCAGTGACAAGGCAACAGCCGCGTAGGTCCTTTTTTCTACGCCGTAATCGGTGGTCATTTGTCTACCTTGCTTGCGTTGGAACAGCAGTCAAAGGGATAACAAGAGATGCTATCCATCCTAAGACAGGAAAAAGCGATTGTGCATCGTCAAATATGGGCATTGGTGGGGAATATGCCGCCATTAACCTGTTATTGACGAGCTCATCCTGGGGCGGACACGTGGCGGGACAGATCTGGCAATCAACGGCACCTGGTGAGTTGGTACGGCTGTTGGTGCCACCTTGACGACCGTCCTGCTTCATCCTCATCTTTTTCCAGTAGACGTTGGTTGGCGACTGGTGTTTGGGTTGGGGGCTATTCTGGGACTGGCCATTCTGCTTGTACAGCGTTATCTGCCTGAAAGCCCTCGATGGTTAATGATACATGGCCGGCTTCGACGAGGCTGACCAAGTTGTAAGCATGATTGAGAGAGCATAGAAGCAGGTGTATCCATGCATCGCCTGCTTCTAATCAATAGATGCCACCAGCAAATGTTCGATCTGCGAATGTAGTAAGTGCTGTGACTGGTATCCCTCTGGAGTGATAAAGGGAACCTACTTATGGCAGAATATCCAACGAACACCCATCATACCCGCCGTGCTCACGAGCCAGGAGGCTGTTTCACTCTCTACTTAGGTCGCTTTCTAGAGCAGGTAGATAGTTTCATTTATGCCATCGTTGGCATTTGCTTCTTTCTTGCAGCTATCCTGGTGCTCATCTATACTTTCTGGGGTTTTAGCGTCTCAGTTATTAGACTCGGCGCGTTCTCAGTGGGTCAGCAACCAGTACGTGCAGCACAAGCTATTATTGAAGCTGTTTCTGGTCTCCTGCTTGTTCTTATTATTATGGAAATGCTTGGCACTGTGCTTCATTATTTGCGGGTACATGTAACATCTGTACGGCCATTTCTCTTTATTGGTATCATTTCTGCCACAAGAAGCATCCTCTCGATTGGCGCCAGACTCTCCGTTGAAGGTCTTAACATACGTGCGACTGACTTTGCGTATGCTATGATCGAGTTGAGCATCGATGCTCTCGTCATCCTCGCCTTGGGCATTACGCTCAAACTTCTTGGCAGATGGTCCGAGGTCGAAGAGTAAGTCAGAAAGGATTCTCAAAAGATGAACCCTCAACAGGTAAAGCGAGAGTAATCTGTACTCCCTGATCCTGTGGTGAGGCTATCATGCTCTAATAGGTGGTCAAATATTCCATTTGTTTCTATATGTTTTCTACGGAACATGCAAATCTCTGTTTCGGAGAAACTCTCATACGTGTAATCACGTGAGGGCTATATAGGTTTTGTCCAGTTTTTCTCTCATCTCAAGGCAAGTGATTTCACTAGAGCAATCCTCTCAATTTCTCAGAAATGTGGAGCGGTTGTCGGAGAGAATTCCATTATTGAGGAGTACATATGGATCCTCCTTTCTTGCTGGTGGCGAAAGTTGCCGCATCAGTATGCGTTGGCTTGCTCGTAGGACTGGAACGTACATGGGCACATAAAGAAGCGGGTATCAGAAGTTTCGCCATCGCCACATTGCTTGGAACGCTCTGCTGGTTAGTCTCCCCGACGTTGGCATATGTACAAGTCGGGATAATTCTGATGATTGTGATTCTGGTCAATGTTTATGGCATCTGGAGCCAGCGTTCCCCGGAGGTCACGACTTCTCTGGCCCTGGCGGCTACGAATGTGGTGGGTATGGTGATCGGGGCAGGAAATTTTTTTCTCGCATTCGTCTGCGCGCTTGTGGTCACGGCACTGCTCTCCTGGAAAGAGGAGTTCATCACATTTAGTAGCAAGTTGACAGTCGCTGAGATCCGCAGTACATTACTCCTTGGGTTTATTACAGTGGTTGTCTATCCGCTGCTTCCCGACCGGTTTATTGATCCCTGGAGGCTGCTTAATCCACGCTCGATCTGGCTGACAGTTATGATCGTGTCGGCTTTAAGCTTCATCAACTATGCGCTGCTTCGGCAATTTGGCGCACGCGGAATACGTTATAGTGCGCTTCTGGGTGGGTTAGTCAATAGTGCGGCGACGGTGGCACTGCTGGGAGAAGAGGCCAAAGACGATCCAGGTACTCTCACCACAGCGCCAACGAATGTCATCCTCTCCGATTTGGCGATGATTCTACGCAATTGGGTACTGGTCGTTCTCTTCTCCTTCCCACGAGGCATTCAAGCCAGCATCGGGACGGTGATCGTGTTGGTGCCGATGATGCTGGCAGCCGGGGTTGTGGTACTCTTTGCTATCTGGAGATCCAGAAGATCAGAGCAAAGGGCTCCTCAACAACTAGAGCAAGAAGCTCCGCAGAAACAACGGCTCAAGTCTCCCCTAGAGATGCGTTCAGTGCTTGGTTTTGGCATGCTGTTCTTCTCATTAACAGTGATAAGCGGAGTGGCACAGCGCCTGTTTGGAGCCATTGGTTTTCTGGCCATAGCGGTGGTAGGTGCATTGGCGAGCGCGGCATCTTCTTCGGTGTTGGTAGGCCAACAGCTCAATAGAGGACAGATTGCAGGCTCAAGTGCTGCGATTGCGATGTTCCTGGCAACACTGGTAGGCTTGCTGGAGAATTTTGTCATCTTCTGGTTCGTCACACGCAAGCCGGGCCCAAGCCTCCAGATCTTGTGGCCGACCATACCAATCGTTCTCGTCGGCCTTCTGAGCGTTGTAGGGGTCGCCATTTTCGGCTGGTAACATTGTGACATGCTTCTTATCTCCTGTGCTGCTAGATATCTGTCGTTCATTTGGAGCAACTTTAGGAGATAAGGGAATAGTTTATTGTCTGGATTGAACGAAAAGACGCCAGGAAGTAGGGGTATTTTCCCCTACTTCCTTTCAAAGAACTCGTAGTAGAACTCGATCGGTAGCTCAGCACGAATATCCTCAAGTTCACCACAAGACAAAGCATCACTCAGTACGCTCATCACTACACGAGCATGTTCACGTGCCGTGTTTTTAGGCATGTCTTCGCGTATACTCATACGCTCAAAGAAATCGTCAAGGGAAAAGTCTTTCTTACGACTTGGGGATGGCTGCTTTTCTGGACCGAGAAACGGCTGTTGCAGGTACATGGCGAGTCCTCTCGGTAGTTGAGATGCTGCATCATGGCGTTCCTCCTTTGAGAGACACTCTGCCAACGTTTCAAGTGTAGCCCGTGTAGCCCGTCGTGCTTCATCCTGTGAAGCAAGAGGAGCACGCTTTTGTACCTGTTCAATAAATTCTTCGTACTTCATGCTCTTCTCTCCATTTTCTCTATGCTCTTCTTTCCCTTACATCTTTAATACTTTATGAGCGCTTGTAAGACGATTCCTCTTTAGAGGGATACGTTCAGGAAAGAAAAACGTGACAATGGATACCAGTAAGTCAGGAAGCAGTATCTATAATAAATTTTCTACAATAAAATATTTTCTGTTTCTATTATAGTGTAATTTCCAACGTAAATACTTGATAAAATACTAGAGCGTGTCCAAGAAGGCTGCTCAAGCGGCTCGACGCCGTTGAGCGTTCTCCCTGGCGGTTTCAGGGGGATCAGTGAGCCTCCTGACCATCAGACGAATCATCGTCAGACACACCATACTTTCACTGCTGCTCGTTAAGTACTCATAATCCTTACTCATCCGACGATACCTCCCTATCCAGGCAAAAGTTCGTTCCACTACCCAACGTCGCGGAAGCACCCCTCGAAACTTCTTTGGCTCAGGTTTGATGCGCTCATACGTGAACCAGACCGTTCGCAGGTCCGAGAGATCTCGCACGCCGGCACCCACTCTCCACGGGCACGCCAGACATGACGAACCATCTCTACTTCCCATCCCATTTCTTGCTCGATCCACTTTCGCCCCTTGCCCGTGTACCCCTGATCAACCCAAACTTTTTTCAGACGAGTAAAGATGCCCTTGATTGGCTCTAACAAGAGCGGGACGCCTTGCCGGTCCTGGATGTTGGCTTCATGAACGACAGCTTTGAGCAGTAATCCGGTCGTATCGACGAGCAAGTGCCTCTTTCGGCCTGAGAGCTTCTTTCCACCATCATACCCATGTGGTCCGCCCCGATCAGTCGTTTTGACCGACTGACTATCAATGATGCAGCCGGAAGGTGTGGCCTCCCTTCCTGCCTCCAAGCGGCAGCGTTCGCGTAAAGTGGTCATGATCTGTTCCCACACTCCCTCATCGCGAAAGCGAGCAAAATACGCATACACGGTGGATTTTGGCGGATAGTCACGCGGGATCATGCGCCAAGCACACCCAGCTCGCAGCACATAAAATATCCCCCCAGTACTGCTCGCATATCCGCTTGGCGTGGTCTCCCACCCGGCTTCTCGGGTGGGATGAGTGGCTTGAGGATCTCCCACTCAGCATCCGTGAGATCCGACGGATAGATTTCCATAAGCGCTCCACCTTCCTTGGATTGACGCCTTTTCACTTCCCTTTCTCTCTTATTCTATCAGAATGCTCCTTATTTGGGGGAATTTCCCTCAATCGGCTCCTCTGGCCTTTTCGGACACGCTCTAGATCCTGTTTAGAGGCGTTTAAGTGCAATTTGCGCGAATTGCTTGTCGATGCCAAGATCCGCTCGCTCGTGACCGGCCATCACACTCAGTATAGCATTGTCCTTTAACACTTCAAGGTCTATGTTATCAGGCAGGGCGAACGCGTAGAAGTATGCATCCTCGCCAAGACCGTGAAGCGACTGAACCGAAGGACTATCTGAAGACTTCGAGAATTGAAAAGTAGAACGAGCTGAGGATGAGTCGGTGAAGATATGAAGTTGGAGTGCTGCATGATCGGTGCGTGAAGCGCTGCTATAGGCGCAGGTCGTGGTCGTGGAACCTCCTCCCGAGGAAGTGAATTCCTGATGCGCCGTCATCGGAGTACCGAGTATCTGCCCTGCCTCTTGTGTTGAGACAAGCGAGCAAGGATCTATATTCTGCTTTACCACCTGTCCAGCTTCGCCGCAGGCAGTCAACAAGAAACACAGGAAAATGGTGAGAACTGAACCTCTGTGCTTTTTCATGATCAGACCTCCCTGTCTTCTTCTCTTGAATGGTCTCCACTGCAAGTTTCAGAACCTCTTAGCGAGAGAATATCAGAGAGCTGTATCTCTGTCTGTGAACTGCTTCACTTTGAGCGTTCGTGTGAGCCTCCAACTATACTCATCAACTGAACGTTGACTGAGTACTAAGTACATTCAAATTATTACTGTGGGATGTGGTAGACTGACGAGAAAAGGAGAGAGCCTTGCGACCGTTAGAGATCCCGATCCCCACAGACGAAGAGCGACAAATCTTAGAGGAAGTGTATCAGAGTACCCGAGATATCCGGCTCCACATGCGGCTTCAAATGGTATTTCTGGCGGTCGAACACCACTTCAGCGCAGCAGCGATTGCGAGCATCGTACGTAGCAGTGAAGAAACAGTTCGTCGTTGGCTCAAACGCTGGATGGCCGAAGGCATCGAAGGGCTAAAGGATCGGCCTGGAGGTGGAGCTCCTGCCAAAATCACTTCCGCCTATGAAGAGCTGTTACTCGCGAGCGTGCGGTTGCGTCCGCGCAGCTTGGGACAACCGTACTCGCTGTGGACACTGCGCAGGCTAGCTGATTATATGGCAGAGCAGACAGGTATTCGTGTGACCTATGAAACGGTTCGTCTGATCCTCCAACGCGGCGACATCGTGCTTTCCCGGCCTCAGCACACGATTAGCAGTCCTGATCCAGAATATAAAGTAAAAAAAAGACGATCGAAGAGGCACGCGACGGGCTAAAGGCAGGAGACGTGTTTTATTATCCCGATGAGTTCAACCTGAGTTGGCTGCCAACGCTGCGTGCCATGTGGAGTCCAAAGGGCCAACAGGTCGAAATTCCGACGCCCGCGCAACCGGACAGATATTATGGGATCGGAGCGGTGAACTATCACACGGGCGAAACGGTGGTGCAGTTTCAGCGCCGCAAACGCCGCAAGGAGATTGCACAACTCCTTGAAGCGTTGCTGCAAAAGCATCCTACCGGAACGATCTATGTCGCCTGGGACAATGCTACTACCCATGAGGATGATGAAGTGGAGGATGTGGTGCGGGGAGCGGCTGGACGGCTGGTTTTGCTCTACTTGCCCACTTACAGCCCCTGGCTCAATCCGATTGAAATGCTTTGGCGGCATTTTCGGCGGGAAGTGACCCATTGTGAACTCTTTGAAACAAAGCAGGCTCTGTTGGCTGCGGCGCAGGACTTTTTCGAGCGCTACAATCATTGCCCTGGAAAAATTCTTTCGATTATTGGGTCGCATGCTGCCGAGATTATACACCCAGCAGAAGTTTTTTGAATGTACTTAGCTTGCAGCTTATCCATCTCAGGATGATGGGTGGGCCGCTTTCTTTCCCGCTTCACGGATTGTGACCAGTCGCTACCGTGGGGAAAGCGCTGTCTGCCTTTCATCTGGCAGGAGAGGAATGCGCGCCTCTCATCAGATCATCAGTTATCAAATTGCTTTGCCACGCATCCCCCGTGTTTCCACGGTTTCGCGTGAACGGGTCGCACCTGTTCCTACCATGGGCAAAACCCCTAATTCGCTATCACCGGGTCCTTGTTTTAGAAAGACAAAAGGCGTAACAAGTGGCCCACTAGTGATTGAACGCAATGCTTGCGGCACATGATGTTTCATTTTTGGTGAGGTGCAACCGGCAGTGTAAACCAGAAGGTCGAACCTTGACCGGGAACACTCTGAAGCCCAACGCCGCCATCATGATACTTGATAAGCTCCTGGCAAATATAGAGGCTCAGTCCCAGGCTGAGGTCAAGTTCATGCTGGACTGTGATTCCTTTCGCACGATAGAAACGTTCCCACACATGCTCTTGCTCTTCTGGAGGGATACCTACTCCCTCATCATGAACCGAGACACGCGCCACTGACCCTTCGACGGTCAATTGAACCGTCACGGGCAGATCGGCAGGTGAATAGTTGAGAGCATTCGATAGATAGATATCGATGACCTGTTTGATTCGATCTGCATCAGCAACAATCGGCACCGTTTCTCCTGTATACTTGATGTTCAAGACGATCTTGCGCTCAGGTGCTTGCCGTTGCGCAGCGGCAACGGTTTCTCGCACAAGTTTGATCAGATCATGAGGTTTCTTATGCAAGGTGAGAGTATGTGCCTGGATACGAGCATCATCCATCATATCCCTAATGATCCGCTCTTGCAGTCGAGCACTCTCAGAGGCATGCTCCAAAGGCTGTCGCACCTGTTCGACTTCCCTGCTCGCTGTCTTGGAAAGCTCTTCCACACGCTTCCTTAAGGCCTCTAAGCGGCGCTGGGCTAATTGGATATTGCCCATCATCGCTGCCAGTGGTGTTCTCAGCTCATGACTGGCAAGATTCAAGAACTCATTGATGAGTTGGTTGGCTTCCTGCAGCACGAATGCTCGCCCACTCGTTCCATCTACCTTGTTCAACAACTGGACACATTCGATGACAAGGGCTATGAGCATAGCAATGGCTCTCACTAATGCAATCTCTTCTGGCGTGTATTCATCCTGAAGGTCGTCCCTGGCTATGACAAGCATGCCCGCCAACTGCTTACCAAGAACTATTGGCATCCATAACGTGGTAAGGGGACCCAGATCGTCTCGATCCAAAAATGGGAGGCGTACACGATCATGCGGGATGCGCACCTCTTTGTTGGCAGAGAGCTGAGCGAGGGTGGCCTCGTCGAGAAAATCTGAGAGGGCGAAGCGTCCGTTATTCTCCCGGCGGCGCTGCTCTTGCTCAGGAGTGAGGCCCCACATAGCCACATAATACAGATGATCTCTTGGCGGTCCCAGAGAGAGCAGAAATACCCGGGCACACGCGAGCATCTGGCCGATCAGCTCAACAAGCTGCTGTCCAACGAAACTCATAGCTGGTGGTAAGAGCAGTGTTGCCTCAGGTGACCAGCGATCAATCAAGGTAGGGATGTCTGCTATGGCTTGAATCAAGGCCAGCAGAGATGTGCTGGTTCTTCGGACCTGAAGCTCGTGCTGATAACGATCAGTAATATTATGGAAGACACAGACCGTTCCCATCTGATGGCGTTGTGAATCAAAAACTGGCGCGCAGGAGATGATGACATAGATGCTTCGCCCGGAGGGAAGATGTACCATTACGGTATCTTCTTGCGCACCCAATGCCGTATCTCCACGAATAACACGATTTATTTCCCAATGTTTCAATGAAATGGGTTGTTGGTTCTCGTCACGTATCTGATAGCGACGTACAAACTGGCGGTAGGATTTTCTTCTGTAGAGATTTTCAGAAGCTATCTCAAAGAGGGTAAGAGCCGCCGGATTCATTCGCAAGATCTTCCCTTCAAGGTCATAGACAATCACACCGTTCGGAATCGACGCAAAGACAGCTTCAAGTTGGCTGGTTGGTTCCATTACCGTGTGCCGTTCCTCTTTTGGAGGAGAGCCTGAGATAGATGTTCTTGAGTAGACATTTCACCGCTTTTCTATCCAATCAACTACATTCTCAAGGAAGTTATGGCAAAACTTCTCACACCTGATTTATGGGTATGAGGACATTTCCCAAAGTAGCGGGTCCTCGTTTTTGACAGTGAAAATGTTCACGTGACACTCAAAATGTTAATCAAAAAATCGAAACTGGCCGCCGCAAGTCTACCATGCAGTTCGGGCGACTCAAGGGCGCTGCCGCTAACCCTTGACACGGCCTCGCATGCATGGTCAGCGGATAGCGTGCTAGGGTTCGGTCGAAAAAATGACCTGTTTTTTCGGCCTTTGAGCCTTCACTTTGTTAGTAACAAAGTTCACTAATTCCCGGCGAAACTGGCGATTTTTGATTAACACTACTGAACTTTATCACTATCAAAAGCACATTAACTACTTGGGAAGGACTCGCTACTCTAGGAAATGCCCTTAACCTCTAAAACGATCAGTTCGTTAGCAAACAAGGATTACAAGAGCGAAATCACAATCTGATTATCCACTTCGCTGACCCCCGGTGCTGACCAAGCGGCTTCCTCCGCTGCCTTTCGCTCAGCATAGGAATGGACCAATCCCCGGAGGATAACCTTGCTACCCTGCACTTCAACGGTGATATTGCTGGCATCCGTCTCTGCATTGCGAACGAGTTCTTTCTCAATCTGCTGCTTCAGATCGCTCGGCAATACACGAGGCTTGACCGTGATCAGATTAGTGACTCCTTTGACTCCTGATAGGTGGTGTATAGCACGTTCCGCAGCTCTCTTCTGGAAGCCATATTCAACCTCACCTTTGAGCGTTACCTACCCCTGGCTGACAGTCACATCCAGTTTGCCAGCCGGAATCCCGGCATTCCATTTGAGAGCGGTGAGCGCCATAGCGGCCAGGTCGGGATCGGTGCGTTCGGCAGAGCCAGGCAGGATGACCTCGATGTCATTAACCACTGCTTTGACGTTATGCACCCGATGAGCAGCGGCCTCAGCAGCCAACTTTTTTGAATATGAATCAACCCAACCAGTCAGCGTGACGATCCCATCTTTGACCGCAACCCCAATTTCGTTAGGCCGGATTACGCGTATCCCACTTTAATTCATCCAGAACATCTCTCTGGATCTCTTCATATGTGAGAGGGCTCACTGTCGTCATACTACGTGTCTCCTTTCTATGCTTTGTGGTTCTGACACCTGATACAACCAGATCCTCTTTGTCTTCTCCGTACAAAGTATATGTTGTAGCCAGTATGTTGTCAAGTATTTATATTATACCATCTACTATTTATAATGAAGGGAAATATATTTTCTGTAGAACTCACTGACGAGAAGCCGTCGTAAGCTGTTTGCAAAAGCTCTCATTAGGGATGTATTGATTCATCGGGCATCGTTGCGCCTGTCAGTGACCTGGCTTGCTCCCATTCTTCCTGAGTAATCATCGCTTTACTAAGGTTGGCATCGCTCAAATTAGCGTCGCTGAGCCTGGCTCCGTTGAGATTCGTTCCGCTGAGGTTGGTTTTCCACTACAGTTGCACTTTTTTGGAGAGATGATTGCCTGAGCGAGCCTGGAAGAGGAGGAACGGCTAGAGCTGAGAAGAAGACCCAGCAGACTGAAGCATGCTTGCCATGTGTTCAAGGCGGGCAAGAGTGATCTGCGAAGTCGGACCCAGAGAGAAGGCGCGGCGGCGTCCATTGATGCGGAGATACGCTATCCAGGAGGAGTGATGGGTTTTCCGGCTAGTGCTCAGGCGACCTTGTTTCCCAAGAAACCGGAAGAAAGCACCCTGGTGCGCACCCTCTACGACTGCCCGGATGTCCCTGTAGGGAAGACGGGTTGCTGCTGCCGCGTGGTGGTGGCGACCCACCCAGCTGGCTCGAAAAAGAGCCGCATCGGCCAGACTCGCAAAGGCGTGGTCTACGAACTCTTTTTCACCCAGCTCCCGCAAGACGGCTTCACTGCCTCCGATGTGGTTGCACTGTATCTGCATCGTGGTGCCTTTGAACCAATGCTCTCCGATGAAGACGAGGAGCTTGACCCCGACCGCTGGTGCAGCCACTCCTCCTGGGGGCAGGAAGCCTGGCAGATCGTGGCTCAGTGGACCTGGAACGTGCGCCTGGAACTGGGACACCAACTCGCCCCTGAACCGCTGCGTACCACCGAGTTTGCCCCTGCCCTCCCACCCCTACACGAGCACGCCCCCACCCCTCCAACCTCCCCTCTCGCCTCAGGATATGCGCCACCGGCCACCGCCACGTCCTGGAAAGCTGACCACTTCACAGGAGCTGACTTTCCCCTCCAGCCAGATGGGACGCTGCGCTGCCCTGCTGGAAGCGCACTCCTGCCGCATGAATATCGCAGAGAAGCTGATGAGAGCCTGCGTGTGGTTTATGGGGCCAGTATTCGGGCCTGCCGCCCGTGTCCGTTACGCGAGCAGTGCCAATGGAACGGCAGTGCAACGACTAAACCGCGCCAGGTGAGCATCCTGCTTCATCCCTTGTCGGTGGGAGCAGCTCCGCTGCGGCTACGCGGGACTGGCATCGGCGACACCAGCAGCATGCCTGTCTGCGTCTGCATCGCCAGCACCTGGAGATCCAGATGGAACCGGCCCTCTCTCGACCAGTTGCTTCTTCCCCACCGACGATCTCTCGTGCTGAGCGGGCGCATTCCCGCTTGTTATGGAAGGAGCGGCTCGCTCGCAATGCCCGAACACATCAGGCTGGTCAACTCACCTTCAAGCTGTTCGACATCCCGGAGCGCTTTGCGAGCTGGCTCGGCCTGAGCGTAGTGGAGAGAGAACACAAATCTGGATAGGGTGATGCTGAGGAGCCACCCAGAAAAAACCGAGGGAAAAAGCCAGAGAGACGAGGAGAAACCGCCAATTCCTTTCCTCTCTTTCTAGTATACCGCAAACATGCCTAAAATACATCGTCCAAAGGGCCGATGTGCGTTTTCGCTCTTTCACATATGATGAGGAACCGTCAGATGTTTCTCAATTTACTGGGCTTGCAGGACCTTATCCTCTGTTGCACGCGAGAGCGCAGAGACCTGCAGAAAGCGAGACAAACGCATGCAAGTTCGACGGTTCAGCCCTGATCGCAAAGTCAAAATTCCCGGCAATCATCCAGGTCTCTACGGCGCTATGATCCAGATGAACCGCGCACAGATCCCACCCGAACAGCAGGAAGAGGTAGCCAGGCGCTTCAATGGTCTGCCATTGCTCATGGAGACTGGTTTTCAGGTAGAAGTGATGTATTTTGATCCACAGGCTTCAATGGAAGAACACGCGGCTGACCATCCTATTCTCTTCCTGGTCATTGAGGGACAGGGACATGTGCGTATCGGTGGCCCCGATGGGGAAACGTGCGAGGTCCAGGTTGGCGATGCCGTTCTTTGGCCTGCTCACACCGACCACACCGTCTGGACAGGGGACCAGGAACTCCATGCGATTGTGATCAATGCCTTCCAGGATCAGGCTTCGCGCTGACAGGTGTGTCAACGTTCTTGCCTATCACTCGTGGGCAAGTTGTACGGCAAACTTCGCCGACTCTCTGAGAAAACAGGAGCGGCGAGGTTTTCTCTCTGCCCTCCTGCGACAACCTCACCCCCCAAAAGCACCTCACCTATGTCCCATCTGTCAACCACCTCATTGCGCATGTCGTGGACAAGGCTACCTTGATGCCTTTCAAAAGCCGAGTGCATCTCTCTGGCCTCTTCATGCTGTTTTTGTGAAAAGAAATGGTGACGAGGTGAAAGCGAATGTGCTCCAAGCGAGTGACAACGATCAGCTTAAGGCCTTCCTCAACTCTCTTCAAGGCCCGGCAATGGGTCCAGCGAATCAGGCTTCATCTGACTTGGAGTGGCGCATGCTCGTCAAGGAACAAGGGAACGATCTCCTGGTGGGAGAAGCGGCCCTGACAGCGATCATCCAGGGACTTCATGCCACTGAGAGGCAATGGAGAAAGCAACAGGAGCACAAACGGCAAGGACATCCGCGCGTTTCCTCTGAAAAAGACATCACGGATATTTGTCTAGTGAGCAAGAGCCATACACGGCAATGGATCGCTGATCCAGAGAGTCTCAATAAGCAGATAAAGGCATTGAGCACGACTCCTGCTCACAGGAGTCGTGCTCACGCCATCTTTCTCAAGCGAACAGGACGAGGGTTCGTCCTGAACGTGACCAATGAGAAGCAAACCCATCAGCAGCCGAATGTGATCTTGAAGTACCTGGAGGCTGATCCCCAGTAAAGGAGGTATCTCCCAAGCAAACGAAGCCCAGGAGGCCATTCAACTCTCATGACTCTCTACTACACCGCAAGCAGTTCCTTGAGGTGAGGCAGCAATTCATGGATCTCCTCAATGGGCGACGACGTGACTTGCTCCGCTGTGGGACAGCCCACCCCTTGAGGCATCAGAGTGGGATCAGATTCTCATGTGGCTCCTGCTCTAGCTCCCCTCGATGCAGGTCTACTGGTCCAGCGTCATCAGATCAAGGTTGATCCTCCAGCCTTTTCCACTTCGAGCGAGAAAATAGAATAGTGGATTCTCTCGTAAATAGCCATTTTCATCCTCTTGGATGTCGCCGAGACATAGTGCTTCTCTCGTAAATAGCCATTTTCATCCTCTTGGATGTCGCCGAGACATAGTGCTTGTGTTGCAAATGTCTTGACTCCCGCGCCTCCCGCTCATACAACAACGTGACTCCTTTGGCGCTTCCCCATGTGCTGAAGGGGAATATCAGAGTATTCAGGCTGCTGGCGACATCGCGGTGATTGCTTTCACTACCACCATTCGCAGATGACAAGCGCTTGACTGGAAGAAGCGTGTAACGCTCCGACTGGTCATCTCGCTCACCTTGTCCCTTTGCTCTTCCTTTTTTCTTCTCCTCATCACTTTCTTCAGAAGAGGTGCTTGCACTTCATCTGGAGGAGTGCGTATAATTTTGAGTAGTACATATCGTCTCTCCTGACCTATCGAAACGAAGGAGTTTCCGATGATTGCCTGTCTCTGAGGCACCTAGCCGTTGCTATCCGAGACGAGCAAGCTTGTTTTTTCCTGATTCCTCATTTTACTCAGGACGCAGAACGCAATGGTGCGTGATGCAGGATGTCTAAGCACAAGGAGTAAGTGACGATGACTACACCACGTCTCATCAAATTCTACGAAACCACCTTACGCGATGGCGAACAGACTCCTGGCGTCAACTACTTTCCCCAGGAGAAACTCCAGATTGCACTCGCTTTAGAAGCAATGGGTTTTGATACACTCGATTGTGGCTTTCCCGTCTCCTCTCCCGGCGAATTTGAGGCCGTTCGCTTGATCGCCTCGAAAGTAGAACGCTCCGAAGTTTGTGCGATTGGCCGTGCCGTCAAAGGTGACATTGATGCCGCCTGGGAAGCCGTGAAAATCGCAGCCAGGCCCACGCTCCAGCCTTTCATCAGCGTTTCTCCCCTCCACCGTGAGGTCAAGCTTGGCAAGACGCGCGAACAAGTGCTGGAAATGGCACGCACCGCTGTCGCTCATGCCCGGACCTATACGGAAAACGTCGATTTCGCGCTGGAAGACACTACCCGCACTGAACATGATTTCATTTTAGAAATCTGTGCTGCTCTCGTCACAGAAGGGGTGCGCTTTGTCACGCTCTGTGATACGGTTGGCTACGCGCTACCCTGGGAGTTCGGGCAACTGGTCGCTGATGTACGCAACACATTTCCTGGCGTTCGCATCTCTGTTCACTGCCATAACGATCTGGGACTGGCCGTTGCTAATGCCTTAGAGGGACTGCGCAACGGAGCCGAACGCGTCGATACTAGCTTTAATGGGCTGGGAGAACGTGCAGGCAATGCCGCCACCGAAGAGGTCGTGATGGCTGTACGCACTCGTTCGACCGATCTCGGTCTGGATGTAGATGTTGATACCACCAGGATCGCCTCCACCAGTCAATTGATCAGTAAGCTCTCCGGTATGACTGTCCAGTGGAGCAAGCCGATTGTTGGAAAAAATGCGTTTTCTCATTCGGGCGGTATTCACCAGGACGGCATTCTCAAAGATGCACGGACCTACGAGATTATGACCCCTGAATCGGTCGGCCTCACAGCGGCAGATCGCCGCCTGCACGTCGGCAAGCTCTCCGGGCGTGCCGCCCTTGCCGCCCAATTACACAAACTGGGCTACGACCTTGAAGTTGAACCCCTGGGTCGCGCCTTCGACATGGCTAAGCTCTTGCTGGGGAAAAAGAAAGCACTAGAAGAACTGGATTTACGCTACATCGCTGAAACAGCCATCTCGACTTCAGCCGGTGGTGGCACCAGCACTGATCCCATTCCCTCCTAGCACACGCAAGACCGTGTAGCCCCTCAACCGTTTTGCATTGTTGAGTGGCTACACACCATCCAGAAGATCAATCCTGAGTTGTCAGCAGATCACGCAACACTAACAAGATCTCCTGGTAGCACCCCGGTGTGTAAACATTGGGCGCAACTATACATGACATCAGAAGCTATATCAGCGGGTTTCAGAAAAAAGCGGCATCTTCTCTCGTACTCCCCTCGTCAGAGTACCATTTCTGACTACATATCCTCCACGCTGCACAAAATAGAGGCGTTTCCTAACCCCCTCTCACACAGCGACCTTCGATTGACCATCTTTTGTTCGCTGCTCACTCCTCTCACGATCAATTCAAGAAGAGGAGGTACGTACGGCTGTGGAGTACTCACGATTTCGCAGAATGGTTCTTGGCAGGTGAGAACCATCTTTATCATGCTTTTCTCCTTCTCTCAGGTTATATCTCTCATTCGGGCGAATTTTTAGTTAGTGATTGTCATAGGTATTCACTTATTTAAGAATTGGCCAGCATTGAGATAAATACATCCTTCAAAGTGCATTTCCAATCTGGTAGGAAACCTCTCCTTTACAAAGCATACTGTAATAGGCACCGTGCACTCCTTGCTAGCAGTCTCCTTTAACTCAGTTCACCTCACCTTTCATCCCTATGATTCACCTGATAATATAAATCGATGGCTATCCACGGGTTACTTTAGATCTCATTAATGTATTCATGTTATAGTAATAGGATTGCTCGCCCATTGGACATGCAAATGTTATAATATCATCACTTAACTTATGATACTGCATATCATAGAACATAAGATCTATGATATGCAGTATCACGCAGGAGATGATAGCATGGACACTGTCAAATATTCTTACTATGAGATGAAGTTTAAACTTGCTTACTTAGAGAAGAGAGGGAATGAATTTCAAGATTTCTTTTCTGAATTGATGGAAAAGTGTCATCCGGGAAATTTTCAGCGTGTTCGCCCTTGGGGAAAAATTGGAGATCGAAAAAATGATGGCTATTTACGCTCAGAACGTGTAATATTTCAAGTATATGCCCCTAATGAGATGGAAGCGATTGAAGCTATTGCCAAAATTCGTAAAGACTTCCAGGGCGCGCTAAGATATTGGCATGCATATCTAGATAAATGGGTATTCGTTCATAATGCAAGAGATGGGCTTGGACCAGATGTTCTGGGCATATTACTTGAATTACAGGCTTCTCATCCTTCTGTCAGTATCTGCTCTTGGGGATTTGAAGAGTTACGTCAGAAAGCTTTTTCTTTGAATGAAGCTGATCTGGCCTCACTTCTAGGAGGTTATGCTCCATCAAGCAAAGATATGCTTGATGTGCAGTATAACAACGTTCAAGAGGTCTTACATAATATTGCTCGACAAAAGTTGCCTCTATTTCAGGACATCCGTCAGGTTCCTCCTGGTAAACTGAAATTTAATCGTTTATCCGAAAATGTACAAATTCTGCTTACTTCAGGTATGTGGAAGGCCGACCTTGTAGGAAATTTCTTTAATGACCATCCTCATCCCCAATATGGGGATGAAATTGCATTGGCCTTCAATAATCAGTATAAAAAGTATAAGATGTTAAATATGGAACCTGATATTATCTTTTCCAAATTGCAGGAATTTGCGGGAGGAGTAGAAATGGGTAATCCAGCTCACCAGGCAGCGGCGCTAGCCGTACTTGCGTATCTTTTTGAGCAATGTGAGATCTTTGAGCGATCACCTGAAGAGGTTACACCATGATTCTTCCTACAAAACGGCTTGGACCTGAACGGGCCATGCTCACTGTTGGTGCTGAAATACTTAGTCTTCTCACAGAGCCAAAAACTGTATCGCGCCTCTGGCATGAATTCCCACGGGATGCGCAACGAGATAAGCTCAAGTAAAGATGAAAGAAAGAGACTGCCAATTGTACGGCGTTGTAAAAAGCAAAGAAAAGTTCCGTTCGTTGATAGAGAACCGTACAGAACAGTCGCCTGATCAAAGAGCATCAAGAAAAGGGAAAAGCCCGTGGCGAGAGGAACAACGCAATGATCCACTCCATTGCATTGTTCCTCTCTTGCTGCGGAAGAGGCATGAGCTCAGTGGTGCATTCAGGAGCTTCGGGTGTGTGAGGGAGCAGATGTCTCACCGGATGAAGGTTGAGTCAGTCTAGCCCAGCAACCAGAGGCATCTTCCTCATAAACGACAAAGCCTACACTCTCATACAATTGCCGTGCGCCGAGATTGGTGGAGATGAAATTCACAAGAAGAGCCTGCCCTCCGGGGAGTTGGCTCATGTGATCAATGAGTGCCTGCACTGCCTGGCGGCCATAGCCTCGGCGTTGGGAGTGTTTATCCACCATCAAGCGCACTATCCCCAACTCTCCCTGATAGGGTGTCTGAGTAAAGGGCCATTCGCCCTGAAATGGTTCGTGAGTAAACATGGCGAAGCCAACCAACGTTTCATCAGCGTAGATCGCCATAGGGGTCAGCCCTGGCTCATAGGCGGCTTCAGCCAGCGAATAGCTGTTCGGTGCCACGAACTGTCGCTGATCTTCGGCAACTTCCAGATGGGCCACTGCACGCCAGTTCTCCTGGGTCACGGGGCAAAGCTTCACGGTCATCAAATTCTCCTTTGCACCTCAAGCACAGAAATGATGAGGTTCCTACTCCTTCTTAGGTTCCGTAAAAAGAGAGCACTCTCCAATTGTCTCCCTCTTTCAAGAAGAGTAGAACAATGATGCAAGGCTAGAGGGTTTTCCTCTGGCTGTTGGTTCTCTTTTGAGGAAAACTCTCCAGCTTTTCTTGAAGGTTGTGCCAACAGCTTCCAGGATATGCAATGAGCTGCTCACCTTGAGCTCGCCAGGATATATATGTGCCCTTTTGAGAAAGAAGAAACAAACATCTTTTCTCAAGGAGGCACATATGACCAGTATTGCCAATGGATCGGTGAGTATCCAGACCTCCTCGGAGTCTGTTCTCTCGACCCCTGCCTGGTTTGGCGAAGTCGTCTTGATGGCTGCGCATTTGCGCAAGCACGGGGTCTTGAACAAGATCAGTGAGCAGGTGCGTTTTGCACGGCGGCGCTTCGGGCACTACGACGTGATCGATTTTCTCGCCGTGCTCTTCGGCTACGCGATCAGCGGAGAGCGCACCCTGGAAGCGTTCTACGAGCGACTTCGGCCCTTCGCCGTCCCTTTCATGGCCTTGTTTGACCGTGATCAACTGCCAGCCCGCTCGACCCTCTCGCGTTTTTTAGCGGCGCTCTCTGAAGCGCCCGTCGAAGCTTTCCGCACACTCTTTCTCGATGATCTGCTCGCTCGCCCGCTCACCAAAGAGCGGCAGAGAGGTGAACTGCTGGATCGAGTAGGCGGACAGTGGGAGGTGTTCGATATCGATGGCACGCGTGAGGCAGCCCGTCAACGCGCCTTGCCTCAGACCGAAGATCTGCCCCCTGCCTCTCGTCGGCTGGATGAGATCTGTGCCCCTGGCTATCGAGGACGCAAGCGTGGGCAAGTGGTGCGCACCCGCACAGTTATCAGCCAGGCGCACAGTTTTCAGTGGCTCGGCAGTTTTGGGAACAAAGGCAACGGGTTCTACCGGGAGGAACTGCGCCGGAGCAAAGCCGCCATCGGTCGTTATCTCGCGGGGCACCAGTTCCCGCGCGAACGCTGCCTGCTTCGGCTCGATGGACAATATGGCATGGGGACCGTGCTTGCAGACCTGGCTGGCTTTGCTTTTGTGACTCGCGGCAAGGAGTATACTGCCCTTGATCATCCATCTGTCCCACGGGATGCGCAACGAGATATATAGCAAGGAGACGGAATTGCTTGGGCAGCCTCCACAAGCTCCTTTACTAGCATTGTTAGCTTGCTTATGTTTTCTTGGGTGCTATTCCAAGACAGGAAAATGGTCACCCATCAAAAGCAGGTCCAGAGCCAGCTCACAGGAAAGCGCATCTCGTTGCGCATCCCGTGGGTATATCGAAAGAAGGGTCGGGCAAGGGACCAGGGTGGCATGCGACCTTCCTGAGACCTTTTTCCTTCCCAAAGGAGTTCCACAGAGAAACACGGCTCCCGACGAAAGCACACATTCTACCCCCTTCTTGTCTCACCTGGGAGAGGTTTTAATGCGCCAGACCCCTGAGTCCTCCATCCAGACCTATCTTCGACCAACTCCCCACGTGCTTTTCGCACAGGCGTCCCAGACCTACGTGCATTTCCCTTTCAACAGTGGAGCCAGATAGCGGCTCACTGCGCACGATCTATGCTCAGAAACATGGCCACTTATCAGGAGATCGCAGGCTATTACCCGCTACGTGAAGCGATCGCCTCCCATGTGAGCATCACACGAGGCGTGCATTGCCAGGCCGAGCAGGTTATTATTGTACCAGGAGCGCAGACAGCATTAGATATGGCAGCACGCCTCCTCTTGAACCCAGGTGATCTTGCCTGGATGGAAAATCCGGGCTATCTAGGAGCACAACGCGCTCTCCTCAACGCGGGCGCTCAACTGGCTCCTATCCCTGTGACATCAGAAGGAATCAATGTTGAAATTGGGCAAAAGCGGTATCCACAAGGACGCCTGGCCTACGTCACTCCATCTCATCAATTCCCTTCAGGTACTACCATGCATCTGTCGCAACGCATCGAGTTGTTGCAGAAGGAATTGGGGGGGCATAGAAGTGCAGCCTCCCCAAGCCGGTTTACATCTTATGGGTTGGCTTCCGCCGAATCTTGATGATCAGCAGATTACCCAACAAGCAGCAAGCTGCGGACTCGAGATCATTCCCCTGGCCGCGTTAACGCTCGATTCGTCTCAGCGAGGAGGTCTTGTTCTTGGCTATGGAGCCGTCAATGAGTAGGAGATTCAGGCTGGCGTTCGTCAACTGGTAAGCGTTTTTCCCTCATAGTTCAAAACCTTTTCAGCGGAAGATGATTCTGCAGTGAGGCGCGCGAATGAACCGTTGCGCCCCCATTGCGAATGCATGCCTGTCGTTGCGGTGGTGCTCAGGCCAGAACGGCAGGCCTGAGCACTTCCTCGCACCATTGGCGGAAGCTGGTGGGAGTAGTGGCTTGTAGAGTGCGCGGCTCGGCGTTGTCGAGACCTTCGTTCTTCGCTATCATCATGTCGAGCATGCCCTGTGCCATTGCCTCAGACATCCCCCGTTGAATCAGGTCAGCCTTGAAGGCCTCACCAGGGATTTGTTGAAAGCGGATCAGTCGCCCCAGCACCTCAGACATGATGTGTGCCATGTCGTTGAAGGAGAGATCTTCGGGGCCGAGGATCGGAACGCTGCCCTGTCCGCTCCAGAAGTGATCGAGCAACAGCCTGGCGGCAACGGTGGCGATGTCACGGGTGGCGCAGGTCGGGAGCTTGAGATCTCCCGGGGTTGGCGAGAAGAACACCCCTTGGCTCTTAAGAGGACCGATCTGGCTAATGGTGTTATCCATGAACGAGGGCATCGTCAGCGCCCGATAGCTTACACCTGTGCTGGCGATCAGATCGTCCTTCGCCAGCAATGCCGTGACATAGCCGGCGTTCCCGGCCAGCGTTGTTCCGCGACCAATGGCCGAGACGCCGACGACCCGCTTAACGCCCTGGTTCTTGAACGCTTCACACGCTGGCCAGGTGAAGTCAACATAGGCGCTCTCAACGCTCTCAGCATGGGGGTCCAGGGGCACAAGCCAGAACACGGAGTCGGCACCTGCAAACGCCCGTGTGACGACGTCGAGGTCGCCGTGCGATCCTTGCACGACCTCGACGCGCTCACGGGTGTACGCGGGAAGGCGAGAGGGATCGCGTACGATTATGCGGATTGGCTCGGGGTAGGCACTCAGGTTGTTCAGAACTTGATGGCCGATCAGGCCAGTGGGAGCGGTGACGACGATCATGAAAACCTCCTCCAGGTTAGATTGAGAGAAGTAGCGTGGATTTTGTCTTTCTGTTCCATGTATGACTTCCTTGCCATCGCTAGAAGCATGGACACTTCCATTCTGCGCTTGAGGTGCAAACTGAACACCGCATGTTTCACCCGAACTTCACCTCATCGCCCCGACAATCCAGCACAACCCATACAACCCATTGCGCTTAGTTCGTGCCAAGCATGAGGGGTCCAATTTACAAGGGTATTGTCAACAGCGAACCTTCTTTGAAGGAGAGTGATGGGATGCGGGAGAGCCAGGGGGAGTGCTAGTGGCCTGTGAAAAGAGGCCAGCTTGGCGTAGCGCGATCCGGGCGAAGCACCCAGGTGCGGTGTGAGGGGCGTGCACCGCCAGCCGTCGGCCAGCCAGCTAGGGAGGTCAGGGAGATCAGGCCGGAGCGGGCGAGGAACCAGAACAGCGGGTAGTGGGTGTTGACATTGAGTGCGACCCAGGAGCAGCTATGGTATCGCTACGCCAGAGAGATCGAACCTCCCTCGGAATGAGCGAAATTCCTCCATGAAATTTCAAAATCTACAGCTTACACTTGTGCAAAACCACCATCCACAAACAATTCTGTTCCCGTGATGTAACTGCTGTCGTCGGATGCGAGAAATACCACGGCCTTGGCGACATCATCGGGCGTTCCAGGTCTGCCGAGCGGAACACGCTCGGACCACTTTTTCAAGCCTTGCTCATCCGCTGCTCTGCCATGCCACCAGGGCGTGTCAATAGGCCCTGGGCTCACTGCGTTCACGCGAATGTGCCGATCCTTTAAGTCCGTTGTCCATGTCCGTGCGAACGAACGCACGGCGGCTTTTGTGGCGCCATACACACTGTGCTCTTTCAACCCCACGCTGGCGACGACGGACGCATTCAGGATGATAGAGGCGCCATCCGGCATCAGAGGGAGCGCCTTCTGAACCGTGAAAAGCACCCCTTTTACATTGATAGTGAAAAGCGCGTCATAGTGCTCCTCCGTTATCTTGCCCAAAGGGGCAAGGGGTGTGATGCCAGCATTGGCAAAGACAATATCGAGCTTGCCCTTCTCCCGCTGAATTTGTGCGAAGAGGCGATCAAGATCGCCAAGGTTCGACACGTCTGCTTGGACGCCGATCACATGGCTTCCGATTTCCTTTACCGCCGCAGCCAACGCCATATCGCGGCGTCCTGTGATGAAGACATATGCGCCTTCGTGCACAAACTGCTCCGCCGTGGCCTTGCCAATACCGCTCGTGCCGCCCGTAATGAGGGCAATTTTTCCGTCAAGCTTGTTCATAGTGGTTTCCTCTCCTCAACTCCCTGTAACTGGCGGTCAGGTCATGCGCCAGCACATGTGTTAGGCATAGCCACTCACGATCTCGCCCTGTCGTGACCGTGGCTCTTAGACTGGCGAGGAGTCCCCCACTCGCGCAGGGTCACAACGGAGAGGCCGCCTCAGTGTGATAGGAGCCGTGTACCAAATCATCGAGGATCGAAGGAGCATGCGGTGCCCAATCAAGCAAACGCCCGGCTCTGGCTCCGCTGAGCTGCAGGTCGAGCGCGAGTGCGTCGGCGATTGCTCCCAACACCTGCTGAGCCTCCTCCAGCGTCCAGGATTCAGTTCGCCCCCCCAGGTCTGCTGCCATGCTGATCGCCTGGGCAATCTCTTTGAAATGCCTGGCTGGACCACCTGGAATGTTGATGAGCGTGCCCGCCGGAGCCTGAGTGAGCGCTCGCACGTAGGCATCAGCTAGATCATCAACCTGCACCATCGGACAGTAGTTCTCTCCTGTGCCGATATAGCGGGCTGCGCCATGCTGGCGGGCCAGATTGATGAGCATGGCCGGAATTCCTCCAGCGCGGCCATAGATATTCGCAGGACGAAGCATAATCGAACGCACTCCACGCTCTTCGGCTGTCTCCCTGCTTCAGAAGAAGGAAAGCAGAGATTGAACGTCTCAAGGTTACACACAAACGAAAAAGAAGACGTCGTAATTGTAGCACGCTTGCTTGCGAATGCAAGCTCAGGTGATCCTCCGATTTTGACGAACTATCGCGCAAATAGCTTAAACCAACCAAACCGCCGTATGCGGACCCGCCTGGACAGCGGTGTGGGAGGGAAAAAGCTGCAAGGCTTCCCCTATCCCGATTACCGGCATCAACCTATCGCCCACTCGCTTTGGAATAAAAGTCGGTAACCAGAAGCTGTCCATAGGTGTTTAAGGTAAGTCCATCATCGGTCATCTGATTTCCGTCCGTCCACCACCAAATCCAGGGGAACGCGCCATTATGACCATTGGGTATTCCTGTGGAAATTAATCCCTGGAACACCTGGGTGACAAACGCGGGATTTGCACCGCTAGTAGAACCTGTAAGCGTCTGTCCTATCTCACCAATAACCAGGGGATATTGTTTTGCGAGAGTAAGCGTTGGCTGATACGTATAGTTAGGATACCAGTGATTGGAAAATACGATATCTGATTTCCCTCCTCGTAAAGATGCATCATAGGACATCATAGTCTGGAAGGTTGACGTGTTATCGCTCGTCGCATAGCCTGCGGTATCCAGCACCACAACCCCCTTAAATCCCAACGTGTCTCTAAAATACTGGAGGGTTGCCTTGTTCGCTGTAATCCAGTCTTGCTCATCATCATTGTTGTAGGGTTCGTTGTACGGATTCATCATAAGATAATCCGTGATGCCCTCTTGGGTGGCGTAGTCGATGATTTTCTTAAAGTCAGGGAATGAAGTGCTTGTATAATTCGCTATAGGCTTGCCAGTATAAGAATGGTCACAAGGCATAACGTACATGCCATTGCTGGCGAGCAGTTTCATCATGGCAAGATAGTTCGTCATGTGGGTGCCCTGGTCCACGAAGGCCGGCGTATAGTCTAACCGCACGGCATTGATGCCTATGCTTTTCATCTTGGCAATCATTTGAGAAGCTATGGGAACCTCTGCGGTCGAAATCGACGAACCGCCCTGGTCACGGAAATACTCCAGGTTAGCACCTTTGATAATGAAACGGCTCCCGCCACTTGTTACTAATGAAGTTCCACTTATAGAGAGAAGCCCTGTGCCAGTGGTGGTCACACCGCTGCTGACAGTGGGAGTGGTGGTCACACCGCTGCTGACAGTGGGAGTGACGCTTGCAGTCCCCGAGCTCGTGGCCGTCCCTGTGGCAGCACCGCTTGTGCTAGCCGCAGCGCCAGAGGCGGGCAGGAAGGTACTCATCAACTGCATCGGCAACGAATCGGTAGGAGGATTGGTATTGAAATTCGGATCCAGGTCAAGCCAATCTTTGCCCCCATAGGAAGTATTGCCACCCCAGCCAACGCCGCCGGCCCACCAGGACCACCCTATAACAACACTGGAGTTCTGTTGGAGATAGCTTAACAGTCCTGTGAAGCTTGCCTGACATTGGGACGTGGTTGAAACGTTGAATTCCCCCAGGAATCCCCTGGCTTTCTTCTGCTGCAACCAGCTAATCCAGGGCTGGATCGCATTTTGTATATTCGCAGCGCTGGAGCCGTTGCCACAATCATTCGCATCACCCGAATAGGCAGAGTCAAAGTACTGGTGCGCTTCAAAGACAAGGTTGTTTCCGCTATCTTTGATGGCGCTGTAATACGGCGCGGTATTACTTTGCCATGCGCCCGCACTGGCATATTCCAGCCCTTCGACGAAAATGGGGTTGGTGGCGCCAGTGCCGCGTATCGCTGTTATGGCGCCATTGAGGGCAGTAACCCACCCGTTGTTGTCAGCCAGGTCGTGTGGCTCGTTCATGAGGTCGTAATAAACGTTCATGCCCTTGGTATCGGCGGCGATTTGCTGCCACAGATTGGCAAACACCGCCTGAAGGGTTGGATTGTTGGAAATATCCTGGTTATAGTACCGCCCGAAATTGTGGCAATCGATCAAGACGGTGAGGCCAGCGGCGTTTGCTTTCTGTATGGCTGAAATCTGCGCGTCATAATACGGCTTGTAGAAGCTCATGTTATTGGAGGTGCCCCACGGTTGCAGGTATTCCCACAGGAACGGCAACCGGATGATGTTCATACCTTTACCAGCATAATAGCTGTCTTCCTGCGCAGTCGGAGCATACTGAAGTCCGATCGTGGCCGACTGGGGAGTAGCGTTGCTTGCCGGCACAGCCAGAGTGGAAGATTGCCCCGGCTGGTTGCCACCCCATTCCATGCCCGAGAGATTGACGCCTTCGCATAAGTTGTGGCCGTTGCCGTTGTTGCTACCCATGCAGCCACCGTCGGAACTACCGCTTGTTGTTGTAGTGCTGGAGGCTGTAGGGGTGGGGGTCGTAGTGGTGGTGGTGGATGTCGGACTACTACCTGCTGTTGCGCCAGCGGGTGCTGCCGCACGAGTCCAGCAGGTAAAGTTATGAGGATCACCCGCTGTACACTTGCCGTTCCAATACCGCCAGTTGCCCGCAGAGTTTTTCTGGTATACCTGGCCGTTCGAGTAGACAAGGGCAACGACATTGGCAGTATATCCGGCGAGCTGGCCATTCTCTTCCACCTTGCCATGTACAACGGTCCATACATTACCCGTACTGTCCGTCACACTACTGCCGCCCGCTGTCGTCAGCCCGTAGACACTGCTGGAAAGCAACGCCACGATGCTAAGACATGTTAAAAGATTTAATTTCATAATTCCCCCGTGATGCGAGAATCACTTATACTATACGGGGTTTGCCCATAAGGGGAACCAACACTTGGAATAGGAAGGAAAAGTCAGCCAATTTTGTTTGAATTGAATTGGAAAGATTTGGTCAGAATCTGCCTCCTTCATTCGCAGATTTATTGCCCTTCATCTCCTGCTGACTGACCATTACCCGTATCCCACGGTGTTGTCCCCTCTCTTGTCAGAGGATGCTACCTGCAGAGTAACTTATACCAGAGCAAAATGCTAGTGAGAAATAGGGACATTTGGCTTTCATACTCCACTCCTCCTTGCAGTGGAATTTGCGCTCCTATGAGCTGCCAGGGAACAGGAGAGAACCGGGTGCCACGCTATTGACCAGGATGCGGTCTTTTGCCAGGTCGCGAGCCAGCGATTTTGTCAAGCTGATTGAGGCTGCTTTGAGTGCGTTATAGGGCATCCTGCGGCCAGACTCGCGCCCGAAGATAGAGGAGATGGCGATAATGCGACCCTCTCCTTGCCTCCTCATTGGCGGAACAACTAATTGCGCGAGCGTTGTCAGTGCGGTGACATTCAGCAGAAGACCATGGTCGCTACTGTTCCCAAGCATTTCCCTAGCGACTGATTTCCACATTGAGCAGGGCTCCAAGCGCGTCGGGCACAAGGATCGCGACAGAATAGTAGGCGCTCACGAGATAGGAGATAATTGCCTTCTCGTTGATCCCCATAAACCGTACGGACAAACCAGGCTGGTATTCGTCTGGAATATCGGTTTGATGCAGGCCAGTGACGCCTTGATTCTCCTCGCCTGTACGCAGCGCAAGAATAGCGGTCACATGGTTACCAGTAATAGGAATTTTGTTGCAGGGCAGCAGAGGCACTCCCCGCCATGCCGCCACCTTGACGCCATGCAATTCGACAGCAGGCGAGTAAATCCCCAGGCGGTTGCATTCTTTGCCAAATGCAGCGATAGTGCGGGGATGAGCAAGAAAGAAATGAGTCCTTCTGCGCCGTGATAACAATGCGTCGAGATCATCAGGAGTCGGCGGGCCGATTCGGGTCTGGAGGAGCTGTTTGCGATCTACATTATGCAGCAATCCAAACTCCCGGTTGTTGATCAGTTCATGCTCCTGGCGCTCTCTCAGCGCCTCGATTGTCAATCGAAGTTGCTGTTCCACCTGATTCATTGGCTCGTTATACAGGTCGGCGACCCGAGTATGGACGCGCAAGACGGTCTGGGCCACGCTCAAGGGATATTCTCGCGGGGCGGCATCGTAATCGACGAACGTTCCTGGCAAGTCAGGCTCTCCCTCGTGGCCCGAGGCCAGATCTATCGCTGCTTCCCCATACCGATTCTGCGACTTCTGGGCCGTTTCCTGCGCCAACTCGACTTGGGCGCGCAACTTTTCCGATTTGCGAAGGAGCTTTCTAAATGCCTGGCGCTGTAGCGTCAGAACAGTACAGCGAGTGGCCGCCTGCACTGTGTAGGGCCAGTTGCCAGCCAGCAAGGAAGGAGAGCCAAAATACTCTCCATCTGCCAACATCTCCAGCACCGTTTGATCGCCATATTTTCCTGTTCCCAGCTTGTTGGCTTTGCCATAGGCGATCAGCACAATCCGGTCGGCTGGCTGGTTGGCTTGCGCGATCACCTCTCCCTGCTCGAATTCCTGTTGCACAAACTGATCAGCCAGGGCATTCAAGAGGTCTGCATCGTCCAATCCTTGCAACCAGGGCAGCTTCACCAGATCAGCTGGAACCACGCGAACCTCACTTCCATTAGAGGTGAAGGTCAAGAGACTCCCATTAGGAGCATAGCTCAGGCGGCGGTTCACCCGATAGGTGCCGCCTGACACCTGCACCCAGGGTAGCATCCGCAAAAGCCAGCGGGAAGTAATCTCCTGCATCTGCGGCACGGACTTGGTGGTAGTGGTCAACGTCCGCGCTGCGGCGATGTCCAAACTCATCTGCTGTTTCAATTCTTCTACCATAGCTCACCCACTTTCTCTTTTCGACCCACGAAATATGACCTTTTTGAATAAGTTGCATGAAGCACCCTCATTTCAGGGCATGGCCCCGGAGAAGATGCGGATTTTCGCGGCAGATGTCCCCAAGCCCGTAGGAACAAAGAATTGCTTTTTGCTTTGGGAAGCCGAATCTTCAAACCCTGGATAGCGATGGCACATTTCATGCCATCTCAAGACGCCGGACATCCAATCTTGAAGCGATATAACATATTGGTGTAGCCGGTTGCGCTGATTGACATTGAGCTTGAAATCGTCGCTCAAGGCGGGCAATTCGAGGGTTACGATGCGCTGAAACTGGCGCATTCGGGCGGTCATCAGATCATTCACCATATCAAGAGCACGTTGGGCACTACAATTGAGGAACTTCTGAATCACCAGCACGCTGTTGTGAATTTCGCCTTCAAACTCGATTTCCTTACGATAGGAGAATAAGTCGTTGGTTAAACCGGTATAGTCACAGGCGCTATTTGCAAGGTTGACCATCGGACGGCTGCCATAAATCTCAGCCGGGAGGTTGTCGCCGACCTCTATTTGCGAAAGGCTTCTGGTCATGTCGGCACCAAAGGTTTTCCGGCGCATTTCGATGTAGTCCACAGGGTCCGGCACCCGGTTTTGGATCTGGTTGGCTAACTCCCACAGCCAGCTGCCGGT
Organism: Reticulibacter mediterranei; assembly: GCF_016587455.1. Taxonomy (NCBI): domain Bacteria; kingdom Bacillati; phylum Chloroflexota; class Ktedonobacteria; order Ktedonobacterales; family Reticulibacteraceae; genus Reticulibacter; species Reticulibacter mediterranei. The sequence continues at coordinate 5,396,119 of NZ_BNJK01000001.1, read as the reverse complement.
CATTTCCTGGATGCTCTGCTGGAATTGACGCCGCGCATTTGTAGACATAGGCTCAGCGGTTCGCCGCCACAAATCAGCCAGCCCCATTTCCAAAGGGTTGAGCGGAGGCGTGGTGGAAGAGCGGTCTAATGGCAAAAAGAGCCATAAACGCTCGCGTTGCAGCTTTGCGCCTGCAAAGTCGCGGGTTCGGCCAAAGACCTTAGGGAAGAAGTCGTCGCCATAGGTGCCCCAGGTAAGCCACTCTGTGCTTATATCGAGCTGCGCACTGGAGGCATCGGGATGGATACCTGCAGCGCACAAAGCAAAATCGTAGGCAATCAGTTGTTCTTCGGTCCAGATAGCAAAAGAAGGAAGGCCGGGCAACACGTCTAGCATGTGCATTTGGGCAGCCCATTGCTTGATATGCTGTCGGGCGGAGTTCAGGTGCGGGCTCATACGTGCCGGAAACGGCATATCAATCTTGGGCATTTTGAGCGGTCCTACCGGCTGGAATGGAATATGAGTGTAGCTTCTTGATCGCAGCCCAAAAGCACTTCCTGTGAGGCCAAGCCGCGCTGCGGCGGTGCCCAGACCAGTGGGTCCGTCAACGAGGCTCATTATGGCAGGTGCCTTGCTGACGTTGGCGTTCATGTACCGGCTGGAACGCATATGCCATTCGTGGCCGCCAGACTGCCAGTCCTGCAAACCTCTCACATAGGTCAACACTTGCTGCCGTTCGTCTGGATTCAGGTGGTATTCTTCAAAGAGGAGCGGCAATTCGGTCAAGACAGTGTTCTCGAACTGGTGTAAGCGCGAGGTCAATATGTCATTAACCACGTTGGCGGCTTCCTGCGGTGCGACCTCAAGGAACCGCTCCATGACCAGCACCCCGTTATTCAGTTCTCCTTCGCTTTCGGTCTCCCTTTGATAGGAAAAGATGTCGTTGCGCAGATGCACGCCATCGGAAAACGTGTCTTTGAGTACGCGCATGGGGCGGGTAGCGGCAATGCGCGCCGGAACCTCGACGGCGACGGAATGCTCGACAAGATCTGCTGACCAGGGTGCGCCACCTACTTTACGGCGCATCTCAATGTACTCGATCGGATTTGGAACCCGGCTATCGCTGATGTTCGAGAGTTCCCAGGCCGATTCTGCAAGAAGATTCCTGGTGCTTTCGAAGAAACGCTGCCGCCAGTCTGCGGATTTGGACGGCACAGTGCGAGACCACAAATCAATCAGGCCGCGCTCGACGGCGTTCACAGCCTCTGGAGGCGAATCGGCAGGCGTGAGGGGCATGAATTGCGGTAGTCGGTCGAGATACTCTTTAGCACCGGCGTGGTCACGAGTGCGCTTATACATTTCATAGAAGTGATCATCGAAGAAGAAGACCCACACGTACCAATCGGTGATTAGATCAAGCTCAGAGCCGGGGGACTCGGGATGGGTGTAGGCACAGAGCAGAGCGTAGTCCATCGAATCAAACGTAGCCTCATCCCAGATGATGGTGCCAGACTCAGGCTGTTTCACATCCAACATTCCTATAGCGCGTGCCCATGCTTTGGAATGCGTGCGTGCCTCTTCCAAATGAGGATTCAGCTTGGCCGGATAAGGCATGTAAAACTCTGGTAACTCAAACGGTTGCTGCATAGTTGTTATCTCTCGGAAATGGAGCCGGCCTCTCCTTCGCGGCAACTCGGCCAACAATGGCTAAGAGACCGGCTTCCTGCTAGCGGTTTCTCTCCCTTTTATCTAACAAGCCGCTTCAAGAGCGTCCGATTTCTACATTCTCAAGTATGGCAAGCGCGTCAGGTACAAGGATCGCGGCAGAATAGTAGGCGCTCACGAGATAGGAAATAATTGCCTTCTCGTTGATCCCCATAAACCGGACGGACAAACCAGGCTGGTATTCGTCTGGAATGCCAATCTGATGCAAACCAATGACGCCTTGATTTTCCTCGCCTGTGCGCATGACCAGGATCGAACTGGAGTTAGCCTCGGTCACGGGAATTTTGTTGCAGGGAAAAATAGGAAGGCCGCGCCATGAGGGTACTGTCCCTCCATGTATGGACAACGTTTGAGGATAAAGCCCCAGGCGATTGCATTCTTTGCCAAATGCTGCGATGGCGCGGGGATGAGCGAAGAAGGCTCCTGCGTCTCTTACCAGAGCCAGCATCTCATCGAAATCGTCAGGAGTCGGCGGACCAACTCGGGTCTGGAGGAGCTGTTTGCGGTCTACATTATGCAGCAATCCAAACTCCCGGTTGTTGATCAGTTCATGCTCCTGGCGCTCTCTCAGCGCCTCGATCGTCAAGCGAAGTTGCTGTTCCACCTGATTCATCGGCTCGTTATACAGGTCGGCGACCCGAGTATGGACGCGCAAGACGGTCTGGGCCACGCTTAAAGAATATTCTCGCGGGGAGTCGTCGTAATCGACGAACGTTCCTGGCAAGTCAGGCTCTCCCTCGTGGCCCGAGGCCAGATCTATCGCCGCTTCCCCATACCGATTCTGCGGCTTCTGGGCCGTTTCCTGCGCCAACTCGACCTGGGCACGCAGCTTCGGCGATTGGTTGAGCAGCTCTTGCAGGGTGTGGGACGGTAAGGACAACACAGTGCAGTGGGTGGCCGCCTGCACTGTGTAGGGCCAGTTGCCAGCTAGCAACGAGGGAGAGCCAAAATACTCTCCATCTGCCAACATCTCCAGCACCGTTTGATCGCCATATTTTCCTGTTCCCAGTTTGTTGGCTTTGCCATAGGCGATCAGCACAATCCGGTCGGCTGGCTGATTGGCTTGCACGATCATCTCTCCCGACTCAAATTCTTGCTGCACAAATCGATCGGCCAGGGTATTCAAGAGGTCTGCATCGTCCAATCCTTGCAACCAGGGCAACTCCATCAGTTCGCCAGGAATAACGCGAACGTGGGTTCCATTGGAGGTGAAGGTCAAGAGACCATCACCCAGGGCATAACTCATGCGGCGGTTCACCCGATAGGTACCGCCTGACACCTGCACCCAGGGAAGTATCCGCAAAAGCCAGCGGGAAGTAATCTCCTGCATCTGTGGCACAGACTTGGTGGTAGTGGTCAACGTCCGCGCTGCGGCGATGTCCAAACTCATCTGCTGTTTCAATTCTTCTACCATAGCTCACTTACTTTCTATCCGTAAGATTTACGGAATGGATATGATGTTTTCAAATCGATCCTTCAAGAAAAAAATATTTCCTGGTGCAATTTATTCAGGCTCTGCCTTAAGGGGAAGCGCCTGCTCTTGCGCTGCTGCCTTATCTCCTGTTTTTATTGGCCAGAGTTCTTCTGAGACGTACTCAACCAATGCCTCAAGATCGGCAATAGCTTCTTGCGCCAGAGGAACAGTTGGAGCGGGCACCCGTCTGAGTGCATCGCGTGCCAGCAGACAATGTTCGGCGAGAAAGTGCTGGCAATATTCCCGACTGCGCGTATGTTCCAGGATTGAGAGAACCTGTCCCACCTGCTCACTCCTGGGCGCTTCTTGCTGAGAGTAGAACGTACGCAACCAGTCGTGATCCTGTGGAGATGCATGCTGAATGGCATGTAATACGGGAAGGGTCTTTTTGCGGCGATGCAAATCCCCAGCAGGCGTTTTGCCCGATTCTGCATGTGTTGCCCAAATCCCCAGCAGATCATCACGGATCTGAAACGCGGTTCCCAGATGCAACCCAAACTGGCGGAGGGCGGTGATGGTCGGCTCATCACTGCATCCGAGCATGGCTCCCATCTCTGTCGCACAAGCCATTAACGTAGCCGTCTTGCGTGTAATCATTTCCAGATAGTGCGTAATCGTAACCTGTTCTTGTGTTTCAAAACAGAGATCCAGGTGCTGCCCCTCTATGACGGCGAGTGCGGTCTGATCAAAGCACAATCCGAGACGAGCAATCAGGTCCGTAGACACGCCTTCGTCAAAGAGTGTGAGGAGCGTCAGGTGGCTGAGGCTGGCAAGTCCATTACCCAGATTGAGAGCTAGAGGAGTGCCGAAGACGGCCCAGGCTGTGGGGCGATGACGACGTTCCCGGTCTCCATCCTCGATATCATCGTGGACTAACGTGAAGTTATGGAAGAGTTCAATGGCTACGGCGGCAGGTAACGCGCGCCCCAGATGGAGCTTCTCCTCCCGCTTGAAAGCGCACCCGTTGGCACCTGCTGTCTCATAGGCCAGCAAGAGGAGGGTCGGCCTCAAAAGTTTACCTGTCTGCGGTTGAACGGGTAGAAGCTGGGCATCCAGCCAGCCCAAATGATATCCCATCTGTCCATAAAAGGTGTCAAGCCCAGGGATCACGAGAGAAGAGGGGGGCTTCCTCAACCGTGTTATCTCTCCCCAGAGCGCGTTTTGAAGCAGTTCCACATAGCGAGTGAACAGATAGGTCTTCGACACCCGAAATGTCATATTTACTCCTCTCTTTCCACTTTCTTTATCCAGCTCTCCATCTCAAGAATATTCTGCTACTCCACTCACCTGTATGACAACCCGCCTGGCTAATCGCCGCATCATTCCCCATCCCCTTTTCGCATATGCACCAGAATCTCTGTCTGTGCCGTGTGCGGGTTATAGGCTTCCAGGTAACGAATGACCTCACGTGTTAAGTAGCTCGGCGTTGAGGCTCCCGCCGTCACAGCAATTCGTTTTTTCCCAGCTAGCCACTCTGTCCGAAGCTGAGAAAGATCCTCGATCCGCACTGCCGGGACGCCTGCGACCTCCTCAGAAACTTGCACCAGCCGATTGGTATTGTTGCTCCGCGGATCTCCCACCACGATTGTCAGCTCGGCTCCTTTTACCTGAGAAGCCACCGCCTCCTGACGCTTCTGAGTGGCGGAGCAGATATCAATGTGAATCTGGGCATGAGGATACTGCTCCTTGATATAGGCAATGAGTTGTTTTGTATCCCACTGGGAAAGCGTGGTTTGAGTCGTCACTGCTAATCGCTCTTGCTGTCGTAGTTCGGGGGCAAGTGCATCCACATCGGCCTCATTCTCGACCAGGAAAATCTGTCCAGGAACTTCTCCCAGAACTCCCTCTGGCTCAGGGTGCCCACGCTTGCCGATGTAGAGAATGACATAGTCTTGCTGAGCCAGCATGGAAACGAGTTGATGGGTCACCGTAACATCGGGACAAGTAGCATCAATACAATGTAAGCCTCTCTCTCTGGCACGTGCTTTGACCAGAGGAGAAATGCCGTGTGCCGTGAAGATGACCGTTCCCCCCACCACCTGTTCAAGCAGGTTCACCCGGTCAGGACCATCCAGGGTGATTACCCCCAGAGCGACCAATGCTTCAACGGCGTGACGGTTGTGAATGATCTGACCGAGGACATAGATTGGGCGCGGGACGCTGGCGTCTTTGATCGCCTGTTGGACCACCTGGAGGGCATCGACCACTCCATAGCAATAACCTCTGGGGCTAACCTTGATCACTTCCATCCACACATTCCTTTTCTCTCCCAACTCCCATGAGTGTGCAGATCATGAGCGCACACTCCGGTGAAACATCGTATGAAGTTGATAATACCTGATGCACATATAGTAACACATATTTTTGATATTGCCAACAAGCAAACAGTATTACAAATCAACAAAAAGCAGATCATAATGATGAAGAGACAAGCAAACCGTTTACCGCTCGCGACCAGTTAGCTGCTGCTACTACAGAAGTTAGCGACTCTTAACTTGCTTCACAACAAGGCAGAAATCTCAACTGCGCTTTTGATTGAGAGCTCTGACTCTATAAGTACTTCTCATTCTTCTATCCATCTATTACCCACCAATCCTTTTAGATACATACAATATAAATTTTTTATATGCTATACTACATGATGTAACTTATCTCTATTGTGAGGGCCTATCTTTTCTAATGCATCTACTTAGTTTGTCCACTTTGTAGTAAGAGCGTTTGCTCAATGGTGTCGCGCTCTTACTTTTCAAGAATGGATATTGGAGAATAGGATGAAAGCTTTGTCAGGACGCTGGCAACCTCCACTCGCATGGATAGCCGCTCTAGCCGCTGCACTGGTATTGCTTCCAGGAATGGGAACGTTCGCACCATCACAGGTGAATTCCACCGTCCATGCCGCGAGTAGTACTTGTCAGTTGCATGCGCCGCAGGGAACCGTTCAACACGTTATTTACATCGATTTCGACAATGTACATCTATCACGAGATAATCCCAACGTTCCTTCTGATCTAGAGCAGATGCCCAACCTCCTCAACTTCATCAAAAATAACGGTGCCATGCTCTCAAACAATCACACGCCACTCATCGCTCACACGGGCGACGATATTCTGACCTCGCTCACTGGCGTCTATGGTGATCGTCATGGTCAACCGGTCAGCAATAGCTATCGTTATTTCAAACCTGACGGCACTACCTCTTCTGCTGGCACCTTCGCCTACTGGACAGCTCCGGTGAACGACAGTAGCCCGACGCCAACTGACACAACATTCACCATGCTGAGCGCAAATGGCAAAAACGCGCCAGCCCCCTGGGTGCCATACACGCGTACAGGCTGCAACTTCGGTTCAGCCGGGACTGCGAATACTGTGCTGGAAAATATCGGCGTTGACATTCCCACCGTCTTTGGGGCCAACTCGCCGGAAGCTCAGGAGGTGAAAAGCAATCCGACTCAGGCCACATCTGACTTTGTAGGGATTGGCATTCATTGCGCTCAGGCAAATCCCGTCTGTGCATCTGGCCGACCAGACCTGCTTCCAGATGAGCCGGGCGGCTACAACAACTACAAAGGTCTTTTCGGTCATAAATATGTCGCGCCACAGATCAGTCCCAACGGACCTCTTACCGATCTTGATGGTAACATCATTCAAAACGCCAACGGGACTCCTGGCTTCCCCGGCTTCGATGGCATGAGCGCCTCCGTCTCGCTGGCCTACATTGCGGCAATGCAGGAGCATGGTATTCCCGTTACCTATGCTTACGTATCGGACGCCCATGATCGCCATCCCAGTGGTCCCGCCTATGGCCCCGGTGAAGCCGGGTACGTGGCCGCGCTCAAAGCATATGATACGGCCTTTGGTAAATTTTTCGCACGTCTGGCAAAAGATGGCATCAACGCCAGCAATACCCTGTTCGTTGTAACCGCCGATGAGGGCGACCATTTTGTGGGCGGCGCTCCAACTCCGGCCAACTGTAACGGCGTGACTATCCCCTGCACATACAGTCAAATCGGTGAGCTAAACGCCAACCTGACCGGCTTGCTGGCAACGCAGAAGAAGATCACGACGCCTTTCACCGTCCATGCCGACTCCGCGCCCACCATCTACATTACCGGCAATCCCGCCCGAGATGCCAGCGTCACCCGCACCTTTGAGCAGGCTGCCGCCAGTGTCACCGTGACCAATCCGCTCAACGGCAAACAAGAGCTAGTCTCACACTACATGGCCGATCCAGTGGAGATGAAGCTGCTGCATATGATTACCGCCGATCCTGCCCGCACGCCCACCTTCACCATGTTTGCCAATCCCGATTACTTCGTCTTCACCGGAGCCGCCAATTGTGACTCTCCCTGCCTCGCCGAAGTTCCGACATTTGCCTGGAATCATGGCGATGTCTCGCAAGATATCAACCGCACCTGGCTTGGTATCGCTGGACCGGGCGTGCAACATCTCGGCATCAACGATAGCATCTGGGCGGACCATACTGATATTCGCCCAACCATGCTGGAACTACTCGGTCTCAAAGACGACTACAGCCACGATGGACGCGTTCTCTTCGAGGCCTTAACCTCTAACGCGCTGCCTGCCGCCGTTCGTGCTCATCTCAACTATTATATTGGACTGGCACGAGTCTATAAGCAGATCAACGCCTCGGTCGGGCAATTAGCGCTGGACACGCTGCCAATCTCAACCAGAGCGCTGGCAAGCAGCTCAACTGGCGATGCCACTTATATAAAGCTGGAGAAGCAAATTCAGCAGATCAACACCCAGCGGGACGCACTCGCCTCGCACATCATCGTCCTGCTGGAGAAGGTCGAATTTGCCAGCGGTGACGACACGCAGCAAGCCACAACCCTCACCAATCAGGGCAACAGCTTGCTAACCAACTCGAAACAGACGGCAAGCAGTAAATAACCTCCTGAAATAAAGGACCATTCAAAAAGGCATGACGCAATCATGCCTTTTTGAATGGTCCTTTATCGAAACTAGCTTTTCCAATCGATTTTATCTTCATACCTTTATTAATTTATTACACCCTTATAGCAGCTATCGTCTTCATCTGGTGAGAGCCGAACCGGTCAAAAAGTGATGATATTTTTATCCTATAAGGACCACAAACGCTCTCAATGGTAACAATCTCATAGTTCATTCGTATTAAGGAATAGGGAGAATCGGTTTTTGTACATACATTCATAATAGCGGGTCTGACTATTTCCCATAATGAAACAATACTATGAATAATGAAAACAACACACAATTTGTCGCGCGGCGACCAGCCACGCAGACGCCCATTCCTCCTACTCCTGTTGGCAATCAGGGAAAAGCACAGCCATTGCTACAGACCGGAGAAAAACTGGGCAACTATCGCTTGATGCGCCTGCTCGCGCAGGGTGGATTTGCAGATGTCTATCTCGGCGAACATATTCATCTCGGCACCGAAGCCGCCATTAAAGTCTTACGCACGCGACTCTCTTCCAAAGATCTGTTGACCTTCCGCGAAGAGGCGCGCATCGTCGCACGCTTGCATCATTCCCATATCGTCACCATTTTCGACTTTGATGTGCAAAACGGTATCCCATTCATCGTCATGGACTATGCACCTAACGGCACCTTGCGCCAACGCCACCCGAAGGAATCGGTCCTCGCACCCGCCACGATCATTCCCTATCTCAAACAGGTGGCTGATGCGCTTCAACACGGTCACGATCAGCAGGTCATTCACCGTGATGTCAAACCAGAAAACATGCTGATTGGACGCAAAAATGATATTCTGTTGAGCGATTTTGGCATCGCGACCATGCTCCAAAACGCGCATCCAACCATCAATCAGAAAATCATCGGCACCGCAACCTACATGTCGCCGGAGCAATTCCAGGGACACGCATTTCCAGCTAGCGACCAGTATTCTCTGGCCGTCATCGCCTATGAATGGCTGGCCGGAGAATGCCCCTTCACCGGCTCCGTCTCGCAGATAGCCACACAACATATGCAAGACCCGCCCCCATCGTTGTGCAAGCGCAATCCGCAGATTTCTCCTGCGCTGGAACAGGTCGTATTCCAGGCGCTTGCAAAATATCCGGCACAGCGGTTCGCCAGCGTCGCCGAATTTGCCGACGCCTTCGCCGATGCATCGCCCCAACAAGTGCTGGTGCTGCGCGGTCCCGGCAGGTCTCCACGTCAACAGATAGCCCCTGCCAATAACGACCAGACAACGTTCATCCCTCTTGGGCAGGCGCAACAAAATCATACACAAGCGACTCCACCACAGCAGCAGCCAGGTGGAGGCGTTTCGCGGCGAGCAGTGGTTATTGGACTGGCAGGCTTAACGACGGTGGGCATTGCAGGAGCGGCGGCCTGGGCCGTCAGTCAAGCCGGACTCTTCTCCCCCAGCGCTAATAATCAGGCAACAACGCAAACCACCAGGACACCAGCACCTACACCATCACCCACAACGGGTAAGCTCCTTACCACCTACGCCAAACACAACGATGTCGTAACCACCGTTGCCTGGATGCCCGGCAATAGCAGGATCGTTGCCTCCGGGAGCAAAGATAGGACGGTTCACGTCTGGCACGCTAACGGGGGAACCGATATTCACAGCTATACAGGCCACGATGATGTCATCGACGCCGTTGCCTGGTCGCCCGATGGTCAATTCATCGCCTCCGCCAGTGAAGATAATACCGTTCATGTCTGGACGGCGCAACAGGACGGGCTGGATTTCAGCTACGACCACCACTCCAGAGATGTTCGCGCCGTTTCCTGGTCGCGCGATGGACAATTGATTGCGTCAGGAAGTCGGGATGCCACCGTGCGTCTCTGGAACGCACAGAATGGCAACGACGTGGGCGTCTTTGTCAGGCACACAGAACAGGTATGGGCCGTTTCCTGGTCGCCTGATGGACATTATATTGCCTCAGCGGGCGACGATAGGACCATCCGCGTATGGACTCCCACGACATTTATCAACCAGAATAACGGCGATGGCGAAGAAGGCAATAACAAGCGCAACAAAAATACGAGCAGTCAGGCAACTATTGCCAGTTTAGAGGGGAGCAGTGACTCTGTCAGAGCGCTTGCCTGGTCTCCTAACAGTACACTGCTTGCGTCTAGTGGTGCAGATGATATAGTACGTATCTGGTCGCTCAACGGCGGCAGCAGTCCAGTCGTCACCTACCAAAAACACAGCGATACAGTCCTCGCCATCGCATGGTCGCCCGATGGTCAGAAGATCGCTTCGGCCAGCGCTGATGGAACGATTCGCATCTGGAAAGCTAACGATGGCAGCGACATCTACACCTACAAGGGGCATAATGGCAACGAAGTGAATACAGTGGCATGGTCGGCGGACGGCAAATATCTCGCATCAGGCGGAACTGACAAAACGGTGCAGATCTGGTCCGCTTGAGGAGAAGTGAAAAGGGCCAAAAAACATCCTACCCATATTTCTATTGCAAATATGGGCTGGATGCGTTGTCCCGCATCTCCATAGAATGCTCTTTTCCTGAATAGAAGCTAGCGAATGAGGGCCGCGCTCACTACGGATATGACGGAGAAGAGTACGATGAAGACGATAGTAATATTGAACACCAGACGCTCTACGCCACGCCGCGTCTTAAACACAGAGCCAGCGCTCGTGCCACCAAAGGCACTACCAAGTCCTGCGCTGCGTACCTGCAACAGGATAAACGCGATCACGGCGATGCTCAGCACAATCTGGACCACGCGGATCGCCGGAAGCCATTGCTGAATCAAGAGTTTTTCCTCTCTTTCGTCTCGACCTTGCAGAAACCGTACCCACTATGATTGGTACTCTCTACCAGATGGCGACGATTATAACATACATTCTCAGAACCGTCGAGTCCGCATCAATCTCATCTGTGGAGCACCCACGAACTCCTCTGAGGTGAGGCCGAATATGGCAGGGGCGACGGCTTGTCCTCGCCCGCCTACACAGGCAGCGTGGCGGGCGAGGACAAGCCGTCACCCCTGCCATACACAACCATCGTTCCCGATATTAGAGGACGCGATTTAAGGCGCTGAGTACCGCCTTGACGGAGGCAAGTTCGATATTTGTCTCGATGGCCGCACCAAAGAGACTCTTTTCTGACTCCATCTGGATCTGAATATAAGCAGCTGCCTGCGCCTCCGCTCCCTGACCAAGCGAATGCTCGGCATAGGAGAGCACTTTAAAGGCGGCGATATCTTCCTGGTTCAACGCACGCACAAAGGCATCGATGGGACCATTCCCCTGCGCACGCACCTCGCGCAACACACCATCGATACGCAGGCGAGCAACGCATGCCACCGAGCCATCTCCGTCCGCCAGATCTTCGCTGTGGAAGGATTCCAGCTTTAGCGGCCCCTCCTGCTCCAGGTACTCCTGCGCAAATGCCTCGTGGATCTGCGCGCTGGACAACTCATTGCCACGTGCATCAGCCAGCGCTTTAATCACTTTGCCAAACTCGACATGCATTGTTTTTGGCAGATGCAGACCAAACTCGCTCTCCAATACATACGCAACACCACCCTTGCCAGATTGCGAATTAATGCGAATAATCGCTTCATAGGAGCGCCCAAGATCTCGTGGATCGATGGGCAGATATGGCACCTCCCACAACGCGCCCGGCGTGGGATCTTGCGCATCCATCCCCTTTTTAATTGCATCCTGGTGCGAGCCAGAGAAGGCCGTGAAGACCAATTCACCCGCATATGGCTGACGCACGGGAACCTCCATGCGTGTACAACGCTCATAGACGGCGCGAATCGCGGCCAGATTGCTGAAATCCAGGCCCGGATCGATGCCCTGCATATACATATTGAGCGCTACTGTCACAATATCGACATTACCAGTCCGCTCGCCGTTGCCAAACAACGTTCCCTCGACGCGCTCAGCACCAGCCATCAGCCCCAGTTCTGTTGCGGCAACACCCGTACCACGATCGTTATGTGTATGCACGCTGATGATCGCGTTTTCACGATTGCGCATATGGCGGCAGAACCACTCGATCTGGTCCGCATGCACATTGGGGGTCGCGTATTGCACCGTGTCGGGCAGATTGAGAATGATCTTGTTGTCTGGCGTCGGCTGCCACACATCGACAACGGCCTCGCAGATCTCCAGGGCAAAATCCACTTCGGTTGCCGAAAAGCTTTCGGGCGAATACTGGAAAATAACCTGCGTCTCTGGCAAGCTGTGGACCAGTTCTTTCACCAGTTTCGCGCCCCGTACCGCAATGCCGAGAATCTCAGGTTTGTCCATCCCAAATACGATGCGACGCTGGATCGGGGAGGTTGAGTTATAGAGATGAACAATCGCCTTTTTCGCGCCACGTAACGCCTCAAATGTACGATAAATCAGTTCTTCTCGCGCCTGGACCAGTACCTGTACGACGACATCGTCAGGGATGCGTTGCTCTTCGATCAAGCGACGGGTGAAATCAAATTCGATCTGAGAGGCCGAAGGAAAGCCGATCTCGATCTCTTTGAAGCCGATGCCCACCAGGACATCGAACATCTCCAGCTTCTCCTCCACACTCATAGGAATGGGGAGCGCCTGATTGCCATCGCGCAGATCTACGCTGCACCAGATCGGCGGGGCAACAATGGACCGAGAGGGCCACTGCCGATCCGGTAAGTCAATGAGCGGAAATGGTTGATATCTGGTAATACGTCCCTTTTGCATACCGCCCTGTATCCCTCCTGTTACATTACTAATGATTCCCCTTATTATAGTGTATAGGACAACACCCTGTCCTTAAAAAAAGCAGACCGGGAAATTCTTCTCATCTCTTTCTCAGCCAGATAGAGAAAAAACACAATTCCCGCTGTACTAAATCGATTGAGTATGTTATAGTGTATGGTATACACCATTAGTGGGATACCGTTCATTTAGAAGGTAGAATGATAGCGAATTGAGTGAGAAGGCAGCAAGTACAGGACCAGAACCCCCCGATAAGAATAATGAGGTAGCACCTGGCTACCTTGGCTCAACGCCCCCACCAGGACACCCACCCCAGAAGAGCAAACGCCAGTGGGTTGAGCGCCCTGATCAGTTACAGCACGCAGTCAACACGCTCAAGCAAGCGCGTGTCGTGGCGATTGACGCCGAATTTACACAGGGACGCCCACGCTCTCAAAACGACGGAGGCAGTTCTGTGCCTCGTCTGGCCCTCCTTCAGCTAGCCATCGATCAGCAATGTTTTGTGGTGGATACCCTGCGTTTACACAATCTTACTCCCTTGAAAGCCGTCATAGAGAACCCGGATATTAGCATTCTACTGCATGGAGCCGGGGCCGATATACGCGTCATGGCCGAACGTAGCCTGCATGTGGCCCATTATTATGATCTGGAAGCAACCAGCCGCTCGATCTTTGGTCAGCACGAGTCATCGCTAGCGGCCATGCTGTATCGTGCCTTCGCGATTCGCCTGGATAAAAGCCTGCAACGCACCGACTGGACTCGTCGCCCCCTGCCCCCTGCCATGATCGCTTATGCCGCCCGCGATGCAGAGGTAACGCTCGCCCTCTATTACTGGCTTGATCAATATTATCATGATATTTTAAAGCTCCACGAAAACCGCAACCAGCCAGAGGCCGTTTCTGTATGGATCGAGCCATTTCTCTATGGAACTGTCCATACCTCGCCAGAAATGGCGGTGGCAGAGGCCAGAGCACAGGGCATTATTCTCAACAAGGCGCAGATCTATGCCGATTGCCGTGCAGCGCTGACTAACGTAACCCATCCAATGCGACGCAACCGTCTGCTGCGTCTCATTGCCGATCTCTCGCTGGTACAGTTGGCACCTGATCTCGTTCCGCTGCTGCACGCTCATACATCTGACGAGCGAGCGGGGAGCGCACGAGCGCTGGGTCGGCTCGGCATCAAATCGGCTCACGATCTGATCGTTCCGCTGCTGCAAGATCCGGTGCATGATGTGCGCAAATCAGCTCAGACCGCGCTACGTAATCTGGAAGACAAGGGGGGAGGACGCCAGCAGCGCGCAACCCCTTCAAAGACGGCTGAAGGTCTACGCAGCTGGGTGGTTGAAACCAGCGACGAGGCGAGCGTTCCGGGTGATGAAGGCGATTGGAAAGCCCGCCTGCGCTCAATTATCGAGCCGTAGCTCTCACACTTTTCGGCTCATTATCTTTTTCTGGCTAAGCGCATACCAAGCAACACGAGAACCAGGAAACCGGAGATGATCCCGGCACGACGAATACGCTTGGCCCAGCGCTCCTCTTCATCAGGATCACCTTCGCCAAGATGGAATAAACGCACAAGGGTACGCAAGATAGACCCGCGCTCCTCCTGTGAGGATTCGGCTGTGATCTGGGGCAAAATCACAATATTGCCACCGGGCTGTTTCACCACCGTTGCTTCGGCTGTATCGTCTATCTGCAATGTATATGCAGCCCTGGTTGCAGGAGGAACGTCCTGTAGGCGAAGCTGTTCCGCCAGTACCGTAAAGAATTGCTGCAACAACAATTTGGCCGCACCTTTAACTACCGTAGGAGAGAGCCGCGCGCCTCGCTTGCTCAACGTCAGGGAGCCTTGATAGACGATAATGGTATTACCATCACGCTCGCTGATCTGGACGCCGCCATTGCCGCTCAACGTGTTTTGCGACTTATCAGTACCCGGGGTAATCATGACATGATAGGAGTGAGGCTGCACATGCTCGGTAACGTGAGCCAGGCCATAATAGGTGCCGTTGAGAGGAGAAGAGGTGACTTGCAGAGCAATCTCATAGGCATCGTCACCTGCCGGCTCAAAACGGACAAGGCCAGGAAAAGCACGCTGAAGCAGTTCTTTATCTTTTAAGCGCTGCCATACAATACGCGGCGGTGCCTGTAGTGTATACGTTCCTTCAATATTCATCGTCAAAAAAATCCTTTACAAAGATGAGTTCGCATGCCCCGTCAGAATTCAAAGAACAATTGTTGCCATTATAGGTGAGAAGATAGCAGCCTGCAACAGTGAAGGCTACTAAGAACCAGATGGGTAGGTCAGGAAATCAGCGCATGGCTCAGACTTGCGTTTGCCGATGACAAGGTGTATACTTACAGCCGATATTATTGCGTGAGGAGGTAGACGGGTCTTTGTCCCTCGCCTCTGTGAGGAGCACTGTTCGATGAAAGTCATTCTGTTACAAGATGTTGAAGGTCTGGGAAAAGCCGGTGACTTGAAAGATGTTGCCAACGGTTATGCCCGTAACTATCTCTTGCCGCGTCGTCTGGCTGCCGGAGCAACCCCTGGACTGATTGCAAATCGTTCGCAGCGCATTGCTGCCGAACAGCGTAAGCTGGAAAAGCTGGCCGAGCAGAATAAACAGCTGGCCGAGCGCCTGGCCCAGATTACGCTTACGTTCAAAGCAAAAGTTGGCAGTCAGGGTCGTCTCTACGGTTCTATTACCAGCCAGGATATTGCCTCGGCCCTGCGCGATGCCGAAAACGTCACAGTGGATCGCCGCACCATTGAGCTGCCAGAGCCTATTCGCACGCTGGGTACATTCAGTGTACCAGTAAAAGTTGCCTCGCAAGTCGAGCCAAAGATCACCGTCAATATCGTTGACGAATCCGAGCAAACTGCCACTGCTGAATAAACATCAGTAGCATCCTACTATGAACTGGTCGTCTATTGCCAATCTCCCTGATGCCTATCAGGAACGCTGCAATAGCGACCTTTTTTATTTGTACTGTCGTAACGATAAAAAGGGGACGGGCCGCATCTCTGAGCAGAAAGATGCGACCCGTCCCGAGGGGGATATCCGATCAGGTAGGAGAGAGGATCTACGTTGTCGATGTACCGTCCTATGTACTTTCGACACCATGTACTATACACCCCTCTATCCTAGCAGCAATATATGCTACTTCACAATTATTCTGTTGAGTAGCACACAAATCCATTATTATATATGAATATATAGCATTAAGAACAGAAAAAGAGTCCAGAGCAACCTGGCCTCTTCAGTACGCTCAGGATTGTCTGCACCGTACCATTGCACGTGGGATCTGGGGCAAGAGATCTGAGGCCAGCAGACCCGCATCGCCGATATTCGCGCTGACCAGTTCAGAGGCAGCGGTATGCAGGTAGACGCCAGTTCCAGCGGCATCAAACGGGGATAAACCCTGTGCCAGAAAGCCCCCAATCATACCAGCCAGCACGTCGCCGGTACCAGCCGTTGCCAGAGCCGGGTTCGCCTGCCAGTTGATACGCGTATTGCCTGCCGGATCGGTAATAATCGTGCAGGCTCCCTTGAGAACCAGCGTTACATTCCACTCTTTCGCCTTGCCGCGCGCCAGTTCCAGGCGATCAATATTGCCCCCGGAGACCTTCAACCCATTGCACAGGCGTCCCATCTCCCCAGGATGCGGAGTAATGACCGTTCCCGATGGCAAAAGCGTCCACCAGTGTTCAAGGGCCGAAAGATTATTCAATCCGTCAGCATCAATCACCAGACGAGGACGCTTCTCTTCTGGCTGATTGCGCAAATGCTCCAGGATCTGAAGAATAACCTCACGGGTATTAGGAGACTGCCCCAGCCCAGGCCCGATCAGCAGCGAGCGATATCCTGGTAGATGGGTGATCAGTTCTTGCGAGCGCTGAAAACTCCCCGAATCTTCAGGTGGAAAGAGAACAAACGTGGCTTCGTGGAAGCTGCCGGCGTATACTGGCAACATCTGCTCTGTCACAGCCAGCGTGACCAGGCCAGCACCGACACGTCCCGCAGCTGTACCTGCGAGATAGGCCGAGCCAGGATACGGGGGAGAGCCGCAAAACAGCATTACCTTCCCGAAGGTGCCTTTATTGCTATTCAAGCTGCGACCCGGCAACAAATCCTCTACCTGCTTGTCGGTCAACATTTCGGTCGTGAGATGGTTCTCTAGCTCGGGAGGCAGACCAATATCTCCAACATATAGCTCTCCCAGATACTCACGTCCCGGGAAAAAGAAGAAGCCCAGTTTGGGACAGGCCAGCGTGATCGTGATATCGGCATGGATCGTCCCGGGATCAACGCCGCCCGTATCAGGGTTAAGGCCAGTTGGCAAATCGATTGCGACGATACGCAAGGAAGCACGCCGCTCCCGTTCCTGCTCGACGCGTCTCAGTAGAGCGCGCATATCATCGGGCAATGGGCGCGAGTGGCCGGTGCCGAGCAGTGCATCAATGATGTAATCGGTACTTTGAAGCACAGACTCTAACTCGCTGACCGTTTCAGCCTCGGAGATATCCTGCTCCCGCACAGTCAATTTGCGCTCTTTCCAGCGATACAGGCTCACAAACGCTCCCGCTTCGACCAGATGATCCGCCATCACCAGACCATCGCCACCGTTATTCCCAGGGCCGATCAGAAACAACACTTCAAGACCATTCATTGAATGATGAGGGAGTAAATGAGCTTCAAAAATGTCAGCTGCACTCTTGCCTGCATTCTGCATCAAGATGTGCGAGGAGAGATCATATTGACGATCTGCCTGCTCCTCCAATGCTCTCATTTCCGCAACCGTGACAATATGCATACAGAGCCTCCAACTTTTTCTACTCCAACCGTTTTCTATACGGCTCAGATCTTTCCACAGCTATGTTTCTGGGTATTTTTTTATCTGCTAGTAGGTATTGTAATCTGTAGACATGCAAGTGGGAAGGGCAAAAAAGGCTGGTTGGAGCTGGCGCATCTATGTTATACTCACTGACATGAAACTTGCGCTAAAAATTACGCCTCAACGCAGCACTCAGTACGCAAATATGACGGAGATGCTGGCGCTGCCAGAACTGCTCGCCAGTCCGCTGAGCAAACATATTCAAGAGGTGACAGCGACAACGCTGGGCGGCCAGCGCTACCTGATTGCCACCGTCGATGAACAGATGCTGGCAGAACCACAGCACCTCGCCATTCTTTCACATCTGGGAGCAACCAGCGAGGCATACGAATATTTTGACCTGATCGGCAGCATTCAAGGTCCACTGTTGCGTCCAATAGAGCCACGCTTTACGCCATCCGTGCCGCTGGAGATGACCGAGACGCGCCGCTATAAGGGCAAGACGAACGAGATCTTCACGCGCGTTCTGTTCAATGTTGCGCTCTTTGCTGGCAAATATGGCAAGGATTATAGTGAGCGGCTGCGGATTCTCGATCCGCTGGCGGGGGGCGGCACGACGCTTTTTTTCGCGCTGGCCTATGGCTACGATGCCTTCGGGATTGAAATTGAGAAGCACGATGTTGAAACGACCGCCGTCTTTGTCAAACAATATTTGAATACTGCACACATTCCCTACAAAGAGCGAGACGAGCGCGGGCGCAAAGCGGGACGACGCTTTCAGTTTGAGATCGGACCAAAGGGTCAGACGCAGACTCTTGTGCTGGCACATGGCGATGCGCGCGAGGCCGATCAACATCTACGAGAGGTGCCCGGTGGCTCCCGCATGCATGCCATCGTCGCAGACTTACCCTACGGCATCCAGCATTTCGGCGAAATCTCAGCCCTGCTCAACCAGGCTCTCCCGGTATGGGAACGCCTGTTGCTGTCTGGTGGGACTATCGCGCTGGCCTGGCATGCCACCCGCATCGAGCGCGAGGCTATGATAGAGCTTGTGGAGCGCCACACGAGGTTGCATGTCCGCAACGATCCACCCTATACGCAATTCACCCATACCGTTGATCGTGTGATCAAAAAGCGTGATATTCTCGTTGCTGTGGCGGAAGAATAATAAGCTTATTGCGCCTCCACATACTGTTCGATCCAGGCCATGAACTGCTCGACGTAGCGAAAAGTGGCGTAGGCATATGGCGCATCCTTGCCGGTGTCGGAGAAAGCTCCCCCTCCCCAGGCTGCTCTCAAGGGCAAGACCGCCGCTTTATGCGCCTCTTCCATATCAACAACCGAATCGCCCACATAGGCGACACGCTGAGGGGGGATCTGCCACTCGTCCAAAACGCGTTGGATGCAGGTTGCCTTGACTATGCCATTGGCCGAACCTACCTCGATAGGGTGAAAATACTCAGTCAGGCCCAGATAGCGCAGAGTGCAATCGGTCGTTTGCCGCCCCTTTCCTGTCACCAGAGCCAGCGCCACGTGCTGCTGCTTGAGCAGATCTAAGAGCTTCCTGATCCCCTGAAATGGTTCGGGACATTGCCAGTGTAGTTGCTCATAGGCAATCAGATAGTGTTGAAAAGATATCTCCCACTGATCCGGCACAAGCTGCTGTAAGATACCATCTTCCGAACGTCCAAAGTGGGCGATAATCTCTGAAGCTGTGTATTCACGCTGAAATAACGAAAGCAACACCTGCTGATACGCGCGCACACAGAGGGGAAGGGTATTCGCTAACGTACCATCCAGATCAAAGATAATCCCTTTGAGCATCTTTTCCTCAATCACTGATCAGTTCCTTTCATTAAATACACCAATATATATCAAAAACGCTTTGCTATTGTCCATCTACGAGCCAGGAATGCGATACCGCCCGCAATCACAACCAGAACTGGTACAATACCATAGGCAGGTTGTAGGCCAACCGCATCAGCCATCCAACCGAGCGCCAATGGCGCCCCAAGCACCGCCAATCCTGCCGCGAATGTACAGCGAGCGCTGGCAATATCTGCACTGGCAGATGACTGATGGATGGCGGCTGAAAGGGTCAGGGGAAACAGGTTCGCGACGCCAATCCCTGTCACACATAGCCCCAGGATATGCAGAAGTATTGTGGGGCCAAGCCAGAAGAAAGGGAAACCCAGCAAGACGACGGCGAGAAAGAGCAGCAATAATCTATCAGCAGGGAGAAAGCGCACCAGACGGCTACCAATCAGGCGTGCAATCACCGCCATGAAGAAAAACAGCCCCATCACGACGGAAGCGGTCGCCCTCGGCAAACCAACCACGCTGACCAGAAATTGCGCTCCCCAGAAAGACATACAGAACTCGACGGAAACACTCAACACAATGATGCCCCAATAGAGCCAGAAGACCAGGGGCAAACGCTGTCGAGACGAATGCTGCTTGACGGCCTCTCCCCGACGTATCTCTGGAAAGGCGACGCGACGCAGGCAAAAAAACAGAGCAACGATCAGTACTATCGGCAAGACAAAGATACCACGCCAGTTGACGCCAACCAGGACGAGAGCGCCCAGCAAGAGTGGTGCCAATCCAGCACCACCGCTAGCAACGATGTTGGCCTCCGTTAACGCAATTGTGCGGTGTTCGCCATGATGATCAGATAGCACCGTCTGAATATCAACCAGGAGAAACGAGCCGAGGCATCCCATGATAAATGCGCTGGCAAGCGTGAAAAAAGGCTGCTGGCTCAGGCTGAAGCAAATTGCACCTAGAGCCATACCAATTGCGCCCCCATTGAACGTCATGCGATGCCCACCATAACGGGCAACATAATCGCCGCACAAACCTGCCAGCAGCATTCCCAGCGCAAACAGGCTCAGATGGAGACTTTCCTGTGTGTAGTTGAGATGGAGTTCTTTCCCTAGAAAGGGCATGACCGGACCCAGCCCGGCTTGAATATACGCATAGATACCCAGCAATATGTATGTCTGCCAGGTTAATGCATCGCGCACAAATATCATTCGTTCCTGGTTCTTAGTTACCGTTTCTTCCATTCGTACTTATGTCCTGTTATCCTGAAGGCATGGTGTGCATACCTTACAGCCTTGTCATTGTTGGCGCATCCACAAACTCTTTTCTCGGATGAGGCCGAAGATGGCAGGGGCGATGGCTTGTTCCTCGCCCAGTTCCCCAGGCGGTTTGGTGAATTCCCGGGCGAGGAACAAGCCATCGCCCCTGCCATCTTCGGGTGCGCTTCCTCTATCTTCTGCACATACCGATTGCGATACTTCAGGTCTATCGTCTATCAGCGCATGTACCATGCAAATCCTGTACACGAAACCGCGTACTACAACCATGATACCC
The DNA here is from genome assembly GCF_016587455.1 of Reticulibacter mediterranei. NCBI lineage: Bacteria > Bacillati > Chloroflexota > Ktedonobacteria > Ktedonobacterales > Reticulibacteraceae > Reticulibacter > Reticulibacter mediterranei. The sequence goes on along the minus strand of NZ_BNJK01000001.1, from coordinate 5,375,023 downwards.
GAGCAAAAACGCATTTGTCAACGATAAAACCGCACAAACAGGAGGAAATCGGCAAATTTAGGAAGGAGAAGAGCGCAATCGTGCAAAAAATAGAGCAGGCAATGCGCGGGAATGCCTGCCTGCTCAGCTGTTGTGACGGCTAGTGAATAAGCAACTGTTCTGCCTCAACCTGATGCTCGACACTGGCACGATAGGCGGCAACGAGCGAGGCCTGCTGCGTGGCGGTCCAGTCCAGCTCTTTTGCCATGAGCATTGCCACATCATCAACAATACCCAGCCCGCGCTGACGATCTTCCAGCGTAATCGAAGTACGCCGCCCCAGCATGTCGTAAGGGGTCATTGCCATCTCCTCCCGGCAGGCGTGGACAACTTCGGCGCGGATATAGGGCAGATCGGCAATTAACAGCTGGCTCAGCGCGGGATCGTCGGCGATAAGTTGTAAAAGCTGTTTCATCCCGGTACCATAGCTCTGATCGAGATGCGAGATCGTTTCCGCTGAGAGGTTCAGCGAGGCAGCCTGCTCTTGCAGTGCTGCTCGAGCAACCTGCCAACCCACACTACCTTGCAGGGGCAGGCGTTGCGTGAGATGGCGCGGCGTGCGTCCATCACGACGATCAAGCATATCAACGGTATCCTGTGCCATACGCCGATAGGTGGTAAGCTTGCCGCCAACAATCGTAACCAGACCAGATGGACTCTGCAAAACGGCGTGGGTGCGCGAAAGTCGCGCATTATCCTTGCCGCCACGTGTTCTCACCAGAGGTCGATAACCTGCATAAGTACTGATAATATTGTCGGTCGTTAGCTTGACTGAGAGATAGCGATTGAGATGATGCAAGAGATACTCAATGTCTTCATGAGACGTAATGGGTGCATCGAGATCGCCGGAGCCGGTATCAGTCGTTCCAAATAGTACCCGCGATCCCCAGGGAACGATAAAGAGAATGCGCCTGTCATCGGTTTCAGGTAGCACCAGCGCACTATCGCCAATTTGTAAATCCTGGCGCGAAAAGACTAAGTGAACGCCCTTGCTTGGTTCAACCTGAACGTGAGTTGGAAGGCCAATCAGTTCCTCCACCTGCTCAGCAAAGATACCTGTAGCATTGACAACATATCTGGCACGCAGCGGAAATTCGCGCTCTGCCAGACGATCATGGATACGTGCGCCTCGCACCTGACCTTCTTCTGTCAGGAATCCCGTCACCTCAGCATAGTTAGCGATCAGCGCACCGTAGTTGGCAGCGGTACGTACCACCGACATGGTCAGGCGTGCATCGTGCGTTTGACCATCATAGTAAACAAATCCCTCTTCCAGATCTTTTGTAATGAGCAGCGGAGCCTCCTGCATCACCTCCTCGCGGCTCAAATGGCGATGGGAAGACATATTATGACGACCAGCCATCGTATCGTAGAGCCAGAGGCCAAGATTAAGGATCTTGCTCAGACCAATGCCTCCGGGCGTGGTAAAAGGCATGCCAACGGGGTGTCGGTCGCCCTTATAAATCGGCAACACAAAAGGAAGAGGATGTACAAGAAAGGGAGCATTGTGCAGCAGCAGGCCGCGCTCCGTCAGCGCTTCATGGACCAGCGCAAAATCAAAATTGGGCAGATAACGAATACCGCCATGCACCAGCTTTGTTGACTTACTGCTGGTGCCACTGGCAAAATCCTGTTTCTCCACTAGAGCCACTCGATAGCCACGCACAGCTGCATCCAAAGCCACTCCCGCACCTGTAATTCCTCCACCAATGACCAGAACATCGAACGGATCGCTTGCCATGTAGTCAAGATACTGTTGCCTCGTTTTTGCAGAAAGTGATTGTTGAGATGATTGCACGATACACCTCCGGGTTAGCCTGCCATCAGAACTACAGTGGTCTGTTTCTTGCTATAGCAAAGTGTATCAGATTTTGAAAGCTTCCTGCCACTCGCAATGGGAAATGATCTATCTATCTATAGGCGAGGACAAGCCATCGCCTCAGGGCTTTCCAGTTCTCCGCTCAAAGGGGTGCAGGGTCTCCCTGCCGGGGTCTGGGGTGTCCCCAGTTTCCTTCCCTCCTTCGCGCGCCGCCTGCGACGGCGCGCAAAAGAGAAGAAAAAAGGTTTTTGCGGGGACACCCCGCACCCCGGCAGAGGGCGGCAGCCCTCTGCACTCCCGCTAGATGGGAGAATTGGAAAGCCCTGGCCATCGCCTATAGATGCTATACAATGAGAGCAAGTTCGCTTATAATGGAGATGCTCAACACACCCCTGTCGAAAATGAGAGAAGACAAGTCTACACGAAGGCTTGCTCATTGCCAGAGGTATCGTTGTCAATTAGCTGGAGATAGCACAACATAGGGGAGGGAAACTTTATAACACACCTGCCTGCACGTGTATCTCAACGTTGAGGATTTTATATTATGCGCCAACTTCCAAATATGCTCAGTGCGAGCCGCCTGGTGGCAACTGTACTCGTCTTTATCCTGGTGTTGCTCGATCAATCGTGGGCCTTTCTGGTTGCCACCCTGCTCTTCGTGCTCGCCTCGATTACCGACTTTTTCGACGGCTACCTGGCCCGACGCCTCAAAGTGGTCTCCTCGCTGGGGGTGTTTCTCGACCTGACCGCCGATAAAGTGTTTGTGTCGGCTATCCTGATCGCAATGGTGCAGATTAGCCTGGTTCCAGCCTGGATCGTGTTTATTATCATTACACGAGAATTCCTGGTGACAGGTTTACGCTCAATGGCAGCAGCCAGGGGAAAAGTGATTCCTGCTGGCATCTGGGGAAAACAAAAAACCTTCATTACGATGGTTGCGATAGGCGCTCTGCTACTGGCCAAAGGATTGGGTGCCCATATCCTCTCGCTCTTCCCTCCCATGCTCGTCTTCAACAGCCAGACGCTCGTTGTTAGCGAACTGCTGCTGCTGCTCGCCGATGGACTCATTCTGCTTGCAACGATCTGGACCCTCTTCTCTGGCATCGAATATCTGATCGGAGCTATCCCGTTGTTTCAGAGCGAGCAGCAAGAGAAAAAAGCATCGTAGCCGACAGTACTATAAAGAAGATGTACTTCCCCCGCCCCTTCTGGCGAGACAGCAACCTTCTGCCCAATCTTGCGCTCGGTTCCAGAGAGCAAACGGTTGATATTATCGTGGTGAAAAATAACTACGAGAGAAGGGGCAACCACTAAAAACAGCAATTGCGCCAGACTCACATGCACAAAAAATGTGGGATTGGCGCGGCTGACAAAATAAAAGACGATGCCGCATATAACCGTAGTCAGGCCGCCAACAATTGAGCCAAGCGAAACAAAGCGCGAGATAGCAATGGTGCCGATAGTGGTGATCAGCGAGATCACAAATATCGGTGGCGAGATCATCAGCACGCTACCACCTCCCGTCGCAACGCCACGGCCACCTTTAAAGCCAATAAAGACCGGGAAACAATGACCAAGCAAGGTGGCAATACCGGCAACGCTTGGTCCCCAACCAGCCGCGTTGAGCTGCGGAATCAACATAGCCAACAACAAAGGAACAATCCCTTTAGAAATATCGAAGAGAAAGACGATCAATGCTGGAATCTTCCCCAGCGTGCGCAAGACATTGGTTGCGCCAATTTTGTGGCTCCCATATTGACGTATATCAAAATCCTTGCCGCGCAAGAGCTTTCCCATCCAGTATCCAGCAGGGATTGATCCCCACAAATAGGCGATGAGCGCGCACAAGAGCAGCGAACCGATCATAGCAAGCATGGCCTAGCCTCCTCAAAAAATATAGTCAGGCAAACCTTCCTATGTTTTGTGGCCCCATTATAGACCGATTACACTTAAATTACTAGCGGATAGGTTTCATTGTGCCTATGCTATACTACAGATACGAATTGAAGTGGAAAGATATAAGGAGAAGTATATGCGCACCGTTATGCGCCTGCTGATAGCATTTCTAAAACTGGTGGTGCTCAGTCTGATTGGTGGGCTGGCAGCGATCCTCCGTTATCTCTGGAACACGCCTCAGCCGTTGCATACAACGATGATAGGAGAGCCTCGCCTCTATAGATGGGTACATGGACATATTTTCTACAAAGTTGCAGGGCCGGAAGACGCGCCGCCACTGGTCCTCTTTCATGCTCCTGGTATCGGTGCCTCATCATACGAGATGCAGCCCCTCGTGAACAGTCTGGCACAACGCTATCGTGTGTATGTGCCAGATCTTCTCGGCTTTGGCCTATCGGATCGCCCCTCGCTGGACTATAATGCAGAGCTATACACGCAACTCTGCCAGGACTTCGTGGCTAATGTCATCGGTCAGCCAGCCATCGTGGTTGGCAGCGGTCTGAGCAACAATTACAGCATCGCTCTGGCAGCTGACAGGGCCGATCTGTGCCAGCAAGTTATCTTGCTGTCGCCAACCACCCTCTTCACAAAGAATCAATTACCTGGCTGGCTGGTTTCGCTGATCCTGAATCCGTTCACGAGCCTGTTCGTCTACTCCCTCGTCACGACCGGGATCATTTTGCGTCAGATAGTGGCGAGGCAGTATACAAGCACGAGCAGAGAGGTTGCCGAAGAAGAATTTGCAGCTGCCTTTGTCAATGCCCACCAGTTTGGTGCAGAGCATGCGGCTCTGGCATGGCTGGTGGGTCGGTTAGATCTGGATGTACATGCCCTATTTGGGCACGTGACCCGGCCTGTTCTCACGATCTGGGAAATGCAGGCCCACAAAGCTATTACAACATCGCCGACAGGCAGCAGCTATTTTCTCGCTCGCGAGATCATCTTAGATGGTGAGGGACAGCGCATCCACGAAAGACGCCCGGAGCAAATAACGAACAGCATTGCTACATGGCTAGGCGAACTGGCAGCCCCTAAAGAGCAGCAAGCAATCATCGCTCTTACTGGAGTTGAGGCAAACGTGCAAGCCAATAACGTGCAGCAGGCCGAACTGCCCGCCAGCACCGCTCGTGTCGAGACCCCAATAGCGACCGAAACCCCTGCACCATCGCAAGTTGCTGATACGCATGCACAAGTCGAGAGCGAATCCCCTGCATCATCGCAACCTGCCGACTTGCAGGTACAACCAGAATATGTACCCGAAGAGGCGACTACCAACGTACCAGAAGCAGAATCTATCGAAGCATATTGCGTCAAGTGCCGACAGAAACGTGTTATGTTGGACGCAAAACAGATCGTCACGAAAAAGGGGCGGAGCGCAATGAGCGGAGTATGCTCCATCTGTGGCACTCAGCTTTTCCGCTTTATTAGCAACGGAAAAGAAAAGTAACCCGTTATACTTATCAGTAGCAAAATTTCGGCATGTAAGATACGGAAAATGAGGCGTTGTATCTCATATACAGAAAGAAGATTATAGATACACAAAAACGCGCGAAAAAGTGGGCTGTAATCTCTTGACGTTCAGAGAATCACAACGTATAATCTCCCTCATGTGTGTTAAGCCCTTGCGTTTTGTGATAAATTGAAACGCGGAGGAGAATAGTGAAGCCTCGATCATAACCAGAGTGGCATTCGGGAGAGCGCATAGCCAGGCGCGATCCTCTTGCCGAGAATTCATCCTCTCTTCCAGAAGCTGTGGAAAGTGGTGTACAGGGGATGGAGAGCGAGTTCTCTTGAGAGAAACTATCACATGTATATGTGGATGCCAAAGGGGAGGGTTGTAGTGAGTAAAGAGTAATATACATGAAGAGAACCGAAACAACCTTAGGAGGCGGAGAAAGTCTGGAAAAGACCTGCAAGAAGTCGAGAGCCTCAAAACCAGGAGGAGTTTAGCAATGAGCATTGGTGGACAGAGTGATGCCAAATCAGAGCGCAAAGTGGTTCGTTTAACGCCAGAAGGCTTCGCGAAAAAGATGGAGCGACTGGATTACTTGCGCAATGTGAAGCGAAGAGAAACTGCTGATTATATCCATGAAGCCAAAGAAGCTGGTGACATTAGTGAGAGTAGCGCCTACGAGGATGCGAAAAACGAGCAGGCGAAAGTTGAAGGGGAAATCCTGCAATTAGAGCAACTGCTGGCGATTGCAGAGATCATGGCACCAGATATGCATACGCAGGAAGACGGTCCACTCACTGTACGTATCGGTACGCAGGTGGAGGTCGAGACCGAAAGCGGTTCCAAGCGTCTCTTCAAACTCGTCGAAACATTTGAAGCTGATCCCAAAGCAGGCTTAATATCCGATCAATCACCGGTGGGTAAAGCTCTGGTGGGACACAAAGAAGGGGATGATGTCACTGTAACCACGCCTGGAGGCGTCACGGTCTACACTATTCTCTCAATTCGTCCCATGTACTAATGAGATAACGCGCTTTTTCAAACGCATAAAACGCATTTGACCCGGAAACGAGATGCTGGCAAACTCGTTTCCGGGTTCTCTATCATCCCATTAGACGACGAACTGACCATCTTTAGAGAATAATTCGCCATCCACGCGAATCTCGCTGCCCTGGCGAAGATCACACACCATATCCCAGTGGAGCGCCGACTGATTCACGCCCAACGACTGAGGTATGCTGGCACCCAGAGCCAGATGGACCGTGCCGCCCATCTTCTCGTCGAACAGGACGTTTTTTGTGCAGCGATCCACGTTGCGGTTGTTGCCAAAAGCAAACTCACCGATGCGCCGCGCGCCTTCATCCAGGCCAAGCATTTTATCGAGATAGTCCTGACCCTGAGCTGCCGTCGCCTCGATGACGCGACCATTTTCAAAGCGCAGACGCACATCTTCGACAGAGCGACCACCAAACGAGGCGGGAAAGCTGTAACGAATCACGCCATTGGCGCTATCTTCGACGGGACCGGTAAAGAACTCACCACCCGGCAGATTGTAATGGCCATCGTCATTCACGAAGATGCGTCCCTCCACTGAGAAGGTCAGATCGGTATCCGGTCCAAGCAGATGCACAGTACGCTTACCCTTGAGCCAGTTGATGAGGCGCTCCTGCTGCTGCGATAACTCTTGCCAGCGAGCAACCGGATCTTCGTCATCGAGGAAACAGGCGCGATAGATAAAATCCTCAAAATCGCTCAGGGACATTTCAGCATCCTGAGCGTGGGACTGAGTCGGAAACATGCTAATATTCCAGCGCAGCGATCCTTCAGCCGAGCGCCGCATATAGGTCTGGGACAAATCACGCCTTGCCTGCTGCACAATTGCCATACGTGCAGGGTTTACACCGCTCAGCTCTTTGGTGTTATCCTGAGAAAATATCTGTAACATCGCCTCGTATTCTTCAAAGATCATACGCTGGGCGGCAGGAATATAGGAAAGCTGTTCATCTGAGCCTTCTTTGAGGAGAACCTCCTGCACACCAGGAAGGCTCACAAACGTTTCAGGATATGCACCTGCATGGATTGCCTCGCGAACGATTTCGCGCACCAGAGGCGCTGCCTGTATCCCTGACATAATCGCCAATCGATCTCCCTTTTTGATCCCAAGAGAATAGTTGACAAGGACACGAGCCATCCGTTGAAGACGAGTATCAACCATAATGAGAGGACTCCTTTTATTGTTTTCTATCGGGCAATAATGGCACCCATTTGCATGTGCTATCACTGTATCACAGATAGCAAGAACCATGCAGTGAGAACATTTTTCCCGTCATATTGACACATAGAGGAGACATCCGATAATATAGGAGACAAATGCGCCGTAGAGGAATGCTGGTATATTGTGCTGCCTGCGAGGTGGATCTGATGAAAGATAGGGTACGACCAGAGCATTGACTACATGCCCTATTATGGCAGTCGGGAAATATCGTAACGGAGCGATACAGAGAAGGAGTCAAATACGTGTTAACATTTGAAGATGTCACTGGATATTTCCTGAAGGCTGCTGCCAGCATCCAACTCATAACCCACCCGGAATACTGGACAAATAACCGCACACTTGAACGCGAGTTTACCTGCGCATGTCACGCTGGCCCTTGCGAGGATGTAGACCAGCGTAGCACCTGCACCCTGAGTCTCAGTTGGGGCGCACTCGATACGCTTCTCTCTCTGGAAGGACCAGCCAGCTTATGTGACTTCTTCCATGAACCCAAACCCGATTGCTCACATCGACATACCACGATGATCCCCTCTCTGGTGATCGAACTTACCTATACACTTCCACTACATGGTACGACCATCACAGAAGAGATGCTGCTCTCGCTGACTCAAACGCTCAAGTTGCGAGCCAGTGAGAACAGCAAACGCACAGCAGAAACGCGACCGGGTATCAGTATGATGCTACACGAGAACCGTTTGCGCCCCGATATGCTTATGCTTCAGCAGCGCGTGGACCTACCAATCTGGCATCCCGAAGGCATACACGGTCTGCCTGATGACTTCCAATTTTATGGCCGCACACAGCTTGACGAGGATGAGGAGAATCCCGACGCACTGCCCGACGAGCCGCACCCGGAGGAGTGGCTGCCACAGATGATGGTGGAGGTCTGCCAGGACATCGTGCAGGTATTGGATGCCCTGGAGACAACGCTCTCTTATAATCCCTCCAATAACTCCTGAGTTATTGAGAAAGAGGCTTTGAAGCGTCTATATGAGCTTTTGTGGGGTGGCTGCGCAGAAGAAATGGTGCCTGAGTGTACGCCAGCGTTTTGCCCTGAAGCGCGGCGATCAACGGATCTATCGCAGTGTGCGTAAAGGGCAGGCGAGCAGGCAGTTGCTCTTCATCGGCATGCTGGATAATACTGACGCATTGCGTTACTGCTTGCTCGACGCGATGCAGATCTCTTTCCCCCATCGCGGCACGCTGTAATCGGACCAGCAGGACATTTAAAGCGCGCGCAATCTGCCAGAGAGCGTTATTTTGGTTGAGGGGTGCCCGCGCATTTAAATTGCCGTTGGCAACCTCCACATGCGTCTGGAGAATCTGGGCAACACCCTCTTCTAATGCTCGCTTCTGGTCAACCAGCGCATGTTCCAGGTTGATCACCATCTCTGCACGGTCAGCACGCATGATCGCTTTCGTGGCGCTAGACACCCAGAGAAACGAGACCGCCGCAACAATGAATTCCAGAATGATAGGACGCGACACAATAGGCAAAAACTGCTGCGCCACAGCCGGTGCCAGTGTGGGAGTCGCTTTTTGGTAGAGGAGATCAACCCAAAAAAAGACAGAATTACAGGCCGCAATCACAAACACGCCGCGTACTGGCAGCAACGAGGCGGCGAACAACTCGACCATCGCGTATAAATCATAGACCTGAAATACCGTCGCATCAAGCGGATTGGTTGTTAAGACTACCAGCGTCAGGGCAGCTTCAAATCCCATCACGAGGACAAGAGCAGCAATCGTCACCTTGCCAACGCGATTCAAAAATAACGAAACTGTCGCGGCAGTAATCAATGCCAGATCAGCAAAACGTGCATAAATCACTGGCATAAAAAAGGTCGTGGGCAAGACTATGATCAGCGTGGGTAAAAAGAATAATAAAATGGTACTCAACAGCCGCACCTTGCGTGCCTCTTCACGCTTGAGGAAGCTCGCGCTGGCTGGCGGCTCTGGCAACGCTGTCCACTGATACCACCAATCAAAAATTCCTGACGGCCTCTTTGCCTCTGGCTCAACGCTCTCTTGAGAGACCTGCTCAACTTTGCCCTGCCTTACATCAGGCGACGCGTTCATCATAAGAAAACTCCTTACCATCATAACATCAATGAATGAAAGCTCTTCTTCATTGATCCCAACATCTACAAAACAACGCTAAAAATGCACAAAACCATGACGCTCTTTGAATTGGCAGGCGGACGACAGCACTTATGCTCATCCGTATCTATCTGCTAGTTTCTTCGTATACATTACAAACTGATACGGCCTATTCTTGCTAAATGGATGTGATTATGAGATTTATGCACTTACCAATGAGAATATATCATATTTTCACACATAACGCTATTAAATATTTATTAATAGGATAGATAATAATAAATGATGCTATACAAGAAAATCTTGTATAGCATCATTGCGCAAATTCATCAATAAAGTAACTGTAATACCCCTTTTTCGTAGTCGAGCGATTTATCGCGGGGGAATCACACAACAAGCGCTCCGCGATAAATCGCTCGACTACGAAATTTGATGCTTTACTTTGCTAGCATATGAATCGCCTGCTGAAGCGCTGAATCGGCACTTTCTTGCAACGTTTCGCTCAGGCCGGGATGAGCAAAGAGAATCTCTGAAAAATCGGTCAGCGTCGCGCCCATCTCGATAGCCAACGCCACCTGAGCGATCAGATCACCCGCGCGCGGACCAACCAGCGTAGCTCCCAGTAGCGCTTCATCCTCAGCATTTGCCACTAGCAATACCACGCCGTTATCAGTGTTCAAGGTTAGCGCCCGACCATTCGCCGCCAGTGGAAAGCGCCCGACTTTGACCGCATAACCGGCCTGATTCGCCTCATTCGCCGAATAGCCAGCAATGGCTAGCTCCGGCGTCGTATGCACCACACGAGGGATCACCAGCGGCGCAAACTGCACACGCTGACCCGCGAGCACTTCGGCGGCAACCTTCCCCTGCTTGATGGCAACGCTTGCCAGCCTGTCCCCTGAAGATGCGCTACAACAATCGCCGACTGCATAGATGTTCTCCACGCTACTGCGCATCATTGTATCGACGCGAACACTACCATCATCGTTGATCTCTACCCCGCAAGCATCCAGATGCAAACCAACCGTGTTTGGCACGACGCCGCATGAGGCAATCAGAGGTTGCTCTGTCAGGTCGTTCACCGCAATGTTGGTTCTAGTCTGAACGCGCAGTTTGCGTAGCCCAACCTGAACCAGACGCAGAGCAACGGGATCTACGCCTGGAAGCAATTGCTCACCAGGCAGCAGCAGCGTTGTCTGCGCACCCAGGCGTGCAAAAACCGTCGCCAGTTCCAGCGCAATATAGTCATCGCCAAAGATGCTCACATGTTCTGGCAAATCCGTAGATTGAAGCGCCTGCTCGGGAGTCATGCTGCCATCGAGAGGACGAGGGCTTGCCCCTGTTGCAATGATACAGTGATCGAATTTGAAACGATGGGAGCCATATTCGCCCTCGACGCGTACCTCTTCCGCGTTGAGAAACCAGCCCGTTCCCTTGACCAGATCGATTTTATTGCCAGCAATCAGGCGGCGCACCCCATCGGCGAGGCGCTCCACCACGCTCTGCTTCCACGCCTGCATCTTTGCCCAATCAAACGAGACGGACTGCACACAGATGCCCATTGCGGCAAGCTCTTCCTGGTCCGTCTGTTGATAGCGCTCGGTCGCTGAGAGCAGCGCTTTAAGGGGGATACAGCCACGATTGAGGCAGGTTCCCCCGGCCAGTTCCGGCTCTATCAGCGTAACATGTTTTCCCAGTTGCGCCGCCCGAATCGCCGCCACATACCCAGCTGGACCTGCCCCCAGCACCAGCACATCAACGGCGGTCGTCACATCGCCAACAACCATAGCTGCACCTTTCCTTTAGACCAGATCAAGCAGTAATTGCTGAGGATGCTCTACCAGATCTTTGAAGCGAGCCAGAAGCCTTCCAGCCATAGCCCCATCAATGACGCGATGATCGAACGACAGCGCCAGCGGCATCATCGTGCGCGCTAGAATCGTACCGTTGCGCACAATCGCCTTCTCCTGCAAGCGACCGACCGCGAGAATCGCCACTTCTGGATAATTGATGATCGGCGTTCCGCTACTCCCGCCAAAGCTGCCGATATTGTTGAGCGTAAACGTGCTGCCCGACACCTCTGACAATGCCAGCGTGCGCTTCTGAGCAGCGGCGATGAGATGTTCAAGCTGTTGCGCAATCTGAACTAGCGAGAGTTGATCTGCATTACGCAGAACCGGCACAAGCAGACCTTCCGGCGAATCGGCTGCGATACCAATATGATAGACGCGCTTATAGATGATCTCGCGCCTCTCTTCATCGAGGCTCGCATTGAATATAGGAAACTCTTTGAGCAGCGGGAGCAGAAGCTTGACCAGCAGCGGCATATAGGTGAGACGGACGCCGCGCTGTTCCGCCATCGGCTTGAGCGCCTGTCGCAAAGCTACCAGTTCAGTGCCGTCAAGCTCATCGAAAGCTGTTGCATGAGGAATGATGCGCCACGAACGCTCCATATGCTCTGCGATGCGTTTGCGCAACCCGACCAGCGGTTGCCGCTCCTCCTCTACCGTAGCAACCGCCGTCTCTGGCAGTTTGAGCGCTGGAGAGGGAGCTGCGACACCAGCATGTGCGGGTTCGGCAGTTGTGGGAGCAGGCGCGTCCTTCCTCTCTCTCACAAACGTTTCCAGATCATCCATCGTGACGCGACCATGTGGCTGCGACGTTGGCACCTGCGCCAGATCGACCTCTAATTCAAACGCCCGTTTGCGCACAGCAGGAGCCGCCAGCACACGCTGTCTCTTCGCGGTCCCATTGGATAACTGAGCGCTCTTTCCATTAGAGCTTGTATTGACAATCTTCTCCTCTTTCATCGCCGATACTGCTACCTCGCTATCGGACGATGAAGCGGGCGAAGAGGAAGGCGCATCGGGAGTGTCAAAAACAACAAGCACTTCACCCAACTTTGCCGTTGAGCCAGCGGGTACGCGAATAGCAGCTACCTTGCCAGCAACCGGCGAGGGGATCTCCACAACCGCTTTATCGGTCTCTACCTCCACCATCGTTTGATCGCGCTTTATAGTATCGCCTGGCTGCACGAGCCAGCGACGAATCTCGGCCTCTTGCATGCCCTCACCCAGATCGGGCAGCATAAATTCATGCATAAGTCTCTCCATTGAGTTCTACAGAATAGGGTCGATCCATCACCCCAACGCTTCTAAGGCTCCATCACCCGCTTGATTGCGTCGAGTACCTTCGCCGACGTGGGCACATAATAATCTTCCAATCCAGGCACCGGGAAAGGCGTATCATAACCTGTAACACGCTCAATGGGCTTCAAAAGCGAATAGAGGCAATGTTCATTGATGATCGCAATGACCTCAGCGCCAACGCCACCTGCTCGTGGAGCTTCGTGGACGACGACCGCCCGCCCCGTCTTCTCGACCGATGCCACGATAGCAGTTTCATCCAGGGGCCAGATCGTGCGTAGATCGATCACTTCAATGCTGGTGCCAGACTCCTGCTGTGCTTTCTTCGCAGCGTCTAGGGCTACCGGCACCATCGCACCATAGGCGAACACGCTGACATCCTCGCCCTCCTGCACCGCCTTTGCCTGACCAAGCGGGATGGTATAGTGCTCCTCCGGCGTATCCTGGCGAAACGAGCGATAAAGCTTGATATTTTCCAGAAACAACACAGGATCGGGATCGGCAACCGCCGAAGCGAGCAGACCTTTGGCGTCATAGGGATTCGAGGGGATCACGACCTTGAAGCCCGGAGCCTGCAAAAAGAGACCCTCGACGCTATCAGAGTGGAGTTCAGGTGTGCGCACGCCGCCGCCATACGGGGAACGGACAACCAGCGGACAGGTATAGGCACCACCGCTGCGAAAACGGATGCGCGCAGCCTGGGAAGCGAGTTGATTCATACACACAAAGAGAAAACCGGCAAACTGAATCTCTGCAATGGGACGCAGACCATAGACCGCCATGCCAACGGAGCTGCCAATAATGCTCGACTCTGCCAACGGCGTATCAAAAACGCGCCGCTCCCCGAACTTCTTCTGCAAATGTTCGGTCACACGAAAGACGCCGCCGTTGACGCCGATATCTTGTCCCAGCAGCACCACACGCTTATCGCGTTCCAATTCAAGGGAGAGCGCGGAGTTCAACGCCTCAATCATCGTCATCTGCATAGCTGCTATCTCCTTCCGTTCTGCTGATGGGTGGCGTAACGCAGCAAGTCCTGGCGCTGCTCCTGCAATCGTGGCAAGAGATCGGCGGCGGTATAATCGAAAAAGGCATCGGGAGCCGGTGCAGGTAGTGATAGCGCTTCATCGGTGGCGCGATTGATTTCCTCTTCAATCTCGTCGATAATCTTTTGATTGTCCGCCTCGGTAAGCAGATTGCGCTTCATCAAAAAGCGTTGCAGGCGGAGGATGGGATCTTTCAAGCGCCACGCCTCAACCTCGGCCTCGTCACGGTAGCGCGTGGGATCGTCGGCGGTGGTATGCGCGCCAAGCCGATAGGTCAGCGTCTCGATCAGCGTCGGCCCCTGATCAGAACGCGCTCGCTCAACCGCCTGTTGCATCACATCGTAGACCGCAAAGAGATCGTTGCCATCGACCAGCACCGAGTGGACGCCAAAGCCGGGACCACGCGAGGCAAAGCTGGCCGCTGCCGATTGACGGGAGCGCGGCACGCTGATAGCCCAGCCATTATTTTGCACCACCAGCACGACCGGAGCTTGGAAAACACCTGCAAAGTTCAGCGCCTCGTTAAAATCGCCCTCAGAGGTCGCGCCATCACCACAGACGCCAACCGCGACAACGGGATCACCGGCAATCTTCGCCGCCATCGCCAGCCCGACGGCATGAGGCATCTGCGTGCCGATAACAATCTGAATAGGAAGACAATGGGTTTCTCGGGGATATGGGGCGGTAAAGCCACGGAAAGAGTAGATCAGGGTAGAGAGAGGAACACCTTTGACGATCAAGGAGGCGATTTCGCGATATGAGGTAGCCAGCCAGTCCTGGGGTTGTAGGGGCGCGGCCAATCCGACCGTTGTTGCTTCCTGTCCGGCAAGCGAGCCAAAGGTTGTCGCCCGCCCTTGCCGTTGTAGCGCAATGATTTTATTAGAGAACATCCTCCCCAGTTGCATTATGCGGTAGAGTTCCAGAATACGCTCATTGCTGAGGTTTGGCATCGCGCCTACCAGATTGCCCTCCACGTCGAGGATTTGATAGGCCGTCAGTTCGGAACCAATCTGTTGAATCGTCACGACATGCTCCTTTGCTAAATCGAGAGGGAAACATATTCCCAGAATCGCCAGATGAGAAAAGGGGACACCTTGACCGGTGTCCCCCTGAATTATCGCTGCACCGGTTGCTGCGAACCGGCGTTGAAGAGCCAGGGCGCTTCCTGACGGCGACGAGCTTCATAGGTGGAGATATCGTCATCGTGCGAAAGCGTCCAACCAATATTATCCAATCCTTGCAGCAACGCCTGCTTCTTGAACGAGTCGATATCGAAGCGGAGGACGCGCCCGGACGGAGTGGTCACGGTCTGAGCCTCAAGATCAACGCTCAGCCGATAGCCAACCGTTGCCTCGACCTCCGCAAACAACTCCTCCACGATGGATTCATCAAGCGTGACGGGAAGAATGCTGTTATTGAAACAGTTATTATAGAAGATATCGGCAAAGCTGGGCGCGATCAGGCAGCGGAAACCATATTCGCCGATGGCCCAGGGCGCGTGTTCGCGCGACGAGCCACAGCCGAAGTTATCGCCCGCGAGCAAAATGCTGCTCCCCTGATAGCGCGGCTTGTTGAGTACAAAATCCGGGTCTGGCTTCCCATCGTTAAGATAACGCCAGTTGGCAAACAGAATATTGGCAAAGCCTGTGCGTTTGATCGTTTTCAAATAGCGAGCAGGCGTAATTTCATCGGTATTGACGTTGGTGCGGTCCAGGGGCATGACCAGCCCGTCCAGTTTCACAAAAGGTTCCATCTAATGGTCCTCTCCTTTGAGCAGCAAGCTAGAGATCACGGATATCAACAAAGTGACCGGCAATTGCGGCGGCGGCGGCCATCGCAGGGCTGACCAGATGCGTGCGTCCGCCTTTACCCTGGCGTCCCTCGAAATTGCGGTTACTGGTCGAGGCACAGCGCTCACCCTCAGAGAGACGATCACCATTCATGGCGATACACATGCTGCAACCGGCTTCGCGCCACTGGAAACCAGCCTCGCGGAAGATATCAGCCAGACCTTCTTCCTCAGCGATGCGGCGCACCTGCATCGATCCAGGAACCACCAGCGCTCGCACGTTCGGAGCCACTTTCTTGCCCTTCGCATACTGAGCTGCCATGCGCAAATCTTCCAGGCGCGAGTTTGTGCAGGAACCGATAAACACGGTGTCAACTTTGATATCGCTGATATTCTGGCCTGCCGTCAGGCCCATGTATTCCAGTGCTCGCTGATAGCCCTGGCGCTTCAAAGGATCGCTGATCGTAGCGGGATCAGGCACAGAGCCAGTTACATCTGTGACCATGCCCGGATTTGTTCCCCACGTCACCTGGGGCGAGAGGCCATCAACATTGATTTCGTGAACCGCATCGAACTGAGCGTCGGGATCGCTGGCAAGCTGTTTCCATGCCGCAACTGCCTGATCAAACTGCTCGCCCTGGGGAGCAAACGGGCGGCCCTTAATATAATTGAAGGTCGTCTCATCAGGGGCAACCATGCCAGCGCGTGCGCCAGCTTCAATCGCCATATTACAGAGCGTCATGCGGCCCTCAATCGAGAGGTTGCGCACCGTTGAGCCGCCGAACTCGATGACGTGGCCGGTGCCAACGCCGGTGCCAAGCTGACCAATCACATAGAGCGCGACATCTTTTGCGGTAGTGCCAGCCGGGAGAGCGCCCTCGATGCGGATATTCATGGTTTTCGGCTTCTTTTGCAAGAGGCATTGCGTCGCCAGCACATGCTCAACCTCGCTGGTGCCAATACCAATCGCGAAGACACCAAGCGCGCCATGTGTAGAAGTGTGGGAGTCGCCACACACAAGCGTCATGCCAGGTAGCGTGAGACCCAGTTCGGGGCCGATAATATGCACAATGCCCTGACGAGTATCAGCCATATCGAAGAGGGTGAGATTGAAGTCGCGGGCGTTCTGCTCCATCGTGGTAATGCACAGTTCGCTATCCTTATCAACCACATCGAGCATCTTCCGACCACTCACCGTAGGAATATTGTGATCGAGGACCGCGATAGTGGCATCGGGACGACGTACTTTGCGCCCAGTCGCACGCAGCCCCGCAAAAGCCTGGGGAGATGTGACCTCATGCACGAGGTGGCGATCAATGTAAATCACACTTGATTCGCCAGGCACATCGCGTACTACATGCGCGTCCCAGATCTTATCAAACATAGTTTTAGACATAAGTAGGCATCTCCATAGCAACAAGAGTATCAAGCAAGCGCATCTGTGCCGCGCCGCCAAAGTGACCATTCCGGGTAATGACAGACCGAAAAATCCCAGGAAAGCGAGGACAAGCCATCGCCCCTACCATACCAACAGAGAGAGCTTCTCCCAGTAGATTCGTCAAATGTTCCAATGATGAGGGGGAAAGTTGCGCCCATCTTCTATGCTAATCCTGATCTCCTGACCCCAAAAAGTCACTGCTCCCAAAAAGTACCGATATCTCTATTATACGACACGGAGGGGTTAAGATTAACATCGCATAGGTGGACAAGTCTTGCAAGATGCTGGTTAAGGATTGTTTTCCTGTACGGATTGGTGTATGTTTCAACCGAATGATGTTTGCCTACAAAAGGTGCCGATGGAGAATAACCCGGGATGAATCGTATTGACCGTCTGACCGCTATTCTTTTATTTTTACAGGGAGGGAAACGCACCGCTGGAGAGATAGCCCATCGTTTTGAAGTATCCAGACGCACTATTCTGCGTGATATTCAGGCTCTTTGCGAAATGAGCATCCCTATTATCGCCGATCTGGGGCCATCTGGCGGCTATAGCTTACCACCGGATTATTCCTTGCCCCCGCTCGCATTGACATTGCATGAAGCTCTCCTGTTGCGCCTGGCGCTTCAAGGAATCTCACAACTCAGCGAGACTCCTTTCAAACAGGAGCGCGAGTCGTTGCTGGACAAAGTCAAGACTCTTCTACCCCGACAAGAAAGCAAGGCGCTTGACCAATTCACACAGGCTCTTTCTCTCAATGTTCCCCCTCGGCTCTATTCAACGCCATTTCTCGATCATCTTCTGGAAAGCGTCCTTGTCAAACAGTGGGTGACTGTGACATATCGTTCAGAGAAGGGAGTTTCGCAGCAAACCCTTCTTCCGATGCGCATATATGCTGATGCGGGTCTCTGGTACTGTGAGGCGTATTCGGTTGAGCGGAAAGCCACGCGTGTATATCGTGTTGATCGTTTTCTGGAAGTGAGAGCCGCCCCGCCACCTCCGCAACAGGAGCCTCCTGCTTCAACCGTTCTCCATTTTCATCCCTCATTTTCAGAGGTACAGATCCACCTGACGGCTCGTGGTGTCCTGAGACTGGAACGCGAACCTCATCTCGCATCCTTCCTTGAGCAAATTGGTGAGGAAGAAGGGCGGATCAACATGCATTTGCACCCGGAGGAGTACGAGTGGTTGATACATGTGTTGTTAAGCCTGGGTACAGATGCGAGAGTTCTAGCGCCAGAAGAGTTGCGCCTGCGTGTTCGAACCGAAGCTGAGACAATTGCAGATCACTATACCTGATGGTGACATAGGGTTGTCACCATGTTTCCTGTATGCTCTGTCGAGACGAAATTTCTTCTATAGAAACGAGACCAACAGATGACAGAGACAAAACAACAACAAACGAAAGCACTGGTACTTGGTGGAGGCGGCTCTACTGGAAATGCCTGGGAAATAGGCCTTCTTCTCGGGCTACATGACGAAGGCGTGGATTTGAGTGATGCAGCCCTCGTCGTCGGAACTTCAGCCGGGTCAACCGTGGGAGTACAGCTTGCAAGCGATATCGAGCTTGAGGAGTTCTACATATTGCAAGGCACATTACAGGAGCAAGAGAAAGGGCAGTTTGTGCCGCCGTTGGATAGCACTGTGTTGTTGCGGATGATGGCACCTGGCAGAGGAGCGCCAGATGCGCAGACTGCTCTTGTACGCGTGCTGGCGGTCGCTTTGGCGGCGAAGACTATATCCGAAGAAGAGCGCTTGAAAAGTATCGTGCGCCGGTTGCGGGTTCAGCAATGGCCGGAAAGACAACACCTTGTGATTACTGCTGTGAATGCACAGACAGGTGAGTTGGTGCAGTTTACTCGTGATAGTGGCATCCCTCTGGAGGTTGCTATTGCTGCAAGCAGCGCCGTTCCAGGGGTCTATCCTCCTACCACCATTGGCAACTCCCGTTACGTTGATGCTGGCGTGCGTTCGGGAACCAATGCGGACATCGCTACAGGCTATCGGCGTGTCCTCATCTTACGAGCTGAAACAGCGTTTGACGTGTCGGCACTGAACCCACAGGAGGCGATACCAGTTATAACCTTCGATGACGAATTAGCGGAACTCCAGCGCTCCGGTTCACAGGTTATGGTGATTACACCAGATGAGGCATCTGCGATCGCCCGAGGGCCGAATATGCTTGATGTCAGTCGGAGGACCATTTCAGCCGAGGCTGGTCGCCGGCAGGGGCGTTCGCTAGCAGAGCGTGTAAAGTCTTTCTGGAGAGCGTTGGAGTAGTGGTCTGTCTCATCAGAGAGGTATTGAAATGATTTTACAGCATCCAATACCCCTCTGATAAGACAAAATGAGCGGGCTTGTTACAAGCCACAAAGTGATGACTGAATATGGTAGGGGCGATGGCTTGTTCTCGCCCGGCTCCCCAAGCGGCGCGATGCTTCCACCACGGGCGAGAACAAGCCATCGCCCCTACCATATTCGGGTGGCGTTCCCTCCACTATTTATTGGATGCACCAATTATTACTTACTCTCTATTGGTTCTTTCCAATGATCGTATTGCATATGACGCGCGGTTTCGGCAGCCTGCGCAGTTCCCAGCAAGCGCGAGACGATATAGAGAGCCATATCGATCCCAGCGGAAACGCCAGCGGAGAGAACGATTTTGCCGTTGTCCACATAGCGCTCATCGGGACGAATCTCAGTATTGGGAGCTACGGCCCGCAATTCATCCATCGCTGCCCAGTGCGTCGTGGCGGAAAGGCCATCCAGCAGGCCTACTTTGCCCAACAGCAGCGCACCTGTACAGACCGATAAGAGCAGTTCAACCCGCTCGGATTGCGCTTTGATCCATTGCAAAATGGTCTCGTCGTGAACCAGACGGCGCGTCCCGTAACCACCTGGCACCAGAAGGACATCAGGCTGCGGGCAATTCTCTATAGTATAGCGCGGATTGACGCTCAAACCGTTGCGCGCCAAGATCGGCCCATTTTTGGTGGCAACAGTATAGACGTGAAACGGCGTTTCGCCACCGTCGCGCTGTCCTGTCACACTAAAGACCTCGAAGGGGCCGCAGAAATCGAGCACCTCAACATCGTCAAAAATCAAAATCGCAACATTTCTGGTCATATCTCTATCCTTTCCAAGCCTCTTTACACCGAGGCTAATTCACTCAGCCAGCGACGACTTTCCGGTGGCATGTTTGGGCACTGTGTGAGACGACTGGCCGATGGGGGCATGCCGAACTGCCTGAGCCAGAGTCGGCGAAAATGCCGCACATCCTCAAAACCGCATTTTGTCGCCACCTCTTCTATTGTCAGCTCAAGATTCGAGAGCAGCGTCGCCGCAAGCTCCAGTCTGAGTTGCTGATGATACTGCACCGGCGTTAAACCGGTCGCCTCTTTAAAAACGCGATTCAGGCTGCGGGTGCTGACGCCCGCGACTTCGGCCAGTTCCTTGAGGGAAACGCATTCCGCAACATGCTGAACCAGATGGTCCTGTGCTCGATGAACCTCGCTATGCAAATGTGTACGATAATCGAGGTAGACACTACTCTGGCTATGCGTCCCATTGCGCCGCATATAGACCACCATCATGCGAGCTACCTGCGCCGCGAAAATTGGTCCCAGTTGACGTTCCAGCAACGAAAGCGCCATATCGATGCCTGAAGCGACACCTGCACTGGTCGTGATGCCACGATCATGCACAAAGAGAACGGCACCCTGCACCTGAGCGCGCGGATTGCGCTCTTGCAGCACCGACTCCACCAACCAGTGCGTCGTACAACGTCGGCCATCCAGCAAGCCAGCCTCTCCCAGCGCGAAAGCTCCTGTACAAACCGAAGCAATCAATGCCCCCGCGGCATAGGCAGCACACAACCACTCGCGGGTCTCCTCATCTAATAATGGATGTGCCCTACTCAATACATCTACTCCGCTAATGCCGGGTATCATTACCAGATCATTGGCAGTCACGGAGGGCAAGGGGGCAAGTTGTGCAAGGACAAGTCCCTGTATCGCTGTTTGCGTGCTGCGAGTCGAGCAAAACGCCAGCCTGTAAGGTGCGCCCAGCCGGGCGGCAGTATCAAAAACTTGCGAGGGTCCAGCCAGATCGAGCAAATTAATATTGGGCAGTAGAAAAAACACAACGTTGCGCGTTCTCTGTTCCACATCTTCAGGACCAATAGAAGGGAATAGCTGCGACATATCTTACCTGCTCTTCTCTAGCGAACGATCTTTGTCGAACATACCGGTTGCTCTAAGTCAAGTATAATCAGACAATCCAGCCTGCGCCAGAGGCAAATTCGGTCAGCGGGAGGACGAATCTCGCCACAGGTCAAACGATGATGGGGAAAACGTCGCATGTTGGAAAGTGGATAGGCAAAGGGAGAAACGAACACACGTCATTCTTACAGCGAGGCAGAACAGGTCCATCTGCTCCACCTCCACCCGACGACGTGCGCAGGATGATGAGTCTCTCCCTTCTTCTATCAGAGGAGAAGGATAGCGATCTGTATCTCTATCTTCGCTAGCAATAATAACATACATCATCGTTAAAAAGTTATAAAGATCTTAAAGTATATAAAAACAAGGACGAAAGTTCACTCGATTGACCCGGGCGCGTATGTAAATATGCTGTAAACAATATATATATACTGTTATATTATATAATATGCAGCAATTGCCCCTTCTTTTTGAGGACATAAATCATATCACGCCCTCTCTGTTCTTTCCTCCTTCCAATGTAAAAAGAGACCACAAACCATATGTTTGTGATCTCTCCGTTTATTACACAGCTATGCTTCGACGACAATGCTAGTATGCATGCCGCCCTCGTAGTGGCCAGGATAGCTGCATTCAAACTCAAGAGTGCCAGCAGGAGCCGCATCCTTGAAGGTAAAATCAACATTTTTAGTCTCGCCGGGCTGAATATCGTCGGCATCAATCAGGGAGACGGCATCTTCATCTTTCTCGGTCTGCCCAGCCTTACGCGGGGGAGCAATCGTAAACTCATGCTTCACTTTGCCCTCGTTGACCAGGACAAAACGATATGCCTTACCAACTTTGAAAGTCGTCATATCTGGCTTAAAGTACATATCTCCCATCACAATACGCACCTCTTGCGTACCATTTCCGCTCTCGCCGCCACAGGCGCTTAGAGCAAGTGATCCGCTCAATAGCACAAGCAGACAGGTCAGTAAATAGAATCGTTTCATGTACACCCTCGTTCTCAATATGTAGAATGAAGAGATTCTCATACCGTTTCCCTCCATCTCCTGATTTCGTCAGCGGCATCGGGCGAATAGGCTGACAGGGCATGAAATACGAAGAAACAGTATGAGATTAGCTCTAGCAGGAGTATACTTCAGATTGCATAGAAGCAGTAGCTCTTCCATCCAAATTGACAGAGAAGTACTATCTATTTACACCTTACTCTACTTTATCTTAACCTCCCGGCTGGGAGATCAGCAGCGATCACGGCTCTGGCTTGAGTCGAACATGGATCACTGCAACCTTGCGCGTGGCCTGGCGCAAGCTTTCGGGCTTTAATTGCCCATCGGCTTCTCTCTCTATCCGATACATCCGAATCAGGTTGGGAGACTTTTGCGCCGCACGTTGAAATGCATTCACAGCTATCTCACCGCCTTGAAACGCTTCTGCAACCGCGTTGCACCACTTTCCATGCAGGAAAATCTTCACCGGCACATTGCCATCACGCAAATTCTTCCACCAGCCGCGTGGCGAGATTATCGTTAAGACATCGCCATCGCGCTGATAGCCTATGACGAACGTGTACAGCTTCCCGCTTTTGCGCCCCTTGAACGATAACAGAGCAAAGCTCTTGCTCAATATCCCATGCAACGGGGAACGCAATATCGTCACAAAGACCGCGTTGAAGACACCTACAAGGAATCTCGACGGATCAGGCGGCCCAGGCACAGTTGTCTCTACAGTCATATCTTTCTCCTTCTCCTTTTTTTATCAGCATATACGAGTATCAATCTCATTGCTATTGTAAAGAAGAAAGGTTACTATTTGAAGTAGGCAATATTTTTAGCTCTTATTTCAAAAAGAAAACTACCTATCTTTTTGTAAGGAAAATATGATCGTAGTCGAGCGGTGTATCGCGGGGGGACCGCATGATAAGCGTCACCGCGATACATCACTCGACTACAAAAGGAGAATTTATACAATGGTTATGAGTCTAGAGGATTTTATGCACAGCAAAGAAATTTTTGTGCATAACAAAGAAAACGAAGCGGCATGTCTGTCCTCTGTCAATCAAGCACTGCAAATCCTGGGCAGCAAGTGGGCATTTCTCGTGCTGGCACAACTATATATACGCCCACAGCGTTTCAATCAAATGCACCGACAACTCGGTGGCATCAGCACAAAATCGCTCACCGACACGTTGCGCCACCTGGAACACAACGGCATTCTCAAACGCAGCGTCTTCCCAACCGTCCCCGTCACAGTGGAATATTCTCTCACGGAGAAAGGGCAGGAGTTTCAAACCGTTATCTACAGCATGTACGTCTGGGGCCACAAATGGGGCAAACAGGAAAATGAGCCGTCAGATTGTTGACGGCTCACCCCAGCAAGACCTTCACAATCACCGCTGCGGCAATAGACCCATCGGTGCTACCAGGCCGATAGAGCGCGACCGTTCCTTCCTGTGTGCCAGTCTTAAACGTCGTGTTATAGCTCACGGTGACGCTGCCGTTGCCCTGCGATGGCTGCACATCGGCGTGGCCGATATCCGTTTGCGTATGATCGAAAATGTGGATAGTGCCAGATTTGCCACCAACAGCCTTGCTTGTGCCTGTCACGTTTGCGGGACTGACCAGACGCTCGTATGCAGCAGGAGCAGTGATAGACATGCCATCCGAAGTGACGGCGGTTGAGACCCAGATATTACTAACCTTCCCATACAGCCGGCTCATAGCAACATGGATCGTGCCACCACCGGGACTCTTGTTTGTGACATCGACGGCAGCTTCGACATCGTGCTCTCCACCGCCACGAGTAATCGTGGCTGGTGAGTCGGGCGACCACTTGAGCAGATTGGCGACGAGCGCCTGAGCGGTCATGCTGGCGCTGATCTGCCAGGGCTGATGCCCCTGATTGACCTGCTGCTGATCATCCTCGGCCTGATACCGTGTGAGAACGGGAAAGATGCCCGGAAAAGCAATCTGCACAAACGTACCTGCACCATTCGACCACTTAAACTCGCGGAAAAGATCAGGATGCAGTTCATTATTCCCGCCCGCATTCTTATTATCACTAGAATCCTGATCGACTTCAGCAGTGATAATGGTGTTATAGCCACTGATTCGAGCGTCGCCTTTGTAAAGATTTTGTAGTTTGAAGATCTGGGTAGGGCTTGGACTGGTGATGTTGTTATAAACATAGATATCAATTACATTACCAGTGCCTTGATAGCCAACCAGAATTAACGCCTGAAGTGTTGCATTGCCTATCAAATTGGCACAGGTGACACGACCTACAGCACTCACACCAGATTGTGTCCCAACTATAGCGTCCCAATGAGTAGGAGAACTGACAGCCTCTGGACATGGCGAAGCCCCGAGAATTACCTGGGGAGATGATATTGCTACATTTGCTGAAATATCTGTAGAACTTTTTTTGGTGTTAGAAGACGAGTTAGGAGAGCTGCTATTTTTGTTGCCATTGCTGGCATTGGCGTTCGTGGAACCACACGCTGTAAGCATCATGACACACATAAGTAAATTCACGCCAAGTAACGTAAGCACGCGAATTCTTCGGTTATATATACGCATAATCCCTCCTGATACACTATTCGGATAACAGACTGATCAGCATAGAGGGGGTCAGCGACGAATTGAGCAGCAACTTGATGGCAGCCTGCCTGCACTCTCAGGTATAAATGATGCCGTCTTTCTCGCTGATTTGCGCAGTGTCCCAATCCACAGCATCGGCAAGTTCCGCACGAAAGGCCGCGAGTTCTTGCTCGTGAATGTCCTGGTCGGGCATCTCGCTATCTTTCCACATCAATAAGATCGTGAGCGTATCAATAGCAGCACGATCCAGCAAAATATAGCGTGCAATCGAGCCGGTCAGGGTGTGCCACTCCTCTTTCCTGATAGCTTCCAGCTTCTTCAAAAGCCGCTCACGCTCTCCCGGACGTATCCTCACCTGCATCTCGGTGGTAAATAATTTGCCCCCACCACGATACGCCCTCCATTTCGGAGGACTCTTTCTTAATCGTCCAGTAGGATTGCGTTTAAATGCCTCAAGGTCTGCCTGAGCCAGAACTAAAGTATTACCAACTTTATATCTCGGTAAGCGCTTTTCTCTAATAAACTCATAAAGTCTAGACTCAGAAACATTTATGATTTCTGCCGCTTCTCTTACCGATACATACCCTGGAATTCCAGGAGCATCTCCATCCTCGACCATATCCGAAGTGTAATTCTCTGGGCAAATCTTTGTAAATGCAACTAATTGTGAGCAAATCTTTGTAAATGCTCATAGATATGCTATACTTTTCCATGTCGGCGCTCTCCGACAAAAACGTAAGCAGGTTTAGTCATGTGGAAAGGGGTGATGCCGACTCTTCTGTCAAGCGATAACCTCATCCAACGACATCAAGGATTGTAGGGGCCGCTGTCTCCCCTCATACACGCGGCACCGATGATCCAATCATGTCCAGACTGATCTTACCCATGAAGGCAGGCACGGAACGCAATAGTGGCGTTCCGTGCCTTCCCTTTTCATCGCTCAAGCTTCAAGGACGTTGTCCTGTGCAAAACAGTATGTTAAGATGCTGAAGAGGAGATCTGAGCGAACATAAAGTGGATTCTCTCTAGAGCATGAATTTTGGGAGATATGATGCCTGATACGCTTACAACTATACATAACGTGCAGGTTCTCACCTGTGCAGCAGACGGAGAAAAATTGAAAAGCGAGCGTGATGCACTCGATCTGATTGGCGATGCAATGTCCTATTCTGCTGAGTTAGTTCTTGTTCCAGTAGAACGGCTTACAGAGGATTTCTTCCAACTCAAAACGGGTCTTGCAGGTCAGGTCATTCAGAAATTCGTGACGTATCGACTGCGGCTCGTGATCCTCGGCGACATCTCCGAGTATGTTGCTCAGAGTCGCGCCCTCAGAGATTTTGTGTACGAAACCAACCGTCACAATCAGGTGTGGTTCATACCGAATCTTCAGGAACTCAGCGAACGTTTGGATCATACACAACAATAGCATCCCTGATAACTTGATGCCTGTGGTAGCACAACGAGAGAGGTATCTATTATAAAATGATAACCTCTCTCGTTGTGTATGCTGGATCAAAGCCAGCTATAGGGGTAGGCGTCGTCGTCGATGGAGCGGGCAATGGTCGTCAGTTGCAAGGGATGGAAGGTATCAACCATCACAGCCAGTTCTTCAGTGCGTTCGGCTCCGAGGCTCTTCTCGACGGCTCCCGGCTGCGGTCCATGTGGAATGCCGCGTGGATGGAGCGTGATTGAAGAGCGCTCGATACCACGACGACTGCCAAAGTTGCCGTTGACATAATAGATCATCTCATCGCTATCGATATTGCTGTGATTATAAGGAACAGGTATCGAAAGTGGGTGATAATCGAGCTTGCGTGGCACAAACGAGCAGACCACGAAATTTGGTCCCTGGAAGGTCTGATGCACTGGCGGCGGCTGATGAATTCGGCCTGTGATCGGCTCAAAGTCGCCAATATTGAAGATCCAGGGATACTCGTAGCCATCCCAGCCTACAACGTTGAAGGGGTGATGCTCAAACCAGTAGCTGCTGATCTTCGCGCCAACTTTTACCCGCACCTCAAACTCGCCCTGCTCAATATACGTGACCAGTTCTTCGGGGCGACGAAAATCACGTTCACAGTAGGGCGCATGCTCCAACAATTGCCCGTTCTTGTTCAGATAGCGGCGCGGCGGCTCAATGCTCCCGTGCGACTCGATGATCAGGAACGTGGTCCTTGGGCTATCGGTCGGAATATCGAAACGAAAAGTTGTGCCGCGAGGAATAACGATATAGTCGCCCTCGTGATAGGGCAGCAGGCCGAAGTTGGTTTCAAGCGTGCCATGCCCGTCATGCACAAAGTAGACCAGATCGGAGTCGCCGTCGCGGAAAAAGTAGTCCATATTCAGCGTTGGCTTTGCCACTCCAATCAGCACATCGTTATTAAACATAAGCGTCTGACGGCCTAGCACGGCATCGCCACCAGAGAGCAGGCGAGCAGTTTTCATATGATGGTGCCGCTGCACGCTCTCGTCCCAGATCTCGTGGGCGGTCTGTTCGCGCACAAACGGCTTGATCTTCTTTACCTGCGTTGGTGGATAATGATAATAGAGAATGGAATAGTTTCCCGCAAAGCCCTCGGTACCGAACACCTCTTCGGCATAAAACGAGCCATCAGGCTTGCGAAACTGGGTATGGCGCTTGGGAGGAATCTCCCCCAGGCGATGATAACCAGGCATAGCAGCCTCCTTCTCGGGTCAGACAATAGCATTGCGTAAGATACCCAGGCCATCAATCTCCAGCTCGACCACATCGTTGCGTTGCAGCCAGGGCTGTTTTTCCGTCCCGATCTCCAGAATACAGCCTGTCCCAACCGTGCCGGAGCCGAGCACATCGCCGATGCGTAGCTGTACGTTACGCGAGGCCCAGGAGATCATCTGCGGAAAGCTGTAATAGATGTCCTTAAAATTGCCGCGCGACACCTCGCGTCCATTCACGCGCGCAACCATCGTCAGGTCATAGCGCTCTTCGGCCCCGCTTGTCAGGCGTCGGCCTGCCAGTTCGTCGGGAGTGACCAGCCAGGGGCCAAGTGAGGTCGCAAAATCCTTGCCCTTGCCCGGTCCCAGGTTGAGCTGCATATCCCGCATCTGGAAATCGCGCGCGCTCCAATCGTTCATCACTGTATAACCCGCGATATAGTTGCTAGCCTCCTCAGCAGGGATATCACGCCCCTCACGTCCAATGACGCAGGCCAATTCCAGCTCAAAATCGAGGGCGCTGCTGCCGACTGGATAGGGGACGGCGCTCTCGGGGCCGTAGATTTCGCTGGTGTTGGTGAAGTAGAAGATGGGCACTTCATACCACGCGGGGATCATCTCCAGACCACGTCCGGCGCGCGCCGTTTTGACGTGCTGCTCAAAGGCGTAGAAATCGCGCATTGTGGGAGGCTCAGGAATGGGAGCGAGCAGCGTTATATCTGACAGGCGATACGTTTGCGCCTTGCCCTTCTCCAATTGCCGGACTACCAACCCCTGTGGATCACGCAATAGATCGAGTACAGTTGGATAGTTGAGGTCGAGAATGGTTTCTTTTTGCAGCAGACCGGCGCGAGTGTCACCCGCGCCAGTGCGAAACGTAACCAGTTTCATCAGAGATTGCCTCGTAGTGCCTGTTCGCGCTCCAGAGCTTCAAAGAGCGCCTTGAAATTGCCCTCACCGAAGCCGCGCGCCCCCTTGCGTTCGATCACCTCAAAGAAGACCGTTGGGCGATTCACGACTGGCCGAGAGAAGATTTGCAGCAGATAGCCCTCATCATCGCGGTCAAGCAGGATACCAAGTTCCGCGAGCTGCTCGATGTCCTCGTCGATCTTACCAACACGCTCGACTGCCTGCTCGTAATATGTGTTTGGAGTAGCGAGAAAATCGACGCCGCGCCCCATCAAATCGCGCACCGTTGCGATAATATCGGGCGTATTGAGGGCGATATGTTGGACGCCAGGGCCGCAATAGAACTCCAGATACTCCTCGATCTGTGATTTCTTCTTGCCCGGTGCTGGCTCGTTGATGGGAAACTTGATGCGCCCACTACCGTTCTGCATCACTTTGGACATCAACGCAGAATATTCGGTGCTGATGGCGCGGTCGTCGAAGTGGATCAACTGCGTAAAGCCCATGACGCGCTCATAGAAAGAGACCCACTCGTTCATCTTGCCCAATTCGACGTTGCCAACGACGTGATCTATTGCCGCCAATCCAGTTGGGCGCATGCGACGTGGCTGATTGGCTGAGACGGGACGATAGCCGGGCAGGAAAGCGCCTTTATAGTCCTGGCGCTCCACAAACATATGAATCGTATCGCCATAAATGGCAATTGAGGAAAGTTTGACTATGCCGTTCTCGTCTTTAAACGAGGTTGGCTCCATCAGACCGTGCGCGCCACGTTTTGTGGCCTCCTGATAGGCTCGCTCGGCGTTATCGACGCGCAGGGCAACCGACTTCACACCATCGCCATGCAACTTGATATGCTCTGCCATCGGACCATCTGGTCCCAATGGAGAGGTCACAACCAGAGTCACATTGCCCTGTTCGAGAACGTAGCTGCTGCGATCACGCATACCCGTTTCGAGTCCGGCATAGGCGATGGGAACGAAACCCCAGGCATTGCTAAAGTAATAGGCAGCTTGTTTGGCGTTGCCAACATACAATTCGAGATGGTCAAAATTCTGAATTGGCATGAAATCTTGCCCGGACATAAGATCGAACTCCTTCGTTCTTCTTCAATGTACAACCAAACACAAGAAACATGTTCTCTAATTATTATAGTATACCATCGACAATATTTGTGGATGGTGAAAAGGGGTAGTAATAGTTTTCCGCCACAAAAAATCGCCACCCTTCATCGTTGGAAAAGGGTGACGACATTGCGTACCATCAATCTAACCGTATTGCGTTAGAGGTTCCCAGCACCGACCATCTGACCGCTGATAATTTCAAAGGCCTGGCTCCATGCGTCCTGCATGGCAGGGGTAAAGGCGACTCCAAGATATTCGTGAAACGTCTCCAACAGGACACCACCGACCAGCGGATAATGCTCCGGTTTGGCTCCATATTTGTAGTGCTTTTGCCCCAGGCGTTGCAGCGTCGGAACCAGATTCTCACCTCGTTCGACTCCGGCAACGACAACCGCCAGCGTTGCCATGAGAGACCCCTCCTGCCGCTTCATATCCGTATGCGCAAAGAGAGCGCGCGTTGTCGGATAATAGGCAAATAAGCGCTCATAGAAACTATGGGCAAAAGCTTCTTTGCGAGGGGCCACCATATCGAAACTTTCCTTGAGCAAGGCAACGTTCATCATCAAAACCTTTCTTTCCGAATGCAAACTGACATAGCCACCCACCATTAGCTCTCCAACAATTCCCCCAATACGTGGCTCGGGCTTGTGCAATAAAGTGGCTATTCTTTCTATGTCTCTATGTCCATCAGACAACCAGAAGACCAGCCGATATACTCGCTGCCAGGACATAGCCCAGGGAGAGGTAGAAATGATGGTATTGAGCGCGTAGTCGGTACGCCTGGGAATGGATTGCTTTTGCAATAAAATCATCCTCCTTTTCCAAACAGCCGCTATTTGACACTGGCAGAATAACACAACATAGATCCATTTGCGAACGCTGTAGATAAAAAGTACCAATATAGGCGCCTCATTTTTTTTATTTATATACTCATCCATTGTCCTTTATGAGCAATGTATGAGTACATTTACATAAATTTACATATATGGATGAAATAAAGCCGAATGAACAATCCGATTGTGCAGGAAATATGAATGAGAGATGCAAGCGGCGCACCTCTTCTCCTTTATTCTTATCAGTAGAGGAGAAGAGGTGCGCTTTCAATGATCATGGAGATGGCTTATTCAAATGCTTTTCGGTGCTTTTTGATAAATTCCTCAAGGCCCATTGGCGGTTGGCCTGTGATTTTCTCGATCACTTCATCTGTGCCAGAGAAAATGCCATTCCCGTGATCTTTTGCAACTTCCACGATATGCTGCGCAAAGAAAGGACTCCTTATCTTGAGCAACTGTTCGTAATACTCTTCATACGATATTCTTTCGTACCTGATTGAATGTCCCAAGATCTGCGAAATCTTCTCAAAGGCCTCGGCATAGGTATACTCGTTGGGACCAAACAGTCGGTATATTTGCCCGGCATGCGCTGATGGCCGCTCTAAAATGCTCGCGATGAGACGTGCTTGATCCTCCGCCGCAATGGGGGCATGCTTACCCTCAAACGGCCATTGCACCAGACCGTCTTTGATCTGTTGCGCCGCGAAGAAAAACCATTCGGCAAAAAAGGTCGGGCGCAAATGGGTGACGGCAAGCCCCGACCAATCAAAGACGCGTTCTGCCGCCCAGTGATTGAACGCGGCATGACTCTTCGCTTCGCGCCTTGCTGAGATTTGCGACATATTCACGATGGCTGGCACCCTGGCCTCTCTGGCGGCTTGAGCAAAGTAGGTAGTGGCCTCGATGAGGCCGGGGGCAATAGGGTACACAAAGTAGGCACCTGTAACATCTTCGAGGGCGGGTCGAATCGTGGTGAAATCGAGCAAATCTCCCACAACGACCTCAACGCCTCGTTTTTCTAGCCGGGTACTTTTTCCGTCGCGCTTATGAACGAATGCCCTCACCTGGTAGCCTCGTTCAAGAAGCAATTCGAGGGTTTTTCCGCCCGTTGATCCTGTTGCTCCTGTAATCAAAAATCGTTTTGAACTCATCATGTTCCTCCATAACACGGGTATATACCCATATTGGACAAAAAAATTAAAAGCTTATCTCTTCCAATTGAGAAAGGAGCGTCCTCAGCATCTTCAGTTGATCCTCTCCGAGTGTCTCTTCAACGGCTGCCTGGGACTTTTGCCAGAAGGGAGTGGCGAGAGCATATTGCTCACGTCCCTTCTGGGTGACATGGACAGTATGTTCTCGTCGGTCGCTCCCTCTACTCAGAGAGACCAACCCATCGCGTGCGAGAATACGCACATTTCTGCCAATAGTCGAACGATCATTTCCTAGCTTTTGGGCAAGGTCGGTAAGGCTCTGCTCATCTTCCTCCTGAAGAAGGCTTCTCAGAAGCACATATTGTGTCACCTTGAGACCACTCGGCGCAAGGACTCGATCATAGACCTCGGTGAGCGTCTGCGCCGCATAGCGCAGAGTTGTGCAATGACAGGAAAATGTCCTTTTCATAATGTGAGTATATACCCGCATTTGGCAGATGTCAAGGGTCTGTCAGAATTGCGAACACAAAGGGAAATCGACAGATCATGGCTGACCGAAAGAGGCCAGCCATGAAACATTGTTAGACAGAGCGTAGCGCGACGATAGGGTCAAGCTTGGAGGCTCGGACCGCAGGGTAGAGGCCAAAGATCACGCCGATAGAGCCAGAGACGGCAAAGGGCATGATCAGCGAGGATGCGGAAACGACAAATGGTAGATTCGCCAGATGGGTCACGCCCAGACCGATAAGCAGGCCAATAATCAGGCCGATAATGCCTCCAAGCAGGCTCAGCGCCAGCGATTCGATTAAAAACTGGTTACGAATATCCTTGCGTTGCGCCCCGATCGACATACGAATACCAATCTCACGCGTCCGCTCTGTGACCGAGACGAGCATAATATTCATAATGCCGATGCCACCTACCGTGAGCGAGATAGCCGCCACACCAACGAGCAAGATAGTGAGCATGCTGGTGAATTGACCAGCCGTTTGCAGTAATTGCTGCGAGTTGAAGAGGCTGAAATCATTGGCTGCTCCCTTCAGGAGATGGTGGCGTTCTCGCAGCATCGCGGTAATCTCTTGCTGGGCAGGATCGATGGCATCTGTAGAACTGACCTGCACGATAATTTGGTCTACATAGATCGAGTTCTTCAAACGGTTGAGCGCGGTTGAAGATGGCACAAAGATAACATCGTCGCTGTTCGATCCCTTCGCCTCCAGAACGCCAACCACTTTAAACAGTTGATCGCGAACACGAATGGTTTTACCAACGGGATCGTCGCCCGTCGCGCCAAAGAGGTTGTCCACCACCGTCTGCCCGATGATCGCAACGGGCTTGGCACCAACCTCATCGTTATCGGAAAACCACATCCCCTGGACAACGTTCCAGTTCTGGATCGACTGATAATTCACGCTCACGCCTTGAACACGCGTATTCCAGTTTTGATTGCCATAGACCACCTGAGCGCTTACGGAGATTACCGGGCTGATGTTGGTCACATAGTCCACTTTTTTCAGCGCGGTCACATCGCTACTCGTCAATGACTGCCCACCCCCGCCTCCAAAGGCACCGCGACTATTAGAAGCGCCCGGAATAATGTTAATGACATTGGTTCCCAGGCCAGCAATCTGATTGTTAATTGCCTCGCTGACTCCCTGCGTGAGCGTCAGGGCGGCAATGACGGCGGCTACACCAATGAAGATACCAAGCGTGGTCAGAAACGAACGAACGCGATTGCTCCATAATGCTTCGAGAGCAATACGAAAATTGGACCCGAGCATGCCACCCGCTGAAAAATCTTTCGGAGTCAGCGGGGGTAAAGCCCTTCTTGGTGGTTTTGCGGGAACGATCAGATCAGATCCGGAAGCCTTTCTTCCTGATTGCAGTGTACTCACGTGCTAGAACTCCTTGCAGTCTTCTTAGTAATCGTTATCGGGATTTTCAGCAACGATCCGCTGCCACTCTTCCTCGGCATCACGGGGATTGAGGTTTGGTTCATCACGCATTACGCGTCCATCGCGGAACACCACCTGACGCGACGTATAACTGGCGATATCAGGTTCGTGAGTAACCAGTACAATCGTCAAGCCCTGCTGATTCAACTCTTGCAGGAGGGCCATAATCTCAACGCTGGTGCGGCTATCAAGGTTGCCGGTTGGCTCATCAGCGAGCAGTAACGAGGGACTGTTGACCAGCGAGCGAGCAATAGCCACGCGCTGCTGCTGTCCGCCCGAAAGCTGCATCGGCTTGTGGTCCATGCGCGAACCCAGCCCGACCAGTTGGAGCGCCTGACGCGCTCGCCGCAGCCGCGTTTCCTTCGAGACGCCAGCATAGATCATCGGCAGTTCTACATTGCTCAAAGCACTGGCCTTACTCAAAAGATTGAAGCTTTGGAAGACAAAACCGATCAAACGATTGCGGGCACGAGCCAGCGCCTCACTCGGCATGCTGCTCACCAGGCTTCCAGCTAGCCAGTATTCGCCGCTGCTTGGACGGTCCAGACACCCCAGAGTATTCATAAATGTTGATTTGCCGGACCCCGATGGTCCCATAATTGCCACAAACTCGCCTGGATACACATCCAGAGAGACATCGCGCAAAGCATACACGGGAGTCTGACCCAGCATATATGTTTTCCTCAAATGACGAACGCGAATCACAGGGGTTATATTGGGATTAGCATCGACTACCCCGGTTGCCGCAGCCAGGGTGTTGTGCAGCGTAGTCTGATCATGAATATCTGTCCCGCTCATTTGCCGCTGAACAGTATTCCCGGAGTGTTCCCCTACCGCAGGAACAGGCGTTGTTAAAGAATGCGAGCCAAAAGCGTTGCTCCACGAAGGATTGTTATTATCATGTGCCATAGGAAAGATTCTCTCTTTTCAATATCATTTACCCGCATAGATGCATATAAAGCAAAAAAGCTAGTTCTCATCCCCCTGTCGTAGTCGCGCGATTTATCACATATCAGCGGAAATGCACGATAAATCGCGCGACTACGACACAAGGGACATCGCAGTAATATGTTGAACCGCAACATCCTTGTACAGCATTTACGATAGCATAGGAGTCAGCCTATTTAGCATCTGACACACAAAAAAAGTCCCCCACGTGCAGCGATTGCCATGCGTATCATCTGGCATGGCACCAATAGAGGATGGCAAGCTACCATTATTATTATGCATGTATCTCTTGTAATTATACAAGCCCCGTGAAGAAAGACGATGGAAAAACAGCGCTTGCAGAGATACATAACCAGAATGTACTACAACATCTACACTGGCGGGGAATGATAGATTTGTAATTATGAGATCATTTTCATTTGCTCTTTCTCTGAAATTGATGAATATTTTTAATCGTGGTCTCATTTTTTTGCGTAAAATAATGGATAAAGAGAGGCGTATAGGCCCGTACACCCCCTATACGCTCCCTCTCTGCCCCTTATCACTTGTTTTACCCATTCCTCATTTTCACTTGCCGCTATTATGGTTCCAGCCCGGCGAAGTAATCGAGCAGCAAGCGATGAACAAAACTATAGCCGCCGCCAACTTTGCGCAAGAGGACGCGCTCAGCAGCAAAATCCAGAAAGCGAGCATAGCGCCAGGGGAGCGCATCGGCATCGCGGAGTAGCCAGCGCAAGGTGAAATGCTGAATGCAGGTGACGCCACCCACACGCAGCCCACACACAATCCCAATTAACGGTCCAAAGACCAGCGCAAAGACGAGAAAATGCGTCGTATCTTGTACGGTAATGGCTTCGCCGAACAGCCCACCAACCATCCCCCCAATCACCATACAGGCGCCACCCACCAGCACACCATTGCGCATTGACCGTCGAATGCCCTGATTCGGGGTGGTAATATTGCGTACATCGATAAAGTTGCCCGATATTGCACCAGTTACAGCACCAAAGAGGCCGCCGATCAACGCAAAGAAGGGGCCGTATGCCCACAAAAACCAGCTCTCAATCAACAATATGCGCCGCAGTATGGATGGTATGTCTCCTACACCATTGACGATCCCATCAAGTATCACACCGATAAGCCCGATGAGCAGCGCGCCCAGTAGCGCCAGACTGAGAGACTTGAGAAACCCATAACACATTCCTCTCCACGACCAGGTGAAGGTCTCAGCTGGCCGTATCTTAGCCGCCTCAAAATGAATAAGCACATCAGCGAGCAAAAACGCTCCCAGGCCAAGGAAGGCAAACAACCCGGCGGTCAACAGCGCATTGGCGAGCATATCGCTCCCCATCGCCTGCCACAAACTCAAACTATATGGGAATCCGGCCAGCAAGCCAACCAGCGTACCATTCAGGATGCCTCTCATCATGCGACAACTCGCATTGCTCGCACAGGCGAAACGGCTCGGCTCGCAGGCGGAACAAGAGGTGTTTACAGAATATGCGCAGCTCGATTTGTGGGATAACTTTGAGGATTCCAACGATGGTTTTGCCAATAATCCCAGGCACGAAGCGACCGATCCAGGTGAAGCCCCTCCATTCATCTTCGCCCGCTTGAACGAAGGGGATGATCCAAAGGTGATTCAGCTAGAGGTGCGACGCATCCCATATCAAGGTATCGAGTTGCTTGTGGAGACGCTGACCATCGCGAAAAATGATGTCAAAGTCAGCCAGCATTACATTATCGGCGTGGTCCCCACGCTCACAACCGTTCCCGACTAGCTCCCAAACGCATCTTCCCCCACTTCCCATCTAATAGGTATATGGTGCGTGTATGGCAACGAACGAGACGCCGCCATACACGCGCAAGCTTGCACGATAAACCGATTAATATCAATATATCAATATTAATGACTGTATAATGGCCTCTTCTCACCTCCATGAGAACTGCATGCCCCCCTGACGCCGCCCGAATGCGAAAAGGTTCCATCATTGCACTCATCAACATAGCCATTCGTACTCTGCCAGAAGCTTTTAATGCAATTAAAGTAGTCGCAAAAATTAGCAGGTGGGCTAGAAATCAGATTGCCAGGGGTAAAGTCGTAGCCCCAGGGATTCCCATTGACGCCCGTTTTTGGCGGCTGTGTTGGTGCCAGCGTGGGAACCGGTGGCTTTGTGGGAATCGGCGTCGGTGTTGGCGTCGGCGGCTTCGTGGGAACAGGCGTTGGTGTTGGTGGAATCGGCGTCGGCGTTGGTGGTATGGGTGTTGGTGTGGCAGTTGCCGGTGCAGACATAGTATCGACAGTTGCAGTTGAGACCACAGCGGCATCCGTTGGGGTCGCGGTCTCCGCATTTGTAGAGATAAATTGAGTAGGCGTTGCTGTCGCCGAGGATGCTACCTGAGAAGACGGCTGATTGCCATTAATGGCCGATAGCGAACAGACACAGAGCATGAGTGCAAGGAAAACGGTTCCGCAACCGATACCCGTCTGCGTCCACTTCTTTTGTCCTTTATACCAGCTCCAGAGACCCTTTTTCTGTGCAGTCGGCGGTGGATAGCCAAACTGTCCCGGGAACTGTGGCTGATAGCCTGCTTGATTGTAGTTGCTCTTGTAATTGTTATATGGATCATTTGATGGATACTGCCAGGAAGAATTGTCAAACGCGCCTGGCCCTTGTTGTGTAGGCTGATTGTTGAAAGGTGATTGATTTGAATCGTTGTTGTCCGGCTGATAATACATGAGATCCCCCTTATTCACAAAAAACTCATCCAATATTTAAACTTATGAATGTAGCAGTAGTAACATAAAATTGAAGAATTGATAGACAACTCGTAGAGGAGAGAGAAAAAGGCCACGAAGAGGAAAATGGGGGTACACCCTGAAGAGGTTATTATCCAATAAACGAAACAGCGGTATGCTGTATGGCAGAGAAAAAATTCGAGTAATGCGCGTTGTACATTTACAGAATGATACAAACGCAGAGGATACGTGCGACGAAATTTGATTCAAAATGCAGGAGGTTTAAAGCATAAGACAAAGGATAAAATTATCTACATTTTTAATACTATTTTAATACAGTTTTGATCCTAAATAATACGCCAGAATACCCTACTATTGTTGACAATAAAATTACCTTATGTTAATATCCGAATGCTGGGCGAAGAAATCGTTTTACACGTCATTCAAAGCTTGTAGCTCATCACCAACAGATAGCAGAATCAAACTTTATTTTTTAATAGCGTCATTGCATCGATGCTATTTTTATTTGGCACTTGAGAGCGTGTGATCTCCACTTGTATCTACCCAGGCTTCAGATGCTCTCAGAATTACACAGGAGAATTGAAATACAGCAATGAAGACAATCTATAACCGACGCCAGGTATTGCAACTGGGTGCTGGGAGTGTTGCGGGTCTTTCACTTTTAGGACTCGCCGCTTGCGGTGGCAGTAGTAATGGTTCCTCGTCTGCTGGGGGAACAAAGAATATGCAACTCTTCTTCTGGGGTGCTGCCGCACGCGACAAACTGACCAGACAGACGATTCAACTATTTGAGAAGAAGCACACCGATGTAAAGATTACATCGCAGTTCACAGCATTTGACGCCTATTGGAACAAACTGAGCACTCAGATTGCAGGCGGCACTCCTCCCGACCTCATTCAGATGGACATGCGCTATATCGCAGAGTATGTCAAAAAAGGCCTCCTGCTCGATCTGTCCTCCGCCATCTCCGCCAAGACCATCGATCTCTCCGACTTCGATCAGACGTTGCTGACCGGTAGCCTGGTTAATGGGAAATCCTATGGTATCCCCCTGGGAGGAAACTACCAGGCGTTCATCTACGACAAAGATCTGGTTGCACAGGCCAAAGTCACCCTACCCGACACGTTCACCTGGGACGAGTTCGGTACTGTTTGTGCAAATCTTGCAAAGGCTCTGGGGCCAAATATCTTCGGGACTGGAGACGAAAGTACCAACATTACCGCCTTCGAGATCTGGATTCGCCAGCGGGGACTCGACCTCTACACCGCTGACGGCAAGCTGGGCTTCAAAGCGGACGATGTAGCCAGTTGGTTCAGCTACTGGGATAAGTTGCGCAAATCGAAAGCCTGTGTGCCAATCGATGTCGCAGCCGAAGCGATCACAGGCGGCACCCCGACCACCAACATCGTCAAAGGCAAAGCCGTTTTCACCCTCACACTCTCCAACCTGGTTGATGCGTTCCAGGCGTTGATGCAGCACAAAGTGGGCATTCATATGACCCCAACAGGCGCGCAGGGATCTCAGGGTGGTATGTATCTCAAAACGTCACAGCTCATGAGCGTCTCCTCAAAGACCAAATATGTCGATGATGCCACCAAATTTGTTGGTTTCATGATCAACGATCCTGAAGCAGTCAAAGTTCTATCGGTGGAGCGCGGCGTTCCCGGTTCGGCGAAAGCCAAAGAACTCCTTGCCCCTTCTCTGACCGACTCGCAGAAGATGGTTGTGGACTACATCAACATGGTGAGCAAGAGCGGTCAGTCGCGGCCCAAACAGATCCTTGATCCATCAGGCGCTGGAGCAGTCGAGCAAGCATTGATCCGTACAGCTCAGGCTGTTGGATTTGGCAAACAAACCGTAACCAACGGGGCACAATCCTTCTACGCGGACGCGCAGAAAGCCCTCGGGGGCTGATAACAAAAGGAGTCGGGGCTATGATACCTACCCCCAGCAAGCAAGAACATGATGAGGTAAAGGAAACAGGGCTAAAGGAGAAGCGCGCTCGCGGCTTCAAATTATCGGCAGCGGGGAAAGAGAACCTGGCCGGGTATCTCTTTCTCCTTCCCTGGTTTGCGGGGTTAATAGGACTGACTGCCGGTCCTATGTTTAGTTCGCTCTATCTTTCATTCACAAAGTTCGATTTACTTTCGGCACCAGAATGGATTGGCATCCAGAACTTTACGGCGATGTTTCAAGACCCACGCTGGCTGGCCTCGGTCAAAGTCACGTTGATCTACGTCGTTGTCTCGGTGCCGCTCAAAATGGTCTTCGCGCTAGCACTGGCGTTACTGCTCAATCGCGGGTTACGAGGACTCTCCATTTATCGTGCCGTATATTACGTCCCCTCGTTGCTGGGAGGTAGTGTAGCCATTGCAATCCTGTGGCGTCAGATCTTTGACACTACAGGATTGGTCAATCAGGTATTGGCCCTGATCGGAATCAAGTCCAACACCAGCTGGATCTCCAGTCCAAGTTATGCGCTGGGCACATTGATTATTCTGGCAATCTGGCAATTTGGCTCACCAATGATCATTTTCCTGGCCGGCCTCAAGCAGATCTCACCAGAATACTACGAGGCTGCAACCATAGATGGGGCGGGAGCGTTCAACCGCTTCCTGCACGTCACGCTTCCTTTGCTCACACCAATTGTCTTTTTCAACATGGTGCTGCAAATGATTGGAGCGTTCCAGGCCTTTACCCCGGCGTTCATCGTCAGTGGTGGAAGTGGTGGACCGATAGACTCCACGTTATTCTATACCCTGTACATCTATCAAGAAGGCTTTGGCAACCTGCATATGGGCTATGCCTCGGCAATGGCCTGGGTTCTTTTGATTGCCATTACCATCTTTACAGCACTCGCATTCCTGTCTTCGCGCTTCTGGGTGTTCTATCAGGATGAAAGGAATTAATCAACGATGATTCATCAAGTTGGACGCACAAAGCAACGAATCTGGACGCGGACACTTACCCACGCCGTCATTATCATAGGGGCGGTGCTGATGCTCTACCCGGTGCTCTGGTTGATCGGCGCATCATTTAAGCCGCTCAACGAAACCTTCACCAACGTAAGTCTCATACCGCGTACCTGGACGCTGAGCAACTACACAGACGGATGGACAGCGCTAGACTACTCTTTTGATGTATTCTTTGGGAACTCTCTCATTGTTTGTCTTGGAGCCGTAGTAGGAAACGTCGTTTCCTGCTCCCTCGCGGCATATGCCTTTGCCCGCGTAAACTTCAAATTCAAAGCGTTCTGGTTTATGCTCATGCTCGGTACGATTATGCTGCCCTATAACGTTGTTATCGTACCGCAGTATGTCTTATTCAAAGATTTCGGCTGGGTGAATACCTTTCTGCCACTGATCGTGCCAAAATTTCTCGCGACAGACGCTTTTTTCATTTTCTTGCTCGTCCAATTCATTCGTGCCATACCGCGCGACCTGGATGACGCAGCAAAGATTGACGGCTGTAACCATTTCCAGATGTATCTACGCATCATTTTACCTCTGGCAATGCCAGCTCTAGCGACAACCGCAATATTTACCTTTATCTGGACGTGGAGCGACTTTTTTACCCAGCTTATCTTTCTGAATGACCAATCGGTTTACACCGTACCAGTAGCGCTACGTACGTTTCTAGATGGTACAGGGGTATCGGCCTATGGACAGCTCTTTGCCGTTTCGGTCATCTCGTTAATCCCCATTTTCGGTTTCTTTATTGCCTTCCAACGCCTCCTCATTGAAGGCGCTGCATCGTCAGGAATCAAAGGCTAAAACTACAGGTGTAATACAAACACGCATCCTGGTGGGAGTAGTGAGTCATGATGGCGCGAGGAACAGCCACCGACAAACTGTCGGATGTCATTCAGATGTTACAAATGGCCCGCAAATCAGGCACCTTACTGGTCAATCGGGACGCACTGGACCATACAATTGAACAGGGCGTCATTATTCTCCAGAACGGACAAATCATTGATGCCAGCCTCGGCCCCTATCGGGGGCCAGAGGCGTTACAGCGGCTACAGGCGTGGCAGCTCTGCTATTTCGTTTTTCAAGCGCCTACGCAAACGAACAGCCCGCCTTTACCGCCTGTACAAATGTCACCAGTGAATAGAAATTCACTCGTGGGCTTTGCCCCCATAAGCAAGCCTACGACTGGATCGCTAGGAGCACGTCATGTTCCTCAGCGGACACGGGCAGTGAACGAGATCCTGCCACACTTTAATCGCCTGGGGCTGACACGTCTCCATCGCCAGCTCTTTTTGCTCATCGATGGACAACGCAGTGTGCCAGAACTGATTATTTTGATCGGCCATCGCACTGATGAGGTGGACACGCTGCTTGATGACTTAGAACGTGCCGGTCTAATTCGCTGGTAGAGAAGGAGGTCATATCTATGTTGCAACACGACGCGCCGCCCATGCTACAACAGGAAGCGCCAGGTACGCAAATCAACAATAGTGCATCTCGGACGCCCAAAAATGCGCCCATCTCATTTAGAAAAAGACGCTTTTCACTCTCTGTCTATATTTCCTTGCTGCTGGCACTGACCGCTATCGTGCCGCTGCTGGTAACGATTGGCAGTATTGAGATATTTTTGCGTCCCGCCTTGATCTCACAGATTAGTGGCGATATGGAAAGATCGACCCAGACGCATATTCAACTGGTCGATACCTATCTCTCGGAGCGCTTGAACGATGTCAAAACACTGAGCGAGACATCCGCTGTAAGAACAAAGCTGCAAGGAGGCCAGATCAGCGACGCCGAGGTACGCAATATCCTTCTGAGCGCCCAGCACCGCGATGTCGCCAACTATATCAGTATCTCGCTTCTCAATGCCCAGGGCAAACTGGTTATGGGCTATCCATCCGCGCCAGCAACACATGGGAAAAATAAATATATGATCGTGCCTGGCGCGCAGCAAACTTTAAAGCAATCTGGTAATATCTATATCTCTGATGTCTTTTATGATCTCGCCAGTAACACGCCTTCTGTTGATCTCTATGCGCGTGTGACTGATACCAATTTCAACATCGTCGGCTATGTACGTGCCTCGCTAGGACTACGACGTATCTGGGGACCAGTAGACAGTGAGCCACAAACCAACGGCATCGGCACCTATGCCACTATCGTTGACCAGAACGGCGTGCGTATCGCCTATACCAATTCGGACCACTCAGGCTTTACACATTCGCCTTTTCTTTTCAAAGCGATAGGTTCACTCTCGACGGATACGCAAAAACAAATTGAGGACGAAAACCTTTACGGTAACGATACAGACGCGGTGGTAACAAAAGCTGATGACCAGC
The DNA here is from genome assembly GCF_016587455.1 of Reticulibacter mediterranei. Lineage (NCBI taxonomy): Bacteria > Bacillati > Chloroflexota > Ktedonobacteria > Ktedonobacterales > Reticulibacteraceae > Reticulibacter > Reticulibacter mediterranei. Next base: position 5,332,459 of record NZ_BNJK01000001.1, on the reverse strand, counting down.
TGGCCGCCTTCCAGAAAAACGATGCTGCTGCCAACATCACGCAATTTACTCCCGCCGGGCAACAGGAAAGCTTTGAAGTTGCTCGCTATACCAGCAGCGTCGTTCCCTGGACGTATGTTCTGTTCAAACCGTTTAATGCAGTGACCGGCCTTGCGGATCAGCAGCTTATCAGTATCTTTATTATCGTCTCTCTGGTGCTGGTAGTAGCGCTCGGCGTTGGTCTGTTCGTCGGTAGAAATCTCGCAGTGCCTATCCTGCGTTCGGTCTCCCTGCTCCGTAAGAGCAACGTCTCCTTGAAGACTCTGGCAGACGAAGAGAGTGTTGTCGCAGCTGAGCAGACCTGGATGGTTGAAGCCTCACAGGTAGCCCTCAAATCGGTGCAGTACTACACCAACGCGACCTCGGTTGCCGCCAAACGTATCAATACTCTCAGCAATGATCTTGTCCGCGATATCCACTATCTTGACAAAGAGAAGTTGCAGCAGTCGTTGTACGAGATGATGGAGGCAGCAGCGTACATCGAACGCTCGGTCAAACACCAGGAAACGATGAACGATAGACTGGCCACCAGCCTGCGCGTCACTACCCAGGCAACCGAGCAGCTCACACGTGGAGCCACCTCAACCAACGAGGCAGCGAGTCAGATGGAATACATCGTGGAGCAGCTCACCTCCGTTGTAGGAGAAAGATAAGCAACTTGCAGGGGAACAAGTAGATACAAGGACACATAAAGGGAATGCATGGGTTATGAGTACTACACGTAGACACTTCATTAAACAGGGCTTGACTGGTCTCGCCGGCCTTTCTCTGCTAGGGCTGGCTGGCTGCGGCACCGATAACGCAAACGCAACTATCGGCACAAATCAGGCGGAACCTGATAGCGGGACGTTGAGCATGCTGTTCTGGGGTTCGGCCACCAGGGACCAGCTCACCCGCGCTACATTCGACTTATTCAATAAGCAGAACCCAAACTACAAGATCACCTCGCAGTACTTCGCTTTTAATGACTATTTTAATAAGCTGGATGCCCTGGTCGCCAGTGGCAAGGCACCAGACCTTATCCAAATGGATATGCGTTATATCGCAGGATATGTGCGCAAACGCGAATTGATGGACCTGACCGAGATCATCTATAACCAGACGCTAGATATGTCGGACTTCGACCCGCTTTTACTGAGCAGTAGCAAGGTCAACAACACAGTCTATGGCATCCCTCTGGGCGGTAACTACCAGTCCTGCTTCTATAATGCGGAATATCTGGACAAAGCAGGTATGCCGCTGCCGGAAAGCTGGACGTGGGATAGCTTCATGACCTATACAACCGAGCTGACAAAGGCGCTGGGTGGTACCGCTTATGCGACACAGGATATTAGCGTTGATATCACCTCCTTTGAATTATTCCTCCGTCAGCATGGTCATGAGATGTATACCCGCGACGGACAGGTCAATTTCACGCAGGAAGAAGCCGGAGATTGGTTCAATTACTGGAGCAAGATGCGGGATGCACGCGCCTGTCTCCCGTATAGCCTGCAAAAAAATCTGGACGTTTCCGGCTCGACACAGGACAATAGCGTGGTGCAAGGTAAAGCCGCGTTTATGTTCACCCTTTCCAACCTGTACGAGTCTTCTCAGAAGGCCGCATTTGCGATCTCGCCACAGAGAAGACTGGGCCTCACAACTCCACCGACAGGAGGGACGGGATCAAGCCCAGCCATGTATCTGAAAACATCTCAGCTACTTAGCATCTACGCAGATACGAAGTATCCACAGACCTCCATTAAATATGCCAATTTCATCATTAACGATAGCAATGCGATCAAAACGCTTGGCATTGAACGTGGCATTCCAGGATCGGCCAAAGGATTGAACCTGCTCCGACCAAAGATGACAGATATCCAGCTCAAAGTGGTCGATTATATCGCCAGAGTCTCCGCCAGCAACCTGACCGCTGTGAAAACGGTGCTTGATCCACCAGGAGCATCTAAGGTACAGGATTTGCTCAAAAGCATTGGCAACGAGGTTGCCGCTGGCAGCCGTACCGTCTCAGACGGTGCCCAGGCTCTCTATACCGGAGCCAAAAAGGTATCCGCTGGCTAATACGCTCTTTTGCTAAAAAGGGTAGCGAAAACGTCGTCTTGCGTTTTCGCTGCCCTTTTTTCATGTCCACACCATAGATCGGGTTTATAATTATATATTTGATTTTATATTCTATTTACAATGTATTATAGCAAAGTATCTGGTAGCTTCATCATAAATACACGAGAGGAGAGGAAATGCGCAAAAGAATCAAACTCATTGGCTTGCTACTCATTCTGGTGGGATTATTTAGTGTCGCGGGAGTGGTTGCAAGCCATGCACATGCGGCAGCTCCAGTGCAACCACATACATCGGTACAATCTGGTTGTATCGGAGCGCTGGTCACATCAGATGCTGGCACAGAATGTCTTCCACCAGGCACACGCGGCCAGGAACTCAGCGGGGTAACGCGCATATGCGACACCAATAGGTTCCCGGTTAACTTCATCGGCGACAATGGCATCTATGTTATTTATCCAGGCAAGTGTCAGACATTCAACGCGGAAGATGGTACTATCTATGTTGACATGTAGGCTCTAGCGCTTCATATTAATAACCTTTCTTTTAGTAGAAAGAGGAAGCACCTATACCCCAAAACTTCCTCTTTCGCTTCCCGTTTGAGCGGCTTCACCACGCCTCCCAAGTCGTTTTATCACTCCAGTCCCTCTACGTCTATACCCTCCGTTTTTTACAGAAACAGCCAAATCTAGGAATTGTTCCCCATAAAGCATATATACATGGTTGAGATTTCTCAATGCCGTATTGGTACTTATTTATCAGCTAAAACAAAACCCATGCATATATGTGCCAGGATGCATGGTAGGATCAGTACAAGATTATTTTTTGAGAGGGGCAGAAGCTCATAGCTCTACCTGGCGGGTGTACGTCTGCACTACAGGATGAGAAGTAAATATAGCTGCTTCACTTCATCGAAAGGGTTTTCAGGAGAGAACTATGCTTACAAAACCGAGAGATCCAGCAAAATCGCTGAACACTACTATTTACACTCGGAAACGGCGAAAGCGCATGTCGCCATTGATGCTGATCGGTCTGAGTATTCCGATTATACTCGCGCTGATCGCTGGCACAGTGTTTATTCAGACATTCATCGCTTCCCACGCGGCAGCGGCAGATCCTAACCCTAACTGTACATTGCTTGTACCGGCCAATCCTTTAACGGCACAGGGACTGGCAACGCCCTATCAACTGGTTGCCACCGATCCGGCTCAAGGGCCGTGTAATGAAGCCAACATCGCGCAATCGGCCTTTGTACAGGCGGACATTATTGATCCCGCCACCGGTCAGATTACCACATACAATCCCCTGGTTATCGACCAGGGCACTCAACCCGCTGTCGCGCCAACCGTCCCCACGCTGCCCGCACGCGCGGTCGTCGGGATCTGGTTTGGCTTCAACGGCGATACCATCAAGATACTCAAAAACAACGCCAAGACAGGCGGGAAGGCCACCACCAAAACGAGAAGATCACAGGTCAGGCTAGGCGGCAATATGGCCAACGGCAACTGTGTCAACGGCGTTGCAAACTCTCCCTTTGGTCAGTTCGCTTACTGCAATGCCCCCGCTTTCTTCACCGCCGCGAACAGGGCTATTCAAGCTGGCAACCTCACCGTTCCCGCTATCGGGATGGCGAAAGATGGGCAGGCCTGCCCCACGACACGTGATTTCAGCCTCGTCGATATGGACCAGGCCGACAACGTGCAAACACAATACCTTGTGAACGCTAACGGCCAGACCGCCCAGAACACTGCCGCGAACAAGGCACAACTGGCAAATGCAACCGTTATTGCTAATCCGAGCGATAATGCGCTATTAACAGCATTCGTTGCACCTGCTCTTGGCTGCCAATCGTGGACGGTGCCGGATATCGCCGACAATAACAATATGGTGGCCACCTTTGCGACCGACGAACTACAGGCTGCGGCTCATCAGCAAGCGCCGGTAGCACTGGTGCCTGCAAACGATCCGATGGTTCTCAACAACGGCAACCAGGATTTGAATAAGGTCAATGCATACCGCAGAGGCGCGAACCAGAAGCCTGCGGCCAGCCTCAACGCAGCCAGCGGCACAACCTATTGTCAAAATCTGGTCAATATCAATCCGACCCGCTTACAGCTCGATATGCAAATCTTCCAGGCGCTCCCATCGCCGGACGGTGGCGCAACGGCCAACAATATGTTCACCTTCCTGGCAAACCGCCTCTCGGCATCGCTGGGAGCCGATGGCTTAAACTGCGTCGGCCTGTTGAAAATCCAGAACCCGATCACGCTCACCACCGATGCCAATGGAGTTGTTACCGCCGCAACAATCAACCAGCCAAATGGCAACAATGGGAATGGTCAAAATCCAGTCCCAACGCCAACCACACCTGCCAACCAGGGCGGCAATAATGGCGGAGTGACGCAAGCGGTTCAGGGGACGGCCAAATTTAATCTAGAGGCCAACGAGCGCAGTGTTGGTGTGCAGTTGAATATCACCTATCCCAATCACCCGGATCAGGCCGTCAATGTCCAGGTGCGTACCGATAGCTGCACTGGCAAAGTCATCTTTACGCAGCGAGAAGATCTGGATGATAACGGGGCAAACAATGCTGATACTGTCATCAACAACGTTCAAGGAGTGACATTACCTGGCAACTGGTTCTTTACGGTGGCCGATACGAAGATGCAGAATGCTACAGTAGGCTGCGGATCCGTTGTCGCGAATGGCAACGGTCAGACAGCAACCGCGACGCTTGGCACCGTCCTCCCAGTCCCAGCAAATGGCGGCAATGGTGTTCCCGCAGTGAGCGCGCAGGGCAACGCGACGTTCAATCTGGATACGATGGAGCATAGTGTAGAGATCATGCAGAACGTCACCTACACGCAGCGTCCCAACGAAGCCGTCAATATCCAGGTGCGTACCAACAGCTGCACCGGCAACGTCATCTTTAATCACCGCGAAGATCTCAATGCGCAGGGGATGAACGATGACGACACCAATATCAATGGAGTACAGGGAACGGCCCTTCCAACCAACTGGTTCTTCGCCGTCGTTGACCCGCAAACGCCCAACGCTAACGGCCAGCCAACACTGATTGGCTGTGGCGCAATCACTGCGAGTGGAACGATGGGAACCGCTACGCTGGCTCCGATCCAATAGAGAAACAGGCAAGCAGGCGCATATCTTCACCTGCTTGCCTGTTCATGAAAACTGCGTACTCGTTATTGCTTGACGAGACCAGCGTACTCCAGATCAGTCAGCATGGCAGAGACTTCCTGGGGATGACGACGGATCAAATTCATCAGCTCATAAACTGTACGTCGCCCATCGATAAGTAAAAATAATTGTCGATGGACACGAGAAAGACCCAGACGTTGAAAGTCCGGTAAGACCTCCCCAACTGGCCAGACCCGATACGGCACGCCAGAGTAAGCAACCGGTGGCTCCCGCGTATAGGCGGGAAGCGGCCTGGTAATGTTTCCTGTGGCAGGCCGAGCGGGAGGAGCAGAGGTAGGAGGAAGCGAAGGGGAAGCCGAAGAGGGTAAGGCTTCAAATACAAAATTGCAGGTGGTCCAGGTCATCAGCCTTTTGTACGCGTCCGATCCCTGAGTGGCACCGGCATTCGCATCCATAACCTGTCCATCTTGAAAGGTGATCGATCCCTCTTCAACACCATTATCTACAGCACGTTGTACTCGCAGAAGTCCAGTTCGATGGACAAGTTGCAGCATTTGAATAACATCGGCGAGTTTATCTGTAGCAGTCCCACGTAATTTCATGCACATTGCTCCAACGACTACTAACTTCAATCGCTGGAATGAGTCATTAACAACTCGTTCGGAAACGCAGTATAGCAAAGAATCCGGGGTTATGGCGAAGCAGTTTCCGAATGACTTCCAGGACAAGCAAAAACGGAAAGGAGAAACGGCGGCAGATCTTTCTACGGTACTACCAGAGAGAGCCGTGTAAATATCTTACCACAACTGGTGCTGATTATGTAATAGCTAGAAAACAGTTTCTACTACAAATAGCAGAATAAGCACTTGTATATATGATAATAGCATGGGGTCAGTAGCTTGTCAATGTCAATCTCACTATTTCTATGGTATGAGAGATGCTATGATAGCACCATTCCCTCACGCAATACCTTGACAGTTTTAGCCATTTCGCATTCGATCCCCTTGCTTATTTTCCTCAGAGAAAGCTTGTTCCTCCATGATTGCTATGCTACACTAGAGCCGTCATATCACAAAGCTATCCGACCGCGACAAGCGCAAGGCATTGTCGCTACAGAGCCGTCATATCACAAAGCGATTGGAAGGATATACTTCTATGCCTGACATATTAGATGAGATTCTGGCCAACAATGAACGCTTTCTTCAGCAAACGCAGCTTCCACATGTGGGGCATGCACCACGCAAGCATACGGCGGTTGTTACCTGCATGGATTGTCGCCTGATCAATATGTTCGAGCCAGCTCTTGGATTAGAGCGCGGCGATGTGCTGGAACTACGTACCGCTGGTGCCACTATTTCCACTCCCGACCGTCCACAGGCAGCTAATGACCTGATTCGCTCATTGGCTGGCGGTGTCTATTTGCTGGGAGTGCGCCGGGTACTGGTCATTGGACATACCGAGTGCGGCCTCGCCAATGTCAACCCAACGGTGCTGACGGCATCAATGCAGGCTCTCGGTGTTGATCCACAGGAGTTGATCCAGAAAGAAGGTCTGGGCGATCTGAATGGGCTGGTGAACTGGACCGGGGCCTTTAACGATGTCCACGTCAATGTACAGGAAGTTGTGAACGTTATTCGCAGCAGCCCATATCTGCCACGCATTCCCGTACATGGCCTCGTCATCGACATCAACACCGGCAAACTTACCCTGGTTGACCGCGATAGCCGCAGTTCTCTCTAACCACTCTTTCTGGCGTTTCTTTCACGAGGTATGGCAAGAAAAATAGAACTTCGTGACCATGCCTCGTCTAATGAGTTTACAGATTGCTCAAAACAACATATAGTTATCTCACATATCTCTCTTTCGTTTTTATTATCATATGATGAGATCTTCTCAAGAGCTATTGAATGGAACAGGTATTTTGATCATGAAACGCACAGCTATTCGTGACATCTTCTACCTCTTTTCGGCCTCGCGGCTCGCTCTGGTGATGGTCACGTATTTCGGCTATATTTTGATGACGCTGCCAAAATATACCAGCACGCCCGTTGGTTTAAACGCCCTGGTCGCCTCCTGGAATCGCTGGGATGCCGCCAACTATACACGCATCGCGCAATATGGGTATCTTTCGCTAAACCATCCCTACGACCACGCCTTCTTCCCGCTCTTCCCGCTTCTGATCCGTGCAGCCGCCTGGGTCTTCGGCAATCATGGTCACGTGCTGCTGGGGATCATTATCAGCAATCTGGCATTTCTGGCCTCCATGTTCGTGATCTATCAACTGGCTGAAGATGCGCTGGGAGAACAGGTGGGGCGGCGCACACTGCTCTATCTCTGCCTCTTCCCGACCGCCTTCTACTTCTTTGCCCCCTACACCGAATCGCTCTTCCTACTGTGTACAGCAAGCAGTTTTCTGGCAATGAGACGCCGCCGCTGGCTGCTCGCTGGCATCATGGGCTTCTTTGCCTCATTGACTCGCAATTCTGGTATTTTGCTTGTTTTACCTTATCTTTATGAAGTGTGGGTATCGCGAGAAGAAACGGGGTTCTCAGTAAAAATCTTGTTGAGCGAGGCCAGAACGTTGATACTTCGCCTCTTGCCCATCGTCCTGATCCCGTTGGGCATCGCCGTCTATGCCTATTATTGTTGGAAAGTGACTGGCGATCCCTTGCGTTTTAGCGCAGTGCAAAGCCATTGGGGGCGCTTCATGGCTCTGCCGGTGGTAGGCATCTGGCAAAACCTGGCCGAGATCTTCTGGAGACAGCCGTTCACGAGCAGCAACACGCCGCACTCGATCCTCGATCTGAGCGCGATCCTCGGCTTTATCGCGTTAACGGTTGCGGGATGGCGCAGATTGCGACCCAGCTATACGCTCTGGCTCGTCCTCTCGCTGTTTATCGCCCTGCTTGCCCCGGCCACAGGCGCACTTGCCGATCCGCTGCAATCGAGCCAGCGTTTTGTGCTGGTCATGTTCCCTGGCTTCATTACGCTTGGCGCTCTCGGCATCAAATATCCTCGTTTGCATCAAGCACTCACTCTCTTCTTCCCTATCCTGCTTGGCGTCCTGACGCTACTCTATATCATGAATCGCTGGATGGTCTAACTCAGGACTATCCAGCGCGCCATCCCCAGTATGATACAATATAGATCAAGTTGAAATAGTATTATCAGGTTTATTTCGCATGAAGCATTTTCGATTCTGGATAACGTTAGAAGCGCTGGTGCTGCTTCTTGTTTGCTCTGCCTGTTCATCGCAAGCCACAAGCAATCCCGTGAGCAGACCATCACCAACCAACCAGATCCAGCAACAGCCAGTACAACCAATTACAGGACAACAACTGCTGGCACATGGTTCCATTACATATGTTGCGCTTGGAGCGTCAGACGCGGTTGGCGTCGGCAGCAACAAACCAGGCTCGCAGGGCTATGTTCCACTCATCGCGGATCATCTCCCCAAAGGCTCTCACCTCCTCAACCTGGGGGTGAGCGGCATCAAATTGCATGCAGCGCTTCAGAAAGAGCTACCCCTGGCCCTTTCGACCTCTCCACGCCTGATTACGATCTGGCTGGTGACGAACGATTTCGTGGCTGGTGTGCGCTATGATGACTATATGCAGGATCTGGCAACGCTGCTCAAACAGTTGCGCGAAGGGACGCAGGCACGCATAGTGATGGCAAATTTACCGGATTTGACGAAGCTTCCAGCATTTGCCCAAAAAACGGCGGAACAGAAGGCGACAATACTCACTCAGATTCGACGCTGGAACACGGGGATAGCAACTCTGGCTACACGCTATAACATCGCCCTGGTTGATCTTTTTATTCGAGGAGGAGCACTCACCACGCATCCAGAATACATCAGTGCCGATGGTTTTCATCCCAGTCCTTCAGGATATGTACAGCTGGCAAACTATTTCTGGGACGCCATCAAGGAATAATCAAAGCGGCAGGGTACACCTGAAATTGTTCCCTGCCGCTCTTTTATGAAGTTGGCTGCGTTTGTTGGTGAGCGTATGTTTCACCTTCGACAATAAAGAGCAACCGCTCGCAGATGTTCGAACAATGATCGCCGACGCGTTCCAGTTTATGTGCAATCCACAACAGATAGGTGGCACGCTGTAAGATAAGCGAGTCATTCTGAAGTGCCGGGATCGCACGAGCGCCCGTCATCATTGCCATTAAATCGTGGCGTACCAGATGGTAGCGAACATCGACAACATCATCCTCTTCCCAGATGTAGCGAGCAGCCTTGACATCACGAGCCGCGAAAGCTTTCATGGTTCCCTGCAAGACGCGACGGGCCTCTTTGCCTAACTCCTGAATACCATGCATGATCGTCTCTTCGGAAACCTCTTCATGCAATTTTCTGCCAGCAATCTCTTCATCAATCTTCACGTGAGGCATCGTCTCGCCTCGCAACGGGGCCATACGTAACACGTTCTGCGCAATGCCTGCTGCGCCATCGCCCATGCGCTCCAGATCACCCACAATGGAGAGCGCGGAGGCAAGAAAGCGTAGATCGCGACCGCCTAGAGGCTGTTGCAAAGTTAACAAACGAATGGCATGCTCCTCAACAGCGGCCCGCAGACTATCAATCAGATTATCATTTTCAATGACCATCCCCGATTGTGCCAGATCACCAGCCCCCAAAGCCTCTAGAGACTTGCCCAGCGCATCATCGACCATATCCCCCAGGCGGACAATCTGAGCATCCAATTCTCGTAATTCTCTGTCCAGAATAGTTCTTGCCATGATGTTACCTCCTTATATCTGATCTCCACACAGAACATGACAAATGCCGGGCTATTCACAATAAGTCCGGCTATCAGTACTTTTTATCAGTACTCTGCGCAGCAGGGCCTCCACTCATACCTGATTCCTGGCTATAATGTAACATATTTATCACAGAAAAGATAGAGTTTATTTTAAATACTCGTTCTATTCTTTAAGGATAAGCGCATGAGCTATGGAGAATTGACAGTTTTCCAGTACAGTGCTACATTACGAGAGAAGAGTTACCCCCACGAGGCAGAAGAAAAAGGAATAAAAGTATGTCAACGAAAAGACTATTGGGCATCTTCGCCCACCCCGATGACGAGGGACTGATCAGCGGCGCACTATTACAGTATAGCATATCTGGCGGCGAAACAGGTTTGATCTGCGCAACACGTGGTGAGGCTGGCGAAATTGCAGATCCTTCTCTGGCAACGCCAGAAACGCTCGGAGAGGTACGCGAAGCTGAAATGCGAGCAGCTGCCGATATTCTTGGCATCAATCATCTCTGGTTCCTGGGGTATCGCGATTCAGGGATGGCTGACTCACCCGAAAATGAAGATCCTCGCGCCCTGATCAATGCTCGCGCTGCCGAAGTAGTGGGGAAACTGGTCGAAATCGTCCGTCAATTCCGCCCCCAGGTGATGGTGACGTTCGATGAGAGCGGTGGCTATGGACATCCTGACCATATCGCCATCTATCGTTATACAACCAGCGCCTTTCATGCCGCCGCCGATGGCGTCCTCTACCCGGAATTGGGGCCAGCGCATTCTGTCTCCAAGCTCTACTACGCTTCTCCCGCCCGTCGTCAGTTGCTCATGATGGCAAACTGGATACGTGAACAAAACTACGAGGAGATGTTCAAAGACGTAGATCCGAATACGCTGGGTCTGGCCGACGATCAGATCAGCGTCGTGCTTGATGTGGAGCGCTGGCAAGACAGCAAGGCGCAATCCTGGGCATCTCACCGCACGCAACTGCACTCTATGAATATGCTCACTCGTCTGCCCCCAGAACTACAACGCAGATGGCGCAGCACAGAATATTATCAATTGGCCACCTCACGCATCGGGCCAGACGTAGTGGGCGAAAACGACCTCTTCGCCAGGGTCATCTAATACCCTTCTTTCTAAGATTTAACCAAATTTTGCCGTCGTCGCGCGATTTTATCGCACTTGTGCAGAATGCGCGACGACGACAGAGGCTTCCACCACCATTTCATCACTCACTGAGTTTGTCGCTCCTCACTCCCCAATCCTTCGTCCAGATAGAGATTATCTCTGCTCATAACGATAAGCAGAACCAGAGGAATCAACTTATTTTTCTACATGTTTGATAAACACTGCATGCAATTAATTTCTTGAGTATACATACCTTGTACGTTACCGTTGCATATGTTATATTTCTGTACGTGGTTTGCACATAGTACGAAAGTAGATTTTATAAGCAGAGATTAAAAGCCGAAACTCTGAAGTAAGAGGAGAAGTAGACATGATGACACTGAGCGCCCACCCTTCTCTGTCCACGCACCCCACAATCAATAACGTTACATCCAGCGAATATCCGACGCCAGAAATACAGGCAGCACAAACGATACAACCTCTCCTCGTCATGCGTGCCTCCCAGGGCGATCATGAAGCCTTCAGGCTCCTTGTTCAACAATACAGCACGATCATGCTGCGTACAGCAGCAATGATTGTTGGCGACTATGATAGTGCTGAAGATATTGTGCAAGATGCCCTGATTCAAGCCTGGCACCATCTCCCCAATTTACGCAATACTGGCGCATTACGTCCTTGGCTCATACGCATTGTCGTCAACCAGTGCATTACCTGCAAACGACGCGTCAATCGCGCCATCGCATTCAGCCACCTCACGCTCGCAGAACAGGAATTTGATCTTATGACCCAGGTTGCAACTGATCAGCAGGGATGCCTGGAGCTTAACTGGGATCTCGCTCAGGCGGTCGCGACCCTGCCTATCAAGCAGCGCACTGTGATTATTCTGCACTACTACCACAGCATGACGCTGCCAGAAATGGCTCATACTCTTGCCACATCAGAAAATACATTGAAGAAGCGCATCCAGGCAGCACTCAACACGCTACGGCGACTCCTGCATCTCAACGAAACCTGGAAAACGCACCCGTTCATAGCAGACCATCAGCAAATAAACTCTTAAATTTCTTGCGTACGTGTCTGCTCTGGCAGGTATCTCTCCTCTCACTATATTAACATTCTTCAATTCTTAACCTGCCAGCCCCCAGCCTCCATAAAATCTTAACCAACTTGCGGTTGCAAGCCATATCTCTTTGTGGCACAATATGACATACCGTGAAATGATAGTGATTGGTGGATATGCATTTTTATTGCATTTGTGTGGTTTGGGTGGAGTAGATATGCTTCTGTTACATTCACGTACTATTTCCAGCAAACGTCTCGTTTCTTCTTTCAGCATATGGCAAGTCAGTACTACTTTTTGTGCAACACTGATCCAATGGGGTACATATATATTCATTGCCCGCACGTTGGGGCCGCACCATTTAGGGATTTATCTCTTCGTCCAATGGCTAGCAGCTGTTGCCGTTCCCTTAATTGGTATTGGCACCTCTACATTGGCCAATCGCCGCCTCACAGAGATACAAAACCGTGAAACGCAGCGTTCGTCGGCTGGCATTTTCTATTTTCTCTGGTATCGTCAATGTTACCGCATTCTTCTCTATTATCTTTTATACCTCGTTCTCGCTTATCCACTGCATGCTTTCTTCGCCATCTGCCAGCCACAATTATTGTTACTGGCCTGCCTCTCGATGCTACCGCTCCTGTTGAGCAGCGTTATCGGGATTACATTGCGCAGTTTGCGGCGCTCGGATCTTCTGACCATCCTTCATTTCTGTAGCACCATTTTTACTCTCCTGCTCTCTTTACTCGCCTGCCGAATCAATAAAAATCACATTGGTCTGCTCCTGCTAACTTCCACGCTAGCAGGCACACTCACACTGCTGCTGGCCTTGCTCTATCTCACTCGTCTGCTCCCACTACGACAGGCATTGCGACCGGGCATATTCTTGAAAGAGCGCCTCCAGCAGCATCTCAAAGGCACACCGCTCCTCTTTTTCTGCGATGCTATCGTGTGGCAGCGCAGCGAAATACTGGTGCTGGCCTGCTGGCGAAGTTCTGACGAACTGGCATTTTATACGATAAGTTCGCTGATAAGCACAGGCATCATGCAATTGCTCCCACTACTCTCCTCCCTTCTCATATCTCCTCTGCTGCATCGCTATTTTCCCCAGAGAAGCTATCTCACCAACTATAGCTCTTTCATCCGCTCGTCCTGCTCTATTGGGCTGCTCGCTCTCATCTGCTACGCCCTGCTTTCTCTTTGGAGTCCCGAGCTTCTCACTCTTTTTCTTGGAAGAGATTATCTCCCTCTTCTCCAACCGTTGCATATTCTGCTCATTTCCGCCTTTTTTGGCAGTATCGCCTCGATCAGCCTGAAGCATCTGCTCGATGGTGACCACAAAAAGATGCAGTCATGCCTAGGCATGACCGCTGCAATTGTGAATGTGCTGCTCGCTCCGCCGTTTGTTGCCTGGTGGGGCATGACAGGGGCCGCGCTTGCCTGCGCCACCGCTCAGATCATCTCTGCCGCTGGCTCTATCCTGCTCTGTGTACGTCTACTCAAGCGAGCCACCATCCAGGGTGCGGGACAGGCTATCCAATGCTCAAAGGATATTGAATGGTGATTCGATCGCAACGACTTGATATGCAAACTCAGGTCACGATAGCACGCTGCAAACCGCGTTTCAGTGTGATCCTCTGCACGTATAATCGCTGTCGCCTGGTTCTCTCCACGCTGGCAAGTTTACGCCGTCAAACGCTCGGTTACGACCAGTTTGAGGTGCTTGTTGTCGATAATGGTTCAAGCGATGGAACGCTCCGTATGGTCCAGCACTATGTCAATGCCGGTGCCAATCAGCAGCGCAAGCCTGAAGATACCTGGCACGTCTCCTGCATCTATGAGCCGCACAATGGTCTGGCTCACGCGCGTAATCGCGCTCTCTGCGCCGCATCCGGTGAGATCGCTGTTTTCATCGATGATGATGTGCTGGTCGATCCTCATTATCTCGAATACCTGCTGGCAGCTTATCAAGCCAGCTCCGCTGATGCGGTTGGAGGGCGCGTTCATCTTCACTGGGAGGCTCCTCGTCCCTACTGGCTGACCGACGATCTGCTGCCGATGCTCGGTCATTTCTCGCCGTCCGACACAGGCATACCACTGCCCGCTTCCCTCAGCTTGAGTGGCTGCAACTTCTCGGTCAAGATAGCAGCTCTGCGCTCCATCGGGTTATTCTCTCCCTTCCTCAATAAACGGCTCTCCGTACCAACCAGTATGGAGATAGAGAGCTTCTGCGCTCGTCTCAGACATGCCGGCTACAAACTGTGGTATACCCCTGATGCTCTGGTTACACATCGCATCTTTGCTCCTAGATTGCAACGGGCGTTTTTTATCGGTCGCGCTTACTGGCAAGGACGTTCCGAAGCGTTGGCCGACTATAGCGATACCAGCGCAGGCAAAGTTCTCTCTCCGGGTCACACTCTGCATGTCCTCTACCACGATCTACAGCAGCTTGCTCATCTTGTTTTGCTACAACGTCCCTTACTCTCTCTCGCCAGTACGTCTACCAGCGAGCAACTCCAGGCGGCTATGGCTCAGGCCCATATCTGGGGCCATGTGAGTCAGATTACCCGATTTCTTGAACACGCACCAACCAGCGCAGCAATGCCCTCGATTTTGCTGGTCTGTCCCGCTCAGTACGACCACACGCTACTTAAAGGCGCACACTCCCAACACGACTTTCATTCGCCCACCCTCACAACCATCAGCATCGAGGAGATCCCGCTTGGCTGGCTATTGCGTCACCGCGCTCATCAGGGACGGGCTATCGCCATTGTACATCTCTATCAACCAGGAGCGTTTCAGCTCAATCAATGGCAGCAACAGCGTTTCTATGCGCGGCTCTGGCTGGCACAACTGCTGGGCATCCGTATTGTCACCACCGAGGCTGGCGGCTGGTGGCAAAACGTACGCAGCCTGCGCTTTCTCGCTCGTCGCCTCTTTGAGCGACGCCTGCTGGCCTGTAGCGATCTCATCCTCACACCCACACGCCATCCCCAACATATCTTTCCCGATAAAAAGGTTCAGGCCCGCAGCCGTTATATCCGTCACCCTGGTTTTCGGGGACACTACCCTCCACCACTTCCTCCCTTGCAAGCACGCACACAGTTGGGTCTGCCCCAGGATACACGTTTTGTCTATCTCTGTCTGGCCCATATGCATAGCGAGCGGGAAATCATGTATCTGGTCGATGCCTTTTTCGAGGTCCAGGATCACTGGCTTCAGGCCGATCACCTCCCTCATTTTGCCCTCTATCCACCACAACTTCTGCTGGTAGGCGAGCCGCGAGAGAAGAAATATTCGCACAGGCTCTTGAAACAGGCGGCGATCAATTCTGCGATCCATCTTTTTATGGAAACGACGACGGAGGACAAACTGCCACTCTATATCGGTGCGGCCGATGCACTTGTGCAGCCCCATTTTGCGCTGCCCCAGGCCGGTGTGCTGGAAATTGCTGTCCTGGCTCTCTCCTATGAGCGCGTCGCCATCGTTCCTGATCTCCCACGCTTTCAGGGCCAGTTTCCCTCCAACGCCAGCATCTTCTACGATCCTGCGCAACGCTCCTCACTCTCTCGGGCGCTCTATACCGCTCAAGCTCACAGATATGTGTTGACCCCAAAAGGACTGGCGGCCCTCGATGCCGAACGGAGTTGGCAACGCTACGGACAGGATCTGATAGCCATCTACAAGCAACTTCTTTCGCCTTGACTTCAAGTACACTTGAAGGATTATGCTGTACCTGAATATTGATGTAACTATTATCTATAAGGAGATCAAAGGTGTCAGAAGAAAACATATCCCTGGCCTGTCAAATCGAGAACCTGGAACAACAACGTCAGCGTGTAGCAGAGGTACGAGCCATGTTCCAACAAGCAACTCAAGTGGAGGAACTACCCGATGGCTACGCTTTCTCCTTTCCCACCGAAGATCTATGGGCAAGGCGATTACTGGAGTTTATCCTCTTCGAGAAAATTTGTTGCCCCTTTTTCACATTTGCGCTGATTTTTGCGGCACAGCATGGACCGCTCCAACTACAATTGCGCGGCTCCGCTGAGGTGAAGGACATCATTCAAGCGGAATTTCTCGCATCCAGTTGACACAAGATAACACTTTCTTCTCTTTCGGTCTGTTGCACTTGTCTTGAGAGCACCATCTATAGTATAGTTTGCTTGACTATTTTCTTATCGAATAGAAATCAACAGGACAGTGCAACATTACGTGTATGAACATTAAAAAAATTTACAGCAAAAAATTGCGCATTGGCCGCTATGAACTCGCTTTACTGGCTCTGGTCGTAGGTGCAACGCTCCTGCGCCTCCTTTTGCTCAGTCTCAACTGGCCGGTTACGAATAGCGATGAGGCCACAATGGGCCTGATGGCGGGGCACATCGCCTACAAGCACGAAAACACCACATTCTTCTATGGTCAATACTATATGGGATCGATGGAAGCTTATCTAGGGGCGGTCTTTTTTCGTCTTTTCGGTCCCTCAACATTCACCCTGCGTCTCGGCCTCCTGCTCTTATTCGCTCTCTTCCTTGTGACGCTCTATGCTCTGACCAGCCTGCTCTACACCAAAAAGTTTGCGCTGGCAATAGTGGCGCTGTTCTGCTTTGGATCGAACGATATTATCCTGCATCAACTCAAAGCGATTGGCGGCTATCCTGAAATTATCTTCCTGGGCGCGCTCATCCTGCTGCTCGTGGCTCTCCTCTCGATCTTTCCCTTGCAGGAGGCGAGCAAGGCGCTATTTCGACGGCGTCTCTTGTTGTATGTTGCCCTCGGCGTTGTGATGGGATTCGCGCTCTGGACCGATTCGCTCATTCTTCCTATCCTGGCCACCAGCGGCTTGACGTTATTGGTGTTCTGTCGGCGCGACTTGTTCGGCTGGGGCGGCCTCTGCCTGCTGCTCGGCCTCTGCATCGGCGGCATGCCACTCATCATCTACAACATCACGGCTCCTTATGGGCAAACATCGTTCAATGCCTTGATCGATGTACAGCACTCAGGCACCGAGCAACTGGCCGCGCTGCCCATGCCACTGCTGCAACAACTGATCGGTTCGCTGCTCGTCGCCTTACCATCGATTACAGGAATGAGTTCAATCTGCACCCCCGAACAGTTCCCGCCATTTGAGACGGGTATC
This sequence comes from Reticulibacter mediterranei, assembly GCF_016587455.1. Lineage (NCBI taxonomy): Bacteria > Bacillati > Chloroflexota > Ktedonobacteria > Ktedonobacterales > Reticulibacteraceae > Reticulibacter > Reticulibacter mediterranei. The sequence continues at coordinate 5,315,109 of NZ_BNJK01000001.1, read as the reverse complement.
GCACAGCCCTATTCCTGTCTGGCTATTCAAGGTCTCTGGTCGCTCGGCTTTCTCCTACTCTCAGGCATCGCGCTCCTGCTCTCAATCCCGACGCTCTGGAACTACTGGCGACAGTTTCGGCGCGCAAAAGAGACGGTGACACGGGAGGATCGTCAGCAAGCGGCCTTGCAATGGAACCGTCTGATACTACTCATGGGCGCTCTCCTGACACTGGCGGCCTATACAATCAGTCCCGCCGCCGCTCTGTTTCCTGGCCCAACTTCGCGCTACCTGATCTGCCTCCAGATTGCGTTTCCCGCCATTCTCTGGCCGCTCTGGAACGGCATCCAGACACTACGGTCGCCTGACAAACGCGCATCTGTGACAACAACGCAACCTGTGAAAAAGGGGTTGTTCTTCCTGCGCGTAGCGCTCCTGCTTGTGGTGGCCGCTACGTTCGTGGTCGGAACAATCCAAATCGTCCCCGCTATTGCTGAAGCCCAGGCATTTCACCAGCAGGGACAGCGATTAGTTCAGCATCTAGAGAGCGTTGGTGCAACACGCATCTACTCCGATTACTGGACCTGTAACCGCATCATTTTTCAGAGCAATGAACGCATCCTCTGTGCAGTCCTGACGGATAGGTTACGACGTGGTCAGGATCGCTATAAGCTTTATCCGCAAGCGGTCCGGTCTGATCCGAAAGCGGCTTACGTCTTTGCCGCAGACCCTTCAACTGGTGTCCCTTATGAGACAGGGGTGGTGCAGGACGCCAATTTTAACAACACAATCCTCTCGCAAGGGAAAGTTCGCTTTAAAAAGCATGTTTTTGAGGGATATTCGATTTATCAGGTGCAATCTGCTCCTTGACAATAAAAGGCTGTAATAACTTTCGTAGTGGAGCGATTGATCGCGGTGGGGCAGCATAGGATGTGTTTCTACCACCGCGATCAATCGCTCCACTACGAAAGTTATTGGATGCTGTTTCCTGGCCGCTTGATTGCTATCTATGCTCATCAATGGCCTTGTAAACGTTGTCCTTTCCTCCTATAATGGGATGTAATATCTTCAAAGCGGAACAACAATACATGTTTTGATCGAGTAGACTGATCCTGGTAAACGCAAGAACCCGTATACATAAAAAGAGGTTTGAAGTTGAAACGTTCACATCTGGCGCGAGAAGTCATTGAAACGGTACTTCTCACGCTCCTCATATTCTTTGTCATTCGCTTTGTGATCCAGAGCTATCACGTTGAGGGCGTCAGCATGGTGCCATCGCTCCAAAACGACGAATACGTTCTGGTGAACAAAGCCATTTACCTGTTGCATCCGCCTGAACGGGGCGATGTGATTGTCTTCCACAATCCGACGAACACCAGCGTCGATTTCATTAAACGGGTGATCGGAGTACCAGGAGACACCGTACAGGTTGATGCAAACCACATCTCCATCAATGGAGTACAACTAGACGAGCCGTATATCAGCTCTCCCGCAACCCAGGTGACAAATACATGGAAAATTTCGCCAGGCAAATACTTTGTACTGGGCGATAATCGACCGGTCAGCGATGATTCGCGCTACTGGGGGTGCGTCCCACAGAGCTATATTGTGGGTCAGGCGGTGGCCGTTTACTGGCCGACGAAAAGCTGGGAGTTTATCAGCACCTATTCTTCCGTCTATGCTCATGTAAAAACCGGTCAGGCAACAACCACCAGCGGGGCGCAGAGTTGCTGAATCACCTATTGTACGCTATAAATCGTGCATATGTGGGAACTACACAGTAAATCGCGCAACTACGATAGATGAGAAGCTTATCATATGGCAACTTATCATTTAGAGGGGAATCGGAAATCCTATGCCAGATTCAGAGGGACAATATTCATCATACGCTTCACGTCGCAGACGACAGGCTGAAGAGGAGGAAGAAGAGTTGGAAGAGACGACCACATCACCATCTCGCCTGTTCACAGCACTCGCAATCGGTGCCGGGGTTGGCATTCTCTGCGTCGCACTCAACGTCGTTATCACTTTTCTGAACGCTCCCATTTATCAGGCAGTCGTGAATGAAGGCAAAGCGGTTACAGGGAATACTTATGCAGTCTTTGGTCTGGCATGCCTCGGCCTCTTCATCCAGGTATTGGCCTGTTTCCTGACCGGCTTCATCGTGGGAAAGGCGACGATCCAGCGACAACTCGGCTTTTATGCTGCGGTCGTGACCTCAGCCATCGTCTACCTTGCCAGTTTCGCCGTTCGCTACATCCCCAACTATCCCGGCAACCTCACCAGTAGTACATCTGTGAGCGCTGGTATGGCCACTGGTGGCATCATTACTGTGATTGTTTTCCTGATTATCTGGGGTCTCGTCGGCGGGCTGATCGGTCTGTGGGGTGCAAGGATCTCCACGCGCAAGCACCCGGCCTATGCAGGTCAGCCGCACGAATAACAGAGCAAAAGAAAGCGAGGAAGCTTTTCAGTACTCTTCCTCGCTTCTGCATCAGGATGTCAGGTTCCGCTGGTCAATCTCGCCCACTCTTGGAGCGGTCGGCAGTTCGTCCCCTATCTGCTGTAACAGGCCCGTCAAACCGCCCCCTGGAACCTCCTCCATCTCGATCTTCACCACCGCCTCATGTCTCACCCGCCAGCTAGATGGTACTTGAGGCAGTACAATTTGCAAGCCCGTCGCTGGAATAGACCGCAATCCAAATTCAGGTAGTTCCAGATTATTTGTATTGGTGCCGGTAATAGTGATGAACGCATGCGCATTCTTCCCCTCAGCATCGATCTGGCTCAAGTTATATGAGAAGTCTGGCATTGCCGCCAACAACTGGCTCTGCAAGGCTAAGAATTCGTCACGCTTGAGCGGCTCCGGCGTGAAGCCGCTCACCACACAATCTTCAGACAGCAAAGTGGCAGCCAGTTCCAAATCGCCCGATTGGAGCGCCGTCACTAACGCACTAACCGTTTCAACTGTACGCACAATTCTCTCCTCCTCCTTCGATCTAGTATCTGTTCTCTACATTACACGATGAAGGTGGTCGGACAGATTGCCAGCACAGCGAACAATCATGATACGCGCGGCAAAACGGTTTGAGCAAATGCTCTGAGCCGCTCAATATCATCCAGCTCGAACCACTGAAGCATCAATTCTTCTACACCGGCAGCAGCATAGGCCTGAATCTGCTCTACCACCAGATCAGGCGTTCCCACCAGCACTCGCCCGCGCAAATGCTGGATGGCCTCATCCAGTGAGAGATCAACCAGCTCTGGCCGATCTTTGAATCCACTCAGCAGGCGCTCCAGGCTCTCGCGATCCTCACCAAAGAACAGCCCCGTCATCATCGTGCGACGCACGGCCTTTGCATCACGACCAACCATTTGCAGCAGCGTATCGAGATGGCTGTTCAACTCGCGATAGGCATCGGGCGTGAGGAAAGTGCCGTTCCATACATCAGCAAAACGAGCGACAAGCGGCAAGGTACGCTTTTTGCCGTTGCCGCCAATCAGGATGCGTGGTCCCCCAGGCTTCTGAGGGCGTGGCAGCAATGTTGCCCCGCGTAACTGGAAATATTTGCCTTCAAAGGTCACAGGATCATCGCTGATCAGCAGACGCGTAACAACCTCAAGCCCTTCTTCCAAACGCTCCATACGCGTAGGAATATCGCCCAGGTCATGTCCAAAGAGCGTATGCTCGCGATCCTGCCAGCCAGCGCCCAGGCCAAGAATCAGCCTCCCTCCACTGAGATCATCAATCGCTGCCGCCTGACGTGCTAAGAGCGTTGGCTCGCGAAACGAGATGGGGGCAACCATCGGACCAAAATGGATGCGCTCCGTATGATCGGCCAGATAGGTGAGCGAAACGATCATCTCCAGAGATTCTTTATCTGGAGGATTGGCGTTGGTAAAGTGGTCTGAGCGGAAGAGGCCGGCAAAGCCGAGCGACTCAACCTCGCTTACCAGGCGCTTCCAGCGGGGCCAGGTCAGACCATCCTGTCCCTCGATCATAATCGATATGTCTACCATAATTTTGATAGCTCCTATATCTTTTGAACTTGCTATCAATACAGCACAATCCAGACATTCCTGTCAAGATCCTCGCAATAGCTGCACAGGTTTTCATGAAAGAACACAAAACAGCCCTGTCGTCTCTCTGGCGACAAAGCTGTTTTTACTTGTTGTAGTGTCGAATTCTGGTATCAGGAGCGGAAATTATCCCTCAACAATCTCCACAAAATGGAGGGTATCGCCGGGCTGACGATCGTACTGAGGGTCGCGCTCACGGATGGCATCAAGAACGTCCTGCCCGCTGATAAGCTGCCCGAAAACAGCATGCTTGCCATTGAGATGGGCCTGGGGACCATACGTGATGAAGAACTGCGAACCGTTCGTATTGCGTCCCGCGTTCGCCATCGACAAAATGCCAGGTTTGTCGTGCTTGAGGGCCAGTGCGCTCTGCTCGTCGGCAAACTGGTAGCCGGGGCCGCCACGTCCAGTTCCTGTCGGATCGCCACCCTGGACCATGAAGCCGTGAATGACGCGGTGGAACGTTGTGTTGTTATAGAAGCCATCGCGAGCCAGAAAAACAAAATTATTGACGGTCTTGGGTGCCTGTTCCGCAAACAACTGAACCGTAATATCGCCTCTGGATGTGTGGAAGATCGCGCGATACTGCTTCTTGGGATCAATCACCATCGCCGGGGCGCTGCTATATTGCTTTGCCATGAATGTGCTTCTCCTTTGGACTCAAAAAACAATGCACTGTGATTAACCAGTGCATTGTGCCATTATACTATACGTTTCTATTTTATGACGCCGGAACCACCACGACATGATTCATTTTGTCGGGAGTGATATTTTTCTTCGCGGCATCATCAGGGTCCGGTCCCTGAATCATCATCGCAACGTCTAACCCCTTCACCACCTGACCAAAGAGATTATAGTTCTTCTGGAACTCTTTGCTGTTGTTGTCCAGGTTAATGAAGAACTGGCTGCCGTTGGTGTTCGCTCCACTGTTCGCCATCGCTATGGTGCCCGCCAGATAATCGCCCTGCACCTTCTCGTCGGCAAACTGGTAGCCAGGACCGCCGGAACCATTGCCTTTGGGATCTCCGCCTTGAATGATGTGCAAGCTAGAAACAACGCGATGAAAGACCAGGCCATCATAGAACTTGTTCTGTGCCAGATAGACAAAGTTATTGACGGTTTTCGGTGCCCACTGCGGCTTCAGTTCAATGACGATCAAACCACGATCTGTATTGATGCCGGCACAATAGCTTTTACTGGTATCAATCGTCATTGCAGGAGCTTCTTTATAAGTGCGATTAATCTGCGCGCTCTGAGCAGCATTTGGCGCGGGAGAGGTGTCGGTAATTTTTTTGATAATATCCTGGTTCAGACAGGGAGAGCCTGCGATAGCCTTTGTCTGATCTGCTGGCATTGCCGCCGTGACTGCTGTAGCAGTCGCCTGAGCAGGTCCGGCAATTGCAGTTGCCGTCTTGTGAACAATTGCGGTTGCCGTCTGCTTTGCCTGAACCGACGTATTCTTAGGAGGCTGGGCAAATGGGCCAACATGATTGGCATATAGCAAATACACACCCAGGGCTATCAGAGCAATGATCAGTGCCGTCGCCCAGGGATAACGCGCTATACCCCGAGCAGGTGGCTTGTAACCCGTCGGGCGTCGCTGTTGCGGTTGTTCTTTGTTCACCTCCAGTTGCGATAACTGGGTGGAGTGCGCTCTGGCAATTCTCGCTGCACGCTTGCTGGCAGCACGTTTCTTCGTCTTTGGCATGGGTTCTTATAGATGCTCCTTAATCTTTCTTACACGACCATTATGAACCCGTGTAATTCTCATGCTATAATACAGTACATGTTATACGCTTGGCAAGAGGTCCGCCACACTACGTCTCACAGCGCTTCCCAGGCCAGCTAACGCCCCCTTACCTTCCTCAAAACAGCAATGAAACTGACCACGAATTGACCAGTAGAGCATCCATCTACAACGAAAGAAGCTCACCCGAAATTGGATGAGCTTCTCGGCAAAAGACATAGATTACGAGTCTGCTGATTGTGACAACACGGGCTTGATATCGACAATTGGCGTCCCATCAATCGCCTCAATTGGCCCGACTTTTAGCCTGTTCCCAACGATTTCCAACACCATTACCCGATGCAAACCCAGTGGATTTGGTCGGTCGGGAGAACGCGTTGCAAAAACGCCTGTCAGCGGTATACGATCATCGTTGCGAGGATGCGTTTGCAAGACATCGCGCTGAGACTGATGAAACCAGGTAATGACAATGACGTTATCGCCTACCTCAATACCTTTAAGTCCTTCTGCAACCTCTGCATCTATCTCCACCCATGCGTCTGGTGCCCCCTCGCTGCCCTGCTTCGGTGCTCCCTCGCGCTCTCTGAGAGCCGAACGCAAAAAGCCAATTGGGGCAAGGCGATAGTCTGTATCAGGCATAAAATCCCTCCTGAAATGATTTGCCAGAGATGAAATGAAGCCTCAATCGTGAGGCTCCATTTCCAGTCTGTGTGGTGAGAACCTGAAAGCAGTATACACGCTAGCAGTGGCCCAGTGAATGCCAGGTCTGCGGGCCAACAATGCCATCCACATCAATGCCTGCCTTCTTCTGCCAGCTTTTCACGGCATACTGCGTATTCGGCCCGAAATCGCCGTCAACAGCCAGCGCTTTGCCGTCCTGGCCTTTCATCCCACGACTATTCAAGTCCTGCTGCAACGTCTTTACCAACGAACCCGTACTGCCAGACTGAATAGTTGCCGGACAAACTGGCTTGGGCGTCGGCGTCGGTGTCGGCTTGGGTTTAGGCGTTGGCGTTGGCGTTGGCCTGGGTGTTGGTGTCGGCGGTACAGGCGTCGCTGTTGGTGGTATCGACGTCGCTGTTGGTGGCACAGGCATTGGCGTCGGTGGGATTGGTGTTGATGTTGGAGCGACAACAACGGGCGAGCCGGGCAGCGTTCCACTCACCGGACTCGTGGCAGCAGCGACAGGAGTATCCGTTGGAGTCACCGGAGTTGTTGTTGACGTCTCTGTGGGCATGGGAGTTGCAGTTGACATTGCCGTCGAAGTACTCGTTGGCGTTGATCCTGGTGATGCCGTATGAGCAAAGAACTGCTCGTAGAGCGTGCGCATCATCTGTCCCTGTATAGTCAGTTGCTCGGTTGTGTTAATCAGTGGTACAGAGCTTTTAATCCCAGAATATTGCATCGAGGCAAAAACTTGATTGACCGCAAATGTCTGCAAAGCCGTCTTTGTCCAATTACTCAAAAATGTATTATCTGTACTCTTGCCATCATCGTTACGAGCATTAGCAGCATAATTCCATTCGGTAATCATGATCGGCAGAGGCGTTCCAAAGAGCGGCTTCATCATGGCACGAGCGGAGGTCAAATGGCCGCTCCATTCATTGATTCCATTGATGCATTGCTGCTCGCTCCAGGCGCCATCACAGGCAAACTCATGCCAGCTGACCTCATCGGGACGCGGCTGTGCTTTTTGGAGAAAGGCACGCAAGTAATCGGGATCATAACGATAGGTTACAGGTCCGATAAAGTGAGCGGTCGGTGCGAGGCTCTTCAATTGCCGCACATTGGCATTCCAGGCGGTTGTGTACTGATCGGCGGAGATGCCAAGCGCATCCTCCTCATCGCCATATTCGTAATAGACCGTCGTGTCGCCAAAGACCTGCTTCATCGTCTGCACCACCAGCGTATTATCGGCTTGAGCACGTGGATAGAGCGGCCCATGCAGAGAGATCAGGGGTACGGTCTTGAGGCTCTGCACATATTGGGCAATACTTTTTAAAGTCGCCGACGAGGGATTTTCTGGTATGGTCACACGCACAATTTGCAAGTGCATGCTCTGTAATAACGTGCTCACCTGGTTTGAGGGCAGAGCTTGCTGCGTACCTGTACGTTGAGTTGAAAAATCTAGATTAGTGCCAAAGAGTAAAGGCGAAATATTTTTTAGCTCAGCAGGAGGTGACGATGCCTTGTGCTGCGCTGGCGGTGGTGGATGAAAAAGATCCAGTATACTGCTCATTCCCACACTTATAACCGCAATCACTCCAACAATAATCACAATAAGGAAAAGAATGCGTTTCGCAGGCTCGGGCAATTCAACAAATTGCATATAAAATTCCCTCCTTAGAAGAGAAATATTTACATCATGTATACTGCTTCAATCTCTACTTTTCCCTCTATCCTTGGTTATTTTTAAAAGTGTACACCTATTTATAAGAAAAACCACTTGTTCGAGACCGAGATAGCCCATGATTCCCCCCGCAGCGTGCCAATCTCTCAACGAGGTTATCCACAATCCTACGAATTTTGGTGGATAACCCGGTGGATAACTTTGTGGATAACCGGGATAACTCGGCTATCATGGTGGAAAAGTTGGGGATAAGTCGATTTTCTGTCCTATAGTACGGTATTTTTACCCTCTCCCTATCCACATATCCACATTACCTCGACCATTCCCCCATTTGCTTTCCTGCCCAGGATTGGTTACACTTTCTGCACACGAGATTTCACCACGCGGCTTTGCGTCATACGATGCGACAGAAGTTGAACATCTGTCCACGAACGTATGTGCCAATAGTATGTTATAATGCAAATGCCGCGAGATGTTTCTGTAGGAAAATCTCATATCATTTCCTTTCTGACCACTCGTATGTGGTCGGTCCCTTGCACCAACGTACCGCGCTGGTATGGAGGTGTCTTCGTTGACCTTGTGCTGTAATACATGGATGTTTCTATCACAGGGTCTTTCTTATGCCTGTTCGGGCAAAGCGATATGTTTATTTTGTAGATGCTGGGAGAGCCGGAGACGTGGAAAAACTGCTACCACAAAATATAGAGGCCGAGTGCGGCGTGCTCGGCAGTATCATTATCGACCCAGAAGCTATCAACCAAGTGGCGGATTTTCTCCATGCGGAGGATTTCTATCGCGATGCTCACCGTACGATTTTTGAGGCCGTGCTCCATCTCTATGAACAGCACGAGCCAGCAGACTTTATCACTATTTGTGACGAACTGGCCCGCCATAACAAGCTTGATCAGGTTGGCGGAGCTGGCTATATTACTTCTCTCATCAATCAGGTGCCGACCAGCGGCAACGTTGAACATTATGGGCGCATCGTAGAGCGAACGGCCATCTTGCGCCGTCTCATCCATGCTGCTGGACAGATCGCGGCTGTCGCGTATGAAGAAAACGATGCCGAGGTTGCACTGGACAAAGCTGAGCAATTTATTTTTGAGATCAGCCAGAACCATGCTCGCTCCGACTTCTCGGCGTTGCGCGATCTAGTCTCCGACTATATGGACAAGTTGGAGGCGCTACATGAGCGACGCGGCAGCATTGTTGGCGTGCCCACCGGCTTTACTGATCTCGACCGGCTCACAGGTGGCCTGCAACGCTCCGATCTGATCATTCTTGCCGCCCGTCCTGCCGTTGGCAAAACCAGCTTTGCACTCAGCCTCGCGCACAACGCCACCATCAAACATAACCGCTCGGTGGCCGTCTTCAGTCTGGAAATGAGTAAAGAGCAACTGCTTCAGCGTTTTCTTTCAATGGACGCAAACGTGGACCAGCAGCGGCTCCGCACAGGCTGGATCGAGGACGACGAGTGGGAGCGCATCGTTACATCGATGGGCAGGCTCTCAGAGGCCAATATTTGGATCGACGATACCGCCGGTATCTCAACAATGGAGATGCGCAGTAAGGCCCGGCGTCTGGTCGCCGAGCATGGCGTCGATATGATCATAGTGGATTATCTCCAACTCATGCAATCCGACATGGGAGGCAAGCGCAACGAGAACCGCGTGCAGGAGGTCTCCGAGATCAGCCGCAGCCTCAAAGGTCTGGCCCGCGAACTCAACGTGCCTGTCTTAGCGCTAGCCCAGCTCTCGCGTACCGTTGAGAGCCGCCAATCCAAAGTACCGCAGCTTTCCGACCTGCGCGAATCTGGTTGTCTGGCCGCCGAAACGCCTGTCTACTTACCAGATGAGGGCGTCTATCGACCAATAGCCGAACTGGTCGGCAAAAGCGGTTTCCGCGTGCTGGCACTCAATACAACGACCTGGCAGCTTGAGCCAAGCGAAGTGAGCAACGCCTTCTCAACAGGCCACAAACCAGTCTATAAGCTTACAACGCGCCTGGGCCGCTCGATTCGCGCGACCGCCAATCACAAATTCCTGACCATTCACGGTTGGCAGCGCCTGGACGAACTGATACAAAACGAACGGATCGCGCTCCCTCGCCGCTTGTCCGATTTCATACAAGAAAATACGATGAGCAATGAGGAATTAGCGCTACTTGGTCATCTTATTGGTGACGGCTGTACTCTGCCAACTCATGCGATTCAATACACAACCAATGACGAAACGCTGGCAGAAATTGTTGCAGAGCTTGCAGTGAAAGTTTTTGGCGACAAGGTTGTACCACGTATTCAAAAAGAGCGTGAATGGTATCAGGTCTATCTGGCTGCTGGTTACAACCTTACGCACGATACTCGTAACCCCGTCAGTAAGTGGCTTCACGATCTCGGCATCTTTGGTTTGCGGTCGTATGAAAAGCGTATACCAGATCAGGTTTTCGCTCAACCAGCAGCCAGCATTGCTATTTTTCTACGCCATCTGTGGTCTACTGACGGCTGTATTCATCTGAATCACGAAAAAGATCATTATGCAAGTATTTACTATGCATCGAGCAGTCGTTTGCTAGCTCAACAAGTACAATCTCTTCTACTTCGCCTGCACATTAATGCCACGCTGTCTCAACATGCTCAAAGTAGTAAAGGGCGCGATCAGTACCATGTTACGATTAGTGGCAAAGCTGAAATGGAAAGTTTCTTGAATCAAGTAGGTGGGCTTGGGAAAAACAAAACGCTCCATCAACAAGCCATAGTTGAATATTTAGCCCAACGTTCAGCCAATACAAATCGAGATGTCATTCCGCACGAAGTATGGAGGCTTTTTGCAGTTCCTTCTATGCAGGTCGTTGACCTAACAACTCGCCAAATGCAAGCTGCTATGGGTAGTGCTTATTGTGGCGCAAGTCTTTATAAACGTAATCTAAGTAGAGAACGAACTGCGAAATTAGCCAGTGTGGTTGCATGTTCACAACTCGCCCAACTCGCATTGAGCGATGTGTACTGGGACGAGATCATCTCAATCGAACCCGATGGTGAAGTGGAAGTGTATGATTTAACAGTAGAAAAACTGCATAACTTTGTTGCAGGTGATATCATCCTGCACAATTCGATAGAGCAGGATAGTGATATCGTTATGTTCATTTATCGAGATGAAGTGTACAATCCCGATACTGAACGTAAAAATATTGCAGATATCATCGTGGCAAAACATCGCAATGGACCGGTTGGCGAAATCAGTCTCTTCTTCCAGTCCAGCCAGACACGCTTTAGCGACCTGGAAGTCTCACCACCAGCCGAAGAATAGAGGGAGGGACGCTGTGACGGCTTTTACCGGCTTCCCTTCAGGGAGAAGCAATCCGTATGTGCCAGTACCAGAGATCTTTTTTACGCGACTGCTGCCGGAGATCGAGGATAGCGCCGAACTGAAAGTGACGCTCCACCTCTTCTGGCTGCTGGCACAAAAACAGGGCAACCCGCGCTGCGTCAGCGACCGCGAGTTGCAGGCAGATCACACGCTCCTGCGCGGGCTGCGCCGACGAGGTGATCCGCGCCCACCAGAGGAACGACTGCGCCAGGGATTGGAACAGGGGGTCGCACGTGGAACGTTATTACGTATATATCTCAAATTAGTCAGCGAAGGCACTAATGACGCCGAGGTTATCGCCTGGTACTTTTTTAACACAGCTCGTAGCCGTAAGGTTGTGAACGAATTGCAAGGAGGTGAAATGATCCCTGCCCGTCTGTTCGATCTGGAAGCGCAAGAAGCTCCTGTGACGGCCCAGGAGTCGCAACAGGCTATTGCAGTAAGAGAGTATGCTAATTCCAGAGGCGAAATTTCCGAGGCCAGAACCGTTGCCTCTAATATTCAAGTTGAAGTAGAACGTCCTAATATCTTTGTATTATATGAACAAAATATAGGTTTACTCTCCCCACTGATCGCCGAAGATCTCAAAGACGCGGCGGATCAATACCCAGCAGAATGGATTGAAGCCGCATTTCGCGAAGCTGTACAACATAATAAAAGAAAATGGACTTATATTCGCGCCATCTTACGGCGCTGGGAAACGGAAGGCAGGCAGACATGGAACGCCTGAATAATATTTTAGGAAGAACAATGCCCCGGCGTACTCAGGAAACGCAGCCCACGCAAGGAGCGCCGAACAGGGGACCGCGACAGAACGCCGCACCACAACAATATACAGGCCAGCATACAGCACAGATGCCCGCAACACGCCGACCTCTTCCTGAGCAAACGGGCCGTCTCGCAAGACCACAATACCAGGGTGGCGCACAGCAGCGCTCGCTTCCGCCACACGCGCACCTGCGCAATGCTCAGGCAGCCCAGAATCGTAGCGCTGAGGCGTATACACAAAAACTGCGTGTCGCCCAGGATTATCAGCAGTATGACGAGCTACCTGCCAGCCATCCACAGCAACCACCACTTGATGCCGCGCCAACTCACTATCCAACGCGTCCTCGTCTTAAACAGGACGTGCAGCGCACTATGCCTCCGCTTCCACCCAATCCCTACACATCTAATAACTACTATCATACTGACGATCACAGCCCTGCTCTCCCCGCCGATGTCTATCAGGAACAGGAATATGTAGAAGAAGACGACATGGACGCGGACATGCTCTATGGCGACTATCTGGATGATGAGGATGAGTATCTGGAAGAGGATGAAGAAGTACCCATCTATCAGCGCCAGGATATCGCGCATTTGCCAGCGCCACGCAACAGCTATTCCCAGGTGTCGCGGGAAGTGCCAGCGCTCCCACCACCGAGCGCATACCCACGCCCAACGCGCGATCTGCGCATGACACAACATACTCAACCGCCAGCGTCTCAGCTCCCCCCGTCTCGCACACAGGAGGCGGTACACTATCATCGCACGACGCAACCGCTCAAACCGCAGATGATTGCAGAGACGCGCCAGCAGTTGACGCCGGAGCCACATCAATTTTCTCGTCAACTGTTAACGCGTGAACAGACCAGAACACAATCGAGAGCGCCAGAGCGCTTTGCCACCATCCCGGTCTCATCGGTCGCCCCCATCGCGGCCAAAAGCGTCTGCCCACGCTGCAAGGGAGCGGGCTATCTGCGTCTCGACGTACCCTTCGGTCATCCCCAATTTGGCAAACCGATTACTTGTGAGTGCAAAGAGACCGAGCGCAAAGAGAAACGGCGTCAACAGTTGCGCGAAATGTCGAACCTGGACGCCTTCCATAGCCACACCTTCAGCACATTCAACCCGAACGTTCCAGGCGTACGAGAAGCGTTTCAGGTCTCGGTCGAATATGCGCGCAATCCCGATGGCTGGCTGCTGCTGATCGGACCGAACGGCTGCGGCAAAACGCATCTGGCGGTCTCTATCGCCAACCAGAATCTCGACAATGGCTCGGTCGTGCTCTTCTCGGTCGTCCCTGATCTACTGGACCATTTGCGCGCCGCCTTCGCGCCCAACGCAACGGAGGTCTTCGACCAACTGTTCGCCAAGATGCGCGAGGCCGAGGTGCTGGTTCTGGACGATCTGGGAGCACAACAGAGTTCTCCCTGGGCCAATGAAAAGCTCTTCCAGCTCTTGAATTATCGTTATAACCTGGGGATGCCCACCGTCATCACGGCCAATCCGCGTGGGCTGCAAGGCATCGACGAGCGCATCCGTTCACGCCTGGGCGATGTCAGCCTGGTCAAGACGGTGAACCTTGATCGTACGCGTGATTATCGCCCGAATCACATCAGGCGCAGGGATTAGCAGCGGACATGATCGTGTGCTTGCGTTTGCATTCTGCAAGTGCTATCATAACGTTAATGTCCCCGCATTAGTGGGCTTCCTCCGCACATTCAATTTTTACCAACGGCCCCACTCGCTAAAAGAGCAGAGAGGGAAACCGCGATAGATAAAGTAAGGAGCAAAAATGGGAAGCATTTTTAATCCACGCGATCCAAAGTGGAGCAAAGAATCCCAAGAATTCCTGGAACCCAGAGGGATCATTCCCGCAGTCATCGAGTCAACGCCACGCGGCGAGCGCTCCTGGGATCTCTACTCGCGCCTGTTAAAAGAGCGCATCATCTTTATTGGCACCCCGATCGACGATCAGGTTGCCAACAGCATCGTTGCTCAATTGCTGTACTTGCAGAGTGAGGATGCAACCAAAGACATCAGCATGTATATCAACTCGCCCGGCGGCAGCATCTATGCTGGCCTCGCCATCTACGACACCATGCAATACCTGCGCCCCGAAGTCTCGACGGTCTGTATGGGCATGGCAATGAGCATGGGCGCGGTCCTGCTGGCCGCTGGTCAGAAGGGCAAACGCTACGCTCTGCCAAACGCCACCATGCTGATCCATCAGCCTCTCGGTGGCGCTGAAGGTCAGGCGGCAGATATCGAGATTACGGCGCGCGAGATCCTGCGCCTGCGCCGCAGCCTCTATGATATCTTGTCTCACCATACCGGCCAGACTCCTGAGCGCATCATGCAGGACTCCGACCGCAACTACTACCTGACCGCACCTCAGGCCGTAGAGTATGGTCTCGTTGACGATCTCCTGACTCCAGCCGAACAGTAGTTTTCACTGCTCAAAACAAAAATGCTGAAGCTCTCTTCAGTGCTATTTGCGCCTGAAGAGAGCTGGTGTACACAGCATTTTAACAAATGTGGAATGGATACGATGTATATGTATGTCGTATCCATTTTCATTATTAAGCGAAGGAGAAAGCAGACCCATGCCTAAAAAAATCGTGCCATCACTAACCGGAAGAACAATTCGCTGTATTCTCTTCGATTTTGGTGACACTCTATGGACACGCAAGGACGCTGCTACCTGGCAACAGGCCGAGCAGGCTGGCAACAGGCGGGTCGTTGAGCTTCTCCATACGCTATTCCCGACCGAGGCGTTTCCTGCCACTGATCCAACTGCGTATGGCGAGCAGTTCCGCAAAATCGTCGAGACACAGGCGCGCCAGATCCAACAACCTGGATACGAGCCAGATTTCGCTCTTGCCACTCAACAGGCTCTTCAGCAGATCGGCCTGCCAACCGTAGAGCCTGCTATAGCCGCTGAAATCTTCGAGGCGTTGCGCGTGCGCATACCCGAATCGCGCCACCTCTTCGACAATATTCTCCCCACGCTGGCCGAACTGCAACACCGGAACTTTCTCTTAGGCGTGGTCACAAACCGCTGGTATGGTGGCGAGCCATTTTTAGAGGATCTCCAGATCATGGGTCTGCTCGATTATTTCGATGCCGACCATATGGCAATCTCCGCAGATCTGGGCATCCGCAAACCCAACCCGGCCATCTTCCAATATGCGCTCGATGCACTGCGCATCCCAGCAGAAGAGGCGGCAATGGTTGGTGATTCGTTTGGTGCTGATGTCGTTGGAGCGAAACATCTCAATATCTTCGCCATCTGGAAAACCTCACCCCGGCTGCTCGCTGAAGTCAGCAAAACCCTGCCCGCTGGAACACCTCTTGACGGCGAGCATCTGGTCGCATATTCTTACAAGAGGAGCGCACAAAAATATGGTCTGTCTCCAGAGGATAGCCAGGCGCGCCCCGATCTGATTATCGAGCATCTGCAAGAATTGCTGGATGTCTTTCTAAAGGCTGGCCCACAGTGACGCCAACGATACGCAAATGGCTATTTGAAATACTCTATCGCAATCGCTACCTGTACCGCTTTGCCAGCACCGTGCCTTTTGCGGGTCAATGGCGCGTCTGGCAACAACTGGTGCTATCCCGCATTCGCGGCATGGATGTTCTAGAACTCGGCTGTGGCCTGGGTGATCTTCAGGTCGATCTGCGCAAAGCAAGCTATCAATCAAAAGCCATTGAGCGCTCTCCCCAGATGGTAGCGGCGGCGCGCAATGCCCTGCGACGACATAGATTGGGCGATCCAGCCAATATCATTCAGGGATCAGCACAATCCCTCCCCTTTGGTGACGCCTCGTTTGATACGGTCGTCAGCACGTTTCCCTCCGAATACATTTACGATCCCGATACGATTGCGGAGGTCGAGCGCGTGTTGCGTCCCGGCGGTCGCCTGATCGTCATTGAGGGGGCAAACCTGCTACCCGTTGGTTTCATCCAGCCGTTGCTTGTGCTGATCCAGGTGCTCGTCTATGGTCCCGCCGCGCTCTTTGGACGACACAAGCAGGGCCAGATTGAGGAGGTCGATGCGCCCAGGAAGCAGACGAAACACGCAGATGACACCGTTACCGAAGTCATTCCTGATGCCTGGTTTGGACGCCACATCCCGTTAGAGCGCTTCGGGTTACAACGTCGTTCCGAAGTGGTCCGTAGCCGGCGCTGGGAGGTCTACATCACGATTGGAGAGAAAATCCCCTGGCCTGCTGATCCAAAGGAGTCCTGATCTTTTGAAACAAGCGGAACACTGGCGAGGGACTATCTCCGCCAATATCGCCGTCCTCTTTTTCGGGCTGGCTGGCGTGCTGGGCAAGCTCAGTACACTATCCTCGCCCTTTATCGTCTTAGGGCGCGTGTTCTTTGCCAGCCCTGTGCTGCTGACACTGTGCCTGCTGCAAAAACTACCCTTGCGCCCCAAGACCCTACGCGATGGCATCACCTTAGTTGGTCTGGGTGCCTTGCTCGCCCTGCACTGGACAACCTTCTTTCAATCCATCGCCGTCTCCAACGTCGCCATCGGCCTGCTCTCCTACTCCAGCTTTCCACTCTTTACCATGATCTTAGAGCCGCTCCTGCTCCATCAGCGCCTCAGTCACATCCATGTCGTCGCGGCCCTGCTCATCCTGCCCGGCATCTATTTACTGGTCCCTTCGTTCACATTCCAGAACCAGACCACCCTGGGCGTCTTCTGGGGCGTTCTATCCGGGGCTACCTTTGCACTACTCTCCGTGACAAATCGCGGGTTGGGTGAGCGCTATCCAAGCCTGGTGATCAGTCTGTATCAGGATGGTGTGGCGACGCTTCTGCTGCTTCCCGCGCTCTTTCTGGGGTCGGGTAATGCGCAACTCTGGACTCCCCGCGAACTCCTTATTCTCCTCTTCCTGGGGGTGTTTTGTACGGCTCTGGCCCACACCCTCTTCATCGCCAGCCTGCGCTCGATGACGGCCCAATCAGCCAGCCTTGTTGCAAGTCTCGAACCGGTCTGGGGTATCGTCTTTGGCATCATCCTGCTCCAAGAGTTGCCCACGCTCACCACACTGCTCGGCGGCGTCCTGATTGTTGGCGCAGTCATGCTCCCGGCATTGCTCACGGTCATTGTATCTCGTGCAAAATAAAATAAATATATACATATAGCAATACAACATTTTCCAGTATATTCTTCTCTTTTTATTGACTACAAGCAACTAATCCATTACAATACAGCAGAACGATCAGGATAAGTGGGAGGGGGAAATCTCTATGTCGAATATGCCGGAAGCGCAGAGTTCAGCCGCACGAAGCAATCAGGATCATTTGTTGGGGCGAAAGTTGCGTGATGGAGAGTATCTCGTGCAGCGTGTGCTGGGTCATGGCGGAATGGGCAAAGTCTATCTCGCTATGCATACGTCGCTGGAGATGCCTTTTGCGCTCAAACAGGCCCGCGCCGATCAACCCCTACCAGAAAGCGTCATTGCCGAGCTTGATCTGGCTTTGCAAGGTGGAGAACATCCCCAACGTTCCATCCCAGGACAATCACAAGAACGAAGTTTTCCCGCCACAGGAGGGGTCCATACCGACCGTTTTTTGCGAGAAGCCCTGCTCCTAACGCGCCTGCAACATTCCGCAATCCCGACACTCTACGACTACTTCTTTGAGGATGGCTTCTGGTATCTGGTCATGGATTATATCCCTGGCCCCACGTTCAGCCACTATTTACGTAGCAACGCGCCCCTGCCGCCGCTGGAAGCGCTGAATTATGCCATACAAATCTGCGATGTCCTCGATTATCTACACCGTCAATCTCCCAGCATCATTTTTCGCGATCTCAAGCCCTCCAACCTCATTTTGACGCCCGATGGCGCGCTCATGCTGGTAGATTTCGGCATCGCACGGTATTTCAAAGCAGGGCAGGTCAACGATACAATGGACCTCGGCTCCCCAGGCTACGCTTCTCCCGAACAATATCAAGGCGAAGGCCAGACCGATGGCCGCTCCGACCTGTTTAGCCTGGGCATCATTCTGCACGAAATGCTCACCGGCAAACGCCCTTCCTCTATGACCAACGGCGCACTCAATGAGCTGCCCATCTCGCCTTCTATGGCTGGCCTCATCACACTGGCAACACGCCCGGAACCAGATCAGCGCTTTCAATCAGCACATACTTTTTACCTTGCGCTCGAACGTATCTATTCTATTGAAGAGCAGCTTGCCTATCAGCGCCACATCGAGGCAACCAGCAATGCGCTCAACAACACGTCGTCGAAAGATCAGCCTTCCACAGAGCAGAACGAGCTGGAAGCAGTCCCCGATCCCGATGCCGCCGAACTGGTCGAGTCGGTTCCAGCCCCAGTTGTTCAACCAGTAAACAATACCATAGCGCTCCGACTCACTTTGCCGATTATGCCCGTGTTATCGTTGAACCTGGAACAGCGTCAGCAGACACGCGACGCACTTCAGCAGGCACGTCGCGAACGTTTGAAAGAGGAGAGCCTGGAAATTCAGATGGCATCGGTCGATGAAAGCTTGAAACGTCGCTCGCTGGTCCTGCTCTCACAAACTTCGCACTCGCAAGCGATCAAAAAGCCTGAGATGCCACCAGCAGAGCCTCAGCAAGAGCCGCCGGCACAGCACAAACTGCCTGGCCTGCTCAAAGTATGCTTCATCTTCACGCTGATAGTATGCCTCTTGCTGGCCTCGCTCTTCTCGTATATACACATTACTCATCGCGCCATTCCCGTTATCAGCAGAGGTCCATCGCCATCCCCAACCAGCGCCCACACATGGAGCGGAACATGGCAACCCTTACCGTCGCCACCATCAACGGAAGCCGACAACACCGCTATCTACGTACAATCAGGAGGACGCTTCTACGTCTATATGAGCGGAGGTTATCGGGGTACGCAGGCAGCGCCGCAATATGATCGCAACCTGTATCGCTACGATATTCTGACGGCGCGCTGGGAGCAGGTCGGCATCAAGAGCCTTCCGGGGATGCTCAATAACTCGGTCGCTGAAGACGAGCATGGCCAGTTGTTTTTCACGACAGGGTATTCGACCGACGCGTATAAAGTGATACCGCTCCTGACGCTGTATCAGCCCGAGACTGACCACATGCGCAAGATCACGCCCCCAGCTGGTATCGCCTTCGGCTTCGCAACGGCAATGCTGGCAGATCAGCAGGGCCATCTCTATCTGACGGAGGGCTATCAGAAAGCCGGTGATCCATCCATCGAGGCTGGCACTGGCTGGTATCGTTACGATATCGCAACAAGAACATGGCACACGCTGGCCCCACTTCCGGTCGGTCTTGGCTACACAACGCTGGCAAATGATGCCAATGGTGACATTCTGCTGCTCGGTGGAGCAACCGATGCTGGACAAACGCATCAGTCGGGGCGCGTCTATCGCTACAATATCACGCACAATCAATGGCAGCAGGAGCCATTAACACTGCCACATCCGCTGAGTGGTTCGGCAAGTTGTGCTATTGATAGTGATCATCTTCTCGTTATCGGGGGCTACGATGCGAGTAGCAAGCAAGGATCACACGAGACATGGCTTATCAATATGCGGACGCAACGCTGGACACAACTCGACTCTTTCCCCAAAGGCGGAACAGTGCTGGGAGCGGTCGCCTGCGATGGTCGCGGTCACGCCTATCTGATGCGCGGAGCCAGCGATCCCAAACACCCAACAGCGGATTTCTGGCTCCTGACCGTTCAAGAGGGATGAATGACCTCGCCGATTAACGGGCCTGCTGTCACCGATGCTTCACTCCATCGATAGCAGGCCAGCAGCGCGTCATGCACACTCTCAGCCTCGGACTCTGTACGCGCATGCACCTCAACTAGCGGCTCTCCTGCACGGAGCTGATCGCCCAGCTTTGCTTGCAAGATCAGCCCGGTACGATGATCAATCGGATCGCCCTTCTTAAAGCGTCCGGCCCCCAGGCTCATACTGACCAACCCTATCTTCTCGGCATCAATACCAGCAATATAGCCACTACGCGGCGCAACCACCATGCTACGCACTGGTGCTGCGGGCAAGAGCGAAGGTTGCTCCACCTGACCAGCATCTCCTCCCTGGGCAGCAATCACTTCCGCCAGTTTTGCGACGCCGGCTCCCGAACGCACAGCCCGCTCGACTTGCTGTTTAGCCTCACTCATACCTGGCGCATTCCCCGTCATGACCA
Source organism: Reticulibacter mediterranei (assembly GCF_016587455.1). Classification (NCBI taxonomy): domain Bacteria; kingdom Bacillati; phylum Chloroflexota; class Ktedonobacteria; order Ktedonobacterales; family Reticulibacteraceae; genus Reticulibacter; species Reticulibacter mediterranei. Next base: position 5,294,626 of record NZ_BNJK01000001.1, on the reverse strand, counting down.
ACAACTCGGCGACCTCGTGATAACATAGTTCGCTGATATCGCGTGGCCCTCTGCCGTGCAGGATCTTTATCGCTTCAGCCATCTCCAACGCATTGCCGACCGCATAGCCCAACGGTTGCTCCATTGAGGTAATCGCCGCCACCGTATGCATACCGGCCAGTTTCCCGATCTCCACCATCGCCACCGCCAGTTCACGAGCCTGCTCCTGCGTCTTCATAAAAGCGCCACTGCCAAATTTGACATCGAGCAGCAGATGCGAACTGCCAATGGCCAGCTTCTTGCTCATAATGCTGGTAGCGATCAACGACAGGCTGCTCACGGTTGCGGTGACATCGCGCAGGGCATACATCTTGCCGTCAGCAGGAGCGAGATCTTGCGATTGACCGGCCAGCACTATATTGTGTTTCGTCAATATATCAATAAACTCAGTACGTGAAAGCGTGGCGCGAAACCCATCAATCGCTTCTAGCTTATCAACTGTACCTCCGGTATGGCCTAGACCACGCCCGGTCATCTTGCTTACCGCGACGCCACAGGCTGCCGTCAATGGTGCTACGGCCAGCGTGACCTTATCGCCCACACCACCAGTGCTGTGTTTGTCCACTACAGGCGTCACGATATCGCGCACACGCAACTGCTCGCCCGAACGCATCATCGCCAGCGTCAAATCGCTGGTTTCGCGTGCGTCCATCCCGCGCCAATAGACGGCCATCAACCAGGCCGCCATCTGATAATCGGGAATAGTGTCTCTTGTATACTGATCGATCAACCAGTCAATCTGTTCTGTAGTCAGCGCTTCTCCATCGCGCTTCTTGCTAATTAGCTCGACTATTTGCATGGATTTTCCCGACTGCCTTTTTATTCCTCCGTCAACACAATACGTATGGCGTCACTACTAAAGCCGTCTTCCGTCTCTATTTGATAGCGCTTCAACATCTGGCTACCAAGCCGCACATTTTGATCAAACTGCACCATTCCATTTGTATAGTTATATTTATCGGCCTTTTCTGGTGAAACTCCCTGAATGATCACCGTATCAAATTGTGCTGAGTGATATGCTTTTAATGCCTTATAGAGCGTGGCGACCTGCTGCCAACCGGTACAACTGGGGTAGCCGATACGCACAATCTTTTTGCGTCCATAGCTTTCGCTCTCATCGAGGATGGTATACGCCAGTGCCCCAACCTCTAAATCCTGCAACTGGCGTACGGTGCGTGGAGGAAATGCTGTCGGCGGCTCTGCAACGGGAGTTGCAGCGCTGGCATCGGGAGCTGATGGTGCGGCCTGCTGTCCACTATCGGCTCTCCTGCCTCGCGTTGCAGGAGCAGTTTGCGCTGGTCCCGTTGGGCGCAGACGTGAAGCATTTTGTGGCGGGCGTGGCGGCACAATCGATGGTTGCTGTGCCGCGGCCGGCTGTGGTGGGCGCGGTTGTGCATATGTGGGTCGTTGAGGTGGCGTATTTGGGGTATACGACGCTCTCGCCGGGGGTGAAGATTGCGTAGGAGCTGGCATCTGGACGATATCTCGCCCACAACGAGCACAGAATCGAGCTTGATCTGCATTCAGACCACCACAATAGGGGCAACGCATAACGAACCCTCCTGATGAAACATCGTTAAGATGATACATACTGCACTGTAGTATATCATACCCCTTATCCCATCAACAGACTTCGCTATCCCTGCCTCACAATAGCTTCCACCAGTTTCGCATTCGAGTTCGTCTTCTCAAAGAGGCGTATTACCTGCTCGGTACTCTCACGCCGGGGTAGATCAGCCATGCGCCTTCTCACAATCGCCATTGCCCTTAACTCATCGGGCGAGAGCAACCGCTCTTCCTGCCGTGTGCTGGATTGTGTCACATCGATGGCGGGAAAGATACGTCGATCGGCCAGCTCGCGCGAGAGCCGTACCTCCAGGTTGCCCGTTCCCTTAAACTCTTCATAAACAACCTCATCCAGACGGCTTCCCGTCTCTACCAGACAGCTCGCAACAATTGTCAGGCTGCCGCCCTCTTCCAGAGCGCGCGCCGCACCGAAAACACGGCGTCCAACCTCCAATGCATGGGCGTCGATGCCACCAGAAAGCGTTCGACTCCCATATCCACCACGCGCGTTGCGTCCTCCAGACCACATATCGCTGCTCAGGTTATGCGCACGGGCCAGTCGCGTCAACGAATCGAGCACCATGATTACATCATGGCCTTGCTCAACTTCTCGCTTTGCATCTCTCAAAGCATCCTCGACAATGCGCCCATGCCGGGAAACGCGCTGATCGAAGCTTGATGCATACACATGCACCATCGGCCCGCGAACCTCCATGCGCCACTCCGTTACCTCTTCGGGACGCTCATCAACAAGACAAAGAAACAGATGTGCCTGGGAATGATTCGCCAGGATTGCAGCAGCTATTTGCCGCAAAATCGTCGTTTTCCCCGCCTGGGGTGGAGCAACTATCAATGCTCTCTGTCCGAACCCTAACGGTACGAACAGATCTATCAAACGCGTTGCCACAGGTGTTGCTCCTGTCTCCAGGGTAATCCGACGATCGGGATGTATCGGGGTAAGTTTTTCAAAGGGAGTACGTGTTGAAGCCACTCGTCCTCAGCCTCCTGTCTGCTACTAGCGGGTCCACGCCTCCCCTTACTGTATCACATCAGGTCAAACTTTCCATAGCGATGTTCTAATAGAAGGCATACGTGCTCATCAATGCTTTTTAACGGCCGCTGCCCAGCGCGGGAAGGAGCAGTCTATTTTCGCAGCGCTTCAACTCACCAGTAAATTGTTCAATGCGATGGAGAAAACGTGGGAGAGGGCCGGTATTTTCAATAACACGCACCAGTTTGTGAATGCCAAACTCAACTTTGAGGTGTTCGGCCATATACCGTTTATTATCCCTGGCGTAATACCAGCGAAAAATATCGTCGGAAAAAGAGGGATGATCGTCATTCGTCTCGGAATGCTCCACGCGCTCATGAACACGGCGCAAACAGGTCTCAATATCTGCATCTAAAAAGAGGAAGTAAGAATCTTGCAGAAAATCGGCGGAGAATTGCTTCAATGCCATGTGGTAGTCATCGCGGGCGAACTCAATAGTCAATAGATCTACATGTTCCATATACGCTTGCGCCCTCTTCTCTAGATCTTTCAAGGCATCATCAAAGACTGTGAAATCTGTAGCATCGAAGCCATTGTGGGGAGTAGGTTGAAATTTCTTATGCTCGGTGTCGGCCAGAAACATTTCCCATAGGATATCATAATCGTTAAAGTGTTTCACTCTCCAGTCCTGATGTCTCATCAGGTGGTTCAGATGACGTGCAGCGGTGGATTTACCGCTTCCAGGACGGCCCAATACGAATACTTTTACAACCATAAGACTACTCTCCTGCTAGCTAACACTCATGATCATGCTTTTTTTCAGCACGTACACAACTCCTTTCCCGCAACTCCACAAACAAAACAATCCTGTGCGCTCTTCTCTCGCTAAAATGAGAGAAGGCGCATCTACTGCGCCCCTGAATAGAACAAACTACCTGTCCATCACTCATGTATTGCACTGCCCTTGTGCATATCTTCGCCGTTGACATACCTCCCACGCATTACTCTATGGACATCTATCTGTCTTTTCTTGCTTGCGCCCCTTTCGCACCTGACGGAGCGCATCCTGCTTATATCTATTGACTAGGGACGTACCATCCCTGGTGATAACGCGGGAAGAAGGTGGTTAGCTTTAATAGAACCTAGTATAGCGGAAATTTTGTAAAAAACAGCCGAAAGCAACCAGTCGTAGGCGAAAAAGGCTATACCTCTATTTAGACAGACCTACCAATGTATCGCCTAGGGGCCTGGCTCTATTCGGTCGATAGCAGAGGAATGATTCCCCGATTATGCGGGTCCCAACTTACCACAACATCACCACCCACTCGCTTTCCAATATCTAACCCCTCGTCCAAAAATCGCATTAAAAGCAGCCTCGCCTCAACAATAGCGTTTTCAGTGGAATATCGCTGCAAAATCTCGCGCAATTTGCTATGGAAATACGATGAAACAGCCAGACGTACTGTGATATTGGAGAGCGTGACCATATTTTCTGGCAGCGTTGGCTGTCCAGTCGGAACGCGTTGCGGATCTATCTGATACGATCCCTTCAATACTTTTCTGAGCAGCTCAGCCTTCGCTCGCGCCTGCTCCAATGGAATTCCCTGGAGAACTAGAAAGAAGCGGTCAGCGTTGACACGATAAAGCTCGCATTTGCCATCATCCTTAAAAGCGCGCAGTTGTCCCAGGATGCGCAGCCCCACCGCCCGGCTAATATCCCTGGCCATCCGATCTCCGTACTTATTGGCCAGGCTGCTCTGGTTATCGATATCGATGGCAATAAACGAGACAACATCTCTGGGCTGATCTTCTGCACTCACCGTCATCACATCGCACAGAATGCCTTCGATATGCAAGGCGAAGGCATTTTCAGCCAGGAACTCGCGAAATAATGGGTCCACACTACCCGGCATTGCGATGAGATCTCGTAATTTCCCTCTGGGACGCAGACGGACGCTGTACGTATCCAACAACTCGCCAATCATGTTTCCCATCAAACGCAAGACGCGTTGATCATCATCAGAAAAGGCATGGGGAGCTGATGCCGCGACATATAGTACCGCAATCGACATACCATCCTGCCCCTCTATCGGTACGGCAATTGCCGAGCGGACGCGTTCGTCATCATCGTTGCGGTTCAGGCCGCTCTCTTCGGAGCGACCCATCGGCCTATCTTCACCGGAGATGATGGGCTGCGAAACGATGTGTCCACTCTGAAAGGCGCGCAGGCAGGGGCCGATGGCCGATCCCAACGGGTGGACGGCGGTGACATTTACTTTATAGGGAGAAAGAGCACTTTGCGCTCGTACGATGAGTGCCCGTTGTTGCAAAGAGAGAACCGAGGCGGGATGATTTGGTAACAGGATGCAACTGAATTTCCAGCGCGGCACCCCATATTCCGTTTTCCCTCCAATCGTCACAATCACTTCCGCCAACCCTTTGAGCACCATATCTTCATCGCTGCCGATATTCTCCAGATCGGTAACTGATTCCAGCACATCACGCATACCAATGCCAAAGCAGGAACGCGAACGTTGCACATCTTCATAAATCGGTCCCAACAATTGATGAATAGCGTCCACGATTGCTCGTGAAAGGGTCAAACGTCGCGACCGACGATCCAGGAGGATCAATGTATGATCTGATACAGCCTCTTCCACGTGATCTTCCGTCATCACAGCCAACGGAAGCAAGCGATAATCGGTTGCATAGTCGAAAGTTGGGGCAGCTACCAGCAAGGTATGCGAGGAGCGGCTCGGATCAAGCCAGCCGATAAGCGATTCTCCCAACTTTACACATTCTTCAACGCTCTGGATCGTCTCCGCTGGAACCGATGGCTCCAGAGGCAGGATGAGGGCCGCGGTCGCATATGGAATATCTTCACAGATGAGCATAAGTGAGAGGCGTAATGCACGAGAGACGAAATAGCGCCAGAACAGTTCGTTGCGCGCCCTATCAACGCGGGGAGGAATGGAGAGAAACAGGCTTTTCTCATGGCTCCCTTGCGCCCCACGTCGTTCAAGCAGCAATGGATGGTCGCTCTCTCCATACACGGTATGCCAGATCAAGCCAACATCAGGAGGAATATCGCTGGGTGCATACCCGGCATCGATCAACTCCCGAATAATAGCCAGTTTATCCAGTTCTCCAGGCGTATATAATCTACGCCCCTTTGGGCCTGTCGGACGTAGAGGTGAAAGCAGGCCATATTCTTCCCAGTCGCGCAAGCGATTCTCGCTCAACTGAAACAGCTCTGCCGCACGACTGATGGTTACAGAAGCCTCAGCACGCCCCTTCTCCATGTAGCGCTGAATACGTTCCTGCGCTTCCATGTCTTGCAAATGCTCACGAATCCGTTGTCTGCTCCGCTCGTCCATGTTTTATTCCCTCTAACATGTACACCTGTCTCGTTCTACCGGGCGTATGCTTAATAGTAACATATAAAACAGCTTTTTGTATAGTTACCTATCATCACAAAATTAACTTTCATGACTATCCTGTTTAACAATAAATTTTCCTACCAACTTTCTTTACATCCACTAATTTTCCTTAGTATTATACTCTCTTTTCCCGAACAAAATTCCGATGATCACCCTACAAATACGAGGATTTGTACCTCATCCTCAAAAAATTTGGACCCCATCCGTTGACAAATTTCTTCTTTTTCAGGTACTATTATGATAGTGAAACATGAAATTACTTATTGCACACTAACATTCTTGACATTACCTTTGGATACTTCACGACGTAGAATGAAAAGCTCATCTAGACACGACCAGACAATGATGCTTACCAGGCATTTTTGATGGAGGTATCGCTCGTGAAAACGGCAACGGCTTGCTTAACCACAGAAGAATGTTCCCTGGATGACGAACAACAGTGGCACGATCTCTACAGTTGGCTCCTTCCTCTGGTTGAGATGTGGGTCTACTACGCCGATGTTCCGTCCTGGCTGGGACAGCAAAAAGAAATTTCTGAGGATATTACGCAGGAGGCGTTGCTGCGCACATTCCGTTACAGCCAACGTGCCGAGCGAGGGGAGGTTCGTTCCATTGCCTCTCTCAAATCATTATGTAGAACGATAGCACAAAATCACTTCCGCGATAGGCGCAAAAAAGAGCGCTGTCTCGTCCGCCCAACACTTGAGATGCCTCTGCTCGAAACAATCGATCCAACAAATGACCCAATTGATCCTTCACAAATTGCGGTGGATCGCATGATGCTTTCGGCGGTGATCGTCGCGGCGGCCCGCACTGTAATCAAGTTTCCCCAGCGCCAGCGTATTGCACTCCTGACCGACCTCGCGAATACAGCGGACTTCGGCGAGCACCCGGGCCTGCTCGAGCAGGCATTTTCAGAGGAAGGCATCTCCCTGCGCGATTACTCCCAGCCACTATCGCAGGAACAGGGTGAGCGCAACCGCCATGCTGCCCTGCTCTGCATCGCATATAAAAGGCTGCGCAAGGAGATCGAGGTGTAGTTCTTGTCCATTTAAAAACTTATCCTACAAAATTTTCAGCAGTATGCTCATTATGCGTCTAACTCTTTGAAGATCCCAATTTTCTCAAGGAGAATTTAGAGCATGGAAATGGAGCAACCTCAACAACAGCCTGTAGTTGACGATGATACCTACATAAAAATCTGGTTGGCTGACCAGGACTTCGTGAAAACGCGGTGGACCATCACAACTTTTTTTATGAGTGTAAGCTTTGCTATCCTAGCTTATTCTTTTCAAACCAACATGACTATAGCAACTGCCCTGGCTATACGAGTTTGCGGACTGGTGGTTTATTGTTTTTCTGTAGTAATGTACCTTCACTTCTACGAGCATAACAAATTTTTACGTAAATACCTGATACATATGGAAAAGTCAGGCCGAGCAACGCTGGATATTCAAAGCAAACTTTACGAGGAACCGAGGAACAAAAATCAACGTTCTACTAGCAGGTGGTTAATCGGACTGGCTTTTCTTTACGCATCGGGAGTGTTTTTACTCTTTTTACTTCATTTATGATAAATTATCATTTATATGTAAATATATAAATTTATGCTTTTCCAGTGACTATAATTGCTCTTAGTCACTGGAAAAATTGGATGTATAAGCGTTTTCTAAGAGACTGCTATGGACAAGGAATCTGGTCAGGGAGCATGTTTTCCTCGTCAATATTAGAGAACTCTTTTTCCAGAATACCGTTCACAAAATCCGTTGTACACTCTAGCAGTTGTGACACTGTACCCATATTGTAATAGAGCTTGACCGCCTCTCTAGGTAGCCCGTATTGATGCCATAATTCATCACTGATATAACCCCAATCATCCCGACCATCTTTATAATATGTTTCCATGATCCAGTCAGAGACAAAATGGCAATCCGGCTTCGGAAAATCTGCTAGTCGTTGATGAATACGCCACATACAAGAGTGTAAGTCAGCGTCAACGAAGAGAAAATAAGCATTTTTGAGAAATTCGGAAGTAAAATTGCACAAAGCAGTGCGGTAATTATTACGGGCAAATTCGATAACAATCATGCCTGGTTTTTCTGCGGCGGCAATCTCTTGCCGTACTTCTTTTTCCAACTCTTTCAACGCCTCGTCAAAGACAGAGATATCAAGTACATCAAAACCTTCATACTCTATCTTGCGAAACCTATGAGAGTCTGGACGTTCCTGGTCTTCTAGAAACCATCTATAGAGAAGATCATAGTCTTTACTACGTCGCGTCTCGTACCCTCGTTGCTTTACCATCTCAAGAATATGACGCACAGCAGTCGTCTTTCCACATCCAGGCCTCCCCATGACAAATACTTTTATGAGCATGTCCCCCACCTCCGTTCCGGCCATCGATCACAAAGAAACGTCCTCTCATTACGTTGCCCCATAACGACCTTGAGTTCTGAGATACTAAACATACTAAAATTCCCCCTAAGTCAACAAAAAATAAAAATGCCTGATATCAGGCATTTCAGACTGAGTAAGCACTCTCTTCTTACTCAAACATTCCCCCACGTTTCAAATGCATGAAGAGCTTTATCATAAGCTTTAATCACTTTCCCCCCCTCATCCAGCCCTTGCTTTAATACGCTATCCAACTGCTGGCTAATCTTTGTGCTGATATCAACAACTGAAGAAGATTCCTCCAACAATTGACGTAATTTCTCACGTTTATAAGAACTAACAGCTAGATGGACAGTAATATCTGGAATTATCAAGACGCTATCAGCTACTTCTGACCGCTTCAACGAAATATTGCCAGATAAACTTCTTTGTAGCTTTCCTGCTATTTCGCATGCCTTCTCTAATGAGATTCCACGTAAAATGAGATAAAAACGATTGGCATACATGTAATATAGTTGACAATTCGCTGATCTGGTGACGAGTGATACAATATATTCTTGAATACGCAAACCAATTGCTTTGCTCAGATGGCGCATAATCTGATCGCCATAACGACTGGCAATGCCTTCCTGGTCGTCTACGTCAAGTCCGATAAAGGAGACGACATCGTGTGACTCTGCTGGCTTTTGTCCATCCGAAAAGCTATCTACTTTCTCAGCTATTCCCTCAAATGAAGAATGCAAATTTAACAGCAAGGACTCCAGATCGCTCATAAAGCTGTTTTCAGAGAGAAATTCGTTAAAGAAAATATCCACAACTTCAGGAGTGCGCATTAAACTTCTCAAATCTTGCGTCACCTGAAGGCGCGAATTATAGGTATTCAACATGTTTTCTACGAAACGTCCGATAACTCGGAGAAACTGCTGATCGTCCTTTGGGAACGCGTGTAATTCGTCGGAGGCAACATATAAGACGCCCACTGGCTGGCCGCTTTCTGCCCCTATAGGAACCGCAATATTTGACTTGATATTGCCCTCGACATCAACAAATACAGGCATTCTCTCCTTTAATGAAATTTCGGGGCGGTAAATCACACGTCCACTCTGGAAGGCTCGTATGCTCACACTCGTTTTTGATTTATCAGGTGACAGATCCGACGCTCCCAAAACATAAGGACCATTTGCACTCTGAGCACGAGTATTCAGGCGGCGTTGCTGGAGAGGGAGGGATTCAATAGGAGTATCAGGCAGTAATATAGTACAAAAGCGCCAGCGATCTTCTCCATGTGCTGTCTTGCCTCCTAGCCAGACAACAAGATCCGCCAGACCTTCAAGAATAACATCTTGAAAGCCTGCGATCTCACTCATATTGGTCGCTGATACGCGCTCATCGCGCATTCCAGGCCCAAAGCATGCTCTCATGATCGATGCTTCCTGATAGAGCCGGGAGAGCAAGCGCCGGATCAGTTTCACAAAGGGCGCATTCAGTGACAGCTTCCTCAAGCGTCTATCGGGCCGCTCTAATACAATCAAAGTGGCATCTTCGGGGCTTTCGGACCACTCTTCTTGCCCCATTCTCACGAGCGGATAGATAAAATAATCGGTGGGAAATTGGAAGGATGGACAAGGGGTATAAAGAATATGGGTTGAGCCATCGCTCTTGAGCCAGCCAACAAGCGACTCCCCCAGCATAGAAATCGTTTCAGATGTTGGTATAACCTCGTTCGCCTGACGATGTAATGGCAAAACTAAACCCACAGTCGTATTTGGCAAGTTCTCTCGAATCAACATTAACGACATACGCAATGCCTGGGGCGCGTAATAGCGCCAGAACACCAGCTCTTGTTCAGACTCGATACGCACATCAATAGGAGCAAATGCACTGTCATCTTCGCTCTGCCCACGACTAACATTGGCAGAGTGCAACGATCTCCAGAGGATATCAATGTCGTTAGGGATCTCCTGTAATCCATACTTCGAGTCTATCAGTTCCCGAATAATGGCGAGCTTATCCAGGTCATCTCGCGTATACTGACGCTGCCCACTCTCCTTACGAATAGGATTGAGTAAGTTGAGGCTTTGCATTTCACGCAACTTACTTTCCTTAAATCCAAAAAGTTCTGCCGCTCGCCCTATTGTGATCGTTGCATCGTTTCGCGCTCGCTCAATAGTACTGTGAATACGAGCCTGGACCTCTTCGTCCTGGAGATGTCGCAATACCCTCTGCCGGTTCGTATCTTCCATGCGTACCCCCTGAAAATCTATTCAGCGAAAATCTACTGACGCTATGAGGTTTCCTACAATGCTATTTAGAAATGTTGCAAACAGTGCTATTGCTTAATAGGTAAGCGCTTTCTCTCTCAAGTCCATTATACATGGCTGACAGAAATCTGCATATATATTTATATAGAAGTACTACTGTTCTTAAAACACGATTGAGAAGCCATCATACCTTTACACACGCCATCTCATGAACGGACATATCTGTATGTATCTCACTATCAGGCCAGGATTATCGTTCATATTTTTACGAATTTCTTTACACAAACCTGCAGATCTACTACATAAATCTTATTCTATATGCAGATTATCAGAAACGCAATTGAGAAATCCGACAGAAATCCTACAATCATTTTACACGTCCAACACATTTCCTACAATATTTTAAAGACATCTTCTTTTCATCTCCGCACCATTGACAATTTTTCTCTTTATATTTAAAATTAATCTACAAATATATTTAGATTTTCTGCAACAATTTTAAGTTTTCTATACACATTCACATGATTTTTCAAACATCCTCCAAACTTTAGGACGTTTCATTTAGAGAAGAAGATCGGACAGAAAGTTACCAAAGACACACGGTCGCTATCTCGATGCAGCCGCAAAGCTGCATCACAAGGAGGCACACGCATGATGCAATATACAACCTGTCATGTTACATCAGAGTCTCTTCTTCATAATGAGTGCTTCTGGAAGGATTTGTACGATAAGCTCCGCAAGCCAGTCACAACCTTTGTCCACCGCTACAAAGTCTCTTCCTGGATAGGTCAGGAGGATGACATAATCAACGACATCGTTCAAGAAACCGTCGTGCGTCTCCACAAAAAATTTCTCACCTCTCCTGATGAAGTTTTCTCTATTCAGAACATGGAGGCATTCAGCTACACTGTTGCACTGCGCTATTGCCTCGACTTACGCCGTAAAGAAAAACGCCTGACGCGTCTGCCACAGGAAGGCAATGAGGTAGAGATGTACGCCTTTAACATCGATGATGAACTGGCAAAAACGCTCGAAGCCATCGGCATACAATCCATCCTTACTGATGCTGCACGCATCATTATGGACATTCCAAATAAGCAGCGGCGCGCTCTACTGACAGATCTGGCACGCTACAACGATTTCACGGACACGCCATCAGCGATTGAACTTGCATTTGCAAAAGCGGGCATCCAATTGGAAGAGTACCGCCACTTGCTCCCGCACAATCAGCTGGAACGTTCCCGCTACAACGCCCTGGTTAGTCTTGGATACCGCCGCCTGCGCACTGATTTTCACGCTGCTTATCCGGGATCACCGTGCCCTGCACGAAAACAACGTTCACCCTCTTACTTGCACTAAGGAGCATCTCATGGATATACCAACTATCGTTTTGCTCATCTTGCTCGCTTTCGTTACAGGAACCCTTGTTGGTTTGCTCCTGGCTCGTCCAACATCGTTGCATGAATAACGCTTCACCCGGGGTGCGCGCTGGCTTAACCTGGCACCCCCCTTTTTCCTCTCCTCGCTAAACGGCGTTTCCTGCTATTGCTCTCTTCTCCTTGATACAATACATCTCTTTTCCTCATCGAGTGGACTGTGAAAGGCGAAAAGGCCTCGTGTTCCTTTTGTGGTACAATACCAGAAAACTTCACGCAGCAACGCAACTACCAAAGGATGTAACCATGCCAGAACAGCCAACCACGTACGCTCAACAGTATCTCCCTCTTTTCCAATCCTACCAGGAAGAATATCTCCACCGTTTAACAACACTCGTGAATATCGATTCAGGCAGTGGACAAATCGACGGCATCACCCAGATCATGAGCTACCTGGAACAGTGGCTCACCGAACTGGGCTGCACGGTAACGCTTATTGCAAACGATCTGTTCGGTCCTAATCTGGTCGCCAGGCGAACCGGGAAGGGCAACACGCGCATCTTGCTGGTGGGCCATGTCGATACCGTCTATGGACCGGATGCGACCCGCACCCGCCCTTTTAGCGTTCAGAATGGCATTGCCTATGGACCCGGCGTTATCGATATGAAATGCGGCGTGGTGATGTGCCTCTATGCCCTGCGTGCGCTGATCGAAAGCGGCTTTGAAGACTATGGCGAACTGTGTATCGTCTTCAATAACGATGAAGAGGTTGGCTCTCCTGGCAGCGCACCCCTCCTGCGTGATCTCGCTCCGCAGGTTGATGTCGGACTGGTGCTGGAATCTTCGCGCAACCCGGAAATCGTCACGCACGCGCGCAAAGGGGCAGACAAATATGTGCTAGAGGTACGCGGCGTCTCGGCTCACTCAGGAGCTGAGCCGCACAAGGGACGTTCCGCCGTCGTCGAACTGGCCCACAAGATTCTGGCGATCCAGAATCTTCACACCCTTTTTCCAGGCGTGACCTTCAATGTCACCCGGCTCAGCAGCACCGAACCACTCAATATTGTGCCCGACATTGCACGCTGCCATATCTCTGTACGTGCACATACCGATGAAAGCCTCAATCGTGCCGCCGCCGCTATGGAACAGATCGTGGCAGGTAACACCGTACCCGACACTGTCTCAACACTGACGCGCGCGCGCGGTCGCCGTCCTTATCGCGCCACGCCCGAGGTAATGGAGCTGGTCCATATGGCCCAGATCGAAGGCACGGCGTTCGGCTGGCAAATCGTTTCCGAAGGCAAAGGCGGCGTCTCGGATGCAAACATTTTGATGGCGGCTGGTGTCCCGGCGCTCGATAGCCTTGGCCCCGTTGGTGGTGGCATGCACAATCTCTCGCTCGAATATCTCAAACTGGCCTCGGTCTCGTTGCGCGGCTCCTTGCTCACCGGTCTGATCCGGCGCATCAGCCTGTCAAAATTTACAGGTCGCGAACCGTCCTCTTGACCGGTGACGATTCACTGCCCGTCCTGTATACTTAACGTTATATCGTGTTACAATTACCGTCAATTCCATGCTATTAAACAGATCGAATTGATGGTCTTTGTCTTATCCATTGCAATATCGTTTATTACAGCCAGCTATGTAATTAGAATAGATTATTAAGGAGCGGCATTTATGGCAGTTCGGGGAATGCGTGGTTCTCACGGCAGCAACATGGCCGACTACGTTGAAGAACAGAAAAAAAGTGGGCGCAAAACCGATGCGCGCACCGTCAGACGCATCATACTATCATTTAAACCATATAAAGCACAGGTTATTCTTGTCCTGATCGCAATTATCGTCACCACCTTACTAGGGCTGATCAATCCTCTGTTGATCCAGCGGATCTTTGATGATGCCATCGGTAAAGGCAACGTGACGCTGCTGATCATTTATGTCGTGATTATGTTCGTAACTCCGATTGTATCTGGCATCATCGGCGTAGGACAATCCTATCTCAACAATCGCATCGGTCAAAGCGTAATGCGTGACTTCCGCAATCGGCTCTACAACCATTTGCAAAGCATGTCTTTACGCTTCTTTACCTCGACGCGCACTGGCGAGATTCAATCGCGTCTCTCAAACGATGTGGGCGGTGTACAGGGCGTGGTGACGAATACCGCGACCAGCATCGTCTCCAACCTCTCGACGACCATCAGTACAATCATCGCAATGGTGCTGCTCAGTCCCTTGCTCACAATCATCTCGCTGGGCCTGCTGCCGCTCTTCATGTGGATTACCTATAAAGTTGGCAACGTGCGACGAGCGACGAGCAAAGAGACGCAAAAGAGCATGGCATCGCTAACGGCAATGATGCAGGAAACGCTATCGGTGAGCGGCATTCTGCTGGTGAAAACGTTTGGTCGCCAGCAGTATTCGCAGGATCGCTTCGAGCAAGAAAATCAGAAATTGACCGATTTAGAGGTACGTCAGCAGATGATCGGGCGCTGGTTCTTTATGTTTATCGGCACCTTCTTCTCGGTCATGCCCGCCATCGTTTATCTCGCGGCAGGCTGGCAGATCATCCATCGCGTCCCAATCTTCGGTGCTGGCATGTCCTTTGGTACTATCGTCGCCTTTACCACGTTGCAGAGCAGGCTCTTCTTCCCGGTCGGACAGTTGCTCAATATTCAGGTAGAAATTCAGGGTGCACTGGCCCTGTTCGATCGCATCTTTGAGTATCTAGATCTACCCATCGATATCAAGGATAAACCGAACGCTCTCCAACTCAAACCGGAACAGGTGCGCGGCGAGGTAACGTTCAAGAACGTTATGTTTGCCTATAAGCGCGATGAGGAGGCATCCTCCGACAAAGAAACAGGGCAAGAAGAGCGAGAGCTGGTGGCACAATCCAATCCTATCTCACCGTTAGCCGTTGTGCACACACCAGAGGAGCCGGCACACCAGACGCTCAACGACATCTCCTTCACGATTAAGCCGGGACAACTGGCCGCGCTGGTTGGTCCGAGTGGTGCCGGAAAAACGACGATTACCTATCTCGTTCCTCGCCTCTATGATGTAGACAGCGGCGAAGTGGAGATCGATGGGCATAACGTGAAAGATGTTGCCCTGTCCTCCCTCGGCTCACTGGTCGGCATGGTAACGCAGGAAACGTATCTGTTTCATGCATCGATCCGCGAGAATTTACTCTATGCCCGTACAGACGCCACCGAAGAGGAGATGATAGCAGCCACGAAAGCTGCTGCCATTCACGACCGCATCGTAGAGCTTGACGATGGGTACGATACCATCGTGGGAGAGCGCGGCTACAAGCTGTCTGGTGGCGAGAAGCAGCGCATCGCAATCGCGCGTGTCATTCTCAAAGATCCGCGTCTGCTGATTCTCGACGAGGCCACCAGCGCCCTCGATACACATGCGGAACGCATGATCCAGGCTGCTCTGGAACCATTGATGAAGGGTCGCACGACCCTGGCTATCGCGCACCGCCTCTCAACGATCCTCTCCGCCGACATCATTCTGGTTGTCAATAAAGGCGAGATCGTCGAACGCGGCACCCATCAGGAACTGCTGGAACGCAATGGCCTCTACGCTCAACTCTATCACGAACAGTTCTCGCAATTGCCGCAGGAGGAGGGAGTAGCGTAGATCCATGAGCTAGGAATCAAAGCTGATGAAGCCTGGAAGATCTATATGTTTTTCCAGGCTTCTTTAGTTGATGCAACAGAAGATTTTATGAGAAAGGAAATGGAAAAGAAAAAAGCAGGAGAAGATAAATAATCCTCTCCTGCCTCGATTATAGGACAATATCAAGCGATTTGATCGGTATCGAGTTCTGTTGACTCGCCAACTTCACTTTGCAGGCGTTGTGCTTTGATCTCGCGGCTGCTGCGTGGCGGTAGCTCTGGCAAGGACAACACCAACTCGAAATCGTCGTCGGCTGCTACGCGGTTAAAGCGCTCAAAGTCGCAATCGCAACAGCGATGAACGATAACATACTCTTCATTTGGTCGCTGGAAGTATCCGATTGGCTCCATTGAAGCACCACAGGTACTCATTCTATCGCCCGATTGTCGATCATCGACGTGCCTCGAATAGAGACAAAAGGGACAATGGTTTCTATGATGACCTCCACTGGGCAACGGACAGACAAAACGATGGCAATGCCGACACTTAAACACCTCATCGGACGACTGGCTGTAGCGTGGCTTACGGCGCTCCTCCGAACGGCGTCCCTGACAATATGCTCTATCTTCTTCACAATAGTCGAACTCTTCGTGGGATTGTCTGTTTTCCTTCTCCAAACGCAGGAGCTTCTTGCGTGATGTTCGCACCGGTGAACCTCTTTTTTATCTTGACTCTGCTGTTGACACATAGAAGAGTCCCGGCCTCGTGCATATTCGACGCCTGCTGATCTCTCACAGGCCGTGTTGACCGGGAAGGATAAGAAACAAGGACCGACGCAAAACGTTTGGGAGAATTACACATACAATCTCCTGCTCTTTCTAGCGGCATATGCGCTTGTTGTCATTGTTTTTTAGCAGACAATAGCTGCAATCAAACGGTTCGTACTGCGGAATACTCACCCCATCAGGGCTGGCTCTCATTGCGCCGAAAAAAGACTATAAGCAAGCATTTTCGGGCATGACGATACGCTGAAAATGGGCAAAATGATGCCAGTAATGGTGAGTAAAGGAAAAAGATGGAGGGATGCGCGGAGGTGCTATTTACGAGGTAAGAAAGCTCAGAAGTACATAGCATGAATAAGCCAGACAGATGGAAGCATTCTGGCAATAGACGAGAAACCATGAAGATGTGGCATCATGGACCGTCGCAAAGCTATATAATACTGATTATATCGATTATTTCTACCTGAAAAAACTACTCGTTTCTACATAGATCAACACAGTGATCACCTGAGTAGTTATTTGCTACCTGCCGCGCATCTATATGCGGTGGCTTGCATCAAAACGGACCTTTCTAGGATCTGTCACTCAAACAAAACTATAAGAGAGTATACTGATCCAAAAGCGAGAAGTCAAGATGGACAAATGTGCTATTTTTAATGGACAATAAGTTTGCACACAGAAAAGGATCATTGCTATGCGCATATTTCGTGTTGAAGCGCTGATTAAACGTTCTCCTGAAACCGTGTTTCAACTGCTTACAGATCTTGTGGGCTACGCGGCCTGGCTCCCTCCCTCCTCGCTCTATAGCCAGATAACTGAAATTTCAGAGCAGCCTGTTCAAGTCGGCACAACCTATCTGGACAAAGGAAAAACGTATGACATGCGCGGAGAAGTGACAAAGTATAAGCCATACACACGACTCGCTTTTCATCAGTCGTCATTTATCAACCAGCCAGGAGCACGGGGAGAACTGGATATGCATATTCGCTATATGCTCACTCCCAAAGAAGAAGGCACGCGAGTCCTGCGCACATGCGAGATACGCACTACAGATCTGCTGGCTATATTTCAGCCGTTTGTGATAAGGTCAATACGCAAGGAGAGCGAGCGTATCGTGCAACGGATGAAATGGTATCTGGAGGCACGTTAAGAGGTGAACATAAACTTCATGACATAGAATAGCTATTCATGACATACATTAATATAATTTAACAGAATATAATATCATGCAATTAATAAAAATATATAAATGTATCAATCATAGAAAAATGAGAGGACCATTAAAATAGCTCTATAGTACTAGAGAAACGTATCCGCAAATACACATTACTATCCTCATTGATATAATACATGGGTATAAACCTATCTTGAAGGGAGTTTGTGGATGCAGTCTCAATTTAAACCATCTCATAAAAAAACATCTCGTTACAATCTTTTAAAGGCATTTCTGTTTATAGTCCCGCTGCTGTTGGTAGGAGGAGCTATCTGGTCCGTCTTTGGCTCCATCACCCATCCGGCCGGGGCCGCTCCTGCTCGTTCGGCAGCTATCAACCCGCTTCTCTACGGCACCAATCTCAATCTCGCAGATGACAGTGATGATCAGGCGTTGACTGCACCGGTTGCGCCGCTTCTGCAACAGATGCACATCAAGATCGTACGCATCCCCATGCGGGCGAGTACATCGCAGGCAACTTATATGAAAGCTGCCAATCTGATCAAAAGCGTCGGAGCTGTCCCACTGGTCATCCTGGAGACGCCCGAACACCAGAGCAGCGCCCTCAACGATGATCGGCAAATTATCGTCACAATGAACAATGTCTTTAGTAATGGCATTGTCTACTATGAGTTCGGCAACGAGCCGGATCTCAACAACTCTGACGCAAGCTGGTATATTAATTCCTGGAACAAAAATGTACCAGCACTTCAGAAATTGATGCAGAACGGTCGTCTCGTCGGGCCGTCCACCTATTACGCTAATTATGACTATATCCAAAGTTTTCTCAGCAAAGCTCGCCCGACGCCATCTTTCATTAGCTGGCACGAATACACATGCGATGCTTCCTGGGATGCCTCTGTTTGCATCTCGCACATCGACAACTGGACCACGCATATCTCTAAAATCCGCTCGATCATGAATGCCACCATCCATATATCGTTGCCCATCATTATCAGCGAATGGAACTACACGCCAGCTCACAGCGTTGATGGCGATGGCAAGCACGATAACGCACAATTCATGACCACCTGGACCACAAAGGCGCTGAATGTGTTGGCACAAAATAATATTTATGCCTCCATGCAGTTCTCCGTGACAGGTACAGAAGTTCCCCTGATCGACTCGAAAAACCACATCACCCCACAGGGTTCGGTTTTCGCGAAGATGGGAAGCTAGCATTTTTCGTAATTGCGCACAAAAGACGGGATGTACAAATGGAGCTGTACATCCCGTCTTTTGTGTTATCTATGTGGATATCAACCTACGTAGATTATTGTCTAACCTGCCAGTTCGGATCGGCGGGCCTGCAATCTGGCGACACGCTCTTCCTGAGCTGCCAGCTTCTCGCGCTCTTTCTCGACCACCTCTGGCTTTGCTCTGGTCACAAAGTTCTGGTTTGCCAGCTTCCCTTGTAGGCGTCCCACTTCCTGCTGGGCCTGAGCAATCTCTTTGTCAAGGCGCTCCAACTCTTTCCCGATGTCGAGCATCCCGGCCAGCGGCAGATAGATCTCAACGTTGCCAGCAAGCAAGCTCATCGCCTGCTCTGGCTTCTGATCCAGCGTGTGATAGAGTTGTGGCTTCTCTGTGCGGGCCAGGAACTCGATCAGCGGGGTCTGCTCCTCAAACATGTTGATAGCATCGCCCACCACCAGGAGAGCTGGAATGCGCCGGGCCGACTCCACATTCATCTGGTTGCGTGCATCACGAATGCGTGTGATAACCTCCTGCACCAGCGCGAACTCCTGCTCTGCCTGCTCATCTTGCTCACGAATATCGGCTTGCGGCCAGGGAGCGATGATCAGCGCGGAGGCAGGCCAGAGCCTTGTATCCGGCTCGCTGGTGCGATAGAGATACTGCCAGACCTCCTCAGTAACGAAAGGCATGAAGGGATGCAAGAGCCGCAAGCTCTGATCCAGCACCGCTCGCAGGATACCAGTTGTGCTCTTGCGCGCCTCCTCATCGCCCTGCATCTGCACTTTAGCAATCTCCACATACCAGTCACAGTAATCAGACCAGAAGAAGTCGTTGATCTGACGACCGGCCTCGCCCAACTGGAAATCATCGATCAAACGCGTCACATTCTGAATCAGTCCATTGAGGCGACTCAAGATCCAGCGATCCGCCAGTGTGCGCGGCTGCACCTCTTGCAGCGTTGGCACGCCACCGCCCACCTCGGCGGTCGTCATCAGCACAAAGCGCGAGGCGTTCCAGATCTTGTTGGCAAAGTTGCGGTTGCCGACGATGCGCTCCTCGATCAGTTTCATATCGTTGCCGGGCGTGCTGCTTGTTGCCAGCGTGAAGCGCAGCGCATCGGTGCCATATTTGTCCATGATCTCCAATGGATCAACCACGTTATTTTTCGACTTGCTCATCTTCTCGCCTTTGGCGTCGCGCACAAGACCGTGCAGGTAGATGGTGTCGAACGGGATCGTCCCCATAAAGTGGATGCCCGACATCACCATACGCGCCACCCAGAAGAAGATGATATCGTAACCAGTCTCCATCACCGAGGTTGGATAGTAACGCTGCAAGTCGGTGGTCTTTTCCGGCCAGCCCAACGTGCTAAACGGCCAGAGCCAGGAGCTAAACCAGGTATCCAGCACGTCCTCATCCTGATGCACTGCCTCGCTGCCACAATGCGAGCAAGTTGTGACATCCTCGCGGCTCACCGTCATCTCTCCACAGGTATCGCAGTACCAGACCGGAATGCGATGCCCCCACCACAACTGGCGCGAGATCGTCCAGTCGTGAATGTTCTCCAGCCATTCCACGTAAGTCTTAGTGAAGCGCTCAGGCACAATCTTAATCAGGCCATAGTTGACGGCAGCCAGCGCAGGCGTTGCCAGTGGCATCATCTTCACAAACCACTGCTTGGAGATCAGCGGTTCGATGACCGTATCGCAGCGCTGACAATGACCCAGCGGCACCGTATAGTCCTCGACCTTAACGACCAGCCCTTGCTTTTCCAGGTCGGCCACCACGTTTTTGCGCGCCTCATAGCGATCCTGGCCCGCATAGACACCCGCTTCGGGCGTCATCTTCGCATCGAAACCAATCACCTGAATCTGTGGCAAATGGTGACGCAGTCCGATCTCAAAGTCGGTCGGATCATGGGCAGGCGTGACCTTCACCGCTCCTGTACCAAATGACGCATCAACCGCCTCGTCCGCAACGATGGGGATCTCGCGTCCGATCAGCGGCAGGATGGCGAGCCGTCCCACAATATCTTTATAGCGCGGATCTTTGGGATTAACAGCAACACCGGTATCGCCCAGGATGGTCTCAGGACGCGTGGTAGCAACGCTGATATACTTTGTCTCAGTCTCGCCCTCAACAGGCTTCAGTGGATAGCGGACATAGGTGAGCTTGCCCGGAGTCTCGACGTGGTTGACCTCCAGATCAGAGATTGCGCTCATACAGCGAGGACACCAGTTGATGATCCGTTCGCCACGATAGATCAGCCCCTCTTCATAGAGGCGCACAAAGACCTCGCGGACCGCTTTCGAGAGTCCCTCATCCAGCGTAAAGCGTTCGCGCGACCAATCGGCGGAAGCGCCCAGGCGACGATGCTGGTCCTGAATGCGGCTCTTGTATTGATGCACCCACTGCCAGACACGCTCGATAAATGCCTCACGCCCGATCTTGTGGCGATCCGTACCCTCACGAGCCAGCAGGCGCTCCACCACCGTTTGTGTCGCGATACCGGCGTGATCTTCGCCCGGCACCCAGAGCGTCTCATCGCCCTTCATGCGGTGATAGCGAATCAAACTATCTTCAACGGTGGCAGTGATGGCATGGCCCAGATGCAGGGCACCCGTCACGTTAGGCGGCGGCATGCTAATCACAAATGGCTTGCGCGCTGGATTCGGGCGCGGCTTAAAGTATCCGCCCTCTTCCCAGAAGCGATACCATTTGGCCTCCACCGACCCGGGTTCGTAAGCCTTTGGCAAATCTGCCACCGATAGAGGTTGTGCGATTTCATTGTGTTTGTCTTGCTCGATCATATCCCCTCCTGCACCATACGCAGCATAATTAATCTGTCTTTATATAAAAAAATCCCTTCCCGTCAAGGACGAGAAAGGAGAACACTCGTGGTACCACCTTGTTTCGATCACGGGTCCATGAGAAATAGACGCGCTGATCCTCAAGCAAGCGATAACGGGCTATCCCGTGAAAATTCCCGTTGGGATTACGGATCAGAACAAGCCTGACCCCTGCCATATACGGTGCTTTTCATGCTCCCAGGCGACCTTCAGCGCGGTTTGCTCCGAGGAAGATTCGCAGCCAGTGATCTTCCCTCTCTTGCGGATTCCTGCACCTACTCCTCCTGATCCCTGCCGATATGAGTTTGTGTTGGCATTAGTCTATAGAGTGATAACAAAATTGTCAAGCCGTCTTATTCCTATCTCAATTTCTCACCGCCTAAATAGGCAAATAGCAGGGGCATAGACGAGACCTGCTCGCCTATACCTCTGCCACCCATTATACCTACCCTTATTGGGTCTCCTCTAAGCGATACCCCAGGCTCACCAGCCGCCAACCCAGCTTCCTCATGCTCAGGATCAGAAGCTTTTTGAGTTTGCTATGCCTGGGCTGCCGAGGCGGCTTTGATCGTGCCACTTCTTCACGATAATTCATCAACTCTCTGAAAACAACGAATCGCACGACGGGATCTACGTTCGAGTCCATCATTGACATAGAATTATCAACCTTCCTCACTAGATGACGACAGCACATAAGTATATCCGGTATATATCAGCAACACGCCACACCTTCTCGCTACTTAACCTTATTACAAGTGTAGCCGCGAGAACCTGACATCTTGCGTCACGATTGCACGTACTTACGAGCAAAGGCTGTAAAATGTTGGGGCAACCTATAAAAAATGCACACGATGCTACGGTGATAGCTGTCAAAGGACTCAAAAGACATGTTGTATCTAAAAAACGGTGGAGAAAAATGCAGAGCATTACCCTCAGACAGCCATTGCCGCTGCTGAATGGGTACGGCCCCTCCCAAGAAGTGTGAGGAACATGATCCTCTAAAGAGAATGCAGAGGAAAATAAGATGAGATTATAAGCATATAACCACACCTTGCGCTGGCCCAAAAGCAGCGGGACTTAATAGATCGCAAATTCAATGCTATAAGCGGGAAGCATTGGATACCTTCTCCTTTACACAAAACATGCGTTTTTATTCACACCATAGAAAAGTGTAACCAG
The DNA here is from genome assembly GCF_016587455.1 of Reticulibacter mediterranei. Taxonomy (NCBI): domain Bacteria; kingdom Bacillati; phylum Chloroflexota; class Ktedonobacteria; order Ktedonobacterales; family Reticulibacteraceae; genus Reticulibacter; species Reticulibacter mediterranei. The sequence goes on along the minus strand of NZ_BNJK01000001.1, from coordinate 5,271,712 downwards.
GAGTTGGCGATTTGTCAATGGCAAATGGTGGTAATTTTAGTTTATGTAAGGCTATCCATTCATAATTTCCTTGACCGCAATCCCAGAAATAGCGGTATCTCCTGATTTGCTAAATTTTCAGCTTTTGCTCTTGGGCCGGTGGCCGTTTTATAGGTGGTGATCTCCTTCATATGATCTACCAGCAGTCCGCATTCAGCAAGACCGTTGATGTAGTGCTGCAACGGGCGATGAAAGCTCATACTTATGCCTTGTTTGCGACCGGGAAAAACTTTGAGCGGGATCGAAAGTGGGGTCAGATAGCGATCAATGCGCCGATACTGCAATTTGCGCTCCTCCTGCCACCCCCAGCCGCTCTGCCTGGGCACGCGAAAACAGGGATGCGTCATCAAGATCACGACACGCCCTCCACCCCTCAGCATCCAGGCCGCACCTTCCAGCACAGAGAGCAACGGGTCCATATCCTGAATGCTCAACAAAAAGACGGCAGCATCAAAGCTTGCTCGCTGAAGTCCTGGCAGAGTTGTTAAATGGCGCGCATCGCCTTGAAGAAATGTCCCACTATTCCCATGATATTTTTGAGCTTGCCGCAATAACGTCGGGCTGGCCTCCACGCCGGTATACTGCGCATGGGCTGTGTGAATAGCCGGTGCCAACACGCCCTGACCTGCTCCAATATCGAGAATCTGTTCGCCAGGTTGGGGATCGAGCAATTCCATCACGGCGGGCACCGCCAGCTTGCGATGATGAATGCTGCCATCTTTACCCATCCAGCCATCATACCAGTTCGCCAGCGGCTCCCAACTGGTCCGCACCGTCTGTTCGCTATTCCGTCTCGCTGTCATGAATGTATCCTTCCTTTTGTTCCTCGTTGCGCCTGATAACGCGCAATACAACACTATCTCTTACAAAATGGATCGCGCTGCCTGAAGAAACAGAAGGATGGCATATACATAAAAAAAGAAGCCATAGAACTCCCTCAAACAGCGCTACACGCTGCCGGGCCGGTTCTACTCTTCTGAGGATGATGTCAGTGAAGAGGAAAAATGATGTGTGAGAGACAACTATCGACCAGGAACAGCGGTATTACGCGCGAATCCAGGGTCGAATGCAAACTACGCCCATACGGTTGCCAGGTCTCCTTTGCATGAGAGATTGTCGAGTAAGATTATCTCACTTTATCGTGTTTAGTATATCATGGATTCGCAGCACAGGACAAGCATTATCAACCGACAAAGATGGTTGTAATCTTTCTATCTTGTTTTTATAGAACAACTTCTATATACTCAGGGATGAAGGAAAAGATATTGCATAATTTCTCTATTTCCTAATCTACATTTCTTATGATAGAGAGCTTGATCTTATGAAGACGCGCATTGGAGAACGATTTGGAAATTATCAGTTGTTACGAGTTCTCGGACAGGGGAGTTTTGCAGATGTTTACCTGGGTGAGCATATTCATCTCAAAAGCTTTGCCGCGATCAAAATATTATATACGCGATTAACCAGCGAATTACAGGAAAACTTTCTCACCGAAGCGAAGATTCTGGCGCAACTCTCTCATCCGAACATTATCCGTATTCTGGACTTTGGGACGGAAGAGGGCGTTCCATATTTAACCATGGAATATGCGCCTCATGGCTCTTTGCGCCAGCGCCATCCGCGCAACAGCATCCTACCGCTGCCCACCGTCGTAGCATATGTGAAACAGATTGCCGATGGCCTGCAATACGCGCATGAAAAGAAAATGGTTCACCGTGACCTCAAACCAGACAATATTCTGGTCGGGCAAAGGGAAGAACTTCTGATCAGCGACTTCGGTGTGGCGTTGATTGCTCAGACGACCCATAGCTCGCATAATGCAGAAGAGAATTTTGCAGGCACCGCTACCTATATGGCACCGGAGCAGTTGCGTGGACGCCCTCAGTTTGCCAGCGACCAGTATGCTCTGGGCATTATGGCCTACGAGTGGCTATGTGGAACTCGTCCGTTTCAAGGAACCATTATCGAGCTGTATAGTCAGCACCAATCAGTTCCACCAACTCCACTCAGCCAACATAGCCCCACGCTTCCTCCAGCAGTAGAGCAGGTCGTGTTGAAAGCATTAGAGAAAGAGCCAGACCAACGTTTCCCGGATGTGAACGCCTTCGCCACAGCACTTGAACAGGCATATCTCCTCACTCAGACAGAAGACGGCGCTCAACCCACGCTACTACCGTCCTCTTCGGCGATCTCAGTAGTGAATGGCCCTACAACGCCATTGCCCATTGTGCCTCCATTACAAGCGCCACCTCCTCCTCCATTGCAAGCGCCACCTCCTCCTCCATCGGCCTCGATGCAGACCGATAGCGTCGGGCCTTTTTCTCTGGCATCACAGACACGCACTGTCTCCTCCATGCCTCGCAAAATGATCCCGCTCGTTGGCCTCGTTCTGCTGCTTATCCTGGGAGCGTTACTCGCAACCACACTCTACAACGCAAACAACAGTAAGCAAAAGCAGGCGAACATAACACCATCGCCGACAATCTCCTTGCACAGTACACCAACAAACGCTCCCATACCAACCATATCTTCTACTCCAGGGACGCCAACCGGCACGACGACGCCAACGTTGGCGGACACCATCGATGTTTCGCCGACAACGAATAGCGGCGTTTCTACACCTGCTCCGACTCCAACGCCAGCACCTTCACCAACCCCAACAGATGTTGCAACCCCTACTCCAACTCCTACCCCGAAGCCTTCGCCAACCCCGATTCCCTGTTCGGCTAGCGCGACGACATCCACTCCCGTCTATCAGGGCAATAGTTATGCTTATAGCAACGGAGGCACTTTCCGCACTGCCAGTGGACATTGTAATGGGAGAGCATATTTTGCTTTTAGCAGCGCTCCTGCGGTCACAAATACCCAGGTGCGGCTCTGTACAGCCAGTGGCACCTGTGGCAGCTGGGTCAAATATACGGCGGTAGGCAGTAAACTCACTATCATGACAGGTCTGGCCGCCGGAACATCGTTCCACCTACAATTTCAGGGGTATGGAGCAACAGCTTCTTATAAGGTTTCTGGCACCTTATATTATTAGCTCTGTTGAGGCAAGGAGAGCAGTCGCACGAGGGATAGCCAAAACATGGTAAAATAAGCCACACAGATTGCTCGTAATCAGCAAAGGAGATGTGTTTGCCATATGTCCATTACCAACCATAGCAATGCTCGCGAAGAAGGTGTGGTCCTGCTGGAGCGCACCGGCTCCATTGCAATGATGACTATCTCGCGTCCCGGCTCTCTTAATGCTCTGACCTGGACAATGTATGAACAGATGGAGGCACATCTGCGCAGCCTTGCCTCTGATGAGACGCTGCGCACACTGGTTATTCGTGGAGCAGGGAAAGCCTTTGCAACTGGTACCGATATTCACCAGTTTCGCGGCTATACTAGCACTGATGGTGCGGCGTATGAGCGCAAGATGGAGACGATTATCGAGGGTCTGTACAACTTTCCCAGACCTGTTATCGCGGCCATTCATGGGTATGCGATCGGCGCTGGTATGCTCTTTGCAGCTGTTGCAGATCTACGCTATGCCACGCCCTCGTCACGTTTTGGCGTCCCCATCGCTCGCACGCTGGGCAATTGTTTGAGCATGAAAAACTATCACCACCTGGTGGAAGCCTTTGGTGCCATGCGTGCCAAAGAGATGCTCTTTACCGGACGCTTGCTCTCCGCTCAAGAAGCTCTACATTATAATTTTCTCACCGCAATTGTTGAGGAAGAACATATTCACGCCCATGTTCTGGAGGTTGCGCAACAGATCAGCAGCAACGCTCCGCTGACCATCTGGGCCACGAAAGAAGCCCAGCGGCGGCTTAATGCAGCAACACTGCACAATATCCCCTTTGATGATGTCATGGCGCGTATTTACAATAGTCACGATTTCGCAGAGGGCGTCCAGGCGTACGGGGCCAAGCGCAAACCCCACTGGACGGGCGAGGACTAAAAGACGATCAGCCCTGTGCGGGTGTGTCGTGTGCTTGCAAAAAGTCAAGCACAATATGACTGAAGCGTTCTGGCTGAGCCAGCATGGGACGATGCCCACAACCCGACAGGGAGACAAACATGGCATGTGGTAATGCCGCGTTGAGAGCGTACCCAAGTGCGATGGGAAGTAGAGCATCTCGTTCGCCCCAGATGATCAGCGTTGGAGAAGTGATAGAGGCCAGTTCAAGCCGCAAATCGCTCCGCAGCATCTCCTGTGATGTCTGCCACAGCACACGAAAGCGCGGCTGAACGGCATCGAGCACCATTTGTAGCGGATATCGACCGTTGCCTGGCTGAATCATAGAGTAGGCAGCTCGTAAAGCAAGCGTGGGGAAAGAAGACGATAAAGGCAGACCTGCCGCATCCACCAGAACGAGCTTGCGAACTGTCTCCGGCGCAAGAGCTGTCAGATGAATCGCGATAGCGCCGCCCATTGAATGGCCTATCACCGCAACGGGCGGCAAATGAAGCGAGTGCAACCATGCTGCAATCACTGGTGCGATAGCACGCAGCCGCCAGGAACGAGGTGCGGCGCTGCGTCCGTAGCCGGGCAAATCAAGCACAAATACCCGATAGTTCTGGCAAAGATAGGGCAGAACGCGTTGCCAGACATATCCCGAGGTGCCATAGCCGTGAATCAGGACGAGCGGCTCTCCCTGTCCCATAACGCGATAATAGAGCTTGTGGTCAGAGATGACAACCGTATGAGCGCTTTCAACCATGCTTCAGTGATTTTCGCTATAAATTTGGTTCATTGAACATTTCTTATCGAGAGCATGATTGTATTGTAGCATCTGAAGCAGTTGCAAAGACATAGGAGATGCAGAACATTGCCTCTCTGCATCTCCGCAATGGCTCTGGATATGCCTATACAGTTGTTCTGGTGAGATCTTCGTGCGTAATCTGAGCAATCCGCCGCGCTTTCACATGGAGCGTCTGCAATTTGCGAATCACTGCTTTATTTTTGATTCGCCAGACCAATCTCCCCACATTGCAGGCGAGAAAAACCGGGATGCTATCATCCTCCAACGCATCCATCAACACCTCACAATAAAAGAGCATCTGTTCAATATCATCGAGTGCATCGGTGTATTGATTCTGTTCCAGGTAGAGCGAGGCTCGCTGCAAAAGCGCCTTGCCAGCATATGATGAGCGCTCTCCAGAGCCTCGCCATAGACCGCCAGCGTTTCCAGGCTTAAAGGATAGCTCCTGATGAACGCGTGCCATATATGATTCTGCAAATTCTCTTCTAATCGGTGTAGCTTCTCCTTCAATGGCAAATCTGCTGCCATCAGTTGCTCTCGCTCGACCTCCGTCATCAGCGGGGGTGGCGACTGCGCTTCCTCTTCTTCAAAGACACGCATAGGGATGCGCATCAACATAGGGGAGATCTGAAGGTGTCGAGCAAGCGCAATACGCCTCTCCAGCTTCTCCGGCTGATGGGCGTTTGCTTCTATCTTACGCACATATCCCTCCGACCAGCCTAACGCCTCTGCGATCTCCTTCTTTGTTTGCTTGTACAGCCGGCGATAATAGCCAGTCACCTGGCCCAGATGGGGAAACGCAAACGCTTCGTCCTGCTCATCCGCAACGAGGTAGGTCTCAGTATATATTACCTAAAAATGATTTTGCGCTATAAAAATCGCATGCTCAGAGCATCGGTAATACGCGCAACGACAGCTCTATATTCATCCTGCGAGAGGGTGTGGCTGGAAGAGGTCATCAAATCTTGAACGCGAGATCGATAGTGCAAGTGGTCAAAGAATTGTATGTACGACATCCACACCTCCCGGCGCTCTCTTAGCGTTGGATCTGGTCGTTGTTGCAGGTATGTATCAAGAAGGAGGGCAAATTGCTCTGCTGAAAGCGCAAATTGCCAGGGCGGATTGTCGATATCCCATACCAACTGCGCAATATCGTAGGCAGGATCGCCGTAACGCGTCCATTCCCAATCGATATACCAGACGTCATCGCACGTGAAAAGGATATTGGGCAGGCATGGATCGGCATGAATGAGCGAGAATGAAGGTAGCGAGATAAACAGGTCGTTGTGTTGCTGGAAATAGGCAGCGAGGGGAGATATCAATCGCGCCACCGCCTCAACCTCCATGATAGCAGGGTAATGACTACGCCAGTAAGCCAGGCCCGCTTGAAACTCCTGGTACATATCAAACGGCTCATAACGCAGCGCTTCTCTGCTCCGATTCCAATATGGCACCTGGGACAGATGCAAGCGGGCCAGTTTAGTTGCATGCTGCTGTATATGATGCGCAGTCCAACTGCTCACGATCTCGCCGGGAATGAAAGATAGGAGAGCGAAGGCATACGGGATGGACTGTTTGGAAGTATCCAGATAGAGCGGAGTTGGACCAAAGCCAGGAGCCAGTTGTTGCAACAGAGCAAATTCACGCGCAAGATTATCTTCGATATCGGAACGATAGGCGATGCGCAGCGTAAAATCGTGCCGTCCATTGACCGTTATCCGCAAAGAAATATTGCTTTCACCAGCCCCAAGCAGTGTCGTGGTTACAGTCTCAACAGCTTCCTGTAAGCCAAGAGCAGCTCTTTGAGAGCATATAATCTGCTCCAGCGTTGCCTGATATGCCTGAAAATTCAGCATATTTTACTACCTCGGCTCTATTTCCTTTCATTGTACCAGTTTCATCAACATTTGAGGAGAGAAAAAGAGAATGACCAGCATAAAGCTAATCATCCTCCCTATTACAAGATTTGCTTGATCAAATCCAGCTTACAGCGTCGACATAAACAGTACTGGCCGTCTGGTCAGTGCTGGAAAACTTGATACCAACCTTGCTCGTTTGGCCAAGTGTGGGTGGGACAGTAAAACTCAACAGATTCCATGATTGGGCCGTGAGCGTGACTGATTTGCTGTAAAGAACGAGGCCGAGGCTATCCTGCACAAATAACTGGGCAGTGATAGCAGTTGTTCCGGCTGGACCATACACCTGAGCCGTGAGATGTGGGAACTGCCTCAGGTTGGCAATCGCTGAACCGCTCACGGAGATCGATGGCTTAGCGCTGGGATTGGTGAGATCCACTTGCAAGGAATGAATGCCATCCCTGGCAATAGTTGTACTGTTTTGCACGCTCACCTGTGCCTTATCTCCCTGCCAGCCATCAGTCTCGCCATCCTCAAAAGAGAAGCCGCCACCACGTTTGATCAGCTTCTCATACTCAGATTTCAGAACAGTACCTTGAATCGTCAACTGGTTGTTGTTGATCAGCGGTGTGAGCGAGAGAACGGAATGCTGCATCGCCGCGAAGATGTTGTTTTTCGCTAGCGTCTCGATAGCTTTACTGGTCCACTCGTTGATAAACTGGCTATCGTTGTTAAACGCGGGCACATGTGGATCATAGTTGTATTCGCTGATAATAATGGGAATCTCGGTGGTTCCTCCCAGTACATCATGCATAGCGACACGGGCATCGTTGAAGTGGACATTCCAGCGGTCAAGCTTGGCAATACATGTGCTGGCTGGATCGGGCGGAGTGGTATAGATGCCGCTGGTATCACAGCTGTACTCATGCCAGCTGACGGCGTCGGGACGTGGATTGGCGTTTTGTAAAAAATAGCGCAGGTAATCGTCGTTGTACTGGAAGTTGACAGGGCCAATAAACTTCCCATTGAGCGCTGCATTCTTTAATTCAGGTATAACGATATTCCACTTATCAGTGTACGCGACCTTATCAAAGCCGCCCAGATCCGATTCGTTGCCCAACTCATAGTAGACCGGTTTGTGGCCGAAGATCTCGTTGAGACCATTTACCATTTGTAGATCATCTTGCAGTACATTGGGATCCGCGGGACCGCGCAAATTCACCAGCGGAACGGCCCCCATATCGCGAATCTTACGGGCCGCCTCCATCTCGGTCTCAATAGGGATCTGAGGGCTGGTATTGGCTCCGATACGAGTTGGCATGCGAATAATCGTCATGTGGGCCTGCTGCATAAGAGCACGAACGGTATCATTGGTGATGAAGGGATCGGTGGTGCTGGTCAGTTCAAGGCCAGTACCGAAGAGGAAAGGGGAAACCTGGGAAGGCATATGCAGGGTTGGTGGCACATAGTTGCCCTTTCTATGCTCGCCCGCTTCAGTACTCACCTGACTTGGTGTATTAGGAGTACCAACGGTAGCGGCGCTGCTAATAGCGGTGGTCGCCAGGAAGAGAGCGATAACAGCCACAACTTTGACGATTTGGAGAGGAACACGAGGTGTTCCAGACGCAGGCACTCCAGGCATCTTGCCCATATGCTATAACTCCTATTTTTTCACTGAATACATTAGCATTGTAAACAGAAACGCGAAATACTCATGAAGACGGTACAGATAATGAACTTTAACGAACCCGGTGATCTCCCCATTTCGTAGTGGAGCGATTTATCGCGTGTGGGTGAAGTCCATAATAGGCAGGCCAAGGCGATAAATCGCTCCACTACGAAATGGGGAAGCATTCCCGATCCTGGTAGCGAAATTTCATCATCTTACCTCAAGTTCATTTATCGTCGAGTATCTCTATTAAGTAGAGCGTCAGAAGAAGGAAAAAGTAACTCATACTACGAAAGTATCGAAAATAGTATACGTATGGTATCACATCATAATAGCAGTTGATTTGTAATTTCCTGTAAAATTTACAGATACAATAAAAAAGGAGAAGAGCAAGGAAGACGATCTAAGTAGATCATCCTCTCTGCTCTTCTCCCTTATCAGTAAGCTGGACCTTTTCAGCTAGAGCTTTTTAAAGGTTGCAGTAACCTTCCCGAAGGAGAGGGTATCGCCATCATCGATGGGTGTAGCCTTATCAGGCTCCAGACGCTTGCCATTGATTCGCGTGGCGTTGGTGCTGTTAAGATCGGTGAGCGTATAGGCGCTACCGATATGCTCGATGGCGGCATGGATGCGCGAGACGGTATCTGCGCCCTCCATCTTTGCCAGATCGACATCGGGCTGGATGCCGCCAAGATCGTGATCGTAGCGACCAACCGAGACGCCTTCTCCCTTCAACTGAACCTGCGTGCCGTCGCTAAAGGTCAGGGTTCCCCACTCCGCATTCGAGTCTGCGGCTGGCTGAGAGGCCGGACGAGAGACAAGCGGCTTTGCAGCAGAAGCCGGAGCTGGTGGTTGCTGAGCTGGCGGCTGAACCTTCGGCTTGTTCGATTGTGCAGGGCTGGCCGCCTGATTGGACGGCGTATAGTAGATCTTCTCCGGGCGTGGCGGAGGCGGCGTTATGTCCTGCTTCGGCGCGGCGTTCTGCGAATACGTGATCGTTGGCTGCGGCTGCACCGCTGGCTCCTGCGTCTCCGGTGGCGTGTAATACACCTCTGGCTGTTTCGGCGGCGTTGGGGCCGGTGGCGGCGTACTCTGCACATAGTTTATCGTTGGTTGCGGCTGCACCGCTGGCTCCTGCGTCTTTGGTGGCGTATAGTACACCTCTGGCTGTTTCGGCGCTGGAGGCGTTGGAGGTGTATTTGGAACCGTTGGGGCCGAATACGCCGGCGGTGTGTAGACCGGAGTTTGTGGTTGCGGCGGTGGTGGCGTATATACTGGCGCTGCTGGTGGCGGCGTTGGCGCTGCTGGCGTATACGTTACCCTGGGCGCTGGCTGAACGGGAGGCGCAGGTCGCGGCGCGGACTGCTGAGCCGAGACCGTCGTAAAGGTTGAAGCACCACACTTAGGACAGAAAGATGCTCCCTGTTTGAGTTCGGAGTTACAATTGGCACAATAAAGTCTGGGCGGGGTCAACGAGCGTCCACAACCAGTGCAGAAGGTATCACCCGGCTCGTATGGCGTATTACAATTTGTACAACGTAGCCCTTTCTGGGCTGCTGGAGCAGGAAGCGGCTGCGGTGGTGGCGCTGGCACAACTGGAACCGGTGGAACATAGGTCGGAGTTGAAGGGACATAGGTTGGCGTTGGTGGCGGCGACAGTTGCTGTTGCAACTGCGGCATGATCTGATAAGGGATCGGGCCTGCCTGAATGCCCGGTCGCTGCTGGCGCACCAGGCCATCTACCATATTCAATACCTGATTGCCCAGGCTGGCCTGACGCAGCGCTCCGACGCCAGCCGTCAGAGCAAGCGGCCATAGCACCGGCAACGCAACAATGCCGACAGCGCCAACAGCTGCTTTATCTAACCAGCGCTGTTGTCCTACCATTGCCAGCACGCCACCTGTGGTACGCTGTATGGTCAACGAAAGCGCCGCCTGCATGCCGATAATGGCCTCAAAATCTCCACCCTTCTTCAACTGTACGAGTATCTGATCTTTATTGCCAATCTGTTGAGCCTGGTATCCCTGAACCTGATACGCGCCAACGAGATCATTAGCAAGTCGCTCAATATCTATCTCTTCCGAATTATAAAAGCGAGCATCCATGAATATCCTCCAACATCGGTTTCACTCTTCATATATAGGAGCCAGACGCAAAAAATCAGGTTCCTACAAATTGCCTTTGTATTATGGCCTTTGTCACAGGGATTTAATGAAAAGATTCTTAATCTTACTTTATCTACGCTTTTATCATGCCAGGGTTGGAGGCCACAAACTGGCCTCCATAGAGTATAGCATAGTTCCAAAAAGTATAGCGATCTCTAGCGTTTTATTGCGTCTTATAGCAAGGCTAGGATTTCCCTTTTTGGCTTCGTGAGGGGATCAACGACAATCCTCACTGGATGGACTGCCGGCTTGTGGCCTTTCCCATCCTCTACCCCCTCCACGAGTTTCCAAGCATCAGGGGCTACTTTTCGTATGATATTATACGACCCGTTGCAATCGGCATTGATGAGTGTGCCATCTGCTGCACGATACAACCCGCGCTTGATCCGCTTGTCGCTAAACGTGGGGTTCGCTGTCTGCTTGTTGTTATAGACTGGCATCGTTCAGTCAGTTGCTCAGACAGCTCCTGCATTGACAATCACTCGCCTACCCGCTCTCGTTCGGGTAAACCAGGCCATAGAATGACATAGGCAGTATCAACACAATTCAATACGAACGGAATGCGTTTCACTATGTTGAAAACAAACAACCAGTCTTTCTGGCGCATCTTTTCTGCCCTCATCGCAATATAGGTATGCACCCAGATGGAGAGAATCCAGTTGAGGATAAAACACATGACAAGTGCTGTACCTGTAAACAGCGAAAAAAACCCTGTTATCGCTAGAAAAACGAACAGTAGAAAGGCGCAACATGTTAGCCATGCCCCAAGTAGAAAAAGATTGACGCGAGTTCTGGTGCCCATAATTTTTGTACTCCCTCACCGGAACGTCACGATACATACGTGACTCATTGTACGCGTACTAAGACTTCACTTATACAACGTCTCAGCGCTCGTTTTTAGGCAATAGAAGAAAGTGGATCAGAACTCTATCTTCAGTTACTGCATACTTATCATTACGAGTATGGGCAGGTATTTACCAACAATTACTGAACTCTACTATATTATCTTTTCTAAATTACAGCGAGAAGATATTTATAACGTACTATTGCCATTAAACACTGCATAAGTTAAAATGTAAAGCTAGAATATTCTTTATAAACTGTCTTTTCATAACTGAGCAGGTAGGAACTGCGGTATGAGTCAACTTTCTCACGCTCACGTTCGCTCTAAGACGGCCTTATTGCAGCCTCTTCTGGATGCTGCTCTTTTGCACTACCGCACTCCATTGCTCAATCTCCTGGTCAAGCAGTACGAACACTGCAAAAGCGGCCATTTCCAGATCATCATGCTGGAGGGCCAGGAGGGGGTAGGGAAAACCTACGTGGCTCAGAATTTCCTCCACTTTCTCCAATGGGACGTAACACAAACAGCAGCAGTCTTTCAAGGCAGAGCAGACGCTTCCGAACAACATCATCCCTACCATCCTTTATTCGCTATGCTCCAGGCATGGATCACCCACGAAGCCGTAACAACCCGCCTCTCGACACTGCCCTACGCGGGCGAGTTGCTCCGTCTGCTTCCGGCATTAGCTGAGCAATATCCTGAGCTATCCCTCTCCCGCACTGACAATGAGGAGCAGGCACGCTCACATCTGGCACAGGCAGTGGCGGCTTTAGGATCGGCAATCGCTCAAACACAGCCGCTCGTTATTTGCCTCGACAATATACAATGGGCAGATGACTCCACACTGACCCTTCTCTGCACACTCGTTTCCTGCTGGCAGCACAGCGCAACACCGATCTTATTGCTGCTCTGCCTGCGGTCAGATCTCGTCAAGGCACGCCCAGCGCTCGCTTCATGGTACACATGTATGCAACATCCAGATGTGCTTGCCGCCAATTTCGCGCTCGTCCCTTTTACCAGCCAGGAAGTGATCGCTACTATCCACATGCTGGCAACTCAGCAGACAGCACACAACAGCAAGCAACTCGATACCATTGGTCTCTGGCTAGCTATTCTCACTGGAGGAAATCCACTCTATTTGCTGGAAGCGTTGCGGCTCCTGCTGGCTCACAATTTGATCGAGGTGCAGCGTCAGTCTGTACAGTTTAGAAACGTCGTCAGGAAGTCCAGTCGTTGGTTGAAGATTATCCCGCCTGGCCTGCACTCATTGATTCATACTCGCCTGGACCTGCTTTCACCGTATGCAAAGGCCATACTCACCGCCCTTGCAACCTCTGGACGAGGACTCACCTTAGTTCAATTGCTCGCATTGACGGGATTATCTGAGCAGGAAGGACTGGAAGCACTCGACGAACTGGTCCATGAGCAGTTTCTTGTCTCTGAGATGAACACGATCTATCACTTTACTCACGAGTCCATAGGCTACATTCTCTATTCACATATGGACAGCGAGCAGCAGTTGCTCTTGCATCAGCGGATAGTCGCATTGCTGCAACAGGAGAAGGCAGCACCTGCGCTGCTCACTAAGCATGCAATAGCGGGGAAACTGTATGAGCAGGCATTTTATGCTGCTATGGCAGCTGGCGATGAGGCGGAACGGCTCCTTGCCAGCCAGGACGCCACCGCATTCTATGGGCAGGCAGAGCAGGCGTTGCTTCAGCTAGCAAAGCAGCCATCCACTACAACCCCTATCGAGCATTTGTATCGCCTCTTTACTCGCATTTATCAATAAATACATATATGCCTTGACATTCACAATGATTGCTCTCTATTATTAGCAGTATATGGCGTAGTTTAAAAATAGGAGCTTTATGCAACCTTGCAAACACACGCAAATTTCCTCAACTTCTTCACTGTGGGCCAGCACTGCATTACCACACCAGATCCCCTGGTGGAACGACCTTACCCCGGCGGCACGTGCCGAACTGGAGCTTGCTGCTGACCCTGCGCTTCCTCAACACATCTGGGATGTGATCGTCGTTGGCGGGGGAGTCGCAGGGTTGAGCGCTGCTTTGAGTGCTCGGGCAGCGGGACTACAGGTGGCGCTGCTTGAGCGGGAGGCACGACTGGGCTACGGTGCCACCGGACGCAATGCCGGCATCCTCAGCGCTGGCGTGAATATGGGCCTCAGCGAGCTACTATCCGATGATCCGCTTATGTCGCTCTGGATCTCCACAACACGAGCTTTACACAAACTTGTGCAAGAGGCACAGAAGCCGGATAGTCTGCTCTCCGCACAGCTTACCGGAGCACTGATGTTGGCTGAAAGCAAACACGCGACTCGCTACCTCGCCCGTGAAGCTCGCGCGCGTCAGGCCGCGGGTCTTCATGCAGAGCAATGGTCCCCGATCAGAGTCGCCGAAGCCACTGCTGATCGCCTGAATGTGCAATCGGTACACAGCGCTCTCTGGTTGCCCGATGAAGGACGCATCCATCCTCTCACCTTGCTGGCGCATCTGGCTCGACAGGCACGCACGCAAGGCGTCGTGCTGGTAGGACAGGCGCGCGTTTGTGGCAACGAGGAGGTCAAGACCGCGCTGCACGGCTCTCACTGGCAAGTGACACTACATGATGGTCGTACGTTGAGTGCGCGTACACTGATTCGTGCAACCGGCCCCACGTCGCGACCCAATGCACGGATCTATGCGCTCGCCTTCGCCGCTGATCTGCCAGAGACGTTCCCCCTGTTCTGGGATGCCTCACCCTACACCTATGCCGACTTTCGACCCGGCAACGGTCGTCTGGGCGTCAGCGGTGGACGTTATGGCAAAGCGGGGGGAACTCAGCACGATAAGCGCTATCATGCACAACTGACTGTACGAACGCAGCGTTGGTTGCCAGAACTGGCGGGAAAGGAGCCGCAATACAAATGGGCGGTTGATCTCTACGTCACGCCGGATCTGTTGCCAGAGCTACAGCCGCTAAAAGCATTCGCTCCCGGCTTCTCTATTGAAGGGCTGGGAGCGCTCGGCGTCTTACCAGGAATGGTCTTAGGTCGTCAAGCAGGACAACTCATAATCAAGTAACTGCTAACATCCTGGCACTCCGCAGGTAAAGAAAACCATTTTTACTCGGCTACGCCATTCTTTACTTGCGAGGTTGCACAGGACTGGTTATGTTTCATTGGGCTGTTAAAGTGAGCAGTTTATCGGTAACCAGATTGCCCTGGAAGCTCAACGGCTTCATCCCTTTGATCGCGCTGGCATCGATTATCACCTGTGCCAATGGCACATAGCCGCCCTGTTTCTGAACCAACAATGAGTAGGTGGCGTGCTTGCCGACGAATCGAACAGCGTGCGGAACATACCAGGAGAGGGTGATCGTTGAGATGCAGTTCTTTGGTGTGACAGTCAATCCTCCCCACATGCTGCGACCTGGAAGATCGCTCGCCAGAGCTGTTGGACCGCTCAGCTTATCGATGGGCCAGGGCTTATTAATACTTCCACGCATGCCAAGATCATAGTTTCCGTCCGGGCAATAGCGGGCATCGTCGGGAAACGCATGTTTGTATTGTCCACACCCGGTATCGTTCGTCGCAGGCGTTTTGTCTCCCTTTGACGATGGCTTCGCGGCACTAGCAGCACAACAACCTTTATTGCCGTTGTTATAACATTGTCCGGAATCGAAGCCATGTCCGCCAAGCAATTGGGCAGCCTGAGCAGTATAGATGCGCATATAATCAGCATAGGTATCGAATCCATAGACCGGCCCGGTCTGCTGATAATTCAGTGTAATGGTGAGATTATGGGTTGCGCCACCACCAGCATCAAGCACGATATGATCCTGCTCTGTAGTATGTACATACTGGCTGGCCTTGCTAATGCTGATATTCGCCTGCACCACCATAAAGCCGTCGTTTTTTTGAAAGCTATCCATCCCGCCGCTATAGCCGTGATCGATCAGCCATTGTTCAGCAACAGGATTGGCAAAATAGATCTCAAGGTCGCGCGATTGGATATCCTTAACCGCGTTTTTGAGGATCGCGACGAGTTTGCTGGTGGGCAAATGGCGCACGCGATCAAGCAACAACTTGCCAACCAGCGTGGTGAAGGTTTTGCGTACTGAGTGGCTGGTATCATTGGTCTTCTGCTGCTGAACGGCGATGGCGTTGTAATCCTGTTGATAGTAGTGCAACCGCTCTTCCAGGTTTTGTGAAGTGATGGTCTCTTTATAGTCGGCAACATAGATCGGCCCGGTCACATCGAGAATGTGGCTGATGAAGGTGGGCGTGAACGAGATGTCGCCATCTACAGGGCCACCACCCTCCTCCTCAAAGACGCTCATACTCATACGAGCGGTAGTGGGATAATCGCCTGAGAGGTTCGAGTCGCGCAATCCCCAGTTACCAAAGTTCATCCACTGGCTATATTCGGGTGGTGCGGCGCGTCCCAGTTCCATACCATTCCCGGCATAATCGAGCAGGGCAACGTCGCGCAAGCTGAAGGGGGCCATACGCCCATCCTGAAGTTGCAGAATGCCATACTGCCCGGTAAAGCCACCGCCGGGGCGCAGTTCCGCACGATCCATTGTTTGCACCAGAAAGCGCCGGGTCTGTCCCACGCCAAGCAGCCAGGCAACGGTTCCCACCAATCCCTGCGCCTCAAGAAGAGAGCCTCTCACTCGCGGCAGCAGGGCGAGCATATCAGTAAGCTGTGTCTTCTGCTTTGCGCTGATAGGCAGTTCTCGCAGATCAACCTGGCGCATCTCCGTGCTAATATCATCGATATAGGAGAGCGCATGGATCAGCGCTCCCTGCGCCGCCGAAACATCTGTCACCGAGATCAACGGCTTTACGTTCTTTGTATCGCTTGCCAGTGGAGAGCTATGCAGAATGCCAGAAGCCGTGATGCCAACGCCACTTAACTCCTGCCCCATTCGCGAAACATCCAGAGCCACACGAACCAGGTGTCTCGCCATCAGCAGTTTTGAGCTATATGAAGGTCCGACCTGATCAACAAGCATTTGCAGATCGGAGCGATTAACCAGCTGTTCTAATTGCACAAAATCGCTCTCTGCCGCCTGGAACTCTTTCTGCGCCTGCCGTAATTTCGTGCTATCGAGGGCAGCTAGCGGATCGCTGGTCGAGGACGGCAGCAACGTTTTGACGGCCAGCAGATGATTCATGCCGCTACGAGCTATCCCGTTCACGTCGTTATAAACGTTATAGGCCATCAAACCAAGTCCTAGAGGTAATAACGTTCCCAATAGCATCATCATCAGAATGACGCCACTGACAATATTGAGCAAACGGATACGCTGATTGCGGTGCTGCTGCTGGCGAGCCGCGCGCTGCCGCCGCATATGAATCATGCGCCGCGAGGTGAAAAATCTTCGCTGCCTGCCTCTATGCTTATTCGTGCCGGCTTCGACGATGCTCTCTCGAAATTCTATCGGTTGCTCCTTGTCCAACTGAAGAGCATCCGTGCCATCGTAGAGGGTCCGTTCTGCATCAACCTCAACTGGTTCATCGATCACAATCAGGGGCGTATTTATCTCGTCCAACTCATCAGGAATTTCGGGAATAGGTGTATATATATCACCCTGTTGTTCATCAACAGTGTCGATAGCCACTTCGATAGAATTATAATCGTCGATTTCTTGCTGTTCAGGGAATGTCGTTCCAGCATCTTCGAGCAGCTCGCTCTCTATTGCGCGGATGGGATCTTCAACCGCTTCGTCTCGCTCAGAAGTAGCACCATCAATCACCCGCATACCCGGAATGAGCGCACGAAAGCCCCAGACCGAACCATCTTCATGCATCATCAGGCAGTGCTGAATAAATTGTAGCAATTGGGAAACCGGAATATGATGATACGCCGCCAGCTTATCTACTGGCACCGCAGTCGTAAAATAGGAGATGACAGCTGCCCTCCGTTTGCGATAACGCCTCCTATTTCTTGAGTTAAGGCCGCTCACATCGGCTTCTTGCCAGGAAGATATGTCGGTTGCTCTTCGTACACTTTTTGCAAAACGAGATGGTGCTTTTTGTATATTCATCAATGGATACCCCCGACATTACAGGGTTTGCAAATATTGAAGGAAATAAAGAAAATATTTTATTAAAATGACACATCGGTTGCTATTTCACTATTAGCATAGTATAGCAGATAGATGTTTCTGTGCAAATTCGGTGATATGGTCACGGGCGACCGCGAGGGTCGCGCCCTACTATACATGACGCCAGAAACGACATATTTGTTGCGGGCAGAATAAAAGCTGATACATTTTTAACAGGTAGTGGAAAAGAAGAAATGAGAAAATACAGGAAGAAGTTCCCTGAAACATGGGGAGGGGAGTAGCCGAATATGGCAGGGGCGATGGCTGGTCCTCGCCTGCATTGCACGCCATACACGTGTTGCAGCCAGGGCGAGGACCAGCCATCGCCCCTGCCATATTCGGGTGGCGCAACTCGTCTCATTACTGGATGCACCATTTTTACTTGATACGCGCCTCAAGATTGCTCAACTGCTCTTTCAGCTTGCGGTTCTCTTCGCGCAACTCATCAAGATCTTTGCGCAACTGCTTCACCTGCTCCTGATCCTCATCAGTTGTTCGCAGCACATGTGCGGCCACCCGCATACTGCGCTGAACTCCTGAATCATGCTCCTGAGCAGCCTGCCGCTCCAGAACCTCAATCGCACGCTTCTCGCGCAACGCCGCGAGCGCATGCGCGGCAGCAGAGCGAACCGGTCCCCAGCTATCATGCTCCACAGCAACACACAGAGCTGTGACCGCGCGCTCCCGTGCCGCCCGGCTATAGAGGTAACGCTGCCGTCCGATCTGTCCGAGACCCACAGCTGCTCCACGTCGCAACGTCGGGTGGTTGCTTGTATTCAAGAGATAGCCGGCCATGCTATCCACCACGCGATCTTCGCCCGTTGACGCCAAACCGTTGAAGATGCCGCGCTGCACATAGTTGTTCCAACTGGGCCGTTCAATGAGCTTCGTCAACAGATCGACACTTCTCTCCGTCCTCGTCTTCCCCAGCGCTTCGGATGCCGCGTATTCCACACGATAGCTGATATCACCGGCCTCCAACACTTTTTGCAACGCCTGTGCCGATTGACGTGCCATCTCTTCCCGCTGAGGATGCTGGAATGTCCCAAGCGCGGTGGCTGCAATCGCCCGGACGCGCGAAAATTGTGTTGGATCGAGCTGCTCCAACGCCTGTAACAGAATTCCCTGGGCGAGACTTGTTCCCTGTTTGCCAAGTGCGGCCGCGACGACACAGCGTACGCCCCAGAATGCATCATGGTTCAGCGCAACACCCAGCGCGGCCACTGCCTCCACTTCGTCTTTATCGCCGAGGCTCTCGGCAGCTTCGATGCGTCCCAGCACATCGGGATCGTACTGCAACTGGTACTGCAACAGTTGCGTCGAACGCTCAAACTTGAGCGTCTTCAGCAGCCAGCCATCGGGATCGAAGCGCACCATCAGTGGCTCACGCTCCAATGGGAAATAGAAGCTCTGCTCGATCTGCCCATCTTCCCCCACCAGCACACGCCTCGATACTACCTGCGTCCCCTGCGCCTGCCCATCAGTCGCCTTCTCAGAGACCGGGATAGTAAAAGCCAGATCGACAGGCGTGACGAAACAGGGCGTCAGATCGTCGATCTTCTGCGTCTGCTTGATCTTCACTTTTGCTAGCTTCTGCTCATTATCCCAGGAATAGTTGACCTCGAAGGCGGGATAGCCGCCACTATAGATCCATTGCTGGAAGAACTGAGCCATGCTGCGACCCGTCACCTCCTCAAGCGTACGCTCAAGATCGGCGGTGATCACCTCTTTCTCGCGATACCGCTCCAGATAAGCTTTAATCGCGCGCCGGAACATGGCATCGCCCAGTTGATGGCGCAACATATGCAATACCCACCCACCCTTATTGTAAAGATGGGCATCGAACAACTCGAAGCCGCCATCGTGATAGACATGATAGACCACCGGACGCCGATAGTGAGCATCCTCACTCAGATAGCCCGCCTGTAGTTCCAGCATCGAATGCTTGAAGAAATCCGTGCCAAGGTCGTGCTCGTTCCACAGGTTCTCGAAATAGGTTGCAAAACCCTCATTGAGCCAGCCGTTCGCCCAATCGCGGCACGTCACCAAATCACCGAACCATTGATGAGCCAGTTCGTGTGCAACAACAGAGACGTATTCGGGGCCAAGATCGAGGGAAGCGCGCTGATCGAGTAGCAAGGTAAAACCGTGAGTGGTCGCGGTTGTATGCTCCATCGCGCCAGTAAAGATCTCCACCACCGTCTGTGTATAGTGATCGTAGGGATACTCGACGCCGGTATATTCAGAGAAAAAGCTGAGCATTTGCGGCGTCTTCCCCATATAGAGCAATGCATCATCTCTGCGATCTTTCCGCACATAATAGGTGACGGGCTTCCTATTATAGCTATCCTCGACAACGGCAAAATCGCCCACGACGAGCGACACGAGGTACACGGCATGCGGGATATCGTGCCGCCAGTGATAGGTCTTTGTCGCGCCATTGTCGGTAGTTGAGAGCAGGCGACCATTGGAAACCGTCTGCAATTCGGCTGGGACGGTGACGATCATCTCGGTTGTTGCCCGATCATTGGGTGAGTCGTGGCAGGGAAACCAGTGCGAATGGTAGCGCGGTTGTCCATAGGTAAAGACCTGGACGGGGCGCGTTGGATCTTCCGGGGCAGGCTTGACGAAATGCAATCCCGCGCGCGGCCTGGCCTGATAGGTCACGTCAACAGTAAACGTCTCGCCATGCGTGTATGGACGATCCAGCGTGACAATCAACTGTTTGTCGGTCACGCTATAGTCCAGCGTTTGACCATCTGCCAGAGCAACCTTTTCTATCTGCAACGCGACTGCATCCAGAGCAATCGTTCTGACCTCTTCATACAGTGCCACAAACGTTGTTGAGGCGGTGCCACGCACCATCTCCTGCTCGAAATCCAACTCAAACGTGAGCCTGACATGTTGCACATCGGCAGGGCGATCCGGGGCGTAATGAATGGTATCGCCAGGCAATTCAAACGAGCGCGCCTGTGGTGTGGGTGTACCCATAACCATCAGGCTATAACCGTCACCAAGCTGAATAGTATATGTGCGATTACAATACATGAAATATGCTCCTCTAGCAACGAATACGTTCTGCGTCGAACCGTTCCTTCCTCCCCATGAGAGGTTTTGTTCGCTCAAAGCGCTATCTTATCATATAACACTTTCCAAGAGTTATCACAACGGCTGGTCATGTCTCTTAAATAGATGAGTTTTTTACAAACGAACCTGTGATTTTCCTTTTCGTAGTCTCGCGATTTATCGCGTTGGGGCAAGCTCCTCTCACATGGCCCCAACGCGATAAATCGCGAGACTACGAAAGACCTTACTGGGTTTGAAGGATATCTCATAAATAGATGGAAAGTCGCAGTGGGAAGGGGCGATCTAGCGTACAGTTTCATCAAACCTCTGACATATCTCTAACGTACAATGTAGTAGAAACGTCGATACTTGAGAGGATGTCTTCATGCGTTCAAAAACGCCTCGTATAAACAGGCTTACACAAATCATTCGCTTCTTTCGGGTCTCCAGATTGCTGCTCTGGACGATCTGGGTTATTTATCGCGAACGCCGCCGCGTTGTTCGCGCTCGCAGTCGTGGCAACTACGAAGTACAGCCAAATATTGAAGTCCTTATCCGTGTCCTGGAGGCCTTCCGCAAGGCCGCGATTGAGCTAGGTGTGCTGATGATCAAGCTGGGCCAGTTCTTCAGTTCACGCGCCGATCTGCTGCCAGAGCAGGCACTTACCGTGCTGGCTGACCTACAAGATGAGGTGCCACCCGCACCATTCGAGCATGTCGTCTCCGTCATCGAGGCCGAACTTGGCAAACCGGTAGAAGAGATATTCAGCGTGTTGGAGCGCAAATGTACTGCTGCCGCCTCGCTGGGACAGGTGCATAAGGCCGTCCTCGCCTCCACAGGCGAAACAGTAGCCGTCAAAGTGCAGCGCCCACATATTGCTCAACTTGTCAGTATGGATTTAAGCACCCTGAAATTTGTTATTCAGGTCATTAATCGGTTTGTCGATACCAGCGACTTCATCGATCTGATGGGCGTTTACCGCGAGTTTCGTCGCACCGTCTACGAAGAGATCGACTATGTGACCGAAGCCACCAATGCCAAACGCTTCCGCGAAATATTCCAGCATGATCCCACCATCTACATTCCCCGCATGCACGATGAATATATCTCCCGGCGCGTGCTGGTTATGGAGTGGATCGATGGTATCAAGATCAACGATTATGCCGCGCTCGAAGCTGCCAACATCAATCGCCTGGAGGTGGCAAAGCGTACAGTGAATGCCTACTTCCACCAGTTTTTTGAAGAGGGCTTCTTCCATGCTGATCCTCATCCAGGCAATATCTTTGTGAAAAAGGGAGCCTGGAGCGACGGGCCAGTGATTGCCTTTGTCGATTTCGGCATGGTTGGCAGGCTAACCAAGCATATGAAGCGCTCTCTGAAAGAGATCTTTCTTGGCTTCGTCACGCGCAATTCACACGCGATTGTCAATGCCCTCACCAGTCTGGGCTTTATCGGCGATGGGGCGAACCAGGCAGCGATTGAACGGGGCCTCTCGATCATGCTGGAACAATACTACGGCATCACACTTGGCGAGGTGCGCGAACTGGATTTCCCCGAAGTCGCGCGCGAACTGGAAAATCTGTTGTATGGGCAGCCCTTCCACATCCCTGCTCAATTCGCCTTCAGCGGTCGAGCAGTGGGAACGCTGGTTGGCGTCTCAACGGGCCTCGCCCCTGACTTCAATTTTCTAGAGGTTGCCACGCCCTACGCCCGCAGTTTTCTGGGACTCGATGCCGAGGGAATCACACAAACCGTTCAGGATGTGTTCACGCAACTCCTGGATACCAGCAAAGTGATGCTGGAACTACCCCGCTCGCTTGAGCGCGTCATCACCCGCATTGAAACGGGACAATTAGAGGTTCGGCTGGCAAACATCCCCGGCGGCCATAGCAGACGCTCGCGCGGGCGACGCGGCAATGGTGGCACGACAGTAGTAGCCGCCAGTACTAATGGTAGTGGAAGTATGCTGGGAGGCTTTATGTTTGTCGCTTCACTGGCTGGTGGCATTTACCTCACCGGCATTCATCAAGCCATGCCTGGCTGGTTCTGTCTAGGCATCGCTGGCATTACTGCGCTGGCAACATTGCTCAGAAGATGAACAGGTTTTAACAGGGAAATTCTGACTCTATCATCAGAATTTCCCTGTTAAAACCTGAAAAATTTCAGAAACTGCTTTCAACTCAATCAATATCTCCTGTTTGAATACTCCGAGAATTTTCATATTCTTTTATCTATTACATTTATTCTCTTTTCTCTTGTATTACTGGCATCATAACAGTATAATATGACAGACGTTGTTAAACGAACAGCGATTTGTTTAGTTTAATGTGCAGAATTGTAGTAACAAGGAGGTTTAAATGAAATTTTGTCGTGCATTCGTATCGTTTCTGCTTTCGCTGCTCCTTCTCGTCTGCTTTGCGGGCGCAGCAGCTGCCGATGTAACCCCAACAGCAGAACCGACAGGAACCGCGACCAGCAGCGGAGCTTGCTTTAAGCTCCAAACCGAACACCAGACAGTTGCGATCGGGCAAGAAGCGCGACTCGGTTTCTATGGATACAACCAGTGCCCATTTCAGCCCAACACTGACGTAAAGATCAATGTTGCGTGGGGAGATGGCACCACGTCCGTAGTACCGATCTGCACCGGCGATTTCTGCCCCGCCGTCATTCCCAGCGCATCTCATGCATACAAAACAGCCGATACCTATTATCCACGCGCCTGTATTGATATCCCCGGCACCACGTGGTTCGCGCCCCCTTGTCTTACCGCACAGGTTGATGTCACCGAATAATTACCCCTGGAAACACAAAGAGACCCATAGGGCACTGGCCCTGTGAGTCTCCCTGGAAGAACTAGCAAGCAAACATTATTTAATATGAGCGCGTCGGATCGGCGAAACCATCTGTGTTGGGGAGAAGCGGATACCAGCCCGGACGATGCGGATCGCGATCATAGGGATAAGTTCCCAGTTCTTTATATAGCTCAGCATACTGCGCTAATTTGTCGCGGTCCAACTCCACGCCAAGCCCCGGTCGCTCTGGCACAGCAATTTTTCCCTCGCGATACTCCATTTTTCCACCTTGAATAATGTCATCGGTGAGATGATGATAATGAGCATCGGCAGCAAAAGCGAGGTTGGGCAGGACAGCCCCAAGATGGAGCATGGTCGCCAGCTGAATCCCTAGCTCACCTGATGAATGAACGGCGATGCCCAGTTGGAAGGTTTCACAGACGCCAGCCGCCTTTACGCACGGTCGAATGCCTCCCCAGAAGGTCGTATCGAGCAGGATCACATCAACGGCTGGATTTAAAATATTGCTGGCGAGCTGCTCAAAATTAATCACAATCGTATTGGTGGCGGTGGGAATACGCACCATCTCCCGCACGCGCCTCACGCCGTTCAAGCCCCATGTCGGATCTTCAAAATAATCGTTATTCAGCTTTTCGATGGCATGCCCAAAGTGAATCGCCTGTTCCACGCTCAGAATCGAATTGGGATCGTAGCGCAAACGATCTTGCGGAAAGGCGTCAGCAAGGGCCAGATAGCACTCAAGCTCGTATTGTGGTGGAAAGACGCCACCTTTGAGCTTGTGCGTCGTGAAGCCGTAGCGCTGCTGCAAATCCTGTGCATGCTCGATCAACTGTTCTGGCGTGCGCACCTCATAGCGCCCGTTTTTTTCATCAGGATAGCGGAAAAACAGGTAGCTTGCGAACTCCACCTCGTCCCTGATCTTGCCCCCAAGCAGTTGATAGACGGGGACTCCAAGCTTCTTGCCGATAATATCAAGGCAGGCAAATTCGATGGCGGCATGCAGTTGTGTGCGATTATTATACAGGCTGGCAGTGGGATTGGTGATGGCAAAACGCAATTTCTCAAGATCAAAGGGATCGTGGCCGACCAGATAGGATTTGAGACCTTGAAAGGCCAGGGTCGCGCTTTCTCCCCCGCCACCCATCTCGCCCAGGCCGATAATGCCCTCGTCCGTCTCCACCTCAACAATAGTGCGCACAAAACGCCCCCACTGCACACCATTACTGTGTCTCAGGGGGGCTTCCAATGGTACAGTGACCGCAGTAGCCTTGATGTCGGTGATCTTCATAGACACTTCCTCAAATTAAAAAAATTATAGATGATGCAACATTGCTTATCTATCTAACAGCCATACATCTTCCGCGCCTCTCTTCACCCGTCCCTCGCGCTCCAATTTCCGCAGGTGCGCATTGATCGAATGAGCCGCAACGGGATGCAGGCGTGCATCAACATCGCTGTATATAACAGAGACCAGTGCCGCGACTGTTGTGCCAGTCGGAAAATTCTGCAATGCCTGTATCACCTGCTGTTCGCGCTCCAGACGATGCACCACATACTCGCTCAGCTTTGCCTGTGGATTCGTAATGATCGGACCATGTGCAGGCACAATTTCTGCCAGGTCGAGTAATTGCAAGCACTGAAGCGAAGCGAGATACTCAAAGAGATCGTCAATCACTACCGTACCCTCACCTGCCACGAGATCGCCAGCAAAGAGCGTACGACGCTGTTCCAGCAAAAAGCAAAAATGATCGGGACTATGACCGGGCGTGTGAATTGCGCGTAAGAGGTCATTGCCAGCTGGAAACATCGTGCCATCGGGAACCTCCTCATCGGCAATTGACGTTCCCTGGCGACTGAACGCATAAATGGCAATGTGGAGACGCTTGCGTAGCGCAGCCGCACCTCCAATATGATCAGGATGGCCGTGTGTAATCAAAATGCGGCGAATCCCACCACGCTGCTCACCAGCACGGATGATCGCCTCCTGATGCTCCAGGGCGTCGTCGGCGGGATCAATAACGCTGGCTCCCTCTTCGCCTCCACCAAACACGATGGTATTGGTGCCACGGCCAGTCATTAACGAGGCGTTGGGCGCTAAAAGAATAGTGTAGGGATCATGTGAATCGAGCATTATTCTCCCTCTCGTCTTCGGCTATATCTTCCAGGGATGGGCGGTATCTTCCGGCAAATAGACATGCGGGAAGCCATCGATCAGGGTTAAAATGGGCGAATGCGTCGGCACATAGCGCGTCAGGGCAGCATTGAGCGCTTGCTGCACATTATCGAACTCGGCAAGATCGCGCAGTTGATGGAACGTAGGAAAAGCGACGGGGAAGCTACCTTGAGCAAAACGGGCAAGCGCTTCGGCAGGTGAAATCCAGACGCCCTCGCTCGTTTCAAGGTCATCATATAACGCTTCCTGTTCGGTCGGAGCTGCCGCCAGAAAGAAGTGCGTATCATAGCGTTTGGGCATACCCTCCGGGGTGATCCAATGCGAGAAATACACCAGCCGGTCGGTTGCCAGCGTCAATTGCTCCTGCTGTGCCATCATGGTGAGCGAGCCTTTGCGCTCATTGAACGCCTGACGATAGAGGGCGAAACGCGCTTGCTCCTCCTCTTTACCAACGGCAAGAATTTTATCATCGTGGTATGCAAGCAGCACATTGGCCTCTTCAAAAAGCTCGCGAATGGCCGCCGCTCGCACACCCTGACCGGGCAGAGTACGGCCTTCCGGGTCTGCCGAAGAAGGCAATACCGCTCGACAAAGCTCCTCGCTCTGCTCGACCAGACGATCATCAGCCATTACAGAGCCGCCCGGAAACACATACAGGTCGGGCATAAACTCACTTTGCACGACGCGCCGCACCATAAAGACTTCTATTTTTTGAGTAGCCTGTTGCCCTGCCACTTTCTCCTCTCGCAACAACATCACCGTCGAGGCTGCTCTGGGCTGCACTGCCGCCATGCGCTTTTCTCCATTCTCCATAGATTCTCACAATCATCACAGACGCAGATACAAGTTTAATAGTACCATATATGCCTGTACCTGAGATATGTAACAAATGTATGGCATGCTGGCTGCATACTGCTATTTTTTTATCCATTTTCCATCTATTTCTGCTATACTACAAAATGAGTTGGGCCGTTTCGCAGCCCTCCAGATGTGCCAGATATGAGATATTTATGTAAAAACTAAAGAACGGTGCCGTATGTCTAGAAAAGTTAAGCCAAAATCATCCACTCCTCCTTATTTGCGCGTCGGGCTGATAGGCGATCCTGTAGCTCACTCATATTCGCCACGTTTCCAGCAAGCAGGACTGGATGCGCTCGGCATCCCCGCACGCTACGAATTATGGCATACTCCCGATACACAATTGCTAGAACGTGTCCGCTCGCTCTGTCAGAAAGATTGTCTGGGAGCGAATGTCACCATTCCACATAAAGAGGCGGTGCTGCCGCTTTTAGATATAATTGATCCACTGGCGGAACGTATAGGCGCAGTGAATACAATCGTTAATGAGGATGATTATCTACATGGTTACAATACGGATGCGCCTGGCCTGCTCCATGCACTGCTCGAAAATGGCATCGGCACAATGGATACTCATGGTCACATCTCGTTGCGGGGACATACTGCTATCTTGCTCGGTGCCGGTGGTGCCGCCAGAGGTGCCGCCTTTGGACTGGTTGGAGCGCAGGTCGATCGTCTGATTATCCTCAATCGCCACCTGGAACGCGCTCAGATGTTAGCCTCCGATGTTCAGCAAACCTATGACGGCCCCGTTTTCAGTTTGAGCGATCCCAGCTTCCTCATTTCACATTCCTCATCGATCATCATCAACGCCACATCCGTTGGCATGCATGGAGATGTCAGCCCACTCCCGGCTGAGGTGCTGGCGCGCTTCGATGCTGATACATTTGTATACGACATGATCTATAACCCGATCCAGACCCACCTGCTCTTGCAGGCGCGCACGATGGGTCTGCGGGCCGCGAACGGTCTCTCGATGCTCCTGCATCAAGGTGCGCTGGCCTTTACGCTCTGGACCTGTCGCCCGGCCCCCATTGAGGTGATGAGAAGCGCGCTTCTGTAGAAAAAATAAGGGATCATCGGGCACATTCCTGCATATTGTAGAATGGAGATGGCATACAGAGAACTCCCTTCACAACGATCAGTTTAAGGAGGTGTCCATGAAATTTGTCACTTTCTCCACGCACGAGCTGCCAGAACCACATCTTGGACTTGTGCGCGACGATGAGGTGCTTGATCTCGATCTGGCGGCGCGGGCGCTCTCGCTGGCGATACCAGATCAGATGCTTGGTCTTATCGATCAGTATGAGCAGCATCAACCAGCGCTCCAGGCTGTTTTAGCAAAGGTTGGCACACGCCGCTTTACTCAGGTGAGAACTTATTCGGATATCGGGGCCGCCCATGCACTTAGCGAGGTACAGCTGGCCGCACCCATTCCTCGACCACGCAAAAACGTGTTCTGCCTGGCCGTCAACTATCGCGAACATGCTCAAGAGACGGCCCACGTGCGCGGTCACAGCGGCCAGGCGCCCGAAATCCCTGTATTTTTTACGAAGGCTCCCACCACCATCAACGCTCCATATGGAGAGATCGTCATCGATCCAGCTGTCTCTACGGAGATCGATTGGGAGGTCGAGCTAGGAGTGGTGCTGGGCAAGAGTGGAAAGAATATTCGTGAGGAAGATGCGCTATCCTATGTCTTCGGCTATACAGTGCTGAACGATATCACGGCTCGCGATCTGCAAGCGCGCCATAAGCAATTTTTTAAAGGAAAGAGTCTCGATGGCTCCTGCCCGATCGGTCCCTGGATCATCACAGCAGACGAGATTCCTAATCCGCATGATCTGGCCCTGCGTCTGCGCGTCAATGGCGAGACCAAACAGGATTCGCGCACCAACCTGATGATCTTCTCGATCAACAAGGCGATCTCAATCCTCTCGCAAGGCATGACGTTGGAGGCCGGAGACATCATTGCGACCGGCACACCCAGCGGCGTTGGCTTTTCACGCACACCACCCGAATTTCTCAAACCGGGCGATGTAGTCGAGGCCGAGGTAGAAAACGTTGGCCTGATTAGAAATCGTGTCGTGAGCATCGATTAGCATCGTCAAATGCTGGTAGCATTGAAGCGATTGCTACCAGCATTGATTGCTATTAGACGTGTACTACATGCTTTTGCGTAAATTCGATAATTGCATCTGTCGCGCGCTGATAGCCACCATCTTCGTGCATGCGCTGCTGCATTTCCTGAGCATGCGTGCGATACTGTGGATCATTGGCGACGTGTTCGACGGCCTCACGCAGACTGGCAGCAGTCACGGCCCCTTTATCCAGTTGCACGCCCAGGCCAAGTTCGACGGTTCGGCGCGCATGCATCTGTTGTTCGGGCTGCTGCGGGATCAGCACCATCGGCACCCCATAATATATGCTCTCCATCACGCTATTCGTTCCGGCATGCGTCACAAACACCTGTGTACGCGGCAGAATCTCAAGCTGTGGCACATAGGGTGAGAGCAGGAAGTTGTCAGGAACAGCGCCAAGTTGCGTTGTATCAGTGGATTTTCCCACCGTGAGAACCACCTGCCAGGGCTGTCCACCAAACGCCTCAAAGCAGTGCTTGTAAAATTCTGGCTGATTGGTCATAACGCTACCCATCGAGATATAGAGGAGTGGTAGCTCGGTATTAAGCTTGTCGAAGGGGAAGCCGGTCTCCTGGTGGCGCGTCTGAATGGAGGTGCCAACAAAGAGGAAACGCTCGTCAAAGGTCTCAACCATCGGCTGAAATGCGCGGCTCATGAAAATGATATTGAGAGACTCAACATCGGTAAACTCTCTGGTTATCTCCTCCATCGGATTTTCAGACGAGCTGGCGGCCTGAAGCGCCTTAAACCGTTCCAGAAATTCCTGTCCATTGGCCGAATTTTGCATACCAGCGCGAATATGCTTGAACAGATTAAAATGTTCGTTTGAGGCGTAGGTGGCACGCAGGCCAATCGCTGGCACATGCAGTTCGTCTCTGATCACTTTTGCCCAGCCGCACATAAAGTCATAGAGAATGACATCCGGCTTCTCCGCACGAATGCGATCAATCACCTGTGGCGGGACAAACTTGCGGTCCTCAAGGATGAATACACGCGGTCCCATCCCGATATTGCGACCACCAATACCGCCCTTTGCCAGTTCTTTGATTTTCGATTCATAGGGCTGGAAGACGGCCCCGGTCGCCTCGATGGTCTCACGAAAATCCTCGGTGAGATAGTAGCTGACCTCGTGGCCGCGCCTCACCAACTCCTGCACGACAGGTAGCGTTGGATTGACATGCCCCCATGCGGGTACATTTAAAAAGCTATATTTTGCCATAGTATTTCCTTTCACATGTATGTTCATTGCCATTTCGATATATCGTATTCCTCTGATGTGATTTTAAACGATATATCGTATTCTTGTCAAGAGAATCTACGAATGAGGGAGAGAAGTTTCTGCTTCGATGATAGGATTCTTTGCGTGCATCAACAACGACATAAATCACATATGCGAGTATGCCTGGATTGGTACTAATTGTGATCTGGATGGAACGTGACACAATGTAGGAATATGGGGCGAAGGGATAGCTATAAACGATCTATAGTATATAGATGTATAGCATTCTTTATGTTATGATAGGCCCATCGCTGAATCACTTTCGTAATTTGTGAGAAGTGCGTTCTATGGGCAAACATGTATTTATTTCCTATCAACACAATGATAGTGACTTTGCTGAAAATCTGATCCAACGCATCGAGAAAGAAGGCTTTGCAACCTGGATCGATAATGATAGCCTCATTCCTGGAGAAGACTGGCGTGAAGGGATCGATCAAGCTATTCGGGAAGCTTTCGCCCTCATAGTTATCCTATCCCCAACAGCCAAAGCTTCTGAATATGTGACCTATGAGTGGACCCTCGCATGGGGATGCGATATTACGGTTATCCCCTTGATGTACAAACGAACTCGACTTCACCCTCGCCTGGAATCTCTACAATATCTGGATTTCAGCAATCAGATTCGTCCCTGGGAACGTCTGATAGAAGCGCTCCAGACGGCAAGAAGTAAGCCGTCAACTGCCCAGGCTTCTATTGTTCAGAAGGTGCAGGAATGGATTAATAAGGGTGAGCTTTTTTTAACTCGTGAGGAGTATCATGATGCCCTGGATGCGTTCAGAGAAGCCATCCATCTTGACATGAATAATGCGCAAGCTTATGCAGGGAAAAGCACTGCTCTCTGTGAACTGGACATGAGCGGACAAGCTCTCATTGCCTGTGAGCAAGCTATCAGATTTGGTGCAAGCAACGCTGTTGTATGGAACAACAAAGGCACCGCTCTTTTGAAGCTCAAGAGATATGAAGAGGCGCTCTCTGCCTACGAAGAAGCCATCCGCCTTGATCCTGAATATGTGCGTGGATGGACAGGCAAAGGTATTGCACTCAGCAGTCTCAAGAGGCATGAAGAGGCGCTCTCTGCACACGAATACGTCCTCAAGCTCAACCCTGAATATGTACGTGGATGGAACAACCAGGGTTCCACACTAAATAGTCTCAAGCAATACGAAGAAGCTCTTTCTGCTTACGAGCAGGCGCTTCGTCTCGACCCTGCATATGTACACGCCTGGAATGGTAAAGGTACAGCGCTGAACAGCCTCAAGCAATACGAAGAAGCTCTTTCTGCTTACGAGCAGGCGCTTCATCTCGATCCTGAGTTCGCCTATGCCTGGAATGGTAAAGGCAATGCCTTGCGCAATCTTCATCGTTATGAAGAGGCTCTGGCCGCACACGAATGGGCTATCCATCTTGATCCTGGTTACGCCAATGCCTGGGGTAGTAAAGGGAATACGCTCTATAGCCTGAAACGCTATGATGATGCGCTCGCTGCCTATGAACAATCCATTCACCTTGACCCAACCTATGCCAATGCCTGGACTAACAAGGGCAACGACCTGTATAGCCTTCATCGTTATGAAGAGGCTCTGGCCGCACACGAACGGGCTATCCAACTTAACCCTGAATATACAAACGCCTGGAACGGGAAGGGCAATGCATTGTATGGCTTGAAACGATATGAAAGAGCGCTCACGGCCTATGAGCAAGCTCTTCGCCTGGAACCAAACAACGCCATCATATGGAGGAACAGAGGAAACACTCTTGCCATGTTGAGCAAAAACGAAGAGGCTGAAAAAGCCTATCGCCGGGCAAGTGAGCTAAGCTACTAAGGTTTAGGTAGCACTTACAAGCGTTGTATGCAGGACCATTATATAGAGACAGATTCTTCTTTATGCTATGATAGGCCCATCATTAGCATCGTTCTTCATAGTTTGCTGGAAGTGTATTCTATGGACAAACATGTCTTCATCTCGTATAAGCATGACGATAACGATTTTGCCTATAACGTGATCCATGAGATCACGAAGGAAGGCTTCAAGCACTGGATCGATAACGATCATTTGCGTCCTGGCGAAGATTGGCGCGAAGGGATAGATCAGGCCATTCAGCAGGCTTTTGCCCTCATCGTTATCATGTCTCCGGCAGCCCAGGCATCTGAATACATCACTTACGAATGGTCCTATGCCTATGGCTGTGGCGTCAAAGTGATCCCCTTGATGTATAAGCAAACCGACCTGCACCCTCGTCTCAAAACGCTACAATATCTGGATTTCACAGACTACCGTTATAGCCAACGCCCCTGGAATAAGTTGATGAATGCGCTCAAGAGTGCCGCCAGTACACCACCAACAGTTCCGACAATTTCACCGCTTCCTCCTTTTCCCCAGCCCACGAATGAGCAAAAAGTGCAGGAATGGATCGATAAAGGAAAGCTTTTTTTGAAGCGCAAAGATTACGAGGAGGCTTTAGATTCATTCAAAGAAGCAATCGTACTTGATCCAGGTAATGTTTATGCCTATGCAGGTAAGAGTGAAACTCTATCTTGGCTGAAAAAATACCAGGAAGCATTGAGATCTAGCGAGCAAGCTATCAAGCTTGATGCCAATCTTGCTTATGCATGGACATGTAAAGGCATGGCATGGCATGGTATAGAGCAATATGAAGATGCTTTATCTGCTTTCGATAAAGCTCTTCGTCTTGACCCCAAATTCACTAGCGCTTGGAATGGTAAAGGAGTTATTCTGAATGCGCTAGCACAACATGAAGAAGCTTTAACCGCTCTCGATGAAGCTCTTCGTCTTGATCCTCAACTTGCCTTAGCCTGGAATAATAGGGGAGTTACTTTGCATTATTTAAACCGATATGAAGAATCTCTAACTGCTCTTGATAAATCTATTTTCATTGATTCAAATATTGCACTTACCTGGCACAATAAAGGTTTTGCTCTTCATAACCTGGCACTTTATGGAGATGCTTTATCTGCCTACACAAAATCTCTTCACCTTGACCCTGAATTTGCGCAAACTTGGAAAAACAAAAGTGATACGCTTAAAAAGCTTGGTAGAACTGAAGAAGCAGAGCAATGCCATAAACGAGCAATAAAGTTAGGATGGGAGGAGTAGAGCAGCATCAACATGCAGCACAACACATCTATAAACTTTCTCATTAGCTATCACCCAACCGATCAGGCGTGGGCAGAGTGGATTGCATGGCAGCTTGATGCGGCGGGCTACTCGATTCATATCGAGATGTGGGATGTGCGACCCGGTATGAATTTTATTTTGGAGCTGGACCGCGCTGCTAGCATGGCAGAGCGCACGATTGCCGTTCTCTCGCCAGCTTATCTCGCCTCTCTGCCCTCTGCACGCGAATGGAGTGTCGCGCTCGCAAAAGATCCCACCGGAGCGGCTTATAAGCTGCTGCCCATCCGCGTCCACGAGTGCCAGCCGAGTGGTTTGCTTGCCAGCATCACTGCTATCGATCTTGCAGGGTTGCCACAGGAAGAGGCTCACAAGCAACTGCTAGCAGGCATCTCTCAAGTACGCGCCAAACCTACCACTGAGCCGCATTTCCCAGGCGAAACCCCTCCGATCTTTCCCCAGACATGGCCGGAGATCTGGCAGGTTCCCTATCAACGCAACCCCTTTTTTACGGACCGCGAACGGCTGTTGAAAGCGCTGCATAAGCAACTGGCACAGCAAAAGCGCTCACAATCAGCTACCGCGCTCACTCAGGCCATCAGCGGTCTCGGCGGCATCGGCAAGACGCAGACAGCGCTGGAATATGCGTGGCGCTATGGTAAAGAGTATCGTTGTGTGCTATGGGTCAACGCCTCCTCAGCCGAAAATCTGCTCGCTGACTACGTGAAGTTCGCCGCCACACAACATATCCCCGGCTATGATGCTCAGGACCAGCGCACGGCACCACCAGCTGTCAAAGCGTGGTTGGAGCAGCAACGAGACTGGCTATTGATCCTCGATAATGCCGACGATCTAGCCATGATCCAGGATTTTCTACCAGGCGGCGTTCATATGCGCGGCCATATTCTGCTCACCACGCGAGCCAACTCCGTTGGGCCATTGATACGCCCTATCGAAGTCTCCAGGATGGATCATGATGATGGGGTGGACCTGCTGCTCAAGCGATCTAGAATGCTTGTAGAGGGCCACCGATTGCGCAAAAAAGAGTTACGCGCCATCGCCGAAACGCTGGTGGAAGAGATGGACGGCCTGCCCCTGGCTATCGATCAGGCTGCTGGCTATATCGACGAACGCAAATGTAGCATCCAGGATTATTTGCAATTGTATCAGAGCAGGCGCAAGGATATACTGGCACTCAAGAACCGCCTCTCGCCCTATTATTCAGAGACGGTTGCTACTACATGGTCGCTATCCTTTGCGCGTATCCAACAGGAGAACGCCGCTGCTGCTGAACTTCTCCGCTTCTGTGCCTTTCTTGCCCCTGACGCCATTCCCGAAGAGCTGATTACCGAGGGCGCACAATACCTCGGCGATGTGCTGGGGCCGGTAGCCGCAGATCCCCTATTGTTGAACGATGCCATAGAGGTACTGCTACGCTATTCGCTGATCAGGCGCAACCCCGAAACGAAAATCCTGTCTATCCATAGGCTCGTGCAGGTGGTGTTGAGATACGATATGGAGGAGGAAGATCAAGTTATATGGATAGGGAAAATGTTCAGAGCTGTTTGGCAAATATTTGCCTACAGGGAATATGAAACTTTCACTGATTTTGAACGCTACGTACCTCAAATTTATATTTGCCCAGAATTTATAGACAGATATCAACTATTTTATGATATTTCTGCTCGAATATTGCATAGTGCAGCATTCTATTTACAAGAGTATGCGCGATATTCTGAAGCAGAACAATTCTATCAAAAGGCTCTTATAATCTATGAAAAATCTCCTGAAACCGAACAAAGAGATATAGCCGTTCTATTACATAATTTAGGCTCACTCTATCATAAACAAGAACAGTACGAAGAGGCAGAAAAGTTTTATGAAAAAGCATTAGTAATATTTGAAAAAACATTAGGCGGCCATCCCTACTATACATTACACTATTTAACATCTGCATTTAACTCACGAGGGATGATATACCGTCATAGGAAAATGTATCACAAAGCAATAGAGATGTATCAACGAGCGTTGAATATTTATCAAGAGATCATTGAAACCATTGAATATCCAGCGGCTGCAATAACTCTACAGAATATTGCATTAACCCAGGTTGAACAAGGCAAATATGAGGAAGCGGAAAGATTATACAAGCAAGCAATAGAAATTTTAGTGAATGGACGTGAGATGGGAGCAGAGTTAGGACAGATTGCGCTGGTTAAAAATAATCTTGCATCACTCTATCAGAGACAAGAAAGGTTTCAAGAGGCCGAGTCATTATATCAACAAGTATTAAACTTCAGAAAAAAAGCGCTAGGACTGAAACATCCAGATACTGTTGACACAATCAAGAGCTATACATCGCTTTTACGCGATATGAATCGGGAAAATGACGCAGAGATGTTAGAAAATTGGCTTCCGAAGGATAAAAAATAATAAAGGCATCTATTTCTCCTCTCTCTTAGCTCTCTCAGCCCTTTCTTTTACGGGCAATGGCACATGTTCTTTGCAAAACAAAAATCGCTTCCCAGCAGGCAACATTTGCGCATAGGCAGCAGCCGCGCCACACACATCGCAGCTTCCCGCATTGGTCTTCACAACTTTCATCTCTCTGATACCTCTTTGCATCGATAATTATCTATGTATTGACTCTTCCTAGAAATGAGGTGATAGCCAGATCTGAATGATGACACAATGAGCAATAAAATAGATAGAAAACAATCTATATAACCAGCATAGCATAGAAGAGAGACATATCTCAACAAGCGAGCAATTCAGGCGTGTTGATCGGGCCCGTTGGGGTGCTGGTGATAGACGAATTGAATCACATTCTACGTTTTTGTCATGCGATTATTCGTTTTAAGCAGCGTCTATCTATAATAACCATGAAAATGTTTATGATACAACAAAGCTATCTATATCTAAACAAAATGTATAAGTATGACTGAGATGTTCATGTTTCTTTGAATAAAAAAGAGGAGCGTTATGGATATACATTTAGTGGCTACTATCGCAGCGGCTGGCGTTTTTCTGGCTCATCTTCTGCTTGCTTCGTTGATCCGCCGCACCATCATTGCAACCATCACAGGCTTCTCCTGGCAACGAACAATATTTCTGAAACATTTTATATGGGTCAAAGAAAGCTCCTACTCTGACTATCCCGATGGAAGCAGAAATCGGAGCAGCACAGAAGAAAGCTACCTATCCTATGAGTTCGTGCGCTTCGACACCAGAACCACGACCGATGCCAATGGCAACACCACCACGACCACACATTCAGTCTATGAACCTGTCGTAAGATATCGCACGCAATACACCTACGAAATCCAACGATGGCGCAGAAGCCGAGAGGTTCTCGCAGAAGGCAACGACCGCAACCATGTCTATTGGCCCGATTATACGCTCGACGAGACAACTCAGGAACAAATCGATAAAACCCAGGAGAGCTATCAGGTGTTCTTCCAGGCGACGAAAGGCAAGCAGTACCATCGAGAGCTTACGCAAGATGAATGGACAGTTCTCGATGAGCAGGCAACCTATCGGCTACGCGTCACCATCTATGGCACGATCACAGATATAACACCAGAGCAGATACAAGCAATGGTCATGCCAGAACAACAAAGCGCTCAATGATGAGATTGAACACGATAGGTGGTATAGGTGTCGAGAATACACTGTGCAATCATATCTGAGGGGGCAATATCAATCTCCCAGATGGTGCTCTGGCCATTATAATGGTTGATATCAAGCAAGATAGATGGGGGAGCATCCTGATAGCCCTCCACACGCAACCGCATATAGCTGATATCCGCAAAAGCCAGCGTTCTGATACGCTGGCGACGATATTCCACCACCCTGTCGGGCAGCACAACCATTGTGGGCTTCGGCTGCTTCCTCTCCTTGCGCTTCCTCGACCATTGCACAAAAAAGATGGAGAGAGTGAAAAAGCCAAGCAAAAAGAGAAGAATAAACCAGCTTAGTTGTTGCAGAGATGCAGTGAAAACCACACAAAGCGATAGAGAGAACAACAAGAAAATCAGCGCTATAAGCAAAATCGTAAGCCGGCTCAATGGAGGGGTCTCATGACTCGAGAAAACGCGCCAGGTATTGGGATAATCTCTCTGCCATACCTGCTGCAAAACGCTGTTGGGATCAGGCAAGCTATGTTGTTGCAAAAGTAGTATCCCGCCTCTCTTTATTCATAGAAATGCCCCGTCATCTACTGTACTGGACGCAGAGAATTGGTCGAGATAAAGCAGGGAAAACATAATTTACTCATAATCAGGCCGATCATCATAAAGATCTTCATATGGTGAGGGCGACACCGGGTAAGGTGGGGGAAAGAAAGGAGTGCCATAGGGATTGGGATCAGACGGCTTTACCGCACTGGTCGATCCTGTTGACTTTGCCGGTTCTTCCAGTGATACAGGCGATGATGGCGGGACATATAGTGGAGGTGCTGATGGAGCGGCGGCAGGTTCGACCGTTGGAAGCATCTCCTGCTCACGATCTTTACCAAACAGACCTCCCAGTGCTCCAAAACCAGCACCCAACACAACATTCAAACACAGATAGAGAAACTCAAGCACAAAGAAGGGAGTTAAACGCAAGAGGGGCGCGACCTGGCTCCCGGGCTGGAGTTGTCTGGGCAACAGATAGATGAGGTTGAAGATCGCCACGAGCAGCGTGCTGAACAGTCTGGAGATAAAGGCCGTCCAGAGGCCAGCCAGTGTCCCGCCGGCAATTCTCTGCGTCTTTCTGGCGACAAGCAGACCGGCGAGCAAAAAGAATGCGCAGGCAATAGGGAAGGACAACAGTGTCAATGTCCCGGAAAATCCAGCCAGGACACTTAGCGCCAGCACGGAGAGTATCGCCGAAACAGCGCCATGCAGCGGACCAACGATGAAACCACAACCTAGCGCGGCCTTCCCTATCGATGGCACCGGCTGACGACGAGAGGTGAATTGCATACCATTCATGGTCCTTTCGTCATACACGATCTAGAAAGAAATCCCCTCATTGCTTTACTTCTATTCGTCTTCGCTTCGTCTTATTTTAACATGGATTATTGTTCAACCTGCTCTGATTGAACAGCTCATAGACCATAATGCCTGTCGCAATGGCAAGGTTCAGCGAATCGGTCTCGCCAACCATCGGAATACGCACCATGATATCGCACAGGGCTTGTAACTCCTGCGGGAGACCTTTGCGCTCCTCACCCATTAGCAACAGCGTCGGGCGTTGATACGTGACGGCGTGATAATCGTGTGGAGCAGAGGGAGACGTGCCAACAAGCATACAGCGATGGTGCTGCTTCCAGCGTTTGAAGGCTGCAATGCTGATGCGTACAAAGCGTTGGGAGAAGATCGCACCCATTGTAGAGCGTACGGCGGCGGGATCGTAAGGATCGATGCTGTTATCCAACAAGACGACGCCAGCGCCGCCAACTGCCTCGGATGTACGCAGCATCGTTCCCAGGTTGCCGGGCGAGTTGACGGTCTGAAGAGCAAGCCAGCACAATTCGGCATCGGGCCTGATCTCTTCCAGTGACTCCCAGCGCTGCCGCACAACAGCTCCGATCCCTTGCGGTTCCAGCACCCGCGAGAGATCGCGAAAAACAGCGGCAGGCACCTCCACAACTGGCGTACCTAGCTGCTTTTGTTGCTGAACCAGCCTGTAGGCAAAGGGATGATCCAGCAGGGAATGACATACAACCAGCGTTTCCAGGGGAATGTGATGCTGAACGGCATGGGCCACGAAGCGCAAACCTTCCACATAATAGAGGCCAGTGCGTTGACGCTCCTCCCGCGTGCGTAGAGCATAGATGCGTTGGAGGCGAGCATGCTGCTGATTACTGCGAGCAGAAACATGGCGAGAACGAGCATGGGATGTAGCAGAAGATGTCATAGATGGTGTGGTCGTTAAGTCCTGTCTGCATGGGCAGAGAGGCTATGAGAAGCGACCGCCTTCTTTTCTATAAGGAGTAATTAGAGACTGTAAACGTAGGGAACATCCACGCTTAGAGCATACGAAACATATATGTTTTTGTCAATAAAGATAAGAATAAGGTCAGGGCTTTCCAATTCTCTCATCTAGCGGGAGTGCAGAGGGCGGCAGCCCTTTGCCGGGGTGCGGGGTGTCCCCGCAAAAAACCTTTTTTCTTCTCTTTTGCGCGCCGCCTGCGGCGGCGCGCGAAGGAGGGAAGGAAACTGGGGACACCCCAGACCCCGGCAGGGAGACCCTGCACCCCTTTGAGCGGAGAACTGGAAAGCCCTGAGAATAAGGTGCCACAGATGGAAATATCACAGCTGCGGCACCTTATTCGATTCGTCACTCGACGAGCGGCTTGATGATGAACAGCTCTATTTGAGTGAAAAATCATCGGCATAGACGTTCCCTTGAGCATACCAGCCATGTATGTAGATCGTCACGCTGGTCTGAGAGGCACCAGTTGTGAACGGCACACTCAACAGGGTGTAGCTGCTGCTGCTTGTCCAGTTAGAGGCTCCGTTCTGAATACCGATATAAGCGTAAGAGCCATTAACATAGGCCGAGAGGGTATAAGAGTGGTTCGGCTGCACGGTGATGGTCTGATCGCACTCTCCGGTCGTCGAACTACCCGGCGTCACCTGTAACGCATGCGAGCCGCTATGGACGGGAGAGGTGACGGCTTTGTCGGCGGAGTCACAGGTCCAACCGGAGAGGCTCCCCGTCTCGAAACCGGAGTTCGTTACCAGATTGCCGCCCGGCGTCGGAGTGGGTGTAACACCAGTCGTTGGCGTGGCGGTCGCGGTTGTCGTTTTTGTCGGTGTTGGCGTGGGCGTTGGATTGCTACTGCTGCCACCGCCAAAGACTTTAAAGAAATTGGTGAACGCGAAAGTACTTTGCGAGATGCCGCTACATGTTGGAGATGCGGTGGTTGAGCCAGCGCAGCCGCCATTATCGCGCGAGATAGACCAGAAAGCCAGTTCGCCAATGCTATTCGCTTGAGCGAAAGAGAGCACCTCCTGTGCATTGCTCATGCTGAAGATCTCGCCTGCGCTGTCGTTTTGACCGATCATCGGCGTGATACCAACCATCGCCCACAACTGGCTGGAAGATTTCGAAGGATAGATGCTCTGCAATTCCGAGTGGAGGCCGTTGGCGGCGCTGATAGCCGCCTGTCCCATCTGGCTATTCGGCGAACCATAATCCATCGTCATGAGATTGACCATGCTGATATTCACGCCCTGCGAGACCGCATTATTCAGCAAGCCGAGGCTATCGCTGAGCAGGCCAGTCGTAGCTGAAGGGAGAGTGAACGAGATCGCAAGGCCAGGATTCGCCTTTTGCAGGGCAACCAGAGCTGCGTTGCGGCGCGTGTAGGAGGTTGAATCACCCTGTGCTCCACCTTCGATATCAAAATCGAGATGGTTCACATGGTACTGATTAATCACCGCCTGATACTGAGCTTGCAAGCTACTTACGCTGGTACAGACCTGCGCTAATTCCTGTCCGGCCTGTCCACCAAACGCAATAATGACATCTCCGCCCTGATCGCGAATATATTGAATATCGCTATCCAGGTGTGGCAAATAGATATTTGTCTGATTGAGTGGGATAGTGCCAGCCCATTCAGCATTACAACCACTAGAACCAATGAAGGCCAACGTGTAATACTTTTGTCCGGTACTCTGCACGACCGATTGCAACGTCGGGCCACTAAGGGTGATATCGATATATGGGGCAAAGTAGGAACTGGGGACGCCGGCTGCGTGAGCGCGGGGAAGAGAGTTTCTAAGCACTACTCCGGTAGCCAGGACGCCAGTAACGATCAAAAAGCTGGCAATGGCAAAGATCACCAGCCGTTTTGGGGACTGCATGTAGCTTTCCTCCTTGAAAAGTATGCTCGAAAAACTAGTTATGATTTGCAACATCCCTGCATCGCCTTTCGAGACTCTACTAACCAGTCTAGCTTTCCCTTCAAAAACTTGTCAACACATCTAGACCACTATACCTATATTTTGGGGCAATAGCAACCAGAAATTAACCAGGCGAAAGCGTTTACTCACGATCAGTGGCGTTTTAACTTGTCTGAGACTGAAGGATTTGGTACATGCAGTAAACGGTTCGAGGTCATTTCTGCCACAATGAAATTTAACCAGATAACCCGGCTCCTCCTGTCGTAGTCGCGCGATTTATCACGCAATCCTGCACATGCGCGATAAATCGCGCGACTACGACAGGAGGAGCCGTCATAAAGCGTTACAATTCATCATAGTAGGAGATTATGATGAATCAGAGGATAAATGGGGCATGATGAATTATGCTAGTACAATCTACACGCCAAAGATTGATCCATGCTGATGATTGAATATTCAAGGTCCCCAATCATTAACATGGATCGTTTTCAGGTGGCGAACTCAGACCTGAACTTCTTCGTGTAACCAGGACGGCATGACGCCCCACAGGTTGAGAGCGGATGTACGAGTATGCCAGAGGCGCGGCGCAATAGTGACATCGCGATCATGGTATTGCTGCAATCCAGCGGATAGCTCGATATGAGTACCATCGGGATTGGCAAAGCGCACGAAAAGATCGTTGCCTGCGCCGTGTCGTCCCGGCCCCCAGAGGATCTGGACCTCTTGCTGATATAAAAGATCGGCCCAGCGCACAATATCATTGTTATCAGCGATGGTAAAGCCGATATGATCGATTCCAGGCTGGCCCTGAGTAAACATAATGGTGTGGTGGTTTGCATTACAGCGCAGCCAGGCACGCTCACGCAACAGCCAGTCGGAGATATCGAAGCCCAGCGCTTCTGTATAAAACTCAACCATTTCTTCCAGTTGCGGAGTATTGAGCGCGATATGTTGTAGTACCTGGGGACGCAGAGATGAACGACGTGTATACGTCGTGCCGGTCGGCGGAAAAAGCTCGTCAGTCGCGACGGTTATTGCAATACGATTGCCATCGGGATCGCTCAGCCAGAGCGCATCGCCCTGTTCCAGCTCGCCCTCACGTGGTCCAAAGACAACCTCTACACCGGCCATCTGGAGACGAGCAGCCAGAGCAGCCAGTTCCGCGTCGGTATCAACCGTAAAAGCCAGATGGTGGAGCGGAGAGCGGGCCACCGGCTTGCGTCCATTATTCACAACAGGGCGATTATCATAAAATAGTCCCAGACAATAGGGTTCATCGTCCAGAGCAAAAAAGAGATTGGCCTCTTCCAGATCAAGATCAGAGGGGGCATCAGATGTCGTGCGCAGATCAAGCCCCAACACCTGGTGATAGAAACGTGCCTGAAGCAGCACGTCCGTTGCCCATAATCCTATGTGTGCCAATCGCTTTACCTTGACTTTTTGAATCTGCTGATTGCTCACAGCTACCTCCTGATATTTATAGCCGGCACGACACGAGTAGTTAAACCAACTGGTATCATACTCATAAGATTACAGGAGGGTCAACAGCATTACCCGAAGGTCACATGTTTATCGCGCCTCTTCATCTATATGCACTTCTATATGTCCGCCTGTGTACTCGTCATATCTACCGGTAGTTGACATGGAGATATCGGAAGGATGCTCGAGCTGAGTGTGCGGCACGTCTTGCTCAGAAGGCTGATTGGTATCCAGAAAGTGTTCTATATTGGTGGAAGAGAGATCAATGGTCTCCAGTACACGCACGAGGGGAGTGGAAGGCATCGGTGTCGCAGGAAATAGTGGTCGCGTCACAGGAACAGGAGGGAGAGAAGCCACGATAGGTCGCGTTTTCGCAATCGTCGGAAAATGTTGCTGACCTTCACGCTTTGCTGCGACATGTTTTGTAGCAGGCTTCGCACCATGTTTTGTTTTATAGGACGAGGCATGCCTGGCAACGAGGGTCATTTGCAGACAAACGTACCAGAGCCGCACAGTCAGAGCAATTGTTGCCAGCCAGAAGAGGACCAGCAGCATGGTTACGGCCCAGGGACGCAGCATAAACAGCGCCAGCAGCACACCCGTCATCAGAAAAGATATCCCCAGTGCACTATACAGCAGATAGATGCGAAACGTGCCTCGTAATGT
The DNA here is from genome assembly GCF_016587455.1 of Reticulibacter mediterranei. Classification (NCBI taxonomy): domain Bacteria; kingdom Bacillati; phylum Chloroflexota; class Ktedonobacteria; order Ktedonobacterales; family Reticulibacteraceae; genus Reticulibacter; species Reticulibacter mediterranei. The sequence goes on along the minus strand of NZ_BNJK01000001.1, from coordinate 5,228,760 downwards.
TCGTTTTTGATCGTTCTGTTGCGGTCTTTTTTTTCTTAACCAGCTGATTTCTTTTAAGATTATCAATCTGCGCCGCTGGGCATGTTTGCCAGTAGCCAGACAACGGCGCACCTCCAGTGGCCAGAACGCATGGCTGGCACCGCCTGGATAGACAGAAATTTCCTGCTGCGACTCTGGTATTTGTAGTTGCGTTTGTCGCTTTTTGCCTCTGTTCGCTCTACTTTTTTGCTTCCTACTCACCACATCCACACCCTGTTTGTAGAACAGACAAACATCCCCTATCGCGATACTGAAGTGCCGGTCAAGCACCGGCGATCTCCAGTGCCGGGTGTTCTCCACCGCCTGGAATACTCGATCCAGTCATCGTTGAGTACATAGTGCTGGCTTTACCACCGCCTGTCGCATAACACACCACCAGTTTCCACCGACCCCACAGCCCTTAAAGCATTCCGCTTCAGTTATGCTGACCTATCCACACATTCCACAACGCCCAACACATGAACTACAGATGAACTATAGATGAAGTTGTACCTTCACCACCCACAACCACCTGATTCCACAACCCGGTACATTCCAGAGAACGCGCCCCGCTGCTCGACATGAGCCATTTTACTCCCTTCAGAGAAGGGAGTAGAGGAGCGTAGTGTTCCGCACACCGGCACTTCACTATCGCGATAGGGGATTGCTCATTTGCTGCCGCAGTTGATGAGCGGAAGAGGAACACAAGAGGAGTTCAACCACCACATCACCTGACACTGTCGACAAATCTCCATAAATAGCGTCCTACCTGACTGCACTCTCCCGCTGCCTGTGGAGGGAATAGCCGATAGAAGCTATCCTAGGGATAAGCGAATCACCAGAACGTGATTACAGATATATTGTAATGCCAGCCAGATCGTTTGTGGTTATGAAGATATGGAGATTCAGTTAAGAATGCAACGAACTTCAGAAAATTTCTTAACTTGTTGATTTGTTGATTTGATTATCATCATATTGGAATTATACAATTTCTTTACAAAATCCGAATTAACACTCCAAAAATAGAACTTTTCTCTTCTTATACTGCAAATTTTAGCTCAAGGGGAGGGAATATAGGCAACGGTGTGGAGATATATGGAGAACGTCATCTCTCTACGTCTTTGCGGCTGTAGAACTGGTGCATCCAGCGAATAGGCAAGATGCACCAACGTTCATGCCTTTTTTTATAGAGAGAGGCGCTCAATTAGCCTCGCTGTCCTCGACGTGAATTTTGCCACGTAGCACATCGGGAGGAGTATAAGAGGGAGGGTCCCATTCAAAGGTAACTTTTTGCCGTTTAATGGGAACATTTGCCAGGAGCTTGTCCCAGCCGTCCTCGTGTGCCAGGGTTAATTCAACCTGATCTTCATCGACATCCAGACGTTTGGAAAGCACAGAAAGAAGCTCATCTTTAATCATTTCCAATAACGCTGGATTCACCTTTAAGCGGTCATGCATCAGCACAACCTTTAAGCGTTCCTTCGCCAGTTCCCCTGGTGTTGGTTTTTTTCGACCGACCATAAACTCAAAAACACCCATACAACTGCCCCCTTTAGGACGACTGAGAAGGGATCTGTTTCTCAGGCATTGCGGGTCCAAACCCTACCAAGCGGCGTAAACGTTCCAGGAGCGACGGGGAGTCAGCCACCTCGTCGAGAGGAATTTCCTCACCCAGGATACGCTGAGCTGAGTTCATGAAGGCTCGCCCAGCACGTGAGCGCTTATCATAGACAGCAGGTTCACCTTTGTTCGTGGCAACAATAATCGCTTCATCCTCGGGAACGATGCCAAGTAAATCAATTCCCAGCACTTCCAGCACATCCGCCACATCCATCATATCGCCCCGCTTAACCATCTCCGGGCGCAACCGATTGAGGATGAGCCGAGGTTCTGGTTTTCCAGCCGCCTCTACCAGGCCAATGATGCGGTCAGCATCACGCACCGAAGCCATTTCAGGATTTGCCACAATCACGATTTCATCGGCACCAACGATGGCGTTGCGGAAGCCTTGCTCGATGCCTGCGGGTGAATCGAGAATGACAAAATCGAACTCCTGGCGTAGTTGCTGACACAATTGTTCCATCTGAACACTATTGACCGCATTTTTGTCGCGCGTTTGAGCGGCAGGCAACAAATACAATTCGGGCAAGCGCTTATCTTTAATGAGTGCCTGTCGCAGACGACACTGGCCCTCAACGACATCGACCAGATCATAGACGATGCGGTTCTCCAGGCCCAGCACAGCGTCAAGGTTACGCAGACCAATATCGGCGTCTACTACAGCCACCTTTTTGCCCTGCATAGCCAGGGCCGTTCCCAGGTTTGCAGTAGTGGTTGTTTTGCCTACGCCGCCTTTACCCGATGTAATTGTGATTACCCTGCTGTCCATGCTCTACTCCCGATGCATATATGTTCAGAATTTTTATGTAGAAGAACGTCTAGCTGCTGGCATTATGTGCCATCTAGTATACCACGAACTGCTGTATATAAACAGTTACATATTGAAGCGCATTAACATACGCCCGTCTGTTGAAGACAGTTTCCATTTCTTTAGTAGTATACAAGGTAATCGTAGTAATTGTCACTCCATAGCGCTGACGACTGAAAATCAGCGACGAGGAGAGCGCCCACTAACCCAGGTTTCGACGACGATCTGGCCGTGCCGAATCATCGCGACTTCGGGCCGTGGTTGTGCCTCAAAGCCCTCCGGGGGGCGTGAGAGCAAATGGGCAATCCGTAATTGAACCGGAGATAGGCACAGCGAACAAACGACTGATTGATCGTTGTCGGGATAGCCCGCATGTACCATTCCGCGCAAAACCCCCCAAACAACAATATCTCCACCCGCCACAATTTCCGCACCGGGGTTGACATCGCCAAGCACCACGACATTGCTGTGGTGGTGGATCGCTTGCCCGGAGCGCACCGTTCGCCGAATAAAGAGGGTATCATCTGATTCGCGTGGATCACGCTGCATGATCGGCTCATTCGTCTGCACGATGGGTGCCTCCGACAGTGGCTCATCGAGATACAAAGGAATTGTTCTCTTTGTTTCTTTTTGCTGTTCGATAACCTTTTCTAAAGGTGTGACCGACATTTGATAATGTGCAAGTAATTTTTCTAGTTGTAATCGCTCACTGACACGCAGGTTTCGACGACTGGTATCAACCGTCAGCGAGGCACCTCGAAAAAAGGTTGGAGCCTCCGACAGCCTTTCGGCCAGTGCAGTGAGCAGGTCTCCAAAAGGGGTCTCTGGCTCCAACGTCAAAAGCAAGCCACTGCGTGTTCCTTTTATGGCAATATAGGCTGACACAGACTGTCTATCCTCTCTTTCCAGCCCGCTTTGTTGCGTTGATGCCTCCGACGCGTCCTTTCCCGTTTTCTCCTCCATACCCGGCCCCCATGTGCTACTGGAAGCAGCTTCTCGCGAACAACATGTGCAACTATGTTGAATGCGGTACATATGCCTACATCCATATGTGTCCGCTATGATACAGTATAAGCATGTGACTAGTAAAACGCAATAGAACTCAAGGGTTTGTAGTCGCGATGCGTCCATTATTATGACAGAAAGCTCAAGTGGAGGGCAAGCCGGTGGGAATTCTGGATAAGGATTCACGCGCAGAGGTGGATAGAACGCTTATTACACATTCCTTTTCTGCATTGCCTCCTGTAGCCCTTCTTCAAATACACAATCCCGGTGGTGCCTGCAAATTTTAATATAATGTTAACCCCCCTGGTCCTGTTCCATAGAGACAAGCTTGCCGACCTTTTCAACAACAGGCCATAATACAGAGAGAATACGCACCTTATCTCATATGTGGTGCAAGCAGAGGAAGAGATAATGACATTTATGGACTTTCCAACGCAACGAGAACTCGTCTTAACCAGCGGAACAACGAAAATCGGCATTATTCCCGACATAGATCTGGTCTCGCATTTTCAGGTGGACTCCTGGCAGGTGCTTTATCGTCCGATGCAAACGGGCAATGTCAAGCGCTGGGGGCTGCCTTTGATGATCCCGAACTTCTCGCGGCTCAAAAATGGCATCTTTCAGGAGAAAGGAACCACGCTCCCAATTCACGGCTTCGGTCGCCTACTGGCCTGGACATTGACGAAACAGAGCGAGGCGAGCGCAACGCTGCAATTGCAGAGCAGCGATGCCACCCGTTCCAACTATCCCTACGAATTTACCTTTACCGCCACAATTACAGTTGGTGAAGGCACGCTGACATATACTTTGACGATGGAGAATCGCAGCGACGAGGTGATGCCCATCGCACCCGGCTTCCATCCATACTTTTCAGTAGCGCAGAGCGACAAGGCCAGGCTGGAAACCTCTGGCCCTCCCGGATTCGATCCAAAGACATGGCAATGGGATACGCAGCCGCCCAACAATCCTTACCCTTTCCCACAGAAAGTAACGGTGCGCATCCCCCGGCGCGGTGTGCTGACCATCGCTGAGCAGCCAGTCAACGGTCAGTATTCGCTCTCCGCCATGCAGGTCTGGTCCGAGCCAGCCAGCGCCCCGGACCACGAGTTTGTCTGCTTCGAGCCGGTCGTTGCCAGCGAGGACGGCCTCAATCGTCCCCAGGATCGCATCAATATCCCTCCCCACGAGGCTCATCAACTTACGCTGCAACTTACTGCGAAACCATTCTGATTAGTCTATCGCTTGCCTAGACCGCCTTGTACGGACCCGATTTATCGCGTCCCATTTATCCTGATTTATCCATAAATCTGGCATCTGCATGATATGGATGAATCAATGGATAAATGGGACGCGATAAATCGGGTCCGTACAACTTGTTTTGCCCTTTTTATTCCTTCAATTTTTTTAGGCAAATAAATTGTAACTGACGGTAACTTGTAATCGTATAAACTACAACAATTACAAGAGGCCATGAAGAGAGGATATACGAGGTGGGGTACACACTTGTCGCCCTCAAAATACACGAGGAGCGACTAGCCGGTACGTGCATTTCCCCCATCAGTAAGATATAATAAGGATGTTGCCATACAATGGCCCACCCATATCCTTTTTCACATGGATTTCTTAGAGGGTAATAGATGTGGAGGCCCAGAAAGCAGGTACATCATATGGATAAACAGCCGGGTAATAAATACTGGCTACAAAATAGTAACGATAGGCAGCAGGCGCGTCCAGGACCGGGGGGCCGCAATAATGGGCAGACCCCACAGCCGCGACCATCAGGAGGAATCAATCGCTGGCTCTGGCTGCTGGTTGGCATCATGCTGGCCTTATTCATATTCAATTATGTAAACAATTCCAATCAGAGCGCCAACTCACCACAACGAGTGGAACTGAGCTACACACAATTCTATAACGAGATCCAGAAGGATAATGTGAAGTCAGCGACGTTTATTGGCCAGACCGACATTACCGGCGAACTCAACGCTCCTGTGAATGGTCAGTCGCAATATCACGTCTATCAGCTGCCAAATGGAGATGATCAGCTTGCACAGCTGCTAATCCAACATAAAGCGAAAGTGGTCTATCAGCCACCGCCCGACAATAGCTTCTGGCTTAACCTGCTCATTACCTTCCTGCCCTGGGTTTTCCTGATCGGCCTGTTCTTCTTCTTCAGTCGTCGAGCGACACAGGGGCAACAAGGCATCTTCAGCTTTGGCAAGAGCCGTGCTAAGTTGATCCTGGAGGATCGACCCAGCACAACATTTGCCGATGTCGCAGGCGTGGATGAGTCGAAGTACGAACTACAAGAGGTGGTTGAGTTCCTGAAGACGCCGCAGAAGTTCCAGCGTTTAGGCGGCAAGATCCCGCGCGGCGTGTTGCTGGTTGGCCCTCCAGGAACCGGTAAAACGCTGCTGGCACGTGCTGTGGCGGGAGAAGCTGGCGTACCCTTCTTCTCGATGAGCGGCTCCGAGTTTGTCGAGGTACTGGTTGGTGTCGGTGCCAGTCGCGTGCGTGACCTGTTCGATCAGGCCAAAAAAGCCTCGCCCAGCATCATCTTTATCGATGAGATCGATGCCGTTGGTCGCCAGCGTGGAGCCAGCATTAACACGAACGATGAGCGTGAGCAGACCTTGAACCAACTGCTTGTCGAGATGGACGGTTTCGACGCACGGCAAGCGGTCGTAGTGCTGGCAGCAACGAACCGCCCTGATGGTCTCGATCAGGCGCTTCTGCGTCCGGGCCGCTTTGACCGGCGCGTGACTGTTGATCGTCCCGATTGGAATGGTCGCCTGGCAATTCTGAAGATTCACACTCGCGACGTACCGCTCTCAAGCGATATCGATCTGCAAGCCATCGCTCGTTCAACAACAGGTATGGTCGGTGCGGATCTGGCGAATCTGGTCAACGAAGCCGCTCTACTGGCGGCACGACGCAATCTGGATCGTGTGAACCAGCGCTGTTTTGAAGAGGCGCTGGATAAGATTCTGCTTGGTGCCGAGCGTCCGCTGGTGCTGAGCGACGAAGACCTGAATGTTACCGCATATCATGAGGGTGGTCACGCGCTCACCGGGCTGGTCAGCGAGGGTGCCGATCCGGTCACGAAAGTAACGATTGTGCCTCGTGGTCAGGCACTCGGTGTGACGATGTATACTCCGTTGGATGATCGTTACAACTACGCCAAAGAGTATCTGCTCACCCAGATCGTCACGGCGCTTGGTGGTCGTGCTGCCGAGCAGGTGGTCTTCAACAGGATCACAACCGGCGCGGAAAACGATTTGCAACGCGTCACAGCGATGGCGCGCCAGATGGTAGCGCGCTGGGGCATGAGCGAGCGGCTGGGCACGGTTTCGTTCAGTGAGCGGCAAAGCCCCTTCGCAAGTGCCGGCGATACGGGAGCGCCCACGAATTATAGCGAAGAGACGGCAGAGATCATTGATGAGGAGGTAGACCGCATCGTGCGCACCTGCTACGATCAGGCAATCGAGGCTCTCACCACCTACCGTCCGGCGCTGGATCGAATCGCGCAGGAGCTACGGCGTCACGAAACGATAGACGCCAAACAACTGCACAACATTCTGGAGGAGACAGGGACGCCCCTGGCGCAGTCGCAATTGCATCCCGATCAGCGACAACCTACGACAACACTGGCCCCACCGCCTCCTGCGGAACCAGTCACGCCACCAGAAATGGAATCGCACCAGGAATCGCAATAACAGAGCCGGTCAGCATTCTGTTGCTGACCGGCCTTTTTATTTCTGGTTGTTCTCAAAAAAGGCGCGCATACCTGGATGCTCTTGCATAATGGCATCCAGGCTTTCAGGAGAGAGCGCCATAAAGGTTCCTTGCCCCTCAGCCAGCACAATGCTTTCATCATCTGAATAGGTCAAGACACCAATTGCTTGCGCCATGCGTCCTCGTACTTTTTCCAATCGCGCGCGAACCCGCAGTAGTGGACCATATGGGACGTAACGACGATAGCGTATCTCCAGGCGACCCGTCATCGTCCATGTTGGCTGTTCTGTGAGCATAGTGGTACGGTTGAGCGCTTCATCCAGGATCGCGGCAACGATGCCACCATGAATGACGCCAGGGAAGCCCTGATGCTCCTGCTGAGGCCGGAAATCAGAGACGACCGTATCTTCTTCCAGGCGAAAGGTCATATGCAGGCCAAACGGATTGCGCTGTCCACAGGCAAAACAGAGCTGATAGTCAGTAGTATCGTTCAATTCCATAGGGGATAGTCCATCTCTCTCTACCCATTTTTATTTCTGAGTCTATCACAGACAAAATTGTCGGACAAGGCAAGGCTCGCCTCGATACATTTGCGAATGGCCTTCGTTTTCTAATATAATGGAGTACCTCAATAGCCCAGCATATCCACTTACCATGAGTGAGGCGTTACCTCATTCTCATGCGTGTTGGTAAACAGAGAACCTATCCATTTTCGTTGGTATCTACACAAATAACAACTGAAAGCCGGGAGAAAACGATGGTAAAGACCACAGACACCACCAAACCAGCACCTTCACAGAAAAAGCAGACAAAGAAGCAAGCCAAACGGGAAACAAAGTTGCAGGCTAAGATTAAACAGGCCAGACAGGATGTACAGAAGGCAGAAAAAAAGGTGAACAGAGTACAATCCAAACTGGCAGATGCCCAGGCACATGTTTTCAATCTGGAAGAACAGCTCTCTCAACTGCAATCTTCTCGACAGTCTCTTAATGGCATTCCTGCCGCGAGCAGCAACGATCAGCAGGCCGAGTTGCCACCGCTGGACATGCTAGTTACCGAAGCAGAAGCACCAGCCGCCCAGGAGGAGGCGATAGAAGAACTGCATCAAGAATCGCTGCCACCTGTCGAAGGACGCGCAGATGTTCCTGCCGATCAGCCAGCCGCCACTGAGAACCAGGAACCTTCTTCCGAGTCAACAGAAGAGCAGGAAAACGTCGCCGTTCCTGCCCCTGAAGAAGCTCTTAGCGAGACAAACACACAATCCGAAGAGAACCTGAGCACAGATGAGCAAGCTGATGCTGAGACCAGCAAAGCACCAGAAGCGGTCAACGACGAGCAGAGCGCAGACAACACTCCCACCACTGAGGAGGCCCTCCACCGACGAAAAACCCGGCGAGGCAGCGACAAAACAACAGCCGAAGAACAATAAGCTGTTTATGGGTGTATCCCTGGAATCTTCCAGGGATACACGAATATGGGAGGGGCGCTCACCACCTCTTTTTCCTCTCTATGTAAGAGTGACACCACGCTGCTTCAAATTCAGATAGATCCACAGGCTGATCCCCAATAGCAGACCGCCGAGCATATACGCTCCAAGCACATCGCTGGCCCAATGATCTCCCAGGTAGATGCGCGATGGGCCAACCAGGACGACAAAGAAAGCTGGCACGATCAGCAAGGCGTAGTGCCACCAGCGATCTCTTTTGAAGAGAATAAAGCCCAGTGCAAAGAGCAGCCCCCAGTACGCCATATAGGACATCACGTGTCCACTGGGAAAGCTCTTCCCGCCAACGACCTGAAGCACTTCCACCAGACTTGCGGTAGGACGTGGTCGATTAATCAGCACTTTTATCCCGATATTCAACAGGGTACTGACTGCTGAAAGCACAACGATATAAAGCGCCTCCAGGCGCAATCGCGCCAGCCAGAAAGCGGCACCTGTCAGCGCTACCAGTATTGAAAAGAGCGGCGGATAGTTGCCAAGCCAGCTCACAAAGGCCATCAGCGCTTGAAACCAGGGGTTCTGGTTCTCCTGAAATTCACGGGTGATGAAGACATCGATAGCGAGGACGGGATTGAAGTAGACATACCCGGCCAGCAGGCCAAACAGGAGGAAGACAACGATACAAACCGCTGCAAGCACTTGCGTACGCTGAAGGACACGATACCAGGGAGCGCGCCCCCGAGCCACTTCCTGCTGCACCTGCTCAACTGCCCCTTCGATATTGCTTTCGACTTTTTTGCTGGTTGGTTCGTCTTTCTCATCGACCGATTCTTTTTTGAAACGTTGTGGCATAGGGCACTACCTCTTTTTAAGACTCATATCTATCAGGATAAGAATCCTGGATGGTAATGTATGGATACCAATATGTATAGTACGTTGCTTGCTGTAAAACTGTTTCTTCATCCAGCCGGCCATTGACGCGCGGGTCTTCTCGCTATATGCTTCTTAACAAGGAGGAAAGTATGGCTTATATTGAAGTGAGACCGGCCCGGCCAGAGGACCGCGAGGCAGTTCTGGCATTCTGTCGTAACACCTGGGAATGGGGCGACTATATCGATCAGACCTGGGATGAGTGGCTGACCAATCCTGATGGTCGCCTCTTTGTGGCAACGGTCGAAGAGCGCCCAGCAGGTATCGTCCATCTCGATATGTTAACCAGAATCGACGCCTGGCTTGAGGGATTACGCGTCGATCCACAGTATCGCCAGCAAGGGCTGGCGCGCGCCCTCTACGAAGCTCTGTTGATCGAGGCCATGCAGCGCGGCGCGACATATGCACGGCAGGCTATTGAATCGGACAACGAACCTGCTCAGCGCCTTGCCAGGCTCTTCCACTTCCGACATGTTGGCACTTCGGCGCTCTTCCATGCTTCTCCTATCCAGGCCAAACAGAAAGGGGTAGGACAGGAGAAACCACGCCTGGCTACCTCCGACGATCTAGAGACCATTGTTGATTTCCTGAATGCCTCCAACGTCTTCCCACTGGTTGGCGGCCTTTACTATGCCCACTTCAAAGCCTCTCCTATTACAGTTGAGCTGCTGGAAGAAAAGATAGCGGCAAAGCAAGTATATGTCCTGTATCGCTGGGAGCGGCTCGATGGTCTGGCAATAGCAGAGACGGCCGATTTCTTTGGTGAGAAGATCCTCTCGGTGGGCTATATTGACGGGACCGCCATCGAGCCAATCAGCCTGCTCGCCTATGATCTACGAGAACAGTTGCATGCAATGGAACTGACAAAGATACGGATCTACGCGCCCGATCTCGTGCTGGTGCGCGACGCTCTGACCGGAGTAGAGTATGAGTGGAACGGGGATACCTATACGACCTACGAACGTGGGCTGGAATAATCGTACCTCCTCTATACCTGCTTTCCCAACTGTATTATAATAAGAGTGGATGAATCAATCAGCGCAAAGAAAAAGCATCACTACGGAACACCACCAGATCAATAGAGTATTGTAGCGTATTGTAGCAAGTACAACGGAGTATAGTACAGCAAGGACGGATTCCATGGATGCTGCTCTTGTCTGCTTTTGTGATGTCTGTGGAGCTGGTGTTACGGCCCAGGCGACGCTATGTACTGTCTGCGGCAAGCCCCCTCATCAACCCGTACAATATCAACCCATACAAATCACGCCAGCTTTGCCGGGACAGCATGCACAGCTCGCTCCGCCTGTGCAAACTCCCATGCAGCCCGGCTCGCTGCTTGCCCGGCGCTATCGCATCGTAAGCAAAGCCGGCGAGGGCGGTTATGGCGTGATCTACAAGGCTGAGGATATCGACCGCTATCGGACGAAAGTAGCAATTAAACAGATCAACCTTGATACGTTGCGACCACGCGAGATGATCGAGGCCACCGATGCCTACAATCGAGAGGTGCGCTATCTCTCGCGGTTGCGGCATATCAGCCTGCCGCGCATGTACGATGCCTTCACCGATGCCGATCACTGGTACATTGTGATGGACTACATCGAAGGAACCACGCTGGAAGAGGCACTCAAGAAGACGCATCGCAAACATCTCTCATTGCGAAAGGTGCTACAGATTGGCCTGCTGCTATGCGATGTCCTGGGCTACTTACATTCACAGCAACCATCCGTCATTTTTCGCGATGTCAAACCAGCCAACATCATGCAGACAAAGGGCGGGCATCTGTACCTGATCGATTTTGGCATTGCCCGCCACTACGTTCCCGGTCGCAAACGCGATACCGGGCCGCTTGGCACGCCTGGTTATGCCGCTCCCGAACAATACGGAAGGGCGCAGACAACCACACAAACCGACATCTACGGATTGGGAGCAACGCTCCATACGTTGCTTACGGGCAAGGAGCCTTCCCTCGTTGGGAAGAAGACACGCAAACGATTTTTGCAAGGGAAAACAAGGCGACACCTTCACCAGTTATTGCAACAAATGTTGGAGCCAGACGCCAACCAGCGTCCACAAACGATTGCAGAGGTCAGGCTACAACTGCGCCTCTTATCGTCACGAGTGAATGCTCGCCGCCGCTTCTTTCGCAGCCTGTTTACTGCGCTGCCTCAATCAATCATGGATGCAATGCTCTGCACGATGATGTTTTCGATCTTTTTTATCTTTATACTTATTAATGCTCCCTGGCTGTTGATTCCCATTTTTAGCATTTTTTATGTGTTGTTGGTACTGTTCAAAATATTTATGGATCTGCGGGAGGAAGAAGAGGAAGAAACATAAAATGACGAAAGGTTTGGGTTGTATTGCCACAAACCTTTCGTTGATCTCTATGCTTGCGGATTGAGGGTTGCATCGAGATTGGATAGGGTATGATAGCGCATCAGCCAGCAGCCATAGTTCATCCCGCCACCAACGGCAGGCAAGGCTATCCATTCTCCATCGTGCAGTCGCCCCTGGCGCAACAGTTCCGTTAAGGCAAGGGCGATGCTGGCGTTCGAGAGATTGCCGTAGTAGCGGAAATTATCAGCCAGCTTCTCCATCGTCTCTTCGGGCCAGCCATAATCGTGGATCAGCAGTTCGCCGAGGCGACGCGTGATGCGCGAGTTGGCCTGATGGGGAACGATGTGGGTAAGCTCGTCGGGATGGAGACCAGCATGACGGCACACGGCATCAACACACTCGGCCATTGCACGTGGGGCAGCACGGAAAACCTCTTTGCCGTTCATTTTGGTATAACCAACCATATACTGAGAAAGCAACTGGGCTAAATCTTTCCCACGGCCTTCCCGGTACAATTGACGAATCTTGATATCGACCTCCGCCATCTCGACCACATCTTTACGTAACGGCGTCTGGTAGATGAGCGACTGGGCCTGATGAGCGTCGGAGCCATTGATAACAAAGGTATCCTCATCGCCACGTTCCAGCAGAAAGGCAGCGGCCCCTTCACCAAACAAGGAGCTGGTTTTCCAATCCAGCACATTCATGATGTTGGGCAACAACCCTTCTGAAGTCACCAGCAGCACCAGTTTCGCTGAGCTACTCGCCAGCACTTCAGCGCATGCCTGGAACGCCTCGGTCTGGCAAGCACAAGCACCACGTAGCATAGTGGCGCGAATAGGTGGTAGCCCAAGGCGCATCTGCACCCAGCCAGCAATAGTAGGGAAAGCATCATTATCGGAAGAAGAGGCACCGATGATCGTATCGATTTCGGAAACGTCGCGACCAGCGCTGGCGATGGCTCGTTTCGCAGCAATTACCGCCATATCGACCAATGACTCCTCAGCAGGCGCGTTTGGATCATAAATAAGGCCGGGAGCATCATCGCCTGCCATTGCGCGGCACAGATCAAGGGTACTGGAACGCACATGACGCGTTTGCAGACCGGTGACGCGCTCAAGATCTTCCGCTTTGCGCGGATCGCCAAGACGGGTCGATATATAGGCAAAAAATTCGTTTGTAATAACTCCTTGAGGGGTATACGTCCCTAAACCAACCAGACGTACTTTTGATTTTGTATAGATCTGAGGCACGATATAGCTATAATGTGGCCACTGATCATCCCTGGTGACTGTCATTGTTCAGAACAACCTCCGTATCGAGGATAAGGACTCATATCGACGTTAGTATAACATATGGGTAAGGAAAATGAGAAAAACAGAAACAAAGAGCAAAATGAAGAGGACAAACCCTCAATGGAGTTGCCCTCTTGTCGCATTGCAGTTCTTGTACTATATGCCTGACTTAGAGACAGATTTGCTCTACCAACGGTCATCCCAGCGGTTATCGCGACGCTCACGATCCCGGTTATTGCCGCGACGGTCGCGGCCACCACGACGATCTCGACCATAGTTGCCACCACCATAGCTCCCACCGCCGTAGTTGTTCTCACTACCAGAACTAAAACTATAGCTGTTGCTCTCTTCACGAGGACGACGTGAAGCACGCTGAGCCTGGAAACAATCACTACAATAAACTGGACGATCTTCGCGGGGCATAAAGGGTACAGTTGTTGGACGACCACACGCCGCACAAATAGCATCGTACTGTTCACCACGTGAAGCACGCGCTCCGCCACCACTAAACTGCTGACCGCGCCGGGCGGCACGGCAGGATGGGCAACGACCAGGAGGATTCGTCAATCCTTTGCTGGCAAAGAACTCTTGCTCGCCAGCAGTAAAGGTAAACTCATTTCCACAATCACGGCAGGTGAGGATACGATCCCGGTAGCCCTCATTGGACATCATGAATACTATTTCCCCTTCTTCATCTTTATCGTTCCGCTTGACAATAACTCATCGGTAGGTGAAGTTGTTCTAACAAGACGATCTCATGCAGAATGTTCTCTGTGGTTCACAGGCAGTGATTCCTAGATTCCGGATGGCGGAACGAACCGGGGCTGGGACATTACTAACCGCGGGGACTTTGCTCCCGAACCACGTAATCATTGTAACATATACATCATCAAAATGTAACACAAATTGCGTGAATCTCCCTGGCTTGACCGCGATGCTAGGATAGAAGCATATTTTGAGTATTGCGACCAGCGGAGGGATGACTTGAACCCTGCATCTGCCGACCAATCCCAGGATCTATCCGTTACGCCTCGGCTCAGGAGCGTACACACCATTACAGATCGTTTCTCAATGGCAAACACCTTTTTAATTGACGACGAACGTCTGATTGTCGTTGATCCCGGCTCGGAACTAAATGTTCATCTTCTATGCAATTATGTGCAACGATTTCTGCATCGCCTGCCGACCGACATAGACCTCATCGTGCTGACACACCTCCATCCCGATCACACGGCGGGGGTTGAGGCTCTGCGCTCCGTCTGCCAGGCCCCGGTCGCAGCATCGCTCGCCATCCAACATCTAGCACTGGAAGAGCAACAGATCGGCAAGGTCGTGCCTCGCATCAGCCATCTCGCCGGCCAACTGCTGCCCGGGCCACTGCATCACTTCGATTTATTTCCGCCCGCCTATACGCAACAGATACAGTTGATTGATCTCTGGTTGGAAGATATCGCAGGGCTACCCTCACATCCCGATTGGCGGGTGATTGCCAGCCCTGGGCATACCCCGGAAAGCCTCTGCCTCTACAACGCCTTCACCTACGAGTTACTCTGTGGCGATACTGTCATTACCCTCTCGGGAGGCGCTCCGCTGTTGCGCGGTGGGAGCAATCGGCACGAACTGGAGGAGACACTACGAGTGCTACGCAGCTTGCGAGTGTATTATCTCTACCCAGGTCATGGTCGCCCAATCCTGGGATGGCATCCATTGAGCAATGCGGATGTGGAATGGTGAGAGCGGTCAGCCCCGGCCCCTGTGCTCTGGAGCTGGGGCTGACGATCAGGGAGATTATTCCTCTTTTTGTCTACTCGGCAATCTCAGCGGAGCCAGACCTACGCCACTGATCGGTCCAGTCATAGTAGGCGGAGGGGTAATATCCGTCGTGAGGGAAGATGTTTGCAAAGATGGCACGGTGGTATATTCCAGGCAAATATTCCCGATCATTACCTTGTCGCCCAACTGCAAACGTTTGGGCGCGCTGAGCATTTCTCCGTTAATGGTCGTTCCGTTGCGGCTCACGAGGTCTTGCACATAATCGCCATCAGGCTGGCAGAGAAATTGAACATGCCGGCGAGAAATAGACGTATCATTGATAATGACATCGCTCTCAATGCCGCGCCCAACAGTCAGGATTGGCCGATTCAAACGAAAGCTCTGTCCCGCTTTACTGCCTGCACAAATGACGAGCGCGCCTTGCATATTGTTCGGTAGCAACAGCGGGGCTGCCCGATCAACCTCCTCTGTCTGCTTCAAATCGCTATCGGCCAGTTCTTTCCCCCCCACAACAGCAGCCAGGGAATCGTCAAGCGGTCGGGTCGCGGGCAAGATATCGCTCCCGGCAGTCAACGATTCCAGTGCCGAACGCCATGTATGGTGTGCCAGGGGATCATCGCTATCGTCAAGCTTGCGTGGCTCCTCTTCCAGCACGAACCCAAAGCGATGCGAGCCAACCTCTATCAGGTCATTCGATGAGACTAGAACGCTGTGTTGAATGCGCTGGCCGTTGAGCTGCACACCATTGAGGCTCTCGCAATCGGTCAGATACACACGTCCCTCGTGCCAGGTCAGTTCGGCATGATAACGAGAGGCCATATCGTCGTCGAGCCAGATCTCGTTGCCCTCATCGCGGCCAATCGTAATAATGGCCCGTTTGAGCGCCAGCCGCTGGCCCTGAAAGCTGCCAGTGCGATACTCCAACCAGCCCCAGGGTGTATCATCTCCATAGACAAATGGCACATGCACACCATGTTGATAGCGAGGTGGAACAGATTGCTGCGGCGGCTGCGGCGGAGCTTGCACGTTCGGTTGTTCCACGCCTGCAAGAGGCTGGGGTGGTGCTGCATTGCGAGGTCGAGTAAAAAGGAAATAGCCACAGGTCGCTCCAATTGGCAGCAGCCAGCCACAAAATGCGATATAAGCCAGGACAAGATAGATCTCCATCTGTGAGAGCTGTGCCTGTCGGATGCTGAAGCGAAGATGAAACCAGATAATTGCAGGCAGCAAGAGTAGTGCAGCGAGTGCGCAGATCACAACGACCGCCACCAACTGACGGGTTGTTCCACGTTGGCGTAATGTCGTATAAAACACATTGGCGGCTATGGCGACTACACAAGCAGCTAAACCACCATAACAGCCAAGAGTAAACCAGGTTGTAAATCCTATCGTGCTTATCGTCATCACCCTCCCCTACATCATAAATTCAATGTGCGCGGTTTGACATACCGGGCCACATTTTCACTCCGATTGCCACCATCTAGCAGTGGTAGAATATCGGCGGTCCTGCTATCACTTATACTTCATCGAGTACTCCCTACTCTTGAATACTCCTACTATAAGGGACGCGGGACAAGATGTATTTTATGCCATAATCCGGGCGAAAACCATCACAAATAGCAGCAACTACACTCAAGCGCTGCTACAACTATCTCTGAAGGGGAGAGCAACAGGATACATTTTTTACCCATGAGTGATTGGCCTCTTAACGCTCGGCGTGCGCATCTATTTAGCAACTTATACAGTAATTTATGATATCATTCTGTATCATCAGGAACAACGAAATGGTACCTTTGGCAAACCTCGTCTGGCTCCATTTGCCCCAGGATAGCATATTTGCACTTTTCTACTTTCTTTTTTATAGTTACTTTGCCTATTGTATCTGCCGCATATCCTTCCTACAATTGAGGTAATCATAAATGCAGGGCTTTTCAAGGCAGTCTTTTCCGGCTCTTCAGGCAGTTTTGCCCGCCGGGATCGAGCTTTGAAAAGCCCTGCGGCTTATGTTTTGTTGAACGTTATGTCTACTTATCTCAAACAAGCAACTTAAATTATGTTCGTGGTGTTTTTTGCATGTTGTGTGTTTAGTAGTGTGTTTCTATCTATGTAAAGGATGTTCAATGTCATTGTCGGTGCCCTCGAAAACACGTACGCCTAAAAGAACACGTTTGCCCGCGCTTCCTTCTTCGCTTCGTCCCCTGGCTGACAAAAATTTCGGCGTCTTCTGGGCGGGAGCCTTTCTCTCAAGTATGGGCTTCTGGATTCAGAATGTGGGTCAGGGATGGCAGGTTCTCCAGTTGACGAACTCTGCCCTGCTCTTAGGTCTTGTTGCCTTTGCCGCTACGCTGCCCAACATCATCTTTTCTCTGATCGGTGGAGTGGTAGCAGATCGTCTGGATCGCCGTCGTCTGCTCATCTGGACGCAGGTGATCTATATGCTCACGGCTCTGCTGCTCGGCATCTTCACCACATTCAAGATCATCAACGTCTGGCATATTCTCGCCGTTGCGCTGATTAATGGAGTCGTCAGCACGGTCGGTCTTCCGGCCTGGCAAACCTTCGTTGGAGATCTGGTGCCACCAGACCAGCTCAAACAGGGAATTGCGCTGAACTCCACCCAGTTTAATCTCTCGCGAGTGATCGGCCCGGCTGTGGGCGGCCTCTCCGTAGGCTTGTTAGGCATCGCTGGTTCCTATTATCTCAATGCCTTGAGCTACGTAGCAGTCATTATTCCTTTAGTCTTCATTCGTCCTCAGTTGCATGTCCAACAAGCAGAGCAGAAGCAGCAGGAGGGCCTCTGGCATAGCTTGCGCGTTGGCCTGGACCACGCACGACAGCGGCCAGTACTTCAGATTTTACTGGTGCTGCAACTCATCACCGGTTTCCTGGTCTTTCCGTATCTCACCTTGTTGCCAATCTTCGCCGACAGCATTTATCGGGTTGGAGCCACCGGTCTGGGACTGTTAAACTCAGCTGCGGGCATTGGTGCACTGGGGGGTTCGCTATTGCTTGTGGTGCTTTCTCAACGTATTCAGGACGGTGCGCGCTTCCTGCTGATCGTCTCTGCTCTGGCTGGCGTGGCGTGTCTGGCGTTTGCGCTGGTAAGCAATATCATTCTGGCGCTGCCTCTGCTGGCATTGCTGGGAGCCACCTCGGTGCTCTCAACAACGATGACGAATACCGCCGTGCAGACAATGGTGCCGGAGAACGTCCGCGCCCGCGTGCTGAGTCTCTGGATCTTGATTGCTTTCGGGCTGGCTCCCTTTGGCAATCTCTGTGCTGGTTGGATCGCACAATCCGCCGGAGCAGCCTGGACGCTGGGTGTTGGTGGCGCAGCCTGTATGCTCGGCACCATCATCATATCTCTAATCCTGAGCATTGCTATTCCCGCCGAGGCTCGTATCGCTCAGAGCTAAGGCATCATTCGTAGTGGAGTGATTTATCGCGTATGGGCTCAAGTTGCATCCCAGGTTGTCCTACGCGATAAATCACTCCACTACGAATGGTAAATCATTTTATGGCATCGGCCAGACGATCAATCTGATCCAGTTCGGGTATACAGGGGCCGATCAGCACTTCATCAACTCCCAGATCGCTGAAGGCCTGAATGAGTGTACGTACCGCCTCCGGGGAAGAGGGAACGTTCTTCGCCATCTGTTGGGCGGCAGGACCGAGGAAAGAGTAATAATGGGTAATATACTTCTCGATCCCCTCTGTCGCCTGCGGCCCCAGACCATAATAGGCGATCGCAGCCAGACGAGGTTGTCCGGGGCGACCGGCCTTCTGCCAGGCATCGCGCGCCATCTGGAAAAACTGTTTCACCTGATCGGGAGCGCGTCCACCCGCGATAAAACCATTTCCCCAGCGGCTCAAACGCTGTATCGCCGCTCCAGAGTAACCACCAATTAAGATTTCCGGGCCGCCCGGCCGGGCTGGAGTCGGGCCAATTGGTCCGATCTGATCGTTGATTGGTTGGCCGGACCAGGCACGCTCAAAGAACTCCAGTTGCTCATTGAAACGCTTACCTCGCGTATGAAAATCTGCCGGAGCCGCAAGAAAATCATCCTTACGTCCACCAATACCCAGACCCAGCGTGAGGCGTCCACCCGAGAGCGCATCCAGGCTGGCAGCTTGCTTCGCCAGGATACCAGTATTGCGCGTGGGGGCAAGCAGAACAGTAGTCACCAGACGCAAACGCGTGGTGACGCCAGCAACAACTGCGAGCGTTATAAGCGGCTCATAGTTGTCATAGACGACGCGATCCAACACGCCGAGGCTTGAAAATGGTCCCTGCTCGGCTCGCTTCGCCCATTCCAGGAGCAAATTTGCCTGCGTTCCTGGAATGGCTATGGGAAGACCTGTGCCGATTTTCATGAGCATTCTCCTCAAGAAGTGAAAATAAACGTCCTGCCATATACAGCAAAGGTACTGAACACATCAATTATTAGGATTGTGCAGTGTTTCATAGCTTCATACAACATTATAGTTGCATAATAACAACATGTCCACGTTGTCAAAAATAATCTAAAATAGCACAATTAAGGAGTTTTAAAAATATGAAAAAACCTCTTTCTATATATCTGACAGGCTGTCTCTTAACACTCACGCTCTTACTGGCTGCCTGTGCCAGCAATCAAACCACCACTACCACCAATCAAACTACGAATAATCAACCCACTGCAACTACTACCAGCAGCACGCCCAGCCCCACACAGAGCAGTAACGCATCTTTCGTCACCTATACCGGCAAAGGCTATACAATCAACTATCGACCTTCCTGGAAAGTTGAGTCGGACGGCAATAACGGCGTCACATTTACAGACCCAGCACAAAAAGGATCTGTGCTGCATGTGATTGTACAAACACAGTCCCCTACGGCTGCGCTGCAAATAGAAGAGGGAACAAGCCTGAAAGATCGCTGTAAAGAATCCGGCAACTTGCTTGCAACTGCTGATATTAATGGAGTCACCTGGAATCAAGGAGAGTATCGCTGCTCCTCCGCAATTGCAAACGGAAGCGATCAGGAGATTCGCACGTTGGACATGGCGAAACCAGTTGGCAACACCTACTATTCCATCGCCTTTTACTCTACTCCACAGAACTTCGACAATGCAGTGATTGGAACCTTCCGGCCTATGACCGATTCCTTCAAAGTCAAGTAAAGCAAGAACATCATGTAATTGTAAACATTGTAAATTGCACAAAACTGCAATGTTTACAATTACATGATGTTCCCTTTTATCTACTATCGTATCTCTTCTATGATCCCAAAGTATCAAAAGCTAGCATTTATTGATAGGTGCATTTATACTGGTGAGCGGGGTAAAACGGCTTCGAGAAAGGGGGCGAGAGCGTCATCTCGCCCCCTTTCCCTTTTCAGTCCTGCACAGCAAGTGTTCGCTCCTCGTTTCCCAGAGTTGATTGGCTATAAAGCCAGACAAAATGTTCCTGCACCAGCTTGTGAAAAAAAGTATAGCCTCCTCCGACACGGCGCAAGAGAATATGTTCCACTGCATAATCGAGGAAGCGAGGATAATTCCAGGGGGCATAGTCTCCACTCCAGAGCAACAAGCGCAAAACCAGATGCAGTACACAGGCAGTCCCGCCCTTATTTAACCAGAAGAACGCGCCAACGG
This sequence comes from Reticulibacter mediterranei, assembly GCF_016587455.1. Lineage (NCBI taxonomy): Bacteria > Bacillati > Chloroflexota > Ktedonobacteria > Ktedonobacterales > Reticulibacteraceae > Reticulibacter > Reticulibacter mediterranei. Next base: position 5,208,156 of record NZ_BNJK01000001.1, on the reverse strand, counting down.
CCAGACCATCGGCGAAACCAATAACCAGCCCGCTATCCCTCGGAAAGTACCCATTATATTCGCTATATGGCACATTGAAGAAGTGAAAAATCTGGTACAGGAGGACGCCATAAAAGATCCCGAAAAACAGCCCGAAGAGCAGGAAGGAGCCGCCACCGAGCAGCAGGCTATACTGCAAAGAGTTCCAGATACCCTGATTGGGCCTCTTTGGTTGCTGCTTTAGCCTGCCGTGAGAGACGCCCCGTGTCAACACAATCAACAGACCCAGCACGAGACCGAGACTTAACCCGAACAACAGACACGGAATGAAGACTCTCAATCCCGGCATCACGGGATACTGCTTTACCTCCCAATAGAGTCCAGTGAGCAGACCATAGGCCAGGCCAAGCACCATTCCCGCGCCAAGAAACTTACCCGCATTGCGTCGAATGGGCGTCCAGGACCAGGAAATTACCTCTGCTGGCCTGATCTCAGTATCCAACGGACCAAGGCTGGCAAATATCACGCAGCAGAAAAGGCCATTGTACAATCCGGCAGCGAGATCAACCAGTAGCGTAATCGCTAGTGCGCTGAAAAAGCCGCTCACCACTCCATAGACAAGCCTTTTCTCAAACAGTCCACCCAGCACATGCAGCCAGCCCTTCATTTGAGTCGCCTGCCTGCGCCTGACCCGGTGAGCAGTAATCAAGCCATTGAGCAAAACAAAAACAACAACTGTCACCAGCCCGATCATCACGCCATCTAACAGGCCACGTCCAGGACCGAAATTGCGCCCAGCCTGATCCGCACCTTTTAAAAAGGCATAGTTGACGCCTTTGATGATGCCTAAGAACAGCCCGTAGACGATCCCAACGCCGAGAATCGGAAGTAGCTGGTTTAAAAACTTCTCCGGGAGCCAGTCGATTTGCAGCCGTTCAAAGTGAAATTCGCTCTGATGGCGCTGGACCATCTGTCGGGCCAGCCAGGACAGCCAGCGAATAATCTTCTCGGGCCGATATAATTTTTTGTTCTTCCGCCGCCTCAACATACGCTCGATATAATGAGTAAAGATCTGGCCCGGGTCGGCGGATTTGATCTCTGAGAGATCTTCAGCGGCACGCCCACGATACACCAGAGTAAGTATATTCAAGATGAGCGGCGTGGAGACCATCTCTTGCAGCCTTGCATCCTCACGAATCGCCACTCTGAGCGCTGCAACAGATGCGGCCTCTACCCTCACCTGTGCCAGATAACTATCTACCTGCTCAGAAGTCAAAGGCTGCACTTCAACTGCACCACGCAGCCACAGGCGCTGCTTTTGTGCCAGATAGTTTGCGGTGCGAGAACAGACCACAAGCGGCAGCAAACCCTGTTTGTGCCGAAAATCATTGATCGCCCCGATACACGAAGCATAATCGGCAGCGGCCACCTCATCCAATCCATCCAGGAGCGGCAAAATCTTCCCGGCTGTCACCCAGGCCCGACCAATCTCGCGCGGAACCTGATAGACATCGTTCAGCTCCCCGATCATCCACTGTTCAAGCGGCAACTGCCGTACGGCCCATGACGACAGGTTAAATAAAAATGGTACAGGGTGCCGCTCGTCCTGGCTGGCGCGTTTGAAAAGCGTCCCGGCCAGCTCCAGCAACAGAAACGTCTTGCCCGATCCTGGAGTACCCAACAGCAAAAAAGCTCCTGCCGTTCTATCGTATATACGCATAATATCAGAGAAAATGCGGCGCACAGGCTCATCATTAGAGAAGGTCTGAGAAGGCGACACGACGGCCTCTGGCATTTCGCGCATTTCGAGGCGCACATAGGCGCTGTGCTGCAACATCTCTGTCACAAGCGTATGCAGGTTGCTATAGGTAATCAAGAGTATACGCTCCCGCTGCTCATCGCTAGTGGCGAGATGCGGTTGGACGCTCATAAAGATTTCCCGCACGCTGCCCTGATTGCCCACAGAATGCAGTTCCCCCTGACCCTCTGCCTCTATCACCATGCCATCCTGAAGAGCAGCGAGCAGCGGTGGATTGAGCGTGTCGCTCTCAGTAGCTTCTACCTGGATAGGAATAACCTCGATGGCGGTTGCAGGAGACGAATCAGCCTCCTTTGGTGTAGAGTTGTTCACTTCGAGCGTGCCCTGCCGATGCTGATCCAGCAAGCGCGAGAACCACTCCTCATCAAAATCGGCTGCGACCCTCGACTCTTCCCACAACTGCCGGGCCTCCTGGCGCTCCTTCCCAATAGTGAACGCCCCTCTGGAAAGATATAGAGTGATAATTTTGCGCAGGTTGAATGCTCGTGGGCTGGCAATCCCCTTTTCCCAGTTGTTGACAGTCGTCAATGAGACATGCAGATAAGTTGCGACTGCCTCCTGCGTCAATGGACCGTCAACACGTTCGCGTAGCATCGCCAGCTTTTTACTGAGCGATTGCTGAGCATAATTTTTGGTCATGAACACAACCTCTCCAACAAATACATTCCCAAGTTCAAATATTTTCAAGAGAATTCAAGTTTTATTCACCAGCAGTTTCAAAGACATTCCTCCTTCTTTTGGTCATACTGGCAATGTAAGCAAAAAACTCTCAGGCCAAGTATCCATCTCATTTCCTGAGAGTGCTTACTCTTCACTGATAATACGACGTAGATCCATTTAATTCGCACTTGGATAGATTAGCTCTAAGTAAATATAAAAACCAAACAAGCGGTGTCATAAATACTGGCATCATTTCTAAGGGCCAGATGGGATTTAGTTATTACGTCAGGCGCTCGTCTCGCAAGAATCGAAGGGTAAAGGAGAACAATATGCTGGTTCCACTGGTTAAACCATCACTACAGAAGACTCCAAATGCCTATGTCAAGGAGTTAAAGAAGGAGCTGATCCGTTTCTTCGCCGAGGTTGCCTTTGAAAAGCCTGATGCGACCGGGCCAAATCCGCTCGAAAGCTATCTGCAAAGTTTACTGGATTTTCTGCTAAGCCTGAATAATCAGATACACGATAGAGAAAGTGCACAGTATCGTCCACACTTCCAGGCCATCATCAATCGCATTACGCAAGATTGCACAGAGATCATCACTGAGACAATCTATGTTACACGCTCCGTCCCGATCTATCAGCAAATTCCAGTTTACAAAGAGATAGAGGAGATTGACTATACACGACCTATTGAAAAAGAGGAGATAGAGTATGTACAGGAAAGTTATTGGAGCGATACAAATGATCCCATCGAGTTCCTCGATAGCATCTTTGATGGCAACACGGGTCGCGTCCAAAGATGGCGCACGATAGAGAAAAAGCGCAAGGTCGTTATCGGCTATGAAACAAGAACACGCAGCGTCCTTGATGGCTACGAACGGGTTTGCACCGACTCGATATTTTCAAGTGAACCAGCTGGCACGCGCGTTGTGGAGACGCATTACCATCCTTTCGGTGTGCGTGGCATCGCGCTGCTGGCAGCGTGCTGCCACGTAATAGTTGCACAGAGCACGGACATGCAATCGCCGCAAGCCATTGAACAGTTGTATGAGCAGATTGTCGATAAGCTGCAAGAGCCACTGGCGAATTACCGCCTGCTCTCAGCCATTCGTGTGGTTCAAGTATTAAAAAAGTTTGCCGATGTTCTCTTTACTCCTCTGTTTCAGGAGAACATCAAGCGCTTCTCCCATATGTAAAGACAAGGAGGATACGATGAATTATATTGCTGATATACCCAACAGCCTGTTTCATGCAGCGACGCGTAACCAGCTAGCCGAACGCACCATCTCGCTCCATGCAGCGGGGCGGACGATGGCAGATATTGTGATAAGCATGCTGGCCCCAGATGGCGACAGAGAAGCAAAGCTGGCCTCAATTGCATCTCAAGTCGCTCTTGTCTATCGACCCATGCTCAAGGAACTGGTCGCCATCTATATAACACCACCGGATCATTTCGCACGCGGAATGGTCACGCAATCAACCATCATGGGAAGTCCTCTCAACAGAACCGGCGAGGTCGTGTATGAGTATCTGGCCGGTGAATTTGATCATCCATTTCTGCTGGAGCTGCTACATGAGATATGGCATGACGCAGGTGTAGAGGCAACATCAGGCGTATTGCTCGGCATCGAGGCCACTATCGCCGCTACACTCACCTGGCAGGTGGGCGTTACAATAGCTCTATACTTTCTCTATGGAGAGGCATGGATAGGCGCAAAGCAGCAAACGGCTGAGCAGGCCCGAGTGCTGACAGGTCTCCCTTCACCTGAGATGCAAGAGCGGGTGAATCTCACCAGCATCTTTCAGCACGTGCCTCAAGTCAGGGAAAAGGCGCTCACCGCTCTTGCCCAGCGGATCTATCAGATGAAAAAAGCCACGCATTCTATCGGTAAGGATACCATGCTCTCCATCTTCCGAGAGGAGGGTATCCCCTATGATCTGATTGAAGAGGCATTGAGCCGCAACCGATAGGAGCCGTCCAGCCGACACTTTCACCTATATTTCCCCAAGCGAAAGTGTCGGCTCTTTGTTTCTAGAAGAGCATAGCGTATCCCCTCTCCCTCTCTCTTGCCGTATAACAGGTGTACCAGTTACAATGAGAGTCCGACTATCCCAATCTCTGTCGTGGAGAACGTCAATGTACCATCCAACAACACGCCTGCTCACCATTCTGGAACTGCTGCAAACGCATCCTCATATGAGCGGAGAAGAACTGGCGAGCCGTCTTGAGGTCGAGCCACGAACGGTGCGCCGCTATATCCTGATGCTTCAGGAGATGGGTATGCCTGTTGAGGGAATGCGCGGTCCAGGTGGTGGCTATCGGCTGCGACCCGGCTTTAAACTCCCGCCGCTGCTCTTTACGGAAGAGGAGGCCACCGCTATCGTTCTTGGCTTGCTGGGAGCCTCCTGGCTAGAAATTGATCTCCCCTCCGTCGCATTGCAGGGAGCGCTCGCCAAAGTCTATCGCGTGCTTCCCATGAAGGGGCGCGAGCGTCTCCAGGCAATCTCCTCTCATATGCGGCTCTTACCTCGTGCACAGGACGAACACACCAACGCTGAATGGCTGGTGGTAGTCAGCGGAGCCGCGCAGGAGCACCGACGAGTCACCATTGAATATTGTTCGCACCACAACGAGGTCACGCAGCGCACAATTGAACCGTATGGAGTTGTGGGATGGAGAGGACGCTGGTATGTAGTGGGGTACTGTTGTCTGCGCCAGGGATATCGTACGTTTCGGCTGGATCGCTTTCGCAGCGTGCAACTCCTATCAGAAACCTTTCTTGCCGATGAAGACTTCGACTATCGAGCCTACGCAGACAAACATCTCACCGCTGTCCCGGCGAAATGGTCGATTGAAGTTGAGTTTCACGCAGAACTCCATCTGGTACAGCACAAGATCCCTTCCGCGTATGGGCAACTGACCGCCACGCCAACGGGGGTTCTGTATCAGACACACCATGTCCACCTGCCAACAATGGCACGCTATCTGGTGGGACTGGATCTTCCATTCGTTATCCTGCATCCGCCAGAACTACGCGAGGCGCTGCGCCAGCTGGCAGAGGAGATGATGCAGATAGCAAACACCAGCACGCAGGATCACCATAACGGAAAGGAAACTGCTCATGACTACCAATCATCTGCTCTGGAAGGTTGAAGAGGGCACAAAGGTTAATTTGAAAGATCATGATCCAAATTATATAGCAAAGGATATCGATCATAGCAATGCAAAAGACGCGTTAGATAATTTATCCCAGAAATTGAGCGATTTGCAGGAGGCACTGGCAGCCGCTCAGCATCACAGTATCTTGCTGATTCTACAAGGCATGGATACCAGCGGCAAAGATGGCACGATTCGCCACGTATTCTCCAACGTCAACCCCCAGGGCTGCGAGGTCCACTCGTTCAAGCAACCAACGCCTGAAGAACTGGCCCATGATTTTCTCTGGCGCATCCATAAAGTCACTCCACCAAAGGGCGTCCTGGGCATCTTCAATCGCTCGCAATACGAAGATGTGCTGGTGGTGCGCGTCCATAAACTTGTGCCTCAAGAGGTCTGGGAACGGCGCTATAAAGAAATCAACCATTTTGAGCAATTGCTTGCCAACGACAACACTATCATTCTCAAATTTTTCCTGCATATCAGCTATGATGAACAGAAGCAGCGTTTGCAAGACCGGGTTCAGGAGCGGGACAAAGCCTGGAAGATCGCGGCTGGCGATTGGGTTGAGCGGAAATATTGGGAAGACTACCAGAAAGCCTACGAAGATGCCTTGAGTCGATGCAGCACCAACAACGCCCCCTGGTATATCGTGCCAGCCAACCACAAATGGTATCGCAACTACGCCATCGCCCATACGCTGGTAGAGACGATGCGCAAATATAAAGACGATTGGCAAAAAGAACTGGAGGAGCGTGGCAGACGAGAACTGGCACAACTTCAACAGATGCAGGCACAGAATAAATAAGTAAGCCGAATATGGCAGGGGCGACGGCTTGTCCTCGCCCGTGATCCATCAATTACCGTTTTGTACACCTGGGCGAGGACAAGCCGTCGCCCCTGCCATATTCGACCTTGCCTGCTCTACGCTGCGCAGTAGCCCTTCCGCAAGGTGTTGCAGCACATCGAGAAGTTCAGGAGGCTGTACTACGCGGAAGGAACAGCCCAGATGCACCAGGAAACGCGCCACATGCTCCAGATCATCATCATATGCGCGAAAGAGCAGGCCGCCCTCAATCTCCTCCAACGAGGCAAAACCTGGAGGTATCGCGCGTCGGTCCAACTGGTCCATCGTCGTCTCTAACACGGCCTCAACCAGCCAGCGCGAGGGCATGGTCAGAAACGACTGGACAGCGTAGGCCAGGCAATCGAAATGGGCCGGGCGAGTAAAGCGCTCTTCGTGTAGCTGCACTCGCTCAATCCGGTCCAGGCGAAATACGCGCAAACTCTGGCGCAAATGACAGTACCCGATGGCATACCAGCGCCCCTCATGATATACCAACCCGTAGCAGTCGAACAGGCGCTCTGTCTGCTCACCAGCTTTCGCTTGATAGAGCATAGTAGTACGCAACCCGCGATATGCTGCCATGCTCAAAAGCACCACATGTTCTGTGTGCGCTGATGCTATTGGCTCTCCCACATCCAGTACTACCATCTCCTGCACCGCCTGTACACGCTCGCGTAAGGCTGTCGGCAACACACGCTCGACCTTTGCCAGAGCGCTCTCGACCGTTGGTAACGTCTGGGCCAATCCAAGCTGTTGCGCCGCCCGCAAACCGAGTGTGACCGCCAGCGCCTCCTCTTCCGTCCACATCAACGGCGGCAACTTGTAGCCAGGACGTAGCCGATAGCCACCGTAGCGCCCACGTTCGGCCTCAATTGGGATGCCGAGATCTTGCAACATTGCAATATAACGTCGCGCACTCCGCCCGTTCACTTCCAGGCGCTCGGCCAGTTGAGCAGCCGTAATGCTTGGGCGCGATTGCAGCAAATCAAGCGCAGTGAGCAAACGCGTCACCGGAGAATACATTGCTCACCATGCCTTTCTCAAGAACCCTGTCCCCCCTTGCGAGTGAGTGGAGAGAGAACGAACGCCAGTATCAAACCAACCAGCAGAATACCAACCAGAACAGGTATCGCCGCATAAACACCCGACGAAGACAGCAACCACGCCATAGGAATACTGCCCAGCGGAGCAATTAGCAACATGATACCATAAATCGCACCAACGTTCTTTGCTCCAAACACATCGGCAGTTGTTGCAGGCACGACGCTTGCACATCCTCCAATACATAATAAGATCAGGCCAATCAAAAGCATCTCTGGCATTGCGCCTCTTACCAGAAAAGCGAGCCAGGCTACCACCTGTAGCCCGAAAAGGATCATCAGCATCCTCGGACGGCCAATCAGATCTGATAGCCAGCCACCCAGGATACGACCACTCATATATGCCGCTACGCTTATAATGGAATATATGCCGAGAGCGTACGGACCCATAAGCCATCTAGTCACGAGAGCCATGTTTAAGCCAATGCCCGCAGAGCAGAAGAGCAGCATCAGCAGAATATACCATACAGGACTGAGTAACACTTCCCCAACTTTATACTCTCGCCGGGTCTGAAACGAAAAAGGCCCGTCTCCTTCCGGGATCTGCCGTAAGAATTGGGCAGCAATGATGGCGATCAGGCAAGCAAACAGACCCTGGACAAACATAGCAGGCAGAGGTATACCCAGGTTATATATCCAGGGATTTCTTCCCGAATTGAGTAGATTTGGAAGCAAGCCACCAAGCGTTGACCCTGCTAATACTAGACCAGCAGCTAGCCCTCGCCGTCCAGGAAACCATTGCAGAACCATTGTCAGAGAGGCAATCGTGAGCAGCCCGGTACCAACACCACCAAGCAGCCCACTCAGATCTATGCCAAATAGAGTCGGCCACAAAAGGATCAGAACGATGCCCAACCCATAAAGAATACCACCAGTGGTGGCAATCTTGCGCGGACCAAAGCGGTTGTAGAGAGAACCGCCCACTGCCGCAGCAACACCCAGAGAGGATGTTGTAATCAGTGTCAGAGAACTAAACGCAGCCGTAGACAAACCATAATTGCGAATCGGTAGGACAGAAAGGAATGATGAAAAGCCGCCCAGTAACGCAAGCTGGATCATAAATGCAGCAGTCAGGATCACTCCACGTTCTGGCAAGGCAGCGGACGAAGTTGGAACAGGAGATTGGATAACAGGTATCGCTGCCGACTTTGCAGCTTGCATATTCTGCACTGGTTGCGGTGGATAGGGATCAGCGTGGGGAGGTGATGCCACGTGCTGTTTTGCAGGAACCGTTGAGGGCAGTGATGGCCGCGAATCAGGTATGGGCGTGCTATATGCCCGAAGGGTAAGCGCCTGTTTGAAATCATCTAACAAATTGCCAGCTGTCGAGTAGCGCTCCTCTGGCTTTTTCGCCAATGCTTTGTTGAGCACGCCATCAAGGGACGCTGGCAAATCGGGTCGCACGACGCGCAACGAGGGCGGCGGCTCCGTGAGATGTTTAATCATGATCGCTTCCGGCGTTGTGCCATGAAACGGGATCTGACCGGTCAACATCTGGTAGAGGATAATGCCAAGCGCGTAAATATCGCTGCGCTGCTGCGGCTCGCCTCTCAGATGTTCGGGCGACATATAGTGAGGCGAACCAAAATTCAAGCTGGTACCACCCTCGACCGCTCCCTCCTTCATCAGATGAGCCAGGCCAAAATCGGAAAGCAGCAGCGTTCCATCCTGATGCAGCAGATTCAACGGCTTGAGGTCCAAATGGACGATATTGCGCGTATGGGCGTACTGCAATGCAGAGCAGATCTGGCGCAAATAGGCTTCTGTTTCGTCCAGTTTGAGCGCCCCCTGTTGCTTGAGAATTGTTTGCAACGTGCCACCACTAATATACGGCATCACCAGATAAGCCATGCGCTCTTCAAGCTCAAAGTCATAAATGGGTAAGATATTTGGATGGCTCAGGCCCGCCAACACCTGCGCTTCACGAATAAAGCGCGCTCGGAAGGCGGGAGTAGCAAAATGATGCTCCAGCAGAATTTTGACGGCCTGGGAACGCTTGAGGTACAGGTTCTCGGCTTTATAGACTGATCCAAAGCCTCCCTGCCCCAGGAGTTCCCCGAGGAGATATTTCTTCCCCAATGTTTGTTGAGAGAGTGGACCCAGCATACCTGTAGTACCTTTCCCTTTTTTCTGACAACGCTTTCGGAGCTTAGTATAGCAGATATCGCTTCTACTAGATATGCATTGGATCACAAGTTTACTTCACAACCAGAAAAATCCTTTTCAAATAGGACCAGTTCTAGCCACAATCACCGCTATACTCTCCAGTAGAAGCGCTTCTGAACGAAAAGATACCGTTTGTAGAGGAGGAGAAACAATGAATACTATTCTTAACAAAGCAGAACAATTTTTTACGCAGCATGGACGCGACATCGACCGCGCTCTCTTCAACTATCATTTCGGCACACTCTCGCTTGATGAACTGCTCACGACTTTGCACTGCTATCAGAACGCCGATGGTGGCTTCTTCGGTCTGGAGGTCGATATTAAAGCGCCGCAGAGTAATCCATTTGCCACTGAACTGGCACTACTCATCTGCTTGCAAGCGAACGTGCCACGCGACCATCAGGTGTTACAGGAGGCGCTACGCTATCTGGAAGAGACGCAGGAAGAGAACGGCAACTGGCGTTTCGCACCTGAAATCTATCAGCATCCGCTCGCCCCCTGGTTCCAGGGCTGGCAATGGCCCAATCTCAATCCCGCCTGTTCGCTCGCGGGGCTGCTCAAAGAACTGGGCCTCGGCTCAGAGCGGCTCCATATGCGAGTTGAACGGCTCTTCACGCAACTTGCCCGATTGGAAGATGTGGCAGGCAACGAATTCTACGGCGTGCGGCCTTACGCCTCCTACTTCCTATCCAATTGGAACCATCCCCAACGTGAGCTATACATCTCTGGCGTCCTCTGGTGGCTGATTCGTCAACATCTTGCGAATTCGCTGGATGATAGCGAACACTTCTTCGCGTATATACGTCACCCACAGACATATACCGCGCAACATCTGCCAGCATCCATATTGCAGGATCGCCTGGACAGATTGGGGGCGGAACAGAGCGAGGACGGCGGCTGGCCCACACCCTATGATACTGGCTGGCGAGGATGGAGTACGATACAAAACCTTCTGGTATTACGCGCCTTCGAGCGCCTCTAAGCTACAGAGCGGCCTCAACCGGGCCGCTCTAACTTCCTGGTCAGCTTGCCACGCGAACGGGCTGGCGGAGGATAATAAGCTGGAATAGACGAGATGATATCGCCAACGCGCAACTGCACTTGCAGGTAGCGGAACGAGGGGCGATGATAATGTGCAAAGAGCATCAGACTATGATGAGCAAGGATATCGGCCTCGTCGGTATGGCGCGAGAGCATCATCTGGCCTCCTACCGTTTCCTCGGCTGCGGTGATCGCCACCTCTTCGCCATCCTCGCCCATCACCAGTTTACGCGTCTCGGGGCGCAGGCGATTGGGCCAGAGGATCAAGGCAATGGCCTGCCCCTTGAGCCGCTGCTCCCTCAAGCGATCCCCAAGATAGTTGGCGAGACGACGAATAGCTGCGCAAGTCTCATCGGCGTCGGCGGCATGGTGAAAGCGAATACGCGCATTCTGGCTGAGTGGAGGCGCATCAGGCACAACAAGGCTGCCATCCTCTCCACACGCCACCTGAAACACCCAGCCACCCAGCCGTCCCAGGCGGCGAATCAGCCCTTCTTCTGAGAGCGCGGCCACCTGCGCAAAGGTCGTGATGCCAAAGTCCCGCAAATGCGCGACCAGTTCGGCGACAGCAACGGGATCAATCAGGTCGCTCTTCCCCTCGATTTCGGGCGGCTGTGATGAATTTCCTTCGTGCTGCTCCGCCAATTCGGGCAATGCTCCCGGCACTCCTGTACCCGCCGCTCGCAACTGCAACAACATGGAAAGCGGCAATGTCTGGACAAACGAGGCCTCACGCCCCGTAGGGATATAGAGAACGCCCTGTCGTCCATCCCGGCGGCTCATCAAGGCAGCCAGTTCAGCAATCGCCTTGCCGTTCGCAATGCCGATCAGCGCGGTCAGGCCCATCTCGGCGATCTCTGCACACAGCCGCTCAGCCAGTGCAACCGGCGAGTCAAAGCTTAGTTCACATCCGCGTAAATCAATAAAGGTATCGGCCAGAGGAACCGACTCGACGATGCGCGAATAGGCCCGGTAACGCTCGCGCAGCTTCTGCAATACTGGTTGATAATGTTCGTGCGAGGCTGGTAAAAAGCGGGTGCGTGGGGCAATACGATGAGCGCGGCGCAACGGCATCCCTGGAATAATACCCAGCCGCATTGCGGCGGGCGAAACATCGATCACACGTCCCGGCTCGTTTGGCCGTCCCATCCCTGTTCCGACTACAAAAGGCAGCCCCTTGAGCGTTGGATCAAACATCTCCTCCAACGCACAATAAAAATGGCGAATGCGCACATGCATAATGCCCTGCCGCAAACGCGCCCTTTCAGCAGCTCTGGCCGCTTCCTGCATCGCCTGCGCTGCCTGCACAGGCGCATGCTCGCCTGTGGTGATGCTGGCCTGCTGTGCCGTCTCTGAAGCGGTCGATGGCGTCTGAAATTGTTGCATCGTATCTTCTATCATCTTTTACCTTGATTTACCAGTCTGTGATATTGGGCGAAGTTGAGAGAGCGAGTGATATTGGCCGCGCCTCCCTCTCTCATGCGTCTGAAGGTTGCCGAGCCACATGTCACCAGCCAGCTGCTCAATAAAACCAACGAGTAACACGCCACCGTTTGCATATGACTACAAGAATTTCCTGTGGAAGTATCCTTCATTGCCGTTTACCTATCGCCTTCCAGCATCCCTAACACGGTCTGACGGAAAGTATACGAGAAGAATAGCTCTCCGTACATTTTCATACTCGTAGGCATCACTGTCAAGTAGAGATACAACGACAATCAAAGCGTTTCCGCAAAATCATCATCATGAAATGAAAGAATCGTTCACGGTCTGAGCGCATTATATTTGTCGGGGGCGCGCTTTTCAAGCCAGGCAAGCATTTCCCCTCACAATACTATCCATCTCATAAAGCAAGCCTTTGCGAAGGAGAGGCAAAATCATTGCAAATTACCGAATAATAAGATATAGTAAGGCAACACCACAGAGTAATAGTTCTTTCTCAATTGTATCTTAAAATATAACTTTTCTCGATAGTATCAGCATATATTCACCTTCCCGTCAAAGGCGATACTCTCCGCTTTTTATCGAAAGGAGAACTCCGTATGTCCCCTACAGATCCACCTCCACCAGATCGCTTCCCCATTGGTAAATTCACCGAACGCGCTCGTAAAGTCCTCAGTCTGGCCCAGGAAGAGTCGCAACGCTTCCGGCACAACTACATCGGCACCGAACATCTCCTGCTGGCACTGATCCGCGAAAATGAAGGGATCGCGGCCAGAGTGTTACACACACTGGGCGTTGAACTGAAAAGCGCACGCAAAGATATGGAGGCAACCCTCAAACGAGGCGACCATATCGTCCTCGGCGAGATCGGCCTCACGGCAAGTGCAAAAAAGATCATTGAACTGGCAGTGGATGAGGCCCGGCACTTAAACCATCACTATATCGGCACCGAACATCTCTTGCTAGGATTGATACGTGAAGGCACAGGCGTTGGCAATGCGATATTAGAGAAGAAAGGGGTAACACTGGAGAAGGTGCGCACCTTGACTATCCAGTTCCTCAGCCAGCCAGAAACGCCCTCTGAAAAACTGGAACCGACGAAAGAAGCACCACCGAACGACCCGTCTGGGGAAGCGAAAAAGAGTTGGGAAGAGACCCACCTGAACAAGCTGAATGAGCAGGTACACAAAGTGCTGGATCTGGCAGACGAAGAGGCGCGGCGCTTCCAACACAACTATATCGGCACCGAACACCTGCTGCTTGGTCTGACACGAGACCAGGGTGGAGTTGCGGCCCAGGTGCTAGCCCGTCTTGGCGTCGGACTTGAGCAGGTGCGCCGCGCCATCGAATTTATTATTGGGCGCGGAGATCGCATTGTAAATAGTAAGATCGGCATGACCCCACGCTCCAAACAGGTGATCGAACTGGCTATCGACGAAGCACAACGCCTCAACCAACCGCTTGCCAGCACCGAACATCTCCTATTGGGACTCGTGCGCGAAGGAAAGGGAATCGCAGCTGGCGTGCTGGAGAGTATGGGGATCAACTTGGCACGCGTCCGTCAGCAGACGTTAGACTTCCTACCGCAAGAAAAGGGCGGAAGCAGTTCAGCGGCCTCCACTCCCGCGCTCCCGGCTATTGAAATCTTCAAGAAAACCTATCATCTCACGAACGCGGCAAAAAAAGTGCTGGATCTGGCACAGGGAGAGGCCCATCTTCTGCAACACGACCACATCGGCCTGGAGCATTTGCTGGCGGGATTACTGCATGAAGAGCAAAATGCCGCCGCCACCATCCTGCATAGTTTCGCCATTGATCTCGCTCAAACACGCGCCGCAATTGAGGGCCAGATGAAGCGCGGGCAACAACCTGTCGAACCCGGCAATCTCGACTTCACGCCTCTTGCCTGGGCGTATCTCTACCTGGCCGCCGACGAAGCCCAGCAGAGAGGGCATCACCAACTCGACACGCCACACCTCTTGCTTGCTCTCACCAGAGAAAGCCAGGGAAGCATTCCAAAACTGCTAGAAAGCCTCGGTACAACGGTCGAAGCTGTACGCGCCAAAACACTTGAAGCCCTGCAATAGCAAAATATTGTCGTAATGGATGTATTTCAAGAAGGAGAAGACATATATGAGCCCCTCCTTCTTGAAATGGTGTGTATTAGCTCTTGCGCAAGGCATAGAATTCCACAATGGCAAAAGCGGCAACCACAACGGCGATCAGTCCCACAAAAAGCTTACCCCACAGGGTCAGCGGGGGTAGATTGATCACAAGTAACACAATGCTGATCACAACCCAGGCATCGTTAATAGCTACTGCTCCCATCGCCTGACGACGATCCACCTCCCGCCTCCGGGTCAACCGAAACAACCAGACGACATAGGCAATCAGTATGACACCTACAATTAATGGGAAGGCAGGCTCAGTAAAACCCAGGAAATCGGAGAGCGGACTGAAGCCAACAGCCAGAAAAGCAAGCGCACCCACCGCCGATACCGCTCCATCAAGCTGCAATGTACCCCTGAGTAGAGTTGAGGATGTAGACATATCAGAAGTCTTTGCTACCATGAAGAAAACCTCGCTTTCTCTTTCGTTCATGCGGACGCTCTTTGCTACAACGCCCTGCATCGTTTCTGCTATGTTCACAGCATAAAGATCAATTGCTGCCATTACCGCCAAATTTCCTGCCAAACGCTGCCAGTTTCTCGCAATTTCAGGCATTATCCAGTTATGTAGTAGCAGTACAATAGAAAGAGAAAACTACTCGGTGATGCTGGGAGGAAGAGAAATGAATCGGGCACAGATGAAACCGGATGCGACACCATTCGCTGTTAGCGATGAAGAACAGAACTATACAGACACATTGCACCTTACACCCCACAGATTAGAGCCAGAACAAACGACCGCTGATATACTGACTCTGATCACACAACTTTGTGGCGGCATCGACCTGCATACTCACACAAATGATAGAGATATTCTCTGTTTTTGTTTACATCATCTTTTTCTGAGTATTGAAGCGTTATCTCGCATGCTATGCCGCGCTTTCAGCGAAGAAATTTCCTCAGCCGAAACTCAATCCGCCTCCATCTGGCAGATGAAACAACACCGCGCCACCTGGACCTATTTACGGGAGATCAAACAGGCTCTTGAGCGAGTTGAACCGCTTTGCCAACTCTTGAACGATGCAAGTTATGCCATCCTAATCTCACTCGCTACCTCTACCGCTTCTGTACCGTTGCAAACCATACCAACAATTCCAGATACATCGTTTGCCATCCATCTGTATTGTGAGCAATTTCTGAGCGCTCTCACCCCCAGGCTCAACGGCTGGTTGCAATGCCTGGTCCAGCCTGCTACGTTCCGCTATCGCTTTGCACATCTCTTCTCAGCAACGCCCACGCTACTTCAGATTGATAACACCATCTCCAGGCTGCTCAAATGCGCCTGCTCGCTCTTCCGCGACACGCTGCCAGAGCTGAGTACGGCCCAGCAAGAGGAGATAACCGCACTCCTTCTCGACTTGATGCAAAAAGTGGACCTGATGTTACAACAAATTGATATGATCATGGTGCCGTTGCATACGCTCTCCAAACAATTTGCGCTTGGAGCCGAAATGCGCTGATGCTTCAGCGTATTTTCCCTGGCATTTATTTATCTTCTTCAATTATTCTAATGTGCCATCTTCCAGATCATTCATCAATTTCTCATCCTTCGAAATTTTGTTCTCTTCTATGATATCCTATCATTCTAGATGGAAATGTACTACTCGTACAGGAGCGCTAACAGCTATGATCTAACAGCTAATCTGAGCATTACATCTGAACAGAAACCCGGATCTCAACCGCAAATGAAAACTCTTAACAGGAACGCAACCATCTTTTCGCCGCGCTCTCAGTATTTTTAGGGTATGCTTGTTTCTATTATGGATACAGCGACATCGCCTCCGCGTGGAAAAGGTGTCTACCTCTCGCGGATCTGGCTATGAATAATGATTCACCAGCTTACACCACTCAAGCCTTTAAGGAGCAGCACGATGCGCACGCTGGTCGCTACACAGAGGTATACGGCAGATACCTATACATACAGCACCGTCGATACAATACACGACATCACGGCAACGCTGAAATCGCTCAAGCAGTCCGATATCACACAGCTTGCTCTGGTCTCGATCTCTCTCCATTTTGAGGAGGATCTTTACAGCCAGGAACGTGTCGAACAGAGCACGCGGTATTTCCTTGATAATTTGCGCTCTCTGGTGCGCAAGACCGACACAGTTTTGCTCATGAATACTTCCTTCCATTTTATTTTGTTGGGAGCAAATCTGGCTGGTGGAGTTATTGTTCAGGAACGACTCTGGGAGGCTCTCCTCTGGCGCGTCCACAACGCAACAGATGGAGATATCCTGCGTCCCTATAGCATGACTATCGGACATAGTGCCTATCCATCCCCTCACGAACAGGCTCTCGATTGTATTACCGCTGCCCACAAGCCTCAGCAAAGTTTCTCCGCTCCCGGTAAACCTGTTCACAAGTACACAACACGACAGGACAGGCATTCGCAGAAGGTTATTCGCGAATCACCCGAAGCTTTTGAACTGCCACTTTTAGCACAAGAATCAGGCATCCCCTATCTCTCTCTGTTACCGCGCAAGCTCCCGCTCAAATTACGACAGCTTATCAGCCCACAACTGGCCCTGGAACTAGGCTGCTTCCCGCTTGGGCGCGAACGCGACACATTGACGGTGGCAATCGCAAATCCGCGCGACAAGCAGGTGTTAGACCGATTGCGACAGGAAACAGGCTTGCGCATCTTCCCGGTTCTGGCCCCACCGCAAGAGCTTCAAACTGCACTAGAACAACTCGTTTGAAGGGTACTATCATTCCTGGTTATAATGGCGTATAGTAAAAGATATATATGGTAGCGCTGGTTCTCTGGCGCTACTGTTAGCCTGAAAACTGGCTAACATCCAATCAGGAAAGGTTCGTTTTTGTTATGAAGGTTCTAGTTACCGGTGGAGCTGGCTTCATCGGATCGCATATTGTTGATCAACTGATCGCGGCGGGGCATGAGGTTGCGGTCGTTGATAGCCTCTGGGCAGAGGGTGGCGGCAAAGAGTCCAATCTGAACCCCAATGCACGTTTCTACCGTGCAGACATTACAGACGAGACATCGCTTGCTCGTATCTTTGATGAGGTTCGCCCGGAGGCGGTGAGCCACCAGGCAGCACAGCACAGTGTTGCGGTCTCCACCAAAAACCCTCAACTTGATGCTCGTGTCAACGTTATCGGACTCCTCAATGTGCTGAGTAACAGCGCACGAGTCGAAGTAAAAAAGGTCGTTTTTGCCTCCTCTGGCGCAACCTATGGCACCCCCACGCGCCTGCCTATTGATGAGGATACTCCCCAACGTCCCGAGTCTCCCTACGGCATCACCAAGATGGTTGCAGAACACTATTTGCGCTACTGGCAGGAATCGCAGGGACTCAACTACACGGCATTGCGCTATGGCAATGTCTATGGGCCACGTCAAGACCCCAACGGAGAAGCAGGCGTTATCGCTATCTTTGCCAAACGCTTCCTGACCCACCAGCCTGTTCGGATCGATTGGGATGGCGAACAGCGCAAAGATTACGTCTTTGTCGAGGATGTCGCTCGTGCCAATGTGCTGGCGCTGAGTCGCGGCGATAACGATATCTTCTGCATCGGCAGCGGCGCCCCAACATCCGTCAACGAGATCTATGAAGTGCTGGCAAACCTTACTGGCTACAAGCCAGAGATCACGCGTGCGCCGAAACGCCCGGGCGATATCTACCTCTCCTACTTCAATAGCAGCAAGGCAGAGCGTCTCCTGGGCTGGAAACCCTCTGTCACCTTCGCGGAAGGCGTCAAAACCACCGTCGAATACTTCAAAAGTCGGGGTTAATTACGCCTCTGATATAGAAAACGAACGTAGCGACAATCCCTTGCGGTTGTCGCTACGTGAAAGTGGAAGTACACACAGGGCACAAGGTCAAGCAGAGGCTCCAGTGTAATGACGAATACCAAAGCGCCAGAACCAGCGTGATCCAGCAAATAATGCCAGAGCAAGCGCGATTGCCCCTAATAATGTCGGCCATACCAACCTTCCCGTTAACGCCTGAGCAGGAACGGTAATGGCAAAGGCAATTGGCACAATAAATGTCAACATCATGCGCAACCAGCCGGGATAGATCGTGACAGGCCAGCGTCCCGCCTCATACATGCTTTGAAAGATGACCAGGATATTCTCGATTTTGGTGTACCAGAACACCAGCGTAGACAGGATCAGAATAAAGCTATAGATAATTATCCCACCAGCCAGCAGCGCCACCATAAAGCTCGCCGCGCCCCAGATATTGAGCTTGACGCCGCCTTCAAGCAGCGCCACCACGATCACCACGATACCCAGTCCCACATCGATCAAGCGCCATATCTCTACCTCCCGCACGCTGACCAATACCTGAGAATCTGCGGGCTTGAGCAAGGTATAATCCAGCGTGCCGTCGCGCACATCACCCATAAAACGATTCATGCTGGGCTGCAAGACACAATTCATCACGCCACCCATCAAAAAGTAGATACCCACCAATGCCAGCAGTTCCGTCGAATGCCAACCATCCAGCGTGGTGGTATAGCTAAAAATCGTCTGTAACAGAATCAACGCGGTTCCCAGATTAATAAGAGCCTGCAAGATTTGCATAAAGAAATTGGCGCGATAAGCTGCCTCATTTAAAATGCCAATACGAAAGAAGGTGCTGAGTAAACGGAAGAGTTGGATCAGGCCCATCATACTACGCTCCTACAGCTGAATAACGACGTATCCCAATACGCCAGACGACAACAAGCAACACCACGCTCAACACGACCCATATGCTCTGCACAGCTAATCCGCTCAACATCTCGTTCAAGGACAACGTACCCAGAGCCAGTTCTACAGGAAACGCCACCATTGAGCGAAAGGGCAGGACGCTTGCCACTATCTGCACTGAAGCTGGAAAAAATGTTAGCGGCACCATCTGTCCCGAAAGAAAGAGCAAAAGCGCCACATAGAGCTGGTTGAGGACGCTGACCCGTGTTGTCCAGAAAGCCACCATCCCCAGCGTCCACTCTATGGAGAAGCGCACAATATATGCCTGTATCAATGCCACGAGCAACAGTGGAACATGCCACCAGTGGAGATGGAAGACTGGATGGAACAGCACCACCAGCAGCAGCGTGACAGGCGCAATGACAAATAGCATCAGCAGTTTGTACGCCAGATTATTTGCCACGTCACCATGCACAGGATGCACCGGCTTGAGCAAGGCTGAAGAGAACATCCCTTTACGAATACGCCACTCAAATTCCCAGAAAACCCAGGTGTCCGTCACATAATTAACTAGCATCGCTGCAATAAAGTAAGCGGCGAACGACGATATGGTGTAGCCATTGACCATGCCACCCTGACTCTTAGCAACTGCCGACCAGATGATGATGGAAATCAATGGGCTGAGCGCAATATCGATCAACCAGATTGCCGCCGCAACACGATATTGCAACTGCTCCGCGATCCTGATGCTCAAGAAGGCGCGATATAGATCTAGAAGGTCTCGCATACCGCCTCCTGCTCAAAAACCTGCTCAATGATTGTATCAATGGCCGGATCTTCAATGGTAAAATCGCGGATCGGCAGGTCTGCCAGCAAGCGGCTCGTCACGCTTGCCGTCTGATCTTTCGGCACCTGTAAGACGGCACGCCCCTCTTCAATCTGCCGCTCTATCACCTTGCCATAACGCTCTAACACATGCTCATCGTCCATTGTTTCCAGACTCACGACAATGGTTTTATAGGGCGAGAAACGATCTATCAACGCCGAGAGATCGCCATCAAAAAGCAAGGCACCATGATGAATGATAACCACACGTTTGCAGAGCGCCTCCACATCGGCCATATAGTGGCTCGTCAGCAGGACGCTGGCCCCGAAACGACGATTGTACTCGCCGATAAAACTGCGAATACGACGCTGCATCACCACATCCAACCCAATTGTTGGCTCATCCAGAAAGAGGATCTGTGGCTTATGCAAAAGCGCCGCCGCAATCTCGCACTTCATGCGCTCTCCCAACGAAAGAGTACGCACCGGTTTGTGCAGCAAGGGAGCGAGATCGAGTAGATCAGTTAGCTCGTCTAGAATTTTCCGATAAGCAGAAGGGGTAATGCGATAGATAGCACGGTTCAGTTCGAATGAATCAATTGTGGGGATATCCCAGACAAGCTGGTTGCGCTGCCCCATCACCATCGTAATCTGGCGCAACAGGTCTTTTTCGCGTTTCCAGGGGGTATGCCCAAGCACGTTCGCCTCACCGGAAGTTGGATGGAGCAGCCCGGCCAACATTTTTAGCGTTGTGGTTTTGCCTGCACCATTTGGTCCCAAAAAACCAACCATCTCGCCCGCCTCCACCTCAAACGAGAGATCAGAAACCGCTACCACATCGCGCGTGCGCCTGCGAACCAGACTGCGCACTGCTGCCAGCAAACCGGCCTCTCGCTCGTTGACTGTATACACCTTACGTAGCTTCTGAATAGAGATCGCGGGAACAGAAGCCATGACCACCTCCTTGCATAAGAACATATTTCCTACTATTTCATTCAACAGTAGTATAGCAGATATTTCTTGACACGCTCTGTCATCTTCTCCTCTTTATTTACACCTGAACGAAACTTTCCCACCACAAAAATCCGCCTGTGACTTCTCTTGACGATCCATCTTTGCACATCTATAATAGGTCTACGCGACCTATCAACAGCGTATAAATTTTTCTTTTATCTATATAATCGTTATTGGGATCAGGATGTACGAACTGATTATTCTTGCACTTTTGATGCGCTTTCCCATGCATGGCTATCTCATTGCAAAAATCACGAATGATACCATCGGTCCCTGGGCAAAGGTCAGCAATGGGACGCTCTATCCACTGTTGATCCGTTTAGAGCAAAGCGGATTGATTACACGCGCCGAAGACGAACCAAACACAGAGCAAACGGAACGGACCACGCGCACATTTATGATTACCGAAGAAGGACGTAAGCGCTTCTACAAGCTCATGATGGATACGTCATCGAATATAGGAGATTACCAGCGCCACTTTCACCAAAAAGTCTCTTCCCTGGATCTTTTGCCATACAGGGAGCGCCTCCATCTGCTCAACCACTACATCAATTACTGCCAGGCCTGTATACTGCATATCAAAACAGAAGCCGCAAACCTCGTTCACGAACTCGCCGACAACAAAGGGGCCAATCCTGCTCATAGAGAACTGGCGCTCAATATCATGCAACATCGAGCCGAGCAGTGGCAGGCGGAGGTCGATTGGACGCTGCAATTGCGAGAAAAACTGCTTCCTGGCAAGAAAGACTCGGTGGCAGGTAGCGACCTCTAGATACACAGATAAATTACCAGGCGAAAAGAGCTTTTACCGCTCTGGTAAAAGCTCTTGCATTATGATTGAGAACGCTTAATGCAACAGTTGATCTAGAACGGCTGCTAGCGCCTGTTCCTGCGGCTCTTTTGCATCTCGCGCACGCCAGCATACGAAACCATCAGGGCGCACAAGCACCACACCAGCACTCGTCACGCCATAAGCATCGCTCCAACGATTATCCAGATCAATGAGATCGTCACTGGAACCGATGCAATAGACATCGAGATTAAGGTCTCGACGAGTAGCTAGAGCATGAGCAGCATCGCGCCATCCCTGTCCCTGCTCTCCAGTTAACAAGACAAAGCGCGGCCCGAAGAGGTCGAGCGTCGAGATGCGTCTGCCTTGCCGTTCAAGCCAGACATGAGGAGCACGTCTGCCCGGATGACCATCCAGCGCCAGATGATCAAGGGGCAGTGGCTCAGTTTCATCCGCAATGATCGCCCCAGATGTGTATTGGTATCCCGTGATAATGACGAGGCTATCGGCCAGATCTGTTCGGTTTGCGTTACGAGGATCAAATGCAGTAGCGGCAGAGCGAAGGCCGGCCTGTTCGGTTGTGAAGCGGGCAACCGGGCGTCGCTCTTCGTCATAAGTTGCAAGCAATGCAGATGCGGCCTGTCCATGATAGACCGCTGCTAGTTTCCAGACAAGGTTATGAGCGTCCTGAATGCCGGTATTTGCACCGAAGGCTCCGGTCGGAGGCATCTGGTGTGCGGCGTCGCCAACCAGGAAGATGCGCCCATCTTGAAAGCGATCAGCAACCCGTACCGCCGCCTCCCAGGGCAGGATACTCTTGATTTCAACGGCAAGTTGCGGCAAGCCAACAGCCTTACGAATCAGATCGATACAGCGCTCAGCCGAGAAATCTTCCGGCCTCTCACCACGCTCAGGGTCATAAGCTATACTGAATAACCAGAGATCCCTGTTGTTGATGGCGATAAACAAGCCTCGAACCTCTGCGTTCTCAACTTGACACAGCACAAACTCGCGGCCTCGCACCAGATCACCCAGATCGGCGGAAAAGTAGATGCTAATATTGTGTCCCAGCGTTCCAGTGCCGCTTCTGGTTATGCCAAGAGCGTTGCGAATAGGGCTGGCAGCGCCATCAGCAGCTACCAGGTAGTCGGCGCGAATGGTCTGTTGCGCTCCGGTGGTTCGGTCTGCCACAATAGCGGTCACACCAGCCTCATCCTGCTCGAATGAGATCATTTCGGTGCTGAAACGGAGATCACCGCCACGCTGACGAGCCGCCGCAAGCAGGACAGGTTCGCTCTGATCCTGGGCACAGACGCACCAACCTGTCGGACTGACGAGATCCATTGAGCTATGCTCTGGCTCTGCCATCGCAATACGCTTACGCTCGACTCCTGCCAGCGTCTCAACAACCAGCATGCCGTGATTATTGGCAAGATCTTTTCCAGCAAGACGTAGCTGCTCTTCCAGTCCTAACTCACGAAAAAGCTCCATTGAGCGAAAATTGATGCCACGAGCGCGCGGGTGAATAGATGTGCTGGCGTGGCGCTCTACAAGCAGCGAGGAAACATGGTGTTGTGTCAGAAAAAGCGACGTTGATAAACCAACCAGGCCACCACCTACAATCAATACAGGTGTTGTAACAGTATCCATAGAAGCAACTCCCTTTGCATTGGTTCCCACAACCAACGCCTGATGATATGTTTCTCATAATTTCGCAACAATTATCAGGTCTAATAGTATGTCTCTTAATAGGTCTAATAGACATATGATAATGAAAACTAGTGCATTTGTCAAGCCAGGAAAAGGAGTCTCAATAGAGATGATCACCCTTATTTTATTAGCTGTTTTTCATTTTAAGCTCTACCACATTAGAAAGATAAGTCGAGGATTAGGAAGAGGTTAATAATTTGTCGATGGGCGCGAAAAGCGAAACTATCGGGTGAGATGATCCGTGTCTCATGTGTTGACAGTAACAAAAGCAAATAAAAAAGAGAATCATAGAAAACACTCTATTGAAGCAACAAGGAGGTGGCAATACATGATAGTTGCAACATTTATTCTTGGAGCAGCACTTAATCCTGGTGGTTTACTGGCATGGTTGGTGGTAGGCTTAATTGCTGGATTTCTGGCAAGTATGGTTATGCGCGGCGGTTATGGTATCGTTGGCGACGTTATTGTGGGTATCGTTGGTGCCTTCCTCGGCGGCCTGTTGCTGGATCTGCTGGTGCCGGCTGCAAGCTATGGTTTCTGGGGAAGCGTTGTGGTCGCCTTTATCGGTGCCTGTATCCTGATCGCGATCCTACGCGCCTTTTCTGGCGGATTCCGCAGAACCTACTAATCCAGCTTCCCAATCAACGAATTCGCAAGATATATTCTCCTGGAGTTGCACGACGAGGTGTAACTCCATTCTTTTTTCTTCTTCAGCAGTCTTCGCACTCTCACAAGTCGCGAAACTATCCTGACGATCATACCGTACAACAAAACAGAGATACTGACCTCTCTCAGTAAATAACGCACAGACAGGTTTCAGGAGGGAACAAACACATGTTTTGCGCAACATGCGGCCAACGTGTACGCGATGGAGCACACTTTTGCGACGATTGCGGAGCACAACTGGAACTGCCCGGAGCAATTACGCGTACGGCACCAACCGAATCCACCCACACCTACCGCGAAGTGACAGACCCCTACAAAGAACAGATCACCCAGCTCAAACTTCAGATGAAGCAGCTCAAATTAATGCTCAAGCAGGTCAATATGGATATGAGCAACAAGCGGGCGCAACACAGCGAGACGGCGGCCTTTGTTCCGCGAGGCGTGCTGCGGCGCGGCTACAAAATGATCGAAGATGTTCAGCTGTGGGGTCCACAACAGCGTAAACAACAGCTTCAGCAAGAAATCCTGCAAATGGAACAGGAGTTGCTGGGCTTGCAAAAAGCGCAGACGGATTGGAAAATACAGCGCAATGAGTTATAGAAAAAGCTTAAAGAGACAGCAGCGAGTTCTCTTTGTTGAATAAAGAGATGAGAAAGCGATTATGCTATGGAAACACGCTTGCTTGGCTACGAGCATGCAGCTTCGATGACAGAAATATCGGCCTGGGCGAACGGATTAATCGGCAAAGAACTGCCTGAATTTCCACAATACCAGGTGATCAGAATTATCCATTTTCAGGCTCTTGCGACGCAGAACGGATATGATGTGCTGCTTCTGGTCGAAGTAGTGGAACGCCCCGAAGAGACGGAACAGATTGCCATACGAGCGGAGGATATTGCGGTCATTGAAGAGCTAACATCGACGGTGGGGAAGGAACCAGCTAATGGAACGGAACAAGTAGGATAGGAATGGAAAAGAGAGCGATGATCCACACCATCGCTCTCTTCTCATAAAACACTCATCGCCTCGGTTTCTGCCTGTCGCTCAGCATAGGAGCGCACGATTCCGCGCATATGGCGTGTAATAATGTGAGACAGGATCATATGCGCATCCTCCTCTTCTTCAATATTCTTGCCGGGTGCCAGCACATAGGCATCAACCAGCCCTTTAATGCGCCCTCCCTGTGCTCCCAACAGACCAATCGTATACGCGCGCGACCTTCTCGCCAAGAGCAAGGCATTGATAACGTTAAGCGAGTTGCCGCTGGCGCTAATGCCAACCGCGACATCGCCCGGCTCAACGAGGTTCGCCAGTTGTTCGGCGAAGATATGCTCGTAAGCCGTATCGTTGCTCCATGCCGTAATCAGTGGCACATGATCCGTTAACGAGATAGCCTTGAGGCGCGGCATGCCAGGGATAATCGTATTTTTGGCAAGATCGAGCGCAAAGTGCGAGGCGGTAGCGGCGCTTCCGCCATTACCCATAATGAAGATACGATGTCCATCGTGATACGCTCGCTCAAGCAATTGTAGCACACGTTGCAGATGTGGTAACGAGATCTCGCGCATCATCTGTTCAAGCTCGGCGAAGTAGTTGATGACGGTTTCCAACGTTTTCTCCATATTTCTACTCTGAATTTCTACTTGAATTGCTCTTCATATGGCGATACCCAGAGATGATTAAAGCTGGTTGCGACATTCAGAATGACGGTTGCTCCCTGCTGATCAAAATGAAAATTCATACGCTTCAACCCACGCTCCTCCAATGCACTCGTCACCGCCTCCTGTCTCTCTTGCGGACAATAGAGCATCATAAAACCGCCACCGCCCGCGCCTGTAATCTTGCCGCCCTTTGCACCACAACTCAACGCCAGCTCGTAACATTCGTCGATAGTGCTGGTCGAGAGGTTAGGGGCCAGGCGGCGCTTCTCCTGCCAGGAATAGTGGAGGAGACGGGCAAATTCGTCCAGATTGCCACGCTCAAGCGCGGTCTGCATATCCAGAGCGACCTGTTTGATGTTATGTAGCGCCAGGAGCACTGACTCGTCGCGCTCCTGCGTGGATTTGCGCTGGTGCTTGAGAATAGACGTTGACTCGCGCGAACTGCCAGTAAAAAACAGCATCAGGCGGCGCTCTAAGGTTTGTTTGACGGCAGGAGCAATTTTCAGCAGCTCAACCTCGACTCCTTCCTGAGTAAAGGTGAACTTATTTAGACCACCAAAGGCTGATGCATACTGATCCTGCTTGCCAATCGGCATCCCCATCTTCTCAATTTCAATGGCTGATGCTAGCTCGGCAACCTGATGTTTGGTCATAGGTTGTTCTACCAGCGTCGAGAGCGCACGCACCAGCGTCACGGCGGCGGCACTCGATGAGCCAAGCCCCGTTCCCGGCGGCACCTCGCTTGCCACAAACAGATTGATACCTTTGCGAATGCCGAAATGATGCAGGATCGCTTTGGGCAACGCAAGATCTCCATTCCAGAAGAGGTCGCTGTAGGGTGAATGACGAAACAACGAGCGATAATCGGCTGAGATAACCTGTAGATCATCGGATTCATCGGTAGTGATAATTGCGTAGAAGTATTTATTGATCGCCGTACTGATGACGAGACCACCGTATCGACCATAGTATGCCTCAAGGTCGGTTCCACCACCCCCAAAACTAATGCGCATCGGCGCTCTGGCAATTAACATCTTTTTTTATTCCTTATTTACCTACAAGCCACTACAGAGAATTTTTCAAACATTTCAGGTAAAGGCAGGTCATAGCCCCTCTTCTTGACATGGGTTTGGGGTTGACAGGGCAAAGATCCATCATTGCCCACCTTTATACACGCTTCTGACGCGTTTCAGGTTACGAGCAGTGGTGAAGGACATGCCTTCACCACTACAAAATTTAAGAATGACTCGCCTACTGGTATTACGCTTCAGGCTGGCGCATTGCTTCAATCAGCACTTTTGCAACCTCTGGGCGCGAGAACTGCGGAGGGGGAACCTGACCCGCACGCAACATCTGCCGCACTTTCGTACCGCTCAAAATGACATGATGTTCGCTGCTATGGGGACAGGTCTTCTGCGAAGCCATCGAGTCACAAACTTTGCAGAAAAAGGTGTGGTCGAAAAAGATCGGTGTGATTCCGAGCTTAGTCGGATCAAACTCGGAGAAGATGCGCTGCGCATCATAGGTGCCATAGTAGTTGCCAACGCCTGCATGATCGCGCCCGACAATGAAATGCGAGCAGCCATAGTTTTTACGCATCAGCGCATGGAAGATCGCTTCGCGCGGCCCGGCATAGCGCATTGCAGCAGGCAACACACCAAGCTGCACACGATCGGCTGGATAATAATTCGCCAGCAAGACCTCATAGCAGCGCATACGCACGTCGGCGGGAATATCGTCGCCTTTGGTATCTCCCACTAGAGGATGCAGATACAGGCCATCAACCGTCTCCAGCGCGCACTTCTGAATATATTCATGGGCACGATGAACAGGATTGCGCGTCTGGAAACCAACGACACGCTTCCAGCCTCGCTCGTTAAAGATGGCGCGGGACTGTGTTGGGGTGAAGCGGAACTCGGCAAATGCCTGATTCTGCAACGCGACAACGCGTACAGGACCGCCCAGCAAGATATCCCCCTGCTGATAGACGACCTTCACACCTGGATGAGCATCTTCCTCGGTGCGATATACCTTGCGCGCCTCAAGCTGCTTATCATAGCCGAACTTCTCTTCCACCGTCATCACGGCCTGCAACGCTCCCTGATCATTCACCAGGGCTACTTGCGAACCAAGCGCAATCGCATTGGCCTGATCCGCAGTGACAGAAAGGGTGATAGGAATCGACCAGGGCAACCCATTGCTCAGGTGCATATCGTTGACAACGCTTAGATAATCGTCGCGCGTCATAAAACCACCGAGCGGACTATACGCGCCGTTCGCCAGCATCTCCAGATCGGCCAGTTGACGCGAGCCAACCACAATCTGTGACAGAGTGCGTGCAACTTTCTGCAACTCGGCTCGCTCGTCTTCGCTTGCCAGATTTATAACCAGTTCTCCTCCGTGAGGAGCAATCAATCCATTCGCCATTGCGTTTTTTTCCCGTTTTCCTTTCAAAACTTACGATAGGTTTTTCTATTCCTTATGCGCGGCTGCTGCTCGCCTGCGCGTCCTGTGGCAGAAACTCAGAATCCAGATATCCCAGTTCTACCAGCTTGGCGAAGATGCGATTGACGCTCTCATCGATGGTCTCTTTGTTGGTCTCAACCACGAGTTCGGGATTTTCCGGCTCCTCATAGGGATCATCAACACCGGTAAAATTCTTAATCTTGCCCTCATCAACGAGCTTGTAGAGACCCTTCACGTCGCGCTCGCGGCAAACTTCGATGGGGCATTTCACATAGACCTCGACAAAGTTCCCGATCTCATTCCTGGCCCAGTCGCGCGCTTCACGATAAGGGGCAATGGCAGCCGAGATACAGGCCACGCCATTGCGGGTCAGCAGGCTACAGACAAAAGCAATGCGTTTGATATTAGTGTCGCGGTCCTCGCGGCTAAAACCGAGTCCCTTGCTCAGATGGGTGCGAACCACATCGCCATCGAGAATTTCAACGTTGCGACCGTATGCATTCAGACGTTGCTGAACTGCCTCTGATAGCGTGCTTTTGCCTGCCCCAGAAAGTCCAGTAAACCAGATCGTGAAACCAGTATTTGCCATGTAGATTCTTCTCCTTGACTGTTCTTGCGGCGGAAATAGCGTGTCAACATCGCTATCCCGCTCCCGGTACACGCTTGCAGCCGGGCGCTCATGGAAGCATTTCATAGCTTGCTTATTGTCACGTCTTACGGCGAAGACAGCACTTCTCCCCCATATGCTTTCTACGAGATGTTCCTGACACTAAAAACCCTTTCCCTGCATATCAGCGGGTACAGAAACCTGTAATTGTTGTAAGATAGTTGGAGCGATATCCATCAGTTGCAGTCCCGTTAGTTCTCGCCCTCCCGGTTCCTCCAGTTTGTCTGGATCATGTTTGATCACGATTCCATATTGGGCGTGATTACAATCATCCGGGCCGATGTCGTTCTCAAACGTATAGATGGAGTTATAGCCGACGCTGCCCACTGAGCGCCAGTATAGATCACCAAAATAGACAATCAGATCAGGTGGCACGCCGTTGCACCGCTGGTATATCTCCTGTGGCTGAAAAACTCTGGTCCCGATATTCACGCCATCGGGATCAACTATAGCCTCCAATCCAGCCTTCAGTTCCGCGCATAACGCTGCAACTTCGCCGGATTTGACGATTCCCTGCGGCTCACGCCCCTCTCTATTGAGGAAGACGCGCGCGTAATAGCCACCATCCCCCCAGACCCTTGTCTTGCTCCAATCAATCTCACATGTATCAATGGCGGTACGCGTCTCCGGGTACGACTGCAATGTCAAATATCCTTCTCGTATCAACCATTCGTTGATACAGATGCCGCCATCCATTTTTTTCGCACCATGATCAGACACAATGAAGACCGTGGTATCGTTGTCTATCAATTCCAATATCTGACCAATTTCTTCGTCAATATAACGATAGTACTCGCGGATGCTATTATTATACACCGGATGAACTTGATAATCTCGATGTGTTAAGTCATGAAAGCGCCACAGGCCATGATGAATACGGTCAGTACCCATCTCTACGAACATAAAAAAGTCCCAGTCCTTCTCTAACAGCCATCTCTTTACAAGTTTAAAACGTTTTTCGGTCATTGTGTAGACCTGGCGCAACAGATATGCTTTATCATCGGTGCGAAAATTGGGAACATCAACCAGATAATCCCCTACAATTCCTGTTATTTCGTCCATAGCGGATGCCGGATAAGTATATGGGCGCTCACGATTGCTGGTGGACGGCGAAAGAAAACAGCCTACCTGAATCCCGTTCACCGGTCTGGGTGGATAGGTCTGAGGGACGCCAATGGTGATAACTTTTTTCCCTGCCCGCGAAAGAATATCCCATACCCGCTCCGTCTTGACCGAGAGCGCATTCGCCAGTACCTGCTTTTGATACGAATAGTCGCCACGATTGCGAAAGCCGTAAAAGCCCAGCGTGCCGGGATCTTTGCTCGCCATCATAGAACTCCAGGCAGGAACGGTAATCGCTGGAACACAACTCTCCAACCGGCCCCAGACACCACGATCCATCACCCGTCTGATATTCGGCAGTTCTTCCCGCCATTGCTCAAAGATCAATTCTGGCGGGGCGCAATCCAGGCCAATAACCAATACTTTCTTTTTATGCTTCATCATCCCATTCCCCTAACAAGAATATTTTTACGTCTCTCATTATGCTTACAATCTTGATATCTTTCATGGTCATCATTGCATTCATTGCATTAAGCATACCATCCTATGAACAGAAAGAAAGTATTGAATGAGTATAGAAATGGTTATATTTACTGTTTCAGTGTTATGATTATATAACCTATTCTGCTCTTCCTGTATAACAATATCCAGCTTGTTAGCAAAATCCTGTAGTATGTTGATAGAGGGAAAAGTGGTTCAATAGTAGGATTAGCCCATACGAATGAACAGCTTTTCATTGATTAAGCAATAATAGCGGTTACAAAGCAGAAGATTATGAGATTTCCTGATGAGAGTGTCGATATTCTATAAACAGGTGAAATTCTTAATGCTATCATCGAATGGGCGAAGGGTTTAGTATTTCACAGAAGATGTGTAAGAAATTCCATAGCAATGATGCGATCAACAAAGGTATAGTAGGTACAGTATCAATCAGACCTGTACTTAAAGATAGGTGTGATGCCTTTGCATCACACAGATAGACCTGAAGAGGAGTAACAAACAATGGGTAAGAAAGTGCGTGTGGGTATTATTGGTGTAGGGAACTGTGCAAGTTCTCTGGTACAGGGTGTACACTATTACCGCAATGCCAGCCCGGAAGATTTTGTGCCTGGCCTGATGCATGTCAACCTGGGTGGCTATCATATCAACGACATCGAATTTTCGGCGGCATTCGATATCGATAGCAATAAAGTCAACAAAGATATCAGCGAAGCTATCTATGCAGCACCCAACAATACGTATCGTTTCTCTGATGTTCCTAAGCTCAACGCCAAAGTCTATCGTGGTATGACCCATGATGGCCTGGGCAAATACCTCTCCAAAATCATCAAAAAAGCTCCCAGTCAGACTTCAGATGTCGTCAACATCCTCAAGGATACTGGAACTGATGTATTGATTAACTACCTGCCAGTTGGCTCCGAAACAGCGACAAAATGGTACGTTGAGCAGGTACTACAAGCTGGCATCGGCTTTGTCAATTGCATTCCTGTATTCATCGCACGCGAACAGTACTGGCAAAATCGCTTTAAAGAGGCCGGCCTGCCTATGATTGGAGACGACATTAAAAGCCAGGTTGGTGCCACGATTGTTCATCGCAAGCTGGCACGCCTGTTCCGCGAGCGTGGCGTCAAGCTGGAACGCACGATGCAACTGAACGTTGGTGGCAATACCGACTTTTACAATATGCTGGAGCGCGACCGGCTCGAATCCAAAAAGATCAGCAAGACAAACGCTGTCACCAGCCAGCTTGATTATGATCTGGGCGAGGATAACGTCCACATCGGTCCCTCTGACTACGTGGCCTGGCTGAGCGACCGCAAATGGGCCTACATTCGCCTGGAAGGGCGCACCTTTGGCGATGTCCCGCTGAACGTCGAACTTAAGCTAGAAGTCTGGGACTCCCCCAACTCAGCTGGCGTCGTGATCGATGCGGTCCGTATGGTCAAACTCGCCCTTGATCGCGGCATAAGTGGAACGCTGGAAGGGCCAAGCTCGTATCTGATGAAGTCGCCTCCAGTTCAGCATCCCGACGATGAGGCCCGCGAACTCACCGAAGCCTTTATTCGGCAAGAAGCTACGCCCCGAACAGCCGAAAATACGGTGCAGGAACATGCAAACGGACATCGCGTAGAGGAAGCAAAAGCGGAATAATCGCTACGATCTCATATTGAACAGCAAGAAATGAGGGATGCCTGTTAGCTACAGCATCCCTCATTTCCATATCAACCAGGAACATTGTATAAACGCTGCCAAAACCCACCTTTCCTGAACTAAAAGAACGTGTAGACACGTGCCGCACACATACACGTGTCGTCCACCTTCTCACATTGTATGGCTGCTGGTTCTTATCGCTGTTGTACCGGGGTACTCTGGTTGGGCGTGTTGGTGGTCGTTGTGCGCAAAAGTTCTTCACGCACAATCGATACATCTGGAGGGGCGCTGATACCTATCTTGACGCGCTCACCTTCAACAGCCAACACTGAAATGTGGATAACCCCAGCAAGCACTATACTTTCACCAACTTTCCGTCGCAATACAAGCATGCAAGGCTCCCTTCATCAGAAGCATGTTCTAAGCGTCCCTGCGCTGCGACAAACGCCCTCATGGGCGCTTCTTTCAGCGTGACCGCAAAAGAAGATTGAGTGTCGAACGTAGAGCTACTACTATAATCTCTTTCACTATTCAGATGCCCCGAGGGCGCGATATACGGGTGCGAGAAGCAATATCCACAATAAGGGCAAAACGGGTTCGCCAACCATGCCCTTACGGGCTATGGCACCTCTTAATTTAGACGCTGTTCGCACCATATAGTGGGTATACTAAGTATACCTCGTAAGTCAAAATTAAGCACGCCTATACGAAATGCGTTTCGTTATTTAACAGACATTCCGCGATAGCTTTGCTATCAATTCGGTAATGACCACTTTGCACCAGAGATCGTAGTGCTTCTACTCGTGCATTACGCTCTTGCGGCCATCTTTGTGCGGCACGCATACCTCGTCTGATGAGCGCTTGCTTCTCTGCCCGGATCGTTGCTCCCTCTTCAATTGTAATTGGGTGCTCGTCCGCACATCTTTTCCCGGTATCAACCGTCCTTTTCGCGCGCACAATATGCAGGTGCGTACCCACAGTACCTACTTTCATGATGTCCCTCCCAACACGAAAATACAGAGTATGCTCATCTTACGCGTCGTCCCCTCCCAACGTATCACTCTATACCTCTATCATCGGTCGTTCAACATCGCTTCAGTAGTGTACACGACGTAGCTTCTCCTATAGTTCAACGTCACCTCAGCAAAATTGGAGACATTACAAACCACGCTGCCTGGAGCTTCTCCCGACAATCGCCTTCGGATTCTCGCCCTTCTTACCCGCTTGTGATCGATATTTCTCCCCAATTTCGTTGATTGCATTGGGTCGCTCTTCTCCCGACTGATAGGTATAGAGCGCAACACGCAGGCGCATGATTGCTTGCATACGCAATTGGCAGACGCGCGATTCAGAGACGCCCATAACTTTGCTGATTTCCTTCATAGTCAGTTCCTCTTTGTAGTATAAGGAAAGCAACAACTGTTCCCGCTCGGGCAAACGCTCAATAGCCTGCGTGAGAATTCCCCTCAATTCTCTCTGCTCTACCTGCTCTGCTGGTCCCAACGCATCTACGTCTTCCAACAAATCGCTCAGCGAGGTCAACTCATCCTCTTGCATCAACGATCCCAAAGGCGCATCCAGCGAGAGGATCGTAGCGCTCATCTCCTGCAACATCTGGCGATATCGCTCCGACGATACGCCCATTGCTCCTGCTGCCTCCTCTTCAGTAGCAGGTCTACCAAACATCTGTTCAAGACTTGCTAACGTACACTCAACCTGTCGTATTCTCGCTACAGCCGCACGCGGCAACCAGTTCAGCTGGCGCAATTGATCGATGACGGCTCCGCGAATACGAGGCGTGGCAAATGCCTCAAAACGGACACCTCGCTCCGGGTCAAAGCGGTCAATGGCGTTGATTAGCCCGATCATGCCATAACTGATTAAATCTTCCGTATCCAACAGGCTGGTTGGTGGTATCCCCAGTCTCCCGACAACAAAGCGAGCGAGAGGTGCATATGCAGTAATTAATTCGTTACGCAACTCTGAACGTCGCGTTTCGATGAACTCGGTCCAGATATCGCTTACCGTTGCCGACGCCCCCATACACGACTCCTTTCAAGCTTTCCAAAAGCCAACTTCCCAAATGCTCTCTCCGAATTGCACATATGAAAGTGTAGAGCGCCAGCCGGCAAAGCACTATTTACTCAAGTCCTCAGTCCCCTATGCAGAAGTCCTTAAATGCTTTCTTCACCTCATCGCTATACGCCAGTCTATCTTTTGCCGATACAAATGCTAGAAGCTTTCTTCCAGGAAGAGCTTATGCACCAGGCCATGATATGGAAAACGGTATGCGTCTCATGTTTCATGATTTGAATATGGTCTCCTATTGAAACTCAAAGGAGCAAATAAAAATGGAAAACTGGCAATTCCCTTTTATGGAAAGTTCTGCTGACTATCATTATCCCCACCAATCCTCCGAGGCCCACGTCGCCTCTCCCTCCTCTGCAAGCGAACATGAAATGCTGCGTCTGTTGATGGATACCGGCTTCTACTGGGAGGAAGCTGTGCAACTTATGCATTTACGCGCACATCTTTACGAAAATAGTGAAATGCAACAGCGCATCTCCGAGGATCTGCGCATGCATTTTGTACGCTGGCTCTATGAACAGGGGGAAATCAACGAGATGTAGCTCTCCAGATAATGGACGCGGCAGTTGAGAAAGTGATCTCTACAAGTTATAATGCAGACATTAATTCTTGTGGTGAGTCTGCTAGGAAGCATAGCCTTTTGTAAAGGCACGATAAATGGTATGACCAGAAAATTTACGATCCGCGACATTGCTCAACTTGCCGGGGTTTCGATAGCAACGGTCTCGCGTGTGTTGAATCACAAACCTGATGTAGATCCACAAACACGCGAGCGCATCCTGCATATTATGGATGTTCACAGCTTCGCGCCTGATCTCTCGGCTGTACAACTGGCTGGCAGTCCCTCTCGCCGCAAGCTCTCTTCCCCTCATGCCTTCCCGCCCGATTTCCTCTGGGGCGCGGCCACCTCCGCGTACCAGACCGAAGGAGCCGTACGAGAAGGTGGTCGTGGTCCCTCCATCTGGGATACGTTCGTCAGGGAACCGGGCACCACCTGGCACGGCGAAACGGGCGATGTCGCCGCAGATCATTATCATTGGATGCTCGATGATGTTGCGCTGATGAAAGAGCTACAGTTGAAAGCTTATCGTTTCTCGGTGTCCTGGCCACGCATCTTGCCACAGGGAAACGGACCGATCAATGCATGCGGGCTTGACTTCTATGATCGGCTGGTTGATGCACTGCTGGCTCACGATATCTGCCCTGTCGCCACGCTCTATCATTGGGATCTTCCTCTGGCACTGCATGAGCAAGGAGGATGGCTGACGCGCGAGACGGCCTACGCCTTTGCCGATTACGCCGAACTTATGGCCCGAAAGTTGGGAGATCGTGTTTCCTGGTGGGTGACACATAACGAACCCTGGTGTAGCGCCTATCTCGGCTATGGTATCGGGACACATGCGCCTGGTATACGGGATTTTTCGTCCGCCGTCCTTGCAAGTCATCACATTCTACTGTCACATGGGCTGGCAACTGAGCGGATTCGTGCTCATGCTCAAACCGAAGCACACATCGGTATTACGCTCAACCTTACGCCCATCTACGCTGCTGACGAGAGCGAGGCAACGCAGCAAGGGGTTGAGCAACTGGATGTCCTGCACAATCGCTGGTTCCTCGATCCTCTCTTTCGCGGCACCTACCCGGAGCAACTCTTCAATAATCTGGGAGTAGCTCCGCCTGCTATTAAAAATATAGATATGCAGATCATTGCAACGCCGCTGGATTTTCTGGGCGTGAACTACTATTCGCGCTCGCTGATCCGCACGCCGCTACGCACACAGCACTATGAGCCGGTTGTGCCGGTCCCGGAAGCATCTTATACACAGATGGCATGGGAGATCTATCCCCAGGGTTTGTCCGATATGCTGCTACGGGTGCAGCGCGACTATGCTCCCTCAGCGATCCTAATTACGGAAAACGGGGCAGCTTTTGAGGATAGCTGGGACGGCAGAGGACATGTGCCAGATAAGCGCCGCGTTCGCTACTTGCACGAACATCTGCTGGAACTTGAGACGGTGCTGAAGCAGGGGGTGCCGATCAGCGGCTATTTTGTCTGGTCCCTGCTGGACAATTTCGAGTGGACGGATGGCTACAGTAAACGCTTTGGCCTGATCTATGTCGATTACATCACTCAGCGGCGCATCATCAAAGAGAGCGGGCGCTGGTATGCTGCATTTATCAAAGAGGTCACAGCTACCAACTGATTGTTCGCTCCCTTCGCTTGCACAAAACCCTGCAAAAATAATGCTTGTCACATCACAACAGATATGTTATACTGCTTCGCGGAGAGGTGTCAGAGTGGTCGAATGTGCCGCTCTCGAAAAGCGGTAGGGTGCAAGCCCTCGCGGGTTCGAATCCCGCCCTCTCCGCCCATCCTGGAGGAGTCTCATAGTGGTCTAGTGAGCACGACTGGAAATCGTGTAGGGTGAATAGCCCTCGCGGGTTCGAATCCCGCCTCCTCCGCCCAATCCATTCCCCTTTCTACTTTGCCTTTGTATAAGCCTGTCCCTCACACACCTACGAACATGGGCCATTCCACTCAGATTTAATCCATGCAATACAAACACCTATCGCGTTAACCAGCTTCGTATTGTACGTGTGACAAGATCGGCGGCATCCTGTTGCACAAAATGGCCGGCATGAGGAATAGTAACAAGCGTGTAATCTTGCTCCAACCATTCCCAGGTATCGTTGAGCGCGCCAGGCAGCAGCGCCTTGTCTTCCAGGCCATGAATTTGCAGCACAGAGGCTTGAACCTTGACTACCAGCGACGAACTTTCCTCATACGGTGGGCGCGGGTAATTCTGCTTGTAGTAGTGCAGCATGGCCTCAAAATCTGAACGCCGAAACGCCTCGATATAGCGCTCCCTGGCCAGTGGATCTGTCACCCACTGGCTGAGCTTCTCCGGCGTCAGTTGGAGATGTGCACCCTCCTGCTGGAAATTACGTGCATACTGACTATTCTGCTGCTGCTGGGGATTACGCGCCAGTTCTCTTGACAGATTGCGCAAATGTGGCAAATTGAGAACAATCAACTTCTCCGTCTGGGCCGGGAGGTGCGTCGCAAACTGCCACGCGACGGCTCCACCCCAATCGTGACCCATGATGATTGCCTGCTCCCTCCCCAGATGACGAATCACCGCCGCCACATCGCTTACAAGATGCCGCATCCGATAGTTTTCGCCCCCTTGCGGCCTGTCGCTCAAGTTATAGCCGCGCTGATCGATGGCAACAGTCTGGAACTGCTCTGATAAGATCGCCATTTGATGCCGCCAGGTATACCAGAAGTCAGGGAAGCCGTGAATCATGACAATCAATGGTCCTCTGCCCAGGCTGGCGTAATGAATCTTGACGCCATCATTTTCAGCATATCCATGCTCAACCCGCTTCTCTATATCAAGTATCGCAGCTGACTCAGCCATATGTTTCTTGCTCACTTTCTCATGAAGATTTCTTCACCCAATGTTATAATATCATCTTACCGTTTTCATGAGCAAATTTACTTATCTTACCCAATGCTAGCGTTTTCTCTATTCCAGCGGGATATGCTGGCAGATGGGGATTATCAGGCGAGATTAGAGCAGATGCAAACGTTGAGCAACAACGCTGGCCTCCAGACGATGGCTCACGTTAAGCTTGCGATACAAATTTTTCACGTGCGCCTTCACCGTATTGATAGAGACGACTAGCTCTAGCGCAATCTCCTGATTGGTGCGACCCTCCACAAGCAGGCGTAGGACTCGTTGCTCCTGTGCAGAGAGTGGCTGAGGCAACAAAGAAGCGCCCTCACCGCCTGGCGCAAAAGCGGAGAGCAGTTTTTGTAGATAGGGATGAGATTTCCCACGCAGATGAGCCACATGTGAGCGCAACAGAATAGCCAGAACATCCCCTTCATCCAAAAAGAGGCGTAGATACCCTTCGCGCCGGGCAACTGGCAGTATCGCTTGCAGTATCCTTCTGGCAACTCCTGCCTGCTTCAAGCCTGTATATGCGCACATCATGAGCAGTTGTGCTTCCAGCAGCGTGCATATGCGTCCATTTTCGTTTGCAGATGCCACGACAGGTGAGAGGATCTCTAAAGCCTCCTGTGCCTTTTCACCTGTCAGTAACAAACGTGCGGCAAGCAACGCGACCCGTTCTCGCTCCGGCTCATCCTGGTTTAGCTGTTCAAGAACTGTCACACATCGTTGAGCTGCGGCAAACTCTTCCTGCATGAGCAACAATCGGGCCTGACAGGTCAGCACGGCATGATAGAGGCGCGGTTCGCGCTCTGGCAACAGCTGAGCAAGCAGAGCGGCAAGTCGTTGTTGAG
Source organism: Reticulibacter mediterranei (assembly GCF_016587455.1). Classification (NCBI taxonomy): domain Bacteria; kingdom Bacillati; phylum Chloroflexota; class Ktedonobacteria; order Ktedonobacterales; family Reticulibacteraceae; genus Reticulibacter; species Reticulibacter mediterranei. Next base: position 5,169,701 of record NZ_BNJK01000001.1, on the reverse strand, counting down.
CGCGCACACTTTGTCCCTGCACATGCCAGATGCGTACAAGCAGCAGCATGGCCTGCACCTGATATGTCTGGTTGCGCAAGTGCGATCCGATAGTATGGGCCTCATCAGCCGCTTGCTCAGCCGCACTCAGGTCGTTCCATTCATAGAAGAGTTGCGCCAGAGCAAGCAGAGCAGGCGCAATATCATCGCGATCACCAACCTCTCTGGCCTCCGTAAGCACCTGTCGTAGATATTCAGCGGCCAGATGTAGTTCTCCCAACTCCAAACAAACAGCTCCCAGCCCCAGCATGTTGCTGCGGATCGCATGGATATGGCACGTCTGCTGCCATAGCTCCCGCGCCTCCAGGAGCCTCTGACGCGCCATATACAAACGGCCAGCGAGCAGTTCTCCCCCACCGACAATATTCAAGCAGATACCGCGCCACGCCTGATCCTTGTTGGATAATCCAGCGAGCGCGCTGCTCGCATACGACACCGCCAGATCTTCTTTTCCCTGTTGCATCGCAATAACAGAGCGGAAAGAGTTGATCTGGGCCACTCCGCCGCTATTTCCTTCGGCACACCAACTTGCTTCCGCCAGACGTAACAAAGCTTCTCCTTGCGCAAGCAACGTCGCAGGAGGTTGTAGATCGGGATACACGCTCCACAGCAGCACAACGGCATAGCTCAAACACAGCATCGGGTGTTGTTGCATCACGTCCATCGATATCTGCTCCAGCCAGTGCCGTAACGTTTGCATCTCTGGGATGAGATGAAAGATCTGCGCATCGATGAAACGCTCGATCAGATCAGCGGCCCGCGTCTCATCTGCTGCCTGGAAAGCCGCTTCAATAGCTTCTGCCAGCATGCCATGCTGTTCATACCAGCTACTCGCGCGGCGCGATACCTCCTGGAGACGGGTTTTGCCGAGGCGCTGTTGCGCCTCAAGTTGCATTGCTTCGGCGAAGAGCGCGTGATAACGATACCATTGTCCAGGTCCATCCAGTAGCTCCAAAAAGAGATTACCATGTTCCAGCGCATCCAACAGAACTGCGCTGTCCCGCCTCTCCGTCACCGCATCGCAGAGCGAGCCAGTCAAGCGGCTCAGTACGCTTGTCTGAAGAAGGAAGTGTTGCAATGGTTGTGGTTGAACGTGCAGTACTTCGCTGACAAAATAGTCCAGAATCGAGCGCGGATTGACAGTAAGCGCGCCTGGCAATGCATCTCCTACCTGATCCTGTAACAGCAAAGCAAACAGACGCAGACCAGCGGCCCAGCCTTGCAGACGCGCTTCGATATGGCTGAACATCTGGGGCGAGAGCGAACGGACAAGCGCTTGCTGGAAAAAGAGAGCGGTCTCCTCCTGCGAGAAACGTAAATCAGCGGCCTGCACAGAGCAGAGATCACCGCTTGCCAGCAGTCGCGCCAGAGGGAGCGGAGGATCATGGCGTGAAATGATGAGCAGGTGGAAGGTCGGAGGCAGATGATCGAGCAAAAACGCGACTGTTTCGTGAACCCGTGATGAGGTGATGACATGGTAATCTTCCAGTATCAAGATGCCAGGAGTTGCAGCGTGGGTTAACGCATTGAGAAACGTGGTCAGTGCTATTTCCAGTACTGACGACAGGGTCGGTTGTGGTAGCGGAGTCAACAGAGTGAGAGCCTGCTTGCTGATCGCCTCATGTATGATCTCACAAGCAGTGAAAACGTAGCGCCAGAAGCGCACCGGATCATTGTCACCTGCATCCAACGAGACCCAGGCCACCTGCAATTGATCTTCCTGCTGAAGGTACTCCTCCACCCATTGACGTACTAGCGTGGTCTTGCCAGAGCCAGCCGGGGCGCTGAGCAGAAGCAGTTTGTTATCCAATCCAGCATCCAACTTTGCCAGCAATCGCGAACGTCTGATGAGTGAACTATGCAGATGTGGCAAACGCAGTTTAGGTGCTAACAATGGTCTCTGCTGCGATTGAACATCATCTGGCACAATTCCGTCGTTGCAGGCTTGCGCAATAGTTTCTAAGCGTGCAAGAGACAGATCGACACTGCGCCCCACATAGCGTTTGATAACGCGCTTCCCGTGACGCCGATAAGCATACCAGTACCCTTCACCTTTATTCTTACGAGTCTCTTTCAAGAGATTGATCTGGCCGCTTCTTCCCTGGAAAGAAAAGGATGTGTGAGTTACCAGCCAGCGTTGCCAGCACTCGTCATCCCCTGACAGGAGAGCAGTCTCTCTGCATCCCTGCTCATGCAGTTCATAACTCTTGTGCTCAACAGACCAGACCAACACACAAGTAGCAGCCTTTGGCATAGCTCATTCCCCAGATATGTTCCCTAAATAGTGCATATGAGGAGTATAGTATGAGGGCATGAATTGATGCAAGTGTTCCCCAAATTTATGCTGTTATAGGGGTCATTCGTAGTGCCATCCATATCTCCTGCTGCCAGGCACGCAATAGCACGAGACAAACGATGGAGATGGAGAGCGCACAACTTCCTCCCGCAAGCATCCCCAACCATGTGTTGTGCCAGAGCAGGAAACCGATGCCAGATCCCAGGAGTACAAAGGCAAATGTGCCAAAAATAGAGAGGATCTCGCCACAGCAAGCACACCCTTCCCCTATCGCAGAGATACCATCCCAACCAATAAATTGCACCAGCACAAATAGAAGCGCCAGACAAACCTCGCCCCCCAGCACGCCAAGCAGAGCGCCCACAATGGCACTATGTGCCACCGTCACAATATACCCCACAAAACCACCAATAGCCCCCATAAGGACCGCGCTAATACCCCATCCTACAACGCTGCTCACACATCCCTGATTCGTATTCATTGATGATCGCTCCTATACACAGGATTCAAAAACGGCTACGCAAATACACCCATTAAACGCTTACAAAATCATTTTTCGACTCTCTCTTCAGAGCAAAAAGAGCTGAACGATCAGGAAGAGGTCAGGATCACACTAGAACTGTGAAGTATTCCATACTTTTTATGTGAATCAGAAAGTAGAATATCTAGTGAAAATCTATCTGGATTGGAGATGCATTTGCGTATGTTAGGAAATAGAGCAAATCCTCTACAGTCTCCGCGTACAGTTGCAGAAGCACAATATATAGCAGCGATTGGCGCGGCGGCCCTCCCTGTTTTAGCATATGATCCCAAACGCAACATCAAATCGACGCTAGCCTGCATGCGCGCTCTGGCTTTAATTCAAACTCCAACGGCGCAACAAATGCTGGAAACGTATCTCGAAGACACACGCCCGCTCATTCAGGAGGAATATGAAATGGGCCGCAACACGCAGCCCTGGGTCGAACTAGAAAAAGACGATAATGAGTATGTCTTGTCGATCACTCATGCTCGCTCGTTGGAAGGTATTGAGGCACTGGCTTACGTTCCAGGCTATAACGGACGGCTGCGCATCTCATCTTTCGCCGGGAAGTCGCTGGCTCCACTAAAACATTTACCAGGACTGACGACATTACAGTTCCATAACTATCGGGGCAGTGATCTTACCTCGCTTCCAACGCTTCCGCATGTGCGGGAACTTACTCTTTATATGTGCAAAACATTAACACATCTTCCGTCTCTCTCTACTCTCCCATATCTACATGAACTTACTTTATTGTCCTGTGAAGCGTTAACCGATATTTCTCGCCTTTCAGCACTTCCTCATCTAGTTCGTCTTGTCATTAGCTCATGTCCGCGTTTGCACGATCTATCTCCACTCTCTATTTTGCCCAGCCTACAAGAATTGATACTGGAGAATGGACACAACGAAGATTCACAGGCCCAACAATTTCCGATCCTGCCAACTCTCAAATCGCTCACCCATCTGGAGATTCATCGCTTTGAGACGCTGGAAACGCTGGAACCACTGGCCGCAAATAACACACTTGTCTCTCTTTACGTAAGCAATGCCAGACGACTGTATGACCTGTCGTCTCTTTGCTCTTTTACCTGTCTTACTTCACTCATGCTCTGGAATTGTGACAATCTGAACAATATTGATCCTCTCGCCTCATTGCATACATTGACCGCTCTCCATCTAGGATTATGCCGACGAATAGAAGATATAACAGCGCTGGCCTCGCTCAAACAACTGGTCTCGCTCGACCTGATAGGCTGTCATGGCATCAGGGATTTCTCACCATTGGCGGCGTTGCAACAACTGGAAATGCTTAATTTCTATAAGTGTCTGGCACTCAAAGATCTTACGCCGCTCTCCTCCTTGCAGAAGCTACGCATACTAAATATGGCCGGCTGTCAGCAGGTATGCGATCTCGCACCGCTCGCGTCGCTCCGCTCACTTACAGAACTCAATGCAACTGGCTGCTCGCTGATTACCGATCTCACGCCTCTTTCATCGGTCCATACGCTCACATGGCTGGATCTTAGCGGCCTCTGCTGCATTTGGGATCTCACCCCACTCTCGTCGTTACGCGCCCTCAAATGGTTAAATCTCAACGATTGTGGTTCCATTACAGACCTGACTCCCCTCTCGTCACTAAGCGAACTGGTCAGCTTGAATCTTGACTGGTGCCAATCGCTGGTCGATCTGGCTCCGCTCCACTTGTTGAGCAAGCTGACCAATCTGAGCCTCTATGGTTGCAACATCATCACCGATTTCTCGCCACTTGCCAGATTGACCAATCTGACCAGCCTCAATCTGAGCGGTTGCGAGCAACTGAACAACCTTGCCGCGCTCTCTGCACTCGAGAAGCTCACCAGCTTAACGCTTCCTCATAGCAAACGTATCTCACATCTAGAGGTTTTGTATGCTCTACCAGAGCTGCAACATCTCAGACTGCCGTCGAGTTGGCTTCACGACAGGTGGAATTCGTCAGTGATCCAGGAGTTTGAGCAACGAGGTGGGCAGGTAGAACGCTATGCCTGAATGCGTGCTCTCGATCTGCCTGTGACCTGACTCCTGCCCGGATTGCCGTCATGATCGCAGAGCAAAAAGAAGAACAAAATTTCGCCAGAGTGCGCTTGTCATATCAACATCTTGTGTTTAAAATGTAAAGAACACAAGATGTTGTGCTAAAGGGCTTGTTTTTGGGGGCCAATGCGAGTATACTAAGTGACGGAGATTAAGAAACGACTCCAACCACATTTGAGATTTTACCCTTCCTAAAGGCAAATAGGGCTTTTATTGTGTATATATTGTATATTGACAAAAGGAGTGATTTCGTATGATAAAACGGCAGGAGCGTTCCACTCAAAACCAGGCGATCCTTCTGCAAGATGCTTCCGGGCAATCCGCTAGCCATTATAGCACAACACAGGAACCAACTGGAATGTTTGATCCAGGCGTTCTTCAGGCTATTCTGGAAGAGGTTTGTCAGGGATTTGAGCCTGCCGTCAGCAGCCAACGCCTGCTCGCCGCTGTACGCTCGACCATCTATGCAGGCATTGCCGATGAGGAGTTGTGGCACGCACTGATTATGGCGACACGCTCCCTGATCGAAACTGAGCCTGCTTATACCTTTGTAACTGCCCGCATCCTTCTGCTCTCGCTCTACAACGAAACCTTTGCGACAACCGCCACAACCCGCGTCAATCTCGCCGAAAGCGCACAGAGATATCGCGACTATTTCCCAGAATTTGTGCGTCATGGCGTCGCCACTGGGCTGCTCGACGACCGTATGCAAAGCTTCGATCTCACCCGGCTTGCTGCGGCTCTGCACCCCGAGCGCGACCTACTCTTCGCCTACCCTGGCCTGCAAATCCTCTATGACCGCTATTTATTGCAATACCAGGGACGCCGCTTTGAACTGCCCCAACTGCTCTGGATGCGCGTGGCAATGGGCGTGGCCTTGCTAGAAGAGGCAAAAGAAGACCGCGCCATCGAATTCTACGAGCTAATTTCACAATTTTATTTCACACCTGCTACGCCGACGCTCTTCAACGCGGGAACCAGCCATCCACAGCTCTCATCGTGCTATCTCACCACTATTGACGATGATCTGCAACATATCTTCAAGTGCATTCAAGATAATGCGCTGCTCTCCAAATGGGCAGGCGGCCTGGGCAACGACTGGACCAACGTGCGCGCGCTGGGAGCACATATTCGCGGCACTAATGGTACCAGCCAGGGCATCATCCCCTTCCTCAAAGTCGCCAACGATACCGCCGTAGCCGTCAATCAGGGTGGCAAGCGCAAAGGGGCCGTCTGCGCCTATCTGGAAAACTGGCACCTGGACATCGAAGAGTTTCTCGACCTGCGCAAAAATACGGGCGATGATCGCCGCCGCACCCACGATATGAACACAGCCTGCTGGATCTCCGATCTGTTTATGCAGCGCGTGCAGCAGAACGAACAGTGGACGCTCTTCAGTCCCGACGAGGCCAACGATCTGCACGATCTCTATGGTCAGGCGTTCGCAAAGCGCTACCGTGAATATGAGCAGCAGGCCACCGATGGTAAGCTGAGCAACTTCAAGCGGGTATCAGCACTCGAACTCTGGCGCAAGATGCTTACCCGCCTCTTTGAAACCGGCCACCCCTGGATCACATGGAAAGATCCCTCGAACCTGCGCTCGCCCCAGAACCACGTGGGCGTTGTACACAGCAGCAATCTCTGCACCGAGATTCTCCTCAACACCTCCGCTGATGAGACCGCTGTTTGTAACCTGGGTTCGATCAATCTGGCCGCGCATATTCACGACGGCGCTCTTGACCAGGAACGGCTCCAGAAAACGGTCCAGATCGCCGTGCGCATGCTGGACAACGTAATTGATATCAATTACTATCCGACGAAAGAGGCGCAGCAGGCCAATTCGCGCCATCGCCCCGTCGGACTTGGTTTGATGGCCTTCCAGGATGCGCTGCATAAGCTGGGCATTAGCTATGCAAGCCAGGAAGCGGTAGAGTTTGCTGACCGTAGCATGGAGAACATCTCCTACTACGCTATTCTGGCCTCAACCCGGCTGGCGGAGGAGCGCGGCACCTATTCCAGTTATCAGGGTTCCAAATGGCAGCGCGGCATTCTGCCCATTGATAGCATCGCCCTGCTCGAAGAGGATCGCGGCGAGCCAATCGAGATGGATCGCACAACAAGCATGGACTGGACGCCGGTTCGCGAGGCCGTGAAGAAGCACGGGATGCGCAATAGCAACGTGATGGCAATCGCTCCCACCGCTACGATCTCATCAATTGTTGGGGTCAGCCAGTCGATTGAGCCGACGTACAAGAACCTGTATGTGAAAAGCAACCTGTCCGGCGAGTTCACCACAATCAACGAGTTCCTCGTCAACGATCTCAAACAGCTTGGCTTGTGGAATGCGGACGCGGTGGAGGCGCTCAAATACTTCGACGGCTCCTTGCAGGAACTCGGCTTCATCCCGGATCAGATCAAACAGCGCTACCTTACCGCCTTCGATATCGAGCCAGTCTGGTTGATAGAATGCGCTAGCCGCCGCCAGAAGTGGATCGATATGGGGCAGTCACTCAACCTTTACCTCTTCAATCCCAGCGGCAAAAAGCTCCACGAAACGTATATGCAGGCATGGCGTAAGGGTCTCAAAACGACCTATTATCTGCGCTCGCTGGCCGCAACTCAGGTGGAAAAGTCCACCGTTGACATCAATAAATGGGGCATTCAACCACGCTGGATGAAGAATAGCAGCCCTTCCAGCGCTATTCAAGTTGAGCGCGACGCTCCTGCCGTTTGTTCCCTCGATGGCGACTGCGAGGCTTGCCAGTAAAAAACCAGTTTTCGTAGTCCTCTGGGATGTGACTATATATGGTAGGGGCGATGGCTTGTCCTCGCCCGATGTGGCCCCATCACCGCGCCTGGGGAGGGCGAGGACAAGCCATCGCCCCTACCATATATAGCTGTCTTTCCAATGGGTTGATTGACGTTTGACAGAGGATTACGACAAGAGATATATTTCATCAATTTAAGAGGTTTTTTCTTCCATGAGTATTTCATTTGACGATATACAGTCCAACCAAGATTCGCTCGCATCGCGCAAGAGGTTGATTAACGGCTCAGCCGTCGATGTCAATCAGTTGATGCCGCTCAAGTATCGCTGGGCCTGGGAGCATTATCTCAACGGGTGCGCCAACCACTGGATGCCAACTGAGGTGCCGATGACGCGCGATATTGAGATCTGGCGCTCCTCGCGCTTGAGTCAGGCGGAGCGGCTGGTAATTATGCGCAATCTGGGCTTCTTCGCCACCGCTGAGAGCCTTGTTGGGAACAATCTGGTGCTGGCGATCTTCAAACATATCACCAACGCCGAGTGCCGCCAATACCTGCTGCGCCAGGCGTTCGAGGAAGCGGTGCATACCCACACCTTTCTCTACATCGTGGAGAGCCTGGGCCTCGACGAGCGCGAAGTCTTCACGATGTATCACTCTATCCCCGCCATCGCGCGCAAAGACGAATTCGAGATGAAGCTGACCGAGGCGCTGCTCGACCCCGATTTCTCGACCGAATCATTCGAGGGAGCACAGAAGCTGCTGGCGAACCTGATCGGCTACTACATCATTATGGAAGGCATCTTCTTCTATAGCGGCTTCGTGATGATGCTCTCGTTCCATCGTCGCAACCTGATGACGGGCATTGGTGAGCAGTTTCAATATATCTTGCGCGACGAAAGCATTCACCTCAATTTCGGCATCGATCTCATCAATGGGATCAAGGCCGAAAATCCTGAACTGTGGACGCCCGAATTTGAGCAATATATTATCGGGCTGATCAAAGAGGCGGTCGAGCTGGAGATTGCCTATGCCGAAGATTGTCTGCCACAGGGCATTCTTGGGCTGAACGCTGCGGCCTTCCGCGATTATGTGGGTCACATCGCGGATCGTCGCCTGGAGCGCATCGGGCTACCAGTTCTCTATCGTACACCCCATCCTTTCCCCTGGATGAGCGAGACGATGGATCTGAGCAAAGAAAAGAACTTCTTCGAGACACGCGTAACCGAGTACCAATCCGCTGCAACCTTACAATGGGAATAGCAACCAGAGAGCGAGGCCAGGCCTCGCTCTCTTTCTTCATTTTTATTCCCATTTCACATTCTGCCGCTTCTCTCTCGCGTTTCTCTGCCTGAGCATATACACAGCGCAGAGCGCCCCATAAAACAGCAAAATACCGGGGAGAACGCTGCCCAGCATTATTGCGAGATTGACTGCCAGACCTTGCATTCCATCAAATGGCCTATCAACGCTATTCCGCAAACAGTTTGCACTCCCCCTCGCGATCGTCACGGTTCCGAGTTTCTCAGCAGGTTTATGGACCACCTGAGCGGCAAGTGATGCTTTTTCATCATCGAGATCTGGCGTTGAAGTGACCGTTCCATCGTCACTGATGGCTGTTGCCTCTGACGTACTCGTCTCTATTGCTGCTACCGTTGGAGTAATCAGCACAATCACCGTTCTTTCAGGAGGCAGCGTGGATACAGGAGCTGGCGACATGACGGGAGTTATTGTTTCCGTTGGCTCGGGCGTTGGTGTATCCTCCTCGGTCGCTGTCGGCTCAACTGCCACATCGGTTGGAGTGATTGTTGGCTCAATAGTGGGCGAAACAGCAGGCGTAGGCGAGGGCTGCGGGTGAGCCGTTGGCGTTGCATTATGCCTCTTGCTCCCTGAAACGCCATTGAACGGACCAACCGACCACTTCGCCGTTTTCGCCACACACGGCTGCGTCATCGGCTTCTTTTTAAGCACAACAGTCGGCGTGACGGTTTTAATACTAACCACCTCCCCATTTTTAGTAGTGGCAGCGGCAGCAGGTGTGGTGGCCGTCGCTGTTACTCCATTGGAACGTGGCGTGCTCGTCACGTGATCGGCAACCGAATTATTCGTGTTCATACCCAAAGTCGTGAACACGAAAGCTATGCTGATTGCTATCAACAGTAACGCAAGAATCACTTTGATGCTGTGTCCGCGATGACGCCGGTTCCATACAGCCATAAGTGCATCTATCATCTTCCACCCTCATAGCCAGTTTTCTGGCACTCCAGTATGTCCTGTTCATCGTGTACAAACTGCACCGTATCAATCTCCTCAACAGGTAGATGCTGTTCGGCTCCCTCTGAAGTCGGACATGTTTGAATCATATAATGACTGCTTAGCACTGCATCATCCACGCGCCTGGAACGCGTTTTCTGGAATGCTTGCAACAGATATTCCAGGTACATCGTACATTCCAGCGGGCGCGGCACCTCAAAAACTTCGCGTTCCTTCCAGTGTTCGGCCATAAACGCGACGGCCCGACGCATCCGCGAAACGTAGAGCAGGTGTGCATAACCCAGGATGATCTGCCCCCGTCGTCCCAGATAGATCATGCGCTCATTGGTAAAAATCAACGCGCCATAATCATCACCCTTCCGCCTCAATTGTTCGCCGCTGCTCAACAACTCACCGCTCCGTGTAGCTTCGGTGCAGTAATATGCATATTCGCCCGCGAAGAGATGGACCGAAACCTGGATAGGAAAAATCAATCCCTGCTGAAGATCCTGTGCCAGCTTCTCAACGTCGAATCCATGTTCCCGCAAGGATCGTTCGGTCTGCAAGCGCTTGAAACGCCGCTGTCGCTGCTCCTGATGGACGCGTTGCCAGTATGGTGTCTCGATGGGCAACGTGGTTGCAGAAGCTCGCTCACGCAACACACGCTCCTCCGTACAGGGAGGATAGCAAGCGGGCAAAACCAGCGGCGAAGATGACAGAGGTATAGATAGATCGCCAGAAAAATAGGCTGGCCAGCTAGCAGTAGTAGCAGGTGGATGCTGTACGGCAACCATCTCTGATGAAGCCCCATCGCTCTCGTCCTTGAGCAACAGGTAAGTGAGTTGCTGCATCAGATACTCAACAATTTTGCGAGCAACATCAACTTCAGCAATACCACGTACAACGAGTGTCTTACGCTGAAAAGCAATTTCCAACCGGGCCGAAGCGATGCCCAAAAATTGCTGGTACACCGGGGATACACATAGCAGATCATTCAATGGGTACAATGAGCCGTCCAGATCGAGATATTCTGGATACAGGCGCAAGTGCTGGCCCCATCCATACTTGCATTCAAGCAGCGGCTCGGGAAGCAGTTCTTTCATCCTCACCCCTCTTCTTCCACATCACACAACAACGACGATTAGCGGGAGCAATTATCCTCTTATTTCCATATTTAAAGAACGAAAAAAGCGAAACATTGTAACAAATGCCTTACTTCTTCTTTTTTACCAGCAGTTGCAAGAACATGTTCCGCAAAGAAGGCCAGAGCTGTTGCGCGACAACCTCTTCTTCCACCTTGCGTGGAGCGTGACGAGGCAGTCCCCAACGATCACGTACGAACAGTTCTGTGAGTTGCCAGAGCTGCGTGGGCTGCTGGCCGAGATGCTGGCTCAACATGCTGCTATATTCGTATGGAGTTTGCCACTTGTTCGGACCCAATCCCGCTCGACTGGCAATCCAGCAGAGACGCCAGAACATTCCGGCAACCAGCGTACTGCCCGGGAAGAGGTTGCGCCACCAGTAGGTTGCAAGCGCAGACAGAAAGACCATCAACGAGATCACCAGCAAAATCATCGCCCCCCACATCAGCAGAACCTGACTGATCATTGCCGAATTACCTGCTCCAGGTGTAGTAGGCGGAACGTGTGGGACAGGTGGCGGCGTGCTCTGGGCAGCTTTTGTTGGCGAGGGCACTGGCTGTGGCGTCGCCGTTGTTTTCGTTGCCGCCTTTGTCGGGGCGGCAGTTGGCGTTATTGATGGCGTTGGTGGCGGATTTGGCGAGAAGCCGGGTGTGGGATCAAAATCGATCCAGCCGTAGCCGGGGAAGTATGCCTGTACCCAGCTATGCGCGTCGCTCCCTTCAACAACCCACAGGTTGCGCATCTTATCGTAATGTCCTTGCGTGAAACCATTGGCAATGCGCGTTGGGATTCCAAACAGGCGCGCCATCACAGCCATTGCACTTGCGTAGTAGGTGCAATAGCCCACTTTCGTCTGCAACAGCCAATCCACCACATCGACGTTTTTCGGGATCGGCGCATTGTTTACGGAATAGGAGAATGTGTTCTGATCCCCCAGGTGTTGCTGCAACAGCTTCAGCAATGTGTAGGTATCGTTGGCCCCCTCGGTCCAGCGCTTCGCCTGCGTCAGGACGTTAGGCGAGAGCGTACGGGGCACTTTGAGATAATACTGAGATTGATCGGCAAAGTAGTTGTCGTTGCGCCACACGCCCTGATCGTCATGTTGAGGCAAAGGCACATCGACCAGATTTTTGATTAAATTGGCACCGGGAACAACCGAAGTGACCTGATAACGCTCATTCTTCGTCAACGGCGAGGTCTGCATCCAGGTGCCGACCGTTCCATCGCTATAGATCATGACCGGCTTATCAAACCGTCTGGGCTGCGCGGGACCATAGATATAGTTTTTCGTGCTTTCAGGCGGCACTTTGAGCGTTACATTCAGCGCAATCTCGACCCCACCCTTTGCCTGTGTATCAAGCGGCAAGTCTTTATTGGCAGCGAAATTGCGTCCATTGGTAGAATTTAATGTAGTTGTCCAGGTATGACCATCATACAGATTGTAGGTGAAGCCCTGCAAATATTGTGGGCCGCCAGAGCTGGCGTAGCTCAGTACCTCGCCCATCGGCAGATTAACGCTACCGCTGATCGCCAGCTGATCGCCAAAAAAGTTGGTGGGTGTCTGATAGGGCTTAAACAGGCTCTTTGGATTAGAGAGCGAGACCTGTCCATTCACCACATTGGTCCAGGCGTTGTTCAAATTATCCCAGAACGACTTGCCCGACGAGGCCTGATCGAAGACAGGGAGCAGGGAGCTGCCGAGCAGCGTTATCACCATCAAAAGGCTTGCGCCAGTCATGCAACGGCGGGTAATAGTCCGAAGCCAGGGACGATCCGTATGCAAGCCCTCGCGCGTCCATTGATAGACCTGATTCACAAGCTGGATACGCGCAATCAACATGCCAAGCGAACCAACCAGCAACACGGTCAGGACCGTTGCAGTGATTTCCTGCTTCACGTAGTTCAAATTGACCAGCAGAATGGAGCAGTAGACCAGAGCCACCAGCCAGGGCAGGCGAGCGCGATAGACAAGCCAGCTGCCAAAATACCCTAGAAAGTAGGTGAGGAAGGAGAGGTAAAAGAAGAAGAGAATCTCGGTCGTAGGAATATTACTCGCTGCTATGCCGCCGGTTAGCGCGGCTCGTAAGCTCACCAGCACGAGCGACCAGGAGACGTGATAGGCGAGAGCGCTGGTTGCCCAGATCGCTAGAATTTGCCCGACTACACAGGCCGCCAGATGCAACATAGGTTGAGGAATACGCGGCACTTTCGCAATTGCCAGACCGATCAGCAGACCAATCACCGGACTCCAGAGCAGCAACGAGCTATGCTTCACCCAATTTGCGGCAATAATCGAATAGGCTACGCAATAGAGCGCAATAGCCAGCATTACCAGAGCAGACCAACCTTCGGCAGGGGTATATTTTTGCAGGAAAAGAACAAGACGAAAGGGCTGTTGTTGCTTCGAGGGTGGATGAGGCGGCGTCTTATATGACAATGGCTGTGAATGATATGCTGCATCCTGATGCGGACTTCGCCGGGGCTGGCGCACCTGCGTCGAACGATTGGGATCAAGAACACTCGACCTCATCAAGCACTCCTCATAAAAACAACGTTCTGCTCTATTTTTTTGACATTATCAGAAGTATACCTTGCAAAGGGTATAAAAACTGCATTTTCAAGTATACCTGGGACTAAATATTCATACACTTTCATAGAAACGTTGAGATGTGCCAAATTATCACATGATAGCCCATCCTGTCTATAGCATCATGTCAAGTAACCTGTTTTCCCCGATACAGGTCAGGATGTGTGTTATGCATTCTCCTTATCGAATGAGAAGATCACAGTTCCAGGTCATAGAAGAGTTAGCTGTATAGAACGTATAGTCCCCTCCGAAGAGATCTCACTCCATTTTCTTGTGTAAAGGCGGTCAGTTCGACGTTGTATTACAGATACACAAGAAACAAGGGACAAACAAGCACCAGAGATCGCTCTCTAGATTATACCCTATTTTATTGGATATTGCCCTACTTTTCTGGCAAAACTAGGAAAAAAAGAGGGTTTCTGACCAGTAAATCCCTGAAAAAGAGGGTAAACAGTTGTAATTATTGCATCCACCGCGCGTGCGACCAGCCTAAATGTGCATGGCTGTTGAGCAGGCGGACAGTGGGGTGCGGCTGTCGCCAATCGACAACACTGATTGTGGCGGGATCGAGAAAGATCTGGAAGAGCGAGCTAAGCGATGTACCCAGCGCGGAACAAAGAAGCACTTTGATTGGCCCAACATGTGAGACCAGCACAATCGTTTGATCGGGATGTACCTGTGCGAGCCGCTCCACCGCTGCAAGCACGCGTCTCTGGATGGCTGCAAAGCTTTCTCCACCGGGCGGTGCCATCTCAGGATCAGCTTCCCAGGCGCGTAAGAGACGCTCATCTTCGACCCCAAGTGCCAGCACCTCGGCACGGCTCAAGCCCTCCCATGCCCCAAAACTGCCCTCCACTAATTCAGATAATATCTGCACTGGCAGGTGATGGCGCTCAGCAATTGGTTGGGCCGTATCATGTGTGCGCTGGCGAGGACTGCTATAGACTGCGGCAACCGGCAAGATCGAGAGCGCTTCGGCCAGCGCTTCAGCCTGGGAGCATCCCTGCTCTGTCAACATATCGTCGCGATTTCCAATATAGCGAAAATCACGATTCGCCAGCGTCTCACCATGCCGCACCAGCAGCAGCCGCGTGGTCGGTGCCATGAACGACTCCTCCTAACATTGCTCAATTCCTGCTCCATCCAGGAAACTATTTCAGCAGTTTCATTCTACCACAGCGAGGAGTCGCCACCTGGCTTCCGCTGATCTGTTCATGGCTGGACGTTTCTCTACCCTCTCATATATACGCAGAGGATGTTTATCCCTCACCGTCTTCTGTTTTTATCCCTTATCGACTATGAACTTAGAACTTCTTGCCTATCTTCTGGCCCATCTGTCCCCTTTTGTGTTATAGTTGGTATTAACAGCATTGTATATGCCCTCCAGAAGAGCAAAGACGCGATTTCTCTATCGTTTAAAGTATCCTGGATCACACACATTATCTATGAAGTTCGCTGCTTATTCCCTGGTGACGCAAATTGGGAAGTCGCCTTTAAGTAATACCTATCTCGCTTCTCCTACTGGTCAACCAGAGCGCGAGGTGGTGATCAAGGTCTTTCACGCTTCATGTCTGGGGCCTGGCTATGAAGCGAGAGACTTTTTGCGTGATGCAGCTCATCTGCAACAACTAACCCATCCCTATCTGCTGCCCGTGCTCGATGCCGATATCGAGCAGCGGCAGCCGTTTGTTGTCGGCCCCTATCTTCCTCGTGGCTCGCTACGTGACCACTTGCGCACGCTCTCACCCTCCCGCTTCTCGGTGGCCCACACGCTGCGACTGGGGATTCAGATCGGGCAGGCGCTCAATTACTGTCACACCAACGATGTCCTGCACAGCAATCTCACGCCGGACAACGTGCTTTTCGTGGACGACGAGACGGTGCAACTTGCTGATTTCGGACTCGCGTCCCTCATCGATGAGAGCGTCTACGACGATCCTCCTCTGTCTCAAGCCACAGCATACCGGGCACCAGAACTGCTTATGAGTCTGGTGAGTCGAAAAAGCGATCAGTTCTCGCTTGGTTGCCTTCTCTATGAATTACTCACGGGCACACTCCCCGCTGCTTCGTCTAATCCACCGCTTGCACCTTCTCGTCTGGCTCCATATGTACCGGAGTCGTTCGATGCGGTGCTGCTCAAAGCGCTGGCCCACGAGCCGATGGCACGTTATGAGAGCATTGCTCAACTAGTCAAAGCTCTGCAAGCAATTTCTATACAAGATGAGAACATATCCGCTACACGCTCTTACCCACAACCTCGCTCAGGCAGTAGCACGACATATCCTCATACTTCCATTACCCGCTCCGAGCCTTCACAAGAGGGCAGTCTGGTTTTCCCTTTCGAGCCAAAAGCATCGGTTAGCTATCGCCATATGCTCTCCCCGCTTGAGCTAGAAGGCCTGAACGGTCCAGGAGAGCCTAAAGAGAAGCAACAATTCTTGGAAGAACCAGCAGCACAAAAACAGACACTACCAGATATGTCGCTCAGAAAAGCACAGAGGACGGAGACGTTAATGCCAGTTCTGGCGGCTGATCTGCCTACCAAACCGCGACCATCACCTGCCAGAGGAGGTACAGAGAGCTCGCAAGCGCCCGCGGCAACGCCTAAGCTCTCGCTTCGCTCCAGATGGTTGGTTCCGTTGCTCCTGACGCAGCTTCTGCTTTCGGTTGTCGTAGGTGTCCTGGCTCATTATTCCTTGATGTCTGGCAGCTATCTGGCATGGTGGGCCAAGCCTACAGTGCCAGCTCCGACGCTGACCGCGACCGCTCAACAGCAGATATATACGCAGGCGACTCGCGGGGTGCCCGTGCTTGACGATCCATTGATAGGGGAGAGTGAGAATCAATGGCAAACCGGACTCACCGACAGCCAGAATCCTAAAGATGGCTGCAACTTTACGGGCGGAGTCTATCAGGCTTCGCTATCAAACGCACCATATTTTGGCTCGTGTATGGCGCTAGCTACAAACTTCAGTAACATTGCCTATCAGGTTGAGATGTCTGTAATCGCTGGCGATGGTGGCGGCCTGGTCTTCCGCTCTAATGCCAACGCGGAATATCGCTTTCGCGTCGATGCCAGCGGCTACTACGATCTGGCAGGTGCTCCACCTGAAAACATTCACTATACTAGACCGGTGAGGGCGGTTCATACCGGCCTCAATCAGTGGAACCTGTTAACGGCAGTGGCAAAGGGGAGCGATCTTTACCTGTATGTAAACAAGCAACTTGTCATGTATTGCCACGATTCTTCCTCCAGCAGCGGCACTATCGGCGTCTTTGTGATCGATGCAGGGCATCCAACCACCGTACAGTTCCGCAATGCAAAAGTGTGGGAACTCTAATTTGCTCATTGCAGACAAACGACGAGAGTGTATCTGATTGTGATGATCATGAGGAGCAAGATCGTGCGGCCCAACCCGGCGAGCGCAATCAATTGCCGCCCCTACCAGATCGGGCAATCAATTGCCTCTCTTCCTCGTTTCCCACAACGGTCTGGCAGGGGCGAAAGACGTAATTCATTGTGTGAAAGGTAGGGGCGGCAATTGATTGCGCCCGCCGTCGCTCCTTCATGGCAATCAAACAAACGACGAGAACTGCAAATGTTTCACTCATCATAAGTTGCTCAGGCCGCCGTCGTCTCAACCGTTCTAGCTCTGGGGGTCGCGCCTACGCCGCTGTCCAGACTGCCGCTGTGCTCGCAGGTCATTCACTGCCATCCCTTGCTGCGCCAACCAATCTGGATTTTCCTCCGCCAAAAATTGCATATCTCTCTGCGCCAACTGTTCCTGCTCTTCCCGCAACGCCGCCTCCACAAAGGAACTGCGTTGAGTTGGGTCTAGCCTTCCTGCTCCTCCCTCCATCGCCCCTCCTCCATATTCATATCCCGCATCATGCGTTCCCGCTACCGGCTCCTCGTAAGCTGTTCCTTCATATTCTTCTCCTCCAGCAATGACATCACTCGTGCCATAGAAGCCTGCTCCATATTGTGACCTACCTATCGTGCCCATCCGTTCAACCCCACCACTAGACACCGCTCCATAACTATATCCCTGGCCGGGAGCATAGCTCTGCGGGTTATAGCCGTAGCCCGGCCCTGTCTGAGGTACATCTGTGGTAGTTGCCAGCTGCATCTGCTCAAGCTGCTTGGTAAACTTCTCTATTTCCTGATCCATTCCCTCTATTCTTGATTTAACCCAGCTCTGATACCTTTCTTCATATGCTGCATCGCCTACTCTCCCTCTCCTCGCTTCTGCTAGTTGAAATTCATATTTATTAGATTTTGCCCGTTCCAATTGCATTTGTGCCTGAAGTATTTTTGCTCCCATTGATTGTTGCTCGGTTTCATCTCCTCTTCCTTTACCTTTTTCTGTATGCTCGGTGTATTTTCTTTTATCGCCACCCATTATATGTTTTCTCCTTGCTCTCAAAATCGTTCCAGTTTTATCCGTAGTTTCTCTGAAAAATCTTTGTTGGGAAGCTAATCTCTCAAACACCTCCTTCGAGCTTCCCTCAAAGGAACAGGAGGGACAGTCGCAAAACGGTTACCTCCATACGAGCCTTAGCACTCGTCCGATACCCGCGTTCAGGGAGAGGTCCAGGTAGCACAACTGTCAGT
This sequence comes from Reticulibacter mediterranei, assembly GCF_016587455.1. NCBI lineage: Bacteria > Bacillati > Chloroflexota > Ktedonobacteria > Ktedonobacterales > Reticulibacteraceae > Reticulibacter > Reticulibacter mediterranei. Next base: position 5,151,411 of record NZ_BNJK01000001.1, on the reverse strand, counting down.
ACTGTACTGAACTCCATCTTGCTGAAAGAGAAACCAGTAGGCAACAGGCACTTTGCGGCCCAGGTTGCTTGCGGTATACTGCCAACTTCCATTGCCGCCGCCCATCTGGACCTCATGTTTGGCACCGCCCAGCGCTGCATAGCGTAAGGTCACACCACCGGGACTCCAGCCATCAGGCGTAAAGGTGAAGCGAAGAGCACCACTGCCGGCACTGCTTACCTGTACCTGAAAACGTCCGCTCGTGACCTTCGCTGTTGCACTATTCGCGCCTGTCTCGGCAAACGCCATGCCAACGTATGGCTTCGCTACTGTAGAGGGAACGCCACCAGTCGGGGGAGCAACTCCACCTCCTCCAGAGGGAGGACCAAAGGATATTCGGTAATTCGCGTCCTTATCAGAAAATGTGCTGGTTGCATCATCGTAGGCGTAACTATAGGCGTCAGGACAGCCGCTTTTAAAATAGGCGGCATAGTTGACGGGCCAGGTGGTGGGCTTGCAGTTGGTGGCGTTATACGGGCCTGTACAGCAATATTGATCGCTGTGGAAGGCGTTGCAGGCGCTATTGCAGGCAACGATGCGTCCGCCGGAATCCATGACGCGCAGCGCGCCGGGACAGCCGGGGTTCAGATCCGTCCCACAGCCCGCGACGCCGCACCAGTAACGATCTCCGGCCCTGGGGGATGCGCCCCCAACGGGAGAAATGGTGATGGGAACGTTGAAGCCATCGACGTAGCTTACATCATAGAAATCCTGCCCGTTCGCTCCATTCAAGGTAAACTCGGCCAGGCTAGCAGGCGTGGCTCCGTTCGCACCGTTGCACTTCAAGACGTGCCCACAGTCCCCGGTCTCGCAGGAACCTGTGCCTCCACCGTTAAACGAACAGTATGTGCGGCCCCAAAAACGGCCCTGCCAGCCATTGGATACCGTCACAGAGAAGGTGGAACCAGGAGGCATTTCCCATCCGCCGCCCGAGGGGGCTGGAAAGCCCGCGTTCCCCGCCGCTCCCGCCCAGATGGTCTCCGCCGTGTTGTTGACAAACGAAAATGTGCGTGTCCCACCAGCATCCGCTCTCGCGCTTGATGATGGTGGGATAGCAAATTGCCAGAACGCAATCGTCAAGAAAATAAGTATCAGCGTCACGGCTCCGGCGCGCACGGGGTTCAATATGCGCTTCATATTCCTCTTTACTATCTGTGGTAGCATCATATTTTTGAGAGTAGCCCAGGAACCAGGCAAAATAAGAGGGATTGAGGGACAGAATTTGTCTTTACGAGCGTCATTCTTTCTCAAACCCCTTCTCTACAGCCATATATGAGAAAGATGTCACCTACTTGATGGTTTTCCGTATTGCACTAGAACAGCCAGATGTCTTATTTTTTAATAAGTGAGTATTATTTCTCATCTATCCTAAGATACCGGAAATTTTCAGGTAAACAGGATATGCTTCAGGAAGCTATCGCAAAATCGCAAGATTTTCCAATAAAGTTTCCTTTATATGAGCTATCATGGGGCCAGACAGAGCAGGAAGAGGTGTATCTTCTGGTTCTGCGCATGGCACTCCACAAAACCGGGTCAAGGGCAACGAGCAGAGAGCCATGTATCAGGCACAGAAAATAGTTGGCGTTTAGCAATTTATTTTAACAAACACCGTTTAAAAGATATATAATGCAGTGAACCATCTTTCGCTCTCCTCAGTTCTAACCCGGGAAAACTCTACGAAAACTGGTCAAGCCCATGCACTTCGTAGAGAGGATCACAAAGACATAGGAGGATATATCTGATGAATATCCATCCATTGAGAGTGGAGCGGGAACGGCATGGCTGGTCACGGACCAGGCTGGCCGGGATTCTGGGCGTCTCCGTCCAGACAGTAATGCGCTGGGAACAGGGGCAGACCACTCCTTATCCTTATTATCGAGAGCAATTGTGCAATCTTTTTGGCAAGAATACCAGAGAACTGGGCCTGCTAGCACAGGAGAATACCAGCCCAGAAGCGAACACGCTCAGTACCAGAGTCGCTTTATCTCTCACTTCAGCGCAAGCAACCGCACAGGCTAGTCCTATGCAGCGTGCGGGCGCGACTCAGAGCCTGATAGGGCGCAGCGCACTGTTACAGCAAGCAAAAGAGCAACTTCTCTCGGGAAACAAAAACGATTTTGCGCTAACGGCCCTCAAGGGGTTGCCCGGCGTGGGCAAAACGGCACTCGCGTTCGCGCTCGCCACCGATCAGCAAGTTCAGGCGCACTTTTCCGATGGTATTCTCTGGGTTGGCCTGGGGCCGGAACCAGATGTGCTGAGCTTACTGACTCAGTGGGGCAAGCTGCTGGGCGTCGAGCCAGAGGAGGTGGAGAATGTCGAGAGCTGCGAGGATTGGAGCAGCATCCTGCACGCGACGATCGGCTCGCGCCGTATGCTGCTGATCATCGACGATGCCTGGAACGGGGAAGATGCTCTGACATTCCAGGTCGGAGGCAAGTCTTGTGCACACCTGCTCACAACGCGCCATCCCCAGGTGGCTTTCACGTTCGCCCGGGAGGGGACCATTACCGTCCCTGAATTGACAGAAACGGATGCACTGACCCTGCTGGCGCGCTTCGTTCCCCAGATTGTGTCGCGAGAGAATAAGATCGCCCGCGCCCTGGTACAGGCGGTGGACGGGCTGCCACTGGCACTGGTGCAGATTGGCAAACATCTGGCGAACTTACGTCCCGCTCAGCCCCGTCGTCTCCGCACGGCCCTGGCACAATTGCAAGACGCCCGGCGGCGCTTGTCCCTAGAACCATCCAATTCCGTGCTGACGCCTGCGCTCACGCCCGCGCTCACTCCATCCGAACACGCGCTCTCGGTACAGCGAACGATTGAGATCAGTGATCGCGCTTTAAGCGAACAGGCCCATGCTGCCCTGACTGCTCTGGCGCTCTTTCCGACCAAACCAAACAGTTTTTCCGAGGAGGCAGCTCTTGCCGTCAGTCAGGCTCCGGTCGAAATACTCGATGAACTCTGGGATGCTGGCCTGCTGGAAAGCAACGAGCCGGGACGCTATAGTTTGCATGCCACCATTGCCGATTACGCGCGCAATCTTGACGAGGCTCCTCTGGCGCGTGCGCGGCTGGCGAACTATATGCTTGACTATATTCGCGAACATCAACAGGATACCGAGGCGCTGAAGCTGGAAATCGCTAATCTCCTGGCAGCTCTCGATGGTGCAGTGGAGTTGAAAATGGCGCGTCCTCTGATTGAAGGAACGATCATGCTGGCTCCCATCATGCGTGCATATGGTTTCTGGTATCAGGCGACCGAGTATCAACAGCGCGCTCTTGAGGCGGCTATGCAGCTTGACGATCATGCTGCTCAGATGGCACTGCTTCAGCTTGGCATCTCTTTTTAATAGATCAGAGGTGCTCTGCCTGCTCTCTTTCTCCTGCTCCTGAAGGTCGCGCCTCCTGGTAAGCAAGGGGTACAGGCAGCGCCAACATCCTCAGCCTTCGCGAGTTCATAATTGGTGCATCCGAGAAATCCTGGTATGCAAGATGGTTCACGCATAACAACTAGGGATGAACCTGAGCCTGGGAGGGAGCCTTGCGCATGTCGTCGTCGAGATGCTCTCCCTGGTTCCCTCCTCCCATATGATTGCTCTTCCTTACTCCTCACTTTTTCTTGATCCTGTCCGCTCCACTCCTGCCTGTGGTAGGAGCAGAGCGGCATCTTCTGTCTTGCCCTTTACCCACCCTTCACCGTTTTCGCGAACTGGTAGTTGTTAGAGGCATCCCAGTTAATTGACCAGGTCATCACATCCTGGACCGCGTAGGTAGTGGAGGGTTTGAACGAGCCACAGCTTTGTCCGCTGGACAGGCAACTAACCGCAGACTTGACCACTGAGGGATCGACATAGCCGCTCCCGGCCGCCGATGTGGACGCCGGCAAGCCCAGTCCAATCTGGCCGGGACTCAATCCTCCCTGAGCTTGAATGCATGCCTGCGCGGTCAGGAAGTCAACACTGCCCTGTGCATAGACTTTGCCATCGCAGCCATTCATCGTGCCTGAATTGTAATACTGCATATTCACGATAGTCAGGATGTCCTTGATTTTCAGTGCCAGCTGGAAGTAGCTGGCCTGCGCCGACTGCATATCCACGGTCTGGGGGGCTAGAGTGATGATCAAATTGGGCATAGAGCCTCCCTGACCCATGACGCCTTGCTGCTCGTCCTTAACCAGGCCAGATAGTTGCTGGAGAGCGCTCGCCATAGAGGTCGCGTCGATCCCTTGCTCCAGATCGATATCGACGCCATCAAAACCATACTTCTTCATCAAAGCAAAAGTGCTATTGGCAAAGTTCTTCGCCGCTTCATCGCTAGTGACGCTGATCGACCCGTTTTGCCCACCAACCGAGAGCACAACCTTCTTGCCCTGCTGGTGCAGTGAGGTGATATCTGAGATAAACTGGGCATCGCTGTAGCCACCAAGCGCCCTTGAGAGATCGGGATCAACGCTAAACGTCACACCACCTGGTTTGGTCGAATCGGCACCAGCAAAGGCGACGGCGATCAGGTCATAGTTAACATTGATATCGCTCAACCGCAACGGCTTCGCACCATTGGTAAAGTTCTGCCAGTAACCAGTCAGAGTATGCGCGGGCAAACCACTGGCAGATCGAGGATTTTGCTGCTGAGTGGTCTCCTTATAACAGGGTGGGGGATTCGTTGGCGCAGGTATCAGTTTACCTGGCTCACGCTTAACAAGCGTCAATCGACGCGCCCCTGAAGATGTGTCCGTAAGATTTTTCTCGTTCGTCGTCATGGTCGAGATCAGCGACCATGTTGCGCTCCCCCCCTCGATCGTTATGTGGTAGATAGAGGTGCCATTTGTGGCCCAACCCTCTGTATCGCTGATAAAATTGATGTTAGCCAGATACGCATTGAACGGCTCGGTATATTTCCCGGACGAAGTCTTGGGCATCGTCGCATCGAGTTGCGTATTTAGCTTCTGCCATCCTCCATTCACGAATTCATACAGATTCACATTGCCATCAGTGTTATCGGTGGTGTTGTACTCCTGGCCGACGACAAAAACGTGCTGCGCATCAGGTGCGGATAATGTATGTCTCCCGGCGATGAACTGCGTGTCGAAATCGCCAGTCGGACTTGCGTCATTGATAGTATATGATCTGGTGGTAGAACTTATCGCAATTGTAAACAAGTGCAAAAAGAAGTGCGTTGGATCATTGCCATCGGGATTGGCCTGGATCTCCACAGGTAAGATACCGCTCCCGTCGCCGAATATGGTCGGAGGAGAAGAGACAAAGGCGGAATCGTTGTTCTGGTTGGGCGTGCCTCCTGGCGTGAGTATTGCGCTCGTATAATCTTGCGACCAGAATGCACCGTTACTGGTACTTGTGAGCAGCGTATGCCCAACATTCATTGCCCCTGCCCACCCCAAAATTGATTCCGTTTGCCCGGCCTGTAGCAAGTTAAACTTACAACCCTGCACAGTTGAGCCGTCATCTTGCGCGCAATAACGATAACTGCTTGGACCTGGCGAATCTGGAGGGCAAGGAGCGTATTTCACAGCCGTCATGCCAGTAATCGCATTCTGGGCGGAGATTACGGCTGAAGAAGTGCCTGGTATGTCATCCTCCCCATTCCATGTTATGCCCCCATCAAAAGTGGTGTACAGTGTGCCAATATACGTACCAGAGGACATCACTCCTGTCACCAGTTCCATCCAACCTTCATGGGGATTGAAAAAATTTATCTCGCTGGTTCCAGCGAGATTGTCCACAGACAGGACATTGGATGTCATCCAGGTCTTGCCGCCATCCACTGTAGAACGCACATAGACATAGGTTCCTGCTGTGGGAATATGGCTGGTATCTATGTTTGAATGACCATGAGAATCCACAGTCGGCACTGGACTGGCGGCGATATTGCTCGCGGCGGTCGCGGCAGCATCAAGATCAGCTTGCGACACTCTCTCGCTGACGGCAAGCCAGGCATGATTAGCATCTAAGAAACAGACACCGATGATTCCCTGGATGTTCGGCTCCGACTTATCCAATGGCTCCCAATCAGCTGGCGTCACATCTACCCAGTTTTTTCCACCATCGCTCGTTCTCATTACCGCTTCACTTGTGGTTGCCCAACCGTTATTTTCATCAATCATTTTGAAATGATTGATGTCAGTTGCACCAAAGCCAGGGATGGATGATAGGCCACCTGGTGCTTTCAATGATGACGAAGTGGGGCCAGTTCCAAAGCAAAGCGCCCCCATCAACAAAGGTGATAGTATCACCAATATGAGCAGCGCGAAAGGTTTGCGTTTCTGAGGCGGAGTAACCGCTTGCTCTTCCATCGTTGAATATCCTTATTCGTGGCTTTTCGTCTTGACTGGCGCCTGCACTACTTTTCCTCCGGCTCTTCTTCTTTCTCGTTGCGGTTCTCCATACTGTCAGCCTGCAAAAGCAGACTGACTTTTTCGCGCTGGTCTTGCACATCGCGCATCAGGTCGGTATCGTAGCTGAAGATTTCCGGGAGATCTCCAGCCAGCGGATCGCCATAGACGAAGACCGCATCCTCCTCGACGATGGCCGAAGTGAGCAGTTCCTCCTCTTCTTCCTCTGGCTTAGTCTCATCTTGATCAGGCAGCAGTTCAAAGATGGCCGCGTTCATATCAAATGGGATATACTCATCCGCAGTCGCATCGGCGGTATCCAGGGGTGTAACGGCATCAGCCGCGTCCTGCATCGAGGGCGGGGTGGGCGGGGCCGCGCTGCTCTCGGGGGAAGAGCTTTGCGCCTGACTCGAATCATCTCTGGACGCGAGGACTTCACGCACAATGACCAACACAAGTATTGCCCAGGCCACGAGAAAGCAAACGACTTGCAGAAGCAAGATCGCGAAGGGCGCAAGCATAGCGTTCCCACTTGCGGCCTGCAATGTGCTCCAATCTCCTATCATCTGCATCAGGCGCGTCCATGCCAGCGGAAACGCGCCTGATGAGAGCCACAGGACTATCAATCCGGCCACGACAATCAAGAGCCAGTTATTGAACCGAGGCGGCTTCACTTTTGCCAGAAGCCCTGCATTCTGTGATTTCCCCGCCTCTGAACTGGATGCTACACCATTCATTTCGAGCTTCTCGTTCTCTCTATTTTCTGCCAATTGTGTGATTCTCATCGGTAGGTGTTTGCCCAACAAGGCGTCCTATCCCTTTCGCTGGCTGATACGGCTTCTGCTTGCTCTCGTGAGCCAACGTTTCTTGATAGTTTTGCTCCTGATCGAGCGCGGCCTGTTGCCCCGGCGAGAGACGGGAAACGACGGTGGTATTTGCCATTTTCGCCTCCATAGGCGACGCCAGGACTTCCATCTGTGTCCAGTTTTTGGTGGAGAACAGACCTTCACCGCGTCTGGCCCCCAGCAAAAAGGCTCTCTGCCCTGGACTCAAATGGAAGGTGTTTGTTACCGAGTCGATAGTACTGGGGTCTTGCTTCATTAAAAACTTCATGGTGGACATCGCAAGAATCGTCTTGCCCTCCTCAGAGCCTAAGAAATCATCCGAGTTTTGCGTCGTACACCACAAACCACCACCATATTTACGAATACGGCGTGCCATCTCCTCGAGGAATTGCGCTCCCTGCTGGAATTGCATCAGCAACCACGCTTCGTCGATGAGAATGATTGTATTCGGCTGTGGGGTTTTCGCCTGACGCGCCACACGAATCTTCGTCCACAGGAAGTCCGCGATCAGAAAGAGGCCAATCGGCTTGAGCGTGTCATTCAGTTCACGAATGTTGAAGTCGATAAAGCGGTTATTGAGTACGACGCGTGTTCGCGTGGGGAACAGGTGTAGATAGCGCTCTAAACGCTCACTCAGGCCATACGTGTCCTGACCCATGCCAAAACGCTCATCGCCACGTAACGCGCTCGACATGATCACATAGAACTCACGCATATTTGGCGGGACGCGATGATGGGTCGAGCGGTCCATAGTGATGCCTCGATTCTCATAGGTTTTCATGAGGCACCTGTACAGAAAGGCTTTTTCCTTTTGTGGCAACACACCTTCATCGGAGAGCAGCAATTCCAGAAGGGTCAGCAGATTGAGCAGCTTCTCGCGAAAGAAGTTGGTTTCGTCATTCGATCCGCTCGCGTCTGAGGAGTTTGTTCCTGAAGTATATAACTCAAATGGATTGACCTGCAATGACTCTGAGGCCAAACGCACATACTGTCCCTTGACCACATCACACATATTGCCGTATTCGGCCTCCGGGTCAATGACGTAGACGTTGCAGTCTGGCAGGAGACGGCTGGTGGCGACTTTGAGGAAAAAGCTTTTTCCGGAGCCTGATTTGGCGAACACAACCATGTTGGCATTCTCTAATTGCTGGCTGTTAAAAGGGTTGAGAATGACCAGGCCACCGTTAGGGTGCGCACCAAACATGACGCCCGATTCCATGCTAATGTCGCTGTTGGTGAAGGGGTAAAAAGTAGCTGCCGCGCCGGTACCGAAAAGACGGCTTCGTCCCAGCTGGTTGTTTGCATCGGGCAGACAGCTCATTAAGCCAACGTGGTGCTGCCAATGTACGGGCAGGGCACGAAAATCCAGACTACGAATAGCGCCAGAAATGCGGTTGCTGCGCTCCGTGAGTTCGCGGCGATCGCGGCCACGTACCTGCACAAATGCTGCAATGTTGAAGACGCGCTCAGTGCCGCGAGCGATATTCTCGCGCAGCTTTTCTACGTCATCCAGGGCAATTGCGGTCGCCGGATCTGGTGTTCTCCCCTGGCGCTGCGCTACCATAGCCGCACCGCGAAATTCTACCACCCGTTGGCCCAGGCGAGAGGAGACTTGCTCTGGTGCCAGCGGCTTAATATGGATGCTGAAATCGATGTTTGGTTCATCAACCTGGATAATATTATCAAGCCAGCCAGGATACGCGCTACGCGGATAGCTCGCCAGCGCCAGCGTCCTGACGTATTCATAGTCAGCCTCGCCATCAATCCGAATATAGGAAGGGAAGATCTGAATACTACTGGGCGTGATCAAATCCGGGATTTTCACGAAATCGGGCAGCTTTTGATTCTCTGCCTCTTTCTTTTTCAGCTTCTCCTCTTTCTTTCTCAATTTTGCCAGCCTTTTCTCCTGCTCGCGCCTTTTTCTTTGCTCGCGCGCAGTAAGCGGTGCTGAATCGCGTTCCGCTCCCTCATCACTTTGCGAGAGGGGCTTGATAGAAGTTGCAGCATCGTCCTGGCGATCAAAGGAGGAGACGCTTGGGCCACCATGTGTGCCTCCGACCATCTCTTCGGTGATTGGCCTGATACGAGCCTCCCAGGGCGTATAACAGCTCTGGTAGAGCCGGATGATCTCGATATCGTTTAAGCGCCTCCCGGTCAATCCCATCCGCTCCAGTTGCCGCAGCAATTCCTCCAGACGCAGTTGCAGCTGCAGTTGCGCGTTGATCAGGGCTTCGGTTTTGTTTTTGGCTCCTTGCTTATCGGCAGGCACGATGATGTAAAATTCACGCTTGACCAGCGCTCGACGAGAAGCCAGCACGCGCACAAAACTGGCATGATCACGCATAATAGGGGCCATGACCCCTTTCACTGAATCCAGCATGTTGAGGTAATTGTCCAGGTTGTGCGGGCGGTTACGGATCAAAATCTGGATGGGAAATGAGAGGCCATTCAAGAAGCCTTTAAAACCTTCAATGATGGCTTCCTGATCTTCTTCCGACATCAAAGAAAAATTGATGGAATTTATCTGAAGAATGCCTCGATATTCCATAGTCTTTTGCCCAAAACCCAGGCAGGCGACATCACCCTGCACATCCCACAATTTGATGAAGGTGTTCACAATATTCATGGGACTGCTCAACATCATGCTAGGGGTTCGTGGTGCGATAGACATAGCAATTGACTCCTGATCTATTCATCATCGTCTTTCATCATCGTCATCTTCTTCCCTGCGCCTCTGAACTGTTTCTCGTTCTTCCTCCTTATCCTGCGTTTCGGGCGACACTATTTCTTCCGTGGGCATATAAATGAAGACTTTAGGGATGAACAAGTAGAACACCCAGACGAGCGCCCATTCTTCCAGAGGCCGGGTCGCGATCTTGATAAAGGCAACAACCAGCGCCCCTGCCAAAAAGAGGGCCGCAACAATGAGTTTTAAGGCGTTGGTTAGAATGCTGCTACTGGCTAAGGAATTGGTAAGATTCTGCCACACCAGATATCCGAGCGTCAGGCCGATCGTGATGATAATCAGTTCGCGACCGGTACGACCAAAGACGATCGCGGGTCTCTGGTTAAGAAATGTTGGGAATTCTTCTTTCTTCATCACACTACTCGCTTTTCACCATCATCTCTTCATGGCCTCTTCCCTATATGAAAGGGTTGTGCATGAAGAGATGAGGTTGACAACACTTCCATTCTACGGCTCGCCATCTCTACCAACCAAGCTTCCTCTAGTGGAACATAGCACTCATGCCCGTAGATACAGTCGAGGCGATTAATACGATCACCAGACCGACGATAGCGGCGGCAATTGCCTGATTAGAGATTGCGACCTTGCGTTCGTTGCCAAAGGCAGTGGCACGCATCAGTCCACCAACGATGATACCGATTCCCGCAACACCTACGCCAAGGCCTTTCAAAATGTCTGTAAGATTGTTTATAAAGGTGGTCAGCATGCCACCTATGCCCCCAATATCAGCCAGTACAACAGGGACAAATATATGAGACCCGATTAATGCAAACATTGCGGTAACGCCATAACCGAGAATATAAACTAATGCTCCAACTGTAACCATTTTCCATTTCCTTTCATTTTTTCCGCAATCATTACATAATTGCGCCAGAATTCAAAACAATAACTAGGGAAGGTGTCGCGGAGATTATTGTTCTGCCATAGATTCAAGCTTTCTCGCCCAGGACTGCGCGGATGTAGTCTCTGGTGTGATGGTCCGCTTGCTGATGGTCAAGACAACTCAACCAACCAGCGGTTTTAACAGAACCACAGGTATTTACAGCATTGTCAACGACTGATGGCCCTGCGTTATAGGCTGCGAGTGCCATAGTATACGCGGCAAGCGTATCTTGAGCGGTTTGCACAAGTGGGTTCTGACGATAATGGTTGTAAAGTATTGACATGGTATAGGCTGCTGCTGGTAAGGCTTGCGCTGGCACGGTCGGGTCGATTCCAACGCCAGTGGGCAAACTGCCAACGCGCTGATCGCAATTCTGCGCGTTTTGCACAAAGTTGGTGACGCAGCGCGGGATGTTCCGCGCGATGTTCGCGGGCAATTGCGCAATGCCAATCCCTCCGCTAGAGCTGATCAGCGCGTGTCCCCGTGCATCGCTGATCTGAAAACCGCTTTGACAGATTTGCCGCAAAAAGTACTTCTCCGGCGTGCCATAATGGACCGCGACCTCCATTGCCAGCGCCGCCCATTGTTGCTGCGTCGGCGTTGCTTGCTGGCGCAGGCAGGGCGCGATCTCCTGCTGGCGAATAAGCCCCTGGAAGCGATAGCCGGACCAGACATCGACCTGCCCATTAGCATGCCAGGTCAACTGCTCGAACGCAGAAGGGGCATTGGCCTCGGCAACGGTGATCGAACCATCCTGGCCCTTTGCTGGCGCTTTCAGATCCACGATGATGGCGAGATGACCGGCACGGCCTCCGCTGGCTACCACGAGGTCGCCGAGCATGGGCGCACTCGTCTGTATCGCGCCGGGGGCAATCTCCTGCCAGCCCTCTTTGTGCTGGTAGAGATCCCAGAAGCGATTGGCGTCACCAACATAGGGTAGTTCATCGTCGATGGATGCGAACACTCCAGCCAGAAAGGTAACGCATTGCAAGTTGCCGCTTTTGGCCGCCTCACACAGCGAACCATCGGCATGCTGACAGGTGCGCTGCCAGTAGGCGTAAGCGGTCTTCATGGTTGCTGCGTCGGCATAGTACTGGTTGGCCTGCTTACCGTAAAGATTGCGCGCCATGATGATTGCTTCTGCCGCAATATACTGGCTCTGGGAACGAAAGCCCTGCTTTTTTTGCCTATCGACCCAGGTTGGCGATGAGACAGGCTGTGGTGCCACGCTCGATGTCGCCGTTGACTGTCTCGCCGCTGTGGACCCGCGTGCCGCCAGGAAGAGGACAAGGGCCAGCACCACTAACGCTAACAATATGGATGCTGCTACTTTCTGCTTCAGCATATCTCCTCCTTAGCTTTACGCCCCTCCCGGGCTGAAGGGCGCTTTATCGCGCAATATTGCCGCACCCAGAGCAGGGCCAGTCTCTCTAAGGATGGCAGTCGAGTTCGAGCTAAACAACGTCGGCACACGTAACATTAAAAGAAGAATTCCGTATCTTATGAAAAGCTCACCCATATCCCCCTGAGAGGGGGCATATGTATGATCGTATGCAGTCAACATCACCATGCCGACGCCCAGAGCAACAACTTGCGCGAACTGCGCAGCAAGCAAGGACAAAAACCCCAGAATCCATTGCCGCGCGAAGCCCTGACCAGTATGCCCCGGCATACCAGCAGCAATCACTGCCAGCGGACTCAGAATAATGTATACATTGATGAGCAGGATCCGCATGATGACCATCGCGGTGAGCGCCATCGTAAGGCCCAGAATGCAAAATGCTGACACATACTTAATCATGAAAGCGACCGATGTACCCACCAGGGCGGCCGCAATATATCCACCAAAATTGAAACCAAAGGCGGAAAGCGGCGCGATCGCCATCGCGATCATGATGGCTGCGCCACTATATGACAATGCGGTCAGATAACATCCCCAGAGGCTTAGCGGCATGACAATATTGGCAGGCCCTACCGAGGCACCTGCGTTGCTAAGGACTCCCTGGAATAGCTCGATCAGCGCATTCGCGCACGAGATAAGCTCTTCGGCCAGCGTCAGGCAGAGAGCAACAGCGATAACCGAGAATACCAGGCGCGGTAAGACCTCCAATAGTTCTCCAAAGCTCCAGCCACCACCACCACCCATAGCAATCCTGATTCCAATCATCATGATTACCAGAACGAGCAACGCCTCAGCCAGCGTCTGCAATACTTGTACAAAGCTTTTGATCGCTGTATTCTGGGTCGTCAGGTCCAGAGGAATATTGTATAGCCAGCCTCCGTTCCCTGTCAGAAGATCTCCTTCAACGCGCGTAGGATGGGTGGAGGGGTCGTCCTGCTTTCCATATTTTGACACTTGATTGCCCATATCCCCCATATCGGGGCAATCGGCAATATTGTACGTCGCTACTGCCACTCCCCCGTTGCCAGCACCCCGCACGTAGGATTGCTTCCCCGTTTTCTCATCAATCACCGCAGAGTTAAGCTCGCCTGGCCTGTCGTCAGGATACGCAGTCAGCGTAGAGTCAGCACTGGATTGCAAGGCTGATAGACGGTTGCCCTGGCCTATAATCGCGGTGTACTGCTGCAATTGCGGTATATCTGTAGCGGAACCGCTGCCTGCTGTCGCTCCGCTCTGTAATCCTGCCGCAGAAAGTACCATGATGAGCAAACCAGGAACGCTCAGTATAGTAAGCACGAGGGAGCGCAGGCGTTTGCGCCGAAAGGCTTTTCCGGTTTTGCGCTCTCCAGTCCGCTGGCTTTTCCTCTTGCTCAAATATGACCCGCAGCTTTTTGTAGCCTTCCGAGCATATTTCAAAAGACTGAGACCCATCTTTGTGTCTCCTTCAAACAAACCAAATTATCACCCTGTTGTATTTCATCAACACGTTGTTCACCAGGCTCACTCACTGTCATTTCTGACTGGCTACATCATATGTAACTGCTTTTATGATAGAGAAAAAGATCCGCGACAATCGAGGGACAAAGGGACAATCCTTTGACATTTTTCTCACAGATGAAAAAGTTCAGGCTGTCCCTTCATCACCCGATTTTTCCACTACGCTTACTGTATGCTTGAAGCAGGGAAAGGAGGCCGGATATGGCTGTGTTTAGAGCAATAACCAAATTAGTGAACAGAGGAGGAGAAGGGGGAGGGAAAAAGCTTCATAAGCGGCCTGAAGTGCATAGTGGTCGTAGTTCCGAATTTGGGCGGTCTGGTTCCGGGGGTGAACGCCAACCCACTCCTCTTGACGCCATAAGGTTGAGCGGCACTGAACTTTCTCAAATAGGAGAAGGAGAGCGTTCAGGGTCCCCTGCCAGCCTGGAGAAAGACGATTATTCTGACGTGATAAGAACACAATCTAATGAACGCACACGTATGGAAAAACAGGCTAGAGACACTAACACCCGCAATCCTTCTGGCTACGATGCCGGATCTGAGACCAGCAGCATCTACTCCAGTGCCAGATCTGATATCAGGAGTCTCACTGGTGATGACGACGTTCCTGACAATAGCAGTATACATAGTCATAGAAGTGAAGCATCGGAGGAGCAAGCGGGAGCTACCTCGCACGAACTTGTGCGACTAAGGCGACCGGGAGAAACCGATGATGACGCATCTGAGACTAGCAGCGTCTCTGAAATCAGTATCACCTTTGACCGCGAGGGCATTGTTTCTGAGACTAGCAGCATCTCTGAAATCAGTATCGACTTTGAGCGCGAGGGCCGCCGCGAATTTAGAGGAAGAACTGGCAATGGGAGCGAAGAATCGACGGAGGATGAAAGGCCCAGCGCGAGCGATTACTCGGAACACTTAAAGAAGAAGAAAGAACCAAACAAGCTTAGAAAAAATCAGGAGGATGCAGAAGAGAACGAGCGAAAGCTAAAAGAGTTCCTAAAAAAATCCTTAGAACTCTTCAGAGGAGATCCAAGTAGTCAACAAATGAACAATCTTATAATACCAATGGCGGCAGGCAGTCTGGAACAAGTCGAGAGCAAAATGGCTCCCAACCCCAGACTATAAGATCGGGTTACATACCAGACAAAACGGCCATCTGACCTCTTTTTCCTGCGCCTCCGCTGGACCGCAGAGGTATCTGTATGCCATCAAACCGGCCCTTTTCCTGCCGCCGCCTCATAGTATTCCTGCCAGCGCGCACAAAATCCCAACAAAATTGTCCCTCTATCCGACCAGGAGCATCCACCCTTTCGGCTAAGCTTATGTCAGGCATGGGTTATCCTGAAGATTGCCTCCTCCGTTTGATGCATCTCGTGTCTTCGCTGCTCGTGGTTGGACGAACGTGTGGAAACAGTTCGGGATAACTTATCCATATGGGCCGCAGGCGCAGGCGTTAAATTGGTACGAGAGGGAATATATATGGTTACTCCTGGTTTTGACGTTGAGTCCTTGAATGTCCTGGGGAAATTGATCAGCAGGCTGGAGCGTTTTCAACTGGAAGATGTGGTGCCACAGTCATTTTATCCTGCCGATCTGCTGGATGATAGCGGGCAGATATTTTTTCATATTCAAGGATTGGCAAATTTCTGGGGACGCCATATGCAAGGGGCGGATTTCAGTCAGTTTATGACCGATCTGGTGATTGCCAGCCACAATCAACAACAAGCTGAACTTACGATGATCATCATCGGTCAATCGCAGCGCATCCAGGTCTATCTTTCGCTTGGCGGGGAACACGCGACGCGAACGCTGCTCGAAGGGATCTTTCCCGGCATCGTCCTGGCTCCCGTAGAGGCCAATACGCTCACAAAGCTTCTGCCGCCGCATTTCCGCGACAGCGGCGTCATTACTGGTATCCCCAGTCACAAAGCATTTGGCCCCGACAAGGGGGGCGGTGATACGAACTCAACGCAAGTACCTCAGCCCAATTCGTCACCCATAGCGCAGAGCCAGCCTACACATAATCAGGCTCCCCTCGAACGGGTGATTCGCGGGATGTATGGCGCGCAATGGGCGTATATGATCCAGGCCCATCCGCGCCCACGCGTCAAAGTCGTTGAAGAGCGCATGAAAACCATCGATCTGCTGACCCAGATTACCAATCATTCAAAGGTCCAGCGCTCGTCCTCCAAACAAGCAAACATGCAGAAAACATTTGTCGATTCCGGCGGCACAAGCGAGTCCTATACCGCCGATATGATCAGCTATCGCGCACAATATTTAATCCGTCTGCTGGAAAAGCAGCTTGAGCGGCTGGATCAGGGGATGGCTGCCGGGCAATGGCTGGTGCGCACTTATTTTGGCGCGGGGAACAGAAATGATGTTCAGCGCCTCGGATCGCTGCTGCTCGGTGCGCTCTCGGGCAGCGATTCGCGCCCGGAACCGCTGCGTGCGACGCTGACAGAGCCGCAGGGGATTGCCCTGGAATCTTTTTATACTTTTCTGACTTCCGCTGAAGTGGGCGCGCTGTTGCAATTTCCCCGCGAAGAAGTACCCGGCTACGCCATTCACGACTATGTTTCCTTCGACGCCGATTTTCGCCACACCGATCAGGAACAACTCCCGTTGGGGAAGATTCTGCACAACGGCAAAGAAACAGACGAGCACTACAACATCGCCCTGGACGCACTCACCAAACACGCGGTCGTCATCGGCGTTACCGGTAGCGGCAAAACGACAACAGTGATGAATCTGCTCGACAAAGTGATTGATGCACAAAAACCATTTCTGGTAATTGAACCAGCCAAAACAGAATATCGCGCACTGCACAGCGCCTTCGCTGGGCGTGCGCAGATTCGCGTCTACACGCTGGGCAACGAAACCGTCGCACCCTTCCGCCTCAATCCCTTTGAGTTTGAGACCGACGATGAGCCGGGCAGCGCCTCCCTGCTGAGCCATATCGATTTCTTGAAGGCCGTTTTCAACGCCGCCTTCCCACTCTACGCGCCGATGCCTCAAGTGCTGGAGACCGCCCTGCACGAGATCTACGAGGATCGTGGCTGGGATCTTACCAATGGCATCAACATGCGCCTGCAAGATTGGTCGCAACGCCATATTTACCCGATTTTCCCAACACTGACGGATCTCTACTATAAAGTAGAAGAAGTGACGGTACGACTGAAGTATGACCATGAAGTGGAGAGCAACGTCAAAGCGGCTCTCAAATCGCGCATTGGCTCGCTGCGCATTGGCTCTAAAGGGCTGATGCTCGATACTGTGCGCGGCATTCCCTTGCAGACGCTGCTCTCGAAACCGACAATTCTGGAACTGGAAAATATCGGCAACGACGATGAGAAGACCTTTCTCATGGGCCTGTTTCTGGCGCGGCTCTATGAGCATCGCCGACTCCAGGCTGCAACGGGCCAGATCCAGCCCGGCCTGCAACATCTCATCGTCTTCGAGGAGGCACATCGTCTGCTGAAAAACACTTCGACGCAAGTCGATAGCGAATCGGCTAACCCGCGCGCTCAGGCCATCGAAGTCTTTACCAATATGCTCTCGGAGGTGCGTGCCTACGGCCAGGGCGTGCTGGTAGCGGAACAGATCCCCAGCAAACTCGCGCCCGACGTGCTCAAAAATACCAATATGAAAATTGTCCATCGTCTGATTGCCCAGGATGACCGCCAGAGTATCGGCCAGACGATGAATCTGAATATGGAGCAACTAACACACCTGGGCATACTCTTGCCGGGCATGGCGGCAATCTTCGCCGAAGGTGCCGATCATGCTTATCTGGTGCGCATGCAGAATTACAAACGCAACATCTCGCCGCTGACCGATAAAGCGCTCAAGAAAATGAGTCAGCAGTATATCTCGCTCAAACCCTTTCAAGCGATCATCGATATCAACGAGTATGGCATTCCCGGCACAGACAACGGCGGCCCCGATCCGGTCATCTATCACGCAACGAGTAAGGTGCTGGACAGCGAGAAGAGTAAATGGATCTGGTCGAATATTCTGCTGCGCTTGATTGCGAATCCAGTGCTGGTACTTGATAGCCTGCTACGCTTCTCGGAGGAAATCGAGGTCGATATGGCCTATCTGCCGCCAGATAAGCATGTCGCGGTACTGATTATGGCCCTGATTCGTGGCTGTGCTGAGGTGCTCCGGCAGCGCGGTGCCCAGTTTGGCTGGAGCTATAGTGAGGTCGAGGAAATGCGCATCCTTCTCACGCGTGGGCTGATCGCTTATGGGCGCGCATCTTTCAAGGTCTCTCATGGGGAAGACCCGGACGACCTTGAGGAGCGCGAGAAAGAGATGGAGGTTGTGGAAAGATCCTTTTTTCAGTTCTCTAAACGCTATAGGCAGGTGATGGAACGGCGTCAGGGGCCTTTCGCCGGTTGCAAATATTGTCCCGCCCGCTGCCTCTACCGCACAGATACCAAAAATCTGCTGATCGAAAAAAACGCCAAGTGGATACACGAAGAATTGACCAGCAGCGCGCACGAGAACTTGCAGGCGCGCTATCAGGCCACAGCAGACGCAGCCACCCATATAGCGAAGGTCTGGCTGGGCACCGAACCCGGTTCGCAACCAACGCTCCACGTTCTCGGTGTAGCCTACTGCGCTTTCCTGCATACCATCACCCGTTATGACTTTAGCGAGTACGAACAAATCCTTTTAGCTGACTCTGTAAAGGATCACTTTTTCCATGACTTGTATGACGACGACGAAGATGAGGATTGATACTCAAGGTAACAGGGAACGCCCCATAGGAAGAAAGAGAGGAGATACTTATGCCTGTCATAAAATGTCCGGCATGTGGCTGTCGCCACCTGCAAGCAGTCACGACCTGCCACAACTGCGGGCGGCCACTTGAGGCCGTGCCAGACCAACCAGTCGGTGCATCGGAAAATGCGCCCGTTTCCTCCAGTGATGATGGGGCAGAGACCAGGGGTGCGCAGGATGAGGATTCTATATCAGTGGAGCAAGAGCGGCCCGCTGGCCCCCCTCGCTCGCAGAGAGTGCCACAGATTGTCAAAGCGGGGGAGACGGGACGGGCGATCCGGCAGCGCGAGAACGATATCCAGCCATATGCGACCACACACGATGTCACCTTGCCCGACCCATTTACCAACTCGCGCTCCCAGGCGATAGGAAATGTACAGATCACGGACGAAAGCTGGCAACAAGATAAACTTCCCTGGTACTTTCTCGGAATGCGGCCCACGCTCGCCGGGGTAGTGATGCATATCGAGTCTAAGGAAGAGGTCTTTAACAATCCCGATATTATGGCATCGCTGGCGATGATACTTGTCGAGTTCATCTGGATTATGGTCAATGTCCAGCAGGAGCGCGAGAACGACCGGGTGGTTATGACGACGGTACGTATTCAGACGCTCCAGGGACAACTCAAAGATGCAAGACTGCGCGGCAATATGCGCGGTGCTGATATGGCTCTGGGGGATCGGGTCTCGTTCTGGGGGATCAAACGCCGGGGAGTACTCTTCGTCCGGCACGGCTTCAATCACACAGCACAGGGGGTGATCAGCACCAATGCAGTTAACCTGCTGCTGCCGGTGGTGCTTGCCGGCGCGGTCTTTGCGGTCCTGCTGGTCCTCGCGCCATCCTGGTTCCCGGCCATCATACACATATTCACCACCATTACCAGGGTATTCACCTTCATCTTCCAACATAACTCGCACTAAGTGACGCAAATCCCCTCTTCGTAGTCGAGCGATTATTGATGCATCCGGCAATTGAGACGGAGAGGACCACACGAATATGGTAGGGGCGACGGCTTGTCCTCGCCCGTATTTCCCCTATTACGTGTATTGTAAAAATGGCGAGGACAAGCCGTCGCCCCTACCATATTCGGATCACAACAGCCATTCCGCACCGGCTTCCTCTGGCTCCTCTTCTGGCAGGCGTAATCCCTCAATCGAGTGCTTCCAATCTTCAGCGACATCTACCAATTCGCCAATATTTCTGGTCGTTTGCAATACCTGAACTGTGGAGGCGTACAGGGATTGGGCGACGGTGTAGAGGTCGTTGATGCTGGCCTCGGTGGTCTCGACATTTTCTGAGAGGGCGTGCGATGTTTCCTCCAATGTATGAACTTGTTTCTGAGTATTTGCCATCAGTTGGGTCAGTAGCAGAGAGGCAGCAATGGCAGCGTCATCAGATGTACTCTCTGCATGGCTCTCACTGGATGACGGTTGTACGCTTCTTTCTTCTATATTTTCTTTATATTCTATATGCTCTTTATCTGCAAGTTGCTCTGTTAAAGATGATATTTTTTCTTTCATAGTTTTTGACAGCATATCTTCAAGTAATATCTTTTGCTGCAAGAAATATGATTCTTGCTCACGGCCCATCGCAGCACTGAGATGAAGCGTATGACTCAAACGTCGGGTAGAAGCAACGGCACTCTCTAGAGTGCCAACGACGTTGGCGATCTGACGAATCTGGTTTTCGGCGACCTGTGCCTCCGAGAAAGCATGTTCCAGGAGTATGTGCGAAGTCGAGATTGTTTGTTCCGCGCTATACATGGTCCAGCGTGAGAACAGGATCAGTTTCTCAATTAAGGCATTACAAATTTCCGCCAGCGCGCCCATATTCCCCTCTGGAACCGCCAGTTTGACACGCAAATCCCCCTCCAAAACCTGCGTCAGCTCTTTGATAAAGGTGTAGAACTGCGTATACAACCTATTCGTGTCTGTCCGACTGGCAACTTTGATGTTATTGACATTAAGAGCGTCAGTCCTGGGCAAAGACTTGCTACTATTCAGAGTGTCGGCCCTGATCTGACGCCGCATATCATTTGTGAGTGTATCCAAAATATGCTCCTTCCATTACATAGAAAGAAAGTGGATTGTTTTCCGTCACATAGTATTCACAACCATACGGCGTCACCAAATCTCTGGAAGCAGGACATAGCCATAGTTCAGCACACAATAGATATAGAGTCCCATCCCACGCAATTTAGCGCGCATCCGGTCAACATGTTTATCCATCATTAAGCGCACTTTTTCGTCGAGTGGGCAATCATACACGGCCAATGCCAGTTCCGCATAGGTAACTGGCATTCCCTGCCTTAACGGAAAAAGTAGCTGATATTCTGTAGCGGTTAGTTTGATGATTCGCCCTTGAATAATAATAGAATGCCGCTCACCATACCAGCGAATATCTCTTATTGATGTGAGTGTGTTTGTTTTTTCTTCTAAAAGTTGCAAGTTCATCTCTCCTCTGGTTAATGTCGTCTGCCGGTCATGACGGTCCTTCAACCTGTCTTCATCATGACACGGCAGCAAGGCTACATGCGCAATGCATGTGCAGTCTTGAGAGGCTAGCCATCACCGGTTCCGGTTGAACCTTCAGTGCTTTGCTGGGCGCGATCATAGAGCGCGAACAATACAAATCGAATAGCACTGCGTGTTTCTATACTTTTCATAATAATTTTCCTACTCTCCTTTGAAATAGATAGAAAACGGCATTTCATCTATTGGGTCATGTGGGTCGTAGATTCAGAGCAGATAATAGAAAAGTACTGCTTCCTTAAAAAGAAGAATACTTGATAGGAGTAAGTGATACAAGGGCAAAAACTATCAGGTAGATGACAAGTTTCACCGTAGCGTTTGCAGCCAGATGCGAGCGCTTTCCGTCAGCACGGCTTCAGGCTGCATCTGGAGGGTGGCGGCACCATCGAGTGCAGTGAGGATGTTTATTGTCTCGATCTCTAGCATTTCGCTATCCTGAATGTGGTTTTCGAGGAAGTTGAGCATATACAGGACCAGGCGGCGAAGAGCGGCAAGATCGGGCGGCTGATCGGCCCGCGCATAATCAACGATCGTCTGATGCAGAGTGTAGCGCTCCGCATTGCACGATTCCAGCAGGCCAGCATCCCACAATTCATCCAGAATCTCTGCCGGTTCCCCGCCAACGGCGAGAGCAACTTCTTCGCTAAAACTATTGGGCTTGGGGGCGAACAGGGCCAGGCGGCGCAACATGATCTGCGCCTGCGTGCTCAAGCGCTGGTCGCTCACAGCTATAGTGGCATGCAGCGAGATCGGGACGCCAGCAGGCAAATGCGGAGGGCGCTCTTGAACGGTAACAGGTATGCTCAGATGTAAGCGATGCCGGGTCTCGTGCAGACGTGTAAGTGCAGCCTGCACCCGTCGCGGCTGTCCTGTGAGATCTTGCAGCGCCAGATGTTTACCCATCAGTGTCAATGCCAGCGGCAAACGTCCAACTGCCCGCACAAGGGTACAGACGCTTTCCTTATCGTGTGTGACGAGACGAGGCACGTAGCGAGCAAGAAGTTTCAGGCATTCATCTTCAGGGATTTCGGGGACCATCAGCATATTTTCCTGGGAAAAGGCCAGCGCAACCTGCAACAGACGAGTCAGCAGCAGATGGGCGCAACGCGTTCCCCCGATCTGGAAAGCCAGGGCATCCTCGGCAGTCCAGGCATCATCGATGATGAGCAACATCGCGCGTGAGCCAATAAACGCCTGTAGCGTGCGCGCCCAGGTTTCATGGCTTTCACTATCCTCAAACTCATGTGGCCAGACGCGCAGCAGCGAACCCCAACGCGCCAGCTGGCTCACAACATTCGGCTGCGTCCCCAGTCCTACCCATAAAATACCATCCGGGAAACGCGCCTGAATCTGCTTGTCGATCGCCAGCGCCACCGCCAGGGATGTCTTGCCTACGCCCGGCAAGCCATACAGCGTCAGCCGCTCACCCTCTCGCAAACGCTCTTTTATCTGTTCTAGCAATTCGCTCCGCCCCAACAAATTCCCCCCACGCCCGAGCGCTTCGGGAATCATATTATCGATCAGATAGGAGGCTGATCTGGGAGATTGCGAGAACGACGGATCGCCCGCATGCTTTTCCATGCTTATAGTTTTCTCTCTTTCCTTACCATCCGGCTCCAGACCAAGCTCAAGGGCACTTTTACCAAACAAGGCACACAGTCGCTCGCGATAGTAGGGATAGGGCGTCGCCTGCCCTCTCTCCCAGCGAATAACGGTCCTGGTAGTAATTCCTAACGCTTCCGCAATTCTTGCCAGAGACCACCCACGCAACTCTCTTTCTGCTTTTAGCAAATTACCTGTCATATACTATGCTCACCAAATACAGTGTATCTTTCATAAAATTCATATCGAGTTTTTTGGAGGATAGAGCAGGCGAAGCAAGAAATCTCCAACCAGGCTCTTCTTGCGATGTCCCAGAGCCTCGAAGGTACGATAGCTCTGTTCTGCCAGAGTGCGGGCTTTTTCTCGCTCGCCCTGGTTGGCCGCGATACAGGCCAGGCCATACTGCGCATGCGCGGTGAGGATGCGATTGCCGCTGGGCGTGTCTGCCAGCATCTTCTGAAAGAAGTCCTGCGCCCGCGCGAAATCCCCCTGTTGTAAGTACAGTTCGCCCCAGGCCGCTAGCAAGCGGCAGGTTAATTGAGGATACCGGAGTTGACGCGCCAGGGTCAGACCCTCTTGAAGATACTTTTTGGCCTGGGCCAATTGACCCTGTTCTAGTGCAGCCGTCCCCAGATGCAGCAAAAGGTCGCTGATACGCTCCTGATGTCCCAGTTGCCGGGCCAGCGCCAATCCTTCAGAGTAGTACGTCAGCGCCTGCTCCTGGTGCCCCTGCTCCATGAAGACATCGCCCAGATTGAGCAGGAAAAGGCTGATGCGCTCTCGATGGCCTATCTCTCGCGCCAGTTCCAGCCCTTCGTTCAAAAAGGACCGAGCCTGCATGTCGTTGCCGCGCCGATTGATCACCACGCCCAGATTGAGTAAGAGCAGGCTGATGCGTTCTCGATGGCCCATCTCTCGCGCCAGTTCCAGCCCTTCGCGCAAGAACTTTTCAGCACGCGCATAATCCCCCCGCGCGTCAGCCAGCACCCCCAGGTTGGCATACAAGACGCAGATATGTTCGCGATGCCCCAACTGCTGCGCCAGTTCCAGCCCTTGCTGATAGTACTCTTCCGCTTGTGGATACTCTCCCAACTCGGTGGCGATAACGCCCAGGTTAATAAGCAAGCGACTGATCTGATCACGCTGATCGAGCTGCCGTGCCAGTTCCAGCCCTTGCTGATAATACTCACGCGCCTTGACATAATTGCCGCGATTCTTCGCCAGCACGCCCAGGCTTTTGAGCAGTGCGCTCATTTGCTCCTGCTTATTATGCTGACGCGCCAGCAGGAGTCCTTCCTGATAAAAGCGCTCGGATTGTGCGTAGTCTCCTAATTCGTGAGCGATATCGCCCTGGATTGTGAGTAGGCCAACAATCCTTTCCCGATCCTGTTGCTGCCGCGCTAGCAGGAGTCCTTCATCACTATAGGTTCGAGCCTGGGTATAATTCCCTTGCAGGTACGCCAGGGTGCTCAAGTGCTCCAGCGTCTGAATCCGATCCGCCGTTTGTCCGCTGCGCTCGACTGCGCTGAGGGTGCGTCGCAGGAGTTCTTCCGCGGCTGTATACCCCCCCCAGCGGAACAGGTTAGGTGTCAGGAGATGACTACAGCGAATCAGGAGTGTGTCCTGTTGCCGCTCCCAGGCGTTATCAAGCGCAGCGAGTAGGATAGCGCTCTCATGCTCCAGAGCCGCGCTATCGTTATGATGTTCTTCTATAAAACGCGCTCCGTAGCGGATCAGGCGCAGGGGCGCATCCTCGTTCGGTCCCAACGTGCGCGCATAATCGGCGATCAAAATATGGAGCGCGTAATAGTCGTTGGCCTGCTGCTCCAACAGGCCAGCGTCGCACAGGGTTGCAAGTACGTCTTCGCTCGTATCGGCAACGAAGAGAGCCGCCGCGCGCGACAACAACACGGGTCGCGCTGGTAGGATGGCAAGGGCACGCAAGGCGGCCCGTGCTGCTTCGGGAAGATGATAATCGCTTACGGCAATCACTGATTCGATGGACAACTTGGCCCCGGGCGGAATGGCAGAGAGAACCTCCAGCATCGGCTGGGGCACATGCAGTCGCAAACGCCGCTCGGCATTGCGCAGGTGGGACAGCGCAGTCTGCAAGCGCCGAGGCTGGTGCATAGCAGCACTGCTGCCCAGATACTTACTCATTAGCGAAAGAGCTAGCGGCAACCCGCCAACGGCACGCACCAGTTCGCGCGCAATCTCACCTTCCTGTTGCAGCACTTCGGGTACAAAGCGAGTAAGCAGTTTCACACCATCTTTGTCGTTCAGCTCAGGGATGCGAACGGCTTCGCTGGCATTCAGGTGTCGAGCCATTCGGGAGAAACGTGTGGTCAGCACATAGGTACACTCAGTGCCGCCAACCTGGAGTGCCTCAACTGCATCCGACTGCCAGACATCATCCAGCACCACCAGCAGTCGCATCTGCCCCAGGTTGCTCTGGAAAATCTCTCGCCACTCCTCCTGACGAATCGTGGTTTTATCGCGCGGGAGGGAGATGTTCAGCATATTGCTCCAACGCCGCAATATGCTGGAAATGTGTGGATTGACGCCCAGGCCCGCCCAGAGGATACCGTCGTAGAAATGTGCCTGGATTTCCGGCTGGTGCGCCAGGGCCACCGCCAGCACCGTCTTGCCTGCGCCCGGCAGCCCATAAAGTACCAGATTGCGTTGGTGTAGAAGCTGCTGCTGCAATGTTTGTAGTAGTTCCTCACGCCCAATCAGGCTATTCGCTCCTCGGGGAGGATTGGGCAAGAACGGATCAAAGGTTCTCTGTCCCATCCAGCTTGGATCGACCAGTAGAGAATCTGTCTCTTGCTCGTGGCGCATGCGTGGCAATGGCGTAGTATTGGGCAGGAGCAGAAAAGTGATATTCTCACCTCGTGCCTGCTCCTCTGCCCGATTATCCTGACTAAAGAGAGCCTGAAGCGCCTGGCAAAAAAAAGGCGAAGGCTGGGCCGTACCTTCTTCCCAGGCCGCAATCATGCTGGTCGTCGTCCCTAATGCTTCCGCAAGCATCGTCTGCGACCAGCCACGTTGCAGACGCGCAGTAGCGATATCCGCGTCCATTTCAAAAACACTCTCTTCTCAATAATCGCACCCAGGTAAACATATATAGCTGCCCCCATTATACCATAGCTGCGATACGCGCCTGAAGGGTGGCTGGAGCTTCACCCTCATCTGTCCTTCTCACGCGATCTATACTGCCTGATATCCTCTAATAAAGAGGATACAGCACTATAGGCAAAATAATAGTCGGAAAAAGGGACTATTTGAGATTCTCTCTTTTATAATATATCTGGCGTCCAGGCCTGAGATTAGAGTCTCCACACTTTCATGTTCTTGTATAGCACTTTTGTCGCATTGTCAGCATCTATCGCCATGAATCCGATCATGCCGCTGCTGGAAGAACTATCGCTGACATAGGCCACCAACTGTTTGTTCACATACATATAGATGTTGTTTCCGTTCGCCACGACCGTCAACAGATTCGTCTGATTGACGCCAGTATGGATCGCCGCGCTGGTGCCGGAGATCGTTTTGCCATCGGATAGACCCGCTAGATCGTAATGGCCGCTGGCATCGACACGGAAACGGTAGGTGGTGGACGATGTAGTGCGGAAGATCAGCCCGCCACCATCGCCCTCGGTAACGGTCATCTCTGACTGAAAGGCAAAATTACTGTAATCCGTACTTTGTCCCATACAGCTGATATAGGCGTTATTGTGTGCAACTGAAGCCTGATACGCCCCACCAGTAAAGCTGCACCCACTACCAGCACTATCAGGTTTAATCTGCCAATTATTTTCATCTTGCCCGCTCAACGCAGTATCGACCACAGGCGCGCCACTGGTAGCCCAGGCATAAATCTGGTCCGGCGTCGTCGGCTGTGTCGCCTGAGTCGGTGTAGGCGACGGTGATGGTGTCGGTGTCGGTGATGGTGTCGGCGTTGGTGATGGCGTCGGTGATGGTGATGGTGATGGTGTCGGTGATGGCGTCGGTGTTGGTGATGGTGTTGGTGATGGTGTCGGCGTTGGTGATGATGCCGGCGCTGATTTTGGTGTTGGCGTCGCTGTCAACAATGCTATTGGTGTCGGCGTTGGTGTCGGAGCCGATGTGAATATCGATGTTGGTGTTGGCCTGGGTGTTGGCGTTGGCGTTGGTTTCGGTTTCGGTGTTGGCGTCGGTTTCGGTGTTGGCGTTGGCGTTGCTTTGCGCGTTGGCACCCCATGAGCAGGCTTCGATGTTTGTATGCTTCCCTGAGCTATCGACCTTGAATCTATCGTCGCCTGAGGCGTCGCCAGCAGAGCCACATTCCCATCAGGCAGGAAGGCCGTGAAGAGATAGGTATGTAAAAAGCCCACAGCAGCCAGCAGCAGCATCAGAGCTAAGAGGATCAGCAATGACCCTCTGGGGCGTGCAGCCGTGAGGAGAGAATGTGATTGAGGTCTCACAGCCGTCGCGACGGGAGGAGTCGGTTCATCCAGTTCCTGTCCCACAATTTCATCAGCCATCAGCCCGTACTGCGGCATAACCTGTTCCTGTTCATCAAGCGCAGAAGAAGCAGATAACATCTGCGTAGTTTGTTCTGATTCGCTGTCATCCTCTCGTACGTTCCACAGATGAGCATCATCATGGTCGCTCCAGAGATAGAATGACGAGGCATCTTCAGCAGCAGGCTGCGATTTGTTCGCTGCAGGCAAGTTGTCAATCTCCATCGCATCTTCCAATGGACCTGCCATATATGAAGGGATTGGACTTTCCAACTCCTCCAGTTGAAGTGAGGAGAGAATAGCGCGATAGCTGACCGACGCCTCTGACGCGAAGGGAAAGACTGGAGCCTTTGAGCGCGTGGAGTTACTCGATGTATCCGGCTGATCGTCGTCCGGGCTGGTCTGGGAAAGAGCGGTGGAAGTGGTCGCAGCAGGTATCGAGATCGCTTGCAACGCTCCAACCATCTGTGCCACGCTCTCATAGCGTGCCGCCGGCTCGTGCGCCAAAGCTCTGAGCAAGACCGTATCCAACACCTCTGGCACATCCGCGACCAACCGGGAGGGAGGCAGCGGCAGTTTCGCCTGTGGATCGCTCTGAACAATGGCAGATTCTAACGGCTCAAAGGGATGCGAGCCTGTGAGCAGCTCATAGAGGAGGCAGCCAAGCGCGAACTGCTCACTTTGCCGATCTTCTGGACCCGTGAGCAGCTCAGGCGCACGATAGGAAGCGGTGTGAGGCGAGACAGTATCCTCGGCGATGCACTCACCTCTAAGGGATGCTGCAAACCCAAAATCGCCAAGCTGCACGCCCCCCTCCTCGTCCGCAAAAAGCACATTATCAAGCGAGAGATGGCCGTGCAGAAAATCGTGGTTATGACAATAGCTGAGTCCCTGCCCGATCTCAATGCCCAATTGCAACGTCAGAGCCTGCGATAAGCGCGACGGTGTCAATGTGCGCAAGTGGTCACGTAACGAACCGCGAGGAAGATAGGGGCTGACGACAAATGGCTGCTGCTGCTCGACATCAGCATCAAGCAGCGGCAGCAGATGAGGATGCGTCAGTTGTTGCAGGCGTGCCACATCCCGCAGGAAATCTCTTGCCTCATAGCCAGGCCCCAGACACGAAGGATGAAAGATCTTGATTGCCACTGCGAGCTCGGGCTGGCTCATAGGAAAGGCCAGATAGGTATCGCTCCGGGATGTTTGCCCAAGCAGCCTGGTCAACGAATAGCTAGCGAACATCGCAGGACTGGACGATCCCGAATTATTCTGGGCAATCATAACACAAAACGAGCCACCTCTCTATTTTTCTTGAGAGCCTGCACAGCTTCATCAAGCGAAGCGTACCACAGCAACCGAAGGAAAATAGAGGGATACAGGGACGGATAATGAAATTTTACAAATGAACCCGATGATCCCTGTCGTAGTCGAGCGATTTATCGCGGGAGGGCTTGTGGAGCGCCCTCCCGCGATAAATCGCTCGACTACGACAGGAGAGGAGTCTCTCCGTCATCTGTTACAACTCATCAGACAACGCCGGGTGAATTTCCCTCAATTCTACCACTCTTCCGCCTACCAAAGAAGAACAACAGTACGCTCGGACAGATTAACAGGCAGAACGCTCCAAAGACAAATGAGGCCGAGAGGCTTATCTGCGTCTGCAACCAGCCCGCAATCGTCGGTCCAATGCTAAACCCGATGCTCCATGTGACCGAATACAGGCCGGACAACGTGGCACGCTGCCTGCTCGATACCTGCTCCATCGCAAATGCAGCATAGACCGGCTCGATCAATGTGCGGGCAAATGAGCGCGTATACTCACCGGCAATCGCCAGCGGCAAGGTAGGAGCAAAGCCGATCAAGAGCATCAGTGGCGCGCTCAAATACTGCACGGTGGTAATGATGCGCAGTTTGCTCCACCGCCTGACAAACAGCGGGGCCGTCAGTGAAAAGATGCCACCAGCCAGGCCTGATATCGTAAAGATAATCCCCAATGTACCTGGTAATAGCTGAAAGCGCAAAACAAAGTACAGTTGCATCAGCGCCACCACCGCACCTTCGCCCATTGTAAAGAGCAGGTCGGGCAAGAGCAGTTTGCCAAACAGCTTCACCGTTTGTATACGCGATACTGCAACGGTCTCTTCAGGCTTCTCAAGCTCAGTGGATGGCTTGGCCTTTTTTTCAGCCGTACGCGCTGGCTCGTGCAAAAACCAGAGCGGCAGGCCAAAGACCAGCGTAAAGATCGCAGCTGTAATCACACCCCAGCGCAGAGGGACGGTGCTATCAGCCGATACCTGCAAAGCATGCCCCACAAATTCGGGGATAGCTCCTCCTAGCAGATTGCCCAGCGCGCCGACTCCCAACAACAAAAAGCTATTGAGGGCCAGCACACCGACACGCTGCCTCTCCGTTGTACTCTCAGTCAGCAATGGCAGGTTCGTTACCCAATAGGCCGTCGAGACCAACCCCTGTAACAGGCTAAATATCAACAACCAGGGGGCAGATGTAACCAATCCCAACGCCATCAGAAAGAGCGGCGTCAGAATAGCGCTGATGATCAGTACCGGCTTGCGCCCCCAACGGTCCGCCAGCAGGCCAACGGGCAAGGCAGCCACCATCGCCCCGATAGCTGGCATAGCGCTGAATACACCGATAAAATCGGGATGATACCCCAGGCTATGCGCATAGAGATTGACGGTGAGAGTTGCTATCGTCAGTTGCATGCCTTTGCCGGTAGTAAAAAAGAGCAGCAGATACACATTTTTAGGTAGATGCAATAGCGATGGCAATAAAGATGTAAGATTTCGTTTTTTTGTTTCAGATACGTTTTGCAGATCTGGCACCATTTCAGGATTGTCGGAGACTGAGGGCATACAATAAAAAACTCCTGGCTAGCTGGAAAAAAGACTATGTATAGCCTACCACAACCCCTGCAAGCAAACAATGAACAAAAGGACAGAGAAAATCTGTAGCATAGGCAAACTCACAACTTCACACACAACCTTTCTCTCGCCTTCACGTATAATGAACAGTAGAGTTCTTCATATTCAGGGAATAGTATGCTCAATTAGAGCAATACACAGGATAACATTAAGAGGAGCATCCTTGCATGTTCATTAGAACCATTGATATCGGAGCTATCCTTCAACCGGGGGATCTGATTGCTTGGCTCCTGGTCGGTCTCATCGCTGGCTATCTTGCCAACTTGGTCGTTCGTGGCCGAGGCGGTGGCTGTATTGGCAACATCATAGTTGGCTTGATCGGTTCGTTCATCGGCGCAATTCTGGCAAGCATGCTCGATGTCGGCTACCCATTGCACTTCATCGGCACCGCCGTTGTCTCCTTCATTGGAGCCGCCATTTTGCTGATTATCCTCCGACTCATTACCGGAGGTCATTAATATACAATGACAACAAGAAGCGCTTGCGAACATATGCAAGCGCTTCTTGATTCAATAATCGTTATTTATTCTTTTGCAACTCCTGCTACAGCAGGTGCAGCACCGGCTGGCTGAGCTTTTGTTAGCTGGCACTGTTCCGCTTTCAACATGCTCACAGCGAATCCCGGCTGGGTTTCCAATGCTGTACCCAGAACGGTTTGCTGTCCGGCGGTCGTCGTCAGTGCCCACTGCACCTCTGAGGCAACATGGCGAGCTGGCACTCCCTGCAACGTTTCCAGCACACGAGCGGCAACGGCGCTGATGATTGGCGCGGCAAACGAGGTGCCGGACCAGTAAGCCCAACCGTTATTGTTAGGAGCAGGCACATCGGGCAGCACCGGATTTTTTGCCTCAAGCGCAGGATAGGTCGCTACGCTGTAGACACCTATTACGGCATCAACATTGTCCTGTTTGATATCAGACACGCGGGGCAGATTGCCTCCATAAGTGGCGATGCCGTTATGCTGCGATGGCACCTGGGGATAGTTGCTGTAGGATGCCATGTCACCATTTTTATCGACGGCAGCAACCGAGATGACTTCGGGGAAAGCGGCGGGATAGCGTGGCCCGATGCGCGTTGGAATATAGGGCGTGAACGAATCGTTGCCTGCCGCTCCCACAATGACGGCTCCGTTTGCGGCCAGCTCCTGAATGATTCGATGCAACGGAGCGCGCAACAGCTTGATATCATCTGCCGCTCGCAGATGATCCAGCGGGTTGTAGCCATTATTGCTATCCTGGAACCAGTAGCGCACCAGTTCCTCGTCAGCAGGCGTTGTTACCAGGCTCAGATTGATGACAACCGGCCTCTGGTAGAGATCGCCCTGTTTGCCTGTCGCTGGATCAATCTCAGACATACGCCCATGAATCGATTCGAGCGCATATATCAATGTAGAACAGTCTCCAACGCCGAAATCGTTGAGTATCCTTATATGCTCAATATTGGCTTCGGGAGCAAGATCGCGAATAATGCCGGTAATAAAGAGGCCGTGATCTTCCATGTGAAACGCGTGCTTCTTGCCGTGAAGATCGCGCCCCGTCACCATCTGGTCGGAAGCCATCGTCGAAAAGAACGGAGCAAGTTGCGTGTAGTGGAACTTGATGTATGGCTCCTGCTCGCGATTCATCTGCGTCGCAATTGTATTTAGCAAGTGGTTATGCTCGCCCGCCTTCGTCGCGGCGTTCTGAATGGCCTGTGCAACTCCATCTGCGTCGTCGGTGGCAGATGGCATCGTATCCAGCACAAAGACCGTAACGCCCTTTCCATCTCTGTTCCCAAGGGGGACGAGGCAAGTTCTGGCAGCGAAATATGCCAGTTGCCCGGATCGGCAGCGCATATATCACCTTCCGGCACCGGGAAAGGCGGGGTAGCCGGCCCCCCATGTGTAAAGCAGGATGATCCGCAGAACCAGTTTGCCATCGCGGAATGAATCGGCACTCCCACGTCCTCCCTGAGCAGATCCAAATTATGATTGAGCAGATTAATCGCCTGCTGCGTGATCGTGCCGCTCTCCTTTTCTCCCAACACAGGCATCGGAGGGACCGCCGCGCCATCACTCTCGTCCCACTGTTCCGTTGCCTCCACATGGAAGTATCCAACCACCGTTGTTCCCTGACCCACCGCAGAGGCAAAGAGATACTTACCGAATAATGTATTGAGATCATCCTGACTGCTGTCCGCACTACCGTTTGTTTTGTTATGATAACCTGATGGCTTGCTCGGTGTTGGAACGGTTGAAGAATTCTGTACTGCATATTGCGCATCGAATGGCTTCAAGCCAAAGCCGCGCACCTTGAGAAACTGTTTGAGATCATCCAGGCGCAACGACTTCAGTACCGCGTCGGCCCCCTGAGACAGAGATATGTCAGACTGAAAGGTTACAGCGATTTGATCTTCCAGCCAGTACATAACGATATCACTCCACCAGGGAGTATGTATAGCTTCTTGATTTACGTCAGACATGTTTTCCTCCATAGCCGTATTTTACTTATAATACTACTGCTAATTGTATTACTAACATGTTTTCGTAGAGCCGATAGAACCATCATCATGATCTACTACAACAAACGCTCATACATCGATTTTTTGGGATACTGCCTGTGCAACATCAATATGCAATTCGGATTGCAAGTGCAGAAGGGGGCTGGCATTTCCCACTAGACGGAACGCGGCCCAGAAATAAGGATGAGTATGTGCTGGTTGAGTGTCGGAGCCTTGTGTCAGTAAGTGGCGTTGTGCTGCACTGAGCGCCTCAACTCTACTAGTTCCTTCCAGCAAGCACTGATAAAAATGCTGCATCAATATGCTGGTTGCCGTATCTTCTACAGGCCAGAGGCTCATCACCAGCGACGCAGCGCCAGCGGCAAGAAACGCTCTCCCCAAACCCAACTGCTCATCGCCGCCACCACTTAACGACAGCCCCGTTTCGCAGCCGCTTAACGTCACCAGTTCACAATCCTGGAGATCCAGACTGAACGCATCCAACGCATTGAGCTGTCCATCATTCAACAAGATCGAAGAAAAGTTTGGTGCATCCAGGCGACTATGTCCGTGCGTTGCCAGATGGATCAGAGAGCTGCCCTGTGCCTCCTGCAACAGCCGCGTGATTGTTGCCTCTTCCTCCAGATAGCAGCGTCCCCCTAGCAATTGTTCCAGGATCTTCGCCTCTTCAACGGCTCGCTGCAACTGTCCGTTGCCCGAATAGCCAAAAATCAGGGGAGGCAGCTTTGCCTCGCGCCCGGTTGCCTGGACTTCCCCCAACGGCATCAGAACGCTGCTGGCAGGCAAATAGCTGATCAGGAAATCCTCGACCAGAAAATGTGAACCATTGCTGTTGTTGTTGCAAAGGGCGTGGAAGGGCAGAGTATGCAGCGGGCCGTAGGGGACAATCGTCAGATGTCCACCTGCCGGGGGTAGGAGGTCCGCAACCGGGGCGATCAGCAGATCATAGAGCTTATTAAGCAGGCGGCGAATCACCTGCTGAGGTGGGTGCAACTGATCGGGCCATCCCGCCGGTTGTAAATGTGCATGCAAGAGAGGTAAGAGCCGTTCCAACTGGCTTGTAGCGTCCGTTTGCGTACGTGTCACCAACCCATCACGAGTCGCAGCAAAGATCACGAGCCGTCCCTGGAAAAGAAAATAGGCCAGAAGCACCTGTTGCGGCGCAAGGTGCTGGCGCAAACGGGCAATATCGACCGGCTGGACCATCTGCCGCTGCTCCCTCTGCGTCTGTACGCTGCTCCTTCCCTCCAACTCGCACAATTGCAAACGCTCAAACAGTTCGCTGAGTCGCCCCTCGCAGCGCTTGAGTTCATCCTGAATGACGGCTAGATCGATATCTGAGGAGGCGAACATATCGTAATTGGCAAGCTGAACGCTGTATTTACGATAACTCTGTTGCCACTCTTCGAGTTCACGCTGCACCTGCAACACCGCCATATTGCTAACAGGCCGCTGCCCGGTGGCAGTCTGCTCTCCATCCTGTCGATGCACCATCTCTTTCGATCTATTGAGATACCGGCGCAACACCACAGAACGTGCACGCTCAAGATAGCTAAATGCCACCTCAGCCTCATCCTCTTCTAAATGGAGCGCAATCATATCTTCGTAGACTGCCCAGGCTGTACGCAAAAAGGCCGGCGACAGATCATGCATCAGATCATCGAGAATACGCTCAATCTGTCCTATTGCCACTCGATAATGGCGTGATGCCTGCTTTCTACTCCCCTGCAACAGGGCCAGATTCCCTAACAGATGATGTCCTCGATAGACCTGCTGCTGCACATGATGGCGACGCGCCTGCATAGTTACCTGCTGACAGAGCTGCTTTGCCTCTTCCAATAAAGATTGCTTGCGCTCAGGAGTATCAGCTACAGCTCTGGCAATCAGTGCTTCGGCGATGACCAGCCCGGCCTGGATGGTGGAAACGAGCAGCCCTCTGGCCTCAAAGAATCCTTTGACGCGATATGCCTGATTATATGCCTCTTCATATTCACCGCTGGTCAGCAGGAGTTCGGCCCGCTGCAAACGGGTTGCCATCGCATAATGTTCGAGGCTTCCTTGCTCAAATAACTGTTGGGCCTCATCCAACGCTGCCAGCGCCTCTCCAGGTTGGCCCAGCGCGACCAGGGTTTTTGCATACTCGCGCAGCGCCTCTCCAATATCCAGCGGTACCCTAACCTGCCGATAGCCTTCTACTGCATCCCGCGCAAGTTCCGCTGCCTCCTGGGAGCGATTGAGCTTCACCAGACAGTCAGCGATGCGCAGATGAAGTTCTGCCAGCGACATCGGACCTTTCACGATCTTATGCTCGATCATGTGGTCGCGCGCCTGATAGTATTGTCGCAAAGCCGAACCATAATAGCCCTCTACATAATCCACTTCGGCTTGATGAACTTCTATCTTGACAATTGCGCTGATATTGTCCAGCGCGGCAAAGCCCTGCCTGGCCTCCCGCAATAATGCACGCGCCTGCTCAAACCTGCCCTGCAATAACCGCACCAGCGCTAGATTAGCATTCGCCATCGCGATTGCACGCTGAATAAGCTCTTCATTTCCGTTACTGATAGCGGGCAATGTTACTAACAACCGTTCGTAGATGGCGCTGGCCTCTTGATATTTGCCAAGTTGCTTATAGATAGCGGCCATATTGTGGTCAACCGCACAGGCCCAATAGTAGTCGTTATGGAGTAGAAAAACCTCGCGTGCCTGCTGAGCCTCGTTAAGCGCTTCATCGGCACGCCCCAACCAGGTTGCAGAGATCATCCAGCTCATACGGCTACGCGCCCAGTCCAGATCTTCACCCAGGTGCAATAGCTCCTCACCGGCCCGATCCAGGCATTCTAAAGCCGCCTGATGCTGCCCAATCAATTTGAGCGCATCGCCTTTCGCGATCAGGCCTCGCGCCTGCAATAGCTTCTGCTGGACATGTTCGCCGAAAAAGATTAATAGCTCGCCCAGTTTGAGCGAGACAAGCGCACTGCTGTTCTCCTGACGACGCGCCTCATCGCGAATCGCCTCGCCCACCTGCTGCCAATCGCCCACTTCTTCCCAGCACCGTTGGATGTATGCTTTCCCATCCTCCAGATTGAGCGCACGCAATTGCTGTAAAAATAGTTGTTGATCGATACTCACTCGTCAGTCCCCCGCACACAAAATAACTCAGGCTGTTGTAGTTGCGCGATTTATGAGTTTGTACGAACAAATCTGGTAAGATATTTCGTAGTTTCCCGATAAATCGGGAAACTACGAAATATCTTATGCAGGAACACAAACGCGTAAAGGATCTTGCCATTCTCTTAGAGAGAGCAAGACCCTGATGTCCCGGTAAACCGAACTATTACAAATATATCGATGTATAGATACGTATCTTATTCTAGCTAAATGCGCCCAATAGTCAAGCCCTTGATGACCAGATCGCTATCCAATAGGTGCACGACCAATCGATATTCGCCCATCGGGACCGATTTGAAGACCACATTGCCCAGGTCATCGATAGAGGTACACATAAATGGTATCTCTTGCGGCTGTTCTTCTTTTTGCATCTGTTGCCCATTTGCTTCACTGGCCGAAGGGCGCGCACGATGCAGTTCAACGACAATGCCCTCTAAATCATCAATGCTTTCATCCGTGTCCATACTACTAAATAATCCCAGGAGAATAATGTTGCCGTTGCTGGTGCGTGAAAGATGGAGAGAAATATTCAGCGAGCCAGCACGATATTGTCGAGGCCAGGAAGCATCCTGGCTTTCAGCAGGTATCTGGCGCATCACCATCTGAGGCTGCCAGGGAACGAAAGAGGCCAGTATTTGCTTGAACGAGGCAACAGGCGAAGAGAGCGGCATAGGAGCGAGAAAAGGCTCGAAGTCCGCCAGAAATTTGCGAATATCCAATACCTCAGTAGCGCATAGGGGGCACATTTTGAGATGATCAGTAATGAGTAACGTATCTTCAATACTTAGCATATTTGCGCAATAATGATTTAATTGAGTAGGATCGGGGCATTGAGAACGATATAGATTTGAGACAAAAAACGTATTTATTCGCTTATAGGTGGCAAGCCGTTGACGGCACAGCGAGCAATGCGCCAGATGCTCCTCCGCGCTCATCTTCAAGGGTTCATCATCCAGAGCATATCTCAGCAGTTCCTCTTCATTGGGGGCCATTGAGTCTAAACAGTTCATAAAAAACCTCCGCCAGCAGATCCCCTTTTCGAAGGGGAGAAAGCAGGCGCACCTTGAATTAGGGGCCGAAAAGCCACCTTGCCTGCCAGGACAAACACATTCTCCATCATTCGTGTTGCAGCCATTCAGCTTGAGACCTGCAATCGCAAGCTCCCTTCCCTCCATTTTACAGGAGCAAGTTCGTAAGCATGAACACTACCTCATATTCTCTTTTTCAATATCCGGTTTTTATCTGACTTTGAGTACTTTTTATAGGTGTCGCTCTATAAACGACAGCGCACATGTTTTTTGCACTTCTCTTTTTGGCCACATCCACCTCAGAACCTCACTCATAACAGAAGAATAAAAACAGCGGGAGCATTTTTGTACCGCTCCCGCTGCTTTTATTCTTCTACTTAATGAAAGTATGTTATTTATCGCTGAGACGCCAGCGAATTTTATCGGCGTTGCGCAAGATACGCTCAACAATATTGCGTTTTAATCGATAAATTTCATCTTCACCGCTAAACTCGCCTGGGCAATAGCGCATAATTTCGCGCGGCTTGAGATTGCAGTGGAAATGTAAATACGCAACGCGTCTCTCTTTTTCTCCCGGTAGAATGCTTTGCACAATCTCCCATAGATCATTCTCGTGGTAAAGATCTTCCACCGAAGGCTCATCGAGCTGGCTCTGTCCATAATCAGGAATAGGTTCTTCTTTTGGTCGCGAATAGGCTCTCAGCGTATCCATAATGGCACAATTCAGACATAATCTCAGATAGCTGAGCGCACCCGCAAGCGTGGAGAAAGCCAGTTTTTGCTCGCTCACTGCCTGCCAGAAACGTCGAAACGCATCGTCGATATAACTCTGCTCGTCTTCATGGCGCAAGGCCGCTTCCCGATTTGCATGACGCCCCATCCACAGGCGCAAACTTTCATGAAACTGTTGCCGCAAAACAGTCCAGGCGGCATCGCTTCGCTGCACCACAGCTCGCCGAAATATTTCCAGGCAATATTTATCATCGCATGGCTCTTTACGACGATACTTCCGCATCTCATAGGCGCAGTGTTCGGCCAGATCGGTCAGACTCATCTCACCAGGAGGCTTATCCATCGTTATCCCCATCGCTCTATAACCTACTTCCCCTTCAGCGATCACTGAAGCTGCGGCTTTATCCAACGTTCTACAGCTACAATATCAGACGCAGATTTTTGTTTTCTTTCAAATTCTTCTTTTCGTAACAGTTCAATTTTTACTATGCAACTATTTATTTGTTCAATTTATTGCATGATAGTCTATTTCACACCTTCAAGTATAACCATATTCATGGGCAATACAAGTGCATCATATAAGCCCGTACAACACCCGACTGGATGATACCCGCGACCACACTTCTTCTCTCTCCAGAGCGCGCTCCAGCCCTCACAAACCCACCAGCAAAAGCTATACCTGTCATATGTCCTATTTCTTGCCTCTTTAGTCCAAAACAGGTATACTGTATATGCTTGTAGATTACTCGCAAATCTTATGTTGTACAATGGACTATGTAACCAAACAGAAGTGATCAGTCCCACAAAAAGCCTGTGACTGCCATGAACAAGCGAATCTTGCTCGGTGTTGATCCCGATCTTTCTGCAACAACGCAATATGCATTGCGCGCTATCGGCGAGTTTATTGAACAGGCAGCACCTAATGTTCACCTGATCCTCCTCAACGTGATCCCCCTCACGCAAGTCGTCACCATGCATCCTGGCATGTACGTCGGGCAGGTGCTTCCCTTAGCCGCCACGACCACACAGCAAGCCCAGGCCGAAGAAGTGTTACGGAAAGCGCGTATATTGCTCCAACAACAGGGCATCGCGCTGGACCACATCGAAGGCGTCGTGCGCACCGGCGTTCCTGCCGATGAGATTATCAAAGCCGCCAGAGAATTCCACGTCAACTTTATCGTGGTCGGAACGCGTGGCAATGCGTTTAAAGAAAGGATGCGCCGCTTCTTCATCGGTAGCGTCTCTCGCCGCATTCTTCAGTTCGCTCCCTGTCCCGTCATGATCGTTGTCGCGCCCCCTATCACCCATAATGAGGATCTCCTCACCTGGTACGTCGATGCCATTACCCGTTACCTGACCGAGGAACACCCGGATGCACTCTCAGTCTTTACGCCTGAGCAGGCGGCACGTCAATTTGCTCCTCCCACAAAAAATAACCCTGGCACAAAAGAGATTGCCGCCGCCTCGCACGCCCTCGAACAACTGGCAAATACTGGCCTCCTCTGTCGCCACCAGGTTCAAGGCGAACTACGCTACGTCAATGATTAACTCACCGCACCTCCTGAACATTAATCCTTTTCGTAGTGGAGCGATTTATCGCGTTTGCTCGAACCATCTGGGAGCCGCACCGACGCGATAAATCGCTCCACTACGAAATATATGGCTTATTTATGCTAACACCAGTTGTTCCAGCTCTTCGGGCATGTTGACCGGTGCCTGACACACAAAGTTCTGGCATACATATGCCGTCGCTTTACCATCTTTTAAAGGACGATCTGCCAATAATGCAATTGCCTCCGCATTCTTCACCTCATCCACGCCGCTATAGGCCAGCACGCTGTTCGGCAGGTAATGATTATTGATTCTCTCGACCAGTATACGTGTATCGGCGTCTTTTGGATTACCCGGTTCCAGCTTTCCATGCCCGATAATGGCGATCTCCTTCACTGGCGAGATGGCAAAATCTAGCGAGCAGAGTACCCGCCCGAAAGATTGCGGATGCTGCACCGCCATCTCCGCAATCGCCTGCAAATATTCGTCCGCGCGCTGGCGATAGCTCTCCTCACCGGTAAAAGCTGCCAGCTTTAACAGCACCTCCCCAGCCACACTATTGCCAGCCGGGGTCGCGTTATCCATAATATCGCGAGGACGGCTCACCAGCGCTTCATGGTCGCTGCCAGTATCAAAGAAGCCTCCCTGCTGATCGCTGGCAAACAATGTAATTGCCTCATCCAGCAACTTACGCGCCTCAACGAACCAGCGCGTCTCAAAGGTCGCTTCATAGAGTGCCAGCAAACCATCTGCCAGAAAGGCGTAATCTTCAAGGTAGCCGTTCAAACGTGCCCGACCATCTTTGTATGTACGCAACAGGCGTCCGTTTTCGGCCCGCAATTTGTTCAGAAGGAATGTAGCATTATTAACGGCCACTTGCAAGTAATCAGGACGATTGAGATAACGTCCTGCTTCGGCAAAACTACGCAGCATTAGCCCATTCCAGGCGGTAAGAACCTTTTCATCGCGTGCAGGCTTCACGCGCATTTCCCTCGTTTTGAACAGGACTTTATGGCTAAGTTTGAGCGACTCCTGCACCTCGCCAACGCTTAATTCGGCTTCGGTAGCGATCTCGTCAATCGGGCGCGGAACATACAAGATGTTTTTCCCTTCAAAGTTGCCGCGTGGAGTGACATCATAATAGGCCATAAATAGATCAGCATCGTGCGGATCGAGCAATTGCCGAATCTCCTGAGCGGTCCACAAAAAGAACTTGCCCTCCTCCCCCTCGCTATCGGCATCCTGCGTCGAATAGAAACCACCCTCCGGCGAGGTCATCTCACGCACAACATAATCGAGCGTCTCGGTGACAATCCGCTCATACAAGGGATCAACGGCGACGAGATAGGCATGCAGATAAAGACGGCTGAGCAGGGCGTTATCATAAAGCATCTTCTCAAAATGCGGCACGAGCCATTCGGCATCGACCGAGTAGCGATGAAAGCCGCCGCCCAGCTGGTCGTAGATGCCACCATAGGCCATATGTTGTAGCGTAGAATCGACAATCTCCATCTCGGAGAAGAGCGCCTGCTCACTGATCTCCCCTCTCTGGCGATGTTGATGGACGCGCAACAAAAACTCCAGCGCCATCGTATTAGGAAATTTGGGGGCCGAGCCAAAACCGCCGTGTTGCGCATCAAAATCGGTGGCGAGCTTGCGACTCGCCGCACCGAGCATTGAATACGATGGTGCGACTGCCGCTCCTGCGACGTTTTGCACGCGCAATGGCGCTCCACTGCTATCTCTCAAATATTGCGCAATCTGGTTGGCCTGTTCCTCTACTTGTTCCCGCTCCTGCTCATACACGGTCGCAATATTTAAGAGGACACGCGGAAAGCCAGGCATGACCTGACGCCCATAGCGGCGATCCGCCGGGGGAAAGTAGGTGCCGCCGTAGAAGGGGCGACCATCAGGCATGAGGAAAACGGTCATCGGCCAGCCGCCCTGGTGAGTAATGGCCTGAACCGCCTGCATATAGATGCTATCGATATCGGGCCGCTCCTCCCGGTCCACCTTGATTGAGATAAAATGCTGATTCATCAGGGCAGCGATCTGCTCATTCTCAAAGGATTCGCGCTCCATTACGTGGCACCAGTGGCAGGCGGAATATCCCACGCTCAATAGGATCGGCTTATCTTCCTGTTGCGCTTTATGCAGCGCCTCTTCTCCCCAGGGATACCAATCAACGGGATTGTGGGCATGCTGCAAAAGATAGGGGCTGGTCTCATGGATCAGCCGGTTTGTATGCTGATACGCGTCTTCCGACGTATGCGTCTGCTGTGTATCTGACATTGTTCCTCTCCGCTGTAATCATTTTTCATCAGGTCTCTCGCAACGAGTCTCAGTTGATTTTACGACACCGGACAGGAAAAGAAAAAAGAGAACAATATGTCTTGCATGAGATAAGACATTGAGGATATTTCTCTGTTTTTGAGGGTTCGTTGATGAATTTTCATATCATTCCTTCCAACATCCACCACTTTCCTTCATCAGTGTAACATATCTATTACAAATGTACAAGCATTTTTGCGTGGAAAAATATAAAAATAGTATTAATACGCCGAATCTACGCGCCCATCATCTCTGGGAGAGGTTGCCAGTTAATTCCGGCAACCTCGCGTCGCAGTTGCCGCCATCTGCTTGCGCCTGCGTCTCCTCTGAGCCAGCAAATACTGCATTTGCTGCGCTTGCTCGCTAAAGATGGCACACAACATGGTATGTCTGGCGTAAGAAAGTGAGGCTTGCAGCAAGATCTTCTCTTTTCTCATCTGCGGCCACTGCCACTGTTGCATTTCACATTTGTTCTGCTTAAAAGCGTCCACCAGGAGTTGAGGATCATCAACGCGGTCCCGCAATGTACAAATCATGGCGTGTCGTTGCCGCGCCGGGAGTTGCAGCACAACGCTAACCACCTCTTTCATGCGTCCTCGAACCTCTTCCCGCTGCTCGACAACCTCTGCTGGAT
This sequence comes from Reticulibacter mediterranei, assembly GCF_016587455.1. Taxonomy (NCBI): domain Bacteria; kingdom Bacillati; phylum Chloroflexota; class Ktedonobacteria; order Ktedonobacterales; family Reticulibacteraceae; genus Reticulibacter; species Reticulibacter mediterranei. The sequence goes on along the minus strand of NZ_BNJK01000001.1, from coordinate 5,109,337 downwards.
CAGCCATCCCTTCACTTGGCGAGACAAGCAGTTTGCCGCTATAGATCTCTCCCTCCTCGTCTTCCGGCAACGGCTGCACCGGCCTCTTCTGCCGACGCGTCATATCCACGATTTCGCTGTACACAATGCGGCGAATATATGCCTTTGGATACATGATCTCCTTCCTTTCAAGTGCATGCCAGAGCTTAATACGAACCAACTGGGCCAACTCGTCGATCTCCAGGTCGCGCACAGCTGCTCGTATCAATGTGGGGTCCAGGCCAATCTGCTCTCTCACCACAGCAACGATAAAGCCGTCGTACTGCATCAACACCTCTTCAATACGCATATTTTCTTCGTATCTCAATAGTTCGTCGCGTTCTCCTATGGACATGCTCTTCCTCCTGATCCGTACACGCTTCCTGTATTACACCGGGATGATAACAATGTTTCTTTACGATAGTATTAACTTTAGCTCACAATGTGTGAATCATTCTTGCCCACATGTGCCATTTTTCTGTCACAGATAAAACTTGCAGGTCGTCCAGTAAATTGAATTTGTTCTTTTTTTTATCCTCCTCAAGGAGCGGCATCTGCGTTGAATTCGGATGAACGCGGGTCGTACAATTGAAAGGGAGAGATGTGACAGAGAGAAGGGAACAGGTATTCAGAGATGTCCTTATTGAGTGTCGCGGTGCTGTGGCATTGTCACGCCGTCGCGCACAAGAACGTGGTCAGAGTAGCAGGTAATCAGATTATATGCTTATGGACACACCCGAAAACTATTATGCTATTTTAGGTATTCCGGTCGATGCTGACAGTGACACAGTGAAGCGAGCCTATCGACAACTTGCTCGCCGCTTTCATCCTGATCTGGCGGGACCGGAGGGTGCTATTGAGATGAAGCGGATCAATCGAGCCTACGACGTATTGAGCAATCCCGACAAGCGCCAGCAGTACGATACCATTATTGGTGGCGTAATCGATCTACGCTACCCTCGCCAGCGCACACGTCCCCAGCGCTTTGACAATGCGGACGATCTCGAATTTTCCGGCCTGAACATCTTCAGTACGCGCGGTCCGCTCCGTGCTGGCCCCGTCATTCATAGTGGGTTGGGAGTTGTTTCAGCCCTCAGCGGCATCCAGACCGTGCAGGGTTTGCGCATCGCGGCAGGTTCACTGGATGGCAAGGGCATGCTCTGGCAGCTCGCGAATGGCAAAGCTGAGAACCCGGTCAATATTGCAGCCGATCCCACGACTCAAGTAGAATCGCTGCGCGAACTGCGCTTCTCTTCAGCTGGCTCGTTACTGGCAGGCTGGCATCGTATGGCGCTGCATGTCTGGGATACCTTTAGCGGCACCCGGCTCTGGAGCTATCCGCTGACTGAGCGCGCGGTCTCAGCCCACTACTCGCTCGACGCGGCCTTACACGTTGCCTCTGATGGCAAATCGCAGATTCAGATGGCGCTCCCTCATTTACCGGAGGACGTACGGGCACCGCGCTCGCGTGGCGTTCGCGGCACTGATATTATCCCCCACGACCTGCAAGCGGCCGCAACGCAAATGGGCGAGCCGCTGATCTGCTCAGAAGAGGGGAACGAAAACAGGCGCTTCTGGGCGATCCGTCTGCGCGTCCTCTCTCAAGATGCGCGCACGCTGATGACGCTTTCCTGTGCACAGGTGCCTCATGAGCAGCAACAAATGGTGATCGTTCGTCGCTGGGATCTCACGGCGAAGAGTCGGCTGGGAGGCAAAGCGCGTCCACAGATTACAACCGCCATTGAGGTTGGCAATTGTGCTGATTGTGCTCCTCCCTATGCAACTACGCCCGATGTGCGAGTAGTTGCTTTCGTCTATTTAGGGCAAAAGTTGCGCATATGCGATACAATAGCAGGCACATATAGCGAACTGCTAAGCGGCACAATGGGCAGTAGCGCTCGTCTGGCCCTCTCGCCCGATGGACAATGGTTGGCGGTCGCACGCGAAGATAGTGAGATTAACGAAGGAGTTATCGATCTCTGGTCCGTCAGTACCGGCCAGATCGTGCAGAAGTTCTATCATCCCTGGCAAGTCAGCGCCCTCCATTTTATCGATAAGCAGCTTATCGCGGCCCTTACCGATGGAACCATTCAGATATGGCACTAGGACTTTGTTTGTGTGAAGTAGGACTTTGTTGCTATCTTTTTTCTGGTTCGTTCGTTTAGTTATAAGGGTTCAAGGCAATCTTTTATGTTCTCATTCAAAAAGGAACGAGGTTATATTTTATGCGCGTTTCCGTAGTTGTCCCGGTATATAACGAAGAAAAAACCGTCGCAACCGTACTCGAACAACTGTCGAAAGCTCCCCTCGATCTTGAAGTGGTCGTCGTTGATGACGCATCGACAGATCGAACATGGGAAATATTACAGGAGTTGCGCCAGCAGGAGCCATATAGCAAGTATCGCTATGTGCGCCACGAACGCAATCAGGGCAAAGGCGTTGGTCTGCGCACCGGCTTCGGTCTGGTGACGGGCGAACTCGTCACCATTCAAGATGCCGATATGGAGTATGATCCACAGGATCTCCCCGCGCTGGTACGCAAGTGGGAAGAGGGCACAGCCCAGGGAAAAGAAAAGGTCGCCGTCTATGGCTATCGTGATCTTGGCGCTCAGAAGTTCACCACTCGCTGGGGCAACCGCTTTTTGACCGCCACCACGAATATTCTCTTTGGCAGCCATATTCACGATATGGAAACCTGCTACAAGCTGATGCCGCGTGAAATCGCTCAGGCATTGCCGATGGAGGGTCGCCGCTTCGAGATTGAGCCAGAGATTACAGCGTGTATCCTGCAAGCTGGCTATACCATTCTGGAAGTGCCGATCAGCTATGCACCACGCAAAGAGAAAAAGTTGTCGCCCTGGAAAGATGGCTGGCCCGCCCTTGCCATGCTGTTAAACCGTCGTTTCAGCAAGCCATTTCAATTCACAGCTCCCAAAAAAGAGCCAGTCGCTCAGCATACATCCTGAAATAGCGAACCGGCGGTGGCTCATGAAACCAATGAGAGCGGCAAGTTACTCATCCCTTGCCGCCATCGCTCCATACTTTTATCACAGATAGATGAGGTAAAAGTATCTCTGGTGGCTCCATTCCACTATCTTCAAGAGAATCATCAGGAGAGAAGTCCCACACGAAAAATAATAAATCTTATGCCATACCCCATGTCAATCGGCTTATAGAGCCAATGCAGCGCAAATACTATACGGCTTGCCAGGCTGGTTTGTTGGGATATATAATTGCATACATACACATTCCAGCATATAATTATAATGGCTAAAAATTTCTTATGCTCTGTTCGGGTAAAGGGATCGGACATCAGGCATTTTATGATACGAGAAGGAATACTCCTGGAAAAAGAGCCAGGACTGACAACAATTTTTCAAGGGGAAGAACATCCCTATGTGCGCTGCGTCATTGCTGACATCCATGACCCGGAGCGCCATTTCGAGTGCCGTGTTCTGGACGAAAGCGACATTTCCATTGCTATTGGAGAGCCGATTAGACTGGAAGTGGTCAGAGTGGTAACTGAGCGACGTAGTGGAGTCGTACGCTTTGACTGCCGTTTAACTCATCCATCAGAATAACGGAGAGTGACTACCATGACATGTTCACATTGCCAGGCTGAACTACCAGACTCAGCGACCACGTGTCCCCGGTGCGGAACTGCCACCCAGCCAGGGCAACCAACGACGTTCTCATACCTGCCAGCGGGCACCCCCCCCTGGCCAACGACCGTTCCTGCGCGACTCCCGCACGCGTTGGAGTCTCCAACTGCTACCGCAGGTTCCATCAGCAGTAGCCAGACGGAGAAGCCCAAACGTTCTCTCCGCAGCGTTCTGTTAGCAGTTGCTATTCTTGTGCTGGTTCCCATCATTGGCTCTGCCTTCACCCTTACCAACCTCTACCTCAGTGGCGATCTCTTACACAGCAATGCGAAAAAGGTCAAAGCCACAACCAGTCAGGTACGACCAACACCAAACACCCAGCAAACTCCCGGCGCGACACAGGGCAACCAGTTACCTGCTCCTACCTCTTTTAGCAAGTCTTCAGATAAAGATTTGAACATATCGCTGCAATATCCCTCAGACTGGCAAGAAGGGCCAATGGATAAGTCTGGTGGCACGGTCACGACCGGCTTCCATCCCGTAGAAAAACTGGGCATTGTTTTTGTGGTCGAGCGCATCATTGATAGCTCGCAAGTGCAAAGCGCCGATGCCTTGAATCAGGTGATCATCAGCAGTGCCGGCAGCCAGCTTGGTGCAACTAAAGCGCAGCCTGTCACTTCTGCCCAGACGCAGCCGACGATCAGTGGTACCCAATGGACCGAGATGGATGTGATCCTTAGCGACAGTCAGGGCAACGAGAGCTACTTTGCCAGCATTTCCGTGCTGCACAACAAATCCTATTACAACCTCGCATTCGTGCTGCCCACATCTGCGCACGACGAGGCTATGCAGAAGTATATCCAGCCTATGCTCAATTCCGTACAATTTCTCTCATAATCACATGCCGGGAGAGGCGAACAGCTTCTCCCGGCTAATGGATCGAAATAATTGATAGAGAATACGCTTGATCCCCACGCCATTCTCCAATTTCTAAATTTTCCCTTAAAAACAGCCCATCGCGCTTCGGCACGATGGGCTGTTTGAAGATCTAATTGATCGACTAGTATTCGGGCATTGCCGGAGCTGCTGGCTTCTCCTTTTCGGGGAGATCGGTGATCAGAGCCTCGGTGGTCAGGATCATTGCCGCGATGCTGGTCGCGTTCTGCAAGGCAGAGCGGGTCACTTTGGCAGGATCGATGATACCAGCCTCAACCATATCAATGTACTTGTCGGTGAGGACGTTGTAACCAATATGGTTGCTGTTCTGCTCTTTCTGAGCGCGGCGCACGCCTTCAGCGACGACCGAACCATCTCTACCACCGTTAACGGCGAGCTGGCGCAGTGGCTCTTCGAGAGCGCGGCGCAGGATCGCGACGCCGGTCGCGGCATCACCAGTCACGTTCAGATTGTCGAGTGCCTGGATAGCGTTCACCAGAGCGACGCCACCGCCCGGGACCATGCCCTCTTCCACACCAGCGCGGGTTGCCGAGAGAGCGTCCTCAACGCGGGTCTGGCGATACTTCAGCTCAACCTCTGTACCAGCACCAACTTTGATAACTGCAACACCACCGGAGAGCTTCGCCAGACGCTCCTGGAGCTTCTCGCGGTCGTAATCGCTGGTGGTCTCTTCCATCTGCGCCTTGATCTGACGGATGCGAGCCTGGATATCGGCTGCGTCGCCATGACCCTCAATAATTGTGGTGTCATCGCGATGAGAGACGACCAGGCGAGCGGTACCAAGATCTTCCAGGCCTGCACTATCGAGGCGGCGACCCATATCCTCGCTGATGACCTGACCGCCAGTCAAAACTGCGATATCTTGCAGCATCTCTTTGCGGCGATCACCGAAGCCAGGGGCTTTCACAGCCAGCACATTGAGGATACCGCGCAGTTTGTTGACCACGAGCGTTGGCAGTGCCTCGCCATCGACATCCTCGGCAATAATCACGATCTCGCGGCGACCCTGCTGAACAACCTTCTCAATTAAGGGCAGGATATCCTGAATCGCGCTGATCTTTTTGTCGGTGATGAGGATGTAGGGATTTTCGAGAGAGGCTTCCATCTTCTCGGTGTTGGTTGCGAAGTAAGCAGAGATATAGCCTTTGTCGATCTGCATACCTTCGACATACTCGACCTCGAAGTTGACGCCACGCGACTCCTCAACGGTGATGACGCCATCTTTACCAACTTTGTCCATCACGTCAGCGATCAACTCGCCAATCTGCTCATCGGCTGCGGAGATAGAGGCGATCTGAGCAATTTCTTTCTTGCTCTCGACGGGAATTGCCAGCTGGCGAATGTACTCCACGACGGCCTCGGTCCCTTTGTCGATGCCAGATTTCAGCTGCATCGGGTTCGCACCAGCAGCCAGGTTCTTCAAACCTTCGTTGACAATGGACTGAGCCAGCACAGTTGCGGTAGTGGTGCCATCACCAGCAACATCATTGGTCTTGGTCGCGGCCTCTTTCAACAACTGAGCGCCCATATTCTCAAAGGGATCTTCCAGCTGAATCTCTTTGGCGACGGTCACGCCGTCATGAGTCACCTGGGGAGCGCCGAACTTTTTATCCAGAGCCACATTACGACCTTTGGGGCCAAGCGTGGTTTTTACAGCACCAGCAAGAGTATCGATACCCTTCTTCAAGGAACGACGAGCGTCCTCATCAAATACAAGCTGCTTTGCCATGATTCTCTTTTTCCTTCTTCAACTATCATAAGGGTTTATCATCAGAGGCTTATGAAAGCCTGTTAACACACCCTACGGACTAACCAACAATGGCGAGAATGTCGCTCTCTTTCAGGACGAGATACTCTTCGCCTTCCAGCTTGAACTCGGTGCCGCCGTATTTGGCAAACAACACACGATCTCCCTCGTGTACATCGATGGCTGCACGCTCACCATTGTCTAGCAAACGACCACTGCCAACTGCAATGACGACACCTTCCTGGGGCTTCTCTTTCGCGGTGTCAGGAATAACGATGCCGCTCTTGGTAACTTCTTCTTTCGCCGCAGGCTTTACAACCACGCGATCTCCAACAGGACGGATATTTGCCACTTTCTATGCTCCTTTACAAGTTGTAGAGATATTACTGCTGCTTCGGCCTGTCTTCCGATGTAGAAGAGGAATACACATCGGCATTTCCTTCTTCTACATCATAGTGGATGACACCGGCAATATTGACCGAACGATACTGGGAGTAGTCACAATTACAGGGACCGCCTGCGGCACAGCCAGTGCAGCAATAGGTGATGCCCTGTACCACGACTGGAGGCCAGAGGATCTCAATATCGCAGTTGGCACAACGTCTCTTTTGTCCCGACGGCGATGACATGCGAACATTGCCATTACCAGTACATGGATGATTACTCTCTGTGTCCATCTTTTATATCCCAAGCTGCCTATACCTTGTTCAGCCTCTAGGCCTTAGTATGCCACAGCGATTGTTAGAGGCGTATAGGAAAAGTGTTAGAGGAATGTTAGAATATACCAGGGATGCACACCTCTTATCAATTCATGCCGTATTTGCTATTTCTTCCTTCCGCTCACTCATCCAACCAGACGGCATATGATACAATGGCTTCAGAACTATCTCCAACTACTGCGAGGGAGTAACGTACAATGTCGTTTCTTGTTACAGTGCAGCAACAAACATATCGCGTCGATACAGAAGAAAATGGACAACAGCAACATATCACGCTAGACGGAACCACACATGCTATCGATTGGCGACACCTTGCTCCTCTGGCAGCTGACGCCAAAGGACACGTTGGACAGGGTGGGCGCTACAGCCTGCTACTTGCGGGCAAATCCTACGATATCCTCGTTCGCCGCATCACACGACCGGAACAGAAAGACAGCCAGAGCTACGAAATTTTCGTTGCAGGACAACGCTTTGAGGTCAAAGTAGAAGATGAGCGAGAACGCTTGCTGGCAAATCTCGCGCACACAGCAGTTCAGAGCGGCGAAATGACGGTGCAGGCTCCGATGCCCGGCCTGGTAATCGGTACGCCCGTAGAGCAGGGAACAAGTGTCGAAGCGGGACAGACGGTGGTGATCCTGGAGGCGATGAAGATGGAGAATGATCTTTCAGCACCGATCAGCGGCACGGTCAAAGAGGTGCGCGTCCATCAAGGGCAGACCGTTGACCAGGGCGAGGTTCTGGTTGTCATCGAAAGCAGTAAGCAATAGACAGCACCGAAAGACTTACATCTGTTTAATGATGCGCACTCTGTTTCCAGCGCCGATAATATTGCTCGTTCAACATACATAGCGTCTCATCCGCAGCGTCCTCACCAACGCGGGTAGCCAACTCTTGATAATAACGGGCTATGCGCTCCATTTTGCAATGAACAAACTGATGGCGAGCGGCCCCTGATGCCAGGCCATATAAGCCCTGATATGCGGCCTCATATTCCCGATCGATCTGCAATCTGAGCTGTGCCACATCGCTCATCGCAGTTCCCCCAACCATTCTCCTGGAAACATCTTGCAAGATGTTTCTATCACACATCTATTTTTTAGAATCTAGAATTATATGTATTACATTTTTCGACGCTGTCAAAGGGCAAGGCTTAGTGTAACGAATCACCCCATAAATTACTAATAAAAAGTTCCCATTCGATTACAAGTTTGCTAGCAGATAGCTATATCTCGGATGACAGTATGTTGCTCAGCTTCTTGAGAAGAGAAACACAGGCTAAAGCCTTGCTACAGGCTCTCACTTTCATGTATAGTGTGAAAGTGCAATATAAGTAAGGTAACATATCCATCTTTACAGGCTGCTGGTGTCAGCACATGAAGAAAGGAGGTACATAATCATGAAATCATTATGTCAACGATCTCTTTGTAAATACTTAAAGGAGTATTATCGTGATTATTCGCCCTCTTGCTTCCCACGAGATTACAATTTTTGCGCAAGTGTGCGGCAGCAATACTCATGCCCAGGACGTTGAACACTATCTGCAACAAATGCTGCAACAAGGCTCAATACGCCTCGAATGGTGTTTTGTTGCCGAAGAAGCCGAACAAATTATTGGTACGCTTGCTTACTGGGCCTTGCCCACCACTGGAAAACCAACAGACGTTGTGCTACTTACTGTACCCTGGGAACGTGCTGATTTCCTCTCCGTTGGTACTCAACTTCTAAAGGATACGCTGCAAAAGACACGGCAAACGTATCCAATAGAGAAAATCGGACATGTGCTTGACCAACCGCCGATGAAACCGCAGTGGCAATTCTTCTCGGAACAACGCCTGGCACTCCTGCAACACGTGGGCTTCCAGATTGTACGCAATGCCCTGCGCTTTGAATGGAAGGCAGAACGCCAACCGCAAGGGATTGGCGCTACTACAGTACCACAACGACTGGTCTTTCGTTCCCTATATGAGCTTGATGCTGACACATTTATTGCCGCCATCGAACAGGTCTCGGCTCAGACTTTCGATCAGTGGACACAACAGGATCAAGAGTTGTACGGCCCGAAACAACAGGCGAGAGACCTCTTTGAAGATCTCCAGCGCATGGAGTACGACCCCGCCTGGTGGCAACTGGCCTATACGCCCCAAAACGAACTGGTTGGCCTGGTGATGCCCACTAAAAACCCTTCGATGGCAGTGATTGGATATATTGGGATCGTTCCAGGCTTTCGTGGAAAAGGATATGTCAACGACCTGCTCGCCAGTGGAACTGCCAACCTCTATCATGCCGGTTTCACAACGATTCGCGCCGACACCGATGTATCAAATTTTCCAATGGCAAACGCCTTTCGACGTGCAGGTTATCATCAGTTCGCAACCAGATATGATCTACAACTTCCGCTAAAATCTTTATAAACGAACCCGATGATTCCTCCGTTTCGTAGTGGAGCGATTTATCGTGTTGGAGCAGCGTGAGAGGTGCCTGCTCCAACACGATAAATCGCTCCACTACGAAACGGAGGAGATTGTCCTTATAAAGCGTTAGATTTCATTGTGTGGGAATAGCGAGCAGTACGTAGAGGTTTGTACAGTGTCATTGCCAGCGCTACGAGCAGCATTACGATCCATCCAAACAGAATGGCTGGTGTCGCACCATACCACTCCAACAACAGACCAGTGAGAAATTGCCCGAACGGATTGCTCACGGCAGTAAAGAGCCTGCATGCGCTGATGACACGACCGCGCAACTCATCGGGGATTATGGACAGACGATAACTAAAGTACGGCACGTCCTCAAGGGGATCGGCAAAGCCTATGCCAAACTCAACTGCACCCAGCAACAACGGCTGTCCAACCAGCGCATAGCAGGGCCAAAGTAGTGCAAACAGCCAGCGTACCAGCACAATCGCCCATCCGACCGTGAGAAAGCGCTGTGTGAGCGGAGCCAGGAGCGAGCCAAGAATTGCGCCAACGCCGCCACAGGCAAAAATCAAGCCAATGATAGCATCTGAGGCTCCATGCTGCTGGGCAACCACGATCACCACCAGCGTACTACCAGGAGTCACGAGCGCCGCCGCAACGTTTGTCAGATTCATCATACGAATCACAGGCTGCCGCCACATCCAGACCATGCCCTCGCGTATCTCTACCAACAGACGGCGGCGTTGCTGGACGCATGGAGTTTGAAATGGGGTGCGGATCAAGAGAAGAGTCAGGATAGAGGCTGCATAGGAAATGGCATCGGCCACAAACGGCAGCATTTGAGCCAGCGCAAACAGCGGTCCAGCCAATCCTGGTCCCAACAGATTGGTTACACCCTCGACTACCTCTTCCTGAGCCATCGCCTGCGGTAGCTGCTCTTTCATAACGACTTGCCCCAGGCTGGAGGCGTGCGCGATGCTGAAGAAGACCAGCAGCGTCCCCTCTATCAACGCATTGATGTAGAGTTGCCATACTGTGAGATGTCCCAGTAGTAGAGCGAGCGGAATGCTGAACAAGCTGAACGCGCGCCCGATATCACAAACAAGCATCACGTACTTGCGGTTCCAGCGATCCACCAGCGCGCCAGCCACCAGATAGAGCAGATTGGGAAGTCGGCGCAACATCCCGGCAATGCCGGCCGCCAGAGGCGAACCAGTAACGGTCAGCAATAACAATGGAAAAGCAACCAGCGAGATATTGCCTCCAATGCTGGAAATGGTCTGACCACTCCAGAACAGCAGATAATCGCGTTGTCGCCACAACGATACGGGGAGTTTGCGTTCTTGCTTGTGTGCTGCATCGGGAAGTGTTGACATAGATCTATCCTTTCATAACGTGAGCAGGGGAATGGAATCAGACCTCTCGATGGGCAGTAGCACAACGCTATGTAAGGATGCCGGGCATGCAGATGCAAGGGGATCTGATCATTCACCCGGCAAAAGCAGAAGAAGGGAGAAAACATGGCTCGCCTGAAAAGAACCTCATCGTTTATAACTGGAGGTTACATGAGAAGGTGGCACCATGTTGAGCCACGCAAGCCAGCGATGCCAGGCTTACGCGGCAAAGAAGTTCGCACCGCGATTGCGGTTGCGATGGATCATCCATCCTGGTGTCAGCGTCGATTGGTTCAAAATCTTGAAAGGACTCATAAAGCAATAGTAACAGAGAAAACGGGCTATCGTCAATCTTCACCTACAGGCTTCTCATAGCGGTCCTGAAAGGACTATAGCGTCTTCTCGACTATGTTATAATGCGATTGAAGGAGGCGTGGCTCATGGACCAGCATATGAGCAAAAGCGCCGAAGAATGGCGCAACACAACCCTGCGGAACGCTCGCGAGAAGACCGCTGAGCGGCAACCGTCATTTGTGACCAGCTCGAACATCGATGTTCCCCCGCTACTCAGTGAAGAAGACCAGCACGATTTTGATGCTCAAGAACGGCTCGGCTTTCCCGGCGAGTTTCCCTATACTCGTGGCATCCATCCGGGCATGTATCGCTCGCGCCTCTGGACCATGCGCCAGTATGCAGGCTTTGGCACAGCAGAAGAATCCAATCGCCGCTACCATTTCTTGCTCTCGCAGGGCACAACTGGCCTCTCCGTCGCCTTTGATCTGCCAACCCAGATGGGCTACGATGCGGATCATCCGCTGTCAGTGGGCGAAGTGGGCAAGGTCGGCGTCTCGATCTCCAGCCTGGAAGATATGGAGACACTGCTCCAGGGCTTGCCGCTCGAAAGTATCAGCACCTCGATGACGATCAATGCAACGGCCATCATTCTGCTTTCCCTCTATATTGCCGTCGCCAAAAAGCAGGGCGCGGAGGTACGTAAGATATCCGGGACGGTGCAAAATGATGTGCTGAAAGAGTATATCGCACGCGGCACCTATATTTATCCTCCGCAGCACTCGATGCGCATTATTACCGATATTTTTCGCTACTGCGCCGAGCAGTTGCCGCGCTGGAACACCATCAGTATCAGCGGCTACCATATCCGCGAGGCCGGAGCAACGGCGGTGCAGGAGATAGCGTTTACGCTCTCGAACGCGATCAGCTATGTACAGGCAGCACTTGATGCGGGCCTGAACGTCGATCGTTTCGCAGGTCAACTGTCGTTTTTCTTCAACAGTCATAACAACCTGTTTGAGGAAGTCGCCAAATTTCGCGCCGCACGTCGCATGTGGGCACATATTATGCGCGAACGCTTTTCCGCTCAAGACCCGCGCTCGCTGATGTTGCGCTTCCATACCCAGACGGCTGGCTCAACGCTGACCGCACAGCAACCAGACAATAATATCGTGCGCACCGCATATCAGGCACTCTCCGCGGTGCTGGGCGGCACGCAATCGCTGCACACCAACTCGAAAGATGAAGCGCTCTCTTTGCCAACCGAGGATGCGGCGCGTGTCGCCCTGCGCACCCAACAAATTCTGGCATACGAGACCGGGGTGGCCGAGGTCGTCGATCCCCTGGCTGGCTCGTATTATGTCGAGTATTTGACCAACCAGATCGAGCAACGCGCGTGGGAGTATATTCACAAGATCGACGACCTGGGCGGCAGCGTGCATGCCATTGAGCGCGGCTTTATGCAGGCAGAGATTGAGCAGGCCGCGTATAACTACCAGCTTGCTCTGGAAAAGCAGTCTGCAATTGTGGTCGGAGTCAATCGTTTTATTACTGAGCAGGAGGAACGCCCGATCCTTTTGCGCGTTGATCCCGCCGTAAGTCAGCGTCAGGTCGCTCGTTTAGCAACTCTGCGCGAGCGCCGCGACAATGCGCTGGTTCAGCAGAAGCTTCAGGCGCTTGAAGAAGGGGCCACTGGCACGGCCAATCTGGTGCCGCTGATTATCGAGGCGGTCGAGGCATACGCAACGCTGGGCGAAATCAGCGATACGATGCGGCGCGTCTTCGGCGAACAGCGGGAATTTCGTAGTATAGAGTAGACAGGTTGCAATGCGAGACAAGAGCTTACAAGACAGGAACGTACCAGATCAGGAGATAGCAGAGGCACCTTCAGCCCCAAAAGCTGAAACTCACCGCAATCTCTTTGATCGCAACCCTCATCTTGATACGAGCAAAGCACGTCCACTTGCCCCCATCGGGGTCTTTGACTCGGGGGCAGGTGGACTCACTATTCTCTCCGCTCTGCGCCAGGAGCTACCGCAGGAAGACTATATCTACTTCGGCGACACAGAGCACTGTCCCTATGGCAAGCGCACGGAGACCGATATTACGGCGCTCACGGTAGATGCCTGTCGCCTGCTGGTAGAGCAGGGAGTCAAATTGATCGTCGTTGCCTGCAACACTGCCTCGCAAGCCGCGTTACAGGCGGTGCGCGCAACGTTCTCCCTCCCCATCGTTGGCGTCGTGCCAGCGGTCAAACCGGCTGCTCGTATGACGAAAAATGGTCGCATCGGTATTGCGGCAACCGATCAGGCGGCACGTTCGGCTTATCTGCGTCAATTGATCGCCGATTTCGCCGGGGATATTCAGGCTTACACAGCTGGTTGTTCCGCGCTGGTGACACTTGTAGAGCGAGGCGAACTGGCAGGACCGGCAGTAGAACAAACGCTACGCACGGTGCTGGCTCCCCTGACAGATCAGGATATCGATGTGCTGGTGCTGGGTTGCACACACTTCCCGGCCATGCGCGCCGCTATCGAACATGTTGTTGGTGAGCGTGTCCAGGTCATTGATAGCGCAGCTGCCATCGCACGCCGCACCCACTCTATCCTGCTGGCCGAAAATGTATTGCATCCATCTCACGGTCGAGCACAACAGGGCAACCTCCAGGTCTGGTGCAGCGGGGATGCCAAACATTTCAGCGATGTCGCCAGCGCGATACTTGGCTATTCGGTTGTTGCTTCTCAAAAAGAGGAATAATCCGTTTTATCGATTACACAACATTATTATATTTAAGGAGCCATATGCCAGATCCAATAGCTTTACAGGAGGGCGAGCCACCAATTGCGCCGCCTACTACATCCAAACCTTTATATATACATATCGCGCGTTATATTTCAGCCATTCTTTCCCCGTTTGTCGTTTCGTTACCGGCTGTTCTGCTGGTTGCCTTCTACCATCAATCTAATCAGTTGACAGTAGCCGAGTATACCGGCCTGACGCTCTTCTTTCTCAGCATTGGCCCAATGCTCTACATTCTGGTTGGCGTGTGGCGGGGCAAGTTTACCGATGTGGATGTCAGCAATCGTTCGCAGCGCTCCGGCCCCTTTCTCTTCGGCATCATCTCGGCATTTGCCGGTTTCATCATTATGGCGTTGACGAATGGTCCCAAGAACTTGCAAACTATCCTGCTGATCACCGTCATTGGCGGCATCGTTATGATGATAATTACACTCTGGTGGAAGATCAGCATTCACGCCTCGTCGCTAGCAGGGGCAGCAACCTTTCTCACTGCACTCTACGGCTCTGCCATGCTATTCACTTTCCTGCTAGTGGTGCTTGTTGGCTGGTCCCGCGTCGTCCTGCGCCGCCACACGCTCGGTCAGGTTCTCGCCGGTTCCTTCCTGAATATTGCTCTCACCCTCGCTATTCTGATGATTCGCGGCGTATAGATTTACGAAACAAACCAGGAATCTCTTTCGTAGTTTCCCGATTTATCGGGAGGGGGCGCCACTTCCGTCCAGGCTGGTGACGCCTTCCCGATAAATCGGGAAACTACGAAAGAGATTACCGATTTTGAACGGAATTTTTCATTATCGCTCGACTACGACCGCTTGAGTACATTGCTTATCACGGACCAGTAACATTGCAGGTGGCAGCGAAGAGCGGAGGAGTAAAGATGCGATTGATGGCTGGCTGAATCGTCGTGCAATCGGGAATGATCACATCCTGCTGCGAATTGGTCGAGGGATCGTAGACGGTGGAATACTGGCCATAATTCTGCTCGCCTTCGCCCGGTCCCAGCGTGACTTGCAGGATAGAACCTGCACTGAGCGTACGCCCGAAATTGGCGAAATCGAGCATCTCCTGCTCGCTGAGATCAGTATAGACCTCGCCTTGCAGGTCTTTGAAGAGTTGCGGCATATTCTCCACTACCCCTTTCACAGTCAACTTCTGCTTGAGCGCTTGCAACACCTGCTGTTGGCGCTGCGTGCGTCCGATATCGCCAATCAGATCGGCATGGCGCGTGCGCACATATTCCAACGCTTCGTGACCGCTTAAATGCTGTGGACCAGGGGCGATATAGAGGCGTGTGTAGCCGAAGGGATTATTGGGATCGGCAGTTTTACCGACATCATCAGGATAGGTATCATCGACCATCGGGTGCGTCACATCAATATCCACTCCCCCCAACGTATCGATCACCTTCGCAAAACCGTCCAGACCAACCCAGGCATAACGATCAATGCTGATCCCATAGTCTTTCTCGACCGTCAGGCGTGCAAGGCGAACACCATCCTCAAAGGTATTCGAGCGGTTGGCACCCAGAAAAAATGCCTGCGAGACCTTGTGCATACCGCCAACCTCCGGCACCCAGACCCAGGAATCACGGGGGATCGAGACCATCGAGACTTTGTTATTCACTGGGTCCACGTGAACGACCATCATCACCTGCGTTAACATAGCCGGAAAATTATACTTGCCATCGTTATCACTGCCCATCAACAAAATATTCCAGGCACGTCCATTAATGCTGCTGTAACTGGTGTCGGAAGAGTTTTCGTTCTTGTCGCGGGAGACTGGGCGAATAAATTGATTCAGTGGCTCATGCACGCGCGTATAGTACACATACGCCAGCACACCACCACCGCTGGTAATAAGCAAAAGAAAAACGATGAGTGCAAGCAGCACCGGATGAAGGCGGCGCTTTTTGCGCCGCTTTTGTGACGGCATGGGAGCCGTGGGCACATCCTCTACACTGCGCGACCTATAGCCCTGTACAAATTGCCGGGATTTTTTGCCAGATTGTTGCGCTATCCTAATTGTTGGTTTCTCATCCATGTTCGGTCTCCCTCATGGCTATAGCAATAATTGTTTCACGGAAACCATAATGTAAACGCAGACACTCAGTATATGCTGATTTTCTGTTCAATAGATCATTATCATGCTCCGCCACATGCAAAAGACCGGCCCCATCAAATTCTTAGAAGTCCATAGGAATAGTATACAAAAAAAATGCCCAAAAGGATGTGCCTCGTCTCACATCCTGAAATATTTTGCATGGTGAGCTGATTGCAGGATTGTGCAGCGATCTGGGTGATACAATAAAATCATATTTCGTCTCAGTTGTGAGAGGATTAAACAATGGATATAGAACGCGTACAACAAGCATTACAACATGAAAAGCTTGATGGCTGGCTCTTTTACGATTTTCGCAAGTCCAATCCCATCGCCTATCAGGTTCTAGAACTCCCGGCTGAAGAGATGTATACCCGCCGCTGGTTCTACTTTGTACCAGCACAGGGAGGACCGAGCGCGCTTGTAAGCGCCGTTGAACCTCACGTGTTACAGGCGCTTCCTGGACAGCGCTTCGTCTTTCGGACGTGGCAAGAGATGCAGGCGCATCTCGCAACAATACTCACGCCCGATACACGCGTCGCAATGGAATATTCGCCAATGAACGCCATCCCCTACAGCGCGCGAGTCGATGCAGGCACACTCGAACTGGTGCGACAATGTGGGGTAGAAGTCGTCAGCTCAGCCGATCTCTCGCAGCGTTTCGTTGCTCAGTTGAGCGACAAGCAAACAGAGGAGCACCGCGAGGCGGGACGGCGCTTGATCTCTGCCAAAGATCAGCTTTTTGCCGAACTGAGCAACGATCTGCGCAATGGGATAGCATTGGACGAGTATCATGTGCAGCAACGCTTTCTCGCTCTAATCGAAAATGCTGGATTGCAGGCAACCGAACCACCAATCGTTGGAGTGAACGGCAATGCCAGCAATCCACACTATGCGCCGAGTCTCACGCTTTCGCAGCCAATCCAGCGTGGCGATCTCATCCTTTTCGACTTCTGGGCCAGGCTCCCACAGCCAGATGCGATCTATGCCGATTACACCTGGATGGCCTTCGCAGGCACAGCGGACGAGATCCCGCTCCGTCAGCGTGAGGTGTTTGAAATCGTGCGCAAGGCACGCGATACGGGCATCGCCTTTATTCGCGAACGACTGGCGGCTGGCAAGCGCGTGGAGGGACGCGAAGTGGATGATGTGACGCGAGCGGTGATTGCAAAGGCGGGCTATGGCGATAACTTTGTCCATCGTACCGGCCATAGTATCTACACAACCGATCACGGCAACGGAGCCAATATCGACAATTACGAGACACAGGATGCGCGTGCCCTGCTGGAGCATACCTGCTGCTCCATTGAGCCGGGCATCTATCTGCCAGCCTTCGGAATACGTAGCGAGGTGAATCTGCTGATTTTTGAACATGACGCAGAGGTTACAGGTGTACCTGCCCAGGAAGCTATTGTACCTCTACTGTGAGCTTACTAGCATCCCGACATCTACAACCCACTTCTACGTAACACGTATATGAAGTAAACATACATGGTGCTGCTCTTGCAACGGGGCAAGGCGTGCAAATATTATACAGAGAACGAGAACTGGGAGGCATCAAAGCCATGAGCGACGAGTACGGGCAGGACCAGCCCTATTATAAAGGCGAAGGGCAACCTGATCCAAATATGAATCAAGATAATCTAGATAAACGCATAGAAGATATCAGACGCGTCGTTGTGCAGGGTGCCACCGAAGCACAGCAGCGCATCAAACAGGTCGTTGACAAGGCCAGCACCTACTGGCAGCAGGCCCAGACGCCAGCCACTCCCCAGCAGGCGAGCAGCGTTGAAGAGCAGCGCATTCGCCAGCTTGCGAACATATGGAGTACGGAGAACTGGCGCGTCACCCGCGATCTGGGCAACTATATGGATCTTGTCTCGTGGAGTACTGACGAGGTATGGGTGGCATCGACGGAAACGCGTTGGGAAACGCGCTCAATGGAGATCGTCACCGAACCATATGCAGGTCGGCAGGTTGGCATGCCGCAGCCGTTGTTGCCGGTGTGGGACTACGAACTGTCTCCCGTCGTAGGTCTCAAGCCGCCACAGGCGCGCACGCGCCTGGAAAAAATGGACGAGATCGTCGGTTGTTCGGTCTGTAACGGCACCGGGCATGTACTATGCGCCATCTGTAACGGGCGCGGCTGGGTTGTCTGCCCCGATTGCAAAGGACGCACCAAGAAGAAATGCAACACCTGTCGTGGGCGTGGCTATGTGGCAGACTGGGTGCCATCAGAGAAGAAACCATTCTTCAAGAAGCAAGCGGAGAATATCACCTCTTCGGTTGGCGGCAAGGTTGCGGACGTTTTTGAGAATATTCGTCAGCAGGGCGTGCCGATCCCCAATCCTATCGACACCGATCCAGCCACCAAAGGCGCGACGGTTCCCTGCCCCGATTGCGTCAAGGGCGAGGTGCCATGTACCTGCGGCAACGGCAAGCGCATGTGTAGCACCTGCGAAGGTGCCAAGATGTCGCTCTGCAATAACTGCGCAGGCACCGGGAAGGTTGTTCGCCACCGTGAGATCCTGCGCCGCTTTGAACTACGCTCACAAACACGCGTGATTGGCGAAAGCCCCATCCCCACGCAGCAATTGCTCAAAGCAAACGGCGATCTGGTCTATAACGCCGAGGTCAACGAACCGCTGTATGCAGATGCGCCTCCAGATAACGTGCTGCCCGATATCTGGCGTGCTACGGTAGAACTCGTAAACGGCGAAAGTCAGGTGCCCGAGAAACCTGGGATCGATCAGCAAACGGTCTCGCGTGCAACGCTGCAAGTGGTTGAGCTGGTACGCATGCCGTATACGAAAGTTCATTATCGCGTCAATGGTCAGGATTATGTCTTCTACGTCTACGATAGTGAAGGGCGCGAGAAGTTCTACGCCGAACGTTTCCCTGCTCGTTGGGATCGTATCGAGCGGCTGGTGAAGGCCATCACAACCGACCTGATGGCTCCCACGCCCCCAACTAACAATAATGCTGGGAGTTATCGCGTGCCTATTGAGGTGCCGCCATATAACATTACCGAAGAAGAGGACGAAGAAGAGAAGAAGCCCGATCAATAGACAAAATGAAGGACATGATTGTGTGAGGGCAGATGCAGCCGAGGCTGCATCTGCCCTCACACAATCATGTCCTTTTTATAAGCTGATCTCTTATTGCTGCAAGTACGCGATCAGTTCATCGCGTTTGACCTGTACCTGCTTGCTATCGATATCGGTTCCTGCGGCTTGCAGATCTTTGACGGTAACGAGACCTTCGGCCAGCTCCTCGCTTTTCAGCAGCACTGCATAGTCGGCCCCGGAACCATTGGCTCGCTTCATCTGCGCTTTGGGGCTACGATCCCCATAGCTCATCTCGGTCTTGATCCCGGCCAATCGCAATTCGGCGACAAGCTGCACCGCCGCGTTTTTGCCCTCGGGTGTGCGATCAAAGTAGGCAACGAAGGCACGTGGACGCAGCTCTTCGGGCGGCGTGATCCCCTGGCGCTTTAGCTCCTGAATGATACGCTCAATCCCGGCACCAAAGCCAATGCCCGGTGTGTGCTGCCCACCCAGAATTTCGGCCAGGCCGTCGTAACGCCCGCCGCCATTCAGGGCGAGCTTATCGCGAGTCGAGGTGAACTCGAAGACGGTGCGCGTGTAGTAGTCCAGGCCGCGCACGATCAGTGGATCAACGCTAAACGGCACCTCGTAGGCTTTGAGGAAGGTCTGGACTGCCGCAAAATGCTCCCGACATGGCTCACAGAGATGGTCGCTGATCTTCGGCGCGTTAGCAATCTTGGCCTGATCCTGTGGCTCCTTACAATCGAGCAGCCGGAGCGGATTCTTGTGGAAGCGCACCTGGCAATCATCACAACAGCTGTCGAGCAGAGGGCGATAATAGTCCTTCAGGATCTCGATATACTGCGGACGGCAGTTGCCATCACCAATGCTATTGATGTAGACCTGGATATCTTTCAGTCCGAGTGTTGTATAGACTTGGTAGAGCAGGCCGATCATCTCAGCATCAACTGCGGGATCTTCCTCACCGAGCGCCTCGCAACCGAACTGGTGGTGCTCACGATAGCGCCCGGCCTGCGGCTTGTCGCGACGAAACATGGCCTCGCCCAGATAATAGAGCTTGACCGGCTGCGGCAGCTTGAACATGCCATGCTCTAGATAAGCACGCACCACGCCAGCAGTACCTTCAGGTCGCAGCGACAGATTAAGCCGATGCCCTTCTTTATCGGCGCGATCATCGAAGCTATACATCTCTTTATCGACGATATCCGTGCCCTCACCGGATGTGCGCCTGAACAGCGATGTCTCTTCCAACAGCGGCGTCTCGATGCGCCGATAGCCATATAGCTGCGCAACCTCTGCCGCTGCCTTCTCCACATAGCGCCAGTAAGGTTGATCTTCAGGCAAAATGTCTCGAAAGCCTTGTAGCGATTTGTATTGTTCTGGCATAAGTCAGTCCTTCTTCCCTCCACGCACAACGAATGCCGCTATTATAGCAGATTCTTCGCCATTATGCAGACCTTTTCTCCAGGCGCTCAGGGCTTCCTGCCGCCAGGGATTTCCAATTCTCCCATCTAGCGGGAGTGCAGAGGGCGGCAGCCCTCTGCCGGGGTGCGGGGTGTCCCCGCAAAAACCTTTTTTCTTCTCTTTTGCGCGCCTCCTGCGGCGGCGCGCGAAGGGGGGAAGGAAACTGGGGACGCCCCAGACCCCGGCAGGGAGACCCTGCACCCCTTTGAGCGGAGAACTGGAAAGCCCTGTCCAGGCGCTCCCCGGGCCGGTAGCATATCTGGTTGAGCCAGTTACAGGCGTACAGAAGCTTCGTCTTATTAATCGTGACTCAACGTGTTTTTTCGTGCAGACAATTTACAGTTCCTTCGCCTCTCACCGCAGTTATGATTGCAGTCGGGAACAAAAACGATAGCCAGCGCGTCCTTGCAGTGGTACACTATTCGGAGGCATACAAGAGATCGCTGATAAAGATCAGGGTGTACAATCTCTACAATACGCTGTGAATCAGGAAGATCTTCCCCGAAGAATACCAGTACACACATCATCTGGGGAATACGGACAAGATAGATAAAAATTATGAGTAGCATAAAATATAGTCTCTCCGTTGTCATGCCAGCCCATAACGAAGAGGTGGCAATTGCCGAGACGGTGCAATCGGCGGTCGCAGCGGTGTCACGATGGACGCCGGATTTTGAGATCATCGTCGTCAATGATGGGAGCCGAGATCGCACGGGAACCATTCTAGAGGAGATTGCCAGCGCAACGCCCTCTGTGCGCGTCATCCATCACGAGATCAATCAAGGCTATGGCGCGGCGCTGGTCAGCGGCTTTGAGGCCATCACCAAAGATCTGGTCTTTTTCATGGACTCGGATGGCCAGTTTGATATCCACGATCTGGAACGCTTCTTTCCCCTGATCGATCAATACGATGGCGTGCTAGGATATCGCATCAATCGGCAGGATGCATGGACGCGCAAACTAAACGCCTGGGGCTGGAAGATGGTTGTTAGCCTCATCTTCAAACTGCGCGTGCGCGATGTCGATTGCGCCTTCAAGCTCTATCGTGCGCGCTTCTTCCGCGAACACAAACTGGAGACGCGCGGCGCGATGATCAATACCGAGATCATCTATAAGTTCAAACGCGCTGGTTACACCTATACCGAAGTCGGCGTCCATCACCTGCCCCGGCTCGGCGGAGAGGCGACTGGCGCGAAGCTTTCCGTCATTACACGAGCCTTTCGCGAGTTGTTTGTCTATGCTCTGAAATGGCATCGCGAAGAACAGGGAGAACATCTGGCAGCAGGCCAGCAACAATAACAAGTCGCAAGCGTGGAGAGGAGACCCTCAGAGTGACTCAGGCCAGCAGGGATGTCGAGCAACATGGATCGACCAATATAACAACACACACCTCGCAAACATTATTTCAACATATTGCGCAACGTGTGCCACAGCGCTTGCTCCTGGGCGTAGTGTTGTGCGTGATTGCTTTGGGGTTCAATCTCTATCGGCTGGGAGCGCCGAGCATCTGGTTTGACGAGGCGTTTTCCGTCGAACTAGCGCGTCAACCACTCCCTCTGCTCTGGCATATCATCTTCGACCTTGAGCCAAATATGGAGCTATACTACCTCTTCCTGCATTTCTGGCTCGGTCTGACTTCTCTCTTCGGCCTGCATGCAACAGAGTTTGTGGTACGGCTCCCCTCGGCCATTTTCGCGGCTCTGAGCGTGGGCGTCGTCTTCCTGTGGGGACAGCGCTTTCTGAACACGACTGCTGGCGTCGTCGGTGCCACACTCTACCTGCTCAACTATCTGCAACTGATCTATGCACAACAAACGCGGGCCTATAGCCTGCAACTATTGCTTACCTGCCTTGCCTGGTATGCGCTTTTCTCCGCTCTGACCAGCACAACCCACACACGGCGCTGGTGGATCTGCTATACCATCGCGACGGTGCTGGCAATCTACACCCACATCTTTAGTGGGCTGATTCTGATCGCGCAACTGGTAGCTGTGACAGGCATATTGCTTGCTTCCAAACAAAGACGGGCAGGAGCGCTCGTCCATTTCAAAGCTCTTGTGATCTGTCTTGTGGCGGTCGCAATCCTGATCATTCCGATGCTGCTGGTGTCGCTTCAGGGAGCGAAGACGGGCTGGTTGCCGATTCCTCATCGCCAGGAGTTGGTCGGCCTCTTCCTCATTCTTGGCGGCTATCACACAATCTATCTGGTTGCTCTCATCGCCTGTATCGCTCTGAGCATCGCTGTAGTAGTCTCGCGTCGCCTCTTGCCAAAGCTCAGGGTGTTGATGAGAAGCGATATTCAAGCGCAAAAGCTTACCCAAAAACTTACCAGCCTGGAGATTGCCTGGTCGCTGCTCTGTTGGCTGGTGATCCCGATTGTGGTGAGCTATGCCGTCTCACACAGTTCGTTGCGGCTCTTTTCAGATCGCTATCTGGTAACGATTGTGCCGCCGCTCTGTTTGCTGATGGTGCTGGGGATCAGCCTGCTGCGCTGGCGTCTCGTGCGCGTCATTCTGGCGCTGGGAGTTATCGCCATTGCGCTCACGCCTGTTCCGCTCTATTATCGAAGCGCCCAGGTAGAAGATTGGAATGTGGCGACAAGCTGGGTGCAACAGCACTATCGCGAGGGCGACGGACTGGTCTGTTACGATAACAGCCTGCAACAGGGTTGTCAGGTCACGGTTGAATATTATCTGCAAGCCTATCCGAGCGCCGCTCACTTTACCAGCGACTCCCCCGGCCCCTTCTCGTGGCAAACCTTTGAGTCGGCCAATCCCGATGCCGCCGTTGACCCAACGGTCCTGGCAAGCTTCGGCGCGAAACATGCCCACATCATCTTTATCGTCGGTCGTATACGCGACGACGCAGCAGCGGCCCGCTTCGACGCCGCCCAGCGCTGGTTAGACAGCCACTATCACCGTACCGATCAATTCGAGACGCGCACCGTACGCGTTTATCTGTACGATACGAAGTAGCGCTCATGAATCTTAACAATTTATGGAAGTAATCACCTAAGCTGTCATAGGTGCATGATAATTGGTACATCTGGCAAAGATGCAGGGAAGAGAGGGTCTCCCTCTCCATCCGTAGCGACAAGGGGTGGTGTGGAGGGGCTGTGGGGGCCTTGCGCTTGTCGCTCTCGCCCCGCATGGTTTCTCTCCCTCCCGCGGCATGTCAGGGGCGATGAAACAGCCTGGGGAGAGCGACAAGCGCAAGGCCCCCACCAAGACCTCCCAACCACCCATTGTCGCTACGGGAGACCCAACAACCTCTGTCTTCTCATCATTTCCCCTTCATTCATAGCTCAGCAACCCTCCTTCACAGCAGTTATATAATATATTGTACTAATTGATTTTATCCGTTCGTCTTTTCAGGAGCACACCATGTCCAATTCATTTTCAGATCTTTACAGTAAAATGCTGAAAGATGTTTTTCTGGACCTCGCACGCCAGCAATTAGAGCAGGGGGCTGATGCGTTGATCTGTGCAGACGCCTATGCGGAGCAGGGGAAGCCCGATTTCACGCTCGCCTATCTGCTTTTGATAGATGCCAGCGATGATGTCAAGCGCGATATCTTTGCTCGCTCGTATGAGCAGCGGGCCACGCTTTCGGAACAGAAAGCCAACGATTTTAGCATACAATTTCATCGAGCGTTTCCGATGATTAAAGTTGAGGCACAAAAAGATCGTCAGGCCGCCCAGCAGATCCGCCAGGGCAAACGCGTGCGCAGTCAGCAAAAAACTATATCGATCAATTTTGCCGGTCCTCAGTAAAACGAGAGCATGATACTTGACAAATCACAAAAAGTAAGTTACAGTCGTTTAAACAAAGTATGTTTATAGCAGGCGTTGAACGAGGAAAGTAGGTAGCTTGCCTGTTTGCAGAGAGTTGACGGTTGGTGTAAGTCAATAGCAGGACGAGACTGAAGCTCCCTCAGAAGCCGTGGCAGTGAAAAGATTGAGTAGCTGTCACCGGGAACTCCCGTTATAGAGTTCGGGTGTGTTGGCACCCATAAGGCCGCTTGCCGTGAGGCAGCGGTGAAACAAGGTGGTACCGCGAAAGGCTGCTGCTCGATCAGCCACTACGCCTTTTCGCCCTTGCCAGGGGCGGAGGGTGTTTTTTTATGCCTCTTTGCACGATGATATCCTCCGCAACCATTAGTTGGCTCTTTATCATAGGAGGATCACTCATGACAGAAAAAAGTTCATCCAATGCTGCTAACCGGGCAGCGCAGGCGCGTGGACGATCACAGAAACATGGCATACAGTACGATTTCTCCTCTATTGAGCGCAAGTGGCAAGGCATCTGGGAGGAGCGCAAACTGTATCAGGTGGATTTGCAAAAGGCAAGCAAGCCATATTACAACCTGATGATGTTCCCCTATCCATCGGCTGAAGGGCTGCATGTCGGCAATGTCTATGCCTACGTCGGTTCGGATATTCACGGGCGCTGGCAGGCGATGCAGGGCTACGATGTCTTTGAGCCAATGGGTTTCGACGCCTTTGGCATCCATAGTGAGAACTTCGCGATCAAAAAAGGCATCCACCCGCGCGTCCTGACCGCACAGAACGTCAGGCGTTTCCGCGATGAGCAACTCAAGCGCATCGGCAACCGCTTCGACTGGTCGCATGAACTGAACACGACCGATCCACACTATTATCACTGGACGCAGTGGATTTTTGTCCAACTGTTTAAGGGTGGGCTGGCCGAGCGCCGCGCGGCTCCCGTCAACTGGTGCCCCTTTGATAAAACGGTGCTGGCAGACGAACAGGTCATCAATGGTCGCTGCGAACGCTGCGGAAACATCGTTGAGAAGCGCTGGCTAGAGCAGTGGTTTCTGAAAATCACGAGGTACGCTCAAAAGTTGCTGGACGATCTGGACCATATGGACTGGTCCGAGCGGGTCAAGGCGTTACAACGCAACTGGATTGGCCGCTCCGAGGGACTGGAGTTTGCGATGGCCGTTGTCGATAGGCCTGATCAGCAGATCCAGGTCTACACCACACGACCCGATACCATCTTCGGCGTGACCTTCGTTGCCCTGGCACCGCATCATCCCTTGATCGACAGCATCACACAGCCCGCCTATCGCGATGCGGTAGAAGCTTATCAACAGCAAGCGGAACGCCTGACCGAAGCAGACGAGCGCGCCATGACCGGCGTCTTTACTGGTGCCTACGCGCAACACCCCTTTACAGGTGAACGCATCCCGATCTACGTTGCTGATTTCGTGCTGAGCGGTTACGGAGCAGGCGCGGTCATGGGCGTTCCTGCCCATGACGAACGCGACTGGGAGTTTGCTCATGCGCTGAGTCTGCCGATTCGTGTCGCGGTACAACCAGGGGAGGGCAATGCAAATATCCAGCAAGGAGCATTTGTGCAACCGGGAATACTGGTCAATTCAGGAGAATTTTCAGGCATGACCTCAGTTGAAGCATCACAGGCGATCATTGCCGAAGTCGAGCGGCGCAAGCTGGGACAACGGAGCATCAAATATCGTCTGCGCGACTGGTTAATCAGTCGGCAACGCTACTGGGGGCCGCCAATTCCGATCATCTATTGTCCCGAACATGGGGCCGTCCCGGTGCCAGAAGATCAACTGCCAGTACTACTGCCCGACGTGGAGGAGTGGAAACCGACCGGGACAGGTTCCTCACCGCTGGCGGCAATCGAGAGTTTTGTGCAAACTACCTGCCCCATCTGTGGCAAACCTGCACGCCGCGAAACGGATGTCAACGACAATTTTCTGGATTCCGCCTGGTACTTCCTGCGCTATCCCTCCTCAAACGACGATACGCAGCCCTGGAATCCGGCCCTGACCCGCAAATGGCTGCCGATTGATATGTATATCGGTGGACCAGAGCATAGCGTCCTGCACCTGATGTATGCTCGTTTCATCACAATGGCACTGTACGACCTGGGATACCTGCATTTCGACGAGCCTTTCAAACGGTTCCGCGCTCACGGCCTGATCACAAAAGATGGCGCGAAGATCTCCAAATCGCGAGGCAATGTGATCAATCCCGACGACTACATTGCTCAGTTTGGAGCAGATGTCTTCCGCATCTATCTGATGTTCATGGGACCATATGAGATTGGTGGAGATTTTAGTGATCGCGGCATTGGCGGCGTCGTGCGTTTTCTGGACCGCGTCTGGCAGCTCGTCACCTCGCATACACGCAATGCAGCCAAACAAGCGCCACAGGGCGAAGCGAAACGCACTCAGCACCAGACCATCAAGCGCGTCACAGAAGAGATTGCCGCCTTAAAATATAACACAACGATTGCGGCGCTGATGGAATATCTCAACACTCTGGAGGCTCGACGGGAGCAGGTGACACGCGCGGAACTGCAAACGTTGCTGCTGTTGCTGGCACCATTCGCGCCATTCCTGACCGAGGAATTGTGGGAACGCATGGGCAACACCTTCTCGATCCACAAAGCATCGTGGCCCAGTTACGATCCCGCCATCCTGCATACAGAGAGCATCACGCTGATTGTGCAGGTGAACGGGCGCGTACGAGACCGCATTGAGGTGAGTCACGAGGCTACAGAAGCGGCTATTCAAAATGAGGTACTGGCAAGCGAAAAAGTCAAGCGCTTCATTGGTGAACAGCATATACAACGTGTGGTGTATGTGCCCGGTCGCCTGGTAAATGTTGTAACAACGCAGCCACTTTTGAACAAGCCTGATACCAATTTTAGCGTATAAACGGACAATATATCGTGTTCAAAAGGATGGAGGAGTACCACCAAAAATTCTACTCAGCAACGTCTACCCTGGCGTATAATGATAAAAGGTCTGTTCTGTTTCTTATTCCATTCTATAAGGGAAGAGGTAACATCGTCTATGACCCCGCATATTCGCTCCTTTGTTTCACGGCACTTGTCCTGCGGAGGAAACATCGAGAGATAGTGGAGTGGGATTGGTTCGTGACCCCGCTGGTAGACGGCGATCAGAGCATTGGTGTAGATATTGAGGTTCAATGGACATCTATTGCAAATGGGCAAAAAAGTTTTCCCTATACATTAGGATTTCCCAAATTTCCAGTAACAGTGCAGTCTCTTCCTGTCGCATCTACTCCTCCTCCTTCCACACCTGACACTCTTGCAGTACTCAATGCTGTAGCCACACCGTTGTCAACGATTATAGCAGCCATTATTGGACTTGTTGGGGTATTTATTGCGCTACCCCGTGTTCACAAACGAGCAAAATCTTCCTCATTCCGATCAAAGAAGAAGCCACCAGCGGAACAAAAAGCACCGGCAACACCTGATCAAGGCACATCCGAAACAAAACATGAGGAGAATAATCAACAGGTAAATTAACAAAATCAGCAACCTCTCCTATCTAATGACAGGAAGATTGCTGAAGAAAGCTCTGGGCTAACGATTATGCTTGCCATACTTTGACATTCTTGAAAAGAGCGACAGCACTACTATCTTTATTGCGGTCCCTCAAATAGAGGCCAATCATGCCATGCTTGGGAAAGCTGGCTTGTTTCGTGCTAAAAACTTCTTGTCCGTTGATATAAAACACTAAGAGGTTATCAATAGCAACCACTGCCAGCTTGTTGCTCTGCTCAACGCCGTTGTTAAAAGCTGCAACTGCTTGCTGCAAGCTACCAGTTGCAGGTCCCGGACTGCCGTCTGCTGGTCGTGACTGACCATCATCAAAAACAGCACAGGTATCTGCCGCTTTACACATAAGAGGAATAACCCTGCCATTTTGACTTACTTCAATACGATACGAAGCCCCCGAGTCATTATCGCCGCGAAACACGAGGCCAACGGCTACTGCGTCAGGATCTGTATCGTCGGCCTTCAAGAAACTCATTTGCACCTCGTAGGTGAAATTGGCATAATCAGTTGCATGGGCATAACAAATGGTCGATTGCTGCCCTGACACCCCTATATAATATCCGCCGGTGTCGATTTTACAGGACTCGCCATCATCCCACCTGAGCTGATTGCTGGTCATAGGATCGTTCACTACCAATGTTCCCATCGACGACATATAAGGACTGGGTGCCTGTGTACCAGCATTTGAATTAGACAACTGTGGCGTAGGAGTAGGCCGCGCAGGTTGCTTTCCTCCCGCTGTGCCATCCTGTTGGGGCTGTCCTATAGAGGTTCCCTTACCTACCCCTCGATTGATGGGCGGTGGAAGCTGAACCGAGCGCCCATTTCTGTGCATAAAGTACAAGCCAGCTCCTCCACCAATCACAAGCATACAGATCAGAAATACACTGACAGCAAGCAACACCTTATTAGTGTGAGAGGCTCGTTTCAACGCCTTCGCAACCAGTGCCGGATTGTTCATCGATGAAGGCATCATAAACGTCTGTTCCGCAGATGCATCCGTTGACTGCACCAGCTGCCAACCGAGCTGTTGCGAAGAGGGAGCTGATAATGACGCGCTCTTCGAGGACTGTTGCAGCTTTGGCGATGACGATGCTGGCCCTGCTGCTCCTTCGGGTGGTTGTTGTAGCTTTTGCGAAGATTTCTGCATAAACGACAACGGAGATACTTGCAGATTCGAGATCATCTCCGTTGCATAATCCTGGCTTGATGAAGACGGTGTAAGAAACGTTCCCTCTGAGGCGATGTCAGGTGATGGAGTTGTTGGAGGTTGTTGTGCTTCCTGGCTCTTTACCGATTGCAGATAGGTCAATTGCTGCGAAACATTGCCGAGCACCGATGTCCCTGGCATGGCCGATGAAGCTGTCACAACTTGAGCTGCCTGCGCCATTTGCGCGCTGATAAGACCTTCACGCCCGCACGCTTGCGCCAGTGCAGCCGCAAACTCCTGCACGCTCGGGAAACGCTGTTGATACTCTTTTGCCATTGCGCGCATCACGACCTCTTCAAGAGCCAGCGGGATCGCTGGATTCTTCTCGCGCAATGATGGGACAGGAGCTAACACCTGCTGAGTCGCGACCTCAATAAACGTCCCTTGAAATGGGCGCTCACCCGTCAGCCATTCAAAAACAACAATTCCCAGCGCATATTGATCGCTGGCTGGACGTGGCTTTCCTCGCGCCTGCTCAGGGGCCATATAGGTTGCGGTACCCGAAAAATCGCCACCTTTTCCACCTGCCGCACGAGAACTCGTACTCTGTGTGACAAGGGCGAGGCCGAAATCGCTCAACAGCACCTCACCATTGACGCCGATCAACATATTTTCCGGTTTGACATCGCGGTGCATCAACTTGCGATTATGGGCATATTGCAGGGCTGCGGCTGCCTGCGTAATAAAAGGGAAAAGATCGGCTGGCGGCAATGGCCTGCCGGATGGCATATGACGCCGGATGGTGCCGCCGGGCGCATAATCCATCACCAGAAACGGCACCGCATTATGTACGCCAAAATCGAGGACGCGCACAATGTTGGGATGGATCAGATGGGCAATGGTCCGCGCTTCATTAATAAATGATTCGGCATGTTCTTCTGCCAGCCGCATCTGTAGTATTTTGATCGCCGCCTGGGTACGTAAGTGAACATGTTCCCCAAGATAGACATCCGCAAATCCACCCCGTCCTAAAAGGCGTACCAGGCGATAATTTCCAAGTTGTTGACCGACGGGATCAATCATAAGCCTCTTGCTCCTTTAATGCCAGGCGAATACCCAACCATTATAGCAAGCACCAGAGGGGATGACAATAAAATCCCCCCTAAACAGGACGATTGCGAAAACAGGATGGAGCAGAATAGTAAATAATACCTTATGTTGAGAAAAGTACAACATTGAAAACAGAAGAAAAATACCCTATGCTAACCCCAACATTGTCTGTGCAATGAGTTGAGAGCATGAACCAATCGTCGATCCACTTCTTCGCGAAAGGAAGGGAATCATGGTGGCGCGCAGATGGGCATTACGCCGCAAACCTCCTCTCATCATCGCAATCCTGGCAATCGGTGCGGTGATGGTAAGTTTGATCGCTGGAACCCTCTCCATAGCATCAGCAGACACGCTCAACACAAACATCTTTATCAATACTGGTGGAGATACCGCTGGGAATTTCGTTGCTGATACAGCTTTCGATCAGGGAAATCAGTACATAGATACCTCAACGCCCATCGACACGAGTGGCGTTACAGATCCCGCTCCCCAGGACGTTTACCAGACATGCCGCTGGAATAGCTCCTTTACCTATACGATCCCCAGCTTGATGGTCGGCGCGACCTATACTGTGCGGCTCCATTGGGCAGAGCTATCCTGGAAAGCGAAGGGACAGCGGCTCTTTAATGTTGCAATTAATGGTTCTCCAGTACTGAGCAGCTTTGATGTCTTTGCGACAGCTGGATATAAGAAAGCGCTGGTAAAAGATTTTCCCGTCAAAGCCAATAGCAATGGTCAGATCGTCATCGCCTTCACTCAAGCAGGGGCAGACAATCCATTTATTAGCGGCATTCAGGTTGTCGCAGAGCAGCCAGCGACGGCAATCGCAGCGCCCATAGCTCCCGATGCCTCTCCAACTGTTCCAGATGCCTCTCCAACTGTATCTACTTCAACAGGAGCACCAGGGCTATCCGGAGCAGGAACAGAGAACCCGTATACTTTCGGGACGTTTCGAGGCACACCTGTACAGGTCTGGGAAACATGGAACACATTCGAGACCTGGGAAGAAATGGAAGCGCTCCATACAGTCCATGCCTACTTTACAGGGGAAGCAACCGCTCCGTTCAATGTGCGCTTTCCCGGTAAAATTTCCTTTTCTCAGCCTTTATGGGCAAAGAGCGAGAATGCTAGCACGTGTGCTAGTGGCGGCCTTGACCAGCACTATCGCAATATCGCGACGGGATTGAAGAATGCGGGCTTCCCTGACGCGCTCATTCGTCTGGGCTGGGAACATAACGGAGACTGGTTCTGGTGGCATGCCACGCCCGATACAGCGGGGCAGTGGGTGCAGTGCTTCCGCCATGCCTACGATGCTTTTAAAAGCGTGGACCCCCGCTTCGTCATTGCCTGGAACCCGAACAAATCATCAAACATTGCCGGATTTGACACGCGAACCACCTATCCTGGCGACGATAAGGTCGATGTGATCGGCCCCGACTTCTACGACATGTTCCCGGCATACCCGAATCAGGGCGCATGGGACGCCGACTACAACGCGACGCAGGATGGCAGTCCAACCGGGATAGGAGCCTGGATCGCCTTCGCTAATGCACATAACAAGCCGCTCACATTCCCGGAGTGGGGTCTTAATACCCCAAACTCGACCGACAACCCATTTTACATCAATAAGATGGCCGATACGTTTGCCACCTTGCGTAGTCAGGGCAAGCTCTACTGGGAATCATACTTCAATCTTGATGGCTGCACATTTCAAGTCACCGATGGCTGCAACCCCAAAGGTTCGGCTGCATATGTGCAACGCTTTTAATACACTTCTTCTTTCCTTCTATGTAAATCTGGACACAAAAAAGTGGGCATCCATACGGATGCCCACCTTCGCATTATCGATATGACTTATCTATCCTTTTCAGAGCGCGTGAGAGCGGCCTGAGCAGCGGCCAGACGTGCCACCGGGACACGGAAGGGCGAGCAGCTCACATAATTGAGGCCAACCTGATTGCAGAACTCGATGCTATCAGGATCGCCACCATGCTCACCACAGATGCCCAGTTCGATGTTCGGGTTAGTGCGGCGGCCTTTCTCGACGGCCATCGCGACCAGTTGACCCACACCGTCGCGGTCGAGCGTCTGGAAGGGGTTGACCGGCAGGATCTTCACCTTCTCCTTCGCACCTGGCTCATCCAGACCCTCGACGTAGCGGAGCAAGAACTTACCCTCTGCGTCGTCGCGGCTGTAGCCAAACGTGGTCTGCGTGAGGTCATTGGTACCGAAGCTGAAGAAATCGGCCTGAGTTGCGATCTGATCGGCGGTTAGAGCGGCGCGAGGCAGCTCGATCATGGTGCCGAACTTGTAATCGATGGCACCGCCAAGTTCACCGGCGATCTCCTGCGCCACCGCCTCAAGCTGACGGCGCACTTCCTTCAACTCGTTCACATGACCAACCAGCGGGATCATAATCTTGGGATAGACTTTGGTGCCAGCCTTCGCAACCTGAGCCGCAGCCTCCAGGATCGCACGCGTCTGCATGACGTTGATCTCAGGGAAGAGCAGACCCAGGCGGCAACCGCGCAGACCCAGCATGGGGTTCATCTCGCGCATCGCACCAACGGCCTCCAGCATAGTCTTCTTCTCAGCCAGCTCAGCCTCATGACCACCCTGAGTCTCCAGGCGCGTCACGTCTACCAGCAACTCCTCATAGGAAGGCAGGAATTCGTGCAGCGGCGGATCGATCAGGCGGATCACGACGGGATAGCCTTCGCCGGTCTCAGGATTGACCATTGACTCGAACAGACCTTTGAAGTCGGCGCGCTGGAACGGCAACAGTTGATCAAGGGCTACCACACGCTCCTCGCTGGTCTTTGACAGGATCATCTTCTGCACGATGGGCAGGCGCTCCTGCTCCATGAACATATGCTCGGTGCGGCAGAGACCGATACCCTCAGCACCAAAGGTGACGGCACGTTTGGCATCGCGTGGATAGTCCGCGTTAGCCCAGACGCCCAGCTTGCGGAACTTGTCGGCCCAGGTCAACAGGGCTTTGAGATCCTCTTCTTTGTCGAAATCGGGATCAACGGTCTTGATGATGCCTTTGAAGACTTCGCCGGTGCCACCATCGATGGAGATATCATCGCCCTCTTTGATGACAACATCGGAGCCACTCACTCGGAACAGCTTCTCGCTCTCGCTGACGCGCAGGGTCTCGGTACCGGCAACACAGGGGAGGCCCAGGCCGCGTGCCACAACTGCGGCGTGGCTGGTCGCACCACCGCGAGCAGTGAGGATACCTTTTGCCACCAGCATTCCATGCACATCGTCCGGGCTGGTCTCAGGACGCACCAGCACGACCGGCACACCTTTCTTGCCCAGATCCTCGGCGGTGTCGGCATCGAAAACAGCTTTACCAGCGGCAGCACCCGGGGAGGCGTTCAGACCTTTCGCCAGCAAGCGGCCCGAGCCGGTGGCGCGTTTCTTGTCCTCTTCGTCGAAGCGAGGCAGCAACAACTGGTAGACCTGGCTCGGCTCGACGCGTTTGACGGCCTCTTCTTCGCTAATCAAGCCCTCGCGCACCATATCGACGGCGACCTTAACGGCAGCCTGTGCGTTGCGTTTGGCAGAGCGAGTCTGCAACATGTAGAGGCGACCTTTTTCTACCGTGAACTCCAGGTCTTGCATATCGCGATAGTGCTTTTCGAGGCGCTCCGCAATCTGCTGGAACTGTTCGTAGACAGCAGGTAGATCTTCTTCCAGACGGCTGATCTTTGATGGCGTGCGAATACCGGCCACCACGTCCTCACCCTGAGCGTTGAGCAGATACTCGCCGTACAGCACTTTCTCGCCAGTGCTGGGGTTGCGGGTAAAGGCAACGCCGGTACCGCTATCATTGCCCATGTTACCGAACACCATCGTCTGCACGTTAACGCCGGTACCCAGACTGTGGGGAATCTTGTTGAAGTTGCGATAGTCGATAGCGCGTTTGTTGTTCCAGGAGGAGAAAACGGCTTCGATGGCCTTGTGCAGTTGATCATATACGTCGGTGGGGAAAGACTGGCCCGACGATTTCTCGGCCACCTGCTTAAACTCGACCACGATCTGCTTGAGCGCCCCCGCCGAAATCTCGGCATCGGTCTTGACGCCTTCCCGTTCTTTATAGGTGTCAAGCACATGCTCGAAATCGCGCGGATCGGCATCCAGCACGATCTTGCTAAACATTTGGATAAAGCGACGATAGGCATCATAGGCGAAGCGCTCGTCACCGGTCAGAGCGATCAACCCATGCACCGTCTCATCGTTAATGCCAAGATTGAGGACCGTATCCATCATACCCGGCATGGAGAACTTGGCACCGGAACGAACGGAAACCAGCAGCGGATTCTCTTTATTGCCAAAACTCTTTCCGGTCTGCTGCTCAACAACCTTCAGCGCCGCCTTCACCTGCTCCCATACGCCCTTCGGAAACTGCTTGTTGTCCTCATAGTAGGCGTTACATGCCTCGGTGGTGATGGTGAAACCCGGAGGCACCGGCAACCCGGCATTGGTCATTTCCGCAACACCTGCGCCCTTACCACCTAGTAGTTCGCGCATCGTGGCGTTGCCTTCGCTAAAAAGGTAAACCCATTTACGAGGTGATTGCTTCACCGCCTCATCCAACTCCGAATGGGTGATCTGTTGCGTCATTAAATATCCTCCAAATTGTTTTTTGGGCAAAACGAGCTTTGCAGACCCGGTACAGACGAACCTTCGCCTCTACCAGACCCGTTGATCTCAAAGGTGTTTGAGCAACAACGGACTGCTTACATGCAGAAGCGCTCTAACATAGAAAGCCGGTGTAGAGAGTGCCTTTTTGACCAAACTTTTCTGTTAGAAAGCTTTCTCGAATAGAACTCTACGCACTAAGGACAACGTTTCTGGCCCAACGCAGTATCATCCGTGTACATTGTACATAATGATTGGCTTCTTCAGCACTAATAACCTCGTCGGCCTCTTCCGGGGGCGTTTCCGAGTAAAAGGCTTCTGGATGAAAAGGAGTGAGCCGCTCCATCTCCACCTGAATATCTTCCGGCGCGCCAACCAACGCTCCCAACGCTCGCAGATCGTGATCATAACGCGAGCGCCGACCATAGCGCAACAGGCTCACGGCCTGTGCCGCTTTTTCTGCGACCTGATTACAGTAATCAACACAAGCAAAATGCCGCCCCAGGCTTAATTCCAGAGAGGCCGTAGCCATGTCCTGTGCAGCCTCCGCGTATAGTCCTAATGCTCCCTGAACATCGGTGTTCGGCAGCACTTCTTCAGCCTCCTCGTCGTCCTCATCGACAAGAAACGCCGATGCAGTGTCTCCTCCCTGTGTTTCATGCAGAGTGACGCCACCTTCGAGGAGTTGCTCTAAATCGTCGTCGTTGCCTGCGCGGGGACTTTCCCGGTTGCCGTTTTGCCTCTGTGACATGGTGTAATGTTCCTCAATCTCGTCAATCAGGATTGATTGGCTTTCTCAGTTACTCTTCGCATAGCACAACTGGTTATGCGCCCATAGTATTCCTAATAAGGTACGTGTGTCAATGCTTGTAGGAGCTACCTGCGATCCCAATATATAACAACGAACGAAATACGGGCATGTTTCAAGCAGCCATCACAAGTTGCTCACAGCCTCCCCCTATCATAGCAAATCTCGCTCTCGCAAACCAGACCGAATCTCGTGGAACTTTCCGGCATTTCCCTTCGTCTTCTTCTCAGATGGTTCTATTTACGGCAATCCAAGCGATCCAGAGAAAGCGGGAGGGTAAGATGCAGGAGAATAAGTTGAAAGCACGAGATCAGCATAAATCAGCAGACAAGCAACGAGCTACCCCTGCACGCAAATCCTGGCTCACGAGCTTTGGTACGCTCCTGGTCGTTTTACTCATTATCGCTACCAGCATCATTCTGTTTGTCCTGCGCGGCATCACCAATCAGGCCAGCTCGCCTCTCAGCACACCACCGGCAGCCGGACAATGGGTCAACCTGGACAATCGCTACCTTTTCTCTTCGCTAGAGGCCGCTCCAACAAATCCTGCTCTTCTCTATGCATGTGCTTCTCCTTATCCTCAACCGCAGCAGGGACAGTCCCCTCAGTATACGCTCTTACGTAGCGACGATTTTGGCGCTCACTGGCAAGATCTGAGCAAACAGGTTACGTTGCGCGACTTCTGCCAGTTCACGATCAACCCCGCAAACGGCAACGAACTCTTTGTCGTGACAGCTGGCACGCCAACCGGGGGCAACACGCCCGATGTACTCAAACAGAGCAGCGATGGTGGAAAGACCTGGAAGACGCTACAATCCAGATTGCAAGATGGACAGGCAAACGTCACATGGCATGTCCAGCAGCTTCGGCAGGTAGGCCACGACCTGTTCGGCATTCAGTGGACATCACCGCTGGCCTCCAATGTCACCCAGCTTTCTACCACGACGCCATCACGACTGGTTCATAGCAGTGACGAAGGACAAACCTGGACGCCTATCACCAATCCTGCGGCTTCCATAACGCTCATCGTTCACGACTACGCAGTCAATCCCAACGATACGCGCACCATCTACGAGATAGCCGGGCCGCCACCACGCCTGAGCGAGCCAGGTATCACACCTGGTGCAAAGACAACGCTCATGACTCTCTATAAAACAACGGATGGAGGCGCAAACTGGCAGCAATTGCTCAACGACATTCTGCCTGACAGCACGCTGCAGCTGGCAAGCGCGAAGCCTACCACGCTCTTTGTTGGCGAAGCAATGAGCAACAGAGCGCTCAACGATACGTCTGTCCCTATGTTGTCATCTACCGCGCCAATCTCCTTCCGCATCCGCACCAGCACAGATGGCGGTGCCACATGGCAGACCACCTTGCAGGTGCAGGGAGCGAGCGGTTTCGTGCATGGCTGGTTTAGCACCATCGATGGACAACTCTACGCTCTCTCCAGTGCTAATGGAAGCAACAATAGCACCATTCGACGCTATGATCCCGCCAGCA
Organism: Reticulibacter mediterranei; assembly: GCF_016587455.1. Lineage (NCBI taxonomy): Bacteria > Bacillati > Chloroflexota > Ktedonobacteria > Ktedonobacterales > Reticulibacteraceae > Reticulibacter > Reticulibacter mediterranei. The sequence continues at coordinate 5,072,181 of NZ_BNJK01000001.1, read as the reverse complement.
AGCAATGGAACGATGTTACGAAACCGCCCCAACCTGGCGATTTGTTGGCTGTCACTCCCACCGGCACCAACAATGGCGCGGTCTTCTGGCTCAGAAGCTTTGTCGGTGGCAAGACAGCTCTGTATCGTTATGTGAGCGGGTAAGCGTTCATCATTATTCGATCATCTCGGTAATACCTTTACCGGGAATCACGGTCGGATAGACGTTGGCCTCTGCCTCGATCACAAAATCGAGAATGATGCTACCGGGCGTCTCCATTGCCGTTTGGATCGCGTCGGCGACATCTTCACGTCTGGTAATACGTATGCCCTTCATGCCGTATGCATCGGCTAGCTGGACATAATCGGGGCTGCTGATCGGCACCTCGGAATAGTTACCAGCATAGAAGAATTGCTGCAACTGGCGCACCATGCCCAGATAGCCATTATTCATAATCACGATCTTGAGGTCCACGCCCTCCTGCTGCAAGGTTGCCAGTTCTTGAATATTCATCTGAATACCGCCATCGCCAGCAACCACCCAGACCGATGCATCGGGCAACCCCATTTTCACGCCCAGAGCAGCTGGCAAAGCAAAGCCCATCGTTCCCTGACCACCGGAGGTGATATGGCTGTTGTGGCACGTCCAGGGATAGTAGCGTGCCACCCACATCTGATGCTGCCCCACGTCAGTTACCAGAATCGCCTTTCCATCCGTCGCTTCGTGCATCGCGGTGAGAATGCCAATAGGATCGGGCAGCGTCTCGTTAAACTGTCTGCGACCAATCGCCCCATCCGTATATTGCCAGAAGCGAATCTCGCGCAGCCACTCGCTATGATCCAGCGGCTCGATCCGCTCATGCAACGCAGCCAGAGCTGCACCTGCATCGGCGATCAGCGGCACGCTTGCCACTTTGACTTTATGGATCTCTGCGGGATCGATATCGATGTGAATAATCCGCGCATGCGGGGCGAAATCGCTCACATTGCCCGTCACCCGATCATCAAAGCGCAATCCCACTCCGATAATTAGATCTGCCTGTCCAATCGCCCGGTTGACGTGAGCGGCACCATGCAAACCGGGCATGCCAATAAAGAGTGGATGGGCAGAGGAGAAGGCGCTGATGCCGAGCAGGGTAGTAATCACTGGAATATGCGCCTTCTCTGCAAATCGACGCAACTCTTCATAAGCCTGTGAGAGAATGACGCCGTGCCCCGCCATAATCAGGGGGCGCTCGGCTCTGGCAATTAACGCAGCTGCCTGAGCGACGAGATACGCTGCCGGATGCGCAATCGGGGCGGGAGCAGCGTCAATAGCGTTTTGCGTGATCAATGTCGTGGCGAGGGCCGTATCAAAAAGCACATCCTTTGGGATATCCACGACAACCGGGCCGGGACGCCCACTGCGCGCGATATGAAACGCCTCGTGAATCGCAGCAGAGAGTTCACTTGTCGTGCGTACCAGCATAGCATGTTTGGTGATGGGCTGTGTCACGCCGATTATGTCGGTCTCCTGAAATGCATCGCGCCCGATCTGATCGTGCGGCACCTGTCCGGTAATGGCAACCATCGGGATGGAATCGGCATAGGCAGTGGCAAGGCCCGTAACGAGATTAAGCGCGCCGGGACCGCTGGTGGCGATGCAGACGCCAACCTTGCCCGTCGCTCGTGCATAGCCATCTGCCGCGTGCGCTGCCGCCTGCTCATGTCTGACCAGCACGTGATGGAGCGCTGGATACGAGGTGAGTGCATCGTAAAACGGGACAAGCACGCCACCTGGATAGCCATAGAATATATCAACGCCCTCACGAATTAGTGATTGGCAGAGTAGATGGCTGCCTGTCAGCGTCTCTGGTGCTTCTGACTGTAATATGAACGTCCGGGTATCCTGTTGTGTATTTGACAACATATTTGCCATACCTTTCTCCTCTCAAATCCGAGATATAAAAAAGAACCTCCCACTGTGGGAGGTTCTCAAGAAACGATTTGCAGTTCCGTCAGTTTAGCGCCTGCGTTCTCCTCCCTGTAGTCTGCGGGTAAGCAACCCGACGAGTCCTACCTGCTCTGTAAGGCTAAGAAGCAGCCCTGCAAGAAGGACGAGCTGAACAGCTACAATAAGGTGCAGTGCAAGCGATACGGCAGCAACAACCAGAATAAAGAAAGACACCTGCACAAATTGGCAGGTGTCTTGATAGTGTACAGGTGCGAAGCTAGAAGTAGTCGAAGTTGTTTGCTGTGCGGCAAAGCGGAAAGCAGGCAGACAGGCAGGGCAACCATTACCAGCGCTTATCGCTATTGGCCCACGCCACGATCTTGTCATGATTGCTCTCCTCCAAATATCTCATCGGGAAGTTGCCGCCGACCAGTCCTCTGGTTCGTCAGAAAATACCTGTATGATGATAGTCATCATTTATTTCTCTAAGAATAACAAGCTCCTGGCAATTTGTCAACCGTCCTAAAGAGCCGTTGCAACATTGCGGATCTCATGAGTGTTGACTGCCAGGAGCTTGTCCAGTCTTTTTACAAAATTTTATTGCAGCTATATTAATTTCTTGATTATTTATTTTTGAGAGAACAATATTGAGAGCAGAAGCTGGGCAGAGCCAGAAAGAGGCGAATAATCAGGGTCTTTCTGGCATCGTGCCAAGCTTAAAGCCCGAAGGCACCGTCATATCCCAGGTAGAATCAGGAACTTGTGCAGTGGGAAGTACTTTGAACGTATCGAACATCGGTTTCGCAGTTCCCGGTGTCCCGGAGCTTTCCAGAACGTTGACGGGCATATAATCCATATCGAGCAGCAGGACCGTACCATCGGCATTGCGCACGCGATAGACAGGCTTGCCGTTGAAGGTACTCTTGCCGAGATAGACTGCGCGACCCGCTGTTAAATCCTTGCGCAATTGGGCCAGATTAAATGTCGGTTCTTCCGCAATCCATTCGTGCGCATCCCACTCCGCCACATGATTCATCATATCCATTCCCAGAACTTTTTTACTATCAGTTACCGCCACAACATCGAGCTTATCATCCATTTTTGTTTCTACATTCATACTGCCAGAGCCAAGATCATAATAGCTCGTCACCAGCATTTTTTCTCCCTTCGCGCTGACCTCCGTTTGAGTGTGATAGAGGACATAGCCATTCCAGGAGAGGTTCTGTGGTAGAGCAAATTGTGGTTGCACCCACTGCGTTAATAGTTGTGATGCCCCGAGCAAGGCCAGCATAAAGACGGCGGCCAGCGCGACGACTTCGGTGATCAGGCGTCTTGGCGAGCGACGAGCGCGACGCGACGAGAAACGCGTCACGGGTGCCGCAACGCCTCGACTACGAGCCGAGATAGCAGCGAGCACGGCCTGATCGACGCGGGGCGATGGACTGGACGCTGCTAATCCAGCCATCTGTCGCGTAGTTCTTTCAAAAAGTCGCTGCTCCGCCGTGCAGTCTGGACACGATGCAATATGAGCGGAGACGCGCTGTTTCTGCTCATCAGAAAGATCATCCCAGACGGCCAGGTACAGGCTGACAGAATTACAAACGTCTGGCCCAGATGCATCAACCGAAGGCAGGGGCGGTAAATCCATGCTTTTCATTTCGTTTTCCCTCGCGTACCCACGCCGTCCTTCGTCAGACGTTGATAGTGTTCGGCAAACATTTTCTTAGCACGAGAAATACGCGTAGCAGCAGCGTTGGGCGAGATCCCAACGATATCTGCCACCTCCTGATAGGGTATACCCTGTGCGGCATTTAAGGCCAGCACGACGGCATACTCACTGGGCATACGGCTCAGGGTAGCATTGATCAGTTCGCGCTCGGCAACTTCGGGGATACCTCCACTGTCTGCAAGCAAAGCAGTTGCATCCTCAAGCAGGTTGTCGTCCGATCCATCATCGGAACGCGAGCGAAAAGCCAGAGGCCACCAGGAAATACGTTTCCTGCGTCGTAGCTGATCGACGCAAAGGTTTGTAGCAATACGATAAAGCCAGGCCGAAAGCTGACCGCGCTCATAGAGCGCATCCCAGGAGGTGCAGGCTCGTACAAAAACCTCCTGCGTCACGTCATCGGCATCTTCCATATTGCCTAGTAAACGATAGGTATATGAGTGGATGGGGCGTCGGAATTGTTCGTAGAGGCCAATCAGTGTGGCCTCATCCGACTGTGCATTAGCCCCACGCGCCGGTTTCTTCACAGGCATGCTGGCTGCCACTTCCTCATAGAAATCGATGCCCCCAGGAAAATCTCCTACAGGCCGGGTCGGATGTGTTTGTAGTATAGCAGGAATGGTGAGTAAATGAAACATGCCAACGGGTGCCTCCAACATTGTAAATTTCTCATCTGTATACTCTCACGTGAGAGGTTGACAACATTTACAGTAATCTTTTTTCTTCTCACCTCTCCGCATACAGCTTATGCACGCAAGTACTATGTCTGTACCCCATAACTACTGCGGCCCCTCTCTCCAACCTACTCTCTATGTTTACAATTACCATCCCCAACTCATCTAAAATGACAAAGGCTGGTTAGTACTATCATCTCATACCCCTCTCATTCCATTTAGCGGCATTTGCACTGCGCACGCCCTTGACATCTAGCACCTCGCACTGTATACTCATTAAAGTTAGTGGTTACTAACAATTATTTAGGCAGAAAGAGATACATACAGGAGATGGCGAAAGAGAGGCAGGACCAGCCTGCGAAACGGTCACGCTTGCGAGGAGAAGAGCGGCGCACGCTGATGTTGCACAGTGCCAAACGTGTCTTTGCGCGCTCCACATATGCCGAGGCGAGTACAAGCGAGCTGGCCCGTGAGAGCGAAGTGACAGAACCGATGCTCTATAAACATTTCGGCAGCAAAAAGGGTCTCTTTCTGGCTGTCCTCAGCGAGTTTGGCACACAATTCTTCGGTATGATGCGAGAATGCATCTCGCAGAGGGCTGAGAAAAACATTCTCGATGCACTCGAACACATCATTGACGATTATAAATACACGCTCAAAGCCGATCCCGAGACCCAGCGTGTGCTGTTCCAGGCCGTTATCGAAGCGAGCGATCCCGATATCGCCCGTTGTATCAGTAAACACAACCGTCGCACCTATGAATTTATTCGCCAGCTTGTCGAACGTGCCTCGCAGGAAGGTTATCTGGACCCTACCATCAGCATTGACGCCGCTACATGGGGGTATATGAGTATGATTCTCTCCCATCAATATAGTTTGATGCTCAACCTCTCAGGCGAGTTTGCACAGGCACAACAAGAGATGAATCGCATCTGGCTGCGCGGCTTGCGAGTCGATGAAGACTAAAATTTTTTCACTTTTTTAGTTAGCTATTACTAACTAATTTAGAGCGAAGCCCTCTATCGTAATCGCGCAATCTTAGGGGAGGACCGAAGATGGCAGGGGCGATGGCTTGTCCTCGCCCTGGTGCTACCATCACGGCGTGTGAAGCCGGGCGAGGACAAGCCATCGCCCCTGCCATCTTCGGGTGGCGCTTCCCCCTCAACGTGCCGGATGCACCAATTATCGAGCAATTACGATAAAGGAGAGAGATCCCGTATACAGGAGAGTGGATAATGCAACTTCTCACCGCTGACAGCAAGAGCAGCCGTCTACCGTACAAATGGATTGTTGTGCTGGTTGTGATTTTCGGCTCGTTTATGAGTATTCTTGACCAGACAGTGATTAATAACGCCTTGCCTCGCTTGCAAAGCGCGTTTGCAACTGATCTCAACAATCTGCAATGGGTTATCACAGCCTATACGCTCGCTCAGGGCGTCATCACGCCAACAACGGCCTTTTTCGCCAATCGCCTGGGAACAAAGCGCTTTTATGTGATTGCGCTCGCCTTTTTTACATTGGGGTCCGCGCTCTGTGGTCTCGCCTGGAATCTGCCAACCCTCATCGTTTTTCGCGTAGTGCAGGCAATTGGAGGTGCTACTCTGTTTCCACTGGCAATCACTTTGCTGTTCTACGAATTTCCTCCCCATCAGCGCGGTCTGGCGACCGGCATCGTGAGTATTTCCGCACTGATGGCCCCCGCAATCGGTCCCACATTCGGAGGCTATATCGTGACCTATGCTGAATGGCCCCTGATCTTCTACATTAATGTTCCCATTGGGATAATCGCAATCGTGATGGCGCTGCTATTGTTGCGCGAACGCCGCTCCGAAGAGCGTATGCAGTTCGACCTGCCTGGCTTTCTTCTCGCAGCCATCGGCCTTGCAGCTATCCTCTATGCCCTTTCGAGCGCTACAACCTCCGGCTGGAACAACTCACTGGTGCTGGTGACGCTGATTGGTGGTCTCTGCTCGCTGGCCTTGTTTGTTGTGGTTGAGTTACGCATAGCTAATCGTGGCAAACAACCACTCGTCGATCTGCGCCTCTTCGCCAATGGCCCGTTCCTGAGCAGCAATATCGCCAATGCGCTGATTACCTTTGGCTTCTTCGGCAGTCTGATTCTCGCGCCCATTTATATGCAGGATCTACGCGGTCTCAATGCCTTCCAATCTGGCCTGTTTACGCTCCCACTCGCTCTGGCCTCGGTACTGGCTGCAATTGTTGGCGGACGGATGGTGGACCGCTTTGAACCACGTGTCGTCCTCTTTCCGGGTCTGCTGCTGATGGGTCTCTCTACCTGGCAACTGGCCGCAGCGACGCTGACAACCTCCTATCCCTGGCTGCTGCTGGTCTTCGCTGTGCGCGGACTGGGCCTCGGCTGCCTGCTCCAGCCCTTGACGGTCTCGGCACTCTCCACCGTTGAACGACAACAATATACTCAGGCTTCGTCGCTCAACACGGTGATACGCTTTGTCTTCACCTCGCTGGGCATTGCGGTGCTAGCAACCCTTGTCCAGAGCCGCGCTGCCGTCCATATCAGCAATCTCGCTCAACAACTCAAATCCGGGACGCATGGGGCGCTCTTGCAGGTGCATCAGCAAGGTCTCACTCTGGCCGTACAGGATGCCTTCTGGCTCTCGCTGGTGGCCTTCGTCCTGGCCTTTATCGCCGTCTGCTTCATCCGGGTTCAGAAAGCAACACCACAACAACAGGGAGAGTTGTCTGAACAGGCAGTGCAACAACATGCCTAGAAAACGGTCAGTTTAAATGGCGCAGACGCTCGATAAGGCCATCGAGCCATTCAAGCTCCATTGTCAGTGCACGCCGCTGGTGGTCCAGAACAGCCCATGCTCCCAGCATGTTCTCGGCCCACTGGCAGGCAGCGCTGGCTCGCTCCAATTGCTGACGCATCGCCTCGCGTCGCCTTTCCAGCGCAGGCAACACCTCTACGGTTGATAAATGAGTCAGCGCAACACCAACCCCGACATCATAATCGAAGCGCTGATGCTCGATGGATGCCAGAGCGGTTCTCGCCATCTGGTATAGACGCTCGCGACCGGCATCGGTCAACGTATAAATGGTGCGGTACGACGACCCCTGCCCCGGATTCGGCTCGTCATGTGCCGATAGCGACTCTTCAGCAACCAGCTTCTCCAACGTCTGATAGATCGATGAGAGTCCGACCGCCGCCCATGCGCTGATCGAGCGGGCCTTGATTTGCTGATTGAGTTCGTAGCCATGCATTGGCCGCTCCTCCAACAGCGACAACAGGAGGAGCGGCAAACGAGCACCCTCAGCTTTTTTATTGCTCATCTTCATCAAAGGGACGGACAACCTCTGCCGCACACTCCATCACCCGCATACCAGCAGCAGGCAGACCAACCAGAACAGCACTCAACACCTCCGCACGTGAAGCCCCCATTTTCTTTGCTTCGGCTGCATGAAAAACTATGCCTTTCTCCAAACCTAGCGCAGCCAGCACCGCCAGATAAGCCAGTTCAGCCGTCTTCGCATCCAGCGCGGAATGCTCCTGCATCACCTTATCCGCCTGCAACCAGGCTTGCAGCGTTTCAGGAGCCTCACGCATCACTGTATAAAATCCTGCGCTCATCGCCACTGTCTTTTTCTCCTCATTATTACTATGTAACCGAATATTCTATAACAGAATAATAAATTATTATATAGATACCTGTCAAGATAATACCCGTTCTTGCTTCCCTCTCTCAGATATGATATGCTCATGATAGAATAAAAGTGTTAGATAAGATCATTTTGTTACATAAGATGATATTGAAGTTGAAGAGAGAGGCGCACCAATGCAGCATTCCCACGAGCAAAGCTATACTCTCAAAGAATACTGGAAGCTTGTTGAACTGTTCCCTGACCATAAATACGAGTACATCGATGGCTCTATTCGCATGATGTCGGGAGGTAGTCCGGCTCATGCTCAGATAGGGGCTAATATCGTAACACTCCTCAACATAGCGCTGCATGACAGTGAATGCAACGTCTACAATTCCGATGTGAAAGTCAAATTGAACGAGCAGAGATGCTATCTCCCCGACGCCACCGTCTCCTGCGACCCTCGCGATTGGACTCGCCCGGATGTTTTAGAGTCGCCAACGGTGGTCGTGGAAGTGCTTTCGCAATCGACGGAGAAGGTGGATAGAACGGAAAAGCTAGAGGCATATCAGCGCTATCCCGCTATGCAGGAAATTTTGCTGATCGATTCCCGCCGCCGCTATGTCGAGCATTATCATAGGGTGGGCGTTGCTCAATGGTTAAAGAGCATTTTTGAGGATGATCATGATTGTATTGAGATGAGCAGCATTGATGCGACGTTGTACTTGCGCGATATCTATCGTAAAGTGTATCTTGATACTGTTGAGTAAGATTGTTTTTAGCGAAAGGATAGAGCATGTCGCATCTCGCGCAGATCAATATTGGCCGTATGCTGGCACCGTTGAGCGATCCACAGATGGCTGGATTTGTGGAAAAACTAGATGAAGTCAATGCCCTCGCAGACAACAGCAAGGGCTTTATCTGGCGACTCCAGACCGGTGAAGGCAATGCCACAGATATTCAGGCATACGACGATGAGATGATACTCGTCAATATGTCGGTCTGGACCTCGTTGGAAGATCTTTCCCAATATGTCTATGCAATGGAGAGCGAACATCGCCATGTGATGAAGCAGCGCCGCAAATGGTTTGAGCGCTTCGATGGTCCCTTTATGGTGCTATGGTGGATTCCAGAAGGACATATTCCCACCGTTGAAGAAGCGAAAGAACGGCTGGAATATCTGCGCACACATGGCGAAAGCGAGTATGCTTTCTCCTTCAAAAAGCCCTTTCCGGCTCCCGACGCCCAGGACGAGTCGCTACCCAAAATTCTTGATGAGTGCCCAGCATAGCATTATTCACCGCTATCGTTCGCGCATCTGTCGTGCGTACTGACCCATTGTATAGCCGGTACGCTGCTTGAAGAGGCGCATCAGATAGCTGGCATCGTAGCCCAGCGAGCGACACACCTCCTGCACCGACATGGTGGTGTTCGCAAGATACTCTTTGGCCCGCTCAACGCGCAGGTTGATCAGCATATCGCTGGGATTATGCCCCGTCTCTTCGGTGAAAAGGATGCTGAAATAGGGAGGACTGAGCGCCACGTGTTGCGCGACATCGGCTATGCTGATGGGCGACTCCAGGTGGCGCTCCATAAACTCTGATGCCATGCGCACTATCTCTTTGCGCCGCGCAATATGCGGGTTGATCGCACTGCCCGCCTGCTTTGGTCCGCGCGCCAGATTGGTCATCGTACTGGTGATAATGCCGATTAACCCCGCCATTCCCTCCATCTGCTCCAGCGTCATCTGCGGCGTGCGCTTCATTGCCGCCTCATACTCAGGCCAGGGAATACCGTATTCCTGAGCATAGCGTTTGTGACGCTTCCTATCGAGCCGCCCCTTGAGCAAGACAGGAGTTGTGACTACCTCGCCAAGATTCTGCCCATCAACAATAATCGGCGCAATCGCTCGTGCCAGCGTGTTATGCCAGCTCAGATAGACATATGGTTCGCGCAGGGTTGCATAGCGCTCCTGATCTGGCACGTCGAGCAGATTCCATTCTCCGAAGCCCTGAAGATTGGCGTTATTCCAGCCCATCGTCCGACCTACCAGCAAACGCAACATCTCTCCATCGCCATGAAAGCGCCTGACCATATGTTTATAGCGCTCAAAGTGTTCGGCGTCCGTATAGCATTCTATCAGTTGAACCTTCAAGGGAAAATCTACCACGCGCATAAAATGGAACGACATATCCCAGATAGCGTTGGGCGAGATCAATTGAAAGAGTAGCGGGATCGGTGGCGGCGGGATCTGAGCAATATTCCAGCGCGACAGGTTGCGCAAATAGACCGCCAGACGCCCCAGCGATGTAAAGCGTGCCGAACCACCAGGCTGACCAATCAAACGCACGGCCTGCGCCGTCACCGTATGAAACGTCAGCAGGAAGGTCTCAAAGGGACGCCGCCCATGAAAGATATCCATAAAATTATAGGTTGGCATCAATTGTAACGCTTCCACCGGTTGCCAATCGCCACCCCGTACGGCACACACTTCAACGTTCAGGCTCGTCCACCAGCCGCCATCGATATAGGGTATCCCCATCGTCATCTCAATACAATTGAATGTCGTCGGTTCAGGAAATTCTATCGCGTACCAGTCGGGCCTATCAGAGAAATTCCCCTCAATATAGGTATCAAACGTCTTGCTTGGATGAAAGGCAGACAGCGGCTTCCCATCGAGCCGATGCGCTGTTTCATTGATGAGGACCAGCGGGCTGAATGCCCCGCTCCCTGTTGGTTGCGGCTGCGAAACCGTGATCTGCACGCCCTGACGATGTAGCAGGTTCTCTTCCCTATAAGCTATGGCCATTCTTGCTCCACATTGTCTCGCGCAAACGAGATGATTTTGTTCTGCTCTCATACTACACTACGAAATGACATATTTTCAATTCACCTTAAAATAAGACATATCTTTTTTAAAATATGTCATTTTTACAGGCATACTCTCCAGTATGCTTATTACATCAATCCAATCAATTTCAATCACAGGTGCAAAACTCGGAGGCAGACAGAGACATCATCCCGTCCAGACGAGAGATGTCACTGAGGAGTATTTCACATGCAGATTTCTACTCGTTATGCCGGATATTCGGCAGAGGAATATGCGGAACGTGTGTACGCCGGAGTGCTGGGCAAGCTTATTGGAGTCTATCTTGGTCGCCCTTTTGAGGGCTGGTCCTATGAGAAGATCATGGCCAGGTTGGGCGAGATTACATATTATGTGCATGATCGACTCAGCAAGCCGCTGATCGTGACCGATGACGATATCTCTGGCACATTCACTTTTTTACGCGCTCTGCCAGATTATGGCAACACAACCGATCTTACCCCTGCTCAGATCGGCCAGACCTGGCTCAATTATATCGTTGAAGAGCGCACTATTTTATGGTGGGGCGGTCTCGGCAATTCCACCGAACATACGGCCTATCTTCGTCTCAAACAGGGCATTCCAGCCCCGCAAAGCGGCTCAATTGCGCTCAATGGCAAAGTAGTTGCCGAACAGATCGGCTCTCAGATCTTTATCGACGGTTGGGGCATGGTCTCGCCTGCTGATCCTGCACGCGCCGCCGACCTTGCTCGCCGCGCCGCCAGCGTCAGCCACGATGGGGAAGCTATTTATGGAGCGCAGGTTCTCGCGGCAATGGAGGCTCAGGCTTTTGTCGAGCACGATATTAACCGACTACTTGACATCGGTACATCCTTTATTCCCAAAGACTCTGTTATTTACCACCTGATCCAGGATATTCGCGAGTGGCATGCTGCCGAAACCGATTGGCACAAGACGCGTGAACGGATCGTTGAAAAATATGGCTACGAGAAATATGGCGGCAACTGCCATATGGTCCCCAATCACGCCCTGATCATCATGGCCCTCCTCTATGGCAACGACGATTTCCACCGTTCGCTGATGATCGTCAACACCGCCGGCTGGGATACCGACTGCAATTCTGGCAATCTCGGCTGTCTGCTGGGTATCAAAAACGGGCTGAGTGGTCTGACTGGCGGACCCGATTGGCGCGGCCCCGTCGCGGATCGCCTCTATCTCTCAACCGCTGATGGTGGACGCGCCATTACCGATGCCGCCGCCGAAACCTATCATATCGTTAATATTGGCCGTGCTCTGGCTGGAGAAGCTCCTGTGACCCCCAAGAACGGCGCGCGCTTCCATTTTGAGTTGCCCGGCTCCGTCCAGGGTTTCCAGGTAGATCAGCCCGCTGCATCGTTAGAGAACGTCGAAGGACATAGCAGCCAGGGCAGGCGCAGTCTCGCCATCCATTATCCAGCGCAAGCTCAGAGCGTTCATGCTGCCACGCCGACGTTTTCGCCGCCGGAAGCGCTCGCGTTTGACCACTATATGCTGCTGGCCTCGCCAACGCTCTATCCCGATCAGGTACTACGCGCCGCCATCTCTAGCGACGAAAACAATGCTGCACCTGTCACCTGCCGGCTCTTTATTCGCTATTATGGTGACGACGATGCGCTCTTTAGCATCGATGGACCGGAGATCACCCTCGCTCCAGGCAACGAGCACGAGTTCAAATGGCGCATCCCCGCAACCAATAGTGCGCCCATTGCAGAGGTTGGCATTGAGATTGTTAACGCGGAGCAAGCTGATGGCTGCCTCTATCTGGACTATCTTACGTGGGATAGCGTGCCAAACATGGTATTGACGCGCCCCGAGACAACGGGAACGGCGTGGCGGCGTGCCTGGGTGCCGGGCGTTGACTCGTTTGGTGATCGCTGGCCCGAACCCTTCAGACTCATTCAGAATCACGGGCGCGGCCTGCTCATCCAGGGAACGCGCGAATGGGACGATTATCGCGTTAGCAGCACGCTCACACCACATCTGGCACGCGCAATAGGCGTGGCTGCACGCGTGCAAGGGATGCAACGCTATTATGCATTGACGCTCTCAAATGATGGGCAGGCCAGGCTGCTCAAAGTGCTGGATGGCGAGCGGGTATTGGCCGAAGCAACGCTATCCTGGGAACTGGGACGCCCTTATACATTCAGCTTGCAAGTAGAAGGAACACGCTTGCAAGCCTGGGTAGATCAACAACTGCTCTTCGATTTTGAGGATAAGCAACAACCGCTCACAGGCGGTGCCATTGCCCTGCTCTGTGAAGAAGGACGCGTCAGCACTGATGCTGTCACGCTTCAAGCGCTCTAGCATGACTGATAATAACGTCGATAATACATTGATTTTCACACAACTAAGGAGTTATGTATGTATCATCCAATTTCGCGACGGCGCTTCATCAGCCAGAGTGGTAAACTGGCGCTGGGAGCTGGTCTAACAGGTTCTCTGCTCGCGGCCTGCGGCCAGAGCGCCACCAATGGCGATGTTGCCGGAGAAGTCTTGATCTGGATTCCTGTCGATAGCGCCGAGCAGCGCAAGTATATCCAGAAAAGCGAGGGCAACGACTTCAACGACTCGCATAAGGACGTTACAGCCACCATCGAGTTCAAACCAAATTCTTCCGGTGATCGGCTCATCCAGACCGCAGTTTCTGCCGGGCGCGGTCCTGATCTCGTGTTCACATCGGGCGTAGCAACGGCCATGCAATACGTCAAATCGAACCTCTTCACAGATCTCACTCCCTATGCCGAGAAGTATAAATGGCAGGATAAGCTGCTTGGCTGGGCATACGACTCTGGAAAGGTCAATGGCAAGCTCTATTCCATCCCCAATTCATATGAGACGATGATCATCCACTACAACAAAACGCTTTTTGAGAGCAAGGGCTACAAAATTCCCACCAACCGCTCAGAGCTTGAGGCACTCTGTACAGAGATGCAGGGCCAGGGCATCATCCCCTTCACCGCTGGCAACGCCGATTGGCGACCGTCCACCGAATGGTTCGTCACCGTCTTTCTTAATCACTACGCCGGCCCCGATGCCGTCTATCAAGCCCTGAGCGGCAAAATCCACTGGACTGATCCTGTCTTTGTGGAAGCTATCGATCTAATGAACCAGTATTTTCAGAAGGGCTGGTTTGGCGGCGGTGTGCAAAAATACTTTACCAATGGCTCTACGGTTATCGCCTCAACCATCGCCACTGGCAAGGCTGGCATGGATATGGAGGGAAGCTGGGCCTTCGCAACGTGGAAAGAAAACTTCGGCCCGGAGAACGGCAATAACAACGATTGGGACTGGTTCCCTGTTCCACCACTGCACGACAATGTGCCGAAAGAACTCTATACCCTCGCAACGGGTGGCACCTATTCGATCAATGCTCACAGCAAATCAAAAGACGCCGCCGCCCTCTATCTCGACTGGCTTCTCTCCACGCCTGAGCGTGTTGGGCGCGAAGTTACCGAGGCCGATCTGCAAGCCCTTCCGGTCAAACTTGAGGACAAAGATTTCCCGGCCAAAGTTGATCCACGCATCAAGCGCCTCTATTTACAGCTTGGAGCCGCCACTGATCAGGGCAACTTCGGCTACACCACCTGGACGTTCTGGCCTCCCAAGTCGGACGAGTACATCTATACCGGAATGGATAAGGTGCTTACTAAAAACATCACGCCCGCTCAATATTGTGCTGAACTCGACAAAATTTTCCAGGGCGAACTGTCCGCAGGCACGGTGCCACCAGTTATCACACGCAGTAAGTAAAGAGGCAAGGATTTTTTGTCATGGCGAAGCAAACACTGCCAAACGATCTTTCATTAACAGCAGACACATATGAGTCATCCCCAATTTTTCTGAAACCTTTCGAGATCTCGAATGAGGGAAGCGACAACGAGAGGATCATCAGAAGGGGGAATGAAACAACTCAGATGAGGGCGATAATCGTTCCAGAGACGACTGAGCGCCCATCGGAGCCGATAGAGCGGTGCTTGACTGTTCAAGCACCGCTTTCCAGTGCGGTGGCATCTGAAGCGCAAAAGCGCGGCTACTAGATCTTGATAGGAGGAATCGAGCAAAGAAAGCAAGAAAGCATAGACGAGCATAACCATTCCCAGCAGTTTGAGACGAGCTTCCAACGACCACAAACGCGGACATTCCAACGCCAATTCGCATTTGGCATAGCGAAAACTCTGTTCAATTTGCCAGCGTCGTCGATAGGTGAAAAAGACCTCCCAGGCTTGTGTTTCTGTGTGAACGGTTTCATTCGTAATAAGATACATCACGCCTTTCTTCACGCGAGCTTTGACCAGAAACAGCGGTTGCCCTGACTGAGGATGGCGAACTGCACTCCACCAGAGGTCGCAAGACATCTTTTCTCCGGTGGTCGTATCCCAGATCTCTTTATGCGCTCGATATCTCTTGCCTTGCCCAATTTGCCAGAGCTTCTTTTCTTCTCCAGCCAGAGTGAGGAACACATGCTTTTTGATCCAGCGGATCACAAAACGAACACGATATTGCGAAAGGACGTGAAGCCAATATCCTGAAGCATACCCACGATCAAACACATGGACGAGCAACGGCCCCCATTTCCTGACACAGACACGTAATGCCTCTTCCTCGGCGTCCCGTAACTTGGTCGCAAAGACGCCTTTGGTCGTCCACCAACGACTCAGCGCTAGATGGGGAAGTCCTTGCATTCCCACAATCAGCGCTGCGGTCCATTGCATGCCCATGACCCGCACCGGGCGCACAGCAGGCCAGTTGAAGACCAAGCCCCGTTTCGTGCGGCTTCGTCGTTTTGCTTTACTCGAAAGAACGGGACACAATCCTTCGAGTTTTTCACTCTCGGCTTTTTCCAAGACACTTCCATCCCAAATGCAGAGAATCCGTTTTCTTTGTACTTTGAGGTTCTGTACTTCTTCATCAGCTTTTTCCAGGAGATAGTGGTCAATGACATCCACTGTCCATTTCACTGACCGCAGCAGTTTCCCAACCCGTTTCGTGCCTGCTGTCGCACTGGAGGCATATCCAGCATAGCCGTCCAGAGAGGAACCCAGTTCGCTCAACCAGAGGGCTTGCGGGTGATTGCGCAAGCTAATGATCGCCACCAGGCACTGCAACAAGGTACGCACAAGCCGTTTATCCAGGATCTCATCCAACGCTGTAAGCAAGGGGAACAAAAACGTTTCGAGCAAATGAAGCAGATGTTGTGATCCTCCCTGCGGATCTCGTTCCAGGTGTTTGAAGGTTTCAGACAGTTCTGCCATAATGACAACGGATCTCCTCGTTCAGGTGTTGATTGCTTTCATACTCAACAGTCTAAACGAGGAGATCCGTTTTGCCTAGCCTCTTTTTTTCTCTCCTGGCTACATATCAGTGTCCAGAAAAATCAGGGATGACTCATGCCACCTGTGAAAAAAAGGACGTATACCCGCTTACGAGCAGGTTTCATCGCCTGGCTATTTATGCTCCCGCTGGTAGCTATCAACCTACTGGTGATCCTGGGTCCATCAATAGCCAGCGTCTACTATTCGCTGACCGATTGGGACGGACTCGGCGCGGCAAAGTTTATCGGTTTGCAAAACTATCAGCGCATGGTAGGCGATAGCGAATTTCAGCAGGCATTGCTGCACAATATCATCTGGACGGTGATCTTTCTGACGGTCCCAATTGCAATGGGGCTGCTGGGAGCTTTCCTGCTCTCACAAATCACCCGCTTCCAGATGTTTTTCCGCGTCGTCTACTTCATCCCATATATGGTCGCCAGTGTGGTCAATGCCTCAATCTGGCAGGATCTTTTGAATCCAGATCGCGGCCTTGGTGGAGCGCTGGCAAAGATCGGCATCCCCTTTCTCAAAGATATCTACTTTTTTGGCGATCAACGCTATGCGCTTGGCGCAGTCGCCTTCGTCGATAACTGGCATTTCTGGGGCTTTCTCGTCGTGCTTTTCCTGGCTGCAATGCAGGCAGTTGATACCACGCTTTACGAGGCTGCGCGCATCGATGGAGCCAATCGCTGGCAACAATTCTATAATGTGACGTTACCAGGCATACGGCCAACGCTCGTCTTTATGGTGCTGATGATCCTGATCTGGTCTCTCGTCGTCTTCGATTACATCTTCATCATTACTCAGGGTGGACCCGGTGGCGCTACCGAGGTCGTTTCAACTCTGCTTTATAAAAACGCCTTCTCACGCAACGACGCCGGTTATGCGGCAGCTATGGGCTTGAGTATGACGTTTATATCGGCCATCGTTGTTGGAGGATACTTTTACTTACGACGAAAGGGGTGGGACATTTGAGTATCATAGCGACGAAACACACGCATGGAACGGCCTCCAGAAAGGAGTCGAACGGCAGCATTAAAGAGCTGCCCTATTATATTATCCTGTCGCTGCTCGTTATCTTTTCGCTGGGGCCACTGTTGCTGTTGCTCATGAACTCGCTCAAATCGGATGCCGAACGTGGCGTCAACCCGCTCGGCATCCCCATGCATCCTCTCTTGAGCAACTATGTCGAGGCGTGGGAACAAGGGAACTTTTCAACCACGATGCCCAACAGCATTATCATCAGCCTCTCTACGGTTGTGGGAGTCTGCATCCTTGCTGGCATGGCTTCGTATGCGATGACACGCCTGAACCTTCCTGGCGGCGCGGTGGTAATTCTCTACCTCTTCGCTGGTAGCTCGCTGCCAGCGCAACTCTTTTTGGTCCCGCTCTACTTTCTCTGGAACAGCCTCAACCTGATCGACAGCTTGCCGGGCCTGATCATCATTTACCTGGCCACTCTTTCGCCGTTCGCCACGCTGCTCCTGCGCTCCTATATGCTCTCGATCTCGCGAGAGTTCGACGAGGCCGCATATATTGATGGCGCGAACAAGCTGCAAGTGCTGATCCATATCATCCTGCCGCTCTCGTGGCCGGGCCTGCTGACCGTCGCGCTCACAACGGCTCTCGCATCATGGAACGAGTTCTTCTTCGCCGTGACCTTCATCCAGCGCGAAAAGTTTATGCCGATCTCAACGAGTTTCCTGGCCTTTCAGCAAGCCTTCACTCGCAACTGGGGTCTCACCAACGCGGCGGCAATTATCACAATCGCGCCAATGATCATTCTGTTCTTGTTCTTCCAGCGCCGCTTCATCGCTGGCCTGGCAAGTGGTGGGTTGAAAGGATAATCTGTTTTTTGCAAAAACAATGCCCCGTGTCTTACATCACACGGGGCGAGCAAAAATCCGCGCTACAGCGTTGCCCCAAAGGGGATATTCGGGTTATAGTCGTTGTCATACACATTATGTTTGTGCTGGGCTGCTAGATGGACTGTCTCTTCTTCAGTTATGTCAGGGGCAGTGCTGGCATCATAGGCACTGTTACGGCGCAAAATGTCGAGCGCTTCCTGTTTATGCTCCCCGGCATCGACGGTCACGATGATATGTCCGGTCTCCAGTTCGCGCTCGTAGTAGCGCGCCTCCTCCTCAGAAACGCCCATACCTTGCAACGCGCCCACAAGGCCGCCAACAACGACACCCAGTACCGCACCGCTCAATGTCGCCGCCAGCACCCCGCCCGCAATAGCCGGACCTATGCCTGGAATCAAGAGGGCTGCTGCTGCGCTTAAAAGACCACCCGCGACACCACCACCGACAGCTCCGGTCGTGGCCCCAATGGCATGTGCTCTGCTATCGGTAGGAGCGATATTGACGGCTATTGCCTCTTTCGCACGCACCGCAAATCCGATCTGTTCATCGGTAAAACCAGCCTCGTGAAGATCACTTAACGCGTGTTCGGCCAGAAGTTGATTAGTAAAAACCCCCACAACGGTTGCTTGTGTTACACTCATTGCTCATGTTCCTTTCTGACATGCGCCAAATAATCATTACTCGTATTTCTTTATCATTTACCAGGTCATATCCTACGCATCATATTCATCGTTATGAGAGGGAATCGCGACTCATCGCGCGTCATTCCTCTCTCCTCGTGCTTTTTTCACGTTTCGCGGCAACAAATAGTTGCAATACGGCTTCACCACAATCATTTGACCGCTTTTCCCCGCAAAAGATACAATGAGATCAGTGATTGTTGAAACGTCATAGCCAGAGCAAGCTTTCTGCTAGCTACAAAGGCGTAGAAGCCAGAGGAGTAACGATATGACTGAACATATTCCCGTCATCGTAGGAGCGGCCCGGACACCAACTGGAAAATTTCTTGGTGGCCTCGCCAGTTTTACGGCTCCCCTACTCGGGGCAATAGCAATACAAGAAGCGGTACGTCGTTCCGGCATTGATCCCGCCACATTAGATGAAGTCATTATGGGCAATGTCGTTTCAGCCGGGATTGGACAGGCACCAGCGCGTCAGGCCGCGCTACACGCGGGCCTCCCTGATGAGTTGCCAGCGGTGACGATCAATAAGGTCTGCGGCTCCGGCCTCAAAGCTGTGATGCTGGCAGCTCAGGCTATTCGCGCTGGCGATGCTCAGGCTTTTGTCGCGGGCGGCATGGAGAGCATGAGCAACGCTCCCTATCTGCTGCCCAAAGCCCGCACCGGCTACCGTATGGGCGATGGCAAGCTAGTTGATAGCGTCGTACATGATGGCCTCTGGTGTGCCTTTGAGAATATCCATATGGGCAACGAGGCTGAAATTATCGCTGAAAAATATGGCATTACACGCGAAGAGCAGGACCGCTTCTCGCTGCAAAGCCATCAGCGCGCCGCCGCTGCAACCACTGCCGGACGCTTCAAAGATGAAATCATCCCTATCGACATTCCGCAGAAAAAAGGGACAGTACGCATCGAGACCGATGAGCCGATCAGGGGCGATAGCTCGATGGATGCGCTGGCAAAGTTAATGCCTGTTTTCCAGCAAGGCGGAACGGTCACAGCTGGCAATGCGCCCGGACTGAGTGATGGAGCCTCGGCTACAGTCGTGGTCGATCAGGAGTTCGCCCATGCTCATGGCCTGTCGATGCTGGCACGCATTACTGGTTACGCCTCCGCAGCTATTACGCCACGCTATATCTTTGCCGCGCCACCACGAGCCGTCCATCGTCTGTTAGAGCGCACAGGACTGCAACTCTCCGACTTCGATCTGATCGAGGTAAACGAAGCCTTCGCAGCTCAAGCGCTCGCCAACGGCAAAGAACTCGATTGGGACTGGTCGCGAGTCAACGTCAACGGCGGTGCGGTTGCTCTGGGGCACCCCATCGGCTCCAGCGGCTCACGTGTATTGATTACGTTGATCCATGAACTGCGCAGGCGCGGCGGTGGTCGCGGACTGGCAACCCTGTGCCTCGGCGGTGGGGGAGCCGTTGCGCTCTCCGTCGAAGTTTAGCTTCATTTTCCTCACGTCGTAGTCGAGCGATTTATCGCGGGGAGAGATTGCACGACAAGTTCCCCCGCGATAATTGGTGCAACCGGGAAATGTTCCGGAGTGGGACAGAAGATGGCAGGGGCGATGGCTTGTCCTTGCCCGACTCTCCAGGCGATGTGGGCGAGGACAAGCCATCGCCCCTGCCATCTTCGGGTAACATTCACCACTCTATTTGCCGAGTTTTCACAAACGAACCCGGTGATCTCCCCGTTTCATAACCTCTCCCCACAAGAAATTTTCAGCAATAAGTACTTTCGGTATGCTTTGCAAAAGGTTAGTAAATCTACCTGATCCATGCCGTGTAAACCGATGTACAGAGATGTACAGAGGAAAATCTCAGGCGGAGAGTCCTAATACAGGACTTTCGGTATACTCAGGAAAATCTGGTAAAAACATACACCCATCGACGTGTAAACACATGTACAGGGATGTATAGCAGCAATCTTTTGCACGGAGCATAATTTAAAGAAATATGAGACCTTTACTGGCCTCCCACTGCTGCAATATCTGGATGAGAAGATAAAGTCAGCCGAAGGAGAGATGGTCTCGACAGGCAGACAACAGGCCACCGTGGTAAAAGGCAAGCGCCAGCTATCCTGTTGACATAAATAAACATCTGGCTGCATGCACATATGCGGAATTGAAGAAAAGGAGTGCTTAATAGCATGAATCTACAGAACAAATCTCGTTCATCACGTCGTTCAGTCCTCAAAGGTACAATGGTTGGTGTCGTAGGTCTGGCGGCTGCCGGTGGCACAGCGGCGGGTGGAGCATTTTTACTTTCTCAATCCAATTCTGGCTCGGCCTCTGCTCACGGAGCGTATGATAACGACAATAAGAATATGAATGACAACAACGTTGATTCGATCCAGACGATCCTCAACGTTGCCATCACCGCCGAGACCCTCGCCGTTATCTTCTATACTGAGGTACTTGACAACGCCAACCGCTTGGGTTTGAACAACGCAGCGAAGAAAGATGTTCAGGCCGCCCTGGTTGAAGAAGCTATTCACCGCCAATTCCTGGCCAAGCAGGGAGCGAAACCATTGGTCACAAAGTTCAGCTTCCCTCTCGGTCAGGACACCTTCCGTCGCTTTGACAGCTTTATCAAAACCCAGCAGCAGTTAGAGGCACTCTTCGTCGCGGCCTATCTTGCAGCGGGTCGCGAGTTCGCCATGCTCAAACGCCCCGATCTGGTTCTGATAGCAGCGCAGATTGGTGGAGTCGAGGCAGAACACCGCGCCATTGGCCGCGCTATCGGCAATATGAATCCGGCTAACAACCGCGCATTTGAGACCGCCCTGCTGAAAAAAGTGAGTGATGCGCCGGGCGTGATGAAAAGGGCCGGCTTCTTCGGACCACGCAATGGAAATAGCTATGACTGGAACAATTCTCACTACCACAATGCCTCAACACATATGGATGGCATGATGGGCGAGAACGACGACGATCAAGACTGGGATTAGTCATCTTTCAGGCAAACATACTCCTTCTCGTGATTACGTCGCGTGATTAGCTCCTTCTCGTAATGGTACGGTGGAGAACGGTTATCGGGAAAACTGTTCTCCACCGTACTTTTTTCGCGCTACCAATTCTGTACAATTATTCATAATTCTCTGGACAGCCATTCATCTTTCCATGCTCAAACGAGGTAGAATTATGATAATTTTTTCATATACATGGTCTCTTGTCCGACTCACAGAAGTACTTGCCCCTTGCCACAGAATTGGTTCACGTGTTACACTTCAACGAAAGATTACAACTTTTTTAGTCACTGCTCGTACATATTCGTGAAGGATACTATTTGTAATCTTCTTATGAGAATGCTATTCAGGCAAATCGAGCGACGATGGTAAGAGAGAGTCGTAAGGCGAACCACTGGTTCCCTGAACAGTAGCTTATGAGGTAAAATATAAAAGAAATAATGAGCGGTGACGCATGTTAGAATCAACAGTAAATGCAGGAACTATGCTGGGGGGAATTGGATCGCTAGCGAAACCAGGGAAAAAGACACGTCGTAGCCAGAGTCTTGTAACAGCAGCGGGTGCAGGTACATCGGCAGTGGAACAGCAGCGAAGCACCTGGACAAAGACGGGGGCCGTCGTGGAGTCGATGAGCGATGCAGCAATTGTTGAACTTGTCGTCAACGGCGATCAGGATGTCTTTGCCGTGCTTGTCGAGCGATATAAAGATGCAGTGCAAAATCTCGCCTACCGCATGCTCAGTAATGCAACAGAAGCAGAAGATGTGACGCAGGAAACGTTTGTACGGGCCTACACACAGCTTGGCACGTATAAACCTGTCCACAAATTCAGCACCTGGTTGCTTTCGATTGCTTCGCATTTAGCTATTGACCAGTTGAGGCGCAGGCGCTTTCTGGCTCTACCGCTGGAAGACGTACCCTTTCTGGAATGGCTTCCTGACGTGGGGGTTGGTCCTGAACAGTCCGCGTTACAGGGTGAACAACAGGACGAGATCCAGGAATACTTGCAGATGCTCCCAAGCAAGTATCGCGCGGTAATCGTGCTGCGCTACTGGTACGACTTCTCCTATGAGGAGATCGCACAGGCATTAAAACTGACTCCTGCTCTGGTCAAAGCTCGTCTGCATCGCGCGCGCGAACTGCTTGCTCGTTATATGCAGAAAAACTCGTTGAACAAGGAGGAGCAGATCAATGCGCTGCCGCGACGCTAAACAAAAGCTGTACGCTCAGCGTGATGGCGAATCAGAGTCACCAGAAGCAGAGGCATTGCAGGAGCATCTGGCGCAATGCCCGGCCTGCCGCGCCTATCAGCAGCAACTCAGCCGCCTGGACACCCTGTTCTGCCCATTGACTCCTCCCACGCGAACAAGCGTTTCGACCGACAAAATCATGCTGGCAATTCAACAACATCAGCGCATTACACAGCAGCTTGAGGATATTCGTCAGCAGCAGCAAACGCGCGTTGCTCAATTTAAGAGCGCAGGAGCTGCCCTTGCTGCAATTACTTTCTTCACCTTGAGCAGTATACCGTTGTTGTTGTTGGCAATAGCCATCATCCAGACCGATCTGGTCATCAAGGCACTGGCTCCCCTCGCCGGGGTGATCGATGTCCTGGTTATCGCCGCCGAATATCTTCAGACAGGAGTAGCGCTGATTACGCGTGACAACTGGCTTTTATCCGGGATAGCGTTCGCGGTGGTCGTGATGATGGGGATGTGGCTTCGCCTCATGCGCCATCCGCAGGAAGCGTAAAGGGTGAAGGTCATGATGATTGGGCCAACCCGGGCATCATGATAGGAGCGCCAGTATGTTAAAAGTCGTTCGCCGCTTTTCGCGCCTGTGTTACCTGTGTATACTGTCGAGCCTCTGGCTCATTGCAGCAATGATGTTGAGCGGAAAAGTACCAACCGCTTCCGCTGCAACCCTGTCGGCCGATGATGGCCCAAATCCTTGCACTGGCGCGTATCATAAACCTGCTTTTGGGAGTACGGTGGTAGTTAATAGTGGGGAGGTGATCTGTAGCAACCTGACCTCTTTTGGCAGTACCGTGATTATTCGCGGTGATGTCATCGGAGATGTCGTTGCCTTTGGCGGAGATGTTGTGATCGCAGGAGACGTGGACGGGAATGTGATGCTGTATTCTGGCAACGTAACATTGCAAGATAGCGCTCATGTGAACGGAGATATTCATCTCTGTGGAGGCCGCTGGCTACATGGCTCAGATGCACAGTTGCATGGCTCTGTTATCGACTGTACCCACACAGTTAGCAAACTGGTTCTGGGCGATGGGAGCTTAGAGTTCCACTTCTGGTCGCTGCTCACATGGGTCGCGCTGGGTGTACTATTGACATCGCTCTTACCAGAACATGTTATGCTCGTACGCACCACCGCGCGAAATAAGTTGCGCCGGAGCCTCGTTCTCGGCATGCTCAGCATTTTGCTTGCCCCGGCCATTCTTGCAGTTCTGGTTGCGCTCATTATTCCTATCCCGCTAGCAATCCTTATCGCTATCGTTCTTATCGCTGCCTGGGCTTTAGGGACCATTTCTGTGGGCTGGCTCATTGGCGAATATATTGTGCGGATCGTATCCCCGCAGCATAATACACGTGTATTACAGGTAGTAGTGGGATTGACAGTATTAGTTTTGGCAGGGTCTCTCCCCTACATTGGCTGGCTTGTTATTCTTGGAGCGGGTTTGCTAGGGCTTGGTGCCGTCTTCTTGAGCCGTTTTGGGACACGGCTCTATAGCCAGCCTAAACAACCGCTTCCAATGTAACTCTTTTCATCCTTTGGGGTCGTCTTCTCGATCAAGAAGACAGAAGACGTATGTGTAATGTATCGGTCCTTGTTGCTGTGTATGTTTCTCATTGGGGCTACGTCGTATTTTAGTTTTGTCTGATGCAGAAACGCTGGAAAGATGTGACGGACATCAACGACGCGGAATGTCGTAGGTGGACCGCCGAGGTGAACATGAGCATTGATGTTGAATTAACTGATCTTGCCTACGGAGGCGATGCCGTAGGTCGCTACGAGGGGCGTGTCCTGTTCGTTCCTGGAGGGATTCCTGGCGAGCGGGTCCGTGTTGAGATTGTTGAGGAACGCCGAGGTCATGCACGGGCCAATCTGATCGAGATCCTGCGCCCGGCACCAGAGCGTGTTGAGCCAGCCTATCCGTTGCTCACCGATAGTGGTTGTCAGTGGCAACACATCGCCTATCCAGCACAGCTCACCTGGAAGGCTCATATTGTCCGCCAGTTACTTGTGCGCATTGGCAAACAGCCCGATGCCCTGGTTCATCCGACCATCGGCATGCCACCTAATATCGCTCCCTGGCACTATCGCAACTACGCCTCGTTTACAGTTGGCCCCGGCAATGAAGTTGGTTTTAAGCTGACCGAGAGCCACGATGTTCAGGATTTGCCTGAGTGTGCTCTCCTCCATCCCGCACTCGATCAGGTTTACCAGCTGGTCCGTGCCAAGCTGTTTCAGTACTTCGGGGATGCCATCGGCGAGATGATCCAGGGCTTTACGGTTCGCGGTGCAATCGGCGCTGTGAGCAATGCCAGCAACGGCTATACGGCCGCCGGCGTGAAGGCCGTACCCACCCTGTTGACGGTGCAAGCTCGCCCCGGCTCCTTGATCGAAAATCCTCAACAACTGGCACAGGAATTGATGACTATCGCTCCTGGCATCGTTGGAGTGATTATCGAGCGCGTAGGTGGGCGTTATGGACGTGTTTTCGTGGGACAGGAATTTTTGACCGATGTTGTACTTGGACGGCGTTTCCGCGTCTCCGCTGACTCCTTCTTCCAGGTGAACCCTGTACAAACAGCCGTGCTTGTCGAGCGGGCAATGGCAATGCTGGAGCCACAACGCTCCGATGTCGTGCTGGATGGGTATAGTGGCGTTGGCCTCTTCTCGGCCTTCCTCTCGCCGCGAGCCGCACGAGTCGTCGCTATCGAATCGCAGCCGAGCGCTGTGATGGATGCTCGCGCCAGTGCTGCTCTCAATAATCAGAACAACATTACATCGCTTGAGGGAACGCTTGAGCGTATCCTCAGTCAACTTCATTATCGGCGTGAGCGCATCGATCTTGCTCTGGTCGATCCTCCACGCGCTGGCTGTCACCCCAAAGCCCTGCAAGCCTTGCAGACGTTGATGCCACGCGCCATCTGCTACGTCTCCTGCGATCCCAGCACGCTCGCTCGCGATATCGCAACCCTCTGCTCCGGTGGCCGCTATCGCCTGGTTGCAGCACAGCCAGTCGATATGTTCCCACAAACATATCACATTGAGTGCGTTGCGCTCCTGGCCCGCGTCGGTATGCGTTAGGACTATGGTACAAATAGCAACAAAAAGGCCGATGAAGCATTCTGGACGAATTGCTTCATCGGCCTTCTTTTCTTCATTGGTGCTGCCCGCGATAACCACAAGGGATTGTCGCTACGTGGAGTGTGAGCATTAAGAATTTTTGCTTAAAACAACCTCAATCTTGCTGCCCTTCTCCATGACGGTCCCTGGAGGCGGTGTTTGACGCACAACGTAGCCAGGAGGCAGGTTAGTGCTTGGCACGGCCTCACCCCACACCGATATATCCAGCCCCAACTCCTGCGCCTGCGCCATCGCCGAGAGCAAATCCTGCTCACGCAGATCTGGCACACCTCTGCCCTTCGAGGTACTTTCCAGTGCCGTCACGACCGTACTGAACCACTTATGCAGCTCTTTCTTCTCGTCGTTCTCTTTTTTTACCTTGTCCGCTTTCTCTTTATTTCCCTTGATGCCCTGAATCTCATCGAGAAGCGTAAAGGGATGATCCACAGTCTCAAGAGTAAGGTTAGGGCTGTTGCCCGGTGTCTCGATATAGATGTTGCCAATATCCAGGAAGCGTTCAACAACGTTGGGAACCTTCACTCTGATATCACGAACATTCCTGTACTCGGTTTCGATACGGGTCTCGTAAAAGAAGGTGAAGGTACGATTAATATCGATGATGCGTTTATTCGTCAGGATATAAACATCATCAACGTAGTTCAGATAGAACAGCGCCATCGTAACCAGCAGGCCAAGCACAACTATGCCCCAGAACAACCACCAGTATTGCATCACCATATCAGCTATCACAACTGAAGTGGGAGTAAAGAGGGCCACCGGCAACACAACGAGCAGCAAAATCGCCGGGATAGCCAGCTTGCTCCACAACACGTATTGGGAGCGCTGAATATATTTGACGGTATATTCGCCAGAGGTATAACGCACGTCGCAGGGAATCTTCAGAAAGCCACCAAAGGTTTTACGCGGCCCGAGAAAGCCATCCATTTGACGAGGGGGAGGCAGATCCGCATCGGCGTCTGGCAACTTCGGTACCGGTTTGCCCTTCGACAGGCTCTCTAGAACGCCGGCCAGGACAGGATCTTTGGGAGTAGGAAGTTCGGGATCTTTTGGCTTCTTGGAGTTGATCTCGTCGGTCAGACCCTGAATGGCATCGCGCACACGCCTGGGGTTGGGCACATCGCGCATGACGAGGTCGCCACCAGCAAGATACAGATGAATCGTGCCAAAGCCAAGCAGAAAGCCAAGCATCGATTCAACGCCCAGGCCCACCTGTTGCACCTTCTCCAGTGGTGTTGATTGACGTGTCGGTTGCAGTAGCCCCTTGGAGTTTACAATACGTTTATTTGTAATGATATAGGTTTCCACCCACCACTCGATCAGACTGGTATAGGCGAACCATACCCCGGCTGCCAGCGCCGCCAGAAAGAGCAGACCATCGACGAAGAGCCAGAAGGTCGGATTGCCCGGCAGGATCGTGGAAAGCCAGACCACCACAATAAAGGCTACAACCGATGCAATAAAAGGCAAACCCGGACGCACCAGAAACCACCAGTGGCGACGTACCACCAGGCGAACTACCTCATCTGGCTGCTGTCCAGAAAAATACCACTTACGATCTCGTCCACGACGAAAATTTTGAAAGCCGAAACGACTGCGACCAGAGCGCCAGGGATCGGCTGAAGCGGCATTATTCTTGGGTTTCTCGGCCATTCGATCACCTCAACACGTGAGCAAAGTGCATATTACAACAGGATCGGCTACAATATCATCAGCGACTTTTTGCTAACAACTTTTCGCGCTATTTCTTCACAAAAAACTTTCTGGCATACTACTTTTAATACGTTACTTCTTGGCGGGTGGCTTCTTAGCTCGCGCCGCCACCAGAGCTACTACCAGCGAGACAATCGCAATGGCAAAAATCACCGGCACATAATTGGCTGGATCAGGAGCCTGGACTGCGACGGTTACAAGATTGCCCTGGCTTCTTGGCAACATACTGCTCAGATACGCCAGAATAAAGGCACCTGAAATAATGGCGGGGACGATCCCAACGAACCGCTCCTGTGGCGTTCCCGGCTTCGGAAATGCCCGATTGCCGATATAATATCCCAATCCGACGATCAGCAGAAACACCAGCAATGGACCCCAGGGGCCTAAAAAGCCGGTTACAGCTTCCGGGGTCGCGCTCGGTGGAGCGGTGGTCCCTCCCAGGAGATACGCCAGCACTGATGGCAGACGAGATAGAAACTGCCCGAAGGTTCTGCCACTATCTGGGCGGATCAAGAAGACTGCTAGTAACACAAAAACCAGCGAGACCAGTTCACGACGCCACCCTCGTTGAAAGCCGATCACAACAAAGGCAAGAATGGCTACGAAGAAGCACTGTTGCTCCGTAAATGGCAAAGACATACGCTCGTCACTCCCTTACGGCATTATTGACAACCACACATAACTCTTCAAGTTGCAGGGGCACATTCAACCAATAGGAAGAACACGCCTCACACCCTCCCATGCTTCTATTATCCAGGGTGCGTCCAACAAAGGGGCGCGAGTTCTTATATCAGTTTCAACCCTATGACTTGAAGAGCTACAAGGCCACCAATAGCACTGATAAGTCTCTCCCTTAAATCCCGTTCTTCCTTTAATCATACCACAGCTTTCTACCAAAACATAGGGGGGTAATCTATCAATTTGCCAACAAATTTGCCAAAACAAATCAACCTATGAATGTAGCATTACCACCCTGACTAAAGGGCCAAAACTCGTCTCAATGGCCCAAATGTGCTATACTATAAGGGTAGACATGACCAAAAATTCTAAGCTCCCTCAGAATAGCTATGTATACCGCAACTTCAAACTGATATCGCCTTCTGGCTATGTCTAACCCTGGGTAGAGGATGGTTTTTTTATGGAACTTGGCAATATAAAAGCAGTTGACATCGTAGATCAGATGACTGGTGCCTATCTCGATTATTCGATGAGCGTGATCGTTGCGCGTGCGCTTCCCGATGTGCGAGATGGGTTGAAACCAGTGCATCGTCGTGTACTCTATGCTATGGACCAGATGGGCCTGCAATCCACAAAGCAGTTTCGCAAGTGCGCTGGTACCGTTGGTGAAGTGTTAAAGAGCTATCATCCGCATGGTGATGTAGCAGTTTATGATACTCTTGTGCGCATGGCTCAGCCCTGGTCGATGCGCTATCCGTTAATCCTTGGGCAGGGCAACTTCGGTTCGCAGGACGACGATCCCCCAGCAGCCATGCGCTATACGGAAGCAAAAATGGCCGCGATTGCCGATGAACTCCTGCGCGACATCGAAAAAGATACGGTTGATTTTGCTCCCAATTACGATAATCAGACGACGGAGCCAACAGTCCTTCCCGCTCGCCTCCCTAACTTGCTCTTGAACGGCTCAACCGGCATTGCCGTTGGTATGGCGACGAATATTCCCCCCCACAATCTTAACGAAGTGTGCAATGGCATCATCTACCTGATCGATCAGCCCGAAGCGACGACCGAAGAACTGGCACGGATTGTTCGTGGACCCGACTTCCCCACCGGCGGTATTATTCAGGGACGCGAAGGCATCCGCAATATGTATGCGAACGGACGTGGACGCGTCGTGGTCCGCGCTCGCACGAATATCGAGGAGACCAAAGGGGGGCGCTCCAGCATCATCGTCACTGAACTACCTTATCAGGTCAACAAGGCCGAGCTGGTCAAAAAGATTGCCGAGCTAGCCCGTGATCGCAGAGTCGATGGCATTGCGGAAGTCCGCGACGAGTCGGATCGCGAGGGTATGCGCATGGTCATCGACCTCAAGCGCGATGCCAACCCTAGAAGCGTCCTCAATTCGCTCTACAAATATACTGCTATGCAAAGCGCCTTCAACGCGAACATGCTGGCCCTTGTGGATCGACAGCCCCAGACGTTGACGCTCAAGAAATTCCTGGTGCATTATATCCATCACCGCGAAATTGTGCTGACCCGACGCACCCGCTACGAACTGGCGAAAGCGGAGGCACGCAAGCACATTCTGGATGGCTTAAAAATCGCTCTCGATAATCTGGATGCCGTTATCAATACTATCCGCAGCTCACAACGCGATACGGCAGGACTCTCCGAAGAACTGCAACAACAGTTCGGCTTCTCGCAAGAGCAGGCCAGGGCGGTCCTTGATATGCGCCTGGCAAGTCTGGCCGCCTTACAGCGGCAGAGGGTCGAGGACGAGTTGAAAGATGTCCTTCAGCATATCGATTACTATAGAATGCTGCTGAGTGATATCAACGAGATCCGCAAGCTGATCAAACAGGATCTGGAAGAGCTAAAAGAAAAGTATGGCGATGCCCGGCGCTCCGAA
Source organism: Reticulibacter mediterranei (assembly GCF_016587455.1). NCBI lineage: Bacteria > Bacillati > Chloroflexota > Ktedonobacteria > Ktedonobacterales > Reticulibacteraceae > Reticulibacter > Reticulibacter mediterranei. The sequence continues at coordinate 5,041,859 of NZ_BNJK01000001.1, read as the reverse complement.
ATCGCTGATGACGAAGCCAGCGACTTTAAAGATGAAGACCTCATCCCTAACGAAGAGGCCGTCGTGACGCTGACTGAGAAGGGGTATATCAAACGTCTCCCATCCAGCACCTATCGCGCTCAACGTCGCGGTGGACGCGGCGTAACCGGCATGGTAACGCGTGAGGATGATGCCGTTCTCCATTTGCTTGTCACTCACACGCACGACAGCCTGTTGTTCTTTACCGATAGAGGCCGCGTCTTCCAATTGCGCGTCTATGAGCTGCCCGACACGAGCCGTACCGCACGTGGCGAACACCTCATCAATCTGATCTCGATTGAACAGCGTGAACGCGTCACAGCTATCGTCTCCGTTCCCAAAGGGATCAGCCGCGACTTTATGATCGTTGCTACTAAAAAGGGCGAGGTCAAGAAGACGCCGATGGACGAGTTCGAGGTGGTGCGCCGCAACGGGCTGATCGCTATGAAGCTGGAAGATGATGATGAGCTGGTCGGAGCCAAACTGGTCCATGCCGACGACGATGTGCTACTGATCACTGCTCAAGGTCGGGCCGCACGCTTCTCGGTGTCAGAACTGCGCTCAGCCTCGCGTATGAGTGGCGGCGTGCGCGGTATCCGGCTGACGGCGGGAGATATCCTGGTCTCGCTCAATGTGGCCCCCGAAGATGCCGAGCTACTGGTGGTTTCGGAATATGGCTATGGCAAACGCACGCCAATTAGCGAGTACCCACGTCACAGTCGCGGCGGCGGCGGCGTCATGGCAATGCGCGTCACCGAAAAGAGCGGCAATATTGCTGCTGCCCGCGTCATTACCGGGCGCGACAGCGATCTAATGATCATCTCGGCTAGCGGGGTTGTGATCCGTACCGATGTCGCTCTGGTCAAAACCTCAAGCCGCGTCACTCAGGGCGTCCATTTGATGAACCTGAACGAAGGCGATACCGTTGTTGCCGTCGCTACGACCAACGGCAAGAAGCCGCGTGCAACCAACGACGAAAGCGAAGAGGACGAGATCGAGGCGAACGGCGACGAGGAGCTGCTCGAAGACACCGATGCGGTCGAGTCCGATGCGGCAGAAGCAGAGGAGGCTGCCGAGCAGCCAACCGAGACGGAATAGCACTGCCTCATAACGTTCGAAGGCGAGAGCGCGTTTTTATTCTAAAAAGAGATAAAAACGCGCTCTCGCCTTTTTGATCCTGGATATTCTTTTTCGTTCTATCCTTCATAAGGTTGTACTTTCGGTATGAAGGAAGTATCATCAACAGCTTCATCTGAGATTATCTAAACAGCGGGATGTTGGATACTGCCGCAGCACTTTCTGAAAATGGAATGCATATGTCGGACGATTACAGCAACGCGACTTCTTCTACGGAAGACTCTAGTGAGTTTGAAGGGCCACCCTACACAGCCCTGCCATATATAGAGATGCCCTCACCGCCTTCTCATCCTCAACCCGCACCGTCAGTCCAGCAAGGAGTACCTCTCACAGAGGAGGCCCGGCTCGCAGCTGGGTATCAATTGGGAAGTGTCCTTAAATGCTACAAAAGCGAGCCTACAGCATTCACAACTGATGGTCTACCTTCTGTCCCGGCTACGCAGCGGGCCAGTGGTCTAGATGCGTCTGGAGCCTTTGCTTTTATTCTCATACCAACCCTGGTATTGTTGTTTCTTACTCGTACTCCACCCTGGCCGCTGATTATGATTTGTCTGCTGATACTCGCCCCGTGGCTGAGCAACGTCATCGGCAGGCTTCCTGGAGACGTGTTCGTTGCTCTACAGAACACCGAGTTCTACTTATGCACCAACGGAATTATGATTATCAAGTGGACACGCGTTCGGGCTATCCGCTGGGAGCAGATCCGTACAGTGCAATACTGTAGGGCGCAGAATATCCTGCACTCCAGCTATATCCTCTACCCCGAAGAAGGGAAGCCGATACCGCTCAACCGATCTCTGGTAGGAGATAGACTCAGTGAACTTGCTGAGGTCATCGAGCATGAAGTCAGACAGCGCCAACTACCAGGTGCTATCGCGGCATATGAAGCGGGTCAGGTGCTCAGCTTCGGCTCGATCAATGTAACAACACAGGGACTCACGCTAGAAATTGAGCAGCGAAGCCTTTCGTGGCAACGCTTCGCCTCTGTAGGCTATTACAACGGATATTCCATTACTCTTCGCGAGGGAGTTGCGGCCTCACCCTGGCAAAAGATCGAGGTAGCAAGGATGCTCAATCTCTGTGTCTTTTTGCCTCTCACCGCCCACATTAAGAACAGCCTTCTCGCTGCTAGAGATCATAATGCGATGGATGAAGAGAGCAATGCGTCAGATGAAGAAATGGAGTGGATGAGACAGATGCAAAAAGAGATGCTCGAACGTTTGCGAAACCAGAACGGCATCTCCCAAATACCGGCAGAGGTGGTTGAGGCACTGCAAGTACTGAACCTGCCAACAACCGCTTCATTTGACGTAATTCATCAACGCTATCGCCAACTGGCCAAGCAATACCATCCCGATACAGGTGGAGATCCTGAAACGTTCAAACGAATCGACGCAGCATACAAACGTGTAATCGCCTGGATTGCATCTCACGAATAGACAAATCCTCTGAGCAAGGCAAACAATAACTCAGAGGATTTAGTATGCAACACTTTCAACGTTGCTTTTTTACGAAAAGAGATGATTGGTGCATCCAGCAAATGAAGGGGAAACGACTCTGGGCAATGGAAATCATTGTTTTTCGGTCTTTTCGTCTCTAAGAACCAAGAGCGACTTTGAGTTCGTCAAGTGACTCTCGGAGAAGCTGTGGCAGCGTTCGCTGGTCTGTTTCACTGATCCATCGGACGTATGCAACCTTCGAGACCGCACTTCCTGTTTCAGCAATCAGACTTGCGGTTGGGTCGGTGACCCCGCGTTGCCGCAATGCTTCGGCTATGGCGGAAGTGAGTTGCGCCAACTTCAGTGACTCGCGTTCTTGCAGTTCTGTGTTTGCGGCAATCACCACCTGTCGCTGCCTCAGGAGTTCACGGCGCTCCTGGGGAAAGGTTGCTGTCATGGCATCGAATGCGGCAACAACCATAGTGATTGGGGCAGCTCGATCAGGCTGGCTAGCGATAGTATTGACAATCAACTCTTGCAACCTGGCCTGGCCCCAGAATAAGACCTCGCGCTTGTCAGCGAAGTAGCGAAAGAAGGTGCGCTCGGTGAGGCCAGCCCGTTCAGCGATCTGCGCGACCGTCGTCTGCTCAAAACCACGTTCCCGGTACAGTTCCAGGGCGGCCTGCTCAAGTCGGCCCCTGGCATTGGGTTCCCATCGGCTCATATTTTCAATTCTCCCTTCATGACAGTCATTGACATCACCTCCATTATATACTATACTGAGTGATGTCAGTCATTGACATCACTCAGCGGCCTTTAGAAAACAAAAAACATCTGGAAGACACAAGCAAAACAGGAGAGCCACATATGGAGATGGTGCGCATAGGTATTCTCGGCGCTGCGAAAATCGTTCCAGCGGCGCTGATTAAGCCAGCTCAGCAGGTTGCCGAAGTCACAGCGGCAGCGATCGCTGCACGTGACATCACACGTGCCCAGGCATTCGCCAAAAAACATCAGATTCCCCACGTCTTTGCCAGCTATGACGAACTGCTAAACGATCCCGCCATCGATGCAGTCTATATTCCACTCCCTAATGGCCTGCATGGACGCTGGACGATACGAGCACTGGAGGCTGGTAAACATGTACTCTGTGAAAAGCCCTTTGCCTCAAACGCCGTAGAAGCTGAACGCATGGCACAGGCTGGACAGCAGAGCGGGCTGGTCTTGATGGAAGCTTTCCATTACCGTTACCACCCACTCGCAGCTCGTATGAAAGAGATCATTAGCAGTGGAGAGCTAGGCACTCTCCGCCGCATTGAAGCATCTCTTTGTATTCCCATATTTTCTCATAACGATATTCGCTATAACCTCGCTCTAGGAGGCGGAGCCACGATGGATGCGGGTTCCTATCCCATCAACCTCTTACGTTTCCTGAGTGGGGAGGAGCCAGAAGTTGTGCAGGCAACGGCGCAGCTAGCTTCGCCGGGCGTTGATCGCCGCATGGATGCCGAGCTGCGCTTCCCCAGCGGGACCACAGGCCATATCAGAGCCTCGCTATTCTCCAGCGATCTCATGCGCATCAATACACGCATCACCGGTGATCAGGGTCACATGAGCGTACTGAACTACGTCGCACCGCAAGCCTACCACCGTCTGACCGTGAAGACCGCCAGAGGGCATCGGACAGAACATGTGCCAGGAGACGCGAGCTATACGTATCAACTGCGCGCCTTTGCTCAGGCCATCAACGAGGGGACACCAGTGCTGACCAACGCCAACGACGCGATTGCCAATATGCGGGTGATCGACGCGATATATCGCGAGGCCGGGTTGCAGCCGCGCATGAGTGTAGAAGATAGTCCCAGCCCACTCCAATAGCAAAATAAATTTTCTGAAGAAGAAAGGGAAAGAAAAGATGAGTTCGATACGTGCAGTAGTCGTTGACCCAAATGTTCCTGGTCGATTGGCGATTAAAGAGGTCGAAGCACCCCAGGTAAGCCCATCAGAGGCGCTTGTTCAGGTTGAGGCCATTTCTTTGAATCGCGGAGAGGTGCTGGGTGCTATGCACTTCGAGGCGGGTTGGCGACCCGGTTGGGATCTGGCCGGAATCGTCATCAAACAGGCTGCGAATGGGACAGGGCCGAAGGCTGGGAGCCGGGTAGTTGGCATGGTGAGTGCAGGTTCATGGGCCGAGCAGGTGGCAGTTCCTACGGACCTGCTGACCGAACTTCCAGCCAGCGTAACTTTTGCTCAGGCGGCCAGCTTACCTGTCGCTGGATTTACCGCGCTCTGTGCGCTTGAGAAAGGAGGGTTTCTCCTGGGCAAGCGTGTGTTGATTACCGGTTCCACTGGTGGGGTAGGACTTTTCGCGCATCAGCTTGCAAAGCTCAGTGGTGCCTATGTCGTTGGTACTGCTCGTCGGGCTCAAAACGCAGCGTTAGTACGCGAAGCGGGAGCCGATGAGGTGATCGTGGGGGATGATCTCGCGCCAGCACAAGCCTATGGCCCTTACCACCTGGTTATCGAGTCGCTTGGTGGGAAAACACTTGCCACCGCGCTCTCTCTGCTGGCACCAGGGAGCACCTGCGTCACGATAGGCTGGTCAGCAGCAGCAGAGGCCACAATAAATGTCATGAATCTCGTTCGTACTGGGAGAACGACCCTCTACGGGCTGAATGGTGGTACAGAATTAGAGAGTCATAGGATATCTGAATATCTCGCCAGGCTCGTGCAACTGGTAGCCAAACAGCAATTGCGGACTCCAATTGAGGTGGAGGCTTCCTGGCACGACATTGGGGAGGTCGCGCAACGCTTGCTGCAACGACAATTCACTGGCAAAGCGGTTCTGCATCTGGCGTAGATGTTCCATTAAGAGACTTGTTTGTTTTTCGTTGCTTGAAAGATCAGAGCGCAAAGCCCCTGGTGAGAGATGTTTCAGTTGTGGGCAGACCTGATCCGTTCACGAATCCCCCTTCCTCTGAGGCAAACGCTTCTAGAGGAGGGGAGATGAACTATGCTCAACGGCGCTCTTTATAGGGATAGTGCTGCGTTTTATCGCCCTCCCAATTTTCGCGCAAGCCGGGAGCACCAGGATCCCAATCAGGGCGAATCTTCCGCGTTACCTCACGCAAATCCTGCCGCAACTCTTCAGGCGACGGACGCCCCCAGAACCAGTAACCATTGTAGATTTTATAGATCACCAGGCCCGGCTCCAGCACAAATGTATGGGGAATCATCGGATTATGGTGCGGATCAGTATATTCTTGAATATCTAAATCCTGCTGCACTTTGCGCCCGGAATCCGAAAGAAAGGTCCATTGCGCCCCCACCGAAGAACGAAATTCGTTGATCTCTAGAATATTGTCAGTGGCAATGGTGACGATCTGGGTATACGCAACAGCAATCTTGGGATAGAAGGCCGCCAGTTCGAGGTGTTGCTGGTGATCTTTGGGACAAAAATGTCCGCGCGACAACACCACAATCATGGGATCAATGCCCTGCAATTCGCTCAGGCGGCGGCGCGTTCGAGTATGATCAGTTAGCTCGTAATCGGGAAAATGAGCGCCCGGCACAATATCGGCACGCATAACTGTTTTCCTTTCCGTGAAACATAAACATTTCAGTCAAAATAGCATTCCCCGCCCCTACTACAACACGAGTCAGCACCGTCCATATTCCGCTATCGGCTCTCAGGGCTTTCCAATTCTCCCATCTAGCGGGAGTGCAGAGGGCGGCAGCCCTTTGCCGGGGTGCGGGGTGTCCCCGCAAAAAACTTTTTTCTTCTCTTTTGCGCGCCGCCTGCGGCGGCGCGCGAAGGAGGGAAGGAAACTGGGGACGCCCCAGGCCCCGGCAGGGAGACCCCTGCACCCCTTTGAGCGGAGAACTGGAAAGCCCTGTATCGGCTCTCTCGCACATTGACACCAACGGCGGCGCGACCTATCATAGAAGAAAATATGTTCGCAAAGGATACGTTTCATGACCAGCAAACAACCACCTTCCAATTCCGCTATCAAGCAGCCACTCTTCCCTAAGAAAATGATGACACGAGGATTACCAACTGCAACGCTCAGCGATCACGAGCAGTATAGCCAGCTCACACTTTCACAGGATTTATTGATGGGCCAGATTGCCGATTACCTCACGTTTGAACAGGTGCAATGCAAGGGCGTCAACATGAATAGCACCACGTTTACGCACCTGCAACTCGGCGACGTGCGACTCACCGAGTGCGATCTGGCAAATGCTCGCTGGCCGGAGGCTGGTCTGCATCGTGTCGAGGCCAGCGAGTGCCGTATAACTGGCATTCTGGCGATAGAGGCGAAGTTTCAAGATGTATTCTTCAAGCAGTGCAAAATCAATCTGGCCCAGTTTCGCTTTTCCACATTCAAGGCCGTGCGCTTTGAAGACTGCGATCTGAGCGATGCCGACTTCCAGGGTGCCGATCTTACAGGCGTGAGTTTTGTACGCTGCAACCTGCAAAACGTCGAGATGTCCGGTGCCAAACTGATCGGCGCAGACCTCCGTAGCAGCACGCTCGACGGCCTGCGCGCTGGTCCCCGCGAATTGCAGGGAGCCATTGTCGATTCAGCTCAGGCTCTTGTGCTGGTGCAGGCATTCGGTATCGTGGTTAAAAGCTCTCTCCCGGATAAGGTTTAGCATAGGAGTTTTTTCTTTATTTCATACATTACAATTTATTCAATATCTAAAAACATCTATACATAATACTCTATTTAAAAGCAATATATGCTATGATCGGTAAAATTAATGTGGCAAGGGGAGGTTTTCTTGATACCCAAACCGTACGATAACGGAATGCGGCGTTTGATGGCAATCTGCGCTCAAGATTTCTTGGACTGGCTTCATCCTGGCAGCTTCTTTACAGGCAAGATGTCCGGGAAATTTGAAAGCTTTGAGATAGAGGCCGACGCCATGCATGAAACGATCTTTTGTGATGAGCAGATTCTCGCTCATTTCGAGTTTCAGAGCACAACAGATCCTGCTATGGCTCAACGCTTGCTCGAATACATTGTCATAGCCTTTCGCCACTACAAATGTCCTGTTATCTCATATGTCATTTACCTCAAACCATGTAAGAATGTTCCCAAAACGCCGTTCGTACTCAAAAGTGCAGATGGCGAAGAGATTCTTCGTCTAAACTATCACGTCGTGATGCTCGCCGAAATACCATATGAAACGTTGCTGGCAAAAGGATTGAGAGGGCTATTACCTCTCGTTCCCCTGGCGGCAGGAGGAGCAAAACAAGAAGTCATCGAGGAGGTTATTCAACGCTTACTTCCTGCTCATGATACAATAGCAAAAGAGCTACTTGCTCTCGCACGGTTGTTTGCATCATTGGCTTTCGACAAAGAAGATAGAGAAAACCAGGAGTGGATTAAGAGGAGGTTTATTGTGCTTCAAGACATCTTCCGCGATACACCTGCGTATCAGTATACCCTTGAAGAAGGACGTGAAGAAGAGCGACAAAGACATTTACAAACTCAACGTAATCTATTAATGATCATTGTTCAGGCTCGTTTTCCGACGCTCAACAAGCTAGCACAAAAACAAACCGCTAAGATTAAGGATGTGACGATCCTTGAAAGGGTACTTGCAGGGGTTGGTACTGCGCTCACATTAGAGGATGCACAACACGCTCTCCTGAACTGGTCAGACACCAACGCCAACTGAACAGCTTACATATAAACACCTTCACCATATGCAAAAAGAGAGGCCAGTACGTTTGCTAGCCTCTCGCTCTACTTATCTCACTATATCGCTTCCTGCTCAAGCATGGGACTGGTGAACTGGCTATTATACAGGTCGGCATAGAAGCCGCCCTTCGCCAGCAGTTCTTCGTGCGACCCCTTTTCGATGATACTACCATGATTCATCACCAGAATCAGGTCAGCATCGCGAATGGTGGAGAGCCGGTGCGCGATCACAAAACTGGTGCGGCCCTGCATCAGTTCGTTCATCGCCTTCTGGATGTGGATCTCGGTTCTGGTATCGACGCTGCTAGTAGCCTCGTCAAGGATCAGAATCGCGGGATCGGTCAGAATGGTTCGGGCGATGGTCAAGAGCTGCTTCTGGCCCTGCGAGATGTTTGTCGCATCCTCGTTCAACACCGTGTCGTAGCCATCAGGCAGCGTTCTGATGAAGTGATCGGCATGAGCAGCTTTCGCCGCCTGAACGATCTCTTCTTCAGTTGCTCCACCGCGGCCATAGGCGATGTTATCGCGAATGGTTCCCTGGAAGAGCCAGGTATCCTGCAACACCATGCCAAACATCGTGCGCAGATCTCCACGTCTGAGCTGAGTAATATTCACACCATCAATCGTGATCTGACCACCATTCAACTCATAGAAGCGCATCAAGAGATTCACCAGCGTTGTCTTACCAGCTCCGGTCGGACCAACAATGGCGATAGTCTGCCCCGACTTCACATCGATATTCATATGCTCGATCAGCGGCACATCCTCTTTATAGCCAAATTTAACATCATGGAACTGGACCTCGCCGCGCGGCAACTGAATGATCTTGGCGTTCTCGGCCTCTGGCACCTCTTCCTCTTCGTCCAGCAACTCAAAGACGCGCTCGGCAGAGGCAATCGTGGATTGAATAATATTGGCAATATTAGCAAGCTGGGTGATCGGCATCGTAAACTGGCGCGAATATTGAATAAACGCCTGCACATCACCAATCACAATCATACCCCTTGTAATCATAATACCGCCAACCACACTCACAAAGACGTATCCAATATTCCCAATAAAGTTCATAAGCGGCATAATGACGCCCGAAATGAACTGCGCCTTCCACCCGGCATTATAGAGGTTCTCATTGATTGTATCGAATTCGGCAAGGGAGCGCTGTTCCAGACCAAAGGCTTTGACGATCTTGTGGCCTGTGAACATCTCTTCGACGTGACCGTTCAGGATACCCAACGCCCTCTGCTGATCTTTAAAATGGCCCTGCGAGCGCTTCGCTACAACCGTCGTCACCAGCACACTGAGTGGGAAGGTGAGCACGATGATCAGCGTCAGGATCGGGCTGATCGTCAGCATCATCACCACGATGCCAACCAGCGTCGTTGCCGATGTGATTAATTGTGTCAAGCTTTGTTGCAAGGTCGTGCTGATATTGTCCATGTCGTTGACGGCGCGGCTCATGATCTCGCCATGTGGTCGCGAATCAAAGAACTTCAAAGGCATACGATTCAGCTTCTCATACACGTCCTGACGCAATCGATAAACCGTTTTCTGTGCCACGCTCGCCATAATATATTGTTGAATATAGAAAAAGAGCGAACTAATGGCATACAGCACAGCCAGGATTATCAGGATACGTCCAATGTAGCCAAAATCGAACGTTGCTCCCGGCACTCCCTTAATTTTCGCCACGACACCCTCATAGAGTTTCGTCGTCACCAATCCCAGGATTTTGGGACTGACGATGTTAAAGACCGTGCTGAGCATTGCTGTTACCAGGATAGCGAGCAGAGACAGCTTGTAGGGGCGCAGATAGCCGGTCAGCCTGTTCAGCGTCCCCTTAAAATCTTTAGCCTTCTCCACTGGCATCGCTAATCCACCGACCGGACCACCTCGTCCACCACCGGGACCAAATCCCATACCCTGCTGTTGCCGCTGAAATTTCTTCCTCTCTCCAGGTTCGGCACTCATGCAATTTCCTCCATAGAAAGCTGTGAGGAGACGATTTCACGATAGACGTTACTGGACTGCATCAATTCGCGATGTGTGCCAATGCCAGCTATCTTGCCCTCATCCAGCACGATAATTTGATTCGCGTCCATCACCGTACTCACCCGCTGAGCCACGATAAACACGGTGGAATTGGCAATCTCCCCTTTGAGTGCCGCCCGTAATTTAGCATCGGTTTTAAAGTCAAGCGCTGAGAAGCTATCATCGAAAATGTAGATTTCTGGCCGTCTGATGAGCGCGCGGGCAATCGAAAGGCGCTGCTTCTGTCCGCCGGAAACGTTCGTTCCTCCCTGTGCGATCTGCGAATCAAAGCCATCGGCCATTCCACTCACAAATTCGCTGGCCTGCGCCACATCTGCCGCATGGATCACGTCTTCATCCGAAGCATCATCTTTGCCGTACCGGATATTATCCGCCACCGTTCCAGAGAAAAGCACTGCCTTCTGTGGTACCAGACCAATCTTCGCTCGCAAGCTCTCTTGAGTCATCTCACGCACATCCACACCATCTACGAGAATGCCCCCGCTATCGATATCATAGAAGCGTGGGATGAGATTCACCAGCGTCGATTTACCGGCACCGGTACCGCCAATAATGGCCGTAACCTCGCCGGGACGTGCATTGAAGGAAATGTGTTTTATAGCCGGTCGTTCCGCGCCAGGATAGCTAAAGGTGACATCGCGGAACTCGACGTAGCCTCTTCTCTTGTCAGCCTGCTTCACCTCTTCCGCATCGCTCATCGCCGGCAACACATCCAGCACTTCGTTAATGCGAGTGGCGGATGCTGAGGCGCGCGGGATCATAATAAACATCATTGAGACCATCAGCATCGCAAACATAATCTGCGTGGAGTATTGCAAGAATGCCATCAGATCGCCGATCTGCAAATCGTTCACGCCAACACGGAGACCGCCAAACCAGACGATAGCGATCGACGATATGTTCATGATCAGCATCATCGTTGGCCACATCGCCGCCATGATTCGGTTCACCTTGATCGAGACATCAGTCAAATCCTGGTTGGCATCCTGAAAGCGCTGCTGCTCATGATTAATGCGATTGAGAGAGCGAATAACGCGCATACCTGTCAGGTTCTCATCCAGAATGAGATTGATCTTATCGAGCTTTTTCTGCATCACCTGAAACAGTGGTATGCCGTTGCCGGTGATGATCCAGATGGCAATCGCCAGGATAGGCAACGCGCCCACAAGTACCAGCGATAGCTGAGCATCTTTAGATACAGCCATAATGATGCCACCCACAGCCATCAACGGCGCACTGATCATCATCCTCAAGATAATGATATACACCTGTTGCACCTGCGTTGTATCGTTGGTTGTACGGGTAATCAAAGAGGCACTACCAAATTTATCGAACTCGTGCAACGAAAAACGCTCCACATGAGAGAAGAGTTTCGCGCGTATAATCTTGCCGAAGCCAGTAGCCACCCTCGAAGACATATAGCTGGCCCCAATCGCACAAATAGCGCCACCAATCGCCACCACCAGCATGAAAGCGCCCATTGTGAGGATATAAGGCGTATCTCCCTTGACGACCCCGATATCGACAATATCTGCCATCAACGTTGGCAGATAGAGATCAGAAAGCGCCTGTAAAAAGACAAGCAATAAGACAGCCGCCAGAGAAAGCTTATATGGCTGTAAAAATCGAGCCAATTTTATCATAGAATTTCATCTCCGCTCCATTGAGACTGGTGCAAACTCGCCTCCCTCTCAGCAAAGTAGACATACGCATCTGTTAACAACTCAGCAAGCTCATTACTACGCTCTTCCCCTAGATACTCAATCAACCCACTAAAAGACGAGAAAAGTGCTTCTCCGGCCTTCTGCCTGACCGCTTCGCCTTTCTGGGTCAGCTGTACGCGTACAGCTCGTCTATCTGTCAGGTCAACACTACGCTCAACTAGCCCGTTTGCCTCCAGGCCATTAATCACCTGCGTAACCGTTGGAGATGTCACATGCATACGCTTGCTAATCTCCGACACCTTCATATCCCCCCGGGCTACACAGAAAAGAACACGTATCTCGCTTGGTTTAAAGCCCATATACGATCTCTCGTGCCAGGCTACCCGGTTGAAGCGCTTAAACGCTTCCATCAACCTTTGCGCAGTTGCTCTCGTCTGATTATCATGACAATCCATCTAACACCTCACCGCGCCACTGGAAAACAATCAATATCCTATCCATCTCTAATAAATTAGGTTGGCAACTAATTTATTAGGCAACCTAATTATATAATTAAATGACTCGTAAGTCAAGAGTGAGATGCAATGTTGTAGTTTCTCATTTTCTTCCAATAAAGGTGGGATATCCTCTCTATTACAGTTCTCTCTAGAGGGCTTGCCTTCGTAAACTTGAAAACTTGTAACGAATAGGAAGAAAAAATAATGCTAAATGGTGCGCACTTACACCTCTTGCTCAACCATTTCCCCATCATGGGTTCTCTCTTTGTGACGATCCTGTTTATTGTGGCTCTGATTAGCCGCAACGTCTCTCTACAAAAAGTCTCGCTCTGGTTTCTGGTTGGCATTGCCCTGCTCACTGTACCAGCCTATCTCACAGGCGATCCCGCAGAAGAGTCGCTTCACGGCTTGCCAGATATCTCACGGACCATGATCCATACTCACGAAACTATGGCTCGCTTCGGGCTGATCCTTATGTTTGTGACTGGCCTGATCGCGCTTGCGGGAGCAATTCTCACAAACAAACGCCCAAAGCTCCCACCAGTCCTCTTATCGCTGGTTCTTGTGGTGCTGCTCTTAAACTCGGGCCTCTTCGCTTATGTAGGCTTCCTGGGCGGCCAGATCCATCACGAAGAGATTCGTACGCCCTCCACCACCACAGCCACCCTCAAACAACATTAAGCAGGTAGAGACACTCTCTTCAAGCAGGTGCAACCTATCAGCGTTGCACCTGTTCACAATCAGTTGACATCTTCTTCCCTTTCGACTATACTTTTCTTATAAATAAACCGGCGGTCGGTTTAAACTGGAGAGTATAGTATGGCACGTATCGTTAAAGCAAAAGACTACATGGCGAAGCGCAACGAGATCCTTGCTGTAGCCCAGCGACTCATCTATACAAAAGGCTATGAGCAGATGACGATTCAGGATATTCTGAATGAACTGCAAATGTCTAAGGGAGCCTTCTATCACTACTTCGATTCTAAACAGGAGTTGCTAGAAGCGCTGATTGAGCATATGCTGGAGGAGGTAGAACGGATCATTACCTCTATCACCAATGATCCCGAGTTGTCTGCCCCGACAAAATTGCAACGGATCATGGTCACGCTCAACCGCTGGAAATTTGCGCAAAAAACCTTCCAGTTTGCACTCTTGCGCGTCTGGTACAACGACGATAATGCTATTGTGCGCCTGAAGATGCGCGCAATGATGCTCAAACAGATCACACCGCTGCTTACACCTGTTATCCATCAGGGCATCGACGAAGGCTCTCTGACGACTTCCTATCCCGATGAGGCAGGCGAAGTGATGCTGTCTCTTCTGCAAGATCTTTCAGATACCCTCGCTGCGCTGCTTCTGGCCCCTGAGCCAGATTTGCCACGCATTGAACGGGCAGTCTCCGCCTATCTCGATGCACTTGAACGAGTGCTGGGCTGCTCAAGTGGCACCCTGCATCTGATTGATGCACAAATGCTGCAAGAATGGATTACTTCATCATAAGCGCATCAGCACCTTCAAGATACCTCTTTGCTGGGCGTGCTCAAATGCTTCCAGCCCCCCATCCAATGGATAGCGAGCGCTGATTAACGGTTGCACATCGATCAATTTCTGGCTGAGGGCGCGGAGTGCTGGTTCGAACGGGCCGCAGCGCGACCCCTGCACGCGAATCTCATCGACAACGATAGGGGCCAGGTGCAGGATACTTTTATCGGCGACCGTACTTTTAAGCACAACGGTCCCTCTGGGCCGCACCAGGCGCAGGGCCAGCGCCAGTCCCTGTTCTGAGCCAGTACATTCGACCACTATATCAGCTCGCCGCGTTCCCTCCTCGACCATCTGTTCCGCCTCCTCAAGCCGATAGGTAGAGATGCCCCTCTGCTCAACAAGTGCCAACTTCTCCTCGTGCTTGCCCACCATCGAGACCTCGCAACCGCTCAATGCCAATACCCGGGCTGCTAATTGGCCCATTTTGCCATCTCCCAGCACCACCACCCACTCGGTCGGGCGAATATGCACCTGTTCCATAATCTCAAAGTTGGCAGCCAGCGGCTCGACAAAAACCGCCTCCTCGTCGCTCACATTATCCGGCACCAGATGCAGATTCTCAACTGGTAGCAGCACATGGTCGGCAAATGCGCCGTCGCGGTTGACAATACCCAGCGTGGTGCGACGAGGACACTGCGAGAAGATGCCGCGCTGACAATAGTAGCAATCCGGGCGGCGACAGGCGGCATTGATATCGCCCACCACGCGCTTGCCGAGCAGATGACGATACTGTTGCGCTGGTTCTGCACCGTAAATCACCTCGACAACGCCAACAAACTCATGACCCAGCACGCCATGAAAGCTCATATAACCACGAATAATTTCCAGATCTGTGTTGCAGATCCCCGCCTGAAGCACGCGAATCAACGCTTCCCCATGCACAGGCGTTGGCTCGGGATAATCGCGTTCAAGGCTCAACCCATTGCCACGACTGATCAGCGCACGCATTACACAACCCTCCTCATCTTGAGCTATATATATTGCTCTATTTTCTCCAATAACGCATCCAGGTCAAACGGCTTGGCAATAAAATCATCGGCGCGTACCTCTCGGGCGATGCTCGCCGTATCTCTATATGCTCTTCCATTGTATCACCCGTTGATCACTGCGTCTCTGACAGCACATAGCCTGTCCATCAGTCCGATGATGCGATCTCATACAGGCTGAGGCCAGCGACATCTACCATCCTGCATATTTCACGCTCAGCTTTATGCAAGGGGAGACAGATACTCTTGTAATCCAGACAATACAAAGATATACTAGTGGCGCGTGTGAGATGCGGTGCGGAATAGGTCGTGTGGCAAAAAGCTTGATATGCAACGTTTTATTGGCAACAGGTGTTAATGACATCTCATCACAGGTGGTTTTAGACAAAGAGACCACCGGTTCAGGAGTTATCTTTATGTATAACGATCCTAATCAACCACCATATGGGCAACCACCACAACAACCGAGTGATGTGCCCCCAACTCAATATGCGCCACAACCTCCGTACGGACAACCGGCACCTCCTCCCTATGGACAGCCTCCGGGCTATCAGCCGCCGCCCGCTTACGGTCAGCCACCACAGCCTCCACCTTATGGACAACCTCCCTATGGACAACCACCTTATGGAGGGGTGCCTCCTCTGCCAAACGTCCCTCCAGGGTATGCCGCGCCTGCGCCACAGAAATCAAGGAAAGGGCTGTGGATTACGCTGAGCATTATTGCCGGGGTTCTTGTTCTCTTTTGCGCTATTTGTGGCAGCCTGGTCCTCTTCGCCAGTAATTCCGGCCCTGACGGTACCGTCAAAGATTATTATAAAGCTGTGCAGAGTAAGGATTACGCCACCGCCTATACATATCTCGCTCCAGGAGCCTCTTTTTCTGATCCGCAAAGCGGCAAAAAAATTCCCATCACATCATCGACGGTCTATATCGTGGTCGCACAAACGTTGGACAAAGATCTGGGCGCGCTCACTGATTATGAGACCAGCAGTGGATCAGACACGAATCATGTGAATGTCTCGGTGACGCGAGGTGGCAAGCAATATGCTATCCATCTCACCATGACAAAGATTGATGACAAATGGAAAATTCTTAATGCTGATGGCATCTAGATTGTATCGAACCCGATGAACGATTACGACGTAATTGCGCCCTTTTATGATCGTGAACACGCACATTTCAGCGAAGATCTGGACCTCTACCACAACTTCGCTGAAGCGTGTGGCGGCAAAATACTGGAACTGGCATGTGGAAGTGGACGAGTTTTATTGCCACTGGCCCATGAGGGCTACACGCTCACCGGCGTCGATACCTCAGCTGCCATGCTCGATATTGCCCGTCAACGTCTGCAAGAAGAGGGCTTGATGGCTCAGTGTACCCTTGTTCAGCAGGATATGAGTGCGCTGCAACTGAACCAGAAGTTCCGACTGGCCTTTATCGCACTTGGCTCCTTTGCTCACGTCACCACTCGCACACAACAACAGCGCGCGCTGGCCGCCATACGCGCTCATCTCAGTCCAGGCGGCACCTTTATCGTGGATACCAGCAATACCGATGCGCGCTATCTAGAGGATCTGGGGGGACAGATGCTCCATCAAGGCACCTGGCAGCGCGAAGATGGCACATACCTCACACATTTCCTCTCTCCCGCGACCTCACCCGAACGCCATCTGCTGGAACTAACCCATTTTTATGAGCAATATCGCCAGGGAGGGGCCGTGCAGCGTAGCGTCGTCACCACTCACCTCTATCTGTTTGAACGAGCAGAGATGGAACTCCTGCTAGAGCAGGCCGGTTTCCTGGTCAAAGACGTATATGGCGACTACGACCTCAGCCCCTATCACCTGGAAAGTCCCCGCATGATTTGCATCGCCGAAGCAGCCAGATAGATATTAAATGTGTATGTCGTAGTTGCGCGATAAATCGCGCTTGGATCACATACGTAAATTGTGCCACCGGCGCGATTTATCGCGCAACTACGACATATTGGGAGAAAGCAACAGGTACAAGTAGAAAGCAGAAGGGAAGCAACATATGACAAACCAGCCAGAACAGCCGCTCCATGAGTGGACCTTGACACCTGAAGCGGCTATTGCCCTCCAACGCACACTGGCAAGCCAGATTATTCGTGAGGATCGCCTCGGCGAAGTACGATTTGTTGCAGGAGTCGATATGGCGATCAACGAGCAGCACGAAGCGGCACGCGCCGCCGTTGTCTTGTTGAGTTATCCAGAGATGGAGATCGTCGAGAAACATGTCTATGAGGAGCCGATTCGAATGCCCTATGTGCCTGGCCTCCTCTCTTTTCGCGAAGCTCCGCCCGTGTTGGGAGCCTTTAAGAAACTGCGACAAAAGCCTGATCTGATCATGGTAGATGGTCAGGGCATCGCCCATCCACGCCGGATCGGGATCGGCGCTCACCTCGGTCTGTGGTTGAATATCCCCACGATTGGTTGCGCAAAATCTATTCTCAGCGGGCATTACAAGAAAGACGAACTGGGGGAAGAGGCCGGTTCATGGGTGCCGCTGGTCGATAAACATGAGGTCATCGGCGCGGTGGTGCGCACCCGTACGAAGGTCAACCCGATGTTTATCTCAGTCGGGCATCTCATCAGCCTGGAAACGAGCATCCGCTACGTCCTCGCCTGTAGCAAGGGCTATCGTCTGCCAGAGCCAACACGTCAGGCAGATAAACTGTCGAAAGACAACAATTGGGAGGAGCCAGACGAACATGAGCAACAGCCCTCGCTCTGGCAATAAACAGGAGTGTATGGCAGGGTAATAGCTCGCCATACACTCACTATGCACCTCTAGACGATCTCTTTGTCCTGACCGTGATACACTGGCGCGGTAAAGTAGAAGGTGGTTCCTTTTTCCAGCACAGATTCAAAGCTAATCGTTCCGCCATGCTGCTCGACGATTAGCCGTGCAATGGAGAGGCCCAGGCCGTATCCGCCCATTCTCGATTGCTCACGCTGATTGGACTGATAGAAACGCTCAAAGATATGTGGGCGATCCTCCATCAAAATGCCATAGCCAGTATCAATCACCGAGATCATCACCCAATCTTCGCTAATCGCGCTGGCACTGATAGTGATGGTCCCTCCCGGCGGTGTATATTTGATCGCATTGGAGATGAGATTATTCAAGACCTGTTTGATGCGCTGAGGATCCACATAGAGCAACGGTATATCAGTGGGGATGTCCGCATTCAACACCACGCTGGCTTTGCTGGCCTGTGGCTGCATACCGCTCACCACCTGACGCACCAGGATGCGTAGCGGCACTTCCTGTTGTTTGATCTCAAACTGGCCGAGGTCCGAACGCGTCATGAAGAGGATATCCTGCACAATCGAAATGAGCTGCTGCACCCCCTCCTGTGCATAACCAAGATAAGTGCGCTGCTCTTCATTCAAATCACCCATATGTCCCTGTAAGAGCAGATCGATAAAGCCATGCACTGAATTCAGCGGCGTGCGTAATTCGTGGGAAACCATCGACACAAAATTGGAGCGCACCTGATTCGCCACCTTGAGCGCGGAGAGGTCGCGGGCCGTAAACACCGCATAGTCACCATGTGAGGTCTGTACAGGCGTCACACTGACCGAGACCTCCCGAATATGCTGCTCCTGCCTACCCAGGATTAGCTCTTCACTGGGCAGCGGATTTTTCTGTTGCAACACACGCTGCAATGGACAGCTTGATGTGCCGCAAAGCTTCATGCGATTGAGATTCTGACAACACAGCACCTCGCTACACTCACGACCGATGACCTCATTGGCCTCCACTCCCAGCACCTGGGTTGCGGCCGGGTTGAGGTCGAGAAGATGAAAATGCTCATCTACGGCAATAATGGCATCGGGCGTACTGGTAAGCAGTCCTGTTAGATAATCACGCTTCCGCAACATTACCCCCCTATTTACCAACAAATTTATAGCCTACACCTCGTACAGAAATAATATATTGTGGCTTATCCGCGTCTTCGCCCAGTTTCACGCGCAAACGACGGATATAGACATCCACAATATTACTATTATTTTCGTTCTCATTCCAGACCTCTTCCAACAACTGATCACGATTTACGACCTGACCATTACTGGTCATCAACACACGCAATACTTGCATCTCGGTTGGAGTGAGCGTCACTGCCGGGCGTCCGGCAATCGTCACCTTCAACTCCGCAGGAAATAGTTCGATCTGCCCACCTCGAATGCTCTGGTTGCTACTCACACTGCCATCTTTTTTAATACGCCGTAAGACAGCCTGCACGCGTGCGACCAATTCCTGATGATTGTATGGTTTACAAATATAATCATCCGCTCCAATATTAAACCCTTGCAACTTCGCCTCGATGGTATCTTGAGCAGTCATAAAAATAAGTGGTATATCATAGCCTTCGCTTCGCAACTTGGCCGAAAACTCAAATCCATTCAGATATGGCATGGTCACATCCAGGATGAGCAGGTCGGGTTCTCGTTTCAGGATCATCTGCCATGCCCCACGAGGGTTATCGGCAGTTTCAACCTCATACCCTTCCTTGCTCAACACAAACTGAACCAATGCATTCGCAAAACGATCATCGTCAACTACTAGAATGTACACATTCTTCCCCTCTTCAAAACTATCTCAAATTACCGTGCATCCGTGCCTGAACCGCTCTGTACTCATACTACTGGCTTCTCTCGTTGATGCACATAGAGATATTATTATCCTCCAAGCATGATACCCTGGTCGATATTACTGCCACTATACCGTATCTGCAACAGATACTCAGTCCATCTGAGGGGGGAGGCACAGATGGCCATCTTCATTTCTGCTCAGCTGACAGCCAGCGCAGCTAACGGGCATTTCAAGCCTCTTATACGATGATGACAGACGACTTGCCAATCGCACTCCTGCTGACAGCACAATGGTTGATACATTTTGAGTTCTACGAACATGCGTATGGTACACGTTTGTTGCAACATATGTCAAGAGGAGGCTCTTGTGGCCCGCTGCTTCTCCAGGTAAATCATGAGAATTGCAACGTCTGCTGGTGTCACTCCTTCTACACGCGCTGCCTGACCAACCGTGCGCGGCATCGTCCGAGCCAGCTTCTGGCGCGCTTCTGTACGCAGGTGCGCGATATCCTGATAATTCAATGCCTCAGGAATACGCATCTCTTCCAGCTTCAACGTGCGATGGACCAGTTGCTCCTGCTTGCGTACATAGCTCTCATATTTGACCTGTAGTTCGATCTCCTCCGCTGCCTCTATAGAGAGAACTGGCAGAGCTTCTATGCGAGAACGCTGCTCTTCGCGCTTGCTATATACTTGCTGCGACATATGTGCTACCTGCGAGTAACTTACCTCTGGTCGCCGCAACAGTTCGCGCGCTGAAAGCATCTGTCCCAACGGAGCAATCCCGGCCTCTTGCGCGCATGTCTCGACCAATCGCGAGGAAGTGAACACCAGTGAATCGAGCTGAGAAAGCGTTTGCTGAATAGCTGCACGTTTTTCTACAACCTGCATATAGCGCTGCTCATCGATCAAGCTCAGGCGATAGGCGACATCGCTCAGGCGGAGATCAGCGCTATCTGGCCGCAGCAACAATCTGTGCTCAGCGCGAGATGTATGCAGACGATAAGGTTCGCTCATGGGTCGCGTGACCAGATCATCAATCAGCACGCCGATATAGGCTTCGTGGCGTCCGAGCACAAAGCCATCTTCGCCACGTGCATACAATGCGCCATTGATGCCAGCCATAATGCCCTGAGCTGCCGCCTCCTCATAGCCCGAGGTTCCATTGATCTGTCCCGCTAGAAAGAGGCCAGCAACCGGCTTGGTTTCCAGTGTTGGCAACAACTGTACAGGAGGCACATAGTCATACTCGACCGCATAGCCGACGCGCATAATCTCAGCCTTCTCCAGAGCAGGAATACTGCGCAGCATCTCCAACTGCACATCTTCCGGCAGGCTGGTATTCATGCCCTGCACATAGACCTCACCCGTACGCCAACCCTCCGGCTCCAGGAAAATCTGGTGTGAGACCTTATCGGCGAAGCGCACGATCTTGTCTTCAATCGAGGGACAGTAGCGCGGGCCAACACCTTCGATCAGGCCGGTATAGAGGGGCGAGCGATGTAGGTTGTCGCGAATAATCTGATGGGTCTTATCAGTGGTGCGAACCAGATAGCAAGGCAACTGTGGTCGCCAGCCGTGGAGGTCTTCGTCTGTTGTGGGATAAATCGGGCTGGGGCGTCCACCGGGCAACTGTACATCTTCGCGTGCTGTGGGATCTTTCGAGAAGTAGAGAGGAACACGACTACCTGGCTGTGGCTCGGTCTTGCTAAAATCGATGGTGCGCGCATCCACACGCGGCGGTGTACCGGTCTTGAAGCGACGAATCTCCAGACCCAGCGCACGCAACGAATCGGAGATGCCCAGTGCTGGGCCTTCTCCGGCACGTCCGCCCGGCTGCGTCTTCTCGCCAACCACCAGACGACCATTGATGAAGGTGCCCGTCGTGAGAATAACCGATTTCGCCTCGTAGCTCCAACCGTTATTGGTGACGACGCCAGTAATGACATGTCGCCCATCTTCACGTGTATGACTGAGCAAGCGTGCGATGGTGGCCTGTTTCAATTCGAGATCGGGCTGGCTCTCCAGCACAAATTTCATAGCGAGGCGGTAGGCTTGCTTATCGCATTGAGCGCGCAACGCTTGCACTGCCGGTCCTTTGCTGGTATTCAACAAACGGATCTGAATAAAGGTGCGGTCGGTATTGCGTCCGATCTCGCCGCCGAGGGCGTCGATTTCTTTGATGAGATGGCCTTTGGCGGGTCCGCCCATTGAAGGATTACAAGGCATTAACGCAACACTGTCCAGATTCATCGTGAGCAGCAAGGTCTTGCGGCCCATGCGGGCGCTAGCAAGAGCGGCCTCACAACCGGCGTGACCGGCACCAACTACAATCACGTCATACACTCCCCGTACAACCTGCTCTGGGGAAAGATTTGTGCTGTTAACACCATTACTCATAGGGCGTTTACCTGGTTGATTCCTCTATATGAACTATTTTTCACTTCCGCACGACACCTATTATCTCCTATCTTGCAAGCAGCGTCAATAATTTGAATAAGAGGTAGTATTTTTCGTTTCTTAGATGGTAATAACCGCACGAGGAAAAATGATAGAGAAAAGTGATTGACGAAATCACCAGAACATGGTAGTATCTTGAGAGTCACTCTGGGGCGATGGTGAAATCGGTAGACACTAGAGACTTAAAATCTCTTGACCGCAAGGTCGTGAGGGTTCGAGTCCCTCTCGCCCTATCCCTTCTTCTATAATTGATCTCTCCTCTGCAGTCTACTATAATCACTACATCCTTAACCGAATGGAGAGAAGCATACGATGCAACAACAGACACATCAGCAGGATACCGGAACAGTTGCCCTTCGCTACGGCCTGATCTGGGCCGGGATCTTTACCGGTTTACAAATTATTGCAGTGCTGATCAACGATTTCGATACTCATGATTATGCAAGCACCATCGCCGGAATTCTCAACCTTCTCCTCTCGCTTGTCCTCTTCTTTGTGGTTGGCATGCTGGCTTCACGGCAAACGGGACAGGTCAATCGTGGCTCGATGGCAGGCTATTTCGCGGCTACTATCGGCGGCGTGCTATCCCTGATCGCGCAACTGATCATTATTCAGTTCGCCCTCGATAGCTCCCGCCAGCGCGCCCAACAGGCAGCTGATCTCTTCAATCTCGGCTATCAGTATAGTAACGAAGCCGTTTTCGCTGGCATCATCGTCAATTCCGTAATCGGTCTGTTCTTTGCGATTGGGCTCGGTGCTGGCATGGGTGCCCTCGGTGGCCTGCTGGGGAGAAAGCTGGCGAAAGTTCCCGCCGCTGCATCCTATCCAGTTCCGCAGCCTCCTCCCTCGCGCGCTCAATAAATCGAACCTGGCGCTATCGCTCACATGGCTTGAGCGCCACTTCGCCTCGTCTTTTTGAGCCTCCAGACCAGCACGCCTATCGCAATGCTGCCCACGCTTAACGTGATCAGCGTCCAGAGATAGACCGTACTATACGAAACATTTGAGATGCCCAGACCGAACAGTGGAAAGAGAACGATCATAGCAGCGCTGAACACGCCCGTCTGGAACGAAAGGACGGTTGCTCGCTGCTCTTCGGGGCTACGCACATTGATATAGGTACTCATAGCTGATCCCAGAATTGCCAACGCCGCCTGAAATGGCACGAGATAGCCAAACACGCTCAGTAGCGGCGAGAATGGCAAGCTCATGAGCAGCAAACCAGCAACCTGCATCCCCACGCAGAGCGGCACCAGTCGTCGTTCAGGCAGCAAGCGCATAATCCAGGGAGCAAGCGCTGTAAACAGGAAATTACAGCCCATGCTGACCGCGACAATCAGGCCGATGCTGCTGAGCGCAAAACCCAGGCCATGCAGGTAGAGCTGATAATAGAAGTAGATCGTTTGCCAGCACCCTTCAGTCAACCCTGAGATCAATAACAGGCCCAACAAAGCCGGGCTGCTCCAGACTGCACGCACCCCTTGCAAAAGGTGTTGTATAGGACGTGGACGTGTTATATGTTTCTCCTGTGTTGGCCCCGCTTTCTGTTCGGGCAAAAACAACAGAGGCACGATTGCAAGCGCCATCATACTGGCACGACAGACAAACGGCAGAACTTGCAAGATGCTTCCCAGATAGCCGCCACAAGATGTGCCGACCACTTCCCCTACCAGACTGATCAAAAACATGCGACTGACCAGCTTGCTATAGCGTGTCTCCTGTCGCTCAGGATCGGCATAGCCAGCCAGTGTCCACAACAGAGCGTTATCAGCACCACCGCGAAATGCAAACGCGATACCAGCCAGCATGAAGCTGAGAATCAGCAGGGGCAGCGTCGGCACAAGCAAAAGCAGAGTTTCAACAATACAGATCAAACAATAGACGATCAGGCTCTTGCGCCTGCCCAATAGATCGGCGAAGACCCCTGTTGGAATCTCAGCAACAAATTTGGCAACGTGGAACAGCGTCTCAAACAGCCCGATTGCCAGGGGGCTATAGCCATGTGCCGCCAGGTAAATGACCCAGATCGCACTGGTAAAAGCGAGATTGGTGGTGGCATTATAGGCATCAAAAGCCAACAGCCAGCGCCGCCAGGGTACGACAGGTGCCTGCAATTGGCCGGTCGTCACAGACATATCGAGAGAGGTCTCGTTCATGGGATACAGGTACTCCTTTAGACAGTGTGCAATAGACACAATAAGGGAAAGAGGGGTGAAAGTACCTGACGTGTCGCCATGCAGAGAAGAGCAGCGCTGAGCAACGGTAAGTTATATACAGGGAAGGGAAGAGCTAGAGTAGCGCGTTATAGTACACGGA
Organism: Reticulibacter mediterranei; assembly: GCF_016587455.1. Taxonomy (NCBI): domain Bacteria; kingdom Bacillati; phylum Chloroflexota; class Ktedonobacteria; order Ktedonobacterales; family Reticulibacteraceae; genus Reticulibacter; species Reticulibacter mediterranei. The sequence goes on along the minus strand of NZ_BNJK01000001.1, from coordinate 5,017,418 downwards.
ATCAGCCCTGGCTCACGCACAAAAGGTGAGCTAGAGTCGATTCGTCGGCGCTACTTTCGCCGCATAAGCAAAAGCGCCAGGCTTATGCGGCCACATTGTGTGAGATGTGTCGCCGATAGGGGTTGTAGTAGGTATGCCAGTGAGAGGTGGTGTCCTCTTTGATCTGGCGCAACACTTTACTGTTCATAAAAGTGATGATAACACGACGAAAAGATCAACGTCAATAGACTCTGCTATTATGTTCCAGAGAACCTGAGAGGGGGTATGGTACAATAAGCATAAGCGGTAGCATAGCAGAATTTGCCGCGATCACTCGCCTTGTAACTCATAGAGGAGCCTTACACCATGATTGAGCCGCAATCGACAACGCCGTCAGAGCAGCCTGCAATACAACAACATTCCCTGTTCGATCAGGAGACATTAGAACAACTTACCTTTCAACGCAACACCTGGGAGGCGACCACACTCAAACAGGCCAGCGAACGCATTCCCGAGCGCCCAGATCTTATGACGACCTCCAGCGTTCCCATAGAGCGCCTCTATACTCCTCTCGACAACGCCTCGCTCGACTATAGTCGCGACCTGGGCTTCCCCGGCACCTATCCCTATACGCGCGGCGTCCAACCAACCATGTATCGCGCAAAACCCTGGACAATGCGCATGTTCGCAGGCTTTGGGACTGCTGAAGATACCAACGCGCGCTTCAAATATCTACTCAAGCAAGGACAGACCGGCCTCTCGACCGCTTTCGACATGGCAACTCTGTATGGCTACGATACCGATCATCCTCTAGCAGCAGGCGAGTTTGGCAAGTGCGGCGTCGCTATCTCTTCCCTGGCCGATATGGAACTGCTCTTCGCCGATCTGCCTCTAGACAAAATCACTACCTCTATGACCATCAATAGTCCCGCTTCGGCTATCTGGGCCATGTATATCGTTAATGCCGAAAAGCGCGGCTTCCCTCGCGCAAAGCTGGGCGGCACGCTGCAAAACGATATTTTGAAAGAGTATATCGCGCAAAAAGAGTTTCTCTTCCCACCTGAGCCATCGATGCGCCTGGTGGTCGATACCATCGAGTTTGGTACGCGCTTCATGCCACGCTGGAACACTATCAGCATCAGCGGCTATCACATTCGCGAAGCCGGAGCCACCGCTGTACAGGAACTCGCCTTCACGCTGGCAGATGGACTGGCCTATGTGGAATCTACCCTCAAGCGGGGACTCAAGATCGACGAGTTCGCGCCGCGCCTCTCCTTCTTCTTCGATGTCCATAACGATTTCTTTGAAGAGATCGCCAAGTTTCGCGCCGGACGCCGCCTGTGGGCACGATTGATGCGCGAACGCTACGGCGCGCAAGATCCGCGCTCGTGGATGATGCGCTGCCACGCTCAGACCGCTGGTGTCTCGCTCACAGCACAGCAGCCCGAAAACAATATCGTCCGCACCACTATTCAAGCATTGTCAGCGGTGCTTGGCGGTACACAATCACTCCACACCAATTCGCTCGACGAGGCACTGGCACTTCCGACCGAGAAAGCCGCCCTGATCGCCCTGCGCACACAACAGATCATCGCCTGCGAGAGCGGAGCTACTAACACGGTCGATCCTCTTGGCGGCTCCTACTTTATCGAGAACCTGACCGACCAGACCGAACAGGCTGCATTAGACTATATCAACCGTATCGAGTCGTTGGGCGGCGTCCTGGCCTGCATCCAGAACGGCTTTTTCCAGCGCGAAATCGCCGAATCCGCCTATCGCTATCAGCAAGAGATCGAGCAGCATCAACGTACGATCGTTGGTGTCAACGACTATGTGCTGGACGAAGCCATCAAGGTGCCAACACTCTATGTGGACTACGAGGGCGAAAAAGTGCATCTGGCACGGCTCAAGCGTGTGCGCCAGGAGCGCAACCAAACGGCTGTGAGAAGAGCATTGGATCAACTTAAACGCGTGTGTGACGGAACCGAAAATACTATGCCAGCCATTATCGAGGCGGCCAAAGCCTATGCCACGCTCGGCGAGATCACAGAGGTCTTCCGCTCTGCCTTCGGCGACTACATGGAGCCTGCCGTCTTCTAAACAATCTAAGAATAAGGTAGTTCGTAGTCGAGCGATTTATCACGTTGGTTCGGCTTCACAAGCGGCTCCCCCAACGTGATAAATCGCTCGACTACGAACTACCGTCCCGCTTTTGAAAGGAACATTTCATTAATCAGTCTTCTTTGCGTTGCTCTCGCATGGTAGAATAGCAACATCTTTACTAAAGAGCAAAAGACGTACGCATAGTGCCAGCAAAGAGAGCCACATCATGACTGAAGCCCGACAACACAATCTGGTGAAAAAGCGGACACTGACGACCGAAGAATTGGTCGCCATTCAACAACTTACTGAACTTTGTAACCGTCATGACGAGTTATATATGCGGCTCGACTGGAATCTGCTTGCAAACCGCTCTGGCGCTGAGGTTAGCGATTTTCTCTATTACCAAAATGATGAGCTGGTCGGATATCTCATGGCCTATGGCTTCGGCAACGATGAGCGCGAACTAACTGGCATGGTGCATCCGGCACAGAGGCGTCAGGGCATCGCACGCACGTTATTGCAGACAGCCCGGGAAGAATATACTGGGCATGGCGTTCACGAGTTGTTGCTGATTTGCGAGCAGCGTTCCTCCTCTGGCAAAGCCTTTGTTGAGTCGGTCGGTGCTCACCATGCCTTCTCCGAACATGAGATGATCCTTACCAATTTTCAGCCGCGCAACCGGTTCGATGATCGCCTTGCCTTTCGTCCAGCCGACAGCGATGACATCGCAGCACTGGCAACTATTATGTCCGCCACCGAAGGCACGCTGGTAGAGGTTGAAGAGCCAGTCATCCAACAACGAATACAAGATCCGGTGAATCACTATTATATCGCGATCTTTGGCGACAACGAGGTTGGTTGTCACGAACCTGTTGGCATGCTGAGGCTGAACGAGATGCATGATGAGATCGGCATCTACAGTTTTGCCGTCATCCCCGATTATCAGGGTCGCGGCTACGGTCGCCAGATACTTGAAGAAGCAATTTACGCGGTTCGAGCAGAGCAGAGTCAGAAAACAATTATGCTCGATGTAGATGTCACCAACGAGCGCGCCTTTCAGCTGTATCGCTCGTGCGGCTTTGACATCAAAACAACCTATGATTATTGCAGTATTGCCCTTGCATAAAGACATCGGGTTATTTTGTGAAATCTCATCATTGGTGCATCTGGGAAAGAAGGAGGGGAGAGGAGGAAGGTTCCCACCACACGTAGCGACAAGGGGCGGCGAGGAGAGGATGCGGGGGCCTTGCGCTTGTCGTTGGACAAGCACGAGAGGTGAAACAGCCTGGGGAGGGCGACAAGCGCAAGGCCCCCACCAAGACCCCCAAACACCCCTTGTCGCTACGTGTGACCCAAGATCCTCTGTATCCTCAAATTTTCCCTTCAATTGCCAGATGCATCTATCATTCATATAGATTGGAATCGTAGAGAATGCACTGGTTAGAACTAACGGTAAAGGTCCATCCCGATGCGGTGGAATCGGTTAGCGAACTGATGAGCCGCTACAGCAGCGAAGGGGTGGTCATTGAAGAACCTATCGAATTGATCGAGGATGGACAGGCCTATCGTGTGCGCGAGGGCGAGCCTGTCACGGTCCACGCCTATGTGCCGATGGATGGCACCGAAGAAGAAGCCCGTCAGCGGATCAGCGAAGGGCTATGGCACTTTGCCAGCATCGGCGCTCACTTTGTCGGCAATCTGGAAACAAAATCGGTCAACGAGGAAGATTGGGCCAACGCCTGGAAAGAGCACTTCCACGTCACCCAGATCGGCAAGCGCATCATCATCCGTCCATCGTGGCGCGAGTATACGCCCAAAGATGAAGAGGTCGTCATCACGCTTGATCCTGGCATGGCCTTTGGTACCGGTCTGCACCCCACCACGCGCCTCTGTCTGGAACAAGTCGAACAGCACACACGCCCCGGCATGCATGTGCTGGATGTAGGCACCGGTTCAGGCATCCTGGCGCTTGCTGCCGCCAAGTTGGGGGCAGAGCATGTCTATGCCATCGATAATAGCAGCGTGGCGGTCGAGAGTGCGACGGAAAACGCGGCTCTCAATGGGCAGAGCGAGCGCATCGAGGTTGTGCTGGGAACGCTTGACGAAGAGACAGCACAGCGCATGGCCGGTCAGTACGACCTGGTTCTTGCCAATATCATCGCCCATATCATCGGCTCTATCGCCCCTCAACTCGCGCAAGTGCTGGCACCCGATGGCCTGCTGATCGCCAGTGGCATCATCGAAGCACGCCGTCAGGATGCCGAAGCTCCACTGTTAGAGGCGGGATTGGAACTGGTCGAACAGCGCATGATCGAAGACTGGATGGTGCTGGTCTTGCGGAAACGGCGGTCGTAAGAGACGATGCATCGCTTTTTCATACCACCATCGCATTCCCTACAACCGAGCGAAACGCTCACCCTGCCTGATAAGCTGGCTCATCAGGTGCGCGATGTGCTGCGCCTGGCAATTGGCGAGGCTCTGATCTTGCTCGACAATAGCGGGGACGAGATCATCTGTTCTGTTATGAAAAGCAGTCGAGCGGGCGTTGAAGTGACCATTCAAGAGAGGAGAGCAGGTCAGCGCGAATCGGCGGTTCAGATCATTCTGTGTCAGGGGCTATTGAAATCGGCACGCTTTGAGTTGATTTTGGAGAAGGGAACAGAGCTGGGCGTTACAGCTTTTGTGCCTACGCTCTGTCGTCGCTCAATGGCGGGGCTGGAAGATGCTGGACCATCAAAATTGCAGCGCTGGCAACGCATTCTGCAAGAGGCCACCGAGCAGTGTGGGCGCTCACGTGTCCCAACCTTATCACCTATTCGTCCGCTGATGCACACGCTAAACGATATTCCATCTGATGCGCTGGCACTGATGCCCTGGGAAGAAGAGCATGGCGTCAATTTGCGTACAACCTTGCAAGAGCAGTCTCCGAAGCCGCAAACTATTGTGCTATTTATCGGACCGGAAGGCGGCTTGATGGCGGAAGAGGTCGCGCTGGCAAAACGGCACGGTGTCCAGAGCGTGAGCCTGGGACCGCGCATTCTGCGAGCCGAAACCGCCGCCATCGCCGCCATCGCCAATGTCATGTACGAGCTAGAAGCCTGAAAGAGACCTGCGCTCGCCTCCTGTAACGCTGAGAGATTGAAACAAACAACTATTTATTGGCGCTGACCTGGAGCAGCCATACTCGCTGGGCTGCGGCAACTGCGTTACCCACCTGTACGGGATAACCCAGCAGAGCGAGGCTGTTCTCCACAGCTGCTAGCGCGACCAGGACGTCGTTTGGCGTCACATAGCCCATATGCCCGATGCGGAAGATCATATCCTTCATGATCTTGCCCTGCCCACCGGCTAGCACCACGCCGAAGCTCTTCTGTGCTGCTTTGCGGAATGTTGAGGCCTCCACGCCCTGGGGAATTTTGACTGCCGTTACGGTGTTCGAGGCAAAGCCCTCATCCTGACACAGCAGCTCTAATCCAGTCGCCTGTGCTCCTGCACGAGCCATCTCGCCCATCAAGCGATGCCGCTCCTGCCCCTGCTCGATCCCCTCTTCCAGCACCATCTGCAACGCGGCCTGCAAACCGTAGAGCAGTGAGATAGCTGGCGTTTGTGGTGTCTGACCCTTCGCAAAGCCATCGCGATGCCCTTTCAGGTCAAAGAAGAAGCGCGGCGCATTGGCTTTCTCGGCCCGCGCCCAGGCTTTCTGGCTGGCAGCAATCATCATCAGCCCCGGAGGACACATCAATGCCTTCTGCGAACCTGTGAAAACAACATCCAGTCCCCACTCGTCCATCGGCAGAGGCAGCGCTCCCAGGCTCGAAACGGCATCCACAAGAACCAGCGCTCCATGTTTGGCGACGACTTGCGCGATCTCGTGGACGGGATTGGAGACGCCAGTGCTGGTCTCATTGTGCTGCAAACAGACGGCTTGAATTGCCCCCTCCTGCTTGCTCAGGAACGTATCAACATCTTCCGGGCGAGATGCGGTGCCAATCGCATAGTCCAGGCGCTCCACCTGATAACCCAGAGCGCGATTCGCCTTGACCCAGCGCTCGCCAAAATCGCCAATCACTATATTGAGAACCTTTGCACCGGCAGGCACGAAATTGACCATCGCCGTCTCCCAACCAGCACTTCCCGAGCCAGCCAGCACATAGACCTGTTCTTTCGTTTGAAAAACCGTCTGCAACTTCGCGGTGATATCGCGATACAGACGAGAGAAGCCTTCGCCACGATGATTGATCATCGGCTGCGTCATGGCAGCACTTACCTGGGGAGGAATGGGCGTCGGACCAGGAGTATGTAACGCAATTTTTTCATTCAGCATAAAATTTGCTCAGCCTTTCTGCTCTTTTGACAATAAAAAAAGGCACCAATGGTGCCACAGCCCAGGCGAACGACTGATAGGTTAACGTTTACTTGCTCTTCAGGCTCCCTCGTGGTTTATCCACGTCTTTCGCCAGTTACCTGAAGAACTTTCTTCCTTCTCGTTTCAAGTATACCAAAAAGTCCGCGTAGCGACAATCCCTCATGGCTATTGCTCAAAACACATCTTGATCCCTTTTTTGTTACAATAATCAGGAAAGATTGTCGTTACACGCAAGAGAATCAGGGACAATCAATCGTAAAAGCCCTGACCGCCCAGGATAGCGCGAACATAATCCGCAACATAGTGCCGCTCGTCCACGCCGTCGATAATCATACACTCGGCAACATCGACGATCTGCGGCGCAACTTCATGCAAGACGCTAACGATGGCCCGCTCGTTGCGGCTATCAGCATTGTGGTCGGTCACGAATGCGAACAATTCGTCGGTAAACTTCTCTTCGTCGGCCAGCAGCCGAAAGATATTATTCATTGTACAGAGAGACCTTTCATCTTTGAAACAACAACGCTCTACAAGAGATTACGCTCCGTCTTCTGCCTCTACACATATACACATAATGATACGAATCTCATCCGCCACGTGTCAAGGCATGTCGTTGTTTTCCACTGGCACTCTTACTCACCCGTGCATAGATAAATACAAACAGTCTCAGGTAGCATAAAATAATAAGTTCTTCCTGCTCAAATAAACAGTGCAGAAAGAACTTATTAAAATCTTTTCGCCAATCATCACGATTTAGTGTTTTTTGTCGCCGTCATTATCGCAGTGAGCCCATTTACTGGTTCCTGTCATGAAGTCGTCGGCATCGCCGTCGCCATCGCAGGTAAATGGACCATGCGCGCTCGCTGCAACGCCAAAATAGTGAAACATGATTGGGTTACGCGGGGTCGCGGAAAAAAAATCGCTCGCAGGCCACCTGTCTACATAGCCATCGGGTTCCGTGTTGCGCGTCCATGCTTGAACCGATCCATTCGCAGCAACCGTCACAAATGCGACCTCTTTGATGGGCTGCTTCTGCTCATCCATATGGCACGCCGGGCCTCCCTCACAGGGGGCATAGCTCACATTTGTACCATGTCCAGGCGGCAGTCTATTGGTAGTGACTGTATATTGTGCTGTGCCAGTAGCGGGGACAGGAACGGCCAGAGAGACACAGCCCGCCGAAAATTTGACACATGTTCCCTGATTGACGGGACAATGTCTTTGAGCACGAGGCATTGTTTTATAGGCTGGCAATGTTTTAGGGCTGGCTCCACCTGTCAGTCCTGTTGTGATATTTGTCCCTGGCCCCTGAACAATGAAGTTTCCCCCAGAAAGTGCTTGCGCACAAGAATCCGTCGCTTGAATCCAGAGCGTAACGGTTCTGCTATTTGGAACGGCATGGCTGCTGGCGAAACTATCATGGGCGAAAGTTATCCCTCTCTCCCCGAACATACCCAGTGCTACCAGACTCAGGAGCACAATGATAACGACTCCCCAAAGCCAGTTTCGTTGAGAGCTTCTTTTCATATCCCTCTCACAATCCTTCAATCCTTCTGTGTTGCATGTTTCTATCGGTGAAAAGGAACATGCTCTCTATAAACTATCGGCACTGGCTGGTCGATACATCAGGGGCAATTTGCAGCACATCCAGCAGCACATAATTGTAGCAAGCGTGATATGATACCAGAGATAAGACCCGAACAGCGTTGTTTATGTAGCAGCTTATCGCAAAGGAGCCAGGCAATGACCACTTCAAATACACCAAACATGCTCGATTATGAAGCAGAACGACGCTCGTTTCATCTAGAAGTGCCCGAGTATTTCAATTTCGCAACTGATGTGATTGGCAAGTGGGCACAAGACCCCAACAGGCTGGCAATGATGTGGGCTGGACCAGATGGCAGCGAGCGACATATCTCCTTTACAACATTTGCAGAGCGCTCCAACAAGGCGGCAAATGCCTTTGCGCACCTGGGCATCCAGAAGGGCGACGCCATCTTAATCATGTTGCCTCGCATCCCCGAATGGTGGGAAAGCGTGCTTGCGCTGATGAAGCTGGGGGCCATCTTCATCCCCTGCACCACGCTGCTCACGCCGCAGGATATCGAGCATCGCATCCACGTTGCTGAGGCAAAAGGCTTCATCACCGATAGCGAAGGTGCGGCCAAGCTCGACCAGATCCGCACAAACTGCCCCACATTGCGCCATACCGTGATGATTGAACCAGACGCCGATCTTGCTCGACGAGAAGGCTGGACCAGTTACCATTAGATCGTCGATAGCGCCTCCTCATCATTTACTGGCCCACAAACGCGCAGTGACGATCCCTGCCTCGTCTACTTCACCTCCGGGACAGTTGGCTATCCCAAGATGGTGCTCCACACACACGCCAGCAACAGGGGAAAGGAGACAGGAGGTGTTGCAGGAAGAAAACGGCACGAAGAAGATGCTCGCTGAGCGCGAATACGCTGATGAAGAGTGGGAGCAGCGTCAACAGAACCGAGAGGCGGAAGCCCATGAGTGAGAAGACCTGGAAACGTAATACGAAAGGCCCGTGATCCAAAATCCTGGGTGTGGCTGGCGAGTTCAATGGTTCGTTCGATCAACCGCCGGTCCATCTGAGCATCAATGAGGCGTTTGCGAAAGGCGACGAACGTTCCTTTACTGAAAGGTGCCTGCTCAGTATCCAGACAATCCAGTACCAATTGCCAGCACCGATCCAGCAGCGTTGCGGTCCCTGACCTCATCATCAGAGACTCCTGTGTAGTCTTGCACAATGGTCGCCAGGGCTAATTGCCCTGGCGAAGTGGGAGGGTGCCAGCGGAGATTCGGGGCATAGAGCGCCGCCAGTTCTTCTTGAAAAGCGTCATCAAATAACTCATGGCGGTGATGACGGAGAAAGACAAACAATTTCGCCCGTTTGATGCGTGTGATAAAGGTTTGCTCAAGGGATGAGAGTTCAACTGGAGGATGCCAGGCTGGAGGACGCACATGCTACTTGCTTTCTGAAAGCTTGCTGGAATGCTCTTGTTACTAAAAAGCGGGCGAGAAGATGTGCTCTCGCCCGCTTTACCAAAAAGAGAAGGAAGACGCAAAAGAGGTCGTGTGTCGTCGGGCGCACTCCTAGACTTCTTCCACCTCGTACACCATGCCCCGGAATCCGGTGCTGCTAGCTATGCCTAAATTGGCGGCATCTTGCGCGGTGGCCTGACCTTGAGGCGATTGGAACGCCTTCTGGAGCTCATCCATGCTGTCCCACTCTAACTCAGCTATCCAATAATAAGGTTCTTCTCCACGAACAGCAGTCGCGTGACGGCCAATCGTGTAACGGCGCAGACCGGGTAATTGTTTGATCAATGGGATCTGCACGTCGCGATAGTGGCGCTCAAAGGCCACGGGATCTTCTGGAGTATTCCAGAGCACAAGAAATTTGACCATACAGTCCTCCTTGGGAGTATTCTCCACATTATCGTGGTGCCACTTTCTGAAGGGAGGGAACACTCACCTGCTCTCGGGCTGTATCACCCTGCCCTTTTTTGGGAGATCGCAGCAGCGAGACAGACAGCAACGTCGCGATTGCCAGCGCTACAAGAGCCGATACGGATGCGACAAAGGCTTGTCCATAGGGCAGAGCGGACAGGCTAGCAATCTGTCCAGGGGTGGTGGGTCCCAACACGCCAAAGAAGATGACTCCTATCACCGCGACTCCTATGGCGCTAGAAAGCTGGACTGCGGTCGTCAATAAGCCCGAAGCTGCACCAGCATCCTGAGATGGGATATCACTCAACACGACATTCATCAGAGGAGCGCCGATCATACCTCCACCCAGACCGAAGACCAGCAGAGGCAGGAGCAACTGGTTTTGCGATATTCGCATTCCAGCTTGCAACACAGCCGTGATGATCCAAAGCTCGCCTATGCCCATCACCATCGCCCCGCTACGCAGCACCCACTTGCCTCCTATGAGGGACACAACCCGTGGGACCAGCAGTGAAGTGAAGAAGAAACCCAGGCCCATGGGCAGGTACGTCAGCCCAGCAACCAGGGGTGAGAAGCCAAGCCCAAATTGCAGATAGAGTGCGAGTGTAAAGAACAGAGCGCCATTGGCACTATAAAAGACCAGGGCCGTGAGCATGCCTAAAACAAAGTTGCGCTGTCGGAACAGAGCAAGTGGGACGAGTGGCGAGCCTCCTCGACGGGTCAGACTGTACTCATAGAACACAAAGAGTGCTAACACTGGCACTGAGAAGAGCAGAGAGAGGAAGGTCCACAGAGGCCAACCAAGATCATGTCCTTCGATCAGCGGATAGGCGAGCAAAAAGAGTCCTATCGTCAAGATTCCCACCCCTAGCAGGTCCAGATGACGGCTACTTCGCCGGGAGAACTCGCGAACCAGAGGAATAGACGCTAGCAAAGTCAGAACGCCAACAGGAACGTTGATGAAAAAGATGCTACGCCAGCCGAAATCGAAAACATTACTGCCAATGAGGAGGCCTCCGACGATTTGCCCGGTGATTGACGCCAGGCCGAGAGTCGCCCCGTAACACCCGAGCGCGATGGCGCGTTGTGTACCGGCAAACGTGACCTGAATAAGCGCGATAACCTGGGGGATCATCAACGCAGCAGAACACCCTTGCACAAGCCGGAAGACAATCAGCATAGTGGCGTTGGGGGCCAAACCACAGAGCAGAGAAGTCAGCGTAAAACTGAGTATGCCCAATTGAAAGAGTCGTTTGCGTCCGTACAGGTCGCCCAGCCGCCCTCCTGTGATGAGCAGCACCGCATAGCAGAGAGTATAACCGGCAATGACCAGCTCAACTTGCGCGAAGGTACTGTGCAAACTCTGCTGAATCGAGAGGATGCCGACATTCACCACAAACATGTCCAGCGTCCCCATAAAGGTGCCGGCGAGAATGACGAGTAATGACCACCAGCGCCGTGAGGGAACTGGTTTCTCAGGAACGTGCATGACTTTTCACCTTTCTATCGTTTGAACTCAAGGATATCGGACACGGTCTGACGCACCCCTTCATACAGAGGATACGTCCCGGTATGAATGAGTGTCGGATGCTCATCATCAAGAAGAAACTGATTGAAGCTGATGCCGACAGTTGGGGAGAAAGATGGGATCCCCTCTGCGATTTGATTGATCTGAGCCATGAATACTATCTCCTTTTTCTGGTAGGATCGTGCCTGTTTGCCAATAGATACTCATGAAACTGTCGTGAAGAGCAAAACGGTGCGGTCTGATAGGAGGTATTTTCAGCTTGCTATAACAGGTGATACACACGGTTTTGGAACGCTTGGACGAGTGGCAAAGAACCTGCGCCGTGTGGTAAAATGAGCGTGTTTGGCGCAAGAGTATCGCGACCTCCGGCCTGGTTGCATTGATGAGCCAGTGCAAGGACGCGCATGCTGAGCAGAAAACACCCCCTCAGACCGCACCGTTTTGCTCTTCACGACAGTTTTATAAGTATCTATCCGACTGGGGACGCTCCGATGATCGTGGGCGAGCGAAGAGGGTAGCATACTCGAGGAGAGCAGGTGAAAAAGATGGGAACACATCCAAGAGCCCGGACAAGTGCGAGAGTTCCAGCAAACAGAACGCTCCCCAAAAACAGGGCGACCAGGGGAAATCGTGTGACAGAGAAACACAGGAAGACTGATCACGTTCACGAGGCTCTGATCACAGATGTTGCTGCCCATGGCCAATCTGAGAGTGGCCTCTTGATAGAACCCTATCGCAGGGAGTTACTTCTGCACTGCTATCGCCTCCTGGGATCGTTGCACGATGCAGAGGATGCGGTGCAAGAAACCATGCTGCGGGCCTGGCGACATTTTGACACATTTACGGATCGGGGTCCGGGATCGTTGCGTACCTGGCTGTACACAATTGCGACCAATACGAGCCTGGACACGCTCAAGAAACGCGCGTCGCGCACGCTGCCGACCGCAGCCTCTTCTGCGTCGGACCCATTGATTCCGATTGCTCCCAGGAGTGCCGAGACCCTTTGGCTTGAACCTTTCCCTGACAGTTGGCTGGCCTCGGCGCAAGAGCAGACGGAGAACCTGGAAGCCCGCTATACGAGGTACGAGAGCGTTTCATTGGCTTTCCTCACGGCTCTTCAGGTGCTGCCCCCTCGCCAACGAGCCATCTTGCTGCTTTCAGATGTGCTGGACTGGCGTGCGAGCGAGATTGCGCACCTCCTTGAGATCTCGGTTTCAGCGGTGAAAAGTGCTCTGCACCGTGCCAGGGTGACGTTGGAGAAAAACTATCAATGCAAGCAGCCTGAGAGGGTGCAATTCGGTTGTATGGATGCCACAATGAACTCGTTGCTCTCGCGCTATCTGCAAGCGTGGGAGACCGACGATGTTGATGGACTCGTGGCGCTGCTGAAAGAAGACGCGACGTTCTCTATGCCTCCAGTCCCTTCGTGGTATCAGGGGCGAGAGGCGATTCGCACCATCCTGCTTGCCGCAGTCTTCCCATCTGGCGTCCAGAAGCAGTGGCGTTTATCTCCGACGCGTGCCAATGGACAGCCAGCGGTGGTTTTGTATCGAGCTGATGAAGCGATGGGGGCCTATCGAGCATTCGGAATTCAAGTTATCACCCTCGATGCAACGCTCTGCGATCAACTGCAGGTTGCCTCAGTGACGGCTTTCCTTGGGGAGGAACTTGTCACCGCCTTCGGCTTTCGGCCGCACCTCGGCCGCTAAAGGGACTATTCCGCGCTTGCACCTCATTGGGTCCCAAGCACAGCATTTCTTGACCGATGCTCTAGGCAAAACCGACGCCAGCCGTGACTTGATAATCCTGACAAAAGACCGTCGAATCAAGGAACTAGAAGCGGAAAATCAGAATCTGAAGCTTCAACTCAAGGTGGCCCTGGCAAACACATATGACCAGCTCTCGTAGGCAATATGAGCACAAGTACTCGTAACAGTCAGACATCTCACAAATACAAAAATTCGGGATAAACCTAAAGATTGCTGCTCCCCCCTCTGAAGTCCTTTGACACTATCTCCGAGGGTCGTGATGCCTCTCTTCCTTTTCAGTAGTGGTACTTCGTCCTTTCCCTTCTTGACCGACCTGCGAGTCCAAAGTCGAGAGAATGTTCGAGCGTTCACCCCCTTGACTCCGTACCATACTACAGAGTGTATACTTCCATCCAAAGGAGAAAGATATGGAGACCCTCTCGATTGGACAAGTGGCACGCAGAGCCGGAGTTGGTGTGGAAACGGTTCGGTTCTACGAACGCGAGGGCTTGCTGGAAGCACCACCACGCCGCGCCTCTGGTTATCGACAATATTCTGAAGAAGTGGTCAAACGGATTCGCTTCATTCAACGCGCGAAACTTCTGGGTTTCTCCCTCAAAGAGATCCTGGAACTGCTCACGCTGCGCGTGGACAGGCAAACCTCCTGTGAACAGGTGAAAGAGCGCACCGCAGCGAAACTCGCGGAAGTGGAGCAAAAAATCGCTGAACTCCAACACATGCGACAAGCCCTGCTCCAGGTTGCCGCATTTTGTGAAGAAGAAGGCCCCAAAAGCCGCTGCCCTCTGCTCGACGCACTGGGCCATGACTCAGAAACGGTGGAAACATGAATAGCAATGCACACTTCTCAACCCTTACCTGTCCCAACCCGGCCTGTGGGCATCAGCAACAGGCTCTGATGCCCACCACTTTTTGCCAGTTAACCTACACCTGTCAAGCGTGTTCAATGACATATATTCACAAAAGCGGAGACTGCTGCGTGTTCTGCTCCTATGCCGATAAACCGTGTCCCTCGATGCAAGACGAGGAAACATGCTGCTCCCCGAGTCTTCCTGGGAAGCAGGTCTCCCACAAAGGAATAGAAGCCCATGAATCAACCTTCTCTTGAGCTGCTGGCAGATCAGCTCGCCGCTCATCTCGATTGTACGCGGAATCTGGCCTGTCAAAAGATCTTCCAGTTGCTTGCCGAAACGGGTCAGCCCCTTGCTCCAATGGATGTGGCGAGCCGTTTACAGATCAGCCCAGAACGCCTGGCCGCTCATTTGAGCCACGCTCCAGACACGGAGTTTGACGGCGAGGGCAAGATTATTGGCTGGGGAATTACTCTTGTTCCCACCCAACATCAGTTCTGGGTGAAAGGGCATTCCCTCTTTACCTGGTGCGCCTTCGATACAGTCCTGTTTCCTTACTTGCTTCAGGCCAAAGCGCAGGTCCGATCACTCTGTCAAACGACAGGACGACCGATTATCTTCAGCGTTACTCCAGAAGGCATTATCGACTTTGCTCCCGCAACGAGCGTTTTGTCGCTGACCTTGCCCTCTGCTCGGTGTGAGTGTGTCCGAGGAACCTTTTGTGCGCAATCCCATTTTTTTCAGACGATGGAGATGGCCTTACCCTGGATCACATTACACCCTGAAGCTGTTCTCCTCCCGATTGAGGAAGCTATTGCACTTGGACATCTCACTGCTCAGATGGTGTCAGGTAAGTTCCCGCTTGAACCAGAGATGCCACTGATCTCCTCTGAAAGTTAGCCAGAACAGAGGAAAACGACAGGCGCTCTTTCCTCTCTGGAAAGAGATGAAAAGAAGAGGTAGGTGGAATGTTGTTTGATACAGAAATGAGGAGGAGAAACGATGCCAACAGAACAAGGCCGTCAACCCACCCTTGATTCGGTTGCTCCACGTTTTCTGGTCAAAGATATGGAGCAAGCGCTGGCCTTTTATACTCGACTCGGCTTTGTGGCCACCTATCACGACGAGGGGTTTGCCATTATCAAACGTGACGGAATCGCTTTGCAATTCAATGTCTCTGATTCAACACACGAACCTCCAAAGGAGGGGTGCAGGGTGTAAGAAAAGGAGACATTCCTTCCCAGAACTCCTTTATCGCTCAGTTCTTTAGAATAGCAGCTTAACAGACTTGATGCCCTCCTCCACTCTTGTCTCACCTCTTGCCTATTTTTGCAACACAGCCATTGAGAGTGTCTACAACGCTTTGCACAACATCTTTCGCCTCAGCCGTGAGCAGCCACACAGCCTTTCCGGCTTTCAGGCCCGCTTGGCGGCCAAGGTCGGTTTGCACAACTTTTGTTGTTGGCTCAACTCCTTTCTCCAGCGGGATCTGATGGTGTTTGCCGACCTGCCGGACTGGTAGCCAACTTACACCAAGCGTATGAATTAAGCCCCGGAAAAGAGAATACAATGAATTAGCTCTGTAACAAAGAAGAGATAAATTTCGCGAGAGGAAATGGATAGCTGACTTTTTGTGAATGGCCTAACTAGGCCCTAGAATTGTAGTATCACTATTCATCCAATGTGGAGCTTTATCTTCCCGATAGAGATTCTTGATTGGTTCAATTGCTCTGTGCTGACGTGGAAAACCTCAATTGTTCTATTGTCGATACTTGAGGAAATTCATCCCAGGTACGTCCATCAAGTAAACGTCCACCAGACTTTGGTGTAAGCCCTCCCCATTGCTTGTGAAAGAACGCTATGCCTTGAGCACTACAACGGTCCCGAAGATCACGCACCCACCGAGCAGATCGGCTAGTTCGTGGGCGGTTTGGATCACCTAATGGGCTATCTCTGGGCGCATGAACCAGCTAGCGCAATGGAGAACCCATCTCATCATCTCTTGCCATTCAAGAAGCGCAGGTGGGAGTTCCCAATCCTGACACGGCCACTCCAGTTTCATCAATGACTACCAGCGATTCAGTCGGAAGCGTGCTCGCGTTCTCCCACCAGGCAGCTCGTTCTTCCTCGTTGCGCTCCGTTGCCCCGAGCGACTTTTTCTTTCGCGTCCAGCCTAGCCGTGTGATCGCTCGGCTCATCGTCCAGCGGCTCACGCGCTCACCGTGGGTCTGCTCCCACAGAGCGCAATATTGCTCCAGCGTGGCGTCGGCATTCACTTGTAACTGCGGCAGTACGCCAGCTTCCACCGGTGCCCGTTTCATCGGTGGGCGACCAGAAATCGCTTTCGGGCGCACATGTCCTTTCTCTCGTCGTTGCTTCAGATACCGCTTGATGGTCGCAAGAGAGACGCCAAAGACCTGCACAATCTCGGCCCTCGGACGACCCAGGTCCGCAGCTCGCAGGACACGCTCGCATAAATCTTGTGAGTAGGCTTTCATGAGTGCTCTCCTTCCTTTGGTCTGCCCTTTCCGCAGTTCAGCCCGCGTCCGGGAAAGTGAGACGGGACGAGTCCGTCATCATCAGCCTGCTCAATGGTGAGCAGGCTGATCGCAGAGGGAAGGCTCGCATGTCTGTGAGAATGGCGCTCACGCATCAGCCTTTCTGCGCGCTGTAGAGGCTCAGGGAACAATGACTGTGCGCTTGCTAGAAACCCCGGTGCTTTTCCAGGCACTTTCCACGTCTTTGAGTAGCACCTGCTCAATATCCGCCTGGAGCTTGCCTGCTTTGATCCATTCCCACATCTGCTGCGTCCCCGAAGCCACAGCCTCAGGCGTAATGCCAGAACCAGCGCCCAGCAGTTCGAGTCCAGATGTGCGCAGCGCCTGTGCAGGCAGAGCAATGGTCGGCCCGGCCATCTCTCCGATCTGCACTAAACGCATGCGGCGTCGGGCAAAGGAAAGTTCATGGGGCACAAGCGCTTCCAGGAGCAGTTCCGTTGGGTGCCCCCAGACAAAATCAAGGATCACCTGGTATCCTGATGCCCCTGCTTCCTGCTTGAAGGCTTCGACCAGCGCTTCGTCCGATTGTTTGAGGTTGATCACCGCATCGGCGCCCAGCTCACGCAGCTTCGTCAGCTGTGCAGCGTTGCGCCCGGTGCCAATGACACGTTGTGCTCCAAGGAATTTGGCGACCTGGACCGCCAGTGTTCCCGCAAAACCGGTCGCACCATGAATCAAAACCGTCTCATCCGGTTGAAGCTTTGCCCCATACTTGAGCGCGAACAGTGCGGTCATCGTCGAAGCAGGAACCGTGGCTGCCGTCGCAGCATCAACGCCTTCAGGGATCGGGACGCAATGCTTTTTGGGAACGACCGCCTTTTCAGCCATCGACCCATAAGGAGACCGCAGGCCCCCAAAGCCGATGAGCTGGCCATCCTCGCGCAACGCGATCCCGTCGGTCCCCATAATCGCTGGCAGCGTGGGGAGGAACTGGCCATTGGCATAATGCGTCCCCTTTGCCAGGACTCGATCAAAGTTCTCCAGGGCGACGGCCTTCACCTGGACCACGATCTCTTCCTCGCCAGGAGTAGGATCAGGAAAATCCTCATAGCGCGGGATATCCCCGAAGTGATGGAGTACAGCAGCTTTCATGCATTTTTCCTTTATCAGTCACTTTTTCTTTTAGCGGTTCGTAAGAGGAGAAGACGTTCTGTTCGATCTTCTATGACTATTTGTGTGCGGTATGCCGTTCGACAAAGTTCCCAATGCTTTTCTGCCACTCTTTCAGAACCCGGGGCTCGTGGTCGTTGGCATGAGCAGCAGGTAGCGGGCGGTTCGGCAAAGGGTGATTCTGCAAAAGACGGTTTTGCAAGGGTTCCGTGCCTTCAGGCAGATTGAAGTACTCGGCGAAAAGCTTATGTTGCCAGCGATTGCATGTACGGATCATAGTGGTCTAACCTCTTTCTGTGAGAAAGAACCAGGCTCAGGCCCATGAAGTGGATGTGATCTGGAGCCTCATGTAAAATTGTTTCTCGGAAACCATTTGGTTTCCTGGAAACAATAATACCGTGGGCGAATCATCTTGTCAAGATTGTTTCCAGGAAACTTTCTTTTTTTGTGGGTGTTTGCTATAGTAGTGAGAAACTGAAGAAAACGAAAAGCCTGGAGGAAGAGAACTGTGTCTGAAGCTGACCACATTCCAAGAGACAATCACGACGAGATCACCGAGCTTTCCGTACGCATTCTTGCCTTGCTGGGTCAGGTCACTGAGCGTTTCGACTCAGATGAAAATGAGTCGTCCTGGCAGTGGTTTGCTCAGCACAGTAGTAATCAACGTATTGTCGATTTGATGCGTGAATCGACCGCTACGACGCTGCGCGTGCTCGATGCCATAGGACGGTTGGAACCCGCGAACGGCATTACCATTTCTGAACAGTTTCACATTCCAAAGGGCACTGTCTCGAAAATCACCCGGAGGTTGATTGCCAAAGATCTGATTACCCAGGAAGCCCTGCCAAAGAACAAAAAAGAGATCTTATTCCGCCTTACCCCTCTCGGCAAAGAGCTTTTTGAGGTGCATCGCGCCTTTGATGAGCAGATGGAGCGAGGCTTCCTCAGCTTCTTGCAGCACTATAACGCCGACGAACTGCGACTGCTGACCCGTGTCTTGCACGATGCCACCGAAGCCTCTTTTTTGACCTTGGGACTGCAAGCACCGTCGCAACCAGAAAAGAAAGGTGACGACTGACGAGCAACGTATCTATTTCACAGCAGGAAGAGCTCAATGAAAGCTCAATTGTTTAGCACACCGCTGTGAGATGATCTACTGACCTGATTGCTTCTGCTGTTCACGTTCGCGCAACTCCACACGGCGGATTTTGCCGGAGATCGTCTTGGGCAAGTTCTCCATAAACTCGATCTCACGTGGGTATTTATAGGGAGCTGTGACACGTTTGACATGCTCTTTCAATTCGTCAGCCAGTTCAGCTGATGGATCATAGCCAGGTGCCAGCACAATGCAGGCTTTGACGATTTCCCCGCGCATCTCGTCAGGGCTGGCAATCACCGCAGACTCAGCAACGGCTGGATGCTCTTTGAGCGCGCTCTCGACCTCAAAGGGACCAATACGATAGCCGGCACTGATGATCACATCATCGGCCCTGCCTACAAACCAGAAATACCCATCCTCGTCTTTGTAGGCCCGGTCGCCAGTGATATACCAGTCGCCACGGACACAATTGGCGGTCGCTTCGGGATTGCGCCAGTATTCTTGAAACATCCACGTCGGGCGCTGCGGCTTAATTCTAACGGCAATGTCGCCCTCTTTGTTGGGCGGCAGTTCGCTGCCATCGTGGTCGATGACGCTCACGTCAAAGCCGGGCGAGGGTCTGCCCATTGAGCCAGGTTTTACTGGGAGCGGCGGGAAGTTCCCGCAGAGCAAGACCGTTTCTGTTTGCCCATACCCGTCGCGGATAGTCAGGCCAGTGGTTTTTTCCCATATCTTAATAACTTCGGAGTTGAGCGGCTCGCCAGCCCCAACGCAATGACGTAGTGCCTTTGGTGGATTAGCTTGCAAATAGGCCATTGGCTCGTCGAGTACGAGCATACGATATACAGTCGGAGGAGCGCAGAATGTGGTGATTGGATACTCGTGTAATAGTTTCAGGGTCTCAAGCGCATTGAACTTGCCACGTCCGTCCTGGATGAACATGGCTGCGCCCATCTGCCAGGGGCCGAACAATGAAGACCAGGCTGCTTTTGCCCATCCAAGTTCTCCTATGTTCAAATGGAGGTCGTTTTCGCCCAGATCTAGCCAGTATTTGGCAGTGATTCGGTGCCCTATTGGGTAAGAGGCGTGGCTGTGCAGAACCATTTTCGGATAGCCAGCGGTGCCAGAGGTGAAATAGATCAGGCAGGGGTCGTCACTGCGCGTTTTTTCTCCGGTAAATTCGGGTGAAGCGTCTTGCAGCATCGTTTGGTAGTTTTGCCAACCGTCTCGTTCAACGCCTTTATGAGTATGCTCAGCTAAAACAGCAACTCGTACCGAAGGGCACTCCCCACGTACCTCGTCGAATTTGGCCGCGCCCTCGTTGTCAGTCACAATGGCAGACGGTTCGGCGATTTCTGAACGGAATTGTACATCTTTGGGTGTCAGCAACGTGGTGCAAGGAATAGGAATCGCTCCGAGCTTGAACAAGCCAAGCGCGACTTCCCACCACTCAGGAATACGTGGCAGCATAAGAAGTACCCGTTCGCCTTTGGTAATGCCAGCGCTGGCAAAGGCATTCGCGGCTCGACTGGATCGCTCGGCAATGTGGGCAAAGGTGATTTGTTCGACTTCGTTGGTTTGCCCAACCCAGAGGAGAGCGAGTTTGCCAGGGTCTTGCGCCCACTTGTCAACGACATCGGTCGCGAAGTTATAGTATTCAGGTACTTCGAGTGAGAAAGTGCGGCGTTCGGTCTCGTAGTCGGTCATGTTGGGGATCTTAGCGGTAGTCATCTGCGAAACTCCTTCCTGGTTACGGACTGAGCAAGACACTTCGGCGTGATAATGCAATCGTTGCCTCATGATACCACAATATGCTTTCCTTGCCGGGTCCAAATGGAGCAACGACTGCATACCCTGCTAAGGAGTCTTCACAAACTCGTTACCTGCTCTGATTATTTGATCTCAGCCAAATTGATCTTCCCCTACTTTCGCAGAATCACTAAACATGCGAGCTTTGTAGGTTGACTTCATCGAAGAAAGAGTAGCAATGGGCGGCTTCGCGTTTGAGCGATTGAAACTCAACCTCCAGGCGTCTGTTGCCAGGATCGACAGAGTGACAATGGACCGCTTCGCGACTGAGCGATTGAAAGCCGTCATAAACTCCACCGATCGATGGCTCACTGATGTGACAATGGGCTGCTTCGCGGCTGAGCGATTGCTCAATCAGGAAGCACAGAAGCGTTGCAGGAGTTCCTCAGAAAGGTTCAAAGCAGATCAAGCGAGGAGCGCCAGACACGCGCTCCTCGCTCTCGCCTGTCCCCTCATCAATGGAAATGCCAAGCAGACCAGCGCGTTCTTTGGTCGTCTCAATCACGTCTCTAGCGACTTCGGGCTGAGTCAAATGATATGCATGTTCCTTATCAAAACACCATCTCAATATATCTGCAATTCTCTATATATTCTCTGCTCTTTTTACGGTTGAAGGACCACATGTGGATATGTTGTGGAAAACATGTGGAGAACTACTACATATTGATTGTGGGAAGAATGCAAAGGAGGAAATAATTGACGGTGACGGAACAAAAGGGAGCAAGCATGTCGGTTCAACATCTTACTAGTGGCAAGGGATTGGGCTTACACACTCTGGCCTAACCGCTCAAAGCTCCATATTCTCGTTGAGATGCGCAAAATGCGTCACCTACCTACCTACCTACCTTGTTCGTTCGCAAGGATGTTGAAGCAGAAAGCCAGTCGTTTTCCAGTTATACTGCAAAGCGTTGAAGAAAGGTGAACAGAGGCCGGGAGGAACGTCTGAGCCAAGAATGAAAGATGCTTACGCTGAAAAGATCTTTTTGTCATCAAAAGCAGGGTTTAGGAGGAACGTTCCTTCCCTTGCAAAAATGCGTCAACCCAGTGAAACCCTTCCACGAAGGCGAGACCGAGTTCGGGCTTGAGAAAGATGACGCTTTCGACGATAGCAGTAAAGATCTCAAGAGCGGCATCTCTAGTTTCAGCAGACATGAAGGATTTCTGGGCCAAGTTGCGAAGTCTTGTTGTTTGCTGATGGGTGAAAAGAGCGTGTGCTAACACCCTCAAGGCTGGGGTTTGCCACTCCTTATCAAGGATGGATCGGACCACGTATTAGGCCTGCTCCCATTGTCCTACTTGGGCTAAGGCTCGTACCACCTTGATTAATATCCGATCTTGCCGCTGCTCATCAGGGAGGGAGCGCACCACTTCCTCTGCTCGCTTCCGCTGTTCTGCTTGGGCTAAGGCATCTGCTATCTTGGCCAACGCCTCCTCTTGCCTCTCACCAGAGAGGGAGCGCGCACGAGTGGTTTTACTCAACATACCACATTTTAAGAGCGATGTTTCGTTCTCCCTGGCGACCTTATTCCATGCATCCTCAGCAGCTTGTACATCACCTTTAGCATCCATCAACATCAAGTTTTTAAATTTTTCTCCAAATCGCTATAGTAGTTGTTACATGTCCGACATGCGAAGGCATAGTGAAATCGCGAGGTAGAGGTGGCAGTGAACGACGCCAAAAGCTCAGGTGCGAAACATTCAGGTGGAATGCGATCCCTGGTAAGTTGTCCTTCAGGGGTTTGCTTCGCCTCTTTCTCACATAAGTAACAGATGCCGTTTTTCCGGTTCTGGCTCTTTTTCTGTTTCACTGCTGCATTCCGCAGTATAGCATTTTGCTTAGTAAAATCCACGTCGTAACTATTCAGTACCCCCTTGTCCATCTCCTTGAGAGGCTATATTAACGTTTGGTGTGAGTGAGAGCCAATTTTTGCATAAAGAAGGTATCCAGGGTCTAAAAAAGCTCAAACAAATCAAATCTCAAGGAGCTTGAGATGGAACACCTGGATACCTCTCTCACCTTCCAGGTTGGCGCACCTCAAGCCAGATCAAAAGCCACTGGCCAGATGGGCCTCCCGGCAGGTCGGCCTTTTTCGCTGAGCACAGCCAGGTAGTCGGGAAGGGGGCTGGGGGCCAGCTCATAGGCCATACCAGCTTCCCATGATCTGGCTTGCGCGGGACCAAGAGCGGCTGTGGTGGCTGAGAATGGATGCAGGGGAAGGGTATAGGTTGACTCAAAAGCTGTCTCCGTGCGTTGGCTTGCGAGGGTCGTAAGCATGGCTCGCGCGGCTTCGGCGTCATGGGCCAGGAAATAGCGCGGGCTGGTGGGTTCGTCGCGATGAATGCGGGTGTAGCCGACAACTTGAGCCTCGCGGATGTAAACAGTTGCCTGAATGGCTGGATCAGGACTGAGCCAATCGAGCAACTCATGACCAGGGTCGAGTGCTATATCGACATGTTGCTCCTCGCGAAACCAGAGTGCGTGCAGGGCGGGGATATCTTCTTCTGTTGGGCCGCGTGTTTCCAGGATTGGCCGGGCCGCAAGGTCGATGGGAATGGTGAGGTGAGTTGAGCCAAAAGCGTGGGTCTGGTAGCCGAACTTTGGATAGTAGGTTGGGTGTCCAAGAACAGTGCTGACAAGGTAGCCTTTAGCGGCGGCAATGGCATGGCCCTCGGCAATCAGGCGTCCTCCAATACCCTGGCGCTGGTATGCTGGGTCAACGCCAAGCGGGGAAAGATTGACTGAGGGGATGGTTTGATCGAGCAGACGCATCTGGTAGGGAGAAAAAAGGATGTGCCCGGCAATACGCCCGTCAACTTCAGCCAGCAGGGAAAGTTCCGGGTCAAACTCTCGCCGCTGACGTTGCAAGGTGACAATCAATGGGACTCCTCTTTGGGTGCTGAAGGCACGAGCGTGGATTGTGGCAATACCTGGGTAGTCTGTCACCCGTTCAGGTCGAATAAGCATGTTTTGGCCATCCTTTTGGTTTTCGCAAGGGAAGACCGTCCGCACACAGAGGAGACTGCGGTCCATGCGAACTATCGCTCTTGACAAATACGTCAGGGTTTCTGACAGAGTTGAGCGAGATTCCGCTGTTTTTCCTAACGAATGGTTTTTCCAGTGTTCACATCAAAATTCGCGTGCAAGGCCCTGAGCAATTTCTCCAGGGCTTTCCAATTCTCAAAGAGGAGGTGAAAAAGAAGAGTTTTTCTTGTAGAATACAAAAAACATCACATCGACAAGGAAAACTCTCTATGGACTATACAACATGGAACGTGCCACCTCAAGCGGAGATGGAAGCAGCGGAAAGCGCAGTTCTCTCGCTCTATGAAGCATTGCAAGGACTGACTGATCCCAGGCGTGCGCAAGGCAAACGCTACTCTTTGGCAGTGATCTTGTGCCTGCTTGTGCTTGCCAAACTTGCGGGACAAAAAACATTGAGTGCAGCCACCGAATGGATTCGCCATCGAGCAGGATACTTGGCCCAACACTTTGAGTTACGACGAGAGAAGATGCCATGTCAGACGACCTATTGGAACGTCTTGGCGAAAGTGGATGGGAAACACCTTGACGAGATCTTATCAGCTTTTTTTGTGCGATGGGAGGCTCAGATCCGGTGTGGAGACGAGCCAAGTCGGTTACACACTCCACAGAGTCAAGCCGATCATGCTCATCTGGCGATTGACGGGAAAACATTGCGTGCCACGACCTCACAAGAACATCCAATCCATCAACTCAGTTGTTATGAGGTCGCCACTGGCATTGTCTTGTGGCACTGTAATGTCGGGGCCAAAGAGAACGAGATCAGTGCGCTCAAACCCTTATTGACTCCCTCATGTGTGAAAGGACGTATCTTGACTCTTGATGCCATGCATACCCAACGTGATCTCTGTAGCCGCGTGCATCAACTAGCCGGAGATTATATTTTGATCGCCAAAGAGAACCAACCGACCCTCCAGGAAGATATTGCGGACTTGCTCGAAGATCGCGGCCCTGATCGTCGTCGGTGGAAACAAGCAGAGACGTGGGACAAAGCTCATGGACGGAAAGAACATCGAGCTATCACGTGCAGTCCTGATCTCAATGAGTGGTTTGGCAAGCAATGGGAAGGCATCGAGCAAGTCTTTCGGCTCGAACGGACGACCTTCTTGCTCAAAGCTGGCACGCTTCGTCATGAAGTCGTCTATGGACTGAGTAGTCTCTCCATGCGCCAAGCGCCACCTAGCCGCCTGCTCGCTTTGATTCGGGAGCATTGGGCCATCGAAAATCGGCTGCATTATCGCCGCGACGGAAGTTTAGGGGAAGATGCCTGTCAAACGCGCACTGGACGAGTACCGAGCCTTCTGGCTCAACTCAACAGCACCGTCTTGAGCTTGATGGATCGCGTTGGCGTTCGCAACGTTGCTCGACAGATGCGCTATTTTGACGCTCACCCTCAACAAGCTCTTGCTCTCCTTTTCACTGGTTCTTGTACTGTTTATTAGAATTGGAAAGCCCTGGCAATTTCTCCAAAAGACTTGACAGTCCTGGTTCAGGTGGCTGCTGTGGCTGTCTTTGGCCTGCTGTTCCTCCAGGTTTTTGACCCATTGGCGCAACTGATCGACCACCTGGGTCGTTTTCTGAAGCGCTTCGCTCGGCAAGTGTTTCTCCTGGTCGAGCCACTTGAATCGCTCGTCTTTAGCGGCCACTGCTCGACAGAAGGCTTGATTTTCCTGGCGCAGGGTTCGATTTTCTTGCCGCAAGGCTTCGAGTTCTTCAGCCCTGTTCATACGATCACTGTAGCAGATTGCCTCTGTTTTCGGCAAATGCCTAGCTCATTTGCATAGGCGACTATTCAAGTGGTCAGGCGGAAGTTCATGCTCACTGGTATCCGCCGCCGCAACCTGGTTTATTCGTCCCACGGCCACCACCAGTACGGCAACCGGGACTCTGGACGCGCTACTTTCTGCAAAGAAAAGCGTGCAGTGGGTGATTGGCTGCGGCTCTCTCGTGCTTGTCTTGATCGTGTGTAGCGTGTGCGCTTCGGTCAGTGCTGCTCCCACCACGCAGCATCCACATACGGCTCAGTCCAGCATGACACCGACTGTTCAGGCGCACGCCACCGCAGCCACACCAACAGAGCTGCCGCCAACACCAACACCAACCGTTATGCCATCTCCAACCGTTATGCCATCGCCGACACCAATCCCTCCACAGATACCGACGCCCACCCTTCAGCCGACGATACCGATCCCTACACAAATACCGACGCCAACGCCAGCGATGCCTACTGGAGTGAACGGGACCTCTGGGGATATGACTTTGAGCAGGGAAACTACATCACTGATCCACCTGCTGACTACTGCTCAGGCCAGTATTTCTCGTGCGTCTCATCCTTTGAGAATGGCACTGGCTATGTTGTGCAATGTGGTGACGGTCTTTGTTCCAAGTCGGGAGGGCATAAAGGAAGCTGCTCGAAGCATAGAGGTGAGCAAGCTATTCCGTACTCACACTAACCTCATGGGTTGGCTGGCTCACCTTTCGGCCAACCTCTTAACAAAAAAGATGCACCGCTGGGGTGTACGGTATTGTTGGCCTGTGTGGTGCATCTCATCTCTGTTCATTGTAGTGATGTATCCAAACGGATAACTCTTCAAGATCTGGTGAATGCAAGCCATCGTTCCCTCAACTCCCGTTCGCCGTGAGATTCAACGGGACATCTTTTCTTGAAGAGCGTGGAGAAGAGGAAGCTATGAACCAGCCACCACACCACAATCCCAATTTCTACAATGGGCAGACGGAAGCGTCTTCGTATCAACTACCATAATGTCCATCTCTCTTTCTCTGTCCTCTATTTTCCCACTCCTCTGCCGGCTTGAGGATCTTTACCATCGTGAAGAGCGGTGTTCCAAACAACTCATAGGGACCTTCATCGCTGCGGTAAAACCCATCGCGCTCATACAAGCCAATGGCTTGCGTGAGAAAAGGAGTCGTGCTCAAAAACACCCGCTCATAGTTGTGTCGGCGGGCGAACTCCTCTACCTGCCCCAGCAGAAGCCTTCCAATCCCTTGTCCTCGTGCAGAGGGAAGGATCGCCATACTGCGCAAGTAGACCTCCTTGCTCTTGAGAACGGCAGAGATGGTACCGACAATGATCTCCCCTTGTACGGCAACCCATATCGGGCCTTCGCTCAATCGGAGCACCAGGTGTTCGCGCGTGGGAGTGGTCGCGGTAAATGCTTCGGCGGTGAAGGCTACCTTATACTCAGCAAATGCACCCTGCAACACTGCTGTGATTGACTCGGCATCCTTTGCCGTTGCTTCCCGTATATAGATATGTGGTTTATTGCCCTTCATGCTTGTTTCTCCGTTCGCTGTGCTTCCCTCTTTATGCAGTGACTCTCAGAGCTCTGTTGCTCTTCCTTTTCCTCTCTGCTATCATACATGTAGGGAGGATCGCTGTCATTGACTCCGAAGTCGAATTGAGTGAAGAAGGACCAGGCTATGCAACAGAATGAGCCGCAGGGAGGGCAACGACTGCGTGAATTGCGTCAGTGCCGTAGCAGAACACAGCTTGATATTGAGCTAGAAGCCGAGCTTGGCAGTGGCTATTTGCAACGGGTAGAGTCTGGGAGAGTGAAGCAACCACTGCGTCCAACGCTTGAGCGTATCCTTGAGGCTATAGAAGTTGAGAGCCGTGAGGCTGAGGAAGTGCTTGCGCTCTTTGGCTATACCTCTGCCCAGAGGTTGCCCACCAGGCAAGAAATGGATTGGGCGCGAGACTGTTGCCACGATGTATTGCAGGCAGTCCGGCTTCCTACCTACTTGCTGGATTGTGCCCACCGGCTTCTTGCGTGGAACGCTCTCATTCCATCGCTACTCAGAGTTTGCCCTGGTGACCCGAATCTGCTCCAATTAAGGGACCATTCCATTATTGATGTCTGGTTTGATACACAGTCGTGTCTGGGCTCTCTGGTCCATGCTGCGGAACAGTTCTACCCTCAATTGGTTCAGGCGCTTTACCATGAAATGCTGCCTTTTCGTCATGAGACCTGGCATACCGCGCTCACAACCCGCTGGTTGCAGCATATTCCTGACTTTAGAACGTATTGGGAACAAGCTCAACAGGGACTTCCATCTGCCGTTGCAGCGCGTCTGCTCTATCCGATAGCACTAAAAGGGCCACAGGGACAACCCCTGCACTTTCGCCTCGCTGCGGAACATTTTACGCAGGATAGGCGTTTCCGCTTACTCTACTATATTCCCTTTGATAAGAAAACGATGAGTGTTTGCGAGATGTGGTCGCAGCAAATAGCCGAAGTCTGATCACACATCATCAGGCTGCCTTAATATCCTCTCTTCATTGCCTCTCTGGCATTCAGCTCTCTGTACAGAAATCCCCAGACGAACGAAGCTACAAGTGGCTCAATCTTTGTGCGCACCGCTGTAGGAGAAAGAACCTTCTTCCTGACGCTTGGGCGAAGGGATGAACGCTCAGCGTTGGTGCCATGTCTGCTGCTGCAAGCACATCGTCCTACACTACCATCCCTGGAAGGAGAGAAATCGAGCAGCCACGGGCGTTATGTGAGGAAACGGGTGTTGCGCTATCCAGAACAGCCACTTGTGGAGAGAAAGCCGAAGCCCTCAGCGGAGTACAGCGTCAGGGAGCGGATCGAGGCATTGCGTACAGTGATAGAGTAACGTCAGCAAGCCTACGAGAGTCCCCGTCTCTCGCCAGCAGGAAGGTGTATGTTTGCCCTTCATGAGTCGAGCGACTGCTGGCGAGAGGCGGGTGTAACTCTTCTTGCTGAGCCAAGCCTCTTGCATCATCCTGTTTTTGCCCGGCTTGTTGCTGCTCGTCCATTCTAGTGCTGCTCCTCACGCTCACACACTTTCTGCAAAATCGCCTTGTGAAGAGAGAATCATGTTCCGCCCTCCAATTCCTCTCTTTCCTCTTCCGAGTCTATTTTTATGAATCACTTGGCTTCGATGAAAAATCCGCTCATCGCTGCTACCTAGTATATTTTATGAAGAGAGGATTCGCCTCTACCAGTCTACTCATAGTCAGAGACGAAGGGGATTCGTGCTTCCTAAAGAGGAACGAGCAAGTATAAGCAGGGAAAGGTAAAACGAGAGAAAGAGACTTTTAGGTAGACTATCACACTCGCTTCTCTTGTAGAAGATCTAGTACATTGAGGCTCAAATGGCTCCATGATCAGGAAAGAGTCCAGAGTAGAAGAAAGAAATGTCGATTTTTAACAAGACTCCTGGTGGGGTTCTCTGGTATGCTCTCTCTGAGAACGTCACACGTGAAGACACCTCTCTCCGAGTGAAAACAGTCGTGTGAGAAGCTCTTCACAAAACCCGTTCTCGTAGAACAAACGACGAGGTGAGATGCACGATGGAAAGACCTGGTATCGTTCATCAAAAACAGAGATCATCGCTCGATCAACAGGCGATGCAGCTGACTGTCCCACGTGAGGGCATCTGGCTCCGCCTTGCCTTCACCTTGGAGGGGACGGTCCGCCGCAGTTCTTTTGCCAAGCAAATGCTTTCCTCTCAGCACTTTAGCGCCGTGCGAACGCGCTGGACGCTTGCTGATGTGACGTTTCTGCGAACGGCACTCGAACGGCTTTACACCACACATGGTCACATCCGTATGAGTGCGCTCGCCGCTGACTGTGGTCTCTCCTTACGCCAATTTGAACGACGATTTAAGCAGTGCATTGGTGTCTCGCCCAAGAAGTTTGCATGCCTCCTCCGCTTCGAGGCGCTGCTTCGCATATTGATCCACGAGCCAGCCTCTTCTCTTGCTGACGTCGCTTCTCAGCTTGGCTATCAGGATCAAGCCCATATTATCCATGAATTCAAGATATGGATGGGCTGTACGCCAACGGTGTTTCTCGGCTTCGTCAAACAGCGGAAGCAGCGAGGGCCTCTCGTTCCCAACCCTCACCATGCCTATGTGCCCATCTATATCGTCTAGAAAAAGAGAAGGAGCAGAAGAAAGATGTCTCTCACAGAGCAATCATTTCAACTTCCCTGGCATGGGATTCATCACATTGCTTTGCTTACCACGGATCTGGAGGCGACTATTGGCTTCTACCGGGACGTGTTGGGGATGCCTACCAGTGAGATCCTCCCGTCCAAAGAGGGACGCGGCAGGCATTGTCTCATTTTCGTCAAACCCAACGATGACCACATCCGAGGCTTCCATTTCTTTGAACGCCCAGCCGAAAAAACAACGCTCGGCATCTCAGATTCTCACCCACAGAGTTTTGCCCCTCATGTCGCCTTGCGGCTCCCAAATGGAACTGCCGCACACACCTTACGCGAGCGTTTGAAAAATGCTCATGTCTCTGTCACAGATATTCCTGAATTAGGATCATTTGTGTTTTTCGACAACAATCAGCTGTGTTTAGAAGTCACTTGGCCCAAAGAGGGAAGTGCCTCTTAAATGAAGAGGCTTGGTTGTACCGTTCATCGGTAGGGCACTTTCTGTCAGTATGCGGTGTACGTCCACTGGATGGGCTTAGCCATTGTCCGATTGTAATAGGCCATAAAGGCCAGCATCTGGTCGCGCAAATCATCGAGCGAGATGAAATGGCCCCGTTTGAGAAGCTTGCGGACCAGAATACTGGGTTTTGTCAGAACTGAAACAACATCTTGGCGTTGAGGCAGACTTCTGCTCTCCTTCTCTCGAAAAGAAATGGAAATGGAAAGCCTCAACCGATGAAATGTCCTTATTGTGCAGCATCTACAACCAGGAAGCGAACAAGGAAAACGAAACTGGGCTATGCAACGTTTTTCTGTCCGATGTGCCAGCGCATTTTTAATGAGCGCACTGGCACTCTTTTCAACTCCCTTGAGGCTCCCACCGATGTCGTTTTTCTCGTCGTTCTGTGGCGGCTGCGCTATAAGTTGAGCCTGCGTGACGTGGCTGAGATGTTTTTAGAACGTGGTTTTGTCTTCACTCATGAAACTGTTCGGGACTGGGAAGCCCGGTTTGCGCCCCTAGTCGCAGACCAATTGCAGACAAAACGATGGGGGCAAGCCGGGAGATCCTGGTATGTGGATGAGACATATATCAAGGTTCACGGAAAGTGGTGCTCCCTGTATCGAGCCATTGACGCTGATGGCAATCTGATGGATTCTCGGCTGAGCGAAAAGCGAGATATGGAAGCCGCCCAACAGTTTTTCAAACACGCTCTCGCCGTTGTTGGCTCGACCCCAGAATGGGTGACGACAGATGGCTATACCTCTTACCCACGAGCAGTGCGTGAAATACTGGGCAACCAGGTCCACCATCGGACCAACAAATATCTCAACAATTGTTGAGAGCAAGACCACCGAGGGATCAAGCAACGGTATTCCCCCATGCATGGCTTCGGGAACTTTGACTCAGCAGCTCGTTTCTGCTGTGCTTTTGATGAATTGCGCAACTATCTTCGCCCTCGCTTCACCATCAGTGAACCAGTCACGCTCTCAGAACGGCGACGAGCTTTTCTTGATCGGCTTACAGCCTTGAAGGAAGCTAGGCACACAATTTCCTAGCAGGAAGAGACCGCAGCGCCTCAGATTCGTTGTTCCTAATGCATTTCTGTGATCTTAGTTCTGACAGAACCGTCAGCGCGAAGAGTGAGCATTGATGATTTGTTGCCTCGGGAAGTCGCTCCAGAAGGGGATCGTTGTGCTCGGCAGTTGTAAATTCGGAGAGAAAGCCGAGTCGCACTTGACTTAGAGCGCGCTCTAAGTTGTAGACTAGAGGGCGTGGCTGTTGCTGTTGCCGACTAGGCATATTTCATTGAGAGACCGACTTCAGCAAAAGCTTGAGTCTTGCGATGGGAGTGTGTGAAAGAAAAAACGTCCATCTCAACGTGAAGCCGGTTGTGCTAGCGGAATGATCCTGATGAAAGGGTTTTCCACTCTTTTGGCGTGTTCGGCCACTGATGCTGGGCAAAGCTATCCACCAGGAGAAAAAGACACAGAGGGATGGTTTCACATTGGGATTGACCTCTGTCGAGCAAGTACTTTATGCAAAGGAAAAATGATGACACAGAACAGATCAGAAAAGGGCTTGTCGGGAATCGAAGGCAAGGTCGTCGCAATCACTGGTGCCAGCAGCGGAATCGGCGCGGCCACCGCTCGCACCTTGGCATCAAGTGGAGCAATCGTCGTGCTGGGTGCCCGTCGAAGCGAGCGGCTTACCGAGTTGGTTGACGAGTTGAATGCCGCCGGTGGTCACGCAATCGGTCTCCAGACGGATGTCACCCGAGCCGACGACCTCGTTGCTCTCGTCAGAGCGGCCACCGATCAGACGGGGCGACTCGATGTGCTGGTAAGCAATGCGGGAGTGGCACGTGTCGCTCCGGTCGCTGACCTCGATGTCGAGGCATGGAACGCCATGATAGACACGAACCTGCGCGGCGTTCTCAACGGCGTCGCGGCCGCCCTTCCGGTGTTCCGGGCGCAGGGACGTGGGCACCTCGTCACTGTCGTGTCGACTTCGGGACTGAAGATCGTGCCAAACCAAGCTGTCTACGCCGCGACCAAGAATGCAGTGCGCACATTCCTTGAAGCACTCCGGCAGGAATCGACCGACGGCGTGTTGCGTACCACCTCGATATCTCCCGGATACGTTGTGACCGAGCTGAACGACTGGATTCCCGACCCCGAGCTCCGCGCCCGCGCTCAAGAAAGTATGCGGAGTATTGGGATTCCGGCCGACGCCGTCGCACGCGCCATTGCTTTTGCCATCGCACAACCTGACTCCGTCGAGATTGGCGACATCACCATTCGTCCAACCGTTCAAGGCTGAAACCATAAGGAACTACAGCTTGAGATAGGGACATTTGTCTGATTTTGGCTGTGCTGGTGACCTCTCCCCAGGGTCAGACGCCTGCAAGTGGGCAACTTCGACCTTTACGACGCAAGACGAAATGAGCAGGAAAGTCCTTAGCATAGTCCATTGCTCCTCTTTTCAGGGGTGAAGTACCCTTAGCGTAGGTTTTTCCCAAATTGATCTGGTGACGCCATGTTGATGTGAATGAGGTGGTTGTCCGTCCTACTGCGCAGGGGTAACTGGCTCACGAGCACTTGGTGGTGATGGCTGCGCTGGGTGGGTGTTAAAGCCAATTGACAAAACGTTGATGGAGGAAGCCAGAGGAAGAGCGTTTTTCCCAAGCCATGCATCTGAAGTCGCTCACTCTTCGCACCGATTGCTCACTCGTCACCTGAAAACCTGCTCACTTGTCACCTTACCTGAAAACCTGCTCACTTGTCACCTTATTTACCAGCTGTTGAAGATAGGTAACTGCTTCTTTCC
The DNA here is from genome assembly GCF_016587455.1 of Reticulibacter mediterranei. Classification (NCBI taxonomy): domain Bacteria; kingdom Bacillati; phylum Chloroflexota; class Ktedonobacteria; order Ktedonobacterales; family Reticulibacteraceae; genus Reticulibacter; species Reticulibacter mediterranei. Next base: position 4,984,467 of record NZ_BNJK01000001.1, on the reverse strand, counting down.
TAATGAGCGGTGTTGGCATCTAGCGCAGTGTCTAATAGCACTAGTATGCGGTGCGAAATGCCTAAATCAGCCTGCAGAGCAGTCTTATGGCATATAAGCTTAACGAGATCAAACGGCCTGAGAAGTGGATCGAATCACTCGGTCAAATTTCCGAAAGGCGATTGGCTTGTGGAGCGGATCGAAAGGGCCCATTTCGCACCGACTACTAGCGCTAGAGTCAACTACTGTCGCCGAGCTACAACTGGCTGCAATGCCCTAAATCTAGACAACAACGACTCCTTCCCTTACACTATGGGCATTCTGTGGAGCAGCAGACGAGCATGACCATCCGCGATGGTTATGGACAGACCGAAACCGTCTTGTTGTGTGGTAATTTCCCGGCGCTCTCGGTGAAGCCTGGCTCAATGGGCAAACCCTCGCCCGGCTTTGAGATCGGCATCATCGATCATGAAGGCAATCAGCTCCCCGCCGGCAAAGAAGGAGATATCGCCGTTCGTGTCAAACCAGAGCGCCCAACCTGGATCTTTAAAGAATACTGGCGCAATCCTGATGCAACGCAGGCCTGTTTGCGCGGCGACTGGTATATTACGGGAGATCGTGCCTACCAGGACGAAGAGGGCTATTTCTGGTTCGTTGGCAGGGCCGATGATGTCATTATCAGTGCCGGGTATCGTATCGGGCCGTTTGAGGTGGAGAGCGCCCTCAAAGAGCATCCCGCCGTTGCCGAATCAGCGGTCGTCGCCAGCCCGGACGAGATGCGCGGCGAGATTGTCAAAGCCTATGTAATTCTCGCTCCAGGCTATAGTCCAACGCCCGAACTCGCCCCTGAGCTACAGACATACGTCAAACAAGTCACCGCTCCCTACAAATATCCTCGCGAGATCGAATTTGTCGAGAGCCTGCCCAAGACAATCTCTGGCAAGATTCGTCGCGTCGAACTGCGCGAAATGGAGCGCCGCAAAAAACAATCAGGGTCATAATGGTGCATCTAGCGAAGATTTCGTGGATGCCCCAATCAACATTCCTGACAACTTCCCCATACATTGTTACCGCAAATGCCACTGCAAAAAAGAATAGCAACAGGATTGTGTCATCTTTTTTCGTACACATCAATAAAAATCTTTTGCTCTTGCGAATCATTCGCAAATAGGATATGCTTTTTATTGAGAACAACGAAATGTATTTGTAGTGTAGAGCTTCTGCTTGTATTTTTGTTGCTTCCATCACCCTGATCTATTTCTTGCATGTGCTGAAATAGCTCCCACAGAGAAGAATGGAGACAAACTATGCATATTCCTGATGGCTATCTTAGCCCGGTCTTTTCCCTGGGAACAGGCCTTGCAACAGTTCCGGCCTGGGCTATCGCGGTAAGGCGTGTACGCAAAGTACTGAATCATCGCACCGTCCCACTGCTGGCGATCTTTGCCGCCTTCTCCTTCACGATTATGATGTTTAATATCCCCGTCCCCGGTGGCACGACAGCACACGCGGTTGGAGGCACCCTCATCGCTATCGTGCTTGGCCCCTGGGCGGCAATCATCGGGGTCAGTACCGCTCTAATTATTCAGGCACTCTTCTTCGGCGATGGCGGCATTCTTGCTATCTTTGCCAATTGTCTGAACATGGGCGTCATTCTCCCCTTTGTCGGGTATGCAAGCTATAAGCTCATTGCCGGAAAATCCCCTCTGCTCTCGACGCGCCGCGTCTGGGCAGCTGGTATTGGCTCATACATTGGCATCACCGTCTCGGCGGTAGCTGTCGCTGTTGAGCTTGGTGTGCAACCGTTATTGTTCACCCAGAACGGACATGCGCTCTACAGCCCTTACCCTCTTGCGGTTGCGCTACCTGCTATGCTCATATCACATCTGTTCGGCGCGGCGCTGGTAGAAGCGCTGGTCACGGCGCTTGGCTTTGCCTTTATTCAGCGCAACTATCCACAATATCTCACTTCGCTGCGATCCGTCGTTGCGGGGTCCGAGATCGTGGAAGGGCAGGCAGAGACGATACCGCTCTGGCGTGTCTTCGCCGTTGGGATTGTTGCCGCCGTCGTGATCTTATTCCTGGCCGGACTGCTCACTGGCGGGGGACGCATTGATCATTTCTTCGGGGCCGATTGGTCGCAGGTTAGCTGGCCCGATGTCTGGGTAATGCTGGCAATCACAGCCGTTATCGCCATCATCCTGATTCCGCTCGCCTGGTTCCTCTTGCCAAAACGGATTAAACGGACGGGAACCTTCTTCGTCGCCATTGCGATCATCGCCCCGCTTGGTCTGGTTGCCCCCGGCTTTGCCTTTGGCGAGGGCAGCGCTGAGGATGTCAAGGCAGCTTTTGGCTATATACCAGAGGGGTTGCGCCAGTTTTCGAGCATATTTAGCGCGCCCTTCAGCGGCTACAATGTCCAGTTGCCATTCTTTAGCGACGCCAACGCACCACTCTGGCACGCGGCCATCGGTTACGAGATCTGCGGGATCATCGGTGTGCTGCTCATCGGTGCAGTTATTCTTGGCATTGGCTCGCTCTTGCGCCGCAAACAGACGCAACAGCCACAGGATACGCTAGAAGAAGGATCGGTGCACGCATGACGACTTCGAATTCCTGGCGTGCTGAGAGGCGAGAGCAAAAGCGGCAATTTGGCTGGATCGAGAAGACGATCTCAGGTATCGCCGGAGCTATTGAACAATCGGTCTTCACCGAGGAACATGCTCACAAAGCGGGCTGGCTTCAAGCCCGCAATCCACGCGCAAAACTGGTAATGTTTCTCGCCCTGGTCCTTGCCGCAGGTCTCTCACACTCGCTGCTGACATTGATAGCGCTCTATCTGGCGCTACTGGTCGTTGCGCGTCTGAGCAAGATTCCCTATGATGTGTTTGTCAAACGCGTCTGGCTCGGCATTCCGTTCTTTGCCGGAATCGTGATCATTCCGTCTATTTTCTTTGCTGCGGACCAGCGCTGGTTTGACATCACTATCGGCTCACTTCATCTCGGACCATCCTGGGGCACCGTCCTCACGGCGGCAATCTTTGTGGCACGCGTCGGCGTCTCGGTCTCGCTGGCAGTGCTGTTGATCCTGACTACGCCCTGGTCCGATCTGATGAAGAGCCTGCGTGCATTCCACGTACCCCAGGTCTTCATCTTGCTCTTAACCATGACCTATCGCTACATCTTCCTCTTCCTGCACACCGCCAATGGCATGTTTGAGGCTCGCAAAAGTCGCACAGTTGGCATCACGAGCGGCAACGAGCAACGCAGTTGGGTAAGCAGTTCAGTCACAAGCCTGATGCAACGCTCTTTTAAAATGAGCAACGATGTCTACGCTGCCATGGCGGCCCGGGGCTTTAAAGGGGATATCTACACCTACCACGACGATCATATGCAGAGCGCCGATTGGCTTGTTGTCATTGGTGCGGTTGTGCTGGCCGTCGTGGTGTTCGTGCTGGGAAATAGAATTATATGAACACACCACATACAGCAAACGATGTAATTTTCTCATTACAGGAAGTGCGTTATCGCTACGGAGGCCGTCATCTGGCGCTGGATGGCGTCGATCTAGAAGTACGGCGCGGCGAACAGGTCGTATTGTTGGGAGCGAACGGCTGTGGCAAATCAACGCTGCTCAAGATGCTCGATGGCATCTATGCGCCGACCGAAGGGCGCATGCACGTTCTAGGCCGGGAGATCAAGGCGGTGGCAGCCGGGGAAGACGCTTTTCAGTTTCATCGCGAGGTTGGTTTCGTCTTTCAAGATCCCGATGTCCAGCTTTTCAGCGCGACCGTTTTCGACGATGTAGCGTTTGGGCCGCTGCAACTGGGCCTCACGCCCAAAGAAGTCAAAGAGCGCTGTCAGGAAGCGATGGCGCTGATGGATATTACGCATCTGGCGAAACGCGCGCCCTTTGAGTTGTCTGGAGGAGAGAAAAAGCGTGCCGCTATCGCTTCGGTCCTCTCGCTGCGCCCCGATGTGATCCTGCTCGACGAACCAACGGCCTCCCTAGACCCGCGCACGAAATGGGTACTCGTCAATCTCATTCGCAAGTTGGGTGAGGCGGGCAAAACGGTGATCACAACCACCCATGAACTAGAGATTGTGCCGATCATCGCCCAACGCGTGGTCGTGATAGGAGAAGAGCGACGCGTCCTGGCAGATGGCACACCCGAAAGCATCCTGGGAGACCGCGACCTGTTGATTCAGGCCAATCTGATCCATCCACAACTCCATGAAATGGGCATGGAACACCACCTCAAGCGCTTCCATCATGTCGCCGATCTAGCACCCGATGCAGTAACTTCCCAAAAGATATAAACGCAAAACAATTTGTACGGACATGATTGATCACGTCCCATTTATCCTATGATTTATCAATATTCACGAAGAATATGTATCTTCTGGATAAATCTGGATGAATGGGACATGATCAATCATGTCCGTACAATACAGTTATTTACCAACAATAGAAGTAGAAGTTAGCCAATAAACTCCTGCGCAAAACGGCGAATCCCGGTTAAGTCTGTTGGGTTGGCAAAGCGGAGTATCAACTCCTGCACACCAGCTTCTTCGTAGGCGGCGATGCGCTTGCGAATCGTGTCAGGGCCACCAACCAGCGCAGCATCGAGCGTGTTCGCATATCTGGCCCGCACACCTTCCGAGATCGACGCCAACGCCTCCTCATCAGTATCGGCAATGGCGCAGAGCGTTCCAGATGTACGATGAATGCTATTGTAATCGCGCCCAACCGTCTCACAATGCTGTTTCAGCACGTCCAGCTTATGTCTGATCGTCGCAAGATCGCCACCACCCACGTTACAGGCATCACCATATTGCGCCACCAGCTTGAGCGTCACCTTCTCGCCGCCGCCACCAATCAACAGCGGAATGTGCGGCTTCTGGACGCCCTTTGGCTGATTGATTGCTCCTCGCACCTGATAATATTTGCCCTCAAATATCGCCTCCTCCTGCGTCCACATCGCCAGAATCACCTGCACCGCCTCGCGCAAATAGCGTAGACGCGTCGGTGCATCGGGATACTCGAAGCCATACGCACGATATTCGTGTTCGTACCAACCTGCCCCGATGCCGAAGTTCAACCGGCCATGACTCAGCACATCGACCGTGCTTGCCATCTTTGCCAGCAGCGCGGGATTGCGATAGCCATTGCAGGCCACCATCTGCCCGATGCGAATGTTTTTTGTATCACGTGCCAATGCCGCTGTACTCATCCAGCACTCAAATGTCACCTCCTGCGATGGTTGCGGGATCGTGTGAAAGTGATCAACGAGCCAGGCGGAAGTAAAACCAACTTCATCGGCTGTCTGAGCAACACTCGTCATCGCCTCATACGCTTCTACTGGATCTTTGATATGGACCAGATCCATCACCCAGCCCTGCGGAAGCGAAATACCATAGCTTACGGGCATAAAACGAATCCTCTTTCCGTGAAATACCTCTGCTACAACTATTGAGCAGAGACAACTCTTCCTGTGCCAATCTTTGCGACAATAATTATTTATTATCTGCAACAAACTTTATTATAGCACCTGGAACTTTCCATGCATGGTAATGAACCTTCAAGATTTGCTCAAGATTTGCAGCGAAACTCACACCTTGTAACACAATGAAACGCTTTTATGCTAAGATAGCAAATAAAGAAAGTTCAAATTTCTTGTGGTGTAGGGCTGTGACCCTGTTAACCGCGCACTTTTGCAGTTAACAAGCCCGCTGCCCCATGAGAAGGAGCATGACTTATGCCGCAAAAGATTTTAATTATCGAAGACGAAGAAGGCATCATTCACCTGTTGAACTTATATTTAAAAGATGCCGGCTATACTGTTGTCGCGGCCTACGATGGGGCGGATGGCCTGGCGCTCCATGCGCGTGAACATCCCGATCTCGTCATCCTGGATATTATGCTACCCGCGCTCAACGGTTTTGAGGTCTGTCGCCGCATTCGTGCGTGGTCCAAAACACCTATTCTGATGCTGACCGCCCGCAGCGATGAGGACGACCGTATCAACGGGCTGGAACTGGGGGCAGACGATTATCTGGTCAAACCGTTCAGTCCGCGTGAACTGGTGAGCCGCGTGCGGGCCATTCTGCGGCGAACCAGCAGCAGCCAGGAGAGCAGCGAACAACCGGCAGCCGTCTCTCCAACAAAGTCGGAGAAGAAGACGATCCTCTACTTCCCCGGCCTCTTCGTCGATCTACCAGCGCGGCGCGTGGAGATCAATGGTAAAGAAATTGCGCTGACCCCAACCGAATTCGATCTGCTCGCGCTCATGGCACAATCGCCCGACCGCGTCTTCACGCGCGAAATGCTGATGAACAAGGTCTGGGGCTACGACTATCTTGGCGATGGTCACACCATCGACGTGCATATCAGCTCGTTGCGCAAAAAGATCGAGACCGAACCGGGGCAACGCTATATTAAGACAGTCTGGCGCGTTGGCTATCGCTTTGAGGCCAAAAGCACCCGACCAGTATAAAAGGAAGGATTATGCGTATTCGCTGGTGGCAAGGAAAGATCATGCGTATTCGCTGGTGGCAAAGCATCCGCTGGCAACTGGCAATAGGCTCTGTGCTGGTTTCGCTGGTAGCAACTGGCCTGTTGACTCTGGCCGCTCTCTTCGCCATTGTCCGCTTCTATGATATCGATCAGCAGGGCCGCTTAACCAACGCGGCAACCAGTACGGCACAACTGGTGAGCGACCACTACTCACAGGACGATGACCACAGCCTCTATCAAGCCGCCAAAGCCGCCTACAGTTTCCCGCGCCTTGCCGCTACAACCGCCGTCACCAAAGCAGAGGGAGATGACTATCTGCTCTTCGTCATCGACCACGAGAATGATGCAACCTTCCCAACGCTGAAATCGTTGTCGCATGGCAAAGATTCGACAAAAGACCTGCTGGACTCTTTACTTGATGGACTGAACCATCCTGACGAAAAAACAAAAGATGGTCTGGGTCAGTTGCGCGATGCCGTCTTAAAGGCTCAACAGGGCAAATCTGCCACCGGAGAGATTGGCACAGCATATCTGGGTGTACTGCCACGTGCCTTTGCCGTAGAGCCGGTCAAAGTCGCTGGTAAGAACGCCCCCATTGGTGTTGTCGTCCTCATTCCCACTTCAGCAGCAAATAACACCTTACCCCCATTTATAAAAATTGTTGGGCGGGCCGTTCTGCTTGCCTCGGTGATCGTAACCATCCTTGCCGCCATTGCAGGTATTCTCTTCTCGCGCACGATTACACATCCCCTGGCCAAACTAAACAACGCAACGCGCAAAATGGCCGCTGGCGATTATGGGACGCAGGTGCGCACTAAAGCGTTGGGCGAACTGGGCGAACTGGCAACGACATTTAACGATATGGCAGCACAGTTGCAGCGCGATGTGGAGGAGCTACGCAAACAGGAGATCTGGCGACGCGAACTGCTTATGAGCATCACCCACGATCTCGCCACACCGCTGACAGCGATTGCTGGCCTGGGAGAAGCACTGGCTGATGGTGTCGATCAAAGCCACGAAGACTACGAAGCTACCGGGCGCATCATTTTTCGCGAGACCCTGCGTTTACGCCGTCTGGTGCAAGATCTACATATGATGGCGAAGGTGGAGGCTGGTGCGCTGCATCCACACCGCAAACCTGTACGCCTGGCTGCCCTGCTCGATGAAGTGCTGGCCGTTCTGACCCCCGAGTTCGAGCGCGAGCAAGTCGAGCCAGTCAACGCCATTTCCTACAACTTACCTTCCATACAGGCCGATCCGGACATGCTGGCCCGCGTCTTCGCAAACCTTTGCGACAATGCTCTTCACTTTACCCCTGCTGGGGGGACGATCACAGTCGAGGCACAGCAACAGGGCGAGCAGATCGTTATCGCCGTCACAGACACCGGACCGGGCATTGATCCCGAGGCGCTCCCCCGCGTCTTTGAGCGCTTTTATCGAGCCGATAGCGCACGACAATCAAAGACCGGTGGCAGTGGCCTGGGTCTGGCTATAGTACGGGCCATCGTTGAGGCACACGGCGGTCAGGTAGGAGCAGAAAACGCTCCAGGAGCCGGAGCGCGCCTTCTCTTCACTCTGCCGCTCCAGCCTGCCGGACAGCCCTCCCTCAGCGACGCTCCGACCCTGCCCTTGCAAGAGGATCTCTTGATACCGCCTCGAAGATAGCCTGAATAGCAGGCTATCTCGACGAGCTGCGACACACAATGATATACTTTACTCATCAACATTTAAGGATCACATACGTTTGCCGATGATGAAAAATGAAGTGGACGGCGTTCTTCCTGGCGGTTAAAACCAACCCGTTTCACATTTTTTCTGCTGTGATGTATAGCACCGAATATCATAAATGGTAAAGAGGTCTTGTATGACGGCCCATATTTCTTTCACTTCAAACGCTCTTTTCACAAGTAATATTGCTACCACTACCATTGAATCCCAGGAGCTAATTGATCCAGAGCAGCTTCAGATCATCAAAAAAATTGTGCAGCACGCCGGCGCTCTGCTGGAAGTTGCTCATTGCTCGCTGGCTCTGGTGGATGCCTCCAATACAGCCGTCGTCACCCTTGCCGCTCTGCTCCCACATGGTCAGCAACCTCGCCGCACGCGTTTTCACTTCAACGAAGGCGTGGCTGGCTGGGTCGCAGCACATCGCCGCTCGCTCCTCCTCAATTGCGCCGAACAAGATCCCCGTTTCAAGCGCCTCGGCAGCCAGCCCATAGGCTCCATACTTTGTGTTCCTCTACTGGACCAACAGCTGTTGCTTGGCACACTCACAGTCAGCAGCACACAGCCCGATTGTTTTGACGAACAGAAACAGCGATTACTGGAAATCCTGGCGGAACAGGCTGTGCAGACAATTGTACATGCTCGTCAGACGGCTATTGCCCAGCAACAGGCACGACAGCGCGAAATGCTCTTTCGTCTCTCGCGCACCATTGTCGCTCATCTTGATCCCGAAACCCTTTATCATACCATTCTCACCGCTATACAGAACGTCATCCCCTGTCAGCAAGCTATTATGTACATTACAGATGAGGGCGCTCGTAAACTGGTGCCAGTTGCAGAGCTGAATAGCGAGCCACACCAGATTGAAGATGCTCACCCTATTCGAGATATACGCACAACGCAACTCGCCAGCGAGCCTATTGATCTAGAAAACAAACAGTTGCTCGCTTCGTGGGCGGCACACCATCGCCATCCCATGTTGCGCGCGCCTTTTCGCTCCGGCGATAATCCCGAGTTGTTCCCGGCTGAAGTTGCCGTTCCATTGCTTGCCAGCAACAGACTTCATGGCCTCATCTGGCTAACACGTCCGACAGCATTTCACAGTGATGAGTTTCGACTCGTGCGTCATATTAGCGCAATGACGACGGCAGCGCTAGAAAACAGAGCGTTGCAGCAAAAGTCGGGCAGCGAGGGATCACGACAGATGCAGGCCGGTTTTCTTTCAAAGGTGGCGCACGAACTACGCTCGCCCATCAATACCATTAACGGCTATCTGGACCTGGCCCTGGAAGGCGTTGCCGGAGATCTGAACGAGCAGCAGCACGAGTTTATTCGTCGCGCTCGCTCTGGTAGCGAACACCTCTACGCGCTGCTGGAAGATCTCCTCCTGATCGCACGCGCCGACGCCGGGCAATTGCAATTGAACCGCGCCATTATGCGCCTATCCGATGTGATTGAGAACGCCGTTGAAGAAATGGAATTGACAGCCAGCGATGATAATATCATTGTAGGGGTTGAGATCGCGCCCAATCTGCCCCGGCTCTACGGCGATGCCATCCGCTTACAACAGGTCATTCGCAACCTGCTGAGCAATGCCCTACGTTTTACGCCAGCAGGAGGGCGGGTCATGATCTCCGCCAGGCTGTCGGAACAGATCAGCGCCGACGAAGAGGAGCGAACAATAGAGCTGCTTGTCAACGATACTGGCGCTGGCATCGAGCCAGACAAGCTGCCGCATATTTTTGAGCGCTTCGTCCAGACTGTTCCAGGGAGCAGAGGACGCAGCGGCGGGCATGGCCTGGCTATCGTCAAGATGGTGGTGGAACTACACGGTGGCACGGTGACGGTTAAGAGCACGCCGGGAGAAGGCAGTACCTTTGTGTGCGTACTGCCCTGCCTGCTTACCTAGAGCTAGGGGAGGCCGTTTCGCTCCAAATGAGACGGCTCTCATTTTTTCACTCGAAGCAATTTCGTTGTGAAGCACGATGATAGCCCTTGACTCACTGCGGAATGCGTGCTATGCTCAAGTTATCTCAATATGTTCCTTGCTGATTCAAAGGCCAGGAATGAGGCTCGGTAATGTAAGCTTGTATCAGGAGAAGGAGACAGACAGTGGGTATGCTACGGGTAATGTCCCGTCGCGGCGACGACCGGATTAGCTGGGACTCCAAAAAATTAGAGGTACATGATCCTGAAGCAATGGCGGCCATTCGTGAGGCAGAGCGTATCTTCAACGAAGAGCGCATGAAAGGCGCAACAGCATTCAAGGTTGAGCCGGGCAAAGGCGTCGAGCGTATCGACACATTTGATCGTACCGCCGAGCAGATCGTGCTTGTTCCACGCGTCGTTGGTGGGTGAGGAGTACAGCAACTATGTTGGAAACGCTGAGTTTATTTCTCGGGATCTGGCTGCTGTTCCTTTTGCTGGCAATCTACTATCTCTCGCAATCTTCTGATAGCGGGGTAGGCCGCTTCCGCGAATCCGTCAGCGAGCACTTGTCAGCCGAGAGCCGCGCCAAAGCGCTCTTACGCGAAATGCTCTCCGAGAATCAATACCAGCAACTCATTAAATTTGGATACCTTGAAGTGTCCAGCCCCACTATCGACAATCGAGTCTATCGTATTCCTGGCTCCGGCGGACTGGTCAAAGTCTATGAGCGCGGGTGTGCGATTATGGAGCTATGTTTGCAACCAGCTGAGCCGCTGCCCGATGGCGATGTCGTGGTGATGCATAAATTGATGATCGAAGGCAACGAGCAGGAGTACTTGCAAAAAGCTAATCATTTCGCTCCTGGCATTATCTCTTTGCGCTGCCAGCACCTTTAGACTCGGCTCGATCAGGCCGATTTGTCCGGTCCTTGCCGGTTTTTCCCGGTGTTGTAGTCGAGCGATTTATCGCGGTGGTTCCAAACGTGCCACAGGCTGCCCCCCCGCGATAAATCGCTCGACTACAACACCGGAACGCTCACAGCGTATTTAGCCCCACCATTTCCCCCACCATTTTGTGCAATATGCCACAACAAAAATGTGCAATATTTGATATCCTCCCCCTGGATTACGTCTATTTCTACATATATATTATCTGGTATAGCAGATGTGCTAACTTTGGCTCTAGAGATACGTAGGTAATTGTGAGATTGCATACAAGTGTGGAATTTTCACTCGACTGATACCAGGAAACCAAGTATAATCTGCTGAGATAGGACGCTAGAGACTCACGTTGTGCTTATATGTCTCAGAAGGTAGGAAAAAAAGAAGATGGAATGTCCCTACTGTAAAGCAGAGAATCGGGACGGGGTGCGATATTGTGGGAGTTGTGGTAAGCAAATCGGGACACCTCCCGACACGACAACTGCAATGCCTGGTAATAGTTCCTCTCGCTCACTTGCAACTGGCTCGCGCTTGCAGGGCGGTCGCTATGTGATCAAAAAGGTGCTTGGACAGGGCGGTATGGGTGCAGCACTGCTCGCGACAGATATTCGTCTGGATGGCAAACCTGTCGTTATCAAAGAACTCATTTCTGATACCATCGATCCTGATCGCCTCCAGGACGATGTACGGAACTTCAAGCGAGAAGTGTCTCTACTTGCCCATCTCGATCATCCCCTGATTCCTAACGTCACCGACCACTTCCAGGAAGGCTCCCGCTACTTCATGGTACAGGAGTATGTGGATGGCGAAAACCTCGAAGAGCAGATCGAGCGCGTCGGCCAACCACTCAAGGAGCGCGATATCCTGGTCAGTGCGTCCGAAATACTGGATGTGCTTGACTATCTCGCACAACAAAACCCGCCAGTGATCCACCGCGATATCAAACCCGCGAATATCATTATCGGGACAAAAGATCATCGTGCGCATCTGGTCGATTTCGGCATCGCCCGCGCCGACGTTGCGAAAAATGTGCAGCGCAAGCAAACCTCTGCTCTGGGCACTCCTGGCTATGCGCCACCGGAGCAATATCAAGGCAACGCTGATCCACGCTCAGATCTCTATGCGCTGGCTGCCACGATGCACCACCTGCTAACCAACCGCGACCCGCGCAATCATCCACCATTCTCTTATCCACCTGTGCGTGCCTTTAATCAACAGCTTTCGCCAGAGATCGAAAATATCCTCACCCGCGCGCTGACCAACGATATCAATCAGCGCTATCAGAGCGCGGCCATAATGAAGCAAGATATCGATGATCTGTTGCTCCATCGCTTTGGTGTAACAGGCGGAACCAATACCTATGTTTTTGGAAATTCGGGACCGATATCTTCATCGGGCCTTGCTCCAACCGTCCGACCCAGCAGCGGCATACAGTCATCGCCTGACCTTGCCGCCTACCCAACGCAGGCAGGGACAGTCACTCCCGCTTATCTTGCACAGGTATCGGGGACGTATCCTCCTGTGTCCACAGCGACACCACCACAGCCTATTGCCCCACCGTATGTCTCGATGCCAGGTTTCTACCCACCACCGCCACCTCCACCTGCGCCACGCAAAACGTCCAGGTGGCTGATCCCGGTAACGCTCCTGCTCGTGGTGCTGCTGCTAGGCGGTTTTCTCACTATGTATATGGTGCCTCGTCTCGGCTCACGCGGCACAACCACCAGCACAACACCAACCGCAGCAACAACAAAGACGCCAACGAACAGCAATGGCATCGGTGTAACGCAAATCGGCAAGGAAAAGATTGGCATCAGCGATGGCAGCTTTGCGCTCGATACCGATAGGCGCGACGGCAATCTCAAAGAGCAGGCCGCGACCAGCTTCCACAACAACGATACCACCGGGGCCATCTCACTGTGGAATCAGGCGGCAGGTGAGGAGACCACCGATGCTGAGGCGCTAATCTATCTGGAGAACCAGCACACCCTGACCTCGCCACACGTGACTATCGTGGTCGCAACCATGCTCTCTGGCGGTAGCGATCTTGCAGGTGTAGGCCGCGATGATTTGCAGGGTGCCTATGTCGCACAGAAAGAATTCAACGATAACGCCAAACTCACCGGTGGCTTCAAGGTTCGCTTGCTGATCGCGAACACCGGGAGCAAGACGGAATACGCAAAGCAGGTGGCACAGCAGATTATCGATCTGGCGAAGAAAGATTCCACATTTGTTGGCGTGATGGGCATGCCGTATAGCTCGCGCACGTTTGAAGCAGCTCAGATCCTCGGCAACGCTCACATACCGATGGTTTCTCAAACGTCCTCCAGCGACCAGTTGACGAGCATTTCGCCCTACTTTTTCCGCGTGGCTCCATCCAATAAGATCCAGGGTATCAACGGGGCCAAATATGCGGAACAGACGCAGCACGCAAAGAAAGTGGCGCTGTTTGTCGATATTCGCGATCCCTACAGCCAGAGTCTGGCACAGGATTTCTCGCAGCAATTTCAGGCCGATGGCAATACGATTGTTGCCACCGAGAATTATACTGTGGGCAAGACAGATAATATTCCTTCGCTGTTACAGGATGCATTGAGCAAAAACCCGGATATGATCTACTTCTCTGGCTATTCAAGCGATGTCGGGGCGCTCCTGAGCAACCTGCCAGCAAACACGCCGAGCAAGCTGACCGTGATGGGTGGCGATGCGCTGTATGAACTGGGCGGTTATCCCAAGAGTTCACGCGCACAGTTTAATCGCTTGCGCTTCACTGCATTTGCCTATCCCGATGAATGGGAAGTGCAGGGTCTCACAGCAAAGAAACCGGCCTTTTTCAACGAGTATCCGGCGGCCTTTGATCCCAATCATCAGAAGCCAGCAGGCGTTTATGGCTTTACGCGAGCCGCCAATGATGTTATCCTTTCTTACGATGCAATGGTAGCGCTCTTGATGGGCTGTAATATTGAATTGAACGCAGGAAAGAAGACGATTACCCCGGAGGACTTGCGCGATGGCTTGAGCAAGATCAATGGTGCAAGCGCCTTTCAGGGAGTGAGTGGACAAATTGCCTTTGGACCCAATGGCGATCCGGTCGATAAAGCCATTGTGATTCTGTATGTCGATCCAGTGGGTCGTATTCATATGGAGCAGACGGTCGAGGGTCGCTTCTTATTAAAATAGCCCAGAGAAGCAATCCGGGCACAGTTAGTAGGAGCGCTTTTGATGAATAGCGCTCCTACTAGCTAGTAATCATCATCAGTAGTATAGATAGAGTAGGCACAGAGCATGAAATGTCCTTTTTGTGGTACCGATAATCCAGCCGGAGAGATGTTTTGCGGCAATTGTGGCGGGTCTCTTGATCCAGCTACAGCTCCCCCAACTGTCATCACCGGAGGTGGTACAGCCACAGCCGTTAGTGGGTCAAGTACGACTGGTAGCACAACAGCTACCAGCCCAACTTCTGGCGCGAGCAGTGGCACCTTAACCCCGAACTCACGACTACAAAACGGTCGTTACGTTGTAGAGAAAATCCTGGGGCAGGGCGGCATGGGTGCTGCTGTGCTGGCAAAGGATACCCGCGTCTCTAACAAGCGCGTGGTCATTAAAGAACTGGTCTCGGATAACTCAGATCCAACTCAGCGACAAGAGGATGTACGCAACTTCGTGCGTGAGGTGGATACGCTAGCAAACCTCGACCATCCTCTGATTCCCACCGTCACGGATAGCTTCCAGGAAGGCTCTCACTACTTCATGGTGCAGGAGTACGCCCCTGGTGAAAATCTGGAAGCGCATATGGAGCGGCTCAAGCAGCCTATGCCGGAGCAAGAGGCGCTTTCGTATGTCTCGCAGGTGCTTGATATCCTCGATTACCTCAGCCAGCAGACTCCGCCTATTGTCCACCGCGATATCAAGCCGGCCAATATCATTATCAGCAGCCGCGATAAGCGTGCCCGTCTGGTGGACTTTGGTATTGCACGCGCAGATGTTGCCAAGCACGCCCAACGCAAGCAGACCTCAGCGCTAGGGACGCCCGGCTATGCTCCTCCTGAACAATATCAGGGCAATGCCGATACGCGCTCAGATATGTACGCTCTGGCGGCCACTCTGCATCACCTGCTCACCAATCGCGATCCACGCGACTATCCGCCCTTCAGCTATCCAGCTGTCCGCACGCTGAATCCCAAAATCACGCCCGATACCGAGCGTGTTCTGAAAAAGGCGCTGGAGATCAATGCGAATAATCGCTATCAGACGCCAGCCGAACTCAAACAAGAGATCGATACTATTCTGGCACAGCACTTTGGCACAGGCCCGGACACCAGCACCTATATGCGCGGCACATCCGGTCCCATCTCATCGCCTGGCCTGCCTCCAACACAGATTCAACGCCCGGTGACGCCGCCACCACCTGTCAGGCAGCCCGTCCAGGCACAAAGACAGCAGCAAACGATGCAGCCTCCCCAGGTGCAGTTCCAACCACGACAACAAGCCCGTAGACCAGTAAATGGCTTTATTATCCTGGTTGTCGTTGCCATACTGATCGGCGCTATCCTGGTTGTTCCTAACCTGATGAAATCTAACTCGCAAGGCAGCGGCAATCAGGGTAGTAATCAGGGCGGCCTCCCAACCGCAGTATCCACCGAAACGGTCACGCCAGCTAATACCAGCAACGGTATCGGCGTCACGACCACCAGCACTAACGAGTCTATCGGCATCAGCGATGGCACGTTTGCCTTTGATACCAACCGCAGCGACGGCTCCGATAAAAAAGATGCTGCGGATAACTTGAAATCAGGCAATATTGGTAGTGCTCAATCGTCCTTGCGCTCGGCACTGGTCAAGGAGACCAACGACGCTGAGGCCGCGATCTATCTGGAAAATATCCGCATAGGCAACCGACCGCATATCACAATCATCATAGCTACCATGCTCACTGGCAGCGGCGACCTGGTATCAGTTGGACGCGACAATTTGCAGGGAGCCTATGTCGCGCAAAAAGAGTTTAACGATAAGGCTGGTGCCAATGGCTTGCAGGTGAAACTGCTAGTCGCCAACACCGGCAGCAGCGCAAACTATGCTACAGCAGTTGCCCAGCAGATCGTCCAGGCTGCCAAGAGCGACAACACTATCGTTGGCGTGGCAGGCTGGCCCTATAGCTCGCGCGCACTGAACGCCATTCCTGTGCTGACGCAGGCTCAGATTGCTTCTGTCTCGTCCACCGCCTCCAGCGATGACCTGACCGGTTCCTCGCCCTACTTCTTCCGCGTGGCTCCATCTGACACCACGCAGGCAGGCGCAGGCGCGAAGTATGCCCAGCAGAAGCTTCTGGCAAAAAATGTGGTGGTTTTCGAGGATACTAGCGATCCTTATAGCCGCAGCCTCGGTGAAGGCTTCAAGAAGCAGTTCACTGGAACCATCCTGGCAACCGTCGACTATAAGGTGAACGATAAGCAGTCGGTTACGACAGCGCTTCAGCAAGCCATGAGCCAGAATCCCAAACCCGATCTCTTCTACTTCGCGGGCTATCCTAACGATGTCAGCGTGATCTTAGAAGATACGGCCTCTGCCAAGGTGCCGGTCCTGGGTGGTGACGCACTCTACAACCTCGGTGGCTATACCAAAGCTGCAACTGCTGGCTTCAGTCGCCTGCACTTCACAGAGTTTGCCTACCCCGACGAGTGGAACGTGCTGAAACTCAATGCTCAGAAACCGCCCTTCTATACGGATTATGGCAAAGCCTTTGATCCCAACAACAAGCACGCCAACACGTATGGCTACACCCGCGCGGCATACAACGTCACGCTGAGCTATGATGCGACGTTGGCCATGCTCAGCGCGGCCAACAACGTGCTTTCCAGCAATGGCGGTAAGCTCTTTACGCCCGCTGATCTGCAAAAGGCGCTCACTAATATCAAAGGCGCTCAGGCCATCCAGGGAGCCAGCGGCCAGATCGCTTTTGACGCCAATGGTGATCCGGTCGATAAAGCGGTGGTCATCCTCTCCGTCGGCTCTGGCGGCTTCAAGATGGAGGATGGACTGGCTGCTGGTAAGCTGGTGAAATAGGTATCGATCATTGCCCAATCAAAATAAAGGGAAAGCAACAAAAGAGAAGAGCTGAGATAGGATCATTTCCTGGCTTCAGCTCTTCTCTTTTGTCGTCCTATGTGTGTTTTACCAACAGAGAGGAAGTCATCTTCCTCATGCCGTCTGCATCCATCCCCTAAACCATGTTATAGGCTGTCGCGCCAACCGCTGTCACCACTCCTCCGGCGATTGAGCCGGCATTAGTGATGGCCCTGGCCGTGGAGGTGCCCAGAATAGAGGGGGCGCGCACCGTCATCCAGAGTACCAGGATAGGTGGTAGCTCGGTCAATATTCCTTTCATCAAGCCGAGACCGTCGGAAGGGATTGCTGGTAATGTCGGGATCACCAATGGCAACGTAGTGATGATAAAGACCTGGACAATTTGAACTAGTAGGGCAGAGAAAAAGCCTTTGGTCCACTGGTTGACCACACTTTGTCCGAAGCCCCCAGGTAAGGCCCAGCAGCCAAAGGCCACAGGACACAGCAGAATATAATAATTCAAGATAACAATGCGCACGAGCACCTGCGCCCAGAGCATAATGGAGAGCACCAGTAAGATGAACTGACCCAGGTGCTTGATGAAATCGAAAAAGGTAGTGATTGTGGCGACAAGATGGACTAAATTGCCAAAGATCGGGATGATCGAGGACAGCACGTCCGTGATAAATTTTTTAGCTAGAATCGACACAAACTCATTGGCGGCGCACCCCCAACGGCTCATGGGCACTACCATCCCACGATACGAAATTGGGTCGTTCTCATTAGCAAGCGCGTAAGCAACTGGCTGTCCATTTACCGTCGCTGCGGGAAAGCCCAGGTCTTTATGCAGTAAGACAAGACCTCCGGTGATATTATTGGAGATCGCAATCAAGGTTTCGGTCATGGTAAAAGCGATCACAATAATCGCGAGGCCGAGAAAAAGACGAGGGATGGCTTGCAGGGCATTGGCATAACGAAAGGTAATGCTGCCCAGAAGCACCTGGTAGCCGATCAGAACAATGACCGGGGTCAGTAAGATCAGTCCGATGCCCAGGGTATAGGGCATAAGCTTTGTGACTCCATCGAACTTGAAGGTATCTTCAGGGAATGTATAGAGGAAACGGCCTCCTACTCCCGCAGCAGGGGTCGCTTGCGTAGATGAGAGTACTCCTGGGGGATTACCTGAGAGCCAATCCGTTTGAATAACTGACACTGCGGGGAGACCATCTGAAAGATCTGAACAAGGAAAGGCCCAGTCACTATTATTAGATTCACATCTAAGCGTATCATATTGGTTTGTTGTAGATCCGCCGTAGTTTGCTGTAGTAGTTCCATCTGGATTGTATTTCGCAGCATAGTTTGAAGGACAGATCCATATACTGCTTCCTGCAACGCCAGCAACCTGAGCACAAGTTGGCTTAGCAGTACCATGAGCACCATCCACTTCAACACGGTCAACCCAGGGACGAACGTTAAGCTTACTGACGTCACAAGTATCAAAATTGGAGATATCTACCCTGGTCGGGTTGAAGTGTGGATTTGACAGGCTGGCAGCATAAAGGCAGATCACATAATCCTGCTTCCCATTTCCTGTTAGATCTATTGGAACAGAATGGCTATCATTTTTATCATCTTGTGGACAAGACCAATGCCCGCTTTGACATGTTGGCATGGGGCTACCACCTGGAATATACTTGCCATTCTCAACGGTTGAGGTGGCCGATCCGTCTGAATTGGTCGTTGTCGTTGTAGACGCGGTACAATCAAGCAGATTAGAGGGGTATCCCATCAATCCTCCAATATCTATCTTGGGGTCGTCGCTCGCCAATTGAGAAGAGGCCGAAGCCGATGTCCCTCCGATGAGAGAAAAGAGACTGGTGATCAAGAAAATGAGAAAATAGAGCAGAAGAGCGACAGGAATGAACCGGCGTTTTTTCTTGCCCTGCTTCCTCAGAGGAAAGGAGAGTTGTGCGAACACATGTGTCACAGGTCCCCTGATGTCCTGTAGCGTTGACCGCCAGCCTTCCTTGCTCCCGGTCTGGCCGCTGGATTTCTCTTTCAACTCACCATGAGGACTACTGGTTATCTCATTGCTCTTGTTATACCCTTTGTAAGTAGTATCTTCCATTGTGAACATTTCTCCTTCTTCTGAGGCTACTTTTTTTAGAGATATCAATCTGATGCAGATCGTACAATGCTTGATAAAAGATGCATTTGTACACAAAACATCAATTTGTAAACACAACGGAAGTGTACTCTATCTCCACAAAGAGTTTAAGTAGAATTGAGGGAAATTTGCAGAATCGTTAAGCAGGGTTATAACGCCTGAGCATATCCACCAATTGCTCCATCAACACCTCATCAAGCGCTGCATGTTGCACCAGTACGCGATACCAGATGGCACCATAGACGAGATCTAGCAGGAAGTTGATATCAACATCCGCTGCGAGTTGTCCACGCTGTACCCCTCTTGTAAGGAGTTCGCCCAGGGCATTGCGCCGCGCATAGATAAAGATGTGCAGGAACTGCTCCGCGAATTCCGGGTCCAATAACGCCTCTGCCATCAAGCTTCGTAATACCAGAGCTGTCCTCTCTCCTCCTGCGTGCAGCGTGGCGGCAAAAAACTCCTGAAGATCCTGCCGCAATGAGCCAGTGTCGGGCTGTGGAATTTGCGTGGCAGCATTTGCGGTGAACGCCTCAAGCACAACAGCAGCTTTCGAGGGCCACCAGCGATAAATGGTCTGCTTGCCAACGCCCGCCTGCGCTGCAATGGCCTCAATGGTCAGAGCGCGATAGCCATCCTGCTCTAACAAATCCAGCGCCGCCTGTAAGATCGCTTTATGCGATTTATCATTGCGCCTCCGCCCTGCGCTATTCCTATCAACAAACTTCTGCTCGGTCATACCACTCTCCTGCTAATGTAGTTCGTAGTGGAGCGATTTATCGCGTTGGGGCCGCATCACAGGTGCCTCCACCCACGCGATAAATCGCTCCACTACGAACTACACCTGGCTTCATAAACGACATCAACCCTTGACAATACACTACGTCTCGTATACAATTAACAATACGAGACGTTTCGTCTTATTATAGTGAATAGATCACAGGGAAGCAACTGGCCTCCCTACTGATACAGGGCTTTCCAATTCTCCCATCTAGCGGGAGTGCAGAGGGCGGCAGCCCTTTGCCGGGGTGCGGGGTGTCCCCGCAAAAACCTTTTTTCTTCTCTTTTGCGCGCCGCCGCAGGCGGCGCGCGAAGGAGGGAAGGAAACTGGGGACGCCCCAGGCCCCGGCAGGGAGACCCCTGCACCCCTTTGAGCGGAGAACTGGAAAGCCCTGCCTACTGATAGCACTGATGGGACGATGGTTCTCGCCTCATCTTTCAAAGTGTGATAGGAGCAGATAATGACATTGACAAATCAACGCGCTGTTATATTCGGCGGTACTTCAGGCATCGGATTGGCAACAGCAAAAGCGCTGGTGGATGCGGGAGCAGATGTGGTAATTGCCAGCCGCCAGAGCGAAAAAGTAGCAAACGCGCTCAAAGTTTTAGAGCATAACGCAACTGGTGAAGCGGTGGATGCCACCTCAGCCGAACAGGTGCGCGCCTTTTTCCAGCACATCGGCCCTTTCGATCACCTGATTATCACACTGAGCAGCAGCCTGGGAGCAGGTGAGTTGCGGACGCTCGATACCGCAGTGTTGCGTCGGGCCTTTGATGGAAAATTCTGGGCGCATCTAACCGTCGCACAGGCCAGTCTGGACACGCTGCGTCCCGATGGCTCGCTGACCCTTGTTACCGCCGCCTCTGCTCGTGGACCAGTTCCCGGTGCCAGCGGCCTCGGTGCAGTCAATGGGGCGCTGGAGGCAATGATCCCTTCGTGGGCTGCTGAGCTACAACCCCTGCGTGTCAACGCCGTTTCCCCTGGCGTTATCGCAACGCCCTGGTGGGATAACCTCTCACAGGAGCAGCGCGAGGCACTGTGGGCGCAATACGCCGCTCAGTTACCAGTGAAACGCATCGGTCAACCCGAAGATGTCGCTCAGACCATTCTCTTCCTGATCAACAATGCATTTATTACTGGCTCCGTTATCGACTGCAACGGCGGCTCATTTATCAAATAACTAGAGCGAGAGAGCATGCTACCTTGAGCATCGGGTCATGCTCTCCTCTTCTACAACCACCACGACTGCAATCGATGCTCTCTCCAATCAAGGGTAAAGCTGTCAAGCACCCGAACTGGACCAGCGCTCCACGATTCCTGCGGACGTGGCACAGTCGTATAGGTGCCGGTCAGCACGTGATCCGTCACTTCCAGGCGCATAAAACCGTGACGATCATCGCAATAGCTTTCCAGCGTGATATCTGGTTCAATCTTCAATGGTACCTGGAGAACTGATCCACCAGCGCTCTTTTGCATGGCATGGAGATGCCAGTAACCACCAGCCCCCGTCACGATATATGGGATCTGGCGTCCGTTGATGGCACGGGTGAAACGTTGATAATTGTGAACGTGTCCGGCAAATACGGCATCAGGATAGCGCTGCGTCTTCTGTACCACCTGCTCTAACATCTGCTCCATGTGAGCACTGCCGCTGTGCAATTTGTCGGCAGAGTAAATGGGATGATGCATCGCCAGTAGCAACGCCCGATCCTGCGGCGCACAGGCAAACTCTCCCTCCAACCATGCTATCTGGTCAGCGTCCAGTTCCCCGCCTTCCGGCACATTGGTATAGATGCCAACGATGGTGACAAAAGGAGCCTCTAACGTCCAATAAACGTTGGGCTGGATCTCCGCCTCACGCGTGGAATCGCCTGCCTCCGGCGTAATATGCGCCTCCTTTGCACAAAAATTCTCGACAAAGGCGGCCAGCGACGGAACTGATGTATTGAGCAGATCGCCATCGTGATTGCCGGGAATGCCCACTATCGGCAAGGGATATTGAATATATGGCTCGTAGAACTGCGAATAGTAGTTGGCAGCTTCGCCATAGTAATACACAACGTCACCAAGATGATAAAAGAAGGCTGGATACCCCCCGGACGCTGCATTCTGTACATCGTTCTCCATATGCATCGCGACGATCTGCTGTGCCTGCGGCGCTTTCACCCCGCCAGTATCACCGATGATATGAAATACCATGCGCTTTGCCTGTTGTATTGCTGCCATCATATCGGCTGACACGATACGATCAAGCGATAGATGATAGGGGGCTGCTCCGGTTGGTGGAGGCAATGGGCGAAATGGTTGATTCGTATGCGGCGCATGTATCCGACGAATGCGCACGCCATGCCCTCCAGTTGTACCGTTAGAGAAGCTCGTGATAGACATAGTGCCAAACCTTTCATACAAAAGCGATTTTCTATATCATGAAATATCAGGTCTATTTATCCTGATATTTCATAGACGCCTGTATGAAAGGTTTTTCGCACACAAATCGATATAGATATATTTTTATGCTTTTAGTGCGATTACCACCGCAAAACGACCTGTTATACCATTTTCTCTGCGATACGAGAAGAATAGCTCAGTATGACAGGAAGTACAAATATCGGCTATTTCGATATGTTCAGGTTGCAAACCTGCCATCAACAACTGCTGACGATTGGTCGTGCAGAGATCGAGGCGCAGGCTGGTGCGATCAGACAGTTGCACATGTGTAAACGTCGCCGATTCACGCACAAAACCGCGCAAGTGTGGGCGTACAGGCATATCGTCGAACACCTGCTCGCCGGAGAAGAGTTGGCGTACATGTTCGCTCACCTCATAACAGCAAACGCCGATAGAAGGTGCAATGCTTGCCAGTATATTCGCTGGCTGACAGCCGAATTGCGCGCTCATATCCTCAACGGTTGCCATCACGATGCCGCGTGCTGTACCGCGCCATCCGCCGTGAGCAATGCCGATCACCTGCTCGACAGGATCGTAAAAGACGATGGGGACGCAATCGGCGAAAGAAAGGGCCAGTCCAACTCCACGCTCGCGCGTAATCAACGCATCGGCCTTGCGAATCGATTGCGGCGTCCAGGACTGCTCATAAAAAGAGCGAGAGGCCCAATCGGTCCGCCATTCGTCTTCATATTGAAAGGTGGCGATGTCGGCTCCATGCACCGGCCAGGGCGTGACACATGGATAGTCCTGCATTGCAAGCGCCTCCAAAATGCGCTGCCGATTGCGTATAACATTATCGACGCTATCGCGATGCTTGTTTTTGAGCGGCGTCGAAGTGTTGAGTCCCTGATATGGCGGCGAGCTGAACCCGCCCTGACGCGTAAAGACGCCGTGAATGAATTCTGGAAAGGGTTGGTAGTGAGAAAATTGCAGGTAGGAGAGATCTTCATACTGCTGTTCGATCAAAACGACTGGCTCCTTTATGCTAGCATTTTCGGCTCAACTATACATGCTTCATTGTATAATAACAGAACAGAGAGCGCATTACTTGCGTGTGCCCTCGATTATCTACCATGCGCCCCGTACACCAGCCAGGTGTAGATACCATAAAGAGAGAATATATATGCCTTTTTCTGCCCGATTGAAAGAAGTTCTTACAGAAGTTGATGTGGTGATGGAACGAGGACTCCAGGAATACGCATTTCCTGGAGCTGCACTCTGGATAGGATGGCGCGGCGAGACCGTACATAGTGCGGCGTATGGCAAGACTGCCGATCAAGCCTACGAGCAGTACAAACCCATCCTGACAACGATGCGCACACTCTACGATCTGGCATCACTCACAAAGGTTGTGGCGACCACGACCGCTATCATGCAACTTATAGAGCAGGACAAATTGCAGCTTGACGATCTCATCTGTACCTATCTGCCACAATTTGGCTGCGACGCACAAAAAGAGTCGATCACGATCCGGCATGTTCTCACTCACACGTCGGGGTTGCCTGGTCCCTGCCGCCTCTATCAGGAGCATCACGGTCCGGCGCAAATTCTCAATGGTATCTGTCAACAAGCGCTGGTCTTCCCTCCCGGCACCCGCCATCTCTACAATGATCTTGGCTTCATCTTGCTTGGAGAACTTGTCCATGAAATCACCTCGCTCAACCTCGCCGAATATACACGGGCATATATTTTCGAGCCGCTGGGCATGCATGATACGCTTTTCAAACCAGCAGAATCGCTCAAAAGTCGGATTGCGCCCACCGAATATGTCGAGTGGCGAGGCGGTCTGGTGCATGGCGTGGTCCATGATGAAAATGCATGGGAGATGGAGGGGATAGCCGGGCACGCTGGCCTGTTCTCGACCGCCGAAGATCTGGCTCGTTTCTGCACCATGCTCTTGCAGCCGGAACAAACCACCCCCATGATCTTGCAGCCAGAAACGATTGCCCGCATGACCTCAATCCAACATCCAGACCCCGATGAGGCGTTTGGATTGGGTTGGGTGATTGCCGCCCCCTATTTTATGGGCAATCTGGCCAGCAACAATACATACGGGCATACCGGCTTCACCGGCACCTCGCTGCTGATCGACAAGGCCCACCAGTTGGCTATCGTTTTCCTCGCAAACAGTGTCTGCCCCCAACGCGGCACCAATCTCAATCCATATCGACGCGGCATCGCCAACGCGCTTGCCCGTCTGTTTCATCCATGAAAATTTTAACAATTTCCAATTTCCCTCCGTCGTAATCGAGCGATTACGACAAAATACAACAAAAGATCCCGACTGCACACAGCCAGGATCTTTTGTTTGTTCTGAATTCAGAAAATTGTAAGAGCATGATCGAACGTCTGTATATCCAGTAGACGCGTCATTTTATCTCTAACTATGGTTGGCAGACCCATTCGCGCCAGCTATGCCCATCACGCACAAAGATATCATGGGCGGCTCGCACGTTGGCGTAAGCATCGTAGGGCGAGGCACTCGCTTGAGATGTGCTATACCATGTGCTGGGATAGAGAATCTGGAATACGCCAGTCGCGCGGCTATTTCCAATGTACATAGAATTGACGGCATTTGGATTCAGGCCCGACTCACATTGGGCAACGCGGAGCGCTCCTGGTGCATCTGGTCCAAAGACCTGATTAATCATGCCTGTCACCTCAGCTGCCGAAGCTGACGAGGAGCTTAGCGTACTGGCATGGGCTTGCTGCGCGTTCGTATTGACCATCACCCCTAACAGGGCAACGCCCAGAACAACAGCCAGACCCAGCTTGACTAGTACGGCTTGTGCGGTAGACAGATGTAGGAACTTCCGGTTGTCACGTTGTGTACTCAATATTTTCTCCTTCAAGTTATCATTGATATGGATCAGTTGGATAGCACAAAAATACCTCTCATGGGATTTATTTTGTGGCTGAAATTCCCTGACCGCTATTACCTTCGTGGTTGTGTAGTGTGCTTCTGGCAATTATGCCCAGAAGATTTGGTAGGCCACTAATCATTAGTGTCTAGTTTGGATGGCTTTCCTCTACCCACCCTACCCCTCAAAACTCTGCTTTCATTTTGTAACTTGCAATATCTTACCATGAAACAAAATGATATACCACGAAACCTGTTAAATATAGCCTATATTGGCTACTCTCGATGTAGAATTGCAACTGGCCTGCTTTCTTCGGCAAACCTGTTTTCAAATTTAGGTTATTGATATATTACCATGAAACAAAACGATACAAGTTCAAGCATTATAAACGTAGCCCATATTGGCTAAAAAAATACAATATAACTTGATAGAAGATCCGCTAATAATTCTATTACATTCTATTGCACTATAGAGTGAGTATGAACAGAAGGGCAAAACGGGTTGTCTGGTCCAACTTTATTATGTGCATTATTCTAGATTCAGGTTTTTACAGTCATTTCATTGGCGCAAATAAACGGATCATGGACAAAAATTTGTCGGGAGCAAACCCGGTAAAGTTTTCGTAGTGGAGCGATTTATCGCGTGGGGGGGATGCGCCTGAGATGCATCCCCCCCACGCGATAAATCGCTCCACTACGAAAGAGGTTCTCGATTTTGCTTGTGAAAAGGACTATGCGCTTAACCCATTGACTTTGTCGATATTCAGCTTGATCTGGGGCAGCACTGATGGAACGGCGGTGCCAAACCCACCATTGGTTGTCAATGTCACATTCTGAATGTCTTTGCGGGTACGCAACATCTGAAGGGCATCGTTGGCAGGCTTGCCTGCGATCAATTTTTTCAGCGTCAACTGGCTTTGATCCGTATATTGAAATGTCCAGATACCATTGACGGTGATAGAGAACGAATCACCACCGCCAGGAACGAAGGTAGGCTTGCTCAGAACCGTTGCCCCCACAACATTGTAGCCCTTGCCAAAATGGGCTGTACCATCCTGGTTATACGCTTGCGTCGCCGCGTCCTGAAGCTGTTGATTGCGATAGGCCAGAGCGCTACAGGTCAGGCTAACCTTGACCGTCACACTGGCGGCTTCGTCCTGTGGCTTGTGATCGGGGGAGGTGTTGGGAGAGCAGGATGGATCTTGCACAAGCAATTCTCCGCTCTTAACCTGCTGCTTCACCTTTGCCTTCGTGTCCGTCGTGAGTTGCGTGACGAGCGCATTCGCCACCTTATCGATATCGGATTGTTGAACATAGGTGTAATCACGAGCATCTACGCCACCGGAAAAGGGCTGTGGATTGGAGATATACGCCGTCCCAATCACCGCCTGTGTATAGTGATCGATGATCTGAATGGGGCCATCCATATCGTGAGCGGCAATATTCCCGGCGCTCCCGGCTGGACTGGCATGCGATGGTATCGAGACCGTTCCACCTGTATAGATATGCACCGATTCATCGCCGGTAGCAGTCACGCCGTTATTGTCACCGATAGAGAGGTTCAGCACGTCGTTGCCGGTTGAGTTCGTAAGATTGATCTGCGAAACAACCATCGTGCCTGTTGCGCTCACTGCATCGTGATGGCCCTGTCCGGTAGCAGGTCCGCTCTGCACAAGTTGCTCAGATTTGGCAGACAGCGCACGCCCCTGCACCGAAAGTGGACTGGATGCCTGAGCGCTCACGCTAATAGTATATGTCTTGCGCATCGCCTGGCTCATCGGCTTGATCGTCACTGTTGCACTGGTGGCTGGAAGCGTGGTATGCAGCGTATTAATTCCCCACGCAAGCAACAACACGATCAGCACAACCGCAACCCCAATCTGCCATTCCTTGAGTCGCCCTCTCCTCAACCTATATTTTCCAATCGATGCACCAAAGGGTAGGGGCGTTGCCTGTCGCGCTACTTTTTGCTCTTCTCCTTGCGAAACCGGAGCATACACTGGTGGCGGTGGCGGTAACATATTGTATGAGGCCCGTAGCGTCACCTCCTCATTGGCCAACGGAGCAGCAGTATTTTCAACAACTGGCTCCTGCACAGGTGGAATGGCAATAACAGTTTTTTCAACCATTGGCTCCTGCACAGGTGGAAGCGGTGTAGCAGTTTCTAAAGAAACTGGCAGTTCTGACTGAGGTATTGGTGTGACCGGAGGGATCGGCGTGTTCTGCTCTACTGGAGCCTCTACTTGCGACACCGGAGAAGATACCACAGCTTCGTGCTCACTAACCGGTGTGGGAGTAATAAATGCATAGAGCAGTGTATTGAGCAGCACGCGTTGATCGCCGGGATACGATTTCTGCATCCTCTGCAATATTTGATCGAGTAGCTTCACCTGTGCTTCTAGCAGATCGCGGATTTCATAGCTAGATTGAGTCACGATATAAGGATGTTGATCCTGTACCCCTGCATCGCGAATAAGCACGGTTTTATCGCCACATTGCACGGTGCCGCCACGCGCCTTTTGCAAAAATTCTGCTTGCTTCTCTTCTGTCAAGGTAATGATCGGCCAGAGAGTGATAATCGCCAGAGGAGCGTTGCCAGTGGTATCTTCTGCCAAATAACATTCACTGGAGGAGCAATGAAAAAACTGCGTCAGTATCCTATAATTGCTGATAAAACTCTCTACAGTCATAGTATGTGCCTCCCTTCACATCGCAGGAATGAGTGAAAATAGTATAAGGGTATATGCGCTGTTCGTCTAGCACAGTAGAAAAAAGGATGAACCAGGCTATCGTTATTGAGTTAAAAAATAGATAGATATACTATCGCATTCTGCGCAAGATTTTTGCTATGAAGTATTTCACAAAGAAGAGCTAATGCTCAGAAGTGGAAAACTCTCACTATTCATGTACAGGCAGGCCACAACAGATCCAGGCTCCGGCCATCGCTGCTTCCGGCACCTTCAACGTGTCAATGGCGGGTTGGCGAGCGACGATCTGCCCATCTTTCATCACCAGGGTAATATTGCGGCGATCAGTTAATACGCCCAGATTGTCCAGCGGGTTGCCGTTCACTACGACAAGGTCGGCAACTTTCCCCATTTCCAGCGTCCCCAGCCATGAGTCCCATCCCAGAGCGCGGGCAGCATTCGCGGTAGATGCCACAATCGCCTGCATCGCCGACAACCCGGCCTCGACCATCCATTGTAGCTCCAAAGCATTATCTCCATGCAAATTGTAGGGGGTAGATGCATCGGTCCCCATCGCAATCGGGACGCCCAGTTCCAAAGCGCGTCGCACGCTGCGTATGGCATGATCCTGCACTTCTTTCAGCTTTTCTCTGATCCAATTCGGCACACCAGGGCGATCTCCATACAACACATCAAAGCCAGCCTTCAGCGTAGGCACCAGGAAAATCCCCCGCTCAGCCATCATCTCCATCACCTTCTCATCCTTATAGAGATAGGTGCCATGCTCAATGGTTCTCGCGCCCGCAGTAACCGCATTTCGTATTCCCTGAATACCGTGAGCATGAGCCGCCACACCTTTCCCAACTTTTCCAGCTTCCTCAACAGCCACCCGCAACTCGTCAAGGTCATATTGAACGGCTCCTGGAAACTCTCCCGGCGTCAGCACGGCTCCTGTTGCCATGACTTTGATGAGATCGGCACCAGCTTTCAGTTGCTCACGGGCGGCTTTGCGCACCTCGTCAGGTCCATCTGCCTCGCGGTACATGCCCTCGTAATACTCTGTTCCGGCTGAGGTCATAGAAAGCAGTTTGCCCGCCAGTTGCATGCGCGGTCCCGCCCACATACCAAGCTCGATGGCCCGGCGCACCGCAAACTCAAGGCCATGCCGACCTCCCACATCACGTACGGTCGTAACACCTGCTGCCAGGCTGTTCTGAGCATGCTTGAGCATGAGCAGTGTTGCCCAGCCCATATCGCCACGCAAACGACTATCCGGTGCCCCTTCACCAGCCAAATGGACATGGCAATCGATCAGGCCGGGCAACATGTAGCGCCCTTCCAGATCGAGTTCTGTGACGCTCGCCTCCGCCTCCCGCACCCAACCCTGCTCATCGCCGATATAGACAATGCGCTCACCCTGAATCACAAGGACACACAGTTCTACGGGAGGGCGTCCAGTGCCATCGATCAGTACAAAGTTTTTGAGAATGAGGTATGAAGACATGGATAAACTCCTGATAAATACATGAATTATAACAATGTATGAGGCGGTTGTCTTCGCTCGACAACGGGAACACCAGTTTGACATAGTCTATCTCTCTATAAGTTGGCACGTCAACTCAACCTATCGGAAGGAGGCGAAAATTCGTGGATCAGGAGAAAGACAGAGAGAGGAGCATATAGCGTGGCGCGGTATAGAGGCTTGCCAACAAATTAACGGAAAGGACAAACCGTAAACAACCGCGCCAATTTCATTGCCATCAAATACTGCTTAACTTCAGGCTATTGCTTGGCACAGGTTGGCACACGGCCAGTAGCGCTAATATAATTGTTGCTCACCCAACCTGTATCACCGTAGTCAGGAGCGTACACCTTTGACCACCCGCTCATCTGACATTCAACCTGCACAGCATCGCCTTCGTTCAACTGGGTAAGTACAGAGCAATTTGATTGTGGACCGTTATCGCACTGGTACAGATTGACAGCTGAATCAGTAATCTTTCCAGGGATTGCAACTGCATGCGTCACATGGGCAACCGTTCCTGCTGCATGTGTTTGCGCCGGACGAAGCACAGCCATTCCAATGAGCAAAGCACAAACGGCTATTACAGGTATAAACACTAACACTATACGAATAGATATTTTCATATCTTTCTCCTTCTATTCATGACAACAGACACTAAATCATGCCATAGCATCCACTGTTCATTGTACTCAGAAGTCCAAACCGCTTCATTACTGAGAGAACGAAGTTGCCGTTGGTTACACCTAATATTTACGCGCTGTTTATACCCGGGCTGGGTGCGTTTATGCAGTATTTACGGCCAACCGATTACACTATCTTCATACCCGTCTCTCGTGGAGACGAGACATATGTAGTAACCGGAAGACCATCCATCCAAGAGAGGAGGTCAGTAATACATACACCCATGAAAAGTGCATCAATTATGACAAATCAGCAAACAGGCGAGGTCACAGCTGCCATCGAACTGCACAACGTCACCAAGCGCTTTCTCACACCAACAGGCCAGATCTATACAGCGCTGCACGATCTCACTTTGAGCGTGGCTCCTGGTGAGTTTTGCGCCATCGTCGGGCCAACCGGTTGTGGCAAATCTACCACGCTGGGCCTGATTTCTGGTCTGGAAAAGCCGAGTCTGGGCGAGGTAAAAGTGATGGATAATCTCGTTCAGGGCATTGATCCGCGCATTGGCTATGTCTTTCAGTCCGATGCCGTTTTCCCCTGGAAAAATGTGCTGAACAATGTTGCCACCGGCCCCCTGTTTCGGGGTCAGCCAAAGGCCAAAGCGTTAAAACGCGCTCGGGGCTGGATCGAGCGCGTCGGACTCGCCGGTTTCGAGGATCGCTATCCGCATCAGCTTTCCGGCGGCATGCGCAAGCGCGTGGCGTTGGCCCAGACCTTCATTAATGAGCCACAGATCTTGCTTATGGACGAGCCGTTTAGCGCGCTTGATGTCCAGACGAGAACGATGATGGAAGACGAACTACTCAATTTGTGGGCCTCCAGTTCCGCTTCGGTCGTCTTTGTCACGCATGACCTTGAAGAGGCTATTTCTCTTGCTGACAAGGTATGCGTCCTGACGGCCGGGCCTGCGAGCGTGAAGGGGATCTATACCATCGACCTGCCACGCCCCCGCAATGTGGCAGAAATCCGCTTCGAGCCACGATTCATCCAATTGTATCAACGAATCTGGGAAGCTCTTCGCAATGAGGTGATGATCAGTTATGAGCGTACAAAACAAAGAGGTCAATAAACCAGACAGCACAGCTGAGAACAACGAAGCCACCGGACAGCATGTGGCCACAAACCGCCGCCGTCGCGTCCTGGTCTATAGTCTGCGCGTTCTGCTACTGGTCGTGATTGTGGGAGGTTGGGAACTGGCATCGCGCACCAGCCTCATCGATCCCTTCTTCTGGGGAGAACCTTCCGGTATATGGGCGCAGATCGTCACCTGGGCCATTCAGGGAACGGCACAAGGGCCATTGTGGGAGCAGGTTGCCGTCACGCTGGAAGAGACCGTGATCGGTTTTGTGATTGGCGTCGTGCTTGGGATCGCCTCCGGCGTTGTACTTGGGCGCAATCAATTTCTCGCCGATATTCTCAGTCCCTATATCAAGGCTGGCAATGCCATTCCTCGCGTTGTGCTGGGCCCTATCTTCGTGATCGGTCTGGGCCTGGGCATGCAATCGAAGGTCGCGCTGGCCGTCGTTATGGTCTTCTTTATCGTTTTTTTCAATGCTTTTCAGGGAGTGCGTGAGGTTGATCGCAACCTGTTAGCCAACGCGCAAATTCTGGGAGCGAGCCAGCGCCAAATCTCTACAGCAGTCATCCTGCCCTCAGCACTCTCGTGGATCACCGCCAGCCTGCACACCAGCTTCAGTTTTGCGCTGGTTGGAGCGGTAGTCGGCGAATTTATTGGCTCAACGGAGGGGCTTGGCCTACTGATTCAGACCGCAAAGGGAACATTCAATGTGAATGGCGTCTTTGCGGCAATGGTTATTCTGGCAGTCGTGTCTCTGATCACCGAAACACTGGTCACAATGCTGGAAAACCGTCTGCTCAGATGGCGTCCCGCCACGGTTGGTAACGTAACCATCTAATGGTACAGGCTGTGTTCGTTGCAGACACAGCGGATCAATGAAGAGAGGAAAGGATAAGGCACATGAACTCATGGAGGCAACGTTTTAGCCTGATTATCGCTGTTCTTTCTGTACTCATCCTTAGCGCATGCAGTGGTAACACTACCGCCAGTTCTGGTGCTGCTCCGGCTGGCAAAACCCACCTCTCAATTATGGTTGGTGGGTTGAACAAACAGATCTATTTGCCCAACATGCTCACGAAGCAGCTAGGCTATTTTGACCAGGAGGGCCTCAGCGTGACGCTGATCGATGAGGCATCGGGACAATCATCTGAGAACCAGGTGTTGGCCGGGCAGGTGGATGCTGGTTCCGGGTCGTACAATCATACTATCGATCTTCAAGCAGCAGGCAAACAAATGCAGTGCGTGGTCCAACTGGATATCGCCCCCGGCGAAGCTGAGATGGTTTCTGCTAAAGAGACAGGCCAGATCCAATCGGTCAAAGACCTTAAAGGTAAAAACCTGGGCGTGACCGAACTAGGCTCAGGCACGCACGTCTTATCAATGGCACTGCTGAACAAAGTAGGCATTCCCCAGGATCAGGCCCATTTCGTGCCTGTCGGCGCTGGCGATACCTTTATCGCATCGATGCAGCAGGGCCGTATTGATGCAGGTATGACGACCGAACCAACCATCTCGCGCCTCTTAACAAGCGGCGTCGGCAAAGTGCTGGTTGACCTGCGCACACCAGTAACCACACAAGCCGCGCTTGGAGGACCATACCCCTTCATCTGCGTATTTATGAACAACACCTACATCGCCGCTCACAAAGATGTAGTGCAAAAGCTGGTCAATGCCTATGTGAAGACGCTGCAATGGATGCACAGCCACACAGCGGATCAGATCGCTGATAAAATGCCAGCCGACTACTACGCAGGCAACAAAACCCTTTATGTCACCGCATTGAAAAACCAGTTATCCATCTTCAGCCCCGATGGAAAGATGCCAGAGGGAGGCCCCGAGTCGGTCCTGAAAATTGAACAGCAGACCACGCAGAGCGTGCAGGGCAAAACCATCAATCTCACCAAGACCTACACCAACGAGTTTGTAGACAAAGCCAACTAAGTATTCCCGCGATATCCTGACCGTGTTCAGGATATCGCACTATCAAAGTAAATATCATCTATGGAGAGTCAAGGTGATATAATAGACGCATATTGCTCCCCTGGAACGGGGCGAGGGTCGTTTACAAGTCATGCTCTCCTCTAGCATGGAGCGAGAAGATGCAGTCATGCCACCGTTTATATATCAATATGTACATCGATCTCTCCTGATCCAATTGTTGAGCGTATATCTGCTGTTTGTGATCGTGGTGCTGGCCGGTGGCGTGGGCGTGAATGCTATCGTTGAGCGGCAGCTATACAATGATGTGCAAGCCTCAAACCACGCACTGGCTCAAGAGATTGCGCTGGAAACAAGCCTGCACCTGCGCGATGCTGAGAACTCGCTTGTCGAGCTTGGCAAACTGGCGAAACGAAACACTACACGTGTAGCAATGGAGCAACTCTTCCAGACGTTCCAGGCAGCACGCAGCGATGTAGACCAGCTCTACTGGCTTGATCCATTTGGCACCTTGAAAGCCTCGTGGCCTGAGGGAAACGTTGGCATAGGCTCTGAGTTCTCACCCCCCAACATCGTACAACAGGCTCGCGTCTCTGCTGGCCCCGTCATCGAGGTTGGTATCGCGGTGGCAACAACATTTAATGCAGGCGTCATCATCGCGGAACCTGTCCATGAGAACACCGGCAGGTTGATTGGAATAGTAGCGGCCAACCTCTCTCTCGTCGAACTCAGTACCCCGCTTAAAACGGTCATCCAGGCCCAGCAACGCCAGGGGCAACGTCTGATGATCAGCGTCATCGATGATCGCGGCGAATTGATCGCCACGCCAGAACATAACCGTATCTTGCAAACTGTCCTCGACGAGTTGCCAGGAGCAAACGAAGCATTGCATGGGCATGCAACCTCCAGTCTGAGTCCCACTGTCGATGGACAGGACTGGCTCTTTACGGCGGTTCCCGTTCCCGGCGCTGGCTGGGCCGTTGTAGTACAGAGGCCCGCAAGCGAAGCGCTGGCCATCGTAACGCAGTTGCATCTCTGGTTACTGGCTGCGGCTCTCCTCTTCGCCATCGGTGGACTGCTCTTCTGGCTGCTGCTACTGGTACGCTTTATTCGTCCCCTCCAGATTCTCGCCCTGCAACATCAGACGCTCCCAACTTCGGAACAGGCTATCCCAGAAGATACAAGACTGCTTGCCACCCGCAACGACGAGGTCGGCGAACTGGCACGCTCGCTTGTGCGTCTGGAACGCGACGGGCTGGAAAAGCTCGGTGAGTTGCGCACGTTGCTCGAAACATCAAGTATCGTCGTTGGCTCGCTTGAGCCGCAGGCCGTTGTGAGGAAGATCATTTGTGAGGTGCAACGGCTGGTCAACGTGCAAGCCGCCGCCGTCCTGCTCCCAGATGAGCATGGCGTACTGCGTGTGCTGGTCAGCGAAGGGCATAGCGAACACTACGACCATGCTCTCTCTCTGCCCCCGGAGAATCCCGTGTCATCGGCGGTACTGGCGTTGCGTGAGGGCAGACCTGTCCAAAAGCTGCTGATCCCCAGAGAGTCCTGGCCGTCTTTCTCCTATGACGACGGCTTCCGCTCAGTGCTGGCAATCCCCATTATCAGCCGTCACGCCGGGAGCGTTGTTTTGCTGGTCCACCGCGTCGAGCCTCGCTCATTTGAACAAAACGAGATCGATCTTCTTCTGACCTTCGCCAACTATGCCACGCTCGCCTGGGAACACGCGATCCTCTATGAACGCAGCGATGAGCGGCTGCGCGAAGTTGCGCAAGAGAACGAATGGCTGTACCAACAGGCATCAGAGGAGAAGCAGAAGCTAGAGGCGATCATGGGCAGCATGCAGGATGGATTGGTGCTAACAGGCAGCGACGGGAAAGTCCTCTATGCCAATCAAGGAGCATACTCCATCGCTGGCCTCGCCGGTCATGAACTGATACATCAGCCCATTGACATGCTCAGCGCAGCGTTATGCAAACTGGCAACCAATGCAAGGGATTGTGAGCACATTCAAGCGCAGACCGAGGCCGTTATCGAGATCAGGCAGGATGGTCATCTGCGCGCCATTCACTTGAGACCATTCGATGTGCAACCCATCGGGCGCGGGCTGCTGCTGCATGATGTCACGCGCGAACACGAAATTGACGAGTTCAAAACAACTCTGCTGGCAGCTGTCGGTCACGAATTGCGCACTCCGCTGGCAATCATTAAAGGTTACGCGTCAACCTTGCTGCAAGAAGATGTTTCCTGGCCTCTCACGGATCAGCGCCATTTCTTGCGCACCATTAACGGTGAGGCGGATCGATTGGCTCAACTGGTGAGCAACCTGCTCGATCTCTCACGTCAGGAGGCTGGACTGCTTCTTCTCAATCGATCAGACATCAGCATCCAGGTTCTCGTGGCACAGATTGTCGCGAGACACAACTATCCACAAACAGCGCTCGTAGTACAGCTTCCCGCTGATCTGCCCCTGGTCAATATCGATAGCACACGCATCGAGGTTGTTCTCCACAACTTGATAGCCAACGCACAGGTCTATGGTCAAGGAACGGTACGAATCACGGCCAGCCAACATAATGACCAGGTTGTAGTCTCGGTTGCCGACGACGGGCCTGGTATCGCTCCCGACGAGCTACCACATGTCTTCGAGCGTTTCTATCGCGCCACATATGGTCGCCGGCAGCGTTCCAGTGGCACGGGACTCGGCCTCGCGATCTGCAAAGCATTTATTGAAGCTCACGAGGGAAGCATATGGGCAGAGAGCAGCATAGATGGCACCACGATCTCATTCTCATTACCGCTCACCGCTTCTGACAGGGTTGTCCTCGCTGCAAAGGAGCCGGGGCGAAAAGAACGGAGGTATGTATGACGACAGGACTGAGACGCATTCTGATTGCTGAAGATGAGGCCGTCCTGCGCGACTTTGTCAGTCGCAACCTGCGCGTGCGTGGCTTCGCAGTAATCGAGGCGAGCAATGGTCTGGAGGCGCTGGGCCTCTTGCAACAGGAAGATGTACATCTTTTGATTCTCGACGTGATGATGCCGCGCATGGACGGCCTTGAAGTCTGTCGCAGAATACGTACACATTCCACTGTACCAATCATTGTGCTGACCGCGCTGGATGCCGAACGTGACAAAATAGCGGCCCTCGATCTTGGTGCAGATGACTATCTGACCAAACCGTTTGGCGTGGAAGAGTTACTAGCCCGAGTGCGAGCCGTATTGCGACGCACGCAATGGGAGGCGCAGCCACCCACAAGCAGCGTGCGGCGCTTCGGGATTCTTGAGGTTGATCTGGACGGGCATATTATCCGGCGGCACGGTATGGAAGTGCGCCTCTCACCAACGGAGTTCGCCCTGCTTGAGCAGCTGGTCACGCATGAGGGCAAAGTAGTAACGCACCGCATGCTTCTGCAAAGAATCTGGGGGCCAGAATATGGCGGGGAGGCCGAATATCTGCGCGTCTACATCAACCGTTTGCGCCAGAAACTCGAACCAGACCCCGCCGAACCGCGCTATTTCCTCACCGAACCGGGCGTCGGCTATCGCTTTGTTGCGCCAGACGCCGGAGGAACGCGACCGCGTCCTCCATTGCCTGAGTAACATGTTTCATCACTTCTTATTTGTAACATCTTGTTCATACAGGGATTGGAAGGTTGTTCCCTGAGTCGTGATTGAGCCACTGTTATCGATCATGGGAATGGCAGTATTCGTTACCGAGTACTGCATTGAGGCGAAGACTTTGTTTTCCACCAGGATTCGGATAGCGCGCGTGGTCCACTGCTTCATGAAAGCCTCGTTGTCCCACATCCCATCGTCAAAAGGCTTCCCGTTGCTCTGAATGGATTGGTCAGATGCATAGTTCCACTCGGTAATCATCACTGGCAGGTCAGCATGAATGGTATCTTGCATTACCTGATGAGCATCCTTGATATGATCGGGCCACTTCTCAAGGTTCGCGAGGCACTTATCCTGATTGCTCTTGTAGCTACAGGTATATTCATGCCAGCTAATCGCATCGGGGCGCGGGCTTGCCTGCTCAAGAAACTGTGTGAGGTTTTTATGGCTATATTCAAAGCTCACAGGGCCAATCCATTTTCCATGTGGGGTGAGTTTCTTCAGCTGCGGGACCAGTTGATTCCAGCGCGCAATATAATCGGCGATCTTGACGCCGTTCAAATCATCTTCATTGCCAAATTCGTAATAGACGGTTGTGTCGGGGAATACCTGATTCATAATGTTAATCATGCGCGTATCATCGGCGATTACCTGTGGTATATTCGGACTTTGAGAGCCGCGCAACGCAATCAGTGGTACAGCGCCGACATTCTTAATCGCCTGTGCAGCCTGCATGTCCAATGCATCGCTGAGATTAGAACGAGTGGGCATACGCACGATCTGTACATGTAGCTTTTTCATAGTATCTTGCACATCCGTCGAGGTCACAACCTGATCATGTTCATCAAACAGACCCATATTGGTCCCGAAGATGAGTGGTGAAACCGTTGAAGTTGCCGTTGGCGTGGCTGCCTGAGTTGGCACAGCCGTTGGAGTCACAACAACTGTTGGCTTGCTGGGAAACAATGCCTGCGCAACCACCAGCCCGACCACTCCAACCACCAGCAGCGCGGCAACTCCGAATAAGATTATCGCTAAGCGTCTGCGATCCATTAATATTTCTACTCCTCAAAACCATTGGTACAAAACATGTGCAACTCTAAGTATATTCTCTTTTTCCTACTGTTTATACGAACGATGCATAACTTTTGTTAAATATCATCATTTATAGCTATTGTGCCAACCATACTTTTACTGCTCCATTGCCTGACATATTGGTGCCTGCATCAGGCATGCCCTCAGCGGAGGCGATCCATTTGCCATCGGGAGACCAGGCTACGGCAAGAACGAGATGTTTATGGCCGGAATAGGTATAGAGAACCCGGGCTGTTTGCTCGTTCCAGATGCGCACCACGCCAGCAGCATCACCCTCAGCGGGTTCGCTCACAGAAACAATCTTGCCGCCATCGTGTGACCAGGCTAAGCGTGTGGCAGGTCTGGCATTAGCAGCCAGTTCGTGCTGCACATCTCCATTCAATGCGTTCCACACCTCTATCTTGCCGCTCCCATAGCTGGCAGAGGCGATGTATTTGCTATCTGGCGACCAGTCGAAGCTAAAGATATCTGTGTCATAAGGATCTTCATAGGTGTAGACCGGTTTATCCTTGCCAATCTCGTGAATCTGTACAATGCGATCGTTGGTTGACACAGCAATATATTTGCCATCTGGCGACCATTTGACATCATAGGGAACGTCATTTTTATAGCTGTAACTGTGTGTCACTTTACAAGAGGCGACATTCTCCACTACGACCATCGGATGCCCTTGCTTTCGATATGTAAACGCAACCTGCT
Source organism: Reticulibacter mediterranei (assembly GCF_016587455.1). Taxonomy (NCBI): domain Bacteria; kingdom Bacillati; phylum Chloroflexota; class Ktedonobacteria; order Ktedonobacterales; family Reticulibacteraceae; genus Reticulibacter; species Reticulibacter mediterranei. Next base: position 4,945,733 of record NZ_BNJK01000001.1, on the reverse strand, counting down.
TACTATCGGGAGACCAGGATAGATTAACTGGCTCCTGATCCTTATTGGAAAGAGCAACAGCGCTGGTTGATAGCCGTTTGAGGGCAATGCGACTGGTTTCATTTGTGGAGGAGCCTGGAGAACCGCCAGAAGTGGTGAAGAGCGTAACCTGTTGGAGAGGATCTGAACAGGAAGCCACATTCTTGCCTGTCGCATCCCAGACTTGCAGCCCAGAAGTGGCGGTCGCAATATATTTGCCATCAGGGGACCAGCGCGCGGCAAAAGGACCAGAGACCTGATCAGGCGTAATGGTCAACTTGTGAGCACCATTTTTTGCATCCCAGATCTGCACCGTCTTGCTGGCAGATGCAAGCAGCGTGCCGTCTGGCGACCAATCAACCGAATAGATTGCGGAACTATCTTGAGCGGTAAACAAAGTCTCACCCAGCTTAGTTGGCACAACCGCAGTTGCCGGAGCCGTGCTGGTAGCAGTCGGGACGTTCTGGCTCGCCGGTGATTGTGAGCTCCGAGCTATATTCAAGACCACCAGCAGGCTTCCGACCAGCAGGCACGTCACCAGGACAGCAGCAATCATGCTAAATTGCTGCGAGCGCGACCAGTTGCGGCGAGGTCGCATTTGTGTAACAGGCGGCAAAGGAGAGGTGGGGCTCTCAATCAGGCGATTACGCTGCTGAATGCGCTGCCAGGCATGATCCAGCGTTTGCTGGCGCTGCTCGGCCTGATGCTGATAGGCGTGATGAAGATCTTGTATCAGGCGTTTGCTCGCCTCTTCCTGTGATGAATTGCCCTGCTGCATCAAAAGCCGCTCGATCTGCTCATCTACGGATTCAGGAGGAAAAAAACGTTCATTTTCTGCCATTCTGCTTACTTGCTCCTTACATAACCTCAGTGCTTCTCGTAGATGGAACGCAACAGATTCAACGTACGTGAGAGCAGCATTCTCACCGCAGCTTCGCTCTTACCAAGAGCGGTTGCAATCTCCGCACAACGTAATTCATGCACAAATCGCAAACGCAATACCTGCTGTTGCAAGGCCGAAAGATTTTGTATACTGGCGTAGAGCTGATGATATTCTTCCTGACGCAGAGCGAATTGCTCAGGTGCCAGATCGTCATCATCGTAGACCGTTTCTGCAATATCTTCGAGGGATTGGAATTGCCGACGTTGAGCGGCACGAAAGGCGTCAATTACTTTATTACGTGCAACACGCCATAGCCATGAACGTTGCTCAGACTCACGTAAGGTGCCAAAATTCTCCTTTTCTAGAGCCGCCAGAAAAACATCTACCAGAACATCCTCCGCCTCCTCCCATGATGATGTATGCATGCGCAGGTATGCCAGGATAGAAGGCGCGTGGAGACGATACAACTCCGCAGCTGCATCGTCCAGCCCCTTATTCCCTTGTCGTTGCATTTGGTTTCCTACGATCATTTCAATCTCACGTGTGATTTCACTACAGATATCGTTGCCAGCCCCAAAACATAACAATACCCATTCGTATTTTTCCTCTTTTCCCAAAAGGGCATGCTTCCCCACAAAACGCCACCATCTTGCCATTCAACGTAGCACAAAGTTACTATTTCTCAACCAAAAGCGGTACTTTTTTACCGAATCTTAACCGTAAATAATAAGAATGATGGGGGTATTACAAGCAAAGTGGATATGAATGAGCAGATCCAGCACGTAGAGAGCATCATTCTGAGCGCTCGCCTCACCATGCAACCAGCGCTTTTTTACAACAACCCGAGTTCTCTGGCTTTGAGTGCCGCCTGCGTCCGGTCGCGCACCCCCAGTTTGCTCAGGATGTTGCTGAGGTGGTTCTTGACGGTGCCGCTTGCGATGTAGAGGGTCTCGCTGATTTCGCGATTGGAAGCGCCGCGCGCCAGCAAAGCCAGGATCTCCCGCTCACGCTCGGTCAACAGCGCCAAATCACTCGCGCCAGCGAACGCAGAGGTGGCAGGTGTGGTCACTGTGGGTTCGATGGAGGCAGAGGAAAAAGAGGCAAGGACTTTCTGTGCTATCTCCGGGTGCAAGAGAATCTGGCCCTGTGCGACGACGCGAATGGTCGCGGCGAGCTGCTCAGAGGTAATGTCTTTGAGCACATAGCCCTCCGCTCCTGCTTGCAGAGCAGCCTGGATCGGCTCGCGATCATCGAAGGTTGTCAAGATGACAATATGGATCTCCGGCCAGCGCTCTTTGAAAGCACGCGTCGTAGCAATGCCATCCAGACGCGGCATGCGCACATCCATCAGCACCACATCGGGGGCCATTCGCTCTGCCTGGAGGCGTTCGACCACAGCCAGCGCTTCCTCACCATCGCCAGCCATGCCTACCACCTCCAGGTTCGTCTCCAGCTCAATCAGCGTACGAAAGCCCTCGCACAGCAAGCGCTGGTCATCCACAATCAGCACACGGATACGTTCTGCCATACTAGACCTTCCCCCTGGTCTCACGTGCAAGCATTTCATTGACCTCCGCTTGCTCTCGTGGGAGCACTGCTTCAACACGCCAGCCGCCTCGAGCTTCCGGGCCAGCCCAAAGCCGCCCAGAGAGCAGTGCAACGCGCTCGTGCATGCCCAGCAGCCCGAAGCCAGACGCCTGGCGTTCGTGCGAAGGCTCGCCACCCACTCCATTGTCCAGCACGGTCAGTTCTACCTGCTCATCGCTCGTGGAAAGGCGCAACAGCACTTTGGAGGCGTGGGCATGCTTGCCAATATTGGTCAGCGCCTCTTGCGCGCAGCGGTAGAGTGCCAGACGCTGTTCTGGAGAGAGTGGGTGCGTTGCCTCCTCCAAATCGAGCGTGATTCTGGTCTGGTGGCAGGTGGTTTCAAATTCCCTCACCAACTTGCGCAATTGCTCCTGGAGCGAGTCCGCAAAGGCTTCATCGGGTCGGAGCGCCTCGACAGAGTGACGGACCTCTATCAGACAGGCTTTTGCCACCTGCCGGGCTTGCAGCAGTTCCTCGTGCAAACGAGGATCGCTGCGTGCTTCGAGCTGCGTGGCCGCTTCTAACTGGACTGCGAGCAACGTCAGCGCATGACCCAGGGTGTCGTGGATCTCACGTGCAATCCGGTTGCGCTCGCGGATGACCGAAAGTTCCTCCACCTGGGCGCTATACTTCTGAAGTTGCCTATGGGCCATTGCGAGTTCGCGGATCGTTGCAGCGCATCCACAGGTGGAGCTAAACGAGAGCAACAGGATCACCTGGCTGCCAACATTCCACTGCCCGGTGAGAAGGCCGAGTGCGCAACCTGTACTCAACCACAGGGCGAAAGAAAGCCCCAGACCGAGAAGTCGTGGTGTGATGGTCATCATCAAGCAAGCCGTCATCGTCGGCAGAATCGGGAACCAATAGACGTTCGTGCTCGGCAAGGGGATGAATAGAGAGGTGCAGGCCAGGCAGAACAGGGCAAGCGACCACCAGAGAGGTGCGCGTCGTCTTCCGATATGATAGATCACAAGCCAGACGCCATAGATTCCCGTGAGTAAAAGCAAACTGAGCAGGGTGCGCTGCACCAGAAAGAGACCGAAGAGATAACCAACCCCGGCGACGCAATCAACGGTCCACTGAAGGAACAAGTCGAATGGCCTGGGGAGCTTTTGAATCATCTGCTCTTGCTTGTTTGTCATGAGTCTGTCCACCGACGTAAGGGATGCACTTGTTTTCCGTAGTATACCTCATCGATCTTCCAGTTCACCAGTGTCTGCGGTCACGGATCCGCACAAGCACTTATGACCGAGGCCATAGCTCAGAAACGTCAGAAATAGGCCCATGATTCGTGACCGATGGTACAGGCGTCAACCAGTTTCTATTGGCTATACTCGACTCATCGAGTTCGCCACATGGTCAAGCCGAAGACAAAGGAACATCATATTGATTCACGAGAGAAACACGAAAGAAGGAAACAACACCTATGACATCAACACCCAACCCCTCAGCGGCTGATGCGCAGATGGCTCAGTCGTTACAGTCACCATCTTTGCGAACCCTGGTGATCGGTCTGTGGCCCAGCATTCTCCTGAATGGCGTGTGCGTCATTGTCGTCTATCAACTGGTGAAACATTTTACCTCGGCCTCTGACGTGACCGCGCTGGTTCTCTCGGCTTTGCCTGCTATGGTCGGGACGCTTATTCCCCTGATCCGGCAACGTAGCATCGATGTTCTGGGAGTCTTTACGCTGGTCGTGACGGCGGTTTCGATTGGTCTGACCTTCATAACAAACGATGCCAGACTATTCCTGATTCGCGAATCTTTTCTGACGGTCCTCTTCGGCATCATCTGTCTGATCTCGCTGCTCTTTCCCAAGCCGATCTGGTACTATATCATCAGATACTTCACTGTGGGCAACAATCACGAGCAAATGATCGCGTATAACGCGGCCTGGAAATTTGCCTCCTTCCGGGCCTACATCCGTACAGTAACGATCCTGTGGGGCGCTGTCTACACGTTAGAATTTCTCATTCGCCTGGTCATGGTTTACACGCTCGCCATCTCTCAGGTGCTAGTGATTTCATCCGTCATCTTCTATGCGCTCACCATTCTTGCCAGCGTTGCAACCTTCCGTTTAGGCCAGCGCCTACGCAAGACAAGCAAAGAAGCACAAACTCGTGCCAGCACTCTTGAATCATGACTTCACCACGCCATCATATCCACAGTTGTACAGGACATGGGCCTGGAAAGGGACTCCACACCTTAACCACATAAAACGGTCTTAACAGGTTGTTCAGACATAGTTTATCAGGTTCCATTTATCCTGTGATTCATCCAATATTTCTCATTTCGAGGATTTATCTCATAAAAATACGCCAATCTCGCAGGTATTGCCGCTGTTTGGTGCCTCTCAAAAACATAGAGAAGGCCTAGGAGCGAAAGATTTTTTTCAAGGAATATCCTCCACTTATCACTAAAGAGCATAACGAATATGTTATGAGGGTTAACCTTCATAACATATTCAGACGAATGGGACGTGACAAATCATACAGATACAACTTGCAACACAAGATTTATGTTGTTAAATTCTTTTTCTCGTTCATTCTCTGTAAAACCTTCTCGGTCGTAGGAATACCTGCGATGCCAGGCTGCTCAACGGAGAAAGAGGCGGTGCAATTAGCGAAATCGATGGCCTGTTCGGGGTCGCCATGTTTATGGAGATGCGTCAGGAAGGCGGCGGCGAAGACATCGCCAGCACCGGTTGGATCAACCTCGTCGATGGGATAGGCGGGGAAGCGCTGCGTCTGACCGTGACGGAAAAGGGTCGCTCCGTGGCGGCCGTCGGTGGCAACGAGGAGAGGCACATGCATGCTCCAGCGATGCAAGATCGCGTCGGCATCGCGGCGATTGCCATCGGCAAAGGGGAGCAGATCGTCGTGACTGAGAATGAGAACATCAATTTGCGGCAGGATGCGCTCCGCCTCCATCCAGGGAGTAGGCCAGACGCGCCCATCGGCATCCCAGCGCCGCAGCCAGCCCTGAGGAGTCGCGGCAAGAATAGTGCCGGGTCGCCGTGGGAAAAGCGAGACGATATCGGGGGATAGCTCCTGCGCCAGCGGACCAAGCAACACAATCGGAGCCTCTCTCCACTGAACGGGAACATCGCTGATCTCTAGCGACTCGGCGCGGGCATGGAGGTATTGGGTGCGAAAGCCCTCTCGATATTGATTGGCAAAGGTGGTGGATTGAGGAGAAGGCTGGATCTGTAGCTCGATATTGGGAAGGTATCGGGAAAGTTCAGGAATCAACTGCTGATCGGCTCGTGAGACTATAGCTGCGGCTAATCCCAGGTGATAGGCGGTGAGGGCAGCAAAGGTCACAGTACCGCCGAGCGAAAAAGAACCATCGGAATGCAAATCACGTGTCACATGGCCGAGGGTGAGAAAGTCGGGCATCTGGAGCATAACGCACCTTCCCTCATAGAAGCTGAGGGCGGCTCATGCCATCTGTTGGTCAGGAGCCGCCCTGGTCTGAATAGCGGGCAACTTATCCAATCATCTATCGACCTGGCCGTTTGAGAGAAATTACCACACGTCGCTCGTCGCCTTCACCGATACTCTCAGTACTGATATCCTTGCTATCGGAGAGGGCCAGGTGAACGATACGGCGCTCGTGTGGTGGCATTGCTTCCAGGGCAATGGAGCGACGATAGCTGCGCACCTGTTGGGCAACACGTAGGGCAAGGGAACGCAGATTCTCCTCGCGGCGCTGACGGTAGTTTTCGGCATCGACAATGATTCGCATGCGATGTCGGGTGCGATGACTTACGATCAGATTGACCAGCAGTTGCAGCGCTGCCAGCGTCTCGCCACGCCGACCGATAAGCAGGCCAAGATTTTCGTTAATGCCATGAATATTGAGGGTGAGCGGCTCGGTCGAGCGAACCTGGACCGTTGCGTGAATATTCATGTAGCGCAACACATGTTGTAAGACATCGACGGTAATCTCGATATCTTCGCGTGATGGCGTGACCACATCCTGCAACGTCGTGGCGGTGCCATTCGCCTGGGCTTGCTCCTGCTCGGATTGCTGAACGGGGAAGGCAGCGGAAGAAATAAAAGGAGCGGTGCTGTCTTCCAGTTCTTCCTCGTCCTCGAACTCTTCCTCTTCGTCCTCTTCAAACTCCTCCTCTTCCTCTTCGTCCTCGAACTCTTCCTCTTCGTCCTCTTCCTCATCGAGGAACTCCTCGTTGGCATCCTCGTCGTACAATTCGTCTTCGGGGAGGGCAACATCAGGACCATCAGGACCAAGAATAGCATCAGCCATCTCCGGGGTAATGATCGCGCCAGTCGCACCTACGCGCACTGTAGCACGAACGCGTGCATCTTTGCTACCCAGACCGAATGTGCCACGCACGGGTTCTTGGAGTACGACAATATCGACTTCTTCACGGCGTTTCCCCAGGCGTAACAATGCCTGCTGTACCGCCTCATCAACACTTTTGCCACTAGCCTCTATGCTTTCCACAGTTTCCATGCCTCCCTAGTGCATAATCAATTCAGTGTCCTGTTTTACTTGTATGTGTGCGTCCTCGTTCTTAGCGGAATGTGCGTGGAAGCTGTCGATCAGAGCGTAACTATCCAGATACGATCCGCTTTCAGGATACCGACAACAGACAAATAGAACAAATAATAAAAGGCGATATGTAAGATTGCAGCCTGGAGGTCCAGACTGCAATCGCCATTGCCTGCTGCTAACTGCGTGATCTCTGAGCGCCACTACGTCGGCGGGCAGATGCGCTTGTTGAGCGGGACCGCTTATTGGCCTGCGAATTACCCTTATTCGTTGATTTTGTCGAGGTTCGCAACTGGCTGCTCACGGCACCGCGCTCCGCACCAACCCTCTCACGTGTCTCTTCAGTTGCTTTTTCATCGGCACTCGCTGAGCCATTTCGCCGTTCAGCACTGGACTCGCGACGCTTCTCATTATTGGCACTCACTACCGTAGAGCTATTTTTCTGCTCCGGCGTATTCGATCCCAGGCCCGGTATCAGGTTGCCAAGTGATCCCCAGCCGGTCACAAAGTACTGCTGTACAGCCTGGAAGACAGAAGAGACCGTCCAGTACAGAGCCAGACCAGCGGCAACCGACCAACCAAAGATAGCAATCATCACCGGCATGAAGTATTGCATCATTTTCATGGACTGAGCAGAAGGGTCGCTGCTGGCGGAAGTAGCAGCCGCAGTTTTGGGCTGAGACATGCGCAACTGCACAAAAGTTGCAAGGCCAGCAAGAATAGCTAACACGGGCTGTGGATGGATAAGCGAGATGTGCCAGGCAGGATTCAGAAAGGTGAACCAGTTGAGATTCAGATCCGGGTTGGCGGAGAAATGCGGCACAAACGGGTACAGCAGCGAATTGATAGTACGAAAGTAGCCATTGGGTAGCTGCCCATTGCCGCCCGAAGTCGTGTGTATCAAGTTGCCGATGGCGAAGTACAAACCGTAGAGTACCGGCATCTGAAGGAACATCGGCAAACACCCGGCAACAGGATTAACTCCCGCCTCTTTGTAGAGTCTTTGCGTCTCCGTCAACTGAGCCTGCTGATCGTTGGCATACTTCTTCTTAATTTCAGCAAGGCGCGGCTGTAGTGTCTGCATCGCCTTCGTCGATTTGAGACTTTGCAAAGTGAGCGGAACGAGGATGAGCCTGATAATAACGGTCAGGACAATAATAGAGAGAGCAAAATCACCAAAGAGATGATAGAGCAACATCAGTGCATTAAAGATAGGAAATGTAAAGATCAGGTTGAATAGATAGCCTATAGGACCGAATAACTCACCCACGAGAACTCTCCTGCCTTCCTTGATCTAGTTTCCCGCCCAGGTATTCGGGTACTGGATCGTAGAGATCACCGTGATAAAAAGGATGACAGCGACCTATGCGCTTGATGGTCATCCAACCGCCACGGAAAAAACCAAAACGTTCAATAGCCTCATATCCATAGTGGGAACATGAGGGTGTAAACCGACACGATGAGGGCAGGACCACCGACAGCGTGTGCTGATAAAGGCGAATTAAAGCCAGTGCAATATATTTCACAGGTTGAAACCTTCGTGTTCGATCATCTGCTCGCTTCCGAAGGACGTGCGGAAGGGAGTAATTGCGCTCTACGTAACAATGTAGCGATATCGTGTCTCAGAATTTGTAAATCAGAACCTATTACCTGGTTTTTTGCGCTGATGACAATATCCATACCGCCAGGAAGATCAGCAAGAACTGGTCGAATGGCTTCACCGAGTAACCGTTTGATGTAATTACGTTCAACCGCACGCTTTGAGATACGTTTGCCAACAACAAAGCCGATGCGGGGTTTTGCATCTACATTCAATGCTCTATTGTCAGAGGATGCCCATGCGAGGATAAGCAGCCGAGACGACACACTGCGTCTCTGCTGCCTGACTCGCTGGAAATCACTGTTCTTACGTAAACGTAACGCTCGCTTGAGTGCCACAATAGCCTAGACAGTCAAACTCCAACGCCCTTTGGCGCGGCGGGCCTTGAGTACACGACGCCCGTTGCGGGTCGCCATGCGCTTCATAAATCCATGTTCACGCTTGCGCGGAATTCGTTTAGGTTGCCAGGTACGTTTCATGAAAACTTAACCTTCTCCTCCACTAAGATATCCCGTAGATTATAGCGAGTATCTCTGGTACTGTCAATTGTCATAGCCGAAGAGATTATCTCTTCATTACGGCGTCTTAAAGCGCAATACGACGCGCCCGAAGCGAATTTCATCGTTGTCATGCAACTGCGTCGGAGTTTTCGCGGCAAGTCGCTGGCGATTAAGAAATGTGAAGTTCGTGCTGTTCTCGTCTTCCAGCAGGTACTGACCATTCTCTACAAAGATGCGGGCATGCAGACGCGAAACACCGCCCTCTTCGCCTCCATGTGGAGTTAGATCTACGTCGGGATAGATGTTGCTGACGACATCTTCACGCCCAACGGTGATCATATCTTTGCCGCTCAGATCAAACTCCTGATTATCAGCCTCAACGATCAGACGCGCCTGCAATGCAACTGGTGCGCTCACGGGCGCTCCCGATGTTGCAGGAGCAGCTGGCGGAGGTGGTGGAGGCGTCACCGATGATGGTGGAGGGGGAGCAACATTATCGACTGCTGCTGGCGCTCCCTGAAGGCTGACGCCACAATTCGAGCAAAACGCTTCACCCGCCGGATTGGTGGCCCCACACGATGGGCAGACCTGCGTCCCTGCCGCTGCGGGAGCAGAGGTATCTGCCGCTGGTGGGGGAGTGGTGGCGACGGGTGCCGCCCCTCCCAGCGGTTCTCCGCATTCATCGCAGAAAGCCGAACCATCAGGATTTTCATGACCTAATGAACATCGTACTGACATGATCTCTATCCTTCCTCAATACTATTCGTGATAATTCCTCTCGAATGCTGCGAGTTCTTCTCTCATTAAGGTAATAGATCGTCGAGACGCTGTGTCAATTTGCGCGTCTTATTGCCAATCGATTTAACCTGTTCCTGTGAGATCTGTTGGCCCTGGCTGATCTGTTCGAGGGCCGAGACGGTCTCCTGATCCAGCACGCGAGTAACATTGGGTGCGAGCTTGGTTGTCGCCTTACCCGTGCGTTTGTATTCGTCGAGTACACGCGTGACCAGGCGATTCGCATTGGCCTTCTCCGCAAAGTTCATCACTAACGGATTGACCTGAGCAGCCAGATTTGCATCTTGCGTAAAGGTAACTTTAATATCTTCACGTATGCGCTCCCCCGCCAGACCTGTGACGGGCACGTCATACGTTAATTCCGCCTGTGCGATACGGAACAATCCTGCCGGGCGAGGATCAATCATCAACTCGACCAGCACCGACTGTGGTGTGTCCTTCTCCAGATCTCCCAGCGGAATGGTCACGCGACGATCAGACAGAGAAGACTGATCGATATCGCGAATAATCGGCAACACACGTACCGCTTTGCGGGGAGAAACGCCAGCCGGGAGGTTGAGCGTCAACGTCGCGTTACGAACGGCAACGGCAACCGCGCTCTGCAATTGCTGCTGGAAGATGGTCATGGCATCCGCAGGAGAGCGAATGAACTCGGCAGGAGAACCACCGCTGAGTTGTCCCACATCGTCAAGCAACTGCTCGTCCCAGTCGGCTCCAATTCCCAGTGGATAGATTGAAATTCCGGCGGCGGCGGCATCGCGCGCTAACTGGCGGCAGCGATCCGTATCACCATAGGTGACGCCATCGGTGAGCAAGATCATGCGGCTGACGGCATTGGGAATATTCCAGCGGCGCAGTTCGCCCAGACCTTGAATCATACCGAGCGACATCGTGGTGCCCCCGGCATCCTGAATGCGGTCAATAGCTGCCTTCATCCCAACCGGGTCATTGGCAGGCATCGAAGGAATAATCACCTGAGCGGTATCATCGAAAATGACCACTGAAATGTAATCGCTTGGCTCCAGGCGGTCAATCACCATCTTAACCGCTTCTCGTACATTCTTCAGTTTGGCACCCTTCATGGAGCCAGAGTGGTCAATCACCAGTGAGAAATTCAAAGGCATGCGCACCTGAGCCATCAGGTCCGATGGCTTGGCCTCCAATAAAACATATGCGACCTGGCTACCACCAGTGACCGGCATGTAATCTTTTCCTAACTGGTGTGCCAGCGTTACCTCTCCGGGCATAATTCATTAGCTCCTTTCGCATTCGGCTCGCCCTAGTATATCATAATCAACGCACGAAAACGACGACTGCGCTTACGTTGTCTTCTCCACCATTCGCGTTCGCGGCTTCGATTAAGCGCGTACATGCCGTATGTGGATCAGGTGCGTTATTTAATATATCAGTGATTTGTGGATTGCGCACCATTTCCCATAAGCCATCGGAACAGCTTAACAGGATATCGCCGGGCGTGACCTGCTGTTTAAAAATGTCGATCTGCACATTTAATTTATCGCCCAGGCTTCGATAGATCTGACTACGCTGCGGATGCGTATAGACATCATCTGGCTCGATCAGTCCTCCGGCCACAAGCTGACCGACCAGCGAATGGTCGTTGGTCAACTGGTACAGTTTTCCATCGCGCTGCATATAGGTGCGGCTATCCCCTACATTGAAGATATACGCAAGATCACCCACAATCATAAAACCGGTGATCGTCGATCCCATATCGGTGCCTGCTTGCTGGTTCTTCTGACAGATGGCTGTGTTTGCATCTTCCACTGCACCATGCAGCAACTCAACCAGGGTATCTTCGGTCTGCTCCGGGACATTTCCGCCCGCCTTCTCCGTTTCCAGAGGAGGAGCGACCAGCTCACGCACCATGCGCTCGGCAATCGTGCCAATCGCCATGTGACTTGCCAGCTGCCCGGCATCGTGACCGCCCATACCATCGGCTACAATAAAGACGCCAGAGGGGTATGCAATCGATTCATGCACGCGCTGCAATTGCAGAACAAGCGTGCTGTCTTCGTTTACCTCGCTGCGTCTCACGTCTCCCGCGTCAGAATCGGAGGCTGCAACCAGCCGGACGCCGTTGGGAGAGGAGGTTTGCATGGCCTGTGCCTGCTCAATCACATAGGTCCGTCCGCCATCCACAAAGGTATTGACAATCGTTCCTTGCAAGACATGTGATTCGCTGTCTCCGCTGGCGCTGGCGGGATATTCATGCATGGTATAGGAGGCGTTGAGCAGTTCGGCCCCACACGTGATACAGAATTCATCTCCTTCAGCATTCTCCTCTGAACCGCAGTTCCAGCAATGCTGATAGCCTTGTTTATCAATGACCGAATAAACATGCTCCGTCGGGTCTTCACTGATAACCTGCGTCACCTCATAGCGGCCTTCCAGTACTGTTCCACTCTCCAGCAGTGTGAAATCCTCCGCTGCTGCGCCCTGCTCTGGCGCAGTGGTTGGCGGCGTCTGCTGTTCCGCTGACGACTGGCTATCTTGCGGCGACTGGTTGTTGGTCGATGATACGTGTTCCATTCCGTCCTCTTCCTGTGAAGGAGAAGGCGCGGCTCCGCTAGACGGGCCGGCCGTCTCCGTAGTTTGTGTCGTTTTTTGCGCTTCCTGCGTCTCTCCTGCTTTGACCTCGCCTGCCCCCGAAGGCCGCCCTTCAGATTTCGGAAGAATGGTCGCGGCCTCCTCCTGAGCCGGGCTATCCGACACAGGCGGTGGCGGCGCTATCTCTCCTGGCGTGATGAGAACCGTTGGCATCTCCGCAATATCCGGCTGAGCAGACATATCCGGCGGACGAGGCGCGGGAGTGATTGGTAAGATCGTCGCGTCCGTAAACAGGTTGCTGCCAACAGGCTGCATCATCATTGTTGGCATCTCCGCAACATCGTTTGCTGTCTGTTCCCGCCCCATCTCATGCTGCCACCGACGCGTCTGTAACTCCACCATTTTATCAGGTGAGAGGATCTGGGTCGGGGCCAGAGCAATATCATCTTCGCCCTTTACTTCCGCAACAGGCGAAGAGGCGGCAGGAGACGCTGTCTGGTCAACAGCAGCATCTTGCGTCGAGGCATCGCTGGCCGAAACAACGCTCTGTTCTGGAGTTTCTGCTGCCTTGCCCGCGTCTTCAGCGGGAGTCGGAGCGCCAGATGGAGCGGGGGCCGATGATGACTCTGTCGGAGTGGAAACCGCCGCTGAGGGAGCTACAACATCCTCCTGTGCCTTGACAGGAGCGCTGTCGCCGATCTCAGGGACGAACGGCAAACCACATTTTTTGCAAAATTTTGCGTTATCACGATTTGGTGTATGGCACGACGGACAGAGCATTCTGCCCTCCTTTTATAGTTGTTTTTTCAATCGATTTGCCTCGGCATTATTCGGGTCGCGTTGTAAAGCCTCCTGCACCATTTGTTTTGCATCGGACTTTTTATTTAATTTGAGGTAACAGGCGGCCAGGGCGCTATAAATCTCCGATATATGCGGAGCAGCCTGGCGTGCGCGATCCAGGGCACTACGGGCCATCGTCCATTCCTTTAACTGGCTATGGGCGCGGCCCAACTCATACCACCCCTCCCAGATCGCCGGATCAAGCTGTGTCGCCTGACGCAGGGCTTTGACAGCGCTAGAAGGAAGCTTCTTCTTCATATACAGGCGTCCCAGCGCAATCAAAATGAGCGCATGATCGGGATTAAATTGCAATCCATCCTTGAGGTAACGCTCAGCATCATCATTTGCACCTTGCTCTATTGCCAGTAAACCAAGCTGGTAATAGACGGCGGGATCTTTGGGAGCCAGCGCAAGCGCCTTCTTAAAAGCATCGGTGGCCTGGGTTGGCAGTTCCAGATCACGATAGCATAGCCCTAGCTGAAAGAACGCATCCAACGCATCCGTTTTATATTTTGTCGCCTCTTGAAACTGTTCGGCGGCATATTTCATATTATTTCTGAAGAGCGTTTTATCTACATCTCTCACTGATAAACCATATTGCCGATAGGCACGGCCAAGATTATACAGAACATCATAGCTGGGACCACTGGCGCTGAGGGCGCGCTGAAACTGGGTCACGGCCTCGGCGTAGTTTTTATTTGCCAGATGTTGCAGGCCAGTTCTATATGCCGCGTTCGGATCGATTCCCGATGAGACGGGACGAGCGCGAATAGGCTGCACGGGTCGGGCCTGGATTGATTGGCGCACAGGACGAGCCTGAATTGATGAGGCTGGACGCGGTGCAATCGGCTGTTGCACTGGGCGCGCCTGAATGGGGACACGCGATGCCTGAGCACGAATCTGTGGAGGAGCCACGACAGCGCCCTGCACCAACGGCTGACCATCTCGCTTGCAAAACTTGGCCCCGGGCCGATTCTGAAAGCCACACCTGGGACAGACCAATCCAATACCAGGATTGGCCGAAACCAGAATCGTTGCATTGGGCGAAGCAATGGCTGGTATCTGGACCGTATGCGGAACACCGTTCGGCAAACACGATTGCAGGGCCACACGCATTGCTTCAGCACTCTGAAAACGCTTGGCCGGCTCCTGCTGCATCGCTTTGATAATCACCTGCTCCACTGGACAGACGATTCTCCCGTCCGTTTGAACTGTACGCAAGCGAGGATTCTTCGCCAGAATGCTGCCCGGCGTTGGCGTCTGAATCGGATCTGGCTCATAGTTCGTCAGGAGATGATACATGGTCGCTCCCAGCGAATAGATGTCGGAGCGCGCATCCGTCTGCACCAGTTTGCCAGGATTCTGCGGAGAACGCTTCTGTCCAGGCATCGTGATCGATCCCAGGTGTTCTGGGGACGCATATGAAATCGTGCCGAGATTCTCCGTATTGGTACGTTTATTCGGATCGAAGCGGCGAGCGATGCCAAAATCGATCAGTTGCACCTCATTATCCAGCGTAATCATAATATTGCCGGGCTTCAAGTCACGCAGAATAATAGGAGGGTTGCGAGAATGAATATAGCTAAGTGCCTCGCAGACCTGGATCATCCACCCGATCACCTGCTCTTCGGGCAGCGATCCCTTACTGTTTTCGAGAACTTTCTCCAGGCTACGTCCAGGCACAAATTCCATTGCGAAGTAGTAGTTGCCGCGATCCTGAAAGGGCAGATTCAAGCCTGCAATGCGAGGATGCTTGAGACCGCGCAGCAACGCGATCTCTTTATTAAAACGCTCGATAGCAGCCTTGCGTTCGTCTTCCGGGGTATTCGGACTGATAAGCAGTTCTTTGACAGCATAATAATAGGGGGGATTCGTCCCGACCTGCTCCACCTTATAGACCGTTCCCATCCCACCTTCGCCAAGAATCTGCACTATTTTAAATTTTCCATCAAGGACTGTACCTAAAGGGAGAGCCATACTCCTGTAATCTCCACCTGATGCTCACTACGCACTGATATGGACAACGATGGCAGTGATGTTGTCTTCCCCGCCATGATTGTTCGCCATATCGATCAGCATATCGCAAATTTTTTGCGGGCTGCGTTGCTCACTAAGCACTTTTTGTAGTTCCTGGTGACGAACCATCTCCCAGAGTCCATCAGAACACAGTAAAAACGTATCGCCAGGCTGTACTGTCTCCTGAAAGACATCTACTTCGATATTTTTATGTCCGGCCCCCAGGGAACGATAGATCAAATTGCGTTGAGGATGCGTATAGACATCTTCCGGGGCAATCTGATTCGCTTCTACCAATTTTTGCACCAGTGAATGATCCTTCGTCACCGGCTGCAAAACGTTGCCTCTTAATAAATACGTACGACTGTCTCCAACGTTGGCGATAAAAGCATGATCATTTTGAATCAAAACGGCTGTAACTGTACTCCCAAGCCCATGAGCAGAAGGTTTTTGTTCGCCATAACGTAAAATAGCTTTGTTGGCTTGCTGAATTGCGACCTTCAGCTGCTCCTCAGTGGCCTCATTCATCGATGTCTCGGAAAGTTTGCGGGTTCTCTTTGCGTCCGCAGCCGGGCCAGGATTTTGTACAACAGTTTCTTCGGGATCTTGATTGCGAATAGAAAGTTTAATTGTAGGTTGATCCGGGAGAGGTTTGAAGAAGCTATCAAGCCCTCTGCTGATAGTCTCTACCGCCAACTGGCTGGCAATCTCACCAGCTTTGTATCCGCCCATACCATCGGCGACAATAAACAGGCCCCGATCACCATCATTTAACGATTCAATGCGCTTGTATGCCTTGTCCTCATTTTGCTCGCGTTGCTTCCCAACGTCAGATTTATCGGCGGCAGTGAGTTTAAAATGCATTCGTTTGTACCTCACAGGAGCAGGAATTCACGACACTTATTCCGTGTTCACTATAACATATAGTAGTATTCATGACAATTGAAAGTTCCTAATTGCATAGATATATTAGTATAGCATGTAGCGCTTGTACATTTTTATGAGATACAACACACTATATACGGGGTGCTCAAGAAAAAAGTTGTGGTTATTAGCTCTTCATTGCCGAGAAAGCAAAGAACAGGCCCGGCATTTACCGGGCCTCATTTCTTGAACGGGGTCTGAACTGGAGACGGATACCTGTTCCCTTAAAGCCAAAGGCGTCACGGAGACGATTTTCCAGATATCGTTCATACGAAAAATGGACTGCTTGTGGATCATTCACAAAGAATACAAATGTCGGCGGATTGACCCGGGCTTGCGTTGCATAATAAATCTTTAATGGTTTTGTGCGAATCACTGTCGGATTATGACGGCGAATCGCTTCCTGTACTACTTCATTCAGACGGGACGTGGGGACTCGCAGATAACGCATTTCTGCAATATGAAGCGCCGCCTCCAGTATCGATTTGACATGATACCCGGTCTTAGCCGATGCAAACACAATTGGAGCGTACGGAATAAACTTGAGATCCTCTGCCAGCGTGACGCGATAGTGTTCCGCGCTGTCGATTTCGTCGTCTGGTCTGGCAAATTTGCCTTCTCGCTCGTCTCGACGCTGTTGCTGGGCCAGATCCCACTTATTGACCACCACAATAACGCCTTTGGCCTGCTCGTGAACCACGCCCGCGATATGCGTATCCTGCGCGGCTAATCCCTCGCTGGCATCGATGAGCAGGATAGTCACATCAGCGCGCTCGATAGCACGCGTCGAGCGCAATACACTATACTTTTCGACGCCCGCACCAACGCGACCACGCCGTCGAATCCCGGCGGTGTCGATCAGCTTGATCTTGCGACCCTCGTACTCAAACTCTGTATCAATGGTATCACGCGTCGTACCAGGAACATCGCTGACAATCGAGCGCTGCACGCCCAGAATAGCGTTGAGCAGCGAGGATTTACCCACGTTCGGACGGCCCACGATGGCGATGCGCGGGATATCTTCCTCTTCCTCTTCCTCCATCTCATCAGCTGGTGGCAGCGCCTCCACGATCAAGTCCAGCAGATCGCCGGTGCCCACACCCTGAATAGATGAGATATCGATAGGCTCACCCAGACCCAGAGCATAAAACTCAACGGCATCCAGACGCCGCTTCGCGTTATCGGCTTTATTGGCTGCCAGGATGACCGACTTTTTGGAGCGGCGCAACAGGTCCGCGACCTCCTCATCGGCAGCTGTGATCCCGGCCTGCGCATCGACCATAAAGATGATCACATCGGCCTCTTCAATGGCAAGCTGAACCTGAGAGGTCACATGGTTCATAATATCGCCCGGCTGCCCACTCAGGCCAACCTGACCAACGGGAATGCCCCCACCAAGTTCGAGGCCACCTGTGTCAATCAGGGTAAACTCGCGACCATTCCAATCAGTATCGCCATAGAGACGATCACGGGTTGTGCCGGGCATATCTTCTACGATGGCGATACGTTCGCCTATCATACGATTAAAAAATGTTGACTTGCCGACATTTGGCCGGCCTACAATAGCAACAAGTGGCTTCATTCGCGCCCCTCTACCTCTATGGCTTTCATAATAAAGGGCATCCACGCATAGGATGCCCCAGGTTTCTCGCCATTATAACATAAACCTCTTGCGAAGAGTAGTAGCGACAATGCCTTGCGCTTGTCGCCGTGAATACCTCGCACATATCGCCGTGAATACCTCGCACGTGTCGCCGTGAATACCTCGCACATATCGCCGTGAATACCTCGCACGTGTCGCCGTGAATACCTCGCACGTGTCGCGGGTCAGACATAAATAAATCGACACATATCAATAAAACAACTCTGATACTGAGCGGCTATCGTGGATGCGGCAGATGGCGTCGGCGAGCAGTTCGGCGACGGACAGTACAGTCAGATTAGGTAGAAGATTATTTTCGGGGGAAGGGATGGAAT
This sequence comes from Reticulibacter mediterranei, assembly GCF_016587455.1. Classification (NCBI taxonomy): domain Bacteria; kingdom Bacillati; phylum Chloroflexota; class Ktedonobacteria; order Ktedonobacterales; family Reticulibacteraceae; genus Reticulibacter; species Reticulibacter mediterranei. Next base: position 4,927,507 of record NZ_BNJK01000001.1, on the reverse strand, counting down.
CGGTAACAACCAGTTCCTTAATAGGGGCAGTGTGTAGACGTTCGATGGCTGGACCGGAAAAAACGCCATGTGTGGCGCAACAATAGACCTCGCGCGCGCCCTGCTTCGTCACAATGCGAACCGCCTGCGTCAGCGAGCCAGCGGTATCGATCTCATCGTCAACGATCAATGCACAGCGCCCCTGCACATTGCCGATGATCCCCATCGCTTCCGTAACGCCCTCGTTGCCCAGGCGACGCTTCTCCACGATAGCCAGAGGCGCTCCAAGTCGGTCGGCCAGCTGACGCGCTTTTTTTGCAAAGCCCTCGTCGGCGGCAACAACGGTCAAATCAGAGAGCTTCTTGGAGGCGAAATAACGGGCCTGGATCGTTTGCGCGGTCAGTTCATCAACGGGCATATCGAAAAAGCCCTGGATTTGTCCGGCGTGCATATCCATTGAGACCACACGATGCGCGCCTGCCACAGTAATACAATCGGCAATCAAACGAGCGGTAATGGGTACGCGAGGTTGATCTTTTTTATCAGTGCGACCATAGGCATAATATGGTACAACAGCAGTAATACGAGCAGCAGAAGCTCGCTTGAGAGCATCCAGCATAATCAACAACTCCATAATCGAGCGATTGACCGGTGAGCTGAAAGGTTGGATAACAAATACATCATGTCCGCGTACATTTTCATTGATTTTGACAAAAATATTCTCATTGCTGAATTGAAAAACATCTGCATTACCTAACGACATTTGGAGATGATCACAAATGTCCTGGGCAAGTTTACGATTCGCATTTCCGCTGAATATACTCAAATTATCCAAGTTCACTCCTCCTGATTCCCAATGTCAACACTATATAGATAGCATGTTTGCTAGCAAACATGCAAGCCTTCCACGCGCAAAGCAAGAAAACGCAATGCTCATTGAACGCCCATAAAAAGTAAACAGCCAGAGCAACCTTCTTCTGCATAATACACGTGGGTAAGCAAGGTAGAGACGACACAGTGCAGCGCATTTCGAGAGGAGGCATGTTGTTGTGGAGATAGTGCCCGGCCACTATCTGACATTCAGCGGCCGGGCACCAGGATTATTTAAGATGCGGACAAAGTAAACAGCGGCGAGACGAGTTGCGGGTCAGCCGCCAGGGTAAACGGCGAAGAAGAGCTAAAGTTGGTCGGCCCTATGATTTGATTGCCTCCATCTGGCCCTCCTCCCTGTATCATGACAGGCTGACGTGGAATGAACGTGAGGGCGAGCAAAACGGCAGCCACGACTAAAGTGACGATAGCAAGCACAACGTGTTGACGAAGGTTATTTATATTCTGCATGATAATGTATATCTCCTCTGCTTCTTCTCAGAATAGGGGTGGAATAAACAACGCTACTGTATCCGTAGACGCTTCACCTGGCTGCTGTGGAGGGGCGACATTGCCTTTCGGCATCGTCTGGATATGTGGAGCACTTTTGCCAGGAGGCATGATGCCAAAGAACGGTAATATCTGTACAATCAACAATAGCACCAGCACAACGAGGGTAATGATTTGAATCAGATAAAGCGTTCGCGATTGACTATTATTTTCCATTAAACATCTCCTTTTATCGTGTTTTACAGAAACTACATTTATATCGCACGCAAAGCTACAATAGGATCGAGATCGGCTGCACGCACAGCGGGATAAAGGCCAAAGATGATCCCGGTCAGCCCCGCCACGCTAACGGCCAGCATGATTGCGCCTGGATTGAGAATAAAGGGGAGTTCAGAACTCACGACGATCTCGTACCCGACAAAAAGGCCGAAGAAGACACCAATAATCCCTCCTAGAGCGCTGAGCAGCACGGCTTCGATCAGAAACTGATTGCGAATATCGGACTTGCGCGCGCCAACTGCCAGACGAATGCCAATCTCGCGCGTACGCTCGGTTACGGAGACGAGCATAATGTTCATAATGCCAATTCCGCCAACGGTCAGCGAGACGGCCGCGATACCAATGAGCAGCGTTGCCAGAGACGAGGCGCTGGCCTGCCTATTTTGGACCATCTGGGTTGCCGATTGCACCCAGAAATCATCTTCGGCGCCACTGGTGATGTGGTGACGCTTCTCTAGCAGTTCAGTAATTTCCTGCTGCACCAGCGTCAGGTTGTTTGTATCATCGACCAGAACTTCAATAGAGTCGGTCGTGGTCGTGTTGAGCACGCGGACCTGCACCGTATTGAAGGGAGCATAGATGTTCTGGTCGGCCATCGGATCCGCCGATGTAAGCACCCCAACCACTTGAAATGGCTGGCTCCCAAAGCGGTCGCTGCCAAAACGAATGGTTTGCCCGATAGGATCTACATGTAAAGCGCTAAAAAGCGTTTGCGCAACAGTAGCTCCAATCACAACCTTTGACGCTCTGCTTGATTCATCTGCATCACTAAACCAGGAGCCTTCGGCAAGTTGCAAATTATGGATCGATGGATAGTTCACAGAAACGCCGAGCATCTGAAATTGTCCGTTCTGATTGCGAAAAATGACATTCCCTCCAATTCGGAGGAGTGCGCTGGACTGCTCAACATGTGCAAGAGAGGCAAGCGCCCGCGCGTCGTTGAGCGTGAGCGTACTGTCTTTACTTCCTCCCTGCTTGATCATAAATCCTCCCTTTCCAGCCATAGCAGGCGGCGCGCCTGGTTGGATGGTAAGGATATTGGTGCCCAGGCTTGAAAAGCGCTGGTTAATATCTGCGCTGGTTCCCTCGGCCTGCGTCACCGCCGTAATCACCGCAGCCACGCCGATAATCACACCCAGCATTGTTAAAAAAGAACGACTTCCATTTGCCAGCAGCGCTTTACGGGCTGCACGAAAATTGGCGAGCAGCAACAGACCACGCGAAGATGTTGCACGCGGCAATTCTGGTCGCGACGACACAATACGCGGAGGAGGCGCTAGCACACGGCTCATATCAATTCATCCGCCTTTCTTTGCATGGAACCATCATCCTCCACAATCTGCCCATCCTTAAACACGACACGCCGCTTTGCCACCTCCGCCACATCAGCGTTATGGGTCACGACGATGAGAGTTAAGCCCTGCTGATTCAAGGATTGCAGCAAGGCGAGAATTTCCTGGCTGGTGTGGCTATCCAGATTACCCGTTGGCTCGTCGGCCAACAACAGGGCGGGTTGGCTCACCAGCGCGCGTGCAATTGCCACACGTTGCTGCTGCCCGCCCGAAAGTTGGACCGGCATATGCTCGATGCGATCTCCCAGGCCAACCATATTCAGGGCCAATAGCGCGCGTTGACGCTGCACCTGCTCTGACAGGCCACGATACATCAGCGGTAACATAACGTTTGCTAGAGCGCTTTCACGGGGCAGGAGGTTGAAATTTTGGAAGATGAAACCCAGGCGGCGATTGCGAACCTCGGCCAATTGATTCGAGGTCAGGCTGCTTACAGAGATACCGGTAAGCCAGTAGTCGCCGCTGGTGGGACGATCCATACAGCCAATCACGTTCATAAACGTTGATTTCCCTGAGCCGGACGGTCCCATAACGGCCACAAACTCGCCTGGATAGATATCCAGCGAGACATCCTGAAGCGCATGCACCTCGCTCTGCCCCAGATAATACGTCCTGGTCAGCCCTCGCACGGCCACCACTGGAATAGTATGCTGATCTTCCTGCTTAGATGTACCGATGGATGGTGATGAAAAATTGCTGGTATTCACATAACACCCTTTATGCTGCTACGCATGGATGATGAAATCTGCATACTCAGCGAACTGAACTGGTAAAACATGTACCTGAGTCTCTGTGCCTGATTCGCTCAATTCCAACCCGGTCCGCTAAGTATGCACGATGAGATAGCTCTCAGCCAGCAGTATAAAGAAGTTGGAAGACAAGGGCATCTACTGAAAGGGCAAACTAGAGGGTAAAGAATTTTGCCCTTTCGGGCAGTGGAGAAGCATGGGGCAACGCCGATGCTCACAATTGGATCAGATGATCGCGCAACGCTCTCGCGGTTGCCTCGGCGCGGTTGGCGACACCTAACTTGCGAAAAATCACGGTGGCGTGGAACTTGATGGTGCGTTCGGCCAGATGGAGTTGTTCGCCAATCGCTTTGTTAGAGAGGCCGCGCGCAATCAGTGTGAGTATCTCACGCTCGCGTTCGGTCAACACCTCGGCGCTCTGACTCCCCTTCAAGAGCCGTTCCATCGATCCAAGCAGCCGGGCCGTGACGGATGGCTCTAATAGCGAACCGCCCGCCGCAACGACCCTCACAGCTCGTATCACCTCGTCCATGCCTGCGCTTTTGAGCAAATAGCCTCTAGCGCCGGCCCGAACAGCATCGAGAATACGCTCTTCGGTGCCGTAAGCGGTCAGCACGATCACGCGCGCTGTGAAGCCGGTCGCCTGCATCTGTTCCAGAACTGCTACGCCATCCAGATCAGGCATCTCAAGGTCCAGCAGCACAATATCAGGCTGTAAGCGCTGCAAACTGGCAAGCGCCTCTCGCCCGGTCGCAGCATCTCCCACAACGCGGAGATCGGCCTGCGTACTTAGCATGCTTGCCAGCCCCTCTCGCACAATGCGATGATCGTCCACCAGCAAAATATGAATCATACAACCGTGCTCCTCCCTCATCTGCTCACCAATTCGTCGTGGCGAGCAGAGATAAGCGGGATCATAGCCACCACCTGCGTTCCAGTTGTGGGGGCACTGATAATCTCAAGCCTGCCGCCCAACTGCTTCAGACGCTCGTGCATGCCGATAATGCCAAAGCCGCCCGTCTGTCGGGGAGTCAGCGCGGCGGGATCAAATCCCACGCCATCATCGGTGATCGTCAGGCAAAGCTCTTCTTTTTCCATGCTCAACTCCACATCAATATGCTGCGCCAGCCCATGACGCGTGGCATTGCTCAACGCCTCCTGCACAATCCGATAGCATGACAGCTCGATGGCGGGCGAGAGCGTTTGCCAGAAGACGGCATCTTCTTTTTCGCTGCCGCTAACGCAAAATGTTGAGCCATGCGTGCCTGCCGCTGGTCGCCAGCCTGCCACCAGTTCGGAGAGGGCAACCGGCAAGGTGCGACCACGCAAGACGCCTGTACGCAAATTGAGGATAGAATTGCGCGTCTCCTGAAGATACTCGCCAGCCAGTTCACGAGCGCGCTCAAGATGCTTCTGGGCCATCGCTGGCGTTTCGGGGAAAACCTTGCTACTGGTCTCCAGGTGCATCTTGATGGCGGCGAGTCCCTGAGCCAGCGTATCATGCACCTCACGGGCAACGCGGGTACGTTCGCGCATCGTTGCCAGCTCTTCGGCGCGCAAGGCATAGGCACGTAGCTGCTCCTGCGCCTGCGTCAACTCTTTAATCAGGAGTTCGCTGCGCTGGCGTGCCGCACGCTCATGTACGCCTATTCCGGTAAAGATATGCAGGCAGAGCAGCCCTATCGCCCAGACAATCGTTTCAAACCATTGCAGTGTCCATCCCACCTGAATGCCCAGCAGCGGGATACGCAACATCAATTGATTGCCATCATCAAACGAATAGTTCACCCTTTGCGGATACCCCGGAACCGTATCCATAGTGCCGAGCGCAGGTGCGAGAAGCTGTTTTTGTGGATGGACTGTGGCAAGAACGCAGAGAACAATTACCAGGACAACACCTTCGACGAGCCAGCTCTGCTTCTTGCTCAAGGCGACACGTGCATAGGCGGTAAACGCGTAGAAGAGCAGACAGTATTGAAAAGGACTGCTAGCCCCTGGAGATGCTACCAGGAGGATCGTGATCCCAACTGCAAGGAGCATCAGACTGGCCGCCAACCAGGAGAAAAAGGCACTGGAAGCGAGTCGCGAGGGCGTGCGTGTGATACCAGTTGCGCTCATGACACTATAAAGGAAGAGGGTCACGAGAACAGGCAATAGCGTCGAGAGCAGATTGTTGGCATCGGAGATGGTGATCATCAAGAGTGTTTTTGTCGTTTTTTCTCCTACAACTTGCCTGGCAGCACTCCCAGCATTCATCACCAGCACATCAGCTTTTGGGCCAAAGAAGACAGGGCCAAACCAGCCGGGGAAACGCGCCAGGATAGTTGCCAGCAAGGTGATCAATGCCAACCCCAGTATGACCCAGCCGGTAAGCGCCAGATTACTGCGCATATGGGCAGACCAGGAGGACAACCTTGTCAAGATCTCCTTTGAGAAGCTCTTCTTTTTATTAAGATAGATTTCATCTGCTATGCTGGTGTCAGCCATGTTGCCACTCCTCAAAATACTCAAAGTAGTTCGTAGTCGAGCGATTTATCGCGGGCACTTGTTGAGCGATCCCCCGCGATAAATCGCTCGACTACGAACTGGGGAGATTCCCGATCCTGGTTGTCAAAAATCATAAATCTATCATATTCAACGTAGAGAGGGGATAGCGAGATACAAAGGCTTGAACAGAATATGACGAACAGGGGGCGCGAAACTTTGAAGTATCGACATAGAAGCCATATAGTTGGGGAAAGAAACAAGGGCAGATTGCTTTCTCTCGGATACTATCTAGCCCCTGCCTTCTACTCTTCTTTATATATTTATATGCTATCCAGAACAATGCTTAGCTGGCCGCTTCTTCGGGACCAGAGATCAGAATGCGTAAGAAACGGCGAATGGCCCAGAACACGAGCCAGTAGATCGCCATCGCAATCAGCGTAGACCACTCAAACGCCTGATTCGGGTGGATCGAAGGCGCTCGTACGATAGTACTGAACGGGAAAAGGATAATATCAGTGAGAGCATAGAGAAAGCCAGCAAAGAGATTTGTTGGATCAGCACCGATCAGTTTCAACAGGAAACGTATTGCCAGCGTCACTTCCAACACAGCCATAAACCACTGGAGGAAGTCATTAAGCTTACCAATAGCATACCTGACAGTACGGGCCTCTTCCTGACGTGTTTCTACCAGATCAGCCTCAGAAGTCGTTGTATCGAGAGGTATTTGCGGCGTTTGAGGCCGAGGTGGTGGCTGCTTCTTAGGCAGTTCCTCCATCGGCGGCGGGTACGTTTCTGTCGGTTGCACTCTTGTTGGCTCGTTGGGAAAAGACGAATCGTTGCGCATCCTGCTCTCCTCCATATCGCTAATTGGTGCGCCCATTGTCCTATCAGAATACCCATCCTGATAGGGCACCTATGAATGCGTCGGTTCAGCAATTACTTTTATGATCGGATTATAACATCTATTCCCGTGAAGTGCTATGGCTTATCTCTCACTAACAGAATCACGCCATCGGCACGCGCAAGGATGCGAAACTGACCCGAATTTATCAATGCGTTGAGCGTCGTGGCCGTCCCATACTTGTCTTCGGGAAAGACATCATCCAGATCTACAATAATGTATTGCACCGTGACCATCTTGTTCTTATCCGACGTTGCAACGGTCAGTTCGGGGAAGACCGTGACATATCTACGCTCGGCGAGGTGAGGATTGAGATTCCCACCTGCCGAAACTGCGGCATCAGGAGGAATCATAGAGAGCAATTGTTGAATATGCTGCTCACGAGCGGCTGGAGTGTGATCGGCCCAGAAGATATTGAAGAGCGGCGTCATAATGATAAAGTTGACGACGATCATTGCGACAATCCACAATACAACGGCCCATTGTAGCCGCGCGAGAGGAACCAGACGAGCAAGCGCCGCCATCCGTTCGCTAAACGGCTCCCAGCGCGCCGCCCGCAGACGAGCAAAAGGAGAGATGATGCGCGGCTGCACCAGCGCGACTGAACGCGTCACAGCTGCCTGCATCGAATGCCCGACAGAAGAATGAGCAATCATCGCCCATGTTGTAACGATGGGGGCAAGCAACGTATCCAAAAAAGTCGGTTGCGCCACAGGTGATACGGCTCTGGCTGGTGGATAGTCAACCGCTTCGCCACGCCAGCGCTGCCAGAGCGTCACCAGACGGGCCAGGCCATGAATAGCGGAGAGAACCATAAAAGGAATGATCGGCGCATTGTAGTGAAATACACCGCTATAGATCTTATCGTCACTACTCAGCAGGTTCACAGCCAGGCTGAAGAGTCCGCCCAGCAACCATTCCGGGGCCAGCAGCACGAGAAAGCCAGTGCTACGAGCAAGGTTTGCCAGATAATAGAAGCGATCAAGGGTGATATAGGTCGTGAAAGGTAGCCAGGGATGCGTCACCACATTGAAAAAGATCTCTTCCGGCGTACTTCCCAACGCGGCATAGCGATAGAGGTAGTTATTGCCGCCAGGATAGAAATGAGGAATAATCACTTTAAACGCGATAATACCCCAGCACATCCCGGCAAGAAAAAGGAAAATACCCAGGCGTGGCTGCTTATACTTCCAGATCACCAGCAAGCCCAGCAAGGCAATCGCAAAAGGAACATCTTCTTTACAGGAGGCCGCCAGCAAACAGGCCAGCAGAAACCAGCCAGTGCGCCGATAGCTCAGGGCCAGAACAGCATAAAGCAATAACGGAGCCGCCAAACTGACCGGGTGAAAGTCGAAGATATTGAGGCCGATCACGCCGGAGTTCAGAAGATAGCCAGCCGCCATCGCCGGAGCTGCCAGGGGCAGTTTTGGCACATATTTGCGGGTTAGCAAGAAGACCGGCAACGCACCAGACGCGAGGCCCACCGTTTGCAAGATCAGCAGCGTGCGAGCATCGGGAACAATGAGATAGAGCAAGGAGATTGGGAGAAGAATCGGCTCAAAGTGCATGCCCAGACGGGTTGGAGGACCATACCAGTCCTGTCCACGATTCGTCACGGCGAAGAGATGTCCATGAATCGTATTCCAGATGGCCTGATCGTAGTTGCCCAGATCGAAGGCCGTCGCCTTGAAACTATCGTAGCGAAGGACGGTTTGATATCCCATCCACGCGACGTAGCCAAATGTCACCAGAATGAGCAACATCCAGGCTACATGCCCCAACGTATCTGCACTATACGCGAGCGTATATTCAATCCTCTCATCATTCTCCTAAAGAAGTCTGCGAAACCTTTAAATGATAATCATCTGTTGCCAGATCGCAAAGGCAACCAGGATCATAAAACCCCATACGATCACATATTCGCGCCATGTTCCCGTCGTAAAGCGCCAATCAGGGTCGGGCGGAAAGCCAAAGCGCTTGTGTATGGGCCAGAATAGTGGGACTCCGCCAACCGTTAACGAATCCGCCGCGATATGCATAATGCTGCCAAACAGCACGCCATAAAAGACCAGATGCGAGGTGCTGATCAGATGAGCGGGCACCTGGAGGCCGCGTTGATCAAGCAGGAAAATAACAACCTGCTCTAAGCCAATAGCCAGCAACGAGCCAAGCACCAGGCCCAGAATGCTATGAAATAGCGTACGATGTCCGGCGAGACGCTGAATTGTTTTGCTAACAGCGCCGAACTTGCGCCCTAAAGTACTACGAGCATTATCTATATCAGGTAACAACGCGCCAAAACCAACCGCACCATAAAAGACCGCCTTTTTCACCAGCAAAGCCAGCGTGACCGTCTTCGCTACGGTGAGCGGGTCTCCCGAAAAATGCACAAAGCTATCAAGGACGACCCCTGCCGTTAACCCTACCAGTAGATGTGATCGACCTTCCATATTTCCATCCAGGCGAACAAGATCTGTTCAGAATTGGTACTTCCATATTCCATATGTTATGGGCAATTGTAGGGGTTCGTGGAACGGATGTCAACATCATTCATCTTGCCAGCCCGAGTGGGAAACGCTACGCTGCTCGATAGATATGCTATTATAAACATATGATACAGGCATTGATCTTTGATTTTGATGGCCTCATCCTCGATACTGAGGTTCCTGATTATCAAGCGTGGCTGGAGGTCTACGCTGAATACGGTTGCGACCTGCCCCTATCAACCTGGGCCGCCTATATCGGAGGAGCTGCCGACGTATTCGATGCTTACTCCGATCTGGAGGCGCAATCGGGTCGATTTATTGATCGTCAGGCGATACGAACAAAGCGTAGAAAACGCTATAGTGAACTGGTCGCGGCCCAACCTATCTTGCCGGGCATCCTTGAGTATATAACTGAGGCAAAGAGACTCGGTCTGAGACTGGCCGTTGCCTCAAGCGGCACCCGCGAGTGGGTTGTTGGCAATCTCACCCGCCTTGCTCTGCTGGACTCCTTCGATTACATGAAATGTGCTGACGATGTTGAACGCGTCAAGCCTGATCCCGCGCTATATCTGGCCGCGCTATCCGCCTTACAGGTTGATGCACAAAATGCCATAGCTTTTGAAGATTCGCCAAATGGAGTGCTGGCGGCTCAACGTGCAGGCATCTTCTGCGTTGCCATTCCCAATCCTCTCACCAGCCAGTTACCGTTGGAACACGCTGATTTACGGCTAAACTCGCTGGTGGATTTGCCGCTAGAAACTCTGCTCACTCGTTTCTCCAATGCTCCTCCCTCCCCTTCAATATAGCATCGTACATTCCCTCATACATGCCTTATCTTTTTTCTCTATCCAGTATTTATAATATTGCTTGCTTGATGTGACAGACAGGCATAGTTTAACGTTATAACTGTGTAGATCTGTTCATTTGCAGCCTCTATTTCAAAGCCGGTGGATTGTGACAGGGTGTGCGCATCCAGAGGCAGTTTTTATTCATTATTTATTTTTAAGAAGAGAAAAAGATGCGTCAGTGCATGCGCTGCGGCAAAGCTTGCAAGGCGACCTTTTGTGATAATTGTCGGTCGTTCTTGCGAGAACAACTGCAAAAAAGTGGCGTAGTTCCTACAGATGTGTCTCGGTACGCCACATCTCCACTTTCAGCCGTCAAAGGGCCAACGCTCAAAGAGCCGATCATCGATGATCCTGTTACTCCCCTTCCACCAATCGACGATGTCTATATGATGCAGGTGGAACAGATGTTGCAGGCAAGCGAGAATAATCCTATTACGCCACTCCCGCCCGTGAACGATGATTATAACGGACAGCAGGCGGAACAGGCATTGCATAATTTGCAAGATGCCGCACGACGCATCGAAGCATTTGAGCAGAGCAAGCATCGCAGTTTGCATGCTTCGCGCCTATCACCGTTGCGCGATATTTCAGCCGATATCCAGCGCAAAAGCACGCCGATCCCGCAGACGTTAAATAAGAAAGTATACGAGGACATAGAGGATCTGGGAGATCTCCCAGATCTCTGGTCCTGGCTTTCTGAGCTACCAGAGGACGAGGGAGAAGAGTTCGCAGAGCAGGGGGAAAATGACGTCGATCCCCTGGTCTCTCGTCATTTTCCTCGGCGAGCCGAATCCGTTCGTATTGAAGAGGCAGATCTCAAGCGAGCGGTTTCTGACGGGCTGGCAACGACCTCACAGATCGAGATCTACAAGCGTTTGCAGGCGAAGCGGCGTCTGCGCGTGATTTTCATCTGCCTGGCTGTCCTGGCGGTGCTTGCGCTAATCGTTGATAGCGTGCTGGGTGCCTTTGTCCTCTGGCACGGCGTGAATGGCACAAAATCCGGCGCGCATGAGCCACCAACGTTTATGCTCTCATCAACGTTGGTCGACTACGGACAAAAAGTGACGCTCTCGATACGCAACTTCCCGCCCTCGACTACTGTCTATCTGACCCACGATGTCAACGAACCGATTAAGACGCTGCCAGGTGGGAAATCTGTACTTCAGGTTGGCAACGATGGCGCAGTCCAGGCCAGCACGCTGATCGACACGACCTGGGAGGCTGGATTTCATACATTGCAGGCCGAGGATATGAAAACCCGCTACACGGCGAGCGTCACATTGCGCGTCAATGGCGGCTCTATCCAACCGGCTCATGTTACCGTGAATACAAAAGCGCTCGATCTCGGTGCCGCCGCGCAGGGCAGCACTAGCATGCAAGAGTTAGAACTGCACAACTCAGGGAACGGGGCGGTTTCATGGGTGGCCAGTAGCAATCAGCCCTGGTTACAGATGACGCCATCCCAGGGCACGTTTAGCGAGAGCCAGACGATGATGGTTGGCGGACAACGGGCCAATCTTCAGCCAGGAAACTATCAGGGAATTATTACTATCACCTCAAATGTCGGCTCGCCCATCACGATTACCGTGAAGATGACTGTGCTTGCCCTGCCGCCTGATGCGGGCGCAGTGCTGGCAATCACTCCTGCCGTCCTTTCTTATACGGCCATCGATGGTGCAGTAGACCCCTCGGCTCAGCGCTTAACGATCAATAATCCGGGCAAGCAACCGCTCTACTGGTCGCTTTCCAGCCGGGCTATTGCGGCAGCAAATCAGGACGCGACCGGCGGCTCTGCGACAAACTGGCTTGGGGCCGATCACTCCTCTGGTATGGTTGCCCCTGGGAAAAACGCGACGATTCAAGTGCTGGCCCATAGCCGCAACCTGATGCCCGGCACGTACCTCAGTTCGCTGGTATTTTCTGGCGGCAAAGATAGTGCTACGACAGATTCTTCTAAAGAAGACTACAGAGTATACAATGCCCCGCAAAGCGTCAGCATCTCTTTGACAGTACAGGAACATTGTGGGCTGGCCCTCAACACTAGTAACCTTGCATTTACAGCCGTTGCCGAGCAGGACAATCCTAGCAATCAGACATTGAATCTGTCGGCAGATACAGGTTGCCCAGATGCGATTAGTTGGAAGGCCATCTCGTCGGCAAACTGGGTCACGATGACCCCGGCAAATGGGCAGTTGACGGGAACAGATACCGTGCCCATGAGCGTGGGCATCAATACCAGCAACTTACGAAGGCCCGGAGTCTATACCACGACACTCTTGATTACCACTAAACAGAGCAGCCATACGGTGACAGTACAGTTGACGCTACAGAAGCAACCAACGCCGACAGCACCCATTATGAGCGCGGCTCCTCTCAATCTGAACTTCGCAGCCAATCAGGGACAGGGCAATCTTCCCGGTCAAACGGTGACGATTACCAATAGCGGTCATAGCATCTTACATTGGGACAGTACGACCGATGCTCAGCTTGATCCCTGGCTCACAACTACGCCAACCAGCGGCACCATTGCCCCGGGACAGATGGCACAGATGACGGTGACGGTCAACGCTGGCTCTCTTCCTCCGGGTAGCTACACCGCACAGATCCAACTGAATGGTACAGATGCGACTCACGCGCTGGCTGGAGGGAGTCCACAGAGCGTGGTTGTCAATTTCCAGGTCTCCACGCCCTGCGTTCTTGCAAAACCTTCCTCTAGTTCGCTGGCCTTTAACGCCACACAAGGCGGCAATGATCCCGCACCTCAAAACATCTCGATCACGGCTTCCGGCAATTGTAGCTGGCCGCTCAACTGGAGCTTGCAGAACATCCCATCCTGGCTGAAGCTCTCATCTACATCTGGCACGCTGACGGCGAACAATCCGACCGCAACGATCAGCGTTGCCCCCTCGCTTGCCAATCTTACCGCCAACCAGAACGTCCAGATACCCATCGCCGTTACCGATAGTGCGAATGAACAGGTACAGGTAAGCCCGGCCTCCTTCGGCGTCTCTCTCACCGTGCAACCTCCCTGCTCAGTCAAGATCATCCCGAACAGCTTGACGTTCACCGCTACGCAGGGTCAGGCAACTATCGCGGTACAGGCCAGCGATGCCTGCTCATCGGTCAGCTGGCACGCGGTGGCCGACGATGGTAATACTGACTGGTTGAGCGTCAATACCGGCGGCTCCAACGATGGCGGTATCCTGGTCAAGGCCGATGGCTCAAATTTGAATGCAGGAGCCACCTATACCGGCTCGATCACCGTGACTGTCTCTGATAGCAGCGGGAATCCCGTTCAGGGCGGTACTCAGACGATAGCGGTTTCATTGAAAATTCCCGTCTCCACATTTACCATTAGCGGAACCGTGAGCGCATGCACCGATACAGCATGCAATGTTCTTCAACCGCTTGGCAATGCACAGGTCATACTGATTGATAGTTCAGGGCAACACACAAAAACCACCACCGCAGATGGATCGGGAAATTTCTCTTTCTCGAACGTCAACAGCGGCTCGTACACTATCGAAAGCAGCGGCACTGACAGCACCAACATCAGCTATAGCGGGAGCAAAACCATCCTGGTATCCGGCGACCAGCAAGTGGCGCTACAGGATGCTGCCAGCACGCCCACTACTGGTGCCACGCCTCTTGTTGCGCAATAACTGATTGCCTACAGGTGACGATGTGACGAGATTGTCGCATCGTCATATTTTTATGTGGTAAAATACACTGTGCTACACGGACAAACAGCAACACGAGCGCATGCACAAGAAGATCCATGTTTGAGAATTATGGACCAGCCACGTTTATCAAGTAGATACATGTAGTCTGCACACTCACTTCCCGATGACCAACAAAAAGCCAGAAAAAAGAGTTTATTCAAAATTACAATGAAATTATGTTCAAAAGAGAAATGCCATTCTTGCGTTGTTAGAGATTGCCGGGAGAAAGCCTGCTCGTATGGAAACGAAACGTTGCCCTTATTGCCATAAATTACAAAGAGCCGAAGCCCAGACATGTAGCCGTTGTGGACGTGCATTTCTGAGCAAAAAGCCAGAAACGCGCACCCGCGATTTGAGGCACACCCCGATTCCTCCTGCCTCGCCACATCGCGCCGGGCACTACGCAGGCTTACATCCTGAAGACCAGCCCTATCAATCGAGCAAGATTGCCGTGCAGCGTCCGCCATTCGTTCAGGATCAAGGATGGCAGCGGCCTCTCCACGAACCCGAACAAATCATCTTGCCCTCCCCCGATGACGAGGAGACGCTGCCAGCCGTATCTCGCCACGTCGTCAACAGACCGCAACAACCAGTTCCGCCAGTTCTCCCACAAAAAAGAGCGTCGTTCGCAGTTCGGCCCGTCTCGTTCATTCTGGCTCTCTCGTGTCTGTTCTTTCTGCTGGCAAGCAGCATTATCGCCTTTGCCCTGATCGGAAAAAACGCTTCTATCTCCAGCGCGGAGGTCGAGGCCTCACCCAACGCAATACGTGCGAATGACATCTTCACGCTCTCGGGTCAGGGCTTCACCGGCGGACACTGGCTCACGTTCAGCTATGATTTTCGCCATACCGTTTTTGATAGCAATCAGAGGCCATTACAGGTACAGGTGAGCGAGGATGGCCGCTTCAGCACCACAATTCGTGTCTCCACCGACTGGGGTGTTGGACGACACTCGATTTATGTGCTGGATAGTGCGCAACAATCGAGCATCTCGACCTTCATCACCATCGAACCTGCACCTGGCAGCCAGCCCCATCTTCAGATACCGGTCGCAGAAGTCAGCTTTGGTCAGGCAGAAGCGGGCGTCGTCTCGAATAAGACATTGACGCTAACAAATACCGGGGGCAGCATGGTACGCTGGCAGGTTAGCAGCGATCAGAGCTGGCTCACCGTTTCTCCTGATAAAGGAATGTTTGCGGGTAGCACGAACGTTCAGATCAACATCAACCGAGAAAATCTGGCTCCTGGACCATATCTCGGCCATATTACTTTTCGACAAAACGGAGATAGCGCAACAACTCACATAGTACAGGTGACAATGGAGGTCGAGGCAACGCCGCCAACACCAACACCAACAGCTTCATTACCTCTCGCGCAATAAGCAACGCGAATATCCCATTAGACAGCATGCAGTTCAGTATAGATTGTCCGCGCCTGCTGCTGCGCTGTTTTCAACCGTTCCTGCTCCGCCTGCTCTATTCGCAAGCGCATGATCTCTTGATGTGCTCTTTCGCTTTCCTGAACGAGTCGTGCCTCTCTGCGCTGTAAATCGTTGAAATGAGGAGCCGAGGACTCGATAACACATAAGCATCTTCCCATCACGACGTTACTCGTAAAAACTCAGGTACTTGACAAACTGATTTCTATATCATATATTAACTATAGTTAAATTAGCAACTAATAAAAAATAACTCTGTTAGTTGAGGAGGATATTTTTCATGGCCTGGGAAATTGATGCAGCCCACTCGCAAGCAACATTTGCAGTCAAACATATGATGATCAGCACAGTGAAGGGACATTTCAATGTGTTGAGCGGTAGCCTGCATATTGATGAGCAGAATCCCGCTAATTCCTGGGTGGAGGCTCAGGTCGAAGCTGCCAGCATTGATACACGTGATGCCACTCGTGATGGACATCTCCGCTCACCCGATTTCTTCGATGCAGAGAAGTACCCGGCAATCACCTTCAAAAGCACAAAAGTTGAGCATGTAGAGGGTGATGAGTATAAAGTGACGGGCGATCTGACGATCCGCAATGTAACGAAGCCAGTCGTCCTTAAAGCCGAATATACCGGTCAGAGCAAAGATCCCTGGGGAAACACCCGCGCTGGCCTCACGGCAACCGGAAAGATCGATCGTACTGAATTTGGCATGACCTTCAACACCGCCCTCGAAACCGGCGGCGTCATGGTTAGTAACGACGTAAAGGTTGAGATCGACCTGGAAGCAGTCAACAAAGGCTAAATTATCTGGTAAAACAATAAAAAAGAGCGGTTACGACTTAAACCAGTGTTGTAACCGCTCTTTTTTGCTGCCTGGAAAATTGCCAGTCCCTTTGGGCTGGCGTTTTTGCTCAGTTCGTTATAAGATTTTTTTGCATCGTGCTTGCAATGATCGTCTTTGCCGTGATCGCCATTGTGGGTACAATAATGCTATCATTGTATTTGCTTATCGTCTCTGTAAGTAGAAGGAATTATGGCATGGGTGAAATTACTATTTTTAGTGGTAGTGCTCATATAGAACTGGCGCAGGAGATCTGCCATTTTCTCGGTGTTCCCCTCTGTGAAACAACCATTCGACGTTTTAGCAATGATTGCCTTTATGTACAGATGAAGGCCAATTGTCGCGAAAACGATGTCTTTCTCATACAGCCTCTCGTTCCGCCAGTGCAAGACCATCTCATGGAGCTGCTCTTTATGTTAGATGCAGCTCGTGGTGCTTCGGCACAGCGGATCACGGCGGTCATTCCCTATTATTCGTATGCTCGTTCCGATAAAAAGGACGCGCCGCGCATCTCTATTGCAGGTCGGTTGGTGGCCGATCTGATGGCGACGGCGGGTGCTGATCGCGTGCTGGTTATGACGCTACATGCGGCACAGGTGCATGGCTTCTTCAGCGTGCCAACCGATCATCTCAATGCGTTGATCGTACTGGCACGCCATTTCCGCAAATATGATCTCTCGAATACCGTCGTCGTCTCGCCCGACCTCGGCAATGCCAAATCCGCCTCTCAGTTCGCGCATCTGTTGCGTGTGCCAGTGGCAGCTGGCAGCAAGCAGCGAGTCAGCGACGATAGAGTTATTATCGATACAATCGTGGGCGATGTAGAGGGGAAGGATGCCATTGTGATTGACGACGAGATCGCCAATGGCGGTACAATTATCGAGATTCTCGAACGGTTGCGCGAGCGCGACGTGCGTAAGATCTCGATTGCCTGCACACATGGCTTGTTCACCGGCCAGGCAATCGAGCGGCTGGGAGCGCAATCGGACGTGGCCGAGATCGTCACGACTAATACTGTGCCTCACCCGCTTGAGAAACGTCTGCCCAATATGACGATTCTCTCGATTGCGCCCTTGCTGGCTGAGGGCATCCGGCGCATCCACAACGGCGAGTCCATCAGCAGTTTGTTCACTGATACAATGTAGAAGGGTGAGATACTTTCACCTCATTTTTCGAGCAACATTGCAACTATTTCGTGAAAGGCAGTGATTTTATGCGAGCAGTTGTGATTACACGGCCTGGAGGACCGGACGTATTAGAAGTACATGAGGTTGCGGTGCCTGAGCCAGCGGCGGATCAGGTGCGAGTACGCGTGCGGGCGGCTGGCCTGAACCGTGCCGACCTCTTGCAGCGTCAAGGCCATTATGCGCCCCCTCCAGGAGCGCCAGCAGATATCCCCGGCATGGAGTTTGCCGGGGAGGTTGATGCTGTGGGACCGCTGGTGAGCCAGTGGAAACCCGGACAGCGCGTGATGGGCATCGTTGGAGGCGGTGGGCAGGCAGAGTACGTGCTGACACATGAGGGATTGCTGATCGAAATTCCCGAAAATCTGGACTTTGTGCAGGCGGCCTCAATCCCCGAAGTCTTTATGACAGCCCACGACGCCCTCTTCACTCAAGCGGGATTGCAGATGGGAGAGCGCGTCCTCATTCATGCAGCTGGTAGCGGAGTTGGCACGGCTGCCATTCAACTGGCACACACCATTGGGGCTGCCGTCTACGGAACCTCGCGCACACCAGACAAGCTCGAACGAGCCAAGCCACTCGGCTTAGATGTAGGACTGACAGCGCAAAACTTCGCCAGCGAGGTGTTGCAACTGACACATGGCAAGGGTGTGAATGTAGTGCTGGACTTCATCGGCGCGGCATACATGGAGCAAAATCTGGACGCGTTATCGCCCTGGGGACGGATGGTTTTCCTGGCAACGCTTGGTGGTGCAGAGGCGCAGGTCAACCTGGGGAAAATGATGGGTAAGCGCATCCAGATTTGCGGCGTCACCCTCCGCACACGCACGCTGGAAGAGAAGCTAACCGTGACCCGCCTCTTCGCCCAGCAGGTCATCCCCCAGTTCGCCAGCAGCCGCATCATTCCAGTCATCGAGCAGATCTATCCGCTGCATGAAGTAGCTGAAGCGCATAAAGCAATGGGTGAGAATAAAAACTTCGGCAAGCTCATCCTGAAAATTGACTGAGTTCCTCGCACGATCAAACACAAAAGGGAGCGGCGAAGGAGAGAAGCTGTTCGTCAATTCTTTTCTTCGCCGCTCCCTTTTGTGTTTATCCCCTTATGAATCCTTTCGGAGATTTTGCTATGAAAGCTACTTGTAGCAAACGAAAGGGTAATGTTATTATTAGTTCTATCACATGAAACGCTTGTCGCCGATGATTTGTTGAATAGTATTTTCTAGGAGAGAAAATATGGCAGACAATCGTGAGCGAGCGGGCAGACGCAATTTCACGCGTCGCGAAGTCTTGAAGACTTTTGGCATGGGAGCCACAGCACTCTCGCTCTCCAGTTGTGGTTTTACGCTGGGTAAACCCTCGGCAACCGTTTTGCAGGCTCAAGGCAAAGAAGCAGCAGCCGGGCGTAAAACCGTAATCGAACTGTACAATATCTTTGGTGGTATCGACAACATCCACTGGATACAGTTGGCGCAACGCTTCGAGCAAGCTCAGCAGGACATTGGCATCAAGATCACCTATGCCCCGGCTGGCAGCAGTGGCGGCGGTGATAACCCGAAGCTTCTCACAGCAATCGCTGCCGGTCATCCCCCTGATCTCGCGCAGATCACCCCTTTCAGCACGCCTCAATTCGCCTCTCTGGGCGTCATGACCGATCTTACCCCATATTTGCAGCGCGAGGGACTGGGAGCCGATGATTTCTTCACAGCAGCCTGGAACGACATGAACTGGCAGGGGAAGGTATGGCAGGTCCAGTGGGATGCCGATGCGAACTTTCCCTTCTTCTGGAACAAACAGGTCTTTGAGGATGCTGGCCTCGATCCCGACACGCCGCCTAAAACAATTGAAGAGGTTGACGAGTTCTCTAGAAAGATCAACAAGCAGACAAATGGGAATATCTCGCGCATTGGTCTGATCCCCTGGGATAACTACGGGTTTAGCAACTCGCTCTTTACCTGGGGCTGGGCCTTCGGCGGCGAGTTTTATGATCGCGAGAAGCAGGTGGTCACGCCAGATAATGAGTATATCGTGAAGGCGCTGGAATGGATGGCAAATTACGCCAAAAATGCTGGTGGTGCCGACAAACTGGCGGTCAGTCCACCCAATCTACAGCTTCACGTTTTCTCTACTGGTAACGTTGCAATGGCACCTATCGTGGCATCGCAATATAGAAGTATGGTCCAGACTAAACCCGACATGAAAATTGGCGCTGCCCTGCTGCCATTCCAGGGACCGGGGGCAACCGCACCGGGCGCTGGAGGTTGGCTTGGCGGTTGGAGCCTCTTTATCCCCAAAGGAGCAAAAAATCCCGATGCAGCCTGGGAGTTCATCAAGTGGGTTTCAGTCACCGATGAGGGCTTACGCGCCGCATGGGAGACGGTTGGTTTTCCTCCCGCCTATCGCAAAGCGCCAGTTCTAGAGGACATCAAAAATGATCCCGTGATGGGACCATACTACACAACCCTGATCAATGCCAAACATTCACGCCCCGCTATCCCGGTCGGAGCCTTTTATACTGGCATTCTCGACCAGTTCGTGAGTGATGCCATCTATGGTCAGATGACACCTTTAGAAGCGATGAAGCAAGCAAAGGCTCTTACTATGAAAGAGTGGGAGCGCTTTAACCGCGAACATGGTCTATAGCTACTGTGACATGAGCAGATAGACACACATCAATAATTGTTGTGCGTAGATTGGACTATCGTTTCTCTCACGGTCGCACGAACGAGGAGGTTATAAGTGACCACAGTTAGCTCAACACAGATGAGCCGAACCAGTCAGCCACGGCGCAGTTCGCGGGCACGACGCAATTTTCTCTGGGGACTCTTCTTTACGTCGCCTGCCATCATCGGGCTGCTGCTCTTTGTCGCCTATCCGGTGCTGGCCTCGCTCTACTACAGTTTCACCAGCTATTCGTTCTTCGGGGATTTCAAATGGATCGGGCTGGTCAATTATGTCGATCTAATCTCCGATGACAACTGGTGGATGTCGCTTGGCAATACGGTATACATCCTGATCTTTTCTGTTCCGCTGGGCATCATTCTTGCCCTTGCACTGGCCCTGCTGCTTAATATCAAGACGCGCATTCAGGCCATCTACCGCACTATCTTCTACATCCCTAGCATCATGCCGATTGTGGCGGCGTCGGTGGTGTGGAGCTACGTAATGAACCCGCAGTATGGGATTCTCAACAACATGCTGCGGGCGGTTGGCGTCGATGGTCCGGGCTGGCTTTCCAGCATCTACTGGTCCAAACCAGCCTTTATCCTGATCAGCTTGTGGGGCGTTGGCAACCTGATGATTATCTTGCTGGCCGGTTTACAGGATGTGCCACGCGATCTGCATGATGCCGCACAGGTCGATGGGGCCAATGTCTGGGAACGGTTCTTCCATGTGACGCTACCCTTCCTCAGCCCACATCTGCTCTTTGCCCTGGTCACTGGACTGATCGCCGGCTTCCAGTACTTCACGCCAGTCTATGTGTTGACCAACGGCAACGGTGATCCCGCAGGCTCCGCGCTCATCGCTCCCCTCTATCTCTACCAGAACGCCTTCCGCTACTTCAAAGTGGGCTATGCCAGCGCCATCGCCTGGGTTCTCTTCATCATTATCGTCATTTGTACCGCTCTGGTCTTCCGTTTCGTCGGCAAACGCGTCTATTATGGAGGTGCATAAGTAATGGCAACCACGTCAAACATCACTATTCAGCAATCCACCAGCGATGCCAGCCAGAAAGAACAGAGCCAGCAGAAGATCAATAGACTGCTCCAGAAGATCGTAACTCACGTGGTATTGATCATGTTAAGTCTGATCTTCCTTATGCCTTTCTTCTGGATGGTGACAGGCTCGTTCAAGATCGATAGCCAGCTCAACGCCTTCCCGGTCGTCTGGTTTCCCGATCCGGTAACGCTGGAACACTATCTCTACGGCTTAACGATGGTGCCATTTGGCCTCTACATCATCAATACGCTGGTGATCTGCCTGTTCAGCGTCATCGGGGCGGTTTTCTCCTGCTCGTTCGTGGCTTATGGGCTGGCAAAGATCGACTGGCCGTTACGCACGCCGCTCTTTGTCCTGATTCTCAGCACCACCATGATCCCCTTCTATGCAACGATGGTGCCGCTTTTCTCAGTCTTCCGCACGCTGGGCTGGACCGATACCTATCTCCCCCTGATCGTGCCACACTTCCTGGGCGTTCCCCTCTACATCTTCCTGCTACGCCAGTTCTTTATGACCATTCCTAATGAACTGTTGGAGGCGGCACGTATTGATGGAGCGAACGAGCTGCGCATCTTCTGGAGCATCGTGCTGCCTCTCTCGAAGCCTGCTCTGGCGGCAGTGGCACTCTTCCAGTTCTTGAATAGTTGGAGCGACTTTCTCGGACCTCTGATCTATCTGAGCGATACCACAAAATACACGGTCTCGCTGGGCCTCTCGTTCTTCCAGGGCCAGTACAAGACCGAATTTGGCCCATTGATGGCCGCGAGTACGGTAGTGGTGATCCCGGTGATCATCCTCTTCTTCTTCGCCCAGAAGACCTTCATTCAGGGCATCACCCTTACCGGCGTTAAGGGCTAAACACCAATCAGGCAAACAAGCGCTTCATGTTGATGATGGAACGATATCGTGTGTATCGCTCCATCACTTTTTCGCCCTTTTTGACAACATGCGCAATGATTAGTTAATTGTAATTTGCCTGACCACCGGGATAGTATCTATATCGTAGCAATGGTTCCTATCAGAAAAATCTTTCTTTACGAAGGTTGCGCCATTGTCAGAAGTTCCAATGACGTACCCGGTATTGTTCCCTGTACACACTTTTGAAACGTTGTAAACTGTTACAAGCAGCGTTCCAGCCTTCGCAAAACAATCCACATGTCCGCCATTATCAGTAGTTAGATCAAAGTAATCATCAGATTCAACCATTCCAGTAAAGCTATCAGTGTATGGACATCCATTTACACGGTAGATATCACCAGATGGGCTACCCAGGCTTACAGTACTACCACCTGAAGTAGTACTGCTACCTGAAGTAGTTTTACAATTCAAAGTATAGGCATTATTCAACTGGTCATATATCCACTTCGAAGGCTGCATTAGATTTGATAAGTAGAGCGTGGTCTCATTTGCAACATGAGGATCGTTATTGCTAGGGACGAGAAAGCACATTGACGCATTCACACCAGTACAAAGTAAATTATATCCCGTTTTATCATCACTTCCCTGCAAAGTCCCTTTTAATGCTGCATCTGTTACGTATGTAAAGTCCAGCGGTACATTTCCGCCACCACCATCTTTCCAGGTCAATTCGCAGTTTCCAGAGGGAGGGGGAGCCTCCTGCAAGGAGGCGGCCTTTGCTGTAGAAGAACTTGCGCCAGCAACAAAGAGCGCTGTTCCGAACAGAACGATTACCACAGCGCCCCATTTCAAAAGTTGTGTTCTCATTCGCACCATGATTTCCTTTCACAAAATTGCATGTCTAATGACGATGCTCATTATCAAGCATACTGACGAAGAACACTCTCTTTGGGGGGATGCGAGGACATTTTTTGCATGCCGCATTTCCGAGGTCTAGCATTTTTTCAGCGTTTTCCTCACTCACCAACTAGCAAGGGTGATAGACAATATCGTTCCGTCACATTTTTCGCTCTTGCGGGCTTCGGAAGAGCCATCGCATACTCGGCAATGGCTCTTCGTTGGCGTTGAAATGTGTATGGAACCTGGCTGCTTCATATGATTGATAACTCAAAGCGCTAAGGTCCATCTCAAAGCGCAAACGTCATATTTCCGTCGCACCACACAGAGTTATATTGACCATTCAAATGGCTATATACCCACGGTGAGGTTGCCTGAATGTTCACCAGGTACAGGGGAGTCTGAGAGGCGGCAGGTAAAGCTGAAACATTACTGTTAGGCATGAGTATGCACCCTGATGTCACCTTTACGCCAGTACCACAGAGCAGATTATAATCCTGTAAGGTCTGTTTTAACCCCGCATCTGTTACGTAATTCGCATACAGTGCGATATTTCCACCTCCACCATTTTTCCAGGTCAATTCACAAGTTCCAGCAGGTGGTGGAGCCTCCTGTAAAGTGGCTGCCTTCGCTGTATATGGACTTACGCCAGCAGCAAAAAGTGCCACTCCGAGCAGGACTATTGCTATAGTTCCCCATTTCAAAAGTTGTGCTTTCATTCGCATCACGAGTTCCTTTCATGAATTTTGTCTTCTTAGCGACAATGCTTTGTTCCAAGCATACTGACTGAAAGCTCTCTCTTTGAGGGGATTGTAGGGAAGCTTTTTGCGTGTCGTATTTCCGAAGTTCGTATTGGTAAAGGATAGTATCATGTATAGTAGTTAGTCCGGTGCTTTTACTCACAGGAGAATCTTAATGGTATCACCACACTATCCATATATCGAGGTTGAAGATTATCTAACGCTTAATCGAAACAGCACAAAGCGGCATTATGAATATTTTAACGGTGAGTTGCTCATGCTGACAGATAGCAGTACCTACCATTCCATATTCAATTTCCGGTCGCCGATGTATATGAAGATATCAACTTCGATACCATGAACGCCCACGATTTAGAAGATTAGACGAGCCTCAGATCGGGACACCAATCATCAACAGCCCTGTCTCAACGTCTCTCCCCAGCACTTGAGGCACAAAGTTGCTCTGGCTGATGCGCATACAAAATTCTAGATCTTCCTGTAAGCCTGCTTTTCTCACAGAGCGAGCGGAGTTACAATACTCCAACAGCTTTGGTGGAGTATACGTGTGGTAGAGAGCAGCGGCAGCGAGGACGCTTTCGTGAACCTGCAACGCCGGGTGCTGACGTTGAAGTTCGAGAGCGAGATAGCCCGCACAGGTGGCATCGTCGAGCGCGAAATAGCCCACCTCCGCCGCACAAACAATGGCGATATTACCCTGGCGTTCTGCCGCATCGTGAAGCGCCTGCGCACAAACAGCCTCAGCATTATAGAAGCAACCAGCCAGCCGCACGCTCTGCTCAGGACAGGCAAAAAACGCACGGGTGCCGTTCGTCGTGCTGAGAATCAATTCTCGACCACTGAGATCAAGTTGCGCGAACTGCACTGGAGAGTTTCCATAGTCAAAACCGGGCAAAGGCAAGGCGTTGCGTTCTCCACAGAGAAGGCGACCAGGAACTCGTTGCGCGGCCTGCTGCGCCTGCTCAAGCATATCAGCGATCAACACATAGCTCGCCCCTCGCTCAACAATGGTCGTCAGCGTGGTTGTTGCGCGAATAACATCGATCACGATATACACATCATTGTCTGAGGGCTGAACAGCAGCGACCTCTGCCGGGCTGAAATAAATAGTAAGCTGCACGATGTCTCTGGCTCCTTCGCAATCACTTTTTATAGTGAATGTTACCACAGGCTTTCATTGCCTGACAGAATCTCGCATGTTAGGCGCGTTGTAAAAGCAAAAGACCAGTCTCCTGCTCGCGCTTGATCACCGTTGGAACACTATCGCTGCCATCTTTCTGCAAGCAGAAATCCAGATCGCGCTGCTGTCCAATAGCGATCAGATCGCGTGCGGATTGCGCGTATTCGATTAGTTTGGGGAAAGGATAGGCTTCATAGAGAGTGATCGCGGCATGGGCGTTATCATGAAGCTGCAATTCGGGAGAGCGCTGCTGCATTGTCAGCGCCAGATAACCAGCGCAGGTGGCATCTTCAAGGGCAAAATAGCCGTACTCGGCAGCGCAAACAATGGAGATATTGCGCTGCTGTTCGCGCGCGATACGTAAGGCGTAGGCTGTGACGGCCTCAGCATTATAAAAGCAGCCAGCTAGCCGGGTGCTATGCTCTGGACAGGCGAAAAACGCGCGGGTGCCATTGCTGGTGGTCAGGATGAGATCTCTGCCCATCAAATCCAGGTTGGCAAATAACGCAGGTGAATTGCCGTAATCAAAGCCCGGCGGCGTTTGCGTGTGGCTCTCTCCACACAGAAGACGACCGGGAATACTTTGCGCTGCCGAGAGCGCCTGTTCAATCGTCTGAGCAATCAAGATCTGTTTCGCGCCAGCATCGCACATCACGGTCAACGTCGTGGTGGCTCGCATGGCATCGATCACAATGTAGATATCGCGCGCGGGAGCCTCAACCAGAGTCAGTTCAGCCGGATTAAAGAAAATGTTAAGCTGCAAAAGTTCCTCCTATGACGTTCTTTTCTTTACTGCCAGTATTTTTTCAAGTAGCCTTCTTCAAGAATACTGGCAGCGGTGCCATATATATTGTAGCGTTTTGATGATAGGTATCATCACAGGAGGCACATAATGATGTCTAATGGCACATGATTCTTCCTGGCGTGCTATCTCGAAATAGCCATTTGAGGTGATAGTATTATCAACCACATTTGCAGGGTGTATACTTGGAACGAAGCATGATTGCCTGTGCATCAGAACATGCACTAAGGATACATAAAAGGTCAATCATATATTGACACATGCACACACATAATTACTCAGACAGATTGATGGACACGCCCGGAGATAGCAGTTTGAGACGGAGAAAGCGCTTTGCAACGCTTTCCAGGATATATTTTCAAACAGCTGTTGGATTTTATTAAAGGCGGTATTTAGCGTGACAACTCCCTATGATGATAGACAGAGAACAGGGCAATTTCCTGGGTCTGATGGTACGTTTGATGAGGGAGGGTGGGAAAGACCTTCACAATTTAGACTTCACGCTGCAAAAAAGCCGGGCAGCGTCTCACAGTCCAATCTGCAAACTCCTGGTTCTCCTTTCGCTCCTCCGGCTTCGCAACCATTGCCGCCGTATCCAGGCGCAACGAACCCTCGGCAACCAACGCCCACAGGAGGGCTAAACACATCTTCACAGTTTAGAATGCCAGCCGTTGGTCCCAACCCAACCCGCCCACTGCCAACTCCACCCCAACCCTTCTCGCAACCGTTGCCCGGTGGACAGCAAAACGCCGCGTGGCTGACTGATTCTCGACCTATGCCTTCACAACAACATCAGAGTGTGTCGCCGAACGCCGCGTGGTTGACTGATTCTCAATCGATGCCTTCGCAACAACATCAGAACGCCGCATGGTTGACCGACTCGCAAGCTATGCCTTCTCAGTCACATCAGGGGACATCGCCACAGAACACCGCATGGCTGACCGATCCACATAAGAGCGTTGCCCCAACCAATGGACCACAGAATAACGTCTCATGGCTCACCGACCCGCAAAGAGCGGTTTCGCCACAGCAGCATCAGGGCGTATCTCACCAAAGTGGACAACAACCAAGTGTGCCCTGGCTGAATAATGCACAGGCGACCGGACAGAACAACGCTGCCCCCTGGTGGCAGGATTACGTAGCAGATCAGCCGCAACCCTTCTCGCAACAGCTCTCCCCGGTCCTGTCTGATGGGCATCTCATGGTTCCCTGGGGATTGCCACAGGTCACAGGAGAGCAACAGGCAGTTTATCCACCAGATCAGGTGATTAGCGGCGAGCAACCGCAGATTGCATGGAATCAGGGCGCGACCGCCCATCAAAACGCTTACGGTGGCATGTACACTAATCAGATGTATACAACCGGCGAGCAGGGAGCAGTCACCTGGGGAGTGCCAGCCATCCCGTATGCGGCCCCGCAAGCCTTCAACTGGAACGATGTGATAGCGACGGGAGAGCGCCGCGCGGTCACGTGGGAACAGCCAGCGGAAGAGGCCGCCTCGCTGCCAGAAGTACCCTCTAGAGAGGGAGA
Organism: Reticulibacter mediterranei; assembly: GCF_016587455.1. Lineage (NCBI taxonomy): Bacteria > Bacillati > Chloroflexota > Ktedonobacteria > Ktedonobacterales > Reticulibacteraceae > Reticulibacter > Reticulibacter mediterranei. The sequence goes on along the minus strand of NZ_BNJK01000001.1, from coordinate 4,900,116 downwards.
GGTCGAACTGCCACGCCTGGAACGCTATACACCGATGCTGGCATTTCTGATGAATGTCGGTCTGGTGGTGATGCTGCTGCTGGCGGAGAACACAGGAGCCTTCATCGGGATCACCAGTAGTTTCTGGCCCGGCAGCCTCAATCGCTCTCTCAACGATGTCACCCACACAACCACCATGTCGCCATTGCTCTTCGGCACCAACATGGCCCTCTTCCATGACTGGGACGAGTCGATATTGAAGTCAGCCGAGGCAAGACAGATGCTCAAGGACGTGGGCGTGCGGGTAATACGCATGCCTACACGTGGTACGCTGAAAGACGAGACGCAGGTTGCAGCGGCAAATGCGATTAAAGCGGTAGGAGCCGTGCCACTGGTCGTGTTAAGTGGTCCCGAATATAAAGAGGGCAATATTCTGACGCGCAACAGCCATCTTGTCAGCCTGATTACTGGCGTCTTTGGGAACCAGCCGGTCTACTACGAATTTGGCAACGAGTCGGATTTGCAGGGCATCACAGCCGACCAGTACGTCCAGATCTGGAATCAGGTGATCCCACCGCTCAAGCAGATGTATCCGCAGGCCCGCTTTCTCGGCCCGGATATGTATCAGTTTAACCGCCGTTATCTCAAAACCTTTGTGCAGAACGCGAAGCCACGACCCGATGGAGTAAGCTGGCACGAGTATACCTGTAGTATTCACTGGTCCGCAGATTTCTGCCTCGCCAATATCGATAGTTGGCCCATGCACTTTGCGCAGGCTCGGGCCGCGATGCGCGAGGCCATTGGCACGGAGATCCCTATCTGGGTGACGGAATACAATTATGCATCAGACCAGATGCTCAGCAACGACAAACCCATTGATGATGGCAAATTGAGCAACCCTCAGTTTATGCAAACCTGGATGACGAAGGCGATGCAAACGCTGGCAGAGGGCCATATCTACGCAGCACTACAATACTATGCCACCAATCCATCCATGCCGCTCTTCACCTCCGATGGCACAATGGGTATCGAGGGCAAGATTTTCCAGCAAAACTATAAGAAAATCGTCATGGATGGTTACACACCGCCGCAATCATCGGGTATCCTGAGTACCACAGCCCTTAAACCAGGAACAAAGGTTGCGGTCTCCTTTGAGGGACAGGATACAGCAGGCTGGATCTCGACCGGAGGCGGTATCTCGCATCCCCAGATCTCGACGGCGAAAGCGCTTGATGGCAGGCAATCCTTGCAATTCATGCTCACCAATGCCAATGAGGACGACACACCCTATATATCAACAACAGTGGATAAACTACCAAATGTACCAGAACCCGGCAAGCTGATCCATGCCTATGTCTATGTTGCCAATCAGAAGGCGCTGGTCAACGCCAAGCTCTTCGTTGGCGAGTCAGGGGGCAACTGGTTCTATACCAACGAGACGACACTGACCCCCGGCACCTGGAACCATCTCTGGTACTCGCTGCCGACAGACTACAAAGGGACGACGGCCACGCTGGGCATCCAATTCCACACCGCAACACCCGGTGTCAACAGCAATGTCTATGTGGATGCCCTTTATTGGTAAAGGGAACGCCACATTTGCGAATGGACGCCACTTGTGAGCGGCGTCCATTCGCTCATTATGAAGTACCACCCAGAATGAGCATATCGATGGTTTGTAGTAGATCATCGATCTCAAATGGTTTCTGGATGCTCGCTATCCCACGTTGCTGAATCTCTTTTCGAGGCAAGGCGGCGCTCAACATCAACACGGGAAGATTTTGCAAATCTTTATTCTCGTGAATCCTGTCGTAGAGATCCAGGCCATCCATGCGTGGCAACAGGTAATCGAGCAAGATCAAATGTGGCTTCACATGTTGTAAAAAATGCCATGCTTCCTGACCATCAGAAGTATGATAGACGAGGTAAGATGTTTCTTGCTTCAAAACATTAAACAGCATGGAAGCATGTATTTCATCATCTTCTACCAGCAAAATAAGTTTTTTATCATCTGCAAGAGAAAACGATGAAAATTGCGAACTATCCATAGAGTACCATCCTTTGGGGGTTGTGATCTATTGTCATCTGTTCAGCCATTAACAAAAACGACGAACGATGAAAGAGGAGCGTCCAGATAGAAAGCAAGCGCAAAAGATACGTACCTTTCTAATTAAAACTGCTGCGTTCGCGCTTAACACGGCAACACTTCTCAGAGAGTTTCAAATAAGACATAAAACAGTACTATCTAGTTATGTATTATTCTATTGCATACACCAGTTCCCTCTCAAAGCTCTCTCGAATCAAAAACGCCTGGCTGTTTGGATTGACCAGGATCAAAAGACGTGCTATTATAGCGCAACATGAGTCAACGCTCGGTATATTGTTGCAGGCAAATCATCTATGCAAAATGTTGTACCTGGAGTTCTCCAACGTTTACGCGCCGCCGATATCATTCGTATGGCCGGTTTAACAGCCGCTTCGTTAGGACAGGAATATAGTCGCCAGGGAGCAGTCCACCAGCCAGAACGTACAGGCACGCGTCTCTCCGGTGTTATCGATACATCACATATCTCCATTGCAGGGAGCCAGGGAGAAGATGAAGAGGAGGGAGCCGAACCCGGGCGGCACACCTTCACCGTTGAGGTCGATATCAAGAGCGCCACATCCTGGGAGAGTACCTGCTCCTGCAATCCGGTCCCAACACAACTCTGCTCGCATGCAGCCAGCCTTCTCTATCATTGGCTCGCTCATCCCGCAGCATTCACCACGACACTAGAAACACCTGCACCAACAGAGGCGACCAAACGAGCAACCCATGATGAACAGAAATCGATCAAAACATCGCAGGGAGCAACTCCGATCAAAACGATGCAAAGCGACCCGGTCCCCGTTGGCGATCTGCTCAGTATGCTGGGACAGATGGGGTTGAGCGATCTGCGAGCAATAGCGCGTGAATATGATATTATCCCTAATGGTTTGAGCAGACAACATCTGGCCGTAAGCGTGCAAGAAGCCCTACAACAACCCGAAGCGGTGCGACATGTGGCAACCACGCTGGAGAAGGCACAGCGCCAGTTATTGGCTGCGCTGATCCTGGCAGGAGGCGTGATGAACGATGACGATTTGCGCGGCCTGTATGAGCGCTTCTCGCTTGGTCAACCCAACCAATATCAGCATATTTTGATGGCCCTACAAAACAAAGCATTGCTGGTTCGCGCCAGTTTGAGCAGCACATCACATCAAAGAGCTGGCTCAAGCAGTGCTCTCTTTGATGTGGGCTGGTATGTGCCCCTAGAAGTGCGCACCGCCCTGCGCGTCATGGTTCCTGTAACGCGCTTTCAGATTGAGTCCAGCGAAGAGAAACCAAACGTACAATCCAGCACGCCATTTCACCTGCTGGCCGATCTGTTACTGGTTGCGCGAGTGCTTGCAGGCTACCGACTCGAACAGCAGGACGAGTGGCTTGAACGCAAAGCAGGTGGCCGCACTAACGAGACCATGCCGTCGCTACGTATGCCAAGCAATAGCGATGGTTCAGCGCCGATCCCGCCACCTGCCGATATGCCATCACCTGCAATGATGGCGCTTCTACAATCTTCGTTGAAACGGCCACCAGCCTTTTTGCGTCTCGCGCTCCATCTGCTCTCGATGGCAGGCATTGTGCATCAAGACGATAGCGGCACGCCCTATCTCCGCGTCCTGCCTGATGCTGCGCAGCTGTTACTGGGACCACGTTGTCAGGAAGCGGCGCGAGACCTCTTTGAGCTATGGTTGACGCGATCATCATACGACACCCTTTTTGAGTTGCAGGAAGAAGGGGTGCGTTTGCGCTGTCGGGCGACCTCGCTCAACATTCCACTGATTCGCCAGGGAGATCTGGATGTTGAGAACAGAGAGGCTCTGCAACTGGTGGTGGAACTGCTGACGCAAGCTCCCTCCAATCAGTGGATCAGCTTTCCAGCCTTTGCGCGCTTCTTCTACCGCCTCAATCCCCTCTTTTTGCAGAAGCGACAACGCCACTTCTCCTCGCCGCACTGGTGGTTGGAGTTGGAAGAAGGACGGCCGTTGCGCCCGCTCAATTTGAGCGATTGGTCACGAGCAGAGGCACATTATCTGGCCCGCTTGCTGCGTGGACCGCTCCACTGGTGGGGGATTTGTGATACCGCGAGCGCCGCTGATGGTCGTCTGCTCGCTTTTCACCTGACGCCCGCCGCAAATTGGCTACTCCATGACAATACCTCTATCGAGCAAGAAGAGGTGCTGAATTACCAGGGTCGTGCAACTTCGTTAGAAATAGTAGATAGTGAAGAAATTCTCGTCACGTCCTCCACGCGCTCCTGGCCAGCAATCGACGTGATGGATCAATTCGCGGAGGCTGCGGGTGTACAGAACAGCCGCCTTCGCTATCGTTTGACACCAAAGGCTCTGGGAGAAGCCTTGAGTCAAGGCAAAACGGCAACACGCCTGCTAGATCTGTTGCATCAACTGGCAGAAGAACAGAGCGCGGAGAACGACACGCCTCTATCGCAGATGCTAGCACACCTGGAACGCTGGGTTGCCAACTATGGACGTGTACGCCTCTATACCGGGGTTACACTGGTCGAAACGGCCGATACGCTGGTGATGCGCGAGTTACTGGCCACCACCACGTTACAGGACCATATTGTACAAAGCATTCATCCAACATTGCTAATTCTCAAGCAGGCTGGGGCTGAGCAGGTGATCGATGATCTCAAGCGACGCGGTCAGTCGCCTCTTTTACATCACAAGGACTCATATGGAACAGAGTGACCTTGACCTGTTACAAATGGTACCTTCCTATCATGTACAATCGGTGGCCAAAACCAGACTCGGCGCTTCCTTCAAAGGATACAGCATCGAGCCTTCACCGAACATTTCCTCTTCTTCGTCAACCTCCTCACCTTCCCTACCCAACATCGCCGAAGCCCTGTTTGATCCTGCATCGGTGAAGCGCGCACTCCAACACTTGAGCGAGACGGAGCAATTGATCCTGCGCGAACTGGTCAACTGCGGTGGGCGCACCAATAGCCGCGACCTGGCTCTTTATTTCAGTTGTAGCGGCCTGTTAGCTCCTGTTCAAAAATCCGAGGCGGGAACAGATTTGCGGGGAGAAACCATCGATCCGATTATCAGCAGCGCATCAGGCCAGCTGCTCCACTATCCCACAGCCCATCCTCATGGTATCTTTGAGCAGTCTGTGCGCCATCTGCTGGTGCTGGGACTGGTCTTCTGGGGCAAGCAAACCAACTTTTCGGGACGCGATTATTCCAGCGGCGTGCACGATGGCGTGCTGATCGTTCCAATTGCCGTCAGAAATGTTGTGCGTCAGGAATGGCCTCTCTCAGAAACGGTGCTTCCCGAAAATAAAGAAGTAGGAGAGCAGGCACGAGCATTTCAGCGCACACTCTACCTCTACTGGTCGATGGCTGCCTCGATGCGCGAAGGGCTGTCGCTAGTCAATAGTGGCCTGCTGGCTCGCTCGTCCTTGCGCCACGTCGTCGAGCATCTGGGGAGCCGTTTGCATGCTGAACAGACACGCGTTGAGAGCGATACGCCGCTGCTGGTCTTTGTGCGCCTGCTCTTGATGAAACTTGGTCTGTTGCAAGAACGACGCGGCAGCATCTATGCGCTTCCTGCCGAAGCATTCTTTGCTCTACCCCTCGTGGAACGCATACAACGCTGCTATCGCCTATATGTCGAGACTCCGTTCTGGAACGAGTTGCTCTACTTGCCCGATGTTAATGTACGGCCCGGACCGCAACCGCAAGATTCCGCTCACGAGGAAGTAATCAGAGCACGGCACATCAGCATAGATCGTGTACTACAAGAAACGCCGAATGAGTGGCACTCGTTCCCGGCCTTGATCGCCCGTACCAAGCTCTACGCCCCCTATCTGCTTTTCCCTCGCCAGTATGGATCACGAGCCGAACGCTATTCCAGCGGCAGCAATCCCTATGGCTGGGATTTTCGTCTCCGGCGTGGCTGGCTCACTCATCGCGAGGGCTGGCATATGGTGGAGGGCGGCTTCATCCGCGCAGTCGTGGCGGGACCACTACACTGGCTGGGACTGATTGACCTCGACCACGAGGAGGGACCTGGAGCGTTTCGCCTGACCAACGATGTTCTCTCTGTCGCTGCAAACGAGCAGCCAGTCACACACGACGAAACCACATGGGGCCGTTTGATTGTTCAGCCGAATTTTGAACTGGTGGCGCTAGCCCCTGTCTCCGAGCTACTACTTGTGCAGCTTGATCGCTTTGCTGAGCGTGTGAGCCTGGAACATATCGCTCAATACCGCGTCACAAAGGCCAGCATCACACGCGCCATTCAGAGAGGCTTGCATGCCGAACAGATTCAAAAGGTACTTGAGCAGGCAGCCGGTGGCGAGATCCCTCAGAATGTCCGCTACTCGCTGGTGGAATGGGAACGGCAGGCGCGACGCATCGAGATCTGGCAGGAAGCGATTTTGTTGGAGGTGGACGAGGAAGAACTGGTGGACGATTTGTTTGCGCATGAGGAAACACGCAAGCTTTTCAAGCGCCGTCTCGCCCCTCGTCTGGTCGAGGTCGCGCCCCAGCACCTCGAAGCTGTCCAACGCATGCTCTGGCAACGCAACTATCTACCCGCGTTAAGCACGGTTCCCGCTCAGGAGACCAACGATACTGGTCGAGCAACTACCCACGAAGCACAATGGCGGCTGCACGAAGATGGTCTCTTACAACCGCTCTACGCCGTTCTAGATCTCTATCTGATAGCGGAGGTTGAACGCTTCAGCCAGTTGGACGAAGAGAGTGGGTGGCAACGAATCACGCCGGAGTCGCTACAAAGCGGGTTGCAAGATAACTCGCTGGCAACAATTCTGCGCTTCTTACAAGTCTATTGTGATGGTGGCATCCCTGGCTCTCTGCTGATTCGGCTCAAATTGTGGGGGAGAGGCTATGATCGCGAGGAGATCGCCGTCGAAACGACCCCTATGCTGCGTCTCCCGTCTCAAGTCTTGCAAGATCTCCAAAACGATCAAGAGATCCGGCCACTGCTGGGCGATGAGGTAGAGCGAGAAAGCTCCCTGGTGCGCGTCGAAGCGGATCAGCTTGAACAGATTCTCGCCCTCCTGCGCGCGCGTGGCTTCCAGCTTGAAGAATGAGGGAGCCGGTACAAACAGACAGATTTTTGAATCCCTGCCAAATCGCAAAAGAAAGTGTTGACAAATCGCCAGAGCTATGATATCTTAATGATGCGCAAACGAGACGCACTGAAAGTGCAGGAACGCATTGCGGGAGTGGCTCAGTTGGTAGAGCACTTCCTTGCCAAGGAAGATGTCGCGGGTTCGAGTCCCGTCTCCCGCTCCAATCCCCATTTATTGTGATAGCGATGGCGACGTCGCCAAGTGGTAAGGCACGGCTCTGCAAAAGCTGCACCAGCGGTTCGAGTCCGCTCGTCGCCTCCAGACAAGAGACGTGATAAGCTTATCACGTCTCTTCTTTTTTGGTAACAACATCCATGCGACAGCAACGTAGTTACTCCACCGAAGCAATCGTACTCAAACATTCCGATCTGGGCGAAGCTGATCGGATCTTGACGCTATTCACTCCCCGCAAAGGCAAATATCACGCGATAGCCAAAGGCGCACGACGACCCATTAGCAAAAAAGCTGGCCACCTGGAGCTACTCTGCCATAGCCAGTTGCAAATGGGCGTTGGTCGCAACCTCGATATCATCACTCAGGCCCAGGGCATCGAAAGCTTTCGTTCTATGCGTGAGGAACTCTGGCATATGACCTGCGCCTTCTATCTGGCCGAACTGGTAGATCGCTTTATCGAGGACGACGCCGAGCATTTCAACGTCTATACCCTCCTGCTACAGGCACTCCACGCCCTCGAAGCAGATGCTCAGGAAATCCAGCAACAGCGCGCAGAGGGCAACTTGCAAGCCGATCACGAGCGTGACCGCACATTGTTACTGATGCGCTACTTCGAGATTTATCTACTCTCCTATATTGGCTACGAGCCGCTGTTTCGCACCTGCGCCCATTGTAACAGTGAGTTACAACCCGAAGAGAACGGCTTCACCCCTTCGCTTGGCGGCGCGCTCTGCCCAAAATGCGCACATCTGTGGGGCCAGCGCCTCTCGATGAACGCCCTCAAAGTCCTGCGGCTATTGCAGCGCACCGACTGGGAACGCGTCCCTCGTTTTCATCTCGATAACCGCCTCCATGCCGAGATCGAGAACGCCATGCATGGCCTGTTGCGCTTCCACCTCGAACGCGATCTCAAATCCTGGAGCTTCCTGGAGATGTTACGCTAACCAGACAAACCTTTTCCCATATGGTATTGTTACAGAGGGATACGCCAATCCTACCTGTATTCTTTGCATTTTCAGTGGGAGGTTTCTATGAGCGATGCTGCTCCTGATGTGCCATCGGAGCTTGCCGAACAACCAATCGTTCGGCGCACCAACGGCGGCTACGCCTATTACGTCTTCTGGGTCATGTTTGGCGTCAATTTTTTGAATTATCTGGACCGCTATGTCCTGACGGGAGCCGCTAACGTTATGGCAGGCGAACTACACTTCGACCTCAGCGGCATCGGCTATATTACCTCAGCATTTTTAATTGTCTATACACTTTGCGCCCTGCCGATGGGCATCTGGGCAGACCGTGCCAGGCGCAAAGATATCGTTGCACTAAGCGTGGCCGTCTGGAGCGTGACAACGGCACTGACGACGCTAGCGACGAACTTCTGGACCCTCTTTCTATCGCGCATGATTCTCGGTGTTGGCGAAGCTGGCTATTATCCCGCCGGAACCGCCCTGCTGAGCGATTATTTCAACCGCGCTCGTCGCAGCCGCATCATGAGCTGGTGGGGGTGCGCACAACTTGTAGGAATTCTGGGCGGCTATGGCATTGGTGGAACGCTGGCCGGTCTCTATCCGGGCGGCTGGCGACTAGCCTTCCTCCTTACGGGCATCCCCGGCCTCGTGCTGGCATTCCTGATGTGGCGAGTGCGGGAACCACGACGCAATCAGGCCGACGAAGAGGAGAACAGCGAGGCAGAGGCGCTGGCAAGCGCTCAAGAGGCTACTCATATGGTTGTGGTGCCACAACGAGTGTTGAGCCAGTTCTGGACGCTTCTACGGATTCGCAGCCTTTTTGTCCTGATCGTTATGCAGGTCTTTGCCTTCTTCGTACTGGGAGTCAATACAACCTTCCTGCCGACCTATCTGCAACAAAAAGACACCTTTGGACTCTCTTCGACAAACGCTGGTCTCTATTCTGGTGGCGTGATCGTCGTCGCTGGCATTGCCGGAACGATCCTGGGAGGATATCTGGCAGATATCCTCAATCGACGCCATCCGGGAGCGCGGGTGCTGGTCTGTGGTATCGGCTTCCTGCTCAGCGCTCCGGCCTTCGCGCTGGCCGTCACCACGCGAGACTTGCTCACCTTTACGCTCTTCTTTGTGCTGACCGCTCTCCTGCTCAGCATCTACCTCGGTCCCAGCACGGCAGCGACTCAGGATGTCGTCCCTTCAGCCCTGCGCGCCTCTGCCGTTTCGCTGACGATGTTGATTGCTCATCTTCTGGGAGATGCCTTTGCACCTTCTATTGTCGGCGTTATCGCCACCAGTTTTGATCCCACTCATGGTGGCCACTTCGCCGCAGGATACGCCGGGCAGGATCTCAATCTCGCCCTCCTGTTTACCTGCACGCCTGCTCTGCTCGTTGCTGGCCTGATTGGTATCTTTGGTGCGCGCTGGATGGCAACAGATATCCTCGCCGCAGAGCAGGCAGATAAAAGAGCAGGCATGGCTCCCTAGAACAATGGCGATCATCGGAAAGACCAGGGGCAATTTGCAGGATGCTGAATCCTTTCGGCCTGTGCTGATCTCTTATTAGAGGAACCGTTACTGTGTATCAAATCTATAAGGAGATAGACATGTTGTACGTAAAAAACGTTCCTCTTTTTGAACGTATCCTGCGCGCCCTTCTTGGCCTTGCTCTGGCAGCAAGCGCCCTGTTCATATTCCTCCAATACGCATCTTTCGCGTGGCCAGGCATCCTGTTGCTCCTCTCAGGACTCTTTATTGCTGCTACTGGCTTCTTAGGATGGTGTCCGGCCTGCGCTATGGTTGGACGTAAGCTCAAATCGAACCAGCACATACAATGAAGCCATTGCCCAACACCCGGCTCATTAACGATGCGATCAGCGGTGATACTGAAGCAATAGAACAACTATTGCTTCAGTATCATCCATCTGTGATCCGCTTTGCGCGTGAATTCTGTGCCACGCCCGAAGATGTCGAGGATGCCGTGCAGGAAACGCTCTGGATTGCCGCACAACAGATTGGCACTTTGCGCGTGGCATCGGCGTTCAGTTCCTGGCTGTTCAAGATCGTGCGCCATCAATGCTTCCGGCTACTCAAACTTGCCCGACACACAGGTTTCACCAGCGAACTGCCTGAAATTGTCCCATCCGATGAGGATACCGAACGCCAGATTGCTCTGCGTCACGACCTTACAGCAGCGCTCGCAACACTACCGCCATCACACCGCGAGGTATTTTTCCTGCGCGACCTCGAAGAGTTGCCCGCATCAGAGGTTGCGGATCGGCTTGGTATTACGGTAATGACCGTTAAGAGCCGCCTGCATCGCGCTCGCACCACACTACGTTTGAAACTTCAGGAGTGGAAATAGTGTAAAAAGATATATATAAATATATTTCAAAAACAAAACCTGCTTTCATCCAAATATAGAAATATTGTTAGATTGACAAAATAGCTGCATCTCTGTATAGTAGTGGGAGGGACGCTTTCAGCCATGATTCCATTCCGGCTGAAAGTGTTGTCGAACGAATCGTCATGATACATCTTGAACACTGTCGGCAAAGTGGGGCAATCTGCATTGCTGCATATTTTTACCTGTGGCAGGATGTATCCGTAAATCAAAGGGGTTTTATGGAAAGGGGTTCCTTCTTCATGAAAGTACGTTACAGGTGGTGCGGCTCAATCGCATTGGGAATAATGGTTTTGCTTCTGCTAAGTGCCTGTGTGAGCGCGAATAACTCTTCGCAAACAAATACAGCGAATACAGGTAAGACGCAAAGCACCTCGACGAAGACCGCACAACAGGTTCTTGAGAGTAGCGTGACCGCGATGAAGCAATTAAAAACGACTCATTTTGAGATGACCACTGTCAATCAAGTGAGTAGTAGCAGTCCATCACAGCCAGCCACAACCATGAACCTGAAGAATACAGGAGACCTGATCTTTCCCGATCAACTCTCGATGCAACTCAATATTGGTCAGGCGAGTGCAAATCCGAGCCTGAAGCTGGCTGAAATCGAGACGGGACAAAAAATCTATATCCAGAATGCGAAAGGCAAATGGTTTGTTCTGGACAATGCAGCGGCAGAGGCAGGGGCAAATCCCCTGGCGGGAGCCAATGTAAGCAACTATAACAACCTGCTCACTCTGGCGGAAAAGGCCAAACTGACCGACAATGGTAACGCGACCATGAATGGTGTCACTTTGCGCCATATCACTGCCACTTTCGGCAATGATGCTCTGCATGACCTGCTCACCGCCACTGGTCAGCTCAACGCTCTTCCCGCACCAGAGCGTACGAAATTGGAGCAGGCGCTCAAGAACGCAAAACTGCAAAACCCGGAGCTACATCTCTGGATCGATGAGGCCACCTCCTATGTCCATCGAATGGAGTTGAAGTTCATCATGAACGTCAATAACAGCACAGCGGCAACAAAGTCGGAAGGCAAGGCCGTCAGCGCATCTGTCACGCCATCTACCTCATCAACCAACATTGACACTACCATCGACTACAGCAAGTTCAACGATCCGGTCAAGATTGTTGCACCAACTGGTGCTGTTTCGACCTCGGACGTCGCACAAATCTTTCAATAAAGATGGGTGGAACTGCTTCACTACCTGTGCACATACTCATGCACAAGCACAATGGACCTCGCGGCCTCTGCCGTAGAGGTCCATTTAATTTCTCGCGCTCTGCTGTAGACAACATCCTGGATGTCGCGTATCATGAAAGGGACGACCGATAACAACGCACGCGTTATCTGGTTAAAACTCATTATTTCTAGAGAGATGCACCCGACAAGGATATAAGGAACATGATTCATTTTTACGAATTATCCAGACTTGACTCAGCTCAGCGTGGACGCCTGTTGCGTCGTTCCGAGACCGTTATTGATGACCTCCTCGATTATGTTCGCCCCATTGTGAGAGATGTACGCGACCGGGGAGATAAGGCGCTACTCGAATATATCGAGCGCTTCGACCATGTGCGCCTGAGTGCGGATCGCCTGCGCGTGCAACAAGCCGATATCGAGCGGGCCTATGAGTTGCTGGATAAAAATGTCTATGCTGCCATCAAGCAAGCAATCCAGAACGTGCGCACGTTTCACGAACGCCAGCTCCCTCACGAGCAGTGGTTCACCGAGATTGCACCAGGCATTACGGCAGGCGAGAAGATCACACCTATCAGCAGCGTAGCCCTCTATGTTCCGCGCGGCAAGGGAGCATTCCCCTCGGTCATGTATATGCTGGCAACACCGGCCAGTATCGCAAAGGTTCCACGCATCGTCGTAACCACGCCTCCGGGACCGGATGGCGAGATCGATCCGGCCTCGCTGGTGGCAGCGGATCTGTGCGGAGTGCATGAAATTTATCGCGCCAGCGGAGCGCAGGCCATTGCCGCCCTCGCATATGGAACCGAAACCATTGCGCGCGTCCACAAAATTACGGGGCCGGGCAACCCATATGTCTCAGCCGCCAAACGCCTTCTTTATGGCACCGTCGATGTCGGGCTGCCCGCAGGGCCAAGCGAATCGATCATCCTGGCCGATGAGCATGCCGATCCCGAGTTGGTAGCGCGCGATCTGCTGGTGGAGGCCGAACACGGCCCCGATTCGTCCGGCCTGCTGGTAACAGATAGCCGCGTCCTGGCCGAACAAGTACTGGCGCTCCTGCCCGACAAAATCGCGGCCCTGCCAGAGCCACGCCAAAGCTTCTGCCGGACAGGTTTTGAGAGCGACAAGGGCACAGGAGGGATCATCCTGACGACGACAATGAGCGAGGCGGTCGATTTTGTCAACGAATATGCTCCCGAACATCTGGAGGTCCAGGTAAGCGAGCCGTTTGCTCTGCTGCCCGATCTTAAGAACGCAGCGGAAATTTTGCTCGGCCCCTATACACCGATCCCAACGGGAAACTTCAGCGTCGGCACCAACGCAATTCTCCCAACCGGCGGTTTCGCACACACCTATTCCTGCACAACGGTATATGATTTCCTGAAGCGAACGGGAGTGGCCTATATGACCCAGGAAGGCTATAAAGCGGTCAGCGAGACAACGCGCCGATTGGCCGAATTTGAAGGCTTCCCCGCCCACGCCCGGGCCGTCACCGAGCGCGTAATACGCCGTTAGAAGATACGAACCCGTAGCGACAATCCCTTGCGGTTGTCGCTGGCAAAACATGGATGCCCGGTTATTCCAGCGACAACCGCAAGGGATTGTCGCTACGGGTTCGTATAATTGGTTGAGAATATAGCCAGCACAGGTTGTACGAGCAGTAGTGCTGTGGTACCATATTGGTAAAAATGGTGGATTTTTTCGATCATGTGATATATTCTCGATAAATAAGATGGGAAGAAGCGGTTGAGATTAAAGGAAGTGAGCAGAATTGTTAGCCAGACCGCACTCTGGCAGTGGAATAGGCTACTGCTCACGAACAGAAAGATGTGTTATAATGCCCCCAATATGAGTATGAAACTTGTCGAGTGGAGTATATGTTTCCTGGACCGCCCATAGAACACATGCGTTTAGAGGGCAAGAAGGAGTTCAGGCAGTTATAGAGCGGTATATAAAGATATGGCTAGTAATTATTCTGATCCAAACAATATATCATCAGTGCGCCATGCCAGCGGACAGGGCGGCAATGGAACAGACCAGCCACGTCCATCGGGGGCACAGTTTGCATCCATACCCTCTTCCAATGCCGGACAGTCTGCCTCCTCCTCGTCGTCAGCCGATAGTGGAGGGCAACGTCGTCGCCTGGCCCCTGGAACAGAGCTATCTGATGCACGCTACCGAATTGAGCGCCCGGTCGCCGCTGGTGGGATGGGAGCCGTCTATCTGGCAACTGATAAACGCTTTAATCGTCCATGCGCCGTCAAAGAGATGCTCGATGACTTCAATTCAGATGCGGAAAGACAACAGGCGGTAGAGTGGTTTGAGCGCGAAGCAACCCTGCTGCTCGACCTTAATCATCCCTGCATTCCACGTGTCCGCGACTTCTTCATGGAGGGTGGCAAACATTATCTGGTAATGGACTTCATCGATGGCATGACACTCGCGGGCGTGCTGGAGAAAGAGGGCCATGTGATGGGCGTCAATGGCGCTCGTGGAGTCACGGAGGCACGAGCACGCAACTGGGCCAGACAGGTGTGCAGCGTGCTGAGCTATCTGCATAACCAGACGCCGCCCATTATCTTTCGCGACCTCAAGCCATCTAATATCATGGTCACGTCACGTGATGAAGTTAAATTGATCGACTTCGGTATTGCTCGTACCTTCCAATCGCAGCGTCAGTCCACGATTATTATGACCGTCGGCTACGCGCCACCGGAACAGGTCTACGGCATGCCCGAACCACGTAGTGATCTCTATGCGCTGGGGGCAACGCTGCATCGCGTGTTGACATGTCACGATGCCGCCAATAACAAGCCGCACATCTTCTCGTTCCCACCGATTCGCTCGTTGCGGCCCGATATTTCCCCTGCCTTTGAGCAGGTTCTTATGAAAGCGCTGGGCAGCAACCCGGATCAGCGCTGGCCAAATAGCGCGGAGATGGAGCGAGCTATTATCAATCTCCCTCCCATTACCGTCACGCCGCCTCTCTCTCCAGGTGCAGGCCAACCAGGGTCAGGACCATCTGTCCATCCAGTCACGCCACCGGCAAATTTGAGTCAACCCGGTAGCGGCCCTTCCGGTAGCCCATTGACGCCGAACGTTCCACAATCGGCGGGCGGGACAATCACCGGGCCAGCTGCATCTTATATCGTTGCAGCCCAGGGACATCTGGCAACCAATCGCATCGAAGAGGCCTACAAAGCTGTCATGCAGGCATGTGGAGTAGAACCGAATAACCCGGTGGTCCATAAACTCTTCGGCCAGGTTTTTGCCCGGCGCGTGCCACCCCAGATCGAACTGGCGCTACAAGCCTATAATAAATCTCTACAATTCAACCCGGATGATGCCGAAACACACAAGCTGGTCGGCGATATCTGGCTGTTCCTGCGCCCTCAACCGGCTCAGGCTATCCCGGCGTATATCAAATCCCTGAGTTTGAATCCGAAAGATGCTGAGGCTCATTTCCGATTGGGGCAATGCTACGAGAAGACCGGTCAATTAGAGCCTGCCTTACGCGAGTATCAGGAAGCTCTGCAACTGGTGCCCAGGCAACCGGTACAGCCGGCGCTCCATTTTGCGTTGACTCTTGGGCAACTCGCTCAGCGGATCAATCAATTGCCGGTAGCTGAGCATGCTTTTGTGCAGGCTCTCGTTATTAATCCTGCCGAACACCGGGTACGCTTTATGCTTTGCCAGGTGTACGAGATGCAAAACAAATTAGAAGATGCGTTGCGTGAGTGCAGTTATATCATAGCACCCTTGGGTAATGATCCGGCGGTACAGCAGACGTATCAACGTTTACGAGCGCGTTTAGGACGGTAAGAGGCGATTTCTATGCGCTGTATATCCGGCATGAAGGGGAATGTGTCAATGAGTACACATAGCAGTCTATCTCAAAGGCAAATGAGGGCGGGCCAATATACAGGTCGCGCCCTCAGCGGATTCCTTATTGCGCTGCTATCATCACTGTTTTTCATTTCACCCGCTCTGGCGTCTTCTCATCAAGGTTCACCAACGCCGCAACCACAGGATCTCACGCGCGCAGGGGTCTCGGTTGTACGCCTGCTGATTTCGTACAGTCAACCCAATCAATCGAAGCAGGGATCAGCCCCAGCAACAACGGCCCAATGTACCGGTCTGGGCGTGCTGGTGGGCAGTGGGCTAACTGGCAAAAACAATCAACAGGTGAACTGGGTGCTGACCAATGCCAGTTTACTTGACACAGGCAAGGCGCAGTGTGTGCCAGCACATCCAGCCGCGACGCTCAGCTCGATTGAAATTTACATGAGCAGCGCCTACAACAGTCAGCAACCCGTATCTCCTATTGCCACCATTGACGAAGCCGCGTTGAAAGACGCAATTCATACCCAAAACAATCTGGCTCTGCTTTCCTTTGGCGGCACCTCGATCAAGCTTCTCCCTTTCCTTGATCTTGCGGTTGCTGATCCTACCCCACAGGCGGCGATCTATCTTTCAAAGGATATCAACACGGTAGCGGTGCCACTTTCTTCGATCAGTGACACCAAACAGGTGAGCAATTTTAAGCCCCAGATTCAGCAGTACCTTACACCTACACGCAAAGCCATCGCCACGCAACAGGACTTCACCAGCGCAGAAAAAGAAGCGGGCATGCCACTTGTAAATAGCACGGGTGAGCTGGCTGCCATGACAACGGCTGATGGGAAACAGGTCAATAGTACTGATATTAATAAGCTGTTGCAGACCGTTGATGCAATCAAAAATCCTCCCTCCAACATCGTCCACGATAATTGGAATAACGGCATTACCGCCTATTATCGCAGTCAGTATGCTGATGCCGAGCAATCATTCAATGCAGCGGCAACAGTCAATAATCAGTTCGAGGGGGCGCAGAAGTTTGCTCAGACCGCGCACGCGGCCGCGCTGAGCGCCACACCCACACCCAGGCCCACCAATACGCCTGTTTCTTCTGGCACCTCGCTGTTCCAGGATGGCAAGATTGAGGGCGTTCCGATCTGGCTCGCCAGCGTTGTTGGCTTGATCCTGCTCATCGCCATCATCATTATTGTGAGCCTGATCTTTGGTCGCTCGCGCGCTCGTAAAAAGCGCCTCGAAGACGAATTCGCCCAGGCCAATCGCGATGCAACGCTGGCAGCTCAGCGTATGATGATGGAAGAGGGCCAGCAGCAGCAGGCGACATGGGCGCAACAGCCAACCATGCAGATGCAGCCCGGTGCTCCTCCCATGCGGGCTGGAGATGTGAAAACCAGCCCGCTGCCACCCGTTCCAGAGCTACGTTGCCCCAATTGCGGCGAACCGGTGGCAAAGGGTGCGACTCGGTGCCCACACTGCCAGACCTGGCTCTCTCCGTCCGAATCCGGCATTCATATGCGCCTGAGAACACCAGCACCGCCAGTAGCCCGTTCTATGGCAGATCAGCCGACGCTGGTTTCTTCCGGCCCTCTGGCCGAACAGCCAACAATAGAGATGACGCCCGGCGGCAGACTGAATGGGCAGGGAGAGAACGATGCAACCGAGCCATACGGCCTTCAGCGCTGGCATGGACACAACGTCGCCTTCGCGGTGGGAACGCGCTCCGATCCAGGCATCAAGCGCCGATACAAGCCCAACGAAGATAGTCTCTTCGCCGCACAAAGCATTCGTGGCGATAACGCATCACCCCTGCATATCGGCCTGTTTGTCGTAGCCGATGGCATGGGAGGACACGCCAACGGACAGGATGCCAGCCGCAAAGCAATTCAGACCATCATCGATTTCTTATTGCCCAAGCTGATGAAGCTCAGCGATTTGCAGGATGACCTGCTCGAACGCTTGCTGGGCGAGGGTGTGCAGCAGGCAAATCAGGCGGTCCACTCCAATAATATGGAGAAGGGAGCCGATATGGGAACGACCATGACTGCCTGCCTGATCGTCAACACGACGGCGTATGTAGCCAACGTGGGTGACAGCCGCACCTATCTCTATCGCGAGGGCAAGGGCTTAAGGAAAGTCACCAACGACCACTCGGTGGTGGCAAGCCTGGTCGAGGCTGGTATTATCAAGCCTGACGATATCTACACCCATCCTAAACGAAACCAGATCTATCGCAGTCTGGGCGAAAAACCGGTCGTCGAGGTCGATACCTTTACTGTCCATCTCGTGCCCGGCGACAAGTTCCTGCTCTGCTCCGATGGGCTGTGGGACATGGTACGCGATCCCAAGATCGAAGAGGTCATCAGGACTACGACGCCCAATCCCAACCAGACAGCCGATGCACTGATCCAGGCAGCATTGGATGGCGGCGGCGAGGATAACGTCAGCGTGATCGTCGTTTCGGTGCAGGAAAACGATCAACAAGAACAGGTGCCCAGCTTCCAGCTTATCGACAAACCCGACACCATCCAACTGCCGCAGCTCTAGCGGCGGTTCTCAGACAGAGCGAGGCCCCCTGGTGGTTCACGCAAGGAAAGAGGCAGTAATGCATATCTCCTGTGCGAACCATCAACACCCCGAGCGACCACAAGTGTCGCGCCCTGCCATAAACGGGCCGTGCGATTCACCATCGCGTATGGTAGGGTGCGACACTTGTGGTCGCCCGCTGTTTCCGTAGAGGCTACTCCCCCGATTGGTCGCACCTTCCACCCTGTGCTATAATCAATGCAGTACTTCTTGCCCGTGTCAACCGGACAGGGCAGTTATTGGAGGGATTGCTTGTGTCAGCGAATATAGCATATCTTTACGCAGGCATCTTATTAGCAGCCGGATTTGTTTTTGTTATTGTCGTCACAGTCCTTGCTAATTTGCTTGCGCCTCATAAACACACAAAAGAGAAGTTGCAGACCTACGAGTCAGGAGAGACACCGATTGGCTCGGCCTGGGTTCAGTATCCGCTGGGATTCTACATTTTCGCACTACTTTTTGTCGCATTTGATGTAGATATTGTGTTTATCATTTCCTGGGCAGTCATATTTAAACAATTAAGTATATTCGGCTTTGTTGAAATGCTCTTCTTTATTGTGGTTCTCGCGCTCGGCCTCGTCTATGCCTGGCGCAAGGGAGTGACTCGATGGATCTAGTACCGCGTTCACGGAGTATGCCCAGCGCCACAACTGGGTATCGAGACCAGAATGCCGCGCTCGCCCGCGATCTGGCCCCTATAGCACAAATTACAGGGAAACCTGTAAGCCCTAAGACACTCAGAGGCGATTATCTCGCCCTGGATATTGACCGCGAACATCTTGTTGCGGTCTGCCGTTTTTTACGTGACCAGCTTGGTTTTGATCTGCTCAGTTGTATTTCGGGCGTCGATATGCTCGATCATCTGGAGACGGTCTACAACATTCGTGCCACCACGCGCGGCCAGCTGATCCAGTTGAAAGTCCGTATCGACACGCAGAACCCGGAGGTTGATAGCGTCGTCTCGGTCTGGCCGACAGCGAACTGGCTGGAGCGCGAGACCTACGATATGTATGGCATCCGTTTCGCAGGCCACCCCGATCTGAGGCGCATGCTGCTCGATGACGATTTCGAGGGCTATCCCCTGCTCAAAAGCTTCCATCAGGTTCCAATGACGGTGAAGCCGCGCGCTACCACGCAGGTTGATCCCAATATGGCAATCTCCGGCAAATTCCAGCAACAGAACCTTGAACGCGTGGTTCAGAAGAAACTGGGCCAGGGAATGGAAGAGCGCCTGCATCCCGGCACCCCAACTTTCGGTCATGCCTTCCACGGCAATGATGAGGCCAATCAGGAAGAGGCCAACCCGGAAGGCGAAGCGGTGTCCGGCAACAGTTAATGTTCCGATAAATAGACGCCGGAGAGGACGTGAGTGGGTGGCATGCCAAAGGCGAGACGAAACAATAAAAAGGGGACTGCGCATAGGAACACAGCCAGTACAACGCAACGACGTACGACTGATGCCCCTGCCAGTACGACAACTGACAGACAAACGGTACATACTACACGCGCTGCCAGGCGCATAGAGCAGACATCCAGAGTCAGTAGCTATCAGGCATTGATTATGCCCGGAATGGTCACGCTGGGATGCCTGGGTCTGGCGATCTCATTTTCCTTTTTTACAACCGATCCAAATCGTTATCTCTACGGTGGCATCGCCGCGTTGATGGCCCTGATGTGGGCCTATAGTTTCTGGCTGCGTCTGCGGAAAATCCAAAGCGGACAGAAGCAACAATAAAAAGATATAGTAAATCAATTGTTTCGAGAGAGAAAGTAACACAGTATAAAAGAGGTCATTCATGGCTACAGACCAAGAGAACGGCATGACTCCCGGCACCGCGACGCAAGAGTCGGAAGAGGGTCTCAAGTCACAGGAGATGCTGCTAAACATGGGTCCGCAGCACCCCAGTACACACGGCGTGTTACGACTGGTGCTGACGCTTGAAGGAGAGACGGTAGTTGACTGTACTCCGGTCATCGGCTATTTGCATCGCGGCATTGAGAAAATCCTGGAAAATCGTCCGATTATGGGCGGCATTCGCTATATGGACAATGCTGATTACCTCTCCCCTATGCTTAATGAAATTGCCTATGCTGGTGCTGTTGAACAGGTAATGGGCATCGAGCTACCACGTCGCGCACAATATATTCGTCTGCTCACCGGCGAGATGCAGCGTATCGCCAGTCATCTGGTTGCAATTGGCACATATCTTGTCGATCTTGGAGCCTTTACCCCCATTCTCTGGACGTTCCGTGATCGCGAAGGCATTCTCTCGCTGTTCGAGGCGCTGGGCGGCAGTCGCTTCAACGTCAACTATATTCGCGTCGGCGGCGTGCTGCATGATTTCCCCAAAGATTGGCTCAAAGAATGTGAAGCATTCCTCGACCAACTAGAAAAGAATACGGACGAGCTGGACCGGCTCATCACTGGCAACGAAATCTTCGAGGCTCGCACACAGGGCGTTGGGTATATCGATCCTCAGCAAGCGCTGGCCTATGGACTGACCGGCCCAATGCTGCGCGCCAGCGGCATCAACTGGGATCTGCGCGTCAATCGCCCCTACATGGCCTACCGCGAAGTACCAGTCAACGTTCAGGTGCGACAGGAGGGCGACTGCTATGCGCGCTATAAAGTGCGCTTGCAAGAAATCTACGAGAGCATCCGCCTCTGCCGCGTTGCCATTGATAAGCTGCCTGGCGGCCCGATCAGTACCCGTACGCCTATCGCCCTGCGCCCACCGCGTGGTGAAACCTACTTCGCGATCGAGAGCAGCAAAGGCGAGCTGGGCGTCTACTTTATCAGCGATGGCAGCGAATATCCCTGGCGTGCAAAATTGCGCGGTCCATCCTTTGTGAACTTGCAGGTCTTGCCAGAATTGCTGCGCGGCCACAAGATGAGCGACGTGGTGGCAATTATGGGTAGTACCGATATTGTATTAGGTGAGGTTGACCGATAAAGCTGATCGCGAATGTATACAGGCGACTCACCCCTGTACATTCGCAGCTGGAGTTATCTCTTATGAACATTTCTATTGCAGACGATATATGGTATCTACAACTCTGGCACGGAATTATCTCGTGGGATTTTCTACAGTTTGTTGTAGCATTCCTCTCTTTCTTCGGGTTCGTTTTGACGAGCGCGACTCTCCTGGTCCTGGCCGAACGCAAAGTCATGGGCTGGATGCAGGACCGCTTAGGACCAATGCATACCGGACCCTGGGGACTATTGCAGACGGTAGCCGATGTGGTGAAGCTGCTCTTGAAGGAAGATATTCGAGTCGCGAATAGCGATAAAGCAATCTATCTGTTAGCTCCGGCAGTCTTTCTGGCTCCGGTGATCGGCGTTTTTGCCGTCCTTCCTTTTTCGCCCTTCATCAGCATTCCAGGCAGCGCCATTGCTACCGGTATTGTCTACTACGTGGCGATGAGTTCAATCGATGTCGTCGGCGTGATTATGGCCGGTTGGGGGTCCAACAATAAGTATTCGTTGATTGGCGGACTGCGTTCGGCGGCGCAGATGATCTCCTACGAACTGCCCCTGGTCCTCTCGCTGATTAGCATAATTATGCTCACCAGCGTTCTGGTCGGGCTGCCCGGTTATCCCTCCGGCCCATCTGGTATCGGAACCCTTGCACTGGTCGAGATTCAGAAGTTCCAGAATGTCTGGCACAATACCGGCATTCCTGTACTGGACTTCATCTTCCAGGGCTTCACTCCCTGGGCCTGGTTCTTCCTGGTGCAGCCACTCATGCTCGCCATCTACTATATCTGCGGTCTGGCCGAGACCAACCGCGCTCCGTTCGACCTGCCAGAGGCCGAGTCTGAACTGGTCGCGGGATATATGACCGAGTACAGCGGCATGCGCTGGGCGATGTTCTTCCTGGGCGAATATGGCAATATGACCATCGTGTCCGCCATAGCCTCGTATCTCTTCCTGGGCGGCTTCTCCGGTCCCGGTGTGGCCTATCTCACAGGTCTGAACAATCCTGGCTGGGGCTTGCTGGGCAACCTTCTGGGCATGGTCTATCTGATCCTCAAGATCTACCTGCTCTGCCTCGTCTTCATCTGGGTACGCACAACGTTGCCGCGCCTGCGTTCTGACCAGCTGATGCAGTTTGCCTGGCTGATCCTCATTCCGGTCACACTCGTCAACATTATTGTGACGGCTGGCCTATACCTGATCGTGAACGCGTTCGCAGCACCGGCCTGGGTCTTCCTGGTCGTTCTAGGTATCGTGAACTGGGCGATGGTCTTTGGCTTCATCTGGATTGTGGGTCGCGCCACCGTGTCGAGTACACGTCGCGCTCAAGCCCCCGCCATTCGTGCCCAGCGCCGCGCAACCAGCGTTCCGGCGTTACAGTTGCGCGATGGCATTCCCGCCAAAGTTGCACAGATTCCAGAAAGCGCCGCCACCGCCAGCGGACAAAAGTAACCCGGCAGGCATTTTATAGCAGCATTAGTATCAACTAAAGAAGGCTATCCAACTCAGGTTGAAGTTGGATAGCCTTCTTTTCGCACAGATGCAGACTTTTCTCTAGCTTTGGTGTAAACTGTAAAGTATGTGCATCACTTATCGTAAGGAAAAGGTGGGGGGTATATAGAAGGATCTTAATTTTTTTTAAAGAGGGAGCTTCACATGCGCTTCGTCGAAATGCCAGAGCCTGCCAAACGTATCTTATTTCTTGGCGCAATTGTGGTGGGTGCTATCATGTTCATCTACATCCTGGTGTCCAACCTGACCGATCTCTCCAATCCATCTCCACCAACCACCACTCCCACGCGCACCCCTGCTCCAACCAAGATTGCAAATGTCTCGCCGCTCCTCTTCGGCACCAATCTCGATTTCACGACCGATACGAAGCAGCGAGCGCAGCCCTCAACGCAAGTTACTGATGTGCTACAAAATATGCATCTGCAAATCATCCGTATCTCTTTTGCAGAAAATCCCTCTCAGACCGACATCAAAAATATGGCCCTTTATGTTCAGAGCCTCAAGGCCGTACCGCTGGTCCCATTGCATGGATCGCTGTATGCGCATGCTCAGGCCGATAATACGCTGGTAGTGCAGACGATGAAACAGGTCTTTGGCAACACGACGGTCTACTATGAATATGGCGATGAGGAAGATGTCCTTGGCGTCTCCGCTGAGCAATATACGGCTGATTGGAATGCCAATATTCCACCATTGAAACGCCTGGCCCCCAACGGACAGTTCATCGGACCTGTGACCTATCACTACGATCAAGACTACTTACGCTCCTTTTTACGCAATGCCCAGCCTCTGCCCAACGAGGTCAGTTGGCACGAGTTCACCTGCGATGGCACCTGGAGTAAGCAACAGTGTATCAATGGCATCAGCGCGTGGAACCAACACATTGCCTCGGCTCGCACCTTGATGAAGGGGTTGTTGCAAACGACGCTGCCAATCATGATTACCGAGTGGAACTACGCCGCCAACGCTCAGAACAGCGATGGGAAAGGCAACGATAGCACCTTTCTCACCACCTGGACCAAAAGCGCAATGCAAACGCTGGCAACCAATCAGGTCTTTGCCTCCATGCAATATTCCGGCACGAAAAGCTCAACGCCCACCGTCAACAGCAATGACCAGATTATGGTCCAGGGCCAGGTCATGCGCTCACTCTATGAACAATATTTCTCAAAACCGGGATCGCCTGGGTCCACCAGCACACCGACCCCAACACCAACGGCCACTCCCGAACCGACCGACACGCCCACGCCTACTCCTACCCCGACTCCTGACACAACCGATACTGGCGCAACGACAGAGACGCCGCCTGTTATTCCTCCAACCATCCCGGTTCCAACGCCGACCCCTACTCGTGTTGTGGTGCCAACGCCCACACCTGTCCCAACTCCTACACCCGCGCCTATCCCAACACCTACTCCGACACCAGTTGTGGCTCCTACGCCCACACCGCTCGTAACGCCCACGCCTATTGGTGAAGCGACGCCCACACCCACTCCTACAGATGAAGCGACGCCCACGCCTGCCGCAACGCCTACGATCGAAACTACACCGACCGACACGCCACCAACACCTACTCCAACGGTGGAAACTCCCGAGCCTACTCCTTCTCCAACAGTGGAAGAGCCTACTCCTTCTCCAACAGTGGAAGAGCCTACTCCCACACCCACGCCTACTCCTACACCGACGCCCACGCCTACTCCCAAACCAAAACCAACGCCCACGCCTACTCCCAAGCCGGTTTGTCCGGCAACGATCCAATCTGGCAGTACGGGTTCGTTGGTAAAGACGTTGCAGAAGGATTTGAATAGTCACGGGATGAAGGGTCAGGACGGCAAAGCGCTGGCAGTTGACGGCGATTTCGGGCCAAATACGCAGTACGCCGTAAAAAGCTGGCAGAAGAAGGCAAAGATTGGGGTGGATGGCATTGTTGGCCCACAAACCTGGCATTCGCTCGGCCACTGTTGATACTCGCTCCACTGCGTTCAGGTGCTCATCATACATTATCAAGCGAGAGGAGCTGTTTTTTAACAACTCCTCTCGCTTTTTTGTAGACGCCTGGATAGCCCTCTTTTCACAAAGATGAAGACTTTTCTCTAGCTTTGATGTAAACTATAAAGTATGCTGATAATGCTCACGAGGCAAGGTAGAGGATGTATAGAAGGATCTTAATTTTTTTTAAAGAGGGAGCTTCACATGCGCTTCGTCGAAATGCCAGAGCCTGCCAAACGTATCTTATTTCTTGGCGCAATTGTGGTGGGTGCTATCATGTTCATCTACATCCTGGTGTCCAACCTGACCGATCTCTCCAATCCATCTCCACCAACCACCACTCCCACGCGCACCCCTGCTCCAACCAAGATTGCAAATGTCTCGCCGCTCCTCTTCGGCACCAATCTCGATTTCACGACCGATACGAAGCAGCGAGCGCAGCCCTCAACGCAAGTTACTGATGTGCTACAAAATATGCATCTGCAAATCATCCGTATCTCTTTTGCAGAAAATCCCTCTCAGACCGACATCAAAAATATGGCCCTTTATGTTCAGAGCCTCAAGGCCGTACCGCTGGTCCCATTGCATGGATCGCTGTATGCGTATGCTCAGGCCGATAATACGCTGGTAGTGCAGACGATGAAACAGGTCTTTGGCAACACGACGGTCTACTATGAATATGGCGATGAGGAAGATGTCCTTGGCGTCTCCGCTGAGCAATATACGGCTGATTGGAATGCCAATATTCCACCATTGAAACGCCTGGCCCCCAACGGACAGTTCATCGGACCCGTGACCTATCACTACGATCAAAACTACTTACGCTCCTTTTTACGCAATGCCCAGCCTCTGCCCAACGAGGTCAGTTGGCACGAGTTCACCTGCGATGGCACCTGGAGCAAGCAACAGTGTATCAATGGCATCAGCGCGTGGAACCAACACATTGCCTCGGCTCGCACCTTGATGAAGGGGTTGTTGCAAACGACGCTGCCAATCATGATTACCGAGTGGAACTACGCCGCCAACGCTCAGAACAGCGACGGGAAAGGCAACGATAGCACCTTTCTCACCACCTGGACCAAAAGCGCAATGCAAACGCTGGCAACCAATCAGGTCTTTGCCTCCATGCAATATTCCGGCACGAAAAGCTCAACGCCCACCGTCAACAGCAATGACCAGATTATGGTCCAGGGCCAGGTCATGCGCTCACTCTATGAACAATATTTCTCAAAACCGGGATCGCCTGGGTCCACCAGCACACCGACCCCAACACCAACGGCCACTCCCGAACCGACCGACACGCCCACGCCTACTCCTACCCCGACTCCTGACACAACCGATACTGGCGCAACGACAGAGACGCCGCCTGTTATTCCTCCAACCATCCCGGTTCCAACGCCGACCCCTACTCGTGTTGTGGTGCCAACGCCCACACCTATCCCAACGCCTACACCACCAATACCTGTTCCAACACCTACACCAACATCGCTCATCACTCCTACAACTACTCCAACTGATGGCACGACGCCTACAGCCACGCCTAATCCTGGCGTCACCCCTACCGTTGATACGCCGCCTACTGAGACTATTCCCGATCCTACCCCGACTCCAACGGTGGAAACACCTGAGCCGACTCCTCCCCCAACAGCGGAGGAGCCGACTCCCACACCAACGGCAACTCCGGTTCCTCCTACACCGACTCCTACGCCGGCCAAGCCGACTCCTACTCCTACGCCGAAACCGAAGACATGTACTACCGGTTCGGTTTCATCGAATCCAATCTATCACGGCAACGGCTATGCCTCCAGCAATGGTGGCACCTATCGGACCGTCAGCGGGAATTGTGGCGGGAAAGTATACTTCGCCTTTAGCAGCGCACCTTCGGTCAAAGATACCGAGGTACGGCTCTGTACCGCGAGCGGCTCCTGCGGTAGCTGGGTCAAATATACGTCTGTTGGCAGCAAGCTGCTGATCAAGAGCGGACTCAGCGCTGGTACATCGTTCCATTTGCAGTTCCAGGGCAACGGGGCCACCGCCTCTTACAAGGTCTCCGGCAATATCTATTATTAGTCGAACAAAAAAAGCGGGAAACATCAATGTTTCCCGCTTTTTTTGTTGTACTCCGAAAACAGAATTGCCCGCCTCAACACTTTACAAAGCGCAATCTGTCAGGTATTCTATAAAGGATGTGATACAGAAAGGAACCCTTTTCATGAAGAAGTTGCCACGCACTCGCATCTGCAAAGACATGCATTGATATCGTCACAGACCATTTTATGGTCGCGCTGGACGCTCCATCCTGGCTGTTCCGGTTGACTCCCTCTCTGTGACGCCCTTTATCAATCTCTGCATGCCTCTTCCTCTTTTTCTTACATTATCTGACCGTATCGTCGTGTGCTTAAAACCAACCAGCTATTCAGAAAGGCAACTTTGTGGACCTCCAATTAAGGCAATATCGGGATTTGCTGCTCAAATACCTGAAACCACAGTGGTCTCTGGCACTCTTTTTATTGCTGCTCCTTCTGATCAATATGGGACTGGCACTACTCAATCCGCAGATGATTCGCATCTTTATCGATACGATCAGCTCTGGAGGCGCTATCTCCACGCTGATCTCTACGGCGTTGCTCTTTCTCGTAGTAGCCGTCCTCAAGCAGTGTGTGGCGGTCTGTGAGGGCTATATGGCGGAGAATCTCAGTCAATTAGCGACCAATCACATGCGTTCAGAGCTGATGCTGCATTGTCTCCAACTGGACCCGGCCTTTCATACGTCTCACACACCGGGCGAGCTGATCGAACGGATCGATGGCGATGTCTCGACGCTTGGCAACTTCTTCTCGCGCTTCCTGGTTGCACTGTTCGGCAATCTGCTCCTGATATTGGGCGTGTTGATCCTGCTCTATCGCATCGATTGGCGCGTCGGGCTGATAGTGACGACCTTCTGCTTCATCTGTCTCATTGTGTTATATCGTCTGCGCAATCTCAGCGCTAACGCCTGGGAGAGAGAGCGCCAGGCCAGCGCCGATCTCTTTGGCTTTATCGAAGAGCGGTTGGCAGGAACCGAGGATATCCGTTCCAGCGGCGGCACTCTGTATATGCTACGTGGGCTGGCAGAAAAGACCCGTCAGCGTGTGCGTATGACCCAGCGTGCGGCGATCAGAAGCTCGGTGAGTTGGATAATTCCTCCCATATTCTTTGCGGCTGGCAGTGCAGTGGCACTGGCAATGGGTGTTTACCTGTTTCGAGAAGGCTCCGCCACGCTCGGCACCGTCTATCTGATCTTCGGCTATACCAATCTGATCAACGATCCCCTTCAAGAGATAGTACGCCAGATGCGCGATCTGCAACAGGCGTCCGGCAGCATCAAGCGTGTGCTGGATCTGTTCAAGGTCCATAGCACCATTCAAGATGGCAAACAAAACTTGCCTGATGGGCCGCTCTCGATTGTCTTCGATGACGTTTCGTTTGCCTACGCTCAGGACGTACCGGTCTTGAAACATATCTCCTTCTCCCAGCCAGCGGGAACAGTGATGGGATTGCTGGGACGCACCGGCAGCGGCAAGAGTACGATCACCAAACTGCTTACACGGCTCTATGATCCCCAGCAGGGCGCGATTCGCGTTGGCAGCAACGATCTATGCACCTTGCAACTCGCCTCTCTCCGTAGCAGCATCGGCATGGTCACGCAAGATGTGCAAATCCTCCACGCCACTGTCCGCGATAATCTCACCCTTTTCGATACAAATATTCCCGATGGGAAGATCGTTCAAGCACTGGAAGAGTTGGGATTGGCACAATGGTACGAGTCGCTGCCGGAAGGATTGGACACGGTGCTGGCTCCAGGAGGCAGCGGCCTTTCAGCGGGTGAAGCACAGCTTATCTCGTTTGCGCGCGTCTTTCTCAAAGATCCACGCATCGTCATTCTGGATGAAGCCTCATCGCGCCTTGATCCGGCCACTGAGCGCCGCCTTGAACATGCCGTAGATCGCTTGATGGAGTCCCGCACTGGCATCATTATTGCGCATCGCCTGGCAACGGTCCTGCACGCCGATACGATCCTCATTCTGGAAGATGGCTCCCGTTGTGAGTATGGAAAGCGCGAGGAGCTGGCGCGCAATCCCGACTCACGTTTCGCCCATCTGCTGCGTACCGGCCTTGAGGAGGTGATGATATGAGAAAACCGATGTGGTTTATCTGGCGTCTGTTCTGTTTTCAGCCCTGGCTCTACCTCGCAATGGGGATGAGCTATGTGATCTTTCTCTACCTGTTTCCGCTGATTCCGGGACTGATCGAGCGGCAAATATTCGATAGCTTGACCCATTCTGCACCTGCCGCTACGAGTATCTGGAGCTTTGTGGCACTGTTGATCGGGGTGGCGATCACGCGCCATAGCATGCTCTTTATCGGCCAGTATGCTGAAACGACGCTCAACGCCATCTTTATGTCGCTGCTACAACGCAACCTGTTCGAGCGTATCTTGCAGCGGCCCGGAGCAAACGCGCTCCCAGCTTCGACCGGTGAGGCCATCAGCCGCTTTCGCAACGATGTGGAAAATGTCGGCACCTTCGGCTCCTGGCTCTCGGACCCCATCGGGCAGTTTGTGGCGCTAATCGTGGCACTGATAATTCTCGTGCGCATCTCGCCACTGATTACGCTGCTGGTTTTTATACCGATGCTGGTAGTGGTGGTTGTGGTCAATTTACTCAAGAAGCGCATTCGCCATTTTCGCCAGGCCAATCAGAAGGCCATTGGCAGCGTGACAGGACTGATGGGCGATGTGTTTGGGGCCGTCACCATCATCAAAGTTGCTCATGCCGAACAGCATGTCGTCAAACACTTCGAGAAGCTCAATGAAAGGCGTCGCAGAGCGGCGCTACGTGATACTCTGCAAACCAAGATCGTC
Organism: Reticulibacter mediterranei; assembly: GCF_016587455.1. Classification (NCBI taxonomy): domain Bacteria; kingdom Bacillati; phylum Chloroflexota; class Ktedonobacteria; order Ktedonobacterales; family Reticulibacteraceae; genus Reticulibacter; species Reticulibacter mediterranei. Next base: position 4,870,364 of record NZ_BNJK01000001.1, on the reverse strand, counting down.
GATGCCGTCTCGGGCAATGCCGCCAGTATCGGGACCGGATTACTGTTGCTGGCAGCTGCTCAGGCAATGGCGAGCAGATCTTTTAGTGTGGGCGACTTCGCTCTCTTCGTGTCTTATCTGTCATGGTTGACCTTCGTCATCGGCATAGCGGGCGATTTTATTGCAAAGCACAGCCTGATGCAGGTATCGCTGGAACGCCTGATAGCGCTGTTGCAGGGCGCACCATCCGAACTGCTGGTGAAACATCACCCGCTCTATCTGCGTGGTGATTTCCCAGCACTGCCTGTTATCGCGAAGGCACCTACCGATGAACTGGAACAGGTCACGATAGAGGGCTTGACGTATCGCTATGCTGGCACCGAACGCGGCGTAGAAGGGATCGACCTGCACATTCCGCGCGGTTCTTTTACAGTCGTCACCGGGCGCATCGGTGCGGGCAAGACAACGCTCTTGCGCACGCTACTGGGGTTGTTGCCGAAAGAGCGGGGCACGATTTGCTGGAATGGCGAACCGGTGGAAGATCCAGCCAGCTTCTTTGTGCCACCACGCAGCGCCTATACATCACAGGTGCCGCGCCTGTTCAGCCAGACGCTCAAAGACAATATCCTGCTGGGTCTGTCTGAAGAGCGCGTGGACCTTCCAGGAGCGGTGCAGTCGGCAGTGCTGGAGCGCGATATTACCGAACTGGAGCGCGGCCTGGAAACGATGGTAGGATCGCGTGGAGTCAAGCTATCGGGGGGACAGATGCAGCGCACGGCAGCGGCGCGCATGTTTGTTCGTAACGCCGAGTTGCTGGTGGTGGACGATCTCTCCAGCGCCCTCGACGTTGAGACGGAACAACAGCTCTGGCAGCAACTTACAGAGCGTCCGGGCCTGACCTGCCTTGCCGTTTCGCATCGTCGCGCCACACTGCGCAATGCCGATCATATCATTGTCCTCAAAGATGGAAAGATTGAGGCCGAGGGAACGCTCGATACGCTCTTGCAGGAAAGTGAGGAGATGCGTCATCTGTGGCACGGCGAACTGCACGCAGAGCAGCAGGACAGCGAGAATACAGCGCAGAGCGATCTCACCTGATCCTCTGCTCTATCTCTTCCAACGTCATACCGGAGATCTCAATGATCTTCTGTCTGCCAGTTGCGCCGCGCACGATCTCGATATTGCGCCTGGGCAGATCAAGCCACTTCGATAGCAATTCGATCAGCGCGGCATTGGCGGCCCCGTCAACCGGGGCGGCGGTCAGCCGCGCTCGAATGCTGCCCTCATCCCATTCCAGCGTGTTTTTGCTGCTGCGCGGGATCACGCGAACGCTGATACGCATAGGTTGTTTTACCTCATACTCAGCGCTACCAGCCGGGCGGGAGCGACTGTAACAGCAGCAATTGGAGCGTGCTGAGCATAAACCAGACGATAAAGAACGAGAGGTCAAGCACCCAGACCGGCTTCACAATCCGACGCATCGGCACAATAAATGGGTCGGTGATGTAGGCCAGAAAGCGAATAAAGGCATAGCGCTCATCAATCTGGAACAATGAGGCGATAAAACGCACGAACATGGCAGCGATGATGATGCCAATGCAGAGCTGTACAGCCACGTGGAGAATATTAAGTTGTAGCATGAAACGACCTACTCCTGAACAGTTCTCACATCAATATAGGTTAGCCCGAAGAACTTGCGCCGGGCAATCTCCGTCACACGCACCCCTTGCAGATCGGGCAACGTTGTAAAGTGACGCTGGACATACTCTCCAACGGGACGAGCAGCAACCCAACCGGCCAGCGATGAAGCGGCGGCAGTAGCAACACGCGTACGTACCTGGCTGGACATCAAGGCTAGCAACGTTCCCAGCGTAACCAGCGAAACCCCAACAGCCAGATTGGTGCCGCAATTTGGATGAATTGCCAGTTCTGCCTCACCTGCTTGAAGGCGATGTAGAGCTTCTTCGGAGGCACGACGCAACTCGCCCAGATCTACATCTCCAAAGACAATAAAGCCATCCGAGCTGGAACGGGCGCTGACGCTCAAGTCAGGAACTCTCTCGCTTAGAATCGTAATCGTTGCATGCTCTAATGCATGGTTTTGCCGAATACGGCGACCAAACAGAAAATCATCAGCTTTCATAGATAAGCTCCTTTAGACATAAGGGCGTTCACCAAAAATCGCCCGTCCGACACGAACAATAGTTGCCCCTTCTTCAATCGCCACACTATAATCATCGGTCATACCCATTGAGAGGTGATGCCAACTGCATGTAGGTAGCTCCTGGCGCAAGCGATCTTGCAATCCACGCAGCGCGCGAAAGACTGGTCGTACCAGTTCGGGATCGCTTGCACGTGGGGCAACCGTCATCAGCCCCTGCATTTCAAGGTGGGAAAGGGCTGCAATCTGGCGAGCCACTCCCGGTGTCTCATCTAGTGTTAGCCCCGACTTGCTCTCCTCACTGGCAACATTGACCTCCAGCAGAATTGGTACGCGCCTGTTCTGTTCGACGGCGTGCCGCTGCAATGTCTGAGCGAGGTGAAAGCTGTCCACACTCTGGACGTAATCAAAGGAACCAACAACCTTTGCGGCTTTGTTACTCTGCAAGTGACCAATCATGTGCCAGCGCACATCTTGCGGATGAAAATCGGCAATCTTTGCCAGCGCTTCTTGAACGCGATTTTCGCCGAAATCAGTCACTCCTAGATTATATGCCAGCTTTACCAATTCGACAGGATGGGTCTTCGAGACTGCAACCAGCGTAATATCCGAGGGATGGCGATTGGCTCGTTGGGCAGCGGCGGCAATGGCCGCTCTCACTTTAGCAAGATTAGCGGCAAGCTGTTCCTGTGCAGGATGGTTGTTTATCACGGCTCTTCTCTCTGATCCTTCGCAAGCTTTCTCATCTTATACTTAGTACGTTTGAAAGCAAGATGCGGTTATGTGCTTCTCTATTATGGATACTGTGTCATAGAAGAGACCGTTTCGTCAACATCGCTCAGGCTGTCCCCATCTTTCATGACAAAGACCGATACAACCTATAGTACTTCTGTTGTGTACGGACATAAAATAGTGCATCGAACCTTGCGTTCGATGCACTACAATCTCGTGGAAAGTGAGCGTTACTTTGCTTTAGCGGAAAGAATGCGAGTGAGCTTGGTGCCGCATACAGAGCACTCTCCCTGCATAGCAGGCTTGCCGTTCTTCATCTCGATCTGATGCGGATTCTTCATCTCGCGTTTTTCTTTACATTTCACGCAGTATGCTACCTCTGCCATAATGGTTTTCCTTTCTCATCTTGAACTACACGGGTTAGGCAGAACAACTCGTTTCTACAAAACCCGACATTCTTCTTTATTACACGGTAACGAAGGGACATATGCTTCAAATAGTCCTACTGTCTAGTGTGAAGTACCCCATGCATTATAGAGTTCTTTACAGCGACGTAACATCCACTCTAGCTTGCTCACCTGCTTTTTTGTGGGGTAGAGCCTGAACTTATAGGCACGACAACGCAAATTGGGATCTTTTGGCTCACGTGCCTTTTTCTCTTTTTGTGAGTTTGCATCTTGTGCCTGAGACACGCATATACCCCCTTTCTGTCGCGCTTAATAATGAAGAGCAATAGGAAGAGAATGCATCCTTGTTACTTCTGTCTGTCTGTCTCTCTCCTCTTTTTATTCTATTACTACTAGTTCCTCTCGTCAATCGATTTTCATCAATTTATCCTTCTTCACTAATCCCACAAAAAAAGAACACCCTCATCTTCCCGTATCAGCCAAGATTGCAAGCGACGAAGTGATAAAATTACAAGCAAAAGTCACTGTGCTATGCTCATAGTAATCCTATCAGCGAAGCCACGAAAGGAAGTTGCATGAAACTTGGTTTTCTCACTGCCCACAGTCAGGACATCGAAAAGGCGGCTCGCCTGGGATTTCAGGCCATCGAGCTGAACGTCGAGGCGCTTGGCAAGGTTGCCGATGGTCCGATCAACAAAGAAACCGTTGCTCAGGTGCGAGAACAGGCAGCAAAAAACAACATCGAGATCACTGCGCTTGCCGCTTACGGCGTCGCCTCTCATCCAGCCTTCAAAGAAGATCTCACAACTGGCTATGAGCGCGTCTTTGACGTTGCAGAGGGGTTAGGCGTCAATGTAATCGCCAGCATGAGTGGTTTTGATGCCGACCGCGACTGGGAGGGCAATGTACAGCTCTTTGCGGACCGTTTTGGCCCCGTCGCGGAACGTGCAGAACAGCGCGGTTTGCGAATTGCCTTCGAGAATTGGATGGGCTTCTGGGGGCATCTCCCCTTCAAGCCGGTCAATATGGGAGGCTCTCCTGATACGTGGGAGACTATGTTCCGCGTCGTGCCTTCTCGGGCTATCGGACTGGAATTTGACCCGTCGCATCTCTACTGGCAGGGCATCAATCATCTCCGCGCCCTCCACGAGTTCAAGGATCGCATCTATCATGTGCATGCAAAGGACACGGAGATGCTACCAGAGCAACGCTATCGTGGCGGCGTGAACGGCGATTATTTCCGCTTCCGCATCCCTGGCTATGGCGAGATCAACTGGGCGGCCTTTATTTCGGCACTCGACGAGATCGGCTACGACGGCGGCGTCGTCATTGAGCACGAAGATTTTGTCTATTGGAACGACAAATTCGATGAAGGGCTGGTGCGCGGCTGGCAAGTCCTTAACCCGCTTATCAACCCGCGCTCGGGACAGTAACGCGCCCCTTTGCCGATCAAGATTTCACCATACCGCTATCGGCCTGGGTAATGGTGATGCCAAGCGCGCGATATGGCTCTAGCAGCTCTTCGGATATGGTGTGCTCAGTGATGATCTCGCTGAGTTCGCGCAACTCGCCGATGACGTAGGGTGCGGCGGTGTTCAGTTTCTCTGGCGAGGCCAGTGCGACCACATCTGCCGCGCACGCCATCATCGCGCGCTTGAGATAGGCTTCTTCCAGGTTGTTCGTGCTGATGCCAACGTCGGGATGCAGGCTACAGATACCCAGCATATACAGGTCAGCACGCACCATATGCAGTTCTTCAAGCGTTGCAGCCCCCAGCGTGACCGCCGAATGCTTGTAGAGCTTACCCCCCAGCAAGATCACCTCGATGCGGGGATGGTCGATCAAGGCGGTCGCCAGTGGTGGACTGTTGGTAATGATGGTGGCCTCCAGATCGGGAGAGAGATGTTGCGCGACCTGAATATTGGTGGTGCCTCCATCCATCAGCACCACCTGTCCATCGCGCACAAGTTGGGCCGCTGCACGAGCAATCGCGTTCTTGGCAAAGGGAGCCTGGGCAAAACGGGCCGAAAAATTGGCGGTCGCGGGCGAACAGGGCAAGGCTCCTCCATGCACGCGCAATAATAGCCCATCGGCGGCGAGATCACGGAGATCTCGCCGGATCGTATCCTCCGACAAGCCCAACTCTTCGCTGAGCTGGCGGGCAACCACTTTTCCATCGCGCTGTAAAACCGCAAGCACATATTGTCGGCGCTCGGCTGTTAACATTCTTCTTCTCCCCTGATGGACTTCATGATATATAACGAACATGCACGAAACAGCTTATACGATCTTGAACATGCAGTATATCACAGAAGCCCGCGAATGAGGAGAAGCCTTGCTCCCCTGCCCACGTTTCTACGCTGTGACCGGCTCCTTTACCTTATCCAGTTGGCCTTGCAGGTTGTTGCGGAAATCCTGCTCCTGGAGTTGATACCAGTGCTGACGAAACGCCTGGTATTGCTCCCGCCGCTCTCCCTCCAATTGATACAATAGCTGTTCCAGCCCATAGCGCTGCTCCGCATTCGGCGCGGTCTGGGGATCAACCATCACCTCGATCAACTCCTGGGGCAGAAACGACTTGTGCGGCCCTTTCTCAGAAACAGAGATTGCTTTGCTATTCAATGGGCTATCCTGATTTGCCAGACAGAGCCGCAACAGCGCAATCAGCACATCGCTATCATGCATAGCGCCCAACTCATCCTGCATTTGCTGTAGCTCCTCAACCGCTGCTTTACAGGCTTCAGGCAGATAATCCTCGAAGACTTCCAGCGTATAGCGCAGGCGTTTGGTGGCAATGCGCATATTGTGCAGTTCGCGGACCGCATAAGGAGCATCAACATGTTGTTCCCAGGCATAGATATCTTCCAGCCGGGTGCGCGCGATGATGCTCGCATTCTGGCTTGTATTGCCCCGAATATCGAGTCCTTTAATGGGTCTGGCCTTTGCCATTGGATGAGCCTCCTTTCACAATACTGCCCTCGATCTGTTTCCGCAATGCATCCTCGTCGAAGTTCTGCAAAAAGCCCTCCAACGCTTGCACCTGCTCTTTACGATAGACTTGCAGACGACTCGCCAGCCATTGCATACCCGCTTGCTCTTGCGTGGCGGCCTGTTGTTCTCGCTCCTGAAGGTGCTGAAGCATCACGTCGGTATCACGCACCCTCCCCAACAGATCTGCCGCCTGCTGCACGTTGCGATAGGCTTTTTTGAACGGTTTCGGCTTGCAGGCCGCCTCATACGCATCCATTGTGGCGCGCAAACGGCGCGAGGCAACGCGCATCTTATGCACATTCTCGATATCTTCGTCTTTCAGCACGTCTTTGCGCCATTCGGCAAATTTCTTGACGCGTTTGGGCAATTCCTGACGGGCCGAATCGATCAGTGTCTCCTGCTGCTGTTGCGCCTGCTCACTTTGCACGGTCTCTTTAGGCAGCGGTGGCACCTTACCCACTCGTTCATCCTCAACGTTCACTTCCGCATGCTCTAACCATTGATCGCCGTAGCGCGCATAAGCAAGCAATGCTCCCTCTGGAACGCCCTGGTTTGTTACCCGCACCTCGTCGAGCTTCAGATAATTCATCATTTCCAGAAGCAACAGAGCGCCACCTGGCAACACTTGCGCACGCTCGATCTGCTGGCCGTAGCGTTGCGCAATCTCCTGCGCTGGCAACGAATGCAACAACCCCTGACAGGCCACGAGATCCTGGCGATTCATCTGGTCGCTGCCATCGTCTTTGTGCAATGCCTGCTTGCAGATCTTCAGGAGTTCTTTCGCGCTGGAGCCGGTCGCAATCAACGATGGCGGCAACTCTGGCACTTGCAGATCGCGGAGATAATCGTGCAGGAACTTTTGCGCTTCCGTGATCTCGTCCTCTTTGGGCGGGTCAGATAGAAGATATTGATCGTGCAGCCAGCCAGAGCCGATGGGAAGAGAGACGAGCCACGTAATATGCCTATCATGTCCCGTCACCAGTTCGCTGCTTCCACCGCCAACGTCCAGCACTCCGGCATCTGCTGGCGTATCCGGGCGACTGATGGCACCATGATAGGTAAGAGCAGCCTCGACGTTCCCACTGATGAGGTTGACAGACTGCCCGGTCTCACGGCGAACATCTTCCAGAAAAGCGTCTCGATTGCGCGCCTGGCGAGTGGCCTGGGTCGCGACGGCAATCACACGCTCAACCCCGCTCTCCCTGGCCTTCTCAAGATACTGGCGCACAGCTGCAATTACGGCCTCGCGCTTGTCCGGCGTGACCTCTCCCGCATTTTTCACGCTCTCACCCAGGCGAACCATCTGCGATTCCTCCTGCAAAATATCAAGATGGTTCGCATTGCATTGGGCTATCGTCACCTCTGTACTATTACTCCCAATATCAATAGCAGCACAAGTCACCATTTTCGCTTCTCCCTGCTGCTCCTGCAGAGGAAGCCCCTCGTGCTCTATAGAGCCTCTCCGTTTTGCCATGATAAGATACCTCTCTCCAGTATAGAAGCAGATAGACCTGCTACATGTCATTGTATATCGCCATTTTTCACAGGGTATATATGTAGCTCAGATTGACTAGCTTCTATGATACCACCTACAATACAGCAAAAACTCACAATACAATCACTATTCCAGCAAAAAAGGGGAATCTCATGGGCCAACGCCCTGAACAACGAAATGGACGGTCCGTTCGTCTTAATCGTGTCACGTATGGGATGGAGGAACTGTTTCGTACCAATGATTGACAATCATCAATAAAACACCTGCCAGCCTTCCCAGAAGAGCCAGATGCCCAGCATTGCTAACAACACGCCGCTGGCAATTAAAAGAGCATGATAGACTTTCCCACGCAGCCAGTTGCGACCCCAGTTCAGCAGAAAAACGATGAGCATCTTCATGCCCACAAGCAACACATAGAAAGCTGCTAGAAAGCTTATTGGAACGCCTATGCCATAACTGGCAAAGCCTTGCAGCAGCAAAGTAGTACCTACAGTGGCCCAGAACAGATAGGGGTGAGGGTTAAACACATTTGTTGTAATGGCAGTCAATAATACGTTGCGATGAACACCCAATGTTTTGTTTGCCAGTTTTCCAAGCCCTTTTCGACTACCAGTGATAGAAACGTGAAACAACTGGTGAAAACGCAACCGGAGATTTTAGAATGTCATCGCGTGACCGGCGGCGATAGTTTCATCATGAAAGTTGTGGTCTCCTCAACTGCCCACCTGGAAGCGCTGATTTACCGCCTGATGGAATATGGGCCGTCCATCACTTCTATCGTCCTCTCCTCGCCTGTTCAGGGGAAACCTATTCTGGCAGAGGCCGTTCAGATGGACATCGAATCTCCATCTGAATAGCCCCTCTGTTTTTGACAATCTATAACTTCCAGACGCGCACATTGCTCACTGCGAGATCCAATGCGGAATTGCCATTGACAAAAACGCCAATTCCGCCGGGATTGTTGAGTCTGGAATCGTTGACACTATCTATTTGCTGATTATTGACGAACAGGGTCAATTGGGAACCGCGCACCACAACGGCCATCTTCACCTGGTTCGCCCCAAATGGTAGAGCCTGACTGAAGCCCTGGCGAATTTGGCGAACCTGACCGCTACCAGTGGCCTTGATGTTGACCTGATTGATAGCATATGTGCCGTCCGTACCAACCACAAAAAGATACCCAGTTCCCTGTTGCGCATCGATACGCGTTGCCAGCCCCATATACGTTCCGCTCTGCATCGCCAGATCAGCCTCAACGGTCACATTTTGCAGGAGAACGGCGGGTGATTGCGGAATACAGAGCGCCGAGCCACTGGCCTTCGTAACATGATATTTACCCCCGTTAAAGCGACAGGTAGTGCCATTGTTGCTCCCCTCCTGCCACATATTCCCCTGAGTATTGTCATGCATAGGATCTTTCAACACCAGTGTTCCCGTCTGAGGAGGATAGGGATTCTTCTCGTTCGGCAGTGTGGGAGCCGCGACCGTTGGCGTTACACCTGATGCTGGTGGGTTGGTTGCTTTGCTCTGCGCCGTCCCTTTCGCACCACCAGTAGCGCCGCCTGTAGTAGAGGTTTGCTGGCTCTGTGATCCGCTGTTACTTGATCTGGCAAGCAGGATAGGAATGCTACCAATTAACAGAATAACCACCAGGGCGATCAGCCCTATAATCAGCGAGCGACTCCCCTTTTTGCCAGAGCTGCTATCATCGCTCACTGGCCCATACTGGCGTGGCAGGGGTGGCACAGACTGCGGGAGCGGTGGCACGCCCTGTTGATACCCATACTGATTATTCGGAGGCGTTGGGGGAGCATAATTGCTATTCGGATAACCACCGGGCGCTTGCGGGAAGCGCTGATTTGGTGGAGCATAAGCGGTGGGAGTCAGTTGTTCGTCTCCCTGACCTGGATACATACCATGCGGCGCAAACATGGTGGGAGGAGTCGGTGAAGCTCCCTGGTTGACCGGGGGCACAGCTACCGTTGGAGGCACGTCAGAGGAAGGGGGTGCAGCGACATATGTTCCACAGCGAGGGCATCTCTCAACTCCGCCGGGCAACGGTGTGCCACACACAGTACATGTCATTGTTCCGTCTCCTTATTATTCCGTGCAGATGAATGTAATAATTAACTCGATGATGAGAACTAATTGATGGTGCTTCCTGCTAAAACCTCAACCATACTGAACGGCCAGAAGATAGCATACACAATGCCCATCTCTATTTTCTAACGAATATCCCGATGAATAATCTCATTCCACAAATCAAACGCCATTACTAGCCAGAATTACCCCCAAACTTTTCTCGCCATGTTTGTATTTTCTTTTTGTTCTGTTATCTCCACAAAAACAACTTCTGTTCCAGTTTCGCATTCGGCTCAATACCAGCTACGCGTAACTGCTCTCGCACTCGCTCACGCGCCGCATCAGTTGTTAACTGAATAGCAATCTCAAATGCTTCAGGCCAGAAGCGCTCGGCCAGATCCCAGATATACGAATAGGTGCCGCGAGTACGACCCGTCAGGTCTACTTTACAGACCAGAAAACGGCGCTGAAGCTCCACCAGCGCACGTTCTGTAGGCGTCTTCATACTCTTGCCGTTGAGGTGCGCGCCTCGCCTCAGATCGCGTGTCGGTTGCTCCGGGTTCTCATCGAGATATTCATAAATCGTCTTTGCCTCCCTGGACAAGCGACCATCGAGAAATAACTGGAGATAGTCACGTTCCCGTCCCATATCAGGACTGGCAAGAGCGGCGATAAAAACGGGCAGGAAGTCGGGAGAGAGAAAGCTAGGTTGACCGGCAATAATCTTGCCGTAATAGAGACGGCGCTCGAAATGCAGATCGTCCTTCCAGGACCACGTATGGTTCAGCACCGAAAGCGCCGTCTCGCCCATCGCCTCGGCAAGATTGGGAAAGTCCAATCCAGGCACCGGCCCCCAGGTACAAAATCCCAGCTTCTCAATCATCGCCACAGCATCATCCGGCCCCTGAACAGGCCGGGGAATCAGATCGCGCCATTCTACGGTAGGTATCATTACTCTTCAATTCTCTTTCTGTGTAACAGCTTTTCGCATAGTATACACAGAAAGATGATTTGATACAATTGTTCAAATCAGGAACGTAGTTCGTAGTCTCGCGATTTATCGCGTTGGGGCAAGCACTTCCCATACCGTGCTTAACCAGCAGCAAGGCGCGCCACAAGTTCTCGCTCTTCCGGTCCAAACCAGGGCGCGTTGCCAGCTGTTGCATTTTCACAGATACGTTGCGGCTGCGTGGTGGCGGGAATGGTGACGTGGCAGCGCGGATCGCTCAATATCCATTTAATCAGCGCCTGCGCCCAGGTGGTAATGCCAAATGGCTTCAGCGGTTCCAAAGCCTCCTGAGCTGGTGGGTGATGCGTCAAGATCCCTTCGGCAAAGGGGCGCATCACCACCACGCCGATATTCAGTTCGGCAGCAAGCGGCAGGATTTCGCGCTCAACATCTCGCTCCACTGGATTGTACGGAATTTGAATGGCCCCTATACGCCCGCTCTGCATAATCTGTCGCATCTCACGAAAGGCTGAACTGCTGTAATGGGTGATGCCGATGGCGTTGACCTGGCCCGACTCACGCAGCCCTTCTAGCAACGTTAGATGCTCGCGCCAGTTCAGCAGGTTGTGAATCTGGTAGAGGTCGATGCAGTTCCCAAAGAGCGAGAGCGCGCGTTTCACCTGTTCGAGCGCCTCGCCACGCGTTGGAGACCAGATTTTGGTGGCGATCCGCACCTCATCGCGCCGCCTGTTCAGCGCGTGGCTCAGCGCATATTCGGCGGCACCATACATGGGCGATGAATCAAAAAACGTTACGTCAGCAGCAAGAGCATTATCAATGACGCGCCGGGCATTTTTGAGCGCCTTCTCCCCCTGTACATCAAAGGTTCTCCACGTTCCCATTCCTACAACCGGCACCTGCAATCCTGTTTGTCCCAGCGTGCGATGTTCCATCAAAAATCTCCTCCTGTGACATGTCTTCATAATCTTTATTGTTGCTTGCTCGGTTTATAAGTGACACGATTAACCGCTCTTATTCGTGACAGAAACGAAAACGGTTCTCAATAGTATCTAGAACCGGCTGCTCATCTAAGTGTAACATATTATCTCGCCAGGGAAGGTCAGCTATTCTTATGCTTCCTCATTACGATAAAGTGCCGGGGGTACACAAAATTGCAGTGCTACGCGCCAATGCGCTTGGTGATTTTATCTTCACGCTCCCCGCATTGGAGGCGTTGCGCACAACTTATCCAAACGCCGAAATCGTTCTGCTGGCAAAAGAGTGGCACGCTTCATTTCTAGCACGGCGACCATCGCCAATCAATCGTGTCGTGGTCATACCAACCTATGGAGGCGTAGGAGCAGAGCCGGGCGAGGTGGAAGAAGATCCTATTGAGCAGGAACGCTTCTTCCAACATATGCAGCAGGAACGTTTTGACCTGGCGCTTCAGTTGCACGGCGGCGGCGCACACTCGAACCCGTTCGTGCTGCGCCTCGGCGCACGTATGACTGCCGGAACACAGACACCCGATGCCCCTGTGTTAGACCGTTCGATACCTTATATCTACTTTCAGCACGAGGTCTTGCGCTACCTGGAAGTGGTCTCCCTGGTCGGAGCCACCTCCAATTGCATAGAGCCACACATCGAAGTCACAAAAGAAGATTTCGCCGAGGTCGAACGTGTGGTGCCAGATCAGGGTAGGCCGCTGGTCGCACTGCATCCGGGGGCAGGCGATCCCAGACGGCGCTGGCCCGCCGAAAAATTTGCAGCGGTCGGCGACGCTCTCGCCGCAGCAGGCGCGCATGTGCTGGTAACGGGCACGAAATCAGAATGTGGTACGGTTGAGGCTGTCGTCGGCCATATGCAAAGCGAGGGGCAAAACTTGGCCGAACAAATCTCTCTCGGTGGCCTGGCTGCTCTCTTCAAGCGGTGCCGTGTCGTGGTATCGAACGATTCGGGACCACTTCATCTCGCCAGCGCGGTGGGTGCTGCTACGATCGGCATTTACTGGTGCTTCAATATGATTAATTCCAGCATTCTAACGCGTAGCCGCCATCGCCCGTTCGTCTCCTGGCAATTGCTCTGCCCTGTCTGTGGCAGCAACCATACCCACGCTGACTGTCCGCACGAGGTCTCATTCGTGAGTGAAGTTCCTGGCGAGGATGTCACGGCAGCCACCCTTGATCTCTTCAAAGAGCATAAAGCATCGCCCGTTCAATGAATCATTCTTGTAGGTTGGATATATGAAATAGCATCTGTAGGATTGCTTTTATCGGAGGAATACAGCCTATGTACACGCTTGGCATCAACGCCGCGTATCACGATTCCGCCGCCTGTCTGGTACATGATGGTAGAGTGATCGCCGCCGTTGAGGAAGAACGCCTCACACACATCAAACATGCGAAACGACCTATTCCCTTTTCCACCTACGAACTCCCTTTCCACGCCATTCACTATTGCCTGCAAGCAGTTGGCATCTCCCTCACCGATGTCCACCATATTGCCTATTCCTACGATCCATATCTTTTGCTCAACCGACAACAACAGGACGCAGCACTCGTTCTTCCTCTGGAGCCAAGCGCTCATGAGGCTCTTCCAGGCTGGGAATCAGTCTGGGAACCACTCTTCGTTTCATCGATGATCAACGCGCCGCGCCATCTGGCTGGAGGCGCTCCCCATCATCTCCAGGCACTCTTTCGCGGCTATCGTGCCGATGGCCCCACGCGCTGGCACTTTGTAGAACATCACCTCGCCCATGCCGCCAGCGCATTTCTGCCTTCACCCTTTGAGAGCGCGGCGATCCTGACGCTGGATGGGCGCGGCGAGAGGGCAACCACCAGCTACAGCATCGGCGAGGGCAATGTAATTACTCGCCTGGCTCAAGTCAACATGCCCCATTCGCTGGGCCTGCTCTATGAAGACGTTACCGGCTATCTTGGCTTCCTGCACTCCTCCGACGAATATAAAGTGATGGCGCTCGCCTCCTTCGGCCAGCCGCGCTATCTGAATGACTTTCGCGAGATCATTCATGTGGATGATAACGGTCAATACACTATTGCAGATGTGCGATTGGATGAGTGCTTCGGGCCTCCACGTCGCAAGGGAGAGCCGCTTGAGCAGCGCCACTACGATATCGCGCATTCATTGCAACTCGCGCTGGAAGAAGCGGCCCTCAAGCTGGTCAACTGGTTCTACAAGGCGACGCGAATCGATCGTCTCTGTCTGGCTGGTGGTGTCGCGCTCAACTGCGTTATGAACGCTCGTTTGCGGGATCGTGGACCCTTCAAGTCTATCTGGGTGCAACCGGCGGCTGGCGATGCGGGGACAGCGCTTGGGGCCGCGATGTGGATAGATGTGCAGCAGCGCTCGGCCTCCGCCCGCAAGTTCCTGATGGATCACGCCTTCCTCGGTCCTGCATACAGCGACGACGAGATCGAACAGTTCTTGCACTGGTCCAAGCTGCCCTATCGTCGAGCAAAGGATCTTGCGACTGATGTTGCCAATCTGCTGGCACAGGATAAGGTGATTGGCTGGTTTCAGGGGCGTATGGAGTTTGGGCCGCGTGCATTGGGCGCTCGCTCGATTCTGGCCTCGCCGCTCCGCGCCTCGATGCAGGCTCGCCTCAACGAGATCAAAGATCGCGAGGATTTCCGCCCTGTAGCGCCTGTGGTGCTGGAGGAAGAGGCCGAGAACTGGTTTGCAAAAGCTCGCAAATCCCCGTTTATGCTCTTCGTCTATGATGTGCTGCCAGCCAGGGCCGAACAGATCCCCGCCGTGCGCCACGTTGACAACACAGCGCGTATCCAGACCATCAATCGTGGGCAGCACCCGTTGTATTACGATCTGCTCAAGGCGTTCCAGCAACGTACAGGCGTACCGGTGCTGGTCAATACCTCGTTTAATACGCGCGGCGAGCCTATCGTCTGCACACCACGCGACGCTATCGAATGCTACTGGTCCTCGCCTCTCGATGCGCTCGCTATTGGCTCATTTATTCTGGAAAAACCCACTGAGCATGATGCAGTGGACGAATCGGTAAGGGATGCATAAATGCTACAAATTTCGGTTGTGATTCCAACGTGTCGTCGTCCTACGCTGCTGGCCCAATGCCTAAATGCCTTGCTTGAACAGGATATGGCACCAGAGCGCTATGAAATTATCGTTGTCGATGACGCCCATTGCCAGGAAACAAGGTGCCTTGTTGAGAGTCGGGTCAACGCTCAAGCTCGTAAACGGCCCGTTATTCGCTATCTTCCCGGTGCTTACGCTCACCGTCCTGCTGGTCCCGCTGCGGCCCGTAATCTTGGCTGGCGTGCTGCCCGTGGCTCGATCATCGCTTTTACCGATGACGATTGCATCCCCTCACAGCGCTGGCTCTCGGCTGGTGCTGCGGCGCTGACGGATGGCATCGATGGCGTGGCTGGGCGCTTGATTGTACCGCTGCCGAACAATCCCACCGATTACGAATATAACGCCACAGGCATAGCCGAGTGCGATTTTGTCACAGCTAATTGCTTTTATCGCAAATCGGCGCTGGAACAGGTGGGCGGCTTCGACGAGCGCTTCACGGCTGCCTGGCGCGAGGATAGCGATCTCTGCTTTACCCTCCTGGCACACGGCATGCACTTCACCAACGCGCCACAAGCCGTCGTGATCCATCCTATCCGTCCCGCAAACTGGGGCGTAAGCGTGTCGCAACAGCGCAAAAGCATGTTTAACGCCCTGCTGTACAAGAAACATCCCCATCAGTATAAACAGAAGATTCAGGCCACACCACCCTGGCGCTACTATAGCATCATCGGCACGCTGCTCCTTGCAGTGATGGGCCTGTTGAAAAAATCGAAGCCGCTCGTGTTGCTTGGCCTGGGCCTCTGGATATATCAGACAGGGCGCTTTTGTATGCAGCGCCTCGCCCATACCTCGCGTGAGCCAGGACATGTTATGGAGATGGTTGTTACATCAATGGCGCTGCCGCCACTGGCGATTTTCTGGCGGCTACGTGGGGCTATCAAGTTTCGCGTGTGGTTTTTGTGAGAGGAGAAGGACATGCAATTGCCAGAATATATCCAGATTGAGCCGGTGGGCCAGTGCAACCTGCGCTGCCAGATGTGTTCGATCCAGTTTCGCCAGGATGGTCCACCCTACGGACCGCCTGCGTTCATGGATCTTGATACCTTTACCTCCATCATCGACCAGTTTCCTCAGCTCAAAGAGATCCACCTGCAAGGGCTTGGCGAGCCGATGATGCATCCTCGTTTCTTCGACATGGTAGAGTATGCAACCGGGCGCGGTGTGCAGGTCAGCACCAACTCAAATCTGACGCTGCTCAATGATCGCCGGGCCGACCGCTGCATCATCAGCGGCCTCCACAGCCTGCATATCTCGCTGGATGCCGCCACCGCCGAAACGTACGAGCGTATTCGCGTGCGAGCGCACTTTGATCGTGTCGTCAATAACATCGAACGCATTCTGGCAGCACGCCAGCGCGCAGGTTCCGCACAACCGCACCTGCGCATGGTGATGGTGATTATGCGCCAGAACTTGCCTGAGCTACCTGCTATCGTGCGTTTTGCCGCTCAATATGAGATGGAGAGCATCTTTGTGCAACATCTCTGTCACGATTTCGGCGAGTCCAGCCTGCCCGCCAACTATCTGCCGATGCGCGATTTTGTTCAGGAACAGACCTTGCTGGAAGAGGAGCCGCAACGCATCGAGCGCTACTTTGGCGAGGCACGCGAGGTTGCTCGACAGCTCAATATAGATCTGCGCCTACCGCGCACCCGCCTGCGTATGCATCCTCCCGGCACTCCTGGCCCCCAACGTTGCGATTGGCCCTGGACAGGCGCGTACTTCAGCTATCAGGGCTACTCGATGCCCTGCTGCATGGTCTCGACGCCCGACCGCATCAACTTCGGGAAGATCACCGAACAGAGCGCCGACACCCTCTGGAACAGCGCTCCATACCAGCAATTTCGCGACCAGCTCTCCTCTGAAGAACCGCCAGAGGTCTGCCGCTCCTGCTCGCTCTATCACGGAACTTTTTAAAAACTAAGAGATAAAAACTAAAAGGTAAGAGCGAGGTACGATGCTAGATGAATAATCCGTTTGCACCAGGTCTGTTGACTCGCCAGCCAGAGCCGCCTCGCAAAATCGCTCTGCTGCGTGCCTCGCGCATCGGTGATTTTATCTGTGCGACTCCAGCACTACGCGCCCTGCGCTACGCCTTGCCAGATGCCGAAATAACCATGATTACCTTGCCAATTTTGCGCGATATCGCCGTGCGCTCGCCTTATCTGGATCACTACGTAGCGTTTCCAGGCTTTCCAGGGATCGCGGAACAATTCTTTGATGCTCGCAGGACAATACGGTTTTTCCAGGCCATGCAGGAGCAACATTTTGATCTGGCACTTCAGATGCAGGGTTCGGGCGTTTATTCCAACCCGTTCACACTGCTACTAGGAGCAAAGGCCACCGCAGGTTTTGTGCGCTCCGACGATTCCGCTGGTTTGCTGGATGCTGCACTACCATATCCCGATCAAGCGCATGAGATACGCTGCGTCCTTGCCCTCACCAGCTTCTTAGGGATACCAGAACAAGGTGAAGAAATCGAGTTCCCGCTCTGGCCGGAAGATCACGCGGAAGTCGCCGCGCCGCTGTCGCATGCCCGACCGCCACTGATTGGCCTCCATCCAGCCGCCCGTGAGATAACACGGCGCTGGCCCATCGAACGCTTTGCGGCAGTTGGTGCGCAGCTACGACAACAACATGGTGGTACAGTGGTCATCCTGGGCGAGCCAGAAGAGCGAGAGACTGGCGAACAACTGGCCCGGCAGGTCGGGAAGCCATATCTCAATTTGATCGGTAAAACCTCGCTGGTAACGCTGGGGGCGATCATAGATCGGCTGGCAGTGCTGATTACCAACGATACTGGACCGGCACACATCGCCTACGCGCTCGCAACACCAACCGTCACCATCTTTGGTGCTGGCAATCCCGCCACCAACGGACCATTGCGGCCGGGGCCATTCCGAGCACTGGCTCATCCCGTTCCCTGCCGTCCCTGCGGATACGAGACCTGTCCTATCGGCTATCCTTGCCTGGAAGGGGTCTCCGTTGATATGGCAGTAGCAGCGGCGAATAGTGTTTTCAGGCACCCATAGCACCAATCAGGCTGCTTCGCGTCCACCGAAGATCAGTTCAAAGAGGCAACCTCTGGGCTGGTGTAACAGGAGACCATAGCGATCAAAAACGGCATCACGTGAAGAGAAGATGCCTCCATCAGCCATAACGACATGAGAGAGATCACAGGCAGACCCAATAGCACAGGAACAGGTTTGACCGCTCCAATCGACAGCTGTATATCGCACCGCCTCAAAAAGCGTCTCTCCAGTGGCGTTAGTGAACCCATCGCTCCTATGCTCGGCCAGTTCTTGCAGCGGCCCATACAGTTCCTCGAAGCCTACCCAGGAGCCATCAATAAAAAACTCAGGCCATGCAAGTAGTACTCTCTGTGGGAGGAACCGATGCAATTGCTGAAAGCGGGAACGCCAGAACTGTCCATCGATCCAGAGCGCATGTGAGCGCGTCCCTATTCCTGCCGCCCGTGCCACCGCTTCCAATACCGCCATCCGTTGACTGCAAGAGCCACATCCACGTGCCAGCGTGGTCGATGCTGGTTGCCTCTCATTCAACGTATAGACGGGACGTAAATGCTGTGCCAACCATTGATGTGCAGCCTGAAGAAATTCTCTATCTCCACCTGCATGTTCAGCGATCAGTTCGTTAACCAGGCAAACGATGAGCAAATGATCCTTATCGAGAATAGGTGTGCTCTGCAAGTAATCTTCAGGCATAGCATATTTCACATGCTGCTCCTTTCTTCTTATCATTCATATTTTAACATTTCTCTTCCTGGTTTACTTAACTCTCTTCCCTCTAACCAACCACATAGCCAACCTAAAACGAGAGCAACAGGAGTTGTCCACCATCCATAGAGTAGCAGTCCAACCAGACCAAGTAGCCATCCGGTCGTTACTGCAATAATGAAAGAGACAAACTGCTCTATCCCTGGAGGATAGGTAGGAGCTTTCAGTTGAGAAAACCATGTCAGCATAATACCGGTCAACAGGTATGCCACGATATTTGCCAATACGCCCGCTTTCATTCCCTGTTTCCAATTTATTTTTGCCGCTTTATGCACAATCGAATGCCATAACAACACGGCGCTCACCGTCGTCCCTATTGCCAGCACGGTATATATGCTCAACGCCTTAAACCAGTATTCTACAGGCATGCCAGGTGTGAACAGGTATGGGTAAGGCCAGGGAGAGACGGATATCATATCAAAGAACATGCCTTCTGGCTTGCTGAAGAAGAAAGTAAACGGCGGACATACGCCCGGCAACAGAAAACCCAGGATACCAACAATCCATAACCAGCGCTTTTTCATATGCTTTTCTCTACGTCTGATCGTCATCTCATCATGATTTACTGACTTTCCTTCCAATTCAAAAGCATCCAGGCTCATTGTCTCGTTCCTCCTCGTTCTATCATAAAAATGAACGTGTTCACTTCCATAAAGAGCATAACAAAAAAGAGCAATTTTGACAAGGGGAATGACCGGCAGTTTCGGACAATGATCGCATTTGGGTTGATAGAGCAAGAGGGCTGTCTCTCAAACTTCGGAGAGACAGCCCTCTTGCTCTATCGCTCGACCTCTAGCTCAGTTTGGCAGCAAAAGCGCTAATTGCTGCTGTGGCATTGCCAATCAATGGCTTGCCATGCCCCAGGCATAGCGTTTTGACCTGCATGTCGGCCACTTTCTGCACCGAACGTTTCGCCTCGTCCAGATCACGGGTAGCGGATGCCAGAGGCAACACGAGGCGACCAGAAGGCAGGTGCATCATCACATCGCCGCCAAAGAGGAGACCCTGCTCTGGCTGCCAGAAACCGCAATGACCGAGACTATGCCCCGGCGTATCGATAACCATTAAACCAGGTAGCACCTCGTCGAGCCGGTCTCCCTCTTTGAGTTCATAATCGACTTTCACCGCTATATTGAACTTCAATTGCGGCTGTATCCAGGCGGTTGATACCAGACGGTCAAAACCATGAAGCTGCGAGGGCAACGGCATATCGGGCTTTTTCTCTCCACGAATGACCGCGCTCTCATAGCGATGGTGAGCGTACACACGCGCTCCTGTCGCCTCCTTCAAAGCTGCAAGACTGCCATAATGATCCCAGTGCGCATGCGTGATGAGGATACGTTTTACCATGTCAAGCCGACGACCGGCCCTCAGAAGGTCTTTTTCGATTCGTGGTAAAGCGCCGGGGATGCTGCTATCAATCAGTGTCAGGCCATCAGGTGCCTCAATCACATACATACGCCCGATCCATGTTCCCTCGATGCCAGAAATACCATTCGCAATACGATACATATGTTCCCTCCTTGACGGTTCTCATTAGTACTGATTGGTACTAATTACAAGGTAAAAAAAGAGGAAATTTCCCTTAATGATGAGATCTCTTTCGTAGTTGCGCGATTTATCGCGCTTTATCACAATTATCTATATTGTCGAAAAGCGCGATAAATCGCGCAACTACGAAAAGAAGGTTCATGCTCATTAAGAAAAGCCTCCCATCATTCAGGGCCGAGCTTTGAGCATGCTCAGAAGTGCGTCACGCTCACCTCGTAATGTGGATGCGCTCTTCTGGATGCTTGCCAGCATCAGCATTCCTTCCAACCACGAGCTAATGAGAGAAGCCAGCACGCTCGCCGGAAGGTCGTTCCGAACCTCTCCACGCCTCTTTCCCTCTTCCAAAAGCTGTGTAAGCTGATCCTTTTGTTGCTGAAAGAACTGTGCCAATCGCACACGAACCGCCTCGTTCGTCTTTCCAGCCTCCACCATCAGCGACATCAAGGGACAACCTCCCACGCAATCGCGCTCCGCAAGATCCTGAATCAACTGTTCAATATAATGCTCCAGACGCGGCAAAAGCTGCCCATCTTCAGCTTGCGATTGCTCGCGAAACAGGTTCTGCAGGGTGGAAATATAGCTTTCCAGAACAGCTAATGTTAGCTCATCCTTGCTCTTAAAGTGGTAATAAATGTTCGACTTGGAAACGCCGCTCTGCTTCACCACATCATCCATGCTAGTACAGGCAAAGCCGCGCAGCAGAAACATTTCCGACACCACTTTGATCACGTAGTCTCGATTCGATGTGCTTCTCATAAGTAGTACTATACAGTACTATTTACATGATTGTCAAGGGAATATAAAAATTTAACAAAAGCGACAAAGATTTCGTAGTGGAGCGATGTATCGCGTTGGTGCGGCTCCACTACGAAATCTTTGTCGCATATTGCTCAGGGAGCATCAATAGAAGAACTGGTTAAGCGGCCTCAAACCAAACTCGATGCGTCCAAAATCCTGCATCGCATCATCCCAGAGATTGGCGGTATGAGCAACCAGCGCGTGAATATCCCGCCATGCGCGTTGGATGCGATGTTTTTCGGGAAGGATCGTTGTTCCGCTCTGCTCATAGAGCCTGTCAACGGCACGCACACAAAGCACACAACAATAGGCCGCGTCGCGCTGATAACGTGAGCGCTCTCTCATGGTCAACTCGTAGCCACTTTTCACACGTTCGGTGATCTCCGCTATCTCTGAACGCACGATGCGAGCAGCTGCGTCGATATCGGCGGCACATTCCGCCAGGTGGATCTGGACGTTGGCCTTTTGCGAGAGAGGCTGCATATCCGACCCAATGCGAGAGCGTACCCACTCATGATAGTATTCGTAGGCTCCTAAAGCGATTCCGATGGCAGGCGCAACCATATTGAGTCGATAAATGGGAGCCAGCGGCACGCGATACAGCCACGTCTGGTGCTGCACTGCATTGAGGGCGGTCCCTTCCCGCAACTGTGAAAGCGAGGCTGTGCGCTCCTTTGGAACGAAGGCGTCATCGACCACCACACGCTTGCTACCGGTGCCGCGCAATCCCGCTGTAAACCAGTCATCCACGATCACAAAATCGCTTTTCGGCAGCAGGAAGAAGCGCACATCAGGAATATCCTGGCTCACGATCAATCCTCCCAAAAAGAGCCAATCGGCATGGTCAACCCCGCTGGCATACGACCATGAGCCGCGCAACTGATAACCACCATCCACGATCAGGGCGGGAATAGGTGTAAAGACGCCGGAGACGAGCGCATCTGTGCTCCACAATTCTTGCTGAATCTCTTCCGGGAAGCCGACGAGAATATTCGCACAATTGAGAGCCATTGCCGTCCATGCGGTCGAACCACAGCCACGCCCCAACTCGACCAATACGTCCATCAACACGTCGTAGCCAAGTTGATAGCCACCATAGCGCTGCGGCTTCTGGACGCTGAGCAATCCGGCCTGCTGCAAATCGGAAATGGTCTCAGGGGGTAGGCTGCGTAGCTCTTCGGTGCGAGCGGCACGCTCATGTAGCTTTGGAACCAGATCACGCGCCCGTTGCACCAGCATCTCGCCTAGCTCACGATTGGCGGCCTCGCGCGCATTATCTCGATTGGAGAAATCATCCGGCTCGTACTGACTGTTGTTGTCCATCCGCGTCTATGCTCCTTGCAAAAGCATGCTGCTTCCTACGCTAATCACACGATGTACATGACAGATCTGGGAGAGGATATGCTGTCCAGGCAGGTTTAGATAGCACTTATTGTAGCATTCACATTTAGAAAAAGTCAAAAACACCGCCTGCCAGTTGGCTGATGACCAACCGGCTATGAACCGCTGATTGGCCCTTATTTCGTGATCCAATGTGTCGGTAGAATAGAGGTAAGTACAATAGCAATCCCCGCATAGACACTTGAGAGGAGCAATATTTCTATGAGCGAGCAAAAACGCGATTATGGCTTACAGACGCGCCTCATCCACGATGCCCACAACGCCAACGATACCACAGCCGTCTCGCCCCCCATTTTCCAGACCAGCACCTTCCTGTTGCGTACCCCGGAAGAAGGGGCTGAACTTGCTGCGGAAGTCGCTCCTGGCGCATATTATACGCGCTATGGTTCCCCTAATAACAAACAGGTTGAGATCCTGCTGGCAGAGTTGGAAGAGAGCGAGGCGGCGCTGGCACTTGGCTCTGGTATGGCCGCCATTACGACCGCTATTCTTGCCAATGTACAAAAAGGCGATCATGTTGTCGCTCAGCAGACGCATTACACAGCGACGCTCTCATTGCTGGCCGAAACGCTGCCACGCTACGGCGTCGAGGTCACGCAGGTTGACCAGCGCGATACAGAGTCTTTTGCACACGCCATACGGCCCAACACCAGGATCGTCTATACTGAAACACCCACGAATCCCACAATGGACCTGACTGATCTGCGCGCCACCGCCGAAATTGCTCACGCAGCCGGGGCGCTGGCGATCACTGACAATACCTTTGCCTCCGCATATAACCAGCATCCCTTAGAGTTTGGCTACGATCTGGTCACACATAGCGCAACCAAATATCTCAATGGACACGCCGATGTGACGGCTGGGGCGATTATGGGATCGCGGGCATTAATCGATACGGTCTGGGAATACTCACGCGTGCATGGTCCGGTGTTACATCCCTTCGAGTCGTGGCTGTTGCGGCGCGGCTTGCAGACTTACGGCCTGCGTATGGCAGTTCATAACGCCAATGCCCTTGCCGTTGCTCAATTCTTAGAGCAACATTCACAGGTTGAGCGGGTATACTACCCGGGCCTGCCCTCACACCCCCAACATGCTCTGGCAAAACAGCAGATGCCTGGTGGCTTCGGCGGCATGCTCTCTTTTGAGGTCAAGGGAGGCTATCAGCGTGCCTACGAGGTCGTCAGGCACACGGAGGTCTGCCTGCTAGCGGTGAGCCTGGGCGGTGTGGAGACGCTCATCACACATCCCGCCTCGATGATTCACGCCCACCAGAGCGACGAACAGCGCGAAACGGCAGGCATCTCGCCGGGCCTGCTGCGCCTCTCTGTCGGTGTGGAGAACGTCGAAGATATCATCGCCGACCTGGACAGTGCTTTGAACAAATAACAAACCATTGATGCATGTAATGACCACTTCTTAACGATTGTCGAAGCTGGTCATTACGCGCGCTAGTCTATTTCCTCGTCTGCCGCCTCCTCCTGAGCCAGTCTTCTCTCGCGAGACGCCACCGGCCCGAGTAGCGAGTGCATCTGCAACCCATATGTCCTGGCCCACTGCAACAAGCCCTCTATCGGCTCACATAACGTCTCTCCCAACGGGGTCAGGGCATATTCGACTGATGGCGGGGCGGTTGGATAGACGGTTCGCGTCGCCAGCCCCTCCTCCTCCATTTTGCGCAATGTTTGCGTCAACATCTTCTGCGTGATGCCGCCTATCTGCCGCTTGAGCTGCGTATAGCGTTGCGGACCATCCCGTAACAGATAGACCACCAGCGGCGTCCATTTGTCTGTTACCAGATCCAGAGCGCGACGAGCCGGACACTTTTGATCCGAAAAATTGATGTCAAATCTGACAGGTTCCCTAGTATACATTCTATACCTATACCACTTTTAAGTGCCTTCTTGCAAGCAGATACCTCCTATTTTATAGTAAGCAGTAGTGAGCGATGAAAGACATGCGTCATTCCATTTTTCGAGGGAAGGTTTTATGCAAGAACACTCAGGCAACACAGGATTATTACAGGGACAGGTCGCGTTGATTACCGGCGGCAGCCGGGGGATTGGCGCGGCTACTGCTCGCCTATTTGCACGACATGGGGCGGCGGTCGGCGTTAATTATCATGCCAGTGCCAAGCGAGCGGAAGAGGTGGTCGCAGCTATTCGCGCCGAAGGGGGACGAGCCATCGCAGTTCAAGCCAGCGTCGATAACGATGAACAAGTCGCGGCAATGGTACAGCAGGTTGAGCAAGAATTGGGGCCGATTGATACATTGGTCATGAACGCTATAGCCGGGAGTAAGACGATTCAAACGCCAGAGACAAATATGGCCTACAGCAAAGCAATATTTGCCCCTTTTGTCGAGTCAAGCTGGGAGACATATCAGAATATGGTACTCAGAGCGCTGGCTGGCATCTATATCCCGGCCCGTATTGTAGCTCCCTTGATGATTGAGCGCAAACGTGGCAACCTGATCGCCGTCAGCAGCCTCGCAACACGCATAGCGCGTCCGGGTAGCGGTGCCATTGCAGCCAGTAAGGGGAGCGTCGATGCATTGATGAGGGTGCTGGCTTCCGAACTGGGGCCACACGGCATACGAGTAAATGTCGTGGCTCCGGGTGCAATTGAGACCGAAGCTTCAGCAGCAGTGATCCAGGAGCGCCGCGAAATGCTGAACGCCTCCTTGCCATTGCGCCGCGTCGGACAACCAGAAGACGTCGCCGGAGCAATTCTACTGCTGGCAACCAATGAGGCGCGTTATCTCACAGGCAACTACCTCGCTGCTGGTGGCGGCAGCTACCTGCTCTGATAGTCTCAGGGGGACTTGTTTGAGGCAACAAGTTCCCCTGAAATCGTTAAGATTAAGCCACTTTGAGCGCAACCACACCCTGCATTGTGCCAACAAACACAAGGCCATTCCAGAGCGTGGGCGTGGCAAAACGCGACGTGGTGCCAATGGAGAGCGAGGTGCGCACCGAACCATCATCGCTATTGAGCGCGTAGAGGGTGCCACCAGCATAATCCATGCAGTAGACCGTATGGCCTCCCACCACAGGAGAGCCATTGGGCTGATCGTGCTGCCAGCCCATCGTAATGCTGTTTCCCTCGATCTTCACCTGACGAATGCCATTGCGACATGGCAGGAAGATTTGCGAACCAACCGTTGCATAGCCGCCATACGATGGACAGACCTGCTGCTCCTGAATCTGGCCTCCCACACCGCCAAGTGCGTTGGCATGCAGCAGATAGCCACGACCGGACTTGCCCACGCTAAAAACCTGTCCATTCGGTAGCAATACGGGACTCATAGAGCCGAGATCAGCATCGGCGGCGTTGTCCTGTGCCCACTGTGTCGGAGCAAAACCATCCTCCAATTGCAAGGTTGGCGATAACCGCAGCACTGAGTCGGTATGATCCCACGTTCCGCTCGTCACCTCGCCGTTGCCTACCGCAACATACAAATGACCATTAGCATCGATGGCTGGTCCCGGTGGCGACCAGATACCGCCTTCGCGCGGGGTCGGAACCTGATACACGAGCAATTGTCCCTGCCCATTCGTTTTTGAGCCGATCACCATTCCATGATAATTGCCACAATCACCATAACGACCACCGAAAGCAATATAGACCGTTCCCTGATTCAGCGCCAGCGCCGCTCGCTCTTGATGGGCCGATGGGTCCATTCCCGCAACGTCGATCTGGCGGCGCAGTTTCACCTGTCCGTTGCTGACATCGAGGCCAACCAGAATATGCGAGGGGCCACTGATCTCAGCCACCGCGAACAGCTCTTTCGTCGCTGGATCGTAAATAGGAGTTCCGGTAATGCCCGATGGGTCGATATTGCCGCATGGTAGCGCCGCGCGCGGAACTGGCGTGCCAACATTAGTATGCCACTGCTCCTGGCCGGTCTGGGCATCAAAAGAGTAGATGGTATTCTGCTCCGTCGCAATCAACACGTGACCACCCACTACCAGCGGCTCAGCATAGACGGCACCATCCAATGTCTTATCCCACAGGCGAGATAATTGTTTGGGATCGGAGAAGTTTTCAATATAGCCCGTACGAGCATTGTCGTTGTGGTACATCGTCCAATCACTCTGAGTGGTGCCGGACGCACTTGTAGGAGTTGTCGCCCCTGTGTCAGATGTGCTGATTGGCGTCATTGGCGGTGGCGTCGTTACCGACCCCGAACCGCAGCCAGCAAGCACAAATAGTATAGCACTCAAGATGATCCATACTGGAGAGCGAGATGGCATCACGAACTGCCCTCTGGCAGCGAGACGAGCAAATACCAGCACGCCTATCAATAGCATTCCTGCGATGATAACAAAGGCGAAAAACATTTTTCTCTCCTTTTTCTCATTATTTGTCGTTTCATATCGGTTGTTTCATATCCCAACAATTATTATACGTAAGCGATCTCACCAACATATATGTCAACTACCTGCACAGGCCAGCTGAGCCATTCCTCCATCTGACTTTTTTCCTAATATGATCTGTCACCTTTTCTCAACCTCACCCGTGAAAGATGTAATGCTACGTTATGCACGTAATGGAAGGCGCGATAGCTTCGCCGATCAACTTTGGAGGAAGAACCAATGGCAATGGTACATAATATAGTAGCGGTGGGTGTCTTTCCCAACCAGGAGCAGGCAAGAGGAGCCATTGACGAACTGCGACGTGCTGGTTTCAATAATGATGAGATTGGTTTTTTGGCGCGTGTACGTGCTGCGGACCCGGAGGCTACAGTCGCCGCTGATGCCGCCAGCGGTATGATCGGCGGCGGAGTTATTGGTGGAGTTCTGGGCGCAGCCGCCTCGCTCCTTATACCAGGATTGGGACCGGCCATTGCTGGAGGCATTCTGGCAGCGACGTTTGGTGGTGCAGCATTAGGCGCGGCTGCTGGAGGGTTAGTTGGTGCGTTTCGCGGCCTGGGTCTGTCCGAACGCGACGCCCACTTCTATCAGCAAGAGCTAGCCGCAGGCCATACCATCGTCACGGTCAAAACGCCCGACGAGACCGGCTACAACGATGCGCTCGCTATCCTGCGCAAGAACGGTGCATATGACGCCACAACTCAAAGAGGCGTTATTAATGCGACACCTCCCGTACGGCCCTATGGCACAACAGATCACGAAGACACTGACAATCCAGGTGCTACGAACGAATGAGCCAGCTTCCGCCAGATAGCCTCTCCGTAAGAGGCTATCTGGTTGCCTATTTATGCTTCGCCTTGATCCACCACACGAAGCACAATCTTGCCTCGTTTCACCCTCTGCTCGTATGCCTGCCGTGCCTGGGACAAGGGAAAAACGGTATCAATGATCGGGCGAATCTGCCCCCCATCGATCAATTCACTAATCTGGATCAGTTGATCTCTATTTGGTTCGACAATAAACCAGACGGAGCGCACACCATGTTCCTTTGCCTTCTCAGGAGATGGAGGCATAGCGACAGAGACCAGCACGCCGCCCTTTTTCAGCGCTCCATAGGATCGCTCCAATGTGTCGCCACCAACCATATCTAAGACGACATCGACATCGCGAACCACCTGCTCAAAGCGCGTGGTGGTATAATCGATGATCTCATCTGCTCCCAGTTCGCGCAAAAAATCATGGTTCCGCGCCGAAGCAGTTGCAATCACATTCGCGCCAACCCAATGCGCAAGCTGAACAGCAAAAACGCCAACCCCTCCGGCAGCGCCATGAATCAGGACCTTTTGACCGGCTTTCAACTCGGCGTGGTCAAAAAACGCTTGCCAGGCTGTTAAAGCCGTTAACGGCACCGCTGCGGCCTGCACATAATCGAGCGTGCGCGGCCTGGGGGCAAGCTCACCAGGCAAGGCAATAGCATACTCGGCTGCGGCCCCATCCCGCTCAAAGGCGATAAGGCCATATACTTCATCTCCTACAGCGAGGTTGGCAACATCGGAACCAACCTCAACAACCACACCTGAGATGTCGTGTCCAGGGATTGGTAGAGAGCGTGGCGCTCCCGCTCTGGTTTGATAGGTTTCCTCCCAGGTTAATTCCGGCGCAATCACACCGGCTGCCTGGACGCGAACCAGTACCGCTCCTGGCCCTGAACGCGGCTGTGGCGCATCTTCATATACGAGATGTTCCGGGCCACCCCGACCATGAATATGAATCGCTTTCATTCTCTTCGTTACCCCTTTGCTTCAATTCTCATCTGGTTTAAGCATAACTCGAAGAAGGAAAACTGTCATGGGCCAAAAGAGACATTATTATGTCGCATCTCTCTAAATAATGCAACATGAAGATTACAATTGCTTGCTCTCGTGAACGATCTCTTTTTTAGCCTGTGCTGGTTGTTCTCGCTTCGATGGTAGCAAATAGAGCAACATACCGCCGGTAATAGCTCCAATAATCACCCAGGATACGAGCCAGCCTATGATGATGCGAACTGGATCGTTTGCGGTTGGCGGATCAATTCCTGGAATAGTGGTGCCAATCGCCCAGCCAAAACCCCAGGCGAGGCCAGTTGCCAGCGTCCATCCTCGCGTCTCATCCAGACAGCGCTGCAAGACAGCTGCACGTTGCAGGTTGCCCAGCAGCAATCCCGAGAGCAAGCCACCAATGCCAACGCCGAGATAGGTAAGCAAATTGTGAAGAAGGGGATTACCTGTACCGGCCAGCGCCCCAAGTTGTGCCGCACTCATCAACAGCACAATCGGCGTAATCAAGCCGGCCAGTCCGGTAGCTATCCAGCCCTTGCGTGCGTTGATAAGCTTATTGAGCAAGAGCCACTGTCCCATGCAAGCCAGGACAGACGCCAAAGTATACGAGCCGATAAAGAAGAGCGAATCCAGAGGCAGGACCATAGTAATCAGCAGCCCGGACAATCCGCCAATGGTGGTGAGCGCGATCCAGCGTAGCCACAGGGATAGTTGTGCCAACGATAGCTTCATGCAACGCTACTCCATTTCGTGGCCTTCAAGCCTGTCTATACAAAAACACGTTATGGACAGGATACATCATTGCAATCTGACAGTCTATATCCTTCTCGCTCGCTCCACTGAGTCTGTTTTCACTCTTCAAACATGTACATAGAAAGAGATACTTCAACGCTCTTGGAACTCTGTTATACCCCCACTGAAGTATCTTTTTTCTTTGCCGTTGAGAGAAACTCTAGCATTCAGGCAACCAGCTCTATTCCACTATCCATCACTTCCTCATCCATTCCTGATAATTCTCTCAGGAATAAATAGTACTATAGTCTAATAACTTATCTTTTCATTGCTATCTCATGGAGATAATGGAGAATAAAGGAGATGCTTCATGGAGACCTCATTTAGCCGTTTACCCCCCCATTGGAGCATCTTTTTTACTGCGAAAAGACACATGCGCTCACTGTCGCGAGCCACCAAAAAAGAGGAAGATGGCGGACGGTACACGTCTTGCCGTTCCGCCATCTTCTACAGACTGCTATTGCAGATAATGCTCAACGGTGCTTTCATTACGCACAGCGGCTTCGTCCGGGTTCTGTCCGGCATGTCTGCGCGCCCGGCGCTGGCGCAACAGATCCCAGCACTGATCCAGCTTTACCTCTAACTCCTTCATACGCTCGTGCTGATCGCTTGCCAGCTCTCCTTCATGCGACTTTTGCAGCAGCGTGTGTTCCTCATCAACCAGTGTTGTGATCTGGTGCAAAATGTCCTGATCGCTCTCATGATTCATAGGGGTCTCTATCTCCTCTCTGCTTGCCGATGGTTATTCAATATGCGATATTTCCACTCCCTAATAATAACCAAAAAAGCCTCGCTCTGCATCCCCTATGCTGGGCAGATAAAAAAGAAGGGGCAACCTGGACAGCGGAACGCATCAGGCTTTGGAGGGTAATCGTTCTTCTCCAGCCCTGTAATGCTCTTCTCGACTTCATCATACAGGCTTTGCTCTTTGCGGGCGGTCATCTTAATCGGCACAACTTCACCCGTACTCAAATTGTGGCTATGTAGCTCAACACTTTGCCCTGGATGCTGTTGACGATAGGCTAGCGTATAGAGCAACTCGCGCATCTCAGCCGATGGCCTGCTCTTACTTCTGCCAAAACGCGTGCGGACATAACGCACAGGCTCGATGGGCTGCGATGATGTAGACATCTCAATACGATCAACGGTGACGCGTACCGGCTTCCCGGCCACATCTACCTGGAAGCTCGGTCGCGTATCCCACTCTACATCCTCCTGCACCAGCAACTTGCGCCGAATCGTCTCAACCACTTCATGCCCATGCTCTTCATAGAGAGTGGCAAAGGGCGCGGTATGCCCTCCCAACTCCTGCCAGTGTTGCGTATACAGTTCTTGAATCTCCTGCTGAGTCGGGGCAACCTGCGTTCCGTTGCTCTCCTGAAACTGTTTGCGCAAGACTTCAACCGTCTTCTGTGTGGCCTGCCAGAACAATTGATAGGTATCTTCTTCGTTGGTAAAGTGATAAATGGCGCTGTAAGCATACTGGCGTGGACAGCGCTGATAGCCTTCGATGGCGTTCACGCTCAACGAAGCTGGTTTCATCGCCTGAATAAATGCCTCGCTCGGCTGCGACGATGGGATGATTGAGGGAGCATCATCAAGAGGCTTCTCCTCGCTCTGCACCTGCTCCCAACGCAATCGGGTAATGCGATCCTGGGGCAACCCGGCCTCCAGAGCATCCAGGTAGAGCGAGCGCCTCGCCTTTTGCTTGCCGTAACGTTCGCTATAACTGAGTATCAGGTGATCGCGTGCGCGTGTGACACCCACGTAAAATAGACAGGATTCGCCACTCTCATGCGCAGCCTTGCCCATGCTTTCGGGCGACAACATGCCCTCCGGTGGATTGACCGCGCCTGCACGCGCAATCGTAGGGAAGCGCTGTTGCACCAATCCTGGCAGATACACGACGGGAAACTCTAATCCCTTGCTGGCATGCACCGTCATGACACTGATGATATCAGCGCTCTCTTCGCCATCCTCGTTTGCCTGCTCTCGACTACCGCTATCCTGCCGCAATAACACCAGCAGGCTGAGATATTCCAGAAAACCTTTGATCCGCTCTTCAAGCGTGGGCGACTCTACTGGTTGCGTGACGCCTTCCGGTAACAGCAGATTGCGATGCTGCTGTTGCTGGTCGTAGTGGCGTGCCAGTTGCAATAAGCGGTCATAATCGGCCAGAATTGCATCGCTCTCGCTGTTCTCAGTGTCAAGCAGCAGATCTCGCACCAGCGAGGTTTCTATCAGCAAATATTGGGCCAGGAGCGACCAGATATCCGATGCATACTGCAACGCCTGCAAGATCTCTGCCAATCGTTGCATAGCACGTTGTCCCGACAGACTCATGCTGAGCGGTGCCTGGGCATTGAAGATCAGCATTCTGGGAGAGACATGCTGAGTGTAAGCGGCCTGTAACAAAGCCTCGATATCATCCTGGCTCAACAGATGTTCACGCTGACGAGCTGCCCGCAACAATCCCATTCCGCTTGAGTTAGTGAGCAGTAGCAAGATAGACAGCACATCTCTGGTATGCTCCTGCTCAAGCATGCCGCCGCGCTCGATGACGGGCAGACCTGCGGCGGCCAGCGCATTTGTGATCTTCTGCGCCTGCGCTCGCGTTCGACACAACACGGCTATATCTCGATATGTGTATCCCTGGCTGCGTTTGTAGCGAATATCTTGCACGATGCCTGCCAGTTCGCTACCTTGATCGCTTGCCTGTGCCAGCGTCACACTCGTTTCGGGCGGAGTCAGACGCACAGGCTGATTTTTGCCCGGCTCCTGTCCCAGTTCTAACTGCACACAGCGAAACGATTCCGCAATCGCGACAAGATCGGGGCGCGAACGATAATTGCGACTCAGTGGCAACACGGCAGCACCGGGAAAATCGATCTCGAACTGACTGATATTGGCAGGTGAAGCTCCTCGAAATCCATAGATCGCTTGATTCGCATCACCAACCACCCAGACGCGCCGCTCTTCGCCCGCCAGCACGCGCAACAACACACCGCTGGCCCTGTTCACGTCCTGAAACTCATCTACAAGGATCTGCTGATATTTCTGCTGTTGTTCGCGCAACACCTCTGGATGCTCCTGCAACAATTGAATTGCCAGGGCCAGCAGGCCACCAAAATCGGTATCGCCCCGCTGCATCAGCGCTTCATGATACAATGCATAGATATGGGCCACTTCCAGCGCCTTCTCCGCTTCCTCCAATGCCTCCTGATCGTTGGCTCGTTCGCGCATCTGCTGCGCCAGTTGAGCATAGACTGTAGGCGAGATCAGTTCGTCTTTTGCTCGCGAGATAGCCTTAAGCATCTCTGGGAAATAATAAGCTGGCGAATGCAGCTTGAGATAGTGGCGCAGACGTATCCTGCCTGCCTGCTGACGCAACAGGAAATAGCCTTCCGCCTCATCGATCAACGTAAAGTTGTCGCGTAACCCGACCAGCGAACCATACTGGCGCAACAGGTCGGCGCAAAAGGCGTGAAAGGTGCTGACCTTTGGCAGCGCATAGTCATCGGTGAGCAGCTTTTGCAGGCGCTCCTCCATCTCTTGAGCAGCCTTGCGCGAAAAAGTGAGGGCAAGGATTTGTTGTGAGGGGATACCAGACGTGCGGATCAAATAGTCCACGCGGCCAATTAGCGTGCTTGTTTTGCCGCTGCCCGGACCAGCAATGATCAGAGCCGGAGTAGCAGCCTCGATTGCAGCCTGCTGGAACTCATCATAGCGCTTCTTTGCTGGCTGTTCAGGCTGAGGAGCGCTTTTCGTTGGAGCTGGTGTTTCCACCACAGGTGCGCTCTCTTGCTCAGAAACGCGCGCTCTTCCCTCTTTGAGCAAGCCAGCAAGACGGTTGAGCATAGCAGCATGTGAAACGGCGAAGGTGGCGGCCAGCGTGTGAGCGGGTATACGCTCGATCAGATAGAGGGTGCGTACACGTTCGAGGGGGATGAGTAGCTCAGCGGCAAAAAAATTGGCGGCCAGTTCTCGCTGACTGCGGGGATCGTAGCTTTCGCCAATTCCCAGCGCCTCCTGGAACTGCTCCTGATCGAGCAGCCCGATCATGTCTTCCTGCACATCCGCATCGTGGCATGGATCTTGACGCGAGGGGTCCGGCAGATGATGCTGTTCGTCCTGAGCAACAATCGTGTCGTATAGCTCGCCCAGCAGGATTTGAATGCGTACACTGCCGCGACAATGCAGAACCGCATGCCCTATTTCATGAGCGAGCGTAAAGCGGCGCAACGTTTCGGGCAGATCACGACAAAGCCAGATGAGGTTCTCTTCTTCGTCCGGGTCCATAAAGCCATATGTCCCCTCTGGATAATCGGCGGGATGAAAGGTCTCGATCTGTAGTCCAAGCCAGCCTGCCAGTTCATCAAGGGCTGTTGCTGGCTGGTCCCATTCCGGGTGTTCCACTTGAAAGCTATGAAGAAGTTGGCGAGCTGCGGCCTCTGCCGTTGCGCGTATACGATTATCCATGACTCATCCCTGGCTCTACTAAAAGAGTTTTCGCACATATGTTCTGATCTCTTGCCACGTCACTATTATACCGTATTTGGGATGTTCTTTCTATTCCTACGTGCCGTTCCCTCTCCGGGTCTGATATAATGGAGCAAATAATAGAGGAAATCCTTCTATATCGGCGGCATAAGGAGTTTTTCATGATTGCAGAGGAGATACTTACACAGGCGAAAGCCGATACTGGCTTGCCTCACGGCTGGGTCGTGTTTCCATTACTGCGCGACAAGATCATCGTCGGTCTGATCGGATGGGTCTTCGGTGCGCTGCTTGGATTAGGCTTATTTGCGTTTGTATCGTCAATCGTTATTCCCTACAACTACGAGCGAGGAGCCTTGCCAGCGGTCGTCACCACAATCTTGCTTGGTATCCTGCTCTTTGTTGGCCTGGGCAGTGCGTGGACTTTTATCAGCGATATTCGCCGCCTGCGCAACAGGGAGAAGCATCTGATCGTCATTACGCCCGAAGATTTTATTAAGCAAGAAGGCGATAAAATCATTCACGTTCCTCTGGTCAATATACGACATGTGACGGCTCGTGGCGCGCCGCCTCCCGAACAAAACCCTGAAGAGGGTGATATCTCACGTATGCCTTCGTCTGGCGAAAATATAACCAATCACTTTCTGGGACGAGCATTCTCGCCCTCCGGCATGAAAGCGCGGCGCAAACGCATGCGCACTCCAACTTCATTGGCGTTCGTAGATACACGAGACGACCAGGAGGTGACAGTCGTGACCGATTCCGCCTATGGAGACCCTTTTGCCATCGCCGCCGTATTAAAACAGTATGCCGCTGCGGTGCAGCAGTTGGTCTAACTTCAACCAAATATCATACAAGATGCAGGATCAATGAATGATCCAAGGAGAAAGTAGAGCGCAGAGCAGCTATGTTACTGGCTATTGATATCAGCAATACAAATATCAAATTTGGTCTTTATAACAGTGTGACGATGAAGCATCACTGGGTTGTCTCGACGGCGAGACAACGAACCGCCGATGAATATGCAATGGTACTGCACGATCTAATGTGTCACGCTGGCTTCAACTTTTCCGCCATCGACGATATTATTCTGTCGAGCGTCGTACCACCATTAACGCCCGTCTTTCAGGATCTCGCACTCCGCTATTGCGCAAAGGAAGCGCTGGTCATCACGCACGATCTCGATCTGGGCGTCGGGCTACTGGTCGATAATCCCTGGGAGTTGGGTTCTGACCGCATCGTTACCTCGCTGGCAGCGCATCAGCTCTATGGCGGTCCCGCCATCATCATTGCCTTCAGCACTGCAACAACGTTCGATGTTGTTTCTGAGTCCGGCGATTTTCTGGGAGGAGCCATCGCCCCCGGCCTGGTGATCTCTGCCGAAGCGTTAAGCAGTGCCGCATCACGCCTCTATCGCGTCGATATGACGCCCCCACGAGCGGCGCTGGGGAAAAACACCATTGAGAATATGCAATCGGGCATTATCTACGGGCATGTCGGATTGGTTCAGGGCTTGATTGCTCGCTTGCGTCAGGAGATACCGGGAATGACAGAGAACAGCGAGGTGAAAGTCATCGCGCACGGCGGCCTCGCTCAATTGATGGCACCTCTAATTCCCGAGATCCAGTACGTCAACCAATATTTGCCGCTGGAAGGGTTGCGTCTGGCTTACGCGAAGATCCGCAATAGATAAACGATGTAATGCAGGTCGTAGTGGAGCGATTGATCGCGGTGGGGCGGTTTCACAGACGGTTTGAGCCACCGCGATCAATCGCTCCACTACGAAATGGGAAATTACAAAGAAGCGGATTGCATAAAAAATACCCGCCCATACAGGCGGGTGGAATGGCAATGTCCAATTTTCCCATGCAGTTGCCCACACAGTATCGTCGGAGCTGGAAGGCTTAACTTCCGTGTTCGGGATGGGAACGGGTGTTTCCCTTCCGCTATAATCACCATCCCACCTGCATATACAAGCGGGTTAAGTACTTCCTCTCAGATCGACTGAGCGAAGCTAGAGACACAGTCTCGTTGTCGATCTGCACAAGGAAACTTCTCCTGATGGAGACGAGGGGATTCGAACCCCTGACCTCCGCCGTGCAAAGGCGGCGCTCTTCCAACTAAGCTACGTCCCCTCGTAGATAGGAGAATGGGCCTTCCTGGACTCGAACCAGGGACCTCAGTCTTATCAGGACTGCGCTCTAACCACCTGAGCTAAAAGCCCGTGAGTGAAAGCTTCTTGAGCTACGGACAACTCAAGAGTGGTAAGGACTAACATGCCTGTCAGCTATGATAAGCTTGAACAGGGTACTCACCCTAAAGTGAGTATCGACCTGAGAGTGAGTTGACTTGTTGCGGATTATACCTCATCGGCTTCATCCTGTCAACTACTGCTCCCTAGAAAGGAGGTGATCCAGCCGCACCTTCCGGTACGGCTACCTTGTTACGACTTCACCCCAATCACCGACCCCACCCTCGACGCCTGCCTCCCACAAGGGGTTAGCCTGGCGGCTTCAGGTGTTGCCGACTTTCGTGGTGTGACGGGCGGTGTGTACAAGACCCGGGAACGTATTCACCGTGATGTGCTGACTCACGGTTACTAGCAACTCCAACTTCATGTAGGCGGGTTGCAGCCTACAATCTGAACTGAGACCGGGTTTGCTGAGATTGGCTCCCCCTCGCGGGTTGGCGACTCGTTGTCCCGGCCATTGTAGCGTGTGTGTCGCCCAGGATGTAAGGGCCGTGCTGACTTGACGTCATCCCCACCTTCCTCCACTTTGAGAGTGGCAGTTTCGCTAGAGAAATCCAACTAACGACAGGGGTTGCGCTCGTTGCGGGACTTAACCCAACATCTCACGACACGAGCTGACGACAGCCATGCAGCACCTGTGCTTGCGTCCCTTGCGGGCACGCCCCGTTACGGGCGGTGCGCAAGCATGTCAAATCCTGGTAAGGTTCTTCGCGTTGCATCGAATTAAACCACACGCTCCGCTGCTTGTGCGGGTCCCCGTCAATTCCTTTGAGTTTTAATCTTGCGACCGTACTCCCCAGGCGGACCACTTATCGCGTTTGCTTACGACACGTAGGGGGTCGATACCCCACACATCTAGTGGTCATCGTTTACGGCCAGGACTACCGGGGTATCTAATCCCGTTCGCTCCCCTGGCTTTCGCACCTGAGCGTCAGGTACTCCCCAGGACACTGCCTTCGCCTTCGGTGTTCCTCCGGATCTCTACGCATTTCACCACTCCACCCGGAATTCCGTGTCCCTCTGAAGCCCTCAAGTCTCTCAGTTTTCAAAGCACTTTGGCAGTTAAGCCACCAACTGTCACTCCAAACTTAAGAGACCGCCTGCGTGCGCTTTACGCCCAGTAACTCCGGACAACGCTTGCCCCCTACGTATTACCGCGGCTGCTGGCACGTAGTTAGCCGGGGCTTGTTCCTCTGGTACCGTCCTTACTCGTCCCAAAGAAAAGCAGTTTACAACCCGAAGGCCGTCATCCTGCACGCGGCGTTGCTCGGTCAGGGTTGCCCCCATTGCCGAAAATTCCTCACTGCTGCCCCCCGTAGGAGTCTGGGCCGTTCTCAATCCCAGTGTGGCTGATCGTCCTCTCAGACCAGCTACTGATCGTCGCTTTGGTAGGCCATTACCCCACCAACTGGCTAATCAGCCGCAGGCTCATCTCCCGGCGCCCCCGAAGGAGCTTTCCTTCGTGCGAAGGATATGCGGTATTGTCGGCGATTTCTCGCCGGTATTCCTCACCCAGAGGTAGATAACCCACGTGTTCCTCACCCGTCCGCCACTCCCTTATTGCTAAGGGCGTTCGACTTGCATGTGTTAGGCACGCCGCCAGCGTTTATCCTGAGCCAGGATCAAACTCGCCATCCAAATTTATACAAATCTCTCAACGGAGATTTATGTTCTTTTGTGATCTGATGACAAGCTTATCCATCATTGACAGGTTCTTACTATTATTTCCTTACCACTCTTCAGTTGTTCATGTACCCTTGATGCTTTCACATCTCTGTGTCCGTCCGTTTTTTTCTTTCGTCCGGCACGTGCAGAATAATAACACTGCTCTGTTCTCCTGTCAAGAGGTTTTTTTACGAAATTCTAAAAATTGGAAAAATTCATTTTAGTAGTCGCTCTGAACGCCTTCCTGCCGCCCATCTACGGGTGCATCAGGCAGAACCAGCCCTTCATCATCCGGCATAGGAGGGATACGCAAACCCTCATAGAGCGCATCCACTGGTACATACAGATCCAGACTCGCAAGCTCTATCACGCTTCCTTCACCATAAGTATGATGCGTCCACGAGCCGTTCTCCATGCGGCGATAAACCTCGACGAGTTGGAAACGAGTATTGACCAGCACATATTCATGCACACAGGGATGCGCACGATACAAATCGAGCTTTTTCCCACGATCTTTCTTTTCCGTCGATGGAGAAAGCACTTCTACTACGAGACGGGGAGAACAGAGTATGTCGTTATCATCCTGGTGATCGGAAATATCACAGGAAACAACAACGTCAGGGTAAACGTAGCATTTTTTTGTTATCTGAACACGAGTATCGCTGTTATATACGCGACATGGACTACGATGGCCCAGTTGTTCTCTTAGCTGAAAATACATTGCTCCAGCCAAGCTATTATGGGCTATTTTGCCTCCAGCCAGAGCAACAACTTCGCCATCATAATATTCATGCTTCTCATCACTGGCGCGATCATAGCCCAGATACTCTTCAACGGTCATATACATAGGCATCCGATCCTGTTGAGGGTCTTGCTTAGGGTTTGCAACCATCGCTCTTACCACCTTTCATCCTAACAGAACTACACAAAAAGTTGTAGCATTTAAAATACTACACTTACATTATAGTTCTTTTTCCCTCACAATACAACGGAAAAGAGCGAGGTGAAGAGAAGATACCGGATCAGACAGATTGATCTAGTATCCAATAAAATTTACATAACAATCACGTTACGCAGCGCCTCGCCTCGCTCCATCATCTCTATCGCCTCGTTGATCTGCTCCAGAGGATAGCGAGCAGTAATCAGTTCATCCAGTTTGAGCCGTCCCTGCTGATAGAGGTCAACCAGCCAGGGAATATCGCTGTTCAGCCGCGTCGATCCCATAAAGCTCCCTAACACGCGCAAACTCTTAGCCGCCACAAGCATTGCTGGCAGTGGCACGGTAGCGTCAATTGGCGGCAATCCCACGATCACCAGTGTACCAGCTCGTCGCAGCAACGGGATGCCTTGTGCAATTGCCGCCGTGCTGCCAACTGTGACAAGCACGTAATCGGCACCGCGTCCACCTGTTAACCCTTTAATTAACGCTGGCAACTCTTCCTGTCTCGCGTTAAATGTATCTGTCGCGCCAAATAGTTTGGCGGCCTCCAGTTTGCGCTCAATGAGATCGATGGCGATAATACGACTGGCTCCCGCTAAAACTGCTCCCTGTACTGCATTGAGACCAACGCCTCCGGCACCAATGACAACTACACTACTGCCCGGCCTGACCTGTGCCGTATTGACAACCGCACCCAGACCAGTAATCACACCACAGGCCAGCAGCGCCGCACGATCCAACGACAAATCAGCAGGAACCTGCACCACCTGTGATTGATCGACCACCACGTATTCTGCAAAAGCGCCCGTGCTGATCCCTTGATATACGATGTCTCCCTCTTGGGTATGCAAACGGCTTTCGGTGCTGAGGGCAAAGTTGCCACTGCAATGATTGGGGAGTCCAGTTGTACAGTAGAAGCAGCGGCCACACGAGCGCAGCAAAGAAATAATGACACGATCACCTACCTGGGCGAGCGTGACGTTTTCACCAACCTCCTCAACCACGCCCGCCGCTTCGTGACCAACCACGACGGGCAATTGCGCGCCCCAATCGCCGCGAATATGGTGAATGTCGCTGTGGCAGATGGCTACGGCGACCACACGCACTTTTACCTCTCCCCGCTGCGGGGCATCAATCTCAATGTCGTCAACCCGTAATGGTTGACCAAGTTCATAACACACGGCAGCTTTCATGATCGCTCCTGACGCTCCTTGTTACGATGATCCTGGATAGGGATCACTCTCTCTTCATCGGGTTCCTTGCCTTCTTCGGGCGGATTCGGATTGTTTTGTTCCAGGTAATAGCTCACGATCAATGCGGCCCCTACTCCTAACGGAATCAAACCGGGGAGCAGCCAGGGGCCAAGATGGAAAGGGGCTGCGGTAAATGCTGAAGGGAGTAAAAAGCCAAGCGGATAGAGGCCCACCGTTAGAGCCAGCCCCACCATGCCTGTAATCAATCCAGCACGCAACAATCCCCTGTTGCGCCTTCGCTTCTGTGCCAATTCCGCTGGATTGATGCCAGAAGTAATCAGGGCCATACGCTCTCTATGATGCAGATAGCGCAATAGCACAATAAAACCGAAAAAGATCGCCAACGCGATTAGCCAGCCGATCAAGATAACTATAAATTGGGGAGTCATTCGGCATACCTCTTTGCTTGTACAATTACTCTATGATAAGATACGTCTGGTACACGAGATGTTTCGCCAATTTGGTGAAACTTTCTCCCCGATATTGTTCTCTAATATTTTACTATGAGTGAGTACCTGTTGCAGCCGCCGCATAGCATAGGAATACCAATTCCAAATATTGCCACCACCTCTGCTGATGAAAACGATGCAGAGCTTGTAGTTGCAAGCCAGGGGGGAGATCAAGATGCATTTGCCCAACTGGTGCAGCGTCACCAACGCCGCGTTTTCAATTTGGTCTTTCGCATGCTTCAACAATATGAAGAAGCAAATGAAGTAACCCAGGAGACGTTTCTTGCCGCCTGGCAGGGTCTGTCCTCCTTTCGTGGTGATGCTCGCTTCTCTACCTGGCTTTATCGTATCGCTTATAATTGCTGTCTCAAACAACTTGAACAGCGCAAAAAAGATAAGGCTTTAAATGCCGCAATACAGGCCGAGCACCTGCTGGATCATGCCGACAAGGAAGAACGGGCCAGTACAGTATTAGAGATACACGATTATCAAAATCTTGTCCGCGAACACCTCTCTATGTTGCCTGCCAAGTACCGTGTCGTCTTAGTATTGAGGCATCTACAAGAAATGACTTACGAGGAGATGGCCGAAATTTTAACTATCCCCATCGGTACAATCAAAACTCATCTATTTCGCGCACGCAATCTACTCAAAGAGCGTCTGGAGACATTTGAGCAGGAATGGAAAACGAGAGGTTAGTATGCGCTGTTCGAGAGCCATTCATTTGTTACAATTCTATATTGATCAGCAGCTCCCGCTGAAACAGATGCGCGCAC
Organism: Reticulibacter mediterranei; assembly: GCF_016587455.1. Taxonomy (NCBI): domain Bacteria; kingdom Bacillati; phylum Chloroflexota; class Ktedonobacteria; order Ktedonobacterales; family Reticulibacteraceae; genus Reticulibacter; species Reticulibacter mediterranei. The sequence continues at coordinate 4,829,078 of NZ_BNJK01000001.1, read as the reverse complement.
TGGAGAACCATCTCTCCGATTGCGCCGCCTGCCGACACGAACTCATCCTTCTTGAGACGATTGATCATGCCCTCACTAATCTTGAGTCCGTGAAAGAGCCTCCCGACCTGACCGCAAACATTATGCGCCGCGTGGCTTTAACAACAAAGCGTGCTGCTGAACGTGCAGCGGAACAGGCTCGTAAAGAACCTGTTTTCGTCCTCTTCCGCCCCTCTTTGCCAGAACTGGTGGCCGTTGTGGTACTCGCTACCATGACCACTTTTGGGATCTTTATCCAGCAGCCTGCTTTTAGTTCTCTCATCTCTCTCGCCACTAGACATGATGGCGTTTCGCCGGTTCTGCTCGACGGCTGGAAACTGCTTTTGAGCTTGAATAGCAATACACTCATGCTCTTTTTCTGGGTCATTGGTACCATCCTCGGTATCTGGATTACACTGGTGCTGGCTGGCAGCGAGATGCGCAACATGTGGTTGAAAGCAATGATGGATCGTCTGCCCGTCTGGTAACGCACAAATCCGTTTTCAGAGAGGAGCGCATACTGTGGAGATTGCTAAAAAACGTCGCTTGCCCGATCTACTCTATGGCTTCTATCTGCTCTGCCATCCCGGACCAGTGCTATTTCACATTCTAGCGGTTACAGCCATTGCACTGCTCGCCGCCTGGCCGCATCTTGTGTGGAGTACGCTTGCTCTCGTCGTTGCAGCACATACAACAATGCAGCTTTCTATCGCCATTCTCAATGATTATTGTGATCGCCAGCGCGACACATCGAGCAAGAAGCACAAACCGCTCCCGCTCGGTCTGGTGCGTCCACGAGAGGCACTGATAGCTGGCATCCTATTAATGGTCGTGATGGTTGTGCTTCTGCTGCCGCTGCCCACACTAGCTCTGCTCATCTCTCTGCTCTATCTCGCGCTGGGTCAGGGCTATAATCTGGGCCTGAAGTCCACGCCACTGAGCGGCATCGTCTTCGCGCTGGCTATTCCACTCATTCCACTCTATGCCTTTGTCGGCGTCGGTCGTATAATACCGTTCGTCCTCTGGCTGGTGCCAGTTGCCGCGCTGCTGGGAGTGGCTTTAAATCTGGCAAATTCGCTCCCCGATATCGAGGAGGACACGGCCAGTGGTGCGCACACGCTGGCTGTAGTGTTGGGCGTCAAAAATACGTTTCTTCTCTGTCCTGTGCTGCTCTTTCTGGCGGCGCTGCTGGTCGGTCTGCTGGCCCTGATACAGATCGTTCCCGCTCAACTCTGGGTGCTGCTGCCGACATTGCTGCTCGTCTGCGTTGCGATAGGCGCACTGCTGATCGTTTCCGGTCCCCGCAAGCCGCTGAAAACGCGCAAAACCTATTTCTATATTGTTGTACTCACCTGTCTCGTGCTGGCTGCTGGCTGGCTGATCAGTGCTCTGAGTTCATGAAAGGCGGACACATAGTGCCACTACGTCTTACCCCGCTTGAATATCTCTTGTCGCGCTTCAATCTCCTGCCCGTCCCGCTCTTCGACACTCCGCTTGCCCCAGGCATCGCCCGTATGCTCATCACGGCCTGCGAACTGGACCTCTTTGACACGCTTAGTCGTGGCCCGCTGCCTCTGGACACCTTAGCTGAGCGGCTCCAATGTCATCCCCAGGGTCTCCAGCTATTGCTGCACATCCTCGTTTCGGCAGGCTATCTGCGCTACCATCGCAACTGCTATGCCAACACCCGCCTGTCTCAGCGCTGGCTTACCAGCTCCTCACCTATGAATGTTGCGCCTTACATCGTCCATAGCCAGGATATCATCGCCATCTGGGATCACGTCGATAAAGTCATCCATACGAACGCCCAGGCTATGCGTATGCCCTATGAAGAGGATGCTAGCACACCGGAGATGCAGCGCTTACTGGCACGTCACTACGCCGGTCTCGCATCTCTGGCAACGACGCTCGGCGCAGAGGTCGCCTATCGCGTTGGTCTCCCAACTGGTTCCACTCAACTGCTCGATGTGGGCGGCTCGCATGCAGGCTATAGCGTCCTGTTCTGCCGCAAATATCCCGCGCTGCACTCTACGATTCTCGATATCCAGGCCGGTATCCAGGCTGGACAGCGGACCGCAAAACAGACGAACATGACCGACCATATGAGCTTCGTCTGTGGCGATATTGTCAAAGATGATTTCTCGACGCTCTTCTCCCACACCTTCGATGTGGCGCTCTATTTTCACATCGCCCATCTTTTGCCAGCAGAACTAAACGCGATGATCTTAAAAAAGGTTGCGGAGAGGCTCAGGCCAGGCGGTATGCTAGTATTTGTGGACCAGGTGACGGATCAGACACACGGTTCCCGCCTGGCCTCGCTTATGGTGCAATTCATGGCCCTGACGATGACAACCGTAGGTGGCACCTGCTACCCCTTCGCCACCATCCGCACCTGGCTAGAGCAAGCAGGCATGGAACGAGTCCGCGCCCACCGCTTGCTGACACCGGGCGCGACGCTGATTACTGCGATCAAGAAATAATGATTTGTACTCATGGGTCATGTTTTGAGGATGGGGTTGATTGAAGACATAAAAACAAGGCGGAAAGCCAATTTATATACCAGCTTTCCGCCTTATGCTGAGTCGGGGTGAGAGGATTTGAACCTCCGACCACTTCAACCCCATTGAAGTGCGCTACCGGGCTGCGCTACACCCCGCCGTTCTTAGAATGAACTCAGTATAGCAGATACAAAGCAACTCGTCAAGAGTTTTTTTCCTCTTTCAGAAATGCTTTCCACATCGGATGTATCCGCTCATCAAGACAATTCCACTCTGGCTCCGTTGCTAGTATCGCTCAAATACGGTATCCTGACAATAGCTACAAATAGGTAGGTAGTTCCTGCTCAGCAAACAATCTGAGCCGGATTTACAGGCGTTCTTGGGCTATTAACGCAAGAGGTTGCGGCCAGATTACGTAACCAGGCTTCGTCTATCCATCTGAGAGATCAAACTAGAGTTTTCTACGGTAGTACTATGTGATCTGGTTAATAGCGATACATCATATGAGCAAGTTATAAAATAGGTATGTACATGCGGATACCTCGTTAATGCAGGATGAAAGGTCGGTTCCCGATGGCGGATAATAATGATACCAATAATAGCAATATACAATATGATGACTTTCCCGATTATACATTGATAGATGCCAACATTCCATATCGCGAATACGCACCTCCTGTCCGACCGGGAAATAACGGGCAGCAGGCCCGCCCTGGCATACCACCAGCACGCGGCGAAATGATGTACCCGCCATATCCTCCCGCGAATGGTGCAGTTCCAGGGCAGCGCCCACCTCTCACTCCATCGCCATTTCTGCCACATCCAGTCCCGCGACCAACACCGCCACAGCCACCAAGCATGAAATGGGTCTACATGGCAGCTGGCATCCTGGGCGTCGTTCTGGTCATTACAGCCGCCACCTCTGGCCTGCTTTTCTATCGCCAGCAAAACGCCACTCAAACCGCCCATATGCAAGCCACCGCCACAGCAAAAGCTATACCCACACCAACCTATAAAGTGAGCTATCACGCCACCTCCTGCCCCTTTACTCCTGCTAGCGGCATTACTGAAGGGAAAGATGTCACCTGTGGCTTCCTGACCGTCCCTGAAAATCGCGATCAACCGCATGGAAAAACCATTCAACTCGCCGTCGCTATCTTTAAAGGCTCAGGCAACGATGCTTCCAGCATTCCCGACTTCTATCTGACCGGTGGCCCCGGCGGTGGCGTCCTCTCAGACTTTGGACCATATATCACATCCGGCAATCTGCGGCGCATCACATTGAGCCATGACCTGATCCTGCTAGACCAGCGCGGCACCGGATACTCACGTCCCGCCCTCGATTGTTCCGAGTTCACCAATCTCGAAAACAGCACAGCCAACGAGACGTTAACAAACACTCAGGAGAATAAGTTATATGTGCAGGCCGCCCAGAAGTGCCGCGACCGCCTGACAAAATCCGGGATCGATCTCAATATGTACACCACGATTGCCAACGCCACCGATGTACACGATCTGATCGGCGCGCTTGGCTATAAGCAGGTCAACCTGTATGGCGTCTCCTACGGCACGCGCCTTGCGCTCACTGTGATGCGCCTCTTCCCCGGCGATATCCGTAGCGTCATTCTGGACTCAACCGTCCCGACCCAAAGCAATCTCTTTACTGCCCTTCCCGCCGTCACTCAGCACGCCTTCGATGTCCTCTTTCATGGTTGCCAGATAAACGCGCATTGCAACACCGCCAATCCCCAGGTTGAAGATATCTTTTACAAGCTGGTGACGCGTATGAATGCCCATCCCATCTCGTTCCAGGACGCACAGTATGGCCCAGTTCAACTCAGCGGCGATGGACTGGCAAGTTGGCTGTTCGGCGCACAATATATCACCCGCCTCATTCCCCTGTTGCCTTCAGTTATCATGCAGATCAACGAGGGAAACTACAAGCTGATCTCACAATACTATGGCTACGTCGAATATTCGGGCGGCATCAGCTATGGCATGTATTATTCCGTCGAATGCGGAGAAGATCTGGCGTTCTTGAAACCGCAGGATCTGGTAAACGCGGCAAATGTGGCACGCCCGGAGATTCGCGCCGGCCTGCTGGCAAATATTCAGGATAGCTATGATGTCTGTCAGATCTGGGGTCAGAAGCCAGTGCCATCGGTACAAAAGCAACCCGTGACAAGTTCTTTGCCAACACTGATTCTTTCGGGCGAATACGATCCGATCACGCCTCCCTCCAACGGCAAGGCGGCTCAGACGACGCTCAGCAACAGCTTCTTCTATCAGTTCCCGGCCACCGGTCACGGCGTCTTTTATACCGACACCTGCCCCGACACAATTATGATGGACTTTTTACGCCAACCAACTGAGAAGCCCGACTCGGGCTGCATAGCCGTCATGCCAGAGCCGAACTTTCAGTGATACAGGTGATAAATGCTAAACAGCGTTATTAGAGAGCATAGGCAAGATAGAGCAACCAGCACTCCTTCGTCATATACTTTACCGTCTCGCCACAACGCGCAGTTTCAATTGCTGGCCGGGCGATGGGGTTGGATCGCGCTTGATGGTTAGCTGGTAGTCTGGTGGATCTAATGCCAACTGGTAGGTATGTAAAATGACGGCGGGAATGACCATTAGTTGGATCTCAGCGATACCAGATCCCAGGCAGGTATGATCTCCCAGACCAAAGGGCGCGTAGGCTCCACGCTGCCGCTGCTCATTGCGCGGCTCGTGATAGCGATCAATGTCGAAAGCCTCGGGACTGGGAAAAAGCTCTGGCAGAAAGTGGGGGGCTGTCATCGCAACATATACATTATCTCCTGGTTCCAGACGATACCCGGCAAAGGTGAAGGGCTGCGCAACGCGCGCTTTATGGCCTTCTGCCACAGGATAGAGGCGTAGCGTCTCTATCGCCGCCCCATGCAACGCCTGCATCGTTTTCAATAGCTCCCAGGTGAGCGATCCCTGCGCAAAAGCCGCATCGACCTCGGCAACGACGCGCTGCAAGATATCTGGCTCTTTGAGGAGCGCATAGAGCATGAAACTGGTGCTATTGGCAACCGTGTCCAGGCCAGCAAGGAATGGCCCCAGACCTATCAGCGCCTGCACCTGTTCAGGCATATGGTGCAATCCTTTTGCTACGTCTACCAGTTGCTCATCAAGCAGATCAGGTTTTCTGTCGCTACTGGCTTGATCGCTATGGGCCGCCAGAATAGCGCGTCCCAGTTCATAGGCTCGCTCCTGCGCCCGCTGGAATTCAGGCGATAACGGCGTTACATCAGCAGAATGGCCTCCACCAAATGAGCTGTTAATGGCCGTGTTCAGATAGGTTACAAGGTCGGGCAGGTAATCGCCTACGCTATAATTCACAAGCAATTGTCCTAGTTGTTCGGAGACCACACGCTGCATCGCAGGCAGCACAACTACGCGCTGTTCGGGATGCCATTGCGTGAACTCGTGAGTAATGGCAATCATGCGCGGCAACTGATCCAGCATGTGCGTACGCGAGTAGTTCCGGCTCTCTCTGGCGCGACGCTGACGGTTCGCGATGCCGTCTCGCTCCTGACTGATCCTGGTCTCAGCCTTATTCATAGTGGCAAAGAACTCTTCCCATTCTTCATGCGAAGTAAAGAGTTCATATTCATGCCGGGCAATGAAGGTATTCGCCTCTGGCCCGACCATCACCGTTACAGTTCCCTCTGGCCGCAACATACGAAAAATCGGTCCCAATTTGCGATATTGCTGTGCAAAGAAGCGGGGACCACTCCCCTCCTCTGTCAACAGTGGCGGTAATGGGGTATCTTCACATATTCCTTTCCGCCAGAGGTCGGTTTCGAGATTGCTCATCTGTCCTTACCTTTCCCCTTCTCGCTGTATCTTTTGGATCAGCGTTTGAATCCATTCGAGTTCCAGATGCCGCTGCTGCTCACTAAGCAACAGAACGTCCTGGGCATATGATCCAGGTGGCATATGCTGTTCTGTCAGCCCCTTTAACTCCTGAAAACGGTTTAGCACCTTCATGATTTGCTCCATGCGGATCTGCAAAATCTCCAGGCGTATCTCCGGCTCCAGAAGATGGAAAAAGGCCACTCTCACCAGAAATTCCGCATCGTTGCGCAACAACTCAGGCGAAAAATCCAGCAAAAGCCCTTGCAAGATCTCCATGCCATGCTCGGTAAGCTGATAGATATGTCTATCCGGCTTGCCTTCCTGTCGCTCAACTGTTCGCTGCACCGCGCCCATCTCTTCAAAGCGCTTGAGAGCCGGATACAACGTCTTATTGTTGAGTGAGATACTTCCAGCCAGCGCTCGCTCAACACTCTTCTTAATTTCATAGCCATGTTGCGGCCTGGTTCTGAGCGCCGCCAGAATCACTATCTCTGCATACATATGTTACTTTCACCTATGTTACTATTATATAGGTGAAAGTAACATATAAAATGGAAGATGTCAAGTGTTAGCCACAAAGAAAATGATGCTCATATATTTCGTAGTCTAGCGATTTATCGCGTTGACTTCGTTTCTTGTATGGTTCACGTGCGCGATAAATCGCTAGACTACGAAATATGTTGTAATCTATGAATTATTCGTATTATAAATTTTAACCCTTGAATATTAAACACATCAATCACTTCTTTTCTTATTATGATAATAAAACTTCCATCTTTTAATAAAGAGGTATGATCTCTGTCTTCTTTTAGAGGGGTGGATATTGTAGTACAATATGATATAGACTGCTATTCTATGGATTATTCAGGTTAGCGTGTCTATCCTGACCAGGAACTTGCCTGATTCCTTTTGGAAGGTCGGTTTAGCAGCTATATTCGTATCGGGAAAAGTTATAGGGTGGCGAAACCTCATGAGGTGGCATCGTCACTACTCAACGACGAGTTCTGACGAACTTTCAATGGAGGAAAGCATGAACATTATTCTCATTGGTGCGCAGGGATCGGGGAAGGGAACACAGGCAGAGAAGCTTTCAGAGGCTCTTGGCATTTGCCATGTTGCCAGCGGCGATCTTTTCCGTAAAGCGTTGAGCGAGCAAACAGCGTTGGGTCTTAAAGCGAAAACGTATATGGACAAGGGTGAACTGGTTCCTGATGATATTACGGTGGCAATGATCCTGGAGCGACTGACCGAGCTAAGAAGTGAGCCTGGTTTTTTGCTCGATGGGTTCCCGCGCACCATCGCTCAGGCTCAAGTGCTGGATCAGGAGCTAGAGCGCGTTGGAGAGCGCATCCATCAGGCAATTTATCTGGAGGTTCCACGTGAAGCGCTGCTCAAGCGACTTTCTGGTAGATATATCTGTCGCGCCCACCAGCATATCTATAATATTCATAGCCTCCCTCCAAAAATATCCGGTATCTGCGATCTCGATGGCAGCCCGTTATATCAACGAGCAGATGATACCGGCGAGGCGGTACAAAAACGCCTGGATATCTTCTTTAACGAAACCATTCACCTGCTCGACTGCTATAGAAGACAGAACAAATTAATTGTCGTCAACGGCAATCAGGACATCGGGCAGGTACATCGCCAGCTCTTGAGTATCATCAGTGTGCCAGTCGGGATGAAGGGCATCAACGAACTGCGACCCTGGCAGATTCCGCACACTCCTATCATTCCACCGCTTCAGTAGCCAGGAAATAGCTGTAAAGAGAACGCCTCTAGTTCGGGAAGGTTTTCCCGAGCCAGAGGCGTTCTTTCATTCCCGCCCCCCAAGAAGACCATGCAAGCCACAGAGACACTTAAAGGTGCCGGATTTAGTTAACGTTCTGGTCAATGTGCTATGCAACCAGCCTGGAATCACACCGCTATATCCCGATTTGAACAGCCTCGTCGCGCCAACATATTTCGGACCTCCGTATGAGCGGAACATACCATTCCACTTAACACCAGAAGTGACCTTCTTGCCAACATACTTGACGGCATGTGGCAATTGCGTACTTCTATTCGCCACCAGTCCATCGCCAATCCCTGCGCCTACATGACGATTATTGGCTATGCCTTTTGTCTGACCAACCTGCCCTTGCTCATCACTCTGCGTTCCAGCCTCGCTTTGCTGATCGTAGACTTGCTGCGAAGAAGGATAGGGAGTTCCCGCCGGTCGCACATGCACGACGCCTATCATTAATGGATCAACCAGACAGTAATAAATAAAGTCGCCTGTTATACCAAAGGTCAAACGATAGGATTTGGATGCATGGAAACTGAAGTTAGCAACGTTGCTCAAGATCCCAGAATTAAAGTAGTGCTTGCCATCATACACGTTGCTACCAACTCTGTTGGTCTGTTGCGGATTCGTCTCATCAAAAGAGAGTGGCTGCTGTCCAGGGGGCAAAAATGTTACTGTGTGTATTTCGCTGCTGTGTGATGTCCACATGATACTATCACCAATGTTTACCTGAAGAACATCTGGCAAAAACGCCTTGCCCCGAATCACCCGACTTCGGTTTTCAACGCCAACCACCACGAACCATGTGCGCGGTGCCGCCGTTTCATGTGCTGATACTGGACTGGCCTGGAACAATGTCAGGAGCATTCCCAGCAAGAAACCAATGGCCATTCTCCAGCTCTTCGCTCTCTTCCTGCACTCAAACATTACCTATTCTCCTATCGCATCATGCCCAAATACATCCTCTCATTTCTTTACAGCTAACTACTCCCGATAGCCCCTCGTTGATAGCATCGGGAATCGACAACATAAACAAACAGGCTCCTCTTCATGTGCTGAGCCTGCCTGTTGCTATGATTATTTTATCGGCGAATCAAGCGAAAAATTCGGTCACTTTCTCACAGGTGAGACGAAAGGCCACGCGATCCTGCCGCATAAACGTAGATATATATTGTTGTCTGGTCTCCTCATCTTTGAGATACTGCTCAGTTATAACATCAGCGTTACAGTCACGATATTTCTTGCCAGATATTGCGGTTCGCACACAGCTATCGACAATTTATTGGCAATCTGGTATACTTTATGCTAATAAGAAAACTATGCAATAGCATGTATTATCCTGATGTTTGTGTAAAAGCAATGACAGGGAGAGTAAGCGTAGAGGAATCGCGCAGGGAGAAAGGGTCGCCGACTGCAAGCCCTTTTACGAGACCATTCGCCGAAGTTCACCCTGGAGCTGGCTGTTGAACTCATTGTAGCAAGTAGACAGCCCCGGATCGTCTCCGTTATCGGACAAACCGAGTGGGATTGTTTCCGCCTTTTTTCGTTGTGCAGATCAATCCAAAACGGGTGGTATCACGGAGATTGCTTGCAAGCCGACAACTTCGTCCTGTTGTGACGTTGTGTGTCGGTTTTTTTGTTGTTATACAGTGGAGTCGAGGTATTATGATTGAACAACATGAAGATTTATTGGAGCAATTGGAAGCTCTGCGCTCCCGTGCTCTGACAGAACTGGCGGCGATCCACTCGTCCAACGAACTGGACGAATGGGACACTCGCTATCTGGGGCGCAATCGCGGCGAACTCAAAAACATCTCAGCCGTCATGCCCAAGTTGACGAAAGATGAGCGCAAGATCGTCGGTCAAAAGATCAACGACGTGAAGAAGGATCTGGAACACCAGCTTGCGGAGAAGCGCGAAACGCTCAAACAGAACGAATTGATGCAGGCACTCGAACAAGAACGGATCGATGTCACCCTGCCTGGACGCGCCACGCCCGTTGGCCATATGCACCCCCTTTCGCGCGTCATGCTGGAGGCTACACAAATCTTCGCCAGAATGGGCTTCAATATCGTGCAGGGCTTAGAGGTAGAGACCGATTATCATAACTTCCAAGCTCTCAATATTCCCGCCGATCATCCAGCACGCGATATGCAAGACACCTTCTGGGTCTCGCCTGGTCAGATCTTGTTACGCACCCATACCTCGCCGATGCAGGTGCGCGTAATGAAACAGACGCAACCACCAGTTCGTGTGGTGGTCCCTGGCAAGGTGTATCGTAACGAGGCCGTTGACGCCACCCACGAAGCGATGTTCCACCAGATTGAGGGTCTGCTCATTGACGAATATTGCACAATGGCCGATCTGAAAGGATCGCTGGAACGGTTCGCACAGGAGTTGTTCGGCGAAAAGCGCCGCGCCCGTTTCCGGGGCAGCTACTTCCCATTCACCGAGCCAAGCGCTGAGATGGATATCGATTGTCCCATGTGCGATGGCAAAGGGTGCCGCGTCTGCAAATATAGCGGCTGGGTAGAAATTCTGGGTTCCGGCATGGTCCATCCCAAGTTGCTGCGCGAAGTTGGCTACGATCCCACGAAATATCGTGGCTTCGCATTCGGGGTAGGCGTGGAGCGTCTTGCCATGCTCAAATACGACATCGGCGAAATCCGCCTGTTCTCGGGCAACGATCTGCGCTTCTTACGACAATTCTAACCTATTCATGTAAGAAACATTTTAGCAAAGACGAGTGGTGAATGTGGGCATGCAGTATCTCCTGCGCGGCCCATTGAAGATGCGAAGGTCAAAAATATGGCAGGTCAACGAAATGATACGCTTGAGCATTTGCAAGCTTGCCAACAAACTATAGATGTCACACAGCCAGGGCGTGGAGTACAACCGGGATATATCCATCCTCTTTCACTTGTAGCGCAAGAGATGGCAAACATCCTGGTCAATATGGGCTTCAATATCATACAGGGACGAGAAGTAGAAACTGATTATTATAACTTCCAGGCGCTCAACTTCCAGGCTGACCATCCCGCACGCGACATGCAAGATACCTTCTGGATAGCTCCAGGGGAAATCCTGCTGCGCACTCAAACATCGGGGATGCAGATTCATGTCTTGGAACAGATACAGCCTCCCGTTCGCGTCATTGTGCCGGGCCGTGTCTTCCGCGAAGAGAATATCACGGCCTCAAATGGTGCTATGTTCCATCAATTAGAGGGTCTGCTGATTGACGACCAATGTACAATGGCAAATCTCAAGGGTTGCCTGAAGCACTTTGTCGCAACAATGTTTGGTGCTGCCCGTCCTGTGCGCTTCCGAGCCAGCTACTTCCCCTTCACTGAGCCAAGTGCTGAAATGGATTTGCGGTGTGGCGTCTGCTACGGCGAAGGATGCCAGACTTGCAAATATACCGGTTGGCTAGAGCTAATGGGCTGCGGCATGGTCCATCCTAACGTACTGCGTGCGGTGGGCTATGATCCCACAAAATATCGTGGCTTCGCATTCGGTATGGGTATTGAGCGTGCCGCCATGCTTAAATATGATGTTGACGATATTCGCCTGTTCACCAGCAACGATCTGCGTTTCTTACAACAATTCGCGTAACACAGCAGAGATAGAAAAAACATTCAATACGCCGTCTAACCAGGCAGAAAAAAGAGGAGTGCTTCACTCATGAGAGTCCCGTTAAGCTGGCTCAAAGACTATGTAGATATTACTATGTCTCCTGAAGAACTGGCCCATACCCTGACAATGGCCGGTCTTGAAGTAGAGGCAATTGACTATATTGGCAAAGACTGGGGCGATAAGATTATCACAGCCCAGATTATTCACCTGGAAAAAGTTCCGGGTTCCGACCACTTGAACTATACACGAGTTGTCACGGGGACAGAAGAACTCGGCGTCATCTGTGGTGCCCCGAATATCCAGCAGGGCGATAAAGTCCCGCTGGCACTGCCCGGCGCAAAAATTGGCGATATCACCATCACCGAAGCGCGCAAGATGAACTACATCTCCCAGGGCATGCTCTGCTCGCCACGCGAACTGGGCATGGGCAACGATCATTCAGGCATCTATATTCTCGATCCACATACGGAAGTCGGGCAAAAGCTGGTCGATCTTCTAGGCGAGGTCGTGCTGGAGTTCTCCATCAAGGCCCATCGCGGCGACCTCTCTTCAGTAGTTGGGATCGCTCGCGAAGTCGCCGCCCTGACCGGGCAACCTTTGCGTATGCCCCAACCCGTTTTGCACGAACAGGGCACACCAACCGAAGAGATGGTCAGGGTCACGATTGAAGATCCCGATCTCTGTCCACGCTATACCGCACGCATCATCAGCGGCGTCAAGCTCGGTCCCTCGCCCGACTGGATGGGACGCCGTCTGCTCGCTGCTGGAATGCGTCCAATCAATAACGTGGTGGACGTGATCAACTATGTGATGCTAGAGCTTGGACAGCCTCTACACGGCTTCGACTACAACCTGATACCAGAGCAACATATCATTGTGCGCCGCGCCCACGAGAAGGAAACGATCAAGACGCTCGATGATGTCACGCGCAAACTGACGCCTGATATGCTGTTGATTACCGATCCCAAAGGGCCAACTGCCATCGCTGGCGTGATGGGTGCGGCGGTGAGCGAGGTCAACGATAAGACGGATACGGTGCTACTGGAAGCCGCAAACTTCCAGGGAAGCAGCGTGCGCCGAACCTCGGTCAAGCTCGGGCTGCGTACCGATGCTTCCAGTCGCTACGAGAAGGGTCTTGATCGCGAACTGGTCAACATCGGCTCCCTGCGCGCCTGTCAATTGCTAGAAGAGCTTGCTGGTGGCAGCGTACACCCTGGCGTCGTGGATTGCTATCCCAAACCCGCTCAGCGCCGCGTCATTTCCTTCTCAATCGATGAGGTGGAATGGCTCACGTCGATGAAGGTCACACAGACCGAAGTCGTAAATGCCCTGACCGCGCTTGGCTTCGCGGTCAAACCAGATGAGCAGGGGAAAACGATGCTGGTGACGGTGCCAACGTATCGCAACGATATCGAGGAGGGAGCCGATCTGGTGGAAGAGGTAATCCGTCTCATCGGCTATGATAAAATCCCGAGCACCATTCCAACTGGCCCGCTGCCTGAGCCAATGCACGACGATTGGTTCGAGCGCGAACAGGAGGTGCGCAATCTGCTGATCGGCGCGGGACTCAACGAGATCGTCACCTATTCGCTGACCAGTCGAGCACGCATGGTCAATCTGCTGGCCTATGCCAACGCCGATACCGCTCGCTATCTGCTGCAAGCTCCCGTTGGCGCGAATAATGCTGCACACCAGGCCGTCGAGTCGTCGAACGGAACTACGGCGGTGGCGACGTTTGATCCGCGCTCGATTCCTGCGGTCGTGCTGGCAAACGCACTCAGCAGCGATATGGAGGCTCTGCGCCTGACGCTGATGAGCAGTTTGATGGAGACCTTGCAGGAGAATAGCAAGCGCAACAAGGCTGGCCTGCGCTTCTTCGAGGTGGGTCGCCGCTATCTGCCAACCGATGGCGCAAATAGTCTGCCCGACGAGCGACGCACAGCAGGTATCGCGCTCTGTGGCCCCGCCGAGATCTCGTGGATTGAAGAACTGGCACGCCCGGCCGATTTCTACGATCTAAAAGGTGCAGTGGAGACTCTTTTAGAGGGCTTGAAGATCACCAACTACCGCTTCACGCCCACTCAGCATCCATCCTTCCATCCCGGCCGTTGCGCGCTGCTAGAACTGCCGCGTCGCGTCGGCGAGAACGAGGAGGTGTTCAGTCCCGCCGGAGTGCTTGGTGAGATGCATCCGCTGGTGCAGCAGCGCTACGATCTGCCGCACCGCGCGTATCTGGCCGAGATCGATCTGGAGCGGCTCTATGCTGCGGCTCCTGCTCGCACCGCCTATCAGCCGCTCTCGCGCCATCAAGAATTGACGCGTGACCTGGCCCTGGTGGTCGCTCAGGATGTGCCTGCACAGGACATTCACGACGCAATCCTGCGCAACGGTGGCGAATTGTTGCGCTCAGCGACACTCTTCGATGTCTACACTGGCGAACCGATCCCATCTGGCAAAAAGAGCCTGACCTATTCGCTGGTCTATCAATCGCAAGAGCGCACGCTGACCGATGCCGAGGCGAACGCGCTTCAGGAGCAAATTATCCAGGCATTAAACAAAGATTTCGGCGCGGTCCTCCGCTCGTAAAGGTTTTACCACGTAGCGACAACCGCAAGGGATGTCGCTACGTGGTACATGCAATAAGGAACCATCTCATGTACGAACTGGTTATTCTGGCTCAGTTGATGGCCTATCCCGCTCATGGCTATCTGATTGCGAAGATTATCAATGATATTATCGGTCCTTATGCTCGCCTCAGTTCTGGCAGGCTCTATCCTCTGCTGGCAAAACTGGAACAGAACGGCCTGATCGCCGTTGATACCGAGGCACAGAGCGGTCAGCGCGGTCAGCGCCATCTGCGTATCTACAAAATCACTGAGGCAGGACGCCAGCGCTTTCACCTCCTGATGCGCGATACCAGTTCCAACCCCGGCGACTATCACGAGTTGTTCCGCATCAAAGCAACTGCCTTCGAGTTCATTCCCCCAGTCGAGCGTTTGCGTCTGATCGATCACTACATCCATTACTGCCAGGCCCATATTCACCATCTACACAGCGAAATCGATGCGATGTGGAGCGACTCTCAAAACTATCCCCAATTGGTTGCCTCCCCTTATCGTGTGCAATGTATCGTCAATAGCATGGAGCATGCTACTGAGCGCTGGCAACTCGAACAGGACTGGGCCAGAAGCCTGCATGCTCGCGAACTATCCCTTGCGAATCAAGCTGCCGCCAATGATATCTTTCCCACATTAGAGCCTCAATAATCTAGAAATATCTCTCAGAACATGTATTGCCCTTGTATCTGAAATATCATTATTCGCACAATAATGCCTGCATCATTCCTGGCAGCAAAATCTCACATTTCATTGATAGTTTCAGCCATTTTTCTTTGGTGATTTCTTCCAATTTGTTAATAATAACTAGATTAATGGTAATAAACAGCAAATCATCAGCAAAAATCATTGACAAACCGTATATTCATCAGTATACTATCTCACAGTGACATATGAAATTCACGGGTGACCCTCCTCAATGATGAAAAGAGAGAAGAATCATGACAAAGGATGTCAGGAATAGGATGGTATACTATTCTGGCATGAGTTAATCTGCCTCAAAAAGGCGTCCATTTCATATGCTTATTGGATAACATATATCAATCAAAAACACTGTCCATCGGGTCGGTTTTTTTTCGCGCTTTTTTTGTTATCCTTATTTCGCTTTTATTCATTCTTCTTTTTCTCTATTAAAGAAGTCTATAGAGCAAGGAGCAATTCTTTATGAGTTCTGTACATACGGAGGACATTAAATCAGTGCAACCGTCCGAAGCGCAGAGCCACGAGCGGCGTTTACGTGGAATGGCGCTTACCAGCGTGATGATAGCGCTGCTCCTCACGCTTCTACTAGAAGCATTGGATCAGACGATCGTTGGTACGGCAATGCCAAAAATTATTGGCGAGTTGCAGGGATTTGATCGCTATACATGGGTTGTTACTGCTTACCTACTCACATCTACAACGCTGGTTCCAATCATTGGTAAGCTCTCCGACCAGTTCGGGCGCAAATGGTTTCTGGTCGTTGGCGTAGTCATCTTCTTGCTGGGTTCGGTGCTGGCCGGAGCTTCACTGACGATGAATCAACTCATCGCATTTCGCGCTTTGCAGGGTCTGGGTGCTGGCGTTGGCCTGGCGCTGGTCAATACGGTCATTGCTGATATCTTCCCGCCCGTTGAGCGAGCGAAATGGCAATCCGCGTTTGGTGCGGTCTACGGCTTCTCGAATCTGGTAGGTCCGACCTTTGGCGGCTGGCTCACCGATCACGGCCCGTTAGTTGGTACGCTGGTGACGGATAGCACGCGCTGGCGCTGGGTCTTTTATATCAATCTGCCTGTGGGCCTCATTGCCCTCATCGCGCTGCTTGTCTTCTTGCCGCCCAACGTTTCCGTCAGAAGCAATTCCGAGACCGGCTGGGCCGCTGTACGACGCATCGATTTTCTGGGAGCTATCCTGGCTTCCGCTGCCACTATCTGCCTGCTGCTCGGTCTGACCTGGGGTGGTGAACAGGGCGATTGGGGTTCACCCCTGGTGATCACGATGCTGGCGGGGGCAGTTGTTCTCTTCACGCTCTTTCTCGTCACCGAGCGTTTCGCCATCGAGCCGATCCTGCCGCTCGGTCTCTTCCGCAATCAGGTCTTCTCAGCCGGCATCACCCTTTCGCTGTTGCAAATGATGCTCTTGCTCGGCGTGTCGCTCTACATGCCGCTCTATATGCAAGGGGTACTCGGCCTCTCGGCAACCGGTGCTGGTGCAGCCATGACGCCGATGTCGGTGATGATGGTTGTTAGCGCGATGGTGGCAGGTATGCTTATTGCCCGGCTCCAGCGCTATCAGGTTATCGCCATCGTGAGCGCGCTCATCATGTGTGTCGGTATCTTCCTGTTGACGCGCATAACAGCATCAACCAGCCTGCTTGAAACGATCTTCTATATGGTAATCGCAGGACTCGGCACTGGCACATTCTTCTCTCTGCTCAATATTGTCGTGCAGAACACTCTCCCGCGCACTCAACTCGGCATTGGTACAGCTGCGGTTCGCTACCTGGGACAGCTCGGCGCGACGCTGGGTGTGGCTATTGTGGGAACGGTGGTCAATAGCTCGCTTTCCTCCGATCTCGCCAATCGCATTCCGGCCACGACTGTACAGCAGTTAACGCCAGCAGGAGTGAAGGCCGCCACCAATACCCAGATCCTCATCAATCCACAATATCATGATACCGTTGTGCAGACTGCGAAAGATATGGCAGCGAAAAACGCTGCGGCTCAGGTTCCCGCTGGTCCACAACACGACCAGATTGTAGCCTCTGCTATGATGCAGGCCGCACATTATGCTCAACAACTGATGGATCAGGTAGTGGCGACGCTCAAGCTCTCGTTGATGGTCGCTCTGCAACACGGCTTTCTCGTGGTGCTCGTCTTCGCCGTCTTCGCCCTGATTACCACGCTCTTTTTGAAAGATGTACCTATGGCTCAAGCTTCCACAGGAGATGCTCAGGAAGAAAGCAAAGCATAATAGATGATGAGATTTAACAAATGAAACCGAAGCTGTAGTTCGTAGTTGAGCGATTTATCGCTGTAGAGCGCCTGAAGAGCGGGTCCGCCGTGATAAATCGCTCAACTACGAACTACAGCTGAGATGGAAGTATACACATGTTATATTGGTACTTGTGAGAGATTTAAAGCAGATTGAGTGCTCGGGCGGTCTCGCAAGCAGCCACACGATTGTTCACCTGAAGTTTGCGATAGATGCTTTGAATCTGCGTGCGCACCGTATTGACAGACACGATCAATTCCCGCGCGATTTGTGGCGAGGAGGAGCCGGTTGCCAGCAAACGCAAGACGCGCATCTCCTGGGGACTAAGTGCCTCTATCGGCTGCGAGGACACAGAGGATTGCGCAAAAGCCTGTAGCAGTGTATGCAGATACGTACTCAAGAGCTTATCCTGCACTTGCGAGACAATACCGCGCAACAACATCTCCATCGTTGCCCCTTCGTCCAGAAAAAGCCGCTGATGGCCTTCCAGGTGCGCCAGCGCAATCACCTGTAGTATTCGCTGCCTCGCCTCGACAAGCTGCTTGTTTGCAAACTCTGCCAGAGCCAGCAACACTTGTATCCTCAATATGCTATATTGCCGTTCGGCCTTCAAAGCAGCTTCTAGCAAACGAGTTAGCTCCGTCAGCGCATCCTGCACCCCACCGCGTGCAAGATGCAAACGAGCTATCAGCAATGCATCCTGTTCGCGTTGTACGCATGATAGCGGCTCTTTCTGCTGGCTAGTATGCAAGGAGGCGACCTGACGCTGGGCCGAGACAAGATCGCCCAGAGCAAGATACAGCCCGATTTGCACCAACAACACATCGCGATAGAGCATCGGCAGTGTTTGTGGCTGGATGCGAGCAAGCAGGGATGTTACCAATTGCATTGCCGATGAGGCCTCTCCTCGCGCGTGCAAACCACGAGCCTGGAGCAGTTGTGAGCGGATCTGACACTCCTCATCAGCAAGCACCTGGCCAAGTGCATAGGCTTCTTGCACATACTGCTCCACCATTGCGAGATCATTGCGCTCGTAGGCAATCTGAGCGGTGCCCAGCAGCGCATGCCCACGGTCAGAGCTATACTTCTGCTCGCTGGTTGATGCCAACACCTGACGACAGTATTCACCAGCCAGATGGAGCTGTCCCTGCTCAAAACAGACCCAACCCATCAACACCGTAATTGTACGAATAAACGCCCGGTTTCCCGACACTTCACAGGCTGCACGAGTTTTCTGGAAGATACTATATGCCAGATGATACTGTCCCTCAAGCAATGCCCGTCGTATCCCGATGATATTTTCGGCAATGCTATACCAGGGAAACGCATCTTCAGAGAGAAAAAGGAGAGCCTGTTGCGCATACATTGCCGCCTGCTCAATGGCATCCTGGCCCCAGGCAATCCAGGCGCGCAAGGCGAGAAGCTGCCCCAACGCAGCAGCATTTGCGGTGCCACGAAATCCCGTCTCGGCTGCCTGCAATAGCTCTTCCACGCGTGCTAGCGTAAGAGCATCGAGCCTGTCTGCCATAGAGACAAATACGCGTGCAACAGCATAGTTTAAACAGAGCGATGGAACTTGTTTGAGCCTGGACAGAGGAACATATTCTAGCCAGCGGATGAGCGTATGATACTCATGCAACTCCAGAAAACGCAGCGTCGTTGTAAATTGCTCGATCAGCGCTACAATACGCGCGACATCTCCACCTGTGAGTGCGGCTTCGATGGCCTGTGGAAGCATATCCTGCCGTTCAAACCAGAGGCTAGCACGATGCGACGCTGTTTGCAGAGTGGCCGCACCAAGACGACGGCTGGCCTCCTCGCGCATGGCCTCAGCGAAAAGGGTGTGATAGCGATACCAGCGTCCACTTTCGTCCAACGACTCCACAAAGAGGCCCATGCTCTCCAACATCTTCAGCATATGCTCACCATCATCTCGCTCTGTGACGCTATCACAGAGCGAGGCGGTGAGGCGACTCAAGATGCTTGTTTGCAGGAGAAATCGTTGGCAACTCTCAGATTGCAGCGCCAGCACCTCGGAGACAAAATAGACCTGCAATGGGCGGTTGTTCCCGGCAAACGAGGTGAGTAAACGCTCAACATCTTGCTGTGAGGTCTGATCTTGTAGTGCCAATGAGAGCAAGCGCAATCCCGCAGCCCAACCATCCAGGCGAATATTCATCTGTTTGATAATACGCTCAGTCAGTGGAACCCGTATCTTCTGTTGCAGGAAGCCTTGAATCTCCGCTATCGAAAAGCGCAAATCCGCCATATGCACCTCACACAGATTGCCGCTCGCGCGCAGCCGTGCCAGCGATAGAGGTGGCTCGTTCCGCGTAATGATGAGGAGGTGCAGGGTTTCCGGCAGGTGATCAAGCAGGAAGGCCATCGTTCGGTGAATCTGAGGCGCGATTATCACATGATAATCTTCCAGCACCAGGATTCCCTCCGACACATGCATCAGGGCGTTGAGCAGGGCGATCAGCACTTCGTCCAGAGCCGAAGACTCAAAGGGTGTCTGTGTAGCGGCCTGTAGCAACGCAAACACGGGCTGCATAGCATCGGGAGCATCGACCGGGAGAACGTTCTGGCAGGCCGTAATCACGTAGCGCCAGAAACGTTGAGGATCGTTATCTTCAGCATCCAGCGCAATCCAGGCCAGCGGCGGGAATTGAGGATCAGCACGACGAGCCGTCAACCACTGACAAACCAGCGAGGTCTTGCCAGAGCCAGCCGGAGCCGAGAGCAGAGTCAACTTGCGTGTCCTTCCCTCATCCAGCCGCGCGAGGAGGTGCTCACGCCGCACCAGGTCAGGTGACAGACGCGGCGCATGCAGCTTTGCCTCGATGATTTGCAATTGTCCATTTTGAAGATGTGCTGGAAGTTTTTGCCTATCTACCATGCCTTTATTCTAACATGAGATCGCTCCAAAACAGAGATGCTATAAATAAACTATCACGGAAGGCTCATCTACAAAACCCTCTAGCGTGAGTGCGAATGTGATAGCAGCAAGGCTTGTCTTAGCACCTATCATATTCGTAGTTATGCTGTATAAACTTCATAGACAGCACCAAATGTCTTACACTGCAACTTCTTACAGCCAGATCCGTACATGCAAAGTAACTTCTGTCAATCACATAACAATTCCAGGAGAAACATTTGGGAAAAGAACAAATTATTCGTGAGGCTCTGGCTCTTCCTGAGACAGCCATTGATTATCATGTCAGCCAATATCTGGCTGAAAAATTTCCTGAAAAAGTATTAGTTGAAGGCAATGATACGCTCTTCAATGTCGAGACCTACGCACGGGCAGGACACTGCTCATTGGAGGTGCAAACGTTCATCCACAATCAGGTCATCACGGACTGGCAGGGGAGCGAACTTAGTTCAGGCATTCCCACAATGATTGCTCGCTTCGGTGGTTTCATGGAAAAGACCGCTGGTGAATCATCAGAAGAAGAAATAAGCGACAGTTCCAAAAATGCCTGGTTTACCGTCCAATGGAAGGATAATACACTCGATATTCTGGTGATGCACTGGCCCACAGGCTTCAGTCGCGTCATCTATGCCTACTGGATTCTCTGTGATAGCCATCAGATAGCAAAAGATTTCATTCAAGAGGTGTGCCGCTGGAATGCGGAGGTGCGCGGCGAGGTTCTCGTCTTTTCTGGTAGCTGCTGGAAAAAGGACGCCCAGCTTTTCCAGGCTATTCAGGGTGCCTCTTTCGACAATCTGATCTTGCGCGGCAACCTCAAGCAGCAGATTCGCGAAGATCTGGAACGCTTCTTTACCATGCGCCAGACCTACGACGAATACAACATTCCCTGGAAGCGTGGCGTATTGCTTGTTGGCCCTCCAGGAAACGGCAAAACCCACACCGTCAAAGCGCTGATCAATGCGTTGAATATGCCCTGCCTGTACGTCAAAAGCTTCCGGGCAGAACACTCAACAGATGAAGACAACATCCATGCTGTCTTTGATCGCGCACGCAAGTCTGCGCCCTGCATCCTTGTGCTTGAGGATCTCGATTCACTGCTGAACGAGGAGAATCGCTCGTTCTTCCTCAACGAATTGGATGGATTTGCCTCCAACACCGGGATCGTCACCCTCGCCACCACCAACCATCCCGAGAAGCTTGATCCCGCCATCCTGGATCGCCCCAGCCGCTTTGATCGTAAATATCCCTTCGATCTACCAGAACAGCCCGAACGCCTGGCCTACATCACCCTCTGGAATGAGACGCTCAAACCCGCCCTGCGCATCAGCGAAGCTGGAGCCGTCCGACTGAGCGAACTCGCCGCTGGCTTCTCCTTTGCCTATCTGAAGGAGCTTTTCCTCTCCTCAATGATGCACTGGGTTGGCTCGGCAGGACAGGAGACAATGGAACAGGCGATGATCGATCAGGTCGATGTTTTGCGCGAACAAATGGTCAGTACACCTGATACCAGCGAGGAACCGCCCCAACCCAAACTGCCCTCGCCGCGCCGCCGAATGCGCATACAATTGAGCTAACAAACTCCATACATAACTCAACTCTCATAAAGATACTATAGAGGAAGAATATAAACTTGTGAGGGATGTTATAATTGCGCGGTTTCTGCGCAATTATAACATCCCTCACAACCCGTTAAAAATTATTCGCTATACTCTTCGTCGGGGAGGCTGATAAAAATAGCGTTATCTTCCACCTTGACGGGATAGGTATATAAATCCTGGCGAGCCGGCCCACGTAGCACCTGCCCTGTGCGCACGTCAAATTGCGCACCGTGCCAGGGACAGGTGACGACGCAACCCTCAAGCTCACCATCATTCAAGGGGCCGCTGATGTGGGTGCAATTATCGGTGAAGGCGTAGATCTGCCCCTCAACTCTGGTCAGGCAAACGGGTTCCCCGTCCACCTCGATAGCATACATCTCACCCTCGCTAACATCATCGAGCGTGGCAACTTTGATAAAATTGGTCATGAGGCGACTCTACTCCTCTTCCTCATCATCCTGATCGGGCCTCTCCAATCCTGCCATCGCCAGTCCACGATGCAGCACACGCAGAGAGAGGAAGGCGCATTTGGTGCGAGCCGGGCTAATTGGAATGCCGAGCGACTCCAGAATGTCATCTTTGCCAAGTTTGATAACATCCTCCACTGGCTGGCCCTGGATCATCTCGGAGAGCATCGAAGCGGACGCCTGACTAATGGCACAGCCGCGTCCCTGGAAGCGCACCTCTTTGACATGATCCCCCTCTACGATCAAATCCATACCAAGTTGATCGCCACACAACGGATTCGAGTCCTCCGAATGCACATCGGGCGCTTCAAGCTTTCCATAGTTACGCGGATTCCGATAGTGATCCAGAATATATTCGCGATAATAATCCATTGACATAACAATTGCCTCTATTCAGGTATTTTTCAATACCGCCCGCGCTGGGTCTTGTGGGCAAGGCTCCTCTCCCTA
Source organism: Reticulibacter mediterranei (assembly GCF_016587455.1). Lineage (NCBI taxonomy): Bacteria > Bacillati > Chloroflexota > Ktedonobacteria > Ktedonobacterales > Reticulibacteraceae > Reticulibacter > Reticulibacter mediterranei. Next base: position 4,806,214 of record NZ_BNJK01000001.1, on the reverse strand, counting down.
CGCGCGAAAACATCCATCTTGCAAAAATTACAAACTGAAAATCTGCTGTGCTTTGTGCAAACCCTGTACCAGCACATCAATTTCTTCTTTAGTAGTATAAACGTAGAAACTGGCTCGTGCGGTTGCAGATAGGCCATAACGGTCCATCAACGGTTGAGCGCAATGATGACCGGCACGAATCGCCACGCCAACTTCCTGATCCAGAATGGAGGCCAGATCGTGCGGGTGAATATCGTCCAGCGTGAAGGAGATAACGCCGCCACGCTGACTCGCATCAGGACCATAGATCTTCAAACCAGGAATGGCTTGCAACTGTTCCATTGCATAAGCGGTGATCTCGCGCTCATGCTGCAATACGGCATTCATGCCCAGGCTATTGAGATAATCTACCGCAACTCCAAGACCAATCGCTTCGGCAATGGCTGGTGTGCCTGCCTCAAACTTCCAGGGCAGATCAGCCCAGGTAGACTCGCGCAAATGCACCGTGCGAATCATGGAGCCACCACCCATAAAGGGGGGCATCGCTTCAAGCAGGGCGCGTTTGCCATAAAGCACGCCGATTCCGGTCGGGCCAAGCATCTTATGACCGCTGAAGCTTAGGAAATCCACATCCAACGCCTGCACATCAACTGGCAAATGTGGCACACTCTGAGCGGCATCAACCAGCGTAATTGCTCCCGCCTCGTGCGCCTGGGCGATGATCTGTTGAGCCGGAGTAATCGTACCAAGCACATTCGACATCTGGGTAAACGCCACCAGCTTTGGCTGCTGCTTCAAAAGTTCTTCATAGACATCCAGGCGCAACAGGCCGTTATCGTCGATCGGGATAAATTCTAGCCGCGCCCCCGTACGCTGGGCCAACAGTTGCCAGGGAACGAGATTGCTGTGATGCTCCATCTCCGTTACGATGATCAGGTCGCCAGCATGGATATTGGCCCAGCCCCAGCTATAAGCGACGAGATTGATGCCCTCGCTGGTGTTGCGGGTGAAAATAACCTGCTTGCTCTGCCGGGCGTTGATGAAACGCGCAACCTTGACGCGCGCCTTCTCCATCGCCGCCGTCGCCTCTTCGCTGACCTCGTAAACGCCGCGATGCACGTTGGCATGGTAGGTGCGATAATAGTGATCCATCGCCTCGATCACGGCTGCCGGCTTTTGCGAACTGGCCCCACTATCAAGAAAAACGAACGGCTTTCCCCCGTGAACCGGACGCGAGAGGATAGGAAAATCCTTGCGAATATCAGCAACAGTACGTGAGCCTGCCGCTCCAGGCGTTGTTGTATGGTCAGATGTAATCATTGACGCATCCCCTGATTGTTAACCCTGTTCGCGCATAACGACGATTCCACCACCATTATGTGCGAAAGGACGAGACACCATGCGCGGTGCCTCGTCACGTCCTAGTACTCGCTTAACTGGATCTCGTCGTCTTTGGGATTGCCATCAAGCGAGATGGCCTGCTCATCGACGCCCTCGATCTCCCAGCGCTCCTGAGCGTCCACCCAGGTATCGGCCTCCGTCTCATACTCACCGCTCATACGGCGTACAATACTGCGGCGCAGGCGAATACGCAGGTTTTCCAGCGGAATGCGCTGCAAGACCGGCTCAAAGAAGCCCTGCACCACGATGCGCTCGGCCTCCGGGCGTTGAATACCACGCACCATCAGATAGAAGAGCTGCTCCTCGTCGATCTGGCCGCTGGTGGCTCCGTGACTGGCGCTCACCTCGTTAGCGGCGATTTCCAGGCCAGGAATAAACTCAGCGCGTGCTTTCTTGCTCAACAGCAGGCCGTGTGCTGAAAGGAACGACGCCGTTTGCTGCGCTTTGGCGCGCACACGGATCATCCCATCGAACTCCACCCTCGACTCATCGGTCAGCACGCCCTTAACCAGCGTCTCGGCGTTGGTCGAGAGAGCCGCGTGGTCGGAGAGCGTATTGATGGAGTAGCGCTGATCGTGGTCGGTGAAGAAGACACCAACAAGCTCGCCCGCGCTGCCGTTGCCGTGCAGTCCCGCACCGATGGTGGCATGACTCAGCTTCGCACCCAGATCGGCCATAACGAAGGTTACGCTGCCATCCTTGTCATAGATCGCGTTTTTGTTGGTGATGTTCCACGTGTTCTGGTCGAGATCCTGCACGTTGCTGAACTCGACTCGCGCCTCGTTTTTCGCATAGACCTCCACCACATCGCTGAGCAACGAAGGTTGCCCGTTCGCAACGCTGGAGACGTATTCCTGAACGAAACGGACGCTGCTCTGCTCTTCGGCGATAATCAGCGTGTGCGAGAAGATACCAGCGGAGGCAGCATCGAGCCAGACCTGTGCCAGCACGGGATTCTCGATCTCAACTTCCTTTGGCACATACAGGAAGAAGCCAGCGCTCCAGAAGGCCGCGTGCAGCGCCGTATATTTACTGGCATCAACCGGCACGCAGTTTGTCATAAAGTGTTGCTGCACCAGTTCGGGATGCTCGCGCACTGCCGTTGCCAGATCGGTGAGGATCACGCCCTGCTGCCGCAACTCCTCGACCAGTTCCGTATGCACAACCGACGAGTTATGCTGCACGATCAGGCCAGAGCGCTCGTTGACCAGCGCCTCCTGCAAGGACTGCTCGATTGCAGTTGGTAAAGTTCCTTCTTCGGTCGGCACATAAGGATTGAGTTGTTGGAATTTGAAATTCGCCAGCGCCTTCAGCGTGCCCAGGTCACCACGACGACCAAGCGGGGCGGGAGTCTTCTCGTAAATCTCCCAGGCTTCCAGACGCTTCTGCAACATCCATTCGGGTTCGCCGCGCTGACGCGATAGCTCCACCACCGCATCACGAGTGAACCCGGTTGCCAGAGCATTAAGCATCAGCCGTCACCTCATTCTGCTGTTTAATCCACTCGTAACCCTTCTCCTCAAGTTCGAGCGCCAGTTCTTTGCCGCCGGACTTCACAACGCGGCCCTCGTACATAACATGCACAAAGTCAGGGGTGATGTAGTTGAGCATGCGCTGGTAGTGCGTGATGAGCAGGATACCCAGGTTGGGACCACGCAAGGCGTTGACGCTCTCGGAGACGATCTTGAGGGCGTCGATGTCCAGACCGGAGTCGGTCTCGTCCATCAGTGCGATCTCAGGCTCAAGCAGCGCCATCTGCAAAATCTCTGCGCGCTTCTTCTCACCACCGGAGAAGCCATCGTTAATGGAGCGGTTGATAAATTCGTTGCCTACTTTGAGCAGGTCCATCTTTGATTTCAACAGGTTGCGGAACTCGCGCGGGGGAATGGCTTTGCGCTTCGCCATCTGGCCGGTAGGATTCTCGCCCTCTTCAAGCGGCTTGTTGCCTTCGCGCACGGCCTCCAACGAGCGGCGCAGGAAGTTTGCTACGCTCACGCCGGGGATGGACATGGGATACTGGAAGGCCAAGAAGAGGCGCATACGTGCGCGGCGGTCGGGCGAATATTCGAGGATGTTCTCGCCCTTAAACCAGATCTCGCCTTCAGTCACCTCATATTTGGGGTTGCCCATGATGACGTTTGCCAGAGTACTTTTGCCGGACCCGTTCGGTCCCATCAGGGCATGCACTTCGCCCTGCCTTACAACAAGGTCAACGCCTCGTAGAATCGGTTTGCCTTCGATATTCGCATGAAGGTTCTTAATAATGAGTTCAGATCCCATTCTCTTAGACCACTCCTTAAATTATAGTCAGGGGCGAAATCTCGCCATTGCACTTATTGAATCGGGACGATAAACAGGCAGCCAGCCAACGCCATACAAAAAAGTTGAACAAAGGATTTGCAGACATGATCATCTATCCCACTCGACGGGCGGGGAGCAAATGGATGCACCACATCTGATACCAGTTGAGTTAGTTTGGTAGCGGTGCCTCTGGCTGTCGGTCAGGCAAATACTCGCCTGAGTTGACGCCAACGTGAATATTCGAGAGAGCGATAAACTGCGTGGGTGATCCCACCTGCTCGGTCTCCGTGACCAGCTCCTCTAACGTGATTGAATCGAGTGTCTGAGCCACTGCATCGCGTACTCGCGCCCACAGGTACTTGGTCTTGCAGGCGTCGAGGTAGCCGCAAATCTGGCTCATCTCGCCTTCAGTCGCGCAGATCATGGGAGCAATCGGCCCTTCCAGCACGCGCACGATCTCCCCCATCGTAATCTCGGCAGGAGGACGGCTGAGTCGATAGCCACCGTGCGCGCCTCTTGTACTGACTACCAGTGCAGGCTCGGCCTCACGCAGCAGCTTGACCAGTTGCTCCAGATACGCCAGCGGCAACGTCTCCGCTTGCGAAATGTCGGTCAATGATCGGGGGCGGCCACCATAATGGCGAGCGAGATCGACCATGATTCGCACGCCATATTCGCCTTTCGTGGATACCCGCAACATCATGGTTCATCCTCTCGTAATATATCGTCAGGTAATACGTCGTGTTGTCTTTGCATTGCTCTCAATTATTCCGACCTCATAACTAGGATATATTCTAACACTTGTCATGAACAGCGTCAACTGGTTCCCATAAACTCGCCTGCATCTGCTTAAAGAGCGAGAAGAGCCTGATCGGGACACTACAAAGCGTCCTTTTCAAGCTCCTCTCGCTCTTTTGAGAGCATATTGTTACATATTTGATATGTGCATTTCGTAGTGGAGCGATTTATCGCGTTGGTGGAAGCGCCCGTGATGCCGACCCAACGCGATAAATCGCTCCACTACGAAAGGAGTCTGATTTGGCTGTAAAAGCTCATTATCGCATTATTCATACATTTGGTTTGCGTCCAACCACAATCTGTCGCGTGCCTCTGCCGAAGGGCTTCCAATCATAGCTCCCATAGATGGCATCGATGCTGAAGCCGGTCGCCAGAAAGAGCATTTGCAGTTCGCGAGGGAAGAAGACGTGCATATCGAGTTTAGTGAGATAGCGCTCATTTTCTCCGCTCTCGTGGAAGAACTTCTCATGCGTCCAGACGATATGCTGCAACTGTTCATAGGGATCGAATTTGCGGCTGGTATAAAGTAACATCGTAAATTCGTCGTCGGGATCTTCGATCTCATCTTCGAGATAGACATTGGAGGGACGGTTGAGTGCATCGCTCAGGTAATCGATATCGGGGAGGAAGGTATCGACCACAAAGTGGCCATTGGGGGCGAGATGCTCCCAGGTATTTCTGAAAGTCTCTAATTGTTGTTCAAGCTCATACAGGTGACAGATAGAATTGAAGGGGAGAAAGATCAGGTCGTAATCGCCTTTGGAGGGAAGTTGGTAGTCGCACATATCGCCTTCGAGCAACTTCACGCGCTGCTGGATCTCGGGGGATTCCTGTGAGACTTTACGCAGATAGGCTTTGAGCATCTCTGGCTCGATATCCAGCCCATCCAGCAAGAAATCGCCCGGACCCTTCAACAACTCCATCCCGATGCGTCCACTGCCGCAGGCCAGTTCCAGCACATGGCAAGGCGTATAGCGCATCACCAACTCTTTCCAGAACGGTACATCCTGCTCCGACTGGCCCTGATATTCCAGGTCGTAGTCGTTGGCACGCTTGTAATATTCACCCATCTCGTAGGGCATTGTCTGATACCTCATAGGTAGAAAAAATGAAAGCAAACAACAAACACGGAGATATGCGGAGGAGGATCGACGTACCCCCACGAGGGCGTATGGGCACATGGTCTGGCAAGCATATTCCAGTAGTAGAGCTTACCATATTTTTGGTGAGTTGGCAATAGGGACTATCATAAGCATTTCAGGGATACTCAAAAGAAGGCACCTTCTCCTGAAGAATAGTGCATTAGCAAGTAGATAAGAGCAAGTAGGGTACTCTATCGGCCTGCTGAGGGGTATGATATACTTGTACCAGTAGCAGCTTAATTTCATCCTTAGCTAATAAACTACTTATTGGGTCTGCATCCCCCTTATTATCCATAATCTTTTCATGCAAAATAAGAAATAAGCATTTTCAACGCACATTCTTGATAAACGCGAGTCGCAAGCTTTCCAAATCAGCCTATATGCATAAGTTGTAAATTCTAACAAATTTACGATCCGCAGAAACTCACACCTCTCGTTCGTTTATCAATAAAGAGGTATATGTTCATGAAAAGATTGTTTCTAGCACTTTTTGTGTTGGTATTTCTGTCTACCATTCTCTCTTCTTGCCTACCAACACAGCCCGACTCGGCTTCCCACCATCCAACTCCAACCCCTACAGGCACCGGGGCAAA